>NZ_LR134343.1:0-2202865 GCF_900637105.1 Moraxella cuniculi | reverse complement strand
GATTATCCTTATAGTATTGATGATATTGCCCACAATTTATCGCTTTGTGATGGGCGTATTATTGATAGCTTACCTTGATTTTGTGGCTTTGGCAAATGATTTGTGTGAATTTTTTTGATTAAATTTCGTTCGTCAAAAAATCACAAGACATTGCCAAAAAATGTGCTAAAATTTGGGCAATGTATTATGCTTGGATAAAACCTGCCACTTGCGTCTTGCAGTCTGTGGCTTGATATTTATGCATAACAAATACACCGATAAAAATTGCTACAGCTAGCCATAGGAAAATAGCCATGCCTTTAGCCTTTTTTAAGAAAAAATTAACAAATAACTCAAGCATTGCCATTAGTGAAGAAAACAGCCATTATCCGCATTTGTTTGAGCCGCTTGATTTGGGATTTACTCAATTAAAAAATCGCATCATCATGGGGTCAATGCACACGGGGCTTGAGGATAGATTTTATCATTATGGCAGGCTGGCGGCGTATTTTGAGGCTCGAGCAAAAGGCGGAGTGGGGCTGATTATCACAGGCGGCATTTCGCCAAATCGTGAGGGTTGGCTGACGCCTTTGGCAGGTACAATGAATCGCTTGGCAGATGTGGTGCATCATCGCAGAATCACCCACGCAGTGCATAAGCACGGTGCCAAGATATTGCTACAAATTTTGCACGCAGGGCGGTATGGTTATCACCCCTTTGTTGTCGCCCCCAGTGCAATAAAATCGCCCATCTCGCCCTTTAAGCCACGGCAAATGAGCCAAAAAAATATCGCAGCCACCATTGCAGATTTTGCTCATACGGCAACGCTTGCCAAAAAAGCAGGCTATGATGGCGTTGAGATTATGGGTTCTGAAGGTTATCTTATCAATCAATTTTTGTCATCACGCACCAATCAACGCAATGATAAATATGGTGGCACGCTAGAAAATCGTGGGCGGTTCGCAGTTGAGATTGTCAGGGCAATTAGACAAGCGGTCGGTGAGCAATTTATCATCAGTTTTCGGCTGCCTGTGATAGAGTTGGTGGAGCAGGGGCTTGTGATGGCTGAGGTGATTGAGTTTGCCAAATCACTAGAAAGTGCTGGCATAACCTTGTTAAACACTGGCATCGGCTGGCATGAATCACGCATTCCGACCATTGTTAGCAGTGTGCCACGAGCGGCTTTTGTACGATATACCGAAGCACTCAAGGCAGCAGTCAATACGCCCATCATCGCCGCCAATCGCATCAATATGCCCAAAGTTGCTGAGGAAATATTGGCAAGCAATCAGGCGGATTTGGTGCAAATGGCAAGGCCGTTTTTGGCAGATAGTGAATGGGTCAATAAAGCACGCAATAATCAAGAAAATCTTATCAATACTTGCATTGGTTGTAATCAAGCGTGCCTTGATCATACCTTTAATAACGAGCAAGTGAGCTGCTTGGTGAATCCTTTGGCGTGTTTTGAGAGTCAAATTACTCTTAAATCTGCCAAAAAACCCAAAAAAATCGTCATCATCGGAGCAGGTGTTGCAGGTTTGTCGGCTGCAGTAACGGCAGCAACTCGAGGTCATCAGGTGGTGATTTATGAAGCCAAGCCATTTATTGGTGGGCAGTTTAATCTGGCAAAGGTGATACCGGGCAAAGAGGAGTTTTTTGAGACCATTCGCTATTTTCGTGAGCAGATTAAGCGGCTTGGCATTACTGTGGAGCTAAATACCAAAGTGGATAGGGTGATGCTTGCCAATATGCAGGCGGACCATGTTATCATCGCCACAGGGGTTGTGCCACGCCAATTAACCACGCTTGCTGGTGTGAATTTGCCGAAAGTTGTCAGCTACAGCGAGCTTTTAAGCGGCGAGAAGGTGGCAGGCGAGCGAGTGGCGGTGCTGGGTGCAGGGGGTATTGGTTTTGATGTGGCGGAATTTTTGGTGCATGGTGAATCGGTTGCAGCCGATGTCAATGATGAGCATTATCAAGCGGTTGCCCAGACGGCGGAGTCGTTTTTTGCCCAATGGGGCGTGCAGCCAGATGCTCATTATAACCACGAAGGAGGGCTGACCGCTGCCACTGTAATCAAGCCTTGCCGTCAGGTGTATTTGTTGCAACGCAGTTCAGGTAAGCTGGGCAAGTCGCTGGGCAAGACAACAGGCTGGGTGCATAAAGCAGTCATGAAACAGGCAGGTGTGATTCAAATTTCTGAAGCGGAATATGAAAAAATCACCGATGAAGGGCTGTGGGTTCGCCTAGATGGTGTGTCGCAGCTGATTCGCGTTGATACGGTGGTGCTATGTGTTGGGCAAGAATCGGTCAATGAGCTGATGCCAAAACTTGGCGATACGCCAAAAGCGGATTATCATGCCATTGGAGGTGCCAGATTGTCTGATGGATTAGATGCCAAGCGTGCCATTCGTGAGGGTTTTGAGTTGGCGGTGCGGTTGTAGGCTTGAGTGGGTTTAGATTTTATTAATATATTTAAATGACAATTTAGCAAATTTATTAATTTAGCAAGTATATTCTGGCTGTACTTTAGCATTTATGATAATAAATTTTAAACAGATAATTTTTTTATTTTGACAAATTAACTCTAAGTATTTTGATAAGTTTGTCAAAAATCGGCAAAATTTCACCTGCTTGCGGCTGCTTTGGTGCATTTGGCATCAAGCCACCACAAGTTGCTTGGTATCCTGTGGTGGCAGTTGTGCCGTTAGCCGTTATTCTACTTGGCTGACATCACGCACAGCACCAGTGTCGGCAGATGTTGCCATGGCTGCATAAGCACGCAAGGCTTGGCTGACATTGCGATTGCGATTGATGGGTTTAAATGCCATTTTGCCTCTGGATAGTTGTTTTTCGCGGCGTTTATCCAGCTCGTCATCTGTTACATCAAGATGAATTGTGCGATTGGGAATGTCAATGTGAATCGTGTCAAATTCTTCAACAAGACCAATATTACCACCCTCGGCCGCCTCTGGACTGGCGTGTCCGATAGACAGACCTGATGTACCGCCACTAAAACGACCATCGGTCAGTAATGCACAAGCCTTGCCCAGTCCTTTTGATTTTAAATAAGAGGTTGGGTAGAGCATTTCTTGCATACCAGGACCGCCTTTTGGACCTTCGTAACGGATAATGACAATATCGCCTGCAACAATCTGATCGCCCAAGATTGCCTCTACTGCTGCCTCTTGGCTTTCAAATACTCTGGCACGCCCTGTAAAGGTCAAAATGCTCTCATCAACGCCTGCGGTCTTGACCACGCAACCACGCTCGGCAATATTGCCAAACAGCACCGCCAAACCACCATCTTGACTGTAGGCAAAATCCTTACTGCGGATACAGCCACTCTCACGGTTCAAATCCAGATTGCTCCAGACTTTATTTTGGCTAAATGCCTCGGTGGTGCGTATGCCAGCAGGGGCGGCGATATACAGCTCACGAGCCTCACTGTTGTCAGGGTTCATGATGTCCCATTTATCAAGAGCGGCTTGTAGGCTTTCTGAATGCACGGTTGGTACATGGGTTTTTAATAGCCCTGCACGGTTTAATTCTGCCAAAATCCCCATCACGCCACCAGCACGATGCACATCTTCCATGTGGTATTTTTGGGTGGCAGGGGCGACTTTTGATAGGCATGGCACCGAGCGAGACAAGCGGTCAATGTCCGCCATCTTAAAGTCTACGCCTGCTTCATTGGCAGCGGCAAGCAAGTGTAAGATAGTATTGGTTGAGCCACCCATGGCAATATCTAGACTCATGGCATTTTCAAAGGCTTCTTTGCTGGCGATTGAGCGTGGCAGTACGCTGGCATCGTCTTGTTCATAGTAGCGTTTGGCAAGGGCAACGATGCTGCGACCTGCTTGCAAAAACAGCTGTTTGCGTTTGGCATGCGTGGCGAGCAATGAGCCGTTACCAGGCAGTGATAGGCCCAGTGCTTCGGTTAAGCAGTTCATGGAATTGGCGGTAAACATACCAGAGCATGAGCCACAGGTTGGGCAGGCTGAGCGTTCGACATTGGCAACATCATTGTCTGAAATAAGGTCATCGGCAGCATCAATCATGGCATCAACCAAATCCAGCTTACGCACCTTTTGACCATCATCATTGGTGATGGTTTCGTGGACGGTATGCCCATCACCTAGGGTGCTTGCTAACACCTTGCCAGCCTCCATCGGGCCGCCAGAGACAAAGATGGTTGGAATGTTTAGTCGCATGGCTGCCATCAGCATACCTGGGGTGATTTTGTCGCAGTTGGAAATGCAGACCAATGCATCGGCACAATGGGCATTGACCATGTATTCAACACTGTCCGCAATCAAATCACGACTGGGCAAGCTATACAGCATACCACCATGCCCCATGGCAATGCCATCATCAACGGCGATGGTGTTAAATTCTTTGGCAACGCCACCTGCCGCCTCAATCTCTCGGGCGACCAGCTGGCCCAAATCTTTTAAATGCACATGACCGGGAACGAATTGGGTAAATGAGTTGGCAATGGCGATGATGGGCTTGTCAAAATCCGCATCGGTCATGCCAGTGGCACGCCACAAGGCTCTTGCTCCTGCCATGTTGCGACCTGCGGTAGATGTTTTTGAGCGGTAGGTTGGCATATTGCCTCCTTTGTTGGCGATTGGCTACAAATATGAATGCAAATTTGCTTATTTTAGCACTTTTTATCATCAAAAACTTGCTTGATTTTGGCAGTGATGAGAAATTTTGTCTACAAGGGTGCAATGCAACCAAAAATTACCATTCATCAGACTGACAAAATCAACCAAGCGGTAGAGATTATTTGTGATTCATTTGCAGTTACAAAATACAACAAAAAATAAAAATATAATAAAATCAATATCTTAAATAAAATTTTTGCAGTATCGGCAATAAATAAAAATCCAAAAATTTGCAAATCAATACCGATATTGTTAGTCTGATGGATTATTGATTGATTTTTAATTGTATTTTTTAAATTTATCTAAAGATAAAGTTGAAACCGCTACATTGCAATCGTATGCTGGGCGGTTATTCAGATACTGTGCATCGGTGGGTAATGGTATTTGGCAATATTTTTAAATTTATTATTTATATAAAATACAATTAAAAATCCTTAAAAAGTAGCCTTGTTTTACATTGAATATAACAAGGCGATGACACCATTAAGGATAAACTATGAATAATCAACAAGTTACAGATAATTCTTGTGATAAAGAAGTCATGGCAGAAGGGGTTAAAATCAGCCGATTTGGCATATTTCCCAAAGTCAGCATTCCTGTTTTTGTAAGCTCTGCTTTATTGATTATGCTGTTTTTATTATATGGAGCGTTGTTCAGCGAGCAAGCAGGGGCGGTATTTGGACAGGTGCAGCAGTTTATCAGCACCAGAGTTGGTTTTGTGCTGATTATTTTGATGAATGCAGCGTTGGTTTTTTGTGCTTATTTGGGATTTAGCCATTTTGGCGATATTCGTTTGGGTCATCAGACCGAAACGCCGCAGTACAGTTTTGGTTCGTGGATTGGTATGCTGTTTTCGGCAGGGATTGGCATTGGGCTTTTGTACTGGGGAACGGCAGAGCCATTGTATCATTTCGCCTCGCCACCGATGGGTGAGCCACAGAGTATCGAGGCGGCAAAATTGGCAATGCAGCTTTCGTTTTTGCATTGGGGATTGCACGCTTGGGCGGTGTATGCCATCGTTGCGTTGTCGCTGGCATACTTTCATTATCGGCGAGGATTGCCCCTGTCGATTCGCTCGGTGCTGTTTCCGCTGATTGGTAAACGCATCTATGGCAAATGGGGTCATGCGGTTGATGTTTTGGCGGTATTTGGCACGATGTTTGGCGTGGTAACTTCGCTGGGATTGGGCGTCATGCAGCTTGAGACAGGGTTGGTGCAATTGTTTGGCATTAGCCCAAGTATCTGGCTGAAGGTGTCTTTGATTGCACTGATTACCATCGCTGCTGCTGTCTCGGTGATGGCGGGCTTGGATAAAGGAGTGAAAAGATTGAGCGATATTACCATCGTTGCTACTTTGTTGCTGCTTGTCTTTATGGTGATAACAGGGCCGACACAGTTTATTTTTGATAGTTTTGTGGAGAATATTGGCAACTATGCAGGCAATCTTATCAGTCTGGGGCTGTGGAATGAGGCGTATGCCGATAGCAATTGGCAGGCGAGTTGGACGGTGTTTTATTGGGCGTGGTGGGTGAGCTGGTCGCCGTTTGTGGGGATTTTTATTGCACGCATCTCAAGAGGTCGCACCATTCGTGAATTTTTGTTCGGTGTGCTGTTTGTGCCGATGACGCTGCTGTTCTTTTGGTTTACCACATTCGGTGGCGTGGCGGTATATATGGAGCTGCTGGGTGATTTTGGCTTGGTGCAAGCGGTGCAGGCGGACTATGGCAGTGCGGTCTTTAAATTGATTGAATATTATCCATTGACGCAAGGGTTGATGGTGGTGATTTTGGCGATGATTGTCTTGTGGTTTGTAACATCGGCAGACAGTGCCAGTCTGGTGGTGGATATGCTGACGGCAGGGGGTCAGACCAACCCACCAAAGATACAGCGGTTATTTTGGGTAACTTCAGAGGGGCTGATGGCGGCGGTGCTGATTGTGGCAGGTGGCTTGTCGGCACTGCAGGCGGCCGCCATTATTGCAGGTTTGCCATTTGCTTTGGTGGTGTTTGTGATGATGTACTGCCTATGGCGTGGACTGGGACGAGACAGATTGACGCTGTATCGCAACAAGCAGTGGTATATTACCGCAGAGTCGGCAGAGCATAATTCTCACGATGAAATGAGAGATGAGCATTTGCTTGGTGGGCCATTGCCACTGCCCAAGCATGCCACTGATGATAAGCCCAAAGGGTAAAAATTTGGCTCTTGGTCAAAAATATTGGGATTTTTCAAGAAATAGTAAAAATAGTTATCATAAAACTTGAAAATTTAGCAAAACCTTGCTAGGCTTGCAAATTGCACACAAAAACCAATGGCACGGCGATTGGCACGCCAAAGAGTATCATTGGTTCGCCAATAAAACAAACTTGGCAGATTTGCCATAGATGGGAAGATTTCATGACAACGATCCAAGCACAAAAATCATTTATTCTGATGGCGATGGCTGTCTTTTTGCTAATGGTGAGCTTTTATTATTTGATTCATGTATGGTTGATTGTTTTTGCTTCAATTTTGATGGCGGTATTTTTGTTGAGTTTGGTTGAATTTTTGACAAAAATTCCTGTATTGGGGCGGCATGCCAGACGGTTGCCGCATGGCGTGTTATTAACGCTGGTGGTGTTGTTTTTGCTGGGTATTTTTGTGGGTTTTGCTGCCACATTTGGGCATGAGCTTGCCAATCAGCTTGAGCATTTAAAACAAATGATACCGCAAGCATTTGATTATTTGCATCAGTATGTGCAAAGTTATCCAATGCTGTATGAATGGCTACAAAATCAAGCGTGGATTGAGCGACTGCGTAGCGACCCTCAAGGGTTTTTGGCACAGTTTGGCGAAGGTGCGATGACGCATTTGCCGACTTATTTGGGCGGTGTAATCAGCGGTATTGGCACTTTTGTGGTGATTGTGATACTTGGGTTGTTTTTGGCAATTTCGCCTGCGGTATATCGCCGAAGTTTTGTTGCGATGATTCCAAAGAATAGTCGCAACAAGGCGGAATATTTGCTTGAGCGTAGCTATCGTGCGATGCAGCAGTGGCTGGTGGGGCAGCTTGTGGTGATGGGTTTTGTGGGGGCTGCAACAGGGGTGGCGTTGTGGCTGATGGATATTCCTTTTGCCTTGGCGTTGGGGTTTATTGCATTTTTGCTGGATTTTGTTCCTGTGCTTGGCCCTTGGCTGTCAGCAGTGCCGATTGTGCTATTGACGCTGATTGTTGCTCCAGATATGCTGCTGTGGGTGGTTATTATGATTGTGGCGGTGCAGCAGCTTGAGAGTTATGTTGTCGCCCCAATTGTACAAAATCGCATGGTGGATTTGCCACCTGTGGCACTGCTGCTGTCACAAGTGGTGATGGGGTCGATTACGGGCTTTTTGGGTGTGGCACTGGCAGCACCGATGATGGTGATGATTATCGTATGGGTGCAGGTGCTGTATATCAAGTTCACACTGGGGGATTATACGGTACAAATTTTGGATCAAGACGAAGAGCAGATGAAAAATGACCTATATGCTGACTTTCAGGGCTATCAACAAAAACAGACTGCCAATAATCCAGCAAAAAATACGCCACCGCAGCAGACAATCAAGCCAAATGGTGATGATACTTAGTCCAAAGCGGTGGCAGTAATTTTCTCCAAGATAGCATCGTGCAGATAGCCCAAGGCGGCAGGGCGGTTGTTTTTTAGGGTGTTGAGTGCGTGTGTGGTTGCCAGAGCGTGAGAGTTTGGCAATCGCATATAGTTGTCATGCGTGTCAATGATAAGTGTATCGCCTTGCAGGTCGGCACTTATTAGCTGATATTGAGAATTTTTGTAGATGATATTAACATTTCCTGCCAATTGCCAGCGTGCAGCCTCTTGGGCGATGAGTGCTTGGGGTTCGCCATAGACCGCTTGGCTGTGTTTGGCGGTATTGGTGAATTGGGTGTGCAGTGCCAATGGCAACTCATCGCAGGCAATGACAGTTGTGCCGCTGATTTTGATGTGCCATGCAGGGCGGATTGTGCCTGTGGGCAAGCCAAGCATATAAGATGCTTCATCGGCAGTAACCATTTTATTAATTTGCCTAAGCAGTGTGGCACTAAGGGGTAAGTCTGCCTTGATTTCATCGGGCAAGCTGTCATAGTGTGCCAAAAACATTTGTGGCAAATCATAAGCGGTGTCAATGTTGGTCAGTTTGACATTATGCACACGAAACACAAAGCCATCATCACCAAACAGGTCTTGCAAAATCAATAAGGGCTGTTCGTCAGTATCCATAATCATCGGCTCATAAAAATGCTTACTATAGCAAAAATCGGCAAGAAAATCAGCTTAAATCATCATAAAATTATGCTACAATGCAATCAAGATGGCATTGCAAGAAAATGGCGTGTTTGCCGTTGGTGCAATGGCATAAGTCTATGGCAATTACGAGGGATTTTATGAAACCATTATACGATGATAGCAAT
Organism: Moraxella cuniculi; assembly: GCF_900637105.1. Classification (NCBI taxonomy): domain Bacteria; kingdom Pseudomonadati; phylum Pseudomonadota; class Gammaproteobacteria; order Moraxellales; family Moraxellaceae; genus Moraxella; species Moraxella cuniculi. The sequence goes on along the minus strand of NZ_LR134343.1, from coordinate 2,193,766 downwards.
ATTTTTGCCAAAATTTTGCGAGGAGAGCTGCCTTGCCACAAGGTTTATGAAGATGAGAAGACTTTGGCGTTTATGGACATCATGCCTGTGGCGACAGGGCATGTTTTGGTCATTCCCAAATGTCAAGCGGTAGAGCTTAGTGATTTGCCCTTAGAATACGCCACGGCTGTCATTGCCACCGCCCAAAAAGTCATGACTGCTCAGCGTCAAGTGCTAAATACTCAGGCAATCATGCAGATGCAGCTCAATCATGCCGATGCAGGTCAGTCGGTTTTTCATTATCACATACACCTTGTGCCAGCACATTTTAGCACAATTGCCAAGCACGAAACACTGACCGTTGATGCAGACACGCTTGCCAAACTTGCCAAGCAGTTGGCGGCGGCGATTGCTTAATTAAGTTATCATTGCCAAAGAATCTTAGCAAGCCAACTGGCGTGCTGTATTTCACAGCTTAAGGGTGTCTGCCAGCTTGGCACAGATTTATTTGTCAGGCAAAATTGATACAAAAAAGACGCATCATGCGATGCGTCTGATGGGAATGGTGGCATTAACCAACAAAGGCTCGCTCAACCACATAGTCGGCAGGCTCGCCCATGCGTGGCGATACTGTCAAGCCAAACTCGTCCAAGATAGCAGCGGTGTCGGCATTCATCGCCATGCTGCCACAAATCATCACACGGTCATCTTGCTTGTTGATTGGTGGCAGTCCGATGTCGTCAAACAGTTTGCCTGATTTTAATAAGTCGGTAACACGCCCTGTGTTTTTGAACTCATCACGAGTAACGGTTGGGTAGTAGATGAATTTTTCACGCACCCATTCGCCAAAAATCTCATCATTTGGCAATTCGTTCTCAAAAAAATCACGATAAGCCAAATCCTCAACATGACGAACCCCGTGTACCAAAATCACTTTTTCGAAGCGTTCGTAAACTTCAGGGTCGCGGCATAATGATAAAAACGGAGCAAGACCTGTGCCAGTTGCCAGCATATACAAATGTTTACCAGGCAACAAGTCGTCCAGCACCAGCGTGCCTGTGGGTTTTTTGCTGATCAGCAGTTCATCGCCGACTTGAATATGTTGCAGGCGGCTGGTAAGTGGGCCGTCTGGTACTTTGATGGAGAAAAATTCCAACTCTTCTGCCCAGTTCGGACTGGCGATAGAATAGGCACGAGCCAAAGGCTTGCCATCAACCATAATGCCAATCATGGCAAACTCGCCATTGCGAAAACGCAAGCTGTCGCCACGCGTGGTTTTGATGGTGAATAGACTGTCATTCCAATGATGAACATAAGTAACAGTTTCGCTGATAAATTTTGACATAATGTTCTCTATAACTGATTAGGTTGTGATATTAGCCCTGTTAGCTGGCGATTGGTTGGCAGATAATTGGTGTATAATAACCAGTTTTGCCAGAACTATTTAGGGTAATTTTGGAATAAGCACTGCACATTTTAGCATAAACGAGATTATTTTCCCATGCAAGAAATACATTTGCCGATTATTGGTTATCATCGCTCACCGTTACCACAAAAATTTGGTACGCCAAGACAGCCGAATTTGGTTGAGCTTGCCAGTTATATTGACTTCGTGCCACCATTTGATACGCCAGCGGCATTTGAAGGTATTGAGATTTATAGTCATTTGTGGGTATTGTGGCAATTTCATCAGAATGTTGTGCAGAAAAATTTTCGCCCGCAGGTGCGTCCGCCAAGGTTTGGTGGCAATGCCAAGATGGGGGTGTTTGCAACTCGCAGTATGTACAGACCGTCAGGGTTGGGGCTGTCGGTGGTGCGACTTGTCGGCGTTGAATGTTATCAGCACAGTGTGCGGCTACATATCGCTGGTGCTGATATGATTGACGGCACGCCGATTGTTGATATTAAGCCGTATTTACCGTTTGTGGACAGTGTGTCTGATGCTGTCAGTGGCAAGATAGATACGCCAGCTGTCAGGAAGGTTGTGATAGATGCACAGGCAAGCCAAGCATTTGCCGATTGTGTGCTACAAGGGGTGCTAAGTGCGACCGATGTGGATATTATCACCCAGCTTATCGCCCAAGACCCCAGACCTGCCTATCGCCAGCAAGAGGTTGCGGTGGTGTTTTCTTTGCGTTTTTTGCAAGTTGATGTTGATTTTTTGATGGACGATGATGGGCTGATGCACATTGTGCAGGTGCGAATCTTGACAAGCTGATGGCATTGGTCGCATGATAACAGCGGTCAAACTTGACAGTGCTAAGTTTGACCGTTTTTTTGGCTTGGTTAAAAGGTGTAGGTTAATGCGGCAGCATAGTTACGACCTGTTGCTGTGTAGCGAGCAAAACCATAGCCTTTGTCATCAACCATGCTGTTGCCCGCCTCGCCATCAACAAACTGCTTAAGATTCTCCCAAGGGATATAACGCACATTGGTGATGTTGTACACACCAGCGGTTAGGCTTAAGTTTTTGCCAAGTTTTTTGCTGCCATACAGATCGTAGATGAGGGCGTTTTTGCTGCGATTAATATGCTCGTACGCCCCTGAATATTCATAGCTTCTGCCTGTGGCTGTTCTGCCTTGTCTGATGACTTGGGCATCTTTTGCTTTTTTGGCGGCGATGGCATTAACCACGCCGTGCAGCTGCCAGCTGTCATCACTGGCGGTATAGCTTGCACCCATGATTAAGGTTGCTGGGGCGGTGCTTAGTGTGTTGATGGTAAGTTTGCCATTATTGCCGTCAAAACTTGCACGGTCTTTGGCTTGGTGATAGTTGGCAAATGCCAGCAATCGACCATTGGTGTTAAGCAGATTGGATAAATCAGCATCAACACCAAGTTTAAACCCTGTAACTTTGGCATCATTTAGATTGACCGACTGTGAACAGTACGACCCGCCACAGCCTGCTAAGTCATCGCCCCATTTGGTTTGGATAAAATTTTTGTAGTTATTTTGATAAGCTGTTGCGGTTAGCCTTATATTACTAAGTGGCTTAACTTGAACGCTGAACTCTTGGCTAAGGGAGGTTTCGGGTTTGAGTTCAGGGTTGGCAAGTTGTCTGATGTCAAAATATGACACTTCTTGGTTGGCGTACAGTTGGGTGGTGGTCGGTGCCAAAAACCCTGTGGCGATTTTGTAGCCGACTTTGGCACGATTGGGTATTAGGTCATAATCGATACCACCACTGTAGGTGGTTTTTGTAAATCGTGCTTTGGGCAAATTGTTGCCTTGACGGTACAGTTGGCAAAACGACCCTTCGTTATATTCATCACACAATTCGGCATTGATGGCATTTTCATCATTGCCAAAAACATTGCTCTGAAAATATGGCTTGGATTGATAATCGGTGTAGCGTACGCCAATATTTGCTCGCAGGCGATCATTTATCTCAATATTATCATGCAAATAAAAACTCAAATCCTGCTTTTTGCTATCAACAAATGCTCTGTCCATACTCGCTGTTTTGCCCAGCTGCACTGTTGCCAAATCGTAGTTTTGGCGGCTGTATTGCGTACCAAAGCTAAGATTATGCGTGCCTGCCTTGCCCAGCGTGATGGGATTGGTTTTGATGATTAAATCGGCTTGTTTGGTAACAGTGTTGGTCGGTCGATATTCTCGCCGATACAGCTGTGAGGATTTTAAGGTCTCGCCATCAAAGACCCTGTCATAAAGCCAAGTATCCGCCAGTGTCAAGGCACGACTTTGATTAAGATTTATCCCAATGCTGTCAATCAGTGTGGTTGTTGGTTGATAGCGATAACTTAGCCCATAGGTTGCCAGCCGACTGGTGTCATGCGTACGCCGTGCATCATTGGCAAGCCGTCTGTTGGGGCTGATGGGTGGGTTGTGCATGGAGTCGGCATTGGTCAGGCTTTGTTTTTCTTGATACAGACCATGTATGCCAAATCGATGTTTGTTTGATTTGATATAGAGCTTGGCAGTCAAGCCGTCTTGAGTGTAGCTTTGGGGATTTGGATAAATTAAGCTGCTTGCGGTGATGAGGTTTGGCATCTCATCACGGCTAAATACATAATTTGGGTCAAGTTTTGCCTTGTCTTTTGGACGCATGGCATGGTTCTTGGTTTCGCTACCTTCTCGGCGTGTATAATTGAGCAAAAATTCCGCTTTGGTACCAACCGCCGCCATACCAACCGCCGCCATTTTTTCTTCATTTTTATTGCTGTAACCAATTTTGGCATAGCCACCAAAGCCTTGCGTGTCTTTGACTAGGCTTGTAGGTTCTTTGCTCTTAAAGCTCACCGAGCCGCCCAATGCACCAGAGCCGACCGCTGTACTGTCAGCACCTGCGTGTATCAGCACCTGATCCATCAGTTCCATTTCGGGTATGATACGACCCTCAGGCATATAGCCATAGCGTGAAAATATTTCATTTGATTCTGATTCTGGCAAATTCACCCCATCAAGGTTTAGGTTCACCCGATTGCCCTCAACGCCACGAATGGCAAAGCCTTGATTGCCAAATCTGCCCAGCTGGGCGACCGAGACATCGCTGTCATAACGCACTAAATCATAAGCATCATTAATAAGCTGGTTGTTCAGATTGTCCCTTGTGATTTTGCTATCGGCAAATTGCAATCTGGGCAGGCTGGGTTGATGAATGATGGCTGGTGGCAGCACAACGGTGAGTGGGCGGTTGTCGGCAGGCGTGTCCGCATGGGCATTTTGTGCCATAATCATAAAAATACATAACGCCAGTAAGGATTTGCTGGTTGTTGACGTGGTCAATTGATTCATTATCTTGCCTATTTGTTAATTAATATTGCTAAAAAGTATCCGAATAAATTATACATTGTAGCAACAAAATATCAAATGAAAAAATTTTTGATTATCATTCTCATTAACAAATAAAAAGTTATGGATAACCACAAGAAAAATGGCAAAATTCTGATATCAGATGGGTAGGCTAACTGATTGATGTTATATAAAATCTGTAATGGTGGCGGCAAATCTTGCAATTAGCGGTTGGTAAAAATGTGGAAAAACGGCATGGTGGAATTCAATCGTCTGATTTGCTTTATAAAAGCAAAACCCCCGTCCTAAGACAGGGGAAATGTGATGGTGCCCAGAGCCGGACTTGAACCGGCACGCTCAAAAGAGCGAGGGATTTTAAATCCCTTGTGTCTACCAATTTCACCACCCGGGCAAAAAATGGAGGCTGGAGTCGGAATCGAACCGGCGTACACGGAGTTGCAGTCCGCTGCATGACCACTCTGCCATCCAGCCATTTAAGTGTTGCTATCTTACCAAAAATTTTCAAAAAAACAAGCAAAATTTTCAAATTTTCAAAAATTTTTAGCAAATGGGCAGGTATTTTATTATTTTGCACACAAAATCAACCAAATTGCAAGCGATAAATCTGACCGCTATGTATAAGGTTGTGGCGGAAATCCGCAAGTTTACGATTGATAAGCAAAAAAAAAGGGTTATAATAAGAAGATTTATTGGGCGATTATTTATTAATTGTCAGACAGTGCCAAGCATGCTTGGCGTATGAAGCGGTTTTAAGGTTTTGCTTAATTTATATTTAATTTTTAATATTGAGTAGGTAAATCCGTAAAATCATGTAACAAAAAGTAGGTTTTTATGAAATTAAATTTACGCGCAGCCATGATTATTGCTTTGATGGGCAGTACAGGCTTTTTGGTGGCGTGTGGCAAGTCTAATGAGCAAGCAGCTCAGCAGCAACAAATGCCAAACCCAGTTGTTGATGTACAGACCATCACCTTGCAGACTGTGCCTGTGATTCAGAGTTTTGCAGGTCGAGTGGCGGCCAGCGAGACTTCTGAGGTGCGTCCGCAGGTAACGGGCGTGGTCGAAGAAGTGCTGTTCCGTGAGGGCAGTATCGTGCAGGCAGGACAGCCTTTGTACCGCATTAATGTTGATAACTATACCAGCTCGGTTCAGGCTGGTGAAGCGGCGGTCAGAAGTGCCGAAGCTGCGGTGGGCAATGCACAAGCAACCAGAGCATCAGCACAGGCAAATCTGGCAGCACAACAGGCAAATCTGGCACAGGCTCGTGCGGATTTGGCACGCTATGAAGGCTTGTTAGAAGTGCAGGCGGTCTCTCGTCAATTATACGATCAGGCGGTAACCGCAGTGCGTACGGCACAGGCAAATGTCGAAGCTGCCAAAGCAGCAGTAGCACAAGCAGATGCCAATATCGCCAGTGCCAGCTCATCAGTACAAAGTGCCAAAGCCAGTCTGGGAGCCAGTCAGCTGGATATTGGTCGCACCATCGTCAAAGCTCCAATCAGTGGCGTAACAGGCATCTCTGCCGTTACCGCTGGAGCATTGGTTGCAACCAACCAAGCAACGCCGCTGGTTACCATCAGTCGCTTGAATGAAGTGTATGTGGATATCAGCCAGTCTGCTGCCGAAATGCTACGCTTGCGTGAACAAATCGAGTCAGGTCAGGCAGGTCAGGGCAGTGCAGAGGTGCAACTGGTGCTAGAAGATGGACAAACTTACCCGATGCTTGGCAGATTGTTGCTTGCCAATGCACGCGTTGATGAATCAACAGGGGCGATGACCTTGCGTGCGATTTTCCCAAATCCACAAGGCAAGCTAGTGCCAGGTATGTTTGTTAATGCTCGCCTGATTCAAAGCGTTGTCCAAAACGCTGCTTTGTTGCCACAAAGTGCCATCATGCGTACACCAACTGGCGAAACTCAAGTATATATCGTCAATGCTGACAATAAGGTTGAGCTACGCAACATCACAACCTCTGGTACTTATAATGGCAATTGGATTGTAACAGGTGGTATTAATTCTGGCGACCGTGTGGTGATTATCGGTGGCAGCAAGGTAAAACCTGATCAAGAGGTAACGGCACGCGAACTGCCAGCAGCCAGCAGCGAAGCAAATGCTGCAGCCCAAGCTCCAGCAGGCAACCAACCAGCCGCCAATGCAGCAACTGTACCTATGGCTCGTCCATCAAAAGATGGCGACACTGCCGATGCAGCAACCGAAGCCGAAGCGGCAGCTGACTCATCTCAATAATCCAACGAATAGGTAATATATGTCTCGTTTTTTTATTCATAGACCGATTTTTGCTTGGGTTATCGCCATCTTAATCATGCTGGTGGGTATCTTGGCAATTCGTGGTCTGCCAATTGAGCAATATCCACAAATCGCACCACCGACAGTATCGGTGCAGGCAACATACCCCGGTGCTGATGCCGAGACCATTGAAAACTCGGTAACTCAAGTCATTGAGCAGCAGATGAAAGGATTGGACGGCTTGATGTATATGTCATCAAGCTCATCAGCAGCAGGGACGGCATCCGTTACCCTGACTTTTGAAAATGGCACAAATCCAGACACTGCACAAGTTCAGGTGCAAAACAAGCTACAAGCTGCAACCAGCTCACTGCCCGAAATGGTGCAACGAATGGGTCTGACGGTCGAAAAATCAGCCAGCGACTTCTTGATGGTGGCGGGTTTTGTTTCTGAAGATGGCAGCATGGATCAGACGGATATCGCTGACTATATCAATGCCAATATTGTCGATCCGATCAGCCGTGTAGAGGGCGTTGGCGGTACGAATATCTTTGGTTCGGCGTATGCCATGCGTATCTGGCTTGATCCTGACAAACTGCGTGCCTATGGGCTGATGCCTGCTGATGTATCGGCAGCAATTTCTGCCCAAAATGTGCAAGTATCGGCAGGTCAATTGGCAACATTGCCAACCGATACGGATAAGGCGGTGATTAATGCGACTGTCAGTGTACAAAGCTATATGCAAACGCCAGAGCAGTTTGAGAATATTTTGCTAAAAACCGATACCTCAGGGGCGCAGGTACGCATTAAAGATGTTGCTCGTGTTGAGCTGGGCAGTGAAAACTACCAATTCCAAGCTCAATATAACGGCAAGCCTGCCTCAGGTATGGCAATCATGCTATCATCGGGTGCGAACGCATTGGAGGTGCGTGAGGCTGTCGGTGCCAGACTTGATGAATTGTCGAAGAATTTCCCACAAGGCATGAAAATGGTTGTGCCTTATGACACCACGCCATTTGTGCGTTTGTCAATCAGCCAAGTGGTTAATACGCTGATTGAAGCGATTGTGCTGGTGTTTTTGGTCATGTTCTTATTCTTGCAGAATTGGCGTGCAACCTTAATCCCAACTTTGGCGGTGCCTGTGGTGATTTTGGGTACTTTTGCCGTATTGTCTATGCTGGGCTACAGCATTAACATTTTGACAATGTTTGCAATGGTGCTTGCCATCGGCTTGCTCGTGGATGATGCGATTATCGTCGTGGAGAATGTTGAGCGTCTGCTAGAAGAAGACCCCAATATCTCTGTGATGGACGCAACGATAAAATCCATGGGCGAAATCAGCAAGGTGGTTGTTGGTATTGCGTTGATTTTGTCGGTGGTTTTTGTACCGATGATTTTCTTTGGTGGTTCAACTGGGGTGATTTATCGTCAGTTTGCGGTAACTTTGATTACCAGCATGACACTGTCGGCAATCATTGCCTTGATTTTTACACCAGCATTATGCGTTACTATCTTAAAACGACAAGCACACAAAGATATTCATACCCAAAAAGGCTTTTTTGGTTGGTTTAACCGTCTATTTTATAAGGCAAGTCAGCGTTACGAGAGATTTGTCGGCAAGACTTATTCTGCCAAATTAATCTATTTGGGCATTTATGCAGCAATCATTGCCGTGATGGCGTTGCTTTTTGTGCGTCTACCAAGCTCCTTCGTTCCTGAAGAAGATCAGGGTGCGGTGATGACTTTGGTGCAGCTGCCAGCAGGTTCAACATTGGCACAGACCAATTCGGTCATGCAGAAGATGGCAGAGTACTATAACACCCAAGAAGCGGATAATATTGAATCGGTATTTACCATTTCAGGTTTTAGCTTTATGGGTACTGGACAAAATGCTGGTATGGCATTTGTTGATTTAAAAGACTGGGACGAGCGTAAGGGTGAGCAAAATACCGCCCAAGCAATCGTGGCTCGTGCGATGGCGATGAATGTGATGATTCCTGAGGCGAGTTTGATTTATCCAGTTGCTCCGCCACCAATTCAGGGCTTTGGTAATGCCAGCGGCTTTGAGATGCAGCTACAAGATATTGGCGGTGTTGGCCATGCAGCCTTGCTTGAGGCACGCAATATGCTGATGGGCATGGCAATGCAAAACTCAGAGATTGCGTCAATTCGCCCAGGTGGTCAAGAAGATGCACCGAAGCTAAAAGTGGACATTAACCAGCAACAGGCAGCTGCTTATGGCGTTTCGTTGCCAACAGTTAATGGCACTTTGTCGCAAGCATGGGGCGGTAGCTATGTCAATGACTTCATTGATCGTGGTCGTATCAAGAAAGTTTATATCCAAGGTGAGCCAAGCAGTCGCACCGTACCAGAGGATATCAACCGTTGGTATGTGCGTAATAATTCAGGCGAAATGGTTAGCTTGGGTGCATTTGCAACCAGCAAGTGGGAATATGGCAGCCCAAGTCTGACTCGCTATAATGGCTTCTCATCAATGGCTCTGACAGGGGCAGCAGCACAAGGCAAGAGTACTGGTGATGCGATGAATGCAATGGCTCAGATGGCAGAACAGTTGCCAGAGGGTATTGATTTTGAATGGACAGGCTTATCACTTGAGCAACAAAAATCAGGCGGTCAAGCACCATTCTTGTATGCCATTTCTATCTTGGTGGTATTTTTGTGCTTGGCGGCATTGTACGAAAGTTGGTCTGTGCCATTTTCGGTGATTTTGGTTATTCCGCTGGGTGTTATCGGTGCGTTGCTATTTACGACATTGCGTGGTTTTGCCAATGATGTTTATTTACAAGTAGCACTATTGACCGTGGTCGGCTTGTCGGCGAAAAATGCGATTTTGATTATTGAATTTGCCAAAGAAATCCAAGAATCAGGCAAGTCGCTCAAAGAATCAGTCATGGAAGCAGCACGCCTAAGATTGCGTCCGATTATCATGACATCGCTGGCATTTGGCATGGGTGTTGTGCCACTTGCGATTGCTTCAGGTGCAGGCTCAGGCAGCCAAAATGCAGTTGGCACTGGGGTTGTTGGCGGTGTATTGACAGCAACTTTCTTGGGCATATTCTTTATCCCAATGTTCTATGTGTGGGTAAGAACGCTATTCCCATATAAGCCAAAATTGACTGTTAATACACAAGTTAAGGAGTAATCATGACTACTTCAACTGTAAAAGTTTTTAGCCTGTCGCTACTGGCTGCTGCTTTGGCAGCCTGTGGTAGCATTCCAAAAAAAATCGACACAACAGCAGCCGTGCTTGCTGTGCCAAATGTGCCGATGAATGAATCCTATGAAGTGTATGATGACCAAACCATCAGCACCAGTCAAGCAGGCAGTATGGCAGCAGTGCGTTGGCAGGATTTTTATACCGATGACAAACTCAAGTCTTTGATTGAGTTGGCGTTGGAGCATAATAAAGACCTGCAATCAGCAGTGTTGGCGGTGCAGTCAGCTCGTGCTCAGTACCAAATCACCCAAGCTGGTAGCTTGCCATCGGTCGGTGCATCAGCAGGGGCGACACGCCAAGCCAACAACCGTATCGATGCCAACCCATCGACAGCTTATAATGTTGGTCTGGCGATGAGTAGCTATGAGCTGGATTTGTGGGGTAAGGTTGCCAGCCAAAAACAGCAAGCATTGCACCAATATCTGGCCACCAACGCCGCCAAAGATGCTGCACAAATCTCCATCATCTCAGGCGTAGCACAAGGCTATGTCAGTTTGGCACACGCACTGGCACAGCGTCAGCTTGCTGTTGAGACGCTCAAGACTCGTGAACAGGCATTGCTTATCACCCAAAAACGCTTTGAGGCGGGCATTGATGCCAAATCGCCCAGTTTGCAGGCGGCAAGCTCACTTGAAGAAGCAAAACTTGCGGTATATACTGCCGATACCAATATCCTAAAAGCACGCAATGGTCTACAGTTACTCATTGGTCAGCCTGTGCCAGATGAGCTATTACCAAGCATTAACAGTAACTTGCGCCTTAGCGATATCACGGCACAGACCTTGTTTAGCACAGGGTTGCCAAGCGAGCTGTTGTACTATCGTCCTGATATTATCCAAGCTGAACAAATGCTAAAAGCGACAGGGGCGAATATCAATGTCGCTCGAGCGGCTTATTTCCCTTCGATTCAACTGTCGTCAAACATTGGCTTTAGCAGTGGCAGTCTGGATGATTTGTTAAAAAGCTCGGCATTGGGCTGGTCGTTTGGGCCAAGCATTAGCCTGCCGATTTTTGATGCAGGGGCTCGCCGTGCCAATTATCAAGTTGCCCAAGTTGCCCAGCAGTCCGCCTTGGTAAATTACGAAAAAGCCATTCAAACTGCCTTTAAGGAAGTTTCTGATGTGCTTGCTGACCGTGCCAATCTGGGTCGTCAATTGCAGTCGCAATTTAGCCTACAAGATAATTTTCAGCAGACTTATAACATTGCTTATGCAAGGTTTCGTTCAGGGCTTGACAACTATCTGACCGTGTTAGATGCCGAGCGTTCGCTATTTGCCAATCAGCAGGGCATTTTACAACTAGAATTGGCAAGATTAATCAGCCAGATTCAGTTGTATCAAGCACTTGGCGGCGGTGCTAATTTGACCGCCGAGCAGATTGCTGAGTTTGAGCGTCAGCGTCAGGCGATGCGTACTGCCGAGCTTGCCAATGGTCAACAGCTTGAAAAAGCAGCAGTGCCAGCGGCAAGCCAGACTGTCATCACGCAACCTGTGCCAGAACACTTACCAAGTGGTACACAGGCACCGTGATTGTGATGAAAATTTATCTAAAAGCACTCATTGATGGGTGCTTTTATTTTTTGCTTGTGTTAGAATGGGGGTAGGTTTGTTGCCAAAGATGGCAATTTTTTAAGTCCGTTTAAGGGAGTATTTATGAATAGACGCAATTTTTTGTATGGTAGCATGGGTGCGACAGCATTGGGATTATTTGGCTTGCCAAAGATGGCATTGGCTACGCTGCCAACAGTTTCACTACAAACGCCCGAGCATTTATCAGGCAACCCTTTGCTTGATTTTTCGGGTTTGCCAAAGTATTCAAAAATCAAACCTGAGCATATCATGCCTGCGATGCAATTTTTGATTGATGAATCCAAAAAAGTCATCGAGCAGGTCGCAAACCAGCCGAATTTAACTTGGGATAATTTTTATTTCCCTTTGGCGGACATTGATGAAAAATTTGATCGTGCATGGACATCGGTATCAAATCTCAACTCTGTTGCCAATACACCAGAATTAAGAGAGGCGTATAACAGCACCAGAAGTGTTGTGAGCGAGTTTTACACTTGGCGTGGTATGCACAAGCCACTGTTTGATGCGATGATGACGCTAAAAAACTCTCCAGAATTTGCCCAGTACAATGCCGCACAACAAAAATCCATTGATGATGCTTTGCTGAGTTTCCGCTTGTCGGGCATTGATTTGCCAAAAAATCAGCAAGAGCAGTTGGCGGATATTAATAAACGCTTATCAGAATTATCAACGCAGTTTGGCAATAATGTGCTAGATGCAACCAATGGCTGGCATAAGACTTTTGACACTGCCGAGCCGCTAAAAGGGCTAAATGAAGCAGCCTTGCAAAGTGCCAAAAAAGCCGCCGAGGACAAAGGCCAGACAGGCTATCGCATTGGACTGGATACGCCAAGCTATACAGCGGTAATGAACTATGCTGATGACGCTGCCTTGCGTGCCGAAGTGTACGAGGCATTTTTTACCAGAGCCTCTGAACTTGGGCCAAATGCTGGCAAATGGGACAATGGCCCTGTGATTGCTGAGATTTTGTCATTGCGACTGAAAAAATCCAAACTGCTTGGATTTAAAAATTATGCCGAATATTCTTTGGCAACCAAAATGGCAGATTCGCCAGCAGAGGTGATGGCGTTTTTGACAGGATTGGTGAACAAAAGCCGCAGCAAGGCAAAAACACAGGTTGAAGAGCTTGCCAAATTTGCCAAAACAAACTATGGCGTAGACAAGCTTAACGCGTGGGACATGGCATATTATACCGAAAAACACAAAAATGCCCTGTATTCATTTGACAAAGAAATGCTGCGTGAATACTTCCCCGAAGACAAAGTGCTGTCAGGCTTATTTGAGATTAGCAAGCGTCTTTTCGGTATCAGCATTCGCCCAGCCAAAGCCGATGTTTGGGACGAGTCGGTGAAGTTCTATGAAGTTTATGACGCTTTGGGTCAGCACAAGGCATCGTTTTATTTGGATATGTATGCTCGCAGCAACAAGCGTGGCGGTGCATGGCAGTCGGTTGCCATTGACCGTATTCGCCGTGCCGATGGCAGTTTGCAATTGCCTGTTACTGTGATGGCGATGAATTTTCGCAAGCCTGCCGATGGTCAGCCATCGCTATTGTTGCACGATGAAGTAAATACGCTGTTTCATGAGTTTGGACATGGCTTGCAATCCATGCTGACACAGATGGAGATTCTCGGGGTAACAGGGTTTAATGGCATACCATGGGACGCTGTTGAGTTTAACAGTCAGCTGATGGAGGGTTTTACCCTAGATCGTAAATCACTACCGCTAATCTCGGCACATTATAAGACTGGCGAGCCGCTGCCAAGCGAATTGCTTGATAAACTGCTAGAAGCCAAGCACTATCAAGGGGCATATCGTTTAATCCGTCAGTTGGAATTTGGTATTTTTGACATGAGAGCCAATACCGAGTACACTGCTGACAAGCCAAGCAACTATGCACAAAACCTGTTTTTGCAAGTTGTTGATGAGGTTGGTGTTGCTCATACGCCACGCTATGTACGCCGTCCGAACTTCTTTACGCACTTGTTCTCTGGCGGTTATGCAGCAGGATATTATAGCTATCTGTGGGCAGAGCTGTTGGCAAGCGATGGTTTTGCCAAGTTTGAAGAAGAGGGCGTACTAAACCCTGTAACAGGCAAACGCCTAGAAGACACCATCTTGTCTCAGGGTGGTTCTCGTTCGCCGATGGAGTTGTATATTAATTATCGTGGCCGCAAGCCAGATCCAAAGGCACTGCTCGCCACTTATGGCATTGAGTGATTTAAGCCTATCTTGAAAAACGGTCAGTAAGCTGGCCGTTTTTTTATAATCAGTGATAACCAGTTGCCACTGACAGATTGCTTATGCAAACATTGTGTTCGGTAGGATAGTGCATTTATATTTATAGTAATTTTATCAAAGCTGCCAAATTTTTATAAAAATTGACAATTGTCAAAATTATTTTTAATTTATTAGAATTAATAAAAATCATTCGAAATGGCATTTGGCAGGTAATTTCTATCTATTATTGCCATGTTGTGTAAGCTAAAATGGCTTAAAGCTAATATCAAATATACTTAATCACCAAGCTATTTTGGTGTGGTTTTGGTAATGGGCTTATGCCAATAATTTGTACATTTTGGCTGCTGTAACGATGATTGTTAGCCAAGCAAACAAGTTGCAAGTACTGATTTATAAACCATCAAGCTTAGATTAGAGGTATAAAAAACGCCAAGCAATCGTTGGCGTTTTTGGTTGTTTTATTAGTGATTTGATGACTTTTGGGCATCGGTTACGGCAATCGCTGTCATATTGACGATGCGTCTGGCCGTTGCTGCAGGTACAAGGATATGCACAGGCTTATCAGCACCAAGCAAGATTGGGCCAATCGCTGAACCGCCGCTGGTTGCCTTGAGTAGGTTAAAGGCAATATGAGCTGCGTCCAAAGTTGGCATAATCAGCAAGTTGGCAGAGCCGTGCAGGGTGCTAAATGGGTGATTTTGTTCACGCACACGCACATCAAGAGCGGTATCGCCGTGCATTTCGCCATCAAACTCAAAATCCACATTCATTTCACGCAAAATGCGGTAAGCTTCACGCATTTTCACTGCTGATTCTCGCTGTGAAGTACCGAAGTCAGAGTGCGACAATAGGGCGACTCGTGGCTCAACACCGAAGCGGCGAATGCTTTGGGCGGCCAAGATGGTCATTTCGGCAATTTGCTCAGCGGTTGGGTTTTCGTGAATGTATGGATCGGCGATAAATAATGTGCGATCTTGGAGAATAACACCGCTCATTGCATAAAAATCGCTGACACCTGCACGCTTACCGATAACACGGCGGATATAGCCCAAGTGCAAATCATAATAACCAAAAGTACCACATAGCAAGCCATCAGCATCGCCTTGGCTGACCATCATCGCACCCAAAAGCGAGCTTTTGCGACGCATATCGCGGCGTGCCAATTCTGCCGATACGCCCAAGCGATGGTTGGCTTGATGGTAGTGTTGCCAGTATGCTTCATGCTTAGGATTGTTATTGATATCAACCACTTCTACATTTTCGCCCAAGTGTAGACGAAGACCCAGTGCCTGAATCTGTTCAGCGATAACCTCTGGGCGACCGATGACAATAGGGTGAGCCATGTTCTCATCAACCACCACCTGTACGGCACGCAGGACATTTGGATCTTCACCTTCTGCATAGACAATGCGTTTGGGTGCTTGTTTGGCTTGGGTGAAAACAGGTTTCATTGCCAGTGCAGAGTTATAAACAAACTCGGAGAGGGTTTGGCGATAGGCATCAAAATCCTCAATCGGCAAAGTCGCCACACCAGAATCCATCGCAGCTTTGGCAACAGCAGGGGCGATGTTTAGGATTAGGTTTGGCTCCAGTGGGCCAGGAATGAGATATTCACGACCGAACTGCTTGCTTTCGGTGGCTTTGTCTGTTTCAGACAGCGACACTTCGGTATGTGCCATCGCTGCAATGGCGTGCACACAGGCGATTTTCATCTCTTCATTGACAATGGTTGCACCAACATCCAATGCACCACGGAAAATGTAAGGGAAGCACAGGGCGTTATTGACTTGGTTTGGATAATCCGAGCGACCTGTTGCCATGATGACATCAGAACGAGCAGCGTGTGCAAGTTCTGGCATGATTTCGGGCGTGGGGTTGGCTAGGGCAAAGATGATGGGGTCTTTTGCCATGCGTTTGACCATATCAGGGGTCAAGATACCAGGGCCTGATAATCCCAAGAAAAAGTCAGCATCGCCAATGACTTCATCAAGCGTTACTGCGTCAGTAGCTTGGGCGAAGCGTTGTTTTGATTCATCCAGCCCCTCACGATGCGTGGTAATGACACCGCGAGAATCAAGCACATAGATATTTGAGCGAGTAACGCCAAGTGCCACAATCAGCTCAAGGCAGCTAATCGCCGCTGCACCCGCACCCGAACAGACAACTTTAATGTCAGCGATGTCTTTTTTGACAAGTTTTAGGGCGTTAAGCAGGGCGGCAGCTGCGATGATTGCCGTGCCATGCTGGTCGTCATGGAACACAGGAATATTCATGCGTTCACGCAATTCTTGCTCAATTTTGAAGCATTCAGGGGCTTTGATGTCTTCTAGGTTAATACCGCCAAAGGTCGGCTCAAGGCTTGCTACCGCTTCGATGAATTTGTCAGGATCGTTTTGGTTAATCTCAATGTCAAAAACATCAATGCCAGCGAATTTTTTAAATAATACGCCTTTGCCTTCCATCACAGGCTTAGATGCCAATGCACCGATATTACCCAAGCCAAGCACGGCAGTACCATTGGTAATAACACCAACCAAATTGTTGCGAGCGGTGTATTTGGCAGCAAGTTTGGGATCTTTTTCAATCTCAAGGCATGGCACGGCAACG
Organism: Moraxella cuniculi; assembly: GCF_900637105.1. Taxonomy (NCBI): domain Bacteria; kingdom Pseudomonadati; phylum Pseudomonadota; class Gammaproteobacteria; order Moraxellales; family Moraxellaceae; genus Moraxella; species Moraxella cuniculi. Next base: position 2,177,092 of record NZ_LR134343.1, on the reverse strand, counting down.
CCTGGTGAGTAGGCGAGTGCCAAATCTCGTTGGTTGGCGATTTTTTTGGTTGGTGTTACAGAGATTTTGCCGGGGCGTGGGTGTTCGTGATAGTGCAGAGCAGCTTGTTCAAATTGCTGTTTTTGTAGGTCGGCATCAGAATTAAATGCCGTGTCTTTTACCTTTTGTTCTTCGGGGATTGTGTTACTCATAAATGACCCATTGGCTTGTTTGATGAATCCGTTTACTTACAATGCGTACACTGTGCGGTTGTAAGTTTGGTTGTAAATATAAATTCGGTCTTGCTATTTTAGCATGATTTTTTATCAAGTGATAGGCAAAAACAGAGATAAATTTATGATTCAAATCAGCAAATATGCACACAGATTGGTTGTAAAAAGCGATAAAACCATAAACTTAATGGTCGGTGCAACACGCCAATTTGTATTTGCAAAGCAAGCTGCAATGGATAAGTTTGATGAACTGTTTGCGGCTTGGCTTTGGCAGTTGGGTTGTGCTGCTGATGAGTTGAGTTTGGGCTTGGGTGGTATAATTTGCTTTGGTGCTATTTATCAAGCCGAGCTGCCTTTGGGCGTAGCTTGATACAAATGCACACGATGGCAAAAATCAAGGCAAGCAGCACATAGATAAGGGTATTTTTATTGTCTATAAGACTTGCGATGGTTGCACCGATTGCCACGAAGACATGGGCAAGATTTAGCAGGTATTTGGCTGCTTTTTTGCTAAAATGATTGACAATAATCACATCCAAAGCCGTGCTATAAAAAATCTCAACCATCGTTATGCCGACTACCAAAGAAAACAACGGCAGCAGGCGAAAATCTTCATGGCTCAAAAACGGTAGGTATAACACAAAACAACAAGCAAGTGAGAGCAATAAGGCATAAAAATTACCAATTTTGCTGGTGATTATTTTGTAGAGTTTGATTTGTAACAAGACAATGGCAAGCGTGTTTAATCCCATCAGATAGGGAAAAATTGCTTTTTTGTCAAAATTGGTCAAATGAATCGGCACGCCAACTTCAAAGGTATAATAAAAAATCGCAAACGCCATAGAGCTTAAGGCAAGAAATAATACAATGCCGATTTGTGCGATGGTGTTTTGTGGATTCTTGGAGTCTGTGGCGGCTTGCGGGGCTGATGTGGGTGCAACGCTTCGAGCAAATGCCCAAAACAAACCCACGCCAACAGCATACAATACCATCACGCCAATGCTAAGTGCATAAAATCCATGCGGTGCCTTTTGTGATAAGATGACAAATATCGGCGATACGGTAGCTGCCATGTTGGCAATGGTAAAACGCAGCGAAAAGCTGTGGGCAATATCATGTGAAGTTTGTTTAATGTACAAGGCACTGGCGGTTGAAAATAGCACACCGCCAAGAGCATTGAGCGATAAAGCAACACACAGAGCATAAAACTGCTGACTGACCATAATGACAAAAAACGCACTGCTTTTAAGTACCAAGCCTGCGATAAGATACTTATTAATGCGTTTTTCTAATGCCAAAAATAAGCCAATGACAGAAAAAAAGGGCAACAGCCAAAATTTCATCGCACCGAGCAGCTCTACTTGCTGCTCAGTAATTGCCCCATTCATTGTATAAAACACAATGAATGGTATTAACATGGTAGAGCCAAAGGCATTAACAAAAAAGCACAGGTTTAACGCCAGCTCACCACGGCGAAAATCAAATGCTCCATGCTTGCTTAATGCCATGATGCCATTTCCTTTGGGCTGATTATTTGACTTTTGTTATACGCTTGAGTGTTGTTTATGCATATTCATTCAGCATTTTGGCAGCGTCTAAGGCAAAATAAGTCAAGATGCCATCACAGCCAGCACGGCGAAAGCCCATTAGGCTCTCTAGAATAACCGCCTCGTCCAGCCAGCCGTTATTGATGGCTGCCATGTGCATGGCATATTCGCCAGAGACTTGGTAGGCAAAGGTCGGCACGCCGAAGCTGTCTTTGACTTCTCGGACAATGTCCAGATAGGGCTGCCCTGGTTTTACCATCACCATATCCGCCCCTTCTTGGATATCCAGTGCCACCTCATGCAGTGCTTCGGCACGGTTGGCAGGGTCCATCTGGTATTGCTTTTTGTGTCCTTTTAGGTTGCCTTTTGAGCCGACAGCATCACGAAATGGCCCATAATAAGCAGAGGCGTATTTGGCAGAATACGCCATGATGGCAGTATTTACCAAGCCCTGACTTTCAAGTGCCTCACGCATGGCACGAATGCGACCGTCCATCATATCGCTTGGTGAGATGACATCGGCACCTGCATGGGCATGGAGCAGGGTTTGTTTGATGAGTGCCTCGATGGTGGCGTCATTTTGTACATAGCCTGCATCATCTATCAGCCCATCTTGTCCGTGCGTGGTATAGGGGTCAAGTGCAACATCGGTCATGACAACCATCTCAGGTACTGCATCTTTAATAGCTTGCACTGCTCGCACCGCCAGCGTGTCTGGGTGATAGGCATCTTGCCCATCGGCGGTTTTTTTGGCAGGATCAATCACAGGAAAAATATCAATCATGCGTACACCTTCGGCAAACAGCTGACGCACATAATCAATCAACAAATCAATCGAGTAGCGATAGACATTTGGCATGCTGGCAATGGCTTGTTTTTGTTGCACGCCTTCGATGACGAACACAGGGGCGATTAAATGTGCAGGTGCCAAATGTGTCTCACGCACCATCTCACGCAGTCCATCGCTGACACGCAGACGACGCAGGCGGCTATGGGGGAATTGACGATTAAAAGTGTACATAATTCACCTTTGATGGTTGATAGGGTATGTTGGCATTATAACACTTTCTTGGGTTGAAGTCGCCTCTTTGGCACAGATCGGTGAGCTTGGTGATATTGATAGTTAAGTGGTAAGATGGCATTGGTGTAGCAAGGGCAAAAGTAATAATATGCCGAAGAGTCTGATAGGGCGGCATGGTTATGTCCAGCTGGCGACTGGCAGCTGATATTAGCCCATATTGGCAAATTCATAACACAAAGCACGATTTTCATCGGCAGGGTAGCTGGCGGTCCATGCACGGACATTTTGTAGGATATTGCGGTATTCACGCTGATTGCTTAGCTCACGCAGTGTCTGATGTGGGTTCGTTGCACGAGGCATAAAGGCTCTAAGCTGTCTGTCATAAGCACGGTTAAAATTGATTTTTTGCCGAGTGTTAAGTACAGATGGGCAGATTTCGGACAATACTTGAATCAATGCTAGTTCATAACGAGTAACTGTCAGATAGACCTCTTGGCTGGCGACCGTCTGTGGTGTGGCAGTGCGTTGATAGCGAGCATTTGCCAGCAGAGTAAAACTGCCCCATAGGCATACAGTCAATACTAGCAGGACAAGGGTTTTGTGGTGGCTGGACTTGCCAAGCGAGGTTGGCATGGCAATCCTGTGCCAGTGTGAATGATGAGCAGATGGGGCGGATTGTAAATTTTTCATATATTATAGATTACAAATAAAAGGCGTGAATTTGTCGTGCGTGGCTCTGGTGCCAGATTTGTTATTTGAATAACGCATTAACTGCCACAGCCAGACTTGTCGCCAAACAGCCAAAAGCTCTTGTAAAAATTTAGCTATATAATAATAACTTCCACCAAAAAAATCCCTAATAAAATGTATGTGTATTGTAGTTAAAGGCATATTTTAGTAACAGATTGGCAAAATTTGCCACAATATCGCATGGTTTTGCGGTGATTTTAGCGATTTTTTATCATTGGGCAAGTTTTGTGATAAAATACACAGTTTGGATAATTGATGTTTTTGTTATCTTTATAGGGATTGCAATCCCAGCTTTATTATAATAGCCAACCAACAGCAGAGCTGCCAATGTCAGATAACCGCCTTATTGACCCCAGTCTAAAAAAAGACGATATTGCCGACCGTGCCATTCGCCCGAATAGCTTGGCCGAATACATCGGACAGCCGAAGGTGCGTGAGCAGATGGAGGTATTTATCCCAGCGGCAAAGGCAAGGGGCGAGGCGTTGGATCATACGCTGATTTTTGGGCCACCGGGGCTTGGTAAAACCACCCTTGCTAATATCATCGCTCGTGAGATGGGTGGCAATTTGCGTAGCACCTCAGGGCCTGTACTAGAAAGGGCAGGAGATTTGGCGGCTATTCTTACCAATCTTGAGGCTCATGATGTGCTGTTTATTGATGAGATTCATAGGCTTAGCCCTGTGATTGAAGAAATCCTATACCCTGCGATGGAGGATTATCAGCTTGATATTATGATTGGTGAGGGGCCTGCTGCACGCTCAATTAAGCTGGATTTGCCACCGTTTACTTTGGTGGCGGCAACCACAAGGGCAGGGCTGTTATCTGCACCATTATTTGACCGTTTTGGCATCGTGCAGCGGCTTGAGTTTTATAATGTTGCGGATTTGACAACCATCATCAAGCGTTCGGCACGATTGATTGGCGTGGTGATGGATGATGGTGGGGCGGCGGAAGTGGCTCATCGCAGCCGTGGCACGCCTCGTATCGCCAACCGCCTACTAAGACGCGTGCGAGATTATGCCGAGGTGCGTAGTGATGGCGTGGTAACTGCTCAGATTGCAGCTGCGGCCTTGGATATGCTTGCTGTGGATAAGCGAGGTCTTGACCAGTTGGATCGTCGCTATCTGTCGGTATTGTCCGAGCGATTCCATGGCGGGCCTGCTGGGGTGGAGGCTTTGGCGGCAGCCATGGCAGAGGACAGAGGTACGCTTGAAGATGTCATCGAGCCATATTTATTGCAACAAGGTTATATCCAACGCACAAGCAAAGGTCGCATCATCTCAGACAAGGTGCAACAAGAAGGCGTACTGGGCTGGTGATGATATAAGGGCGAGCTGTTTTATACATTGTGTTGTGCTATAATATAGCAGCTGTCAAATTTTGTATAATTCTCGCCCACAATAAATTTCCCAAATGTTACCCAATTCTTACAAAAACAAAATCCTTTTAACTGGTTGATTTTTCGCAACTTATGTTCTCCCCCCCCCCAGCTAAAAGATATAACTTGTATGTATTTTTGTTAGTTTCTTGTAAATAACTTGCAACTATTTTAATAATTTCAATAAAAAATGACCATAAATCAATGAGTTATTAAATATACCACTGGTTGATTTGTGAACAATTGTTGGTTTTTATATTGCTTTACAATCAGGTATAATAATAGGGTGCATGGATTGGGCTATCCCACTCCCCACCCATCAAAACCACCCTGTGTTTGGGTTTGGCTAATTGCTGTGGTTTTGGTGTATTTTGTTCATCTGGGTGTTGTTTAATGCCCTGTTTTCTAAGGTAAACTATGCTAACTATCAAACATCTTTCGCTGGCAACAGCGATTGCTGCGGCAAGTTTTGCAGTGTCTGCTTCGGCAAATACTGTGGTTGTGCCTGGCAGCTCTCATGTTAAATGGACCAAATCAGCTTCTGGTGATTTGAACAATCTACAACTTAGCGATCGTACTGCTGGTGTTGTGTTTATTCGCCCAAGTGCCAACAATCAAGTTGCACCTGAATCAAGCACCAACATCGGTCTTGATGGTCGTTTCCTAACCAGCTTGCAAGATGGTCATTATTCAGCAGGTGTGGTATGTGCTGGCAATGTTAAGCTAAGTGCTATCCCAACCGCTGCCAAAGTTAATGACTTGGCCATCGGTGCTGCTACCATCAATCTAAAAGCAGGCGAAACTCAGTACTTCCTAGTTGGCACAGAACAAAACTATGTCCCAGTGCTACAACAAATCAGTGCTGAACAAGCAAGACAAGTATTGTCTGCCGACAAAACTTACAAACAAAACCATCAAATCAGCCGTGTAAACCCTGAAAACTGCCCAGCTCCAGCTCCAGTACCAGCACCTGTTGTGCCAGCTCCAGCTCCAGTACCAGCACCGACTGAATACTATGTAGAAACTCGCCCAAATGTTCGCTTGAACATCTTGTTTGACTTTGACAAATCAAACATCAAATCACAATACCAAGGCGAAGTTGCCAAAGCAGCGGCATTCTTGTCTCAATACCCAGATGCCAAGGCAATCATCGAAGGTCATACCGACTCTGTTGGTTCTGATGCCTACAACCAACGCCTATCAGAGCGTCGTGCCAATGCTGTGCGTGAAGCCCTTATCAAAAATCACGGCATCGCAGCCAATCGTTTGACCGCTCAAGGTTTTGGTGAATCTCGTCCAGTTGCTACCAACAGCACTGATGCTGGTCGTCAAGAAAACCGCCGTGTGATGGTTGTGATTCCAAGCGAGTAATTTTTTTTGAAAAATTGCTATAAATAGCTTATTTATTTTTATTAATTTCAAAGAAATTTTATATGAAAAATATCATCGTAAAAATCAATGACGCTGTACAAACTGTACAAGAAGTCAATGTTGTTACCAATGATGGTCAACCAACCGTCATTAAAGCAACAAAAAATGTAAACTATCAATTCATCGACCGTGCAACTGGTCGTGGCCCTGACCACATCGTAACCAAACGCGTCGGTCAAGACCTACACATCTCTTTGGAAGATGAAGGCAAAGAAAGCGATCTTATCATCGAAGGTTTTTATGACCAAGATGGTGCTGCTGCCTTGATTGGTCAAGCCGAAAATGGTCAATACTACTACTATGTGCCAGATACTGGTGAAGTGGCTGATTATGTTACTCAGCTGGTTCCTGGTGATATCGAAGGTCAAGCATTGGGCGGCGAATCAGTTGTTGCTCCATGGTGGCTTGGTGCTACCCAAACCAAAGCAGCCATCTGGCCATGGCTACTGGGCGGTCTATTGGGTGCTGGTGCAATCGCTGCCTTGGCAAATGATGATGACGATAAGAGTAGTAATGATAATAACCCAACTACGCCTGTTCAGCCTACGCCAAAAACCACTAAACCAACGGTTGTATTAACCAACAAAGACACCGATGGCGACGGTCAAGATGACACCACCACCATCTCGGGTAAAACTGACCCGAATGCGGATGTCACTATCACATTACCAGATGGTCGCACAATTACGACTAAAGCTAACGACAAAGGCGAGTACAGCGTTGATGTGCCTAAACTAAACGAAGGCGACAAAGTGACCGTAACCGCTAAAGCACCAGGCAAAGAGACTTCAGACCCAACGGAAGCCACCGTGGATACAGCAGCGGATAAACCAGAAGTCGTTGCCAATGACGATGGTTCAGTGACATCAACACCGGGTAAGGACAGTGTGAAAAACACGACTAAATACACCGATGAAGATGACAATGAGCAAATCATCACCGCGACAAAACAACCTGATGGTACTTGGAAAGCGACGGATAAAGATGGTAACGAATTACCAACAGCACCAGATGCGAACAATCCAAAACAACCTTGGGTTGACCCAACAACAGGTACAGTGACGCTACCACCAGATGCGGTGAAAGATAACACTCCTGTAGAGGCAACTTCAACAGATGCGAACAACAACACCGCAGACGATGATGCAACCTCAAAAAATGACCCGAAAAATGCCAAAGTCATCAGCAGCGATAGCGACAACGACGGCAACCCAGACGGTGTCACTACGACAACAACACCCGTGAATGAAGGTGAAGTGCTTGTTACCAAAATCAAGTTGGATAACAACAACGGTGTGGACAACCTCGTTATCGGTATCAACAGCCCAGATACGACAGGCGTAGATGGTGCTGACTTTGACCTAACGAATGTGACTTTCACTAACGGCGTAACCTCAAACGGCGATGGTACAGTGAACGTACCACCAGGGGTCACTGAATTTGAAATCCGTGTTCCTGTGAAAGCAGACAACACTACCGAAGGTGATGAAACAGGTAAAGTGGCTGTGGGCAACCCAGATGGTTCAGTAGTTGAAGGTAACACATTTACTGTAACCGACTCATCAAAAACACCAGCTGAAAAACCAACCGTTACCCCATCAACCAAAGATGGTTCGGTAACTGTAAATCCAGGTACTGATAACGATGAAGTGCCGATTACTTTCACAGGTGAAGACAATCAACCGAAGAAAGTAACCGCCAAGAAAGATACGCAAACCAATACTTGGACCTTGGACGATCCAAACGGCACAGGTGCGACCATCAATCCACAAACAGGCGAAGTCACTATCCCACAAGACAGCGTTAAAGACGGTGAGAAAGTAACGGCTATCGGTAAAGAGACAGGTAAAAATGACTCTGAGCCAGTAGACGGCAATGCTGGCACTGACACCAAAAATGCTACTGTGGACAACACCAACAAGGATGGCGTGGTTACTCAAAATGCCGACGAAGGTAAAGATGTTGTTACGACAGTGAAACTCACCAACAACAACGGTGCAAACAACCTCAGCATCGATGTTGCAGGCACAGGCACAACCCCTGCCAACCCAGCAACTGACTTGGCAGCAATCACCAATAGAACCTTCACCGCTTATGACAAAGACGGCAAAGAAGTAACAAACGGCGTAACCGCTAACCAAAACGGCTCGGTAAATGTTAAAGCAGGCGTTGTGAAGTTTGATATCAAACAACAAGCGGTTGCCGACAGCACCACCGAAGGGGCAGAAACCCTCACTTACACTGTAGGTGGCGTAAAAGGTAACGAAGCAACCATTAACGATACCTCAACTGCACCAAAAACGGCAGGAGTGGAAGAATTATATCTTCAGGAATGGCTCGAAGAGGGTGATGAAACAACAAAAACGGCAGATGTAGGCACTATTGTACTAACCAACGACACAGGTGCTGATGATATTCCATTTAGCTTCACAGGCACTGCAAAAGCAGGTAAAGAAGGGGCAACCACTGCCGATACCGACTTCACTGTTTATAATTTGATCGCCCGTGATGCAGACACGAATGAAGTACCAGGCGGCATCACCTACACCGTTAATGCTGATGGTAGCGGTACCTTCTCTGTGGCACCGGGTGTGAAATATGTTGGCGTGAGACTCAATATCATCAAAAACCAAGATGGAGAGCCTAGTGAGCCGTTTACCATGAAAGTGGGTAAAACAGGTAATGAACTCACGGCAGATAGTGCAATTGCAGCGGATAAGCCGCCAGTTGTTAATATCTCCGTCAGTGGTGATTTGGGTCCCGTAACCGCACCACTAAATTCAACCACTACTGCCAACTTCCAAGCCACAATGGAAGATAACGATACGACAACAGGTCTTACCTACACTGTAACCCTAGACCAAACACTCGCCAATGACCTCACCGTTAAAGTGAAATTGGGCGATGACAATGTCAATGGTCGTGCAAGCAGTGCGGATATCAAGAGCGTTACCTTGGAAGATGGCTCACCAGCCAACTACGACGCTGCCACCAACACGGTAACGCTTACCGTCAAAGCAGGTAAAACCTCAGCCAGCTTCTTGGTCGATCCAGTGCTAGAAACCTTCGGTAACGCCTTCAACCACGAAGGTCAAGAAAAACTGGTTGCCACCGTTCAAGCTGACTCAAACTACAGAGTGGGCAACAACTCAACCGCCACAGGGCTTATCGTTGATGGTAACGCCATCACCCTAAACGCTCTCAATGGTGATATGACCCTTTACTACGGTCAAAGTGCGGCAAATGTACGAACTGGCGACTTTGGTTATACCATTGCCACCGCCGTTTCTGGTGATAACGCAGGCACTGCGATTGTTACCTCAAACGGTGCCGACACCGTCTATATCGGCTACTACGCTGATGGCACGGTAACATCGGACGGCGGTAACATCGCTAACTACAATGATCTAGGTCCAGCTAGAACCTCTGCCGACAACGCAGCCAGCATCACCACTGTGGACTTAGGTGCAGGTGATGATACATTGATGGTGCGTGAGGATCAAAACCAAGCAACCCGTGTGTATCTGGGCGAAGGTAACGATGAATATATCCTAAACGGTTCGCTATTCTCATCGCTCAACAGTGACGCTACCTCGGCGGATATTTTTGCCGAAGCAGGTAACGACACCGTAACCATCAAGAAAAATGTATCGCAATCGAACATTTACTTGGGTAGTGGTAGCGACACCTTGACCATCGAGGGTAACATCAACACCTTTGTAACCATTGACTTAGGTAGTGGCGACAATATGCCAGCAACCTATCTCAGAGAATACAACGCGATCCAAAACGCAAACGGCAGATCGCTCGGTAACGACAACAACACCGATCTTGCGACCGATACCAACACCGTAAACCTAGGTGGCAAAACAGACCCAACCCAGCTAACCATCAAAGGTGGTGCAGGTACCGATATTATTAACCTCAAAGGTGCAGGACAAATTCTTGATATGACCCACGTTTCAGGCATCGAGAGAATTGACCTCACTGGCACAGGTAACAATATCATCAACTACCTCACCAAAGAGAACTTGCTGAAAAACGATGGTCTCTACATCACAGGTAATGCTGGCGACAAAGTGAACCTCGGTCCAGGTGGTTACCTTGTTACCAACACAGCAGGTTTCGCGAAGAGCGGCACCACAACCGTTGATGGCGTAACCTACGATATCTGGTCGGTAGCAGACGGCTCAACCAGCAAAGTCTATATCCAACAAGGTATCGAGGTTGTCTAACCAACCGAATGGTTATTTAACCCACGGCTAAACCAAGTGATTATCTAAATCACCACGGTAAAAACCAAGTGCTATTTAATCACAGCGGTTAAGCCTAACGGTTATCTCACCTACCGTACAGCTAAACCTAGCTCGTACAGGTTACAAACCAACCAACACCCCCACAGCAACGTGGGGGTGTTTTTTTATTCCCAGAGCCATCAATAACAAGGCTGAAATTAAAAATTGCTATTAATCATAAAATTACCGATTTGGCTTGAAATTTATTTTGGTTGGATAAGGTAAATCAACAACAAGAGAGCCAAAAGATTATTGAGAAATGCCCATTTGATACGCTGTATTTTACCACAGCCAAGGCAAATGTTTGGAATATGCAGGCAATTGTCATTTATTTGGACAGATTGCCCCTGCCACACAAAAGCCCAATCAAACATCTCTCAAGCCATGGCGATCTGTTTTTTTGGATAAAAAAACACCCCCGAACTTCGGAGGTGTTTTTTTGTTTAATCTAAATTACTGGATTTATAATCAATTCATGAGTTGATTATGTGATTGTTCATTACAATCCAATCCAATAACTTGTATTAGATATGCACAGTACTAGCCATATGCATATCCAAATACTGATTAAAGAATTGTGATGACATCTTGGATATATACCATTTGACCATTATCTGCCAAATAAGCATTGTATCCTTCTGGTGCATTGGCTTGCTTGGTAAAGCCTGGGGTTGTGCCATTACCATTGTCTGTACCTAAGTTCACTTGACCAACTTGGGTTGATCCATCTAGCTTCTCAATAAACAGACCTGTATAGCTTACACCATTGATTACTTTGGTACCGTTGCCATTATTGGTTAATTGACCAACTGCCAAATCAAGTACATCATCAGTATCTAGCAAGATACGCTCAAAGCCAGTAACCTTAATATCAGAATCGTTAAATCCTAATGGTTGATCTTTGGAACCTTTCTTGTCAAATACAATGGTGTCAAAGCCTGCACCACCTGTGATGCTTACTGGACCTGCACCACCTTTCCAACCAGATAGGATAAAGGTGTCATTACCATTGCCCATATCAATATTGATTGGAGCCGCACCTGATGGTGAATAGAATGATTGACCTGTGCTGGCTGTGCCAACATCAATCAAGTCATCACCATCACCCATATTGATTGTAATTGGCACCATGCCTGTTGCAGCGATATAGTTGGCTAGGTAGATTGAGTCATTGCCTGCACCCATGTCGATGGTAGTTGGGCTACCTGCACCAGCCGCCTGAATAGTGTCACCAATCAAAGTGTCGTTGCCACCTAAGGTGCTGATATTTACAGGACCTAGGATGTTACCACCGATATCACCATAGCCACCATCAGAACCAACAAAGATAACATCGTTACTATTAGTAACATTGTTATTAACATTGCTTTGACGGTCAGCTTCACTCGCTCTCTCGTTGTAAATATTCGGTTGATTCATAAAGCGGAACGATTGAGCGGTATCGCTACCTGCGGTATTACCTGCAATATCAGTTACCTTAATCACAGCAGAGACGGTTTGTTCAATGGCTCGTTTGGCACCAAATACTGAACTTGGGTTTACAGTGATGTTATCTACTACAACGACGCCTTCTTTGGTTGCTGCTTTGTTGGTACCATTTACATTTACAACAGAGTTTGGCTCAAGATCTACGACTTTAATCGTTGCTTTTCCGTTTACGATTTCAACAGTCATACGACCTTCAGTTGTTGTCTTGTCATAAACGGCAGTTAGCTCATTTGATGTAGTGCTTGTGTCATCTTTTAGACGCACTTGCATTACATGTTTCACACCTTGCAATTCAGTATTGTTTGGCATTTCGAAACGATCGCCTGAGCCATTATTCCAAGTTGCACCACCATCAGTGGTGTATTCCCACGCACGACCTGCTGGTACACCTGTAACGATCACAGTGCTGTCATTGGTAACTTTGTCGGTATTTGTACCGCTTGTACCAGCACCTACAGAGTCGTTTTCAAGAGCGATGGTGAGCTGAATAATAGATGAATTGTCCCTAACCTTGCTATCTGCCGTGAGTTCATTACCTGTTTTACCCACTTTCATGGTAAATGGCTCATCAGGCTCTCGTGTGTTGTCTTGGATGATATTGAGTCTCACGCCAACATATTTCACACCCGGTGCCACAGAGAAGGTACCGCTACCATCAGCATTAACGGTGTAGGTGATGCCGCCTGGTACTTCATTCGTGTCTGCATCACGGGCGATCAAATCATAAACAGTGAAGTCGGTATCGGCAGTGGTTGCCCCTTCTTTACCTGCTTTTGCAGTGCCTGTGAAGCTAAATGGAATATCATCAGCACCTGTGTCGTTGGTTAGTACAATAGTGCCTACATCTACCGTTTTTGTTGTTTCATCACCCTCTTCGAGCCATTCCTGAAGATATAATTCTTCCACTCCTGCCGTTTTTGGTGCAGTTGAGGTATCGTTAATGGTTGCTTCGTTACCCGTTACGCCACCTACAGTGTAAGTGAGGGTTTCTGCTCCTTCGGTGGTGCTGTCGGCAACCGCTTGTTGTTTGATATCAAACTTCACAACGCCTGCTTTAACATTTACCGAGCCGTCTTGGTTAGCGGTTACGCCGTTTGTGACTTCATTGCCCGCTGCATCATAAGCGGTGAAGGTTCTGGTGGTGATTGCTGCCAAGTCAGTTGCAGGGTCAGCAGGCTTGGTACCTGTACCAGCGACATTGATAGCAAGGTTGTCTACGCCGTTGTTGTTGGTGAGTTTCACTGTCGTAACAACATCTTTACCTTCGTCGGCATTTTGGGTAACTACGCCATCCTTGTTGGTGTTGTCCACAGTAGCATTTTTGGTGTCAGTGCCAGCATTGTCGTCTACTGGCTCAGAGTCATTTTTACCTGTCTCTTTACCGATAGCCGTTACTTTCTCACCGTCTTTAACGCTGTCTTGTGGGATAGTAACTTCGCCTGTTTGTGAATTGATGGTCGCACCTGTGCCATTTGGATCGTCCAAGGTCCAAGTATTGGTTTGCGTATCTTTCTTGGCGGTTACTTTCTTCGGTTGATTGTCTTCACCTGTGAAAGTAATCGGCACTTCATCGTTATCAGTACCTGGATTTACAGTTACCGAACCATCTTTGGTTGATGGGGTTACGGTTGGTTCTGAAGCTACTGGGGTAAATGAAGTATCAATAATTTGCGCTTCATTACCTTGTACGCCACCTACGGTGTACACAAGAAGCTCTGTACCTTCGGTTTCGTTGTCTTCAAGCGCTTTTTGTTTGATGTCAAACTTCACAACGCCAGCTGCAACATTCACGGTGCCATCTTGGTTAGCGGTTACACCGTCTGTGACTTCGTTGCCGTCTTTGTCATAAGCGGTGAACGTTCTTTCAGCAACTGGTGCCAAGTCGTCCATTTGGATTGGTCTGCCGCTTGTACCACCAGCAACATCGATGGTGAGGTTATCCACGCCGTTGTTGTTGTTAAGTTTCACTGTCGTAACAACATCTTTACCTTCGTCGGCATTTTGAGTAACAACGCCATCACCGTTTGAGTTGTCTACTGCTGCTGGCGTTGGCGTATTATCCACCGCAGGCACTGTGCCTTCTGTTGGGTCAGAAGTTTCTTTGTTTGGTGCTTTAGCAGTCACTTCTACTTTATCACCTTCATTTAACACAGGCACATCAACGCTGTATTCGCCTTTGTCGTTAGCTTTCGTCGTTACCGTTGAACCATCTGGTAGTTTAACAGTCACTTCTGCATTTGGCTCGGTTGTACCAGAGATGGTGGTTTTGTCGTCCACGCCATCGTTATCTGTATCTTTGTTGGTTACATTAACAGTTGGAGTAGCGGTTTTTTCCACTTCAGGCTCATTTGGTGTGGTGTCTACGGCTGGCACTGTGCCTTCTGTTGGGTCAGAAGTTTCTTTGTTTGGTGCTTTAGCAGTCACTTCTACTTTATCACCTTCATTTAACACAGGCACATCAACGCTGTATTCGCCTTTGTCGTTAGCTTTCGTCGTTACCGTTGAACCATCTGGTAGTTTAACAGTCACTTCTGCATTTGGCTCGGTTGTACCAGAGATGGTGGTTTTGTCGTCCACGCCATCGTTATCTGTATCTTTGTTGGTTACATTAACAGTTGGAGTAGCGGTTTTTTCCACTTCAGGCTCATTTGGTGTGGTGTCTACGGCTGGCACTGTGCCTTCTGTTGGGTCAGAAGTTTCTTTGTTTGGTGCTTTAGCAGTCACTTCTACTTTATCACCTTCATTTAACACAGGCACATCAACGCTGTATTCGCCTTTGTCGTTAGCTTTCGTCGTTACCGTTGAACCATCTGGTAGTTTAACAGTCACTTCTGCATTTGGCTCGGTTGTACCAGAGATGGTGGTTTTGTCGTCCACGCCATCGTTATCTGTATCTTTGTTGGTTACATTAACAGTTGGAGTAGCGGTTTTTTCCACTTCAGGCTCATTTGGTGTGGTGTCTACGGCTGGCACTGTGCCTTCTGTTGGGTCAGAAGTTTCTTTGTTTGGTGCTTTAGCAGTCACTTCTACTTTATCACCTTCATTTAACACAGGCACATCAACGCTGTATTCGCCTTTGTCGTTAGCTTTCGTCGTTACCGTTGAACCATCTGGTAGTTTAACAGTCACTTCTGCATTTGGCTCGGTTGTACCAGAGATGGTGGTTTTGTCGTCCACGCCATCGTTATCTGTATCTTTGTTGGTTACATTAACAGTTGGAGTAGCGGTTTTTTCCACTTCAGGCTCATTTGGTGTGGTGTCTACGGCTGGCACTGTGCCTTCTGTTGGGTCAGAAGTTTCTTTGTTTGGTGCTTTAGCAGTCACTTCTACTTTATCACCTTCATTTAACACAGGCACATCAACGCTGTATTCGCCTTTGTCGTTAGCTTTCGTCGTTACCGTTGAACCATCTGGTAGTTTAACAGTCACTTCTGCATTTGGCTCGGTTGTACCAGAGATGGTGGTTTTGTCGTCCACGCCATCGTTATCTGTATCTTTGTTGGTTACATTAACAGTTGGAGTAGCGGTTTTTTCCACTTCAGGCTCATTTGGTGTGGTGTCTACGGCTGGCACTGTGCCTTCTGTTGGGTCAGAAGTTTCTTTGTTTGGTGCTTTAGCAGTCACTTCTACTTTATCACCTTCATTTAACACAGGCACATCAACGCTGTATTCGCCTTTGTCGTTAGCTTTCGTCGTTACCGTTGAACCATCTGGTAGTTTAACAGTCACTTCTGCATTTGGCTCGGTTGTACCAGAGATGGTGGTTTTGTCGTCCACGCCATCGTTATCTGTATCTTTGTTGGTTACAGTAACGGTTGGGGTGGCGGTTTTTGGCGTAGGCTGAACAGGCGTAGTTGAGTTATTATCATTACTACCCTTATCGTCATCATCATTTGCCAAGGCAGCGATTGCACCAGCACCCAATAGACCGCCCAGTAGCCATGGCCAGATGGCTGCTTTGGTTTGGGTAGCACCAAGCCACCATGGAGCAACAACGGATTCGCCGCCCAATGCTTGACCTTCGATATCACCAGGAACCAGCTGAGTAACATAATCAGCCACTTCACCAGTATCTGGCACATAGTAGTAGTATTGACCATTTTCGGCTTGACCAATCAAGGCAGCAGCACCGTCTTGGTCATAAAAACCTTCGATGATAAGATCGCTTTCTTTGCCTTCATCTTCCAAAGAGATGTGTAGGTCTTGACCGACGCGTTTGGTTACGATGTGGTCAGGGCCACGACCAGTTGCACGGTCGATGAATTGATAGTTTACATTTTTTGTTGCTTTAATGACGGTTGGTTGACCATCATTGGTAACAACATTGACTTCTTGTACAGTTTGTACAGCGTCATTGATTTTTACGATGATATTTTTCATATAAAATTTCTTTGAAATTAATAAAAATAAATAAGCTATTTATAGCAATTTTTCAAAAAAAATTACTCGCTTGGAATCACAACCATCACACGGCGGTTTTCTTGACGACCAGCATCAGTGCTGTTGGTAGCAACTGGACGAGATTCACCAAAACCTTGAGCGGTCAAACGATTGGCTGCGATGCCGTGATTTTTGATAAGGGCTTCACGCACAGCATTGGCACGACGCTCTGATAGGCGTTGGTTGTAGGCATCAGAACCAACAGAGTCGGTATGACCTTCGATGATTGCCTTGGCATCTGGGTATTGAGACAAGAATGCCGCTGCTTTGGCAACTTCGCCTTGGTATTGTGATTTGATGTTTGATTTGTCAAAGTCAAACAAGATGTTCAAGCGAACATTTGGGCGAGTTTCTACATAGTATTCAGTCGGTGCTGGTACTGGAGCTGGAGCTGGCACAACAGGTGCTGGTACTGGAGCTGGAGCTGGGCAGTTTTCAGGGTTTACACGGCTGATTTGATGGTTTTGTTTGTAAGTTTTGTCGGCAGACAATACTTGTCTTGCTTGTTCAGCACTGATTTGTTGTAGCACTGGGACATAGTTTTGTTCTGTGCCAACTAGGAAGTACTGAGTTTCGCCTGCTTTTAGATTGATGGTAGCAGCACCGATGGCCAAGTCATTAACTTTGGCAGCGGTTGGGATAGCACTTAGCTTAACATTGCCAGCACATACCACACCTGCTGAATAATGACCATCTTGCAAGCTGGTTAGGAAACGACCATCAAGACCGATGTTGGTGCTTGATTCAGGTGCAACTTGATTGTTGGCACTTGGGCGAATAAACACAACACCAGCAGTACGATCGCTAAGTTGTAGATTGTTCAAATCACCAGAAGCTGATTTGGTCCATTTAACATGAGAGCTGCCAGGCACAACCACAGTATTTGCCGAAGCAGACACTGCAAAACTTGCCGCAGCAATCGCTGTTGCCAGCGAAAGATGTTTGATAGTTAGCATAGTTTACCTTAGAAAACAGGGCATTAAACAACACCCGGATGAACAAAATACACCAAAACCACAGCAATTAGCCAAACCCAAACACAGGGTGGTTTTGATGGGTGGGGAGTGGGAAGATGGTTGCAAGATACAAGAAATTTTTTATATTATATTAAATTATTGTTTAGTTTTTATAAAAAAACTTCCTCTGATTTAGAGGAAGTTTGTAATAAGTCTGGCAAAAAATCAAATCAACGCTCAAGAATACAAGTTACCCCTTGTCCTCCAGCGGCACAAATGGAAATCAATGCACGACCCGAGCCTTTTTGGGCAAGCAGTTTGGCAGCGGTTGCCAAAATACGCCCACCTGTGGCTGCAAATGGATGCCCAGCGGCCAAACTTGAGCCATTGACATTGAGTTTGTTGCGGTCAATGCTGCCCAATGGTGCATCAAGCCCCAGTCTGTTTTTGCAAAAACTTTCGTCCTCCCAAGCGGCAAGCGTAGCAAGCACTTGTGAGGCAAACGCTTCATGAATTTCATAAAAATCAAAATCTTGTAAGCTAAGCCCAGCTTTGGCAAGCATTTTTGGCACAGCATAAGCAGGTGCCATTAACAAGCCCTCGGTCAGTCCTTGCTTGCCAATAAAATCAACCGCAGCAGTTTGTTGATGGGTGATGTACGCCAAAGGCTCAAAGCCATGTGCCGCTGCCCATTCATCACTGGCAAGTAGAACGCAAGAGGCACCATCAGTCAGTGGGGTGGAGTTGCCAGCAGTCATGGTTGGGTTGGCGTTTTTTTTGCCAAAAGCAGGCTTTAGCCCAGCGAGTTTTTCAAGTGTCGTGTCAGCACGCAGATTATTATCAACGCTCAAGCCCTTATAGGGGGTGATTAAATCATCAAAAAATCCCGCCTCATAGGCACGAGTAAGATTTTGGTGGCTGGCATAGGCAAGCTCATCTTGTGCTGTGCGAGTGATGTTCCACTCTAGAGCAGTGATGGCTTGGTGCTCACCCATGGATAAGCGGGTGCGTGGCTCGCCATTTTCGGGCAGGGCGAGTAGATTTTTTGGGTTAATGCTACCAAGTGCTGCCAATCGCTGTTTGGCGGTTTTGGCATTGCTAAGTCGCAATAAGGGTTTGCGTAAACCATCGCCAAGAGCAATCGGTGCGTCAGAGGTGGTGTCTGTGCCACCTGCGATACCGCTATCAATGATGCCAAGGGCGATTTTGTTGGCGACGGCAAATGCAGCTTGCAGCCCTGTACCACAGGCCTGAGAGATGTCATAGGCAGGTGTGGTGGCGGCAAGTTCGGTATTAAGTACAGCTTCTCGTGTTAGGTTTAGGTCGCGGCTGTGTTTTAGCACCGTGCCTGCAACGACTTCGCCAATGGGTTTATTTGCCAAGTCAAATCTTGCGACCAAGCCGTCCAAAGCAGCACTTAGCATATCAATATTGCTGGCATCGGCATATACGCCATTGCTGCGAGCAAAAGGAATGCGATTACCGCCCAAGATGGCGACTTTTTTGATGGTTGTCATGGCTTATCCTTATTACTATCTGCAAAATATTGAGCTGCCTTGATTTGGCAACCGTTATGCCTAGCTTAGCATTATTGACGGCGAATGTGGGAAAAATTCACAAATTATAACAAAATATTATTAAAAATGCCCAAATCATGCAAAATAGTTATTATGGCTGTGGTTTAATAGATGAATAATTATTAACAATAAGTTAAATAAATAATCAAAAAACTCCGTGCTTATGGTTGATATTAATTGGTTTTAATGCAAAATATATAAGATTAATTTGCAACAAGTCATGTTATTTTGCTGTTTAAATAGCCGTCTGTCTGTCTTGACTTGTCAAAATTTACCTTGCTCATACACGATGGTAAAAATTTTCAGTTGTGCAAGTGGTCAAAGCCACCTTTAGCATTTGTGATAATTTTACTTAATCAACCAAAAAGCACGATTTATCATTATTGTTGTTTTGTGCTACAATGGGGCGTTGTATTTGTATAAGATTTGGTCGGAAGGCATCTTGTGCTTAGTATTGTTGATGTGGCATTGCTAAGTATGGGTGTTTGACAAAAACAGGTTATTGTCTTATCAAGGAGTATTTATGAGCGATCGTTATGGGGAATTGGTGCAATCACCACTGGGCAGAAAAGTAGCAAAAAATCTTGGCTTGCCAATGCCAATCAAACTTGACCGCTATGAGCTGGGGCAGCCTGTGGTGCGTGGTGAGTTGGCACTGGGGCTGTCGGCAGGCGATGATAATTCGGTATCTGATGCATTGGCTGATATTTTGCAGGTGCATCAGGCGAAGATTGCCTGTAGTGAGCCTGAGCGTTTTGCTCTGCCAAGCAGCTCAATCAAGACGCGTCTGGAGGACGAAAATGCACGCTTTAAGGTGGTGATTTTTGATGCCAGCAATATCAAAAGCAGCGAGCAGTTGCAGCAGTTGTATCAATTTTTTCAGCCGCTGGCTCGCCGCATCAAGTCATCAGGTCGTGTGATTGTCATCGGTCGCCCTGAGTGCTGCACTGGCACAGATGTCGGTTTTGCCTTAGCACAGCGTGCTTTGCTGGGTTTTGTTAAGTCTATCACCAAAGAATTCAAACAGGGCATCACCGCCCAAGTGCTGTATGTAAAAAAAGGAGCAGAATCAGAGCTTGCTTCGGCACTTGAGTTCTTTATGTCAGCAAAATCTGCCTATGTATCAGCACAAGCCGTTACCATTGTTGATGCTTATCAGTCTGCCACGCCGAGTGAATTGACAGCTTTTGCATCAAACAAATCTTTGCTTGACAAAAAAATACTGGTAACAGGTGCCAGTCGCGGCATTGGTGAGGCGATTGCACAGGTGCTGGCTCGTGAAGGTGCCAAAGTCTATTGCCTTGATATACCTGCCAATTTGGCACAATTGCAAAAAGTTGCAGGGCAGATTGGTGGTCATGCACTTCCGCTGGATATTACCGCCGATGATGCTGCCGAGCAGATTGTCCGTGCGTGTGGCGTGCTTGATGGCGTGGTGCATAATGCAGGCATTACACGAGATAAGACTTTGGCAAAAATGAGCCAAGAGCAGTGGGATTTGGTGATGCAGATCAACCTTG
Organism: Moraxella cuniculi; assembly: GCF_900637105.1. NCBI lineage: Bacteria > Pseudomonadati > Pseudomonadota > Gammaproteobacteria > Moraxellales > Moraxellaceae > Moraxella > Moraxella cuniculi. Next base: position 2,156,476 of record NZ_LR134343.1, on the reverse strand, counting down.
CTGCCATCGTGCGTATCAACGATTATTTGCTTGAGAACAGTGGGCTTAGCGATACAGCTCGAATTGTGTGCGTGTCATCAATTTCGGGCATTGCTGGCAACTTAGGTCAGACAAATTACGCCACCAGCAAGGCAGGAGTGATTGGACTGACACAGGCAACAGCCAAGCTATTTGCTGGCACGGCACGCACCATCAACGCCGTTGCACCCGGATTTATTGAGACCAAGATGACCAGCCAAATCCCCTTTGCAATCCGTGAGGCAGGTCGCCGTATGAACTCAATGAGCCAAGGCGGTGAGCCTGTTGATGTTGCCGAGACCATCGCATGGCTATTATCGCCTCGCTCGGGCGGCATTAATGGCAACATTATCCGTGTTTGTGGTCAGAGTTTGTTGGGTGCTTGATGGGATTTTGTGAATTGTTTGATGATGTAAAAATTTTCTAAAGAGATTTTGTTGTCATTTTAAACAATTCATACAGTTTTTTGCACCAAGGGAGAAATTATGTCAGATTTACAATTTCAAGAGTTGCCAAAGCTGCACACCACTTATGCCAATGTCATCAAAAGCCTGCTGCCATCTGCTGACAATAAGGCAACCAGTCTGCCCAGTGGCGTATATACAGTGCAAAAATTAGCAATCGACCAAAGCAATTTGCGTGAATATCGCAAAATCTGCGGTTTTGTTGATGATGGTCGTGTGCCAGCGACTTATTTTGCAGTATTGTCGCAAACTTTGCAGATGAATATGATGGCAAGGCATGATTTTCCTTTTGCCATGCTTGGGCTTGTGCACATCGCCAACAGTGTCGTGCAGCACCGTGTGATTTTTGATACTGAGACGGTGAGCATGTCTGTGCGTTTGGACAATCTACAGCCGCATGACAAGGGGCAGCAGTTTGATTTTATTACCACAGTCAGTGTTGCAGATGAGCTGGTTTGGCAAGGGGTTTCGACCTATTTATCTCGCCAAAAAAAGAACAAGCAGCGAACTGCTGGCGATACCAAACAGCCTGTCGCTGCCAAAATGCAACCAGTGGCAGGCGGTGTGGCACAAGAGATTGTCATCGATGAGGATATTGGTCGCCGTTATGCTTTTGTTTCTGGGGATTTTAATTTGATTCATCTGCATCCTTTGTCGGCTCGTGCTTTTGGTTTTCCGCGAGCAATCGCCCATGGTATGTGGACAAAGGCTCGCTCACTGGCGACAATTTCTCGTCAATACACTCTGCCTGCTGCATTTCGTGTAGATGTTTCGTTTAAGCTGCCAGTATTTTTGCCATCAACGGTGGAGCTGATTAGCGATGAACCATGCCAGTTGGGCATTGAGTTTGCGATGTATGCCAAAAACAGCGACAAAACGCACCTGCTTGGCACAATTGCTTTTTTATAAATCAATAAATATAGGAAAATCAATGCAGTATGCAGATTTTCAAGCGACATTAGACGCTTTGCAATTTGATGATGCACCTGCTGGCGGTGCTTTGGTGATTTATCATCAAGGCGAGCAGGTGGTTTGTGCCAGCACAGGGCAAGCACTGCCAAACCAGCCGTGGTCAGACCAAACTTTGTCGGTGAATTTTTCTATCGGTAAGGGTGTGATGGCAACCTTGATTGCCATTTTGGTATCGCAGGGATTGCTGGAATATGAGCGACCTGTTAGCTATTATTGGCAGGATTTTGCCAAAAACGGCAAGGCGGATATTTTATTAAGTGAAGTCTTAAGCCATCGTGCTGGTTTGTTTGATATCAGTTCGGTGGCAAGTGATGCCGCGATATTGCTTGACTGGACGCAGATGCTTGATAGGGTTGCTGCCATGCCTGTCTGTATACCAAAAGCACAAAACAAGGAAAACTATGCCAGTGCCTACAGTGCGTTGGTGTCAGGCTGGGTGCTGGGTGGTGTGGTTGAGCGAGTAACTGGTATGTCGCTTAATGAAGCCTTGCAGCGATATTTGGCCGAGCCGCTTGGGGTGTCAGGTCAGTTGTACTATGGCATCGATGCCTCTTTGTTAAATCAGATTGCCAAGCCAGTGCGGTATTTTTATGAATCGCCCAATGACACCACGGTGCGTCGCAAACCTGTGCTAAAGCCAGACAGTGAGGCGGTGCTTGAAAAATTAACCCAGCTTTCTGCCGCCAAGTGCTGGCAAGAGGCACTGATGGGGCAAAAGCTCACCACCGCCAATATCAATCGCCTGTATTTTGATACCAGTCGCATGAATTTGAGCAATTATAAGAATGCACTCATGCCCAATGCCAAAGATGGGCTGGAGTATCATCGTGATGATGTGCTGATGGCGTGCATTCCAGCGGCAAATGGCGTGTCCACCGCACAGGCTTTGGCACGCATCTATGCCATGCACGCAGCCGATGGTGTATGGCAGGACAAGCAGTTCATTCGTCCTGAGGTCATGGCTCGGTTGCGTCTTGTGCAAACTGATGGCTTTGATGCGGTCATGCCAGCAAATATGCGTTGGCGTATGGGGTTTCATCGCTTATTTGCTCTACAGCAGACCGATGGCTATGGGCATATGGGTTATAATGGTTCGGTGGCATTTTGTGATCCCAAACGCAGGCTTGCTTTTGCTTTTATTCATAATTTTGACACTACCATGCTCAACGATATCAGGCAATTTGCCTTGTCCGAGATGGCGTTGGCAATGTTTGCACCGTGATGGAGCGGTGCTTATCTTTTAGCCTTGTTGGCATTATCAAGCAGATGGCACAACAAGCGTGAATGCGTATAACGATTTAGGAGTTTTTATGAAACAGCCAAAGGCACTGACTGTGATGATTTCTGCCGAGCAGATTGCCAGCAAGGTTACGCAGCTTGGTGAACAAATCACCGCCCATTATGCAACCAGCGACAAGCCGTTGGTGCTGATTGGGTTGCTGCGTGGCTCGGTGATTTTTATGGCAGATTTGTGCCGCAAGATTGACAAGCCGCATGAGATTGATTTTATGACGGTTTCTAGCTATCTGAACAAAACGACCATCTCTAGTGGCGATGTCAAAATCCTAAAAGACTTGGACAGCGACATTAAAGGCAAAGATGTGCTGGTGGTTGAAGATATTATTGATTCAGGGCGTACATTGGCAAAAGTTGTACAAATTTTACAAACGCGTGAGCCAAACTCGTTGCAGATTTGCACTTTGGTGAGCAAACCATCACGCCGAGAGGTTGAGATGGCAGTGCAGTTTTGTGGCTTTGAGGTTGAGGATAGATTCATCGTGGGCTATGGTTTGGACTATGATCAAAAATACCGCCACCTGCCATTTATTGGTGAGATTGGTTTGTAAGTTGCATAAAAAGTTTTGCCAAGTAGTTGCTTGGTTGGTTAATTGCCAATTATCATTTTGGCACTTGTCATTGCCCAAAAAAATCAAATGCCATCAAACAAATGATGGCATTTTTGCTGAAGGTTATTTATTCAGAAAGCTGCTTAAGGTATCGCTCATGCAGGCTTGTAGCGAGCCAACCACCACTTTTTGAGCCACTTGGGTGCGTGCTGTAGGGTCGATGGCGGCGGTAGCAACTTCGGCCAGGCTGACGGTTTTTGGTGCTTTGTCGGCAACGCAGCCACAGACAGTGTCAGAGACTTTGGCTTGTGTCTCTTGGGCCATGGCGACGCTGGCGATTTTCCAATATTGGTTTTTGTCAAGTTGGTTTTGGCAGCTTTGTTTGACCGCCGATTGGACAATGCCCATGCCGATGTTATTGGCAGTTGTGCCTACTTGAGTTGGGTCGGTGCTGGCACAGCCTGACAGGGCAATGATGGTTGCCAAGGTGGCAAGTTTGAAGCGTTTCATAAGCGTTCCTTTGGTTGGTTTTATAAAAATTAGCTAAATAAACTATCCAAAATACTTACAATTAAATGAAATATTTTGACGGTTTAATTTGGCTTATTTATCAAATAATCGTTTGACTTCATTGATTTTTTGCTTGCTTTGACCAAAAATATGCCGTGCTTTTTTGAGCAGTCGCAAAACCTGCACAAAGCGGCTTTCGGTAAAGGCTGCCTTGCCATCAGGAATCACCACCGAATTGCCAGATTCATCGATGGTGCGGCGTGCATCATTATCAAAGCCTTGCATTTCGCCCGTGTCGTCAGTTTTTTCATCTGTGATACGCACGATGGTTTGTTTTTCACGCAGTGGCGTGGTGTCAAACAGTGTCGCCAATGACATGTCCAAGGCGGAGCTTGCCGTGCGTTCGATTTTGTCCAAGTGCTGATATAGCTCAACAAACCATGGATCATAGTCAGCCGCCTCAAGTTGATCAAGCTCTTGGCGAATGGGCAGTGGATAGGGCAGTTTTTTATAAAATTGCCACAAATTGATGGTGTTTAGGTCGGTTTTGAGCAGATATTCGTTATTTCTGGTTTCGGTAATTAGGTCGTTTTGCTGCAATTGAGCCAAATACATACTCCACTTGGGCAGCTCTTTGCGACCAAGCATATTGCGTAGCTCGTTTTCGCTGACGGTTTCGCCATTTTGATAGCGTTTGTATGCCAAATTAAGCATATCAAGCAAGCTAAGCAACGGGTGGCGTACTGGCACTTCTTTGGTCTCAAAAATTGTCAGCGTGTAGCTGATTTGTACACCAAGCAGGATTAAATTCCATGACAAATACACCCACAGCAAAAAGATTGGCAGGGCGGCAAATGCCCCATAGATTGCCTCATAGCTGGTGAAGTTGGTCATCACAGTGCCAAAAACCTGCTTGAGACTTTCAAACAATACTGCAGTAACGATACCTGCGATGGCGGCATTTTTGATGGGAACTTGTGCTTTTGGGATAAACCAGTACATCAGCACAAAGCCACAGGTCATCAGGGCAAATGAGATGAGATATGCCCAAATGCCCCAATCAATACCATAGCCACCGATTTGACGGTTCAAAAAATCCACGCTCTGAATGGCACTTGACGCACCAAATGCCACGCCCAAAATCACAGGGCCTAAGGTGATAATCATCCAGTAACGCACAATGCTTGCTGCACCGCCTGAGCGGTCTTGCACACGCCAAATTTTGTTAAATGCGTGCTCGATGGTATTGAGCGTCATGATGGCGGTAATGAATAAACCTGCGACACCGATGATGCCAAGATTGCTTGATTTTTCGGCAAAGGTCTTGATATGCTCACTGATTTGATTGCCAGCAGCTGGGAACAGATTGGTAGAAATCATCTGCTGAACCTGCTCACGCAAATCCGCCAACGCTGGCACACTGGAGAATATCACCAGCACCACGGTCAGCATAGGAACAAGCGACAACAAAGTGGTATAGGTGAGACTGGCGGCTTTTTGTTGGCATTCGTCTTCCATAAAATGCCGTACCAATAACCGCAAATACATAAACCAAGCGTGATGTGCAAAGGGTAATTTGTTCAAAAAATTAGTCATGATAGCATCTTAGTGAGTGAGTTTGTCTATTAGTGTAACAAATCTGCTGTAATTTTACACAAGAAAAATTTTTGTAATTATGTATCTGTTATTGGGTATTTTGGCAATTTTACTTAGCTTGGTAAAATCGGCGGTTTGGTGTATTGGTTTTTGGATTTTCTGGTTTGGTTAATGATGAATGCAATGAAAAGTTATCTTGACTGCCAAAATCTTGTTATAATGCAGTTATGGGCTTGTGATTTTAGATAATAATGTGGGAAATGTATGACTGATTCTTATATTCTGGTGCTGTATGACAGCAACAAAAACACCACCAAGCAGTTGGCATATTTGATTGCCCAAGGGGTGAATAATGCAGGCATGGCGGTGAAAATTCGCCGTGTGCCAAAAGTTTCGCCATTAAGCGAGGCTGTGCTGCCAAGCATTCCTGATGAAGGCGATTTATATTGCAGCATTGATGAGCTGATTGATTGTGCTGGGCTGGCACTGGGCAGTCCGACGCATTTTGGCAATATGTCAGCTTCAATGAAGTACTTTTGGGACAATACGGTGTCGGCTTGGCTGGCAGGCGATTTGCAGGGCAAGCCTGCTTGTGTATTTACCAGTACAGGCAGTCAGCATGGCGGTCAAGAAAGTACGCTGTTGTCTATGATGTTGCCATTGTTGCATCATGGTATGTTAATCATGGGATTGCCTTATGCGTATCCTGAATTATCCAACACGACCAAAGGTGGCACGCCATACGGAGCAAGCCATGTGTCAGGTACGCAGCATCAATATCCTGTTAGCCAAGATGAGCAGGTGCTTGCCATTGCACAAGGTAGGCGATTGGCGATGTTGGCTCAAAAATTACAGGCGGGCAAAAATGAATCATAAGTATGATGACAAGGCGATTGTTGCAGCACGCCGTAGACTGTGGTGGTCTTGGTGCCTGTGGCTTGTGGTGGCATTGCTGCTGTATCCGTTGGCGGTAGTATCTGTGGTATCCTTGCCTTTGCCCTTGTGGCTTGGGGTGGTGGCTGAGCTACTTATGGTGCTGCCTGCATTGCTATGCACACCAGCGATAAAACGGGGTAGTTCGCCGTATGCGTTGATGTGGGTGAGCATGATTATGCTTATTTATTTGGGTCTGGCAGGCGTGCAGGTATTGATGAGTTTTTATGAAAAAGCACCAACATTGCTGTGGGTGATGCAGTTTATCCGTATGCTGGCATTGCTTGCGGTGAATTACTGTTTGTTTATCCTGCTTAAGCGATTGCCCGCCATGCATAAGCAGTACAATGCCGACTAAGTCAAATCAGCGATGATTTTGGCATTACTTGGTCAAATTAGTCGGTTAATTGACTTTATGGCAATAGTGATTGTGCTGATTAATGTGCCACTTATAACAGAGCAGTACCAGCTGGATAATGGACTGCTCTGTATTTGTCTTAGATGGCAGATAGCCAAAAATTACCCCATCAGTTGATTTTGGTTAGCTCCATAGAGATGGTCTTGCCATCGTTGGTTTGGCTGACTTTGATCGGCAGATAATTTAGCGTGGGAGCCAGCCAAAAGCTGGTTGCACGATCTTTGTCATCATGAATGCGATCGATGCGTATCGTGTCATAAGTGCCTGCTGGTACGGTGATTTTGGTATTGCCTGTGCGTTTGAATTTGGTGTTTTCAATTTGGCTTCGTTTGACCAAAAGATAATTTCCTGTGAACTTACCATTGAGCAACTCTTGGCGGATTTGAGCTTCTAGGCTTAAATCATCAAAGGCTTGTTTAGGCATGGCAAGCGTGGTGCTGTTGTTTTTATAGGTGCTGATGACGCTTTTATTGGTATGATTAAAGCGAATTTCATGTGTATAGCCCACGCCTAAAATACGCATGGAGAGTTTGGCTGAATTTGGTATGATTTGCCCACCGTTTAGGCTAAATTTCGCTTCTTGGTTTAAGGTGGAGATGCCAGCAGCACGAGCATTGACGCTGTATTGATAGCTGTTTGCATTTTTGGTCAGTGTGCGTGTGGCTGTGCCTGTTTTGCCATCGGCACTGACCTTATAAGTGGCAGAAAATGCCGCCAAATCACCAGCAGTTGCCAAGGTAGATAGGCTGGTTGTCCCTGCTACTGCAGTGCTGGTAAACAGTGCTTTTAAAAAGTTTGCTCGTTTCATTATTATCCTTAAAGTATAGACTTTATATTTGTCAATTGCTGATTGTGTTTGATATTGGGTTTGTTTTTGCTTGTGCTAATTATTGGTGGTATTTTTACACCAAGTTTAAAACGCCAAGCAGTTGCGGTTATAATGGATAAATTTTGTTACATTTTCAAGGGCAAATGCTCATGATTGTTTGAGTTTTTTGTGTCGCAATCGTCATTTTCTTGCACAGAGTTATACCAACGATGCGTAAATTCACAGTTATTTGGTGAAAATGTAATCAAATGATACTTTTTGTAAACTTATTAATGGGTGAAAAATCGCCAAATGGCAGAAATTTTTTGACTTTTTTCTTGAAATTTATCCAGCAAACTCCATTTTACAAAACATCTTAGGCTTTTGTGCCGATATTTTTTATTGACAACCAAAATGGAGTGATTATGAAAATTCGTCCACTACACGATCGCATTGTCGTTCGCCGTACCGAAGAAGAGCAAAAAACCGCAGGGGGTATTTTATTGCCAGGTTCTGCCACCGAAAAACCACAACAAGGCGAAGTGCTTGCTGTTGGCAACGGTCAAATCACCGACAATGGCGTACGCTCATTGGATGTAAAAGTTGGCGATACCGTACTGTTTGGTCAATATGCTGGTCAAACTGTCAAGGTTGATGGCGAAGAGCTTCTGATTATGAAAGAATCTGATGTGCTTGGCGTGTTAGAGGCTTAATGCTTTTGACACTATGTTAAATTGCTAATAAACATAATTTATTTTAATTTAAGGAAACTATCATGGCAAAAGATGTAAGTTTTGGCACAAATGCTCGTGAAAAAATGATTGATGGCGTGAATATTTTGGCAAATGCTGTCAAGGTAACTTTGGGTCCAAAAGGTCGCAATGTGGTGATTGATAAATCATTTGGTGCACCAACCATCACCAAAGACGGTGTTTCTGTTGCCAAAGAGATTGAGCTTGAGGACAAGTTTGAGAATATGGGTGCACAATTGGTGCGTGAGGTGGCTGCCAAGACCAATGATGTTGCAGGCGATGGCACAACAACGGCAACCGTATTGGCACAGGCAATCTTGGTTGAGGGCATGAAAACCGTTGCTGCAGGCATGAACCCGATGGATCTAAAGCGTGGTATTGATAAAGGTGTGCGTGCTGCTGTTGCAGAAATCAAAGCACTATCAACCCCAGCCAACGACCATAAGGCAATCGCTCAAGTTGGCTCAATTTCGGCAAACTCAGATGCCACCATCGGCGAGCTTATTAGCCGTGCGATGGAGACCGTTGGCAAGCAAGGCGTGATCACCGTTGAGGAGGGTTCAGGCTTTGAAGATGCGTTGGAAGTGGTTGAGGGCATGCAGTTTGATCGTGGTTATATCAGCCCATATTTTGCCAACAAGCAAGACAGCCTAACTTGCGAATTTGACAATCCGTTTATCCTATTGGCGGACAAAAAAATCAGCAATATTCGCGAAATCGTGCCTTTGCTTGAAAAAGTCATGCAAACCAGCCGTCCGCTACTTATCATTGCTGAAGATGTAGAAAATGAAGCATTGGCAACTTTGGTGGTGAATACCCTGCGTGGTGGTCTGAAAACTTGTGCGGTAAAAGCCCCCGGCTTTGGCGATCGCCGCAAAGCAATGTTGCAAGATATTGCTATCTTGACAGGTGGCGTGGTGATTTCTGAAGAAGTTGGACTGTCGCTTGAAGCTGCCGAAATTGAACATTTGGGTACTGCCAAAAAAGTTACCATCGGCAAAGAAAACACAGTGATTGTTGATGGTGCTGGCGACAAGGCAGCCATTGATGCCCGTGTTGAATCTATCCGCCGTCAAGTTGAAGAATCAACCTCTGAATACGACAAAGAAAAGCTACAAGAACGCGTGGCAAAACTATCAGGCGGTGTTGCTGTTATTAAAGTTGGTGCAGCCACCGAAACCGAAATGAAAGAGAAAAAAGACCGCGTTGATGATGCTTTGCACGCAACTCGTGCAGCGGTTGAAGAAGGCGTTGTACCAGGTGGCGGTGTGGCGTTGGTGCGTGCATTGGCAGCACTTAATGAGCTAAAAGGCGATAACGAAGACCAAAATGCTGGTATCAATATCCTACGCCGTGCGATGGAGGCACCGCTGCGTCAAATCGTAACTAACGCAGGCGATGAGGCCTCTGTGGTTATCAATGCAGTAAAAAATGGCACAGGCAACTATGGCTATAATGCTGCAACTGGCGAATATGGCGATATGATCGAGATGGGCATTTTGGACCCTGCAAAAGTAACTCGTTCTGCCTTGGAACACGCTGCTTCTGTAGCAGGTCTGATGCTGACCACTGAGGTGATGATCACCGATTTGCCTGCCAAAGATAATGCTGCTGCAATGCCTGCTGGCATGGGCGGTATGGGTGGCATGGGCGGTATGATGTAAACCGTTCGATTGTGGGCTGATGCACTATGGTGTCAGCCACGCTTAAGAATTTGACACCCTAAATAGCAGATGGCAAAAATACTTTTGGCATCTACAATCCCCAAAATCTTGCTGGTTTTGGGGATTTTTTAAGTCAAATTTTTGACGAAAAATGCTTGACTAATATTACAAAACCGCAATAATGAAAATTAGAAAATTAGAAAATTAGAAAATTAGAAAATTAGAAAATTAGAAAATTAGAAAATTAGAAAATTAGAAAAATTAGAAAATTAGAAAATTAGAAAATTAGAAAATTAGAAAATTAGAAAATTAGAAAATTAGAAAATTAGAAAATTAGAAAATTAGAAAATTAGAAAATTAGAAAATTAGAAAATTAGAAAATTAGAAAATTAGAAAATTAGAAAATTAGAAAATTAGAAAATTAGAAAATTAGAAAATTAGAAAATTAGAAAATTAGAAAATTAGAAAATTAGAAAATTAGAAAATTAGAAAATTAGAAAATTAGAAAATTAGAAAATTAGAAAATTAGAAAATTAGAAAATTAGAAAATTAGAAAATTAGAAAATTAGAAAATTAGAAAATTAGAAAATTAGAAAATTAGAAAATTAGAAAATTAGAAAATTAGAAAATTAGAAAATTAGAAAATTAGAAAATTAGCAATACGCCATTACGGCTGATGATTCGTGGCTGGTGGCAAGGTTAATCTTGCCCAAGAGATATTCTGACGAAAAAATAGGGGCTGATTTGCCCCTATTTATGCCAAGTAATTTTCTGCCAAGTAATCAAGCAGCAGGTTTGATGACAACTTCATCGCTGGTTTGCTTTAATCGTTCAACATTGGCTGCATCTGTCGCGGGTGAAACAGCAGGCGTGGACTTTGGCTGATAGTTCAAGCCCAAAGTACGGCTGGTATTGCGGCGAACTTCATCAAGCAAGGTAGCATCTTTTGACAAATCTTTGCCGTATGATGGAATGATTTCTTCAATTTTTGCCTTCCATTTGCCTTGAACCTGCTCAGGGAATGATTTTTCTAGTAGGTTTAGCAAAATATGTGGCGAGGTTGATGCACCTGGTGAGGCACCCAGTAGGGCGGTAACAGTACCGTCTTCAGAGCTGAAAATCTCTGTACCAAATTGTAATTTGGCTGGTTCATTTGGCAGTTTTTTGATGATTTGCACACGCTGACCGCCTTGTACTGCTGTCCAGTCTTCCAGCTTGGCATTTGGATAGTATTTTTGTAGCTCTTTTAGGCGTTCGTCATCACTTAGCATGACTTGGCTGATTAAATATTTTACCAAATCAGTATTCTCAAGACCGATATTAATCATCGGTAGAGCATTATCCTTGGTGGCTGACTTGATAAGGTCAAGCTGCGAGCCATTTTTTAGGAACTTGTTAGAATAGGTGGCAAATGGGCCAAACAGCACATATTTTTTGCCATCAACATAGCGAGTGTCAATGTGTGGCACAGACATTGGCGGTGCACCCAATTCAGCCTTGCCGTACACTTTGGCGGTGTGTGCTGCAGTGATGGCAGGATTGTCGGTCATCAGGAACAGTCCGCCAACAGGGAAGCCTGCGTAATATTTGCTTTCTGGCAGGTCGGTGTATTGCAGTAATTTCACCGCTGCACCACCAGCACCAATGAAGACAAAGCGAGTTTTGGTTTGGCTAAGCTCACCTGTTTTTAGATTTTTGACGCTCACTGTCCAAGTTTTGTCAGCATTACGGCTAATTCCTGTTACTTCGCTATTGGTGGCAAGTGAAAAATTGGCGTTTTTGCTTAGGCTGTCAATCAGCTGTGTGGTGATTGCACCATAATTGACATCTGAACCAATGTCCATGCGTGTGGCAGCGACTTGTTGGTTGGCATCACGGCCTTGCATCACCAGCGGCGACCAGCGTTCGATTTCTGCCTTGTCTTCGGTATAGACCATGTCGGCAAATAAAGGTGATTTTACCATCGCTTGATAGCGGCGTTTGAGATAATCAACCTCATTGCCCCAGACAAAGGCGATGTGCGGCACAGGGTTGATGAAGGTATTTGGCTGACCCAAGCGACCGTTTTGTACTTGATATGCCCAAAATTGCTTGGCGACCTCAAATTGGCTGGCGATGTTTTCGGCACGCTTGATGTCAATGCTGCCATCGTCAGCTTGTGGCGTGTAGTTCATTTCCATAAAGCCAGAATGCCCTGTGCCAGCATTATTAAAGGCGTATGAGCTTTCTTGGGCAACCGTATCAAGTCGCTCGTACATTTGGATTTTCCAGTCAGGTTCAAGCTCATTCAGATAAGTACCCAGCGTGGCACTCATGATACCGCCACCGATTAGCACAGCATCAACGACAGGCTCGCCATCGTTGCCAGTAACAGGTTTGCTGGCGACAGGGCGGAATAAAAATACCAAGATTGCCAGCAGGATGAGTGCCAGTACAATTAGTAAATAACGCAAAAATTTTTTCATAATAACACTTATTGGATTAATAAAAAAACGCCCCCAGCGACAGAAATAAAGACAACTCCTGCTTGGTCGGCGTAGAAAAACGGTCTATTATACCCCATCATTCACCAAAAGTCATCAAGCACTGATTGATGGTGTGCGTTTGCTGTGGTTTTGCAGTATAATACAGTTGTGGCATTGTGCCGCATGATTTATAAGCCCAAAACAAAGGATAGACCATGAAAAACCGTATCTGTGCGACGCTGCTTGTGGTATTGTGTGGCGTAGCTGCTGCCCTGCCGACAATAACCCATGCCAAGACTGGCAAAAAATCAGTTTCGCTGACTGCCACAGAGCGGAAGATGCTTGGCAGGTGGTTTTGCCAAGCGACTTGGAATCCACTCTTTGAGATGCTATCTTTTGTCACCATTGATTATCGCCCTGATAGAACTTATCAAGCCGAAGAGGTCGGGCAAATGACTTATGATGAACTGACGGGCTTGTGGCGTGTTGGCTACCAAGGAAAGTGGTCAGCCCGAGATGATAGCTATCAGTGGCAGATGCAGACAGTACATAGTCCAAAATTTGATGATGTGCTCCTTGCAATAAATGATGGGGAGCTTGAGCCTAATTATGAACCCACTACGGTAGAAATCCAAAAACTTGATGACAAAAACTTGATATATAAAATCACCGAACGGGATTCGGAGTCGGAGATAGCCACAATGAACTGCAAACGCTAAATTTATGATGAATTTTGGCAAAAAGTATAAAAAATAGCGAAATTGCACTATAATAAGCACCCTTAATCAACCAATAACAAATCAATGGTGGGCGGACTATGGCTGTATTGCATCCACAATTTAACCCAGTGGCACTGGATTTGGGCGTCATCAAGCTGCATTGGTATGGCTTGATGTATTTGCTTGCTTTTGCGGCGGCGTATTTTTTGGCATGGCAGCGTACCAAAAAGCGTGAGGATTTTAATGCCCAGATGGTATCAGATTTGGTGTTTTTTGGCTCATTGGGCGTGATTTTGGGCGGTCGCATTGGCTATGTGCTGCTTTATAACTTTGGTGAGTTTTTGGCAAATCCATTATATCTGCTGCGTGTTTGGGAAGGGGGCATGAGTTTTCATGGCGGCTTTGTGGGTGTCTTGGTTGCCATGTGCTATTTTGCTTATAAATATAAAAAGTCAGCTTTTACCGTGCTTGATTTTATTGCTCCGTGCATACCGACAGGGCTACTGTTTGGGCGAATTGGTAATTTTATCAATGGCGAACTGTGGGGGCGTGTTTCACAAGCAAATGCGTCTTATTTGATGTATTTTCCGCAAGCAGCAGATGCCGATTTTCAGCTACTACAAGCTGAGCCAAGCCTACAAAGTCTTGCCAGCAACATCGGCGGTTATTTGTTATTGCCACGCCATCCCTCGCAGTTGTATCAAGCAGCAACGGAGGGTGTGTTGTTATTTGTGCTTTTGTGGTGGTTTAGTGCCAAGCCTCGTCCACGCTATGCAGTATCGGCGTTATTTTTGTTGGGTTATGGCATCAGTCGCTTTATTACCGAATTTTTCCGCCAGCCAGATGTCGGCTACCAGCTGATTTTTGGTTGGATGAGCAAAGGGCAATTATACAGCGTGCCGATGATTGTCGCGGGTGTTATTTTGATGATTATGGCGTATCGCAAACCGATTTATGACTGGAAAATAACCCAATGAAACAATATTTGCAATTATTACAGCATATTCTAGACAATGGTGAGGATAAATCTGACCGAACAGGCACAGGCACTCGCTCGGTTTTTGGTTATCAAATGCGTTTTGATTTGGCGACAGGTTTTCCGCTGCTAACGACCAAAAAAGTACACATCAAATCCATCGTCCATGAGCTGCTTTGGTTTTTAAAGGGTGAAACCACCATTGACTATCTGACCGCCAATCAAGTAACCATTTGGGATGAGTGGGCAACCGATGAGCAGACCGCACGCTTTGGGCGGCAGGCAGGGGACTTGGGGCCTGTGTATGGTCATCAGTGGCGAAATTTTGGGGCGAGCAAAGATGAGGCTGGCAACTATCGTGATGATGGTTTTGACCAGATTTCTTGGCTGGTGAATGAAATAAAAACCAACCCAAACTCACGCCGACTCATTGTCTCTGGTTGGAATCCCAACGAGGCAGCCGCAGTGGCTCTGCCACCTTGCCATACGCTGTTTCAATTTTTTGTGCAGCAGGGCAAATTGTCTTGTCAGCTGTATCAACGCAGTGCTGATGTATTTTTGGGCGTGCCGTTTAATATCGCAAGTTATGCACTTTTGACCCACATGATTGCCCAAGTGTGCGATTTGCAAGTGGGTGAATTTGTTTGGACAGGTGGCGATACGCATCTATATAGCAACCACTTTGAGCAGGCTCGTTTGCAGTTAAGTCGCAGCCCCATGCCGCCATGCCAGCTGTGGCTCAATCCGCAAGTGCGTGATATCTTTGATTTCACCTTTGAAGATATTAAAATTCTTAATTACCAATCACACCCTGCCATCAAGGCAGAAGTGTCTGTTTGATGGATGGTGCTATGAAAACACTTTTTTGCCAGTCGGCTGTCCAAATTGTGCAGGTGGTCGCCATCAGTCGCAATCGTGCCATTGGCAAAGACAATCAGCTCTTGTGGCATATTCCTGAGGACTTGCAGCACTTTAAGCGACTAACAGACGGCGGTGTCATCGTCATGGGTCGCAAGACCTTTGAGTCGCTTGGACGAGTGTTGCCCAATCGCAGCCATCATGTCATCACTCGCCAAAGCGATTTTTGTCATGCAGGCGTGGTTGTTGCAGCTTCGCTTGATGAGGCATTACGCCAAGCAGTTGATGATGCCATCAGCCGCAATCAGCAAAAAATCTTTATCATCGGCGGTGGTGAAATTTATCAGCAAAGCCTACCAATCGCTCATGTGCTGGAGATTACCGAAGTGGATATTGAGGTGGCGGGCGATGCTTATTATCCAGATATTGATGATAAATTTTTCATAAAAACTTATCAAAGCGATACAAAAACGGACAAAAAAAGCGGCCTGAATTATCGTTTTACTACTTGGTGCCGCCGATCAGAAGTGGCTTAGATTTGCTAAGATTTATTTCATTAAATGTATATTAATTATCAATAAAATTACCCCTGTGGAGTGGTGAATGACTATGCGTTATGCTTATGTTGCCTTGGCTTGTAGTGCGATTGTGATGACTGCGTGTGATAGCAAGCCCAGTTACCAGCGTATCAGCGGTGAAACGATGGGAACAAGCTACCATATTAGCTTGCAGGCAAATAAAGCAGACCTTGCCAAGATTCAGTCGGTGATAGATAAGCGATTGCAGGACATTAATAACAGTATGTCCACCTATCAGCAAGATAGCACCATCAGCCGCTTTAATCGTCTACAGGCAAATACACCTTTGGTGATTGATGCTGATTTTATCAAAGTGCTAACAGACAGTCAGCAGGTATATCAAGCGTCAAATCGTGCCTTTGATCCGACCGTGTATCCTTTGGTTGAGCTATGGGGCTTTGGCAGCAAGATGAGTGTTGAGCGACTGCAATCACCACCAAGCGACAGTGAGATTGCTGCCGCATCAGCTTTGGTTGGTTTGGATAAAATCAGCCTAGAGGGCGACAAAATTAGCAAACGCATACAGGGCGTTGGCTTGGATTTTTCGGCAATTGCCAAAGGCTATGCGGTTGATGTTATCGCCAATACCTTACGCGAGAATTATGGCATTAACAATTATATGGTTGAGATTGGTGGCGAAGTTGCAACCATGGGTGTCAATGACAAGGGCAGGGCATGGGTGCTGGGCATTGATGCACCTGTGATTGATAGCACGCAGAGCAATCGCACAACGCTAACAACACTTACTCAGCCTGCTGGCGGTTCTTTGCACATCGCTACTTCGGGAGGCTATCGCAACTCGGTGGTTTATGATGGCAAGCGATACAGCCACACGATTAACCCTGTTACGGGCAGACCTGTGGCGGATAATGCACCAAGCGTAACGGTGCTGCACGATACGGTTGCACTGGCGGACGCGTGGGCGACTGCTTTGACCGCCATGCCATATCAGCAGGCGATCAATCTTGCCAATGAACAGGGCGTGATGGCGTTGTTTGTGATTGAAAATGCCAACAAAACAGGTTTTGAGCTGGTTAAAAGCACCGCCATGCAACAAAAGTTTGCCAAATAATATCAGATTGCACGCACGGCAGTTTTGATTTACAATACTATTAATAGTTTTACAGATTGTATTCGGTGCTTGTTTGGCAAATGAGCGGTTGTTGGGCGTTTTGCATTCATCAACAATTGCCACCAAGCAGGCAACGGTTTATATTTCACCAACCAAAAAGGTTTGCTATGGCCAATTTTTCACCAAGTATTCAGTTTGCCAAGCGTTGGCTTGCCACACCAGTTGCAGCACGCAAGGCGATCTATGATGAGCTAGATGATATTATCAATTTGCTTGATAGTGATACGCCAAGCAAAGCGTTTGTTTTTACCCATGCTGATTTTTATCAGGCAGTTGCTACAGCCATCAATCAAGGCGAGGCTGTCAGCACACCAAGCCGCTTGATTCATTCTATCGAAACCACCTCATTGAGTGCTGAAAAAACTTCCCATGCGGCAAATCAGGTGGATTTTAAGGCAGTTGAAGCTCGCCTAAATGAGAGTTTGGCAACGCAGATTGATGAGTTTTTGGTGGAGCATACCGCTCAATTGGCTGACGATTTGCGAGCATGGGTACAGATGGCAGTGCGTCATGAATTGGCAAACTATCAGCAAGCAGGTCAAGAATAATCCCTGTTACAGATAAGAAAATAGTGCGATTGGAGCGGTCATGAACACAGTGCAGCATAGCGACATCATCGTTGTGGGAGCAGGGCCTGCAGGGCTGGCGTTTGCTCGCTTTTTTTTGGGTAGCGATATTCGTTTGCGTGTCATTGACAAAGCACCGATAGCTGCACTGCAAAATCCAGCGTATGATGGGCGTGAAATTGCTCTAACCAACAGCTCCAAAGAAATCCTACAAAATTTGGGTGTGTGGCAGCGTTTGAATGATGATGAAATTTACCCACTAAAAGATGCCAAAGTTTATAATGGTACTTTGGATTATGCCTTGCATTTTCAAGTTCCCAAATCTATGCGTACCATGCGTTCGCTTGACCGCTTGGGCAATCTGGTCTCAAATCACCACATTCGCAAGGCACTGTACGATGAAGTGTCAACGATGCCAAATGTTGAGCTGATTGGCGATGCGTGTGTTGATACAGTAAAGACAGGAGAGGACAGGGCAACCGTTACGCTATCAGATGGGCGACAGTTTACCGCAGATTTATTAATTGCTGCTGATAGTCGTATGTCTGGCGTGCGGCGTTTGCTGGGCATTGGTGCAGATATGAATGACTTTGGGCGGACGGTGATTGTGTTTCGTGTCAGCCACCCAGAATCCAATACTGCCACCGCCCAAGAATGCTTTTTGCACGGCCGAACTTTGGCGATTTTACCATTGACTGATACCATGAGCAATTGTGTGATTACTGTGGATAATACACAGGCTCAAGCACTGCTTAGTCTGTCGCCAGCCCAATTGGCACACGAGGCACAGCGAATGTTTGGCGATAAATTGGGCAAGTTTAGCATTGCTGGCACGGTGCACCATTATCCATTGATTGGGGTGCATGCACAGAGCTTTGTGTCGCAGCGTGCGGCATTGATTGGCGATGCTGCGGTTGGTATGCACCCTGTAACTGCACACGGGTATAATCTGGGGCTTGCCAGTGCCAAGACGCTGACTTCGCTGATTTTGCAGGCTTATGACAAGCAATCTGATATCGGCTCTTGGCAGCTGCTTGCCAGTTATAATCGTCAGCATCAGGCTCATACACGACCTTTGTATCATGGCACCAATGCGATGGTTCGGCTGTTTACCACAGATAATAAACTTGTGCGTCCACTGCGAGATTTGACGCTGCGAGTGAGCAATAATTTACCACCCATTAAGCACTGGATTGCCAAGCAATTGGTCGGCTGAGTTGTTTGATGCTTGATGTTGATAGGGCTTGTCGGTTTGTTTGGCGACAAGCCTGATTTATAAAAATGCTTGGTGGTCAAGTTTCTCAATTTCTCAATTTTTTAATTTCTCAATTTTTTAATTTTTTAATTGAAGCTCCGACCACGCAAAATGGCACAAGAAGGGAAATTTATTTTATACAACAAAAGCATTAGCAAGCGGGCGTTTTTCGTGATAAGATAATCAGTAATTTAAAAAATAATAAGGGCAAGACAATGCTTATTGAATTTACAAAAATGCACGGACTGGGCAATGACTTTATGGTTATTGATTTGGTTACTCAACGCATGACGCTCACGCCCGAGCTTGTGCGATTGCTTGCCGATCGCCGTCTTGGGGTGGGTTTTGATCAGCTGTTGATTGTTGAGCCGCCGACTCGCCCTGATGTGGATTTTCGCTACCGTATTTTTAATGCAGATGGTTCTGAAGTGGCACAATGTGGCAATGGTGCGCGTTGTTTTGCTTCGTTTGTCCAAGCTCGCAAATTATCCTTCAAGCAACGATTGCGTGTTGAGACGGCAAGTGGCATCATTGTGCTATCCACAGACCGCTATGGCTGGGTGCAGGTGGACATGGGCAAGCCAAAATTTGAACCAGCGGAAATTCCTTTTGCCCCAAAAGCCATCACCAAAATTGGCAATGCCTACCGTCTTGATGTTGATGGCACGCCTGTGCAGCTGTATGTGGCAAATATGGGCAATCCGCACGCAATTATTAAGGTTGATGATGTTCTCACTGCCGAAGTTGAACGGCTTGGCAAGCTTATCGAGTCGCACGAGGCATTTCCTGAGCGGGTGAATGTGAATTTTGTACAAATTGTCAATCAGCGACACATTCGTATTCGTGTTTTTGAGCGTGGCGTTGGCGAAACGCAGGCATGCGGTACAGGTGCTTGTGCGTCTGTGGCGACAGCAATTCGTGAGGGCTGGCTGGACGAAGGGGTGGATATTCGTGCACAACTGTACGGCGGCTCATTGGCGATTCGCTGGCAAGAGGGCTATAATTTATCCATGACAGGGTCGACAGCTTTTGTTTATGAAGGTGTGTTTAGTCCAGATGGTTTGGCAGCGTCTGTTGGGCTAAAACTAGACCCAAATGACGACAGCACTTATTGATAATGCGACTATCTCACCTATTGACACCGCCAAGCAATACGGGCAGCAATCGTGATTGCGATATTGCTTGGCAATGTTTAAATGATTGGCTTGATGAGCTGGCTTGGCAAAATTATGCTAAGCATACCATCAAAACTTATCAATTGGCGGTATCGCAATTTTTGACTTTTGTTGAGCAGGATAGCCAGATTGCCACCGCTTTTGCTTGCACTCGCCAAGACTTATTGCGATTTTTTGGCACACGCCTTGAGGAGAGCAACATTCAGCCAGTTAGTGCCAAACTGGCTTTGT
The DNA here is from genome assembly GCF_900637105.1 of Moraxella cuniculi. NCBI lineage: Bacteria > Pseudomonadati > Pseudomonadota > Gammaproteobacteria > Moraxellales > Moraxellaceae > Moraxella > Moraxella cuniculi. Next base: position 2,136,539 of record NZ_LR134343.1, on the reverse strand, counting down.
CCGCCATCAAAAGTTTTTATCAATTTGCCATCAATCAAGGCATCACAGCGACCGATCCTACTGTCGGTTATCGCCTAAAACCTGCCACAAAAAAACTTCCCAGCATTGCCGATGTGGATCTTATCAATCAGCTTCTTGATCAGCCGATGCCTGACGATGCCGCCAAAGCACGCTTGTGGGTGCGAGATAAGGCAATGTTTGAGCTGATGTACAGCAGTGGGCTGCGAGTATCCGAGCTTGCATCGTTGGATATTGGCGATATTGATTTGGCGGCAGGTTTGGTGCGTGTGCTTGGCAAGGGCAATAAGACACGCCAAGTACCCGTTGGACGCAAGGCGGTCATTGCCATTACTAATTACTTGCCGCATCGTGATTTGTGGCAGGAGCAAGATTCTGCTGCTTTATTCATCAGTGAACGACACGGCACACGCCTAAGCACGCGAGCGATACAGTTGCGACTAAAGCTTGCCGCCACTGCCGCTGGGATTGATTTGAACCTATATCCCCATTTGCTACGCCATTGTTTTGCATCGCATCTATTATCTGCCAGTGGCGATTTGCGTGCGGTGCAAGAATTGCTTGGTCATAGCAATATCAGCACCACCCAAATCTACACTCATGTTGATTTTGCTGCTTTGACACGCATCTATGATCATGCCCATCCTCGTGCTCAGTTGTACAAAAAATCCCACAATGCTTAATCACCAGCCTTTTTGACTCATCTTTGCCACACAAAAAAAGTTATCCACAGTTTTGTCCACATTATTAATTTGCTATTTTGTGAAACCATAAGGCTAAAGAAAATCACAAAAAACAGCCAATGATTCACAAAGATAATCATTCAGAAGTTTATTGAAAATTTTTAAGTCATTGATTTTAAATAATTTATTTTATTTATGACAAATTGATTAATTTTCATTCAATCGTCTCAAACACTTGGTATTACTAGTCATGACGAATAAAAAATTTATGCATTTGCTAAGTTATCCACAATTTGTGGGGAAAAGCAAACAAAGCCTGACAGGCTAAGGTTTGGCAGGCTGGATTGTCAAATGAACGGTTGATTGAGCCAGTTTTATTGATTATATTTATTAATAGTATAATTAATAAATAATTATTTTGTTTCACAAATTGGCTGATAATTTTGCCACTGGTTGATTATTTTGTAAAATTATCCACAGATTACCCACATTGATATGCCATTTATCCACATACTTTCCACAGATTTTGCCGTGCAGAGCTTGATTTTGGGTTATTAAAAAGTAGGCTGTGTGCATTTGCCCGTGTTGTGATGAATGATGATACTAAAAAGCCCTCAAATCATGAGGGCTGGTTGGTTTAGATAATTTCATCACGCCATAAATCAGCAAGAGATTCACGCTTACGAATCAGGCGATGACTGCCGTCATCAACCATCACTTCGCAAGGGCGTGGACGGCTGTTGTAATTGCACGCCATGCTAAAGCCATAGGCACCAGCACCTGTGATTGCCAGTATGTCGCCCACTTGCAGACCGAAGGCACGGTCTTTGCCCAAAAAGTCGCTGGATTCACAGACAGAGCCGACAATGTCCCAAGTGTGAATTTCGCGAGCATTGCGTGTGTCGGTGGGGATAATCGCCATCACAGCCTCATAAAGTGCTGGACGAATCAGCTCGCTCATCGAGGCGTCAATGATGGCAAAATTCTTAAATTCGGTGGGTTTTAGGACATCAACACGGCTAAGCAAAACGCCTGCATTGGCAAGCAAGCTGCGACCCGGCTCTAGGTAGAGCTTTAGTCCAAGCTTTTGAAGGCGAGGCAGTAGCAACTTGGCAAAATCATCAACACTGGCTGGATTTTCGTCAATATAACGCACGCCAAGCCCACCACCAAGATCGATATGCTCCAGATGAATGCCGTGTGATTTTAATTCATCAATCAGCTCAATCAGCTTGTCTAATGCATCAGAAAATCCTTGAATATCAATCAGTTGCGAGCCAATATGACAGTCAATGCCAACGATTTGTAGATATGGCAGTTGTTTGGCATGCAGATAGGCTTGCACGGCAGCTTGGTGGCTGATGCCAAATTTGTTGGACTTTAGACCTGTGGAGATATAAGGGTGAGTTTTGGCATCAACATCAGGATTGATACGCAAAGAAATGCGAGCGGTTTTATTAAGGCGTGTGGCAACTTGGGAAATGGTATCAAGTTCGCTAATAGCCTCAACATTAAAGCAACAAATATCGGCATTGAGTGCGTATTCAATGTCATCTGCGGTTTTGCCCACGCCAGAATAGACGACTTTTTTGCCATCGGTTACTTGTAATACGCGTGCCAGCTCACCTTTTGAGACGATATCAAAGCCTGCACCGATTTGGGCAAGGCTTTTGAGAACGGCAAGATTGGAATTGGTTTTAACAGCATAACAAATCTGATGGTCAAGGCTTGCAAATGCTCGACTGTAGGCTTGATAATTATCCAAGATGGCACGCTGTGAATAAACATAAGAAGGCGTACCGTATTGCTTGGCAAGTTCAAGACTACTCACGCCGTCAATGTGCAGCACACCATCAATATAATCAAAATACGGCAGGGCAGAGACAAGTATATCGGCATCAATATGCAAGCTGTCATTAATATAATGGCTGGCTGGGCGAAAAGTCATATAATTATCCTTTATTTAATTATTTATTTTATCTTAATAATCATTTGGATTGCTGCTGGCAGGCGTGGTATCAATCACTGGATTGCTATTTGGTAGGTACAATGCACCTTTTTGACCGCAGCCAGTAATTAGGGTAATCAAAACAAGGCAGGGGAGTATTTTTTTCATGTTGTGTCCAAAATTTGTCAAAATGAGCAGCTTGGGTGGTTATAATGCTTAAGGGGCAGTTGTTAAATCTGCTTATTTTAGCATAAATTTGCCGAATAGTTATCCAGAAGTATGCAAATGCTGTTTTTATTTGCATTTATCATCAAAAGTTTGCTGAAGCAATCAAGTTACTTGTTAGTCATTATAATCAATGGCATAAAAAGTTTGGCAAAACAGCATTTATTACTTGACAATCTTGGCAATCAAGGTTAATTTATAATGTTTTTACAATCCCAAAGTTGCCGAATAATATTTGTAAGAAAAAGGCATTTTGGTTACACATTATTTTTAGGAGTGCTTAATGAGCTTAGTCAATCCAACCTTGGTACTAAACTGTGGTTCGTCATCAATTAAATATGCCCTAATCAGCGAAGATGGCGAAAGCCGCATCGAAGGATTGGCAGAAGGTCTGGGCAATCCTGAAGCACGAATCAAGCACAAAAACTTGGCGGGCGAGGCAACCATCATCGAAATTCCCAATGGCGTACATGCTGATGCCTTAAAGGTGATTTTAGAAGATTTAATCAAAGAGCATAAGCCTGTGGCGGTCGGTCATCGTGTTGTGCATGGTGGTGATAAATTTAAATCAGCAACCATCATCAATGATGAAGTATTGGCAACCATCGAAGAGCTGACCAGCTTGGCACCGCTACACAACCCTGCCAACGCTGCAGGCATTCGTGCGATTAATAGTATTTATCCTGACCTACCACAAGTGGCGATTTTTGATACTGCATTCCATCAAACCATGCCAGCACACGCTTATCGCTATGCTGTGCCAAAGCAATTGTACACCGAACATCAAATCCGCCGTTACGGTTTTCATGGTTCATCGCACGCCTATGTATCAAACCGTGCCAGCGAATTAACCAGCAAGCCTGCAACGCATGGTTGGGTGATTGCACACTTGGGCAATGGCTGCTCGGCAACAGCGGTATATGACGGCAAGAGCTTGGATACCAGCATGGGCATCACGCCACTTGAGGGCTTGATGATGGGTACTCGCAGTGGTGATGTTGATCCTAGCTTGCACATTCATCTAAATCGCACGCTGGGTCTGTCGATTGAAGAGATTGATACCCTATTAAACAAAAAAAGCGGTTTGCTTGGCGTATCGGGCATCTCAAATGATATGCGTAATCTAGAAGCTGCTGATGCCGAAGGTAACGAAGATGCTCGCTTGGCACTACAGATGTTTGCCTATCGCACTGCAAAATATATCTTGGGCTTGACAGCTGCTTTGCCTGAGCTGACTGGCATTGCCTTCACAGGTGGTGTTGGCGAAAATGGTGCTGATATGCGTGCTGCCATTGTTGCTCACTTGAAGCATTTGGGTGCTAAGATTGACACCGCCAAAAATGATACATTGTTCCGTGGAGCAGAAGGTAGTTTCCATGCTGTTGATTCGGCGATTGAGCTGTGGGTTATTCCAACAGATGAAGAGCGACAAATTGCCAACGAAAGCCGTGCGGTACTTGGCTTATAAGCTGGCAAGTTGATTTAATCAGATAATTGCTTTATCCATATACTTGTGATATTCATTAAATAAATTGTTTAGGAATATTTATGAAATCTTTGTTATTAGTTCCAACTTTCCGTGCCGAAAATTTCGCCAGTATCGCCGAAAATTTCGCCAAAGCGATTGGTGCAGCTTATTTGGCACCGTTTGATGGTGCAGGTGAGGACAAATTGCGTCAGGCGGTCAGCGATGGCGTGGCGGATGAACTGCTTGAGCAAGTTGTCGCGGAGCAAACGGCAGCTCTTACGGTTGTCAAAGGGGTGATGGCGAGTGAAGTTGCACCTTTTGCCAATCAGGTGAATAAAAATTTGGCAAATGGGCTAGATGCTGATGTGTTGTTTGTCAGTCAAAATGCCAGCGAGTTTGCTTTATTTGCAGCGACTTTTGGTGGCGTTACTGCATCGCGTGTTTTGGGCGTGATTGCAGCTGATACTGCTGATTTTGCCGATACTGCTGTTTGGGCAAATGTAAGTGGCGAAGCGGTTATTGTCAATGATACGCTTGTTAATGAGTACAAGGCGGCAGCTCGTGAGAAAAAACTATCGCCTTATGCGTTTCGCAACCAAGTGGTGCAAAAAGCCCAAGCTGCCAAAAAACGCATTGTGCTACCAGAGGGTGATGAGCCTCGCACCATTGAAGCGGCGGCAATCTGCCAAAGTCGTGGCATTGCACAGTGTGTATTGTTGGGCGAACGCAGCAAAATTGAACAGGTGGCACAAGCACGCGGCGTTGTTTTGCCAGCGGATATTGAGATTATTGATCCTGCAAGCATCGCAGATAATTATGTTGCACCGATGGTTGAACGCCGCAAGGGCAAACTTGATGAGGCAGGTGCAAAACAAGCATTGACCGATACGGTTGTCTTGGGTACGATGATGCTACACATGGGCGATGTTGATGGTTTGGTTTCGGGTGCGGTGCATACAACCGCCGATACCATTCGTCCAGCCTTTCAATTAATCAAAACCGCTCCACAGTACTCTTTGGTGTCGAGTGTGTTTTTTATGCTACTGCCTGAGCAGGTGATGGTTTATGGTGATTGTGCGGTGAATCCAAATCCAACCGCTGAACAGCTTGCAGAGATTGCCATTCAGTCTGCCGAGTCTGCCAAAGCCTTTGGCATCGAGCCAAAAGTTGCCATGATGAGCTACTCCACCATCAATTCAGGTGCAGGCGAAGATGTCGAAACGGTGAAAGCTGCTGTTGAGATTATTCGTAGCAAAGCTCCAGAATTAAAAGTTGATGGGCCACTACAGTTTGATGCGGCAACAGTGCCAAATGTCGGTAAGCAAAAAGCACCAAACTCACCAGTAGCAGGCGAGGCCAATGTGCTAATTTTCCCAGATTTGAACACGGGCAACACAACTTATAAAGCAGTGCAACGCACCGCAGGCGTTATCAGTGTTGGACCAATGCTGCAAGGCTTAAATAAACCTGTTAATGATTTGTCTCGTGGTGCTTTGGTTGAGGATATTGTCTATACCATCGCCTTGACGGCAATTCAAGCGATTGGTGAATAATTATCACAGCTTAAAATGTACAAAACCCCAAAGCATGACTTTGGGGTTTTTGTTATTATTAGGGCTGGGAGATGGGTCTGATTTTCCCAAAATTACCACGCTACACATCGTCAATCGCCTCAATGATTTGTGCTTTTGTATTCATCACAAATGGACCATGTCCAACCACAGGTTCATTGATTGGCTCACCTGTCAAGATGAGAATTTTGGCATCGCTGATGGCATGGATTTTTACGTCCTGACCGCCTTGCTCAAAGGTGGCAAGCTCGGCAGCCTGTGCTGTGTGCGTATCGTTAATCACAATCTCACCTGACAGCACCAAAATCAACAAATTGTGCGATTGTGGAACATCAAAGACATAGCCACCACCAGCAATGAGCTGTGTATCCCATAGATTAATCGGACCAAAGGTATCAGCAGGGCCTGTGATACCATCAAGCGTGCCTGCGATGATTTTGGCAGTGCCAGCACCCAGTAGATTTACTGTGGGTATTGTATCACTTTTGATGGCTTGGTATTTTGGCAGTGTCATCTTGTCTTTGGCGGCTAAATTAACCCAAAGCTGCACCATCTCAAAAACCCCACCCGCTTGGGAGAATGCTGGTGAATGAAATTCCTCATGCATCACCCCAGAGCCTGCCGTCATCCATTGTACATCACCTGATTTGATGACACCGCCACCACCTGCCGAGTCTTGGTGAGCAACCTCGCCTTGATAGGCAATGGTAACTGTCTGAAATCCACGATGAGGATGCTCGCCAACACCCTTGGGCTGTGCGGTATTGCTGGCAAAATAATGCGGTGCAGCATAATCCATCAACAAAAAGGGGTCGATATTTTTATAACTTTGTTGATAATGAAACATGGTATGCACCAAAAAACCATCACCAACCCAATGCTTTGTAGGTGCAGAATAAACCTTCAAAACTTGTTTCATAACATACTCCAAATGCTAGGCTAGTTGTTTGCCTTGTTGTCATTGATAAGTTTATAAGGTTTTACTTACCAAAATAAATAGCGATTTTTGCAAAATAAATTTGCAAAAATACAAACCTGCCAACGATAGGTATTGATAATTTATCGTGCATGATTTGGTTTGGAGCAAGGGTTATTTTTGTTCATCGCGGCGAAAGACCCATTCATGCTCACCGCTTAGCTGTGGAACAAAATAATAGCCTTCGCTGTCAAATGCTTTTAGTTCATCAGGGTGGCTGATATTGTGCTTGGCGGCAAAATTCACCATCATGCCACGAGCTTTTTTGGCATAAAAACTGATGACTTTATATTTGCCATTTTTTTCGTCCTCAAAACGAGGCGTGATGATTTGTGCGTTGATTTTTTTGGCATTGACTGCCGAAAAATATTCGTTTGATGCCAAATTAACCAGCGTATCGCCCGTTTTGGCTAAGTTTTGGTTGATGGCTTCGGTAATGCTATCGCCCCAGAACTGATACAAATTATCCGCCTGCGGGGTTTTAAATTTAACCCCCATTTCCAAGCGATAAGGCAGCATTAAGTCCAAAGGTTTTAGCAGTCCATACAGACCTGACAAAATGCCTAGATGCTGATTGAGGTATGTGATTTGCTCTTGCTTTAGGGCATAAGCGTCCAGCCCTGTATAGACATCGCCATCAAACAGATAAACCGCAGGCTTGGCAGTGTCGTCAAATGGATATGCCCATCGCTGATTGCGATCGACATTTAATTGGGCGATTTTGGCTGATACGCCCATCAACTCTTGAATATCAAGCACATCGCAGTGCTTGAGCGTTTGCATGAGCGTTATTGATTGCTCAATCAGCACAGGGTTTGTGTAGCAAGACTGTAACGGCAGTGGCACTGGCGTTGTTTCGTCCAAATTCTTAGCAGGAGATAATAAAAAATACATATTTTGTCCAAAGTTGAGAATAAATCAGAGTTATCGGCATCAATATCAGCCATGATGGCGACTTGATGGCTGCATAATAAGCATATAATTGATTATTATAGCAAATTTTGACAAAAATTAACGCCAGTGGTGTTGGTTGGTCTAATTTGGTTTTGGCGATGTGCTTGCTTGGCTTGATAAGCATGAGTAAAAATTTGCGATGATGGTGATATTTTTTGTATAATCAAAAAACCAAGCCATCAAAATTTGGAGGGAGAATGAGCATTATCACGGATTTTATCATTGTTAATGATAATAAAAAAATTGCACGCCTATGCCTAAATAACCCCAATTCGCTCAATGCCCAAACTGTACAGATGGTCAGTCAGAGCGGGGCGTTGCTTCGTCAATGGGCAGATGATGAGACGGTGGTTGCGGTGCTGATAGAAGGAACAGGCGACAAGGCATTTTGTGCAGGGGGCGATATCCGTGGGCTGTATCATGCTTATGATCCGAGTGTTTTTCCCAATCAGGTGGCGTGTGAATTTTTTGGCACAGAATATGAGCTATGCAAGCAAATCAAGCATTATGCCAAGCCTATCATCGTTTGGGCAAATGGCATCGTGATGGGCGGTGGTATGGGCATTGCCACGCCAGCAAGTTATCGTATCGCTACCTGCACCACCATGATGGCAATGCCTGAGGTGGCGATTGGGCTGTTTCCTGATGCTGGCGGTTCGTTCTTTTTGTCAAGATTGCCTGATGACATTGGTTTGTTTTTGGGATTGACTGGTGCTAGGATTAATGCCTCAGATGCATTGGTATTGGGGCTTGTTGATTATGCCTTATCAGGTGATGTGGGCGGTGAATATGAGCGTCTTATTGCTGCTTTGCAGGCAATGTGTTGGCATGATGATATAATAACAAATCATAAAAATTTAAAAAATACATTAAAAAAATTACACAATACTACAGGCTTGGCAGAGGGTTGGCTACTGCCTTATTATGATGAGATTGCACAGCTTATGCGTGTGGATAGTTTGTATGATTTTGATACTTTGGCAAGAATGCAAACCAAGCAAGCTGATGGTGGCTATATCCGTCAGGCTTTGTTAAATTATCTTAACGGTTCGCCAATTTCGGCAGCGATTACATGGCGTGCCTACCATCAGGCAAAGAAGATGGAATTTGATGCGGTGATGGCGATGGAGTTTGTTATCGCTGTGCATTGTATGCACGAAGGTGAATTTGCCGAAGGCGTGAGGGCGTTGCTGATTGATAAGGATAAAACTCCCAATTGGCGTTATACCTTACAGACGCTACCTGTGGGTTATATTGAGCGATATTTTCAGGCGTGGTGATTGTTGATTGTTTGGTGGATTTGCCAAAATTTCAAGTTTAATTTTTGGCAAATTTTAATAAAAATTAAACAATCAGCGGTATTTTTGTTTATATAATCTAATTAAATAAAATAGTATTTTTATAAAATGGCGTTGCAATTTATACTGTTGCCAACGCCATTTTGTCAATGTGTCTTGGTATCAAAAGGCTGGGTTTAGTAATTTTTCGATAAAATACAGGACGATGCTAGGCTCGATGATGATGGTGGCAACCACGCCAAAAACCGCACCGAATAAATGTGCTGAATGGTTGATGCTGCCGCCATGCTGACGGTCTGCCCAGATGCTATAGCCAACATAAGCGATGGCAAAAACAATCGCAGGAATTGGCACGATGGCAAAAAGATATAAAGTACTCCAAGGGGCAAATAAAATATAGGCAAACAGCACTGCTGATACCGCACCTGACGCACCAAGGCTTCGGTATCTGGCGTTGTTTTTGTGGCGTAGATAACTTGGAATGATGGCAACAACAATCGCCAATACATAAAAAGCTACAAAGCCTAGGCTGCCGAATTTGTCAATATAAAATCGTTCAATCGCACGCCCAAAAAAGTACAGCGTAAACATATTAAACAATAAGTGCATACCATTAGCATGGATAAATCCGTGCGTCAGCAGGCGATCATATTGACCACGCTGCACCGCAGGCGGATAAAAAATCAATCGCTCCAACAAAGGGCGAGATTGCCAAGCGGCAATGCTGATAATAACTGTGATAATAATGATGGCAGTGGTGTGGTTCATGGGCTTAAAGAGTGTGATAATGTGCTAAATGTGCGGATTATTGTATCAAAACGATGCCAAAAAATCACCTTAATTGTACCATGATGAGAAGTATACCAAAGTAAATCAGCTTTGATGGCGGCATTAATCATCAAACCTACCAAACTGTTGCGATACTGTAAATAATTACAAAGATTTCAGGCGGTTTTGTAACACGATGGGCGTTTTTGGTGGCAGATGGCGTTGATTTGTTTATCAATTGTTGCAAACCCTTTTAACTTAGATAAAAATCAGTCAAAATATGTCCAAATCGGTGGCTTTGCCATTATGTTTATATTGTTTTTGTTATTGCAACAATTACGGTTAATTTTGAAAATTTAGCCCACAGGGAGCAACTTATGAGTTTAATTAGCAAATTGCACGAATTGATTACGCCACATGTTTTGGCTGCCATCAAAAATCAAGATGGAGACAATGCCAATAAATCAAACCTGCTTGAGACATTTTATGCCATTTTTGCAGCTCGCTTGAGTAACGAAGATGTGTACCAGCGTGTTGCCACTTTGCCAGAAAATGAGCTGGGTTACGGTCATCATCTGCTAAAAATTGCTTTTGGCACAGATGATGAGCAGGGCATTACCTTAAGCGACAAGCTGGGTCAAGAATTTGGGCTATCAACCGTGTCTGCACACACAGCGATTGCAACAGCAGCACCTTTGGTCGTGGCACGTCTAAAAGAATTGGCAGGCACGACTACTGTCCCTGCTTTTTTGCGTAATCAGTTGGCTAATGAGCAGAGCCGTTTGCCAGCGTGGGCGTATGCGTTATTGCCAGCAGGTTTATTTGCTGCAGGTACTGCCGCAGCCAATACAGTTACTACCGAAGCACCTGTAGCAGCTGTAGCCACGCCAGTAAGCAAGCCTGAACCACAGGCCGCTCATGTGAATACTGCTGCCGAAAAGCATTATGAAAAAGAAAAGAGCAGTTTTTTAAAGACAATATTGCCAATCATTGGTTTGTTGATTTTTGCAGGTTTGGCATGGCTATTATTGCGTGCTTGCCAAGAAAAGCCAGCACCAGTTGCTGCTCCAGTTAGCGAAACCGCAGCACCAGCAGCTGACACTGCAGATACAGGTGCTGTGGCAGCCGCTCCTGCAACCTTGAGCTTGTCGGTTGATGAGACAGGCAAGGCAATTTATTCATGCCGTACTCAAGTTGGTAATGAGCAATTGGCTGGTCAAGTGCGTGCAGCAGTTGCACAAGTATTTGGTACAGAAAACTGCTCGGCAGAGACCACAAACACACACGCCACCAGCATGCCTGCCGCTGAATACTTGCCAGCGATTTTGGGTCTGATGAAAGATATGCCAAGCTCAAGCGTTGCCATCAACGGACAAACTGTTCGCTTTAATGCAGCAAGTCCTGAGCATATCACACAGCTGGTTGATGGTGCTAAAGGTATTTTGCCAGCAGATTTTACCATCGAAGCCGAGCCTGCCTTAGATATCCAAACAGCTGTGGCATCAAGCATTGAATCTGCACGCACGGCGATTTCTGGATTGGGCGAAGGTGCAGAAGTGTCAGTAGATGACTTGGTGCGTGCCTTGAACTTGCAAATCATCAATTTTGCTACCGATTCTAGCGACATTCCTGCTGAGAACAAAGAAATTCTTGACTTGGCAGCTGCCAAATTGGCAAGCCTGCCTGCAGCAACTTTGCGTATCATCGGTCATACCGACAACCAAGGCAGCGATGAATACAACCAAAAATTATCAGAATCTCGTGCGGCAGCTGTGCGTGATTATTTGGTATCAAAAGGTGTGCCAGCAGAGCGTTTGAGTGTGAAGGGTGCAAGTTTTAGCCAACCTGTTGCCTCAAATGCCACTGAACAAGGTCGCTTCCAAAATCGCCGCATTGAATTTACTGTACTAAAAGAAGGTGAGCAAGTTGCAGCCGTTGGCAATGCTGACAACAGCGAGGCAACTGCCACCGAGCAAGCACAAAAAGCTGATGCTGATAAGAAATAATCTGACCATTGCTCTTTGAGTAATTGTATCAACAGATTGTCAAATACAAAACCAAGCGGTATGATATCGCTTGGTTTTTTGATTGTGATTTATGGTGGTGCTGATGGCAAAAGTTGTATTGTTTAACAAGCCTTTTGGTGTGCATAGTCAATTTCGTAAAGATAACGAACAGATGCTGACCTTGGCAGATTTTTTTGATGATAAGAGCTTGCGTGTGGCAGGGCGATTGGACAAAGATTCTGAAGGCTTATTGGTGCTGACAGATCACGGTGGGCTGAATCATGCCATCACCACGCCACCTGTGGGGCAGGCTCATAAAAATCAAACAAAGCACGCCAAAACCTATCTGGTGCAGGTTGAACATATCCCAAGTGATGAGCAGCTAAACGCATTGCGAGCTGGTGTGTTATTAAAAGATGGCAAGACATTGCCCGCCAAGGTACAGCACTTGGCAGAGTTGCAGCTGCCAATCACGCTATGGTCAAGACAGCCACCGATACGGCAGCGTAAACACATTGCGACCGCATGGCTTACCATCACTATCTGTGAGGGCAAAAACCGCCAAGTCAGGCGTATGGTGGCAAGTGTTGGTTTGCCGTGCTTACGCTTGATTCGTTATCAAGTGGGCAGTTGGCGACTTGATGATTTGGCAGTTGGTGAGAGTCGCACGATATTTATCAGTGATGAAAAATTGGCAAATCTTGGTGTTGTGGCTCGCCCAAAAGTCGCACAACGCACACTGTCTGGAGCTGGCCATTTTGGCACCAAATCATCAATAACACGCCGAAACCAAAACCCAAAAAGACACAGATTTGCTGACTAGTTTATTTTGGAGATATAACCTTAAGGCTGCCAAGCACATTTACCGCGATTGACAACCTTGATTGGGCATTGGTTATTTATCAAAACAAAACGACAGCCACTGCCCACCATCACCAGACAAGCTAAGGGTTTGGTGATATGTATTGTCTGGCAGGAGTTCAAAGGTCATCAGTTCATCACGGCGAAAAGCATGAATCTGCACAGGCTGCTTGGTGATGGATTGTTGTTTGTTTAGCAGTGTTAGCAGTTGATTGGTTGCTTTTAGCCCATCGATGGCAATGATGGTGTCATTATACGCCAGCCCCGCTTGGCTTGCAGCTGATTGGCGATGGATATGCGTGATGGTCAGCTGATCGCCAGTAGATAGGCTCATGCCCCAAGGCTTGCTTGTCTCTTGGTGATTGACCGTGATGGCAAATTTGCCAAGATATTCCTCCAGCGGTAGAGGCTGTGTGCCGATGACATAATTTTCATAAAATTCTTGCCATGCTTGTCTGCCCAGCACAGGTGCAATAATATCGCCCAAAATTTCAGTTGTTAGCCCAAAAGGTTGATTGTTGCTTTGCTGATAGCAGTGTTTGATGACATCAAGCAGACGATAATTTCCTGAGCTTTTGTCAAGCAGCATCAAATCCAGCAGCAATGCCACCAATGCCCCTTTGTTATAATAGCTGATGCCTTGATTGGCTGAATTTTCGTCAGGGCGATAAAATTTAATCCAAGCATCAAAACTGGATTCGGCAACACTTTGATATGCCTTGCCATCTGTTTGTTGATAGCGGTTGATTTGGTCGCTGATGAGCTTAAAATAACTGGCTTTGTCAATCGCACCAGCAACAAGCAGTATCAAATCATCAACATAGCTGGTAAAGCCCTCAAAGACCCACAGCAACGGCGTGTAGGATTCATGGGTGAGTGGATTGTTTATCATCACATCAGGTTTGACGGTTTTTACCCACCATGCATGAAAATATTCATGGCTACATAGACCTAAGAATCGTTGATAACCATCGCTTGGCGGCATGGGTTCGTCAATGCGTGGCATATCGCTGCGTGGACTGATGAGTGCTGTTGAGTTGATATGCTCAAGCCCGCCATAGTCTTTGTTGGTAACCATCGCCATGAAGGTGTAGTGCCCAAATGGTGCATCACCCAGCCAATCAAGGTAAGTTTGGCAGATTTTTTGCAGGTCGCTTTGTAGGCGAGTAAGCTGTCCATGATGACGACCTGTCAAGAAAAATCGGTGCGGCAGGGTTTTTTGCTGATGATTAACCACAAACTCAAAAGTATCCTGCGTGCCGATTTCAAAAGGATAGTCCAAATAGTCAAATGCTGCCAAAGCAGCAAAGCGATATTCAATACCTGTTTTGCTTTGTACGGTTTCGTGCTGTAGTCCACAGGCGATTTGGCAGTTTGGGTGCTGTGCCAAAAACTGCATCGGCACAGATAAGGTCAGGGTTGCAGGCGTGTGTTTGGCATCATCAAGCAAAAGCAGCAATGAGCTAAAATTACCAAACAGTCTGGTCTGATCAACAAACGCTGTACGCACTGACAAATCTCGGCAATATACCTCGTATCGCACACGGACACGGTCGCCTGCCTTGACATGGCTAAGTTTGAAGGTATTTTTGTTGAGTTTTTCGCTGCGATGGGTTGTGCCGTCAAGCTGATAATCAACAGCGGTAATATTTTTGCTAAATTCACGAATCAAATAACTGCCCGCCAGCCAAGTTACCATGGACAGGGTGGGGGCGTGTGTGGTGGCAACGAAGTCAAAGCATATATCGGCTAAGTGTTCGTTAAATCGCTCAAAGCTAATTTGATAGTGTGGCGTGTTTGCCAAAAGGGCGTGTTGATTGTCGGTGGGTGCAGATTGGATGGTCATGATAATAAACTCAAGTTTGCAAAAATAATTTTATCATGCTAATAATGAAATATTGCTTAATTATATTTATATAAAATTTAACAACTACATCATAACATCAAAAACAAATTATCATCATACCAAAATTTACCATCTTTTCAAATTTTTCTGCTTATTTTCTTTAAGAAGTTACACACTGTAACGACTTTTTTGCAAAGCATTGGGAAAAGCGACAAATTTCTGTTATAATGAAAGCAACTTTTTGCCATGCTGTGGTCTTAAACATTTGGTTTGAATGCCAAGCTGGCACATTTACTAAGGAATACTTATGACAATCATCGCCAACGATACCATCGTGAAATTCAACTACACACTGACCAATGCACAAGGTGAGGTGCTTGATCAATCTCGTGGTGAGCCACTAGCATATTTGCATGGTCATCATAATATTATCCCCGGCCTTGAAAAGCAAATGGCTGGCAAAAAAGTTGGCGACAAGTTCACCGCCACTGTTGCCCCAAAAGATGCTTATGGTGAGTACCTTGCCGAAGCTGTGCAAGAGGTACCTCGTGCCAATTTTCAGGGCGTGGACAAAATTGAAGCTGGTATGCAGTTCCAATCACAAACTGACGATGGCCAAGTCATGCTTGTTACGGTTAAAGAAGCAAATGACGAGGTTGTTATCGTTGATGGCAATCACCCGTTGGCAGGCGTTGAGCTGACTTTTGAGGTGGAGATTGTTGAAGTGCGTGAAGCAACCGCTGATGAGATTGCTCATGGTCATGCACATGGTGCAGGCGGTCATCAGCACTGATTTTTGAGTGTATTTAAGCCCAAGATGATTCTTGGGCTTTTTATTTACCTGATGTAATGATAATAGGATTTAAATGAGAATGAGTTGTTTTTAGGTTTTGACTATGGCGATTTTATTGCTATAATATGACAGTAATATAACATTTTCTATTATTACAAATAAGAAAAATGCAAAAATGCTCTGATTGGCGGTATTGTCAGTCATTTTTGTTTTGCAAAACAACAAGGAGAGATAATGAGTACTTCAACACCCCCTGCAGCAAACAGCTCTCGTATGCAACGCTTTTTGCGTGGCGTTGAGTGGCTGGGGAATTTGTTACCACACCCTGTGATTTTATTCGTGTGGATGTCGCTGATTTTATTGGTTTTGTCAGCGGTAATGTCAATGATGGGCGTGTCAGTGCTAGACCCGAGACCTGAAGGGGCAAAAGGTCGCAGTGCTGATGGCATGATTTATGTGGTCAATCTGCTAAATGGCGATGGTTTGGCACGCATTGTTGAGAATTTGGTGAGCAATTTTACTGGATTTATTCCATTGGGAACGGTGCTGGTGGCATTGCTTGGTGTGGGGATTGCTGAACATTCAGGCATGATTTCGGCGGCACTGCGAGGGCTTGTGATGAATGCACCTCGCAAGATGGTAACGCTGGTGGTGGTATTTGCAGGCATTATGTCAAACACCGCATCAGAGCTTGGCTATGTGGTGCTAATTCCACTGGCGGCGATGATTTTTCATTCGCTGGGTCGCCATCCTCTGGCAGGTTTGGCGGCTGCATTTGCAGGGGTTTCGGGTGGATACAGTGCCAACCTTTTGCTGGGTACTGTCGATCCTTTGCTATCAGGCATCAGCCAAGAGGCGGCACGCATTATTGACCCTAATTATGTCGTTGGTGCAGAGGCGAACTGGTATTTTATGGCAGCGAGTACTTTCTTGGTCAGTGCTTTGGGCTATTTTGTTACCGAAAAAATCGTTGAGCCAAGTCTTGGTAAATACAATCCCAATGATGCTGACGACCCCAGCGTGCTAGATAGCAAGATTGAGCAATTGACCGCCACGGAGAAAAAAGGGCTAATCTGGGCAGGAGTCAGCATGGTGGTATTTTGTTTGTTGCTGGCGTGGACGATTGTCCCTGCCGATGGTGTGCTGCGAAATCCCGAAACAGGACTTGTGGCAGGTTCGCCATTTTTAAATGGCATTGTGGTGTTTATTTTTGTGTTCTTTGCCATTCCGGGTTATATTTATGGCAAGATTACAGGCAGTATCAAAAACAACCAAGATGTTGTCGATGCGATGAGTCAGGCGATGAGTTCGCTTAGCATGTATATTGTGCTTGTGTTTTTTGCAGCACAGTTTACGGCATTTTTCAATTGGTCAAATATCGGTCAAGTGATGGCGGTTTCTGGGGCGAATTTTTTGAATAATATCGGTCTGACTGGTCCGTTGCTATTGGTTGGGTTTATTTTGATTTGTGCATTGGTGAATTTGATGCTCGGGTCGGCCTCGGCACAATGGGCGATTACCGCACCGATTTTTGTGCCGATGTTGATGCTGACAGGCTATGCACCTGAGATGATTCAAGCCGCCTATCGTATTGGCGACAGTACAACCAATATCATCACGCCGATGATGAGTTACTTTGGGCTGATTATGGCGGTGGCGATTCGCTATAAAAAAGACACAGGGGTTGGCACGCTGATGGCGATGATGTTGCCGTACTCGATGATTTTCTTATTTGGTTGGACGCTGCTGTTTTATATTTGGGTATTTGTACTGGGTCTGCCAGTTGGCCCTGGGTCAGCGACTTATTATCAAATGGGCTAAGTTGCCTGTGTATAAATTGAGTTACAATAGCCACTTAAGTGTTACGCTTAAGTGGTTTTTTATAAAAACAAATAGGCATCATGCCACTTGATGTGCTATCTTAACTTGTGCCAATTGGCAAAATAATAACAAACAGTGGCACGATGTTATCGTCATCGCTTACCCAAAATTGATTTATAAAATCAATTGATATAATTAAAAATTATTATTTTACCAATCATAGAGAAATTGGCATAATGTTTGTGTTGGTTGGTAGCTGATGTAGCCACCAAGCCACCGCAAATCGCCCATCATTGGCGAATTAATAAAACATAACATGAGGACAGTCTAATGAGCAAATGCCCTGTAACCCATCTTACCATGAGCAATGGTGCACCAGTTGCCGACAACCAAAACAGTCTTACTGCAGGTTCGCGTGGACCGCTGCTTGCCCAAGATTTGTGGCTAAATGAAAAGTTGGCAGATTTTGCCCGTGAGGTTATTCCAGAACGCCGTATGCACGCCAAAGGTTCTGGTGCTTTTGGTACTTTTACAGTAACAGGTGATATTAGCCGTTACACTCGTGCGGCGATGTTTAGCGAAATTGGCAAAAAAACCGAAATGTTTGCTCGTTTCACCACAGTGGCAGGTGAGCGAGGAGCTGCTGATGCTGAGCGTGATATTCGTGGTTTTGCCCTGAAGTTTTATACCGAAGAGGGTAACTGGGATATGGTGGGCAATAATACCCCTGTGTTTTTCTTGCGAGATCCACGCAAATTCCCTGATTTGAACAAAGCGGTCAAGCGTGATCCACGCACCAATATGCGTTCTGCGACCAACAACTGGGATTTTTGGACACTGCTGCCCGAAGCATTCCATCAAGTAACCATCGTCATGAGCGATCGCGGCATTCCCAAATCCTATCGCCATATGCACGGTTTTGGCAGCCATACTTACAGTTTTTGGAATGCCGAAGGCGAGCGTTTTTGGGTGAAGTTTCATTTCAAGACTCAGCAAGGTATCCAAAATCTAACCGATGCCGAGGCAGAAGCGGTGATTGGCAAAGATCGTGAGAGCCACCAAAAAGATTTGTTTGAGGCGATTGAGCGTGGTGATTTTCCCAAGTGGACAATGTATGTACAAATCATGCCAGAAGCAGATGCTGAAAAAGTGCCATACCACCCCTTTGACTTGACCAAAGTATGGCCAAAGGCGGATTATCCACTGATTGAAGTTGGTGAATTTGAACTCAATAAAAATCCAGAAAACTTCTTTGCAGATGTTGAGCAGGCGGCTTTTGCCCCGAGCAATTTGGTGCCTGGGATTGGTGTGTCGCCAGACAAAATGTTGCAAGCACGCCTATTTAACTATGCTGATGCTCAGCGTTATCGCTTGGGCGTGAATCGCAATCAAATCCCTGTCAATGCCCCTCGCTGCCCTGTAATGAGCAACCATAGAGACGGGCAGGGTCGTGTAGACGGCAATTATGGCGGACTAAAACACTATGAGCCAAACAGCTTTAATCAATGGCAAGAGCAGCCTGCCTATGCCGAGCCACCGCTAAAAATTAATGGCGATGCCGCCCATTGGGATTTCCGTGCTGATGATGACGATTATTTTGGCCAGCCGCGAGCCTTATTCCAATTGATGAGTGATGCACAAAAGCAAGCCTTGTTTAATAATACTGCTGCGGCGATGGGTGATGCTCCTGATTTTATCAAATACCGCCACATTCGCAATTGCAACAAATGTGATACAGCCTATGGTGAAGGCGTTGCCAAGGCACTGGGGTTAAGCGTTGCTGATGCCATAGCAGCCTATGACAGCGATCCTGCGATGGGGCAGGCGGGGCTACTTAAGCCATAATAGAACAAAATGAAAAATCGGATACTGGTTATCCGATTTTTTTTGTAATTTGTTTTTATTGATAAAGATAAATAACGATGCCAAAAATAACCTGCCGTGTATTTATTCAAATTCAACTAACTGGTGGGGTGGTTTGGCAAAGGTGAGCAAATGACAACCGATATGATGATTTGTAAGCCATTCATATTAACTTTATGCGATTTGTTGTAAGAGCTGGGGCTGATTGTGTCGCTTATGCCACTAAGCCGACAAATGATTAAGCTGAAATGTAATAATCCATAAGTGATGACAAAGCAAGGTTATGGGCTGTGATGGGGTTTGTTGTCAGAGAATTTGGAGTGTGGGCTTGGCGGATGATGAGTAAATTCAGCAATGCAACAAAGCTGTGGCTTGAGATTTATAATAAAGCCATACCGATGGCAATTTAAGCACAAAAACAATGGTGGTTGCAGTATAAAAAACCGCCAGCATTTGAACCGCACCCCAAAAGTTAGACATTCCACTACTAACTCTTGGGGTGCTTTCTATGGCAAAATACACACTTGATTTCAAGCTGTCTGTGATGGCCTATTATCAAAACAATCACAACTACAAACGCACAGCAAAACATTTTGGTTTAGACCACAAAACAGTAGAGCTTTGGGTCAAACTCTACCAAACACACGGTATTGATGGTATTAAAAGACGAAGAACCAAAGCCATCTATGACACCACCTTTAAACTTAACGCTGTACAACAAGTTCTTCTTGGCAAATCTTTGACACAGCTTGCCATAGAGCTTAATCTACCACAACCTGCTTTACTGTCAAACTGGTTAAAGTCCTATCAAAGCTTTGGTATAATGGGACTTACTCCCAAACCCAAAGGCAGAAAAGTAATGTCAAACAAACACAATACCAATAAAGACAAAACAACCAAAAACAAATCAACAAGCAAAACCAAGCCACAAGATGATGACTATGCCAAACTTCTAAAACGCCTAGCATACTTAGAAGCAGAAAACGACTACCTAAAAAAGCTCGATGCCTTAATTCGTCAAAAGGAACAATCAAAGAACAAGTCCTGATTGTTCAAGAATTAAGGCATAAACACCCTCTAAAAGATTTGTTGGAATCTCAAACCTGCCAAGAAGTGTGTTTTATTACCACATTCGTCAAAGTACAAAGCCTGACAAAGACCAATTCCTAAAAGAACGCATTAACCACATCTACCATAAGCACAAAGGCAGATATGGGTATCGTAGAATTACCTTAGAACTCAACCATCAGCTTAACAATCAAGGTCTTGTCATCAACCACAAAAGAGTGCAACGCTTAATGCAAGCAATGGGCTTGAAATCCAAAATCAGACAACGAAAATACAAAGCCTACTCCTCTTATCAAGGGGAACACCAAGACAAGATTAAAGACAATGTTCTACAAAGAGACTTTAAAGCCACAAGACCCAATCAAAAATGGTCAACTGATGTAACAGAGTTTAAGGTGCAAGATGAGGCACAAAATGGCATAATCACAGAGAAAAAACTGTATCTATCGCCCATCATAGACTTGTTTAATGGCGAGATTGTCAGTTATGCTCTCAATGAACGACCTACTTATGACTTGGTTAATGAGATGTTAAGTAATGCTTTATCTAAACTAAGACCTAATGAAACACCCATCATTCATTCAGACAGAGGTATACACTACCAACAGTATCATTATCAACAAACTTTAAAGGAACAAGGCTTAATCCAAAGTATGTCAAGAAAGGGTAATTGTCTTGATAATGCAGCCATTGAAAGTTTCTTTGGGACACTCAAACAGGAAATCTTTTATGAACAAACCACTTTCACATCCATCAATGAGCTTAAAACAACGATTGATGAGTACATTCATTATTACAATTATGATAGAATAAAGACCAAGCTAAAAGGACTAAGTCCTGTCAGATACAGAAGCTTAGTCCTTGGTCAAACCACTTAGCTTTATCAACCTAACCTTTAATCTTGTGTCTAAGATTTGGGGGTCGGTTCATTTGCCAGCGGTTTGTGCTTTTAGCCACCAAAATCATCAAGCAAGATATTTTCATCTTCTACGCCCAAATCTTTTAGCATCTTGATGACAGCGGCGTTCATTACTGGAGGCCCACACATATAGAACTCGCAGTCCTCTGGTGCTGGGTGGTCTTTTAGGTAGTTTTCGTACAAGACATTATGAATAAATCCTGTATAACCTTCCCAGTTGTCCTCTGGCATTGGGTCAGATAGAGCAACATGCCACTCAAAGTTATCAAACTCTGCTGCCAAGCCATCATAATCCTCAACATAGAACATTTCACGCTTGGAGCGAGCACCGTACCAAAAGCTGATTTTGCGGTTGGATTTGAGGCGTTTTAATTGGTCAAAAATATGCGAACGCATCGGTGCCATGCCAGCACCACCACCAATAAACACCATCTCAGCATCAGTATCTTTGGCAAAAAATTCACCATAAGGCCCAGAAACGGTAATCTTATCCCCTGGCTTTAGGCTAAAGACATAAGAAGACATTTTGCCCGGTGGAATGCCTTCGCCGCCACGAGGTGGTGGGCTGGCGATACGGATGTTAAACTTGATGATGCCTTTTTCTTCAGGATAGTTTGCCATTGAATAAGCACGAATCACAGGCTCGGTTACTGTTGAGCTGTATTGCCACAGATTGAACTTGTCCCAGTCCTCGTGATATTCCTCGGCGATATCAAAGTCCTTATAATGCACAGTGTGCGGTGGGGCTTCTAGCTGCACATAGCCACCTGCACGAAATGGCACAACTTCGCCTTCAGGGATTTTTAGGGTCAGTTCTTTAATGAAAGTTGCGACATTGTCATTAGAGATAACCTCACATTCCCATTTTTTGACATCAAAAAATTCAGGATCAATCTCAATTTGCATGTCTTGCTTGACTGCTACTTGGCAGGCAAGACGCATATTATCACGGATTTCACCTTGGGTAAAATGCCCCTCTTCGGTTGGCAAAATCTCACCACCGCCAGAGATAACCTTGCAGCGACACTGACCACAAGTACCACCACCGCCACAGGCTGATGATAAAAATATGCCTTCGTTAGCAAGCGTTTGTAGCAATTTGCCACCCGCTTCGGTAACGACATTATTGTCAGGATTGTCATTGATATTAATGGTAACTTTACCAGTGCTAACCAATCGTGAGCGTGCTGCCAGAATCACTGCAACCAAGCTCATGATGATGATGGTAAACATTACCACACCACCTATCGCTGTACCAAATTCCATAACCTCTCCTTATAGCGACATACCACCAAAGGACATAAAGCCAAGGCTCATCAGTCCAACGGTGATAAAAGTAATACCAAGTCCACGCAAAGGAGCAGGGACATCTGAATATTTGAGTCGTTCACGGATACCTGCCAAAGCAGCAATTGCTAATGCCCAGCCTGTGCCAGCACCGATGCCATAAACGATAGATTCGCCAAAGTTATAATCACGCTCAACCATGAACAATACACCACCCATGATGGCACAGTTCACCGTAATCAGTGGCAAGAATACGCCAAGAGCATTGTATAGACTTGGGACGAACTTATCCAAGAACATTTCCATAATCTGTACAACTGCTGCAATCAGGGCGATATAGCTTAGCAATCCCAAAAAGCTAAGATCAACATCAGGATAGCCAGCCCATGCCAATGCACCGTCTTTTAAGAGGTATTGATACAGCAGGTTGTTAAGAGGTACGGTGATTGTCATTACAACAATAACAGCAATGCCTAGGCTGATGGCGGTTGAGACTTTTTTGGAGATGGCAATAAAAGTACACATGCCCAAGAAAAAGGCCAACGCCATATTCTCAATAAAAACTGAGGTAATAAATAAGCTGATATAGTGTCCCATTAGTGTCCTCCCATGCCTTTGGATTGTGGCTTCATGACAAATTCGGCAGGCTCAACTTGTTCAGGCTTGCAGGTGCGAACGATGGCAATAAACAATGCAATCACAAAGAATGCCGATGGTGGCAAGAGCAACAGACCGTTTGGTACATACCAGCCGCCGTCAGTGATTTTTTCGAGTAGCTGCATACCGAACCAGCTGCCATTGCCCAAGATTTCACGAATACTGGCAACAAAAAGCAGTACGGCTGAATAACCCAAGCCATTGCCGATACCGTCCAAGAAACTTGGGATTGGTGGGTTGCTCATCGCAAAGGCTTCAGCACGACCCATTACGATACAGTTGGTGATAATCAAGCCAACGAATACAGAAAGAGATTTGCTGACATCATAGGCAACGGCTTTTAGAATTTGATCAACCACGATAACCAACGAGGCAATAACAACCATCTGCACGATGATACGAATGCTGGCTGGAATGTGATTTCTGATGATTGAGATAAAAAAGCTAGAAAACGCTGTAACCAGTGTTAATGCAATACACATAACCAAGGCGTTGGTCATGCTAGTGGTTACCGCCAGAGCCGAACAAATACCAAGAATTTGTAGAGCAATGGGGTTGTTATTGAACACAGGTCTGGTCAAGATTTCTTTGGTATCTGCCATGATTATGCTCCTTTTTCTGCTTTATTGGCACGCAGATTGTCTAAAAATGGCTTATAGCCTTCTTCGCCCAACCAAAACTGCACCATATTGTTTACGCCACGACCTGTCAAGGTTGCACCGCTGATGCCGTCAATTTGAGTGTCTTTGGCTGTACCATTTTTGACAATGGTCATGTGTAACTTGCCTTGTTCGTCATAGAGGGTTTTATCCACCCATTGAGCACGCCATGGCTCATCGGTAATGCGAGAACCCAGACCCGGTGTTTCTTTATGTTGATAAAAATTCACCCCTTTGATGGTATTAAGGTCTTTGTCAATGGTGATTAGTCCATAGATTTGACCCCACAGTCCTGCACCATTAAATGGCAGAACAAGCAGCTCAAGCTCGCCATTGGCATCTTTTGATAGATAAACCTTGCCAAATTTTGGCTTGCCACCGATTGCCGCAATGTCATTTTCAAGCGGTGTAGATAGGGCTGGCACTCTGGCTGCTTTGGCGACATCATAGCTTGCAGCATCGCTAATGCCTGCTTTGGCCAATTCTTGCTCAGTGGCAAATTGACCAGTTTGCAGATTAATCAGACGCACCTCGAAGTTGTCAAATCGCTCTGCAATAACGCTGTTATTGTCGCTGTTTGGATCAAATTTCCCAGCAGCAATCAAGATGTTTTTGTTCAAATCAAGGCGTGCATTGTCTTGCTGTTGTGGTTTTAGACCAACGGCAACGGCAGAAACCATCACCGAGCAGACCAAACACAGCACCAAAGCGGTGGTGATGGTCTTGATGTTGCTATTTTTGGCTGACATTTGCTAACCTCCGTGCGGTTTGGCGTTTGATGTTGGCTTGGACAACAAAGTAATCAAAAATCGGTGCAAACAAGTTGGCGAACAAGATTGCCAACATGATACCCTCAGGGAATGCAGGGTTTATCACACGAATGGCAACTGTCATAAAGCCAATAAGAAGTCCGTAGCACCAGCGACCTGCGTTGGTGTGGGCAGCAGACACTGGGTCGGTTGCCATAAATACCGCACCAAACATAAAGCCACCGATAACCAAGTGCCACTGAGGGGCAAGGCTTGCCATAGGGTTGCTGCCATCGCTGAATAAATTAAAGGCAAGTGCTGTCAGTACCAAGCCAATAATTGAGCCTGCAATCACACGCCAGCTGGCGATTTTGGTATAAATAAGTACCGCACCACCGATTAAGATAGCAAGTGTTGAAACCTCGCCGATGGCACCTTGCATATTGCCCAAGAAAGCATCGCTCCAAGTGATGGCTTTGCCATAAGCATCAACGAATTGATCTGGCGTTACGCCTAGGGCTGCAAGACCGAGCGGTGTTGCACCACTAAAGCCATCAACCGCAGTCCATACCGCATCACCTGAGATATAGGCAGGATAAGCAAAGTACAAAAATGCACGACCTGCAAGTGCTGGGTTGATGAAGTTTTTGCCAGTACCACCAAAGACCTCTTTGGCGACAACAACACCGAAACTGATACCCAAAGCAACTTGCCATAGTGGAATATCAGGTGGTAGTGATAGGGCGAACAGGACTGAGGTAACAAAGAAACCTTCGTTTACTTCGTGTCCACGCACCACCGCAAAGATGATTTCCCACAAGATACCAACGATAAAAGTTACTGCATAAATTGGCAAAAATTGCATCGCACCATAGACAAAGCACGCCCAGATGCTGTTCGGGTCATAGCCTGCCAGAGCAGTGATGACGGTACGCCAGCCTTCAGGGGTGATGCCCATGGCATTGATGGCGGTCAGTGCCTGAAAGCCGACATTATACATGCCCCAAAACATCGCAGGGAAAGTACATAGCCAGACGGTAATCATGATACGCTTTAGGTCAATGCCATCACGCACATGGCTTGCCGAATAGGTCTGAGATGAAGGCTGACGAAAGAAAGTGTCAAACATCTCAAAGATGGCATAATATTTTTCGTACTTGCCGCCTTTGGTGAAGGACGGCTCCATACGGTCAAAGATATTGTGAATAAATTTCATCGTTAGCCTTCCTGCTCAATACGGGTCAAGTTATCACGCAAAATATCGCCAAACTCATACTTGCCTGGAGATACAAAGGTGCAAAGTGCCAAATCTTCTTCGTCAAGCTCCAAAGCACCCAGCTCTACCGCTTTGATGATGTCTTCAACAATCAAGGCACGCAGCAGCTGTGTGGGCAGATAATCTTGTGGCATAACTCTTTCAAAAACGCCGATTGGCACCATTGCACGCGGCGAACCATTGGTGCTGGTGGTGAAATCGTATTTTTTGTTTTTGAAAAATTGCGAGATATAAATCGGTAGTTTGGAGAAGCGATTTGCCCCTAGGCTAAAAAAGTGCATCGCAGGGCGTTCACGACCTTCGGCAAGCACCGATACTTGGTTGTGGAAACGACCCAAAAACGCCACCGCCTGTTTGGCAGTGCGACCTGACAGCACCGAGCCTGAGATGATGCGATTGTCATTGCCCTTTAGCTCGCCTTGGGTCAGTTCAGTCAAATCTGCACCTCTTGTGGTGCGGATCAGGCGTGGATTATTGACCGCAGGGCCTGCAAGGCTAATCAGTCGCTCGGTATAGATACGCCCTGTGGTGAACAGTTTGCCGATGGCGATAACATCTTGATAATTGATTGTCCAGACGGTTGTGCCGCGTGCCAATGGGTGCAAAAAGTGAATGTGCGTGCCAGCATTGCCTGCTGGGTGTACACCTGTAAAGCCTTGATAGACGGTTTCGTTACCATCAGCAGCTTTTGTCAGAGCCTCTGGGGCGACATCACCATGACAAACAAAGGTCTTAGGCGACAGGGTAGATAGTACCGCCAAGCCATCATTAAATGATGCAATTTCTTCAAACAATACCGCCGCAGGATCGACAGCAAGCGGATTGGTGTCGGTTGCGGTAACAAAGATGGCACTTGGCGTGCTGTCAATGTGCGGTGTGCGACTAAAGGGGCGTGTGCGAAATGCCGTCCATTCGCCAGAGGCAACCAGTTGCTCAACCACAGTTGCTCTATCTAGTGCTGCCAAGTCCTCGCTGCGATAGGCATTGAAAGTGATTTCGTTGTTGTTTTGTGGATCGGCAGCGATAACCAAACTTTCAAAAACTCGTCGTTCGCCACGATTGATTGCAACAACAGTGCCGCTGATTGGTGCTGTATAGACAACACCTGAGCGTTTTTTGTCTTCGTACAGCACCTGTCCTTTGGCGACAGTATCGCCTGGCTGAACATACATGGTGGGACGCATGCCGACATAATCGTAGCCGACCAACGCTACCTTGGTGGGCGTATGTTCGCTAACTTGTTTGGCGGGTTCACCTGTGATGGGTAGATCCAAGCCTTTTTTTATGGTAATCATAAGCGGATACTTAAATTAAGACCAAAACATTCCAGCCAATTGCCAAAAAGTAGGATTGATGGCTGGTTCCAAAATTCCTAAAAACACAAAGCTGGTGCGACCGACAGGTGGCGTAGCTGTTTTGTCCAAAGGAGAGCATGAAACGAAACATTGGCAAAATTATCACACAAAGTTTGCCAAAATATGAATGTTCATACCATTAACCTACCCATTATACGCCAAAATGGCAAAAATTTATAGGGCAAAAGCCGAAATATAAGCCAAAAAATGATGAAAACATTTGTAAAATCAATAAATAAAAGCCAGTTTTTGCTTTAGTTATAAAACCATTTGCCAAAAATTAACCAGCTGACACGGTTATTATTAATTAATTTTTATTTATAATATGATAATTTATTATAATTATTGACAATATAAAGGCTCTGATGATGGATTGGTGCTTGAACAAGTAAGTGATTGATGCCAAGCTAATAGGCATTAATTAAAGAAGTGTGGTTTGGTGTGTTTGATGGGCGTGCTGATATATCAAGCCAAAGCCTGCAAATGACGGCGTGGTGATTTGTTTGTAATGAATAGATGGTTTATTTTTTGTAAATTTTAATTTTATAATAACGATATGTTAAGAAAATATGCGTCATTAACATAAAGCCAATTACCAACCAAGTTGCTGTCAATTCTTGCTGGATTGGCAAAATTGCCAGAGTTGCCACAAGGCAAAAAATCAATGCCAATATATAACAAGCGAATTTAAACAGGGTAAAATTCAATGCAAAACTGAGCAGGATAATAATAAATAAAGCAACGGCAAATAACAGCAGTGTGCCACCACCAGTAAGCAGCACAATGCTGCCACTGATAAGATAAGCACACAGCCAGTCGCCCAAGCCTTCGATAAGTGGATAATGATGTTGTTTCATTGGCGTTTGGTGTTATGAAGTTTTGCTGGATTTTTTGCGTTTGTTTTTTGGCTTGTCGCTTGATTTTTTGGAGAGTTTTTTGCTGACTCCATCACGATCAACACGACCTAATTGTTCAATCAAACGAAAATCAATTTGTAGTAAATCCATATTAACCGCCGCCACTTCGATAAGCAGCGTATCACCCAAGCCAAAATAGGAGCCTTTGTCGCCAACAAGTTTTTGTTCTTGTTCATCATAATCAAAATACTCATTGCCCAGCCCCGAAATATGCACCAAGCCTTCGATGAATAAGTCGTTTAGCACGGCAAATAAGCCAAAACTGGTAACGCTGCTGACCGTTGCGGTAAATTGCTCGCCCAGATGACGCTGCATATAGTGGCATTTTAGCCAAGTTTCTACATCACGAGATGCCTCCTCGGCACGCCGTTCGGTTAGGCTGGTTTGTTCACCTGCCTCATGCAGGGTTTTGTAAATGGGTGCTTGTGGTTTTTGTTTGCTCACTTTATCCTTGATGGCACGGTGGAGCATTAGGTCAGGGTAGCGGCGAATTGGACTGGTGAAATGGCTGTATTCATCATAAGCCAAGCCAAAATGACCGATATTATCTGGGCTGTAGTTCGCCTGCATCATTGAGCGAAGTAGCATACTATGAATGCTGGCGGCATCTGGTCTGTCGGCAGTTGCCTTGATGATTCGCTGATAGTCTTCGTGCGTGGGCGATGATTCGGGAAATGACAGACCGAAATTTTTGACATAGTCATGCAATCTGGCTGATTTTTCTTCGTTTGGCTTGTCATGATTGCGATACAAGACGGGCAAATCGTGTTTTAGAGCAAAGTTTGCCGCACAGGTATTGGCAAGCAACATACACTCTTCGATGAGCTTGTGAGCCTCGCCACGAGTACGAGCAACGATGTCAATAATATCACCATCTTTGCCAAATTTTATGTAAGTTTCTGCTGTTTCAAATGCCATCGCTCCACGCTCTTCGCGGCGTTTGTCAAGCACTTGATACAGTTGGTGTAGTGTGTCAATGGATTTAAGAACCGCAGGGTTTTTGACAAGTTCATCAGGCAGCGTTTCGTTAGTCGGGTCATTAAAATACGCATTGACTTGATTATAAGTCAGGCGAGCCTGTGAGTGCATGATGGCAGGGTAGAATTCATAAGCGGTAACCTTGCCTGCACGAGATAATTTAATATCAGCGACCATGCACAGTCTGTCCACTTTGGGATTGAGTGAACACAGTCCATTTGACAGTATCTCTGGCAGCATCGGTATCACACGATGGGGAAAATATACCGAAGTGCCACGCTCATAAGCATCGCTATCTAGTGCTGATTGTGGCGTTACATAGTGGCTGACATCAGCAATGGCAACAACGACACGATAGTTGCCACCAGCACGCTTTTCGGCATAGACCGCATCGTCAAAATCTCGTGAATCTTCACCATCAATGGTAACCAAAGGCAAATGACGCAAATCAACTCTGCCTTTATAATCTTTTTCGTTTGGCTCATTAAAAAGCTCTGCTTGTTTGATGGCGGCATGGCTAAATTCATGCGGAATGCCATAATTATACAGCGTGGTCTCAATAATCAGCTCACGGTCATTTAAGCTACTAAGCAGTTCGGTGATTTTGCCAGTGGCAAATTCTTGATAACTTGGCAGATCAATCAGTGCCACCTTGACATCATCACCAACGCCTGCATTCATCTCTTCGACATTTTCGGTGGTAACGGTGATGGGCTGATGGGCATTGACACCTGTAAGCTGTACAAAATACCCTTCGTCATCAGAGCTTAATTTACCGATAAACTCCAGCTGATTGCGTTCGGTAACTTTGGTAATGCGTGCTTCGTCTTTGCCACGATATTGTGTGGCAACCACTTCAACTTTATCACCATCAAACACCAATCGCATCTGCTTTTCGTGCAAAAACAAATCAGGCATATCATCAAGCACCACAAAGCCAAAGCCTTTTGGGCTACAGCTGACCGTGCCTGACAGCACAGTTGGCAAGGGGGCGACGCTAAAATGAATGCCATCACTGCGTTCAAGCTGTCCATCTCTTAGCATGGCTTTTAGTCGATTGGTCAAGGCAAAAAAACGATCTCCATCGTCCAAAAAGCCAAAGTGCATTGCCAGCGATTCTTGGGTGGCAGCCTGTGCTTGATTGGTCAAAGCAGCGACTGTTTGTAGGATTAATAAGCGTGAAGGAATGGGGTTTTGGTATTTTGAAGCCTCAATGGCGGCATTTGGGTCATTCCATTTGGTTTTTTTTGTTTTGTTTGTCATCGTAATTTACCTAAAAAAATATTTTCTCATTTTGTGCTTTATTGTATCATAAAGCCTGCTTTGTGTGTGATAAGATATGGTGGATTTATGGTGGTTATTTTGGACGGCAAAACTGCGTGCCAATGGCATGATTTGTTGGTGCATTTGGCTTATTTGGAGCAATCAGCCTTGCCTGACGATGCTTGGCAGGTGGGGTCAATTAAGACCATGCTTGGGCAATTTGGAGCAGCTGTTGCTGTGGTGGTTGCAGCCAAGCCAATCGATGGTGCTATGCGTGGCGACTGTTTGCAAGGAGAGGCAGCAACGATGTGGCTACAGCAGTCGCTAGCAGACAATCAGTTGTCAATTGTGGCATATTGTTTGTTTCAGGTGGTGTTTGAGACTGCCGAAATCCACCGCATTGGCACCCACCCTGATTATCATCGGCGAGGGCTAGCAACACGCTTGATGACGGCGGTCAATCAGTCGGTAGCGGCAGCTGGTGCAGAGCGGCTATTGCTTGAGGTGCGAGCGGATAATGTTGCTGCCATTGGCTTGTACCAACGACAAGGCTTTGAGCCAATCGATGTGCGAGAGGGCTATTATCGTACTGACGATGGGCAATCGGTTGATGCTTTGATTATGCAGCAGCGTATCCATGATTAGCTGATGTGGTTACAAAGCACCAATCATCTTGGTGCTTTGTTTGATGATGCTCAGCAAGTTTATTTTTTCTTGGCTGGACCAAGCAACATACCCATCTGGCGACCTTCAACTTTTGGTGCCTGCTCAACGCTGGCAATCTCGGCAGTGTCAGCGATGATGCGTTCAAGTTGTGCCTTGCCGATTTCTTGGTGTGCCATTTCGCGACCACGGAAACGAATGCTGACTTTGACCTTGTCTTTGTCTTCAATGAATTCAACAATTTTACGCAGCTTGACTTGATAGTCTGCTTCTTCGGTGCCGGGGCGAAGTTTGATTTCACGCACTTGCGTTTGTTTTTGGTTTTTTTTGGCTTCTTTGGCTTTTTGTTTTTGTTCATAAAGATAACGCTTATAATCCATTACTTTACAAACAGGGGGTTTGGCATCGGCAACGATTTCTACCAAATCCAAGCCTTCATCAGCAGCCGTTTTTAATGCGGTTTGCAAATCAACCACGCCAAGCTGCTCGCCATCTTCTTTAACCAAGCGAACTTCTTTGGCACGGATTTCTTCGTTGATGTTTAAACGATTTGACGGTTTAATGGGTCTTACTCCAATCTGATTGCTCTTTTGTCAATAAGTGATGCAGTCTAGGCAATCAATCATTGACCTGTCTGCCAATACTTTTTGGCATTAAAGTGTCTATTATTACCATTTGCTAAATTTTTGTCAAATGGTTTTATGCACTTTTAAAAAATTTACCCAATATTAGGCGATATTGGGTAAATTAATCTTGGTAAATGATTAACAGCTTAGGTAATTATAATACACCCAGCCCAAAAAACGATTATTTGAATGGCTAAATGCACGCACCCAAGGTTTGCCATTTTTGTCAATTTTCCAATCATTGATATAAATCCATGTACCGTTTGGTAGTGTGCCGAGTGAATTATTTAGGGTACATTGTGCATCGCAAGTATTTGAGATACACCCAGCCTAAGCTGTTATCATCACCGCCACCTGTGGGATAAACCTCAACCCAAGGTTTGCCATTTTTATCATACCGATAATCTTCAATGATATAAACTTTTCTGCCATTTTTAAGCGTGCCAAGCACTTTGCCGTATGGAGCGGAGCGATATTTTAATGGCGTACCTGTAGGGTCGGCAACAATACATTCGCCATCGGTCGGTGGTGTGGCGTGTGCCGAAATGCCAAAGGTTAGAGCTGCCAAAGTGATAAATGCAAGTTTTTTCATTGATTGGATCCTGGTTCAATTCTTGGACAATGTTGAAAAATACAAATTATATAATTTATGGAGTCAATCTTCGCATTTTAGATATTTGGCTCGAACATATCCTTCAATGCCGCTCGAAGGCTGAATAATGTGCTTCCAAGTACGCCCCTTGCTATCATAATAAGTGATATAGTCCTGAGTAACTGGCGAACCATTTTTTAAGGTTCCAATGATGGGATTCTCAGCACCAGGTGCAATACGAATGTTTAATGGAGTGCGAGCATTAACTACTGTACACCAACCGCCAGTACCTGCATTTACCTGTGAAGCAATCCCGCTGGATAAAGTAAGTACTGAACCCAAGATTAAAGGTTTGATTATTTTCATTTCCGCTCCTTGATCTAAAATAAAATGTTGATAAGAGTTGATAAGAACAGTATTTAGATTCTAATTCTACCTCAAAATTCTTAAAAAAAAGGCCCTGGTTCAAAAAGTATGCTACACCCACCCATAGTTGATATAATGAAACACCAAGTCAAATGCTTTAAGATGATTGGTTGGGTTTTTAGAGAAACAACACCTTTTTCTAAATGCTCGCCTAGCAAAGGTTCTAAGCCTTGTGTTATTGCCTTCAATACCAACGGTAAAGCGTTTACCCACTTGTTTGATAGAGTGCTTAAAAGCCGTCAGAAAGCTGTCCCAATCATCACAAGCAATTTTATCAAAACTTATACCTAAACTCATCAGTTTTGACCTTAACTGTTTGGCAGTAGCAAGGTTTCTTTTGCCCCATACATAGGCAACAATCTCACCTGTGTGTCTATCGTACGCATAGATGAGCCAAACTTTGTTTTTCTTGTTACCCACGTAAGTCCAAAACTCATCTATCTTTAAGGTATGGTAATGCTTTTGTCTTGGTTTGATTTGGTGATTACTGTTTGCAAGCACACTAAGCACTTTGCCCTTACTCACTTGTTCAAGTATCACAATGTCAGCAATGCTACAACCACGAACTAACATTAAGCGTATTTTGTTATCTATGTAAGATTGACAACCTTTGTAAGTAAGCTGTAAATGATGAACAAACTGTTTATGACAATCTTTGCAAAAATAGTTTTGTTTGCCATAGCTTTTTATGCCATTTTTCTTTATACTAACCGATAGGCAACTTGGGCAAGTAATGGTAATTTGTGTCTTCATAACCGTAAATTACCAACTTTTGTGCAAGTTGTCTTTTTAGTTTTTGTTACAGCATACTTTTTGGGCTACTACCTTTATTCGAAATGACAGTACTACTGGTGATGTATTGTTCATCAAGCAGTTTAGCCACAAGCATGCCCAGGTGCACACTACCAATATTCATCTTAGTAATGTGGTTGGTGCTACAGGTGCTAGAATACAAGCTTTGCTTGCATTGGCACTCAAAGATATTTGTAAACATGGTGAGTATAAACACCAAACCATGAGCTACTTATTTGACGCAGCCGTCTGTGAACAGCCAAAACAAGGTATAGAGCATCCACTTAAGCTGACTGCACGAGCAGCCTTTACTCCGTGGATGGATGACATCTGGGATCGACATACATTTGATAAACAAGATGCTAATTACTACTGGCACGGCTATCGGGATGTCTGCTTTAGAGTGCAGGCGTATATCAATGAAGATCCCAAACTAAGGGAAATGTATCCCTAAACTGCTTTATCAAGAACAAAACCACCATCAAAAAAGATGGTGGCGTCGGGTGGGGGTTGGTTGGGTTTATGTCTTAGCACAACTACAGACCTTTGCTTTGCTGGTGTATGGGTGCGACGCGTGCTTTATGCTGACATACAAGGATGCCCACCGTGGCCGGTTGATAGTCTGTCACGCCCACTAGATATACATTGTTGATTGGTTTTTCCTGTTTATGATTGACTTAATTATTTTTCATCAACAGTCAAATACCATACCATAAACTCATAAAAGCTATCCCAATGTGTTAGTTGGTCTGTGCCTAGTAGGTATATTTTTACATCATATCTTGTGGTAAGTGCTTTTCTTTGTCAATAATTAGATTGGGGCTAATATGACAAAAAGGACTAAGTCCTGTGCATTGCAAAAAAACTTAGCCTGTTGTCAAACCTTACTCTTCAATTTTAAGATGGTATATTTATCCCTCATCAATTCTCATAAGAAAAACCCATCTTAAATTTATCATCTTTATCAAGCGTGATGTGAAAATGCGTCCATGGTTCTTTGGCGAAGATTTTACAATTTTGTAAATCTTCAAGAAGTTGCAGTAATGTCAAAAGCTCATCAGAAGACATATCAATGTGCAATGTTTGACCATTATCCATCACTTGATGAAAATCCAGTTGTGATAATTGATTTTTAACATAACCACTAAGCACAAGATTGCACTGGTTGCTTGGAGCTATTGAACGCAAAAGCTCTGCAATCTGCTGATAAATATATTGATCATCTGTCAGGTTGCTAAACTCTTCACGTCTTTCTTTATTAATAAAATAGGATTGCAACTTACCAAGCTGACCTGAGTCTTTATAAAATACACGCTCTTCCCAAAGCTCTTTTGGAATGCCTGTATTTTTCCATTCCTCTTCGGTTAGGTCACTGATTCCTTTCATGATTAAATTAACCCAACTATCTTCTTTGGGAATATAAGCAAAATCCACTTCGAACATTTTATTTTTTAAAAAAATTATCTTGAAATGCGTCCAAGGTTTTTGGGAGAATATTTCGCATTTTTGCAAATCCTTCATTAAATACATTAACTGCAAGAGAATCCCGCTGGGTATCTCAATCAACTCCATCTGACCATCATCAAGAATTTTATGACAACCCAGCTGATTTGGCGAGTCGTATATATAACCCCTGAATGCTATTTTGCTTTCTTTAGGGGGTATTATAGACCATAAAATATCTTTGATTTCTTGATATATTATTTGCTCACTTTTCATTTCATTCTTCCGTTGGTTTGGCTTTGTTTTCTAATGGTATGGGATCAAATTTTTTACCATTAATCGTTTGATGTACCATAAAAAAGTCAGGTCTCTTACTATTGCTACTATAAATAGGTTCAATTTTTATTATATTTTCAATATAATTATTATCTTTAAACTCATTTACTTTTTCTTTCCATACAGATACAGGTATGCCATATTGTTTTAATTCAGATTCTTTTAATTCTGATACCCCTTTCATACATAAGGCATTCCAGTGGTTTTCATCTGGTATTTCTCTAAAACATAACTGAACTTCTTGATCGCATATTGATAGCTCAAAATGACTATAATATATAATATTAAAAACATCGTTCATAAGCATATCTATATCATAACTTGGATAATTATCAAAATTATAACTATACTCCTGTTCTTTGATTATCCAGTGAGCAGATTTGGCTGAAAATGTTGGGTAAATATATCCTGTTATACAATATTTTGATGCTAATTCTGGTTTTAGCTCTGACAGTTTGTCAAATATTGATTGATATGCTTTGTGCTTACTCATAATTTATTTCCCAGTTTCGGTGTTTTGCAAAGTAAATTCGTAAAGTTTACCATTAACAACTTCTCGTACCTTAAAAGATGTTGGTCTCTTGCTATTACCAATATAAATAGGCTCTATCTTAACTTGAACAGTACCATTATTTTCAAGTGTATTTTTCCATCTAGTCTCCATTGTGTACCATGCTCCGCCAGCGCCATTTAATTTAGCATCCATAGGCACTAAATTAATAGCCTCACCAGGACCACCGAATATCGAGGCAATTAAATGTCCGCCACAATCACTTTCTTGACGACATGAACCACCTGCAATACGCTGTTGGTAGGCGTTTCTATTCCAGGGATCTATTCTTAGGTCAGCACTTACTTCTTTGACTCGTTTTTGTGCATCTGTTGTATATTGAAAACCATTGTCAAAACGATAAATACTATTTGCTTGCGGCTTATTGGCTAACTGACTCCATTGGTTTGTTCGTCCTCGCTGTAGTTCAACAACTGCCTGTTCAACTTTTTTGCCCGCTGAAGTCAGTTTGTTCGATTTATATAGAGCTGCAGCCTCTTCAAACAGTTTCTTTGCTAAACCATAGCCTTTTGTTGCAGCTCGTTCAGCAGGAATCGCAGAGGCGATTGCTAAAGCTTTTTCACTTAAATTTTCAGCATTGTAATAATCTACGCCAGCACCATAAGGTGAGATAACGAGTTTGGCAGCTTCATTTAAAATAACTAGCTGTTTCCGCTCAGCTTCCCTAAAGGCTTTATCCCATTCAGGATCACTACGCAGTTTATCCTCTCGCATAATTTCCAAAAGGATTTCTACATTTTGGTTGTTCTCCACCCCCACTTTCCCAACCTCAACTGCATTCACCGTATCGGTGACATTACCGCCCGTTGTGGTATATGCGGTTGCAACAGTGGCTAGGTTTAGAATGCTTGTGATGGTGTCTTTCTGGTCTTGGGTGAGTAGTTCTGGGTCTTTGGTGCCATATAGATAATTAGCCAAGGCAGGTGCAGCCACTTCACTACCCGCTCCTGATAAAGCACCTGTGGTTGGGTTATTGCCTGTGGCGTAGCTTACAGCAGCACCTAGTATGGTATGGGCTAGTAGGTGTTGTAGGCTTTGTTCTTCTGGGCGATTGCCACCATCAATTTCGTTTTTGAGTTTGTTTTCTTTAAAATATTGCCCAATCCGATAAGCAAGCTCTGGACTTACTGCTCTTGTAACATCGCCTATGATACCATTTGAATTAGGAGCATACAAGGCTGAGGTGATGCTATCGAATAGTCTTAGGTTGGTTTGTATCTTTTGGGCTTTAGCTTCCAGTTCTGCTTTTCTTGGGTCATCATCTGGTAAGTCTTTGGCTTGTTTAAGGTAGTCTTCTGCTTTTTTGGCGTACTCGCTTTTTATTTTACGGCGTTCACTGTCAAAGGCTTGGGTGATAGCTACCTGAGCATTTAGCTCTTTAATCGCTTTGTCTTTATTAAAATCATTGTTGATGATTTGGTTAAGTTGGTTTTGGGTTTGTTGTTGGTTGAAGTTAGTTGTGTTGATTAAACTGGTGTTGGGCAAAGTTGGTCATATTTGTTTTTATTGTAGCTTTGCCAACTGTAAATATCAAGCAATTTACAATTAGTCTCGAAATGGCAAAACCTAGGTGTTATTGCTCAATAAAAACCTCAAACGAATCGTTCTGTGCACAAAACTTTAAGAAATCTACCAAAAGTCTTTTTTCTTCGTCGGTATTATTTAGGCTGATGCAACCATAGCCATGGTCATCATGAGGATAAAGAGCAATGCCAAGTTTTGGATTGATTAAAAAACACTCTTGACCAATTACTGGTGAAAAATAATATGCCATCAAAACTTCACAAAATTCCAAAAACACACTGCTGTCAAAATCCAACCTTAGCATTTGTGCAAGAATGCCCTGTTCTGATTCAAGAAAAAACATCTCATTGCTTTCCTGCAAAAAGCCATAATCAATTGCTTTTTTATAGGACTCGCCAAATAGTCTGTTTTTCAAAATATCTCTATGGTCATCAGGATCATCTGGGTTTAAATCAAAGATATTTTTATTTTTATTATAAGATAATGCACTAATCATAAAAAAATCATTGATATTAAAAAATGTCTCAACTAATTGAGATGCTTGCTTGATCTCGTGTAGCCCTGTCAAATCAGGGGTGTAAAAATAACCTGCCCATCCAGAACTGGAACTAAAACTGTTAAAATTAATTCCCATTAAATTAACGGCATTATTTGTTTTCAATTTTAATGATTTTTCCATCACTCATTCCCACAGTAATTTTTTTAGATTCGGTCGGTTCTTGCATTTTGCCTTTTTTGTTTAAACCAACTTTCCACTCTTAAGCTTATCACTGTGTTGCGAGTTGCTTTTTTGCCATATTTCACCTGTATATTTATTAACATAATTTTTACCTTCTTTTTTAAAATTCTCTGGATGAGTACTTGGAGTTTGAACAACACTCCCAACCTCCAAGGAATTTACTTTTTGTTTAGGTTTGTCTACATATGATACAGTAGTAGTTTGTGTTTTTTGATTAAGGTTTTCATTCTTGGAAGTCTTAGGTACAACCCCATACCCAGCCATCCCAGCCACACTACCAGCACGACCGCCGCCATACAGTCTATCATTGGCAAGTTCACCTATAAATGCTTGGGCTTCATTGCCATGATAGCGATTGATATTGACAATACCAGTATCTCTGATGAAATAACCACCTGTGGCATTATTCCATCGGATACTATTAATGGTGGTGTTGGCATTTGCACCGCCAAGTCTTGATATGTCAGCATAAAGATTTGGTATGTATTTTAAATTATAATCACCTTGTGTGCCATCTTGAAATCGCAAGATTAGGTTTTGACAATTGCTTGCATTGAAGTTGTTAATACAGGCATTTTCAAATTCTTGGGTATTTTGTAGATTTTTTTGTGCATAAAAGCGGTTATTGTTTTCAATACAAACTGCGTTGCCCTTGCATGCTTGAAGTACCTGTCTCCAATTAGCCAATTCAAGATGACTCAAATAATTCCACCTTGTCTGCCCCACATTATTCACCGTGCTTGCTGTGCTGTCGCCTATGGTTGTGCCTAGGGCTGCTGATAGGGCAAGCAAAGCGGTTTGTCTTGTGGTTTCATCAAAGCCTTGTTTTGTAAGGTATTCATCAATCTTTGGAATGGCGTAAGCGGTTGTGCCTGCTGATACAGCTCCTTCTATTGTACCTGTGGCTAGAGCAGCAGTTATTGTGTGTAGTGCTATTCGGTAGATGCCGCCTTCTTGCTATTTTCTCTTAATTCTTTTTTTAAATCAAAGTTTTGATTAGCTTGTAATGCCCGTGGATTTTTGCCACCCCACCAGTATTTGCGGCATTCATTGCTAGGACTCCAAGAAGCATCAATAAAGAACATCTCTGTTTGAGTACGAATATTTAAATCCATGCCAAAACTAATCTTTATTTCACCCTTGCAATAAATATCACCATCTTCTGTTTCTATTTTTACAAGTTTTTGCATAGATGCTTCTTTTTTTACTCTGTCTGTAATGTCATCATAAAAACTTCGACTTAAATAATGTGAATTACCGGCATAAAAATCTTTGCCATATATGGGATAGTAACCCGTCAGATCATCAATAACAGTTCTTAATTCTTCTTTGGTTGGAATATCAAAATATTTCCATTTAAACAAATAAGGATTAGCTTCTGCAAAACTTTTATCAGGATTGTATAACTTATAAAAATACAAACCAAGCAATGTTGTACTAATCATTGCCACAATCACTTGCACGACTCGGATTAATCGATTCATGGCAAAATCCCCAAATCTTGCAATTGTTTTTTCTCATTCTGGGTTAGCTGACGCATGACAGTGCCTCCAATGCCAATTTGGGTGGTGCCAACCCCTGTGGTTATAATCACAGCACCATCTTTTTTCTCACCTTTGGATATACCAAGACAGCCAATATTGCATGCTTGCACGCCAAGAGACCTACCAGAGATAGCTTTATCAATATCATCAGCTTTATCCCTGCCAAGAACATTGCCAACCTGAACCGAAGCTCCTACGCTTTGAATCTTTCTTATTTTACCTGATTTGGCATCTTGCTGAATCTTATTAAAAACATCTTTTGGATTAAGAGATAGACCAACCCCAGATCGATAATTATTGACATCATCCGACTCAGGCAAGCCACCTACCCAGACAGTATCATTTTTATTATTCACAATAATAGTATAAGAAAACACACCCCCGCTGACCGAGTATATGGTTAAATCATGGTATTTATCAACATATCCTCCAAGAATATCGCCAAGAGTTCTAATTTCACAGGCTTTTACATCTCCATTCCTGCATTTTTCATTATTAATTGCTATTGAGGCATGTAGACTATTTCTATTCTTATTCCACTCAACCCCAACTCTCCCAATCTCCCCAGCACTCACACTACCTGCAACATTACCATCAGTAACGGTATAAGCAGTGGCAACTGTGGTTAGGCTTAAGATACTTGTGATGGTATCCTTTTCATCTTGACTTAGCTCATTTGGTTTTTTGCCATATAAATAATTTGATAAAACTGGAGCAACAGCTTCACTGCCTACTGCTGATAAGGCACCTATGGTTGGGTTATTACCTGTGGCATAGCTTACAGCAGCACCTAGTATGGTATGGGCTAGTAGGTGTTGTGGGCTTTGTTCTTCTGGTCTGTTACCACCATCAATTTCGTTTTTGAGTTTGTTTTCTTTAAAATATTGCCCAATCCGATAAGCAAGCTCTGGACTTACTGCTCTTAGTGTATCACTTATGATACCATTTGAATTAGGAGCATACAAGGCTGAGGTGATGCTATCGAAGATTCTTAGGTTGGTTTGTATCTTTTGGGCTTTGTTTTCAGATGATTTGCAATAACCCCAATGAGCTAAACTCTAAATAAAAAATAAAAAATGCCTACGGAATAACATATAATCGTCAAAGAAAACCAAAAAAATCTTGATAGCTTATGCTCATTTGATCTTACTTTTACTCCAAGCGACCAAAAATCCTTTCCATAAATATATCTCCAAATATTAACAAAAAACATCAAAGAAATAATCGATACTGCAAAAAATTCATAAAAATCAAAATAATATTTCTGATTTTGCTCAATTGATGCAATCATACCCATTAAAACGGGGGCGATAAGCATAATTTTATTTGCATTCATTTTTATAAACCAATAAAATTCCATGTCAAAGCATTAAAAATATAAAAAGAGGCTGTAGTAGATAAGGCTTACCCCCCCCACCATTTTCTCAATACCTTAAGTTGACTAGATGGCATACCACGGTTAAATCCAAACTCACATTCTTTGATAACAGGCTGTCGGTATAAACAATGCTGTCAGGCTTGACTTTACTTGTGATGATAGACATTAGAGTGCTTTGCTTGGTATCTTTAACAACAACCACATAAACCTACCATTTCGCTTTAACAAACCAAACACAGCAGTTTTACCACCAGCACCACAACCACGCTTGCCTTTTTGAGTACCGCCTTCGTTATCCTAATCAAGTTCAATTTCACCGTCAAAGAACTCTTTGGTTTCTTGGGTTAAATGATAGTCTATTGCAAGCCTGATTTTGTAATAAAATAAAGTTGCTGAACGAGCAGTTATTCCAAGTACAAAAATTCAAGCAAGCTTTTTAGGCTTTTTGTTTATTTTACAATGGGTTATCTTTATAAAGCTAGTATAATATAAGTGTTATTCTAGTACGGCTCCTAAAAATATACCAACAATGATAAGGCAGTAGATGCCAAGCGTCAATAAAAAGAAAACAAACCTTTCGATTTTGCTAGCCGTAGCTTTTGTTCTCATGCCTACTGACTCAAACTCCAACCCTGCAAAATAATCACGTATAGCAGGAAGAAATAAGAGATTGGTCGCAAAAGCCATAACAAATTGACCAAAACTAAAGCCAAATGAATCTTTAAATGTGATAGCCACTACTGAGCTAATAGCTAGTGATACTCCAAGTAATATGTTATTACTGACATACATTTTCATTTCCCTTAGATGATTGTGAATTAAAATTATTATAAATACAATCTGTGATAGTATCATTGACACCCATCTGATCAATAACTGCCGATATTTTTTTGTTTGAACCAACAGCATTTTCTGTTCTCTTAGAGACAAACTCGCCAAGAACCGCCTTGCTAAAACCCTCGTTTTCTATTTTTGATGCCACTGCCAATGGTTTTGTTACAGCATAAAGCGTCTTCCCCATGACTGGTATAAAATGCGAGGCATTATTCATTGTTGTAACTACTTTTTGATCTTGTTGCCTGCAATATACCGTCTCATTAAAAGCACACTCTTGGTAATTGCCGCTCATAATGGCAGCATTGCGAGAATCTATTTCCTGTTGAGCAACCTGCTTTATTGGCATGACCGTATGTGTAACTG
Organism: Moraxella cuniculi; assembly: GCF_900637105.1. Lineage (NCBI taxonomy): Bacteria > Pseudomonadati > Pseudomonadota > Gammaproteobacteria > Moraxellales > Moraxellaceae > Moraxella > Moraxella cuniculi. The sequence continues at coordinate 2,094,478 of NZ_LR134343.1, read as the reverse complement.
GCGTGGATTTTGAACTTGGCTTATTGGTGGCAATATTATCCTTATACCATGTATATTTATAACTCGATGCTTGTACTTGGATAAATTTTATTAAATTATCATCTGGTTTTTTGATATTGCTAAAATTTTGATTCATGCTAACAATACCATTTCGTGTATCAACATTCCAAAGTCTTGGATCGTACTCTTTACCAATTGCGTTATCATAAAGCACATTTTTAATCTTAGAGGTATTTTGTGAATTAATTACAGCACCTACCTTCTGATTAAATCTCTCATTGTAACGACCACTATTTGCCCAACGCAAAGCATCCTCAATATCTTGAAGCGTATAAGATTTCCCGTCAGGTCTTTTTAATCCTTTCTTTTTGGCTAAACCAACCAATGTCGCAGCAAGGTCTTTTTCCTGCTTATGCAACTGCCTATTAAACGCATCCACATTCACTGCCATTGCAGTGCTTGCGGTTTCTGCTCCTGCCAGTTGGGTGATTGTTGCAATGCCGAGATTACTGACGAGATCAACGGCATTTTTGGCAATCTGTGGTGATACACCTTGATCAATAAGTATCTTGATTGCTTGTTGGGATATCTTATTTAGTATTGGTGCAGATAGGGCAACAGATCCTGTGGTGATGGCTCCTTCAACCGTGCCAGTACCTAAAACACCAATTAGGGTATGCAAAGCAACACGATAAACCCCACCCTCTGCCCATTTCTTAGCTTCTTCGGTGTTGCCCTGTGCACGCAGTTCAAGTTCTTTGTTTTGGGCATAATCACCGATTCTTTTTGGGGCTTCTTTACCAAATTCTGTGGTAATTACCACTTGAGCATTTAGCTCTTTAATTGCTTTGTCTTTGTTAAAATCATTGTTGATGATTTGGTTAAGTTGGTTTTGGGTTTGTTGTTGGTTGAAGTTTTCTGTGTTGATGTAATTAAGCCCTGCTTGGTCTGTGATGGCAGAGTGAGTGGTGCTGGTTTTGTTGACTGGGTCTATTGTACCATAGCCTAAGCCTGTTGGCGATATGCCATTTTGACTGATGTTAATGCCAGTTTGTAGGGCATTGCCATTGATGGTGAGATGATTTTCTATATTTTGAGTATTTATCCCTTGGGCAAAGTTGGTTTGGTTTTGGTTTTTGTCAATGATAAGATAGCCACCAGTGAAGCTACCTTGTCCTTGTACAGATAGGGTTGATTGATTGGCTTTGATGCCTGATTGGTTGATTACTTGGGCGTAGGTGGTATTGATGTTGGCTTGGTTGCTGATTGTATTGTGCAATAACATTAATACCAACAAAATCAAGCAAGAATTATTCAAGATCCAGCTTGGTGGATTGAGAAAATGCAATAACCACTAACTCAAAAGCAAATACAACTCTCCAGAAGCCATAATTAACAACAGCATTATTGTAGCGGCAATCAAGCTAAAAACAAGTCTTTTTGGCAATGGCATATCAAGCAAAATTAAGCCTGCTACAAAAGCATATAAAGGAATAAAAAACGCCATAACAAGTATCATTATATGGTCGTTATTATCGACAGGATAGCTAAAATCTGGGCTTATATAATCATATAAATAACCATTCACATAACATAGGCTCAACAGGAGTGATAAAACATAGACTTTTATTCTCACCTTGGAATACCCCTAGCATTAAGTCGCTTATAACCCTCAATAATTGCCTTCTGCATTTCCTGAGAATTTCCTCCACCACCGTGTGCACCAAAGGATGGTTGAATGATCACATTTGGAAACTTGGCATAAAAGTTATTAAGACTACCATGTCTACGATTAATAGCCCTAACTATTGCTTCATAAGACCTATCGCCAAACGGAGCTCCGATCACACTAGGAACTCCATCATTAGCCAAGTTAATATCTCCAACAATTCCTACCACAATAACCCTTTTAGAATTACCAGAATTGATTTCCAATCGTTCTACGAAATCAACCCCATCGCTAGTGTTTACTCGTGCACCAGCAATAACTCTCAAATCCCATTTTCCCCCACCAAATGGAGATCCAGCTCTTAAAGCAGCATCGCCACCAACGCTATATCCTGCAAGCACCTTGGGTTGACCTGTTGAGTGGCTAAACTTGTTTGCTAAATCCACACCTGCTTGCGGATCGTTGTTTCCGATACCATCATAATTAATCTTTGGGTTTAAAGTTAAATCAAAATTAGAATCAAACATGAGACCTGTTATGGTTCCCCTTAGGACATCCACCCCATTCGGCTCTCCTAGTGCTCCCCCATGTAAAATCAAACCTTGATTCCACTCAACCCCAACTCTCCCAATCTCAGCTCCATTAACTGCATCGGCTACACTACCGCCTGTTGTGGTGTAGGTAGTTATGGCAGTGGTTAAGCTTAAGATACTTGTGATGGTATCCTTTTCATCTTGACTAAGCTCGTTTGGTTTTTTGCCATATAAATAATTTGATAAAACTGGAGCAACAGCTTCACTGCCTACTGCTGATAAGGCACCTGTCATTGGGTTATTGCCTGTAGCATAGCTTACGGCAGCACCCAAGATGGCATGAGCCAGTAGGTGTTGCAGGCTTTGTTCTTCTGGGCGATTACCACCATCAATTTCATTTTTAAGTTTATTTTCTTTAAAATATTGCCCAATCCGATAAGCAAGCTCTGGACTTGCCGCTCTTGCCACATCACCTATGATACCATTTGAATTAGGAGTGTACAAGGCTGAGGTGATGCTATCGAAGATTCTTAGGTTGGTTTGTATCTTTTGGGCTTTAGCTTCCAGTTCTGTTTTTCTTGGGTCATCATCTGGTAAGTCTTTGGCTTGTTTAAGGTAGTCTTCTGCTTTTTTGGCGTACTCGCTTTTTATTTTACGGCGTTCACTGTCAAAGGCTTGAGTAATTACCACTTGAGCATTTAGCTCTTTAATTGCTTTGTCTTTGTTAAAATCATTGTTGATGATTTGGTTAAGTTGGTTTTGGGTTTGTTGTTGGTTGAAGTTTTCTGTGTTGATGTAGTCAAGTCCTGCTTGGTCTGTGATGGCAGAGTGAGTGGTGCTGGTTTTGTTGGTTGGGGGTATTGTACCATAACCAATGCCTTGCAAACTAGCGTTGTAGCTGGTTTTGATTTGGTTGTTTTCGTTATTTTGGCTTGCTTGATTACTTTGATTACTTTCGCTGTTTTTGTTGTCTTGCTCTTTGTTATTAAAACCAATCCCTACACCGACACTGATGGCATCACCTTCATAATTTAGGTGATTTTCAATGTCTTGGATTTGGATGCCTTGGGTAAAGTTGGTTTGGTTTTGGTTTTTGTCAGTGATGAGATAGCCACCAGTGAAGCTACCTTGTCCTTGTACAGATAGGGTTGATCGATTGGCTTTGATGCCTGATTGGTTGGTTACTTGGGCGTAGCTGATATCTATGTTGGTTTTGCCCCCATTGACGCTAAGGTTCTGAGGTTTGCCATCAAAGCCAACATCGGCACTAAATCCTGCTTGTTGTTGATTGTAGGTGTATTGGTATTGGTCTTGACGGCTATTAATGATTAAGTCTTTGGCAACAGTGCCTGTTAAGTGCTGAGTGCTAAGGTTGGCACCATCTAGGATAAGATTGCCTTTGATGTCATTATAAGTGGTGCCACCGACGGTGATTTGGGTATTGGTGTGGGTGGTGGCAATCTCTTGGCTACTGCCTTTTGCTCTATTGGCATTAGCGGTAAAGCCAGCAGAGTTTGAGCTTAGTCCATCGGTGCTAAGATTGGCAGAGGCATAAACACCAAAGCCTACGCCTTTACTGCTGTTTTGGCTGTCTTGGGTGCTGGTTTGGGTTGAGGCTTGGTAGATGACATCGCCCTCAACATGGTTGTATAGGTTTTGTCCAACACTGATGTTTGAGCCTGTGACGGTTAGTGTGCTGTCATCGCCTTTGCCTTTGACATCAAAGATGAGATTGCCATCTGCATGAATGTTGGCAGCGTCATTGGTTTCTTGATGGCTTTGGCTGTTGCTTTTGGTGCTTTGACTGCCGATGGTAGCTTGGGCACGGATACTGCCGAAGTTTTTGTTTTTTAGGTTTTTGGCGAGTGTGTAGCTTTTGGAGACAGCTGCAAGACCTCCCATCAGTTGCATTCTGCGAGAATTGGTGTCTTTGGTGGCATCTTTGAGTGCTATAATGCTTTGAACATCACCAACAAGACTGCTAGAGACGCTGGCGGTAACACCTGTGGTTTTTTGGGTGAAATGGTTGCTGGTCTCATTGATGGCATTTTGGCTTTCGATGGTAACATCGGTGGCTTCAATAAAGATATTGCCTGTTTGTTTGTCTGATGCTGTATTTGTGCTATTTTTGGTTTGGGCGATGACATCGCTGTTGGTGACATGTAGGCTATTACCGCTAATGAGTGTAACGCTGCCATCTAAGGCAGCGATGGTTGATCCTGTATAAGTGGTTTGCTTGGTTGTTGTGTCATCTTGGGTGCGTTGTTTGCCCAAGGTGACAGAAGTTGGTGAGGTGGCAAATAACCCTGATTTTTTTGGTGAGTGATGATTGATTAGTGTTTAATACATTGATTATCTTGCAACACACGATTTGGAATAATACTGGTAGTTTATTCGAACATTTTTATAATCTTTTTTCTGTAAGAATATCTCCTGAATCGTATTAATATTTATACTCATCTTTAGTTTTTTATCACTCTCCCAAACCAACCATGAATTTACTGTTTGTGAACTGTAATTATTACATATCGGGCTACCTCTAAATTTAAATACAAGTTTTTTTCTATAAAAGACCCCATAGAATTTGAAAATATACACACTGTGTATTACTTCACCGCTTTTGATAGTAACAGACTGAGTAACTGCCACTTTCCTTGTGGAGTTGTATTTAAATGGAATGTCTCCCATGCTTTCACCAAAATATGAATCTTTTCTAACATCCAATCCTCTGATTTTCATACTTGCAAAATAAAAACCAAATACAATCAGTATAAAGACTATGATAGCTAATCTTACGAATGAAATTTTCATTGCCGTCTCAGATTTTTTAACTGTCCAGATTTTGCTGCTCTCCATCCCAAATCCCAAAACTTTCTTTGAGCTGGATCTCCTGCATTGCTGGAAAACATATTTGCAAATTGAGTGGGTATCTTCATTGCCTCATCATAAGAAAGTCCTGTTCCCGCCAAATAAACCCCAACTGCGAAATTTGCCGCATCTGTATAAGGAGCGATAAATTTGCGTTTTTTATAATCTCTCTGGTAGTCAAATCTCCCAAGATGTCCAACATCATCATCCATAATATTATAGAATGAGATGCTTTCATACAAAGCAACCCCATCGATCATACCAGCTGGTATATATACTTGAGAATCTTTTTGTGGAGTTATTTTATTTGCTTGGGCATTTTGCATACCCGCTTGATAGACTTCTATAAAATTAGCATGTGGTGGTGCATAAAACTCAATTCCTTCGTATGAGTATAATACAGCATCTGCAGGAGGGGTTTTGACAAAGGTTTTTATTTTCCAAAATTGTGCTTGGATTATATTATTATTCTCAACCCCAACTCTCCCAATCTCAGCTCCATTAACTGCGTCGGCTACACTACCGCCTGTTGTGCTATAAGCAGTGGCAACTGTGGTTAGGTTTAAGATACTTGTAATGGTATCTTTTTCATCTTGGCTTAGCTCGTTTGGTTTTTTGCCATATAAGTAATTTGATAAAACTGGAGTAACAGCTTCACTGCCTGCTGCTGATAAAGCACCTATACCAATGTCTTGTCCTGTGGCGTAGCTTGTGGCAGCACCTAGTATGGTATGGGCTAGTAGGTGTTGTGGGCTTTGTTCTTCTGGTCTGTTACCATTGTCTAGTTGGTTTAGGGTTTTGTTTTGTTTAAAGTATTGTCCTATGTTATAAGCTACTTGTGGGCTTACTGCTCTTGCCACATCGCCCAGTATACCATTGGCGTTAGGAGCATACAAGGCTGAGGTGATGCTATCGAAGATTCTTAAGTTTTATTTAGTTATCAAAAATACCTTCAACCCAAACTAAACCCTAAATAAAAAATAAAAAACAGCGACAACATATATAGCAAGCATTAAAAAGAACCAGTAAAATCTATACAATTTACTGTCAGTAGAGCTTATGCGATTGCCTAATGACCAAAAATTCTCACCGTGAATATAGTTCCAAAAATCAATAAAAAACATTAAAGAGATGAATAATACCATAAAAAATTCATAAAAATCAAAATAATAGTCCTTATCCAACTCAATTGATACAATAATACTTATCAAAAAGGGAGTAATAAGCATGATTTTATTTACATTCATCTTTTTGCTCTCCTCTAAGTTTTTGGGATATGCAACTATCATATATCGCATTGGAGATGGCATCATTTGTACCCAGCTGATCAACAATAGCTGAAGTTTGTGGGGTTCTTATTATTCTTTCGGTTGTCTTAGATACACCAAGACCAACCACAGTCTTACCAAGCCCCTCGTTTTCTATTTTTGATGCTATCGCCAGTGGCTCTGTTGTCGCTCTTAAATATTTACCCCCTGGTATAAAATAAGAAACATTCGTCATGCTTTCCATTCCTTTTTGATCCATTTCCCTGCAATGTCGTGTTTCATTCAATGAACAAGCAACAAGCGGTGGGTTATTCATCACTGCTGTATTGTGTGCCTGAAGAGACCTGCTGTAGTCAGTATATGGAACTCTTGTTGCTCTTGGTATTGTTGAGGGCTGTTGATTACCAATAATCCTGTTATTATTCCAAGTATATTGATATGACGCAAAATCACCCTTGCCAGTATGACTTTGAATGTATGCAACTAAACTTGGATCAACTTTGGGGATATTTAGACTGATGCCAGTACCATGATTATTCCATTGTACGCCAACCAAATTATCATAGCCCAAATCAGGTCTATTTGATGGAACGGCATTATGACTATCAGCACTTTCATAGAAGCTACCTTTTTTAAAATTAGCAGCTCTTAGGGCATTAGCAATTTGTTCTCTTGACCATTTTTTGTGATTGCCTTGTCTTTTGTAAAGCTCTTCAATAACCCAAGCCTCCCCCATATTGGCATGCAACTGCCTATTAAACGCATCCACATTCACTGCCATTGCAGTGCTTGCGGTTTCTGCTCCTGCCAATTGGGTGATTGTTGCAATGCCGAGATTGCTGACGAGATCAACGGCATTTTTAGCAATCTGTGGTGATACACCCTGATCAATAAGTATCTTGATTACTTGCTGGGATATCTTATTTAGTATTGGTGCTGATACTGCAACAGAACCTGTGGTGATGGCTCCTTCAACTGTGCCAGTGCCTAAAACGCCAATTAGGGTATGCAAAGCAACACGATAAACCCCACCCTCTGCCCATTTCTTAGCTTCTTCGGTGTTGCCCTGTGTAAGCAGTTCAAGTTCTTTGTTTTGGGCATAATCACCGATTCTTTTTGGGGCTTGCCTCCTACAATATCATACATCACACCTTAGCTTATTTACAACCATAATAAGCTCTTTTTCACACTCCTGTACCGCCAACAAAAATTCAGAAAATGCTATTTTTAGCTGCACATCATTAGATATTCTATAATCATGAAAAAACTCAATAAAAATTTCCAAGTCGCTATCAATGCCGATAAGACAGACAATCTGATTATTGATTGATATTTCTGCACCAAGATAATCATTCTCTCCTTGGTTTATATAGAGAATTTCGAACAATTTGCGCCTCTGTTTATTTTTTCGGATCTAAAAACCCACTAAATTCACCATTTGCATTATATCGTGCACCCTGACCGTTGGGTAGTCTAAACTCAATCCCACCTCTAGAAAGTTTTGTCTTTGTTCATTCAGCAAGATTTGCTGATGGGCAATCTGTTCAGGAGTATTGGCATAAGCTGAACAGCACAGAGTCAAAGAGACAGCCAATGCCAATCGTGTTGGTAGGGCTGGCATACGGTAAGATGAGTGGTTGGTATGGGTCATGGGTTTGGGTCTTTTGGGTTGATGTTTCATGGGTTTTGGGGGTTTAGCAAATCAAACAATTCAATGGGTTGCACTGTAATGCTGGGTTACGCTGTTGGTAACCTGAGCCTACGGGCTGATTTCTTATCAGCTACGGGCTATGCAGACCCAAATTTATAGGGGTAAAGCTAATTAATATCCCCGTTTTTAGAACACAGGCTATTTCATAAATTAAATATAACTTGTACAAAACCTTATTATTTGGATTGATAAAAATAAAATCATATAGAATTTTTCCCAACACTTCAAAGTCCTTGGAAAAAATTAATTCATCTTCGTAATCACCGACCAATACATCTAGTTTTTTATTTATTTCAACGAATAGCCCTGTTTTTAATAAAGAATCAAATTCAGATTCCTCAATAATTATTTCAAGCAAATCCCCACTCTCGCAGATATCATAATTTAATCTATTTAAAGCATCCATAGATATAGGTATGGAAATTTTTCTAATTTTAGCCATATTTAATCATCTCCTCACCTTGAAATGTGTAGCTTCATTGTATTCAGCTTTTGTTCTACCAGTCTGCTTACCATTGGGCAAGGTTTTATTAGTTGGTACATTTCCATTTAAGTCAAGATATTTTCTTTGTCCCGAAATTCTTGGGTCAAGAATTCTAAAATAATCGCCCTCCAGATCATAGATGACCTCAATGCCATTATCTCTATTTTTGTAAATAATCTTTCCTGAATGTGTTCGGCTTACTATTGGGTTAGCTCCTGCAAATCTATCAATTGTTGATTTTAAATCAGCCGATGTCCAATTATGTGAATAAGCATTAGACCTTCTTTGCCCTCCTCTGAGGGTGTTCAATAAATCATCATCTCTATGTATATTGTTGTTAATTCTAGCTTGTTTTGCCTCAGCCAACACCTTCTCAGCTTCATCTTTGCTTTTAAAAGTCTTGCTAAGAATTTTACCTCCAGCTTTAATCACATACCCACCAGCACCGCCAGTTACAACTGCAATAGCAATTTCTTCTGGAGTGGTTGGTATAATGAACAAGCCTATTTGTCTGAGGGTTTCAAGGTTTTTCTCACCATGATACTTGCCACATTGATTTGAAGGTATGCCCAAAGATTGACATTCGTTTTGCTGTCTCTTTGAAATGCTTGCGATTTGTTTTGCTGAGTGTCCAGCATTCCACTCAACCCCAACTTTCCCAATCTCAGTTCCACTCACTGCATCAGTGGTGCTGCCATCAGTTGTTGTATAGATGGCTGTCGCAGTGGCTAGATTTAGAATACTTGTGATGGTATCCTTTTCATCTTGACTAAGCTCGTTTGGTTTTTTGCCATATAAATAATTTGATAAAACTGGAGCAACAGCTTCACTGCCTACTGCTGATAAGGCACCTGTCATTGGGTTATTGCCTGTAGCATAGCTTACGGCAGCACCCAAGATGGCATGAGCCAGTAGGTGTTGCAGGCTTTGTTCTTCTGGGCGATTACCACCATCAATTTCATTTTTAAGTTTATTTTCTTTAAAATATTGCCCAATCCGATAAGCAAGCTCTGGACTTGCCGCTCTTGCCACATCACCTATGATACCATTTGAATTAGGAGTGTACAAGGCTGAGGTGATGCTATCGAAGATTCTTAGGTTGGTTTGTATCTTTTGGGCTTTAGCTTCCAGTTCTGTTTTTCTTGGGTCATCATCTGGTAAGTCTTTGGCTTGTTTAAGGTAGTCTTCTGCTTTTTTGGCGTACTCGCTTTTTATTTTACGGCGTTCACTGTCAAAGGCTTGAGTAATTACCACTTGAGCATTTAGCTCTTTAATTGCTTTGTCTTTGTTAAAATCATTGTTGATGATTTGGTTAAGTTGGTTTTGGGTTTGTTGTTGGTTGAAGTTTTCTGTGTTGATGTAGTCAAGTCCTGCTTGGTCTGTGATGGCAGAGTGAGTGGTGCTGGTTTTGTTGGTTGGGGGTATTGTACCATAACCAATGCCTTGCAAACTAGCGTTGTAGCTGGTTTTGATTTGGTTGTTTTCGTTATTTTGGCTTGCTTGATTACTTTGATTACTTTCGCTGTTTTTGTTGTCTTGCTCTTTGTTATTAAAACCAATCCCTACACCGACACTGATGGCATCACCTTCATAATTTAGGTGATTTTCAATGTCTTGGATTTGGATGCCTTGGGTAAAGTTGGTTTGGTTTTGGTTTTTGTCAGTGATGAGATAGCCACCAGTGAAGCTACCTTGTCCTTGTACAGATAGGGTTGATCGATTGGCTTTGATGCCTGATTGGTTGGTTACTTGGGCGTAGCTGATATCTATGTTGGTTTTGCCCCCATTGACGCTAAGGTTCTGAGGTTTGCCATCAAAGCCAACATCGGCACTAAATCCTGCTTGTTGTTGATTGTAGGTGTATTGGTATTGGTCTTGACGGCTATTAATGATTAAGTCTTTGGCAACAGTGCCTGTTAAGTGCTGAGTGCTAAGGTTGGCACCATCTAGGATAAGATTGCCTTTGATGTCATTATAAGTGGTGCCACCGACGGTGATTTGGGTATTGGTGTGGGTGGTGGCAATCTCTTGGCTACTGCCTTTTGCTCTATTGGCATTAGCGGTAAAGCCAGCAGAGTTTGAGCTTAGTCCATCGGTGCTAAGATTGGCAGAGGCATAAACACCAAAGCCTACGCCTTTACTGCTGTTTTGGCTGTCTTGGGTGCTGGTTTGGGTTGAGGCTTGGTAGATGACATCGCCCTCAACATGGTTGTATAGGTTTTGTCCAACACTGATGTTTGAGCCTGTGACGGTTAGTGTGCTGTCATCGCCTTTGCCTTTGACATCAAAGATGAGATTGCCATCTGCATGAATGTTGGCAGCGTCATTGGTTTCTTGATGGCTTTGGCTGTTGCTTTTGGTGCTTTGACTGCCGATGGTAGCTTGGGCACGGATACTGCCGAAGTTTTTGTTTTTTAGGTTTTTGGCGAGTGTGTAGCTTTTGGAGACAGCTGCAAGACCTCCCATCAGTTGCATTCTGCGAGAATTGGTGTCTTTGGTGGCATCTTTGAGTGCTATAATGCTTTGAACATCACCAACAAGACTGCTAGAGACGCTGGCGGTAACACCTGTGGTTTTCTGGCTAAAGCTGTATGTATTGGCAGTAGTGGCATTTTGGCTTGTGATATTGACAGTTTGTGCTTTAAATAAGATATTGCCTGTATTGGCATCTGTCTCATCTTTTTGGGCGATGATGTCACTGTTGATGACATCTATCTTATCGCCTGATTCAAGGCGGATGTTACCCCCTATGGTGCCAATCAGTGAGCCTGTATGGGTGGTTTGCTCATGGCTGTTTTCTTGGCGAGTGTGCTGTTTGCCTAGGGTCACTGAGGCGGGTGCGGTGGTAAATATGCCTTTTTTGGTGGTTTGCTCGCTACTGTGGCTACTTAGGCTGTCTTCAGCAGAGCCAATGCTAAGCTGTTTGTCGGCTTTAACAAGAATATCGCCATCCGCCAATACTTCAGTTGCCATCAAAGTAGTATTGACACCACTGATGACAACTTGATTGCCACTCACCTGATTTTTTATGCTGGTGCTGCTGCGCTGCTCAAAGCTGGACTGCTCGGTCTTACTGCCTGTTAAGCGGCGATTGGTGTGTAAACTTGCACTATCCACACTCTCTATCTGCCGACCTTCACTCATGCGTACATCACCAGTCGCTATAACAGCACTTACACCCCCTGACCGAATATTGGCGGCCTTGCCTGTAATGTCTGCCCCCTGACCTGTTGTTGCAATCACAGTATCACCATAACTGCTAATATTTGGCCCCACATCTTCTGTTTGGCTGTACTTAAAGTAATTGTTGTCATCTGCCACCGCACTAATATGGTTGCTTACGGTAACAGTGCCAATGTCGATGCCGTTTTCGGCGGTGATGTCGGTACTGCCGCCATCGTTTTGTATGTTGGCAGCTTTGTTTAGGACATAGTTACCCGCTTGGATGTTTAGAGTGGTTAATGGATTACCCTGTTCATCTGTTTGGTCTTTTAAACCATCTCCCACACGGATGGTGGCGATGTGTGTGATGGTGGTGTTGGATGAAGAGCTTTGTCCTTGTGTGTTTGTTTGGGTAGCTGTTAGGCTTTCGTTGATGATTTGGTTTTTGGCATCAAGGCTCATGGCACTGTTTGCGTATATGGTGCCATGGTTGGTGATGTCATTGTTTGCTGTGATGGCAATAAAGTTGCCTTGCACAGCACCTTTATTGGTGGCGTTGTTTGCGGTGATGTTTATGCTGTCTTTGGCAATGACATTACCGTTGTTATCTAGATTGCCCGTCAGCTCTATGTTGATGTTTTTGCCAGACATGGCAGCATACCTACCATCAGGGCTAAGTGTGCCTGTCGTGATATTGGCAGATCTTAGATATAGCTTGGGTACTAAGGCATCTTGGGTTTTGGTGATGGTATTGCCATCTTTGTCTTTGGTGGTGTAGGTGATGGACTCTTTGACCAGCCAGACGATGTCGGTGGTTAAGTTTGCCATCTGATCAGGCGTAAGTGCCGTGCCAAGTGTGTAGCCGAACTGTTTGGCTGCCGTGATGCCTTGATTCATCAGCTGTTTAAAGGCTTGTTCTTGATTGGTATAATCGGTGTTGATGTGTCTGCCTGTTAATAGCTGATATTGTTCTTTGAGGTATTGCTGTTCTTTATAGCCATCAGATAGGCGTTTGTGGATGTGATTTGGGTCTGATTGTAGTGCTTTTAGCATATAATCGGACGATAGCCACTGTTTGTAATTGGTAAAGGCGGCATCGGTCTGAATCAGCGGTTGATTTGGGTCATCAGCATTGATGGTGTATAGGGCTGATGTTGGGATGATGATGTTATTGTCATTGCTGTTGATATCAATAATGACAGAGTTGTTATTGATTGTGGCTGGCTTATCAATCCTTGTGCTGCTTGCTGTGGTGTTGATGGTGGCGTTTAGGATAGGCAGCTCGTAAGTTGCCAGCGGAGCAAAGGATTGTACAAAGGCACCGCTGCCGATATCAATACGCTTATGCCTACGACCTGCACCAGAGGAGACAACTGTGCGGCTGATAAAGCGGCCATTTTCGGTTACTTTGGTTTTTTCACCATACAGACCGTTGTCAGGGTTTTGGATGACAGTATCGCCAAGCACTGCAAAGCCTGCGCCTGCATTTATCTGACTTTTATCATTAATCAGTGTATTGCCCTGAATGATAAGGTTGCCTCCTGCCACCATGCGAGCAGGGTCAGAGGTTAAAGTTTTATCCTCATAAACAACAAAGTCTACAGTGATTTCATCAATCTCTTCACCAACACGCTGGTGGCTGCCATTTGCTTGTTTGACATACAAAGCCCCAGTTGGTGCACCTTTACGGCTGGTTGGACCTAGGTAGGCTTCATCGGTGGTGTAGATATTGAGAGCCAAATCAACATCACTTTTGGTTTTGTTAAATTGGCGGTTGTATGCTCTGATGGCAAGTTCCAATGCTTCAATGGCAGCAGCATTGTTCTGTTCCCATGTTAATAAAGGAGCCATGGCTTTGGTGTAATTTGCCAAGTCTTCATTGTATTGTGTGCAGGCTTGGTTGCTTTTAGGTGCCAAGGCACAGCTTTGGGTGGTTTCATTTTCTGGCAGATCAGGCTCATCTAACAGATCCTGAGCTTTAATGCTTGGGATAGGCTCTTTGGGCGGCTCAATTTTAAAGTACGACCAGATGGCAGAATCATTGCCGTAGTTGATGATGCAGTCGCTACCCTCTGGGCAGTCAAACAATCCTGCCATTGGTTTATTGCCCAAATCATCAGTATTGGTGCTTTTTTGAATGACAGGAGCTGCCCCTGACTGCTCACGGTTGCGATAGAGTGTTTGTCCATAGACAGATTCTTCCTCTACCTTGACTGTATGCTTGTTAAAGTCGGCATTGGTGTTTAACAAGGTTTTGGTATTAACCTGCATCTGCCCACCAGATTCAATGGTTGCACCGTTATTGATGATGGCTTCGGCTTTGCCTGTGGCATGATGATTGTCATCAAGACTGCCGCCAATGTTAAGACTGTCAAGACTTGTGATTAAAGCTTGACTGTCGAAGTTTTCGTTGAATTTGCCCGCTCTGTCAGGGTTGGGGTTGTTGTTTAGGGTGTTTACACCAATATCCAGACGCTCTCTGGCTGCAATGACTGGGGCGGTGTGATGGCTGTCGGTATCACTGGCTTTGGCTGGGGTGTTGTTTAGTGTGTCGGCAGTAATGGCAAGGTGTGTGCCATAGATACGACCACCAGCCAAGTTATCAATGGTGCCTGCAGCTTTGATGAATGTGTTTTCACTGTTGATCAAGCCTTGGTTTGTGATGTCATTGGCATTCAGTGTCAAATCTTGATCGGCGGTAAATTGACTTTGGTTAATCAGCTTGCCACTTGTTGTAAACGCTAGGCGATTGGCAACAAGCTTATCCTGATCCGTGTGGGTATAGTCTGCTTGTTGGGTGATGGTCAGCGTATCAGCCGTGATAGTACCGCCATTTTGTAATTCTTTGGCAGTGATATCTGCTTGTTTGACTGCGGTAATGGTGCCGTCTTGATTGATAATACTGTCCTTGGCGATAAGTATCATATCACCACCGCTTGTCAAACTACCCTCTGCATTAATGATGGTAGATTCACTGTCAATCACCATACCATCTTTGGCACTAATATCGCCTTTGCTGTTGTCAAAGCTGGTTAATTGCCAGTTAACGGTGTCTAAGGCGATTTTACTGTCGGTGTTGGTAAGAGTCTTGGTGTTTAAGGTTTGTGCGTCAATGGATGCTTGATTGGTGTTCTTTGTCTGATTGGCGGTGATACTAATGTCGCCTGTGGCTGTGATGAGTGCTTGATCGTTTGTGTTGGTCAAAGATTTGGCTGTGATAAAACCATCAGCACTTGGTACTGGGATGGACTGAGTTGTGTCTGTGGTTGCAGGTAGTGATGGGTTTGATGAGTTGGCAGTGTTGGCTGTTGTATTGTCTTTAGAATCACTACCAATAGTACCAGCACTCTGATCGCTGCTTGGCGTGCTTGGTGCATCGAGGGTGGTTTGCTCATACAGACTTTGACCGATGACGGCTTTATTGCTGTTGGTGAGTGTGTCTGTGCTGATATTAAGACGGCCTGTGCCTGTTTGGATGAGTTTGCCTGTATTATCAAGCTGATTGGTGGTAAGTTGTAAAACACCGCCATAAATACTGCCTTGATTGTTTAAAGTATCAGTGGCATCAATTTGGGTGGTCTGAGTGCTGTGGATGGTGCCTGCACTCTCAAGGTCTTTTGTATTGATGGTGAGATTGGCTTGTTCGCTAAGCAGTGTGCCATCGTTTAGAACAGAATGATTATGGGTATTGATGGCAAGTTTGTCTTTGGCAGACAGTATGCCAGCATTGACAAGATTGCCCTGAGCATCTAGGGTGAGTGTACCGCCTGCCTGTACGCCTTTGCCAGTTGCGGTGATGACACCAGTGTTATTAACCCCAAAGCCTTTGTCCGTGCCAATCAGATGGATTTTACCAGCATACATACCACCCAAAGATGAGATGTCTAGGGCAACGCCTCGCTGTTCTTTATTGGTGGTTTGACTGGCGGATAATGCACTGGTTTGTTTATTAGTGGCATTAAGCTTGGTAAAATCACCATTTTGAAGACTGATTTGATTTTCGCCTAGAATAATATCAAGCGTATTACCTGCATAAATCTTATCATTGATTTGGGCAGTTTTGGTAATTAAAGCGGCATAATCGGTGCCTTGTAGGTTTAGTTTGCCATTGACTTCAATATGAGCAGCAGAGTTGCCACTGACTTGATAACCAGATACCTGCCCTTGATTGACTTGGCTGCCTGCTGCTGCCAGATGGGCATTGCCTGCATTGATAAGCCCTGCACCATTGACCACTAAGCCTGATGGATTAGCAATGATGACATCTGCCTTTTTACCTGCCACTTCAATGAAGCCGTTCAAATGACTTGGCTTGCTTGAATTGATTTGGTTTAAGATGGTAGAAGCTTCACCACGAGCCATAAAGGGGTTGGCTGCCACAAAGCCTGCAATTTGGGTATTTGTTGCTTGGCGGTTGTTATTTAAAATAACACCAGAACTGCCGACATCAAATTGGCTATAATGGTTATTGGATAAACCGCGAGCATTGGGGGGTGGTGATGTTGACTGAAGTGATGCCACTGGCTGTGGGTAGAACAATGGGTTGTAGTGATTTATCGGCGGATTTGTCGGCTAAGATGGTTGTTGGGGTGTTGGCGTGGGCTGACTGTAAAGCCACAAATACTGCAAAGGATAAAGCGGTTACTTTGCCCATCATGCCTTTTATTGACGGCTTGTTGCCAGCACTGACACTGTTACAAGACACACCACGAGCATATTCACAAACCGCCATCCAAGTCTGTGTGGATTTATTAAAGACGATTTTATAAATATGGTTCACGGTTCAAATCTCTGACAGATAAAAACAATAGTGATATGATTGTAACATTTTAGTATAATGATAGCAATAATTAACAATTTGTGCAGATTAACACCGCTTGATATATTCTTTTTGATATTTTTGGGAAATTTGGTGATGGCTAGATACTCCGTTCTTTTTATTTGCATGACAGCAATTTTTACTCACGGCATCGCCCTTGCCAACACCAAAAGCCAAGCCCTCCTGCAAACCCAAGATGCTCGCAATCAAGCTCTGCTTAACCAATTGGTACCCAATCCAACGGTATTAACAGGTATTGATTCCATCCCGTCTGCCATCAACGATGAGCAAGCTTTGGCAGATGATAGCAATATTTGCTTTGATATTTATCGGATTGGCTATTCGGTGTTATCACAAGATGATATTGCCTTTGCAGACAAGCTTGGCTTTGCTTTACTTCCTGAAATTATGGGCAATGGTAGTGTGTTAGGCAAGTGTATGGCGGTAGGTGATATCAATGCTGTCTTGACTCGTGTACAAAACCGCTTAATTGAACAAGGCTATGTTACCAGTCGTATTATGGTGGCTGATCAGAATTTATCTGGAGGTGAATTAAGATTAACCTTAATTCCTGGTAAGATTGCTAAAGTGCTGGTAAATACAGCAGATAGTAAAGTGCCTGTCTATGTTAAACAGACAAACATGGCTTATCCTGCTGTTTTAGACACAGCACTTACCACACAAACAGGCAAGCTATTAAACATCCGTGATTTAGAAACCATGCTTGAGAACTTTAAACGCGTGCCAAGTAGTGATGCTAATTTTAAGATTGTGCCGTCTGGTGATAAGCGTATTGGCTTTAGCGATATTTTAATTGACTATAGTCAAAACCGCCGCATTCGTGGCAGTCTAAGCGTCGATGATTCAGGCTCTAAATCCACAGGTAAATATCAAGGCATGGCAACCTTGAGTGTGGATAATTTGGCAAATTTTAATGATTTACTCTATTTAAGCTTTGGGCGGGATTTGGGTAATCAGCTTAATGACGATAAAGATTATCCGTCTAATAAAAGCAAAGGCTCTAAGAATTATGGTATTGGTTATGTATTGCCAATTAAAAATAGTTTATTACAACTAAATGCCAATCGCTACACCTATCATCAAACCGTAGCAGGCAGCACCCAAGATTATGTTTATGGTGGTACTTCTCGTGGGTATAATGCCAAATTATCACACTTAATACACAGAGATGCTCATAGCAAAAGCCATGTGTATGTCGGTGGGTTTATCAAATCTCAAGAAAGTGATATTGATGGTACAATCATCGATGTACAAACTCGTAAGATTGCTGGTTATCAAATGGGCATTACTCATGAAACCTACCTAAAACAAGGCAAGCATCAACTTACGACAGATATTTCTTATAAACGCGGCAGTGCAGCTTTTAATGCCTTGCCCTCACCAGAAGAGCTGTTTGATGAGGGTTCTGCCCGTGTTGGTATTTATCAATTAAACGCCAATCTAACAAGTAAATACAACCCAAGCATTAACAACAAACCACTACCCATCATCCACAGTACCACACTCAAAGCCCAATACGCCACAGACAGTCTAACACCAGATTTAAAGATGGCAATTGGTGGTAGGTACACTGTTAGAGGCTTTGATGGGGAGCGTTCATTATCAGCAGATAATAGCATCTTGGTAAGACAAGATATCAGCTTTTATCCAAGCTTTTTAAATCAGCAAAAAGCAAACAGCCAATCAAGCCATGCCATCTATTTGGGATTGGATACAGGTTACATCACCAACCACAACAAAAGCCAAAATGAGCTATTGCTGGGACAGCATCTAGCAGGTGCCGCCATTGGCATTAAAGGACAATACATGCCAAATACCAAGAATCCTTACTTAAGCTTTAACTATGACATTTTCACCTCAAAAGCAATCAGCGAGCCCACAGGTTTTTCAAACAAAGATTGGGTGAGTGGGGTGAGTTTGGGGGTGGGGTTTTAAAAGCAAATTGACATCAAAACCATCAGTTGAGCAGATTGGCTTGGCTGGTGGTTTTTTATGGGGTGGTCATTTGGGGTGGGGTATGCAAAAATTACGCAGGATTATCAGTAATGGCTAATAAAGCAAATGCACTTTCACTAATTGTTAAGCAATTACAAAATATTGCACTTAGTATTAGTGATGAACTTGTTCCTTTTAGTCTCCAAACGACACCAAGACCCAATATTGTTTTTGACTTGCCAAACTTAGGCACGAGAACGGGTATATCTATCAATCCCGATGATGTGGTGTCGGTAGATGGTGTATTAACATATCAAGATGAGCTAATTTTGTTATTTATTCCTGATCATGGATTTTATATTGACAAAGTTATTGCTGGCGAGAGAGAAGGGAATAAATTTCATATTGCTACTTGTAGAACACTACAGGATATGAAGGCTAAGAAGAGGTATGACAGATATCAAGTTACCAATAATCAAGATGGGGTTTTTGTGGTGCATGGAAAAATTGGTAATGAATATGTGCAAGAAGAGGTGGGGTTAAAAGTTTGTAAAAATTGTCTTCGGCATTTGAATTACCAAGGTTATGACAGTGGTAAAAAATCAAAATCGCAAATTTATCATGGATTTGATATTGCTGAATATTTTAAAGAATATGGACAGCGTTTATCCTTAAAAAAACAACACAAACCAAAAGATGTGGGACAGGGCGGAGCTGGTTATGCAGCAGATTGGGAAGAAATATCCCAACGCCTAAGACAGCAGGCTAATTGGTGTTGTCAAAAATGTCATGCCAATCTAACCAATCATAAAAATTTATTACATGTGCATCATATTGATGGCGTTAAGCAAAATAACCGCCTTAGTAATTTAAAGGTCTTGTGCATTTTATGCCACAGTCAAGAGCCGAGCCATGGGCATATGCGTGTCAGAGATGATCAGATCAGAGTGATTAAAGGTTGCAGACCTTAGCGATGTAAGAATTTAAGGTCGTTACGCTAGGGTGTTTATCATCTGACAAGTTTAAAACCCTCACCAAGTCAAGCTTGATGGGGGGTTTAAGGCTTTATCTTTACGCCGTCTTTGCCACATAATTGCCTTTTTGGGCGATGGCCTCATTGAGCAGGGTGATAAAGGCATCGACACTCATGCTGCCCAAATTCGCCCCTTCGCGAGTACGCACATTTACTGTGCCTTCTTCGACTTCTTTGTCGCCCAAAACGAGCATAAACGGAATGCGTTCTAGGGTGCGTTCGCGAATTTTAAAGCCGATTTTTTCGTTACGCAAATCAGCTTTGGCACGCAAACCTGCTTGTGTCAGCTTGCCAACCACCGCTTCAACTGCCGCTGCTTGCTTGTCGGTGATGTTCATCACTACCGCTTGGGTTGGGGCAAGCCAAGGTGGCATAAAGCCTGCATATTCCTCAATCAAAATACCGATAAAGCGTTCAAACGACCCCAAAATCGCACGGTGCAACATGACAGGGCGTTCTCTTTCGCCTTGTTCGTTGATAAATTCAGCACCGAGTCGTTCAGGCAGGTTAAAGTCAAGTTGCAAAGTGCCACATTGCCAAACACGACCTAGGCAGTCTTTTAGGCTAAACTCAATCTTAGGCCCATAAAATGCCCCTTCGCCTTCTTGTAGCTCCCAGTCTAGACCTGCATCATTGAGTGCATCGGCCAGATCTTTTTCTGCCAAATCCCATAATTCATCAGCACCAACACGCTTTTCTGGGCGGGTGGAGAGCTTCATTTGCACTTCATTAAACCCAAAATCTTTATAGACATTTAAGGTAAGTTTAATAAAGTCATGTGCCTCTTGGCGAATTTGCTCATTGCTACAAAAAATATGGGCATCATCTTGGGTAAAGCCACGCACACGCATGATGCCATGTAGCGAGCCAGATGGCTCGTTGCGATGACAGGCACCAAATTCTGCCAGTCGCAGCGGCAAATCACGGTAAGATTTTAGCCCTTGATTGAACACCTGCACATGACAAGGGCAGTTCATTGGTTTGATGGCATAGTCTCGTTTTTCGCTTGAGGTGGTGAACATCATTTCGCCATAATTTTCCCAATGGCCAGATTTTTCCCACAGGCTGCGATCAACGATTTGTGGCGTTTTGATTTCAAGATAGCCATTGTCTTTTTGTACTTGACGCATATATTGCTCAAGCGTTTGGTAAATTGTCCAGCCATTTGGGTGCCAAAAAACCATGCCAGGGGCTTGCTCTTGTAGATGGAACAGCTCCAGTGCCTTGCCGATTTTGCGATGGTCGCGTTTTTCGGCTTCTTCGATACGCTCAATGTAGGCTTTTAGGTCTTTTTTGTCCGCCCAAGCAGTGCCATAGATACGCTGCAATTGTTCATTTTTGGCATCGCCACGCCAGTAAGCACCGCTCATTTTGGTGAGCTTAAATGCCTTTAAAAAGCGAGTATTTGGCACATGCGGGCCACGGCACATATCAATGTATTCTTGGTGATAATACAGACCCATGGCGGTTTCGTCAGGCATATCGTCAATCAGACGCAGTTTATAGTCTTCGCCACGAGCTTTGAATACCTCAATCACCTCATCTCTTGGTGTCATTTTTTTGATGACATCATAATCTTGATTGATAAGCTCAACCATGCGTGCTTCGATGGCTGCCATATCTTCTGGGGTGAATGGGCGTTCGCTATAGACATCATAATAAAAGCCATCTTCAATGACAGGGCCGATGACCATTTTTACTTCAGGGTATAGCTGTTTGACGGCATGACCAAGCAAATGAGCACACGAATGGCGGATAATTTCTACGCCTTCGGCATCTTTGGCGGTGATGATTTGGACGCTGGCATCGGCTGTGATGGGGTCGCACGCATCCACCAGTTTGCCATTGACTTTGCCTGCGATGGTGGCTTTGGCAAGACCTGCACCGATATTTTGGGCGATTTGCATGACGGTGGTTTCGCCGTCAAATTCACGAATGCTGCCGTCTGGTAAAGTGATTGCGACCATAAAAACTCCTTAAGTTGGCGTTGGTAGTGATGTTTGCTACTTTCAAACATATAACCGCTACCGATTGGAAAAATAAAAATAGACCTTGTATTGTAGCAAATTTTATCGCAATAGGCAAAATTCCTGCACAATAATCTGCCCATATTCCTGCACCGTTTTTGTAATGAAATAATATAAAGTCAAATGAAGCTGGTGATTGGTTTAAGATGATAAGTGGTTTGTTGCTGATGGTTTGGGTTGTAAAAGGTTTATCTTTTGCCAAAAATGCTTTATAATCAATAGCATTGTCAATATATAATACAGATTTTTGATTAGTTTATTTTATAAATTTTATTAAAGGAGGTGATATGAGCCAATCTTTTGCCAAAACTTTCGCATCGGATAATTATTCAGGGGTGCATTCGGCGATTATGCAGGCGTTGATTGATGCCAATGTTGGTCATGTCGCTGCTTATGGTTATGATGAATATACCGATGCTTTGCAGCAGATCATCCGTGAGCATTTTGGCAAAGATGCCCATGCGTTTGCTGTGTTTAATGGCACAGGGGCAAATGTATTGGGTCTGCAGGCGTTAATGCCTCGCTGGGGAGCGGTGATTTGTGCCGAATCAGCACACATTCATCAAGATGAAAGCACCGCACCACAGGTGGTTGGGGGCTTAAAGCTATTGCCAGTTGCCAGCACCGATGGCAAACTTAGCCCAGAGCTTATCAAATCACAGCTTTATAATATCGGCAGTGAGCATCGGGCCCAGCCTGCGGTCGTGTATATCAGCCAAACAACCGAATGCGGCACTTGTTATACGCTTGATGAGCTGCGTAACATTTGCCAAACGGCACATGAGCATAATCTAAAAGTCTTTGTTGATGGTGCCAGATTGTCAAATGCAGCGGTGCATTTGGGCGTGGGCTTTCGTCAGATGATTACCGATACTGGCGTGGATATGCTGTCTTTTGGTGGCACCAAAAATGGCATGATGATGGGCGAGTGCTTGATTACTTTTGATGATAAGCTGGCACAATCCATGCGTTTTTTGCGTAAGGTTGGCTTACAAACCGCCTCAAAGATGCGTTTTATCTCTGCTCAATTTATCGCCTTGCTTAGCAATAATTTATATCTTGAAAATGCCAAAAATGCCAACGACATGGCAACTTTGTTGGCAGAAAAATTACAAGCACTGGGCATTACGCCATTGTATCCTGTGCAGTCAAATGGCGTATTTGTCAGATTGTCCGACCAGCAGTCAGCCGCCGCTCGCCAAAAATACGCATTTTATGATTGGGACGGATTTGATGGTAATGATGGCAAGGTGGTGCGTTTGATGTGTAGTTTTGATACAACAGTTGCCGAAGTGGAGGATTTGGTTGCATTAATCGCAAAAGGCTGATGTTAAAAAGCGTTATCACAAAGGCTTGGTGTTTCGCCAAGCTTTTTTATTTTATTGCAACTTGTCAAGATGGCATGATAATCAATATATAACTGATAATAATGAATATGGATATGATAGATGGGCATAAGAAGACAGCCATCATTATAAAAATTTATTTTAAAATCAATAACTTAAAATATCAGGGGGGGGCTAAAAAATTTAAGAAATTTATTTGCTTTTGTGTAATATTTGTACTAGAATAATAGAACACTGTTAATAAGTGTGATTTTATTTTATTTAAACTTTCAACCTTAAGGATTTGACATGAAACTCAAGAAATCGGTTGTACTTGTCAGCAGTTTGCTAGCAGTTACCCCCCCCCCTAGCAGGTGCTTCTTACACCAAGGCAGAGGCTGATGATAAGTTCGCCCTAAAAACCCAACTGCTAACTACCAACAGTAATTTAACCAGACTTACAACTCGTCTAGATAGACTTGAAGAATCTGCTGGTGCCACCCAAATTCAAACCAATACCAATGATATTGCAACCAATAAACGCAATATTGCACAAAACACCAATGACATTGCAACCAACAAAGCCGCTATCGAGAAAAACGCTGCCAATATTGCAACAAACAGCCAAAAAATCGATAATGCAAACACATTGATCGCTCAAAATTCTAATGATATTTTGCTAAACAAGGCTGATATTGCACAAAACAAAGCAGATATCGCAACCAACAAAGCTGCTACCGAGAAAAATGCTGCTGATATCGCATCAAACAAGCAAGCAATTGATACAAATAAAGCCTATATTGATGCTTTGGCACCAGTTGTTGCACAAAATAAAGCTGATATCTATACTTTGGCACCAGTTGTCGCCAAAAACAAAGCTGACATTGCTCAAATTGCCCCAGTGGTTGTTGAAAACAGAAGAGCGATTGCACAAAATCAAGCAGCAATTGTTGTTAATAAACTAAATATCGAATTGCTAAGCGATGAAGTTGCATCAAACAAAGCTGATATTGCACAAAACCAAGCTGATATCGCAACCAACAAAGCCGCTATCGAGAAAAACGCTGCCAATATCGCAACCAACAGCCAAAAAATCGATAATGCAAACACATTAATCGCTCAAAATTCTAATGATATTTTGCTAAACAAGGCTGATATTGTACAAAATAAAGCTGATATCGCACAAAACAAAGCAGATATTAATGCTGTGGCACTGCTTTCAACAGTTAATAAAGAAAGCATTGATGCTTTGACTCCAGTTGTTGCAGCCAATGTGGCAGACATTGAGCAAAACAAAGTGAATATTGCCAGCAATGCAACCAATATTCAAACTCTAAAAGCCAGCGTGCAAGATGTAACTGCCCTGACAACCCGTGTTGATGGTGTGGAAAATACTTTGGCAGGCAAGGCTGACAAAACTCAAGTAGATGCGTTGTCAAATCGCTTTGACGGTCTAGAAAAAGAAACTCGTCAGGGCATGGCAACCCAAGCAGCTTTGGCGGGTTTGTTCCAGCCATACAATGTTGGCAAAGTGAATGTGTCAGCAGCTGTTGGTGGTTATAAGTCTGAAACTGCCGTTGCAATTGGTGCAGGTTATCGTTTCAATGAGCAATTTGCGACCAAATTGGGTTTGGCAACCAACAGTGCAGGCACTTCTTACAACCTAGCTGTAAACTATGAATTCTAATTCATGGCTCATGCTAATTTCTCCTTAAACCTAAAAATCCCCATTTTTTGATGGGGATTTTTATTTTTTGATGATAATTTTGCTTTTTGCTTGATAGCATAACCAAATTTAACGAAAAAAATTAAAAAAAACAAACCCCCTAAAATCAACAACTTACAAACTTTATTCCCAATCCCCCAAAAAACCCCTTTACAACATGAATTCTGGTGCGTATAATACGCACCACTCAAGCAAGCCAAGTAATAAAAAACTTGAGCTAAATCAATCACTTAGGTTGATTTGCTGGGTTAAAAAGTTTAAATAAAAATTTTTAATTTAAATCTTTAAAACCCCTTGACAAACAATTAAAAGCGTATATAATACGCAACTCATTGAACAACTGGACGACAGTGTTCAACAACTATTTAAAATCCAAACTAAAGAACAACTTGTGTGGATTTTTGTCAATACAAGATACTTAAATAAATTAAAAAATAAATCATTTATTTATTATCTCGACAAAAAATCTCAAAGTTAATTCATTTACACGATGAGCAAATTTTGCTAGTAA
The DNA here is from genome assembly GCF_900637105.1 of Moraxella cuniculi. NCBI lineage: Bacteria > Pseudomonadati > Pseudomonadota > Gammaproteobacteria > Moraxellales > Moraxellaceae > Moraxella > Moraxella cuniculi. Next base: position 2,069,386 of record NZ_LR134343.1, on the reverse strand, counting down.
TATCTAAATGAGCTTTAAAAGATTAAACTGAAGAGTTTGATCATGGCTCAGATTGAACGCTGGCGGCAGGCTTAACACATGCAAGTCGAACGAAGTTAGGGAGCTTGCTCCTGATACTTAGTGGCGGACGGGTGAGTAATGCTTAGGAATCTGCCTAGTAGTGGGGGATAACTATCCGAAAGGATAGCTAATACCGCATACGACCTACGGGTGAAAGGGGGCGTAAGCTCTCGCTATTAGATGAGCCTAAGTCGGATTAGCTAGTTGGTGGGGTAAAGGCCTACCAAGGCGACGATCTGTAGCTGGTCTGAGAGGATGATCAGCCACACTGGGACTGAGACACGGCCCAGACTCCTACGGGAGGCAGCAGTGGGGAATATTGGACAATGGGCGAAAGCCTGATCCAGCCATGCCGCGTGTGTGAAGAAGGCCTTTTGGTTGTAAAGCACTTTAAGTGGGGAGGAAAAGCTAATAGCTAATACCTATTAGCCCTGACGTTACCCACAGAATAAGCACCGGCTAACTCTGTGCCAGCAGCCGCGGTAATACAGAGGGTGCAAGCGTTAATCGGAATTACTGGGCGTAAAGCGCGCGTAGGTGGTTACTTAAGTCAGATGTGAAAGCCCCGGGCTTAACCTGGGAACTGCATCTGATACTGGGTAACTAGAGTAGGTGAGAGGGAAGTAGAATTCCAGGTGTAGCGGTGAAATGCGTAGAGATCTGGAGGAATACCGATGGCGAAGGCAGCTTCCTGGCATCATACTGACACTGAGGTGCGAAAGCGTGGGTAGCAAACAGGATTAGATACCCTGGTAGTCCACGCCGTAAACGATGTCTACCAGTCGTTGGGTCTCTTGAAGACTTAGTGACGCAGTTAACGCAATAAGTAGACCGCCTGGGGAGTACGGCCGCAAGGTTAAAACTCAAATGAATTGACGGGGGCCCGCACAAGCGGTGGAGCATGTGGTTTAATTCGATGCAACGCGAAGAACCTTACCTGGTCTTGACATACACAGAATTCGCTAGAGATAGCTTAGTGCCTTCGGGAACTGTGATACAGGTGCTGCATGGCTGTCGTCAGCTCGTGTCGTGAGATGTTGGGTTAAGTCCCGCAACGAGCGCAACCCTTTTCCTTAGTTACCAGCGATTTAAGTCGGGAACTCTAAGGATACTGCCAGTGACAAACTGGAGGAAGGCGGGGACGACGTCAAGTCATCATGGCCCTTACGACCAGGGCTACACACGTGCTACAATGGTTGGTACAAAGGGTTGCTACACAGCGATGTGATGCTAATCTCAAAAAGCCAATCGTAGTCCGGATTGGAGTCTGCAACTCGACTCCATGAAGTCGGAATCGCTAGTAATCGCAGATCAGAATGCTGCGGTGAATACGTTCCCGGGCCTTGTACACACCGCCCGTCACACCATGGGAGTTGATCTCACCAGAAGTGGTTAGCCTAACGCAAGAGGGCGATCACCACGGTGGGGTCGATGACTGGGGTGAAGTCGTAACAAGGTAGCCGTAGGGGAACCTGCGGCTGGATCACCTCCTTAACGAAGTTATCTGATTGGCAAGAATTCACAACAAGTTGTTCTTTAGTTGAATAAAAGTTAGAAGGTTGCAAAAGCAATTTTTTAACGGCTTTCGGGTCTATAGCTCAGTTGGTTAGAGCACCGTGTTGATAACGCGGGGGTCATAAGTTCAAGTCTTATTAGACCCACCATTTATGGGGTTATAGCTCAGTTGGTAGAGCGCCTGCCTTGCACGCAGGAGGTCAGGAGTTCGACTCTCCTTAACTCCACCATTAATTAGAAATAAGCAATCTTTTAGAAGATTTCTTCTTTCTACTTAATGTAGAAACTATCTATAAACTGACGAAGTTTATAACATTATTTAACAACATGTAATGAGTCTGGGTTAATTATTTATTCCAACAAATAATTAACCAGTATTGAGCAATCAATACAAAGTAAAGAGAACTGAATCAAGCGTAAACATAGGTGAATCGTTACACATTACCCATACGACAACAAACTATTTGGGGTTGTATGGTCAAGTAATGAAGTGCACATGGTGGATGCCTTGGCAGTCAGAGGCGATGAAAGACGTGATAGCCTGCGATAAGCGTCGGTGAGGTGGCAATATCCTGTGACCCGGCGATTTCTGAATGGGGAAACCCACCTAAGATAACTTAGGTATCATAATTTATTTTATGAGGCGAACCGGGAGAAGTGAAACATCTCAGTACCCCGAGGAAAAGACATCAATTGAGATTCCCCAAGTAGCGGCGAGCGAACGGGGAGTAGCCGATTAGATTTGTAGTAGCAAAATGGCGTGGGAAAGCCAACCATAGTAGGTGATAGTCCTGTATGCGAAACTGCAATTTTAACATATTAAGTAGGGCGGAACACGAGAAATTCTGTCTGAAGATGGGGGGACCATCCTCCAAGGCTAAATACTCCTGACTGACCGATAGTGAACCAGTACCGTGAGGGAAAGGCGAAAAGAACCCCTGTTAGGGGAGTGAAATAGAACCTGAAACCGTGTGCATACAAGCAGTCGGAGCCCGACCACTTAATCGTTTTGAGGATAGCATGAACTTTTATTATGTTTATGTCATACAAAATATTGACAATCATGATGAGTTTTATGTTGGTTTTACCACCAATTTAAAACAAAGAATTGTTAATCATAATAATGGCACAACTTACTCAACCAGAGCAAGAAAATGGCAAATAGTTTATTGTGAAGCCTATATCAACGAGCAGGTGGCAAGAAAGCGAGAGCGAACCATTAAAAATAATGGTCGCATAAGAACTTTCTTAATGAACCGCATTAAATCGCAATTTGCACAACAGCAGAACGATTAAGTGGTCGGGTGACGGCGTACCTTTTGTATAATGGGTCAGCGACTTATATTCTGTAGCAAGCTTAACCGTGTAGGGGAGGCGTAGGGAAACCGAGTCTTAATAGGGCGTTTTAGTTGCAGGGTATAGACCCGAAACCGAGTGATCTATCCATGAGCAGGTTGAAAGTGCCGTAACAGGCACCGGAGGACCGAACCCACTCCCGTTGAAAAGGTAGGGGATGACTTGTGGATAGGGGTGAAAGGCTAATCAAACTCGGTGATAGCTGGTTCTCCCCGAAAGCTATTTAGGTAGCGCCTCGGACGAATACCTTGGGGGGTAGAGCACTGTTTCGGCTAGGGGGTCATCCCGACTTACCAAACCGATGCAAACTCCGAATACCCAAGAGTACTATCCGGGAGACAGACGGCGGGTGCTAACGTCCGTCGTCAAGAGGGAAACAACCCAGACCGCCAGCTAAGGCCCCAAATTCCTAGTTAAGTGGGAAACGATGTGGGAAGGCACAGACAGCTAGGAGGTTGGCTTAGAAGCAGCCACCCTTTAAAGAAAGCGTAATAGCTCACTAGTCGAGTCGGCCTGCGCGGAAGATGTAACGGGGCTCAAACTAGGAGCCGAAGCTGCGGATTTAATTGTTTCAATTAAGTGGTAGGGGAGCGTTGTGTAAGCCTGTGAAGGTGTATTGTAAGGTATGCTGGAGGTATCACAAGAGCGAATGCTGACGTGAGTAACGACAAAACGGGTGAAAAGCCCGTTCGCCGGAAGACCAAGGGTTCCAGTCCAACGTTAATCGGGGCTGGGTGAGTCGACCCCTAAGGCGAGGCCGAAAGGCGTAGTCGATGGGAAATCGGTTAATATTCCGATACTTGTTTATGATGCGATGGAGGGACGGAGAAGGTTATGTCAGCCTGGCGTTGGTTGTCCAGGTGGAAGGATGTAGGTAGGTTTAGTAGGCAAATCCGCTAGACTATTACTGAGATCTGATAGCAAGCCAGTTTACTGGCGAAGTGGCAAATACCCTGCTTCCAGGAAAAGCTTCTAAGCGATAGTCATAAACAAATCGTACCCGAAACCGACACAGGTGGTCAGGTAGAGAATACCAAGGCGCTTGAGAGAACTCTGCTGAAGGAACTAGGCAAAATGGTACCGTAACTTCGGGAGAAGGTACGCTGCTGATGGTGATAAGACTTGCTCTTTGAGCTGTTGGCAGTCGCAGATACCAGGCTGCTGCAACTGTTTATTAAAAACACAGCACTCTGCAAACACGAAAGTGGACGTATAGGGTGTGATGCCTGCCCGGTGCTGGAAGGTTAATTGATGGGGTTAGCGTATGCGAAGCTCTTGATCGAAGCCCCAGTAAACGGCGGCCGTAACTATAACGGTCCTAAGGTAGCGAAATTCCTTGTCGGGTAAGTTCCGACCTGCACGAATGGCATAATGATGGCAGCGCTGTCTCCAGCAGAGACTCAGTGAAATCGAAATCGCAGTGAAGATGCTGTGTACCCGCGGCTAGACGGAAAGACCCCGTGAACCTTTACTACAGCTTTACATTGAACTTTGACCTAACTTGTGTAGGATAGGTGGGAGGCTTTGAAGTGGCGACGCCAGTTGCCATGGAGCCAACCTTGAAATACCACCCTGGTTATGTTGGGGTTCTAACTTAGATGTAACAACATCAAGGACAATGTATGGTGGGTAGTTTGACTGGGGCGGTCTCCTCCTAAAGAGTAACGGAGGAGTACGAAGGTGCGCTCAGAACGGTCGGAAATCGTTCAAAGAGTATAAAGGCAAAAGCGCGCTTAACTGTGAGACCCACAAGTCGAGCAGGTACGAAAGTAGGTCTTAGTGATCCGGTGGTTCTGTATGGAAGGGCCATCGCTCAACGGATAAAAGGTACTCTGGGGATAACAGGCTGATACCGCCCAAGAGTTCATATCGACGGCGGTGTTTGGCACCTCGATGTCGGCTCATCTCATCCTGGGGCTGAAGCAGGTCCCAAGGGTATGGCTGTTCGCCATTTAAAGAGGTACGCGAGCTGGGTTTAGAACGTCGTGAGACAGTTCGGTCCCTATCTACCGTGGGCGTTGGAAATTTGAGAGGATCTGCTCCTAGTACGAGAGGACCAGAGTGGACGAACCTCTGGTGTTCCGGTTGTTACGCCAGTAGCACTGCCGGGTAGCTATGTTCGGATGGGATAACCGCTGAAAGCATCTAAGCGGGAAGCCCACCTCAAGATAAGATTTCCCTAAAGAGCCGTTGTAGACTACGACGTTGATAGGTTGGGTGTGGAAGTGTAGTGATACATGTAGCTAACCAATACTAATTGCTCGTTTGGCTTGACCATACAACACCCAAGTGGTTTAGTATGAATAAGTGTAAAGATTTTACCTAATAAGCTTGATAAAGAAAATATCTTGAATTGATTTTAACAAAACAAGTTAAATGCAAATAACAGACTCATAACAGCGTTGTTAATCCTTTTACGCTGACGACAATAGCAAGATGGAACCACCTGATCCCTTCCCGAACTCAGAAGTGAAACGTCTTAGCGCCGATGGTAGTGTGGTTCGCCCATGTGAGAGTAGGTCATCGTCAGCATCCCTTTTAAGCCCCCTTCATCGAGTGATGGAGGGGGTTTGTTGTTATTTGTATTGGTTAGAGATTATTTAGTTGTGCTTATTCGTATGAAATGCTAGAATGGTTAGATATTGATATTTTTAGGAAAAACCTTGATTAAGTATCGAGTGGCTCTGGATGAAAGTTTGGAATTGCAAACGATATTGTTAAATCTTCATAATCCTTATTATGACTATAAAGCTTTTAAAAATTGCATTAGCAAGTTAATTGAAGGCAATAGAGTTCCATGAGGCTTGTATGAATTTATTTTAGAAACAACCAACATAGACCAAGCAAAAGCACAGTTCTATACACCGTATGATGATTTGAGTACATATAAAAGCCTAGTAAGATTGGGTGAGGCAAATTTACATCCAATATTAAGTGATATTGATGGTGTGGATTTGCGTTTTTTTGAAAATCGTACAAAAGCAACCACAGATGTTGGTCTAGCGTTGATTGAAAAACTAATCGCTTTATTGCATAAAAATAAAATTTGTGTTCATTTAAGAACGGGTGATTTAATTGCTTCACAAAATAATTATTCCATACATTGTAAGAAAATTATGGCAATGAATCATATTGAATCTGCCAAACAAAGATGGATGATCAAAACTGTCAATGTTAATGATTATGATAGAATAAAAAAATATACTGTTGAAAATAAAGGATATTTGGTAAATGGATAATTTATTTGGCTTATTTGTAAAAGTCGCTCAGAATAATCGCGATGTTGCAATCGAAAGTCCAATGCAATATATTTCTTATGAAAAATTATTGCAATTATCTCATATCTATTATCAATATCTAACTACAATTCCCACTCAAAGAATCGCCATACATTGTGATGCTCTGCTCACTGTTGAAATGATTGCAATGATGTTTGCCATTTTTGCACATAAAAAAAGCTGTGTACTATTGGATGCAGCGAGAGGTGAAGAGTTTAATCAAAAGATTCTCTCCCAAATAGATTGTAAAAAAGTAGTTAATCAAAAAGATTTATTAGACATTAAGAAAAATCAATCAACTATCTCGTTGTGTGCCAATATTGAGCAACCAATCAATCCAAAGGATGAGGGCTATGTGGTTACAACCTCAGGATCGACAGGTGAGCCAAAGATTATTTTAGGTTCTCACGCGGGGTTGGTGCATTTTATTTGCTGGCAAAAGAAGCGTTATTTTAATGAGGTCAAATATCGTGTTGCACATACGACAAATTGTGCCTTTGATGTGATTTATCGAGAAATTTTTACAACTTTAATCTCGGGATCAACATTGGTTATTCCTAATATTGATTTGAAGTATCAATCGGGTGAGTGTCTAACAAAATGGCTTAAAACCAAACAAATCAGTGTGTTGTATGGCGTGCCTTCAGTTTTTGATTTTTGGTTGAACACAATGAGGTTGGGGCAATCTAAACTGCCACTGGCAAAGGTATTTTTTGCAGGAGAAAAATTACAAAAAAGCACTGTGTATCACTTACAACAGTATTTTGTGGTTGATTGCTTAGTTAATTTGTATGGTCCATCAGAAACTACGCTGGCAAAATTTTATTATGACAGAGATTTGGCACAAATAGAAAATTATGATGCCATTCCTGTGGGTAGGGCATTGCCTGATACGGAATTTGTATTAGATGATCAAAATCAGATTCTCATACATACCAAATACCCAAGTTTGGGCTATCTGGGGTATGATAATTTTGTATGGCAAGATGGAAAGCAATGGTATCCAACAGGTGATATCGGTGAGATAAAAGATGGGTTACTGTTTGTGCAAGGGCGTGTTGATGATCAAATAAAAGTCAATGGTGTGCGAGTGCATTTAAGTGATGTTAATACTCATCTTGCGGCCATTGAGGGTGTTACTCAAAGTGTTGTTTTGCAAGATTGCAGGTCCAAAATCATCGGATTTTATACCGGATCTTTACAAAAATCTTTGGTGTATGATCAACTTAAAAACAAGCTATACCAGCCCATTTTGCCAAATCAAATTTATCATTTGGAACAAATGCCACGCACAGCAAGTGGCAAAATTGACCGGCAAGCTTTATTGAGTTATGCCAATCAGCAGACCATTGACGTCCAAGATGATGATATACTGTATCAGATTTGGCGTAAAGTAACAGGTTATCAGGGTGCGATTACCCGAAATGACAGCTTTTTTGAGCTTGGTGGCGATTCTTTGGACATTGCTTATTTTGCAATTGAGCTTGAGCGTGCTACTGGCAAAAAAATTGATTATTGGTCTGTTTATGAGCATCCAGTAATTCAAGATTTTTGTCATTGGCTAAATCAGCAGCCAAAGCATACATCTGAAGATGCCCAGCTCTTTCAGGATGCTCAAAGCTTTGATGTGCCAATTGTTAGCTATCCTTTCACCCCTCAACAAAAACGCTACAAAAATATTTATATGCCAATGTACAATCGTAATTGGTGCAATATGTTGGTGCTATGGGATTTTTCAAGGGTGGATATTCAACAATTACAAGACGCTTTGATTGCTGTGATTGCGCGCCATGATGCATTGCAATCATATTGTCTTGATGAAAAAATGCATTTGGTGCCAGAGGATGTATATCAAAATCATAAAATAACGCAAGTTGTATGTAGTGATGGTGATTTTGAAAATACACTCAATCAAGTCAGATTGATGCAGGCATCAAGAGTAATTGACATACAAACATGGCCATTATTTTCTATGACGCTTGTACAAAGCCCAAGCTATCAAATGGTTGTATGGAATATCCATCACTTAATTTGTGATGGATATTCTCAAGGACTAATTAAACAAGAATTGATAGAGTGCTTAAACGGCAAAACGCCATCTATCAAGCCTTTGCAGTATAGTAGATATTCACTCAATCATTGCGGTACAAGCGATTCTTCTTTGCAATATTGGCAAAATCTGTATCAAAGACCCTATAAAAAAATTAATGTTGCCACCCAATATCCTGATTTTAATGCAAAAGGTTTTCAGAGTATTTTATTGCTTGATGTTGATTTATCCAAAAAACTTAAATTATTTGCTCAAAAAATGCAATGCACGCCATTTACGGTAATTTTAGCAAGTTATTTTTTGTGTTTGCACGAGCAGTATCAAGTGAATGATGTTGTGGTAGGGACACCCGCATTGGGCAGAATGACTATATACGAAGAAGAGGTAATTGGGAATTTTATTTCATTAGTTACGGTGCGTAGTTTTTTAAATGGTGTTTTGGAGCGTAATACCAAATGCTATTTAGAGTATGTTCATAATGGCTTATATCAAGCAATGAAGTACCAAGATTTGCAATATGATGAGTTGGTTAAAATGCAAAATTGTCATTTTGATCAAGACAGATTTCCTTTGACAACATTCTTTATTAGCTTATTAAATAAAAAATCAGAAAAACTATCAATGAAGACGGATGGCATCTTGCATCAGGATTTGGGTTTTGATGTGAAATTTGACATGATGCTTTATATCGATGCTTATCAGGACGAATTTTTATTGAGAATGCAATATAGGCGTTCGTTGTTTGATGCCAATGATGTGCAATACTTTATGAAAAACATAGTCTTAAAAATAACACAAATGATTAATGGAGAGCGTGTATGTGGGTTGTTATAATTGGTGCAAACGAAGCGATTTTACGCAGAGCCCCTAGGGGCTTAAAAATTATTGATATTCGCCAAACAAAAGAACATTTCGTTTTTCGTGATGATTATATTCAAATTGGTTTAAATGCAATCACATACGATGCAATCACACATGTGTTAGGTGCTTATTGCTCCAAGCTCACAATTTGCAAGTTTGTTTCTTTTACCGAAGGGTATTTGTTATTGGCAGCCAAGTTGAATGAATGCTATCATCTTCGGGCAAATAGCGTATCTTGTGTACAAAGATTGTGTGATAAAGAAGCAATGAGACATTGTTTGGCAGAGCATTTTATCATGTGGTCAAAATTAACAAAAGTATCGCATTTGCAATCGTTATTGAACAGTATTAATTTTGATGTAATTGTTAAGCCAGTAGATGGTTTCGGCAGCCGTTTGATTGGGCGTTATTTTGTTGGAAAAACAGACACTGAACTTTTTGTTCAGAAATATCAAGAACTTGAATATGTGCTGGTGGAAGAATACATTCATGGTGATGAATATAGTGTAGAGGCTTTGAGCGATAATGGGCAACATAAGATTATCGCCATTACCAAAAAATTCATTGATGCAGATTTTATTGAAACTGGTCATATCATGCCACCCAAATTAGATGATGCCAGCTACAGTTTGATAATACAAAAAGTTAAAGAGTTTTTGGATTTGGTGGAATTGCAAGAAGGGCCTTCGCACACCGAAATTATTATCAACCAAACGGGTGTGCATATTGTAGAGGGGCATTCTCGCACAGGTGGCGATCGCATTGTAAGCCTAGTGCGTTTGACCACTGGCGTTGATTTAATCGAAGCCTATTTGCACCAGCTTGCACATATTGCATATACACCTGCAGCCATTAAGGCCAAATTTGCCCATGTGATTTTTACCAACTTTGTAGAAGGTGCCACTTATGTGAAGATGCCTGATTTGCAAGATTATGGCGATTATATTGATGAAATTGAGATAAATATCAGCCCAGGAGAGTGTGTTATTCGCCCAGAGTGTTCGGCAATGCGTCATACCATGGCAGTGGTTTATGCTAATGATTTTGATGAATGTGTGATGATTGCCCATAAAATTCGTAATCAATTTTTAACCCAAGCGATAGTTGAGTAAATTTCAGTGATTATTCTTTTGCACAGAGGCAATTTATATGCTTTATATACAGTATTAAAAAAGTTTGCCTCAAAAGACAAGGTGGTTGTACTGGCTTCTAAGGAAAAAATGACAGCAACTTGTGCAAAATATGCCCAGATGATTGAAGGGATGGTGTGTAGTTTTGTCTTGGTGAGCAATTATGATAAAAGTGGACAGCTTGAAAATTATGTGTACCATTTTCATTTAACTGCCAAAATTAAGCTTGTTTTTGCTGTAGCTGAGTTTGATTTGTATAGGGCGCACAGAATGAATCAGTGGCTTGGCCTTGACCATATTCCTGAAAACATATTGCGTATCTTTAGAAATAAAATAGCGATGAAACATTATTTTTCATCTAAAGGTGTTAAGACCCCTTGTTTTGCAGAGGTAAAATCTGTGTTAGATATTCATGATTTTATCCAAAAAAATGGCTTTCCTGTAGTGGTGAAGCAACAGGAGGGTGGCGGAGGTGTTGGTACGCAAATTTTAAGATCGGTTGCAGATATAGAGGCGTTTGCTCAATCAGATTTTCGTAGCAATGGATTTACCGAACCTAGTTTAATGATTGAAAGTTATGTTGAGGGAAAATTATATCATGTTGATGGTTTTTGCTATAACAATCAAATACAATATTTGTCTTGTGGCGAATACATTCACGGTTTGATTGATGATTTCTATCATAATTTTTCATTGGGGTCAATTTTATTGCCCAATCAATCAGCGACGTATCAAAAATTAAAAAAGGCTCATGAAGAGGTGTTGAGTGCCATTGATGTTCCTATGGCTTTTACATTTCATGCCGAATATTTTATTGATCAAGATGATACCGTTGTTCTGTGCGAAATTGCTTGCAGAACAGGTGGAGCAGGAATCAATCAAACCAATGATTTGGTGCGCGGTGTCGATTTAAATGCTTGGTTGCTAGATACTTTATATCATCAAAGACCAGCAAAGGTTGAACAAAAAAACAACACAACAAGTGGTGGTTGGGTGGTGTTTAGCTTGGGACGAGTCCGCGCCAAAATAAAACATATTGCAAAAACTTGCGATTTAACCCATGTTGTAGACTACCATTGTGATGTTTTGGCTGAACAAACCATTCATCCTACTGTCTCTAATGTGCAAGGAATTTGTACTGCAATTTTTGCAAGCGAAGACGAGCCACAAGCAGCACTCTGTTATGATGATTTTATACAATGGGCAAATGAGTATATTTTATGGCAAGAATATTCATAGCAGAGCTATTGTTGAATGTGATTAAGGCATTGCTGTTGGTCGCATCAGCCGTTCATTTGTTGCAAATGACACAAAGTATCGCTTTTTTGGTCTGGCAATGGTATTAGAGGTGGTATCTTCTATTTTTGCACCAATGTATATCGGCACTTTGATTGATAAATATGGTGCTATTTTCTATTATTACAAAACATTATTGATTGTTTTCATACTTGCTGTTTTTTAAAGAAGTTAGCCAACCATTTTAAAGCGTTTGATTTATTGTTTCACTATATCAATTATGGCTGGGTTTGGTCAGTATACTTTTTGAACCACAGCCAATGCAACTTATGAATGAACTTACAGATTTTGATAAATCCTATGATAATGAGAGCTATATAAGTAAGGGTAAATTTTCTCATCGCTCTTTGACTAGATCATTTTTAGAAGATAAAAGTGACAAGGTTAAAAAAATATAAATAAGAAAAAAATCACACCTGTTAAAACTCCAGAGGGGTATATATACTGTAAAGAGGAAACTGTGATTAAATTTGGTATGGATTTTAGCTTCCGAGATCAAAAAGAAAAATTTTTTATTAATGTTTCATGGGCAGCTGATAGCAAATGCCGCAAATACGGGTGGGGTGGCAAAAATCCACGGGCATTACAAGCTAATCAAAACTTTGATTTAAAAAAAGAATTAAGAGAAAATAGCAAGAAGGCGGCATCTACCGAATAGCACTGCACACCCTAACAGGTTTCTTGCTACAGTACGGTGCAAGGAATGGCGTTGGCAAGTGCAATTGCTCATTGAGCAAAAATTTGCCAATAAAAAAACCAGTGAACATCACTGGTTGATATGGTGGGGACGGAGAGACTCGAACTCTCACACCTCGCGGCGCTGGAACCTAAATCCAGTGCGTCTACCAATTTCGCCACGTCCCCAATTTGTTGCTTAAGAAAACTTGCGTTGTCTTGATGATGGGTATTATATATGATTTTTGTATTTTGGCAAGGGTTTTTTTATTTACTTGAGAAAATTTTTATAAGATTTTGATTTTAGATGATTTATTTTTTTTGCAACTGACAAGATTTAGCCATTATACACTTGGGGGAGTGGCTTAATCGCAGTGCTTTATTGTAGATAAAGCACTGATTGTTAAATCTGACAAATGATGCGGCGGTTTGTGGTGAATTTGGGAGGTAGGTTGCAGTGTTTTGATTTAACTCATTGAAAAATATTATTTTATTTGCTTTGGTTTAATTTTTTGCTGGCTCAGGCTCGGTGGCAGGAGGTAAATTTTCACGGATTTTTTGTGAAAATTGTTGGGAGGAAATGGGGTTTTTTGCCGAATAAGCGGCGACTTTTGGATTGATAAACGCCATTTCTTTCCAGTTTTGCAATGAGTATTGCTGATTTATCACACCAAGTTCGTGCAGGTATGCTGGCAGCCTGCCCGATACCAAAATCCGATAATCGCGAGGGTAGGGCGTGATGTCTTTGATAAGCTTAAAAATCTCTGTGGTGCAGTTGGCGGTTAGGGTGTTGTACCAAGCGGGAGTGTCTTTTAGTGCTTCGGCAGCTTGTAAATAGCTCATGAATAGCTTACGAATATAAGGCTTGGGGTAGTTTAGCGGATATAGATACACTCGCTCATTACGAACATTGGAGCGTGTATAGATGATGTCTTTTTCGTCAGCGGCAACAATGGTCAGTTCATATTGACGGAAAAATCCCCCAATTGATGAAAAGTCTTCACCAATTTCTTTGCGTATCTCAATAGAAAATACCAATCGCTGACCGTCTGAAAAGCCAAACGATAACAGCGTGTGAGCGATATTTTCGTTATCCCAAATGGAAACAAACAAATCCAGTGTCTGTAGCTTGGATAAATCGTAGCGGCGAGTTTGCCAGTTTGCAATGTAGTCGTTTTCACTTAGCCAATCAAAGTTGCGTACATTGTTAATGGTGATGATATCGCCTTGCTGCTCATAGCTTAATTGCTGAAGCACCTCATCTTGCCACGGCCGATTGTTGCTGGGCTGCATGGCGACAAACCACAGAGTAATGATAATCAAGCTGATGAGCAAAAGAGCTTTGGCGTATTTTGGTTTTTTGTAAAAAGTTGCCAAAAAGATAATGGGCAATAGGGCAATGATTGCATAACTGCCAGCACCGATGGGCTTGTGTAGCCATACAGCGGTCAGACCCCATGCTGTCCACAGAGCGCAAGGCTTTTGCCAGCAACGCTTGCTGGGGTGGTTTGCCGCTTACTGCGAAAAAATGAGCGATGTTTGCGGAGTGCTGACATATAAATGCAACTTGATGAGTGATAAAAATAACAAAAAGCATAACTGCACAGATAATATCATAAAATGGCAAGGTTGTGTTGTAAATAACCGTCCGTGTTGGTATGATATTTGCAGATGATTTGGCTATTTTGGAGATAAGTGATGATTAAGACGCTGGATATTACCCAATTTACACCGACAGCGGATAAGATTATTTGGGATGTGCGTGATGCTGACAAATATCAACAGGGGCATATTGAATATGCGACCAATCAACCATTGGCAACGATTAATCGGCAGCTGATTGACGAAACGCAGGGTGATATTTATGTTTTGTGTGGCGGTGGCACAAAAGCACAAAAAGCAGCGGAACTTATTGAGCAGTTAGATGGTGGTCGCACCGTTATTCATTTAACAGGTGGTACCAGAGCGGCAGTGGTACATGGCATGACTATCGTTCGTAATACTGATGACAATCAGTCAGGCACGAAAGATTAAAATATATAAAAATCAATAAGTTATAAATTTTCTGAATTTTTTTGAAATTTATTTCTTGACAGTAAGCCGACTTGGTTGTATCATACGCACCACAACGACGAGCTGATTAGCAAGTCAAGACTTGAAGTTGAAAATCGGAGTGTAGCGCAGCTTGGTAGCGCATCTGGTTTGGGACCAGAGGGTCGGGGGTTCGAATCCCTCCACTCCGACCATTTTAAAGCCGAACAGGCTTTTTTTGTTGGCGAAAGCCAATCATGAGCGCCTGTAGCTCAGTTGGATAGAGCATCTGCCTTCTAAGCAGGTGGTCGCAGGTTCGAATCCTGCCAGGCGTGCCATTTGCCTGTTGTATTTATGGCGGCTATAGCTCAGTTGGTAGAGCCCCGGGTTGTGATCTCGGTTGTCGTGGGTTCGAGTCCCATTAGTCGCCCCATTTTCTTGTAAAATTTCAATATTATAAAGCCCAAAGCCATTAGCTTGGGCTTTTTTTGTTGCTTTATTTTCGCCCTACATGACCAACGCTTGCTAGCGTTTTTCAAACTTATCATCATCTCAAACTATGGGGAGTTTGAGTAGATGGTGGTTGTGGAATTTGTCAAATGGGCTGCTTATGACACCGTATCTGTCAATGCAACAAACTTTAGATTTGGTATAAAAAAGCCTAAGCGATGTCAAAAACCAGTTGGTTAATTTATAATATATTTAATAATTATTTATAAAAATTTACCAAAAATCTGAGAAAAAGCAACCAACAAATTGACAATCAACGCAATAAGCTGAGCAAAACTTTGGCGTAGCAACAAAAGCTGTTACTGTCATCGGGCTGCTTTGGTGGTGTATTGGTGAGCAAGAGAATTGCTGGCGATGCGTATTATTTATCAATTATTATAAATTATAATTTAACAGATTGCTTAATGATGGTCGGTAGGCTTTGCTTTTGTGGTGTGATTTGTTGATTTTGTCCTTGATTGGCATTGTTATCTTGATGGCTTTGCGATACAATGCAGCTGATGACTTTTATTGGGGCAAAGGATGATGAATGCAGACAAATTGGTAATTGGCAGCAGAGAGTTTGATTCTCGCTTATTGGTGGGCACAGGCAAATATCAAGACTTGCACGCCACTCATCAGGCAATCAAGGCAAGTGGTGCAGAAATTGTTACCGTTGCCATTCGCCGCACCAATATCGGACAAAATCCCAATGAGCCAAATCTGCTCGATATTATTCCGCCAACGGAATATACAATTTTGCCAAATACGGCAGGCTGTTTTGATGCATCCAGTGCGGTGCGTACCTGTTTGTTGGCAAGGGAGTTGCTTGATGGGCATAATTTGGTCAAGCTTGAGGTGCTGGGCGACGAAAAAAACCTGTATCCCAATGTCATTGAGACGGTCAAAGCAGCCAAGCAACTGGTTGATGATGGATTTGAGGTCATGGTGTACACTTCTGACGATCCAATCGTGGCAAATGAGCTGGCAAGCATGGGCTGTGTGGCGATTATGCCGCTGGGGAGTTTGATTGGCTCTGGCTTGGGTCTGCTCAATCGCCATACGCTTAGCTTGATTATCGAACAAAGCACAGTGCCTGTGCTGGTTGATGCTGGAGTTGGTACGGCTTCTGACGCTGCTATTGCCATGGAACTTGGCTGCGATGGCGTGCTGATGAATACGGCAATTGCTCATGCAAAAAATCCCACTTTGATGGCAACGGCGATGCAATATGCAATCAAGGCTGGGCGTGCGGCGTTTTTGGCAGGGCGAATGTCGCCACGCTACATGGCACAGGCAAGCTCGCCACAGACGGGGTATTTTTTCACTTAAATTAACAGACTGATGTGAATAACTGTTTGTTTGTTAAATATTAAAAAATAATCATGAAAGACTTATCAAATGTCGCAAAGTTTGCTATCATAGGCACAGTTTTTTAAGGACGGTAGATTGTGCGTATGCTTGGCATTGTTGATTTATTGTTTTTATTGTTAGAAAATGCCAAGCAGCCGATGCATGTGGCAGGGATTTGTGTATTTGAATTGCCAAAGCACAGCACCAGTCAAGACGAGGCACGGTATTTTGCCCAACTGCTTGGACAGGCGGATGTTGATAATTTGCCGAATTTCCCATTTAATCAACAACTTGCAGGGATTTTTTGGCAAAAAACCAGCCGCTTTGATTGGCACAAGCATTGTTACCATCATCGCCTACAAACTGGCGAAATGTCCGAATTGCTAGAAAAAGTTTCTAATTTGCACGAAGAGCGTTTGTCAAAAGACAGACCGCTGTGGCAGCTGCACTTATTCAGCAACTTGCAGCCAGAGCATGAAAACGCCCCCAAGCGATTTGCTTTGTACCTTAAGATTCATCATGCGGTGCTTGATGGCGTGGCAGCGATGCGATTATTCCAACGCTTGCTTTCTGGGCGAGCTGACGAGGTTTTGCCACAGCCGCTTTGGTCAAGACAAATTCGCCAGCGTCAGAGCAGTTTTGTGCGGCAAAATAAGTCATTTTTAAAACACCTAACAGAGCAGCTTGGTAGCATTACGCCTGTACTGGCTGAGCTAAAGCAAGATTATAAGCTGTATCGTCAAGGGCAGACAGAGGCGTTTATTGGCAGTTTGCAAGCACCGCCATCGCTATTTAATCAAAAAATCACCACACGGCGAGATTTTTTGGCAATTGCACTACAAAAATCACGCTTTGTGGAGATTGCCAAAACGCTTGGGCTGACAACCAATGATGTGATTTTGGCGGTGTGTGCTTATGCACTGCGAGCTTATCTTTGTCAGCAAAATGCTCTGCCAAGCAAATCGCTGATTGCTTTTGTGCCAATTTCGCTACGCAATAATGATACAGCACTGGGCAATCAGATTTCTTTTATCCCGACAAATCTGGGAACGGCTGACGAGGATTTGTTAGTTAGAATTAACAAAATAAGTCAAAGCATTCAAGCTGGAAAAGCACGAATGCAGCGTATGACGCAGGCACAATTTATCAATTATACAGCTGCACATTATGCGTGGGCGGGGGTGAATTTGGCACTGCGATTGTATCCAAAAAAACAAGCGTTTAATTTGGTAATCTCCAATATCCCTGGTGATGACAATACGCCATTATACCTAAATGGTGCAAGATTATCAGCTGTTTATCCTGCTTCTGTGCTGTTTGATGGGCAGGCGTTGAATATCAGCTTTGCCAATTATCAAGACCGCATTGACTTTGGGCTGATTGCTTGTGGCGAAGTACTGCCAAATATTCATCATTTGCCAGAGTTAATCAAACAAGGGCTTGGGGCGTACGAAAATTTGCTCTTTTATAACAAAACACCTATCAAAGATTAAATAAGCATTGTTTATTAATACTAATAAATAAAGCACCCAATTGTTTATCGGGTGCTTTTTGGTGAGCCTACGCACCCCAAACTTCATCGGCAATTTCACGAATGAGTGCGACTTTTGCCCACTGGGCTTCTTCGGTGAGAATGTTGCCTTCTTCGGTGCTGGCAAAACCACATTGCGGACTTAGGCACAGCTGATTAATGTCCATATATTGGGTCGCCTCTTGAATGCGTGCGATGATTTCATTTTTGTCTTCAAGCTCGCCTGTTTTTGAGGTAATCAGTCCAAGCACGACTTGCTGGTCTTTGATGTGCTTTAATGGTTCAAAATCGCCAGCCCGATCGCTGTCATATTCTAAGAAAAATCCATCAACACGGCAGCTGCCAAACAGCACTTCGGCAACAGGGGCATAACTGCCTTCTGAGAACCATGTGGAGCGAAAATTGCCACGGCAAATGTGCATGGTGATGGTCATGTCGGCAGGCTTGGCATCAACGATGCGATTAATCATAGCAACATAATCTTTGGCAAGTTTGTCAAAATCCCAGCCACGAGCGGCAAATTCGGCACGCTTATCCACCGCACAAAATTGACCCCAGCTGGTGTCATCAAGTTGCAGATTTCTTAGCCCCATTGCATAAAATTTTTGCATTGCCTTGATATAAGCATCGCCAATATCACGATACAGCACTGCTTCATCTTGGTAGCGATCAATTGGTTGATGGTTTGGATCACGCACACAGGCAACCAAATGCAGCATTGAGGGTGAGGGAATGGTAAATTTGGTCGGCGTCTCGCCTGCAGCATCGGCAAGAAGCTGATAGGCATTGATGAATGAATGCTTGTCCGAAAAATCAATCTTGTCGGTGATGGTTACACTGTGGCTTTTTGGCTTGGCATCTTTAAACTGCACGGAAAAATTCTCGGTCTCTACCCATTGCACTCCTTCTAAGTCCGCCAAAAAATCCAAATGCCACCATACACGGCTAAATTCACCATCGCTGACGGCATTAAGACCGTGCTGTTTTTGTTTTTCGACCAATTTGCTGATTTCTTGCTTAAGTATCACTTGATAATCATCGCTGCTTATTGTGCCTGCGTTGAGTTTTTCTTTGGCAGTCATTAAGGCTTGGGTGCGTAAAAATGAGCCAACGACATCGTTACGATAAGGGGCTTGATGACGCACGGTGGCAGTTGCAAATAGTTTTGACATGGCTAAATCCTCATCTGGTTGGTTTGATAAAAGTGTTAATTGTTATCGAATTATGCTTTTAGTCAGTTTGCTTGGGAATGTGCAAAAAATACACAGCGACACAGGCAAGCAAAATAACGCCACTGGCACCTAAGTACAAATCATCTTTGCCAATGCCCAAATCAAGCAGCTTGCCTGCCAAAATTGGTGAGGCGATTGAGCCAAGTCGCCCGATGCCGATTGCTGTACCAACGCCTGTGCTGCGAAAACTTGGCTTGTATAGAGTTGGGTTGATGGCATACAGGCCTGTGATACAACCATTTATCAAAGCACCGATAAGCACAGCAAAAACAAGTGCGATGGCAAGATTGGGGCTAAAAACAAAAGCAATGATGGCAAGCGATGATAATGCGATAAATGTCATCAGGGTAAATCTTGGGCTAAGATGACTCACCAAGAAGCCAAAAATCAACGAGCCGACCGCACCGCCGATGCTGATCGCCATACCGACTGTTTGGCTTTGTTGTTTTGCCAATCCTGAGGATTCTAGCAATGCAGGCGTCCAAGAGCTGACAAAATAAAAAGACGACATAACAGCAATGAACGCAAGCCAAATTAGCAGGGTGGTTTTGTATTGTTGGCTAGTAAACAGCTGGCTGATGGCGGTGGTTTGTTTTGATTGCTTGCTAAGAGGCGGCAGTCGCCAGTCGCCTGTTTTGCCGATTTTGTTGGCTATCTTGGTTAGTCTGTTGGCGGCGTTGCTTGGTTGTTGTTGGTTTAAAAATGACACAGACTCTGGCAACAGAGCGATGATGGCAACAAGTGCCAAGCCTGTCAAAACAGCACCTGTCATAAATACCGAACGAAAGCCGAACTCATCTTGCAAAATGACTGCCGACAGACCGCCAAGCATTGCACCGATACCAAAGCCACTGGCATAGATGGCGATTGCCAGACCACGCCATTTTTGATTGGCGTATTCGCTGACAATGACATTGGTGCAGGGCAAAATCCCACCCACGCCCACGCCTGTAATCAGTCTCGACAATGCGATGCCCTCGACCGTGCTGGCAAAATAAGTCATCAGCATACCAAGTGCTGATAGGGCGGTTGCGATGATTAATAAGGGACGGCGACCAAATTTATCAGCAAATGGAGCAAGTCCCATAGAGCCTATCGCCATGCCAATAAATCCTGCACTCATCAGACTGCCGATTTGCGTGCCAGTCAGCCCCAGCTCGTTTTGGATACTTTTGGCGGTAAAGGCGATTGCCAGTACATCAAAGCCATCAAGCATATTTAGGACAACTGCCAAAGCAACAATCAGCCATTGGTAGCGGTGCATGGGGGTGTGATTGATGGCATAAGCCAGATTATGCTGTGCAAGATGAGAGCTGTTATTCATAACCGATATTTTGCTATTATTTATGATTAATAAAAATTGTGCATTATAACGGACTTTTATGATGAATAAGTGTCAATATTTTCAAAGAAACATGAAAAAATATCATGATAAACTTGTGCTGGCGACAAGGTAATAAAAAACACCCATCAGCAGATGGGTGAATGCATTAAGGGGGATTGAATTAATCGTGTATGCCAAATTAGATGAGCAGCACCGCTAACAGTGCCAATACTGCTGGCAGTCCTTGTTTGATTAAGATGGCTGGATTTGAGGTGATGGCACCCCAAATGGCAGCGAGAATAACAAAGCCAAGAAACAAAATACTGGCATCAGTGCGAGCAACTTGTGGGGCGAAAAAAATACGCCCACGCAAGCCCTGTTGCCAAAAAGCCATTATACAGCCCTTGGTTGCTAAACAAAACTTGCACGCTTTTTTGTTGCAAAAACTCAATCGGCAGACCAAAAATGCGGGCAGCTTGTGAGCTTGGAATCTTGCATATTTCAAGGTACATGATAAAAAAATGCTCAATAATAACAATCAAGACCAAGCAAGTTGCCAGTGTTTGCATAACGATTCCAAGCGTGTTTATTGGTGTGAATTTAGCGTTCTAGGTACTGAATCTTGCCCTCAACGCCGTCCCATTTTTCGTAGTCAGGCAGCGGGTCTTTTTTCTCGGTGATGTTTGTCCATACGCCTGACAGCTCTTCGTTGAGTGCCAAAAACTCTTCTTGACCTGCAGGCAGTTCATCTTCAGAAAAAATCGCATTGGCTGGACATTCAGGCTCGCATAAGGCACAGTCAATACACTCATCAGGGTTGATGACCAAAAAATTTGGGCCTTCGTAGAAACAGTCTACAGGGCATACTTCCACACAGTCGGTGTATTTGCACAAAATACAGTTATCAGTTACAACAAAAGTCATGTTTTTACCTTATGCTAGCGGTTGGCTGGGGCATTTTGCCCAAAAGAATAACTAATAAGAAAGGGCAATGCCCAAAACTGGCTTATTGTAGCGTGTTTGGGCAATTTTCTCAAATAAAACCTGTTATTTTGTTATGCCAAAAGTGAAAAAATATACCAAAAATTCGCAAAAGCCTTAAAGCAAGTGAAAATGAGAATTGCTCAAGGCTTATCGCTGAGATTTTTGTGCAAATTTTGGTATTTTTTTAATTATTTATTTAAAAATACCAATAAATTGACAGCAGTTATTTATTGAGTTGCTGCCAAAGCCTCTCGTTGGGCTTTTTTGGCGATGGCGTAGCATTCTTCGATGTGGTCAAAGCTGATTTTCTTAAAAATCATATAACCCAAAGTTGCTGCAACCATTGAGCCGCCCAGTGGAATATATTTGCTGACTTGCTTGCCAATAAAGCGACCACCAAAGCCTTGCACGGTTTTATTTACCACGCCACGAGCGGCAATCAAGCCGCCAACAGCGATGATGCGGTCTTTGAGATTTTGTTCACGGAGCGTTTCATTGCCTGCAAGTTGCGCTTCGTCTTTTAGTCCAAAGCGAGCGGTAATTTCAGGCAATAATTTGCTTAGCATGGCAACATCAACCGCAACATCCAAAAATGGCAATGGAATCACTGCCACGCCAGCAGATATTTTGGCTCGGGATTTTGCCAGTGCTTGGCATTCGGCACGGATTTGCTCAAGATTCAGCGTTGTATCAATATTGGTAGCAACAGGCTGACTGATAGAAGTGTTTAGCATAGAATTTCCTTAATCAATTGTTGGTTTGGGCATGATGCCATACTTGGTAATTTCACCACAATAGCTATTTTACGATGATTATCATAAGTTACAAGTATTTTTGTGTAATATTTGTATGGCTTGTGTCTTTTGTTTGGCATCTAATGATGGCGCAACTGACTGGGGCGAAATCCTGTGGCAAGCAGTGCCACACCATACACGGCAGCACCAGCCAAACAAATGATTAATAACCACAGTAACTTATACCACTGAGTTTGTTGTGCTGGATAAAATGGCAGCAGCAGATACAGGGCAATCACCATGACGGTGCTGGCGATGATAAATTGGGCAAAGCGTTTTCGCCATGGTTTGCCAAAGCGATAAATGCCTCTTTGGCGCAAGATAAAGTACAAAAGTGCAGCATTGACAAAACTTGCAGCGGTGGTTGCCAGTGCCAAGCCGCCATGCAACGGCAGGCGTGCCAAATAAAATATCCCAATAAACAGGACGCTAAACAGCATATTGGCAAATACCGAAATAATGCCAACTTTGACAGGGGTTTTGGTGTCTTGATCGGCAAAAAACGCAGGGGCAAAAATTTTAATGAGCATAAAGCCCAAGATGCCCCCAGAGAGTGCTTTTAGTGCCACACCGCTCATCAAGGCATCGTTGGCGTCAAATTCGCCACGCACAAACAAAGCGTCCATCAGCACATTGGACAGCACAAACATGGCAAGGCTTGCAGGCAGTCCCACCAGAATAATCAGCCGTGCTGCCCAGTCAAGCGTCTTGACAAAAGTTTCTTGGTCAGCTTTGGCACGACTTGCAGAAAGGCTTGGCAAAATCACCGTGCCAATTGCCACGCCAATCAGCCCAAGTGGTAGTTCGCTTAGGCGTTCGGCAGCATACATCCAAGAGACTGACCCTGCCATCATCAGTGAGGCAAATACCGTACTTAATAGCAGGTTAATCTGAGTAACAGAAACACCAAAAATTGCTGGCAGCATGAGCTTTAGAATTTTTTTGACGCCATCGTCATGAAAATTGATACTGGGAGCAACAAGCAGTTTTTGTTGCCACAACTGCGGCAGCTGAATAACCAGCTGCAATATGCCAGAGACAGCAACGGCATAGCCCAATGCCATGATGGGTGTATCCATCATTGGTGCAAGAATCAAAGCACCGCCAATCATCGCAAGGTTGAGCAGTACAGGAGCAAAAGCAGGGGCGGCAAAACGACCATAGCTTTGTAAAATACTGCCAAAAAAAGCCGTCATTGAGATAAACAGCAAATACGGAAAAGTCAAACGCAATAAATCGGCTGCGGTGTCAAATTTTTGGGCATCACCAATAAATCCGGGGGCAAACAGGGCAATAACTTGCGGTGCCAATATAATCACCACCACAGTCAGCACGAGCAAAATCAGCGATAACACCCCAGAGGTGCGAGCAATCAGCAGCTGCACTTCGTTAAAACTTCGCTTTTCTTTGTATTCGGTCAAAACAGGCACAAAGGCTTGGCTAAATGCCCCTTCGGCAAATAAACGACGCAAAAAATTGGGGATTTTAAAGGCCACCAAAAATGCGTCCATCAAGCCGCCTGCACCAAAAACGCTCATCAGCACCATGTCTCTTAACAAGCCCAAAATGCGAGACAGCATTGTCATTGAGCTGACAATCATGGTTGAGCGAAAAAGCCGAGATTTTGCCATAATAAAATCAACATTGCCAAAAGGTAGTATTTTACTTGGTTTTGATGATTTTTGCTTGGATTTTGTGCTTAGGCAGGGCGGTTTTGGTGGTCAATTTGTAAGTTTGTGTAAATTTACCGCCAAAATTTTGGGCAATTATCAAGCGGTTGCTTGACAGCTGCCCAAGGGGTTGTGCGTGGCAAATTAGCACGATTGCTTGCTGGTGGATAGGTATAATTGTGCAACCATGCTGCGTAATTTTTGCCAATCAAAATGCTTGCCAGGGTCGGTTTTACGGTTGGGGGCGATGTCGCTATGACCTGCCAGCTGGCGGCGAGTGGCAGGATAGGCATGGTAAATGGCAACGATGATTTGGCTTAATACTTCGTATTGAATTTCTTCATAATCCTGATGGTCTGTGCCTTCAAGCTCAATGCCAATGCTAAAATCATTGCAGTTGGCTCGCCCAAGATAGCTTGAGATGCCAGCGTGCCATGCTCGGTCATTAAAATTAACAAATTGCGTAACCGTACCATCTCGCTCAATAAATAAATGTGCAGATACTTGCAGTGTGCAAATTTCGGCAAAATATGGGTGGTTGGTGGCGATGAGCTTGTTTTGAAAAAAAGCCTTGACATAGTGCGTGCCTGTGCCATCGCTTTGGTTGAATTGTGCAGGAGGTAGGCTGATGTTGTGAATGATGATTGCCGAGATCTCACCAAAGTCAGCTGGGCGTGCGTTGAAATTCGGCGAGGCAACAAAAGTGCTGCCTTGTAAGATACCGTCTTTAATAAAAAATGATGAAGGGTTCATGAGTTGATATTGACCAAAATTTCTTGTATTGTAACACAATTGACGCATGATTTTTGTGATAAATTTTGGCATAATGCCTTGATTGAACAAAGGCTGATACTAAGCTTAGCGATGGGTATCATTGATTGCTCCATCTGGGTGATGATATGAATAAATGGCAAGTTATGATAAGGTTAAAAGCGATTGTTGCTATTTGTATGGCATTGTCTGCACAGGTACAGGCTGGATTGTCCAAGCAAGCTGACATTAGGGCGATGACAACAGTTGCAAAGAAGCAGCTGGGTAATCCGTTTGGGCTTGATGATGCTACAGTGGCTCAATTGGCAAAGACAACCACATGGCGGCGATTGCTGTTATTTGCTGATACGCCAACCAAAAACGATCAAAGTCGTGTACAAAATCCCAAGTTCTTTTTGAGCGATGAGGGTGAGAAAAATCCGCAAGCTGAGCTTGTCGCTATGCTAACCGCCATGCAAAACCGTGATAATCAGGCGATTTGTCAGTTTGTGGCACGGGTGTATTTTTTGAATCAATCGCTGGCAGAGCGTGGGATTAACACGAGGGTCGATGACTCGTCATGTCAGGCGTTTTGGCAGTTTGCCGATACAATCAATGCCAAGCGGTTGTCGCTGATATTTGCCGAAGAAAATCCCAATAATATCGCCTCGGCATTTGGTCATGTCTGGTTGCGTGCTGATGCAGACACGATTGATGACTCTAAGGCTGTGGCGATAAATTATACCGTGGCAACCGACAGGGCGGATAATGCCATCAAATCCACCACCAAGTCCATCTTTGGTGGCTATGCAGGCGTGATGGAGATGATGAGCTATGAGCAAAAAGCACAGGATTATCTGGTTAAAGATGGGCGGGATTTGTGGCAGTTTGAGCTGGACTTGACTGCCGATGAGGTCATGCAAATCATTCGGCATATTTGGGAAATTAAAGACATGGCACGGCCGTATTTTTTCACCCATGATAATTGTGCCACCGAAATTGTGCGATTGCTTGATGTTGTCAGGGACAAAGCACAACTAAGCAAAGCAGTTGGTAAGGTGGTGATACCAGCACGCATGGCTTTTGTGCTAAAGCAACAAAATATGCTGGCAGATGAGCGGTTTATTCCTTCGCAAGCAACCATTCGTCAAGCTCGGCTGAATCGTGGTGGTGATTTGTCCGAGTTGCTGCCAAATCATAACAACCCAACCCAAGCTAATGCTGTGTATCGCTTTGGTGTTGGCGGTGGCTTTGATAAGAAGGCCGATGACGCAGTCTATGGCGTGCAATTGACGGCAGCTTATCAGGATTTGCTTGACAATCCAAATGGCACTCGTCAGCTGCTTGATTTGCAGTTATTATCATTGACGGTCAGGGCTGATAATCACAGACCTAGACTTGATGATTTTACCTTGTTTGCAACGCGTAGCCTAAACCCTGTCAATACTGCCAAAAATAATGCCAGCGATGACAAGGCGGCTTATGCAACAGGCATGGGCATTCGGCTGCATCGTGTGATTGACGCATCATCACCTGCCAATGATGATGCCTTGGTGTTTGATGTTGGTGTGCAGCGGGGAAAATCATGGGCATTTGGCAAGACAGATGACAATCGTGGTGAGTTTGCCGATACCGTCTGCTATGCACTGCTTGATGGCAAAATGCAACTTGGGCGTGTCAATCAAGGCTATCGGTTGGCTCTGGGGCCATCGCTTGGCTGCGTGTCTTATTTGACAAAGTCTGTGCGTATGATGGCACAGCTTGATATGCCTTATTATTATCACCCTGACCGTGCTTCGTCAAATCGCTCTGGCTATATGCAGCCAACAGTGGGCTTTGCCGTACAAAAAGATTTGTCAGCAAACCATGCCCTGCGACTGACTGCCAAAGCCGAACGGCTAAATGATGCAAGCAACAAGCAGGCAATGCTGTATCTATACAGATATTTTTAAGGAATAAGGACAAATTATGACAAAAAAATTTCTCATCATTGGTCAAGGTCGCATAGGCAAGCCCTTATCGCTCAAACTGGCTGATACTTATGCGGTGCATACAGTCGCTCGCAGCCATCACCAATATGACAACCCTACCATTTGTTTGCACCAAAAAGATGCTGCCGCCTTGCAGGCAGACGAACTGATGGGGGTAACGCACCTTGTCATCATCATCGCACCAAACAAAGCCAGAGCCACCGCCAACCATCGCCAAGCCTACCAAGAAAGCTACTGGCGGATATGCCGTCATCTTGCCGATTTGGCGGCGGACAGTCGCTGGCAGTATCGACTAAAGCAGATGCTGTTTGTCTCATCAACCGCAGTTTATGGTGAAAATGCAGGCGAGACAATCAACGAAAATACGCCAGCTGTACCAACCACCCCCATCGCTCAAATACTGTTAGATAGCGAAAAGGTACTGCAACAAGCCTTTGGCAAAAAAGCAGTTATTGTCCGTGCTGCGGGTATCTATCATCATGCCAGCACACGGCTTATCGATCAGGCAAGGCAAGCGTATCAGCACGGCGTGCCAAGCCATCATTATACCAATCGGATTTTTGCCGATGATTTGGTAAATGTGCTTTACCAGATTGTATTGACCGACCAGCCCAAGCCAATTTATCTTGCCTGTGATGGGGTGAGCGTGAGCAGTTTTGAGCTGTTGGCATTTTTGGCAACAAGGCTTGGGTTTTTGCCACCTGTGTGCATGATAAGCCCGCCAACGGGCAAAAAAATCGTACCAAATATTGATACTGGACTGCTGCAATTCGCCAATTATCAGGCAGGCTATGATGAAATTATTAAAAATCTTACCGTGCAACACAACAAAAAAGTACCTTGAAATACTTTGGCATGATATTGATTTTATGATGATTATGTACTATTCTTGCATGGGCTTGATGATGCTACACCGTTTGGCTGATAAAGATTGGCATACCTATTAAGGCTTATTGACTTATTTACTTGCTGGAGGCGTGCAGTGTATTTTTATCATCAGGCGAAGGCTTTGTTATAATTTGCTGTGATTTATGCAGTTTTATTCAATGAAAAATTGACAGCGTTTCAGATGGTTGCTATAGTTGTTGTTTTGCTTGGCTGATTTGTCGGTAGGCTTGATAATGCCAATTTAAACTGATTAAAAACTTATCAGATGAATGCACTTGAAAATTTAAGGTTAAAAATTTATGTCTAGTCAGATGTCTTTGGTCTACAACCCTTCATCTTTTGAAAGCAAATGGTACAAAACTTGGGAGGAGAATGGTTATTTTCGCCCAAGTTTCGACAAGCAGCAGTCATTTTCTATCGTGTTGCCACCGCCAAATGTAACAGGCAGTCTGCACATGGGGCATGGCTTTAATAATACCATCATGGACGCTTTGACTCGTTATCATCGCATGAAAGGGTGCAATACGCTTTGGCAGGGCGGTACAGATCATGCTGGTATCGCAACCCAAATGGTGGTCGAGCGTCAGTTGGGGCTACAGGGCATTTCTCGCCATGACTTGGGACGAGAAAAATTCCTAGAAAAAGTTTGGCAATGGAAAGAGCAATCAGGCAGCACGATGACCAATCAGATTCGCAGGCTTGGCTCAAGCATTGACTGGTCGCGTGAACGCTTTACGATGGACGAGGATTTGTCGCAAGTTGTCAAAGAGGTTTTTGTGCGTCTGCACGAACAGGGACTGATTTATCGTGGCAAACGCTTGGTAAACTGGGACATTAAGCTACAGACTGCCATCAGCGATCTGGAAGTAGAAAACCGTGATGAAAAAGGCTTTATGTATCATGTTCGCTATCCTTTTGTGGCAGGACAAACAGATGCCAATGGGCTAAGCCTTGATGGTAAATATATGCACATTGCCACTACTCGTCCAGAGACCATTTTGGCAGACGGCTGTTTGGCGGTACACCCTGATGATGAACGCTATACGGCTGTCGTGGGCAAGATGGTGCATGTGCCGCTTACCGATCGTGTGATTCCTGTGCTTGCAGATGAATATCCTGATCCAGAGTTTGGCACAGGCTGTGTAAAGATTACCCCTGCACATGATTTTAATGATTATGAAGTTGGTCAGCGTCATGATATTGAAATCATTAATCTGATGAATCTTGATGGTACGATGAACAACAATGCACCAGCTGCCTATCGTGGGCTGGATCGTTTTGATGCTCGCACCAAGATTATTGAGGATTTGACAACACATGAATTTTTGGAAAAAATTGAGCCGCATGAGTTAAAACGCCCTTATGGCGACAGATCTGGCGTGGTGATTGAGCCGCTATTGACCGATCAATGGTATGTAAAAATCGCACCACTTGCCAAAACTGCCATCGAAGCGGTGCAAGATGGACGCATTAAATTTGTACCAGAGCAGTACACCAATATGTACATGGCATGGATGCGTGATATTCAAGACTGGTGCATTAGCCGTCAGCTGTGGTGGGGGCATCGCATTCCTGCGTGGTATGATGAGGTGGGTAATGTCTATGTCGGTCGCGATGAAAAGGAAGTCCGCCAAAAATATCAGCTGGGCGATATGGCGTTACGCCAAGATGAAGATGTGCTTGATACTTGGTTTAGCTCTGCATTGTGGACTTTTTCAACGCTGGGCTGGACGGGCACTGATGCTGATTTTGACAATGAAATTTTGCAAAATTTCCACCCAACCAGCGTGCTGGTAACAGGTTTTGATATTATTTTCTTTTGGGTAGCTCGCATGATTATGATGACCATGCACTTTGTCAAAGACAAAGATGGCACGCCACAAGTACCATTTAAGACCGTCTATGTGCATGGTTTGGTGCGTGATGCTGAAGGTCAAAAAATGAGCAAATCCAAAGGCAATGTGCTAGATCCGCTGGATTTGATTGATGGTATTGACCTTGAGAGTCTGGTTGCCAAACGCACCACAGGGCTGATGAATCCCAAAGATGCCAGCAAGATTGAAAAAGCAACTCGCAAAGAATTTGCCGAAGGGATTGCAGCCTTTGGCACAGATGCAGTGCGATTTACCTTTTGTGCATTGGCAAACACGGGGCGTGATATTAGATTTGACCTAAAACGCGTTGAAGGCTACCGTAATTTTTGTAATAAGATTTGGAATGCGACACGCTTTGTGCTGATGAATGTTGAGGGCAAAACCATTGCCAAAGAAGCTCGCGCTGATTTGTGGG
Organism: Moraxella cuniculi; assembly: GCF_900637105.1. Lineage (NCBI taxonomy): Bacteria > Pseudomonadati > Pseudomonadota > Gammaproteobacteria > Moraxellales > Moraxellaceae > Moraxella > Moraxella cuniculi. The sequence continues at coordinate 2,039,839 of NZ_LR134343.1, read as the reverse complement.
AATTGCCTGAGCGATGGATTGTCAGCCGACTGCAAAAATGCGAGCAGGCGGTAAATTTGGCATTTGACACCTATCGCTTGGATTTGGCGGCACAGGCGATTTATGACTTTATTTGGAATGAGTATTGTGATTGGTATTTGGAATTAACCAAGCCTGTGCTGGCTGATGAGCAAGTATCCGAGGAGAGAAAGGCGGAGGTTCGCCGTGTGTTGCTGTCCGTGCTGGAGGTAGCATTGCGATTGGCTCACCCATTGATGCCGTTTATCACGGAGGAGATTTGGCAGGTGATTGCACCAATGATTGACCGAGGCGGCAAAAGCATCATGCTAAGCCAGTTCCCTGTGGCTGATGAGCAAAAAATCAGCGAACAGGCTGAGTCGGACATGGCATGGTTGCAGGGTTTGATTGGTGCGGTGCGAAATATCCGTGGCGAGATGAAGCTGGGTAATGGTGTCAAACTTCCCGTTCTGCTACAAAATATCAACCAAAATGAGCATGATACCATTGTCCGTATTGAGCCATTATTTAAGGCATTGGCAAAAGTTGAAAGCCTTGACTATCTTGCCTCTGGCGAAAAAGCACCGTTGTCATCATCGGCGGTGGTTGGCAGTGCAGTGGTACTGGTCCCGATGAAAGGCTTGATTGATCCTGCTGCCGAGCTTGGTCGCCTGCAAAAAGAGCTGGATAAATTGACCAAACAGCACGACCAAATCGCAGGTAAACTTGCCAATGAAGGCTTTGTGGCAAAAGCACCGCCTGCGGTGGTGGAGGCAGAAAAAGCCAAACTTGCTGAGTTAATTGGGCAGATTGATAAGGTGAAAGGGAATATGAATCAGCTTAAGAGTTTATAGTTATGCAACAATCATCTTATTTAAAATCTAATTTGAGCTGTGATGATTTTATCAATAATGCTACATTGGTGGCATTATTAGTTGCTTTTGCCAATACAAAGCCTTGTGATATAGGCTTTGTGATTGAATCATCTTATAAATCATCTAAATATTCTCCAGTAGAATTAACTGAGATTATTTATCAAGAAAATAATCAACTATTATGTGATTTTACAGGATTGTTATTTCAATTAAATAAAACAAAACATCAGTTTTTTATCCAAACCGATTTACCAAGCGATGAGTTTTTTAATCAAATCTATAAATATATTCAAATTAAGCGTATAGAACATCAAATATCCGATCATGACTTTTCTAATTTAATTTTATTATCCTTTTTTGGTTTGCGTGGCAGCCCTGACTTTAAGCTGAATTTTTATAGCTTAGATTTACCACGTCAAATTGTAAGTTTCCAATATTTAGATCATTTATTTAAGTTGCTCACAAATATTAGTGATTTACGCCAATTAAATCTAAACTTTAGAGAATTGCAATATCAATTTATCGTGGGTGAAAATGAACGCAATACTCAATTTCGTATAAACTTACGTTATTTTTATGATAATCTAGCAAAGGATTTGTTAAAAGTAAATAAGTTTAAAGCAAATATTTTATTGCATAATAATGAACTTATTATCACAAAAAATATAGCCCGGGAAAGCAAGACCTTTATTGAACGCTTAATGTTTTATAAAGATAAAGTCTTAAATCAGCAAAATACTGAACGAGAAATAGAGCAATTACGCAAAGTATTAGGGTTTGTTTATGATGAAATGATTGATGAAAGAGTCAAGAGGAACCAAGGAATTGTGCAGTATGTTCGGGCATTTTTTGATGATGAATGTGCATGCTGCAAAAATATTTACCCATTGGAAAGTCGCACCTTTAAATATCGCCATTCAGAGCGTTTTTATTTAGAGATACATCATGTCATTTCTTTTTCGGTAGATCATACACTTGACCAAATTGATAATTTAGTTAAGCTTTGTCCAGCCTGCCATCGAGCTTTAACTAAAAATCGTGCCGATGAGACTTACCAAAAGCAATTAATTAGTGCAATTTTAGTTAACGCCCCTAAAGCAAAAGAATTTTGCCTAAACTTCACTGATGAAAACAATTGTATTCAATTTATTTATGATAGATTAAGATAATGAACATACTAGATTTATTTTGTGGTGCAGGTGGTTTGTCCTATGGATTTGAACAAGCAGGGTTTTCTACTATTTTAGGTGTAGATCTTAATGCACAAGCCCTAGAAACTTATCAAAGAAACCATAAAAATAGCCAAATTTTATGTGGCGACTTGACTTCAAGTGATGTAAAAAAAGAAATTATAAAAATAGCTCAGGATAATAATATTCGCGGTATTTTGGGGGGACCTCCTTGTCAAGGCTTTTCTTTAAAAGGCAAAAAATTAGGTCTTGAAGATCATCGCAATTACCTATTTCGTGAATACCTTGATATTGTTAAATCAATTGATCCAGAATTTATTGTTATGGAAAATGTCAAAGCTCTTACCAATCGTACTAATGAATATTTTTTAAATCAAATATTATCAGGTTTAAAAAAAATGGGCTTTTTTGTGCGATATCAGGTGCTTAATGCAAAGAATTACGGCATTCCACAAAGTCGTGAGCGTGTTTTTATTATTGCAACAAAAATACAACCATTTGATTTTCACAGTATAGAGCAACAGCCTTATGTAACAGTTTATCAAGCAATGAGCGATCTGCATTTTTTAAATAGCGGAGATGGGCAATTTTGTCAAGATTATATATTATCTGCAGAATCTGAATATCAACAGATAATGAGAAAAAATTCACACCATTTATATAATCACCAAGCAACAAATCATAGCCCAATTGCTCTTGCTAAATTAGCTATGATTCCACCAGAAGGTGGTAAATCTAGCTTGCCTGAGCATTTAAAAGGTCGCCAAAAATTCGATACAACTTGGGGAAGGCTAAAATGGCAAGGGGTGTCACCCACTATTGATACCCGTTTTGATACCCCTAGTAATGGTTGTAATTCACATCCTGAATTAAATCGTGCCATTACACCCAGAGAGGCTGCACGTTTGCAAAGCTTTCCAGATGATTTTATTTTTTATGGCAATAAGACCGAGGTGTGTAAACAGATTGGCAATGCCGTACCACCGAAATTGGCTTTTGAAATCGCTAAGTCAATTAAGAAATTGATGGAATAAATTATGTCAAACCTATCATTATTCAGCCCAGTGAAAAATATTAAAATTTTTAACGATGATTGTATTATGGTTATGAAAAACTTACGAAAGCAAAGTAAGTTTGTTAATCACATTATAACAGACCCACCTTATGTAATTTCTCAAGAAAACAATTTTCATACATTGAACAATCCGCGTAAAGGCTTAGATTTTGGTGATTGGGACTGGAATTTTGATTTAACAGCCTGGTTGGATTTGGCATATCCATTGCTGAATAAGGATGGCTCAATGATTATTTTTTGCTCTTATCGCTTTATATCACATATTACTCAAAAGATTGAAAGCTTGGGGGGTGTGGTCAAGGATGTTATGATTTGGCAAAAAGCCAATCCTATGCCTAGAAATATTAATAGAAGATATGTGCAAGATATGGAGTTTATGATTTGGGCGGTGAAATCAAAAAATAGCAAATGGGTGTTTAATAAACCTAACAATAAGCCTTACCAAAGGGGTTTTTTTCAAACACCGACATTGTTGGGTAAAGAGCGTACTTTGCATCCCACTCAGAAGCCAATTGCACTTATGCAAGAAGTCATCCAAATTCATAGCAATGAGCATGATACCATTTTTGATCCATTTATGGGAACAGGTTCTACAGGTGTTGCTTGCTTAAATTTAAACCGTCAATTTATTGGCTGTGAAAAAGAATTGCAATGGTTTAATATTGCTGAACAGCGATTGATGTAGTTACTAGCCTAATAACCCCTTAGTATTTCCTATCTCCAGCACCCTAATATATACTTGTACGATAATATCAATACTGGAGCATGACGATCGTCTATTTTTAGAGGGCATTCTGGTATTGGAGAAGTTTGTATTATTTTTTAAGTATTTATACAGGTGTGGTAATTGGACATTTAACCAATTTCATCAAACGAAAATACAATCACCAGCCCAAGCTATAGCCCATCGAGCAGTAGCTGGGTTGATTGTTGCTGGCTTTGTAGGTTGGAAAAAGTAACGCCAACAAGACGAATTGGCTGAGTGCGTGGGATTTGCCGAAACAGCTCGCTAAGCCATTTATACGCATCATCGGCGGATTGATAAGGGGACTTTAGCGAGTGGCTGCGAGTGATTTGGCTAAAATCAGCATAACGAACCTTTAAAGTGATGGTGTGGGCTTGTAGATTGCGGTCGGAGAGCCTGCCAAATGCTTGACGAGTTTGCTCTTGTAGTTTGGCAAGCAAGATGTCATCACGATAAATATTCTCACCAAAAGTAATCTCGGTGCCGACAGATTTGCGTACACGCTCGGCTTTGACTTGACGAGTGTCAATGCCATGTGCGATATCATGATAGAATTTGCCCCGTTTGTTGCCAAATAACTGCACCAAAGTCTCAAGCGGTGTCAGTCGTAATTGTCTGCCTGTATGTACGCCGATTGCGTGCAATTTTTCGCTGCTGGCATGACCGATGCCATGAAATTTCTCAATCGGCAGAGAGTCAATCAAGGATTGTGCATGCTCGGGCATGATGACTGTGATGCCATTGGGCTTGTTAAGATCGGAGGCGATTTTTGCAAGCATTTTGGTATGCGAAACGCCTGCTGATGCGGTCAATCCCGTCTGCTGATAAATTTTGGCACGCAGTTCATTGGCAAGGGCGGTTGCCGAACCATACGCCTGCCAGACCTCACTGACATCAAGATACGCCTCGTCCAAAGACAGCGGTTCAACCAGTGGCGTGATGGCATACATCAGTGATAAAATCTGCTGGCTGACGGCACGATATGCCTCAAATCTGGGTCGAACAAAAATCGCATCAGGGCAGCGTTTTTTGGCATCACGGCAGCTCATCGCCGAGCGAATGCCAAACTGTCTTGCCTCATAGCTGGCAGCAGCAACCACACCACGCCCATCGGGGTCGCCACCGACAATCAAAGGCTTGCCACGATATTGTGGACAATCCCGCTGTTCGACACTGGCAAAAAATGCGTCCATGTCAATATGAATGATTTTGTGCATGGGTTGTGGTACTATGGCGATTGGTAAATTGATAAAATATCACAGTCATGCACAATGTACAAGATAAATGGTTAATAAAATCATCAGTACGCAGATTTGGCTGTGCTGATTTGGGCATGAACATGGTGCTACGATAGGTATAGTAGATGAATCAGCGTCAAGAAATTTTTGCATATGCACTTACGCAGTATGGTGTATCAGCCGAGTATTTATGGGCAAATTTGCCCGATTATGCCGTGCTTAGGCACCCAAGCAGTGGCGGACAAAAGGGCAAATGGTTTGCCTTGATTGGTCATATTGAATATCACAAACTGGGGGTTGCTAGGCTGGGCAGCAGTGATTTTTTGAATATAAAATGCCGACCTGATATGGTGATGATTTTGCAGCAGCAACAGGGTATATTGCCTGCTTATCACATGAATAAACAGCATTGGCTGACGATACTGCTTGATGGCTCTGTGCCGTTTGATGAGCTGGTGCTGCTGATTGATGGCAGTTATGATTTGACCAAGCCAAAGAAGTTATTAAGAAAAACAAAAATCTAAATAAATTTTAATTTACTATCAAGTAGCTACTGGTGTTTTAATGATAATATCACAGGCTTGATTGAGTTTGCTTTGACAAAAACACCCATCAAGCAGCAAAGCATGATGGGTGGATTGCCATGATGGCAGTGTATTTCTTGCACAAGTCAAGCACGGTCAAATGATGCAAGCAGCCAAAGCTGACAGGCTGGCAATTTTAGGCAAGCGTTGCACCGATGGGCATGGTATCAGGCAGTAGCACAACGCTGAGCTTGCCTTCTTTTTCGGCGGATAAAATCATGCCTTCAGAGATGCCAAATTTCATCTTGCGAGGAGCAAGATTGGTAACACAAATCACCTTTTTACCAACCAGTGTTTCGGGTTCATAAAATTTGGCAATACCGCTAAAGACATTGCGTGGGCTATCCTCACCAATATCCAAAGAAAACTGTAACAACTTATCAGCCCCCTGAACACGGCTACAGCTTAGCACATGGGCTACTTTCATCTCAACTTTGGCAAAATCATCAATGCCGATGTGGGCTGCGGTCGCTTGGGGTGTTGCTTGTTTGTTGTCATTGCTGGCAGTGGTTGCAGCTAGGCTGTCTTTGGATTCGTCAATCATGGCGTTGATTTTGTCTTTTTCTACACGGCTCATCAAGGGGTTAAATGGATTGATTTGATGATCAAGCAATAGCCGATGGCGTGTCGCAAATTGCAGTGTCTCAACATTAAGAAAGCGTCGTGCATTTTCTGCCAATTGGGGTAATATCGGTGATAGATAAATCATCAGCTTGTGGAAAATATTCAAAGCAACGGTGCATACTGCCTGCACTTCATCTGTTTTGCCTTCTTTGTTCAATGCCCATGGTTTGTTGGCATCGATGTATTCGTTGGCCTTGTCGGCACACGCCATAATTAGGCGAGTTGCTCGTGAAAACTCTCTGTCTTGATAGGCTTGGGCAATGTCATCACCACAAGCGATAATCTCCTCAAGCAGTACAGGCTCTGCTAGGTGCTGAGCGAGTTTGCCAGCGTTATTTTTGTGGATAAATCCTGCCGAGCGTGAAGCGATGTTTACCACTTTGCCCACCAAGTCAGAATTAACCTTTTGCATAAAATCATCAAGATCTAGGTTAATATCCTCAACGCTGGCTGATAATTTGCTGGCAAAATAATAACGCAGATATTCAGGGTTTAGGTGGTTAAGATAAGTCGCCGCTTGGATAAAAGTGCCACGAGATTTGCTCATTTTTTCACCATTTACGGTCAAAAATCCATGAGCATTGATGGCTGTTGGTGTGCGAAATCCTGCACCTTCAAGCATGGCAGGCCAAAACAGTGCGTGAAAATAGACAATGTCTTTGCCGATAAAGTGGTACAGCTCAGTACTGCTGTCTTTTTGCCAATATTCATCAAAATCAAGACCTGTGCGACTGCATAGGTTTTTAAAACTCGCCATGTAGCCAACAGGGGCATCAAGCCAGACATAAAAATATTTATCAGGCTCACCTGCAGGCGTGTTGGGAATTTTAAAGCCAAAATAAGGAGCATCTCGGCTGATATCCCAAGGGGCAAGCCCTGCTTGAAACCATTCGCTAAGTTTGTTGTAGATTGCTGATTGCAATCTGCCTTCTGATTTTGTCCATGATTGCAAAAAAGTGTCAAATTTTGGCAAATCAAAAAAATAATGCTTGGACGATTTTATGACAGGCGTGCTGTCGCTTAGCGTAGAGTAGGGGTTTTTTAGCTCGGTGGCGTTATAAGTGCTTGAGCAAACCTCACAGTTGTCGCCGTATTGGTCTTTTGCTCCGCATTCTGGGCATTCACCTTTGACAAAGCGATCTGCCAAAAATAACCCTTTTTTGGTGTCGAATAATTGTTCAACATCTTTGGTAAAAATATAACCTGCGGCTTCAAGTTTGGTATAAATTTCTTGGCTTAATTGCTCATTTTCTGGGCTGTGCGTTGAATAATAATTGTCAAAATCAATAAAAAACCCTGCAAAATCTTGCTCATGAGCGGCTTTGACGGTGGCAATTTGCTCCTCTGGGCTAATGCCGTTGGCCTCTGCTTTTAGCATGATGGCGGTGCCATGAGCGTCATCGGCACACACATAAGTAACGGTATGCCCCATGGCTTTCATGGCACGCACCCAGATGTCAGTCTGGATATATTCAACCAAATGCCCCAGATGGATTGGGCCGTTGGCATAAGGCAAGGCACTGGTTACTAAAATCTTGCGGTTGGCGGTGCTGGCAGTCATGGTAAAATCAAACCCTTGTACAAATCATTATTTTAAATAGCTAAACTGCTTATCATACCTGATATCGCGATGAAAATCATCAAAAATCTATGCTTGTGTGGCAATTTTGCAGGCTTTCTGGAGTTTTGTGTACAGACCTTTTATTTTTTGGCAAAATTTTGATATGATAGCTGCTGATATCGCATTGTTTTGGAAAATAATATGACAGACGCAACCATTTGCAGCACTTCTTTGGCAGCTGCTCAAAATTCGCTTATGCTTTATGATACGCTGACAGCAAGCAAGCGTAGATTTGTGCCGATGCGGGCGGGTCGAGTGGGTATTTATGTGTGTGGCATGACGGTTTATGATTATTGCCACATGGGTCATGCACGAGTGATGGTTGGCTTTGATGTAATTGTGCGATGGTTGCGACAGCTGGGTTATGAGGTCAATTATGTGCGTAATATCACCGATATTGATGACAAAATCATCAATCGTGCCAATGAAAATGGCGAAACCATCTCGCAGCTGACCGAAAGATTCATTCAGGCAATGCACGCAGATGAACAAAAACTTGGCTGTGCCTCACCTGATGCCGAGCCAAAAGCCACGCTTCATATCAATGCTATGCAGCAGATGATTCAAACCTTGATTGACAAAAATCTCGCCTATCAAGGTGCAGGTGGCGATGTGTATTACGCAGTGGAGCGTTTTGCTGATTATGGCAAGCTCTCCAAGCGAAAACTGGCACAAATGCAAGCAGGTGCATCAGAGCGAGTTGGGGTGAGTGATGACAAGCAAAATCCTTTTGATTTTGTTTTGTGGAAATCTGCCAAGCCGTCTGAGCCACATTGGGCAAGCCCGTGGGGGGCAGGCCGTCCAGGTTGGCATATTGAATGCAGTGCGATGAGTACCTGCTGCTTGGGTGAGACTTTTGATATTCATGGCGGTGGTCATGATTTGCAGTTTCCTCATCATGAAAATGAAATTGCCCAAAGCGAGGGTGCAACTGGCAAGACCTATGCCAACAATTGGATGCACATGGGTTTTATTAATATCGATGGCGAAAAAATGAGCAAATCTTTGGGTAATTTTTTCACCATTGGCGAAGTTTTGGAAAAATTCCACCCCGAAACGGTGCGTTTTTTCTTGTTATCCAGCCATTATCGCAGTCCTGTGAACTTTTCTGATACCGCCTTAAAAGAAAGCCACACGGCATTAAGCCGCTTGTACCAATCGCTCAAATCTGCCGAAGCCATTGGCAAGGTTGTTATTGACAATGCAGCATGGGCAAGCCAAGCGGGGCAGGCTTTTATTGAGGCGATGAATGATGATTTTAACACCGCAAAAGCAACCAGCGTATTGTTTGGCTTGGCGGCAAGTATCAACCGTGCAATTAAGGCGGAACAAACGGCAGAGGCTCTTCATCTTGCTTGCACCCTAAAGACTTTGGCAAGTGTGCTAAATATCGCTCAAGCAACACCGAGTGAATTTTTGCAGGCAAAAATCGGCAACGAAGCAGGGCTAAGCGATGAGCAGATTGAGCAAAAAATCACTCAGCGTGCCACTGCCAAATCACAAAAGAATTTTGCCTTGGCGGACAGCATTCGTGATGAGCTAAAGCAGCTGGGGGTTGAGCTGGAGGATAGCCGTGCAGGTACCAGCTGGCGTAGGATTTGATTTGTTGTAAGTTTGGTTATTAAAATTACCAACAAAACACAACACAATGCACAATAAAAGACAAATACCAAAACCAACAGTGCTTTATTCTTTGGCAAAGTGGTTTTGGTATTTTTTATTTATCCATAAATCCAAGCAAGGCTTGATGCTAGGCTTGTTAATTAAATGAAACAAAAAAGATGGTTGTGATAACCATCTTTTTGGGAGCATTAATCCAGACTCTCAAGGCGTATGCGTACCACAGGCTCGGTTACGGCAGCAAGTGCTTCAATTTGAGCGATGGCGGCATTCATTTGCTTTTCGACAACGGGCAGTGTCAAGATGATGATTGGCACAAGCCCTGATTTGTGTGCATCACGCTGCAAGATGGCATCAATATTAATGCCATTATCACTCAAGATACGCGTGGCACTTGCCAACACGCCCAGCTCGTCTTTGACAGTCAGTCGCAGATAATAGCCGCAGGTCATCTCATCGCTGCTTAAAATACGCGTATCTGACAGCTCTTCTGGTATGAATGCCAAATGTGGCACATCGCTTGGGGTGGCTGCTTTGATGACATAAATCAAATCCATCACATCTGCCATCACTGCCGATGCAGTTGCACCAGCACCAGCACCATCGCCATAATACAAAGACTGCCCCAGTGGATGAGCGTCAATCATGACGGCATTTTTTACGCCATTGACATTGGCAAGCAGGGCATCAGCAGGGATTAGGGCAGGGTGAACACGCAGTTCGATGCCTTCATCACGGCGAATGGCAAAACCCAAATGCTTGATGGTGTAGCCAAGATCTTTGGCATAGATGACATCTTGCAGGTTGATTTTGGTAATGCCTTCACAATACACTTTGTCAAACTGCACAGGGATACCAAAGGCAATCGAGGCAAGTAATGACAGCTTGTGAGCGGCATCAATGCCCTCAACATCAAAAGTAGGGTCAGCTTCGGCATAACCTAGGGCTTGTGCTTCGGCAAGCACTTCATCAAATTTGCGATTTTTTTGTTGCATTTCGCTCATGATAAAATTGCCCGTGCCGTTGATGATGCCAGTCAGCCAGTCAATTTTATTTGCCGCCAAAGCCTCTCGCACAACCTTGATGATGGGAATGCCACCAGCAACTGCCGCCTCATAACGCACTTGCACGCCATGTTCTTCGGCAAGGCGGAAAATCTCGTTGCCGTGCTTGGCAAGCAGGGCTTTGTTGGCGGTAACAATATGTTTTTTGTGGCGAATGGCGTGCGTGATGACTTCATAGGCGATGTCTGTACCGCCAATAACCTCAATGATGATATCCACATCACTTGCTGCGGCAATAGCCATCAAATCATCAGTTTGGCGAATGGTTGGGTCAATATCATCACGCTGACGGCGTGTGCCAGCATAAGTTACCTTGAGATGATGACCGCTTCTACGAGCCAATTCTTTGGCATTGTCCTTAATGAGATTTAGCACGCCTGTACCGACAGTGCCAAGACCCAGCACGGCAAGATTGATGGTGTTTTTCACAAAATGCTCCGTTGTGTCGGAAAGTCTTTAAGATTAATCAGCCTAACAGCAAAAATTTGCCTTGATTGGCATAATCAAATACCGTCATAAACATACCAATAAGCCATTGCAACAAACAAATGATGAGCAGGCACTTTTTCGTCCAGCCAAGAAGAGCTTTGGGGCTTGGGTGCGTTTTGTTTGGTGATGGTTTGTTAAGCTGTGTTTGAAGTTTAAATGCTCTAATCTACCACAACTTTGTGTTTTATGCCAGAGATTTTTTGGGTTTGTTGCCAAATTTTCAGGGTGTGATTAAGTGGTTTGGAATTGCCGTGTCGCTAGGTGCTTTGCTTTTAAATTATTACTGGCAGGACTTGGGCATAAAAGGCAAGGCTGGCGTTTTTAGCCAACCTTGCCAGATGTTAGTTGCTTGTGGCGGCTTTGATAAGCTCACTGGCTGGCAGATAGCCACCAATTTGCCGACCTGATTCGGTAAATATCGCAGGCGTGCCACTGACTCCAAGTTGTAGGCCTAATGATTTGTGGCGTTTGACAGGATTATCGCAAGTGGTGCTGTTGATGGTTTGACCTTGCTTGGCAGCGGTTAGGGCAGCTTTGCGGTCTGTGCTACACCAAATCGATTCAACCAACGGAATATCGCGTTCGGCTCGTGGCCATGCCAAATAGCGTACCTCAATACCACCTGCGGTAATTTGCTCAATTTCTTTGTGAAGTTTTTGGCAATATGAGCAAGTTGGGTCGGTGAAAACATAAACAGCAGCTTGTTTTTTGCCTTTGGCAGGGTAGATAATCATCTCACTGCTGTCAATGTTTGCCAAGGATTGTTTGGCAATATTGGCAATGGCATCAGCACCGATATCTTGGATATCAGGCTGACCTAATTTGACGATTTGCCCTTGAATCAGATAGCTGCCTGTCTTGTCGGTAAACATGGCTGGTGCATCATCAAAATTTACCCAAAAAATATCAGGCATGGCGGTGGCATAGGCAGCAATGGGCTTAATACCAACCTCGGATTTTGCAAGGTTGTTTTGCAGGGCTGCGACCACTTCACTGTTGCTTTGCTGCTCGGTGGTTGGGGTGCTTTGGGTGGCTGCGGTGGCTTTTGTGGCACTTTGGGCGGTATTTTGACCACAGGCGGTCAGCAGTATGGTGGCGATGAGTATTGTTAAGCGTGATTTGATGGTTGTCATGTCATCTCTCAATAAAATAGCTAAAGTTGGGTGATGGGTATGATTATTATGCCAAAAATCATCATTTTGTGCAAAATTAGCCAAAATTTAGCAGCCAATATTTAAAGATAAATGAACTCTTCCATTGCGTTGCTCAAAACTTGCCAAAGGTTGATTTTCACCCAGACATCCATCTTCTTCTTCGTTTTTAAACTTGATTGTCTTTTGTAAGTTTAGGTATTGTTGTTTGCTCATTGGTTTAAATGTTGCATAAAATCCAACATAGTCGCATTCGTCACAACCAAGATAATAGCTAAAACTTTGCAAAGGTAGTCCATACAGCGTGGCATTTTTTAAAGGATATACAGCCATCAGATAGGTATCATCTTTATTATAATACACTTTAGCTGGTAGCATATCATTGCGATAAGCTATGCTGATATTGTTAAATTTACCTGTCCTTGCCATCTTGCTAAGTTTATAAATAGGCTGAGTATCTGGATTTTGATTCTTGGTATTGGTGATTTGCTCAAAGGTATTTTCCATAATACTATCAAGTAATTTGCCATCATCGCCTTTCTTGCCTTGCTCAAGATAACTAAATGCAGCTGTCCAATCTGCTGCATAAAGATTATTGGTCAGACCAATGCCAATTATAAACAAAATACAACTCTTCATTTATGATCTCCATTATCTTGGTATATTTTTAAGGTTTGATGATTTCAAAATTAAAACAATCGTCTGATTTTTGATATACTTAACGACCAACATTGGGATTTTATCATTGATATAAAGGAGAATGAAGAAAATTTTGCAAAAAATCACCATTTTATGATACAATACGGCGTTATTTTACAGCTGTCTTTTGTAATTATTTTGCCGATTGGCGGTAAATTGATTATGATTTGGCACTTATACAGGAAAATAACCATGCTACGCATTGCCTACGACGCCTTGACTTTTGATGATGTCTTGTTGTTGCCCGCCTATTCTGAAATCCTACCCAAACAAACCAATCTAACCACACGCCTAACCACGGATATTCAGCTAAATTTGCCGATTATCTCAGCGGCGATGGATACAGTTACCGAATCAAAAATGGCAATCACAATGGCACAGCTTGGTGGTATGGGGATTATCCATAAAAACATGGACATTGCTCATCAGGCACGCCGTGTTCGCCATGTTAAAAAGTTCGAGGCTGGTACAGTGGCAGACCCCATTACGGTTACACCTGATGTCAGTGTTGGCGAGCTGCTTGCCCTGACTCGTGAGCATAAAATCAGTGGTGTGCCTGTGGTGGAAGCTGGTACAAATAAAGTGGTGGGCATTGTTACCCATCGCGATTTGCGATTTGAGACCAATTTGGATCAGCCAGTTGCCAATGTCATGACCCCAAAAGACAAGCTGGTTACGGTCAAAGAGGGCGAAACCCAAGAACGCATTAAAGAATTATTACACAAGCATCGCATCGAAAAAGTTGTGGTGATTGATGATGAATATCGCCTAAAAGGCTTGATTACTGTCAATGATTTTGCCAAAGCCGAAAACAATCCCAATGCTGCCAAAGACAGTCAGGGACGCTTGCGTGTCGGTGCGGCTGTGGGGACAGGGGCGGATACCGAAGCTCGTGTTGAGGCATTGCTTGAGGCTCAGGTTGATGTCATCATCGTTGATACCGCACACGGACACTCAAAAGGGGTGATTGACCGTGTTGCATGGATTAAGAAAAACTACCCCAATACCCAAGTCATCGGTGGCAATATCGCAACAGGTGATGCAGCATTGGCATTGATGGATGCAGGAGCAAATGCTGTTAAGGTTGGTATCGGACCGGGTTCTATTTGTACAACTCGTATTATCGCAGGCATTGGCGTGCCACAAATCAGTGCCATTGATAATGTAGCCACTGCATTAAAAGACCGCATTCCACTGATTGCCGATGGCGGTATCCGCTTTAGTGGCGATATGGCAAAAGCCATCGCTGCAGGTGCATCTTGTATCATGGTGGGCAGTTTGTTGGCTGGTACCGAAGAGGCACCGGGCGAGGTTGAGCTATTCCAAGGCCGTTACTACAAAGCATATCGTGGCATGGGTAGTCTGGGGGCGATGAGCGGACAAAATGGCTCATCAGATCGCTATTTTCAGGATGCCAAAGACGGTGTTGAAAAGCTCGTGCCAGAAGGCATTGAGGGTCGTGTACCATACAAAGGCCCTGTGTCGGGCATTATTGGGCAGTTGGCAGGTGGCTTGCGTTCAAGCATGGGCTATACAGGCTGTGCAACCATTGAGCAGATGCGTAAAAATACCACTTTTGTCAAAGTTACCTCAGCAGGCATGAAAGAATCCCATGTTCATGATGTGCAGATTACCAAAGAAGCACCGAACTATCGCCAAAACTAAGCCTGTCAATCCAAAAAGCCAAATCATTGCATTTGGCTTTTTTTTTGTGCCTTTGGTTTGCCCTATGGGATTTTGGCGTTGATTTATTCATAATATTTATCGGCAGGACAGTCATGCTTGCATGAACTGAACGGTTGTTGTATTTACCATATTACAAATACAAGTCATTTGCATTTATTTTATTAAATAGTACAAATTATCATTTACAAACAAAAAATATTCTGCTAGAATTCTTGCTTGTACCTTACCAGCTTGTTGTGTTGATTGTATTATTGTATAATTTCTTGCCATAATATCGCTGGTGTTGGGTAATTGTTGCTATAACCAAAAACTAAGTTTTGTCCAAAAATCATTGGAGAATTTATGAAAAAATTGCAATTATTGCCGTTGAGCGTTGCTGTTGCTACCGTTTGCTATGGCACTGCTTTTGCAGCAACCAAAACAACTCCCCCTGCAACTGCTAATGTCGTGTTGGCAACTGATTATGTTACTGCTGACAGACAAGGTGCCAAAGTAAAAACCAATGTTGTAACCACAGCACAAAAGAACGAAAGCACCGAGACGGATTTGCGTGGCTTACTGAACCAAGAGCCAGCCATTGAGTTTGCAGGTGGTAATGGCACATCGCAATATGTTGCCATTCGTGGTATGGGTCAAAACTCTATCGATATCAAGGTGGATAATGGCTACAGCGATGCACAAGTACTATATCATCAAAGCAGATTTATCCTAGATCCAAGTTTGGTAAAAATTGTCAGTGTCCAAAAAGGGGCAGGTTCGGCATCGGCGGGTATTGGTGCAACCAATGGGGCAATCATCGCAAAAACACTGGATGCTGCCGATTTATTAAAGGGCAGTGATAAAAATTATGGTGTAAAGCTCAATGCAGGCTATGCCAGCAATGGTAAAACTGCCAGCTACGGCGTAACTGCTTTTGGTAAGGCGGACAATTTTGATTTGTTATTATCTGCCAATCGTGCCGATGATGATGAAAATTATAAAGCAGGTAAGGATTACAAAAACCCTGTTGATGGCTCATCTGTCATCACCTACAGTGCGTTGGACAAGCAAGCATTTTTGGCAAAAGCAGGTCTGAACTTGGGCAATCATCGCTTGGTATTAAGCCAAACTCGTGAGATTACCAAAGGTATGCGTACGGTGCGTGAGGAATTTCCTGACTTTGGGGGTACGGACACTCGCCAAAGTCCAAGCTATCGTGAGATGAGCAAAGACCAGACAAACCTTGAGTGGACGACCAAAAACCTAGGTTTTGCCGATATTACTGCCAATGCTTATTTGATTAAAAATGAACGCTATTCGGCAGATGACAGTGGCTGTGGCTATTGCGGCAACATTCAAGGCCCAACCACGACAACCATCACCACAAAAGGTGCGAACATTAACTTTGACAGTCAGGTTGGCGAATCAACTTTGGTAAAATACGGGGTGAATTACCGCTATCAAGAAGCACAGCCGCCATTTTATTCCAAAGCTACCGATAGAATCAATGTTGCTGGAAGGGGACAGCCTCGGCAGATGGTTGAATTGGGGGCTGATGTTCGAAATGCCGAAAAAACGGACACAGGTGCTTACTTTGAGGCAATCAGTGATGTCGGTCCAGTTACTGTAACTGCAGGCGTGCGTTATGACCACTTCACCTACAAGGCAATGGACGGCAAAACCGTATCTGATGGGGCAATTAACCCAAGCCTTGGTCTGATTTGGCAAGCGACACCATCGCTTAGCTTAAATGCCAACCACAACTACGCTACTCGTAGCCCACGCCTATATGATGCGGTGATGTCGCATGGCAGACGCGGTATTATTTCAATCGCTGATGGCACCAAGGCAGAACGGGCACGCAATACCGAAGTTGGTTTTAACCTAAATCATACTTTTGCCAATGAAGGTAAATTGACGCTTGATGGTAGCTATTTCTGGCAAAAAATTGACGATGCGGTAGTAAATCCACAAAACCGCCATGATGCCAAACAAATTCGCAATATTGCCAATGTTGGCTATATCACCAATCAGGGCTATGAAGTGGGTGTTGGTTATCGCCAAGGTGGATTGACAGCTCGTGTTAGCGTCTCTGATAACGATCCAAAATTCCATGGTTTGCCAGATATCGAAGGCGATCTAAATCCAGATTTTGCCTTTAATATCGGTCGCACAGTAACCAGTTCTTTGTCTTACCGCTTTAAAAATCCAAACCTAGAAGTAGGCGTGCGTAACCGTGATGTAACCACCACTGTGGGTGCGGTTAATGATAACTCGGTTGCTAATCCAATTCGCCCAAGTTATAACAAAACTGACCTATTTGCCAACTGGAAGCCTTATGGCACAGACAAGCTGAATGTTAATTTTGCAATTAACAATGTGGCTGATAAATACTACCTACCACATTCACAGCGTGCCAATTCTGGCGTACCTGCACAAGGGCGTGATTATCGTGTCGGTGTGAATTTTACTTTCTAAGCAGTCAATCACTGCTTTCTCCACGAACACCCAAGATGACAAACTTGGGTGTTTTTTTGACCATAAATGCAGCATATAACAATAGGGCTGGCTTATCATTGTAATAATGGATAGAGGCATTGTCTGAATAATCATACGCTTACAATGGAAAGGTTTGGCTTGTTAAACTTTCAGCCAGAATTTGTATTTTGCTTACAATATATATTTTATTATTACAAAATAATGGTGGTCTGTTTTGTGCTGGATATTTTATAGTTATTTATCTTGCTGGGCAAAAATCAATAAGGCAGAATACACGCCTGTGGCAGGCAGTCTTGCTGAATATACACAGTGTTGGTGCGATTGATATTTTTGCGTATCGGAGTTTGCTTGGGTTAATTGGTCAAATTGCACAATTGAGCAGTTGTGGCTTGGGGTGTATGGCTTTGACAAAGTCAAGTGTGGCAGGACTACGGTTGATTTGTTGGTATGATATTTGCTGAGCTTTGATGATTTGGGTTTTGCTTGTTGGCGTTATGTGATAGAAAAACTCGTTGTATTTTGATCGGCAGGAAGTACCGCCAAAATACAACAAGCAATGGCGTGGGTTTAGCCAGTTGGTAGGCGTTTTTTTTCCAAAAACAACATGTCATAAATCACCAAAGCCATACCGACACAAATCCCAATATCGGCGGTATTAAAAATGGGATAATTCCATACATTGGCATAATGTACATGAATAAAATCAATGACATAGCCATGTACCGCCCGATCAATCACATTGCCCAAAGCACCGCCCAGCACGCCAGCCAAACCAAGGCTTAGTACTTTGGCAGTTTTTGGGATTTGGCGTAAATAGATGACGATATAAGCAGTTACCACAATGCCCAAAATGATAAAAAACCATTTTTGCCAACCGCCAGCGTCTGCCAAAAAGCTAAAAGCAGCACCGTAGTTATAAGCCAAAGTCCAATTCAGCACAGGCTCGATGACACTGATGCTCTCGCCCAGTGCCAATTTATTGTCAAAATAATGCTTGATGAATTGGTCAAATGCCAGCACCAATAAACCAATGCCATAATAAATAAAGGCGGCATTGCCATTTGGTGCAAGTGGGTGCGTCTTAGGCATAATTTCTTACCTCGCCTGTGTGTAAATTGGTAATGCAGCGACCACAAAGCTCGGGGTGGTTGCTGTCTGTGCCAACATCGGTACGAATGTGCCAACAACGCACGCACTTGCTGCCATTTGCAGCTAGGATGGTGATTTGTGGCGTGTCGCTGATAGCAACGGTGGCATCGGAGGTGATGAATACAAAACGCAACTCATCGGCAAGTTTTGCCAGAGTTTCGGCGGTTTGTTTGTTGGTGTTGATAATGGCTTGGGCGGTTAGGTTGCTGCTGACGATTTTGTCGCTGCGAGCTTGTTCGATAGCTTTATTGACCATTTCTTTCATTTGCAAAATGCCGTCCCAGTCCGCCACGCTGATATCTGCCATCTGTGGCGTAGGTAGCTGATACCAAGTTTGGGTAAAGATATAGCCATCTGTGTTTTTTAGCACCTGCCAAGCCTCTTGAGCAGTAAAGGATAAAATCGGTGCAATCCAACGAAGCAGGGCGTGTGCAATATGATACAGTGCCGTCTGTGCTGAGCGGCGAGGCAGACCGCAGGCTTTGGTGGTGTAGGTGCGATCTTTGATGATATCCAAATAAAACCCGCCCAAATCCTGCGAACAAAATGCCATCACTGCTTGACAAACTTGGTGAAAATCCATGTTGTCATAAGCAGCAATGATGTTTTTTTGTACCGCATGAGTGCGGTGCAGGATATATTTGTCAAGACTGATGAGCGTATCGTCTGCAACCATATCTGTGGCAGGGTTGAAGTCATCGGTGTTGGCAAGTAAGAAACGAATGGTATTGCGAATGCGGCGATACATATCGCTAACACGGTCAAAGCCTTCTTTTGAAACTGCCATCTCGTAGCGATAATCGGATGATGCCACCCATAGACGCACAATGTCAATGCCGTATTTGTCAGCAAGTTCAGCAGGCTCAAAGCCCTTGGTGTTGCCTTTGGATTTGGACAGTTTATAGCCCTTGGCATCAACAGTAAAGCCATGTGTCAGCACTTGCTTAAATGGCGGACGCTTATAAATCGCCTCAGAGACCAGTAGTGATGACTGGAACCAGCCACGGTGCTGATCTGAACCTTCTAAATACAGGTCGGCAGGATTGGCAAGAACCTCACGACTGCCCAATACGGCAAAATTGGTCGCTCCAGAATCAAACCACACATCAAGCGTATCTGTGCATTTTTGATATTCTTTGGCATCATCACCGATAAAATATTCGCTCGGTGTATCAAACCATGCTTCAATGCCACCATTTTCGATAACTTGGGCGACTTTTTCGAGCAACTGCTCGGTATCGGGGTGTAGTTCTTGGGTGTCTTTGTGCATGAAAAATGCAATTGGCACGCCCCAAGTGCGTTGGCGACTGATGCACCAATCAGGGCGAGTGCCCATCATGGATTCGATGCGGTTTTGACCCCATGCAGGTGTCCAAACAACCTTGTCAATATCGGTCAGTGCTTGTTGCTTAAGCCCTTGCTTTTCCATGCTGATGAACCATTGGGCGGTCGCACGAAAGATAATCGGTGTCTTGTGTCGCCAGCAATGTGGATAGCTGTGCGTGATTTTATTATGCTTTAACAGATGTCCAGAAGCTTGTAGGGTATTGATGATTTGTGGCTGTGCTTTGTAGATATGCTCACCAACAAAGACCGTTGCTTCGGGCAGATACACGCCATTGCCACCGACTGGATTTTCGGTGGGTAGGTTGTACTGGCGTCCAACATTATAATCGTCCACCCCGTGTGCAGGAGCGGTATGCACAAGCCCTGTACCACTGTCTGCAGTAACATGATCGCCTGTAATCAGTGGTACTTGACGGCTATCAATTAATGGGTGCTGTGCTGTTAGGGCGGTCAGTGCCTCACCTTTGATGGTTGTGATGCTGTGATAATCAACCAAGCCCACCTCTTTGGCAAAGGTTTCTACCAAATCAGCCGCCACAATAAAACTGGCTTGGCGAGTGATTGGCTTTGGATTTGCGATGGTATAATGCCACATTTTGCCAAATTTATTTTCTACATCTTGCTGATAAATACCGCCGATATTTTTGATGGCTTTGGCAGAGCGTTCATTGCCTTCATGAATGTAGAAATCAACGGTGTTTCTATAGCCAAAGGCGTAGTTTAGCAATGCTTGTTTGATTTCGTCATTTGCCCCTACTTCCCAGTATTCGGCGGCGATAAATGTAAAGCCAATGGCAATGCTGTCATTGTTTGGCTGGTCATCATAAAAACGGGTCGTGCCAATGATTTCGTTGGTTTTTTTGTCAATGATGGCAAAGGCTCGATCTTTGAGTGCTTGTTCAAAAAATGGATCAAACACCTCTGGCAGATGACGCTTGGTTGGCGTCAATGCCCAGATTTCAGGATTGCTTGCCTGTTTTTGTAGCTGGGCTTTATCATTTTTGGTCAATCGTCTTAATAAAAAATTCTCGCTGCTGATTTCATTAGGGATAATAAAATCTGTTGTTTTTCTGCCTTGAATGATGGCATAATCAAGCTCGCTATGAGCTGAGATGGCTTGGTTGGCAGGCAGCGTCCAAGGGGTTGTTGTCCAAATTACCGCTTGTAGTACACCGTCAATATTAGCAGTTGCGGTCAGTTGCTCGCGGTTGGTGATATCAAAGCCAACATAAATCGCATCGGATTGCTTATCTTCGTATTCAACTTCCGCTTCAGCAAGGGCAGATCCACAGTCTAGGCACCAATTGACAGGTTTTAGCCCACGCACGATATGTCCATTGGCATAGATGCGAGCTAGGGCACGCACCGTGTCAGCTTCTTGCTGAAAATTCATTGTCAGGTATGGGTTTTGCCACTCTGCCAGCACACCAAGTCGCTTAAAATCAGCCATCTGCAACTCAACTTGGCTTTTGGCATAGGCTCGGCACGCCCCTCGAAACTCGGTGGCATTGACAATTTCGCCGTTTTTGCTTTTGTCTTTATGGGGCTGACCAACTTTGCCGATAATGCCTTCAACTTTTTGTTCAATGGGCAGGCCATGACAGTCCCAACCCGGCACATAGGGTGCATCATAGCCATCAAGAGTCTTATATTTTATGATAATATCTTTTAAGACTTTATTAACAACATGACCTAGGTGAATCTGACCATTGGCATAAGGAGGGCCGTCGTGCAAGATGTATTTTTTGGCACCTTGTCGAGCCTTACGAATCTGACCATAGACATCGTCTTTTTGCCACTGTTCCAGCCAAATCGGCTCACGCTTGGCAAGATCGCCCCGCATGGCAAAGGCAGTATCAGCAAGGTTTAGGGTGTTTTTGTAGTCAATCGGCTCGCTCATTGTTAGCTCACAAAATTTGATAAAAATTGACTAATTATACTGCAAAAGCAAGATTTTATAAAGACCAAATTGTGCCGATGTTGATAGCTGATTGACCAATATAAGCATGGGTGATTGGTTTTTGTGGGTGTCAATGACACTGGCATTGTTAATAGCACAATCCACAAACTTACTGCAGGCTTAGCAGATTGTGTCTCTGCTGAACTTGCAGGCAGTTCTTGTCAAGCAGCCGCCCTAGGTGCTATGATGGGCGAACTGGCGTTCAGGCGAATTTTGAAACAATAGAGCTTATTAAGGTTAAAGGAGTTTGGAAGAGAAAAATTATGCGTAATGCTCATTTAAATATAGAGAATTAAATATGCAAGCAATATTAAAAGAAATCTATGCTGCCGATGCTGATATTGTACTGACAAAATACCAACCAGAAGACCCTGATTTTTTTGATCTGGATCTATGCTTGCTAATAGGAGCATCGGATAAAGAAGGTGCTGATATTTTTTATTTAACCATTTGCACACCCAAATGGTTTGACGAACAAAATTTCAAAGCACCAGTTCGCGGATATTTATTGGTGGACTGCTTTAATCTTGATCAAATTAAGACAAAAATACAGCATTGTATTGAACAGGCATCGGGCAACAGTTGGCATGAGATTGCCAATCAAATCAATCAGTTTGCACTGTGGGAGTTTGACAATTATCAGTAAGGCATCTTAAAGGATTTGCAACATTTGCCCAATCTCTTAAACACTACCAACCTTAAAAATACCAACCAAAGATGGTGCAAAAATTGAAGATTGGGCAAAGTATACAACTAAGTCCATCCAAATGCCCAATGGTCAATCTATGCAAATTCACTTTTACATGAATACTAAAACAGGTAAAATTGATTACGAAACCAAAGACTACAAAGTAAAAGGAGTGGTAAAACCATGATTGTTAAATTTATCGCAAGGCACAAGCAATACGAAGGTTGGTTAATTAAAGATAAATTGTATGTTGTTTTAGATATTGTTGCCAACTGCTTAGATGGTTCTGTAGAAATTGTGGTTAAAAGCGAAGATATTCATACACCAATTGTGGTGAGCTTAAATGAGTTTGAAATTATTGATAGTCGCCTAATATCTGATTGGGAGGTTTGTGTAAATGATCTGGATGGACTGACTTTAAGGCACCAAAAATTTTCAGGGGATTTTTGGGATAAATTTCATGATGCCGACCCAAATGCTGAAAAAGTATTTTGGCAGGTTTATAATGAGCTTGCAAAACAGTTAGATAGCTATAAGAATGGTTTAGAACAAATGTAATTTTGTAAAACCCTTAGACGAAAACGACATAGGATTTATTAATAACACCAAACACAAACTTGCTGCTGCCCTCACAGGCTGTATTTCTGCTGAAATTGCCAAAAATAACTGTGAATCAGCTGCCCTAGGTGCTATGATAGGTGAGATGGTTGGTGATTGGATGACAAATCGCTATCCAGCAGTCATGATTGATGGTAAAACTGCCTACATCTTATCAGATCAAGACAAACAAAAAATCATCAACACCGCCAAACTGCTGTCAGCATCAGCTGCCTTATTATACGAGTTTGATGTAAATACAGCATCAGCAAGTGCTGAAGAGGCGGTTAGGTGGAATGCTATTTATATCAATAAAGGTAAAGTGCCAGAAGCGGATCAGAATAAAGCAAATGAGATGGCTCGGCATATTAGTAGTGATAGAAATGCTGGATGGAAATTTCTAAGAAGTAAAAGGCAGGCTGATCTCTTATATCAACTAAATACTAATGAAAATTTGGAAATACAAGTTGATGTTAATGATCTGGGTGAGCTGAAAATAACTGGAAGTTCGTGGGAATCTAAACCTGATGGTCGACAGGTAATTGTTGTCAGACCAACTACTTATAATGTATGGGCGATTACAGGAAGTCTGACATTGGTCAGAAGAACCAATGGAACCTATGGCGTGTTTAATGACACCTATAATTTTGAAATGCATAACTCAGGCATTCTGGCAGTCCCTAGAAATATTGAAACAGTTATAGGCTCTCCACGATGCACAGCAACGAGTGGATGTACATCATATAACATTAAATTCAATGGTAATTTTGATGCAAATAAAATAAAAAATCTTAGGGATTTCCAATGAGAAAATATGTAGTATTTTTTATATTTTTTCTGTTAATGTGCACAACTATTATTTATTTATATAAGCAAATCTTTTTTTTAAGAGAGATTCGGCTTAATGGTGATTATTATGCTATTGAGATGGATAATGCATTTTTTGAGTATCTGTCGCTGAAAAATAAAACAGTTGGAGCAATCATAAACCGCACAGAGTATAACAACACTCATTTTATAATTTATACTGAAGGAAAAATATGCGATAGCTCACAAGGTGGCATATTTGAATATTTTCCAAATAATATTATGTATGCTATTTTGGACAATGCTGGAAATCTACTGGTATTTAATAATATAGATGACTATCACTCTTACATATCCTTAAAAAATCTAAATATTGCAAATTTACATATTAATATCAAGGATTTATTTAAAATAAAACAAGCAAATAAATTAGCAAGAGATTCTGGCTGTCTTTAGTAAATTAAACATGGCAAAACAGCAAAAGACAGCTCCAAAACCCCAAACTGTTATTCTGCATTAAATTTGTTATCCAACAAGGTAAATTATTATGCCAAGCCAAGAAATTCACCCACCATTCTTTGATTAAGTCTCAGATGAAGCAATTGGAAGAAGATGGAAAATGAATTGGTTTGTCATCTTAAAGCAGGAAAATCTGTTTCTATTAGGATTGAGATAAGTTATCCAAATGATAAAACAGTGCAACCAAATCAATTTAAGGTTGTTCCAATAATTGATGGTCGTATATTAAATCCTTACGAGTCCAACCAGTGAGTAAAAACTATGAATATAACCTGTGAAAACCAAGCTTATGAGGCAATTTCAGAAGCTCTTGTTGTTTATATACAAACGACTCATGGGAACAGTGCTCTGTAAAAATTGAGATTTACGACTTGATGATAAGAGCGTACGAAAAACTCATTAAAGATGGTGAGATTATTGATGAATATCGAGAAATTCCTTTTGAATTTAGCATACCACGATGAATGCTGCTTTCTTTTTAAACGAAAACAAGGTATTAAATGATGAGCTACAATCCAGAAGCTGAAGAACAAGGTGTTTACATCTTATCAGCTTTCAAAGATGGCATGATTGATGATGCACTATATTTAATAAATAAATATAGTGACAATCACAGTATTTGGTATACATCTAAATCAACAAAATGGAATTGGTTGCATAAAATTTTATTAAGCCCCAGTTCTAATAATTATAAGGCAAGTTTATCGGTAAAATACCTTATCGATCTAGGTCTTGACATCAATGCTCAAGACATCTATGGTATGACACCACTGCATTATGCTTTGCGTAGTGGCAATGCAGAAGCTGCTATTGAATTATTGAATGCAGGGGCTGATCCTAATATTCCTAATATTGATAATCTACGCCCTTTATCCATGGCTGCTTATACCAAAGAAAGAAGTTTAGAAGTACTTGAACTTATGCTTGAAAAAGGCGGTAATGTTCATAACATCATCAATGAAAATGAAACCATCTTGCAAAGTTGGACACCACAAGAGAACTCTGAGCAATGGGAAATTGATATTTATAATATGATGAAAAAATACTCTTAATTTTTCACCCCACCTGTATACACTTTGTATACAAATTTTTACCCTGTATTTCATACAGTTAAAATAATTTTGTCTACAATTTGTAGACAAAATCAAGCATTTTAAATCAACAACTATTTGATTTAAAATGCTTTTTTATACCCTTTAGGTGCGTATGGTGTGGTAGAAAAATTATTGCCTAAAAAACAATAATCAGCCATTAAATTTTGGTAAATTTACTCAAAATCTTTAAAAAATAAAAAATCACCAAAACATCAACAGTGAATCATCAAAATATCACCGAATTATCACCCATTAGCAAACCCCACTTTCTTAAGCAATGGCTGATAAAATTCTGCTCGTTCAGGTTTTAATCAGATATAATAGTACAGAGTAATATATGAGCAATTGGAAAGATTTAAGTAAAAATACAGGGCTGGCTTTGGGAATGCTTGACAATCTCAAAGCTGAGCAAGATATTTTGCAATTTTATGCTACATTTGATAATTGTGAAAAATTGATTATATTTGATGGGTTTTTTAGCTTTAGGTTTTTATTTGAAAGTTATGCTTTTAACATTTTAAACCATCATAGATTAGATGGGATTTCTTGGTTGTTTGAGTCATCACAGACAGAGTACTCTCAATGGTTTGATACACAAAGCGAAAAAATATACAATAAAGAATATAGTCATTATAGGTTGGTATTTTTAAATCATATTGTTGATGTTTTAAGTCAAAAACCACCTTTGATATTTGATAGATAATCTAATTGCTTGTTGATAAAACAGCCATAATGGCAATTATCCAAGCTCCTGACGGCACTTGGGTTGTCTATAGACCTGCAGGTAAAGCAGGAAAAGATACATACCTACCACAGCTACTGTGGAGCTTAGTAGCTCTCGCATAATCAAAAGCATAAGAAATGACAAAAAAGGTAAATTAAAACTTAAATTCCCAAAGGAGTAACCAAATGAAGATGCACCCAAAAGATGCTTTGGCGGCACAGTTTTTTTTAAATATCTTAGTTACTGATCCTATGTCATCAACATATATACTAGAAGGCAATAACCCATGGCAATTTGCCGTGGAGTTTATCTATCGTATATACAGCTGTGGTTTGACAGACTTTGCTTTTGATGTTTTAACCAAGAGTGAACAAAGCCCAAATACAACCTATGATGGCATTGAGGACTTTTGTTATCATTTGTCTATTACTGATCCTGATGATTTTGAATCTATAATCTGGATAGATGCTAATATCATTTTAACTCCATTTGGTCGCAAGCTGATGGAAGCATACTTCAGAGATTTGGATAACTGGGACACAGAAATCAATATACCTTTTATTGAAAAACTCGAAGATATTTTTACTGAGCATGGTTTAGAGTGGGATTTGGAAAATCCGAAGTTTCCTGTAGTGGGTAATTCTGAGTATCTATAAGAGATAAAAGATAAAATCGAAAGCAAACATTGACAGGCTAAAAATATAGATTGGTATTATTTAGGTGCGATAGAGTTAATTAAAGAACTAATGCTGAAAATTCAAATTACCAAAAATGTTGGCGGTAGGGTTGTTGATCGGGTTAAGCAAGGGAAAGCCAATTCAAGCAATGTCCAAAAAGGCAAAACCTGCTCATTTCGTGGCGATATGTTAATCTCAACATTGACAGGATACAAAGCTATTGAAAACATCAATATTGGAGATTTTGTCTTAGCTAAAAATGAGATTACGGGAAAGTTAAACTACCAATCAGTTACAAATAAGTACAGCAATCAATATGATCAAAGTGTCTATATTGAAGTTTGGGACAATCAAGGCAATCAACAAACCTTGGTTTCAAATAAAATCCACCCATTTTTTACCAAGGTAAACCAAGCAAACAATCCACAACCTTCATCAGAGGGTTATGTATATCAAGGCAATATAGCAAATGGTGCTTGGGTTGATGATTAATCCGCCAGTGGCTTTGGGCATCTTGGCTTACGTGGTGTCTAACTATAAAAAGCTGGCACTGAGATTTGGTCGGTCATTGAGAATGTGGATTGTGCTACCAATGAAATTTGTTGGCATTTGTGGTGATTCGGTGATAATATAGCAACATTTGACTGGGTTAATTTACATTTTGATGTGATTTTGGGTTTAGGTATGACAAAATGGTTTCCAAGTTTTCGCCCTTATCAAGGCAATCTTAGCACCACCGCTGTTGCAACCGATGAATATCTGCCACCTGCTCAGACCATCATGCTGGGCTTGCAGCATGTGTTGGCGATGTTTGGGGCGACAGTGCTTGCACCGATTTTGATGGGATTTGATGCCAATTTGGCAATCTTGCTGTCAGGGTTTTGTACGATTTTATTTTTTGTGATGACCAGAGGGCGAGTGCCGAGCTATTTGGGGTCGTCTTTTGCTTTTATTGGCGTGGTCGCTGCCGCAACTGCACACGCAACAGGTTCTGGGGCAAATCCCAATCTGGGCTTGGCATTGGGCGGTATCATTGCCTGTGGTGCTTTGTACGCACTGATTGGTTTTGTGGTAATGACAACAGGCACTGCATGGATCGAAAAACTCATGCCACCTGTGGTTACTGGGGCGGTGGTGATGATTATTGGGCTAAATCTTGCCCCTGTAACCGTGTCATCTGTCGCAGGCAAGCCATTTGAACTGTGGATGACGCTCATAACAGTGCTGTGCATGGGCATGATTGCTGTTTTTAGCACAGGGTTTGTGCAGCGGTTATTGTTACTGCTTGGACTTAGCTTGAGCTATGTGATTTATGCCATTGTTACCAATGTGCTGGGCTTTGGTACGCCGATTGATTTTACGGCGATACAGACGGCAGCATGGGTGGGTATGCCAAATTTTGCCAGCCCTGTGTTTGATGCCAATGCCATGCTTATCATCGCACCTGTGGCATTTATTTTGGTTGCGGAGAATTTGGGGCATATCAAGGCAGTGGGAGCAATGACAGGTCAAAATCTCACCCCAGAGCTTGGGCGAGCGTTTGTTGCCGATGGTGTGGCAACGATGATTTCAGGCTCGGTGGGCGGTACAGGCATGACAACCTATGGCGAGAATATCGGTGTGATGGCGGTTACCAGAGTGTACTCGACTTTGATTTTTGTGGTGGCAGGGCTGTTTGCTATTATTTTGGGATTGTCGCCAAAGTTTGGTGCGTTAATCTCAACCATTCCAACCCCTGTTTTGACAGGTGCGTCCATCGTGGTGTTTGGTCTGATTACCATCGCTGGGGCAAAAATTTGGATTGACAACCGTGTGGATTTTTCGGACAACAAAAACCTGATGGTAGCGACAGTTACGGTGATTTTGGGTACGGGGAATTTTGGTTTGATGATTGGCAGCTTTGATTTGGGTGGTATTGGCACGGCAACTTTTATGGCGATATTTTTGCATTGGCTGCTTAGCCTTAGAAAAGGCAAATCCAGCCACACGCAGAGCAATCATGCTTAAGCGGTTAAAATTTTGCGTGATTGTTACAAAATTTTGCTTTATAATTGGTCTTGTTACACCAACTGCCCAAAGGCAGATTAAATAACAAAAAGGAAGTGGTATTTTGCCGCTTCTTTTATTTTTTGGAAAAAAGTTATGTACAATAATCCTTTATCTTGTTTTAACCAGCCTGATTTTGTTAATGGCTTGGATTGTGCAGTGCAAGCGGTTAGCACGCCTTTGTGGGATATTTTAATTTGGTTGCTGATTGGCATTGGTTTGTTTTTTACAATTTTTTCAGGCTTGGCACAGTTTCGCCTGTTTGGACGCAGTATCAAATCAATGCTGGGCAGCCGCAAGCATGATGGCGAGGGCATTTCTGGCTTTCAGGCTTTTGTAACGGGATTGGCGAGCCGTGTCGGGGTCGGTAATGTTGCAGGGGTGGCAATTGCCATCAGTATCGGCGGTGCTGGTGCGGTATTTTGGATGTGGCTGATTGCCTTGATTGGTATGTGTTCGGCACTTGCCGAGTCAAGTCTTGCCCAGCTGTTTAAGGTGCGTGATAAGGCAACAGGGCAGTTCCGTGGCGGCCCTGCTTATTATATTGAGCAAGGCTTGGGACAAAAATGGCTGGGGCTGCTGTTTGCTTTATCACTGATTGTGTGCTTTGGCTTTGTGTATCAGGCGATTCAGTCAAATACCATCACGCTTGCCATCGCTTCGGCATCAGGGTGCATGACAGATACGCCAGAGTGCCAAAGTGATTGGCAGATTTATAAGCATGTTGTTGGGGCGGTACTGGTGGTTCTGACTGCACCGATTATCTTTGGCGGCATTAAGCGTGTGGCAAGAATCGCTGAAATTATCGTGCCTGCGATGGCGTTGGTATATCTTTTGGTGGCTGTGGTGATTATTGCGATGAATATCACGGCGTTGCCTACGGTGATTGCATTGATTTTCCAAAAGGCATTTGTCTTTGAGGCGGCAGGCGGTGGTCTGTTTGGTTCAATGGTGTCAATTGCGATGATGCAGGGGATTAAGCGAGGCTTGTATTCTAATGAGGCGGGTCAAGGTTCTGCACCCAATGCCGCTGCCGCTGCCAGTGTCAAGCATCCTGTGGAGCAGGGCAATATCCAAATGCTTGGCGTATTTGTGGATACGCTTATCGTCTGTTCTTGCACGGCATTTATTATTTTGTTGGCACAATTGCCCGAAAATGCAGCAAGCCTGACAGGCATTCAGCTCACCCAAGCGGCACTTGAGAGCCATGTGGGCAGCTGGGGACAGTATTTCTTGGCGGTGATTTTGTTTGTGTTTGCCTTCTCAACCATTATTGGCAACTACGCCTATGCTGAATCCAATATGCAGTTTTTAAAGGACAATTCGGCTCTTTTGACAGTATTTCGTATGCTGGTATTGGGCTTTGTTTACTTTGGTGCAGTGGTGAAAGTTGATGTGGTATGGAACATGGGTGATTTGACAATGGGCGTGATGGCATTTATTAACTTAATTACCATTTTGCTGCTGTCTCGCTATGTGTTTGCCTTGGTGAAAGATTATCAAAATCAGCTCAAAGCTGGCATCAGTGAGCCTGTGTTTAAACTTGCAAATTTTGACAGCAAGCTAAAAGACAAAGTCAAATCTGATATTTGGTAATTTTATGGCATGATTAAAAAAGCGAATCTGTTAAGGTTTGCTTTTTATTTTTCTAGATAGTTTAGGGATAAATTAGTTTTTTTGCAGGGTTTTAAAGGATTGAATTAGATGAATGATGGCTGTTTTTTGGCTTTCATTCAAACTCTGTACAAGCTCAATCAATGCTTCATCAATGGCACTTAATTGTTCGTCGGTTTTTTGTTCGCCACAAATTAACCATTCTGGTTTTATATTTAACCATACTGCCAATGTTTGAATTTTATCTTCTGATGGAATTGCAAGTCCAGTCAGCCACTTATGCACCGCTTGTTGGGTAACGGGTGTGTTTGGGTGTTGTAAATTAAACTGAGTTGCAATTTGACTTGTTTTCAACCCTTCGGGGTAAGCCATCTTAATTGCAAGGTTTAATCTTTCACTGAATAATTGCTTATGGGTTTTTATTTTCATTACTTTATTATAGTTTAACGAAAAAAAAACTTGTAAACCATTATGGTTTTTATGTAAACTATAATGGTTTAATTTATTTTATGGAGATGTCATGCCAATTAATACAAGTGCCACACAATCTCAGGTTGTTACACCAGTCCAAGCACCTGCTGTATCGCAAGTCAAAAAACCTGTTATTGCATTTGAATTAACTCAGCCGCTGTATGCAATGTCAGACTTGATTCTGCCAATAAAAACCAAGGCGGAGTTAAAGCGTGTGATTGCTTTGCGTCAATTTCAAAAAGAGGTATTTGATAATTGGGGTTTTGCAGCTACTCATAAATATGATAACAAAATGATCATTAACTTATATGGCGAACCAGGCACTGGAAAAACGATGGCAGCACATGCCATTGCTCATGCGGTGGGTCGTCCATTGGTTATTGTAAATTATGGTGATATTGAATCTAAATATGTTGGTGAAACGCCTAAGAATATACAAGCAGCATTTGAATTTGCTAAAAACAATAATGCAGTTTTGTTTTTTGATGAAGCGGATGCGATTTTAAGTCGGCGTGTAACCAATATGAGTAGTGCAACAGATACCAGTGTCAATCAGACGCGTTCGGTTATGCTAACTTTGCTTAATGATTACAATGATACTGTCATCTTTGCCACAAATTTTATCAGTAATTATGACTCTGCATTTATGCGGCGGATTTTAATGCATATTGAATTTATACTACCAGATGCCGATACACGCAGGATGCTGTTTAAGCAATATATCCCAAGGCAACTACCTCATCAGATTGATATAGAAAAACTGATTGGGTTTTCAGATGGTCTTAGCGGCTCTGATATTGCCAATGCGGTATTGCTTGCGGCGTTTTCTGCAAAAAGTGATGGTTGTGATTTTGTCAGTCATCAAAATATAGAGAGTAAAATCCAAAGTATCTTAGCAAGTAAGCATGCTAATGATAATCGTCCACAAGTTGAAGTTAAAAAACGCATCGTCTCAGAAGCGTATGCCCAATCACAAATCCAACAAGGAGAAAAATTATGATTCCTTTTATGGTTGCAGCTGCCGCCTTAGCAGGCGTGGTTGTTGTTTCTGTCTTTTGGAATGAAATTAAAAATTTCATTAGTGCCAGCATAGAAAAAATTAAGACAATTATTATACCAAGCGCTATCGTGGGTTTTCGTACCTTTTTGGAATCAAATGGTAATTTTTTTAAGACATATAAGGCAGTTCAAAAGTATTACAGTCGTTTAAATAATGGTCAATACCAAGAGACGGTGATGACTAGAACTTTAGAAGCTAAAGATTTACCACCTGGGATTAGAGAAAAGGCAGAGAATCGGTCGCAAGCTGATATTACCGATGAAATACAACAAGAGCTTCGTTTGGGGGTTTGATATGAAAAAACAAAATACTCAAAAAAAGCCATTTTCAATACTGTCAGACGAGACCAAAAAGCTGATAAATAATACGGTAGAGTCATTGCTAAACACAGCCATTAAAATAAATCAAACCACTTTAGAGGGTTTTATGGCTTTGCATTCTGACAAAATTGATGCCCTTATTTTAAGGGTTGAAAACCAAGAGCGACTGAGTTATGTTGCAGGCTATGCTGTTTTAAAAACATTGTCAGAAACAAAAATGCAGCTAGAATTCGAATTGTATTTTCAAGACATAAAACAACAATGGATATGCAAAAACTTGATTGCTGATACGGTAAATATTCATGATTATTTGGTGCCAGAATCTGCCAATAAATTGCTTGATGAACAGCAAATTCGATATGATGTAGAAAAACCAGTGGTGAAGTGATGGGAATTGTATTTGCTATCATTATATTTCTATTTTTTCTTGGTATTATTTGGGCTATTCTTAGAAAAATATTGGGAGATGTGGCGTTTTTAATCCCTATATCTGTTGGCGTTTTGCTGGTTTCTTGGTTGGTTCAATTATTGCTAGGGGCTTTTGATATTACTGTTTCTGTTTGGTCAATATTTTTTGTGATTTTTGCTGCCTTGATACTATTTGGTCTTTGGGCTGATGCACAAAGTAAAAAACAAAAAGAGATAATAGCGAGATTTTTTCGGCACCATCAAATGGGTGATTTGCAAGACATTGTAAATGAGCTTGCTAGATGCGGTTTTACAAATTCTGATGAGAAGCTGATTTTGCAAACTATTGATGAATTAATTGATAGTAAGCAAATCGAAGAAGCTGATCCAGGCAAGCTATGGAAATCTTTACACCAAGGTGAGTTTGTAACCAAAGTTGAACAAGTGGTGATTGATTTAGACTAAAGAATAAGCAAACCCAGACAGCTTTTGGATTTAAGCTATGTTTACCAATAAGTGATGGCGGTATTTTCACACGGATGGCGAGACAGTTTGCCTGTGATGTCTTTACTTGCCAACATTAAAGCATCTTTATCAATGCCTGTTTGATAGCCCATCCGATCAAGCAGATGGTATAAATCTTCGGTTGCCACATTGCCTGATGCTTCCTTGGCATAAGGGCAGCCGCCTAAGCCTGCAATGGACGAATCAAAAATACCATGCCCATTTGTAAAGATGCATAAACATTGGCAATCGCCATGCCATAGGTATTATGAAAATGCCCAGCCAGCTGTGCTTTGTCAGTGCGTTTTAGGCAGTCATGCCAAACAGTTTGTACTCTAATCTGGCGTGGCTGTGCCGAGTGTTTCGCCTAAGGAGATTTCATAGCGGCCCATATCAATCAGTTTGGCATAAATTTCAGCGACCGCCACAGACGAAATTTTACCTTCATAAGGACAATCTGTCATGCATGAGATATAGCCACGCACACGCACGCCATCTGTTTTGGCAAGTTTAAGAATTTCTTGAAATTTAAGCAGGCTGTCGTTAATTGAGCAGTTGATGTTTTTTGGTAAAACTTTCACTTAAGGCTGCCATCTGGGCGTAGTTTTGTTGATAACAGTGGTTGCGTGTGTTGAGCTTGCTTTTAATGATATTCATAATTTCCCCTAAAGATGTAGTTGTGTTGATAAAAAATTCGGTAGTGGCTTGAAAAGTATGCTGAGATAAAAATAATAAAGACAACTTGAGAAAAAGATGTTAATTTGAGGTTATGAAGACACAAATTATTATCCAATGCCCAAGCTGTCTAAGCTTAAGTATAAAGAAAAACGGTAAAAAAATCTATGGCAAACAGAACTACCAATGTAAAGATTGTCATCGACAATTTATCCATAAATCAGAACTTACCTACAAAGGGTGTCAAAGTTTTATCGATGATAAAATTCGTTTAATGCTAGTTTGCGGCTGTAGTATTGCTGACATTGTTGTCATTGAGCAAATCAGCAAGTATAAGGTATTGAATGTTTTAGTAAAATCTAACCATCAAATAAAACCTAAACAACACTATTACCATAAATTGCAAGTTGATGAATTTTGGACATATGTCGGGGACAAGAAAAACAAAGTTTGGCTTGTGTGCTTACGCACCTGATACAGGCGAAATTGTTTGTTTTGCTTGGAGTAAACTAAAAAATCCAGCCATTGGCTGGATTTTGTTTTAGCGACCAAGTGCCTCAACAGGGCTTAGCCGTGCGGCATTGCGTGCAGGCAGGTAGCCAAAGACGATGCCAATCAGTGTCGAGCAAATAAAGGCAGCAACAATTGACAAGGGCGAGACAATCATACCAAAATCCTCACCGCCAAAGCGATTGACCAGCACGCCAATCACCAGCGACAATAACACGCCCAAGATACCACCTAGGATGCACACCAACACTGCTTCTATCAAAAACTGCTGCATGATGTCGCTTTGGCGTGCACCGACAGCCATACGCACGCCGATTTCGCTGGTGCGTTCGGTAACAGATACCAGCATGATATTCATCACGCCAATGCCGCCAACGATTAAGGAAATGATGGCGATTGAAGAGATAAGCAGCGTCATAGAATTGGTGGTGGATTCAACCGCTTGACGGAATGAATCGGTGTTCATGATGTTAAAATCATCTGTGCCGTGCCGTGATTGAATCAAATTGCTGATGGCAGTTTCGGCAACTTCAGAGGGTGTATTGTCATCAATCAGCACCACAAATCTATCAATATAACTGCTGCCAAGCATACGATACATGACGGTGGTGTAGGGCATATACAGCTGGGGTGTGTTGGTTTGGCGACCAAAACTGGTGTCTTTGCTGTTTAGTACGCCAACAACCTGAGCAGGCACATTACCAATCAAGATAATCTGACCGATGGGGTCTCCCTTGCCTGCAAAAAAAGTTTTGTAGGCATTATTGTCCAAAATGACATCTTGGGTCATTTTTAGAATGCTGGATTTATCAAACCCTTGCCCCATTGCCAGTTTTTCGCCCGTTACATTCAGATATTCATCACCAACGCCGTTGATATTGGCGGTGGTTTCGATATTCTTGAAACGAGTGGTAACACTGCTATCAACTTGGGGG
Organism: Moraxella cuniculi; assembly: GCF_900637105.1. Classification (NCBI taxonomy): domain Bacteria; kingdom Pseudomonadati; phylum Pseudomonadota; class Gammaproteobacteria; order Moraxellales; family Moraxellaceae; genus Moraxella; species Moraxella cuniculi. Next base: position 2,004,598 of record NZ_LR134343.1, on the reverse strand, counting down.
CTGACGCTTTTGGCATAGGGCTGGGCGGCGACAGCTTCGGCATCTTGGACGGTTAGGCTATTTTGTCCATAGCGGCGTCTGGGGTCGCCAAAGGGATAGCCGTTGATTACTGTGATGGTATTTGTACCCAGTTGATTGATTTCAGATAGGATTTTTTGTTTGGAGTCCTGCCCCAGACCAACGATTGACACCACAGAGGCAATGCCAATAATAATGCCAAGCATGGTCAAAAGAGTACGCATCTTATGAGCCATCATCGCAAAAAGCGACATTTTGAAGGCTTCTTTTAGACGGTCAAAAAGCCCAAACAGGCGACCTTTGCTGGCAAATTTGGTAGCATTGACTGGCGGTGTGTTGGTGAGGCGTGCATTTGCTGTATAATAATCATCAACAATATAACCGTCCTTTAGCTCAATCACTCGCTCGGCTTGACTGGCAAGCGATGGGTCGTGTGTTACCATGATGATGGTATGTCCTGCCTGCTTTAGCTCGTGCAGGATTTTCATCACCTCAATGCCTGATTGGCTGTCAAGTGCCCCTGTGGGTTCGTCCGCCAAGATAACCTCACCGCCATTCATCAAGGCACGAGCAATTGAGACACGCTGCTGCTGACCGCCAGAGAGCTGATTGGGGCTGTTGTGTAATTTTTGCCCAAGCCCTAATGAGCTAAGCAGTTTTTTGGCTCTGTCCCTGCGAGCGTTGCCATCCATGCCAGCATAGATGGCAGGCACGATGACATTATCTTCTGCATTGATATCGGCAAGCAGGTGATAACGCTGAAAAATAAAGCCAAAATGCTCACGGCGAAGTTTGGCAAGTGCCTCACCATCAAGCTCATCAACGGATTGGTTAAAAATACGATACTGTCCAGAGCTTGCCTTGTCTAGGCACCCCAAAATATTCATCAAGGTGGATTTGCCAGAGCCTGACTGTCCAATAATGGCAACCATCTCGCCTTGATATAGTGTCAGATTAATGCCGTGCAATACACGAATCGTGCCATCGCCTGCGGCAAAATCTCGCACCAAGTCCACCACTTCAATCAGCGGTGTTTTGTTGCTTTGCGTGGTTGAGCTGTTCATACTGCCTCCTTGCTTGATTATCGCATCATTGGCGATCTGCCTCGATTGCTGCTACCACGCTCATCACCACCTTCGCCGCTTTCGCCGATAACGATGGTCTGACCCTGTTGTAGCCCAGAGAGGATTTGGGCATTGACACGGTTATTAATGCCAACTTTTACCTCAACAGCTTCGGCAAATCCGTCCTTGCCAATAATTTGCACGGTGGTTTTGCCTTTATCGGTTTTGATGGCAGAAGCAGGGATAACAAGAGCATTTTTTGCCTGATCGATGATGATATTGACCTGTGCTGTCATATCAATGCGAAATCTGCCATCGCTATTATCCACATCAAGATAGCCGATATAATACACTGCCGAACTGGTGCTGCTTGTGCTGCTGATGGTCTCTGGGGCAGGTTCGATACCCTTTAAGATGGCGTTATATTGCTCATCTGGATTGCCAATGATATTAAATCTTGCGGGCATATCGGGGCGAATGTTAATCACATCGGCTTCGGAGATTTGGGCGTTGATACGCACACGGCTCAAGTCAGCAAGCGTTACGATGGTCGGAGCGGATTGGTTGGCATTGACAGTGGTGCCTTGTTTTTGGGTAACTGAAACCACAGTACCGTCCATCGGAGCACGAATGGTAGTATGGCTTAGCGATTCTTCGGCAGTGATGACATCATTTCGTGCCTTGCCGATAGCGGCTTGTTGGCTTTTGATGGCGGCTTTGGCATTATTTATTGCAGTTAGGGCATTTTGGTGGCTTGCTTGGGCGGTTTTTAGGGCGGCTTCGGCAACGGCGACTTTGGATTGGGCTTCGTCATACTCTTCACGGCTGATGGCGTTAATCTCTATCAGTCCTTGTAGTCGCTGAAAACTTTGGCGAGCACGGTTAAGCTCGGCTTGGCGTGTCTCAACGGTGGCAGCAGCTTGGGCAACTTCACCTTGACGAGCCGCCAAATCCCCTTGTGCTTGGCTTAGGTTGGCTTCGGCTTGCTCAAGTGTTGCTTTGGCGTTGGCGGCAAGGTTTTTTTGTTCCACTTGGCTGATTTGGGCGATAATGTCGCCTTTTTTGACAAAATCACCCACATCAACATACAGGCGGGTAATCTCACCTGAAACTTGCGAGCCGACATTGACCGTCTCGATTGCTTTGATTTTGCCCGATGCCATGACGGTATTTTCGATATCTTGCCTTTGCACCTCGCCAGTCAAGTAGGTCGGTGCAACAGGGGTGGGGTTGAGTTTTTTATAAATAAAAAATGCCAATAATAAGATAAGCAGGGCAGCAATAAACCATTTGAGGTATTTGCGATGACCTAATTTTGACTTGGAGGGTTTGGTAGCTTGCATAAAATATTCCGTAGATGAGGCGGACGAAGTTACAGGACTCTATGCCTTAATTTTGGCAAATCTTCATTTGCAATCATGGCAAAACAGCCAAGGCGGCGTATTTTGCCAAATCATTGATGCAAAAAATCGGACAAATGTAACTTTGTATCACTAAAGCAAAATTTTGCCTTATCATATCAAGTTATATTTAAGCGTTATCAGAGTAAATGATTATATTTGTAATAAAATGTAAATTTTTGTAAATTAATCAGCTGAGGGGTGGCTGATTGTCAGGCAGGGCTGATGGTGGATTTTTGACAAAAAATAAGAACGGCTTGTTCGAGCAATCGCCACGCATTATCATCACCAAGCCCTTTGATTGCCTTGTCAATGTCATAACCAAGTGCCAAAAGTTGGCTGATGGCTTGTGGCGAGAGTTGTCGTGTGAGGCGTTGGTAGGTGGTGATTTTGTTACGCCAAACGCCAAGCGTTAGCGGGTCGGAGCCTTGTTTCATGGCGGCGATGATTCGAGCGTCTTTTAATATCGCCCACAGTACAATGCTGGCAGCGGTGTCGTGGTGTTTTAGATGATGAATGATTTTTAGGGCGGTGTTGGCATCACCCAAGAGCAGAGCATCGGACAAATCAAATACCGTGAAACTACCACCATCAGCAAGCAGCGTCTGTAGCTGCGGCACATCAACCACACCATCAGCAACCAATGACAGTCGCCACAGTGTCTGATAAGCACTTAGCAAATCGTTTTCGGTATGTGCCATCAGCACTTGCCACGCAGAGGGGTGAAGTTTGACACCAAGCTCATCTGCCTTGATGGTCAAAAGTTGCTGACGCTGATTTTCGCCGCTGATATTGCCATCGATAACGGTGCCTTGTGTGTCAAACAGCTTAAAGGCTTTGCTGTTTTGGGCTTTTTTATCCTGCTTTGGCAGCAGCCACAGCAGATGATGGGCGGTGTTGCCAGCCTTAGCATCGTCAGCAAAGGCGTGCAAGGCAGACAGGGTGTCGTCATCGGGTTTGTGCTTGCCAGTAACGATAATGGCGGTAGATTCGGCAAATAGCGACAGTGCTGACAGCTCAGCAATGACCGCTTGCCAGCTTTTGCTGCCAGTCAGCTCAATGCGTTTGATGATTTGCCGATTTGCCTGCCAATTGGCACGACAACCATCAACCAGCCACTGTAGCAACAATTCCTCATCAGAATGCACAAGCCACAAGCCAGTAAGGACGGTTTGTGGCTGGGCAAGGGTGGGGTAAATCGCCAAAAATCGCTGTTGCATTATTGGCTGGCTGCCTTCGCCAGTGCGTGATATTGTTCGGCAATGCGTTCGGCAAGATTATCTTGTAGCCAGACTTTGATTTGGCTGCCTTGCTGATCGCTTGTGGCGACACTGGCTTCGTTGTGCTGGTAGCTGCGTTCTACTTGTACGGTGTTGGTGATACGCTTATCACCCAGCTGATAGCGAACATCGGCAGTCAGCACCAGTCGGATTTCGGTCAGTACACCAAGCAGCTTGTACTCACGATAACGCAGGTTGTATACATGGATTTTGCCTGCGACATCGGAGCTGCTGACAATGCCTAGCTGAGCCAACTGGGTGCTGATTTTGGCTTTGGTGGCGTGTGCCAAAGCTGTATCCTCGGCACTGATATCAACCGCACTGTAAGCAGGGGCGAGCTGTGTCGCTGCTGGATTAATGCCACGAAGCCCAAAACCACAGCCACTCAAGGTTGCAGTGGTGATGGTTAAAAGGGCGATTTGTAGGAATTTTTTGTTCATTAGGCACCTGCCACAACGAAGCTGATGAGTTTATTTGGCACAACAATTTGTTTTTTGATTTCACCTGTCAAAAATTTTGCCACGCCTTCAAGTGCTTTTGCCTCGCTGATTAATAAATCATGATCCATGTCGGCGGCGACTTCCATTTTGCCACGCACCTTGCCATTGACCTGCACAACCATGGTGATGGTGTCATTTACCAGTGCTGTTTCGTCCAGTTGTGGGAAGCTAAGCGAGCTTGTGTCAATGCCAAAAGCTGTAAGCAAATACTCACCCACATGAGGTGCGTACAAAGACAACAAGGTCAATAGCGTAACCAGTGCTTCATGTTTAACCGCAAGCTCCTGTGTGCTATTGGCATGAAAATTACCAATCTCATTACACAGCTCCATCAAGCCAGACACAGGGGTATTTAGTGCCAAATGCTCACCCAGACTTGCATCAATCTTGGCAATGGTTTCGTGTGTTTTGCGACGCAGATCTTTGCTTGCTTTGGACAGTGCGGTTTTGTCAATTGTTAAATCATTAGCGGTCAGCTCCGAAATGGCAGATAGATGCTCAAAGGCAGTACGCCAAACTTTTTTGACAAAGTTATGCGGGCCTTTTAAGCCACTGTCTGACCACTCTAGCGTCTGGTCGGCAGGTGCGGTAAATAGCGTATACAGACGCACTGTATCAGCACCATATTGCTCAATGATTTGTTGCGGATCGACACCATTGTTTTTGGATTTGCTCATTTTTTCAATTTTGCCAATCACCACAGGCTTGCCATCAGCCTTGAGCGTTGCGGTGGTGGTTTCTGCCGTGCCAGTCAGCTCAACTTCGTGTGGGAAGTAGTAGCTTTTGCTGCCATCGGCATTTTCACGATAATAAGTGCCAGCCAACACCATGCCTTGAGCCAAAAGATTGGCAAATGGCTCATCACCACTGACCAAGCCCTCATCTCGCATCACTTTGTGGAAGAATCGTGCATACAGTAGGTGCAAGACAGCGTGCTCAACACCGCCAACATACTGATCCACCGCCAGCCATTTATCGGCAGCAGCCTTGTCAATCATTTGTGTATCATCATGCGGACTAACAAAACGCTGTGCATACCAGCTGGATTCCACAAAGGTGTCAAAAGTGTCGGTTTCTCGTTCGGCATCTTGACCGCATTTTGGGCAGGTAGTGTGCAAAAACTCCGCCATCTGTTTTAGGGGGTTGCCACGCCCATCAGGGATAACATCGGTCGGCAAAACCACAGGCAAATCCGCCTCGTCCACAGGGACAGTGCCGCAGTATTCGCAGTTTACCATAGGGATTGGGCAGCCCCAGTAGCGTTGGCGAGACACGCCCCAATCGCGCAGACGGTATTGGGTGGTGAGCTTGCCCAGACCTTTTTCGCTGATGATTTGATTGACTTTGGCACAGGCTTCATCGTAGCCAAGTCCATCTAGCACCCCAGAATTGATACAAAAACCCGTTTTTTCGCCATACCATGCTTGCCAGTTTTGGCAATCGTATTCGCTTGTTTTGTTTGTATTATCAATCACTTGCTTGATGGGCAGTTGGTATTTATTGGCAAATTCAAAATCACGCTCATCGTGAGCAGGCACACCCATCACCGCCCCAGAGCCATAGCTCATCAGCACATAGTTGGCAACCCAAACAGAAATCGGCTCGCCTGTGATTGGGTGGCGGGCAAACAAGCCTGTATCCATGCCGACTTTTTCGGCTTTGGCAAGGTCAGCTTCGGCAACAGAGCCTTGTTTGCATTCGGCACAAAACGCTGCAATAGCAGGATTGTGTTTGGCAGCGTATTGAGCCAATGGATGCTCAGCGGCAACCGCCAAATAGCTCACCCCCATGATGGTATCAGGGCGAGTGGTAAATACTCGCAGCACATCATCAATGCCATCAAGCTGGTAAGTAAAATCCAGCTCCATGCCCTGACTTTTGCCAATCCAGTTGTGCTGCATTGACAGCACTTGCTTAGGCCAGCGACCTTCGAGTGTTTTTAGATCGTCAAGCAGCTCATCTGCATAGTCCGTGATTTTAAAATAATACATCGGAATGTCGCGTTTTTCGACAATCGCTCCTGAACGCCAGCCACGACCATCAACCACTTGCTCATTGGCAAGCACAGTATTGTCCACAGGATCCCAATTAACTGTGGCAAGTTTTTTGTATACCAAGCCTTTTTTGTACAATTGCAAAAACAGCCACTGCTCCCAGCGATAGTATTCTGGCGTGCAGGTGGCAAATTCACGAGACCAGTCAATTGACAAGCCCAGTGCCTGTAGCTGCGTACGCATATTGGCAATGTTTTCAAAGGTCCATTTGGCAGGGGCAACTTGGTTGGCGATGGCGGCATTTTCGGCAGGCAGACCAAAAGCGTCCCAGCCCATCGGCTGCATAACTTCATGGCCTTTTTGGCGATAGTAGCGACTTAGCACATCGGTGATGGCATAGTTGCGCACATGACCCATGTGCAGTTTGCCACTTGGATAGGGGAACATCGACAGCATATAGCGTGTCGGTTTGCTGCTTGGAGCGTTGCTGGTGTGATAGCGTTTTTCACGCTCCCATGTGTCTTGTAGTTGTTTTTCTATTGCACAAAAATCGTAATTTTCTAAAGAAAGTTGGCTCATGTTGTTACCTGATCGCAGTGTAAATTATCAAAAATTCAATAAATCCCTTATTATACCTAAAATTCATCAAAGTTTGCTATAATTTGGCAAATTTAACCAAATTTTTCGACAAATTGGAGTGTATATGGGTATCACTATCTATGGCATCAAAAATTGTGCCACGATGAAAAAAGCATTTGATAAGTTAGAGAGCTTGGCGGTGGATTATCAGTTTTTTGATTACAAAAAATCTGTGCTAAGCGAGGCGGAGTTTGTCGCCTTTGTCAAAGCCTTTGGTATAGAAAAGGTGATTAATAAAAAAGGCACAACCTATCGCAAGTTTGATGAGGCGACCAAGCAGCGTGTCGAGGCGGCAATTGCCAAGCCAGATGAAAATAATCTTAATTATTTATATCAAATTGTTAAAGAAAATCAAAGCCTGATTAAGCGACCAATCATCATGGGCGATAAGCAGGCTGTGGGTTTTGATGATGCCAGTTATCAGCAGTTATTTGGCTGATTGGCAACGCCGTCAATGGGGCTTGAAATTAACCGTGTGATTGGTGCGTGGCTATTTGTCAAATTCTGGCACAGCCATACCCCAGTTGCCATAAAATTCGCTTAAGAATTTGTCAAACTGTTGTTGCTCAATGGCGGTGCGAATTTGTGCCATCAGTCGCTGATAATAACGCAGGTTATGAATGGTGGCAAGTTGTGCTGACAGCATTTCTTTGCATTTGTGCAGATGGTATAAATAGGCACGACTAAAGTTCTGACAAGTATAGCAATCGCACTGACTGTCCAGTGGAGCGGTATCGGTGCGATATTGGCTGTTTTTGATACGCACTACGCCTTTGTTGCTGGCATCGCCTGTAACAAAATAATGCCCATTGCGTGCGTTGCGTGTCGGCATGACACAGTCAAACATATCCACCCCACGACGCACCGCCTCGACAATATCAGCAGGCTTGCCTACGCCCATCAGATAGCGAGGCTTGTCGCTTGGCATGGCGTTTGGCAGATAGTTTAGCACCTGAATCATCTCTTCTTTGGGCTCACCAACCGACAGACCGCCGATGGCATAGCCATCAAATGGCATTGCAAGCAACCCTTCGAGAGATTGCATACGCAAATCCTGATACATACTGCCTTGAATAATGCCAAACAGGGCATTTTTGTTGCCCAGCCGCTGATGTTCATCAAGGCACCGCTGACCCCAACGCAACGACAGCTCAAGCGAGGCTTTGGCGGCTTCGTGCGTGGCAGGGTAGGGAGTGCATTCATCAAACTGCATGACAATATCCGAATTCAGATCTTTTTGGATTTGCATTGAAGTTTCTGGCGATAAAAACACCTTAGCCCCATCAACAGGCGAGCGAAATGCCACGCCCTCTTCACTGATTTTACGCATCGCCCCCAGACTAAATACCTGAAAGCCACCCGAGTCGGTCAAAATGGGCTTATGCCACTGGGCAAAATTATGCAATCCACCAAACTCACGAATCACCTCCATGCCGGGACGCAGCCACAGATGAAAGGTATTGCCCAAGATGATATCGGCACCAATGCCCTCAATATCGCGAGGCAGCATACCTTTGACCGTGCCATAAGTACCCACAGGCATAAAGGCAGGTGTTTGCACTTGACCATGTGCCAGACTGACCGTGCCACGGCGTGCATGATTGTTGCCACCATCGACATTGTGTAAGGTGAATTTCATAATTTTCTCAAGATAACTGCGGTTAAAATGGTGTATTTTAGCACAGTTTATCAAAAATCTATCAATAGCGTGGCAGAAAATCAACTTGCAAAAGCGTTAAAATTAATATTTATGATAATGATATTTTATTAAAATTAATAAAAATTATGGCATATTATACTAATATAAGATATTTTTATTAATTTGATATGGCTATAAAAATGCCGCTGGCACCATTGTTGGTGCCAAGGTACTTGTTTGCGATATATTTTATGAGTAGAAATTGCCAAAACCCAATCAAATAACACAAGGCAAAGGTTTGTGAATCATGGATGGTATCGGTAAATTTGCTAAGACGCATGGGTGATTGATTGGTTTGGGTTGTTTGTGTGGGTTTAATTTGTGGCACGCTCCAAAAACATCGCATCACCATAGCTAAAGAAGCGATATTCTTGTTTGATGGCATGGGCATAAGCCGCTTTGATGGTATCAGTTCCCATAAATGCCGAAACCAGCATAAGCAGGGTGGATTTTGGCAAGTGAAAATTGGTAATCAGGCAGTCAATCACCCCAAATTGATAGGGTGGATAAATAAAAATCTGCGTATCACCAGCGAATTCGTGCAGTGTGTCGCAGGTGCGTTGTAGATATGCTGTTTCTAGGACGCGTGTTACGGTTGTGCCAACAGCAATGACTCGACCGCCAGCTGCTTTGGTTTGGTTGATGAGTTCAGCGGTGGCAGCAGGCAGGTGTGCATATTCGGCGTGCATGATATGTTCAGAGAGCTTGGCTGCTTTGACAGGGGCAAAAGTCCCTGCACCGACATTTAAGGTTACAAAGGCGATATTGACCCCTTTGTCCTTGATTTGTTGCAATAAGGCATCATCAAAATGCAGACTGGCTGTGGGAGCAGCAACACTGGCGGTGTGGTTTGGGTTATGAAAGACGCTTTGGTAGCGTTCATCATCAAGGCTTGTGGCACTGCGTTGAAAATACGGCGGAATGGGCATTTGCCCAAATTGTTCTAAGGCTGGCAAAATCGGCACATCAAACGCAAGCACAAACAGATTTTCTTTGCGATCAATCACGGTGGCGGATAATTGATTGTCTGCAAGTTTTAAGGTTTGTCCGATTTTGGGCGAGCGACTGGCACGCACATGGCACAAGGCAGCATAAGGGGCATTGGCAACATTAAATAATAATCGCTCAACCAAAACCTCCACTGCACCACCTGTGGCTTTTTGACCATAGAGGCGAGCTTTCATGACTTTGGTGTCGTTTAGCACCAACAGATCGCCAGCACGCAACAGTGATGGCAGATCGGTAAATTGTCGATCTTGATAGCCATGCTGCGTCAAATGCAGCAGCCGAGAGTCGCTACGCTTGGCAAGTGGCGTGCGAGCAATCAGCTGCTCTGGCAGATGGTAGTCATAATCATCAACAAGTGGTGTCTGGTCGGACTGTGTCATAACAACGCTCAATAAAATAAAGCATTATTGTAACAAAAATCCACTCCATTCTCCAGCAGCTTAATGCCATCTTGGGTTTTGCTGGCTTGTTTGCTACCTTTGTATGGCAAAAGTCAGTTTGCTTCAGTGATTTTGTGCTAAAATAACAATTGCGATGGTTTGTGGACTTGGCAATGCCAAAGTCAAAAACGCATTGTATTTATTTGAATTGATTTAAGCAAAGACAGATAATAAGATTGGGCTATGTTTGGTTTCTTTAACAAAAAACACTCCACCGAAACAAAAATTGCAGCAGTGCTTGAGCAAATCATGCTGGCAGACAAGCCGCTTGCGACATTTGTTGAAAAACAATCAGTAGCAAATCAGGTGCTAAATTTGCAGGTGCGTATCAAGCAGACGCAAATGCAGGCACTTGAGGTATGTCATCAGCAGTTACAGCAGCAACTGCATGGGCTGGGCATTGTTCAGGTTGATATTAATGCTGTGGTGGATAATGCTGATATGGGCATGGTGCAAACCCATCAGCCAGACAATACTGCAAATGCGGCGGATAGCCATACATCAGACAAACCACCAGCCAAAGCTGCCCCCAAGCAATCTGAACTGACCCCTCATCCACGCATTAAGCACATTATCGCCATCGCTTCAGGCAAGGGCGGCGTTGGCAAATCTACCACCACGGTGAATTTGGCATTGGCATTGCAGGCTTTGGGCAAGCGTGTTGGTGTGCTTGATGCTGATATTTATGGCCCATCGATACCTGCCATGTTGGGTGTTGCAGGCAGTAAGCCTATGGTTGAGAATGATCAATTTGTACCGATTGATGCACAGGGGCTTGCGGTTTTGTCAATTGGTAATTTGCTGGATTCTGAGCAAACGCCAGTGGCATGGCGTGGCATCAAGGCAACAGGGGCGTTAATGCAGCTGTATACACAGACCAACTGGCCAATGCTTGATTATTTGTTGATTGATATGCCACCAGGCACAGGTGATATTCAGCTGACATTGGCTCAACGCATTTTGCTGACAGGGGCGGTGATTGTAACCACGCCGCAACATATCGCCTTGCTTGATGCCCAAAAAGGCGTAGCCATGTTCCAAAAAACTGACATTGCTGTTTTGGGTATTGTTGAGAATATGGCACTGCACACTTGCTCAAATTGTGGTCATAGTGAAGCAATTTTTGGTGCAGGTGGCGGTGATGAGATGGCAAGACGCTATGGCGTACCATTGCTTGGGCAATTGCCACTTGATGGCAATATCCGTGCTTTTATGGACGATGGTAAAATTGACAGCTTGCAACAAGCTGATTTTGCTCAGCATTATCTAGAGATTGCCAAAAAGATTGATGAGACAGTTGCCAAGCAGCCCAAAAAAACCAGCGACCGCTTTTTTTGATTGAATCATTTGCCCAAAAAACAAGCCAAGCAAGAGCCGAATGGCAAAAGGCGAAAAGCCAAGCAACACAAAAAGCAACAATTGCAAATTTGCAAGCCTGCCATAATGAACAAGGATTAAACCAAGTTGGCAAAATGCTTTTTGGTGGCGTATTTACTGAACTGGTTTGGTAAATAGTCGCGTCAAGGGCAAAGCTCGCGGAGTACCGCCTGATTCATTTGTGGGCTAAAGGATAGCTGTGGCTGAGTGCAATCAACACTAACAGGCAGTGTCTGAGTGGCAGCTCGCCGCTCAAAAAAATACAACATGGCTTGCTTGCTTGTTGGGCTGTCGGGGCTGGTTTTTATGCTTGTTTTGTCCAAAGCAACAAATTGCAAAACTTGCGGCTTGGGATATGACCAAGGACGATACCAAGAGCTGCTCGGCACGGTTGCAACCACGACAACACCCTCTGGCAGTTTGGCGATGGTGTCATCTGCCCAGCTGTATTCGCTATAAACCTGAAAGGCAATCATGCCAATACCAGCAGCGGCAGGAACAATCCATTTTGGTAGTTGTTTAAATATCAAGCGAAATGGCAACACAAGCCCCGCAAACAAAAAACCACTCATTACTGTGGCGATAATTTCCCAAAACATCATAACTGACATTCCTGTTAATCAATAAGTTAGGTTGGCAAGATTTGGATTATTATAACAAGTGCTTGCCAAAATACCATCAAAATAATTCATTTTATCAAGGCGGCTGTTGGTAGGGTGATTTATATAAAAAATCACCCAGAAAAACTCTGGGTGATTTTGTTAATGCTGGCGATTAATGATCGATTGCACCACCAGCACCTTTTGGATAACGCACACTTTCTACCAAATCTTGAACTTCTTTTGGTGGTGGATTGCCCATCGCTGATACAGCGAATGCAACAATAAAGTTGATTAATGCACCAACCGTGCCGAACGATAATGGAGAAATGCCCAAAATCCACTGAGATTCTACATTTTCAAAGGTGTTGGTACCTGGGATAAAGAACCAGCCCATGTACAAGAACACATAGATACAAGTGGTTACTAGGCCTGCAATCATACCAGCGGTTGCCCCTGTTGAATTGATGCGTTTTGAGAAAATACCCATCATCAAGGCAGGGAATAGGCTTGAGGCAGCGATACCAAATGCCACGGCAACAACTTGAGCTGCAAAGCCGGGTGGGTTCATGCCCAGATAAGTTGCAACAACGATAGCAACTGTCATTGAGACGCGAGCCGCCATCAGTTCGCCTTTGTCGCTAATATCTGGCTTGATGGTCTTTTTGATCAAGTCGTGTGATACCGCTGACGAGATGGCAAGCAATAGACCTGCGGCAGTTGATAGGGCAGCTGCTAGACCGCCAGCGGCAATCAGACCAATCACCCAGCTTGGTAGGTTGGCAATTTCAGGGTTGGCAAGTACTAAGATGTCGTTGTTCACCTCTAACTCATTGCCTTGCCAGCCTTTTTCGGCAGCTTTGGCAGCATAAGCTTCATTTTTGTCATTATAGTACTGAATCAGCCCGTCGTTATTTTTATCCTCATATTTGAGCAAGCCTGTATTTTCCCAGTTTTTCATCCATTCTGGACGAGATTCGTACTGGAGTGCAGGTGCGTCAATGCCTTGCGGATAGACAGTATTGATGATATTCATGCGAGCCATTGAACCAACTGCAGGGGCAGTGGTGTATAGCAAGGCGATGAAAATCAATGTCCAGCCAGCTGATGTGCGTGCATCAGAGACTTTTGGCACGGTAAAGAAGCGGATAATAACATGAGGCAGACCTGCAGTACCAATCATCAGCGATGCAGTCAGCAGGAACATATTGAGTTTGTTTGGTACATCGGCAGTGTATTGCTCAAAGCCCAAATCTGTTACCAATAAATCCAGCTTTTGTAAGATTGGCATGCCTGAACCAACATCAGTACCAAACATACCTAGGGCAGGGATTGGGTTGCCAGTTAGGTTTAGTGAAATAAAGATGGCAGGAATGATATAGGCAATCATCAGCACCACATATTGTGCCACCTGTGTGTAGGTAATGCCTTTCATACCGCCCAGTACCGCATAAAACAGTACAACCACGGCAGCAATCATCAGACCTGTGTCTTTATCTACTTCTAAGAAGCGAGAAAATGCCACGCCAGCACCAGTCATTTGACCGATAACATAAGTGGTACACGCCAAAATCAAACAAACCACCGCAACCAAACGAGCGGTCTTGCTGTAGAAGCGATCGCCGATAAAATCAGGCACGGTGAATTTGCCAAATTTACGCAAATACGGAGCAAGCAATAATGCGAGCAGTACGAAGCCGCCTGTCCAGCCCATCAGATAGGCTGAGGCAAAATAGCCACTCATTGCCAGCATACCTGCCATCGAGATGAATGAGGCAGCACTCATCCAGTCAGCGGCAGTCGCCATACCATTGACCACAGGGTGAACACCGCCCCCTGCGACATAGAATTCTTTGGTTGAGCCTGCACGAGCCCAAATCGCGATGCCAAAATACAAAGCGAATGACAGACCAACAAAAATGATATTAATCCAAAACTGGCTCATGATCAGTCCTCCTTGACTCCAAAACGCTCTTCTAGTTTATTCATTTGCCATGAATAAAAGAAGATTAATGCGATAAAAAACAAAATAGAGCCTTGCTGACCGAACCAAAAGCCCAAATCGGCACCGCCAAAAGAGATGCCAGCTAATAAAGGTCTTAGCCAAATGGCAAAACCATGCGAAACCAATGCCCAAATAACCAAGCAAATGGCAATAATGCGGATATTGGCCTTCCAGTATCCTTGAATATCGTGTTGATTTTGTGACATAAATCACTCCTTTAAAGGAGCAGGGAGGTGCATCAATGATGTGCCGATTGTTTTGCTACCCCTGCTTGTTTTGTCCTTTTTTATTACCTGATTTGCAGAAGAACATATGTTAGCTATACAAATCAGACACCGATAGAATAGCATAATTTGTATAAATTACAATACACTTGTATGCTTTTTTTAAAAAAAGTTACTGTTTTGTGGCTAATTTTGTATCAAATTTTGTTTAAAATCGCCATAACAAATAATATTAATTATCAAAATATAATGAATATTATTTACATTGAAAAACTTCTGGGTTATAATTTCTATTATTGCAGCTTTATCACTGTTGATTGCTGTTGTTTATCAAAAAATATCAAATTTGTTATCATGGAGATGTAGCAATGCCTCACTGTCTAATCAAAACAGGAAAAAACCATTCAAATAAATATCTTTTATCCATCTTGGTGCCTGTGCTGATGGCTCAAATCTCACAGGCTTATGCTGAGGAAGTAAAGCAGCAACCAGCACTTCATGTTCAGTTACCAACTGGCGTTGTTAGCACAAAGAAAACCTTAAAACGACCTGTGGGTCAAACGGTCATCAACGACAGACAGATTGCTCGCAATATGATTGCAGACAGTCGCGATTTGGTGAAGTATCAAACAGGCATTACGGTTGTGGAGGCGGGGCGATTTGGTTCTAGTGGCTATGCAAATCCGTGGTGTTGATGAGAACCGTGTGGCGATTATGGTTGATGGGCTGCATCAGGCAGAGACTTTGGCATCACAAGGGTTTAAGGAATTATTTGAGGGTTATGGTAATTTTAACAACACCAGAAACAGTGTTGAATTTGAAAATATCAAAACAGCGACCATTAAAAAGGGTGCAGATTCGGTAACGGCTGGTAGTGGTGCCTTGGGCGGTGCGGTAATCTTTAAGACCAAAGAAGCTCAAGACTATCTGCAAGAAAAAGATTGGCATGTGGGTCTAAAGACGGGCTATTCCAGTGTCGATGACCAAAAAATGGGCAGTGCAACGGCAGCGGCTCGTTTGGGGGATTTTGATGCACTGCTGATCGCAACACGCAGAAACAAAAACGAAACCAAGAATTATGGCTATGATGATTATGATGCCAGCATTCAGGGCAAAACACGAGAAAAGCCCGATCCTTATGACATTACCCAAAAAAGCACACTGCTAAAACTGGGCTATACCGCCAATGAACGCCATCGTTTTGACATCAGTGTAGATGACACCAAGCAAAGATCCAAAGGCAATGATTTTTCTTATACCTTAAAATATTCACCCCTGACAGAGTCTGAAGAGGTGGAGCTTCGCCATACCGATGACAGAACCAAGCGTCAGGCTTTTTCGCTGTCTTATACCAACAGCTCGCCCAATCTTTTTTGGGACGAAGCATCTGTGCGTCTAACCAAACAAGACATCACCACAACAGCTCGCACGGATGATTATTGCGATGGCGAAAAGTGCCAAGCTGTCAGCAACCCACTGGGTCTGCAACTAAAAAATGGCAAAGTGGTGGACAAAAACGGCAATCCGCTGGTGGTACAAGCTGGAGAAGATGGCAGGGCTGAACTGGTGGCAAATGGCAAGGTGTATCAGAATTTTGATAACAAGCGTGTTGATCAATTTTGGTTTGATTGTAGTATATTTGACTGTAACAGCCCGATTGAGGCTTATGAAGCACAGTACGGTCAGTTTATCAATGCCATCAAATTGGACTTGGATCGCAAACGCACTGACCCAAATACTGGCAAAACCTATGCCACGACCTCGCGATTTTCAAATAGAATTCTGATGCCATTTCCGGGCAGTCCGGGCTATTTGACCAATTTATATTCTGAGCGTGATTTGAATTCCAAGACAAATCAGCTTAACCTTGACTTGACAAAATGGATAGGTGGCGATACTTTATCACACGACATCAGCTATGGTGGTTACTATAGCACCACCGAAAAATCCATGGTGAATAAATCAGGATCTAATGCTTGGTCATCCACATGGTGGGCGGATAAAACCTTGGGCTGGGATTTGAGTGATACGCTTCGCACCTGTGAGAACTTTTCGTCTTATAACAGCTTATTATGCCCTGGTCAAACTGTTTTTTCATTTCTCATTCCTGTCAAGACGACAGACAGTTCTTTTTATGCCAGTAACAAAATCGCCATCGGTGATAGACTTAATGTGGACTTGGGCTATCGTTATAATCGTGTTAAATATCAGCCAAACTATGTTGCTGGTCAAACTGCCAAAATCCCAGATGACATGGTAAAAGGGCTATTTGTCCCGCTGCCTGTCAATGATGTTGGCGAAGCTCCGAGATTTTGGAATTATAATGGCGGTTATAGCGACCCAAAATATCTGGCAGATCAAAAAGCGTATGAAGCCAGAAAAGAAGCCTATGAAGCAGCAGTCAAAGCAAACCCTGAGCAGAATATTGCTTATCTTTCCAAACCTCGGTCGCATTCGCAACATTCGTATTCGATAGCACCTTCGTTTGATTTGACTAATTATTTGAACATACAAGCAAAATACTCCAAAGGCTTTAGAATGCCGACAGCAGATGAGATGTATTTTACTTTTAGGCACCCTGATATCACTGTTAAGCCAAATGTAAATCTAAAACCTGAAATCGCCAAAACCAAAGAGCTGGTCTTGACCACCCATGGCAAATATGGCTTTCTTTCGGGCAGTATTTTTGAGACCAAATATACCGATTTTATTGATTTTAGCTTCCAAGGTTTGGCAGATATTGAAAAAAACAGTGCCAGAAGATGGCCGATTTATCAAAGCATCAATCGCCAAACCGCCAAGGCAGAAGGGGTTGAGATTAATGCTTTGTTAAATGCAGGCGAGCTGGTGTCTGCCATGAAAGGGGTGAAACTAAGTTACCAAATGACTCGTCAAAAAGGGCGTGCCGATGGCGATATCCCAATGAATGCCATTCAGCCAAATACATCAGTTTTTGGGGTTGGTTATGATGCTAAGAATGATAAGTTTGGTGCCAATTTATACATCACACGCGTCAGTGCCAAAAAAGCAGAAGATACATATAATTTGTTTTGGCGAGAGGAGGGTGCAAAAGACAGCACGCTTAGATGGCGAAGTGATGGCTATACAACTGTTGATTTGACAGGATATTATAAACCTACCAAAAACCTAACTTTACAAGCTGGCGTTTATAATTTGGCAGACAAAAAATACATGACTTGGGATTCGGCACGATCAATCAGACCATTTGGCACGAGCAATATGATTGACAAAAAAACCAATCAGGGCATTAATCGTTTCTTGGCACCGGGTCGTAACTTTAAGCTGAGCTTGGAATATGTATTTTAACTTGCCTTTATTTAATTGACAAAAAATCATCGCCGCTAAGACTGGCAATCTTGGACGGCGATGGGATTAAAAAACCTTTGGCTAACCAAAGGTTTTTTGCTGAGTGGATTATGAGCGATTGCCAAAATCAACCTTAGAATCAACCACCAGTGCATCAGGATCACCAGCGATACGCTCACGCTTGACAAATAAGAAAAATGCAATCGTTGTGAGAATGGCAAGACCAATACCGATATATACTGACAGCTGATAATCCAGACCGAAGCCGATTTGATTATAGGCCAAGAAAGTGTAGCAAGCAGCACTCATGATGATGGCAGGCAAGGTACAAATCCAGTGGAATTTGCGATAGCGATACAGATAGCCTGCTGCCGTCCACAACATGACCATGGCAACCGTCTGATTTGCCCAGCTAAAATAACGCCACAGAATCTGAAAATCAACCTTTGAGACAATAAAGCCGATGACAAACAAAGGAATGGCAATCCAGAGGCGTTTTAATAAAGTGCGTTGCTCTAAGTTGAAAAATTCGGCAATAATCAACCGAGCGGCACGAAACGCTGTATCCCCTGAGGTAATGGGCAGTACAACCACGCCAAGCACGGCAAACACACCACCAATTGCACCAAGAAAATAAATGGAGCTGTCGTATACCACCTTAGACGGTGAGCCTGCAGCGATGGCATCTTGTAGTGCTGTCAGGTCGGGATAAAATGACATACCTACCGCACACCAAATCAAAGCAATGATGCCCTCGGCAATCATGGCACCATAAAAGATAAATCGACCTTCGGATTCATTCATGGCACAGCGAGCCATTAGTGGCGTTTGGGTTGCGTGAAAACCTGACAATGCACCGCAGGTGATGGTCAATAATAGCAGTGGCCAAATTGGCAAATCACCTTTTGGTTGTAAATTGCTGAAAAATTTATCAACCGACAAGCCATCAATAGAGCCAAAAAAGCTGACCGAGCCTGTGCCTAGATGATTGCTTACCAAGCCATACATCATGCCAATTGACATAAATAGCAACAATGCACCAAACACAGGATAGATGCGGCCGATGATTTTGTCAATTGGCAACAAGGTGGCAATGATATAATAAATAAAGATAATCGCCGTCCATGCCAAAAGTATCGTTTCTTTGGTCATGCCCAGTGCAGTTGCCGCTGTGTTGCTTGCAGCTGTGCCAACGGCTTCGGCATTATCAACCGAGATACCGCCACTGTTACCAAAAATATCCATCGTGATGGTACTCATCAATTGTGCTGGACTTGCCACAAAAACCACACCAACCAAGACAAGCAATACAACCGCCAGAATATTAATAAAGGTTTTAATCGGAGTGCCTAGATATTTGCCAGTCAGATAGGGCATAGAGGCACCGCCATTACGCACCGAGAGCATACCGCACATGTAGTCATGCACCGCTCCTGCAAAAATACAACCAAGCACAATCCAAAGCATCGCAACAGGTCCGTACAAAGCTCCCAGAATTGGGCCAAAAATCGGGCCTGTGCCAGCGATATTGAGCAGCTGAATTAGCCAGATTTTGGTTTTTGACATGGGTACATAGTCCACGCCATCTGCCATCGTGTAGGCAGGAGTGTGTTTGTTTGGGTTGATGACAAAGATTTTTTCGACAATTTTGCCATAAATAAAATAACCCAACAACAAAACAGCAATACAAAAGAAAAACCACAGCATAGCATTTATTCCCAAGTAAGTGATGATGGTTTTGCAGTTTATATAACATAAAGCTGTTCATCGCCCAGATGAGCAATAAACAGCTTTGGGGTCAAAATGATATTGACTTATTCATAATTGTCAATGCTAGGGCAAGAGCAAATCAAGTGCTTATCGCCATAAACATCGTCCACACGGCCGACCGATGGCCAGAATTTATGAGCCTTAATGTACTCAAGTGGAAAGGCGGCAGTTTCACGGCTATACGGTTTATCCCAATCACCAGTGATGACGGCTTGGGTATGCGGTGCATTCACCAGAGGGTTGTTGTCCGCTGTCCAACCATCAGTACCTGCTTTGACCTTGAGGGCTTCTTGCTTGATTTGCTTAAGTGCAGCAATAAAGCGATCAAGTTCAGCTTTGCTTTCGGATTCGGTCGGCTCAATCATCAAAGTGCCTGCCACAGGGAAGCTCATGGTAGGAGCGTGGAAACCATAATCCATCAGACGCTTGGCAATATCGGTCTCGGTGATGCCTGTGTCTGCTTTTAGTGGGCGAATGTCAATGATGCACTCATGGGCAACACGGCCATTTTTGCCTGTATATAGCACAGGGTAGTCATCGCTAAGCTGACTTGCAACATAGTTGGCATTGAGCAGAGCTCGTTTGGTTGCTGCCAGTAGACCATCACGACCCATCATGGTGATATACATCCATGAGATTGGCAAAATGCTTGCCGAACCATAAGGGGCGGCCGATACCGCAGATTGACCTTCGATGGCGTTATGCACAGGGGCAACACAGTGGCTTGCGATGAATGGGGCAAGGTGTTTTTTTAGTCCAATTGGGCCCATGCCGGGGCCACCACCACCGTGCGGAATGCAGAAAGTCTTGTGCAAATTCATGTGCAGAACATCAGCACCAACATCGGCAGGCTGCATGAGAGCAACTTGAGCATTCATGTTTGCACCGTCCATATAAACCTGACCGCCGTGAGTGTGAATCAAATCACAAATATCGCGGATACCCTCTTCAAATACGCCGTGCGTAGATGGGTAGGTAATCATCAATGCACCAAGTTTGTCGCTGTGTGTTTCGCATTTGGCTTTTAAATCGTCCAAATCGACATTGCCAAATTCATCGGTAGCAACCACCACCACTTGCATGCCCATCATTTGGGCAGTGGCTGGGTTGGTGCCATGTGCCGAACGAGGAATCAGGCAGACGGTGCGATCGGCTTGACCGAGGCTTTCGTGATAGCGGCGGATTGCCAACAGACCTGCATACTCACCAGAAGCACCAGAGTTTGGCTGCATACTGATTTCATCAAAACCTGTGATGGCTTTTAGCTGTTCTTGTAGCCCGTCAATCATTTCAATGTAACCTGCCACTTCATCTCGTGGGGCGAATGGGTGTACATTGGCAAATTCATTCCAGGTAATTGGCAGCATTTCGCTGGTTGCGTTTAATTTCATGGTGCAAGAACCCAGTGAAATCATCGAGCGGTTCATCGCCAAATCTTTGTCTTCTAGAGATTTTAGATAACGCAGCATTTGATGTTCGGTGTGATGACTGTTAAACACAGGGTGGGTCAAAATGTCGTCAGCACGCACTTGTGAGCCAAGCACCGATTTGACCTCGGTCAAGCTGCCAGTTACGCCAAAGAAACCACAAAGGGCATTAAATTCTTCTTCGTCAGTCAGCTCGTTAAATGCCACCGAGATTTGTGTAGGGCTGACACGCCATAGGCTATAACCTGCCGCTTTGGCAGTTTGCATGATTTGATTGGCGACTGATTCGTCCTTGGTATCAACCAAGACAGTGTCAAAAAATACTCCATGGACAACGGTAAACTTTTGTTTAACTGCTTCAGCAAAAGCAACCGCCAAAGCATGAATGCGTGTGGCAATGCGTTTTAGACCCACTGGACCATGATAAACGGCGTACATACCAGCTAGGTTGGCAAGTAGTACTTGAGAGGTGCAGATGTTTGAGTTGGCTTTTTCGCGGCGAATGTGCTGCTCACGGGTTTGTAGTGCCATGCGTAGGGCGGTGTTGCCTTGTGCGTCCTTACTTACGCCAATAATGCGTCCGGGGGCAGAGCGTTTGTCTTTGTCTTTAAAGGCAAAATAAGCCGCGTGTGGGCCACCAAAGCCCATTGGAATACCAAAGCGTTGGGTGCTGCCCAGTGCGATATCAGCACCCATCTGGGCAGGGGATTTTAGCAAAACGAGGCTTAGAATATCGCTTGCCACGATGGCATAAGCACCTTTTTCTTTAACTGCTGTGATGATATCGGTCAAATCAACAACATCGCCATCTTTGCCGACATATTGGAAAAATACCCCAAAAAATTCACCATTTTTGGCAACTTCAAAATCACCCACCACCACATCAAAGCCAAAATATTTGGCACGAGTTTTAATTACATCAAGCGTCTGTGGATAGGTGCGATTGTCCACAAAAAAGGCATTGGATTTGGATTTGCTGACGCGTTTTGCCATCGCCATTGCTTCGGCGGCAGCTGTGGCTTCATCAAGCAAACTTGCTCCTGCCAAATCAAGACCAGTCAAGTCAATGCACACTTGTTGGAAGTTTAATAAGGCTTCCAAACGCCCTTGGGCAATCTCGGCTTGATAAGGCGTATAGGCGGTGTACCAGCCAGGGTTTTCTAGCACATTACGCTGAATCACCGCAGGCAGGCGAGTGGGAGCGTAGCCTTGACCGATGTAGCTTTTTGAGACAGTGATTTTATCCGCCATTTTGCGAAGTTTGGCTAGGGCGTTATGCTCGCTCATCGCAAGGGGTAAATCTAGGGCTTTGCCCAAACGCACCGACTGCGGCACAACAGAGTCCACAAATTCGTCTAGGGTTTTTGCCCCCACCGCAGTAAGTAGGGCTTGTTGTTCGCTTGCATCCTTGCCAAGATGGCGATGAACGAACGCATTTTCGTAAAAAAGGTCAGAAAAGGTGTTAAATGACATAATTTATCCTTATTTAAAAGAACTAAAAAATTAGTAATCAGAATAACTTTGCAATAATTTTACTTCATCGGGTGAATTATCCCAAAAAAATTGTGTGTCATTTTTATCAAAAGAGCCCACAATTACCATACCGCAATCATTATCTTTTTCAAAAATATCATAATAAACCAAATCGCCATTTGCATTATAAAAACTTACCTTTGCTTTTTGCTCTGGTTCAAGCCATTTATTTGTTTGAATTTGTGTTAAAACCAATTCATTGTCAATTCTACGAAAATCTTTAAAACCATTTTCTGTATATTGACGCATACCAATAATGGTAATATGGTCTGGTGCAAATACAACATCAGCAATGTGTTTTCCATCCGAACTGTATTCAGATAATTCATCTTGAATAATGTTGTTCTCTTTATCCAAAACTAAAATGCGACAAGTTACATCGTCCGTATTGCGATAATAAATTTTAACAAAATCATCAGACATTTTAATCAACACCTTGGCAGAGCTTGCCTTTATAAGCAATAAGTTATTCGGTTTTGTTGTTAAAATTTTATTTGCCAAGCAAATAACAACTGTCAATCAAATTCTAAAACAGCCAAACCAAAGACGATTTGCCATTATCGCCCAATGCTTGAAAATTTAACAATTGTTTAGTTTTGCCTAAGATAATTTGCACCATTAATCTAATTATCATTAAAAGATAGTTAAATTTAATTTAAAATATTATCTCAAAAATACCATTTTAAATTAAACCAAAAATAACCAAAACCAAGCGTAAATCATCACAACTTACGCTTGGCTTTTTGTTTACAGACTGCTTTGGTACTCTTCAGCACTCATTAGGCTGTCATAGTCGGCAGGATTGGCAGGTTTTACTTTAAAGAACCACGCTTTGCCGTATGGATCTTCATTGGCAAGCTCTGGGCTGTCCACCAGCTCTTCGTTGATTTCAACGATTTCACCGCTGATTGGTGCATAGACATCAGATGCGGCTTTGACAGACTCAACGACAGCGATTTCTTGGTCGGCTGCAACTTCTGTACCAACTTCTGGCAGTTCAACGAATACCACATCGCCAAGCAAATCTTGGGCGTGGTCAGTAATGCCAACGGTAATTGTGCCGTCTGCTTCTAGGCGTAACCATTCGTGGCTGGCTACATATTTTAGATCAGCTGGGATATTGCTCATGGGATTCTCCTTTGAGTGGGGTTTGGGGTTAATAAAAATTTTTGGTAATAATAATTTTATCTAAAACTAATAAGATGTTAATTATTATTACCTTTATAAAATTGGCTAATCCAAAAAGTTATTAACATTGTCATTAAAGGTGAATGACAATAACTTCCAATCATTTTTGCTTTTGTAAAAGGTGCATTGATACCATAAGCCTAAGTTTTCACGACGAAGCATAAACTCATGACGGACATAGTTATCTTTGCCAAATTTTGTGGTGTTGTAAGGAATGACGTCAATGGGACTTCCCCAAATTGGAACGCCTTTATGGGCAAGCTCAATAACTTGATTTTCAACTACTGCCAATGATTTTTCAGGTTGTAAATCACTCCAAGACCAATAAGGTTCCATGATTGCGGTCATATGCTTTGGGTTCATATCATTGCTATTTAGGGCGGTTGCCATATCTTGACACAGCTCAAAAGTATCCTGTTCGGTTGTCAAAGTTTTAAAAGTTGGTGTGCCAGCAAAAGCCGATGCAGATACCGTGCTTAATAATAAACCGATTGCCAGTTTTTTCATAACCATAACCTTATTAAAATCTACCCAAAAGCATTTGCCATAGCAATGCTTTTGGGTATTATCATCAATCAAACTGCTTTTTACCATTTCTTACAAAGGGCAATTTTAGCACTCGCACTTCCACTTCTTTACCACGCATAATCACTTTGGCATGTTCACCTGTAAAATCTACAGGCACACGAGCGATGGCAATGGATTGGTTAAGGCTTGGGGAGAATACACCACTTGTGGTAATGCCACTGCCAGCATCGGTTACAACTTCCATACCTGCACGCATGACGCCTTTTCCTTCCAGCAATAGACCAACTTGCTTAACCGTTACGCCTGCTGACTTTAATGCCACCAGCGCTGATTTACCGACAAAATCACGGTTTTCGTCTTTCAAATCCACTGTCCATGCCATGCCAGCTTCAAGCGGACTGACCTCGTCTGTCATATCGTTGCCGTATAGGTTCATGCCAGCTTCCATTCTTAGGGTGTCTCTCGCCCCAAGTCCGCAAGGCTTCACACCTGCTTTTGCCAAGGCTTGGAAAAACTCACCAGATTTTTCTGCTGGCAAAATCACCTCCACGCCATCTTCGCCTGTGTAGCCTGTGCGAGCCACAAACCACCCATCACCGATATCCGCACCAACAAAGGGCTTAAGAGCGTTTACTTTATCCGCCCATTCAGGCTTGACGGTGAGCAGTTTTTCGATGGCTTTTGGGCCTTGAACGGCAATCATGGCAACATCATAGCGAGGGGTGAGGATGATACCAAATTCTTGGGCGATTTTGGCAAATTGTGCAGAATCTTTTTCGCGAGTTGCACCGTTTGAGACGATGCGGTAGGCGGTTTCTTCTTCGTTCATGCGATAGACAATCAAATCGTCCATCACGCCGCCATTGTCATTGAGCATGGCTGAATATAAAGCCTTGCCAACAAAAGTTAGCTTGGCAACATCGTTGGCGATAAGTTTTTGAAAAAAGGCTTTTGCGTTATCGCCTGTAACATCGGTAACAAGCATATGCGAAACATCAAACATACCTGCATCGGTACGCACAGCTTCGTGTTCGGCAATTTGTGAGCCATAATTAACAGGCAGCTCCCAGCCGCCAAAATCGATTAATTTGCCATCAAAAGCAACATGAGAATCATATAAAGGTGTGCGTTGTGGAGCGGTCATGGCGATTTCCTTATAAAATTGGGTGATTGATAAATACAGCAAACAACTTAGCAGCTTGGCGTGCTAAGTTTTGCATTTAACAGTCCCCATCTGTCCTTTGACCTGAGATTTTCAATCACTTTAGCATCGCTGCGGTGATTTTCTTCCCTTCGGTGTACAATTGTACTCTCCAGATTGTGCCAAACAAACATTTCAGTCCCATTTACCTGAGCGATTGTAGGGTGTTTACGCCTTCGGTGGTGCCGCTTAATACAGACAGGCACGCTCTCCTGAATGTTTTACACCTTTCTATTATGAAAAATAATGTGATATTTTACAAGTAAAATTTTACACTTTTTGTAATTTTGCCAGTGATTTGGCATTTTTTGTCAAAATTTTCAACAAACCATGAAAGAAATTGCATTAATAAGCATGATAAATCGCACCTAGGCATAAAATGTGGCAAAAACAGGTGGATTGCGAAGAGTGGATAGAATTTGTTAAAATAATGATAAATCGCCACGCACAATCAGCTGTAGATTTAATTTTGTTATTCTAATTATTGTATGAGGAAAATCATGCATTGCGATGTTTATAAATTCCCAAAAAATGAAGGCTGGTATGTGTACATTGCCCGTCCCAATTATCCAAACGATACCGATGCCCTGACCGATTGGTTGGGCGTGCTACCAAGCCAGCTGCGTGCCAAATTGGGCTTGGGGGAATTTGTGATGCACTTGGATTTGGCAAGTCGAGAAAAGCTGGCACAGGCGGATATCAATCAGGTCATATCAAAACTTGCCGAACAGGGCTATTATGTGCAAGCACCGCCAAGCGATGTACTGACAGCACAGGCACTAAATAAAGCAAAAGAGGCTCAAGATAAGCGGTTTGATTAGGCTTGTGTGGCTTAATTTATTTGCTGATATTGTGGTTTTGCTTGGCACAAAAGTACATTCTGGATATTTTTATTTTTAAAAAATCGTGATAAAATAAATCAAGTTTTATTTTTGGTTGTCATGATGAATTGGCTAAAAGATTTACCACTTGAACAAATCAGCGAGACGCTGGCTGGTTTTTTTGCTTTTTGGGCCCGTATTACCGATGGCGTACCTGCAGGGCAGTTGCCACTGATTGTTTATGCGGTTTGTTCAGCATTGGTGTTGGTTTTGTGGCTGCTTGTCATGCGACTGATTCCTCGTCCCTTTAAGGGCATCAGCTGGGTATTTGTTGCAGCGGTGTTATTTGCACCTGGTCAGGCTGCAGGCAACACAGGCGAGATTGCACCCGCTATGCTTGGCGTATTTCATGCGATTTTGATGAAGGATTTTTTGGGTGCGTTATCCGCTGCTGTACCAATCTTTGCGGTATTTGCCGCTCTATTGGTGGTTGGTGCAGTGTGGCAGATGGCACGCTCGGTCATAGCTGCCAATGCCGAAAAACAGCAACAAACTCTCCAAATCCAAGAGCAGCGTCGCCAATATCTACAAGCCCAAAACCAGCACAGCAGCGAAGCTGAGTGATATCGTAGTATAAGTGGCAGTGTAGCAAAACAAGTTTTAACCAAGGCTTGCCTTTGGACAAAAAACACTGTATAATATCAGCTTTGTTAAATGAGTTGTGCTTGGCATGACTTACTTTTCAATCTCCTTGCCATTGTCAGACAATAAGTTTGCTGATGGCTGTTTTAATCCGTAGGGAGTCCTTATGAGACATTATGAAGTGGTGCTACTGGTTCACCCAGATCAAAGCAACCAAGTTGCCGACATGGTAACAAAATACCGCTCTATCGTAGAAGAAAACGGCGGTGCTAACCATCGTCTAGAAGACTGGGGTCGCCGCCAATTGGCATACCCAATCAACAAAATTCACAAAGCACACTATGTGTTGCTAAACATCGAATGTAATGAAGAGACTTTGGCTCAACTAGAAGAGCTATTCAAGTACAACGATGCAATTATCCGCAGTCTGGTTATCCGCAGAGACGCTGCCATCACTGAGCAATCGCCTTTGGCAAAAGAAGCAGAAGATAAGCGTACTCGTAAAGCCAACCGTCGCAATGATGTTCGCACCGAGCAAGGTGAGAACGATGCTGACAGTGATAACTAATTAAGGAGATTTCATCATGGCACGTTTTTATCGTCGTCGTAAGTTCTGCCGTTTTACTGCCGAAGGCATCTCTCACATTGATTACAAAGATGTAGAATTGCTAAAACAATATATCAGCGAAAATGGCAAAATCGTTCCTAGCCGTATCACTGGTACTTCAAACAAGTATCAGCGTCAATTGGCTGTTGCGATCAAGCAAGCTCGTTACTTGGCATTGTTGCCATATACCGACAACCACAAGTAATTACGGAGATAAATCATGCAAGTTATTCTATTACAGCGTGTCGTTAATCTTGGTAAACTTGGTGAAACGGTTGATGTAAAAGCAGGTTACGGTCGTAACTATCTAATCCCACAAGGCAAAGCATTGCCAGCCACTGAAGCAAACTTGGCAAAATTTGAAGCTCGCCGTGCTGAACTAGAAGCACTAGAAGCTCAAGAATTGGCAGCTGCCAACAAGCGTGCTGAAGCATTGACTGATGTGAATGTCATCATGCGTGCCAAGTCAGGCGATGAAGGCAAGCTATTTGGCTCTATCGGTGCTCGTGATATCGCTGACGCACTGACCAAATCAGGCTTGGAAGTTGATCGCTCTGAAGTGAAAATGCCAGAAGGTGCATTCCGTCAAGTGGGTGAGTACAAAGTTACTATCCAATTGCACCATGACATCAGTGCTGAGATTTTGGTTACTATTCTTTCTGAAGATGCTGCAGCACAAACCGAAGAAGAGTAATCTGTCTTATCAAATAAAACCCTTGAAGTCATTCAGGGGTTTTTTATAGCCACAAGAAAAAGAGTTTGTTTTTATGCTGATATGGTGCAATAACTTTATTATATAATTAAACTTGTATTTAATCATATATAATAGTTTGGATTCGTTTGTCAAATTTACAAAACGCTACAACTTTGCCAATAAGTATTACAAAAAATATGAAGTTATTGCTACAATTGATTCATTAAAAATGATACAATAAAAAACAGAACAACCGTTAACTGCCCATTCTTAGTATTGCACCAGTGGGTACGGTGCGGTTGATACACAGACATTTCACCAATCGGCAAGACAAACATGAAAACCCGAGCCTTGACATTTTCACCATCGACCATATTTTTTGCAACCGTTTTGACAGCAACTGCTTTGCTGGGTGGCTGTTATAAGGTCGGCGATGCGGTCAATGGGGCGGTGTATGATATTAAGGTTCAAAAAAACAAACAGGAAAATGAACCAAAGCTAAAAAATTTTGATGATGTTGGTGATAAATACCAACCAGCAAATTCTGCTGAATTGGCAAAGTACGACTGGGTTTTGGTGTCGGCACAGATGCAGGGTGCACCAATTGAGCGTTATGAGTCGATCATTGCCAAGCGGTCGGCGACAATGAATTTTGGCGACAATTTGGTTTCGTATAGCTTGGGTTGTAATAATTATCGCAGCAGCTATCAACTTAATGAGGGTGTTATTTCGCTAAATTCCATCGGTGCAACAATGATGAGTTGCAACAATACCAATAATGGTCAGCTTACATTAAATCAAATTGAGGATAAATTTACCAATGCATTAGCCCAGTCTCGCCTAAGATTTGCCAACAATCCTGATGAGCAAACCGCAACTTTGGTGCAGCAAAAAGGGGTTGAGGTGCTGATTTGGCAAGGCGTATTAAAAAACAATATCCGCTTTGGTGAGCCTGTGCGTCTGTACTGGGAAATTGACCCAGAAACGGTCAATTGTGTGGATACCACAGGTGGCGATAAAATGTGCCTCAAAATACGCAAGGTGAATTATAATGCCGAAGGTATTAAGGTGGGTGCTGGGGCTTGGCGAACTTTTTATGGCAAGATACACGGTTTTAACCATCAGGGCAATGTGCGACAAATCATCCGCCTAAATGCCTACAATAACCCAGATGGTAAAGAAAATCCATACTATGTTTTTGACAGCATTGTCGAAAGTGAAATTATCAATGCTCAATAATGCCGCTTTCTAAGTCTACCGTTATGTGTTTTGTTTATAAAATTAGCTGCCAATTGGCAGCTTTTTATTTGGATTGTTTTAAGTTTTGGTTAATAGCCAATGAATAAAACTTTGTATCACAGGGGTTGTTCCACGATTTTTATAATAAACCAAAGAGACGGGCTGTGCTGCGATGTGCCAATCTGTCAATACAGCGACAAGGTTTGGGTGGCAAGCTGCAGATTTTTTGTTCATTTTGCCGATACCTAGACCATTGACAATCATCTGGTCGGTGATGGTAAAATCATTACAACCAAAATAACTGTCAGGGGTGATGCTGATGCTCTGTAGCCCTTTTTGAAAGTGCCAAGGCAGACTCATTGTTTGGGCGATGATTTTGTGCTGGTGCAGTTCATCGGGTGTTTGTGGCGTGCCATGAGATGCCAGATAGTCCGCTGTGGCATAGATGCCAAATTCTACCATTTGCCAAACGCGAGCAACGGCATTGTCATTATTGATCGCACCAACGCGAATGGCGATGTCTATACCGTCTTGGATTATATTAATTTTTTCTTGATTTAGATTTAATTCAATTCTAACATCTGGGTGGCTTACCAAATAGTCATCAAGCACTGGCAGCAGGTATTGATGGGCGATGTCGGTGGCAATCGAGATACGCAACAAGCCAGCAGGGTGAGCCAAACCCTTGCGAATACTGTCAATGGCGGTATCTGCTTCTTGGAGCATTTTAACCGCATGGATAAAGAATTGCTCGCCAAGCTCATTGGTGCTGATGCCTTTTTTGCCACGATTGATGAGTTGTGTGCCAAGTGCATTTTCTAGTTGGGTAAGTCGCCTACTAAGCCGAGAAACATCAACGCCAGTCAATTGTGCAGCTTGGCTTAGGCTGCCTGCTTGCACCACCGAAACAAATAAGCGAATATCATCTAAACTGGGCTGATTCATAATAGCTATCCAAAAATTTATACAAGTGTAGCGATTTTTCTTAATAAAAGCAATTTTTAAGGGGTTTTTGTTTGAGCTGTTTAATAAATGACAGCTTATCTTTGCAAATTTGCAAAATTATTTTGCCAAAATCCGCTTGTGGTTTGTATGGTTTGTTGGCATAATGGGCAAAACCAAAAACCACCATTGTTAAAATCTATCGGAGAAAAACATGACCAAGCAAGTCGCGGTACTCATTGGTAGTGCCAGTCAGAATTCTGTCAATCGCTGGGCTTTTGATTATTTACAAACGGTTGCTCCACAATCGCTGCAATTCACCATCGTACCAATCTCCCATCTGCCACTTTATGATCGTGATTTGGATGCCAAAAGCGTGCCTGCTTATGATGAATTTCGTGAGGCGATCAAGGCAGCGGATGCGGTGCTTTGGATTAGCCCTGAGCATAATGGCGGAGCGTCAGCGATGCTAAAAAATGCCATTGATATCGGTTCACGCCCAATGGGGCAGAGTGCATGGACGGGCAAGCCTTTGGCATTGATGAGTGTGAATGCGGGTGCCAGCCCACGAGTAACCGATCAGCTGCGTACATTGGCAACGGGTCCTGCGTTAAATATGCCAACACTGCCATTTGCAGCCAATGTTGGTGATATTTTTGCAGGGGCGTTTAACGAACAAGGCGAACTGGTATCAGAAAAAGGCAAGGCAACTTTACAGGGCTTTGCCAATGCTTTTGCAGAATTTATTGAAAAATTCTAAACTATTTATTTAATTATACATTTATCTTAAAAACCATCTGCAAGCAGGTGGTTTTTTAATTACAATGCAGACTGTTCATTTGGTGAATTTTCGGCTAAAATATGCTAAATTTCATCCACTGATTTTGGTTTATGCCACATCATTCTCATCAGCTTTCCTTAAAAGAAAAAATACACATCATTATCGAAGGCACAGACACCCCAGCAGGTAAATTGTTCGATGTGCTGATTTTAATGGCAATTATCGCAAGCGTCTTGGTGGTGATGCTTGATAGCGTGCTGTACCTGCGATTGCAGTATGGACGGTTGTTTTTTATTGCCGAATGGTTTTTTACTGTTTTATTTACTATTGAGTATATCTTAAGAGTTTATTCATCGCCAAACCGCCGCCGTTATGCGACAAGTTTTTTTGGCATGGTGGATTTGCTTGCGGTATTGCCAAGCTACCTAAGCCTAATTTTTGCTGGCACACAGTATCTGTTGGTGGTGCGTGTGTTGCGAATTTTGCGGATTTTTCGTGTATTTCGCCTAAAATCTTATATGCAGCAAGCAGGATTTTTGGCAGCCGCCTTTAAGACCAGCCAGCATAAGATTACGGTATTTTTCTTATCACTGCTATTGCTTGTAACGATTTTTGGTTCGGTGCTGTATGTCATCGAAGGGCCTGAAAATGGCTTTACCAGCATTCCTTTGTCGATTTATTGGGCAGTGGTAACGCTAACAACAGTCGGCTATGGCGATATTTCCCCAAAAACGCCACTGGGTCAGGCGATAGCAAGCATGGTGATGATTACAGGTTATGCAATCATCGCTGTGCCGACAGGGATTTTTACTGCCGAGCTTACTCGCACCATGCGACCACAACTACAGCCCATTTCTTGCCCGAATTGTGGCAAGTTTGGCCATGCAACCAATGCACAATTTTGTGATCGATGCGGGCATGATTTGCATATTTAGCTAAAATTAATTATTGGATAATCAAAAGTGAATATCAAGATGCTGTGGCAAGCTGCACCAGTTACTTTGTTGCTGATAGCAGGCTTTGTGTTGGTTATGGTGATACAAAGCCTGCTTGGTGTTCGGATTGATGATCCAAGCATGGCGGATTTGCTGCGTTTTGGGGCGAATTTTTTGCCAGCGACCTTGCATGAGCCGTGGCGACTTGTCAGCAGTGGTTTTTTGCACATTGGGATTTTGCATCTGTTGTTTAATAGCTTTGCCATGTATTATTTGGGGCAAGCAGCCGAGATGATTTTGGGCGGTTTACGATTGCTTGGCTTGTTTTTGTTGTCGGTGATGGGCGGCAGTCTGTTGGTCAATTATGAGGCGTGGCAAATGTGGCAGCTGGGCAAAATGCCAACACTGACGGCAGGTGCATCGGGTGGCATTATGGACATTGGGGCATTTTTGTTAATCTTGGCGATGTGCAAAACACCTGTTGGCTATGTGCTAAATACCAAAGGGCTTGCCATTACGATGGCGATAAATCTGCTGGTGGGATTTGCTGTTGATGGCATTAGTAATGCAGGGCATATTGGTGGCAGTTTGGTTGGTGTAACGGCGGGGGTGTTGTATGCACTCCTTCATCGCTTTGCCAAGCATCAATGGTTGCCGTGGGTGATTTCTGCTGTGGTGTTGGCGAGCATTTATGCTTGGCAGATGGCTACTTGGAATGCATTGTTGTCATAAGAAAACTTGTCTAGCGGACAATTTGGGTGCCGACACCTTCTTCGGTAAAAATCTCCAGCAAACAAGCATGTGGCACTCTGCCATCAACGATGGTTGCACTGCCTAGACCCGCTTTTACGGCATCCAATGCACCTGATATTTTTGGAATCATGCCACCGCTAATTGTACCATCTGCAATCAGTGCATCAACATCTTGGGTGCGAAGCTGATTTAGGACATTGCCTTCTTTGTCAAGCACGCCTTTAATATTGGTCAGTAGTAATAATCGTTCAACGCCCAAAAATTCTGCAACACGACTGGCAACCAAATCAGCATTGATATTATAAGTATTGCCTTGTTTATCAACGCCAAGCGGTGCAATCACAGGGATAAAGTCGCTCTGGATTAGCATATCAATCACTGATTTATTGACCGATTCTACCTCGCCAACAAAGCCCAAATCAACCACCTCTGGCTGATTGTCAGCATTGGTTTTTTGTACCAAAAGTTTTTTGGCACGGATAAGATTGGCATCTTTGCCTGTCAAGCCAATCGCCTTGCCACCATGCTTGTTGATAAGGCTGACGATGGATTTATTGACCTGTCCGCCCAGCACCATCTCAACAATTTCCATGGTTGCTTTGTCAGTAACACGCATGCCATCAATTCTCTGACTCTGGCGACCTAGCTCATGAAGCAGATTATCAACTTGTGGGCCGCCACCATGCACCACCACAGGGTGAATGCCGACTGTTTTTAGCAGTACAATATCACGGGCAAAAGAACTCTCAAGCTCGGGGTCAGTCATGGCATTGCCACCGTATTTGATGACGATGACCTTGTCCTTGTATTTTTGGATATAGGGCAGGGCGGTGGTGATGACTTCAGCGGTGAGTTTGGCATCTGCTAAGCTAAGCGACATGATATCTCCTTGTATGATGGTGATGATTAAGCCCGATGTGTTAGTTGCGACCTGATGAGCCAAAGCCGCCCGCACCACGCTCGCTGGTGCCGCTAAATTCATCAACAACGACAAATTCTGGACGCACTATCGGTGTGATGACATACTGTGCCATGCGTTCAGCAGGGTTTAGTACAAAGTCCTCATGGCTGCGATTCCATAGCGAGACCATCAGCTCGCCTTGGTAATCAGCATCAATCAGCCCAACCAAATTGCCCAAGACGATGCCGTGTTTATGACCAAGTCCAGAGCGTGGCAAAATGATTCCTGCAAAATTTGGATCATTGATATAAATGGCGATGCCTGTGCCAATCAGCTTGGTCTCGCCTGCTTTGATGGTTATCGGTGCATCGATGCACGCACGCAAATCAATGCCTGCTGAGCCATCGGTGGCACGAGTGGGTAGGGGGAAGGCAGGGTCTGTGCCAATTTTTGGGTTAAGGATTTTTAGTTGTACATTTTTCATGGATTGCTCAAAATTAACAAAATACAGTATGCTAAAATTAGCATTATTGTGCAATTTATGCAAGCATTACTTGCGTGCGGCATTTATTTATCACTATTTGTCAAATGGCTGCAATAAAAAAGCCCGATGGGTATCGAGCTTTTGTGATTTTAGGCATCGGCATTGTCTGCGTCTTCGTTTGCCAGCTGGCTTTGTAAGAATGCCTGTTCAAAATTCACAGGGGCAAGCAAAAGCTGTGGGAAACTGCCACGAGTTACGATGTCGCTGATGGCCTCGCGTGCATAAGGGAATAAAATATTTGGGCAGTAGGCTTGTAGCAGGTGTGGCAAATCAGCCTCTGGGATATTTTTTAGTAAGAAAATACCCGCCTGCTGTACTTCGGCGATGAACGCAACGCTGTTGTCAAGTTTTGCAGTAACGCTGACATTTAGCACCACTTCTTTATAATCTTCATCAAGATCATTGACGCTGGTTGCGACTGTAACATCGGTTTCTGGTTGCCATGGCTTGGTAAATACTTCGGTATTTGGCACTTCAAATGAAATGTCCTTGGTGTAGATACGCTCAAGCCCCAATTGTGGTTGATTTAGTTCATCTGACATAATATTTTCCTTAAATTAAAAATGGTTAAGCAAGCAACTGATCAAGTTTGCCTGCGTTGTTTAAGGCATTGAGTTGGTCAAAACCACCAACGAACTCATCACCAATAAAAATCTGCGGTACAGTGCGATAGCCTTTTGTTTTATCTGATAACTGCTGGCGTTCGTCATCTGTTAGTCCGCGAAAATCAATCTCATCAAACGCAACCGATTTGCTGTTAAGCAGCTGCTTGGCAGCAATGCAATAAGGGCAGGTGGCGGTGGTGTAGATGGTTACAGTTTTCATAAAAAATCCAAATTTATTCACAATGCCAATTCATGAACTCTTGCATGAATTTGGTGTATTAATTAGTATGGGGGTAAGACGGCAAATTTCAAGCCAGACTCGCCTTGGGTGCATAAAAGGCGTATGGATTATTTTTTCTTGGCACCGACCAATGGTAAACCTGCCGCTTGATAACCCTGAATGCCGCCTGCCAGACGCATGAAGTTTGGGCGATTGATAAGCTGTACAGCAGCACCCGCTTGCATGCCAATATCACAAACGATAATCACAGGCACTTGAATTGCCTGCAACTCGGTTAGGCGATTTTTTAGCTCGCCAAAAGGGATATTTTGGCTGCCTGTGATATGACCTGCGGCAAATTTGTTGGCGGCACGGATATCAATAATGCGAGCGTTTTGGTTATTTACCAACAACCCAAGTTCATTGGGTGAGACCTTGCGACCACTGCGTTTGCCCTCGATGGCAAAAAAAGCAATGATAAGCACTGCCAATAGCCCAAACAATACAGGGTGGTTGCCCATAAATTCAAACCAGCGTTCCAAAATAAACTCCATGTGTTGTGTTGATAAGGGTAAAACCGATTATTTGCTATAAATAAAAACAGTTATTATAGCCAAAAATTGCAACAATTGCACCAGTTTCTGCAAAAGGCTTGTGGCTATTTGCTTGCCGCACCGTTTTTGGCTTCGTCAATCAAGCCAATCAAGCTCTCAATGCGGCGAGGCAGTACTTCACCACGATTTGCCGCCGCCCACATGGCACAGCCTTTGGCATTGGCATGGTGGCTACAATCACGAAATTGACAATCGTCTGCCAGTGGACGCAGCTCATCAAATCCTGCCAAAATATCATCAGCGGACAAATGCCAAATCCCATACTCACGAATGCCGGGTGTGTCAATAATACCGCCTTGATGCAGCTTGTGGTTGTTGTAGGCAAGCAGACGGCTGGTGGTGGTGGTATGCTGACCCAGTTGTGAATTGGTAGAAATCTGATTAGTTGCTTGATTGGCATTTGGCAGCAGTTTGTTAATAAGACTGGATTTGCCAACGCCCGACTGCCCTGCAAAAATGCTAAGTTTGCCATCAATATGTGCCGACAGTTCATCAACACCTGTATCATCAACCAAAGAAGTGCTAATGAGCGAAAAACCACACTGCTCACCAAGTTTTTGGTAATTGCAAGCGATGTTGGCGACTTCTGGGTGCTCTGATAGCAAATCAGCCTTGTTTAAAAGCAGCAGCGGCTTTACGCCTGCAAGTTTGGCGATAAGCAGATAGCGATCGATTAAATTTACCGCAGGTTTTGGCAAGGGGGCAAAAACAATAACCAGTGTATCAACATTGGCTGCCACAGGCTTGACTTTATGATAGCGATCAGGACGCGTGATGAGCGTTGTTCTGGGCAAAAGTCGCTCAATGCGTCCCAGTCCACTGGATAAATCCAGACTAAATTGCACGGTATCAGCACAAGCAAGCATGGGCAGATTGGTGCGTGCATGACATCGCCAAATTGCCCCAAGTGTCAGCAATTGCTCGTCTGAGTCATGCTCTGGCAAGATGCTGGGCAGGGCGGTGATTTGCACATCAAGCTGCTTGCCAAAATGCGAGACAATCACCCCTGTGGCAAGTGTGCCATCATCGTGGTCTTTGTGCTGATTTTGCTGAATTTGACGAGTCTGGCGTTGAGTGAGTTTACGGCGGCGAATTAGCGACATATTCATTGATTGTAGTGATGGTTCAAATAACTTTAGCATAAAAATCCCAAGACGGCAAATTTATCCTTTGGCTTGGGTGTGTGATAAATTGCTTGCTGATAGAATTCTTAGGAGGATAATATTTATGGCTTTGATAAAAATAGCAGAATTGATTTGGTGAAACTGCATAAATCTTTTATAATAAGAGCTTTGATTGCCCAGTGATAACTTGGTATTTTTATTAAATTTTATTTTTAAATAATTAAAAAGGTCAGCATGAGCCAACTTAATCCACGACAGCATGAAGCAATGATTCACACACAAGGGCCGCTTTTGGTACTGGCTGGGGCAGGTTCTGGCAAGACTTCGGTAATCACCCAAAAAATCGCCCATTTGATTCAGGCGTGCCATATCCCAGCGGAGCGTATCACGGCAATGACCTTTACCAATAAGGCGGCTCGTGAGATGAAAGCACGCGTCCAAAAACTTATCCCCAGCGAGAAATCTCGCGGCTTGACGGTGTCTACCTTTCACCAATTCGGCTTGCAGTTTTTGCGATTTGAGCTAAAAAACACCCCATTAAAGCCCAATTTTTCTATTTTGGATGCCGATGACTGCAAAAGGCTCTTGATGGAGCTGATGATGCGGGATAATATGAGCGGTGCTGAGAGTCGAGAGTTGGTCGCCAAAGCAATCAAAATGATTTCGGACTGGAAAAATGATTTGGTTGAGCCAGAGGCTGCCGCCGAGACACTGGACGATCCTGAGGATTTGTTATTTGCCCATTTGTACGCCATGTATGAACGCAATCTGCGAGCGTATAATGCGGTGGATTTTGATGATTTGATCGTGATGCCTGTGAAAATTTTGCGTGAAAATCGTGAAGTGCGTGATAAGTGGCAAAATCGCATTCGCTATTTGTTGGTTGATGAATATCAAGATACCAATACCGCTCAATATGAATTAATTAAACTGTTGGTTGGAGTAACCGCACGCTTTACGGTGGTGGGCGATGACGACCAATCAATCTACACTTGGCGTGGAGCAAAACCTGAAAATATGGCACTGCTTAAGCAGGATTTTCCAACGCTAACTGTGGTAAAGCTTGAGCAAAATTACCGCTCAACCAACCGTATCTTAAGTGCTGCCAATGCTGTCATTGCCAACAATCAGCATATTTTTGACAAGGCATTGTGGTCGGATAAGGGTCATGGCGAGCCAATTCGGGTGATTACCTGTGCCAATGATTTTGATGAAGCAGAGCGGGTTGCCAAAGAGATATTGACGCACCGATTAAGGCATGGCAATACTTGGGATAAATATGCTGTGCTATATCGCAGCAATTTTCAGGCACGTTCGCTGGAGGCACAATTGCGTCAGCTTGAGATTCCCTACAAAATGTCAGGCGGTACTTCGTTTTTTGCACGCACCGAAATCAAAGATGTGATGGGTTATCTACGCATTATTATCAATCCAGATGATGATGCGGCATTTTTGCGAGTGATTAATACCCCCAAGCGTGGCATGGGTTCGGCAACGCTTGAAAAGTTGGGACTGTTTGCCCAAGAATGTGGCACTTCGCTGCTGGCGGCGTGTACGCATTCAGGATTGCGAGCGGCTGTGGGCAATAAGGCGGGCAATACCCTGCAGGATTTTGGTGAATTTATCGATCGTTACACCCAAGATTTGTACGACAACAGCGATCCGATGCCACTGGTGCGACAAATGATTGTGGAGACGGGATATATTGATTATATCAAAGAAGATTCCAAAAATCCTCAGCAAGAAAAAGGGCGACTTGATAATATCGAAATGCTGTATTCAAGCATCAGCTCGCTGATTAACCGTGCCGAAGATGATGATGACAAAACCATCGATGCGGTGATTCGTAAATTGGTGCTGCTGGATATGCTAGAGCAACAGCAGGAGGAGGAAAATACCAACAAGGTAAATCTGATGACGCTGCACGCAGCCAAAGGCTTGGAGTTTGATTATGTTTATATCATCGGTTGTGAGGAGAATATTTTACCGCATCATAATGCCATCTTGACCGATAATATCGAAGAAGAACGCCGCCTGATGTATGTGGGTATCACGCGTGCAAAAGTGGAGCTGACTTTGCTGCTTGCCAAACAACGGCGTTCTGGCAGCGATTATAAAACAGTCTCGCCTTCACGGTTTTTGGACGAGTTGCCGATTGAGCATATCAACTACCCATTCCACAAAGGGATGGCTGCACAAAAAGACCCCAAGCAAGTGGCAAATGATTATCTAAGCAATATTCAAGCAATGCTTGCTGCCAAAAAGGGCTAGGTGGCAACGGTGTCTTGATGGCTGAATTTTTGGTATTTTTTAATAATTATATTTATTAAAATTCACCAAATTGCGTGTGTTTTTATGCTAAGCTGTGTATTTGACAATTATGGCAAAGAAGTGATAAGCCAACGGGGCGGGGGCTTTTTGGTTGGTGGTGATGATTGGGGGTTGTCAAATATCTTGCGATTGGCTGTGCTAAGCTAACAACGCTTGGCTTTCATAAACCCAAGCACCACTGTCAAAGCAACCAGCTGCACCACGATAATCAGCCCGACCACCGCAGGCCACTGACCTTGGGCGTAGGCGATGGCACACGCCCATGCACCAAAAAACCCACCACCATAGTAGCTCATATAATACAAACCCGATGCCAATGAACGCCCATGGCTGACATGGCTGGTCAAATAACTGATGGTTGCTGATTGGGTGATGAACACGCCTGATGACATTAAAGTTAAGCCGATGATAATAACATATAATGGCTCAAGCAAAGTAAGCAACAAGCCAATCATAGACACAACAACCGCCAGACAGATGGTTGTAATCATACCAAAATAAACCACTACGCGTGCTGACAATGGCGTGATTATCATGCCAATCAAATAAATGGCAAAAATATTCGCAAGGCTGCTTGTGCCCAGATAATACGGTGCATCTGCCAAATACAAATTCACAAAACTAAAGCAACCAACCAAGCTAAACAGCACGCAAGCACCAAGCAGACCGCTGCTGATAACATGGGGGTTTTTGGCATGGGCAAATAAAGTGGCAAAGGCAGCTTGGAAATTTTCGCTAATGACAAATTTTTTGGAGGCAGGGAGTGTTTTATGCACCCAGATTGCTCCAAGTACTGTCGCCGTTGCCATCAACAGATAGCCTGATTGCCAGCCGATAAGATTGTCAAAATGCCCTGCAAAAAATCGCCCAGCAAAACCACCCAGTACCGTTGCGGCAACATAGAGCGACATCATCGCTGGTAGGTGGTCTTGATACTCTTCGCTGATGTAGGCAATCAGCACAACGGTGATGCCTGGAATGCTAATTCCTTGCAAAAACCTCCATAAAATCAACTGATTAATGCTATCTGCCATGCCAATCAATGCAGTCGGTAGAGCAAGTGCCAGCAGTGATGCAACAATCAGCGATTTGCGTCCATAGGCATCAGATATCATACCCATAAATGGCGAAATGATGGCAATGGCAAGTACAGTTGCCCCAACTGCCATGCCAGCTTGTACTTCGCTTGCGGATAAATCACTCATCAGCACGGGCAAAATCGCCTGCACTGAATATACTTGCAAAAATGCAAAAAAACCAATGATGGCGATGGCAAGTTTTTCGCTGATGGTAGGCGGTGGATTGGCGGTATCGGTTGTCATAGTGGGTTTGGGTTGGAATATTGTTTTATTTTATCATACTCTGCGGCGTTTGGTGGTTTTTGTGTGATGAAAGCTCTAGGCTCGCTTGATTTGTTGATAAAAAACCAAAGTGGCGTGCGTGCTGATGGTGATTTGTCAGAGATGACATTGCCCAAAAACCACCAAAAATGCTACAATATTGCCTTTATGATAAATGCTTGGAAAACAGCTATGACACAACGGTTGGATTCGGTTTTGATAATCGGCGGCGGCAATGTGGGCTTGTCTTTTGCTTTATTATTGGCTCACCATGGTATCAAAAGCACACTGATTGAGCAGTATAAATATCCCAAAATTGAGCCTGACGATGATGTTGCACGCGTGCATTATCTGGACAGTCGCAACACTGCATTATCTCGGCGGACGGTGCAAATTTACCAAGAAATCGGTCTGTGGCAACGGCTTCAGAGTCATGCTTGTCGCATTGATTGTGTGCAAATCAGTGAGCTTGATAGCTTTGGCCAGGCAACGCTCAATAAAGACGAAGAGGGTGTGGAAAGTTTTGGTCAGGTGATCGAAAATGCTCACTTGGGCAGGCAGTTGTTGTTGGCGGTTTATGACAATCCGTTGATTGAGCTTTATGATGATGCCACTGTGATTGAGGCTTATCAGGACGCAGACAGTGCCAGCGTTGTTGTGCAGTTTGGCACAGACCAGCAGCGTACTTTGCGGGCGGCTTTGGTGGTGGCGTGCGATGGTCAGTATTCGCCCATTCGGCAGTTTTTGCATATCGGCGTGGATAGCCATGATTATCAACAAGTGGGCATCGTAGGCGTGGTGCAGACGGATAAGCCGCATGCACATACAGCGATTGAGCGGTTTAGTCCTGCAGGGCCGCTGGCAGTGTTGCCATTGACAGACGGTGTGGGTGATGGTGGCAGTGATTTGACGCAGGGTTATCGCCGCTCGGTGGTGTTTATTTGTCCGCAAGGGGAACAGGAGCGGTATTTGCATGATGACGAATATTATTTGGCAACATTGCAATCGGTATTTGGCAGGGCGGCAGGACGCTTTGTGGCAACAGGCAAGCGAGGAGCTTATCCATTGCGTAAAGTTTTGGCACATCGTCAGGTATTGGGTCGGTTTGTGCTGATGGGCAATGCCGCCCACACGCTGCACCCTGTGGCAGGGCAAGGGTTTAATCTGTGCCTAAGAGATGCTTATACGCTTGCCAATCTGCTGGCGGCAGCACAACAAGAGCAGGGCAGTGCGGTGGATTTTGGTGATTATCATCGTCTGGCAGGCTATGAAAAAATGCGTAAGCAGGACCAGCAGCGAGTCATCAAATTTTGTGATACGGTGATTGGCAGTTTTTGTAGCCCAAACCCCATCATGCGTTTTGCACGCAATGTTGGATTGCTGGCATTTGACAAAATCCCAGGAATTAAGCCGATGGTGGCAAGTTATGCCATGGGGCTAAAATCTTAACATTGGCGGAAAATTTATGTTATTAAAGGGGATTTTGGTTATCTTTGCCTGTCTGTTTGTGGGGCAGGTGTTTATTGCATGGACGAATTTGCCATTGCCACCAAGCGTCATTGGACTGCTTTTGTTATTTTTGGCATTGCAGTTTGGCTTGGTAAAGTTATCAACGGTTGAAAAGCTGGCAAAGGTAATGCTTGATTATTTGGTGCTGCTGGTCATTCCTGCTTGTATCTCTATCATGCAGTATCTGCAAATTATCCGTGATGATTTGTGGGTGCTGTTGGTCGGTGTATTTGTCAGCACGGTGTTGGTGCTGCTGTCGTCAGCGTATTCTTATGGGTGGTTGCGTCGTTTACAAAAACGCCAGCTGGCTGACAAAGTGTCCAAGAGTGGTTTTTATGAATGAGCTGTTGCTACAGTGGCATAATTCGTTGAGCAGCAGTCCATTTTTGTTGCTTTTTATTCTGATTGGCGTGTTTGAGTTGGCAGTTTGGTTAAGAAAACGCAGCAATCTGCCACTTTTGAATCCTTCGCTGCTGACGACCATTGGCGTGATTGTTATTTTAAAGACAACAGGCATCAGCTGGCAGAGTTTTGAGCAGGCGAGCAATTATTTGACTTTTTGGTTGCAGCCTGTGGTGGTGTGTTTGGCTGTGCCGCTGTATATTCAGTGGCAAAAAATTCGTGCACAGTGGTTGCCGATTATTGTCTCACAAATAATTGCAAGCAGTGTCGGCATCATTACAGGGATAGGTTTGGTGCGTCTTTTGGGTGGTAGTCATGACAGTGTGCTGGCGGCGGCGGTGAAGTCTGTTACCATGCCAATTGCCATCGAGGTGATAGAGACTTTAGGCGGTGTTGTGGGGATTGCCGCATCAACTGTCTTGGTTGCAGGCGTGTCAGGGCAGATGGTGGGCGTGTGGATATTGCATCGTTTTGGGCAGAGATTGCCAATGGGCTTGGGGTTGTCGCTGGGGTCGGCATCGCACGCACTGGGTACAGTAAGAGCCATGCAACTTGGCTCAAGATATGTTGCTTATGCGTCTTTGGGGCTGATTTTAAACGGCATTATCACGGCTTTTTTGGCACCGATTATTGTGCCTTGGCTGGTTTGATTGTCCAATCTTGGTTGTGTTGTGGCTGGGTTTGGGCTTTGATTGGTTATATTTTTCGATGTTTTAAGGCCAAATACATCATTGCCACATTGATAGCATCATTTAGTGCATCATGGCGTGGCAGATCGGGAATATCAAGTGCCTTGACCATGCCAGCCATTGTCAAATCCACATAGCTGTCATAATATTTATTCTTGGTTTCTTGGGCATGAAATAGACGAGAGATTTCAATCTGTGGCTGAGGTAATTTGATGCCCAGCATGGGTTTTAAGAATTTATTCACCATTGCCACATCATATTCCAAAAAATAACCAACCAGCGGACGACCACCAACAAAATGCAAAAACTGCTCAAGTGCCGCCTCAATGGTTACGCCATTGCTTAGATCCTTTGGTCTTAGTCCATGAATGGTAACATTGGTTGCCTGCATGAGTCCATCAGGTTTGATTAAAATCTCAAAAGTATCACTGGTTAGGATGCGATTACCGCGAATTTTTACCGCACCGATGGAGATAATCTGTGCCTCGCTGACCGTTAGGCTTGTGGTTTCACAATCAAAGCTCACCAGCTCATCAGGGTGGCTTTCGTACAAAAAATCATAACGCTTGTCTTTGAGACGGCGGCGGTAGTAATGCTGGTGAATGAGCTTGTGAATCATCGCAGGCGACCTAATAAAATTATTTAAGTATATTGCAGGTTAAAATGACTGCTGACATGATTTTTAAAGCGTTTGACAACTTGCAGAGCGTCTTTTAATAGATCTCTTTCAAGGGTTGATAAATGCTCGGTGGCAATCTGGTTGGGGGTTAGCTCTTGGTTGTGCTTTAGTGCGGTCAGTCCATTTTTTAGGCGAGTGTTCATCAGATATGCCAATGCTTCACTGACATCTTGGCTTAGCTGTTTTTCGATAAGTCCCAGTTGTGCCAAGCGAGCAATCCGCTCAAAGGTGTTGATTTCGCTGATTTTTGCTTGTAGGCTCAACGCACGCACACCATGCACCACGGGGAAAGTCCCCATTTTTTTGATGTCCATCTTGTGCTTTTTTTGTCCCAAAATCTGCATAAAAAATCCTCGCCCATCT
This sequence comes from Moraxella cuniculi, assembly GCF_900637105.1. Lineage (NCBI taxonomy): Bacteria > Pseudomonadati > Pseudomonadota > Gammaproteobacteria > Moraxellales > Moraxellaceae > Moraxella > Moraxella cuniculi. The sequence goes on along the minus strand of NZ_LR134343.1, from coordinate 1,960,642 downwards.
TCGTCAAACTGATTGATTGCACGGGCAAAATTCATCAGCATACCAACATCACCGTCCAAATGCTGATACAAATAACCACGCAGCCTATCAAGCAGTGTCTCATCACCACTGATTGCACGAGCGTCCATAAAAATTGCCAAATTCATCAGATTGTCAGGGCTTGGATTGTTGCACCAGTGGCTAATGGTCTGCTCAAACTGGCTGACAGACTGACACCACGCAGGATTATTCACCATAATTTTGCCCATGCAAGGCGGATAACCAAATCGCTCCAATGTGGCTGATAACTTATCGGCATAAGGGCGAACGCTGGCAATGTCAATGCTGTCTTTGACGATGAGTGCATTGTCCTGATCGGTTTTTAGCACTTGTTCGCCACGCCCCTCAGACCCCATGACAAGCAGGCAGCTGTTTTGGACGATTGTATCAGGGGCGATCATCTGCCATGCTTTTTCAAATAAGCGTCCATTTAGCACCTGCATCAATTGAGACAATTGCTTGGCTTGCATACCGCCAGAATGCAACGCCCAGATGGTGTGATTCATCTGTAGGGCAACTTCGGCAAGTTCGTCTAGGCTTGTGGCGACTTCTAGTTTTTCGGCAATCAGATGGCTGTGATTGGACAAAAATGCCAAAATATCAACTTGCTCAAGCACGCCAACTGGCTTGGCTTGCTTGGTGATGACCACACGCTGAATGCGATGGTGCATCATTTTTAATAAGGCGGTGAACATAAAATCCTGAATATCCACGCTGATGAGGTCAAATTTTGCCCACAAATGCACAGCATCAAAGGGATTGAGCGTGTCGGCATTTTTTATAAAGACATCACGAAATAGCGATTCTGTTACCAGCCCAATTTTGCCTTCATGCTCGATGAGCAGGGATTTAGATTTGTTGTGCTGCATGATTTTGGCAGCTTCTATCAGGTTGATTGTGCCACTGTGCAGCTTGTCATAAGGGCGATACGCATCGCGGACTTTGGCGGTGAATAATCCTGCCAACTCATGCTCACGGCGACCGTCTGCTTGGTTTTTTAGCTTGTCGGCAATGTTGGCAAAAAAATACGCCCCAAAATCGCTGTTTTCTTCGATCAGCTGGCGAATGATTGCTTTGGGTATGGCGTACAGCAGGCTTTGTTCGACAGCGACAAAGCTGTGGCGATAAGATTGCTCAAACAACGCTCGCGTATCAAAACTGTCTGATGGGTGATATAGTGCCAGCACCTCTTGATTGGCGTCAATTTCTTTGACCATGCCTTTGATGACGATATACAGTGCCTCGATGCTGTCTTGGGCGGTGATGATGGTGGCATTGTCATCAAAAAATACAATGTCTGTCGCAGCTTGCAGTGTGTTGCGTTGCTTGGGCGTTAGAGCATTATAAGGTGCGGTGCTAAAATCAAAACGGTTCATGCAAATCCTTGTTTGTCAATCCATGGTATTATATTAGCAGATTTGTACAATTTCACAAGTTAGCTGTGTGCATTTTGACAGAATTTGGGTAAATTTATGCCAAATTTGGCAAATGCAACAAGCCAAAGCGAGCATGGGTAAGTTGGCATGGTGGTAAAATTATCCAGTTGCATTGATTATTGCTACAAAATTTCAGCCAAATACACTATAATAACCAACCAATATCGCAACCAATCAAAAGGACAAATATGTCTATCAAATCAGATCGCTGGATTCGTCAAATGGCAGAGCAACACCAGATGATTGCCCCCTTTGAACCCAATCAAGTTCGCTTTAATCAGCAGGGCGAAAAATTGGTCAGTTACGGCACTTCAAGCTATGGCTATGATGTTCGCTGTGCCAATGAATTTAAAGTATTTACCAATGTGCATTCAGCCATTGTCGATCCAAAAAATTTTGATGAACGCAGTTTTATTGATATCGTTGGTGATGAGTGCATCATTCCGCCCAATTCTTTTGCACTGGCACGCACGGTGGAATATTTCAAAATCCCAAGAGATGTACTGACGATATGCCTTGGCAAATCAACCTATGCTCGCTGTGGTATTATTGTCAATGTAACTCCGCTTGAGCCTGAATGGGAGGGTCATGTTACGCTTGAGTTTAGCAACACGACCAATTTGCCTGCTCGCATTTATGCAGGTGAGGGCGTGGCACAGATGTTATTTTTCCAAAGTGATGAAGTTTGTGAAACTTCCTACAAAGATCGCGGCGGTAAATATCAAGGACAAACGGGCGTAACCTTGCCAAAAGCCTAGCGTTTGGTATCACCATATCACAAAAAACCAATAATCATGACAAGGTAAGTTTGATGAACATAGAGATGATTTTGAGCGTCTGTTTGGGCGTGGGACTGGCAGCAAGTGCAGGATTTCGCCTGTTTGTACCGCTGTTTGCCTTGTCGCTTGCGGCCTATTTTGGACTAATACCACTCAACGATACTTGGCTGTGGCTGGGCAGCTTGTCGGCTGTGGTGATTTTGGGCGTTGCCAGTGTGGTTGAGTCGGTCAGCTATCTTGTGCCTGTGGTGGATAATCTGCTTGATACGATTGCTGTGCCATTGGCAGGCGTGGCAGGTACGCTGGTGATGGCAAGTACTTTGGCGGACTTTAGCCCTGCGACAACTTGGGCGTTGGCGATAGTGGCAGGTGGCGGTGCGGCAACAGCCATCAAAACAACTTCGGCAGCAACAAGGGCGGTGTCCACAGTAGGCACGGCAGGCACGATTAATCCTGCCATCGGTATGGTGGAGACAGGGGCGGCAATTGGCTTATCGGCGGTATCGATTGTTTTTCCAATCATTGGTATGGTAATTGCGGTACTTGGCATTGTGCTGCTGATTTGGTTGTTTGTACGCCTAAAGCGGCAATTTGCCAAATAATCAAGCCCTGTGCAGCCAAAGTTGTACAGGGTTATTTGTATCCAGATTGGGGGTGTGGGATAATTTTGAATCAGGCAATTTTGCCATGTTTGGGGCAGTTTGGCTGATAATGTGGTTTTGACTAATTTGGCTTGATTGGTAAGTGCAGATATACCATAGTGCATTAAGTCTGCTTTGTATCAATTGACTTGACGAGCATAATTAATCATCTGGCATAAATTGGCTTGATAAACAAAATAATGACAAAGTTGGTTTTAGGCAGCTTATCATGGATGATAAATGGCAGTGATGGTGTCTGTGGTTTATCAAGGTTTAGCGTAAAATTCGCCACAGGGCAAACCCTGCCGCCAAGAGCAAAAACACAGGTGCAAGATACAAATGAATCGCAACCGCCGACCATGCTGACAGTGCCAGCATAAGCACCAAGCCACTGCCTGCAATCCAGTCATGACGGCGTTCGTTGAGCGTGTCTGCACGCATGGTTTGCAGCTGTCTTAGTATGGCATCTTGGCTGGCACCCAGCATGGCAAGGCTTTGGGTGCTTTGGTTGATGAGTTTGGGCAAGTCAGTGGTGGAGAGCAAAATTTCTGGCAGCTGAGCCTTGATTTCTTGTAGATTTTTGACAGGATCGAGCTGATCTTTTACCCAAGCGGTGAGAATTGGCTTGGCAAGTCGCCAAATATCAAGCTGTGGATACAGTTCACGACCCAAGCCCTCAACATGCACCAAAGTTTTTAGCAGTAGCATCAGCTGCGGTGGAATGCTCATGCGATGACGGCGTGCAATGCTTAGAATTTCAAATAACACTCCAGCAAAATCAATCTCATTGATTGGCTTTTGCACCATTGGCGAGACAATGCGACTCATATCACGAATTAAGGCGTGCTTGTCCGCCGAAGGGGGTATCCAGCCTGCTTGCCAGATAATATCTACCAAAGCGTGATAATTGCCATTCATGACCGATAGGAGCATGCGTGCAACGGTGAGTTGGTCTTGGCGAGATAATTCACCCATGATGGCACAATCAAGCCCGATATAGCGAGGCTCACTGGCAGCACTACCATCAGGCAAAGTCTCAACAAAGATATTACCAGGGTGCATATCGGCATGAAAAAAGTTATCACGAAATACTTGGGTAAAAAAGATGGTTAAGCCTTTTTCGGCAAGCATGGCACGGTCATAGCCAAGTTTGTCAAACACATCGGTATGAGAAATCGGCACGCCAAATACCCGTTCGGCAACCATGACTTGCTGGCTGGCATAATACACTTCAGGAACATAAATCAGTCGTGAATTGGTAAAATTATGCCGCATTTTGCGACTGTTGGCAGCCTCAAGCGTCAAATCAAGTTCGTTGAGCATGATTTGTCGATAATCTTCAACAATCTCGGTCAGGTGAATGGCTCGTGCTGCTTCTATGCGTGCCGATAGCCACTGTGCCACTTGTCTTAATAACTCAAAATCAGCAAGAATACCTTGCCGAATATTGGGGCGTACAACCTTGACAACCACCTCGCGTCCATCGTGAAAGGCGGCGGTGTGTACTTGAGCGATACTTGCCGCTGCCAATGGTTTTTGGTCAAAGCGAGCAAACAGCGTCTGCACAGATTGACCCAAGCCAGTATCGCAATTTTCGATACTGTCAATGGCAATCTTGGTGGCAAAGGGGGCGACTTTATCTTGCAGCAGTGCCAACTGGCTGATGATATGAGGTGGCAATAAGTCCGAACGCGTTGAGAGCAGCTGCCCAAGTTTTAAAAACAGCGTACCCATTTCTTCTAGGGCAAGTTTCACCCCAAGTGGCTGATGTTTTTTGCCAATGCTGGCAGGGTGGCTGCGTATCAGCCGTGCCAATACCGCCAACTCTGGTACATCGGCAAAATGCGTATCAAGGCGATATTTGGCAGCGATACGGTATAGGGTCAGCAGGCGTTTGCGATGAGTAAGCAGCATGGCGGTCGTTTTAATGAGTGTCTAAAATGTTGTCTGTTTGTTGCAATTGGGCAAGTTTTGCCTGATGGCGTTCTATGTCGCTTTGCAACTGTAACAGCAGCTGTTTTTTGGCTTGGATTGCTTCATCTAGCTGACTGTGCTGATGATTGCTGCCAGCCAATGAGCGTTTGAGAGTTGTGATGATTGGGGTAAAAATTGGCGAAATTTCCTGTGCCAATAGGTGCAGATGGCCAGTTGCACCATAGCCCAAAACATTCTCAAGCTGCGACCAAATATCAGGCTCAAACCCCTCCAGCACTGTCTTGGCATCAAGCAGCACTCGATGGTCGCCACGAATGGGCAGGTTGCCTGATGGGTTTTGCATCAGGCTAAGCAAATGCTTGGGACTGTCTACGCTTAAAGTACAATCTGCCTGACTTGCCACACCACCTTGCGGCTCAAAAATTGTCCGTGCAACAGGTTCAAAGCGTACCCTGCCTTCGCCAAATAGCACATCAAGGGCGATATCTGGCTTATTGATGATGACACGCAATACTTTGCCTGACAATGGAGCGAATTTTTCTTGGCTTAGTGCGTCGGTGCAAATAATGCGATTGATGAGTTTTTCGCACAGTGCCAATGCCAATACACGAGCTGTGTTCATGAATGTGCCTTAAAGCCACGATGCACCGCCACGATACCGCCTGTTAGGTTGTGATAATCACAATTAACAAAGCCTGCATTTTCCATCATGGCTTTGAGCGTTTGTTGGTCTGGGTGCATACGAATTGACTCTGCCAGATACTGATAGCTTTCGGCATCATTGGCGACAAGTTTGCCCATCAAAGGCAGGGCGGTAAATGAGTACAGGTCATAGGCTTTTGATAGCGGTTCAAAGACAGGCTTAGAAAACTCCAGCACCAACAGGCGACCACCAGGCTTTAGCACTCGGTGCATGGCCAAAAGTGCCTTGTCTTTGTCGGTAACATTACGCAAGCCAAAACTGATGGTTACCAAATCAAAGCTATTATCAGCAAATGGCTCAAGTGTCTCGGCATTGGCAAGTACAAAATCAACATTGTTACAACCTGCGTTAATAAGCCGAGTGCGACCGACTTCGAGCATCGCCTCGTTAATGTCTGACAAGACCACACGGCCCGATCTGCCCACTTCACGGCTAAATACTTTTGCCAAATCACCCGTGCCACCTGCAATGTCTAGCACTCGCTGACCGCTACGCACGCCAGTTAGGCTGATGGCATAGCGTTTCCACAGGCGATGAATGCCAAAGCTCATCAAATCGTTCATCACATCGTATTTGCGAGCAACAGAGCTAAATACTTCGGCAACTTTGGCTTGTTTTTCGGACTTTTTCACCGTTTGATAGCCAAAATGGGTTGTCTCCTCTGCAACTCCCTCAGGATTTTGTAGCTTGCTTTGTCCTTGCGGTGTGCCTGTGGGCAGGATATTAGGATTGGTGAATTGATTGTCGGTATTGTCAGTCATGGTTATGCCTAGCTGTATAAATCTGCATGGATTAAATGCTTAATAATACACTATTTTGTTCACAAATTGGGAAAATTTGCCAAAATTTCACAAAATTTACGCCCTGTGTTTATGATTGGGCGTTATTCTTGGTGTGGTTTGGGTGATTTGTTGGATTGGTTTGTCAAAATCAGCCAAGTTGTACTGCCAGACTTAGCAAAACTTGGCAAAATTTGAATAGATTTGTCAAATCTTACCGCCATCATCATAAAAATGACGAATGGCAGCGGTCTCATTGGCAACAAAAGTAGTGGCAAACTCATCAATATCATCGATGACATCAATCGCCGCCAAGCCCTCACCAATAAAATCATACAAAGGCTGATAGCCGTTTTTATAGGCAGAAAATTTGGCAAATTTAAACGATTTTTGTAATAAAAATGAACGAAAATGCCGATGGCAGAGGCGGCAGACTTCACCGATATTGTTAATTTGCACAAGCCTTGCCTCTGGGTCGTTGGCGGCTTGGTACAGGCTATGCATAAGCGTCTCATCAAGCGGCTGATGGCGGTGATGATTCAGGTAATATTTTGCCAATGCCAAATCCATCTTAATCATATTAAGCGTGGCATCAATGCCCAAAATCGCTGCATGGAGCGTGTTTTTTGGTATGAGTTTTTCAAGTCTGCCTGTGCCTTTGGTGGCATGGGTTGCTGCTGTATGTAGCTGCTTGGCAATGATATCAAAGGTGTGGCGATGATAAATGCGATACAAAAGATAATCCGCCAAAGGTGCGGTTGATGGCTTGGCAAAAAGTGTTGCATGGGTTTGTTGCATACGCCATCGTTGCCACTGTTGAATCCTATCCATGGCATCGGCAACGGCTACATCATGATGATGTTGCAGACTGTGATAGTCATCTAGCCGCTCAAGCAGGCTGTGGATTTGTGATTTGGGTTGGTGAATGCTCACTGCTCAAACTCAAAAAACGGTTGATTGGTTGCCATTTGTCATTTTCTTGATGGATTTATTTTAGCAGTTTTTGCCATACTTGCAAGCCAATATTGACATCATGCAAATTTAATCTTGATGGCTTGACAACGAAGGCTTGATTTATTTATCGCACAAGGCCACAAAAGCCAAAGTAAGCGGCATGAATAAAAAACTTGGCAGAAATTTGTGATTTGTGCTTGAATTTATCGTACAATGGCTTTATATTGATAGCAAGGGTGGTTGCCCATGGCAATATCCCTGTTTGTTTTTTAATCCACAATGATAAGGATACTAAAATGGCATTTACATTACCAGAATTGGGCTATAGCTATGATGCACTAGAGCCACATTTTGATAAAGAAACTATGGAAATTCACCACGCTCGCCATCATCAAGCCTATGTAAACAATGCCAATGGCTTGCTTGAGGGTACTGAATTTGCAGACAAATCTGCCGAAGAGGTGATTGCAAATCTAGATAAGTTGCCAGCAGACAAGCAAACTGGCGTGCGTAACAATGCAGGCGGTCATGCCAATCACAGCCTATTTTGGACGATTCTAAAAACAGGTACAACGCTGAGCGGTTCGCTAAAAGATGCCATTGAGCGTGATTTTGGTTCGGTAGAGGCATTCCAAGAGGCTTTTGAAAAAGCGGCTGCGACTCGCTTCGGTTCTGGCTGGGCATGGCTTGTGCTTGATGGTGGTAAGCTAAAAGTTGTCTCAACTGCCAACCAAGACAGCCCATTGATGGGTGAAGCGGTAGCAGGTTGCCAAGGTTTCCCAATCATCGGTCTTGATGTGTGGGAGCATGCTTATTACCTAAAATACCAAAACAAACGCCCAGATTATATCAAGGCATTTTGGTCGGTGGTAAACTGGGACGAAGCCCAAAAACGCTTTGACCAAGCTCAATAAGCCCATACCAACCCAAAAACTCCAGCTTGTTAGTTGGAGTTTTTTATTGAGTATTTGGCTGGGCTGTATTCGCTGCTGATGCGATAAGAAGGCTGCTAAGTGTTGTTTGTTGTTAAAATATACCTTAAAATACAAATATTTATCAAAAATAAGTGATTTATGTTTGAATTGACATTCTTAGGAACATCAAGTGGTGTACCAACCAAGATGCGTAATGTTTCGGCATTGGCGGTATCCATGCTGGGACGGCGGATGCAAGCGGGCAAATCAACGCCATGGATTTTGGTGGATTGTGGCGAAGGGACGCAGCATCGGTTGCTACAAACCGCCCACAAGCCGTCAATGTTGCAGGCGATTTGTATCACGCACGCACATGGCGACCACTGTTATGGTTTGATGGGGCTGCTTGCCAGTCTTGCCATGCATGGACGCAGTGAGCCACTGCCTGTGATCGCACCTAAGGCAGTTGGTGATTTATTGCAGGCGTGCGTATCCTTAACGCAGATGAATCTTAGCTATCGGGTTGATTTTATTGATATTGCCGAGATAATAGACACAGGCGTGCAGTATCAGTTGGCTGACGATTGGACAATTGATATTCAGATATGCCTGATGAGTCATCGCATTGAGTGCTTTGGGTTTGTCATCACCCAAGAGTTGGCAGAGCGGCGACTTGATACAACAAAGTTGCTACAAGCAGGTATTGATAAGCAGCATTGGCAGCAGATTTTGGCTGGTCGTTATGAGCCTTGCTTGCCACAGTCCATGAGCCACAGTGATTTTGTCATCTCGCGTCAGTATCGGCAAAAAATCGTCATTGCAGGTGATAATGATAAGCCAGAGTTATTGCAGCAGGCGGTGATGGGTGCGGATTTATTGATGCATGAGGCGACTTATACGCAGGCGGTGCTGGATAAGGTACTTGCTCAGAATAAGTTTAATCCACAGCACAGCAGTGCCTTGCAGGTGGCACAATTTGCCAAATGTGCCAATATACCGAATTTGATTTTGACGCATTTTAGTGCGAGATTTTTGGGGTTTGATGATCCAAGTGATACTCAGCCAAACATGGGGCATATTCGCCAAGAGGTACAAAATGTCTATGGCGGCAAGCTGATATTGGCAGCGGATATGATGCGTGTGCATTTATCCGCCGATGGGCAAATGAACCAGCGTGATGAGGCAGGGTGAGTATCACAAGCTGCGATCTTGACGCTGTTGTAGTCGCGTTTGACCGATCCAATGCTGGGCAAATTGATAAGCAATGCGTCCTGAGCGAGAGCCACGAGTGCTTGCCCATTTTAGGGCTTCACTTTGTACGGTAGCGTCAAATGGCAGATTGGCTTGGCTTAATAAATGCTCGACAATTTGCAAAAATAGTGGCTGATTCATGGCGGTAAACGACAGCCATAGCCCAAAACGGTCTGACAAGGAAACGCTTTCATCAATGGTTTCATAAGGATTGACCTCATCGGTTTGACCATTGTAGATGTTGATATTATCCTTCATCAGCTGTGGCAGCAGATGACGGCGATTGCTGGTGGCGTAGATCAAGATTTCATCATGCTCACTGTCCAACGCACCATCAAGCAGGCTTTTTAGGGTGCGATAGTTTTCGTCTTGGGCATTAAACGCCAAATCATCACAATAAACAATGTAGCGATTGCCATTGCCTGCTTGACGAGAGGCTTTGATGGCGGTGCGGATTTTGTCCAAATACTGCAATTGATCGCGTGAAAGTTCAATGATGCGTAAGCCTTGATGATGATAGGCGTGTAATAACGCTCGCACCAATGATGACTTGCCAGCACCTCTTGCCCCTGTCATCAAAACATGATTGGCAGGCAGTTTGGCGAGAAACTGCTCAGTATTGGCAACCAGCCGTTGTTTTTGATTGTCAATACCAAGCAAATCATGCAGCCTGCCCTTAAAATGAACATCAATCGGCAATAAGCGACCTGCCGAATCGCCCACCCAGCGATATGCCAGCACTTTAGGGTCAATCACCAATGGCTGTTCGGTGCGTTCATAAAAATATTGCGTCATCAGTTCAATCAATGCCGTAGGCAATTTCATGATAATTCCTTAGGTGGTTGAGCTGTATTTCTTAAATTTCACGCGTGGCAAAAGTATCGCACTGCTGAACATCGCCCGTCTGAAAGCCACGATAAAACCAGCGTTTGCGTTGTTCGCTGGTGCCGTGCGTAAAGCTGTCAGGCACGATACGACCACCAGCTTTTTGTTGGAGATAGTCATCGCCAATTTTTTCGGCGGCATCTAGAGCCTCTTCAATATCGCCTTGTTGCAAAAATTGCGTGCGTTCGTGATTTTGTTTTGCCCATAAGCCAGCGAAGCAGTCCGCTTGTAGCTCTTGGCGAACGGATAGATTGTTGGCGGCAGTGGTACTTGCTTGGGCTTGGGCTTGGCGTACTTGTGATGAAATGCCCAGCAGTGTTTGCACATGATGACCGACTTCGTGAGCGATGACATAGGCTTGAGCGAAGTCGCCTGCCTGATCTTGACGAGATAATTCACTGCTGTTTTTTTCGCCTGTAATGCCCATAGATACTCGCATATCACGGAAAAACTGAGTGTCTAGATAGACTTTTTGGTCGGCAGGGCAATAAAACGGACCGCTGGCAGAGCTGGCAGATCCACAGGCTGATTGTACAGAATTACTAAACAATACTAGGCTTGGCTCTTGATAACGACTGCCTGCTTGAGCAAAAATCGGCGTCCAGACATCTTCGGTATCTGCCAAGATGGTGGCAACAAATTCACGAGTTTGTGCCATATCGGCAGTTTCATTAACTGGCGTGCTGCTTTGCGTTTGGTTTTGAATTTGTTGGGTTACTCCCAAAGTGGTCTCAGGACTGATGCCAAACACCTGCCATAGCACCACAGCGATGATTAATCCAAAGATACTCACGCCACCGACTTTTTTGGCACCACCGCCACGCCTGTCTTCGATATTGCTGCTTTGTCTGCGTCCACGCCATTGCATAACTTGACCCTTAATAAAGTTGATAAATGCTATATTATACGAAAAAATCACCGATTAACAGCAATCATTTACGATATTTTACAATTCCAGTCAGACAGTATGGATAATTATTAAATTACCTGCTGTTTGCAATGCCGATTTGTCATTATTGCCAAAGGGATTGATGGATAAATAGACTGAATAAAAAAAGCAGTGTATGAATGCTTAATTTTACAAAGCACTGTCAGTGATTGGGTAGGGGTAATAAATCAATGATTGCTTTTTATATTTGTAAAATAAATAATTTATAAAATTTAAAATTTATTAAAAACCTGTCAATGATGATTTGTGCTATAATGAGTATCGAACTGCTTGATAAATTTATAACAATATAAATATTATCTAAATAATATATGATAAAGGAGTGATACAATGGCAACACTTGAGACGCTGATTGTCGAGCATAATCCAAATAATCAGCCCGTGAATCATGCTGTGATTTGGTTGCATGGTTTGGGGGCGAGTGGTTATGATTTTCAGCCGATTGTGCCAGAGCTTGGCTTGTCAGATGAAGTGGCGGTGCGTTTTATTTTTCCACATGCACCAAAAATTCCTGTTACCGTTAATGGCGGTTATGTGATGCCAGCTTGGTACGATATTTTGGAAATGACGCTACAAAGACGCGTGGATATTGCACAAATCACTGCCTCTGCTGCCATGATTGATGAGCTGATTGCCGAGCAGGTGGCACAAGGCATAGCTAGCGAAAATATCATCATTGCTGGCTTCTCGCAAGGGGGTGCGGTGGCGTATCATACGGTGCTGACCAGCAAGCGAAAATTGGGTGGGCTTTTGGCATTGTCCACTTATTTTGCCAGTGCTGAGATGATTGATAGCGTTGCCGTCAATCAGGATATCGCCATCAAAATTGACCATGGGCAGTTTGATGATGTTGTGCCAATGGTGTTGGGGCTTGATGCCAAAGAACGACTGCAAAAACTCGGTCTTGAGCCGACATTTAGCAGTTATCCGATGGCACATCAAGTTTGTTTGGCACAGATAAAAGATATAGGCAACTGGTTGAATTCATTAACAAAAACTGCCTAATCTTGTGCATTTGGCTATGTTTGGCAAGGGTTTTGGCAATCATGTGTTTGCAGGCGAGGGGTTTTGGTTTTCGCCATAGATTGCCGCCTGTAGCCAAATATTTGCCTGTATATAATCATGTACCTGTATGCTGTCGGTCGTAGCACAGCTTGGCGTGGCAATACGCACAACAAAAGGGTCGGCATCAGGCTCACGCAAGATAACAACATCAAACAAAGTGATGGCTTTGCCAAAAAAAGTTGTCGATGACTTGCCTAGAACTTGACCTTGGCACCATGCTTCATCTTCCTGACCAAATGTCTCGCCGTACAAATAGGCACACATATGCCCAAGATTAATCTCAACAGGCTGTAGTGGCTCATCGGCTTTGGCATCTTTGGGTTGCCAATTGCGAATCAGCTCGTCAATATTGTCAGGGATTTTGCCCTGATGATCGGCAACAATATCATGAAAGGCACGATGGTGGCGAATGGCTTGCTCGTCTTCAACAAGAATGCTTTCGTCTTGGCGACTTGGGGTGATTTGATATGCCCATGCACCAAAATTGACAAAATATTTTTTGGGCGTGCGATAGTGATGGCGATTGACGGCATAAAGTTGATCAAAAGCATAAATCAGCGAGCCATCGGCAGTTTTTAGGCATAAGATAGCATCGCCTGTGGTATCACAACGGATAACGCGTTCGATTTGGCAGCTGACACCATAGGGGCTGTTGATTGCAGGAAAGGCGTTGATAAATGCTTCGGGTTTGCCATCTTTAATGCTTAGGATTTGTTTGATATGGCATGGGTCATTGCTGGCCAGCAGGAGCTTATTGTTGCTGCTGCTATTTTGGGCGGATAGCCCTTGTGGCAAGGTGGCTGTTTCTAACATTTGCTGTAGCCAATTAGGCACATCGTGACTGATATTATCGGTCAAAATTGCCCAATGGTCGCCATGCCCAGCGTTTTTGTCGCAAGGCAAATCCACCTTGATTGGTGCTGTTTCGTGAGTGTATTGATAACGAAAAGTATGGTTGCTCATGATTTGGCTCTACTTGTCAGTGTGCAAAATGTCAGTTGGCTTAGTGTGTTGGTTGGCATGATGTGTAATATTTAAGAATATTTGCAATAATACTACAAAATACCATCACCAAAAAATACCTACCACCTTTATGGAGATGATAAGAAAAATATCAAGATGCAACACAAAAAGTTGCTTGCAGCCACCGCTCGTGGCATGATAACAGGCGATTGGTGCGACTTGATTTGGTATTTATGATAAAAAATGCTAAACTAGATTAATTTTATCGTTTGGATTATGCTTATGTTTCGTCCTTTGGCGTTATTTATTGGGCTTCGTTATATCAAGGCTAAACGCAAAAAAAACGGCTTTATTTCTTTTATTTCGCTTATTTCGACCATTGGGCTGACGCTGGGCGTGGCGGTGCTTATTACTGTATTGTCGGTGATGAACGGTTTTGACCGCGAAATAAAAACCCGCGTGCTGGGCATGGTGCCACAAGCGTCGGTAGCTTCATTTGAAATCCTTAGCGACTGGCAACAGATTGCCGAAAAAATCCGCAAGCAAAATCCACAAGTGCAGGCATATGCACCATATATTCAGCTGCAAGGCATGCTCACCGCCGAAGGGCAGGTGTCGGGGATTATGATTTCAGGCATTGAACCTGAATACGAAAAACAAGTTTCGATTCTTGATGAATATATGGTTGCAGGCAGTCTGGATAATTTAAAGTCGGGTGAGTTTGGGATTATCTTGGGTGAGTCGGTTGCGATGAACTTGGGGCTTAGGCTGGGCGATAAAGTAACTTTGGTTCTGCCAGAGGCATCACCATCGGCAGCAGGGGTGATTCCAAGATTTAAGCGGTTTACTTTGGTGGGTGTGTATCGCATTAGCAATGAAATTGATGCCATGATGGGCTTTGTCCAAATGCGTGATGCTGGTGTGATGCTAAGATTGCCAGAGGGTGCACAGGGTATTCGTCTGAAGTTGAACGATATTTTCCAAGCACCACAAGTGGCAAATAATGCTGCAAGCCTTGATATGACACGATTATACCCGAGCGATTGGACGAGTACGCATGGCAATTTGTTCAGTGCTATCCAGATGGAAAAGGCAATGATAGGTCTGTTGCTGTTTTTGATTGTGGTGGTGGCAGCGTTTAATATCGTCTCAAGTCTTGTGATGCTGGTTACGGACAAAAAAGCAGACATTGCCATTTTAAAGACTTTTGGAGCATCGCCAAAACTTGTCATGCAGGTATTTATGATTCAAGGCATGATTATTGGCGTGATTGGCACGGTGGCAGGCACGATTTTGGGCGTGTCTTTGGCATTGTCTGTGAATGATATTCTTGTGTTTATTAGCCGTGTATTTGGCATTAGCTTGTTTAATGGCAGTGTCTATCCTGTGGACTTCTTGCCATCGCAGGTGCAACTGGCGGATGTGTTATTGATTGTTGTTGCATCATTTTTGCTAAGTTTTTTGATGACAATATATCCTGCATTGCGAGCCTCAAAAATTGAGCCAGCTGAGACTTTGCGTTATGAATAAGAGGTGTGTATGAGTGTGATTTTGCAAGCAACTAATATCAGCAAAGTCTATCAAGAGGGCAAAATCCAAACGACCGTATTGCAGGGGCTTGATTTGACCGTGCAGGCGGGCGAACGCATTGCCATTGTTGGCAGTAGCGGTTCGGGCAAGTCTACCTTGCTACATTTGTTGGGTGGCTTGGATACGCCAACCACAGGCGAGGTGTGGCTTGGTGATGTTTGCCTGACCAGTTTAAATGAGGCAAAGCGTGCCAAATTACGCAATCAGCATTTGGGTTTTATTTATCAATTTCATCATTTGCTGCCAGAATTTACCGCAACCGAAAATGTCGCCATGCCATTACTGATGCGTGATGGTATCAGTATTAAACAGGCAACCAGCAGAGCCAATGAGCTGCTTGAGCAAGTTGGGCTTAATCATCGATTGCACCACCGCCCAAGCGAGCTGTCAGGTGGTGAGAGACAGCGTGTGGCGATTGCACGAGCATTGGTTACGCGTCCAAAACTGGTGATGGCTGATGAGCCAACGGGTAATCTTGATGATGATAATGCTCAGGCAGTGTTTGAGCTATTAACCCAGTTGCAGTCATCGCTGGGCATGG
Organism: Moraxella cuniculi; assembly: GCF_900637105.1. Taxonomy (NCBI): domain Bacteria; kingdom Pseudomonadati; phylum Pseudomonadota; class Gammaproteobacteria; order Moraxellales; family Moraxellaceae; genus Moraxella; species Moraxella cuniculi. The sequence continues at coordinate 1,945,218 of NZ_LR134343.1, read as the reverse complement.
CGTTATTGATGGTAACACATGACAGACAGTTGGCAAGTCAGGCTGACAGGGTGCTTGTGATGAAAAGTGGTCAATGGGCTTAAGTGATAAGAAAAAGCAGGTTTAGCCTGCTTTGCTGTTTATTTTTGCTGTGCTATTTTGGTATATTGGTCAAAATTTTCAATATACTGGTCAAGATTTTCGGCGAGCATTTGTTGGTATTTTTCGCTATAAAATTTAATAATATCGGCTTTTTCTTTTGCCAAATCGCTGCCCTTGACAAAGCCAATGCTGGCAGCCGAAATGGCAAATCGAGCGGCAGCATAGTTAAGACTGGCAGCGACTTGACCTGCATGCGAGCTTGGTGATAGCTGACTGTTGGCAAGGTTGATGATGGCATCAGCACGCTCAAAAAATGCGTTCATTTGTGCTTGAAATTGTGCTTCGTCAAATTGGTTGTCGTTATTCATAATCTCTCTCAAATGGCAAAAGTCTTAGAAAGATTCCAAGACTTTTGGGTGGCTGGGGCTGGTGATTGCTTATAAAATTGCACGCAACAGCTCTGCTTTGTCGGTTTGTTCCCAAGTAAAGGCATTTTGTGAACCTGTGCGACCAAAATGCCCATAGCTTGCGGTAACTTCATACATTGGCTGTAGCAAGTTTAGCATTCTTGTAATGCCATAAGGACGCAAATCAAAATGCGTGCGGATTAATTTGACAATCTCATCATCGCTGATTTTGCCTGTGTTGAAGGTATTGACCGAAATGGAGGTTGGTTCGGCAACCCCGATGGCATAGCTGACCTGAACTTCGCAACGATCTGCCAAGCCTGCAGCAACGATATTTTTAGCAACATAGCGACCTGCATAGGCGGCACTTCTGTCCACTTTTGAAGGGTCTTTGCCACTGAACGCACCGCCACCATGTCGTGCCATGCCACCATAAGTATCAACAATGATTTTGCGGCCAGTCAGACCTGCATCACCCACAGGGCCACCGATGACAAATTTGCCTGTTGGGTTGATATGATACAAAGTGTCTTTGTGCAATAAATCGGCAGGAATTACCTTTTTGATAATTTCTTCCATGACGGCTTCGTGCAAGTCTTTTTGGCTGATGTCAGGGTCGTGCTGGGTTGATAGCACCAGTGCATCAACAGCAAACGGCTGAAATTTATCATCATAATGCAGGGTAACTTGTGCTTTGGCATCAGGGCGTAGCCACGGCAAAGTGCCATCTTTACGCAATTGGGCTTGGCGTTCCATCAGGCGGTGCGATAGCTGAATGGGTGCTGGCATAAGTACATCGGTCTCGTTTGTGGCATACCCAAACATCAAGCCCTGATCGCCAGCCCCCTGATCTTCGGGGCGTTGCCTGTCCACACCTTGGGCAATCTCTGGCGACTGCTTGCCAATCATATTGATGACCGCACAAGTTGAGCCATCAAAGCCCAAATCTGAATGGTTGTAGCCAATTTTATTGACGGTATCACGCACAATGCTTTCGACATCAATATTGGCATGTGTACTGATTTCACCAGCCAACACCACCGCCCCTGTTTTTACCAGAGTTTCACACGCCACGCGTGCGTCCTTGTCCTGACTTAAGATGGCATCGAGCAGTGCATCGGAGATTTGGTCAGCCATCTTATCTGGATGGCCTTCACTGACCGATTCTGAGGTAAAGACTGAATAGTTCATAAGAGTTCACTTCTAAAAATAAAAAATTGCACGAATTCTGGTGGCTTTTTTAGGCTTGACAGAATAAATACCGTTCGCACAAGTAGGTAGGTTGTCATGATTTGTCAGACGCAGGTCTGAACAGGTGGGTAATGTTTTGGGTATTTGGGGGAAATTATACGATAAAAAAGAGCAAAATTCTAATGAAAAATTTTCATATCAACATGAAAAAATCCCAAAAGACAATAAAAGCTATGACCGTGATTAAATTGAAAAATCATCTCCTTTCTTGACTTGTGTGGCTGCTTCGCGTGATTTGTGTCCTTTTTGTTCACGAAATTTTGGTGCTTTGGCATTGTAGCCATGTCGCGATTTCCAGTCTCGTACCGTGCGATAATTCCAAAACAGCCGAAATGCCATGCCCAGCAGCACACTGGTGATGATGGCACTTAGCAGCAGGCCAAGCACCATTGCTTGCCATGAGAAAATACGATGACCTGCAAAGGGATTGACCCCGTGCGAGGTGGTAATCCACAAGGTCAAATCTGTCAAAATCACACCAATGGCACGCAGTCCCAAAATCGGCTCACCAAGCAACAACGCCCCAAGTGAATAAGCCAGCCAAAATACAGGAATAGCAGTTACAGGATTGGTAATCCAAGTCAAAGCAACTGCCATTGGGATATTGGCACGCACAAGCAACGCCCCAATGATGGCAAGTGGCATTTGTCCAGGCAAGGGGAAAAAAGCTGCCAAAACACCGACATACACCGCACGATTAAGCGAGCTGCGGTTCATTTGCCACAGGCGAGGGTCTGCCAAAAATGGCGTAAACATTGCAATCAGGCGATTTTCACGCAATTTTTCAGGAGTTGGCAACCATGCTTTGATTTTGTTTTTTGGCATTGTGGTGTTGGTGTGTTATTTGGTATCAAAAGCTCAATTATAACAAAATTTTTGCGACAAAACGAGTAAGACTGTTTGTTTTTGGTTAATAAGGCTGCCCGCTTCTGTTGCTTGGCAGCTGGTTGATGGTATGGTAGAATTGATGATTGATAATTGGCAATAGGAAATGACAAATGAGTGATAAAAAAGCAATTGACAAAATCAATATCGGACACGCAAAGCCAAGTGGCAAGCCAAAAAAGGCTCTGATTTGGATTGACCTTGAGATGACAGGGCTTGACACCCAGCATGATGAAATCATCGAAATTGCCACCATCGTAACCGATGATGAGTTAAATATCTTGGCAGAAGGTCCAGTGCTTGCCATCAAGGTAAGCGATGTTGTATTAAATGGCATGGACGATTGGTGCAAAAATCAGCACAGACAATCAGGCTTGACCGACAGAGTTCGCCGCAGCAATATCACACTGGCTGATGCCGAGTCGCAGACGATTGAATTTTTGTCAAAATGGGTGGATGCAGGCATTTCACCAATGTGTGGCAATTCAATTTGTCAAGATCGGCGTTTTTTGGCACGCCAAATGCCTAAGCTGGAACGCTATTTTCATTACCGCAATCTTGATGTTTCAAGCATCAAAGAGCTGTGCTATCGCTGGCGACCTGATGTGGCAGCAACTTACCAAAAAGGTGGCACGCATCTGGCTTTGGACGATATTCGCGATTCGATTCGTGAGCTGCGTCATTACCGTGAGCATTTTTTTAAATTGCTGGAAAATTAATCGGTTTATCAAAGGGGATAAAAATCCCCTTTATTTTGTCTGGTTTTGGCAAATTCTTTAGCCTTGTATTTTCAATACTGATATCAAAAGCATTGTGATTTGCCTGATTTTTATGCAAGCAATGCCATCAGCTTGATTTTGCTTGCGATGGGTATTTTGATAAATTGATGGTTGCTTGAATGGGTGGTTGAATGATAGCGAGCAGCTGGAAGTTAGCTGTATTTGAGAAAAGCTAAAATTGCCATCGGTATAGAAGGTTTGATAAAAAAGCACCCAATAAATTGAGTGCTTTTTATGCTTATGGCGGTCAGAATTTGCTTTGTAAACCAACAAAACCACCAACATCAGTATCGCCATCTTGTCGTATGGCATTGGCACCAATGCTCAGATTGGTTGCTGCACCAAGTCTGAATTTGGCACCAGCATGGGCGATGGTGGCGGAAGTTTTGTCGTTTTGTATAGGCAGGGCAAATCCTCTTCTATAATCAGCAATGGAGCTTACGGTGGTGGTAATCGTGCGTAAGTCATCGTTAAATTCTCGCTGATAGCCAACACCACCAAACAGCTCGGTTTTGTCATTGATGGCGGCGGTTAGGTTTAGACCAATCTCGCCTTGCAGGGATTTTTGTTTTTGTGTATCAAAGCTAAGAGCGGTTGATAGCTTGGGCTGATTTTCGGTCAGTGTATTGACTTTTAGGGTTTGTGCCAGTACGCCAATATAAGGTCGGTAGGTGATTTTGCCTGTGTTGATACCATAGCTGCCTTGCACACTGGCATAGCTGCGACTGCCTGTTGTTTCAGCTTGATGGCTGCGTGCTGCACCGTCCCATGCGATTTTGCGGTCAGTTTGTAGGCTTAGGCGGTCAATGCCGACTGCGGTGGTTAGGCGAGCATTACCAAAATCACGGCGGTGATAGATACCTGCCCCTGTTTGGCGGCTGTCGGCAGTGATGGTTTTGCCAAGCGTATAGTCCTGTCTTTGGTGTTGAATATAGGCACCTGTGTGTTGATTGTCGCCAGCAACATCCAGACCGATGATGGCGTTTGGCTTGTTATCGCCACTGGCAGTAACATCTGCCCAGACAGAATGCCTTGGGTTGTCAAGGTTGGATAAGCGGCGATTCAGCTGAGTATTTGCTGATTTACCATCTTTAATCAGAGCGGTTGGCAGCTGGGCAATTTGAGCTGGGCTGTCAATGATGGAGGCAAAATACTGTGCCAAAATCCGATGCGTACGCCCTGCAGGATGAATATCATCAGCAAACATATAAGTATCATTGGCATCGGCTGCAACTGCCTGCCAGTCGCTTGCTGTACAGGTAAGTGAGGATAATGCACCATCACAGGCAATGTTGGTGGTATTTTTAAAGCCAAAGGCTTCTTTATCACGAACCGCTTCTTGTAGCAGAGCAAAGGTATTGGCGGCAATGACATTGGCAGTGCCTTGATTTAGATTGCTATACAGAGTTTTATTGTATAAATTTGCAGCGGTGGTTGCAGTGGCAGCTTGGCGAGCGTCGCCGACATTGCGTGGCGTTAGACCAACATCAGGAAGGTTTGGCACCAAAATATAGTTCGCTCCTGCCTGCTGTAGGCGAACAACTTGTGCCGCTTGGTTTTGTGCAGCTTGACTGATGGTAGCGGCAGCGGCGGCAATATCTGGAGTTGTGCTGGCTGCAAGCAAGTCATTGGCACCGACCCAGATGGTGTATAGAGCATTTGGGTTGGTGGTGTTGTTCGTGTTATTTAGATAATCGCTGATTTGTCTATTGACCGATGGGATACGCACCAGTCCACCAAATTGCTCAGCAGTTTCGCTGACTTTGGCACCACCGACAGCATAGTTTGTGCCTTGTGTGTCGCTTGAGGTGTAAGGGTTTGCTGCTGTGCCATAATGCTCGGCAAAAACACGCGTCCATGCTGGATCGGGATTGGTGGTAAATGACGGTTGCATGGCATTGGCAAAACTGCCAATAAAGAAGTTGCCGCTGACAATATCTTTGATGCGTCCTGTATCTGACAGGCTGTCGCCAAAAAATACCGTTTGGTCAAATTGCGGGGTGCTTGCAGCAGCAGGATTAATCAGGGCGATTGCCAATGCCAATGGGCTAAATTTTAGTAATTTATTACCGATACTGTCAGTCATACGACCTCCTTGTGAGTGGATTATTATAAAACTGTCTTGATTGTAACAAAACATAATACAGTTTACAACTGTTTTTATTCGCTCGTTATTTGCTTTATTTTGATATTTTTCTAAAGATTAATTAAAAATCATCACAAGCCTTACTGATTGCGTTTAGCTTGGGCAGGATTTTGCTTGCTGATTTTTTTAAGGTGGCAAATTTACCACAAGGATTGCTGTTTTTACGGGGTTGCTTGTCGGTTACAAATCGCAAGTGATGGATTTTGTTATTAAAAATCACAAAAAGACAGCGGCAAGGGCGATAATAATAGCAAGAAAAGCAGCAGCAAAGCACACCATCAAAATCAAAAGGTCAATAAACCCCAAGGGTTTTAGCGGCGGCATGGTATTGCGTGCCTGACGCTCGGCGAGACTTTGGCGAAGTTTGGTAAGCCTGTCCAAGTTTTCTCTTAATTCATCTAGGTCTGATGAAGGGTTTGGTTTTTTATTTGTCATACTTTCTTTGTCAATTTATCATCGTATTTGGGCGTAAATGCATTTAAAATCAACCATCAATCGCACAATGATTATCATGGGCAAAACAAACCAGCAAAGTTGATTTGTGTATTTTAACCATCAAAATATCACAGTCGGACTGATAAAGCCAGCCAAATATTGATAATGGTTAAAGCTATGCTTTGCTCAATTAATCAAGCAGATATAACGCAAGTGCTAGGGCGTTATTTAGACTATGTAAAGCCATCGCAGCGATTGTCGATTTGGTACGCAGACGCACATAGCACAGTGCCAGCGAGATACCAAAAGTCGTCAGCAAATCGGCACCACTGTAGCCAAAATGCAGCAGGCTAAAAATCGCACTAATGAGTATGCTATTTGCCAGATGAACGACTGCCATCTGCCGAAAAAACGCCACAAAAATATCTTGACCCAATCGCCAAAACAAACCACGACAAATCCATTCTTCATAAATTGGTGCAACAATCAGCACCAGTATGATAAACAGGGGCAAGGGCGTGCTACCCAACAAATTGCCAACACCTGCTGATGCCGAGGGTGTGGCAAACCATTCATCAAGCATGACGCTTGCCAGTGTTGATAACAAAATAGCAGCTGCCAATACGGTCAAAGCAGGCAGCATGGTGTTTTTTGCTGGTGGCACCAAGCCAAAATATCGCCGCCATAACTGATATGAGTTGATTGTGCTGCCATCATACAGGCGAACATATTGCCAAATCGCAGTTAGGCTTAATAAAAATACTGCCGAAATCATCAGAACAATCACACGGACAGCGGCAGCATTGGGAAGGCTGGCAAAATCCTTCATCGATAAATCTGCCATCAGGGCAAACAAGAATGATACTGCATTTGGCAAAAATACGATGCTACTTGCGGTTGCTACCATCAGTCCAGCTGCCAGCAAGGGGTGATAGCGTGGCAACGGCTGAAGTTTGTCAGTCATGTGTCAAATCCAGCTGATGGATAATCATGGATAAAATCTTTGTCGCCACAGCTTGTGGCTGTTCTAGAACAAACATATGCGAGCCTGTCGTGTATTGTACAGGCAGGGCGAATTTTTCCTGTGCGGCACGATATGAGCCAATGCGAGTAAAATAACTGTCTTTGCCAGCCAGTATGCCAACAGGGCAGGGTAATTGTGGCTTTTTTCGCCAATACCAAGATGGCATGGTGCGAAAAATCGCCACTTCTGCCATCTTGGGTATGGCAAGCGTTACGGCACCATTGCCATCGGCAACAAATCCATGCCGAATATAATGCTCAAAACAAGACTCATCAAAATCCCTAAACAAAGCCTTGTGGCGTAGTGCCAAATAGGCAGCCTGATGTGATGAGAAGGTGTCTTTGCGATGTTTGGATTTGCCTGCAGGGGAGAATTTGTCGCCAAAATAATGTTCGGTTTTGGTGAAATATTTGCTGCAATTATCCAGCAGTTTGGCGATATCAAACAACAAAGCATGGTGCGTCATTAATAACGCAGGGTCAAGCAAGATGGCTTGGCTGATACGCTTAGATTGTAGTGGTAATGCTTGCAAGGTTGTCATGGCACCGAGCGAATGACCGATGGCGATAAGTTTGGAGACGCCATGCGTCTGGCAGCTTGCCTGAATGCTATCGGCAACTTGCCGTGTCAGTGATTGCCAATGGTTGTCAATGGCGTATTCGTCATGCGTACCGAGCTTATCAAGATGGCTGATGCTAAAAAAATCAGCAAGACAATCCAGCAGTGGTTGATAACTGCCAACAGGTATGCCATTGGCGTGTACAAAGTGCAGCACAGGCTTACCTGTCAGTTGTGATTTTGGCAGGGTGGATAATGCGGCAGTATCAAGGCAATTGCTGGGGTGAAAATCTGTCATCTCACAAGATTGATTTGTTCGGTTGAAGTTATCATAGCGAATTTTTGTTTATTTTGCCAGATGATTTCTTGTGATAAGCTTAATAATGGTGCAAGGCAGATGCCTGTTAAATTTCTTAAATTGTTGATTTTTTGTTTATTTGGCAATTGTGCTATAATTGGTAAAAATTTGTCTAAACACAATCTATTTTAAGATAAATGCAATAAGGATACACTATGGGATATTTTGGCACTGATGGTATTCGTGGGCAATTTGGTGAATTTCCGATTACGCCTGATTTTTTGTTGCGGTTGGGCTTTGGTGCAGGTAAGGTATTGGCAGCAAAATTCCCAAACAAACGCCCAAGCGTGCTGATTGGTAAAGATACGCGACTGTCAGGCTATGTCATTGAGGCGGCGTTGCAAGCAGGGTTTAATGCCGCTGGCGTTGATGTGTATATGCTTGGGCCTTTACCAACCCCAGCGATTGCCCATTTGGTAACAAGTTTTCATGCAGACATGGGCGTGGTGATTTCGGCATCGCACAACCCTTATCAGGACAACGGCGTGAAGTTTTTTTCTCACGAAGGCAAAAAAATCTCCGATGAATTCCAAGATGCGATTAATGCCGAGCTTGATGTACTAATCGGTGATAACCAGCAGGGCTTGAAGCGTTTGGTTGGGATTCAGGCAGATGCCATTGGCAAAAATCATCGTGTTGATGATGCCAAAGGGCGTTATATTGAGTATTGTAAGGGTAGTTTTCCTTATCATTTTAATTTATCTCATCTAAAAATTGTCATTGATTGTGCCAATGGGGCAGGTTATAGTGTTGCACCAAGTGTCTTGCAAGAATTGGGTGCAAAAGTCATCGCCATTAACGATTCGCCAGACGGCATTAATATTAATAGCAACTGCGGCTCCACCCATCCACAAACGCTGCAACAAGCCGTGCGTGAGCAAGCTGCCGATGTCGGACTTGCCCTAGATGGTGATGGCGATCGCATTATTATGGTTGATGAAACTGGCAACATTGTTGATGGCGATGGTATTTTGTACATTTTGGCAAATCACCTAAAACCTGTCGGTGTGGTGGGTACTTTGATGAGCAATGTCGCACTACAATTGGCACTGGCAGAGCGAGGTGTGGAATTTCATCGTGCCAAAGTCGGCGATCGCTATGTCATGCAAGATTTGCAAGAGCGAGGTTGGACGATTGGCGGCGAGCCGTCTGGGCATATTTTGTGTCTGGATAAGAGCCGCACAGGCGATGCGATTGTTGCAGGACTACAGGTGCTAAGCTGCATGGTAGAAACTGGCAAAAAATTAAGCGAACTTGTTGCTGGATACACGCCATTTCCGCAGACGCTGATTAATGTGCGTGTCAGCAAAATCAGCGACCCTTATGCCAATACACAACTGGCAAATATCTTTGCCGATGCCGAGCAACAATTGCAGGGCAAGGGTCGGTTGTTGGTGCGTAAATCAGGCACGGAGCCTGTGATTCGTGTTATGGTTGAGCATCAAGACGCTGCCACCTGTCAGCAGATGGCAAATCAGCTTGCCGAAGCGGTGCAACGCATTTTGTCATCATAATTTTGTATACTTCAACAAAATGGCAACCGCTTATTTGGCGGTGGTAAGCTGTGCATGATAACGGTTGATACACTGCCAGCAAATCGTGTTATAATAAATACACAAAAATTTTGTGGACTTTTCTTGGGGGCGTTATGGACTTAAGCGATCACAGACAATCATATCAACAAGGCTCATTGGCGGATTTGGGCTTGCCTGATACGCCATTTCATTTGTTCCAAGCTTGGTTTGATGAAGCGGTGGCGGCAAATCTGCCCGAGCCGTATGCGATGAGCTTGGCAACCTGCGGTGCGGACAATCGCCCAAGTGTGCGGATTGTGCTGATGCGTGAACTGACCGAGCAAGGTGTGGTTTTTTATACCAATTATGACAGTGCCAAGGGGCAGGATATTGACAGTAACCCTTATGCAGAAGTGTTGTTTTTTTGGCAGGCACAGGAGCGTCAGGTGCGTCTGGCTGGCAAAATAACCAAGGTTGATGTGGCAAAATCAGCAGCTTATTTTGCCAAGCGTCCGCGCGAGAGCCAGCTGGGTGCATGGGTAAGCCAACCACAAAGTGGCGTGGTCGAAAATCGTGCGTACATGGAGCAAAAATTTGCCGAACTTGACAAACAATACGCCGATAATGTGCCTTATCCAGAGTTTTGGGGTGGTTATGAATTGGTGGTTGATACTGCTGAATTTTGGCAAGGGCGAGCAGGGCGTATGCATGACCGTATGCGATACCAAAAGCATGGCGACACATGGCAAGTTGAGCGATTGCTGCCTTAGTATCACAAGATTTGTTTGATTTGCCTGCCTGTTAATTGTCATTTTTTGTTACAATTATCTTGGTATGCTGATGATTTTGTCAGTTTGTTTACTTAAATTTGCAAGACGCCGTCAAGCGTAACATTTAAGTGCTGCTGGTTGCAATTTTTATGTAGATTGCAATATATATTTTTGGCAAAATATGCCCAAAAGTTGATACAGCTTTGGTTTGGTGTGGATTTGACAAAATATCACAATGCCAATGCGGTATCAAAAACCAATAAGAATTTTAACCATGTGGAGTGTACAATGACGAATTTTGCCCCTTTAAAAGCGATGAGCTTGAAGGCAATGCTGGCGATTGCAAGTCTAAGCATGGCAGCTGTGCCGATGGCATTGCCGATAAATGCACAGGCAGCGGCGGCAAGTGAGCAGACAGCAACAAAAAATCTCAATCAGCTGCTGATTGGCATTAAGTCAATGACCGCCAATTTTAGCCAAACCACGCAAGCTGGCAATAAAAAAAGCCAATTTACAGGCGTGATGTCGGCACAGCGTCAAAATCAATTCCGCTGGCAAATCAAATCACCTGCCGAGCAATTGATTGTTGCCAATGGCAATACGCTGTGGGTGTATGATAAAGATTTGCAACAAGCGACTCGCCAAGCGGTTGGTAATCAAGTTGGCGAAACGCCAGCCTTGCTATTGTCTGGCGACCCAGCACAAATTGGACGCAATTTTAGCGTAAGTCAGCCAAATACCGCCAGAAATTATTTTGTATTGACACCCAAATCCAGCAATGCCAGCTTTAAGAGTTTATCGCTTAGCTTTAATGGCGGTCGTCCTGTGATGATGGTGCTGCATGATAATATTGGGCAAATTACCAGCATTCGTTTTAGTAATATTTCGCTCAACAAAAAAATCCCTGCAGCAGAGTTTAATTTCACGCCACCTAGTGGCACAGATGTTATCAATCAATAACAGCGGCTAAATAAAATCCACATGGGAAGCACCTATGTGGATTTTTTTTGTGATAATGTGATAAGTGTCGCTGGCAGCTGGCCGCTTTATTGCCTTAATTGGGGCAAATTGTGATTTTGTTGCCGAAAAATACGCATGGTTGTAATGCTTTTTTGTAAATTGTGTTATAATATCGCTATTTTATTAAAGAACAGACAATCACATAGAGGTGATTATGTTAGCCAATTGGTCAGCGATTGCATTTTTGCTAGCCGCCGCAGGGCTGGTTGTTTTTATGTTGGTGGTGCCACGCTTATTGGGTGGGCGTTCGTCAGGATCTCAAAAGCAAGAGACCTTTGAGGCGGGGGTGGTGTCGGCAGGATCGGCACGCATTCGCCTATCTGCCAAATTCTACTTGGTGGCGATTTTTTTTGTGATTTTTGATTTGGAGGCGTTATTTTTGTACGCCTATGCAGTCAGTGTGCGAGAGGTTAGCTGGTATGGCTTTGTCGCTGCTGGCATTTTTATTGCCATTTTGTTCGTTGGTCTGCTGTATGAGATGAAACTTGGAGCGATGAACTGGGCACCTGCTGACAAGCGAGGGCGTAAGCCACGCATTTTAAGCCGTCCTGCCGATTTTGATTTGGCGAGCATCACTGCCTTTACAACGATTGATGATTTGCACACTGACCCTACAGGCAAAGTGCCTGCACAGTCATCTGGCAAGATTTTTGCAGGGCGTAAGGATTTGCAGGCAGTGCTTGAAAAAGACAAAACCGACATGGCAAACATTGACCACATTAATCAAACGGGGCGAGTTACCACGCAGAAGTTTGATTAAGGAGGTAGCAAATGAAATCTGGCAATTATCGAATTGATGCCATGTTGATATTCGCTGTTGTTTTTTGTGGCAATAAAGCTCAAAACCCTGCCTTGATGAGCAAAGTCAAAGATATGCCAAGCGATAAATAGCAAAACTTTTTTTAATATTAACAAATACTTAGTTTATAAAATCCGCTATGAAATACACCTTAACTCGCCCAAATGAAAATGGCAACCAGTATCCACACAATTCTCGCCAAGTGGTTGATGATATCACGCAGGCAGAAGTGGAGAAAAATGTTTTTTTGGGCAAATTGTCCGATTTGACCCATGCTGCTGCCAACTGGGGACGCAAAAATTCTCTTTGGCCGTTTAACTTTGGCACAAGCTGCTGCTATGTGGAATATGCCACAACCTTGACAGGCGTGCATGATTTATCAAGATTTGGGGCGGAGGTTATTCGTGCATCACCTCGCCAAGCGGATGTGATGATTGTTGCTGGCACTTGTTTTGTCAAGATGGCACCTGTGATTTTGCGGTTGTATGAGCAGATGCTGGAGCCAAAGTGGGTCATCTCGATGGGAGCGTGTGCCAACTCGGGCGGTATGTATGATATTTATTCGGTGGTGCAGGGCGTGGATAAGATTATCCCTGTCGATGTCTATATTCCAGGCTGTCCGCCTCGCCCCGAGGCTTTGATTCAGGCGTTGATGTTGTTACAAGAATCCATCACGCACGAACGCCGACCGTTGGGCATTCATCTTGACAATCAAGGCATTATTCAGCCTGTGATGACACCAGAGCGAGATCGTAAAAATGCCGAACGCATTGCCGTAAAAAATCTAAGAAGCCAAGATGATGCGTTTTGATTGTTATTTAAGATGAGCAAATAAAGATTTAAAAGGACAATGTTTGTCCAGATGGTTGGTATTGATAGGGCGGATAACCACGGGTTGTAACTTATCATTATGGTAACTATCGCACAGGTTAATTCGGCAGGGTTTGTTTTTAAGTCAAAGCATTAAAACAGATAATATCACTCATTACTAGCCATCTGAATGGGACAAATGTGCTTTTTGTAAAATTTTGGTATGTATTTGTATTTTTGTTATCTGGGTACAGACAATTATTATTTGCCAGCTAAATTGTTTGATGATGTAGTTGGGACAAGCAGCAAAAGGGTGGGTGATGAAAACGCATCAGTATACAGTTAGTATTACTTGGCAGGGTAATCTTGGCGTAGGTACTAAAGATTATACCAGTTATGAACGCAATTTTGTCATTTCGGCAGATGATAAGGTGGATATTTTGGCATCATCAGACCCAGCATTTCGCGGTGATAAGCACAAGTGGAATCCAGAAGAGCTGTTGCTTGCCAGCATTTCATCTTGCCACAAACTTTGGTATTTGCATTTATGTGCGGTTAATCAAATTGTGGTACAAGCATACCAAGATAATGCCACAGCAATAATGAATGAAGGTGATGATAAAAATGCAGGGCAGTTTGTCTGTGCGACATTAAATCCTGTGGTAAAAATTAGCCAGGGCGACCAAAAGTTGGCATTGGCTTTGCATGAACAGGCACATAAATTATGCTTTATTGCTAACTCTATTAAATTTCCTGTGCAGTGTCAAGCAACGGTACTAAAAGCTCCCTAGATTTATTATTGATTGTTTACAATTATTTTATTGGCGGATTTGGTTTCTATTTTGTGCTAAAACAGCTAATAATTTATTTTTTGGTATAGAATAAATTTTTAAATATTTTAGCTGTTGTAAGGCTGTAGAGATTTAAAGTAAGTTGGACATTATGAGCATTAATCACATTCACGATTTTGAGATTTTAACCGAGCTTCGTGCAAAGTTTGATAATTTAACCGTCCAAGAGACGCAAGACGGCATTCCGACTGTTTGGGTGGCTAAGCATCAAGTGCTTGAGGTGCTGTTGTATTTACGCACCTTGCCCAAGCCATTTGTCATGCTTGTGGATCTTTCTGCCATTGATGAGCGATTACGCCAGCATAGATATGGCTTGCCGACAAGCGATTTTACTGTGTTTTATCACTTGATGAGCCTTGAGCGAAATAGTGATATCCGCATAAAAGTCGCATTGGCAGAGGGCGAGCATATCCCCAGTGCTACCAAGATTTATCCCAATGCCAACTGGTATGAGCGTGAGGTGTGGGATATGTTTGGTGTGGTGTTTGACGACCATCCGCACCTGACACGGATTTTGTTGCCGAAATATTGGGAAGGGCATCCGCTTCGCAAGGAATATCACGCTCGTGCGACCGAATTTACGCCGTATTTTTTGAACACTGCCAAGCAGCAGTTTGAGCAAGAAAATTTACGCTTCGTGCCAGAAGAATGGGGAATGAAACGCTCTGGGCGTGATGAGGATTTTATGTTTTTGAACATTGGTCCAAACCACCCATCGGCACACGGGGCGTTTCGTTTGGTGCTGCAATTAGATGGTGAGGAGATTGTTGATTGCATTCCTGATATTGGCTATCATCATCGCGGTGCTGAAAAAATGGCAGAACGCCAAACTTGGCACTCTTTTATCCCTTATACCGACCGCATTGACTATCTGGGTGGGGTGATGAATGAGCTGCCCTATATCATGGCGGTGGAAAAGCTAGCTGGCATTACCGTGCCTGATCGTGCCAATACCATTCGCATTATGATGAGTGAATTGTTTAGAATTACTAATAATTTACTCTACTGGGGGACATTTATCCAAGATGCTGGTGGTATGACTCCTGTGTTTTATATGTTTGCCGATCGCCAAAAGGCATACGATGTCATTGAAGCGGTAACAGGCTATCGTATGCACCCTGCGTGGTTTAGAATTGGTGGCACGGCTCATGATTTGCCAAATGGCTGGCAGCGTCTGGTGCGAGAATTTTTGGACTGGATGCCAAAACGCATTGATGAATATTATAAAGCCACCATGACCAACAGCGTGCTAAAAGGACGCACACAGGCAGTGGCTCAATATGATGCCAAGCACGCCCTGGCTTGGGGGGTAACAGGGGCGGGGCTTCGTGCCACAGGTATTGATTTTGATTTGCGTAAAGCTCGCCCATATCTGGGTTATGAGAATTTTGAGTTTGAAGTTCCTGTGTTTTATAACGGCGATGCTTATGACCGCTGTCTGGTGAAAATTGAGGAAATTCGCCAGTCGCTGCGTATCATTGAGCAGTGCCTGAATAATATGCCGTCAGGAGCGTATAAAGCCGAACACCCACTTGCCGTGCCACCGCCAAAAGACCGCACACTACAAGACATTGAGACTCTGATTAACCACTTTGTCTCTGTGTCATGGGGGCCTGTGATGCCAGCAGGTGAGTCTGCGTGCATGGTGGAGGGTGTTAAAGGGCTTAATAGCTACTATGTAACCTCGGATAATTCAACAATGAGCTATCGCACTCGTATTCGCACGCCGACCTTTGCTCATCTACAGCAAATGCCTAGCGTGATTAACGGCTCGCTGGTGTCTGATGCGATTATTTATTTGGCAAGTATTGATATTGTGATGGCGGATTGTGATAGGTAAATCATAATCAATGATTCTTAAGAAAGTTTGTCAAGGGGAATGTCAATGTTTGATTTTTTCAAAAAAAAATCTGTTTGTGCTGATATGGAGCTTTATCAAAAAATACAAACCGATGGATTGGAATATACTGCTGCCAAACTTGCATTTTCACTAATACAAAAAGACTTAAGGGATTATGAAATGGCATATCTTTTTGTCTTGCAAGAGTTGGACGGTGCCAGCTATGGAGATGAGAAATCAAGAGATTTTGTAAAGAATAGCGGTATTGATTATTCCGAGTATGGTGGTGCGATGATTAATGATATGCCAGACGAGGTAGAGCGAGCATCTCTATTTTTGATTAAGCTATCTATGGGTCTACAGCCTTTGCAGGATTTAATTGCAAACTTGCGACTTCTTATTCTAAATGAAATAATGATTTTTTATAAAATTGGAAAATACAAATCACGCACCTTGGATAAAGACGGTTTGTTGGATAATATAGAGCCTCTTTCTATCCTAAATATTGTAGAGATTGTTCAACCTTGGAGTTTTAGTTCCATATTTGACAATTTAAATAAGATAACTGAAAAATTACCAAAGAATTATAATGCGTTAATGCCAATATTGTATGCGACAAGATTTACTTATGCTGGTTTATATAATCAAGGTAGGATTGGTTGGGATTTATACAATTCTGTTTATAAAGATCATTTTATGCCAGTTATGATAAACATTGGAAATAGGATAAGTAGAACTGAGCAGGTGTATTTTCAAGAAAAATCAAATGATTTAGCACTGGAGTTTTTAAAAGAATGCGATCCACTAATCAATAAATCGGTTGTAACAGCCATGGTTCTATCGGCAAAGAATAAGTTTTCTTTACAAGAGGCAATAGGTGAGGATTTAATTGTAACATCATACCTATCCGTTTGTTATTATGCAAGATTTGGCTATAGCGGTACAGAAAATACATCCAGTGTTCGTGATAACTTTATAAAAATATTAAAAGTGATATAATTGGGATTTTCAAATTAAAATGTGCTGATGAAAGCTCGGGATAATCAAATCTGCAGCTAAAACTATCAAGAATTACAGGCTGTATCTTGATAGAGCTTTCAAAAGGTATTGACAAGCAAGTGCATATGTATATCAATCCTAGAGAAGTGTTTGATTTGGTTGCACCAATAGATAGACAAAAAGACTTGAATATTAGAAGGATAATTAGAAACAGAATATGTGTTTTTAATAAATCTCAAAAGTACCCAAGCGAGTTAGGTTTTTTTGGAGATATTAACAATCCAGAGTGGCGACAGTATCAACTGTATGAAGAGGGTGGTTTGGTTATAGATACATGCCCAATAAAAATACCCAAGGAGCGTATCGATGTTTGATTATCAACTTTGGTTTGGGTTTGTGCTGTCGGTTGTGGTATTTTTATCCACCCCTGGTCCTGTTACGGTGATGGTTGCCAATCATGGTGCTAGCAATGGTTTGATGGCGAGTTTATGCACCGTTATTGGTACAAATTTGGCTTCACTGGTATTAATCGGCGTATCCTTATTGGTGCTGTTTGGTGTGGTGGGTATTGATGAGCGGTGGCTAAGTGCCTTAACGCTGGTCGGCTCTTTGTATATTATCTATTTTGCTTTTTCAATCCTCACTGAGTTAAAACAGGTCAGTCAGCTTAGCCTGTATAAGCACCAAGCGGACAGACAAGGTCTGATTACACACCTTAAACAAGGGTTTTTGGTGGGCATTGCCAACCCAAAAGATGTGTTGTTTTTTATTGGATTTTTTCCGTTGTTTTTTGGCGTTGCTGAGTCCAAAGTTGTCGCTGCCACGACACTTACCATTACTTGGGTGGTGCTAGACTATGCCATTTTGTTGGTTTATGCTTATTTATTTAGCAAAATTTGCAAGCCAAAATTTATCAAGCTTACCATGCTTATCTCGGCGTTATTATTGCTGGGGTTGGGTGCGGTCGGTGTGATAAAAAGTGTCATGGATTTTTGGTAGGGTAGCCGGTCTTAAAGATGCGTTTTTGTGGCATTTTCCACTGGTTTGGTATCGGCGAGGATTAACCTTGTCATGACGATATAGCTTTATCATGGATAATATCAGACTGTGCGACTTTGTCATTAAAAGTGCGATATTTGCTCAGGATAAAAGTTTGGCTTTATTGCATGAATGTTATCAGGCGTTATTTTGCCGTGCATTGCACCGTTTGGAGTTGAAAAACAGCAAGCATCAAAGATATGGACAGTAAAGGAGGCATTATGCACA
Organism: Moraxella cuniculi; assembly: GCF_900637105.1. Taxonomy (NCBI): domain Bacteria; kingdom Pseudomonadati; phylum Pseudomonadota; class Gammaproteobacteria; order Moraxellales; family Moraxellaceae; genus Moraxella; species Moraxella cuniculi. The sequence continues at coordinate 1,927,425 of NZ_LR134343.1, read as the reverse complement.
TTCCCATCAATCCCAAAATGTTTTATTATGGCTTTCCTGTCGTGCTATTAACCAGCGTGGATAATCAGGGCAAAACCAACATCAGTCCGATTTCGTCAAGCTGGTGCTTGGGCGATAATGTCGTCATCGGTTTGGGTGTGCAGGGCAAAGCGTATCAAAATATCCAGCATTGCCCAGAGGTTGTGCTAAATATCGCAAGCGAAAATCTGTGGCAAAATGTTGAGAAAATCGCTCCGTTTACGGGCAATATGCAAGCGGTCAATGAGCAATACCAGTTCTGTGATGATAAATTTGCACTTGCTGGCTTGACTGCCGAGCCGTCTTTCAAGGTGAAACCACAAAAAATCACCGAATGCCCGTTGCAGGCAGAAGCTGAGGTTGTCAATATCATCAACCGAGATGGTTATGCCATCGTTGAGCTAAAAATCTTGCAGGTTCATGCCGCAGAAGGGTTGGTTTTTGATAAAGATAAGATTGACCCAACGCTCTGGCAGCCGCTGATTTATAATTTTCGGCATTATCAAGGGCTTGGCGAGATGCTGGGTAAAAATTTTCGTGCAGAAAAATAAACCGTGATGGCGTGCTTGTTGTGATGATATTATCAAATCATTGACACTAAGCAGTCCAAGCAATAACCATCTGTAGGGCAAATGTAATTTGTCAAAACCAACGACTAAGATAAATTACTCACCAGTAATAAACCACCCAGCCCTGCCAAGAGTACGCCAATAATGCGGTTGATGATGACTTGGTGTGCCAGCATTTTCTGCCTTAGATGAGACTGTGAAAACAGCAACGCCACAATCGCAAACCACACAAAATGAGCCAAAGACATAAACGCCCCATAGCCCAAAAGCACGCCCAAAGAGGTGTCAGGTCTCACAATTTGGGTATAGGTGCTAATCACAAATAGCGTGGTTTTGGGGTTTAACGCATTGGTGAATAGCCCATATTTTAGGGCTTGGGCAGGTGAGATGGGCAGACTGTCGCCATTTTGGGCAATGGGTTTTTGCACAAAAGTTTGGTAGCCGATATATATCAGATATGCCGCCCCAATGTATTTTATGATGTCCAAAAAATTCGGCATGAATTTCATCACCGCCCCCACAAACAACAGCGTATAAGCCACATGAATCAGCACGCCCAACGCAATGCCTGTAGCGGTCAAAATCCCCACGCCACGCCCATACAGATAGCTGTTTTTTGTGGTGATGGCAAAATCTGCACCGGGGCTAATCACCGCCAAAATAGTAACCAAGGCAACGGCAAAAAATTCATTCATTGGGTAGTCCTTTTAAAACCAAATATCTGATTTGTCATGGCTAAATATGCCACAAAACAAAGCGCGGCTTTAAATCGGCAGTGGTGCGTTTGTGGCTGTTTGCCTTGGCGGCGTGAAAAATTAATAAGACAGGCTTAAGATTATTTTAAAATCTATCAAAGTCAATTCACGGTAATTTATAATATTATTGTCAATGTCAATGTCAATTAAATTGTATTTTTTTGTTAATTTTTAAATATAAAACAAAAAATAATTAAATATTTTATAATTAATATCATCAGCCCACAGATATTTTGCCAATTCGTAACAATCGGCAAAATTTGAACAGCTGGTTGATTTTGATAAGTCTAGAAATTTATCATCAAGCCAAATTTGCCTTGTTGATTTTGTATTTTATAACAAAATAAACCGCCAAAATCATCACAAAAATCCCCACCAGCACAGCAAAACCCAAGCGGTCGGTCAAATAGGTGATGAGTGGAAATAACACAAGCAGCACCAAGCGACTGGCAAAAAATCCCAAAGCGTCCAGCACCGAGCGATGAGCATCAGGTATGATGTCGTGAAATGTTGCTGAGGCTTCAATCATCAGTACCTTAATCACAAAAAACATCAGCGACAAAGACAGCAAAATACCGACAGTGGTATACCATGACTTTGTGGCAAAATCAACACTTATCGCCATAAACAGTAGGGCGATGGTTAATAAGGCGACAATGGCAATCTTTTTGTGCATGGCGGAGAGCTTGTCATTATCAACAAAGCTGCTTGAGAGAATTTGGGCAATGCTTAGCACCGAAAAGAACAAACCATAAACCCAACCAAACGTGCTGGGATTGACAATATCCACAAGCGGTTGCCACAGCTGAACCAATATCTGAAAATACACCAAAAGAATGCTTATAACCACCAAGGCATAGGCAATCTGTGGCTTGTGCTTGAGAATGTCTGTGAGCTGTTTTGCGTGCCGAGCGACCATCAGCAGTTTGTTGTCTTGGTGATTGGTGGTGCTGGTGGCTTGCGGCGTTTGTTGATCGCTTGGCATGTGTAGCCATGCACCTGCTGCGATGATAAGCAATAACACACCTGCGATATACCAAATGGCACTGGTCTGTGGGCTGATAAACGCGGCTCCAACAAAGGCACAGATTGCCATGCCCAGACTGTTATATTTGTTATCATACGCCAGCAAGGTCTTGGTGCTAAGCTCTGGTGCGGTCTTATTTTTTATGTCAATTAAATAAGAAATATAAGCACCATTAAATAATGACAATGAGACGGCGTTGAATGCTTCGGCAAGATAAAATTGCCACAAATCGCTGGCGGCAGCAGTCATCAAAAGCCAAGCTGCACCAAACACAATGCCCAAAATAGTGGATAATTTGCGACTATAGCGGTCGGTCAAATAAGAAAGTGGCAAATCCAAAAACATCATCAGGGCAAACTGAAACGACTTAAGCAGCCCCAAGTCGGCAAGCGACACCCCGCGGCTTAATAGATACAAAACCGAAACGCCACCAATCAGCATACGAAAACTGCCAAAAGCAACGCCATAAAAGACGATAAGCTTAAGATTTGTGGGAAATTTGGTTAATTTGGCGATTGGCATGAATCTTCCTTGTCTTATTAGATGATTTTGTTGTCATAACAGTATCTGTGATTGGTTTTTTTTTGTCAAGTATTTTGTGGTTGCAAAGCAGTGTTTGGTAAAAGATTGGATAAAATTAAGCAAAATGATAATGATTTTGACTGGTGAGTGCAAAGACAAATATAACTGCTTGTTGATTTAATTGCTCAATTGTTGATTGCTGTATAGAGTTTCGTAAAATTTTGGAGTATAATAGACAAATTTTAGTATCAGTTGCCATCTGATCTTAAAATGCCAAAGGATAAAATCAGCCAGCCTGCCAGCTAGCTTTCACATACATGGTATTTTCTATGAAAATAGTAACCGATAAAACCCCCAAAGTGGATATTCACCAAATCCTAACGCCTGATGAGATTCAGGGCATTATTGAGCATATCCATCATTATCCACAACCAAGAGCCGCTGTGCTTGATGCCCTAAAACTTGTCCAAAAACGAAACGGTTGGGTTGATGATGCCCAAGTCGCCGCCATCGCCAATATGCTGTCCATTGCTGTCAGTGATGTTGAGGGTGTGGCGACTTTTTTTAATCGCATTTATCGCCAGCCTGTGGGTCGTCATGTGATTTTGGTTTGTGATTCGATTGCTTGTTATTTGACAGGATATGAGGCATTGGCAGAGGCATTTCGCCGCAATCTTGGCATTGAATTTGGGCAGACGACAGCAGACGGTAGGTTTACCTTGTTGCCGATTTGTTGTCTGGGCAACTGCGACAAAGGGGCAAGCGTGCTGATTGATGAGGATACTTATGGCCCTGTCCTGCCCGAGGAAGTGGCGATGTTATTGGAGCAATATCTATGAGTGAAGCGACTTTTTGCAAACCGACAGTTACTGCCCAAATTGACGCACGCAAATTGGGCAAAGCACCCAGTCAGCTCAACCGTCAGCGGATTCCTATCTACGGCGTGGGCTTGGCGGAAGGCGAGGCACCAACCAGTCTTTCTCACCCATTGACTTGGCGATTATACCATCATGATGCCGTGTTAAAACTTGCTGATTATTTGGCACTAAAAGGCTTCGAGGGTCTAAAAATCGCCCTTAGCAAAAGCCCAAAAGAAGTCGGCGAGATGATAAAAACTGCCAATGTGCGTGGGCGTGGCGGGGCTGGATTTAATGCAGGGCTAAAATGGACATTTATGACCCCGCCTGATGGTGGCGTGCGTTATTTGATTTGTAATGCTGACGAAATGGAGCCCGGTACATTCAAAGACCGTCTACTGATGGAGCGACTGCCATTTCAGCTGATTGAGGGTATGCTTATCACTGCTTATGCAATCGGTGCAAGCGTTGGTTATATTTTTATCCGTGGCGAATATATCATCGCTGCCGAGCGATTGCAGGCAGCCATTGACGAATGTCTAGCAAATGCACTGCTTGGTGAGAATATCCTAGGCACAGAATTTGGCTTTAAGCTGCATGTGCATACTGGTGCAGGGCGTTATATTTGTGGTGAAGAGACAGCGCTCATCAACTGTCTGGAGGGTCGCCGTGCCAATCCACGCACCAAGCCACCATTTCCCCAAGTTGCAGGTGCATGGGGCAGACCAACGGTGGTCAATAATGTAGAAACGCTTAATAATATGTCAGCCATTTTATTAAATGGTGTGCAATGGTATCTGGATTTGCCCAAAGCCAAGGGCAAATCAGAAACACCTGGTACCAAAATCATGGGCTGCTCTGGCCGTGTCAAAGATGCAGGGCTGTGGGAGCTGCCCTTTGGTTATACTGCTCGTGAGATTATCGAGCTTGCTGGCGGTATGCAAGATGGTCTGAAACTAAAGGCGTGGTTGCCGGGTGGTGCTTCTACTGATTTTTTGACCGCAAGCGATGAGCATTTGGATCTGGTGATGGACTTTGATCCCATCATGAAAGCAGGCTCACGGCTTGGCACTTGTTTGATGATGGTGGTGGACGAAACCCAAGATATGGTTAGCCTATCAAAAAACCTGCAGCAGTTTTTTCAGCGAGAGTCTTGTGGCTGGTGTACGCCATGCCGTGATGGATTGCCATGGGGTGTGAAGATTTTGGACGCAATTGACAACGGTCAGGGCGAGTCGGCAGATATTGACAAGCTCTCTGAGCTGACGCGTGATTTGTGGATTGGCAAGACTTTTTGTGCCCATGCCCCCGGTGCGATGGAGCCGTTGATGAGTGCCTTGAAGTATTTTCGCCATGAATTTGAGCAAAAAATTCAGCCAGTGTCAGAAGATAAGCACGAACAAGGAGGGCTGTGATGGCAGTCATTCATATTGATGGAAAAACGGTAGAGGTGGACGGCAGTGATAATCTACTGGCTGCCTGTCTATCTTTGGGCATTGATGTGCCATATTTTTGTTATCACCCAGCCTTGGGCTCGGTTGGCTCGTGTCGCCAATGTGCCGTCAAGCAGTATAATAATGAAGAAGATTATCAGGCAGGGCGTGGGCGTTTGGTGATGAGCTGCATGGTTGCTCCAACCAATGATATGTATATCTCGGTCAATGATGAGGAAGCAAAAAACTTCCGCAAGCATATCGTTGAATACCTGATGACCAACCACCCGCACGATTGCCCAACTTGTGAAGAAGGCGGTCATTGCCACCTGCAAGACATGACTTATATGAGTGGGCATCGCCAACGCCGTTATCGCTTCACCAAACGCACGCATCATAATCAGGATTTGGGTTCATTTATCAATCACGAAATGAACCGCTGCATTGCCTGTTATCGCTGTGTGCGTTTTTATAAAGACTATGCAGGCGGCAAGGATTTTGGTGTCTATGCCTCGAACAACCGTGTGTATTTTGGTCGTGAGACAGATGGTCAGTTTGAAAGTGAGTTTAGCGGTAACTTGACCGAAGTCTGTCCAACAGGCGTATTTACTGACAAAACACATTCTGATCGTTATAATCGCAAGTGGGATATGCAGTATGCACCCAGCGTTTGTCATGGCTGCTCAACGGGTTGTAGCATTTCTGCTGGTGAGCGTTATGGCGAGTTGCGTCGTATTGAAAACCGCTACAATCCAGATGTCAATGGGTATTTTTTGTGCGATCGTGGTCGCTTTGGTTATGGTTATGTCAATCGTGCCGATCGTCCAACCAGCCCTTATCAAAACACACCAGCAGGCAAAATGCAGCTGGATGCCGAAGCGGCTTTGGATAAGGTAATCGCTCTGCTTCGCGGCAAAAAACTCATCGGTATTGGCAGTGATATGGCAAGCCTTGAGAGTAATTTTGCCCTAAAAAAACTGGTGGGAGCAGCCAACTACAGCACAGGCTGGAGCATGGCGGTACAAACTTTGGTGGATAAATCGGTTGAGATTTTGCGTAATCATAGTGTGTACAACCCTTCTGTGGCACAGATTGAGCAGGCGGATGCAGTTTTTATCTTGGGTGAGGACATTACCCAGACAGCAGCACGCGTGGCACTGTCGGTACGCCAAGCTGCCAAAAATAAAGCACGGCAAATGGCAACGGCATTACGCACAGACCATTGGCTTGCCGAACCTGTGCAGCGAATCGGTCAGGGGGATTTTAGCCCAATCTATGTGGTTGATGTGGTTGATACCAAACTTGATGACATTGCCAAAACTTCTGTCGTGGCAAGCATTGAGGACATTGCTCGCTTTGGCTATTTGGTGGCTGAGGTGATTGATTGTTTTGATGTGCATTTGGATAATCTTGTTAAGCCCAACCTTGATGCCGATGAGCAAATGCTAACTTTGGCATATCAAATCGCTGTTGATTTGGTTTCGGCAAATCAGCCACTGGTTATTTCAGGAACTTCGCTTGGCTCACAAGCAGTGATCGAGGCGGCAGCGTGCATTGCACAAAGTTTGAGCAAAAAACGCCAAGCCATCAAAGCGACAAACGAGGCGGAGATTGCCCACTATCAAGCTGAACAAAATACTGATGTGTCAGCCGATTTGCCAAGTCATGATCCGCAGCTGATTGCCAAGCCTGAGCATCCCCAAACTGACACCCAAAAGACAGATCAGGCAAAAATTGTGCGTCCAGAGCCCAAGCCGCTTGATACGCATTTTGCACCGATTGCAGCGATATATCTTGCACTGCCAGCGGCAAACAGTGCTGGCATCAGTCTGCTTGGCGGGCGAGCAATTGAAGAGGTACTGGCACAGGAGTATGAGGCGGTGGTTGTGCTTGAAAATGACCTAAGTCAGCTTGGCACGGTAAATGCACTTGCCCAAATAGCAAACAAAACCCTGATTGTTCTGGATCATCAGCATTATCCTTGGCACAATCAAGCCGATGTGGTGCTATCGGCGGCAAGTTTTGCCGAAGCTGATGGCACGCTGGTGTCAAGCGAAGGGCGAGCACAGCGGTTTTTTCAGGCTTATGATAAAAAATACTATGAGCCAAATAGCAACATTAAAGACAGTTGGCGGTGGCTGTATGCCTTATCGCATGAGCTAAATCAAACAGCTCTGGCTGCCCATTTGGACGAAGTGATTGATGATATTGCCGAGCAAGTGCATGGTTTGGCAGCAATCAAGGACGCTGCCCCAACTGCCGATTATCGCATTCGCGGTCTAAAAATCGCTCGTGAGCCACGCCGTTACTCGGGTCGCACTGCCATACGAGCGACCTTATCGGTGCATGAACCGATGCAGCCTAAGGATCTGGATACGGCATTGACCTTCTCAATGGAAGGTTATGTTGGCGATAAAACCAGTGCTGCCAGCATTCCTTTTGCATGGGCGGCAGGGTGGAACTCACCGCAAGCATGGAACAAATACCAAAGCAAAATCGGCGGCAGGCTAAAAGGCGGCGATATTGGTGTGCGTTTATTTGATTATTTACCAAAACTTGAACACCGCTATGCCAGCCAGCGTCAGGAAATCAGTGATCCTGCCAATACCAGCGTATTTCATGGTGTGGTACGCTTATTCCCTGTGCATCAGTTATTTGCCTCAAGCCCCTTGGCATCTCGAAGCCCTGTCGTTGCTGAGCAAATCCAAGCAATCGGTTGGTATATGAACGAAAATGATGCCAATCTCTGGCAGGTAAGGGCAGGCGATTTATTGGCGATAGACTCATTGTATGGTGAAATCGTCCTGCCTGTGGTGATTGTGGAATATGTGCCAGATGGCTGCGTGGGCTATGCTGCAGGACAAGTGCCATTATCGCCCAAGCTATTAACCAGCATCAGGCGTGCCGATTCGGTGGCGAGTGTGTTTGAGCCAAGTCATGTCCAAAGCCTAAAAAACTTACCAAGGCAGCATCGTAGTCAGTTATTTTTGGCAAGTGCGGTGCAGCCAGTATCGCCACAGACAGGCACTACAATTAGGGAGAATGCATAATGTCGGTTCGTGTCATTCCACAGATGCCATCGGTGCTGAACAATGCTTTAAGTTTTGATGCGTGGTCGATATTGTTTTTGGTGGCTCAGGCATTGATGATTTTTTTGGGCTTGGTGATTGTTGCTGCACTGATGATTGTCTATGAGCGGCGTATGTTGGCACTGTGGCAAGATCGTTACGGCCCAAACCGTGTCGGCTGGCAGGGCAGTTTGCAGTTAGTTGCAGACATGCTAAAGATTTTCTTTAAAGAAGACTGGACACCAAATTTTGCCGACAAAAAAATATTCACTCTGGCACCTGCCATTGCAATGTTTACCGCATTGGCAAGTTTTGCCATCATTCCGCTGTCGCCAACTTTGGGGGCTGCTGACTGGAATATTGGTCTGTTGTTTTTCTTTGCGATGGCAGGCCTTGCAGTGTATGCGGTAATGTTCGGTGGCTGGGCATCTGCCAACAAATTCTCACTGCTTGGCGGCTTGCGTTCATCAGCCCAAACCATCAGCTATGAGGTGTTTTTGGGATTGTCGCTTATGGGCGTGGTGGCACAGGCGGGCTCATTTAATGTCCGTGATATTGTCGAGGCTCAAAGCACGATTTGGAATGTGATTCCGCAGTTTTTTGGCTTTTTGACCTTTGTGGTGGCAGGGGTTGCGGTAACGCATAGGCATCCTTTTGACCAGCCAGAGGCTGAGCAGGAGCTGGCAGAAGGCTATCATGTTGAGTATTCTGGCATGAAATTCGGTATGTTTTTCATTGGCGAATATGTCAATGTGGTGCTGATTTCGGCATTGATGACTTGCTTGTTTTTTGGTGGTTGGCTAGCACCGTTTAATCTTGATATTCCCTTTATTCCGCCTATTTTTTGGTTCATGATAAAAACCTTGTTTTTTATGACAATGTTTGTACTGGCTCGTGGTTCATTGATGCGACCCAGATATGATCAGGTGATGAATTTTGGCTGGAAAATTTGCCTGCCAGTAACTTTGGTTAATTTATTGGCAACCGCCTTTGTAATTTTGGCGTGGGGGGCAAAATGATAGCTCAAAAAATCATACCAAATACTCATCTGCAACACACTTTTAAAAATCCTATTTCGTTTGTGTTTGTGGCATTGAAAGAGAAAGAGTGGAAATTACAACCTGTTATAAAGGCGTTGGTTTTACCTGCAATTTTGATTGATATCGTTACTTTGCCCATACAAATTGTTGGTGAGTATTTATAAATCATTCTTAATATTGATTGATAAAATTTTGATTAAGAGTGAACATTATAAAGGATAAATAATTATGTTAGTAGCATTAAAAAACACCGCAGTCGGTATCATGAGCATTATCCGCTCAATGTGGATGGTGAATGCTCACGCTCTGCGTCCACGAGATACCATTCTTTATCCTGAGCAGCCCGTGCCTGTGCCACCTCGTTTTCGTGGACGCATTGTCTTGACACGAGATCCAGACGGTGATGAACGCTGTGTGGCGTGTAATTTGTGTGCAGTTGCTTGCCCTGTGGGTTGTATTTCGCTACAAAAGGCCGAGCGTGAAGATGGTCGCTGGTATCCTGAATTTTTCCGCATTAATTTTAGCCGTTGTGTATTTTGTGGTATGTGCGAAGAGGCTTGCCCAACCACAGCAATTCAATTGACCCCTGACTTTGAGTTGGGTGAGTACAATCGCCAAAATCTGGTTTATGAAAAAGAGCATTTGCTCATCAGCGGTACGGGCAAATATCCTGAATATAACTATTATCGAGTTACTGGTATGGCGACCAAAGACAACCCCAAAGGCTCGCACCAAAATGAAGCAACACCAATCGATGTGCGGAGTTTATTGCCATGATGACTGTATTATCACAACTGTTAAGTGATGCCAATGTGGTTGGATTTTATGCACTGGCGGCGGTGGCGATTTTTGCCAGTTTGCGAGTTATAACGCACGCCAACCCTGTGCACGCCATTTTATCAATGATTGTTTCACTGCTTGCGGTGGCGGGGATATTTTTTATCCTCGGTGCGTCATTTGCAGGGATTTTGGAGATTATCGTCTATGCAGGGGCGATTTTGGTGCTGTTTGTTTTTGTCATTATGATGCTAAATTTGGGCAGTGATGTTGGCGAAGAAAAATCATGGCTAAGTTCAACTGCTTGGGCGGTGCCAATGTGCCTGATGCTGATTATTGCAGGTGTATTGACAGCATTGATTTTAAGCTCGCCAAGCTCAGCACAAAGCCTATCAGCTGCCAGTATTGATGCCAAGCAGGTGGGCATTCGCTTATTTAGCCATTATGTGCTTTTGGTTGAAGTGGCGGCATTTTTGCTGCTTGGGGCATTGGTGGCGGCATATCATTTGGGCAAAAAAGCTCTTGATGATGAAAATTTCAGCCATTATCAAGACACAGAACACGCCCAAAATAATCCCAATAATCAGCCTGATATGCCAGTATTTAGCAACAGCAAACGACAAGGAGGTCTGTGATGAGTGTACAGACAACAGTCAATCAGATTTCTATGCAGACAGCCGAGCAGGTTGCCAGTCTTGGGGTGAATAGCTCCCATGCGTTGATTTTGGCGGCGATATTGTTTGCCATTGGATTGGCAGGCGTGATGGCACGGCGTAATGTCTTGTTTATGCTGATGAGCCTTGAGATTATGATGAACGCAGCAGCGTTAGCCTTTGTGGTTGCGGGCAATATGTGGGGCAGTGCTGATGGACAGGTGATGTTTATCTTTGTGCTGACTTTGGCAGCAGCAGAGGCGGCGATTGGGCTTGCAATTTTATTGCAATTTTATCATCGATTTGGCAGTCTTGATGTCAATAAAGCCAATAAATTAAAGGGGTAGGATATGAGTATGCTGGCGTGGACTTTTATTTGCCCACTGATTGGATTTTTGATATTGGCAACTTTGCGTGATCGTCTATCACAAACACTGGCTGCTGTTATTGGTACGGGTTCGATGTTGCTATCAGCGGCTGCTACCTTGTATGTTGGGCTGGATTATTTGCAAAATTTTGCCAATCAGCGTATCGAGGTGCCACTGTGGACTTGGCTAAAAATAGGGGAGTTTGCCCCAAGTTTTGGCTTGGCATTTGATGGCTTGACCTTGACCATGACCGCCATCATCACAGGCATTGGTTTTTTGATTCACCTGTTTGCTGCATGGTATATGAATGGCGAGCAGGGATTTGCCAGATTTTTTAGTTATTTAAATTTGTTTGTTGCCAGTATGTTGCTGTTGGTGCAGGCGGATAATCTACTATTATTATACCTAGGCTGGGAAGGTGTTGGCATTTGTTCCTATCTTTTGATTGGGTTTTATTTTGCCAACCGTGCCAATGGTCGTGCTGCCATCAAGGCTTTTACGGTAACGCGTGTTGGCGATGTATTTTTGGCAATCGGCTTATTTTTGTTATTTAGAGAATTTGGCACGCTTAATATCAATGAAATCATCACCAAAGCACCAATGGTGTTTGATATCAACAATCCTACCATGATATTGACAACCATGATGCTTGTCGGTGGGGCATGGGGTAAGTCGGCACAGATTCCATTACATACTTGGCTTGCTGATGCAATGGCAGGCCCTACGCCTGTTTCGGCATTGATTCATGCAGCAACCATGGTAACTGCTGGCGTGTATTTGATTGCACGCTTGCATCCGCTATTTATACTAAGCCCTGATGTCTTGCTGTACTGGGTGGGTGGTGTTGGTGCTGTTTCAATGCTGGTGGCAGGGTTTTGTGCATTGGCACAGACGGATATTAAGCGAATTTTGGCATACTCAACCATGAGCCAGCTGGGCTATATGTTTATTGCACTGGGCGTGGGTGCATGGCAAGCGGCAATTTTTCATTTGATGACGCACGCATTTTTTAAGGCATTGCTGTTCTTGGCATCAGGGGCGGTGATTGTGTCGGTTCATCATGAACAAAATATCTTTAAGATGGGTGGACTTGCCAAAAAAATTCCTTTGGTATTTGCCTGTTTTGTGGTTGGTGGCGGTGCTTTGGTTGCTTTGCCATTTATTACCGTTGGTTTTTATTCCAAAGAAGCAATCCTGTGGGAGGCGTATGCAGGCGGCTACCAAGTGCTATTCTGGGCAGGGGTTGTCGGTGCATTTTTGACCTCATTGTACACTTTCCGTTTGGTTTGGATTGCTTTTTTTGGCAAAGAAAAAACCCATGCCGAGCCTTTGTCTGGCATCGCATATTGGTTGCCACTTAGTGTGCTTTTGCTACTATCCACAGGCTTGGGGGCGTTGATTACGCCACCGTTAAACGAAGTGTTGCCTTTGGGAGCGGGGCAGCTGCTTGAGCAAGCAGGCGAAGTTGCGGGTAAATATCGTGCCGAATATATCGCCATGGCATTTATGGCGACAGGTTTACTTGTGGCTGTGTTTTTGTATGTTATTAACCAAGGTCGCCTGTTGGATAAATTTAAAAATACCACCCTTGGTGCTGCTTTGTATCATTGGTGTTATCACGGGTTGGGGTTCGATGCCTTGTACGATTGGTTATTTGTCAAGCCATTTTTGGCAATTGCCAAACTGCTAAAAAATGACCCTGTTGATAAACTGATAAATATTTTCCCAGCCTTGGCATCGGCTGGCAATAAAGTAATGGTTAAGACTCAGACAGGTCTGCTGCGTACGCATATGCTAAGTTTTGGCATGGCTGTGGCAGCTGTGTTGATTTTGGCAATGATGATGGTGGTGTAAAATGATTATGGAACAAAATTGGGTGCTGCCAACATTGATTGCAATTCCGTTTGTTGCAGGGCTGCTTTGCTGGCTGGTAGAAAAAATCAGCGACCGTTTGCCACGCTGGATTGCCTTGCTTGGCATGATGGCTACTTTTGCTTTGACGATACTGCTGTGGCAGCAGGGTGATTTTGGTACTTTGCTTGCCAGCAATGCTGTGGCAACTGGCGAAAATTTGCCATGGGCGGCACAGTTTGTCTTGCCTTGGATTCCAAGTTTTGGCATTCAGTTTTATTTGGCGATGGACGGTTTGTCGCTATTGATGATTGCCTTGACGGCATTTTTGGGCATTATGGCAGTGGGTTGTTCGTGGGGTGAGATTCAGCGTCGTGTTGGATTTTTCCATTTGAACTTACTGTGGTCATTGGGCGGTGTCATTGGGGTATTTTTGGCAGTTGATTTGTTCCTATTTTTCTTTTTTTGGGAAATGATGCTGCTGCCGATTTATTTCCTGATTGCTCTGTGGGGGCATAATGCCACAGCGGGCAAAACCAAAGAATATGCTGCAACCAAGTTTTTTATTTATACCCAAGCCTCAGGATTGGTGATGCTGATTGGCATTTTGTTGCTGGTTGTTATTAATTTTAGCCAAACTGGAGTACTAACCTTTGATTATAACCAACTGCTCGGACGCAATCTGGGTGCTTGGGAATATATCATCATGCTGTGCTTTTTTATTGGATTTGCGGTGAAATTGCCCGTATTTCCGCTGCATGGCTGGTTGCCTGATGCCCATGCTCAAGCACCGACTGCAGGCTCGGTGGATTTGGCAGGTATTTTGATTAAGACCGCAGCCTTTGGCTTGTTGCGTTTTGTGTTGCCATTATTCCCTAATGCCTCTGAGGCCTTTGCACCGATTGCCATCGCTTTGGGCTTGTTTGGTGTTTTTTATGGAGCATTTTTGGCATTTGCTCAGACTGATATTAAGCGTTTGCTTGCTTATACCAGCGTCTCGCACATGGGTTTTGTGGTATTGGCGATTTATGATGGCAGTATTATCTCACTACAAGGTCTGATGGTGCAAATGGTAGCACATGGCCTATCAAGTGCAGCATTATTTATCATGGCAGGGCAGTTATATGAGCGATTGCACACTCGTGATATGACGCTGATGGGCGGTATGTGGGGACAATTTCGCTATATCGCACCGCTACTGATGTTCTTTAGTGCAGCATTGCTGGGTATTCCCGGCACTGGCAACTTTATCGGTGAGTTTTTGATTTTGTTGGGTGCATTTGCCAATTATCCAATTGCGGTAATTCTGGCAACGGCAAGCCTTGTGCTGGCTGGATTGTATGCATTAATCATGGTATATCAAGCACTGTTTGGCAACAATACTACCTTATCATTGGTTGAAAAAAATCGTGGCAAGCTCAAAGATTTGGGCAAGCGTGAATTGGCATTGCTCTTATCTTTGGCGATAGGATTGGTGTGGTTGGGATTGTATCCACAACCTGTGCTAAACAAGTCAGAGACAGCGATGCAGTGGATTGCCAAAGCCTATCAACAAGATGGCACCACCGCACAAACCACTCAAATCCAGCAAACAACACAGGGAGAGTGATATGAACCCTATGATTATGACATCACTTTGGTCGTTATTGCCGATACTGGTCGTGGCACTGACAGCATTGGTGGTGATGATTGCCATCGCCATGAAGCGTTCGCATTTTTGGTCAGCCAGTTTGAGTGTGGCGGGATTAAATATCGCCTTGCTTGCCTTATTGGCACAGGCGATGGGCTTAATTGAGTCAGGCGAGGCATTCGGTCTGTTTGTGTTTGATGGTTTTGCCAAATTTAACATGGCTGTGATTTTAATCTCGGCATTGGCATGTTGTACGCTGGCTTATGGATTTTTTGAGACGCTCAAGGACAATAAAGATGAGCTGTATTTATTGATGCTTATCTCAACCATGGGTGCGATGTTGATGGTATCAGCGGAGCATTTGGCGGCGTTCTTTATGAGTCTTGAACTGCTATCAATACCAATGTATGGTATGTTGGCATATACTTTTTTGCGAGCCAGATCACTGGAGGCAGGGCTGAAATATTTGGTAATGTCGGCAGCGGCATCAGCAACTTTGCTGATGGGTATGGCGTTTATTTTTGCTGATACGGGTACTTTGGCATTTGCCGATTTGGCAAAAGCCTTGTTATCAGGACAGTTGTCCGTATTGGCGATAACAGGCGTGGTGATGATGCTGATTGCCATTGCCTTTAAGTTATCGGCAGCACCGTTTCATGGCTGGGTGTCAGATGTCTACGAAGGGGCACCAGCACCTGTGGCGGCGTTTTTGGCAAGTGTCAGCAAAGTGGCGATGATGGCATTGGCACTGCGGTTTTTTATCGGCAGCATGGTGCCTGTTTTGACAGTTTTTGATACCATGTTAAGTGTGATTATCGTTTTGTCAATCGTAGTTGGTAACTTGCTGGCAATCAATCAAAACAACCTAAAGCGAATGTTGGCATATTCATCCATTGCACACATTGGCTATGCATTGATTGGCTTATTGTCAGTTGGAGCTTCTGGTGCAGGCTTGGTAAGTATGTATATGGCGATTTATGCCCTGACCTCAATCGGGGCGTTTGGCGTGATTGCTTTGATGTCCAGCCCATATCGTGAGCGAGGTCATACCTCTCTTAGCGGTGAGGCGGACGATGTGCGTTTTTATCAGGGGTTATTTTGGCGTCGTCCGATTTTAACAGCAGTGCTGACGGTGATGCTGCTATCGTTGGCTGGCATTCCGCTGACGGCAGGTTTTATTACCAAGTTTACCATTTTCTTTGCTGCGGTAGAGGGTGTGCGTTTTTGGGCGGCAGCGATGATTATTATCGGCAGTGCCATTGGCTTGTATTATTATCTGAAGGTTTTGGTGAATTTGTACAAAAAACCAAAACTTGCCCTTGAATTTGATGCACATGATCACTGGGGTATTAAAGCAGGTGGCGTGATGGTAATGATTGTAACTGCATTGGTCATTATCTTTGGTGTATTGCCAGAGGGGCTGATGCAACTTGCGATGCTGGCAACCATTGGCTAATAAGCAGGCACCTTTTGGTGCTTGTTTTGTTTTGCAGGCTTTGGTATAGTTAGTAATTTACTCGATAAATCCAAAAATAAGCGATTGTTGAGTGCTTGGTTTCATGTCTTAATAATAAAAAGAGTTCTCATGAGTGATGATAATGCAGTTGCCATAACGGTACTATCAAAAACCCTGTGGTCTGATAACTTATTTAGTTTTACCACCACACGGCCAACGGGGTTTCGTTTTGAGGCTGGGCAATTTGTCCGCTTGGGGCTAAAGGTATCGCAGCTACAAGCCAATCAAGATAAGCAGCTGACACAGATGCCACCGATTTTTCGTGCGTATTCACTCCTATCCTCACCTTATGAGGAGGTGCTGGAATTTTTTTCGGTGGTGGTGCCAACAGGGGCGTTTACTTCACAATTGCAGCACCTGCAAGCAGGCGATACGCTGTACCTTAACAGCACGCCATTTGGTTTTTTGACCCTGTCTCGCTATCAGCAGCCCAGCCCAAAAACTTTGTGGTTATTAGCAACAGGCACAGGTCTTGCACCATTTTTATCCATGTTGCAGGATTTGTACGCTTGGCAGCAGTATCAAGATATTGTCTTGGTCTATAGTGCCAGAACTGCTGCCGAATTGGCATATCAGGATAAGATACATAGCTTGCCTGATAATTTTGCCAGTTTGACCGACAATCCTGCAAATTTCCACTATCTGCCAATTGTTACCAGAGAGTTGCTGCCAAACTGTCTTAATCAACGCATTCCAGCCTTGATTGCGACAGGCGAGCTTAGCAGAGCTGCTGGTGTGCCACTTGATTCTAGCTCTCATGTGATGCTGTGTGGCAATCCGCAGATGGTTGAGGATACTAAGAAAGCCTTGCAAGCACAAGGCTTGGTGATGAATCGCAGAGGGGTGGGTAATATCGCTGTAGAGAACTATTGGTAAATATTTTATTAATAAAATATCATCAATTGCCATCATTATGCGACAGATTGCCTTGATGAATATGTATTATAAATAAATATACAATTTATTATTAATAAAGGTGAAATTGTGCAAAATTTATCAATCGAACAAAATCGCACGGCATTGATTGTTGTTGATGTACAAAATGGTTTTATCACTGGTAATTTGGCGGTGCTTGGTGCTGACAAGATTATTCCGCTGATTAATCAGCTGGCACGGCAGTTTCACCATGTGATTTTGACGCAAGATTATCACCCTGCCAATCATATTTCATTTTTTGATAATCATGTGGATAAGCAGCCATTTGAGAGCATTCGCCTGCCTTATGGTGAGCAGATATTATGGCCAAGACACTGTGTGCAGGGTACGGCGGATGCGGATTTTCATCAGGATTTGGATATCACACATGCCGAGCTGATTATTCGCAAAGGTTATCAGCAGGCGGTGGATAGTTATTCTGCCTTTGTTGAGGCAGATGGCACATATACAGGTCTGGCAGGGTATTTGCAGCAGCGGGGCATTGATACACTATATTTGGTGGGTATTGCAACTGATTATTGTGTCGCTTGGACAGCGATGGATGCGGTAAAATTGGGCTTTGATTGCACGGTCATTCAAGAGGCAACTGCTGCCATTGACAAAGATGGTTCGCTTCAAGTGGCAATGCGGCAAATGCAGCATTTGGGGGTTAAGATTATTTGAGCGTGTAATATTATAAATCTGTACCCAGACAATGTTTGTACGCCATAAATATTTGCCAATGTTGATTGAATTTTTTTAAGAAAAGTTCTTGCTAAAAAATAAGATGTCTTGATTTGGCACCTTTGCATTAATCCATAATTACCGAACTGGTTTCGGTCAAGCTATT
Organism: Moraxella cuniculi; assembly: GCF_900637105.1. Classification (NCBI taxonomy): domain Bacteria; kingdom Pseudomonadati; phylum Pseudomonadota; class Gammaproteobacteria; order Moraxellales; family Moraxellaceae; genus Moraxella; species Moraxella cuniculi. Next base: position 1,909,576 of record NZ_LR134343.1, on the reverse strand, counting down.
CGTTATCAGCGGTCATGCCACACCACTTAGCTTCACCATCTCTATGGTGGGAGGTCTTTTCAATACTGTCAGTATTATTATCGTTTTTCATGAAAAATGTAGCTTGTTCAGGGTTAATGGCTGTGATTTGGAGTTTGGGTTTATAAAGAATCTTTTGGCTTATAAAACCATACTAAATTAAACAAACTTATCAAACAAAATCACCACCCAAACCAACACAAGGGCAGTCAGTGCAATCATCTGTGCAGCACTGCCCATGTCTTTGGCACGCCCTGACAGTGGGTGATGTTCGGTAGAAATGCGATCAACCACCGCTTCAATGGCAGAGTTAAATAACTCAACAATCAGGCAAAACAAGCAAACAAAAATCATCAAAGCACGCTCGCCGCCAGTAACGGGCAGTATCCAACTAAGCGGTATCAGTACAATATTTAGCCAAAGAATTTGGCGAAATGCTGCCTCATTGTGATAGGCGGCGGTAAGTCCCGCCAAAGAATAATTTGCAGCATTAATGATACGCTGAATGCCAGTTTTGCCTTTTTGGGGTGAGTGCATGATTCTACCTATGATTACATTTTTTCAACTGTTTTAATGCCCAGCAGATCCAAGCCCTGTTTTAGAGTTTTGGCGGTAAAATCTGCAAGCAATAGACGGCTGGTCTTGGTGGTATCATCGGCGGATAAAATTGGGCAGGCTTCATAAAATCCTGAAAAAATCCCTGCCAATTCAAATAGATACTGACACAATAAATGTGGCAAGCCATCTTTTATCACTTGCAATAACACCTCTTCAAATTGCAGTAATTTTATGATTAATGCACGCTCTTTGTCCGTGCCGATGGCAATATCACCAACTGGCAGCTGGCGGATGTCCGCACGAGCAAAGATTGAGCGAATGCGAGTGTAGGCGTATTGCACATAAGGGGCAGTGTTGCCCTCAAAAGAGAGCATATTATCCCAGTCAAAAACATAGTCAGTATTGCGATTTTTTGACAAATCGGCATATTTCACCGCACCGATGGCAATGGCATCAATGATGGCGGATTTTTCGTCATCGTTGAGTGTGGGATTTTTGGCTTCAATGATGGCGGTGGCACGCATGACGGCTTCGTCAAGCAAGTCGGAGAGCTTCACTGTGCCGCCTGTGCGAGTTTTAAAAGGCTTACCATCTTTGCCCAGCATCATGCCAAAGGTAAAATGCTCAAGGCCAAATTCGTCAGGAACCAAGCCTGCCTTGCGAGTAATCAGCCATGCTTGGGCGATGTGTTGTGCTTGTCGTGCATCGGTAAATAGCACCACGCGATCTGCTTTGAGCGTTTCGTAGCGATATTTGGCGGCGGCAATGTCAGTGGTGGTATACAGATAGCCACCGTCCTTTTTTTGCACAATGACACCCATTGGGTCGCCGTCTTTATTTTTAAATTCATCTAAAAAAACAACGACAGCACCATCATCTTCAACAGCAAGCCCTTTGTCTTTGAGTGTTTGCACAACTTCTGGCAAGAGTGGATTGTACAGGCTTTCACCCATCACATCATTGGGCGTTAGGGTAACATTAAGTCTGTCGTAAGTTTGCTGGCACTGATTCATGGTGATGGCGACCAGTTTTTGCCACATATCCAAGCAGTAGGCATCGCCACTTTGTAGTTTGACGACATAATTTCTGGATTTTTCGGCGAAATTTTCATCGCTATCATAATTTAGCTTAGCTTGACGATAAAATTCCTCAATGTCAGCCAGCTGCATTTCGCTGGCGTTTTCGGCTTGCATTTTTTCAAGATAAGCAATCAGCATACCAAATTGCGTTCCCCAGTCACCAACATGATTGGCACGGATAACGCTATTGCCCAAAAATTCAAGCACTCGGACAATGCTATCGCCAATGATGGTGGAACGCAAATGCCCAACATGCATTTCTTTGGCGACATTGGGTGCAGAATAATCCACCACTACACGCTGATTTTGCTTGGTTAAAACGCCCAGTTTTTCATCACGCTGAGAGGCGGTGGCTTGTTTGGATAGCCAGTCATTTTTTAAGAAAATATTAATAAACCCTGCACCTGCAATCTCAACTTTTTCGGCAAGGTCATCAAGGGCTAGGTTGTCTACCACACTTTGGGCAAATTCGCGTGGATTTTTGCCCATTTTTTTGGCGGCTGCCATGATGCCATTGGCTTGATAATCCCCAAATTGTGGTTTGCCTGATTGACGCACCAGAGCCTCACTGTCATCTGAAGCACCTGCGATAATCATGGCTTGCTTGATTTTATCATTAAGAATTTGTTGAATATTCATTGGCTGCCTATTATTTATTTTAAAATCTATTGCTACATATGGTAAAAATTACCAAATGCTTGTAATGATAGCAAATTTTGCCAAAAAAATCTTGTCTTTTTATCATAATAAGTGCAATTTACCGAGTGAGTTTGGTTTGATTGAATCAAGGGCTAACTGACACAGTTTGGTTGTTGTCTTGGTATGTTGCGCTTTATTTGCTGGCGTGATTGCGGTGGGGTTTAATAAAAATCATCAGGGGTGTTGTTGGATTTGTAGCCTTGATAAACATTCTAAATTTTAAAAATATGTCAATTAACGCCAATATGGGATAATTTAACCACTGATTGTATACATACAAGAAGTGGCAATTTGTAATCACCAGAAATACGCCATATGCACATTATTAAATTTCATTGTGCATTAACCCTGTAGATATGCTTAAACTTTTATGGCACATTATACCATACTACCAAGCCTACAAGTTGTCAAAAATCCCACCAAACAAAATACAAACCATCAATACAGTCAAGTCGCCAATTAAGAGGCGTGTTTTATTTGGATTATTTCACTGGTTTAAATGGCATGGGTGCGACCATTAATCCCAAGCTTAATTCACGGTAAGTTTGGGCTATTTGAGGTTGCAAGTATCACTTCTTGGCAATCTTGTGGGTATGTATATATAGGAGCGTTGTGGTATGTTTTGGGCTTGGTTGAGATGGCAAAACAACAGGGATTATCAATAAAAAAACAGCTGTATTTGATACAGCTGTTTTGGTGTGCAAATAGATGGATTAAAATACTGATTTAATACCAATTGCACCGCCGTGGCTTTCATAGTTATCACGCCATTGACCTTGATAATTCAAGCTCAAGGTTGTAGCAGGGCTGATGGCGTAGTTTAATCCCACGCCTGCTGTGCCGATGGTGCGACCGATGTCGGTATCGGTGGTGGCAAAGCGAAGCGATGTTCCCTCAAAACCTGCATTGATGATGTTTTGTTTATCGCCACTTTCATAGCTTACCGCCAGATTGCCAGCCAACTGTAAACGAGGGCTGATAGCGGTAGCGGCTTTGATGCCAAGTGTTGGGCGTAGGCTTGTGTAGGTTTGCTTATCCACAACAAGATTATAGACTCCTGCCCCTGTTTCGCGATAACCATCAGCACGCACTTGGGCATAATCCAGACGAGCAAACGGTGCGATGTGGCGGTTTGTTTCGCCCATCATATGACTTACTCCAAGCCCTGCCATGACGGTATCGGCAGTGTAGTCAGATTTGGCGATTTGATTACTGATGGCGATATGACGCTCACCTTGGATATCGCTTCTGGCTACGCCGATATGGGCATAGGCTGTTGTGTTGTCATGGGCTTGATAGTTACCATAAATGACAGCTTCGCCTGTTTTGGCGGCAACATTGTGATTGACCGTATCACTGTCGGTATTGCTGTCAATATAGCTTAAAGCAAAGCCGATTTTGCCGTTGCCCAAGCTGGTATCTGCTCCAACAACCGCTCCAAAATCACGCTGGTTATAACCCAAAGCACCATCAGTACCTGTTGCCGAGTTGTTCACTCCGATTGCTTTTGCCCATAGGCTGCGTTGACGGTCATCACTACCTTGAGCAATTGGCGTAAAATTAAGGCGTTTGTCATAAATAGCATCAACCGCATGACGGCTGGCGGTCAAGATGGTGCGATTGACCGAACCTGTAAGCAGCGGCTGCAAACTTGTAACAACGCGTGATAGCTGTGCGTCTGTGATTGATGATGGCAAGTCGCGTCCCAACTGCTGTATTAGCCCATAACTGTCGGCTTTGCGCATGGTATTGTTGTTGGCGGCGATATAATCGTCCAACGCATTTTCTAGACTTGTGGCAAGAGGTAGGGAAGCAAAGTTATTTTCACTCTTGACAGCCTTAACAAATCGCGTACCATCGTTTGGCGTTGGCGTTGGCGTTGGCGTTGGCGTTGGCGTTGGCGTTGGCGTTGGCGTTGGCGTTGGCGTTGAGCCTTGTTTCACCATGGTAAGATGAACTTTATTGGCTTCAGAATAATCGGCAGTAAAATCCACCAAAGCATGATTGTCGCTGATTTGTTTAAACTGACCGACCAATGTGCCTGCACTCACAACTTCATTGACTGCTGTGCCAGATACCAAGCCTTGGTTGATGTTTTCATCAACATAAACTTTTAGGTTGCCATTACTAATATCAGTCTTACCTGTAACGACAAATTTGCCATATTCGCTTTGATTATCAAAAGATCCATCTTCATTGCTGTCAATCAAACCAATCACAAGATTTTCGCCATTCATGACATAATTACCATCAATCTTAAGCGTGCCTTCTGCTACAGCCAAATCACCTGTAAACTGCTTGCTGTCTTCAGAAATGGTCAGCGTGCCTTTACCAGTTTTCATAAATCCAGAAGTTTTATCAAGATTATTTAAATCAATCGTACCAACATTGCCTGTGATGACGGCATTTGGATTGATAATAACATCAGTTCCAGTTTTGGCTTGATAATTGTCGGTCTGGAAAATCACGCCTTTGCTACCAAGCTCAATTTTATTGTCTTTGGTAAAATTGGCAAACAAATTAGGTTGGTCGGCAGTAATGCCAATTTCTGCCCCATTGATATAAATTTCAGACAACTTAGAGTTGGCATTGCGGCTGATTTGGTTGGTGTATAATCCTGTTAGGTAGGTATTAGGATCAAGCGAATTTAAGCGAAGTGTGCCACTTCCTGTATTACCCACCATAATTTCATTGGTACGCAATGTGCTGTCATTTAGGGTCAGTGTACCTGTACCACCTTGTGTGCCAGCGGTACCGCTGGCACCACTGCCACCGATATAGATGGCCTTGCCCACATAAGTGTGCCCCACATTATACTCAGAGTTTTGATTTAAGGTTAATGCACCCGTACCACCTGAGCCAATGTGTAGCTCATTTTCAATTTGCAAACGAGCTTTTGTGCCATTGATGGTTGCTTCACCGTTTGAGCCGTTTCGCACTGCAAGCACAAAATCTTTTGCTCTTATAATGCTGTCTGTAAAGTTTGCTACCCCTTTGGAATCTGACTCTTGTCCAACGGTAAGATTCTTTGTGATTTTATAGGTGTCGTTTGTGCTATTTAAGGTTGCTGCATCACTGGCCCCAACAACCATTATACCTTCTATATTAAAGGAATTGTTTTTGCTATCAACCTTGGCAATTGAGCCTGTGCCATCTGCCAAAGAATAGGCGTTATTAAGATTGAAAGTACTGCTTGTTAGATTGGCGATACCATTGCCTTCTACGCCAACTATCAAACTATTACTATTAATGGTGGCGTTGTCAGTGTTTAGTGTACCTGTTGAGCCAGTACTGCGTCCGACCGCTATTTGTCCTGCATCAACCCTGGCTTTGTCTTTTACGCTCAAGGTGCCGATGGCGTTGTTTTCTAGGGCGATATTGATGATGTTATTGTTATCGGTTTGGACGGTCAAAGTGGTGCCATCACCTGATAACTCCACACTTGCCGTGCCACCATCAGCATAGCCGATATTAACAATGCCGTTGGCATTGATTTTTGCACCGTTTTCACCAATTAATTTTGCGGTATAATTAGGATTGAAACCCACAATTAATGATTTTCCACTATCAAGTGTGGCATTATTGACAGTTACCAAGGTGTTGCTATTGTTGGAAATAATCGTTTCAATGGTGCTGACGGTGCTGGCACCATTGCTGATTTCAATGGTGGTGTCGGTAGTATTGGCAGGATTATTAGGATTTGAGCCAAAAATAACTTGGTTGCCACTTGTCAGCTTCGTACCAGCATTAGTGATTAAAATATCACCAATTAAGCTAACACTGGTATCATAATGATGCACCTGCCCATCACTCAGCTCAATATCAGCCGCCATAGCTTCACTGCCCATCGTCATCATAATGGCAACAGATAACGCCTTGAATGACTTAGTTTTGCCTTTACTGCGAGCCAATTCACTCACACATTGCCACACGCCTGTGGCATGATTAAAAATAATACGATAAGCACAGTTCATACAATTTTCCTTATAAGATACAAAAGATGAATAAGTAAAGCTCAATCAAGCCAAATGACATCAAGTGGCACATCGCCAGACATCATTTTAAAAATAGCAATAAAAGCGAATCAATCTTTGCAAAAAATACAAATACGCAAGCTATCTTAACCTGATTATAACAAAAAATCTCAGGGGGGGGGGTAGTGATATATTTTTATATTTTGTAAATAAAGTCTATGATTGTGATTAAAAATTTTAGGCTGGTTGTTGAATAAACTTTGAAAATTGGCATTGTACGAATCTAAATTGCCAGATTAAGGTCAATGTTTGGTGCATTTATTTGGAGTAAAGGGCAGGGTGCTTGTGCTGAGTGTGTTAATAACAGATGGGAAAATGCAGTTTGGGGCAGGGTGTGTTTTCATTAAAAAACCCCAGCAAAACTGGGGCATTTAATAATGGCGGAAGCTGAGAGATTCGAACTCTCGGTGGGCTATAAACCCACGCCGGTTTTCAAGACCGGTGCATTCAACCGCTCTGCCAAGCTTCCGTAAGCGGTTATTGTACCATACGGTACTGTTTATTAATAATGGCGGAAGCTGAGAGATTCGAACTCTCGGTGGGCTATAAACCCACGCCGGTTTTCAAGACCGGTGCATTCAACCGCTCTGCCAAGCTTCCAATGCCGTGTATTATAGCTTAATTTTTTGTAAATGCAAGCGTTTTTTTTGTAATATTTATAAAATTTTTTGGCTTAAGATGGGTGATTTAATCAGGCATAATCACGATAATAAAAATAGCAAGGCAGCGTCATATGGGCAATTATTATTGATATTTTCTAAATAATATAAAATCAAACTTGGTGAGAGATGGTGGCACCAATCAAAACAGCTTTGCTTGCCTTCTGGGGGTGTGCAATTGCTCAATGCTGACCTGTTCACTGCTGCGGCAATTGACCTGTGGTGCGATGATGTCTCGTGCCAATGCAACAATTTCATAGATGGTGCGGCGAGTATGCACAAGATTGTTGCGAGGCGTTAGCCAGTTTAAGGGGATTGCCAAATCAGCAGGCGTGGCAACGGTGGCAATGCCTGCTTGGGCAAACTGACGGCGAGCACGTGCCATGTGGTAGCGGTCAGTGATCAAATAGGCGGTTTTTGGCAGTTGATAATGTGTCAATAATTTGGCACTGAATCTGGCATTTTCACAGGTATTCATGCTGGCATTTTCGGTGATGATTTGTGCCTGATTATTTAGTTTTTCTTGTAAATAGTCATTAATCCAAGGTGATTCTACACCACTGGTGATGATGGTGGCTGGCTGATTTTGGTAGCTGATGATTGTTTGATTTGCACGGCTTTGGCTATAATGATTAAGTGCGATTGCCCCTTTGGAATCTCGTGTCAGACCACCACCTAGCACAATAATGCTATCCGCTTTATCAATATTATCCAAGCTTAAGGTTGAGTACAGCGAGAGCAGAGCTGCCCCAACATTGGCAAAAATTGGCGTGATTGCACTGACGGCACCCAGTATCAGGACGGTGCTGCCTATGATGACTATTTTTTTGGCGAGCAGTAGGCGTGATTTGGTCTTATTGATAGCTGCCATCAGCATTCACCCAAACAGGTTCACGCACCAAAGTGATGCCAAATTTTTGCTGCACGCTGACAATGATGTGATTTTGAGTGATTGCAATATCATGTTGCGTGGCACTTTGCGGAGCATGATTGGTCAGTACCAGTGCTTGTTTTGTGTGAGTTAGGATAGGGGCGATACCGCCACCTTTAAGACCCGCCTGCTCAATTAGCCAACCAGCTGGCAGTTTTACCAAAGCATCATTAATAGGATAGTGAGGCATGGTCGGATATTGGCAAATCAATTGCCGAAACTGCCCATGGCTAATGATTGGATTTTGAAAAAACGATCCGCAGTTGGGCAGAATTGCAGGGTCGGGCAATTTACTCTGACGAATGGCAATAACTGCATGATAGATATCAATGGCATGAATGTCATCACGACCAGCGGCGGTGGCAAGTGTTAGGGCTTGGTTGTGCAAATCGCCATAATTGCTTTGTATGCGTGTTGCGGTTTTGTGCAGTCGCAAAGTAATGGCGGTAATCAGATAGCGATTTGGTTGTTCTTTAAAGATGCTGTGCCGATAGGAAAATTGGCATTCTTCGCGGCTTAGTGTAAGAAATTGTGAATTTTCCCAGTCGTAGACCTTGACGCAGACCAGCACATCTTCAAGCTGCACGCCGTAAGCACCGATATTTTGCACAGGGGCGGCACCAGCCAAACCGGGAATCAGTGCCAAATTTTCAATGCCGTACCAGCCTTGCAGGGTGCAATGGCTAACCAAGTCGTGCCAATTTTCGCCAGCTTTTACCTCAAGCAAAATCTCATCATCGTTTTCGTTTAGGATATGTTTGCCAAGCATGCGTGGCAAAATGACGGTGGCATTTAGCACGCTTGGCAGCAGCACATTGCTACCACCAGCAAGCACAAACCATCTGCCAGTAGGGTGAATGCTCGGCAGGGCTGCCTCATCATGCACCACGATGGCAGTGTCTGCACATGAGTTGAGTGCCATCGTATTCATGGCGGATAAGTCGTAATTGTGATAAGTTTGAATCATGTGCATCATCGTGTTAAGTTTCAGGCATTATAATCGTTGCTGGGCTTATAAGTCAATCGCAAAAGGCTATCAGGCTTGCCATGTGGCAAGATAGCCATCAGCAATACTCTCCAAATGCTCAAACATCGCCAAAAAATCCTTGATATCGCCATAATAAGGGTCGGTAACGGCTTTGCCTTGTGGGTCAAATAACCCAAGTGTGGCAACTTTGCGGTTGTCTGCGTATAGTACAGCACGAGCGTGCAGGGTTTTTAGATCTTTTAAGTTATTCTTATCCATCGCAAAAATCATCTCAAACTCATAAAAATCCTCCACAGATACCTGCCGAGCTTTGAGTGTGCTTAAATCATAACCCAAGCTGAATGGCACGATCATCGGGGCTTTCGTTGATATGAAAAGCTGCGGTGCCTGCTGAATCTAGGCGGATATCAAGCTGTGCCTCTTGGCATTTTTGACGCATGATGGCTTCGGCAGATGGGCTTCTGCAAATATTACCAAGACAAACAAACAGGGCGGATTTTGGTTTCATTATTTTTCCTAATAACAGTTTTTGATAAAAAATATGGCAGTAGCCCAAAAAGTATGCTGTAACAAAAACTAAAAAGACAACTTGCACAAAAGTTGGTAATTTACGGTTATGAAGACACAAATTACCATTACTTGCCCAAGTTGCCTATCGGTTAGTATAAAGAAAAATGGCATAAAAAGCTATGGCAAACAAAACTATTTTTGCAAAGATTGTCATAAACAGTTTGTTCATCATTTACAGCTTACTTACAAAGGTTGTCAATCTTACATAGATAACAAAATACGCTTAATGTTAGTTCGTGGTTGTAGCATTGCTGACATTGTGATACTTGAACAAGTGAGTAAGGGCAAAGTGCTTAGTGTGCTTGCAAACAGTAATCACCAAATCAAACCAAGACAAAAGCATTACAATACCTTAAAGATAGATGAGTTTTGGACTTATGTGGGTAACAAGAAAAACAAAGTTTGGCTCATCTATGCGTACGATAGACACACAGGTGAGATTGTTGCCTATGTATGGGGCAAAAGAAACCTTGCTACTGCCAAACAGTTAAGGTCAAAACTGATGAGTTTAGGTATAAGTTTTGATAAAATTGCTTGTGATGATTGGGACAGCTTTCTGACGGCTTTTAAGCACTCTATCAAACAAGTGGGTAAACGCTTCACCGTTGGTATTGAAGGCAATAACACAAGGCTTAGAACCTTTGCTAGGCGAGCATTTAGAAAAACGTGTTGTTTCTCTAAAAACCTAACCAATCATCTTAAAGCATTTGACTTGGTGTTTCATTATATCAACTATGGGTGGGTGTAGCATACTTTTTGAACCAGGGCCGAAAAATTATTTAGGCATAATTATAAATTTCATAATCATAAATAGATGGCAAAGAGTTGTACTTATTCTTAAAAACAGTGAATCACGAAGAAGGAAGAAAAACTATTATCAGCAGGGCGGGTTAATACAATTCTCTGACTTCTCAGCTAAGGTGGCTTTGATGGAACACCGTAGAAGTAAAGGCATGAGCTTTAATGAAGCAGCAGCAGAAGCACAAAGTATATTCTTAAACTTTGATGTACCACAGCACATGGCATTACAGTACCTAGATAGAATGGGATTGTTTATGTTTATGAAATTCTTTATACGCTTTCAAGGTGTACTAACCAGAGCCATAGGCAAAAAACCTGCTACCATCTTATTGCTACAATTGATGTCTATGCAATTGGGTATGATAGGTATCTTAGACCCCTTTATCTTATTTAGGCTGGGCAATCCATTCTCAGGCAGTGTGTTTAATTTGTTTGATGCCTTTAAAGGCATTGCTGGAATAGCGTTAATCGGTCGTATTTTATTTTAAGGCTTAAGATATATAAACCCCAGCAATGGGGTTTATTTTTTAACAAAATAAACCGCCCAAATCATTGACTTGGACTTTTAGAATTTGGAGCGGGAAACGAGATTCGAACTCGCGACCCCAACCTTGGCAAGGTTGTGCTCTACCAACTGAGCTATTCCCGCATATTTGCTTTATGGGTGCGTATTATACAGTAAATAAAATTGCCGTCAAGCATTTTTTTGAAAATTTTTTGATTTTTGCTGAAATATCGGTATATCTGACATGATAAATAAATTTTATTTAAAATATTTCTCAATTTTTGGCATTTTCAGATTATATTATTTAATAATTTTTAAGTAAATAATTTAAAAACAATAAAAGTATGCAAATCGCCAAAAAATAGCCAAGCAACCTGTTGGCAGCTTGGCTGGATTTGCGATCGCTTTATTTATTTTGCTTTTGTGCCTCAACGGCGAGCTGATCGTAGATGCCACCATCGCTAAAATAGGTGCTCATGATGCTTGTCCAGTCGCCAAAAACATCATTTGGAAAGAAGGTGGTCATGGCAGGGAATTTGTCTTGGTTTTGTGCCAAGATGTCAGCATTGCTTGGGCGTAAGAAAAACTTGGTTGCCAATTGCTGTGCTTCATCGCTGTACAGATAGTTAAGATACTCGGTGGCAGCTTCGGTTGTGCCTTTGCTGTCGGTGGTTGCTTTGACTACTGCAACAGGATTTTCTGCATTGATTGTGTAGCTTGGATAAACAATCTCAACATTGCCAAATTTGCCTTTGATGACATTGGCTTCGTTTTCAAAGGTGATCAAAACATCGCCAATGCCTCGTTGTGCAAAGGTGGTGGTTGCTGCACGACCACCGTTTTCAAAGACTTTGACATTGCCAAGTAGCTGCTTGGCGAAGGCTTTGGTTTGTGTTTCATCTTGTTTAAATGTCTGCAAGCCATAGCCATAAGCACCCAAGAACGCATAGCGGCCATTGCCTGTGGTTTTGGGGTTGGCGATGACAATTTCGGTACCTTGTTTGGCAAGGTCATTCCAGTCTTTTACGCCTTTTGGGTTGCCTTCACGCACCAAAAATACGATGGTGCTGGTAAACGGAATGGCGTTATTTGGGAAGGATTGACGCCAATTGCTATCAACCAGCTTGGCATCAGCAAGCAGTTCAATATCCGAACCCTGATTCATAGTTGCTACATCAGCTTGCAAGCCATTCTTAACAGAAAGGGCTTGTTTGCTTGAGCCACCATGTGATTGTTTGATGTCGATTTTGGCATCTGGATATTTGCCCACATAGTATTTTTTAAAGATTTCATTATATTCTTTATAAAAATCTCTTGACACATCGTATGAAACATTCAGCAGCTCAATCGCACCTGAATCACTGGTAGTGCTTGCGGTACTGGCGGATTCATTGCTTGCTGCTGGCTCGTTTTTTGAGCAGGCGGTCAAGCTTAGTGCTGCGCTGATGGTCGCACCGATGAGTGCGTATTTTTTTAGCGAATGTAATTTTGACATAATCGACTCTTTGTTATGGATAATGATATTGGGTCGCTATTTTACGCCAAATCCAGCAAAAATCCAGCAAAAAAACTGACTTTTGATTTTCTATTTTGGAATTAATCCCTTGTAAATAAATAGAAAATTATTTTTTATTAAAAATATAATTATTAAAATTTAATAAATTAATGGCATCGTAAGGCAAAATAACCATGGATTGCTTGTCTTGCTGAAAATTTTAAAAAACTGTGCTATGCTTATCATTATCAAAACAAGCATTGCAACTGCTTGGCATATCATTAATCATTGTAAGGATTTATCATGACTCAACTTGACCCAAATTGGCAATCAGATGCACTTGATCCAAGCCTTGGTTTTTTTGAGCAAACTTTGGCGGTGCGTGGCGGGTATCATCGTACGGACGAGGGTGAGCACAGCGAGGCGATTTTTGCCACCAGCAGCTATGTGTATAAAAATGCCCAAGATGCTGCCGATCATTTCAATGGTAATAAAAAAGGCAATGTCTATTCACGGCACACCAATCCAACCGTGCGAGCCTTTGAACGCCGATTGGCATTGCTTGAAAATGGCGAACGCTGTGTTGCCACCGCCAGTGGCATGGGGGCGATTTTGACCATGTGCTTGGCATATTTGCAAGCGGGCGATCATTTGTTGTGTGCCAAGCAATTATTCGGCTCTTCGGTGGCGTTGTTTGACACTTATTTTCAGGCGTTTGGGGTTGAGGTCAGCTATGTTGATTGCTTTGATAATGCTGCATGGGCAGCGGCGATTCGCCCAAATACCAAGGTTTTGTATTGTGAAAGCCCGTCCAACCCTCTGGCACAAATTGCCGATTTGCAATTTTTAAGCGAGCTTGCACATGGGCATGGTGCGTTATTGATAGTTGATAATTGCTTTGCCACCCCTGTATTACAAAAACCGCTTGATTTGGGGGCTGATGTGGTGATTCATTCGGCAAGCAAATATATCGATGGTCAAGGTCGTGTGCTGGGTGGTGCGTTGATTGGTTCGGACGAGCTGATGGAAAAGGCATTTGGCGTGGTGCGTACAGGGGGAATTAGCTTATCGCCATTTAATGCTTGGGTGCTGCTAAAAGGGCTTGAGACGCTGTCATTACGCATGAAGGCACACTGCGAAAATGCCAACCAAGTTGCCCAATTCTTAATCAATCATCCGCAGGTAAAAGCCGTGCATTTTTCTGGATTGCCAACGCACCCAAGCCACGAAATTGCAAAACGCCAGCATAACGCATTGACAGGCGTGCAGGGCGGTGCATTTGGTGCGATTATTGGTTTTGAGGTTGCAGACCAAGCGTCAGCATGGCAGGTGATTGACAGCACACAGATGATTAGCATTACCAATAATTTGGGCGATGCCAAATCCACCATCACTCACCCTGCAACCACGACACATTTTCGCATGACGCCAGAGGCTCGTATGCAGGCAGGCGTTAGCGATGGTTTGATTCGCCTATCGGTAGGGCTTGAAGATGTCCAAGATATCATCGCAGATTTATCACGAGGCTTGGACAGTTTGGCTAATTAAACAAAAAACAGCTCAATTAGAGCTGTTTTTATGTGGAATAATTAGCGGCGTTTTTTGCCTTTTTTGGTGGTTTTGCAGTCTTTGTAAATAATCTGACTGGCTGGGTCTTGAATGCTCATGCGAGATTTTTTGACATTTTTTGGCGTGATGGTATTTGCCATTAGGCTAAAGTTGTTTTCATCACCAAACACCGTGCCTGTCTCGTCAGTGCGGCTTGGGTTGATTGGCATAAAACGGTCTTTGCCATTTAGGTTTGCTTGAGCATAAGTTGGTTTGTTGTTTTTATCAAAGCCGTAACGGACGCTGACTTTTTGGTCATTTTGGCAAGTATAATTAACGACACGAGTCTTGCTGGTTGCTGCGTCTGCTTGGCGTGCATCTGACTGCGGGGCAGAGTTGGCAAATGCAGTGGTGCTAATCAAGGCGACCATAACAGCAGGAATGATTTTTTTCATGTTACGCTCCTATAAAAAAATTTTTAATTTGGCTTGTGTTTAGCAAGCAATTGCATTATAAGTCAGAACAAAACGCATTTTCCGTTGTGTAATTGTAAGAAATTATTGCAAAATTTTCGGTAAGTTACAGCCAAGCCAATGGTGGCATATTTTTGCTAAAAAACTTGTGCAATCGGTTGCTAACTTGGCATTTTGTGTTACAATTGATACTTGCGTGCCGTGTCTTTTGGCTTGATTCATTTATATCAATCAAAACGAAATCTAATTATAAGTTTTAATGAGAAATTGGGACAACTTATGCATTATTCTATTTTTTGCCAAACCAAAAATAACGCCTTGCTTGAACCAATGTTTTTTGGTCAGCCTGTCAATGTGTCTCGTTACGATCAGCAAAAACACCCAATTTTTGAGCAATTAATCGAAAAGCAATTGTCATTTTTTTGGCGACCAGAGGAGATCGATGTATCCAAAGATCGCATTGATTTTGCTGAGTTGTCAGTGCATGAACAGCACATTTTTTTGAGCAATTTAAAATACCAAACCTTGCTTGATAGTATCCAAGGTCGCAGTCCAAATGTGGTGCTGCTGCCTTTGGTGTCGATTCCAGAGCTTGAGACTTGGATTGAGACATGGTCATTCAGCGAGACGATTCATTCTCGCAGTTATACGCATATTATTCGCAATGTTGTCAATGATCCTAGCAAAATCTTTGAAGATATTGTTGATAATGAATATATCTTGGAGCGAGCAGCTGACATTGCCAAATATTATGATGACTTGCACCTGTGTGCCAAATTATACGATTTGCACGGCGAGGGGGTTTATGATATTGATGGCGAGTCAGTTGAGGTGAATTTACCCAAATTAAAAAAACAACTGTATCTGTGCATTGTCGCTGTGAATGTGTTGGAGGCAATTAGATTTTATGTATCTTTTGCCTGCTCTTTTGCCTTTGCTGAGCGTAAACTGATGGAGGGCAATGCCAAGATTATCAAGATGATTGCTCGTGATGAGGCATTGCACCTTAATGGCACGCAGCACATCATCAATTTGATGCGACAGGGTCGTGATGATCCAGAGATGGTGGCGATTGCCGAAGCCTGCCGAGATGAGGCGATTGAGATTTTCAAAAGTGCTGCCGAGCAAGAAAAAGCGTGGGCGGATTATCTGTTTAAAGACGGCTCAATGATTGGTCTTAATCGAGATATTTTGTGCCAATACATTGAATTTATCACCAACACACGCATGGCAGCGATTGGTTTGCCAGCGATTTTTGAGACCAAAAGCAACCCGATTCCTTGGATTAATGCTTGGCTTGCATCAGATAATGTGCAAGTCGCTCCACAAGAAACCGAAATCACCACCTATCTGGTCGGTCAGATTGATTCGGATTTGGACGATGTGGATCTGGACGACTTTGAGCTGTGATAACAATAGACTGGATTGATAACGGCAGCAGTTTGTGGCTTTTATGCTTTATTGATAAATCGCAGTGATAATATGGGCTGGGTATTTACCGATGAAATGCGATTTTATCTGCATGAACACGAAACGTTGCTAAATGGCATGATTCGCACACAGCATAAACAGGTGCGTTATGAATGCCAAGAGGGTTATTGTGGCTCTTGTCGCATGACCGTGGTTGCTCATACAGGTGAGGTTAAATATATTAAGAAACCAATCGCCACGCTTGCTGATAATGAGGTCTTGGCGTGTTGCTGCACATTTACTGGCACAACTCAAGTCAGCTATCATGCTGCCGATGAGCAGCAGCTGCCTTTGTTTGATAGCCCCAATCCGCCCAAATCCACCGCCTAGCATTTTGTCAAGCCAACCTTTCAGATTTGGCAACAACTACAAAAAATAACAATCAAGCCATACCCATCATGGCACAATAACGCTTTGCAAACAGGCAGATATTATCCTAAGGTGGGAAATAATGCAAAAAATCAGCAAGAAACACAAGCTGGCAGCAGGCGTAGTGCTAACAGGGGCAGCCTTGCTGGCATTGACATATTGGCGTAGTGCAAACAAAGAGATTGTTGAGAAGGTTGTTGCCAGCGATATCACACCGATACAAAAGGCAAGTGCCACAACGCCTGACGCAGCGATTTATGTGCGTGATGTCAGTATTGAACAAAGTAGCAATAAGATACAAGCAGCCCAGCAGCTAAAATCGCTACAGCGTTATGGCAATACCACCCAAGGGCTTGGCGTGCAATTTAAGCAAGCCACTCATGCCAAGATGAATTACCGTTTTGGGCAAAAAAAGCCAACGACCTTTGCCCCAGTGGCGTTTGGTGCGATTTTGCCAAAGCAATTTGTGCTAACAGGTCGGCAATACGAAGGTAAGCCAAATGCTACAGGGGCATATGGGTCGCTTTATCGTTTATTTGAATATCCAGAAACTAAGGCACGCATTGAGATTTTTGAGACGCAGCTGAGTGCTGATGCACCATTTGAGCGAGTGATTGAACTGCAAAATGACCAAATAGCCGACACGCCAGTTTTGCTTGAGCAATTTACCGACAAAAAAGGCTTGGTTTATTACAGCGTGGCCATCATCATTGCTGATAAATTTTATCAAATCAATACCAAAGCCGTTGAGAAACAAGTGGTTATCGAACTGCTCGAAAAATTGATTGTCTTAAGCAAACAAACCAAGCAAAATTAATAATACAGATAACATAAATTATTTAATATTATTAATAATTAAGTGGGCGTTTGGTTATTTTTTGCCTTGATTATCAGGGTTGTCTTTTTCGCTAATGATATCGGCATTGGGGTCGCCCAAACTCAAAATATCACCAAAATTTGGCTGGATTTTTAGCAAAAGCTGTTGGGTCTTTAGTGTGCCAGTATTGACTTGGGCTTTTTTGAGCGTGTTCATGATGGTTTCGTTGCCCTTAAGCCAGCGACCAATCTCCAGATAAATAACATCGCCTTTATGCTCGGTAAATGCAATGCCTTTTATTTTAATGCTGTTTAAGATAAAAGGTAGGGGATCTTTACCTGTTATTAAACGATAACTGGCAACGGCAAAACGAGCGGCAGGAGCTTTGTACCATTGTTTGCTGTGCAGTTCAATGACCTCGGTATTGCTGATTTGTCGTAGAACCAGCCTTTGAGTGTGGCGATCAAGCTGTAGATGCACCAACTCAAAATTGCTGGCAACGGTTGCAAAAATTCCCATAGTATCAACCGTGCAAGTTAGCCTAAGCCAACCATCATGAATGTCAAGTTTTAGGTTGTGTAGCAGCCCAACATTTTTGGTAACAAACTGATACAGTGCGTCATTGACTTGTTTTTGGCTTAAGCTGACCAAAATTTCATCAACCAAATTATCAGCAACCTTGCTGTAGCTGTGCTTGATATTGCCAAAAATTTGTTGCCAACCCAATAAAAAGCCATCGCCAAACTTACCAGCCAGCACGCTGGTGTCTGTCAGGCTTGTTGCATCGGTAGAAAAGTCGGTTGTGTTGGTATTTTCCATGCTCATAATATGTCAATTATTGATAAATATCACTTATTGTAGCAAATTTTATCAATAAAATGTGTTTTTCTGCGTAGCTTTTTGTAGCTTTGATGAGTGGCGGTGGGTTGGTATCAAGTCATCAGGGCTTGCCCAATCTACCCATTTTTTGTTACAATTTTGGCAAGCCTGACAATCATTGCTTGGGCATATTTTGACAAATTAATTAAATATTTTAAATAATCTATCCAGATAACTTAAGGAAAATCATGGCCTCACTATTTGCTCAATTATCCAAAGAGCAGCAACAGACACTTAGTGGCATCAAAACGCCATACTATTTGCTTGACGAGCGAGCGATTGTGAATAATTTAAAAATCGCCCAACAAATATCAGCACAGTCGGGTGCCGAGCCATTGCTTGCTTTAAAATGCTTTGCCACTTGGGGCGTGTTTGAGGCGATGAAGCCGTATTTATTTGGAACGACTTCATCATCACTAAATGAGGTGAGATTGGGTCGTGAGTGCTTTGGAGGGGAGACGCACGCTTATAGTGTGGCGTATGCTGACCATGAGATTGATGAAGTATTAAGTTATGCTGATAAGATTATTTTTAATTCATTTAACCAGCTGACAAGATTTGAGCAAAAGGCACGCGATGCAGGCGTCGCTGTGGGCTTACGCATTAACCCAAAAACAAGCAACTCTTCTTTTTTAATCGCCGATCCTGCCAGACCTTTTAGTCGGTTGGGCGAGCATGATGTTGATAAAATCTTGGCTGTAGCAGATCGCATCAGCGGCGTAATGATTCATAATAATTGCGAAAATGACGATTTTGATGCATTTAACCAAAGCCTAACCGAGATTGAGAATCGTTTTTCTGCATTATTTCATCAGCTAGACTGGGTGAGTTTTGGCGGTGGAATTCATTATATCGCTGATAATTACCCCATTTCGGCATTTGCCAAACGGTTGCAGGATTTTAGCGAACGCTATGGTGTACAAATCTACCTTGAGCCGGGTGAGGCTGCGGTGCATCAAGCGGCTGAACTGGTAACAACCGTGCTGGATACGCTGCACAATGGCAAGCCGTTGGCAGTGGTTGATGCCTCTATTGAGGCACATATGTTGGATTTATTAATCTATCGCCAATCGGCACCATTGGCGTGCGTTAATCAAACCGCCTATCACATCAAAGGGGGTGATTTTGATGGTGATGGTAGCGATGACGGCTCGGTGCGTATTTATGGCAAATCTTGTTTGGCGGGGGATATTTTTGGCGATTATGTACTTGATGCACCGCTAGAAGTTGGCGATAAAGTGGTTTTTGCCAATGCAGCTGCCTATACCATGGTGAAAAAAAACTGGTTCAATGGCGTGGATATGCCTGCGATAGTCATTGTCCGTGAAAATGGCGAAATCGTTATCCAAAGGCAGTTTGATTATCAAGATTATAAAGCAAGTTTATCCTAAGTGAATGCTGGCAAGATGAAATACAGCTACATGGCGTGATAAATGCTTGAAAAATTAGCAAAAAATCGCTATCATGATTGGTTTGCCAAAGGGTATAAATTTGGGTGCATGAATTTTTCTGAAGTCTTCCTTTTTAATTCATGCACGCAGTTGATTGGTCTGGTTGGGACACGAAGGAGGATTTATGACACAGCCAAAAAATGTACTCATTATCGGTGCAGGCGGCGTTGCTCAAGTTGTTGCACACAAATGTGCGATGGCGAACGATATTTTTGGTGAGATTCACATTGCCTCACGCACGCTATCAAAGTGCGAGGCGATTGCCCAAAGCGTTGCTGACAAGGGCAGTTTTAAGCGTGCGGCGGTATTGCATACGCATGCTGTAGATGCACTAGATACTCAGGCAGTGGCGGCGTTGATTACCAAGATTGATGCAGATATTGTCATCAATGTTGGTTCGCCTTTTGTTAATATGAGTGTCATGGATGCGTGTATTGCAACCAAGACGCATTATTTGGATACGGCAATTTATGAAAATCCACGCAAAATTTGCGAAACACCACCATGGTATGAAAATTACGAATGGCAAAAAAGAGATGCCTTTAAGGACGCAGGCGTAACGGCAATTTTGGGCGTGGGCTTTGACCCCGGTGTGGTCAATGCGTATGCACGGCTTGGTGTTGAGTATTTTGATACAGACAGTGTAACTGATATCGATATTATTGACATTAATGCAGGCAGTCATGGCAAATATTTTGCCACCAATTTTGACCCTGAGATTAATTTTCGTGAATTCACTGGCGTGGTATATTCTTGGCAAAATAATGCGTGGCAAACCAACCAAATGTTTGAGGTCAAACGCACAGATGACCTGCCTGTCGTTGGTGTACAAAACAGCTACTTGAGCGGTCATGATGAGCTGCATTCATTGCACAAAAACCTCAATGTGCCAAATATCCGTTTTTGGATGGGTTTTGGTGAGCATTATATGAATGTTTTTGGCGTACTAAAAAATCTAGGCCTGTTATCCGAGCAGCCTGTTACAACAGCAGAGGGCTTGGAAGTTGTGCCATTAAAAGTTGTTAAAGCGGTATTGCCAGACCCTTCAAGTTTGGCCGCCAATTATACAGGCAAGACCTGCATTGGCAACAAAGTAAAAGGCACAAAAGACGGCAAGGAGCAAGAGATTTTTATTTATAATATCGCCGATCACCAAGAGGCTTATGCAGAGGTTGGCAGTCAGGGCATTTCTTACACAGCAGGCGTGCCACCTGTTGCTGCTGCTTTGTTGATTGCGACAGAGCAGTGGAATGTCGGCACGATGGTTAATGTTGAGGAATTGGACGCAAAGCCATTTATCAATCTGCTAAACCAAATGGGCTTGCCAACTCGTATCCGTGATGCTGACGGCGATAGATTGTTGCAGTTTGCCTAAGATTTTTACGATTAAGAAAACGCATCGAGACTTTCGGTGCGTTTTTGATTGAGCCTTAGATGCTTTGTACACGCCAAGATGCACTGTGATATAATAATAAAATTGACTGATTATTAAAAGGCAACTTATGCGAATCCGCAAATTATTCAAGTTTGAAAATGCACACATTGTGCGTAATTGTTCATCAAATCGCTGCAAATATTCAATTCATGGACATAGCTACCAAGTTGAGCTAATTTTGCAGGCAAATCGACTCGACCATGGGCAGATGGTGTATGATTTTGGCTTATTAAAAAGTGCAATCAAGGACATTATTGATAGTTTTGATCATGCCATTACCTTTTGGCAAAAAGACGATCCAGAGTATATCGCAGCGTGCAAAAACTTTAGTGCCAGATGGGTGGCAATGCCAGTATCACCCTCAGCAGAGCAATTTAGCAGGGTGATATTTTTCTGGGCTGATGCGATTTTGCAACAAACCCAAATGCAAAATGGTGAAAGTGATGTGATGGTGTATTCGGTGATTGTGCATGAGACGGCAACGGGTTATGCCCAGTGTTTTATTGAAGATGTGCAAAATGAGCAAATGGGCAAATTAAACTTGGCGGATTTTGAATTTAGTGATGAAGTGCGTGCCGAGTGGCATGATCCATTGATGTATAACAAACTCATCAATGGCGAAAAATTCATCAATCCCAAAGTGGCTTTGCAGGTTGATGTATCATGAGTCTAATAACCAGTCAGATGATTTTGGCAACTGAGGCAGATACGCAAATTTTGGCAAAAAAATTGGCAGCATTAAATCTAACAGGCAGTGTGTGGTTGTCTGGCGATTTGGGGGCGGGCAAGACCACTTTGACTCGCTATTGGCTACAAGCGATGGGGCATAATGGTGCGGTCAAAAGCCCGACTTATACACTGGTTGAGCCTTATCAGCTTACCAAAAATGGTGTGATTAAGCCAATTTATCATGCTGATTTTTACCGATTAAATGACCCAGAAGAGCTTGATTTTATTGGGTTTTTTGAATATTTTTCTGAAGAGAATGCTCTGCTTATCATTGAGTGGGCAAGCCGTGCTGATGCGGTATTGCCACCACCTGACTATCAAATCAAGCTGACACGCCGTGATGATGACAGTCGTTATGTGGAGCTGGTTGGCTTGGAGCTTGCTTGATGCTGTGCCAATTACCAACTTATCACAATCTGCCTGATAATGCCGTGGTGTGCTTGATGTCGCCAACCGCCAGCGGCAAAACTGATTTGGCGTGCCAGCTGTATCAGACGGGCAGATTTGAGTTAATTTCGGTGGACAGTGCATTGATTTATCAGGGCATGAATATTGGCACTGCCAAGCCAACCGCTGAAGAGTTGAGAGAATTTCCGCATCATCTGGTGGACATTATCCGACCAACTGACAGCTATAGCGTGGCAAATTTTGTCCACGATGTTGAGCGGTTGATCGGGCAAATTCATGCCAAAGGCAAAATACCGCTGCTTGTCGGTGGTACGATGATGTACTACATGGCACTGCTTGATGGTATTTCAAGCGTACCACAAACCGTGCAGTCGGTTCGCCAAAAGGTGCAACAGTGGCTGCATGAGCAGGGCAATGCTGCTTTGTATGAATACCTTTTGCAGCACGACCCGATAATTTGCCAAAAACTAAAAATAACCGATACTCAGCGAATCACACGAGCGGTTGAGGTGCATTTACAAACAGCACAACCGATGAGTTATTGGCAGACTTTGCCAAAAATTGCCCTAAGCGACAATCCGCAATGGCGGTGGTATGGTATCATTGTCAATCCAGACAGAGCGTGGCTGCATGAGCGAATCGAGCGGCGTTTGCAGTTGATGTGGGCGGCGGGATTTGTTGATGAAGTGGTGCAGTTGTTAATCAGTTATCCAGATCTGACCGCCGAAATGCCCGCAATGCGAGCGGTGGGCTATCGCCAAGTTTTGGACTATTTGGTGGCAATCCATCATGAATGTGTGGTCAATCATCATGGCTTGCAGCCGTATTATCTGCTCAAACAATCTGCCATCTCGCCCCAAAACATATCAAATAATCACCATTTTGACAAAAAAATGCAAAAAACTACAACAAACACAGAGGCTGTGGCTTGTCAAGATATGAAAAATAAGGCATTATATGCAACAAGGCAGTTGGCAAAACGCCAGTACACTTGGCTAAGACAACTTGCCTTGATAGACAAAGCGACGACAACTAATTTAACAATAGCGTCATTTGATAGCATACAACAAGTACAACAGCAATTCATGCAATACTAGGGTAGAACCATTTGCATTGCCTGAGCTATTTAACTGGAGAGCGTTATGTCAAAAGGACAAACCTTGCAAGATCCTTTCTTAAATGCCTTGCGTAAAGATCGTATTCCTGTGTCAATTTTTTTGGTGAATGGCATTAAACTACAAGGACAAATTGAGTCATTTGACCAATATGTAATTTTGTTAAAAAATACAGTTAGCCAAATGGTTTATAAGCACGCCATTTCAACGGTTGTGCCAACACGCAATCCACGCACCGAAGGCGGTCAAACACCGCAAACAGGCGGCTATCAAGCAAGCGGTTTGGGTGTGATGACAAGTGGCAGTTATCAAGGTGGTTTTGAGAGACAAACTGGTTTTGAGCGTTCGGCAGCTGGGGCGTATCAGGCTACAGGTACGCGTCCACAAGGGGGATTTACCCGCACGCCACAATCAGGTTATGATAGACAGGGCTTTGATAGATCGTCAGCTTATCAATCATCAACCATTGGTGGCATGAATCAGTCTGGCTTTGAGCGAGGCGGTATGGGCTATGACAGACAGGGTTTTGATCGCACAGGCTTTGAGGAGCGTGGCTTTGATGGCAAATCATTTGACGCTTCCGATAACCGTAGCTTTAACCGCACAGGCTTTGATAGCAAACCTGATGGCAAATTCGCCGAAGACGATGAATTTGAACAATAAGCCTGATTGATGCCTCTGCCTTGATGATTTTGCCAAGGTTTGCACGATACAAATGCCCACAGTGTCTTTGGATTTTGTGGGCATTGTTGTGTCGCCGTCTGGGCTTTTGGCGGGCTACCTCCGCATGGTCAGGATAAAGCCTTGATAAATAACAAAAGACACAAATAATCAGCAAATTTTATTGCAAAATATGCTATTATAGCGGTATTTAATGTTATCTTTGCAAAAATAGCTGGGTCAATTTGGGTCGTGTATGACAACTGCCAAACAGACAATTGATTTTATTCAGACTGCCATTACTGCCATTAACACAGAGCAGCGAGCACTTGATTTGTTGATTGAGCAGCTTGATGAGCGTTTTGTGGCAGCTTGCCAGACGATTTTGGCATGCCAAGGGCGTGTGGTGGTAACAGGCATGGGCAAATCGGGGCATATCGGTCGCAAAATTGCCGCAACTTTTGCCTCTACAGGCACGCCTGCGTTTTTTATGCACCCCGGTGAGGCTGGGCATGGAGATTTGGGTATGTTGGTGGCAGGCGATGTGCTGATAGCCATCTCAAACTCTGGCGAGTCTGACGAGATTCGTATGCTGTTGCCTGTGGTGAAGCAATTGGGCATTCCGATGATTAGTATCAGTCGTGATACACGGGGCGTGTTGCCAAGGGCTGCCGATATTGCTTTGACGCTTGGTCTGTCCGAAGAGGCTTGCCCATTGGGTCTGGCACCTACTTCTAGCACAACAGCAACACTGGCACTGGGCGATGCTTTGGCAGTGGTTTTGTTGCACGCACGAGGCTTTACCAGTGATGATTTTGCCTTATCGCACCCTGCTGGTGCATTGGGGCGTAAGCTATTGACGCGAGTACAAGATGTCATGCATACCAACAATTTGCCTGTGGTGCATAAGCAAACAAGCCTGCATGAAACTTTGTTGGTGATGACGCATGGGCGATTGGGCTTGGCGGTGGTGGTTGATGAATCTGATAGGGTGTTGGGCATTTTTACCGATGGTGATTTGCGACGCAAACTTGCCGAGAATCAAGATTTGACCGTTGCCATTGCTGATTTGATGACCACCATGCCAAAAACCATTGATGGGCAAATGCGTGCATCAGATGCTTTGACGCTGATGAATCAGCATGCCATCAGTCAATTATTGGTGGTGGAGGCGGATAAGTTGGTCGGTGTGATTAGTATCCATGATTTGTTAAAAGCAGGTGTGAGCTGATGAATCATACTTTGTGGTATGGTTGGCGGATTGGGAATTTTGCCATAAACTTGCAAAAAGCAGTTGGTTTATTGACATGAATCAACTCAAAATTTGCGATTTTTTATCAAAATTCAAGCTCTATTTTAAGAATTTATTTATTAACAATAAATAAAAACCGATTAATTTTGCCCAATTGTGCATTCTGTGATGTGGGATAATGTTGGTTGTTGGCGTGATAAGCCCAAGAAAATGATGGGCTGTTTTATGAATTTATAATGATAAATAGCTTTAATATCAATTAAAGTTAATTCATCAATGCGATAAGATGTTATGACATGAGTGAGCAAATTTTACAAAAGGCAAAAAATATCAAGCTGTTTGCGATGGATGTTGATGGCGTGCTGTCAGATGGGCAAATCATCTATGATGCACAAGGCGTGGAAACCAAAGCGTTTTTTGTGCAAGATGGGCTGGGTTTGCAGGCGGTAAGGCAGGCAGGCGTGGTGC
This sequence comes from Moraxella cuniculi, assembly GCF_900637105.1. Lineage (NCBI taxonomy): Bacteria > Pseudomonadati > Pseudomonadota > Gammaproteobacteria > Moraxellales > Moraxellaceae > Moraxella > Moraxella cuniculi. Next base: position 1,884,165 of record NZ_LR134343.1, on the reverse strand, counting down.
TTGCCATCATCACAGGGCGGAGTTCTGCGATGGTTGAGCGGCGTGCCAAAGAATTGGGCATTGCCCATGTGATACAGGGCAGAGACGATAAGTTTGTCGCTTTGATGGATTTGGCGGCACAACTGGGTTTGGATTTGTCAGAGTGTGCCTATATGGGCGATGATTTGCCAGATTTAAAGGCGGTGCGTGAGGCAGGTTTTGGCATCAGCGTTGCCAATGGCTGTATGCAAACGCAAGCGGTGGCAGACTATGTTACCCAAAAAACAGGCGGACAGGGTGCAGTGCGAGAGGTGTGTGAGCTGATTTTGCAGGCACAAGATAAATTTGATGATTTTGTTAAAAAATTTCAATAATATAACCAAATGAATGGCTTGATGTAATGAATATCCGAATTCTCAGCGTGCTTGGTGTGATGGCATTGGCTGTCGCAGCATGGTTTTTTTATCAAGAGGAAGTGGAGATAAAACCTGCTTTGCCACAAGCACCTGTTGCCAGCTCTGAAGTTGTGCAGATTAGTGCTGTACAAACCAACCCAGAAACTGGCGAAACCGAATACACGCTCACTGCTGATTCGCTGGTACAAAACACAAGTGGCGAAGATGAAATGCTGGGTGCAAGCATTCATTGGCAACCGCCAGCAGGTGAAAAATACACGCTCACTGCCAAGCGTGCCACTTTGGCACAGACAACGGGTGATTTGTCGCTGTCGCAGGGCTTTCGCATGGTGCGAGCTGCTACAGCCACCAAGCCTGAAATGGTGATTGAGGGTGCAGCATTGCTTGGCAATACCAAATCTCGCACGGTATCAAGCCAAGAGCCTTTGGTGGTTACGCAAGGTGAGGACAAGTTTAAGGCAGCGGGATTTCGTGCCAATTTACAAACTGGCGATTATGAATTTGACAAAATTGAAGTGTTGTTCAATGCACCCAAACGCCAAAATAAGCCGTTATTTTAGCTTGATTGTTGATGTTTATTTTATTGGATAATTTAGGTTTGAGTACTTGGTATGTTTATTAAAAATTTATTAAAAAATTCAGCATTGGTGCTAACTTTATCAATCACGCCATTGATTGCAGCTGCCTTGCCATCTGATGCCAATCAACCGATTCGCCTATTGGCAGACCGTGCCACCTACAGCGAACGCACAGGTGTTACCACTTATTCGGGCAATGTAACCATCGAGCAAGGCACGCTAAAAATTGCCGCAGATAACCTCACGGTCAATCTAAATACTGCCAATCGCAGCATCAATTCAGCTGTGGCAACAGGCAGACCTGCAACCATGCAACAAATCATCACCCAAGAAAAAGGACTTGCCAAAGGTCAGGCCAATCGCATTGACTATAATGCGGTTACGGGCATTGTAACTTTGACAGGCAACGCCAAACTTACTCAAGCTGGCTCAAGTTTTTCGGGTAATGTTATTCGCTACAGCCTATCAGCAGGAGATGTTGAGGCCAATGCAGGGGGTGGTCAGCGTGTTGAGCTGGTTTTTCCGCCCAGTGAGTCAGGCTCACGGCGAGGCGTACGCTAAGGGGCTGCTATGACAACCTTATCAATGCACCATCTTGGCAAGCGTTATGGGCAACGCTGGGTGGTAAAAGATGTTTCGTTTGAGATTGAACAAGGGCAGGTTGTTGGGATTTTGGGGCCAAATGGTGCAGGCAAGACCACCAGTTTTTATATGGTGATTGGGCTTGTGCCGATGGACAAAGGGCAGGTTATGCTTGGTGGCAAAGATATCTCGAAATACGCCATGCATGAGCGTGCTGCACAGGGCATTGGTTATCTGCCCCAAGAGGCATCAATTTTTCGCAAATTAACCATCGAACAAAATATCATGGCGATTTTGCAGACTCGTAAGGAGCTGGACAAGGCAGCCCAACTCAATGAGCTTGAGAAATTGATGGCGGAATTTCATCTTGAGCATGTGCGTCATTCGCTGGGTATGAGCGTCTCTGGGGGTGAGCGTCGCCGCTGTGAGATTGCCCGCTGTCTGGCATCAAATCCAAAGTTTATTTTGCTTGACGAGCCATTTGCAGGGGTGGATCCGATTTCGGTTGGCGATATTATGCAGGTGATTGAATCTTTGCGTATGCGTGGCATTGGAGTGCTGATTACCGACCATAATGTGCGTGAAACGCTGTCTATTTGTCAAAAAGCCTACATTGTCTCTGAAGGTACAATTATCTCCGCAGGTAACAAAGATGAAATTTTGGCCAATGAATTGGTCAGAAAGGTCTATCTGGGCAAAGACTTTGTGGTGTAGCAATTGCTTGATTGGGCAAATGTATCATCTGACAGATTATATCACCATGTGCCAAATGCCTTTTTGTGGTCAAATTGCTAAAATACGGCAATTTGTCCGCCATAGATGATTTTAGCTGACTATTATGTTTCGCATTACGCAATCAAATGATACTGCCATTTTGCTTGAGCATTTGGTAGAACAATACCGACAAAATGCAGCAAAAACGCAAACGCTGGCCGATTTGGTGTTTGCCAAATTCACCGTCATTGTTCCCTCAATGGTGCTGGGCGATTGGCTTATGCGTGCCGTGGCGGACAAAATTGGCATCAGTACGCTGTTTGTGGCACAATTTTGGGGTCAGTATCAGTGGCAGTTAATCCAAAAAGTGCTACAGGCAGATGCCGAACATCACCCTCATGATGCCTTAAAAGTACCTGAAGTGGCGGTTTTGTCAGGCTCGGTCATGCGTTGGCGAATTTTTGGTCATATTAATGCACTGTCCGATACGCAATTGTCAGCAATTTTATCCGATGACAATCACCCTTTGTGCGAATTTTTGCTCGGTTTGTATGATGACAAACAGCAAAAAATACCCGAGCATCGCCTTTGGCAAGCCTGCGAGGAATTGTCGGCGGTGTATGTACGCTATCTAACTCATCGTCCAGAATGGCTGCACGCTTGGACGCATGGTAAACCGCTGCCAACCAGTGTGGAGCAAATGCTTGCCGATAAGGATAGATTTGCTGCCAAGTATGATGATACTGAGGCAAGTCCCGATTGGCTGGTGGAGCAATATCAACATCTTGAAAAGCTGCTTGGCTATCTGTGGCAACAATTATTTGCTGCGGTATATGCTTATCGTGAGAATTTGGAGCAGAGATTTTGGGCGGTGCTTGCTGGCAAGAGAGGTAGCCAGCTGGCTTATGAGGCGTATCAATTATTGCCAAGTACGCTACATTTGTTCACCGTACAACAAATTCCTGTGGTGGAGTTGCAGTTTTTAAAGCAACTGTCCGTGTACATTGATGTGCATTTACTGCACCTGAACCCTTCGCAGATGTTCTGGGCGGACATTGTTGATAAACAGTGGCTGGATAAGCAGCGTATCATCAAGCCAGAGCTTATTTATTATAAAGACCATGGGCATGCACTGCTTTCTCGGCTTGGCAAAGAATCTCGAGAGACTTTTGCCATGCTTGCCGATATGTCAGGTGGTGAGTTTTATTATGAAAAAGACAGCGTGCCTAATGATTTTTATCATCATGAACAAATGCCACAAAGCTGGCAGGTGCATTGGCATGATGATTTTATCACGCCGACAGGTGATGGCTTGCTACAACAATTAAAAGCTGATATTTTGATGCTTGATGAACAAGGGGCGAAGGATTGGCTTGGCAAATCGGTATTATCAACACTCACACAAAGCCTTGCAGAAAAAACCAAGCCACCAAGCCTGATGAAGCTGCCTGATGCTACCGAACGCTTGCCAAGTTTAAGCATTCATGCTTGCCATAATCTAAAACGCCAATTAGAAATCGCACGCACCTTGATTGCTCGTTATCTTAATGAACCAAACGATGATGGCAGTCAGCGAAAGCTTTCTGATGTGGTGGTGTATCTGCCTGATGTTTCCGCTGCTGAGCCTTTGATTCGCTTGGTATTTGGTGAGGGTGTGTGTCTTGATGGGTTGGTTTTGCCTGCCAAAATCACAGGAACAACCAACCGTGAAATTGATGATTTGATGGAGGCGATTACAGGGTTTTATTCCTTGCTGGGGGCGACAGGTTCGCGGTTTTATCGTGAGGATTTTTGTCAGTGGCTGATGATGCCAGCGGTGTACGATAGCTTTGGGCTAAGTTTTGATGAGGTTAGCCGTGCCTGTTGGCTGCTTGAGCAAGCAGGTTTTGTTCGCGGTTTTGATGCCAAGCACCTTGCAGCAACACTTGACGGGGCGGACACTGACTATCGCTATAGTTTTGCCTATGCACTAGATAGGATTGTTTTGGGGCTAATAACGCCAAGCGTGGAGACAGAGCCAAACAGCTTATTATACCCCTTTAGATGGCAGCAGCAATTTGCCGAAGCCAGTCTGCCTTTGGCAGGTGTTACTTTGGCTGATCAGAGCATTGTTGAGATGCTTTGCACGATTTACACAGCGTTTGATAAATTGCGAGAGGATTACAACCAGATTGATTTGATTGAAAATTGGCTGGACAAAATCGAAACGCAAGTTATTGAGCCGTATTTTGCCAAATGGCAACAAACGCCACAAATGCGTGCGATTTTTGAGGCAAAAAACAGCATTGCTGCCAGCGTCCGTGCCAATAAATACTATCATAATCTGCCAAATACCTCGCAAAATTCAGAGCAAATTCAGCTGTCTTTGGCGTTTGTTCTAGAAAGCATTCGCCACTTGGTCGCAACCCAAGCCATCAGTGCCGAGCATTCTGGCGTGATTACTTTTGCTCGTTTTGGGGCATTGCGTAGCATTCCGTTTGGGCTAACGCTGATGCTTGAGATGAATTTATCCGCCTTCCCAAGACAAGATCGTGTCATGAGAATGGATTTGATGCGTGCAGGGCTAAAGCGGCGTGGCGACAGGTTTAATGAAGATGATGACAATGGGGCATTTTTGGACGCATTGCTGTGCAGTCGTGATGCTTGTGCAATTTTTTATACCGCTGTCGCTGGTGATGGCACGCAGCTTTTGCCAGCTTCGCCAGTGGGAGAGTTGTTAGAATTCTTTAAAAATCATGTTAATTGGCAATTGCCTGATTCGCCGTTGGCTGATGAATCGGCGGCAGAATATCAGCAACTTAGCGAGCGTCTACCTCGTTTGATTGAGGCGTATTTGCTGACTTGGCACGCACCGACAGCATTTGATGTTTCGCTGTTTTATCATCTTGATGATAATGATTGCGAGCAACCGATGGCAGATTTTATCCAAAAGCAGCTCGTGCTAAAACAAGCACAACGCAACCAGTTGCCGCCAGCACCTTTGTGGCAGCAGGTGCGAGCTTTGCTTGATGAGCCACAAGCAGGCAAAAAATCACCAATCACTTTGCTTGATGTGCAGACATATCAACTGCTTGCCGATGTACTGACGGCGGTGCTTGATGGCGATATTATGCCTGCTGATGATTTGTTGCGTGATTGGCAAATCAGTCTGCCAACGACAATAAATATTACGCAGCTGCATCGCAATTTACGCAATCCTGCCAGCGGTTATCTTGAACAAAAATTACCAGTTTTTGATGAGCAACTTGATGAGCAGGGCGAAGAGCCGTTGGTGCTGGCGACTCTTGATGGTTTTGGGCTAAAACAGACATTATGCGAAGCGATGGCGGCAGGGTTGTTTGATACAAAAACAGCAAGCCTACCTTATCATCAGCAGCTGATGAATATGAACGCAGCTCCAGATTGTCAGCAGTTGGATTGGGGTACGGCACAGAAAACGGCAGCTGCCAAAGGAATATTTTCGCTATATTTTGGCAATGTATTGCCAGCAGGGGCAAATCGTCTGAGTAATCTTGATGAGCAAGTACAGCAGCTGTTGGCATTGACAGAGCAGTTTTATCAAGTGCTGACAGACGCAGATGACGAAACTTTGGCACAGTTACAATCATCGTTGCCAGCTGGCGTAACCGCAGCGGACGGTACTTTTGTGTATTCGCTATTGATAAGCAAAACTGATGAGCGTAGCATTTTGCTGGACTTGGCGGATTTGTCCGTTAATATTGTGGCACAAGTGCCAGCAAGCAATGAAGAGCTTTGGTTGCAAGTGTTGCCCAATACAGCAACAGTAACGCAGCTTTTGAAATTTTGGCTACTGCATTTGGCGTGGCAGGTTTGGCGAAATACCAGCGAGGCTGATGTCCATGCAGGGCGTGGGACGAGTATTTGGCAGTTTACCAAAGTTGGTAGTGAGCTAACAGGGCTGAGTTTTGCCAAAAAATCTGTAATGATGTTTCGCCCAATAACAAGCCTTGTTGCCAAACGATTATTAACAGCTTATTTGCTTACTGCACTGCTTATCAATAAGTTGCCGATCGCCCTTGCTCCTGCAAACGCCCTGACAATCGTTGATCTTAAGAGGCAGGGGAAGCTGGATTTTAGCAGTAAAAATTTCAGCCAATGGCTAGAAAATAGCTATGCTGATGGTTATCTTGGAAAGGCATGGCAACGACTGCTCGGCGATAACAATCCACTGGCCGTTATCCAAGATACCGAGCAGCTTGCTGATATTTTATATCAGCCGTTGGTTGATTGTCTGACGGCGGTTGATTGATGGATGTTTGCAATCCGCACTTTAGCGTACACCGTCATAATGGCTGGGATTTAGCCATTTTTATCCAGCAGTACGACCAGTGAGGCAAGTTTTACGGTATCGCCACCAAACTTGCGGTGATTAAAATGCCGTATCCAACGCAACGGCATGACGGTGCGATAAATTTCATCACGCATTTGTGCAGGTAGGCTGTTTGCAGTGGCTTGCCAGATTTGCCGTGCTTGATTTAGTCTGCCCTTGTTGTTTAACAAAATGGCGGTGCTTTGTAGGTAGCACAGCCAGTCTCGTGCTTGGCATTGGGCAAGGCTTAGCACCTTGATGGGGTCATCCTCAAAATCAATAAAGCCAATCTGCTCGCCTGCGATGATGTTGCGGGCAAAGGCTTGGCTTAGGTACTGACCACGCTCATGCACTAAAGTAATGGCTTGAATGCCTTGCTCAAACCATCGTACCGCCTCATCGGCATTGGCTTGCCAAATTTTATGCTCAAGCGTGTCGCTTTGCAAATCACTCATCATCAACGCATCATCTTGACAGGCAAGTAGCACAGGCACATAAACACCAGCCTGACGCAACTGGGTCAAGCGATGCACTTCTGTTGCGATGGCAGCTGTACCCCCAAAATTTTGTACAGGGCTTAATAATGGCAAGCCAAGCAAGCGACTAAAAAACCCCAGCAGGCGGTATTTATGTATAGAATGGCGACGACTGGCTCGCCTTATCCAGACATATGATTGGTCGGGCAGTTGATGGCGAGCAATCGCCCCTTGTTGCGTGGCGACAAGCTCTGCCAGTAGCTGTGCATGATTCATAATTCACCTTGCTGGCGGATTGGTTAATCAATGATTTGCAATCGCTTGAGAATCGGCATTTGGGTTTTGATGAACTTTTCTGCCAAAGATTGCAGCTCTGCCAGATTGTCTTCATCACCAGAGAGTGGCTGATTGTCTTTGATGAGTGTTTGGTTGTCGGCTTTTAGGATTTGCCAAACAAAATCAGCCCAGCCATCTTTGGCAACTTTATTATAATGTGCCAGCACAAACAATTGTTCAATACGAGTTAAACCAATGCCAGAGGTTGTTACAGGGCTGGCAAGATGGTAAATCTCACCGCTGGTTTTGGCACGGTTCACTAGGTGCAGGTTGAGTTTTTGACAATGTGGCAGACTTGCTTTGATTTGCTCTTTGTCTTGAGCAAGGGCGATGTCATTTTTGCCAATCAACAATGCCAACAGGCTGATGACTTGCTGCTTGCTTAGTTTGCCTGCCAATTGTTCAATAAGTTTTTTGACAGAGTGAATTTTGCCATCTTTAACAATATCAACCAAAGGCAAGAACAATTCATCCATAATGGTGATGTTGCGATAATGGGTGATGGACGCATTTAGCTCATCTGGATTTTTGATGAGTATCACAGACAGCTCTTCCCACGCTTGTAGATATTCTGCCGAATTGAGCTGATAGCTGCCTTTTACCCAGTAGTCGCGGCGAAATTGTCGGTTGAGCAGATAGTCTTTGGTGGTTTGTTTGAGCGATTTATTGTTAATGCTATTTAAATACTCTTTTTGTTCATTATTAAATAGGCAATCATCATAATCGTCCAAATAATAAGCAGAGCAGGCATAGCTCATTTTGGCATCAGCCAGCCAATCTTCAACCTGCGAGTAATACATGGGCTGCCAATCACGGTTGAGATACTCATGTGCCAGATAGTTCATATTTTTGCTTGTCAAATCATTGGCTCTGTTTAATAGCTCTGGCGTTTGGCGAATCAAGCGGTCGCTAAGTTGTAGCACAGCTTGGGTTTGGTTGATGGCTTGCTGAGTGTTAATCTGTCTGGTGTTGGCATTTGATGAATTTTTTAAATCATGCTCAACGAATAAATGACGCAAGGGCGATAATCCAGACCAGCCAGGCAGAGTGTTGTAGCTGATATATAGTACGCCACCGACTCGCAATTTGCGGCGAATAAAATCAACAATAATGCGGCGATTGTCATCAGAAATCCACGACCAAATGCCATGCAGTCCGATATAATCAAACTCTGGCAAGTCTTCACGCGAACAAAATTGAGCAAAACTTTGATCGTATAGCTGCGTTTTGTGCGTTGTGTTGGCTTGTGCTGAGAGATGTTGGGCAAATAGTGCTTGGTCTGGGTTAAAATCTGTCCCATGCCAATTAATATCACTGCCTGCACTGTGGATATTGATTGATAATCCCTGACCAAATCCTAGCTCGCAAGCATGGCGAATTTTTGGTGGGGCAATACCCGCCATCAAAAAAGGCACGGTGAGATTCTGTGGATTTAGCTCGCTATAATAACCATAGGTATAATTGATGTCGCTGACATAACCTTCAGACCATGATGTCATAAAATTTCTCTTATAAAACTATCGTATAAAATGATTATAATAGCTGATTTAATGAAGTTTTGCAATTTTTGACTGTGTGGCATGACCGTGCTTGATATCGCAAACATTCGACCGATTGTGTGCTGCAAGAAATAAAGTCGGATATTAGCTACCCGACTTTTCAAGCTGCAAATAGCAGGGATTAATCATGCTGCCCATGGCTTTGCATTTGTGCTATATTTATGCACATTGGTTAATTATTAAATAATTGTATTTTTATAAAAACTTACAAATCAAACGAACTCACCACCTTAACATGCAAACGTACTTCCACATTGCCACGGGTGGCGTTGGAATATGGACAAACTTCGTGGGCTTTTTTGATTAAGGTTTTTGCTTCATCTTCGCTCAATCCTTCCACCGTGATGGTAATATCCAAATCAAGACCAAACGCACCGTCTGGTTTTTGCCCAATACCAACACTCACAGTAGTACTAGATTTACTAGGTTTAATACCTAAGGTTGGAGCAACATGATTCATCGCACTGTCAAAGCACGCTGCATAGCCCATCGCAAAAAGCTGTTCTGGATTTGTGCCAACTTTTCCACTGTCATTTTGAAAACCAACCAAATCAAAACCCATTGAACCATCATCAACTTGGGTATGTCCATCACGACCGCCTGTTGCTGTTGCACTTGTGTGATAAAAAATTTTCATAAAAACTCCATCAAATAAAATAAAACATCAGGGTGAATCATCCACAAATTCTGACACCATGCCAAAAATCCAAAACCATTTTAGCAAGTTTGTCTAACAACTGGTATCTTATTTATCCAAAACTCTTGCCTGATTCTCTAAGTTTTTGGGTTTTTATAAGATATTAAAGTGTGTCATTTACTGTCGTGGTTGTACTTATCACTTGAACTTCTTGCGGTATTGATGACAAATTCGCCCTCAAATACTGCCACAGTTTGCTTGTGGCATGATAGCTGGCATAGGACGGTGATTTTGCCTTTGTCTTTTTTGTCAAGCATGGTTTGGCAGGCGTGTTTTTGTTCTGGTAAAATCTGGCACGAAGCAACAATCTTGTCGTTTGCTGGAGCAAGATAGCGAATGTGGCTTTGGCGAATGACAATATTGCCCTGTGCTTGTGTAAATTGCGTATGCACAGCAAGCCATGCACACGCAGTTGCCATGAGTGATTGACTGCCGCCAAAAATCGTACCATGGTGATTGCGATTAATGGCAAAATCTGCCGACAAAGTTACTTTGCCAGCTTCTGCCTGCTGTAGCACCAATCCCAGTGCCTGACAGGCGGGGATATGTTCATACAGCCAGTACTGCAATTGTGTCAGATTTTGCATTGATTGCCCTTATTGATTTTTATTTTATAAAACAAAAATCCCTGTGCGATATTCTGATTGATAAGAATTATAAAATCATTATAGTAAAAAATTTGACCATCAGCAACGAGCAAGCTACCTTGTGCTGGATATTTGATGGATAAAATTTTGGTTATTTTGGCATTAATTTGAAATGGTTTAATTTTTAATTAATAAAAGTTATCTTAATCATAAAAATGCTTGATTTTTGCCAAAATTTCTTTATAATTGGTTTAAATTTTTAAATATATAAACACAATGAGCCATCAACAAACTTTGCAATTGCTAAAAGACTGCATTCCGATTTTTACGGTACTGGCAGATGAAAACCGCCACAAGATTTTGTACCTGTTGCTGCAAAACGGTGCGATGAATGTTGGTGGATTGACCGAGCGGCTGCATCTGTCGCGTCCTGCGGTTTCGCACCATCTAAAGCTCATGTTGCAGGCGGGGACGGTGTCGGTTGAGCAGGTTGGCAAGGAGCGGTTTTATGCCATTGCCATGCACGAGCCGATTGAGCGACTGGAGCAGTTGGTTGCTCTGATGGCAGAGCATTGCCCTGATTTGGCGGAGAACGAGATAATTTAACTTAGAGTGGTTAAGTTAAAGAGTTGCAAATGTATTTATGATTTTTCTGCTTGCGTGTTAATGTATTCTTTGTTATTCTTAATGAAGGAGTGAGCAAAGAAAGTTCACATGCTTTTTTGTTCAACAAATCATCTTGTGTATATGCTCATGGTCTATACCAAAAAGATTTGGTTTTTTCAAAAGGATTGTCAAGCACAATGAGCTTGAAATCTGGTGCAGAAAAATTATTTCAGCAAGATGTGTATGTAATGTTAGGGCTGCACTAGCTCAAGAAATACACGCTTTACCACAGCTGGAATTGCTTTATCAAGGCAAGAGTCAGTCAAAGGGTGTATTTTCGCCATCACAATGACATGATATTGCTGATTTTTATGAAATTCACTTAGATGGTACAGGGGCTAGGCATGCCGAAGACCTAAATCAAACAATTTGGCAATTTATCGATACTGATAAAAAACAAAGCAAATTTCAACAAGAATTTGATGAATTATTGACAAATCTAAATTTATTTTGGACTGGAATTAAAAAAGAATTATCATGAACCCACTTCCCTATATTGCGTTTAGCATCTTGGGCGGACTGATTATTCCGTTGCAGCTGGCGATGGTGAATGCATTTCGTCAAAGCACGCACGCCAGCCAGTTGCAAGCCACTTTTTATCTGTATGTAGGTGGGGCGATAGCATCACTGGTGCTGTCGCTGGTGTTTAGCGGTGGTATCAAACCACCACAAGTGCAATATGCTCAGTGGTGGATGTGGCTGACGGGGTTTTTGGGCAGTTTTTATATTCTGTTTATGTTTATCGCCGCCCCAAAAATCGGTGCCGCCAACACCTTGCTGTGGGTGTTTTTGGGGCAGATGCTGTTTTCTACACTGCTTGCCACAACTGGCTGGTTTGGTTTGCCTGTGCAAAAGGTGAACTGGCTCAAACTGTGCGGCTTGGGACTGGTGTTTGCTGGTGGCTTGGTAATGATTTATGCCGAAAGCCGTGGCAACTAAATTGATTTGGCACGGTATGTAACTTGGCTTTTAAATCAATTTTATTCACAACAGATGATTGTACTATCTGATATAACCCAATCAATATTCCTGCCAAATGATTTGGCAAAATAAGATAAATCTAAACTGCCTTATCGTGTAAATTTCTTTCATATCCGCCATTATGCTCAAATTATTTGGTTTAAAGATGTAATTGTCTTGGCATGTGATTATTGCTGATAATTTGGTCAAGTTCTTGATTTTTAAAACAAAAGATTGGCGGAACCGAATCAAAAATAAAAACAAGGTTTTACCCTTGGTAGATAAGTTGATTTTTGACATTGATTTGCTAAATTTCTTGATTTTTGCCAATAATGTCTTATAATAAGTTTAAATTTTTAAACTTATAACCATAAAAATGTCAATATGGCTCATTTATTGGCAGTTGTTATCAGGATTGCCACCAAACCCAGCCCACCAAACAGGGCTGTAGCTCAGAGCCGATCTTTATATGGGTAGGCACGGCAATGAGGATTGCAAGTGATTGTTGCCAGCTTAAAAGGCGGACACACGCCACTTAACCCTGAAAAGTCTAAGGCTGTTTGGCTTGGATAAAGTCTCAAAGACTGTAAAGACGCTGCCAAGTTTGTGCGGTAATTGGCAAACACCCACTCTGTCAGTCAAATAAGGCTGCTGATTTGACGGTATTATTTGGCAGGTGGGCATGGTAGTATGTTTGATTTTCCTGATGATGGTCATTGACAAAAATTGATGTTTTTAAACTTGATAATTATTTGGAGTACAGGGCGATGAAGGCATATTTTATTAACCGTTATCAAAAAACACCTGCGACTTTGGCCGAGGTTGCCGAGCCGATGGTCGGTGATGATGATGTGTTGGTGCAGGTTGCTGCCGCAGGGCTGAACCATTTAGATTTACGCATTAAAAGTGGCGAGTTGAAGCTGTTGGTGCCATATCAATTTCCGCTGATTTTGGGGCATGATGTAGCAGGGACGGTTGTGGCAGTGGGGAGCAATGTTCGTGATTTTCAAGTGGGTGATGAAGTTTTTGCCCGTCCACGCGATGGCAGGATAGGGGCATTTGCCGAAAAAATCGCCATTTGCCAAGATGATGCTGCCAAAAAACCTGCCAATGTTTCAATGACTGATGCTGCAGGGTTGCCGCTTGTGGCTTTGACAGCGTGGCAGGCATTGGTGGAGATTGCCAAGATTCAGGCAGGGCAAAAGGTGCTGATTCATGCAGGGGCAGGCGGTGTGGGTTCGGTTGCCATCGCTCTTGCCAAACATTTGGGGGCGATTGTTGCGACCACGACCAGCACTGCCAATGTAGATTTTGTCAAAAACTTGGGTGCTGATGTGGTGATTGATTATAAAAAGCAGCATTTTGCCGATGTTTTGCAGGATTATGATGTTGTACTAAACAGTCTGGACGAAAAAACGCTGCTTGATTCGCTACAGGTGCTAAAACAAGGCGGCTGCCTGATTTCTATTTCAGGGCCGCCAACGCCAGAATATGCCAAGCAGGCAGGATTGAACAAGCTGCTGCAGGGGGTGATGTGGCTGCTTAGCTACAAAGTCCGCCGTGCCTGTCGTCAAAAACAGGTGGATTATCAATTTTTATTTATGAAAGCAAGCGGCGGTCAGCTTGCCAAGATTGCCCAGTTGGTTGAAAAGGGGCATATCACGCCACAAACCCAAGAAGTTTATGCTTTTGATGAGATTGCTGCGGCATTTGCCAAATTGCAAACAGGGCGGACGCGAGGCAAGATTGTGGTTGCGATGCGGAATTGAGCAGGGTGCTTTTAGGCTGCCTGAAAGCCAATTTATCAAATAAAACAGCTCTTGATTGTTAAGTGGTATTAAAAAACGGTGCTTTTAGCCAAAGCAGGTTTGCTGATGTTGCCAAAGTTGTGGCATGGGCTAAAAGCAGCCGTTTTTATATTGTCTCGGCAAATTTCTGCCCTATTTGTTCGCTTGTTGTTTTTAAAAAAGCCATATACTCTTTTTTTATCGGAAAAACAATGTGGCTATCACTGTCAATATCCTGCTGCATCAACACAAGCGGTTGGTTTTGCCAATGGGCATTGATTTGCTCTATCCACAAGTGAACCGCTCCGCTTGCATCCAGCACAGGAAAATCAATCGTAGGAAATGATTTAAATCCTTGTAAATTTTGCAAAAAATACTCAAAATCTACCAGCTCTTCTTTCCAGTCAAATTCGGCAGCATAATGATGGGTAATCAAAATATCAGCAAAACTAATCCAATACAACGCCTCTTGCGATATTTGCTCGGGGTTTATGCCTCGTTCGTCATAGCAGTGCTGATGTGTCGCCAAAAATATCGGCGTTTGTTCAAATAGGCTTCGGACTTTGTCCAAGACGGCGTCATCATTATCGCTGATGATTTGGGCAAATTGCAGATAAATTTCTTTGAGCGATTGCTTGGGTTTGTTGATTTTTTTGCCGAATAATTGAGCAAGCCAGCCCATATTGTTTCCTTATTGATTTATTGATAGTTGGTTAATTTAACTTAGCTGCTGGATAATGATATTGGCAAGCACCACAAGCAGTATAACTCCCATCGGCACCAGCAGTGGCATGGTTTCTTTGAGTTGATAGCGTGCATTTGGCTGCTCGCTGGGCTTAAAAAATTTGGGTGCTTTGTGCTCGATATGCAAATAATACCGCCCAGCTTTTAGATACCAGATGCGATAAATCTGCCTGCCCTCTGCAAAACTATTCTTGGCAACATAGCCAGTAATCGGAAAGCGAAGGAGCGGCTGTTTGTCTTGATTTAAAATCGTGGCAGGATACGCTCGGGCAGGGTTTAATTTGAGTAATTTGGCGTGTATCCAAAGGGCATAAAATCCTGATTTTTCAATCATAAATTCCAAAGTTTGTGGTTTGACTTCTGTGGTAAAAATCTCTTTGCCTTTGAATATTTTAAATAGCGTATAAATCATCATGGCGATGATAATTAGATCCACAAGGATAAACGGCACAGTCATCTTATTGTTCCGATGGATTTTTAATTTATTTTTGGTGCTAAACCCAGCCAAAATGGCATTTGGCGAGAGATGGGGTATATTTTAGCTGGAATGGTATTATTTTGATAGTCTGTGCTGGCGATAAGTGTGAAATATTTTAGCTTGGGGCAGAACGGTTTGGCGAAAAGAAAAACTGACGCTTTGGGGATTATGCTTCCCGAATGACTACCGAAAACCGGTCCGCTTGACCCCAAAATACTGTTTGCTGGACAGTGGCTAGATGAAGAAAGCAGGCTGGCATATAACCGATTTGGATACTATGACCCAATTTTGGGAAATTGCATCAACTATGATTTGATTGATGGTGTGTAAAAAATAAATTTGAAGGCAGCCCCATTGATGCCCCAACGAATTTCTCCGCACATAACTGGAGTGAGTGGCATAACTCCAATGAAAGATTTACACCCCTTTCTACAAAAAATACTAGTATCAAACACCTAAAAAACCCTGTCTAGCTTGTCAATATGTATCTGAACAACTAGGAGTAACTTTAAAATGAGAGCTGAAATAAAAGAACTATATGATTATTTAGACAGATGCGATGATGAATTAAATATCCATGAAAAACAATTTCTTCATTTAAAAGAATTGCAAAAGATAGCCAAGTCAATCTAGATGAGTTAAATGATCTGGCGTGGGATTTAAATGATAAGCTATTTGGTATCATATACGATAATAATATTGATGGTATTGTATTCAGGTTTTTGCTTGGGGCTACAGAAAATAATAACGATAAAGATTATTTCAACCAATCGTTCGATTTTGACAATTATTTAATTGATAGGGCGGAAGAATTGGGGTACTAATGTCTTATTCTTTTTCTAGCAACACAAGTATCCACTGCTTTATCTCTGCTAAAGACATAATTTTTCCGAATATGCTAAAGTTTCAGAGAATGAAAACTGGTTAAGATTGCTACTGCTAAGGTGCTTATTTGCGTATAGATAATAATTTATTGACAGATTAATGCCATTTAATGAAGCTGGGAATATACAACTTGATTTGGCTATCAAACAATCAAATTAAACCATTGAAGGAGTTGAATTATTTAAAAAAATCTCTGGTTGCTAGAAATCCCACGAAAGGGGAGCGAAGGTGTTTAAATTTTAATTCTAGAAAAAGGATTGAAAAAATTAGAAAAATAAGCCGCAGAACTTTAGAGACTTTGGCAATTTTATTTCTGCAAATATAATCCAAGCATAAATTTGGCGATTTGGCGATTTGGCGATGGTTGTGGATTTTGTACCGCTGGGCCATAAAAAAGTAGGGCAGCCTGATAATTTTGCTTGACAAGGCTGATTTTTTTATTATAATAGGTTTAAATATTTAAACTTATAAACTTTAAGGAGCTATTATGCTATTCCAACCATTTGGTTTTGCAACTGGTCAAATCGCCAAA
Source organism: Moraxella cuniculi (assembly GCF_900637105.1). NCBI lineage: Bacteria > Pseudomonadati > Pseudomonadota > Gammaproteobacteria > Moraxellales > Moraxellaceae > Moraxella > Moraxella cuniculi. The sequence goes on along the minus strand of NZ_LR134343.1, from coordinate 1,867,859 downwards.
AACCGCTTTTTTAAATCCGCAATGGAGGAGCAGTTGGCACAGTCAAGCCAGCCAACACAGACGCTGGTCAATCTGTACGATGCATGGGCAAAGGGCGGTGCAGGTGTGTTGGTAACGGGCAATGTGATGGTTGCTGAGAACGGCAAGGGTTCTTTGGCCGATGTGGTGCTGACCGATGAGCGAAGCATGGATATGCTCAAATCATGGGCGAAGGCAGGGACGCAAAATGATACTTTGCTGATTATGCAGATTAATCATGCAGGTAAGCAGTCGCCAAAAGTGGTGAATGCCACGCCAGTCGCTCCCAGTGCCGTTGCTTTGAAGGGCATGGACGGTTTTATCAATCCGCCGCGAGAGTTGGCAGAGCATGAGATTGAGACTTTGATACAAAATTTTGCCGACACTGCCAAAATCGCCGCCAAGGCTGGTTTTAGTGGCGTGCAGATTCATGCAGCACATGGCTATTTAATCAGCCAGTTTCTCTCACCGCACCACAATCGCCGTAGCGACAAATGGGGTGGCAGCCTTGAAAATCGTATGCGGTTTTTGGTGGCGGTGTATCAGGCAATCCGTGCTGCTGTGCCGTCTGGATTTTTGGTGGGGGTGAAATTAAATTCTGCCGATTTTCAAAAAGGCGGTTTTGATGAGCAAGACAGCATTCAAGTGGTGCAAAAAATGGCAGAGCTTGGCATTGATTTTATTGAAATTTCGGGCGGTAATTACGAAAGTCCAGAAATGCTCACTGCCAAAGAAAGCACCAAAAAACGCGAGGCTTTTTTCCTTGATTATGCCGAAAAAGCCCGTGCTGTCTGCACTGCTCCGCTGATTATTACAGGCGGTTTTCGCTCAACCCATGTCATGAATGAAGCACTGCAAAGTGGGCATTTAGACTTTGTTGGCATGGCACGCCCGTTTGCCCTGATGCCTGATTTGCCCAATCAAATCAAAAACAACAGTTATCAGACCATCACCACGAACCGCATCAAAACAGGCGTTGGTTTTGTTGATAATAAAGTCGGTGCAGTGCTTGAGATGGACTGGTATATGGCACAAATGGCATTGATTGGACGAGGTCAAAAACCCAATCCCAAGCTCTCGCCGTGGCGGGTGCTTGCCAAAGCACTCTGGACAAACGGCAAGGCAGGGCTATCAACAGGGCGAAGCTAAACCTACCGCTGCCCAGTCGGACAATGGGCAGGTGTAAAATGTGCTAAAATTACAACTTTATTTCCCATATAAAGCGATAGGCTTTATATGGGGTTTTGTGATTATTTCAAGAAAATTTTCACAAAAGGAAATGATTGATGAAAAAAATCTGTTTTCTCACAATCATATTATCAATAATATTCTATCTTTGGATAAATTATTCATTGTATCCAGATTTGAAAAAAAGCTTAATTATGACTTGGATAACAATGTATTGAAATCAAAGTATGATTTGCAGGATTTTCTAGTGCAGGGAGGATTGATTACTTTTGATGGTGCGATTTTTCGCAGCCCAAACAATGGATTGTTAGAAAAGGCTTAAAGGCTTTGGGTGTTTGAAATAATAGTGTCGTAAAAATATTTTATCTTAAAGTAACCAAAGAGGGTGATGTGATTGAAAATCAATTTTTCTTAGATAACAACCTAAAAGGTTTTGATTACTTTTGTGATAAAAATTCTCAAATTATGATATCAAAAGTGACAGAGAGTTGATCTTATTATATATTGCCTATAAATTGCAAAATGGTAAAATCTGGTGCTATAGACTAAACTACATAGAAGAAATATTCAAAATTATGAAGACTGTTCAAAACTTTATGCTGATCAAATCAAAGCTTCATCACAGCCCGTAAACTAGATTAAAATAATAATCTCGCTTGCTCTCCTGAACCCATTCAAGGCAAGCAAGAGTTGATGAAATTCTACCTGTTGAGAGTTTGCAAGTCCTAGTAATAAAACTTGCCACGACTTCATGGCTTTAAACACCTCATTGCGGATGACTGCACTCTGGTAAGCGTGATAGCTGATTGATAAACATCAATTTTAAAAAACTGCTCAGCTAAAACCCCACCCCCAAACTCACCCCACTCACCCAATCTTTGTTTGAAAAACCTGTGGGCTCGCTGATTGCTTTTGAGGTGAAAATGTCGTAATTAAAACTTAGGTAGGGGTTGTTTGTATTTGGCATGTATTGCCCTTTAATGCCAATGGCGGCACCTACTAGATGCTGTCCAAGCAATAGCTCATTTTGGCTTTTGTTGTGGTTGGTGATGTATCCTGTATCCAACCCTAAATAGATGGCATGGCTTGATTGACTGTTTCGTGTGCTGTTTTGTGGGTTGTTTTGGTTGATTGTGATGCCTTGATTATTTGCCCGTTGTTTATTTAAAAAACTTGGATAAAAACTGATGTCTTGTCTTACCAAGATGCCATTATCAGCAGACAATGAACGCTCACCATCAAAGCCTCTAACAGTGTACCTACCACCAATTGCCATCTTTAAATCTGGTGTTAGACTGTCTGTGGCGTATTGGGCTTTGAGTGTGGTACTGTGGATGATGGGTAGTGGTTTGTTGTTAATGCTTGGGTTGTATTTACTTGTTAGATTGGCGTTTAATTGATAAATACCGACACGGGCAGAACCCTCATCAAACAGCTCTTCTGGTGAGGGCAAGGCATTAAAAGCTGCACTGCCGCGTTTATAAGAAATATCTGTCGTAAGTTGATGCTTGCCTTGTTTTAGGTAGGTTTCATGAGTAATGCCCATTTGATAACCAGCAATCTTACGAGTTTGTACATCGATGATTGTACCATCAATATCACTTTCTTGAGATTTGATAAACCCACCGACATACACATGGCTTTTGCTATGAGCATCTCTGTGTATTAAGTGTGATAATTTGGCATTATACCCACGAGAAGTACCACCATAAACATAATCTTGGGTGCTGCCTGCTACGGTTTGATGATAGGTGTAGCGATTGGCATTTAGTTGTAATAAACTATTTTTAATTGGCAATACATAACCAATACCATAATTCTTAGAGCCTTTGCTTTTATTAGACGGATAATCTTTATCGTCATTAAGCTGATTACCCAAATCCCGCCCAAAGCTTAAATAGAGTAAATCATTAAAATTTGCCAAATTATCCACACTCAAGGTTGCCATGCCTTGATATTTACCTGTGGATTTAGAGCCTGAATCATCGACGCTTAGACTGCCACGAATGCGGCGGTTTTGACTATAGTCAATTAAAATATCGCTAAAGCCAATACGCTTATCACCAGACGGCACAATCTTAAAATTAGCATCACTACTTGGCACGCGTTTAAAGTTCTCAAGCATGGTTTCTAAATCACGGATGTTTAATAGCTTGCCTGTTTGTGTGGTAAGTGCTGTGTCTAAAACAGCAGGATAAGCCATGTTTGTCTGTTTAACATAGACAGGCACTTTACTATCTGCTGTATTTACCAGCACTTTAGCAATCTTACCAGGAATTAAGGTTAATCTTAATTCACCTCCAGATAAATTCTGATCAGCCACCATAATACGACTGGTAACATAGCCTTGTTCAATTAAGCGGTTTTGTACACGAGTCAAGACAGCATTGATATCACCTACCGCCATACACTTGCCTAACACACTACCATTGCCCATAATTTCAGGAAGTAAAGCAAAGCCAAGCTTGTCTGCAAAGGCAATATCATCTTGTGATAACACCGAATAGCCAATCCGATAAATATCAAAGCAAATATTGCTATCATCTGCCAAAGCTTGCTCATCGTTGATGGCAGACGGGATGGAATCAATACCTGTTAATACCGTTGGATTGGGTACCAATTGGTTAAGCAGAGCTTGATTGCGAGCATCTTGGGTTTGCAGGAGGGCTTGGCTTTTGGTGTTGGCAAGGGCGATGCCGTGAGTAAAAATTGCTGTCATGCAAATAAAAAGAACGGAGTATCTAGCCATCACCAAATTTCCCAAAAATATCAAAAAGAATATATCAAGCGGTGTTAATCTGCACAAATTGTTAATTATTGCTATCATTATACTAAAATGTTACAATCATATCACTATTGTTTTTATCTGTCAGAGATTTGAACCGTGAACCATATTTATAAAATCGTCTTTAATAAATCCACACAGACTTGGATGGCGGTTTGTGAATATGCTCGTGGTGTGTCTTGTAACAGTGTCAGTGCTGGCAACAAGCCGTCAATAAAAGGCATGATGGGCAAAGTAACCGCTTTATCCTTTGCAGTATTTGTGGCTTTACAGTCAGCCCACGCCAACACCCCAACAACCATCTTAGCCGACAAATCCGCCGATAAATCACTACAACCCATTGTTCTACCCACAGCCAGTGGCATCACTTCAGTCAACATCACCACCCCCCAATGCTCGCGGTTTATCCAATAACCATTATAGCCAATTTGATGTCGGCAGTTCTGGTGTTATTTTAAATAACAACCGCCAAGCAACAAATACCCAAATTGCAGGCTTTGTGGCAGCCAACCCCTTTATGGCTCGTGGTGAAGCTTCTACCATCTTAAACCAAATCAATTCAAGCAAGCCAAGTCATTTGAACGGCTTCATTGAAGTGGCAGGTAAAAAGGCAGATGTCATCATTGCTAATCCATCAGGCTTAGTGGTCAATGGTGCAGGGCTTATCAATGCAGGCAATGCCCATCTGGCAGCAGCAGGCAGCCAAGTCAATCAAGGGCAGGTATCTGGTTATCAAGTCAGTGGCAACTCTGCTGCTCATATTGAAGTCAATGGCAAACTAAACCTACAAGGCACCGATTATGCCGCTTTAATTACCAAAACTGCCCAAATCAATGATAAGATTTATGCAGGTAATACGCTTGATATTATTCTAGGCGAAAATCAAATCAGTCTTCAAAATGGTGATTTTACCAAGCTTAATGCCACTAATAAACAAACCAGTGCATTATCCGCCAGTCAAACCACCAATAAAGAACAGCGAGGCGTTGCCCTAGACATCTCATCTTTGGGTGGTATGTATGCTGGTAAAATCCATCTGATTGGCACGGACAAAGGCTTTGGGGTTAATAACACTGGTGTCATCACCGCAACTGGCAAAGGCGTACAGGCAGGCGGTACACTCACCCTAGATGCTCAGGGCAATCTTGTCAATGCTGGCATACTGTCTGCCAAAGACAAACTTGCCATCAATACCCATAATCATTCTGTTCTAAACGATGGCACACTGCTTAGCGAACAAGCCAATCTCACCATCAATACAAAAGACCTTGAGAGTGCAGGCACCATCCACAGCACTCAGACCACCCAAATTGATGCCACTGATACTTTAAACAATCAAGGCAGTATTTATGGCGGTGTTTTACAACTTACCACCAATCAGCTTGATAATACAGGCAAACTCATCCAAACAGGCACAGGCCGTCTTAATATCAGCACAGACACACTCACCAACAGCAATAAAGCCGTCATCGGTCAAAGTCTGTATGAGCAAACCACCCTCGATGCACCAAGCACGCCAAGCAGCGATCAGAGTGCTGGTACTATTGGTAGTGATTCTAAAGACAATACAACAGCCAACACTGCCAACTCATCAAACCCATCACTACCTGCAACCACAGACACAACTCAGTCCATCCCAGTACCAAGTGCTGATGGTTTTATCACAGCCAAATCTTTGACCAACACAAACGATCAAGCACTCATCACAGCCACAGGCGACATTAGTATCACCGCCAATCAGACAAAGAACACCAATCAAGCATCCATTGACGCACAAACCTTAAACACCAAGACTCTTACCAACACCGACAGTAAAATCGCCTTAGACACCGTTAACTGGCAATTAACCAGCTTTGACAACAGCAAAGGCGATATTAGTGCCAAAGATGGTATGGTGATTGACAGTGAATCTACCATCATTAATGCAGAGGGTAGTTTGACAAGCGGTGGTGATATGATACTTATCGCCAAGGACAGTATTATCAATCAAGACGGCACCATTACCGCAGTCAAACAAGCAGATATCACTGCCAAAGAATTACAAAATGGCGGTACTATCACGGCTGATACGCTGACCATCACCCAACAAGCAGACTATACCCACACGGATCAGGATAAGCTTGTTGCCAATCGCCTAGCGTTTACAACAAGTGGCAAGCTGATTAACCAAAGTCAATTTACCGCCGATCAAGATTTGACACTGAATGCCAATGACATCACAAACCAAGGCTTGATCAACAGTGAAAACACATTCATCAAAGCTGCAGGCACCATTGATAACTTGGCTGGTGGTCGTATCTATGGCACACACCTTGCCATTACTGCCGACACACTAAACAACACCCCAGCCAAAGCCAGTGATACCGACAGCCATCACACCGCCCCAGTCATTGCAGCCAGAGAGCGTCTGGATATTGGTGTAAACACCCTAAACAACAACCCCAACCCTGACAGAGCGGGCAAATTCAACGAAAACTTCGACAGTCAAGCTTTAATCACAAGTCTTGACAGTCTTAACATTGGCGGCAGTCTTGATGACAATCATCATGCCACAGGCAAAGCCGAAGCCATCATCAATAACGGTGCAACCATTGAATCTGGTGGGCAGATGCAGGTTAATACCAAAACCTTGTTAAACACCAATGCCGACTTTAACAAGCATACAGTCAAGGTAGAGGAAGAATCTGTCTATGGACAAACACTCTATCGCAACCGTGAGCAGTCAGGGGCAGCTCCTGTCATTCAAAAAAGCACCAATACTGATGATTTGGGCAATAAACCAATGGCAGGATTGTTTGACTGCCCAGAGGGTAGCGACTGCATCATCAACTACGGCAATGATTCTGCCATCTGGTCGTACTTTAAAATTGAGCCGCCCAAAGAGCCTATCCCAAGCATTAAAGCTCAGGATCTGTTAGATGAGCCTGATCTGCCAGAAAATGAAACCACCCAAAGCTGTGCCTTGGCACCTAAAAGCAACCAAGCCTGCACACAATACAATGAAGACTTGGCAAATTACACCAAAGCCATGGCTCCTTTATTAACATGGGAACAGAACAATGCTGCTGCCATTGAAGCATTGGAACTTGCCATCAGAGCATACAACCGCCAATTTAACAAAACCAAAAGTGATGTTGATTTGGCTCTCAATATCTACACCACCGATGAAGCCTACCTAGGTCCAACCAGCCGTAAAGGTGCACCAACTGGGGCTTTGTATGTCAAACAAGCAAATGGCAGCCACCAGCGTGTTGGTGAAGAGATTGATGAAATCACTGTAGACTTTGTTGTTTATGAGGATAAAACTTTAACCTCTGACCCTGCTCGCATGGTGGCAGGAGGCAACCTTATCATTCAGGGCAATACACTGATTAATGATAAAAGTCAGATAAATGCAGGCGCAGGCTTTGCAGTGCTTGGCGATACTGTCATCCAAAACCCTGACAACGGTCTGTATGGTGAAAAAACCAAAGTAACCGAAAATGGCCGCTTTATCAGCCGCACAGTTGTCTCCTCTGGTGCAGGTCGTAGGCATAAGCGTATTGATATCGGCAGCGGTGCCTTTGTACAATCCTTTGCTCCGCTGGCAACTTACGAGCTGCCTATCCTAAACGCCACCATCAACACCACAGCAAGCAGCACAAGGATTGATAAGCCAGCCACAATCAATAACAACTCTGTCATTATTGATATCAACAGCAATGACAATAACATCATCATCCCAACATCAGCCCTATACACCATCAATGCTGATGACCCAAATCAACCGCTGATTCAGACCGATGCCGCCTTTACCAATTACAAACAGTGGCTATCGTCCGATTATATGCTAAAAGCACTACAATCAGACCCAAATCACATCCACAAACGCCTATCTGATGGCTATAAAGAACAGCAATACCTCAAAGAACAATATCAGCTATTAACAGGCAGACACATCAACACCGATTATACCAATCAAGAACAAGCCTTTAAACAGCTGATGAATCAAGGCATCACGGCAGCCAAACAGTTCGGCTACACACTTGGCACGGCACTTACGCCTGATCAGATGGCAAACTTAACCACCGACATCGTCTGGCTGGTCAAAGAGTCCATCACCTACACCACCAAAGACAAAGATGGCAATACCATCACCAAAACCCAAGATGCCTTAGTACCCAAGCTATATCTAAGATCTGCCAATATCACGACAGGCACACTTAGCCCTGATGGTAGGTATGCTGCCATGTCTGGCAAAAACATCAACATAGAGCTGACGGGCAATCTAGATAACAACGGTAATGTCATTGCCAAAGACAGCATAAACATCACCGCAAACAACGCCACCAATAAAGGTGCTGTGCAAGGCAACTTTATTGCCATCACAGCAAACAATGACATCACCAACCATGGCACCATATACGCAAACAGTGCCATGAGCCTTGATGCCAAAAACCAAATCATCAACGAAAGCCTAACAGCTACCCAAACAAACACACAAGGACAAAGCTCTTCATCCAACACCACCATCACACACATCGCCACCATCCGTGTGGGAGATGGTTTAAAAGACCAAACAGATGAACAGGGTAATCCATTAACCACTCTAAACATCCAAGCGGGTAACTATGTCCTAAACAAAGCTGCCAACATACAAAACGATGGCGGCAGTACCGACATCACCGCCGAAAACGGCATCGACATTGGCACTGTTACCGTAAGCAACCATATTAGTGCGGTGGCAGATGACAACAATTACTTTAAGTACAGCCAAACAGAAGATGTGGGGCCAAATATTAGCAGTTATGGTGATACTGTGATTGCAACAACAGGTCAGGGGGCAGACATTACAGGCAAGGCCGCCAATATTCGGTCAGGGGGTGTAAGTGCTGTTATTGCTACAGGTGGTGTGCATTTTAGCGAAGGGCGCGCGACAAGTAGTACTCAAAGCTCATCCACCCATCAACAGAGCAAATGGTATGGCTCCAAAGACATTACAAAAATCTATGAGTCCAGCAGCAACACTGCTGTGCTTAGCAGCATAGATGGCGATGAGATATATGTCATTTCAAAAAATTCTGATATTGATCTTTTTGGCACCAATATCACAGCCAACGAGCAAGCAAGCATCAGTGCCAAGCAAGGTGATGTCGCCATCGAATCCGTCAAAGATCGTGTTTATCAAAACACCATCCAAACCACTCAAAACTTTTATAAAAATACAGGCAATGTCGATGGTTTTTACCAAGAAACCCTTGCTCAAACAGGTGTTCGTGCGGGTAGTATTGACATTCAAGGAAACTCTACCAATTTAAATGCGGTCAAGTTACAAGCTCCCAACGGAGTCATCACTGTTGGCAATGCCCATCTTGCCACTAATGATGATGGTACCTTGAAGCTTGATGACAATGGCAAGCCCATTGTCCTATCAGGCGACATGCAGCACCTAAATTTAGGCACAGTAGATTTAACCAATAAAACTTGGCAAGAAAGCTCTAGCTCCTATCGTGGTTTTGTCAAAGATGTTATGAAAGGTGTTGGCGTGGTAACTGGTGCTTTAGGACTTGGTAAGGGTATTGCACTTGCCGAATCGCAAAGCAATCATACCACTGTCCATACCCAGGCTACCACTCAACTCAACGCCAATCAAATCCATTTGGGTGCATCCCAAGTTACCGCACAAGGCAGTGTAATAGATGCAGGAGATGACGGCTTTGTCAGCGTCTTGGGTGATGATATTTTATTTACCACCGCCAAGCACAGTCAAACAAACACACAAACCCAAACACGCCAAACCATCACTGGCGAGGGTATGCAATTTGGCAAAGATCGCTTACAACTTGGTGCTGTAGTTTATACAGATACGACAGATACCCAAACTACCCAAAGCACCACTCATGATGGCGTAACCGTTCGTGGTAATAGTGCGGCTGTACTTGGCGATATGAATGACGGCAGTCTAACCACGCAAGCTACCAACTTTGATTTGGATCGCACATCAGGTACTTTACTCATTGGTGCCAAAAACACCTTGCTTGATGGTGCCATCAATCAAAGCACTCACACTCAAAGCAACGAAACCAATACCACTCGTCTTGAAGCCAGTATTCATCATGCCGCCGTTGATACCGCTGTAGCTGCCGAAAACGTCAAAGAAGCTATCCAAAGTGCCAATCATGCTCGCAAAGCACTAGAAAATGCTCAAGATGAAGTGGCGGCAGGCAAACTTGAAGCGGATGCCATCAACGACTATGAAGCCAATCTGGCTATGGCAACCGCCAACATCGCCAATGCCCAAATCGCTTTAGGGGCAGTAGCAGCCAGTGCGGCTAATACGGCACCGACACTTGGCTTTAGTGCCAAATTAGGTGCAACGCATACCCAAAGCCAAAGCCATCAAACACAAACCAACCAAGACTTTGTAAGCACTCAGATCACCGCCGCCAATACAACGCTGGTTGGTGATGAGTTTACCACCAAAGGATTGCAAGCCGACATTGATAAGCTTAATATTGACCACCTAAACAAGTTAACCCTAACCCATGCCACCACCCAAGATACAAGCCAAAGTAAAAGTAGTACGAGCACCATTGATGCCAGTATCAGCACTTCAGGCAATCTATCAGCAGGCATGGGCAGACAACAAAGCCACAGCCATAGTACAAGCACGACCGCTCATGACACCAAACTTAACTTGGGTGAGCTGAACGGTCATGCCAAAAACACCACTTTACACGGTGCTACCATCAACGCACAAGGCGGTCATTACAGCACAGATACGCTTAACATTACCACCAGCCAAAATACCCAAAAAAGCCAAAGTGGTAGCAAAGGCGGCAATATCGGCGTTGGTACCAACAGTCTAAGCCTAGGCTATAATCAGCAAAACAGCCAAAGCGATATCACTGCCAGTAATACACCATCAGGCATTGTCTATATCACTACAGATAACACTGGCAATAAACCAAACCACAGCCTAACTGCCAATCATACTTCTATTACGGGTGGTATCATTGCCGCCATCAATGTAGATGAGCAAGGTAATCAAACCAATGGTCAATTAAACTTCACCACCAACACCCTAATCACCCAAGACCTACTGGCAACAGAATCTAGCCAAAACAAGGGCTTTGGTATCAATGTAGGTTTTACCAACAAACAAGGCGATATTGATTTATCCAATATCGGCATATCTGCAAACAATCAAGGTCATGACAAACAAACCCTTGCTCTTGCCACCATTGGTCAAGGTGCTACCATCAATAACACCATCACCCATAACGGACAACGCCAAACCACCACCGACCTTAGCCAAACAAACATCAACACCGATGCCCTAAACACCCAAAAAGTCATCAAAGACCAAAAAACAGGTGGTCTTGACATCAACACCACCATAGATGCCAGAGTATTCACCAAAACAGGTAGGCAGGAGATTAAAAAGGAGCAAAAGGAACTACCCAACAACGCCAAAGCTGCCTTTGGCATGCCAGCCATCGCAGCTGCTGCCATCACAACAGGCTTAATGGATAATGAAAAAACCATCAATGATAACACTCGTATTCAAAAAGCCAAAGACAATCTAACCCAAGCCAGAAATAACCTCTTAACAGGGGTAGATAAAGCAAATACCAGCCTAAACGCCCATGTGGATGCCATCATTGATGGCGACCTAACCGATGTCGCCCAAAACCAAGATATCCTAAATGAGCTCAACGCACAGCTGACCCAAAACACCAGTGCTGATGGCACGACTGTCTTTTTAACCGAAAACACCACCAATCCACAAGGTGAAATGGTTCAAGGGCTTGCCAATCCCACCAAAGGACACACCTACCTTGACATAGACCATCTAGACAATGCCATAGAAGCCCTAAACCACGAAATCACCCACCACAATGGACAAGGTGAAACTTCTGCCACAAGAATGGGCAAACTGGGTAATTTGGCGTATAATATTGGCACAAGTCTCAATCAAGAGGACATCAACACCCACAGGCAGGCAATTACACCAACAACTCAAACCCTACAAAACCTAAGCACTAAAGAACAACTTGCTTATCACGCTCAAAATCAAGCCTTGCTTGATGCCAATCAAGAACAGCTTAAGGAGGAGAAGGAGAGTGGGGATGGGTTTGAAAATAAAACTGTTGCTGGTCGGATTGGTACCAATAGACAAGAAAGTGAAAGGCAACACAAAGCACAAATGTGTCAAGTTGCACAGGTATCCGCAGATATGTGCACCAGATACCAAAATGATAAGAAGGCAACTTGGAGTTCTTATGATTTTGCCCAATGGCAAATACAAGGGAGTGGTTTTTTGCATAGAAAAAAAGAATTGTTTGTGTCTGATTATAAATATGAGATTGAGAAGTATGCCAAACAATATGACATACCTCCAGAGTTATTAGCTGGTGTTATGTATAATGAGTTTGGAGGAGATCCTTTAATTGTGGATGATGTGGCATACAATGGACGCTCCATCCTTAATTTTGTAGGTGCTGGAAATCCAGCTGACAAAACATCGTTTGGCAATACAAGTATTCAAATTGCTAGGGTAAGAGAGGCTCACCCTACTTGGAGTAATGCTAGAATTATAGCATCGCTAAAGATTCCAGAAAAAAATATTGAATTGACGGCAGAACATTTAAGAGTGGCTCTAAATGTGGATTATGCTGGTATTCCTGCAAAAGATATGGGTGATGAACATATTAGAATTGCTGGTGCAAGATACAATCGAGGGCTAGAGTTAACAAAGGAACAAATTATGCAAAATACATCATACGGAGATAGCATTTTGAAAAGAAAATACAAACTAAAAGAGTTAATAAAATGAAAATAATTAATATTATATTATCGATGTGTATTTGTTTTCTTATATTTTTCTTTCTAAACAAGTATGATTCTTGGGGTATTTCCGAGGGGGTATGTATTTATCATGATAGTTCCGTAGTTGTCGCCATAATTCTATCCTCTATTTTGTTTTTGTTAAATTTTTTATTTTTCTTATTTTGGTTTTTCTTTAAAGAAAAAAAATCAACTACCAATATTATATTTATTATTATCTCAATTGGTCTTTTTGTATATTGGCATCCTGCAACATACTATTATTCAATAGGTGCTCTATTAAAATACACCAATATCCAAATAGAACAACTGGGCGAAGTTGCTAGGTGCGAGTTGCAACGTAATAATGACTTAAGATTTGTAAAACCATAGAAACCCTAAACCACGAAATCGCCCACCACAATGGACAAGGTGAAATTTCTGCCACAAGAATGGGCAAAATCACCAACTTAGCGTATAATATTGGCACAAGTCTCAATCAAGAGGGTATCAATACTCATAGACAAGGCATCACACCAACCGCTCAAACCTTACAAGGCTTAAGCCCAAAAGAACAACTCGCCATTCATGAATCCAATCAAGCCTTGCTTGATACCAATCAAAAACAATTAAGTCAGGAGCTAGAGAGTGGAGATGAGTTAGAGAGCAAAACTATTGCTGGTCAAATTGCTCAAAATAAATACAATTATTGTGCTGAACAAGGCGTTTCTAGAGAAGACCGTCATTCATATATCAGACAACAAAATTTAGATAATTTAGGCACGGTTGCTGAAGATGCGATGGTCTTGGCGAGTGTTTATCGTGGTGGTGTGGGGAGGAGTCCTGTTAGATCTACAGTAACAAATTCTACACCAAAAACATTTATTCCAAATGATAAATTTAATTATTTCTTTGGAAGAGTGAAAAATGATCCACATAACACTCCTCGCTCGTTACAAAATAAAGAGCAGTTGGCAAGCATAGGTATTCACGACAATGCTCAAGGTAGAAAAATTATTTCCGATACTGTAGAAAATAGTGTCGGTTCTTCTTCAAATATTATTTCTGCTGAAAGAAAAATTGGTAGGGATGGCTTATATTATGATATAGAAAGAAGAGAGACTTTGATCATCGGTCCAGGTGGTATTAGAAAACTTGAAATGGGATTTGAGATAATGCCAAATGGACAAAGAAAACTAACAACTATTATTGTAAAGGGTGGTTCATAATGAGTATTTTATTTCCCAATTGTGATGATTATATCTCTAGATATGGTTGCGATAGCATACTGAATGATGATTTTACACAATTAACAACATTTTATTATCAAAAATTTAAGCTAAGTATACTTACAGATTGCTATGATTTTATTGATATTAAGCTATATTGCAATGATTTTTTAATATCTCATCTATACGAGGAAGGAGTTGATAGAATTACTTTATTTAACAATAATATTAAAGTATTTTTTAAAGAAATTCCTGGTTATTTTGATAATAAATTTCTTGAATTAATTGTTGATAATAATTTATCAATTAAATCTGTATCCATGAGGTCATAAGATAGTCCTTTATAATAGCTACAAAACCTAAACCACGAAATCGCCCACCACAATGGACAAGGTGAAACTTCTGCCACAAGAATGGGCAAAATCGGTAACTTTGCTTATAATATCGGTACCAGTCTTAACCAAGAGGAGATAGGCACCCATAGACAAACCATCACACCAACTGAAAAAACCCTGCAAAACCTAAGTCCAGAAGAGCAACTTGCTATCAAACAAGACAATCAAGCACTACTCAATGCCAATGAAATGCAAAGAGTTGAGGGGACGGAGAGTGGGGATGAGGTTTGGGATCAGCCAGGTGTTGCTCAGGGTGTGGGGAAAACTCGACAAAAAGAATGTCGTCAGGCAGGTGTTAGCTCCAGTGATTGCTCAGCCTATATATGGGCAAGAAGTGTCAGTAGAGCAAAGAATATTGCTTCGTTACTTGTGCCAACATCCCCTGGAGAAGTTGCTTTTCTTGTTGCGACTGCTGGTGGTGGCTATGTATTAAAAGTTGCAGGTAAAGCAGGTGTCAAAGTCATTCGTTCTTTTAAGGGTAAAGATGAACTAAATAAGGCGGTGGCGGAGGCTAAGAGGATTGAGAACAATGTTTATAGAGACGGCTCTCAATTTGAATCAAATATTGTTAACGGAAAACCAATAGCAAATTTAAGGATGGAATATGTTAATGAAGTTCAATCTATATCTAGCCATACGCAAAGAATGTTAAGTCAAGGAAAGACCGAAGAAGAGGTAGCTGTTTGGGCTATAAATAAAAGAAACGAACTCAAAGTTAAATACAGAGGAAATACCCCTCCTGAGAAGTTAAGAGAGATAGAATTAAGAAATATTGAAAAATACGGAAATGCTTTGGGTCCAACCGCTCATTATTTGAGACAAAAAGGAAAGACTTGGAAAGAAATTATAGATTCTGCTAGTAAAGCAGATGGTTCAGACTTAGACTTCGCACCAAAAGGTTTTAATAGATAACATGAATATTATAAAATCTGACAATATGTATATATTGGATATAGAGCTTTCAGCAGAATGTATGTATTGCTTTCATAATAGCATTGAGGATACTATAAAAAAATTTTGTGAAAAAAATAATTTACGCTATGGCTATTATGAGCAATACATTGATTTTGGGGTTGGTCAAGTGTATTTTCAGGATGAAGTCATTAAGATTGTTTGGGAGGAATTTCCTAATAGTATATCTTTGTTTATAAAAAATTATAATGATTGCTTATTAATTGTGGATATGGTAAAAAATGATTTTTACAAACAATAAAAAAAATTGCTATTAGCCCAACCCACAACCACCCAAACTGATGCCATCACCCATAACGGACAACGCCAAACCACCACCGACCTTAGCCAAACAAACATCAACACCGATGCCCTAAACACCCAAAAAGTCATCAAAGACCAAAAAACAGGTGGTCTTGACTTTAATACCACAGTGGATACCAGAATATTCACCAAAACAGGCAGACAGGAGATTAAAAAGGAGCAGGTGGGGTTAGGTCAAAACCTTAACAAAATTAAAGATGACATTGTCAGTGATATTGAATTAGGTTATGATATCGCCAGTGATGCCTATAAAAGCATTCTGATTCTTAAAAAGATTGAAGAAGTTAGAAGTCAGTTAAGTCCCGAAGAACAAGAGTATTTTGACCAATACCTGCTTGAGTTTCAACAAAATCAAGATTTACTACGGTTGAATGCAGCACCTGCAGCAGGAGTTGCGGCAATTGGTGCAACGGAGTTGACAGCGTTAGCTGCTGGAGCTGGAGTTGCGGTCTGTAGTGCAACAGAGGCATGTTCTGATGCAGTTGAAGATGGTTTTAAAAGCACGCAAAAAGCAGCAAGAGATGCGACCAATACTATTATTGATTATACAGTTGGGATTTTTAGTTCTGATAAAAAGAAATCAGAAAATAAAGCCAATAACGCACCTCCTCAGACTTCCCAAGTTGCCTCTACGCCACCTCCTGAGCCTCCGCCTGAGGATGACTATGTTGAAGTTAGTAGTAATATGCAGAAGGGGGATAAGGTTGATTTATCTAAATTCACAAGAGGTTCTAGTAATAACTTTAAGTACAACGGAAAGCCAGCATATAGGAATGATAAGGGTTATATGTTGGTTAAAGATAATGCAGCTGGAAAGCCAACCGCTCATGGTGGAAGTTACTGGAAACTATTAGATAAGCATGGCAACAGAATAGGCACACTCTCAAAAGATGGTATATATTTACGAAAATAACAATAGGTAATTTTTATGAATAATTTTATGTACGTTTGTTATTTATCTTGTTTTGATCATTGGCTTACAGAGGCGGAAGCTGATGACTGTCAAATTTTAACCTTTGATATTGCAAAAGATAACAAGAAAATAGATGAATACCTCAAGGGAGAAAAAAGATTTTTAAGTTTTTATACTGAAATTTCTGATTTTGTTGAAGATGTAAAAACTGGTAATGTTTTCAAGACAATATCAAAAAATTTTCAGAAAATTTTATTGAATAGTTTAAGGGAAAAATCCCTGAAAGAAATTTACTATCATGAAAAGAAAATTCTAGTCAAGGGTGGGTATGATAGAACAGACCTTATTTTCATCCCCAATCAAGATGTGTTGAATGATATTCAGCGATTAGCACAAAAAAATAACTTATTTATTATTGAGATTATTGATTATAATGATTATCTGGCAGATTATGATGATTGATATGCCTCTTTAATGCCGTAGGCATCAGCACCGAAGTACTACTTACCAGTATCACTGCCCAACAAGGCATACAAGGAGCCACCAATAAAGAACTTACCGTCATTGACATTCATGATGAACTAAGACAAGATAGTATCCAAACCCTAGCTCATGAACTAGACCATGTTCGTGGTGGCAAAAACAAAACCTTGGCAGATTTAGCAGGACTTGCCGCCAAGCTCAATACCGAAGCTGCCATCAGTGCTAATAAAGACAAAATCAACCCCATCAAAGCACAGCTAGGGAATGGCGAAGACGCACAAACAACCCTTCAAAATCAAGCATTGCTTAAGGGGAATAATAAGACCTTCTTTAAGGACTGGGTAAAAAACACAGAAAATTGGCAGTATATTATTACAACTAGAGATGGAGAACAACTTGCTCGCCATAAAATGTTTAATGGCACCCAAAAAATGGTTTATGATTATTTGCAGCAAAACTATCCAGATGTCTTTAAAGCAAACGATGAAGAATTTTATAAGTTAGTCAGTCAAGCTATGAAAGAGATGGGAGTTTCTGATTCAATTTTTATCCCTTTCATTGGCAACAAATATTATGCAAATGATACCCTTATGAATGCAAAGGAGGCTCAAACTCGCACTGATAAAGACGATATTTTATTTTATAAAAAAGAATTTATTGAACAAATGAGAGATGAAAAGTATATTTGGAGTGATGAGCAGTTCAGGGAATTCAAAAAATCTGACGTCTATTATTATGATAAAATTCAAAATGGCATAGCTACCCAAAAACTTATTCAAGCAGGATTGGAAAAAGGACTGCCCCTTGCTCAAGCTGCTTTGGGTATTGGAGAGGTTATTGGAGGTGTAACCACCCTTACAACTTGCCCTAGTGTCGCAGGTTGTGTGGTTGCCACAGCAATCATTGTTGATGGTGTTGATAATGTTTCAACTGCTTTTGTCAATTACAATGAATCCATTGACGAACAAATCGCTTCACTTGGACTAAAAAATCTTGGTGTGGATGAACAAAATGCTAACCTTATCAAACTTGGCACAGGTTTAGGTACTGGTGTTAGTGCAGTTGTAATTGCCAAGAGTGCGGATGGGGTGATTGATGGTGCAAACGCATTATCAAGATTGGATGCTAATCCTAAAACAGTTATTGACAATAATGTGAATGTGGATAATCCTTATCAAAACTATACTGCTGATGGTCGTGGAGATATACCAAAGCATGATATGGTAACTTTTGATGTACCTAGAACCATCTATCCAAACAAGCGAGACATACAACAACTTGTGGATGAGCATTCTAAATCAGGTGCAAAATTAACATTTGAAAGTGCAGAAGTTATACTTCAAGCAACTGCCCCATCAGGTTCTATTGTAAAAATTGCTGGAGATAATGTAGCTGGGCCAGATGTAATCACGATTTCATCTTATGATAGGATAACTCAATTAAAAACCATTCAAGTAAAGGCATCTACTGGAAGTTCTAGGGCTTTTGAAAATCAAGTTAGAAATGATCTAGATAAAGCCATAGGAGAAGGAGGGAGTGATATTATAGCTGTTCAAGTTCCTGCGAATTCTCAAGCTTCTGATATTAATCACATAAAAGGAAAACTTGGGAATTTTAGCAAAGATAAAGTTGGTGACAGAAAAATCATTGTTGTAGACGAACTTGGAAATGTAATAATACCATTGCAAAATTTAAGCAATTTTTCTAAAAAATAACTTGGAGTAAAATTATGAGTTTAGATTATGTTTATACCAATATTGTTAATTTTAAGAGAATAACAATTGGTCGTAATTTAAGAAGTTACAGTAGATACTGGGGATTATTTGATCATGAGGGGGTTATTGTTGACTTATCCTACCTTGGTCCGTATAAAAGAAAAAAATGCTATTTACCATTTGGTTTACTCAAAAAACTTTATGAAAACTTTGATTCCTTTCATAATTATAATTGTTTAATTCTTGAAGAAAATATGTGTTCAATTATGGAGACTAGATTTTTTTCAGAAGAATATTGTGATGAAAACTATGAAAATAAATTGGGTTTTTTTTCAATAGACCATACTGATGATGAAATGGGATATCCATTTTTATTGCCTTTTTTGCCAGAACTAAATGATCATTCAATTATTCAAAGTTTATCAATAGATCCCTTACTTGATGTTGAGCTTTTTTATAATTTTGTAAATAAAAATCAATTAATTTTAAAAGATTTTAAATTTAGGCATATAAGATGGTCACAAGAATGGTTTAATTATTGCTATAGAATTACAAAAACTAACACAGAATTTCAAATATTTGATGATAGTAACTTTGTTTGAAACACCTTGGTGTAGATGAACAAAATGCCAATCTTATCAAACTTGGCACAGGTTTAGGTACTGGCGTTAGTGCAGTTGTAATTGCCAAGAGTGCGGATGGGGTGATTGATGGTGCAAACGCATTATCAAGATTGGATGCTAATCCCAAAACAGTTATTGACAATAATGTGAATGTGGATAATAATTTGCTAGACAATTCTTTGCCTAGAGAGTATTTTTGGGAAGTCCCAACAATTGTTAGAAATCCACAAATAATGCAGGGATTTTTAGGTCAAAATGGTGTTCAATTAAAATCTGATATTGTAATAGATGATTTATACGAAAAAATTTACCAAACTCCGAGTGGAAAAAGACCAGACCCATCATCATATCTTTCTCCAGCATATATCCAAAATTGGGAAAGCTCTTGGTCGGATGGGGCTGTAAGATTTGTAAAGCAGTCGGATATTCAAAAGTATCAAACGATTGGGTCTTCAGAAGCGTTTATTTTGCCCAAGAAAGAACTGGATAAACTTCTAAAAGAATCAGGTGGAAATTTATCCTATATTGAAAGAAAGCTTAGTTTGGGCGATGGTTATTTGTCTAAAGCTGATACAAAAATATTTCATATCAGTCCAAATGGTTTAGATGTTAAAATACCATCTGGAAACGAAAGAGGTGCTAATTCTCAGTGGTTATTAGGTGGCAAAACTGCTAATGGGACAACAGAAGGCATTGCTGATTTAACCAAAGATCATTTAATCATTACAGAAATCACACTTGGAGATAAAAAATGAATGAAAAATTACTATTCATCTATTACTTATCAAATAATAAAAAAGATAATTTTGTAATCTATAGATATTGTGAGCAATTTTTTTTAAGTTGCAATTTAGAAAATGGTTTTGGTCAAGTGGAGAAACTAATTGAAATTAGTGAAGAATTATTTGCATTTATTAGAGAAAAATCAGAATTATTTAATCCATATTCAATATGTCTGACTGAAAATACTAATAAATTAGAAATAATAAACCATTATAATGATTTTTTTTATATTTATAAAATAAATTCAAAAATATTTATAGAAACTATTAGGCATGATAGGGAATATTTTATGGGGGAAAGATTTGCAGTTATGCTTAATATTTATGAGATTTTACCCATAATGTATGATAAAGAACCCTCCTTTATTCAAATGTCTTAACAGGCAACCAAACCCTAACCCAAGCTATTGAAAGTGCCAAAGCCCCTGCCAAAATGGCAAAAGTCATCCAAGACTACCTAGAAGTAGGTGCTATATTAGATGCCTATCAAAAAGGCGAGTATCACAATCTAACCCTAAGCCAAGAGGCTTTGCAAGCCTTAGCTGATGCTACAGGAGTTAGTACAGAAGTACTTCTTACCAGTATCACTGCCCACCAAGGCATACAAGGAGCCACCAATAAAGAACTTACCGTCATTGACATTCATGATGAACTAAGACAAGATAGTATCCAAACCCTAGCTCATGAACTAGACCATGTTCGTGGTGACAAAAACAAAACCTTGGCAGACCTAGCAGGACTTGCCGCCAAGCTCAACACCGAAGCTGCCATCAGTGCTAATAAAGACAAAATCAACCCCATCAAAGCACAGCTTGGGGATGGCAAAGATACACAAACAACCCTTCAAAATCAAGCAATCTTGGATGAGAACAAGGCGCAGTTGGAGGGGGAGAAGGAGAGCGATGGGGTTTGGAGTTATGAAGCCTCTGGAATCAATGGCGAAGCTTGTACAGGTGTAGAGTGCAGTGATAGACAAATTATTGCTCAATTAAATGCCTGCAAACGAGATGCTAGCCAATGCAGAGATTACCCTGAACATCTTAAGGTTGCTGCATCCATACTAGCACCCACCACAAAAGAAGAAGTTGCCTTTATCGTTGCGACCGCTGGTGGTGGCTATGTTTAAAAGTCGCAGGTAAAGCAGGTGTCAAAGTCATTCGTTCTTTTAAGAGCAAAAAAGAACTTGATAAGGCGGTAGAGCAAACTCAAAGAGCAAAAGTTGAGGCAAATGTAGCTAATAGTCAAACAGCTAGACAATCTTCGAATTATCAACAATTTAGTCAGAAAGCTACCAATATTGCCTCCTTAAAAGAAATCAGTCCAAGACAATTGGATAAAAAATTTAAACACGCTGCGGATTTTGGCATTGTTACCACCAAGAAAAACACACAAACTATTAATCAGTTTGGTGAGGCTATCAAAAACCATATGAGAAGCCCAGATACAATTCAGTTTGGTACTTATGGTTTTGTACCAGATTCAAAAGTTTTTTACAATAAAATTTCTCATAATATTGTTGTGGTGACAAAAGATGGAAGCTTTAATACTGGCTTTCGCTTAGTGCCTGGCACTGCACAATATGAGAATTTTTTTAAAAATGGAGTATTAAGATGAGTGTAACGCTATTAAATTTCACAAAAGCATATGTGGCTGAAAGAATCGATGCTAGTTGCTTTGTGAATGCCTATATTGAGCTATGGAGAATCGAGGCGGATTTGGGGCTTTCAATTATGGATGAAGAAAAGTTAAATTTATTCTTATCTTCAATATTTTATATGGTTGATTTATACAACCCAGAAAGCGACAAAGAAGAATATGAGTTCAATGAGGCGGAATTATTCTCAAAAATATCTGAGGAGTTAGTGTTGTTCGAAAGTCTTTGTAATTAAAACCTTCACAGATGGTGAGCTGATTTGGACACGAAATGACATCACCTCAGAATATGGCTATCGCCCTGTCATTGCCACCAAAGCAACGCCTGACCAACCCATTTTCCAAGTCACGGTCAAAAACAACCAAGGAGAAATAGAAACCCTAGAAACCACAGCAGAACACTCATTTTGGATTAAAGAGACTGGTTGGCTAAAAGCATCTTTGCTTATAAAGACACCCCAAATGGATATGAGCCTGATAATGATTTGTTGGGTAGTCCTGCGAGTGGAAAAAGGGAGTATTATAATTTTAATTTAATATCAAAAACAGAAGCGGAAAAAATTGCTACTAAAATTAGTGTGCGTTCACCTGTGAAAATTCCTCACAATGCTATCACAAAAATTGACCAAAAATCTGGGTATGCTCAAATAAAATCTGTTTGGATTGAAAACGGTGTTAAATATGAATCTAGATGGCACACTAGAACCCCTGGCACTCCTGCAAATCAAACCAATTCTTGGGTTGTAACTAGAAAAATCCAAGGAAGTAGGACGCAAAAGGCTGGGGATACAGAATATTTGCTAAATAATGGTCAGTGGGTTTCAGAATCCAAATGGAATAATGCTTTGAAGCTAAGAAGGCAAGGCAGAGAAACAAAAGAAAGTAGAGAAATACTAGACAGAGGACACATTAAGGATGGAGACTGACCTTATAACTATTGTTAAAGGTATTGATATATATAATTTTTATATCGAAAATTATTATGGTTTATCTTGTTATGTATTTTCTTATAAAAAAAATAATGATTTTTTATTATGCACAATACCAGGTGTTTTTTTTGAAGAGATATTGAATATTCTTTTGTTAAATGTAAAAGATAAAAAATGTGAATTATTAGAGAGATTTTTAGATGGTGGTTGTGATTTTACTTTTGAGTTTCAAGAAAATTATCTTGGGGCTTGGTGGAAAGTTCCAGATAAATTTTCTTTTATAGAAAATATAAACTCTATAGATATTAATGAATTATTAAATAATGAGAAGTATTCATTTATTCACGATATTGATTCATTGATTTATATCTTGAAAAAATTAAAAGAATATTTGGATGACAGCTTGAGTTATGATTTATTTTTGCATTACTCATAATGGATAAATCATGTCAGTTCCAGTAAGTATAGATTTGAATTTTTACTCAAGTTTACATACCCCACCCCAAATAACCACCCCATAAAAAACCACCAGCCAAGCCAATCTGCTCAACTGATGGTTTTGCTATCAACTTGCTTTTAAAACCCCACCCCTAAACTCACACCACTCACTCTGCCATCACAGACCAAGCAGGGCTTGACTACATCAACACAGAAAACCTCAACCAACAACAAACCCAAAACCAACTTAACCAAATCATCAACAATGATTTTAACAAAGACAAAGCAATTAAAGAGCTAAATGCTCAAGTGGTAATTACTCAAGCCTTTGACAGTGAACGCCGTAAAATAAAAAGCGAGTACGCCAAAAAAGCAGAAGACTACCTTAAACAAGCCAAAGACTTACCAGATGATGACCCAAGAAAAACAGAACTGGAAGCTAAAGCCCAAAAGATACAAACCAACCTAAGAATCTTCGATAGCATCACCTCAGCCTTGTACACTCCTAATTCAAATGGTATCATAGGTGATGTGGCAAGAGCGGCAAGTCCAGAGCTTGCTTATCGGATTGGGCAATATTTTAAAGAAAATAAACTTAAAAATGAAATTGATGGTGGTAATCGCCCAGAAGAACAAAGCCTGCAACACCTACTGGCTCATGCCATCTTGGGTGCTGCCGTAAGCTATGCTACAGGCAATAACCCAATGACAGGTGCCTTATCAGCAGTGGGTAGTGAAGCTGTTACTCCTATCTTATCTGACTTCTTATTTGGCAAAAAACCAAACGAGCTTAGTCAAGATGAAAAGGATACCATTGCCAATATTGTAAGCCTTGTAACTGCCACAACCACTTACACCACAACAGGTGGAGATGTTGCAAATACAGTAAATGCAGTGGAAGTTGGGAGAGTGGGGGTTGAGAATAATGGATTTAATAAAAATAAAAAGGAGCCTGAAAGCTTAAGGGCTAAAAAAGAACGTTATTGGAAAGTGGTGGATGCTATAGTTAAAGATACATCCGTGGAGGTTGCAGCGGCAGCAGGGATGGGTGTTTCTGGTTCGATGACCTATGCTGGCGATGGGAAAGTGAATGTTAGTGGTGCAGTCATTACTGGTTGGTCTGTTAGTGCTAGTGCAAACAAATCATTCAATCAAGGAGAGAAGGCTGATGGTCTCTATGTTGAGTCTTGTGTTTCGGGAAAGTATGGTATTGGTTTTAGTGCTTGTTATGGAGCCAGTGAAAATAAAAAGATGTATATAACAGAGAAAGTAGGAGTAGGGATTGGAGGTCAGCTCAATAGTTCCACTGGGTACAGTAAGACTTATCAGGTATTTCCAACTTCCAAGAAACAAAAGAAGAATTAGGGGTTGCTAATGAGTCAGAAAGATTTGTTTGTTATATGTTTATTTTTAGCAATAGTTGTATATACTGCATTCTATAATTACTTTTTATACAGGCTGTGTAAAAATATAGGTATCGTCAAAAAATTTTCAGATTATTTGGAGCGTGGCATCACGATATCCAAATTTGCTTCAGATATTTTTTGGGGCAATATTGACTCTGAAAATATCAAGAATGATAAAAATTTCCACATTGTCAAAGCGTTTTTGAGGTTATTCCCAGTAATTTTACTGATATGGGTTATTGTTCCTAGTCTATTTGTATAGTACAACAGATATGTATCCTACACATTATCCTAGGTGCTGCCACAAGCTACGCCACAGGCAATAACCCAATAACAGGTGCTTTATCAGCAGTGGGTAGTGAAGCTATTGCTCCTGCCCTATCTAAATTCTTATTTGGCAAAAAACCAAACGAGCTAAGCCAAGAGCAAAAAGATACCATCACCAGTATTTTAAATCTAACCACAGCCATCACTGCTTATAGCACAACAGGCGGTAGTGTAGCCGATGCAGTTAATGGAGCTGAGATTGGGAGAGTTGGGGTTGAGAATAACAGGACTGCATCAGAGGTTTTATTTGCATTGCAAAATCCGATTATTGCTTCAAGAATTGGGGTTGTTGCAAGCGATAAAGATCTTCACAAAATTCAAAATCCAAATATATCAACAATAGTTGCAACTTTCCAAGTTAATTTAATTAACAAAAATGCTCAGAATTTAGACGGTGTAACAGGAGAGGGTGGAATAGCCAATGCTTATAGGCATGCTCTATGGCAGACTATTATATCAAATGAATTTGGTTCAAAGATTGCCACTCAGGTTGGAAATGTTCACGAAGCCAGCTATACTGATCAACATGTTAATAGTCCAACTTATGGCGGATTGTATTTGGATCAGGTTTTTTATTCTAGCAGAGCAAATGCTGACGAAGTTGTGGATCAATTTAATAATCAAGTGGGTAGGAATATATACGCTAAAAGCCCTGGATTGCAAAATAAAGATTATGCTAAATTGGTTCTAGATCACTACTATAACAACGGCTTGTATCAAGTATTAAAAAGTGGCGATAGTTATCACATAGAAGTGGTTCGACTGCCGCAAGAAATCTACAATAAGGCGGTACAAAGCATTGCCAGTCTAGATAATACAGGGGCTGGTCCATCGTTACAAAAACGCAGGTTGCAATATCGGCAAAATTCTATAATGGGAAGTAGATGACCAATGCTACGCTATTTTAACAAAACAGTTTTTATTTTTATATTTTTGCTTATTGTCTATCTGTTTTTTTATGCCTATAAAGATATATTGTATCCAAATGTTGAGAAAAATATACTAAAGCAAATTAATACAGGTGATGAAGTGATAACCATAAATCAAAGGTATGACTTCAATGACTTGATGGGAGATTATGACTACCTAATATTTACAAATGGTGTGATGACCGAAACCAGAGAAAAGATTTTTGCAATTAGAAAGGGCAAATTAATTAGAATTTTTTATTGGAAACTTGATTTTGATGGAGAGGTATCAAAAAATCAGATCATGATAGATTCGGGCTTGGGTCAGGCATTTTATCGTTGTGATAAAAACTCAAGTTTTAAAGTAACCAAAGTTGATGTAGAGAGTAATTTTTATTATATAAAGCCACTTGGTTGTGATGTTTTGTATGGTGTTGATATTGATATGATATATCAAATTTTTAAAGTGGATTTTAATTAAAAAGATCTTAATTATGCCATGTGTGTTAAAATAGAGTGAAGATGGCAGCTGAAATCTTCAGTTGTTAATGTCAAAAGCTGCTCTTGCAAGGCAATACCGAAGAAGCCAACAAATGGGCAGAAGGAGGTATTTACCGAATAGCACTACATACCCTAACAGGCATTCTTGCTACAGGTACGGTACAAGGAGCCATCACCACAGGTTCTGTAGCAGCTGCTGCACCCTATATTAATAAACTAGAAGAAAAACTGATCGATAAACTTATAGCCAAAGGGATAAATAAAAATGATGCCGAAGCTGCAGCAGGCAAACTGACCTCTTTGGTATTATTAACAGCAGGGGTTGCAATCGGTGCAGATACCTCAGCCACTGCCACAGCACTGAATGTGGATGCGTTTAATAGGCAGTTGCATGCCAATATGGGAGAGGCTTGGGTTATTGAAGAGCTCTATAAAAGACAAGGTGGTAATAAAAAATGGTCAAGAGAACAAATTGCTAATGCACTAAGAGCTGCTAATTTTAAAAAAGGCAGCTTCTATGAAAGTGCTGATAGTCATAACGCTGTTCCATCAAATAGACCTGATTTGGGCTATGATAATTTGGTTGGCGTACAATGGAATAATCATGGTACTGGCATCAGTCTAAATATCCCAAAAGTTGATCCAAGTTTAGTTTCATACATTCAAAGTCATACTGGCAAGGGTGATTTTGCGTCATATCAATATACTTGGGATCCTCATAGATTAAGCAATTATCAAGAACCACGACCAGAGCGGGTTAGAATACAGCAAGTACCTTTAGTCTTGGAAAGTGAATTGCGCTATAGAAACGCTGCAGTTATGAATGGTGTAGATTTACGAGGTTCTTCAAATATTAACCATGCCTCAAACCAAGCATTTAAAAATGTGTTAAATAGCGCAGAGCGCTTCCATCGGAATTATAACCATGTAACAGTGTTAAGCGTTAGCAATGGTGGATTTGCACAAACTATCATAATAAATAACCTAAATGGCAAGGTGTATATGTCCATGCCTATTGATGTAAGTGCAAATGTGAAACCTCCAAATTTGGGTAATTTCCAAACAGCTGGGGCTTCTGCTGGTTTTGGTGTTGCGTTGAGTCAAATTAATAGTCGTCAAGATATCGCGAAAAAGGCGGCGGCTATTGACGATATCATTAAGGGAGCATCTCTTGGAGTGCAGGCCTGTTATGCTGCCTGTCTAGGGGGCTCTGTGGCGAGTGGAAACCAGGTCATGATCTTATATGGAGTAGGCACGCCAGGGGCCTCATTGGGTTCATCCTATATGGTTGACACAGGCATTGTGCTCAAAAAATCAGAGATTGCAAGATATAAATCGAGATAGCCTATGATAAATTACCATAAAAATTATTTTCAGAATACTACCAAATTATATGTTTTTCTGGGTCTTGTAGCACTTGGAGCTATACACAGTCTTTATACTTATGTCCCCGGATGCTTATTAATGGACGAGTTTTATAAAGATATGAACCATATCACCCAGCCATTGGGGCAGCCAACAGAGATTAGACCTGTTCTTAGATGTAGTGGACCGACAGTTCTTGAGTACACATTTGAAAACATTTCGATTGAACAATATCGGGCAGTAGTAGATGATCTTAGGCAATCCAATCAATGGACTGAAGCGAGTGTCGGTAATCAGCTGACTGACGATCAGCTTTTTTGTAAAGGAAAAACATCTCTAACAATTT
This sequence comes from Moraxella cuniculi, assembly GCF_900637105.1. Lineage (NCBI taxonomy): Bacteria > Pseudomonadati > Pseudomonadota > Gammaproteobacteria > Moraxellales > Moraxellaceae > Moraxella > Moraxella cuniculi. The sequence goes on along the minus strand of NZ_LR134343.1, from coordinate 1,839,772 downwards.
TCCCAGGAGATGAGTATACAGGGTGGTTGGCTTTTTATTTAGTCTGGGAACCGGATGGCTACTGTTACAAAAATCATTGACTGCACTAGTACAATAGATACCACCCCCCCCCCTCTGTCAAGTCAAACTTTTAACTGAGTTTCATTTGGCTTTGGTGAGGCTGGTGCTTAATCACACCAAAACAGATTTGAACCAATTTACGCATACAGACATATAGTACGGCAGGATGTGCACAGCACACCACCAGTCTAAACCATTTCATTGGTACATTGCACCCCTGCCCACTTCAGACTCTCATCACTCCTGATGGATATCCGCATTCTGGTTAATGCAATAGTCAATGATAGACGGCACAATATGTGTCAGCACAAAAGCACATGTCGCACCCATGTGCCAACAAAGCAAAGGTCTGTAGTTGTGCTAAGACATAAACCCAACCAACCCCCACCCGACGCCACCATCTTTTTTCGATGATGGTTTGTATTCTTGATCAAGCGGTTTAGGGATACATGTCTCTTAGCTTGGGATCTTCATTGATATACGCCTGCACTCTAAAGCAGACATCCCGATAGCCGTGCCAGTAGTAATTTGCATCTTGTTTATCAAATGTATGTCGATCCCAGATGTCATCCATCCACGGAGTAAAGGTTGCTCGTGCGGTCAGCTTGAGTGGATGCTTCATACCTTGTTTTAGCTGTTCACAGACAGCTGCGTCAAATAAGTAGCTCATGGCTTGGTGTTTATACTCACCATGTTTACAAATATCTTTGAGTGCCAATGCAAGCAAAGCTTGTATTCTAGCACCTGTAGCACCAACCACATTACTAAGATGAATATTGGTAGTGTGCACCTGGGCATGCTTGTGGCTAAACTGCTTGATGAACAATACATCACCAGTAGTACTGTCATTTCGAATAAAGGTAGTAGCCCAAAAAGTATGCTGTAACAAAAACTAAAAAGACAACTTGCACAAAAGTTGGTAATTTACGGTTATGAAGACACAAATTACCATTACTTGCCCAAGTTGCCTATCGGTTAGTATAAAGAAAAATGGCATAAAAAGCTATGGCAAACAAAACTATTTTTGCAAAGATTGTCATAAACAGTTTGTTCATCATTTACAGCTTACTTACAAAGGTTGTCAATCTTACATAGATAACAAAATACGCTTAATGTTAGTTCGTGGTTGTAGCATTGCTGACATTGTGATACTTGAACAAGTGAGTAAGGGCAAAGTGCTTAGTGTGCTTGCAAACAGTAATCACCAAATCAAACCAAGACAAAAGCATTACAATACCTTAAAGATAGATGAGTTTTGGACTTATGTGGGTAACAAGAAAAACAAAGTTTGGCTCATCTATGCGTACGATAGACACACAGGTGAGATTGTTGCCTATGTATGGGGCAAAAGAAACCTTGCTACTGCCAAACAGTTAAGGTCAAAACTGATGAGTTTAGGTATAAGTTTTGATAAAATTGCTTGTGATGATTGGGACAGCTTTCTGACGGCTTTTAAGCACTCTATCAAACAAGTGGGTAAACGCTTCACCGTTGGTATTGAAGGCAATAACACAAGGCTTAGAACCTTTGCTAGGCGAGCATTTAGAAAAACGTGTTGTTTCTCTAAAAACCTAACCAATCATCTTAAAGCATTTGACTTGGTGTTTCATTATATCAACTATGGGTGGGTGTAGCATACTTTTTGAACCAGGGACAAAAATATAAATCAGCTGGGATTTATGCAAAAATACTTAAAAATTGTTTTTTAATTTTTGCAACTCTCGTCTATCTTTTTTGTTGGGGCGAGTATCAGGCCGAGCCAAATTATCCAGCTTTCGCTGCTGTGCCATAAATTCACGGCGGACGCGACTTTCTTCGGTTTCTTCATATAAGGTGGCAGCGATGGTGGCATTGCCTCGATTTTCTGATAACTGTTTGATAATAATGGTTTTTTCTTCTAGGCGTGTGGCATGACCTTGACGAATGGTGAGCGTATCGCCGATTTGCAGCTCGCGACTGACTTTAATTTTGGCATTGTTTATCTGCACTTTGCCAGATTCGATGGCTTCTTTGGCAAGGCTGCGAGTGCGGAAAAATCGTGCCGCCCACAGCCATTTATCGGCACGCACTTTGGTGAGTTCAGATGGGTTCATTGTTTGCCTTTTTGTGGTTTGTGCTGTCATCAACTATCGTCAAAAACTCGCTGGAGAGTATAAATGTTTATTCCTCACTTATGGACTGATTGTCGCTTGCCTGTTTGATTTTTTCTTGCAGGTGATGGATATAATCGGTGGTGGCTTGGTTTTTTATCCGAAAGATTTGTGATTCTTGGTTATAATTGCACGCATCTTCCCAAGTTACAAAAAAGATTTTTCTGCCAAATTTATTAGGCTGTTTGAAATAAAATTCAACGATATAATTTCGGCTATCTATTAAATATCGGAATTTGTATTCAACTTTTTTTATATCACAAAAGCGAATTTCTTCATAATCATTATTAATAATGATGATAAAGCCATCAGGCGTTTCCCAAACTTCATCAGCATGATGCTTGTTTATTTGAAAACGCCAATATAAATTGCTAATGAAAATTATCACGCTTAAAATAATAAAACCAATATCACCTTTATACCAACCAATTGCCAAGAACATACAAAAAATAATTGACATTAGGTAGATGGATAAGGGTTCTGATAAAGCGGTGAAATCAACGGCGATATTTTTGGCACCACGCTGTCTTAAAAATTGGCGGTCTGGCATAAGTGTTTGACCGTCAATTTGTCTATCATCATAGTCATCATATCACTTCAAGAACAACTGATAGCCGACATTGTCCGTCAAACTTTCGCACTCATAGCCAATCTCGGTGAGGGCATCCATGATTTGTCGTGATGAGCCAGCCGATGCCTGTAAGCCCACCAAAATCCGCCCCTCAGCCGCTCCATGATTGCGATAGTGGAATAAAGTAATGTTAAAGTCCTGACCTAATTTTTCAAGAAAATTTAACAATGCACCGGGGCGTTCTGGGAAAATTACCCGAAACAGTTGCTCGTCTTGGATATTGGCATGACCACCAATCAAATAGCGAATATGCGTTTTGGCAGTTTCATCATCGGTCAGGTCATAAGCATGGTAATTTTCGGTCAAAAGTTTGGCGATGGTGCTGCGTTCTTTTTGACCTTCTTTAAGGCCAATACCAACAAAAATATGGGCTGGAGCGGTAGGATTGCTGGTATCAACGCGATAGTTAAATTCGGTGATATTGCGTCCTTGTAGCGTGCGACAAAATTCCAAAAACGCCCCTGTTTTTTCGGGAATGGCAACAGCAAAAATCGCCTCTTTTTGCTCGCCAATCTCGGTGCGTTCAGCAATATAACGCAAGCGATCAAAGTTCATGTTTGCCCCAGAGATGATGGCAACACAGTTTTTGTTTTTTAAGCCATGCTTATTAATGTATTTTTTCATGCCAGCGATGGACAAAGCACCTGCGGTCTCAACAATGGCACGATTTTCCTCAAAAATATCTTTGATTGCAGCACAGATTTCGTCATTGGTGCAGGTGATGACCTCTGGTTCGACCACTGTGCCCGTGCCGTCAGATTTTGTCATTTTGGCGATTTCAAGGGGTTTTTTGCCGATTTGGGCAACTGCCACACCGTCAGCAAATAACGATACTTGCGGCAGGCGAACTCGTTCTTTGGTTTCAAGAGCAGCTTTTAGGCAAGCTGCTCCTTCAGGCTCGACAGCGACCACTTTAATGTGCGGAGCAACTTCGCCCAAAAATGCCGCCACACCCGCCATTAAGCCACCGCCACCAACTGCCACAAAGACATAATCAATATCTCGCCATTGCTGAGTAAGCTCAAGCCCAATCGTGCCTTGACCTGCGATGACCAATTCGTCATCATAAGGGGCGATGTAGGTCAAGCCATCACTTTGGGCTTTGTTGATGGCAAAGCGGTTGGCTTCATCAAAGCTATCACCGTGTAAGTAAACATTGCCGCCAAAGGATTTGACTGCTTGCACCTTGATGTCGGGGGTGGTGGTGGGCATGACGATGAGGTTGTCTATCCCAAGCCGATTGGCAGAATATGCCACGCCTTGAGCATGATTGCCAGCTGAAGCACAAATCACGCCTTTTGCTTTTTCTGCATCACTTAGCTGACTGATTTTATTATACGCACCACGCAGCTTAAAGCTAAACACAGGCTGCAAATCTTCTCGCTTGATGCGGATATTGTTGGCAAAGCGTTTTGAGAGCTTGTGGGCAGGCTCAAGCGGTGTCCGCACAGCAACATCATAGACAGTGGCTTGTAAGATGGCACGGATATAAGGGGCGAGCATAGGGTTTTCCTAGATTATGAATTATTGGTTTTGGTTTGAAGAAAATTTTGATTGTAATTATATATCCTAGGCACCTGTTCTTTATTAAACAGTGCCTGATCTCCATTGCAAATACTTAATTTTTCTTCTTGTGTGTTAGCAAAATGTACTTGATCAAAGTTATTGCTGTCAAATGAGAATATATAGTAACGTGAGCCACTCTGGGTTTTGATAGCATGTGTTTTACCATCAATATATAATAAATTCAACCAGTTATCCAAATAATGATATTCATTTACACTTTCTGCTTCCAGCAAAGGAATGATATGATCTAATTCATAGCCTTTGGTTTTATTTACTTTATGGTGTTTAAAATAATCATTTTTTGCTTGTTGTGAACGTTTCATCTTTGATTTACTATATTTGGACAAATCAATATCAGAAGTGATCAAAATAAGCTTTTTACTATCTTTTTCCATAATAAAAAAAGGAATATTTTCAAATAAAGCCCATATTTGTTGATTTTCATTTGCCCAATTATGATAATCTCTTTTGTCTTTTTTATCGCCGTTAAAATTGTCTGGAATAAGCTCTGATTTTAGAGTATCAATCACTGCATTTTTTTGTACTCGTGATAATAATCGGTATTCTTTTATCAAACTTTCGCATTGCTCTATGGAAATGCTAAAAGAAAAATTACAATTGATTGCCGAAACAAACAGCATAAATTCATCAAAGCTGATTTCTTTTAGATCACTATTGGTTAGCAAGCTTAAAACATCTTCCACAAAACCAGTTAGTAACCTATTCAGAGACTTGGAAAAAATTAAATTTTTGTTTAAGATATCTAATTTTTGGTCTATTAGCTTCAATCCCATCTCGGATAAGGAGACGTATTTTGTTGTGCTTTTTTTAAATGGATTGGTTAATTCTTTGTTTGCATTATATCGGTTGATCAATCCCATTCTTGCAAAATCCACGAATAGATTCTTGCGCATCGCATCCTGCGTCCCAATATTGGTTAAGTTCTTAGCTTCGTTGCAAAATTCAGCATAAGACTGCTCTTCTGGAATATTATAAGGTCTTTTGCTAATATCGGTTGTTCTGATTTGCATTAAAGATTGGTTGGGGGCGTATCTATTTAATAGTGTTAAAATTTCCATCAATTTTGGCAAATCATAGCGGTTATGCTGACTTAAATGAATGCCACGATAATTTTCAGATTGTAATCTTTCATCAATAAATTTTAATGATGAATTGCCAAGATTAATATTTCTGACATAATTTTTCATATTTTTTTCCTTAATTTATTTCCAGTTGATTTAATATTAAGTTGGCTTGCTCCACATATTCAGTATTTATATCACACCCAATAAAATTACGCCCCAATTTTTTGGCAACTATTGCTGTTGTGCCACTTCCCATAAAGCAATCCAGTACCAAATCATTAGGATTGGAACTTGCTTTAATAATGCGTTCTATTAAGTCGTGTGGTTTTGGGGTAATATGAGATAATTTGACGGTTTTTCCATTAACTTTTTCTTTATGGCGTTGGCTCGAAAAATGCCAAACTTCTCCGCATAATCTTCCATTTGGATTGGGGAACCAGCGTTGACCATTTTTTAAAATACCTTTTTCACTAGCATGCTTTATTCTATCAGTGCTTTCATATGGTACTCGTACTTCATCATAATTGAAAGTATGATTTTTGGATTTTGAAAAAAATAAAATTGTTTCTTGTCCTGTGGAAAAACGCCTTTTAGCACTACCCATACCATCTCGCTTGTCCCATGTAATCCAATTTTGGAAAATCATACCTTTGCTCACTAAATATTGGCAAATAAATGCACAATTAAATGGTGTATTAAATATATAGATGGAACCATTTTTATCTAATTTATCTAAAACTTTATCAATCCAACGGTAGGTAAATGCCAGAAATTCATTGTGATCATCAAAGCTATCCCAATCTGCCTTATTAAGATTATAAGGTGGGTCAATGACGGCCAATTGAATGCTTTTATTTTGTATTTTTTCTAAAAAATCAAAGCAATTCATGTGATAAATTTTATTAATATCCATTACCAGAGCCTTAAATCCGCATCTCTAAGTTTAAGATCAATAATTTCACTATATTTTTCCATAAGTTCAAAGCCTATATATTTTCTTCCAAGCTCTTTGGCAACTTTTAATGTTGTTCCGCTGCCAGCAAAAGGATCTAAGACAGTGTCGCCATAAAAAGAATAAAGTTTAATCAATCGTCTTGGAATTTCTTCTGGCATAATTGCCGAGTGTACACCAAATGCTAAATCATTTTTATTGGGAATGGGAATGTCCCAAATTTGTTTGGTAAATTCCACCCATTCTTGTTGAGTTAATTTGCTTTTTTCTTTGATTTCATCAGAAACTTTATTGGGTTTGCCGTCTTTGACATAAATGGTAACAAACTCTGTGGTATTTTGAGCATAAAAATTTCTTGGGTAAGGGTAAGAGCCAAACATTAGTTTTTTTGATGAGTTGGTTCTATTCCACAGATAAGTATCCATCAAAAAAAGATTGGTATTTTTTAAAATAGTTTGTTGGATGTCGCTGTTTAGATCAAAAATATGCCTTGTGTAATGCGTGTTCATATCTTTTTTTAACATTGGCATAAGGGGGGTGTTAATAACCAGTTTGCCATTTGGCGTTAATACTCGTTCGCACTCTCTCCATACCTGCAACATTTCTATTAAATAATTTTCATAGTCATCAATATCACCAATTTGACTAGTATGTTTATTGCTATGGCTATTTTGTTGATAACCATCTTTTGCATAATCTTTAATATTGAAATAAGGGGGTGAAGTGATAATAAGGTGTACGCTATTGTTAGGTACTTCTTTCATGTTGCGACTATCTTTAAAAAATACAGTATTCATGTTTCTCTAATCTTTTTAATGAAAAACAGTTTATAAAATTTAAATAATATAAATCAAATAAGAAATTAGTTAATCCCACTCATCACACAATGCCTATTGAATTACCAAGTTTGTTGCGGTTTGGTAGAGCTTTTTTGTAGGCACTGATGGTGAAAAATCTTGAATATTTGACCATTTTTTGGTAGCTTGTTCAATGATTTGCAGAGTTTGTGGCGACAGGTCTAGTGCAATCATTTGATTTTCCTAAATTTGACACCGTTTTTATTAAAAAATTGGATATGATTATCAGTTATCATACCCAATTTGCTTTATAAATTCAATGACAAATCAAGCATCGAGCTGAGCCATCACTTCATCGCTAAAATTAACATTGGTATAGACTTCTTGAACATCGTCCAAATCTTCTAGCATATCAATCATTTTTAGTACTTTTTGGGCATCGTCAATATTGTCAATGTCGGCAGTTGTGCTTGGCGATAGGGTAACTTCCATATTGTCAGGCTTAAGCTCGGCATTTAATAAGGCATCAACCACAGCACCAAAGTCGTTCGGCTCGGTGATGACCAGCAGGCTTTCGCCGTCATTTTCAATGTCGCTTGCTCCTGCTTCTAGGGCAACTTCCATCACTTTATCCTCAAGCGATGTATCATTAAAGACAATCTCGCCTCGCTTGGTGAATAGATAGGCAACTGAGCCTGAGGTGCCAAGATTGCCGCCATGCTTACTAAAGGCATGACGCACCTCGCCCACCGTGCGATTGACATTGTCAGTCATGGTCTCAACGATGACCGCCACACCGCCTACGCCATAGCCTTCGTAGGTGATTTCTTGGACATTATCACCCTCACCACCACCTTGACCACGCTCAATGGCACGCTTGATGACATCTTTGGTCATGTTGGCGGCGTTGGCTTTTTCAAGGACGGCACGCAGGCGAGGGTTGTTGGCAGGATCAGGATCGCCGCCTTTGCTGGCAGAGACGATTTCACGGATAATTTTGGTGAAAATCTTGCCTTTTGCGGCATCTTGCTTGGCTTTGCGATGCTTAATATTCGCCCATTTACTATGACCTGCCATAATACACCTTAATAATAACTTAATAAATTAATAAGAAAATTAACAAATAATTTGTTTGTAATTAAAATAACAATTTTAGCAAATTTTTGCTGGCTTGATAAGTCTTTATCACGAAAAAATATCAAAATGCCAAACCGCCCTGATGAATTTATAACTTATTTTTTTGTTGAATATAAATTTTTGTTGTGATATGCTTGGTTTGGTAACAGGTATGCCAAAAATTGACCAACAAATACCACAATCATCACAAAAAAAGGAGTTGTTATGTCTGATGTATTATTAATGAAATTAGGAAAACTTGACAAACAGGCAATTTGTGCTGTGCAGCCCTCATTTGATGAATTAAAATCAAGCAATTATAAAGATGGTGCGTATCGATTTCGCAAATATTCCAAATTGGCTTTTGCCAAGGGTCAGCTGACTGTGCTGCCCAGTGATGGCTTTGTGCAGACGGGCAAACTTAATGAATTTCAGGGCGATGTGTTGCGTTGCTATGAGAATTTGAGCGAACAAACCGTGCAATCTGATGGCTTTGGGCAGATTTGCCATGCTTTTGTCAAAGCGTGCAATCTGCCAAGCAATTGTCAGCTTGAGGTGCATCAGATGCGAATCATTGCCCAAGATAACAGCACGCCTGCCGAAGCTACCCCTGAGGGCGTGCATCAGGACGGCTTTGATTTTGTGGGTGTATTTACCATCGCTCGCCACAATCAACAAGGCGGTGCAATAATGCTGTGGCAGCATAAAACCGATGATACGCCACTTGCTTGCGTATCGCCAGAGCCTGCAGATTATTGTATCATCAATGATCGCACGCTGTGGCACAGTGCTTCTAGTGTGAGTATTGCTAATAAAGATGATGTTGGTTATTGGGATTTGTTTGTGGTTACAGCAAATCGTCCCAATTGATGAATTTTTGATTATTTTAAATTAATAGATTTATTAGGTAATTAAATGATTACACAACAGCTATTGATGGATATTCGCAAGCAGTTTCCTGCATTGATGCAGGCAGATGATGTGGGCAATGTGCCGATTTATTTTGATGGGCCGGGTGGCTCGCAAGTTCCGCACTGCGTCATGCAAGCGATGGTGGCGTATCTTTGCTTGGGCAATAGCAACATGGGCGGTTATAATCAGGCTTCTGTTCGGACGATGGCGGTGAATGATTTGGCACGCCAACAAGCTCGTGTGTGGCTGGGTGGTGGAACAAAGGCACAGATTGTTTTTGGACAGAATGCAACCAGTTTGATGTTTATGATATCAAGGGTGATTGCACGCACTTGGCAGGCGGGTGATAATATTGTGCTAAGTTCGCTCGATCACTATTCTCATGTTTCGTCATGGCAACAGGCAGCGGATGATGCTGGCGTAGAGGTGCGAATGATACCGCTGAACGATACGCTGAACGATTTGGATTATCAGGCGGCAGAGGAGTTGATTGATGGGCGAACGCGTTTGGTGGCGATAACCGCTGCTTCTAATTTAATTGGCACAATGACAGACATAGCACGCATTAGCCAGATGACAAAGGCAGTCGGAGCATTGCTAAGTATCGATGCGGTACATGCTGCAGTGCATATTGCCAGTGAATTTGAGGCTTGGGGTGCGGATTTATTATTTGCCTCTGCCTATAAAATCGGTGGGCCACATTTGGGCATGATGTGTGCCAAGCACGCTTTATTGACACAGCTTCGCCCATACAAGGTTGAACCTGCAACCAATGTGGTGCCGATGTCGTATGAGCAAGGCACGCAGTCCTTTGAGTCGCAGGCAGGGTTTGTGGCGATGATGCGATATTGGTCGGCACTGGGGCTTGATGACGGCTTGCCTTCTTTTGATGAAGTGGGTACGCAGTCGCAATATGACTTGACGGCAACAAGCAGGCAGAAAACCTATCACAAGGTGATGGCATACGAGCAGACACAAAGTCAGTATCTGCTGGAGAAATTTAAACAGCGTCCGTTTTTACAACTTTATGGCAAGCAATCTGCCAGCAATCGCACGCCAACTTTTGCCTTTAATGTCATTAAGGCAGGCGTTATCCAAGATGGTGCAAAGCTAAGCCGATGGTTGGCTGGTTATAACATTGCTTTGGGTTTTGGGAATTTTTATGCCAAAAATTTAAGCGAGCGACTTGCCGACACAGGGACAGTGCTGCGACTGGGCTGTTTGCATTATACGACTTTTGCCGAGATTGATAGATTGTTTGAATTGATTGATCAGGCTGTTTGTGAGCTGTATCAGATTACGCCGCCTTAGGTTTGTTAAGATATTCATTGTGCTGACAGTCGGCACCAATTTGGCTGGGTGCATAATAGCAACTTGTATTTTTAAATTTTAAATTATCTTTATCTTAAATAAAACTAATTTATTTTTGTTTTATTCGCCATGCAGATAATGATTGGTTGTGGATTTTTATATTTTAATTTTGTTAAAAAATAGTTAATAGAGTTGCAGGCAGGATAAAATTTAGCATGATTTGTCCTTTGCGGCACGGTTAATCGTTAATAAGTGATATAAGGTTGATGGTTAGAATTTTGTGGATTTATTTGACAGATGTTTTATTGATTCTCCAAAATACACAAACATAAAAACACTTGCTGCCAATAGGGTAATAAGGGCGGCAACATAGCCAATATTACCCAGAGAATATGCAGCAATACTAAGACTGCCAATCATCGCACCTGCACCAATGCCAACATTAAAAATCCCTGAAAAAATTGACATGGCAACATCGGTGGCGTTTGGGGCGAGTTTTAGCACACGCAGTTGCAAGGATAATGCCAAAGCGGTAAATGCCACACCCCAAACAAAAATCAGCAGTGTCCAGATGGTGAGAGTTTGGGCAAATATCAACAAAGTCAGCAAGCTGACAATCATAGCAACAAAGCCAATAAGGATAAATTTATTAAGTAAAATTTCATAATAACGCCCAAAAAGCACACTGGCGACAATGCCCGCCACGCCAAAAATTAACAAAGCCACGCCAATAAAACGATTGCCAAAATTGCTGATGTGCAGAATAAATGGCTCAATGTAGCTGTAGGCGGTAAAGTGTGCGGTAACTGTCAAGACAATCATGGCATAGACCAGCAGCAGGGCTTTGTTTTTGGCGATGGCGGGCAGGCTTGCCAAGTTACCTGTGTTTTTGGCAGGCAGTGTTGGTAAAACCACCGCAAGCGTAAGCATAATCACAAGACCAACCACACCAATCACAGCAAAAGTTGTCTGCCAGCCAAATGCTTGTCCAAGCAGCCTGCCTATTGGCAGACCAAGCACGGTTGCCAACGCACCCCCTGTGGCGAGCAGGCCTAAAGCACGAGTCTGCATACCCTCTGGGGCAAGCCGAACCGCAAGGCTTGCTGTGATTGACCAAAACAGTGCATGACAAATTGCCACCATAGTGCGGCTGATGAGCAAAGTGCCAAAACTGTTTGCAAGATAGGACACGCCATGACTGATGGCAAACAGGGCAAAGATGGCAATCAGCAGTTTTTTGCGTTCCATCTTTGCTGTCATTAGCATCATCGGCAGTGATAGCAGTGCCACAATCCATGCGTAGATGGTCATCATCACCCCTGTGGCATCGGCACTCATGCCAAAACTTGTACCGATGTCAGTCAGCAGGGCGATAGGGATAAATTCTGTGGTATTAAAAATAAATGCTGACAAAGCCAAAATCACCACAGGCAGCAGACTGGTCGGCTGTTTATTATCGAGCGAAAATTGATTCATGGTGTTCATTGGCTTATTGTTTGTGGCAGGAAATTATTTGTTAGCAGAGCCATCAAGATGTGCCGTGCGATGGCTTTGGCAAATATACAATCTATCATTATGCAAGATAAGTACGGCAGAAACAAAGTCGCCGCAAGCAAATAAGCCGTAGCGACTTATTAAACATCAAACTGGCACAGCAGAGCCAAAGTCAGCGAATAAATCATAGTCGCTTGCTTCATCAATCAGTACTGTGAACATATCACCAGCCTTGGCAGTGTGGTTGATATTATCAAGATAAACATGACCGTCAATCTCTGGTGCGTCAGCATAGCTGCGACAGATGGCGATATTTTCCTCTGTGTCGATCTCATCAACCAGCACCACAAGTTGTTTGCCGACTTTTTCGGCGAGTTTTTCAGCACTGATTTGTTGCTGCAATGCCATCAGTGCTTCATAGCGTTGCTGTTTGATATGCTCTGGCACTGGGTTGGGTAGATCATTGGCGACAGCACCCTCGATTTCAGAATAAGTAAAGCAGCCCACACGATCTAGGCGAGCTTGTTTTAACCAGTCAAGCAAATAGGCAAAATCCTCGTCAGTTTCGCCTGGGAAGCCAACCACAAAAGTTGAGCGAATGACAATATCAGGGCAAATCGCACGCCATGCACGGATACGCTCAAGAGTATCTTCGCTCATCGCAGGGCGTTTCATCGCCTTTAAGACATTGGGGCTTGCGTGCTGAAAGGGAATGTCAAGATAGGGCAGCAGACCGCCTGTGCCAGCAGAATTTGCCATGCTCTGTGCCATAATCTCTACCACGGCATCAACATGTGGATAGGGGTATACATAATGCAGACGCACCCAAATGCCCAGCTTGGACATGGCTTGGCACATATCAAAAAATTTTGACTTGAGTGGCTGACCGTCCCAAAAACTGGTTTTGTATTTTAAATCCACGCCATAGGCTGAGGTGTCTTGGGAGATGATAAGCAGTTCTTTTGCCCCTGAATTTTTTAGGGCAACCGCTTCTTTCATGACCGAATCAATCGGTCGGCTAACCAAGTCGCCACGCAGCGATGGAATGATACAAAAAGTGCATCGATGGTTGCAGCCTTCAGAAATTTTTAGATAAGCATAATGTTTGGGCGTAAGTTTAATGCCAGCATCATCAATGAGATCAATTTTGGGGTCGTAGTTTTTGCTTTTGGTGGGCTTGGGCACATGATGAGTTACTGCCGTTACCACTTCTTGATAAGCATGAGCCCCTGTAACTGCAAGCACTGCAGGGTGCATGGTGCGAATTTTTTCGGCATCTTTGCCTAGACAGCCTGTTACAATCACTTTGCCATTTTTGTTAATTGCTTCGCCGATGGCATCTAGGCTTTCTTGCACAGCTGATTCAATAAAGCCACAAGTATTGACCACCACCAAATCCGCACCATCATAATCTTTGGCGACTTGATATCCTTCACGAGTCAGCTCTGTAATAATGCGTTCACTATCAACGAGTGCCTTTGGGCAACCCAGCGAAACAAAGCCGATTTTGGGATTGTTGCTTGATGATAGTTTGACGGCATTTGCTGTCTGGGCGACAGTGCGATTTTGGTTATGATTGGCTTGATGATGGTAGGCCGATTCTGTGTTTTTTTGTGCTTTTGGATTAAATACGGTTGGCGTGCTGGACATGGCTGGCTCAATTTGCTGGTTATTGCTAAGTGCTTTATAAATGCTTATTTTAGCATAGAATTTATTACAAAACATCCTTGATGAGATGGTGTAAATTGGCAGTTGCTGCTTGCCAAAAACCGATGTTTTGACAAGAAAAAATCCCCAAGACAGGGGAGACTTGGGGAGAAAGTGAAAAGCTAATAAAAGCCACACTAAAAATGGCGCAGCGGACGGGGCTCGAACCCGCGACCCCCGGCGTGACAGGCCGGTATTCTAACCAACTGAACTACCGCTGCTAAGTGGTGGGTGGTAACGGGATCGAACCGCTGACCCTCTGCTTGTAAGGCAGATGCTCTACCAACTGAGCTAACCACCCTAAAATGCTTTTTTATGATACTGTGTCAAGGTATCGCATTTTAAGTAACATTTTCAAAAACTTTAAAGAACTTGATTTTCGCCTTGTTCATCGTCTTTGTGGTGCGTATTATATACGAAATTTATCAACTGTCAAACTTTTTTTGGGGAAAATTTGGTATTTTTGTTGATAAAGTTCGTAACTTGTTGAAATTTAAAGGATTTAATTATCTTAATTTTAGGCCAAATAAACGCAATAAAGCAGCACATAAAATTGCCAAGCTGGAAAAATCCAGTTTGGCAATAAGGTTGGTGCAATAATCACCCTGTATAATCATACAAAACCGACCAGATGGTTTTTACCCAAGCGAAAATATTGTGCCTGAGCGGCTGCCAAACATGGTGCGATCGGGTGGGTGGTTATGCTTGGGCTTGATGAAAAATTTGACGCAATGTTGCCTTATAAAATTCAAAAGCATCAATCGCACCAGCGATGGCTTCATTTTGGGCATTTTCATCAAGATTTAGGTTGTTTAAGTGTTCGCGAAACGCCTTCCAATGCTTGCCACGACCGTCAGGGTGTGCGTCCAGATGGCGGGCGGCAAATTTTTCGTCAAATCCGAGCTTTTCTTTGGCATCTTTGAATAAAAATGCCGCACCGATATTTGAACCCTCGGCACAGTACAACCAGCCGATGGCTTGATTGCCAGTGGGTTTTGGCAAAGGCTCGGCAAACTGATATTTCGCCTGTCCCAAATCCGCCAAATCCACCAGCACGGCATCATAGCGAGCCATTTGTGCCAAATCGTTGATGGCTTGGTTTAGGGTGGTGTCTTTATAAATATCATCAACAATGCGATGAAAGACGGATTGCAGTTTTAAAAAATTAATGTAGTTTTCTTTGCTGTCAAAAGGCTTAACTGACATTACCAAATTATCCACACTGTCATGCACGGTGCGGGTTTGTTCTTTTAGCTTATCAGCAAAAGTTAAATCACTCATGTATGCTCTCCTTTGGTGAGTGGGTTTGGGCAGGCTTGTGGCTTGGGCTGCAAGCCTGCCACTGCGGGTTAAAATTTATATTCAAGCGATACGGCAAAGTTGCAACCAGGTGCATAGAAGCGTTCTAAGCCTTTGCCCTGTCTATCAACCGTGTTGGTTGTGCCGTAGCTGTTAATGCCACGCAATGCGTCCCAAGTATGATATTTGCGGTCAAATACATTATAAACGCCAGCACGAACAGTGGCACGCTCTGTTGGTTTATAAAAACCAAAAATATCAAATACTTGAGCGGATTTGTTCAAATAAGGTGCGGTAATGGTCTCTTTGTACAATTCGGTACGATTGCAGACATTTTCGCCAGTCCACCAGTCAAATTCATAAGCAAGGCAGCGGCTTTTGATGTCCTCAACTTTGGCATCATTTGCTTTTTTTGCACCCAAATAACTAAGGCGATTAAAGACACCCCATTTGCCTGTTGGTGCTTCGTAATCAATGCCGACGATACCTTTTATGGGTTGGATTGACAATAAGCTATTGCCTGTGGATAGTTTACCACGACTGTAGCCTAATGAGCCATAAAATTTCCAGCCTTTGGCTACAGGAAAGATTTGATCCAAGTTCAGCTTAGTTTGCAATTCCAGTCCAGAGATGCGAGCTTTGTCAATATTGACTGTTTGATTCATCGGAGTTTGATAGGTACGACCATATTCTTGTTGCACAATCAAACTGGTCTGTTCGGACAAAAAGTCTCGATATGAAGAGGTGTACAGTCCCAAATCAAGCAACCCCTTGTTATTATAACCTTGCAAAGATAAACTGTGGCTTAGGCTTTTTTCGGGCTTAAGCTCTGGGTTTGATTTCCAAGTGCCGTATGGATTTTTGAAGGTAAAATACATCTCTGAGGCGGTTGGCACACGGTAGCCTGTGCTGATTTGATAGCCTGTTTTCCAAGCTGGGCTAAATTGCCAATTAACCCCTGCAAAACCACTGGCAACCTTAAAAGTCTTGCCATCAGGTTTGCCTTCACTGGTGCAAGCCTGACTGCATGCAGCATTTAGCTCTTGGGGTTTGATGGTCTCTTGGTCGTATCGTAAGCCTGCAGCGGCTGACAGCCGTTCAGTAAGACGCACACTGTCTTTGATAGAGATGCCAAGCTGCTCAGTACGCATCGGATACTGAATGGTATAGGTATTTTGGTAGGCGTAATTTGTGCCAACACCGCCACGGTCATTGTTGATGTTTTTAAAGTCGCGGCGTGCCACATAGGCTTTGGTAGAGAGAGTATGCTCACCAATGGTACTGCCAAAGGGCTGAAAATCAGCACGCAAACTCAGGCGGTCAAAGTCGGTCTGCATACGGCGGTCAAAAATTTCGTCTAAATTTTTCTCGGCAGATTGGGTGTTGGTTCGCCAATCATAAGGGTGCGTGCCTTTATAATTAATCGCCGATAAATCGGTTTTTTGTTTGTCGTAATCAACACGCAACTTGGCAAGCCAATCGCTTGGTGGGCTGTATTCATAAAACAGGTTGCTGTTGGTGCGTTTTTGTCTATCATCAGCCTCACGCCACATAGAGGACAGCAGCATATAAGAGCGTTCATCGGTGTAGTTTTTGCCATTTTGCCCATTAATGCTGGCACCAATTCGATGATTTGGTGTGATTTGCCATGCCAGTTTTGCCAGATAACTGCGGTTTTTGTGTGTGGCAGGGTCTGGGCGTTGGCTTTCGCTGCCCAGTGTCAAGTTGCCTTCGCCACGGCTTTTTAGCTCATGACCTTGACGCTGTGAGTACAGTGCCAGTGCTTCGAAGTTGTCATTTTGGTAGGCGGTGCCGATGGTGTGCGTCCATTCACGATTTTTGCTGGCATATCCTGTGCGAACGATGCCTCCAAATGTATCATCGCCAGTTAAAATATCGCCAGCATCAAGCGTGCGGTATTGTACCGTGCCGCCCAATGAACCGCTGCCTGAATTAAAAGAATTCGCTCCTTTTTCAAGGCTGATATTATGCACAAGCTCTGTATCAATGCTTAGCCGAGATGGATAAAATTGCCATAGCGAGCATACAGGGTGTTTTCTTCGGAATCTGGCAGATTGACACCATCAATGCTAATGCCGACTCGGTTGCCCTCAACGCCACGCATGGCAAAGCCTTTTAGGTGGCGACCATTGTCAGCAATGCCGACATCGGTGGAGTAGCGTACCAAATCACGCACATCACGCACCATGTTATTATCAAGCTCATCACGACCAAGCGATTCTGTGTTGGTGGCTTTGTTGCGTTTGGCAATGACGACGGTTTTGCTAAGCTGCACGCTTGGCACGGTGGTAGGTTGGGTGGTGTTGGCAAAACCTGTTGTGGCGGTTAATATACCAAACACAAGTGGCGAGAGTTTTAGCGATGATGGTTTCATAATAATTACCAATCCTTGAATTAAAATTTCACTATCAAGATAAAAATAGTAATGATAAAGATTATCATTTATTTTCAAATAATAACAAATCTTGTTTATTTTGGCAACATTTTTTCGTTTAATTTTCTGATAAAAATAAAAACCCTGTACGAATACAGGGTTGTCAGATGGGATATGGTTTAATCGTTTTGCAAATAACCAATCAAACGCAAAAACTCAATGTACATCCACACCAGTGTTGATAAAATACCAATGCTATATACCCATTCATAGTGCTTGTCAATGCCGAATGCCACGCCTTTTTCAACATTGTCAAAATCAAGCAATAGGCTAAATGAGGCGATTAAAGTAACAAAAACACTAAAGCCAATTGCCACCATGCCGCCATCAAACAATAATGGCAGGCTTGAGCCAAATAGGCGAAAACCAAGCTGAACAAGGTACAAAATACCGATGGCAATAACCGCTGAGGTGATGATGGAGCGGAATTTTTCGGTAACTTTTATCACGCCTGTTACATACAAAGTTAGCATGACGGCAGCGGTAATAAAGGTTGCTGATAATGCCGATAGCGGTACGGTTGGATAAATGCGGTACATGATTAAGCTAATCGAGCCAAGCAATACGCCTTCGGTGAGTGCATAAGGCACAGCAAGTGCTTTGGCAAATTGTGGCTTAAAGGCACTGATAAGCCCAAGACCCATGCCTGCAAAGACCGAGACAATCGCCATCGTGTGCAGCATTGATGAAGAAATGCCAACCGATAGGGCGTACAAAAATACGCCAAACCCCGAAAGGGCAGCCAAACTTAACAAAAAAGCACTTTTGGCGACAACGCCTCGCACACTCATGGCAACCACGCCTGTGGCGAGTTCGGTGCGACTGATAATTGGATTTGCCATAATATTTCCTTAATTTTGGTAAATATGCCACTGCTAGCAATGGCATGGTTTGCGCATAATCACTGTGATGGTTAAGATTATCGTGAATTTATTGAAATTTGTCAAGGCTACTTGTGTGTTTGGCTATTGCAAAGGTGTAAAATGTGTATTGGCAATAAAAAGCACAGTCAGCCTTTTGTTCTTTTTTGTTGGCTTAACAAGGGGCAAAAGTGCATTGCAGGTTGTGTTGGGCGGTGTTTTTGGGTATGATAGGCACACATTTATAAGAAGTGGTATCATGTCAAATTTTACGAATAATCACCCAAAAAGACCGCCATTTCATCGCATCGGTGTCATGGGGCGTGCAGGCAAGTCAAGTATCGTTGAGACGCTCAATGAGCTGATTGTGCTACTAAAGTCGCGTCATTTATCAGTCATTATTGATACTGAGACGGCGGCGATTGAGGGCATGATGATTGATTTTGATCGCATTGATGGCGTGCAGCTAAAGATAGTGCCACGACAAAAAATGGGCGAGCATTGTGATTTGGTCATCGTGGTTGGCGGTGATGGCTCAATGCTACAAGCTGCCTCTGTGCTGGCTGGAACTGATGTGCCTGTCTTGGGCATCAATCGAGGACGGCTGGGATTTTTGGCTGATGTCAATCCTGATGAGCTTACCGAAAAAGTCGGGCAGGTGCTAGATGGGCGATATTGGCTGGTTGAGCGATTTTTATTAAAATTTCAGATTGTACAAAATCATGAAGATGGCACGCCAAGCACTCAGGTGATTCATGAAGATGTGGCATTAAACGATATTGTATTGCACGCAGGTAAGTCGGTGCATACGATTGATTTTAAGCTGACAATTAACCAGCATGATGTGTATCGTCAGCACGCTGATGGGCTGATTGTAGCGACACCAACAGGCTCTACTGCTTATGCCTTGTCAGCAGGAGGGCCGATCATTCACCCAACGCTAGATGCGATTTGCCTTGTGCCAATGCACCCGCACACACTTTCAAGTCGTCCATTGGTGGTGCCGGGAAGTAGCCAAATTGCCATCAATATTCACAAGGATAACCGCACACAGCCGATGGTAGGGGCTGATGGTAAGGCATCGGCACCACTGGATAATGCCCAGACGCTGCTGATTGCCAAGCATGACAAGACGCTGCTGCTACTACACCCAGAGAGTTATAGTTTTTATGAAGCCTGTCGCACCAAATTAAAATGGAATGTGTACAGCGAGGAATTTTCATTAGATAAATAGGTTAATTATGAATAAACAAGATATTTTAAACAGCTTAACACCAGAAATTGTTGAAAAATTCCGCACCGCCATCGAAATTGGTCGCTGGGAAAATGGTGAGCGATTGACAGATGCTCAGCGAGCCACTTGTATGCAGGCGGTGATGGTTTGGGAGCATGAGTATTTGCCAGTTTCTGAACGCACAGGCTATATCCATCGTCCAGTAAAAGATGATGGCACGGTGGCAGGCGAGGCATGCGATGTTGAGCATGATCATCACTATCCGCACCAAGAGCAAGTGGTTGTGTTTAAAAATTAAGCAGTAGATTTTGTGGTTAATTATCCAAAATAAAATGGCTGGGTTACAACCAGCCAGCTTTTCTGAATTTGGCATACAAAAACAAACACACTGCCAGCACTGCACCGACAACAACAAAATAAGCATATTTGATCTGCAATTCAGGCATAAATTCAAAATTCATGCCATAAATACCAGCAACCGCAGTGGGTACGGCGGCGATACCTGCCCAAGCGGCAAGTTTACGCACCACATCGTTTTGCCCCATGGTTACCATCGCCATATAAGTATCCATGGCGACCGACAGCATTTCGTTAAGCCCATTGACGGCATCAATCGAGCGTAGCAGATGATCGTTCACATCGCGAAAATACGGCTTGGCTGCAGCAGGAAAAGCCGAAATCAGCTCATTTTTTTTGTGATTAATAAAAAAGTTACATACATCTTGCACAGGCAGAATGACCGCACGCATATGCACCAATTGCGACTTAAGCTCATAGAGGCTTTTTAGGGTGGACTTACTAAATTCATGCGAGAAAATATTGCGTTCTTGTTCACGCAGATAGTTGCCCAAACGGTCGGTGATTGGTAGATAGTTATCAACAATAAAGTCCAAGATGGCGTGCAGGACAAAAATTGGGCCCAGTCGCAGTTTTTCAGGGCGGCGATGACAATGCTCACGCACAGGGCTGTAGGAGTTGGAGGCACCACGACGCACACTGATGATGAAATTTTTGCCCATAAAAATCGCAGTTGTGCCATAGCGGATTTGGTTGTCTTCCAGTTTGGCGGTACGCACCACCACAAAGATGGTATCGTTGCCATAGCTTTCGACCTTTGGGCGTTGATGATCGGCAAAAGCATCTTCGAGTGCCAATTCGTGCAAATCAAACGCATCTTGCACCTCTTGCACTGTCTCAAGACTGGGATCATAAAGCCCAAGCCAAATAAACTGGTTGTTATTGGTCAGGGCACGGCTGACATCTTCGATGGCAAGCGGCTCAATCGGCTCGCCTGTTTTGCGTGAATAGGCATAGCAGACAATGGTCTCATTATCACCTGATTGCTCGATATCTTCAAGGCGGTCGGCATCAGGATCATAGACAGTCATCGTCTCGATGGTGTCTTGGTCGGTGGCATCAGCATCGCCGTAGATATAGCTGTCTTGGGTATCGTGCAGACTCTCGATGGATTCATCGTCCTTGTCGCTGCCATCTTTGGTGATATCAAGCGTGTCAAACAGTTCGGCTTGGGTAGGTTCTGATTCTTCAAAAGCCAAAGCCTTATTGCTTGCGTGGTGATTTTCATCGATACGCTGTGTCATCAAAACCCTCCGATTGTGTGCCAATTAGCTTAGGCGTGCCAACATGAGCATAAATTTATTATTATAGCAACAATCTGGCAAAATTTCATCTGTTTTCTTGGTGTGTGCTTTGGCCAACCTTTGTTTTTGTGGTGCTTTGGCATGGTTGTGGGGTGAATTTTCTTAAAATCATAAATTTTTTGCAAATTTACCTTGCAAGGTTGGCAGGGTGTGATAAACTAAATAGGAAAATTCTCACGATGATATCACAGGCTTTGTTTCATACAGCCCAATCTATCGATGATTGCATTTGGGCAAGTGGCTTAGGTTTGTATTGTGAGCTTTTATTATTAAAATTTGGTTAAGTTTGACTGTAGCATATCATCTGATTATCTGTTGCTTATTTATTAATAAACCTTAATAATACACTGCACTATATGGTTATGATAATAGATGGGCTGGATTTGGGTGGCTAAGTTTTGGTGTATTTTGCCAGTTGATTGAGCGGGCTTGACTGTTTATTTATAATTTTTTGATAGATTTTTAAGTTTATTTTTGTTTTAAGGAAACGCTATGGGTAAAAATGTCGTGGTGCTGGGCAGTCAGTGGGGTGATGAAGGTAAGGGCAAAATTGTTGATTTGCTGACCGAAAAAGCCACCGCTGTGGCACGCTTTCAGGGCGGACATAATGCAGGTCATACGCTGGTTGTTGGCGGCGAAAAAACCGTACTGCACCTGATTCCATCAGGCATTTTGCGTGAAGGGGTAACTTGCTTTATTGGCAATGGCGTGGTGCTTGCTCCTGATGCCTTGTTAAAAGAGATGAATGGCCTGATTGACAAGGGCGTGCCTGTGCGTGAACGCTTGCGTATCTCGGCTGCTTGCCCATTGATTATGCCTTATCATGTGGCATTGGATCAGGCACGCGAGATTAAGCGTGGTAATGATAAAATTGGCACAACTGGTCGCGGTATCGGACCTGCTTATGAGGACAAAGTCGCACGCCGTGCCTTAAAAGTGGCGGATTTATTCCGCAGTGATTTGCCAGAAAAACTAAAAAACATTTTGGAATACCATAATTTTGCATTGACGCAGTATTATCAGGTAGATGCCATTGATTATGAGCAAACATTGGCATTGTGCCAAGCGTGGGCAGCTGAGTTAAAAAACTTGGTGGTTGATGTAACCCAAGAGTTACAAACACGCCGTGAACAAGGTGAGAATTTGATGTTTGAAGGTGCTCAAGGCACGCTATTGGACATTGATCATGGCACCTATCCGTTTGTAACCAGTTCAAATACCACTGCAGGCGGCGTATCTACTGGCACAGGGCTTGGGCCGTTGTATTTGGATTATGTGCTGGGCATTACCAAGGCTTACACAACGCGAGTTGGCTCTGGGCCATTTCCGACTGAGCTGTTTGATGATGTGGGTGCACATCTTGCCAAAGTGGGGCATGAATTCGGAGCAACGACAGGTCGTGCCCGCCGCTGTGGTTGGTTTGATGCAGTCAGCTTACGCCGTGCAGTGGTGCTAAACTCCATGAGCGGTATTTGCTTGACCAAACTTGATGTGCTTGATGGACTTTCAGAAATTCATATCTGCACCGATTATCAAGTGCCTGCAGGCGAGTGTGCTGGTGCGTATGATGCTGAATATTATGAAAAAGTAACACCAGTTTATGAAACCATGGCAGGCTGGAGCGAATCAACCATCGGTATCACCAAGTTTGAGCAGTTGCCAGTCAATGCACAGGCTTATATCAAACGCATTGAGCAATTGGTGGGTTGTCCTGTTGATATCATCTCTACAGGCCCTGATCGTGATGAGACCATCGTACTTCGCGACCCTTATGATGCCTAACTCTTGAGTGTGCAAGTGGCATAAGTCTGACAGTTGGTTGGATTTATGCCTGATTTTGGTGGATATGCCTTTGGTATATTGCCCAAATCGCCCGATGAATTGATAACAACTGGAGAAGTTGATGAATCATAATGAGCAAACCACCTTTAATATGCGTGTGGACAAAAATCTGGTAGAACAGTTTAAGCAAGCAGCACGAGACAATAATCGCACTGCCAGCCAGTTGCTTCGTGATTGTATGATTGAGTATGTCAAGAAAAACCGCCAAGCGGATATGTTTAAAAGATAAATAACTGTTCTTTTTGATGACAAATCATCATAAGGGACAGCTTTTAACACGGTTAGGCACTGACGCTGACCGTGTTTTATTGTCTGCTTCATGGGCGGCATTCTCTTGCAAATCCACCACCAATGCTGCCAGCACAACGGTGGCAAAGCTACCTTTGGGCAGGATAAAGTTCAGCTGCAATTCATCACCCTGTATCAACCAAGTCAAATCACGCACCATCATTCTTAGCGGTCGATAGCTCAGTTTTGCTTGTATTTTTATTAATCCTTGTTGATAAATTTCCAGTTCACTTTGTCCAAGTACGGCGGCATATTTTTGCTGTGCATCAGCGGTATGGCGTGGCGTTCCAACACCATACAACGGAGCAGTGGGGTGAATGTCTGCCGATTGTATGCGGCTGATGATATCGCCACTTGGCGTGTCATCTTGCTCAAAGATTGAGCCTGTGCCGCTAAGGTTAAGCACATCGCCTTTGATGGCTTGATTCCATGTGCCATCTTGTACACGGCTGGCAAGCATGGCATTAAACAAAATACTGCGAGCGGTGGAAATCATTAACCCATCTCGTTCGGCAAATTTTTTGTTGGGGCGATAGGCGTGTGGGCTTGATAGCAACTTATCAAAAAACTGCTGGGTTTTTGGCAAATTATTGCCTTGATGACCAAAACGCTGCAAACCAAAGTAATTCGGCACGCCACAAGTGGCGATTTTGCCCAAGGCTTCATCAATGGCGGTTTTGTCGCCTTGTAGTTGCCTTAGGCGAATGCTGAACTGATTGTGCTTGTGCGTACCACGATTGAGTTTGCGATGATGCCAATTGTCATCGATGATTTGCACGCTTTCGCCATCATGAAGCTTGGTGCTGGCAAATTGCTCAAAGCTAACCTCTGGCAGTTGCTTGTGAGGCAGACGAATGCTGAACCATTGATAGGTGATGGCGTGGCGGTCTTTTAGCCCAGAATACCCGATATCACGAATCGGCACGCCCGCCCATTGTGAAAGTAGGTGAGCGACATAGGCAGTGTTTAGATTGGTTTTGCTCAGATAAATCCAATAATGCTCGCCATTTTGACTGTGGTCAATCTCAAGCAATTCTCGGACGATGAAATCGGCTGCATCAACTTTTAGCTGTGCTGAGCTGATGGGGCGGCTGTAGGGTATGGGTAGCTGCATCATTGTAGATTTACCAAAATGACAATTTGCTTAGTATAGCATTATTGATGATTTTGCCCAACCTTTGTTTGTTATCGAGCAAGTCATGCTACACTGTCATGCGACAAGGCGTATAGATTATCACCATGATGGCTGGCTTGATAATTTGCCAAAAAGGCTTATTTGATACACAAAAGCTGTTATAATAAGTGGATTTTATTTTATTTGGATTTGATATGAGCGTTGCAAGTAATAATAACACCGTCCACAAACCGCACAATCCTGACAATTTTATCCGCACGCCACAGGGTGAGTTTGTATATCGTGATGTACAAGCTGGCAACAAGGCACGCCTAAGCAAGCTACTTGCTGAACGAATCTTGTTCCTTGATGGGGCAATGGGGACGGAGATTCAAAATTATAAATTGACCGAAAGTGATTACCGTGGCGAGCGTTTTGCCAATATTACGAACGATGTCAAGGGAAATAACGATTTATTGGTGCTAACTCAGCCTGATATCATCACTGCCATTCACAAAAGCTATCTGGAAGCTGGGGCGGATATCATTGAGACCAACAGCTTTAATGGCACACAAATCTCAATGGCGGATTATCACATGGAGCCTCTGACCTATGAGATTAACCGCGAAGCAGCACGATTGGCACGCCTAGCCTGTGATGAATACAACGCCAAAACTCCCAACAAGCCTCGCTTTGTCGCTGGGGTTATCGGGCCGACTTCTCGCACTTGCTCCATCTCTCCTGATGTCAATGACCCTGCCTTTCGTAATGTCAGCTTTGATGAGCTGGTTGATAATTATACCGAAAGTACGCTGGCACTCATCGAAGGCGGTGCTGATATTATTTTGATTGAGACGGTGTTTGATACGCTCAATGCCAAGGCGGCGATTTTTGCGGTAACGGGGGTGTTTGAGCAGATTGGTTTTGAGTTGCCGATTATGATCAGTGGCACCATTACCGATGCTTCGGGGCGGACGCTGTCTGGTCAGACGGCAGAGGCTTTTTATAATTCGGTGCGACACGCCAAGCCGATTTCGATAGGCTTTAACTGTGCATTGGGTGCAGATGCACTCAAGCCGCATATCAAGGCACTGTCTGATGTCTGCGAGACTTTTGTATCGGCTCACCCCAATGCAGGTTTGCCAAATGAATTTGGTGAATATGACGAAACAGCCATTGAGACAGCGACAATGGTGCAAGATTTTGCACGCTCGGGGATTGTCAATATCATCGGTGGCTGCTGCGGTACAACGCCTGAACATATCCGCACGATGGTTGAGATGATTGCTGATTTTGCCCCTCGTGATTTGCCAGCATATCAGCCAGCTTGTCGCTTATCAGGACTTGAGGCGTTTAATATCACGCGTGATAGCTTGTTTGTTAATGTTGGTGAGCGTACCAATGTAACAGGTTCAAAAAAATTCTTACGCCTTATTAAAAACGAAGAATACAGCGAGGCACTCGATGTTGCCAGAGACCAAGTAGAGGGCGGGGCACAGGTTGTTGATATTAACATGGATGAGGCGATGCTTGACAGCAAGCAGGCGATGATTCATTTTGTCAATCTAATTGCCTCAGAGCCTGATATTAGCCGTGTGCCTTTGATGATTGACTCATCAAAATGGGAAGTGATTGAGGCAGGGTTAAAATGCACACAAGGCAAACCGATTGTCAATTCAATTTCGCTCAAAGAGGGCTATGATGAGTTTGTTGAAAAAGCTCGCCTATGTATGCGATTTGGGGCGGCGGTGATTGTCATGGCGTTTGATGAGGTGGGGCAGGCAGACACCGAAGCACGCAAGATAGAAATTTGTAAACGCAGCTATGATATTTTGGTTGATGAGGTGGGTTTTCCAAGCGAGGATATTATCTTTGACCCAAATATCTTTGCGGTGGCAACAGGGATTGAGGAGCATAATAACTACGGTGTAGATTTTATCAATGCAACGGGCTGGATTACCAAAAATTTACCCAATGCCATGGTATCAGGGGGCGTGTCCAATGTGTCGTTTAGTTTCCGTGGCAACCCAATTCGCGAGGCAATCCATGCGGTGTTTTTGTACCATGCCATCAATAACGGCATGACAATGGGTATTGTCAATCCTGCCATGCTTGAGTTGTATGATGAGATTGACCCTGCTGCTCGTGATGCCATCGAAGATGTTATCTTAAACCGCAATAATAAAAATAATGAAGCCACCGAAAAACTTCTGGAAGTTGCCGAAAATTATCACTCAGGCAGCCAAGCCAAATCAGGCGGTGCCGACCTGTCGTGGCGTGAAGAATCGGTGGAAAAACGCATTGAATACGCCTTGGTGAAGGGCATTACCACTTATATTGACGAAGATACCGAAGAGGCTCGCCAAAAATACCCTCGTCCGCTCGATGTCATCGAAGGGCCGCTGATGGACGGCATGAATGTGGTGGGGGATTTGTTCGGAGCGGGCAAGATGTTTTTGCCACAGGTGGTAAAATCTGCTCGTGTGATGAAACAGGCAGTGGCTTGGCTCAATCCATATATTGAAGCAGAAAAAGTCGCAGGCGAATCCAAGGGCAAAATGTTACTGGCAACAGTAAAAGGCGATGTGCATGACATTGGCAAAAATATCGTTGGCGTAGTTTTGGGCTGTAATGGCTATGAAATCATTGATTTGGGCGTGATGGTGCCGTGCGAGACGATTTTGGAAACTGCCAAGCGTGAAAATGTTGATATCATTGGTCTGTCAGGGCTGATTACTCCAAGCCTTGATGAGATGGTCTATGTCGCCAAACAAATGCAAGAGCAGGGCTTTCATTTGCCCTTGATGATTGGTGGTGCGACAACTTCCAAGGCACACACGGCGGTAAAGATTGAGCCAAATTACCAAAACGATATTGTTGTCTATACCTCAGATGCCAGCCGTGCGGTGGGCGTGGCAACAACTTTATTATCAAAAGATAAAAAGGCGGAATTCGTCAGCCAAATCCGTGCCGAATATGCCGAAGTGCGAGAGCGACTTGCCAATCGTAAGCCCAAGGGGGCAAAACTTAGCTATCAGCAGTCAATTGAGGAGGCTTTTGCCTTTGATTGGCAGAGTTATACGCCGCCAGTGCCAGCCAAGATGGGGCAGATTGTCTTTGAGGATTATCCGCTTAGCGAGCTGCTGCCGTATATTGACTGGACGCCGTTTTTTATTTCATGGGGTCTGGTGGGTAAGTATCCGAAGATTTTTGATGATGAAGTGGTGGGCGAAGAGGCAAAAGAGCTATTTGCCAATGCCCAAGCGACCATTGAACGATTTATTAAAGAAAAACTGGTGGTTGCCAAAGCAGTTATCCGCCTTGAAAAAGCCCGCCGCATCGCCCCTGATACAGTTGCGGTATATGATGAGCAGGGCAATGAGGCGTATCATTTTGAGCATTTGCGGCAGCAGTCTGATAAGGTAACAGGCAAGCCCAACTACAGTCTTGCTGACTTTATTTCACCAGAGGGTAATGATTATTTGGGCGGTTTTACGGTATCTATCTTTGGTGCCGAAGAGCTGGCAAATGAGTACAAGGCAAAAGGCGATGATTATAACGCCATCATGGTGCAGGCGGTGTGCGATCGCTTTGCGGAGAGTTTTGCCGAAAAACTCCACGAGCTGGTTCGCAAAGAATACTGGGGCTATCAAGCACAAGAAAGCCTAAGCAACGAAGATTTGATTCGTGAAAAATACATCGGCATCCGTCCAGCTCCGGGCTATCCTGCTTGTCCTGAGCATACCGAAAAGGGCAAGCTGTTTGACTGGCTTGATACGACCAATGTCATCGGCACCTATCTTACCGAAAGCTATGCCATGTGGCCGCCTTCATCGGTATCGGGTTTTTATTATAGCCACCCTGACAGCACTTATTTTAATGTTGGCAAAATCAGCCGCGATCAGCTGGAGGATTATGCACGGCGTAAGGGTTGGGATATAAAAACTGCCGAAAAATGGCTCAATCCGAATTTATAAATCATGTAGCCTTGGTGTATTTTATCACAAAACCACCCTCGCTTTGACAGCAGGGTGGCTCTTGCCAGATAATCAGTCAGTTAAAACAGCTGCTTTATCCATTTCTATCAATTTGCCTTGATCCATTTTCAATATCCGATCGGCGTATTTAAAATAGCGATCATCATGACTGATGACAAAGAGAGTAAAGCCTAGCTGTTTTAGGCGTGTGATGATTTTTTCATAAAAAACACGGCGATAGTGCGGATCTTGGTCTGCTGCCCATTCATCAAGCAACAACACAGGTTTGTTATCGGTGACTGCCAATAACAGTGCTGCACGCTTTTTTTGACCTGCTGACAGCTCGGTGTTTGTGATGATGCTGCCATCAATTTGTAGCTTGTGCTGCATTTGCAGTAAATCAAGCCATTCGTCAATGATTGTTTTATCATCACAAAAAATTTCATCAAACAGATAAAAATCGCCAAAAATGGCGGTGAATAGCTGCTGATAGGCTGGCAAATTATCTGTTGTGATGACCTGATCATCCACTCGGATTTGTCCTGTGGTGGGACGATACAGTCCAGTAAGCACTTTGGCAAGGGTGGATTTGCCAGAACCGTTTTCGCCCACCAAAAATACCACTTCGCCACGCTGCAAATAAAAACTGGCGTTTTGGATACTAAAATCCCCATCAGCATAGCGATAGCTGACACCATCAAAGCGGATTTTCTGCCAGTTGTGGTGGATTGTTTGTTTTGCATGGGTGCTAAAGGGCAGATCGCTTAGTTTTAGTCGATGAATGCTTGTCAGTGCCACATTGGCAGCTTGGTACACAGGATAAGCACCAACTGCACTTAGTAGCGGAGCCTGTAAAAACAAAATCGTCAGTGCGAAAGTGGTGGCGGTTTGTATATCGGTGATCTGATATACATTGGCAATGACAAGTACAACACCAATACCTGCAAACATCATGATATTTGACCAGTTAATTGCCGATAGATGATGTGTGTCTGCTTGAATGATAGTTTGGCGAAATTGTTGTGCATGCAGATCAAATTGCTCAAAAACAGCATTGGCTCGTTTGTCATTAAGCTTAAGCTGATGGCTGGCGGTCAGCATGGTTTGATAATCTTGGTATAATAAATCGTCAGTACGCCGAAGTTTGCCCAAAAAATGATACACACGATCAACCAGTTTAAGGCTAACAAAAACCACCAAAAAAATCCATACAGTGATAATAATAAACAGCTGCCATGATAAAGACGCCAAATATAAGCTGGCAGATAAAACAAAAACCACGCCATATACCAGCTCTGGCAGGCGGACAAATGCCATGTTTAATGAGCGAATGTCATTTGATAAACTTGCTAAAATCCGACTATTGCCTGTCTGCTCCAGCTGCTCAGCACAAGTGCCTAAAATTTGAGCTACCAAATCACGCCGCATCTGATACACAAATTGATGCCCTAGGTAAGTTAGAGTGTATTGTGATAAAAAAGTCATACCAAGCAAAACCATAATGAGTAATAAAAACATAGGTAGACTATGCCAGGTCAATGCTGTATTGCCAAGTAGGCGTGTATTAATAAAAGCAATCACCCCCATGCTGACAGCTGCTGCCAATAGGTTTAGCAGTACGGATAAGGCAAGCAGTTTTCGGTTGTGTGTTAAAATAATGCTTGTCAAAGAAGTGGTTTTTATCATTGGTATCAAGTTAAATTTGATGGAAATAAAGAAAAAGAACTGGGAGATTGCCCAGTTCCTTTTATGGTAGGCGTATTGGGTTAAAAACCAAAAGTTGCCGACAGTTTAAGAGTGCGTGGTTCACCAGCGACCAAATAGCCTTGACCAGGGTAGCCACCGACTGATGCCCAGTGTTTTTTATTGGTGGCATTTTCAACTGTACCACGCAGGGTAACGTCTGTATTGCCAAGGTTTGTGCGATAGCTTGCCCCTAGGTTTAATAGAGTGTAATCACCAACTTTTAGGCTGTTGTCGGCATTGGCATAGCGTGAATCGGTATAGGCGATATCACCTGTTAGGCTTAAGCCATCGACCGCTTTAACCTCATATTCCACCCCTGCTGTGGCACGCAAGCGTGCTGTACCAATGACTTGCTTGCCATCAAAAGCATCGTTTGTATTTTTTTGTTTGGCATCAAGTAAAGTCATGCCGGATATCAAGCGTAGGTTTTCGGCAGGGCGACCAAAGACTAAGATCTCAACGCCTTGATGGACATTATTTCCAGCTGTATCAACCGTGCCATTGGCCAAGGCAGCTCTTGGCTCTTTGATGTTGAAGATGGCAAAGGTTGCACCGATATTACCACCATCATATTTCATGCCAACCTCACTTTGTTTAGAGACATAAGGTTTGAGCATTAGGCTGCGTTGATCGATTTTCACCTGTTTGCCTGCGGTGAGTTTTTCACTATAATTGACAAAAACAGACCAATCGCTAAAACGATAATTGATGGCAGCAACTGGTGAGATTTTTTTATCATCATACATCGTTTGCCAAGTGATATCTTCGGATTGGATTTGTTGATAGCGAGCCCCTAGCGTTGCCTGTAGATTACCGTTTAATGCCGAGACGGTATTGGCGATTGCCACGCTATCAAGTTTGGTTTTGGCGGTTTTCGCTGGGTTGTTTAAATCGCCACTTTGCCATACGCTTGTCGATAGCTGTGGTTTTTGTTCGCTTAAAACAGGGTTGTAGATATTGGTGGCTTGACGATTTTGCCAGTCCCAAACGGTAGCATTTTTTTCGTCATGGCGATAGGTATTGGCAACTACTGTCCAGTCATGGCTTAGCTTGCCAGTATAAAAACGCCCCTTTAAACCTAACTCGCCTGTTTGCACATTGTCTTCACGATTGTTGTCAAAACTGGTGTAATAGGCACTGCCGTCATTGCTGGCTTTGTCATTCATGTATAAAAAGCCGCCGCCAAGCACATTGTACTCTTTACCGTTGCGAAAACCATAAGCGGCATAGGCGGTCATGTTTTCACTCAAATCTTGTTCAGCTCGCACGGTGGCAAACAGATCTTTGGAGCGTGTATTTGTCCACGGCTGACTCCAGTTGGTATTGGCATCGACAGGATTTGGGATTTTGCCAGCTTGATTGACATCAACACTGCTTCTTTTGGCAGTATCGGTAATATCTTGATAACCGACATCTGCTGATAAGCGAGTGTTTTTACCGCGATAATCTAAGCCAACGGTCGCCAAGCCAAGTTTTTTCTCTTCATTTTTGACTACACCATCACCCTTAGCAACAGCGACATTGGTACGCACGCCAAATTGGTTGTTTTCACCAAAGCGTCGACCAATATCGGTGGAGATTTTTACTTGACTATCGGTTTGATAGGCGACACTCACCTCGCGTTTTGGGTTATTGCTTGCTCGTTTTGGCAGCAAAGTAATGGTGCCACCTGTGTTTGCACCACCAGGTGAGATGCCGTTTAATGCTGTAGATGCACCGCGTTGCAACTCAATGCGTTCAAACATTTCGCTTGAAGTGTATTGGCGTGGCAAGATACCATACAAGCCATTGTACATGGTGTCGTCAGAATAAGTTACAAAACCACGCATCAAGTAGGCTTCTTGAAAATTACCATAGCCACGAGCGACGGTAACGGTTGGGTCATTTTTGAGTACATCACCAACACTGTTGGCTTGTTTGTCTTTGATGTAATTTTGTGTGTAGGCTGTGGCTGAAAACGGCGTATCCATATAGTCTTTGTTGCCTAGGATGCCCACGCGACTGCCTTTGGCGATTTGACCACCAGCGTAAGCAGGCTTTAAACCAGAACTAGAAGCGTCAGCACTAACCACTACTATTTCGGTAGCAAGCGTAACAGAGGGTATGTTTTGGTCAGGCGTTGTATTTGCCAGCACTGGAGCAGAAGTGCTAAATAGCACGGCTCCGATTGCGGTATTTAACAGAGTTTTTTGCATAAAAAATCCAATAAAAATGGAAATAAAAACCACAAGATGATGATAAAATCATAACAATATGAGCTTTTGGGGCACAAGTATGACGATTTGTTTTTATCAGGTTGTGATTAAGGAAAATGACATCAAAAACAAAGCGATTGATTTGTCATTATGAGTGTGATATTATAATTGATAATCATTTTTTCGTCTATTATTATTTTATTTTTATAAAATTACTCTAAAAACCAGCCTGCCAGCAATTTTATTAAAATTAAATAAAAATTAGCCCATCTGACCGTGTCGCCATCATAAATTATTATGCTATATACTCAAAATCTTAGTATTATCAGAGATAATAAAACTCTGATTGATGATGTCAATATTTGCATTGAGCGTGGTAAAGTTTATGCACTAATTGGGCATAATGGCTCAGGAAAATCAACTTTGATTAAAGCACTGTCTGCACAAACTTTGCCAACCTCTGGGCGGATATACATAGACAGTCAGCCACTTGGCAAATACACACGCAAGCAAATTGCTCAAAATATCGCTTATCTGCCACAAAAATTGCCGGAAGCTCAAGGATTTTGTGTTCGAGAACTGGTCATGCTTGGTCGCCATCCGCACCAAAAATGGCTACAAAAAGCCAATGATCATGATAAGAAAATGGTTGATTGGGCGATTGATCAAACGGACAGTCGGACGCTCTTGGATAAAAGTGTTGATATGCTTTCAGGCGGTCAAAAAACGCGAGTTTGGCTTGCTATGTGCATAGCTCAGCAAACACCGTTTTTATTATTAGATGAGCCCTTAGCTCCCTTAGATATTGTTTATCAAGTACAAGTGCTTGAGTTGATTCAAAAATTAGCCAAAGAACAAAACATCGGTATCGTGCTGATTATCCATGATATCAATTTGGCAGCACGATATTGTGATGAATTTATCGCTTTAAAGCGTGGTAAAATCTGTCACCAAGCAAGTGTGAACGAAACGATGAATCAGACGGCTTTGCGACATATTTTTGAGGTAGATTTTACTTTATTAACCCACCCAAACGGTCAAAGCGTGGCAGTGTTATGATCAATGCTGTATCAAAATTCCTAAAAATTGGCGTGCTAATGACTGTATTTTTATTATCTGCCTGCACACCAAATGCTGATAAATCGCCTGACATTAATAAAAATACCCATACAAATACCCAAGAAAGCACTCAAAACAATGCTCAAACGCCAACTGCACTAAATGATACACAACCGATTAAGGTGATGACACCCGACTGGGGAGTAGCAATGAATCTTTTGGCACTGGATATTATACCTGTGGCAATTGGTGAGGTGCGCAATTATGATGAATGGGTGGCTGAGCCTGCCTTGCCCAAGCAAGTAATTGATTTGGGCTTACGATTTACACCAAATAGCGAGTTGTTAGCTCGGCTTGTAGAGCAAGGATTGATTGAACAAGTCATTGATACCGAGTTTTATGCTCAAATCCGCCCACAGTATAAAAACATCTCGCTGACTACGGTGGATTTTAATAGTCAAGAGACGATGGCTACTTGGGATGGCTTTGCTAGGGCAACTTGGCAGATTGCTAAAACAGTAAATAAGCAAGCACAGGCACAAATTTATATTACGCGTACCAAAGATGAGATACGGGCGATTGGCGAGCGATTTACTCAAAGAAACCCAAGTATTCGCTCGCTTGCTGTTGTGCAGTTTGTTGATGAAAATAATTTACGACTATATGGTCAAAGTAGTATTTTTTATCCAGCAACTAAGCAGATGGGGCTGTCGCTGGTAATAATGGGTCAAAGTAATCAGTGGGGTTTTGTGCCGATTACACTGAATGATTTGGCGAAGTTGCCCAAGGATAGCTGCTTGCTTGTTGTTAAGCCTTATAGTGCAATTTTACAACAAAATTTGCAAAATAATGCCATTTGGCAGCGTTTAGGCTTTGGGAAAACTCGCTGCATGGGTGTGCTTGAGCCGATTTGGATGTATGGCGGTATACCTTCTTTATATAGCTTTGCCAAGCGCTTAGATGGGGTGGTACTGATGGGCGTATCGTCATGAAAATAAATGCTTTGCTTTTTATGTCCAATATTGGCAGATAAAACGCTGGTAGTTAAGATGAGTAAAATAAAGCAAATTAAAGCAGATAAGTAACGATTAAAAATCAGTCCAAGCACCAGCAAGATGCCGATTGATATACCATTAAACCAGTATTGATTCAGATTAGTATTGTGGTTTAAAAAATATAATCAATTTCAAACAGTGAAAATACTAGCCAAGCCCATCATGAATGACAGATATCTCAAACCAGTGTCGCACCATTTGCTTGTACTATCCATGCTGACGATTGCGGTATTAAGCAGTGTTTTTTTAATCAATAGACTGTGGAGCTTGCCACTTGTTTGGTTGGTTATACCGCCAGATACATTATCATTGGCACAAATGGCGACACAGCTACAAATCGTCCCAACCATGCTGATGGCAATCTTGGCAGGTGGGGTGCTTGGGCTTGCCAGTGTTTTATTGCAGCAGCTGATAAAAAACCCTTTGGTATCAGACACCACGCTGTCTGTGGGTGCAGGGGCGAATATGTCACTGCTTTTGGCTACTTTATTTTTACCAAGCACCGCTTTTGTCTTTGGTGAATTTGGACTGTGTTTTATTGGTGCTTTATTCAGCCTTTTGCTTGTTTTTTTGATGGCAAAAAAAGGTGGTATGCAGGCAAACACCTTGGTGCTGTCAGGCTTGGTGGTAAATATCTTATTTTCATCTGTGGCGGCGTTTTTGACGGTGTTTTATTCAGAAGCAGCACTGTCGGTTATGTTGTGGGGTGCAGGCTCAGTGCTACAAAGCGGCTATTCAGGCGTGTGGCTTTTGGCAGGCGTGCTGATTTTTTCGCTGTGTGTGCTTATGTTTATGTATCGCTCACTGGTGATTGTCAGCCTAGACGAAGAGCAGGCAGCCAGCCTTGGTGTACCAGTTAAAGCCGTGCAAGGTGGCGTGCTTGTCATGGCAGCACTGATGGTTGCTAGTGTTGTCAGTCAGTTAGGTATGCTAAGTTTTGTAGGGCTTGGGGCAGCGACCTTGGCAAATATGCTGTCAGGCAGCCGCCTGGCTCATCGTCTGTGGTCAGGCTTTGGCTACGGTGCACTATTATTGCTTATTGCTCAAAATGCTACCGCACTGCTACGCAGCCAGCTTGCTTTTTTACTCCCCGAGGGGGTGATTACGGGCATTTTTGGATCGTTGTTAATTATTTATTTGATCATCAAATCTCAAAAACATAGCTTAGAGCATAGCAATGCCAAAAAGTTGCTGCCACGCAAAATTGTTTGGTGGCGATATGTGCTGCTATTGATTGCGGTGCTGATGATGGCGTTATTGATTATGCCGAGACAAAGTCAGCTGGGCAGCTTACTCATCATGAATTGGGCATTTATTGAAGAATTTCGTTTATCTCGTACACTATTTGCGATGGCAACAGGGGTGCTATTGTCCTGTGCTGGTGTGATTTTACAAGCCTTAACCAAAAACTCCATGGCAAGCCCTGAAGTGCTGGGGATTAGCTCGGCTGCTGCGTTAGGTGTGGTGGTGATGTTTGTATTGGCACCGATGATGGGTTTGGCTGCCGATATTGGCGTGCTGATTATCGGCGGCACATTGGGAGCATTGCTTGTTTGTGCTTTATTGTTCATTTTGGCCAAATATCTTAGCCCTGTGCATTTGTTACTTGTGGGTATTGCCATTTCGGCATTTACCAGCAGTATTCTTGCTGTCATTAAACTTGCTGGTGATATGCGAATCCAGGCCATACTCTCTTGGCTGGCTGGCACGACTTATTATGCCAGTCTTGATAGTGGTATGTGGCTGATTTTCTTATCAGTGCTGTTATTTGTGGTAGCTTATTTGATTACCAAACCCTTACAAATCATCAGCTTAAGTGATGATGTCGCCACAAGTTTGGGTGTAAGTCTGAAATTTTATCAGCTGGTTGTGCTGACATTGGTGGCACTCATGAGTTCGGCTGCCACTTTGGCGGTCGGCCCTTTGAGTTTTGTTGGTTTGATGATTCCGCATTTGGCACAGTCGCTAGGTGCGGTGCGACTGCGCGAGCAGCTGCCGCTGGCAGCACTGCTTGGGGCGGTAATGATGGTTTTGGCGGATTATTTGGGTCGCTATCTGATTTTTCCTTATGAGATCTCTATGGGTGTGATTGCAAGTTTAATCGGCGGTGTGTATTTTATTTATTTGATGATAAAAAATAGATAAGCGAATGATAAAACACATAAAACAAAGAGCATTTAAATAATCTTGACAACATGGGGTTAATTTTATTTTTATAATAAAAACAGTAAATAAATATTTAACCACCCTTGTTTTCGCCCATGTATTCCAAGGATGGATCAAGGGCGATGTTACAATCAGGTGGTTGGTTTCGAGAATTTTTTGCCATTGTTGCCAATTGCCTTAATTTATCTTGTCATATTAGTGTATTTATCAGCATATCATTGATTGCGATGATTTATCAAAAGTCAAAAAGCTGCAGTAGCATAAACCAAAACCACCCTTGCTTGAATTTCTGGCAGGGTGGTGTTGGTTGTGTAAATGCTGGGTAATTAAAACAAAATACCTAAGCTTTCTTGGGTTTATGCTGTGATACTGGCAAGCAATGTCTCATCAGGTACACCACTATGGAACCTTAGCTCGCTGTCTGGTGAGTCAATCAGTTCTTTTTCTACTTCGCGAAAAAACGCTACTCGTTCATCGATACTCTCATCGGTGATGGAGCGTGCCAATGCCAGATAATCTTCATAATGGCGACTTTCTGACTTTAGCAGATATTTATAATATCGTGCCAGTTTTTCATCATCAATCACCTCGGACAGGGCGGCAAACCGCTCACAAGAGCGAGCCTCAATAAAAGCACCGATAATCAGTACATCAGTCATGGCTGCAGGCTCATGCGTGCGTTTGTGCTTGAGCAGCCCCTTGGCGTAGCGACCAGCAGGCAGATAATGCCAGTTGATGCCTCTTTGTTTCATTAGACTAAGCACCTGTTCATAGTGCAGCATTTCTTCACGCACCAGTTGTGCCAGTTTTTCTTGTAATGAGCGATGAAATTCATAACGAAAAATCAAATTCATCGCTGTGCCAGCCGCCTTTTTTTCACAGTTGGCGTGGTCTTGTAGCAGCAAGGGTAGATTGTCTTTGGCGACAGCAAGCCACGCTGGCGAAGTGCGACAGCCCAAAAATTCATGAATATGGCTGATGTCTGTTGGCGTGCGTGTGCCAGTGGTGATGACGCTCAAGTCATCTTCGTGTGTAATATCGGTCATTGCCATGTGTTATACCTATTGTTATTGTGGTTTTATTATACCATAACGGCACCCAAGTGGTATCGTGCCAGTGTGATAATTCGCCAAAAACATTTGTCATGATGGCGTAACATTTATCTGTTAATATCAAAAAATACCGCTGATATTTGCCGAAAGTTTTACTTAATTGTCAAGCTATGGCATCGGATAGTTTGTAACAAGTTATAAAAATTTGCCAAAAACTGCCAAAAATATCGCTAAAAATACCTCAATTTTGTGATAAATTTCAGAAAAATTCGCCAATTGGTGAAATTTTTATTTTTTATAAGTCATTGATAAATAATAAAAAATAAAAAAATTTGCCAAATTTACAAAATTAATCACAAAAAAGGTATTGCAAAATATTTCAAAATTGGTATTCTATAGTCAAGCAGGAAATTGCTTGCTGTGAATATTTTCAACAATGTAAATTTTGTTGCCAAAATGTTTAAGTAATAATTTCTAACGATACATAGCAATCGCCAATGTATGCGAATAATTACAATTTTACTGGGCAACGCCCATTTTAGTGGAGAAAACCATGAAAAAACTTGTACTAGCAACAGCTATCGCTGCTTTGTCTGTAACAGCTGCCCAAGCAGCACCAACCGTTTATGGTAAAGTGTTCTTAACACTTGATGTAGCTGGTGGCGACGACAACAGCATCTATAAAGATTCTCGTTCACAATTGAACTCTAATAGTTCACGCATTGGTTTAAAAGGCTCTGAAGCACTTACCCAAAATACTGACCTTGTGTATCAACTTGAGTATGGTGTGGATGTTGATGCGGATGATGGCAAGAATTTTAGAAGCCGTGATACTTATCTAGGCTTATCAAACAAACAATACGGTACACTATTGGCAGGTCGTCTAAAAGCAATTGACGGTCGTGTAGATTATGCCACTGTAGTTGATGGCGGTGTATTGGGCGGTGATAGTGTACTGACTGCATTTGATGCACCGCGTGCCAATAACACCTTTGCTTATGTATCACCAAGCTATAATGGCTTCACTGCTTCAGCCATGTACACGCTTGATGAAAATAATTCGACTGATAGTCTTGGTCGTGATGCAGCTGGTGTGGCAGTACAATATGAGCCAGCAGGTCAAGCCTACCGTGCAGGTGCAAGCTATATCCAAGCTGGCAAGCAGCTAAAAGCAATTCGTGTCAGTGGTGATTATAAGCTAAATGGCAACACCACAGTAGGTGCATTATACCAAAATACCAACCTAAACACTGATAATAACGAAAATGCCATCACTGTAAGTGCTTCGCATAAAGTCGCTCAAACTCCTTGGACTGCTTATGGTCAAGTGGATTTGGTGGATAATGCCAAGGGTCTAAAAGATGCTGAAACTCAGCGTTTGGCAGTGGGTGGTAAGTATGCGTTTAACCGCAACACCACAGGTCATCTGTACACTGCATACCTAAGATCAAACGATGGTAAAAATGTAGCTAATTCAAAAGCTGATGCTTATGGCATCGGTGGCGGTCTAGAATATAAGTTCTAATCAGCCAAATCCAAAAAAGCTCATCATCTGATGGGCTTTTTTGTTGTTATAAATGATGCCAAGTAATAAAAATCACATCACAAATAAAAAAGACTTGATGATTATCAAGTCTTTTTTGGGCGGGCTTGGTTATTTGCCACGATAAGTGATGCGACCTTTGCTCAAATCATAAGGGGTCATTTCTACTTTTACCTTATCGCCTGTCAAAATGCGAATGTAGTGCTTACGCATTTTGCCCGAAATGTGAGCGATGATTTCATGACCATTATCAAGGCGTACTTTAAACAGGGTATTTGGCAAAGTATCAATGACTTCACCTTCAAATTCGATAATATCGTCTTTTTTTGCCATAGTTGTAACTAATCAATAAAAAATTTGCCTTATTATAGCACTTTTTGCCAAAAAATACAGAGACAATTTGATTTTTATCACCTATCAGTATTTAGGCATGGAGTTGTCATCAGGCAGATTGAGCCAAGCGGGCGTAAGCGGCAGGCTTGGCAGCAGGGCCTGAAAATGCTCAGGATAATAAGCATTGATAAAATACAGTCCATCTGCTGCTGCGGTTGGTGGTGCAAGGCTGCGGTCTTTGGCGGCAATTAATGCCTGTAAATCATCAATGTTCATTTGATTGCGACCGATGGCAAATAATGCCCCCATGATATTGCGTACCATGTGGTGCAAAAAACCATCTGCCTGAATATCCAGCACCAAGTATGCTCCATGTTCAAACAGTTTGGCATGGCTGACGGTGCGTACTGGCTGGTTGGATTGGCAGGCAGCTGCTCGAAAACTGCTAAAATCATGCCTGCCGACAAAAAGGCGACTGGCGGCAATCATCGCTGCGGTATCAAGTGGTGCAAATTCATGCGTTACCTGATGACGAAGCAGTGCAGGTCGGTAGGGCTGATTAAGTGTAATGTAGCGATACCTACGAGCAATGGCACTAAAGCGAGCATGAAAATCAGCTGGCATGGGGGTTAGCCAACGCAGGGCGATGTCATCAGGCAATAAGCTGTTTGCTCCACGCAACCAGTTATAGGGCGTGCGTTCTGCCGTGGTGATAAAATGTGCCACCATATTGCTTGCGTGTACGCCTGCATCGGTGCGACCAGCGGCAATCAGCTCAATTGGTTCATTGGCGATGGTTGATAATGCTTGTTCAATGACCGCTTGCACGCCCAGCACCTCGGCTTGGCGTTGCCAGCCACGATAGCGTGTACCCAGAAATTCAATACCCACCGCCAGAGTTTGTGTTGTCATGATTGCACCCATTGTGCCTGTGTCAGTTGATTGTTCAGAGCCAGCCACAGTGCCTTGCCATAAATACCAGCGACACCGAGCGTACCTGCCGACCAAACGCCATGTTGATATTGCCAAGCACCTGCGGCATAGTTATCATTGACACCGCCGTAGGCACACATGGTGGTGCTGATGATGGCGATGCCTTGCTGTTGCAGT
Organism: Moraxella cuniculi; assembly: GCF_900637105.1. Taxonomy (NCBI): domain Bacteria; kingdom Pseudomonadati; phylum Pseudomonadota; class Gammaproteobacteria; order Moraxellales; family Moraxellaceae; genus Moraxella; species Moraxella cuniculi. Next base: position 1,799,002 of record NZ_LR134343.1, on the reverse strand, counting down.
TTGGTGATGGCGGCGATGAGTGATTCAGATTGCGGTAGATTGCCAGCACCAAAGCCAATCAAAATGACTGCCCGAGTGTGCCGATGTATGCCAGCGAGTGCATTTGCCAAGATGTCAGGATTGTTTGGCAGGGCGTATATTGCCTCAATGACAGTATTGTCTGCTTGTTGTATCAACATGGGCAGTTTTGCCAAGCTCTCATCAATTGTTGTGCTGTGTGTGCGTGTTTGCCCAAATTGAGCAGTAGCACCGATAAAGGCATTATCGGATTGGCTGTCAATTTTTTGGGTATTGCGGGCATCAAAGCTGTGATAACAAAATTGCACAAAGACACCAAAATGTGTCATTGCCAAGTCAATGGCTTCACTCAAATTTGCCCATGCATCGCTTGCGGTATCTGTCTGATAATCAGGCGAAGTGGCGATGAGCAGAGGCTGCATACTGCCTGTGATAACAAGGCTGATGTCTGAAAAATCTGCCAGTGCGTTTGCCAAAAACGCTGCCAAAAAACTCAGCGTGTCTGTGCCAGTAATCAGCACAAAGCGTCTTTGCCCTTGTTGATAGGCGTGCAAAATCAGCTGATAAAAAGCCACAAAGTCGCTTGCGGTCAGTGTGCTTGAATCTTTAATAATCCGATTGTCAAGTATCTGCACATGGTAGCCGTGCTGGCTGAGCTGATTATGTAAAATCGGCAAAAATACAGTGGCTGGCAAGGGGGATAATGGCACGCCATGGCTACCAAAAGTCCCACCCGCATAAATTAAACAGCAATTTAAGTTTGTCATCTTATACAATTAATAAAAAGTTAAAAAAATTTATGGCTGATATCGTGATTTATTATTATAAATCAAAAGCAAGGAATAAAACCAGTTTTCTGCTGTGTTTATCTTTAATATTAATTATTTATTTTGTATTTTTTTTAATAAAATTATAAAATAGGCACTGCCAAGAGCTGGTTTATTGACAGATAATGGGCGGAAGTTTTGCACTGGTTGAGTTGATGGATTGGTTAATCTAACAATTTTTGTTTGTTGTTGCAGTAGTGATTTGCACCACATCCACCACACTAATCAGACGGCTTATTTGCCGGATATCGGACGGCAGTTTGTAATCTTATCATGCTTGGTTTTTGGTGTTTGGGCATGATAATTGATTAATTGGCCATGATGGCATAAACAAGCCCAAGCACAAAATAGGCTTGGGCTGTAATTTTAAAAATAAATCAACACTGATTAAATCAAATGCGACCTTGCAAGATGGCAAGCATACGGCGTAATGGTTCGGCGGCACCCCACAGCAACTGATCGCCAACGGTAAAGGCGGTTAGGTATTCGCCACCCATATTCATCTTACGCAGGCGACCGACAGCAACTTTCAATGAACCAGTAACCGCAACAGGTGTCAGGCGTTCCATGCTGGCAGCTTTGTCGTTTTCGACCACATCAAGCCATGGGTTGTTGCTCTCACGCAGGGCTGATTCGATTTGCTCCAAGGCGATGTCTTCGGTCAGCTTGATGGTCAGTGCCTGACTGTGGCAACGCATTGCACCAATACGCACACAGATGCCATCAACATTAATCAAATCATCGGCTGTTTTGCCAAGTATTTTGTTGGTTTCGGCTTGACCTTTCCATTCTTCTCGTGATTGACCATTTTCAAGCTGACTGTCAATGTATGGAATCAGACTGCCTGCCAGTACTGCACCAAAATTTTGCTTAGGGAAGTCATCGCTACGCTGGGCGGCGGCGATTTTTTTATCAATTTCTAAGATGGCAGAGGCAGGGTCGGCAAGCTCATCGGCAACGGCATTGTGCAACACGCCCATGCCGCTGATAAGTTCACGCATATTGGCAGCACCAGCACCAGAGGCGGCTTGATAAGTCATGGCTGATACCCATTCCACCCAACCACGGCGGAACAGCTCGCCAATCGCCATCAGCATAAGGCTAACAGTGCAGTTACCACCAATAAAATCTTTGGTGCCATTTGCCAAAGCAGCATCAATCACTTCGCGGTTAATTGGATCTAGGATAATGACAGCATCATCTTGCATACGCAGTGAGCTGGCAGCATCAATCCAGTAACCAGTCCAGCCACTATCTCGCAGTGCAGGGTGGATTTGCTTGGTGTAGTCGCCACCTTGGCAGGTGATGATGGCATCGCATTTTGCCAGTTCATTGATGTCGGTTGCGTCCTTTAGTGTACCTGCATCAGTACCGAAGTTGGGGGCTTTTCCGCCAGCATTGCTGGTTGAAAAAAACACAGGATTAATATGTGTAAAATCCCCTTCTTCAACCATGCGATTCATCAATACCGAACCTACCATGCCACGCCAGCCCACCAAGCCGACAGTCATTTTTTCTGCCATAATTGCACTACCTCTTATTAACAAAACAACCAATTAAAGCAATTGGAAAAATCAATGTTTAACTATGCCTTGTTATGAGCAAAAAATCAAGCAATTTTTGTACATTTGTGATGAATTTTTAAAAATTGTCGTAATTTGTCGTGATTGTACCAAATGCTTGGCTTTGGTTGCTGAGCTTAGTTTGCTTGAGAGTGCTGGGTTTGGCAATGTGGAAGTTTATGATGTTAAAGCACCACATTGCCAGTGGCAAACTTACAACACCACCAATCAACCTTATTTAATCTCGCCAAACAAACCCATCATTTGCAAATGTACGATACTAATCTTTGATTTGTCTTGGTGATTAAAGGAAAATTTGATAATAATTATATTAATGTATAGTTATTAATTAATCATTTGTAGCAAAAAAGCGTTTGCCTGACCTACCTTGGTTGATTTGAGTACAGTAAATCGCTGGCACAAATCCTCGCTTAGTACCGCTGTCAGCGACTTGTCTGCTTCAAGATAAATCAAGCTGTCTGCATCGATGAGCTGATGTTGGATAAGCTGTTCAAGCAACTCTTGCCATAAATTTGCCGCATAAGGTGGGTCAATGAACACAATATCAAATCTGCCAGTTAGCTTTGGCAGGGCGGTGCGTGCGTCATCATTGATGATGGCGGCTTGTTTCTCCAGTTGTAGCAAGGTGGCATTTTCTTTAAGTAGGCGGCTTTGGGGGGTATAAGGCTCAATAAATATCACCAATTTTGCCCCTCGCGAGAGTGCCTCAAAACCAAGACAGCCACTGCCTGCACACATATCAAGCACAGAAGATTGTTGCAGATAGCCCGTCAGCCAATTAAACAAGGTCTCACGCAAGCGGTCAGGTGTTGGGCGTAGACCCTCAGCATCGACAAATGACAGCTGGCGACGGCGGTGCTGTCCTGCAATGATACGGACTTGATTTTTGCCAAGCTGTTGCTTTGGTTTGGTGTGTTGATGTGGCGTGGTGCGTTTTTTCATAATAAAGCTGTCTGGTTGTTTGCATAATTTTGCCAGTATTTTACCGTATGTTATGGTTTTGTGATAGTCTGGATTGCTATTTATTCTGATGATTTATTTTTGGGCAAATATGGTACAATGGTTGGGATTTATCCATGCTACAAAATCGCTTTATTGTAACCAAAAGATAACCAAAACGCCCGTTGATAGATAATGAGGCGTATAAGCAGACCAAAAACTATGTTTTCATCGATTTGGCAGACCTTTGCGGCACATCCTGAATTTATTGCCATGCTCACGATTCCGCCTGTAACAGCATTTGTTACTTGGGCTCATGTTTGGATGGCGTTGGAGATGCTGTTTTACCCAATCCGATTTGTTGGTATTCGTATCAAAAATATGCCGTTTGGTTTGCAAGGTCTTGGCTGGCAAGGCATTGTACCTGCCAAAGCAGGCAAAATATCAGGGGTGATTGTCGATCAGACTTTATCAAAACTGGGCTCGCTTGATGAATTTTTTCAGGCGATGGAGCCTGAGGAGATGGCAGAGTTTATCACGGCAACTGTCGATAAAAACCTAGAAAACCTCATTGATGAGATTATGCTTGAGCGGTCTTATACCCTATGGACACATATGCCGTATGCCATTCGCCGCCGCATTTATTCGCATGTGCACACAAGACTGCCCAGCATCATGAAGGCACTGGTGATGGATTTGACTTATAATGTTGAATCGCTGGTGGATATGCGACAAATGATTGTTAGCAAAATGGAAAACGATCGCAAGCTGATGGTGGATATGTTTTTGCGAGTTGGCAAAAAAGAAATTAATTTCATCTGGAAAATCAGTGCGTTAATTGGCTTTGGTTTTGGTGTGGTGCAGATGGTGCTGTTTTATTTTGTGCCGCAGCATTGGACCGTGCCATTTTTTGCGATGATTTGGGGTGCATTGACCAATTGGATTGCGATTTGGATGGTATTTAACCCTGTTGAGCCACGCATGGTGTCGTTTATTCGTCTGTTTCGTTATGAGATGGTCGATGGGCAAAAGCGAATCGTTTGGCTGCGTCCCCATTGGCATCGTTACAGTTGGCAGGGTGGATTTATGAAGCGACAAGATGAAGTCTCGACCGTGTTTGCCGAAATTGTCGTCAAAGAATTGGTTACGCTTGAAAATATCATGCATGAGATGATGTATGGTGCAAGAGCGGATAAAACTCGCACCTTGATGAAATCGCATTTGTACACCATGCTTGAAGACCCAATGGTTGCCACGACGCTGAAGATGGGCATGGACGAACGCAGTCTGGATACCTTTAAAGATACGATTTTGGACAAATCCATTGACGCAACGATGGTGCCGATTCGTGATCCTAAGCTCAACACTTCTCGTGCCAGCAAAATTTTTGGTTTGTTTGAGAGCCGTATTCGTGCCTTAACACCAAAAGAATTTCAGAATTTGTTAAGACCTGCTTTTCAAGAAGATGAATTAACCTTAATTATACTGGGTGGTATCACAGGCTTTTTGGCAGGGTGGTTGCATCTGGTGGTGGTGTTTTTTTGACAATATAAACCAACAAAACACAAGCGGCGGCTGTATGATAATTCCCAAATAATTGGTTGCTATTATCAGAGCAAGTCGCTGCGTTATAAATGATAATCCCAACAATAAATTAAAAGCCCTGCAAAATTTTTGCACAGCAAACTGAGTAATAAGATATGCTGATAACAGAACTTGGATATTTTTCGTTATTGCTGGCGTTTATGCTTGCGATATTGCAAATGGTGCTGCCTGCCATCGGTGTCATGCGGCATCAAGCACAGTGGCAACGGCTAGCACCCAGTCTTGCTGTAGCTCAATTCTTGGCAATGCTGATGGCATTTGCTGGGTTGGTTGCTGGTTTTTTATATAATGATTTTAGCTTGGTTTATGTTACCAAGCACTCCAACAGCCTGATGCCTTGGTATTATAAGCTCTCTGCCACTTGGGGTGGGCATGAAGGCTCATTGCTGCTTTGGATGACAATTCTGTCCGCTTGGTCTATGCTGGTGTCGGTATTTAGCCGTGGATTACCGCTGGATATGCGTGCCAGAGTACTGTCGGTGCTGGCAGGGGTGCAGACGATGATGATGGCGATGATGATTTTTACCTCATCGCCTTATACGCGTGTGCTGCCCAACTTACCTGTTGATGGGGCGGATTTGAACCCGATGCTACAAGACCCTGGGTTGATTTTTCATCCGCCGATGCTGTACATGGGTTATGTTGGTCTGTCTGTGCCATTTGCTTTTTGTATGGCGGCATTGTGGGCAGGTCGCTTGGATGCGGTATGGACACGCTGGAGTCGTCCTTGGACGCTGGTAGCATGGGCATTTTTGACCTTAGGTATCGCACTTGGCTCATGGTGGGCGTATTATGAGCTGGGCTGGGGAGGCTGGTGGTTCTGGGATCCTGTTGAAAACGCCTCTTTGATGCCGTGGCTTGTGGCAACTGCTTTGTTGCACTCGTTGGCTGTTACCGAAAAACGCGGCGTGTTCAAGGCATGGACAATTATGCTGGCGATTTTTGCGTTTGCCTTGAGCTTGCTTGGTACTTTTTTGGTGCGTTCGGGTGTGCTGACTTCGGTGCATTCGTTCGCTGCCGACCCCAAGCGAGGCCTTGCGATTTTGGTCATTTTAGCGGTGGTGATTGGTTTTGGTTGGCTCATGTTTGCACTGCGTGGCTGGAAGCTGACCGTTGAGAGCAGTTATCGCTTAAAATCTCGCGAAACTGTATTGGTGATTAATAATATTGTTCTACTTGTTGCAGCTCTTGTTGTGCTGCTTGGCACACTGTATCCAATCATTGCCGATGCCCTAAAATTGGGGCAGGTGTCGGTTGGTCCTCCGTATTTTAATGCGTTATTTGTGCCTTTGACTTGGGTGTTGCTTGGCTTCATGGGTGTTGGAGCGGTACTTCGTTATAAATACGACAGTCGCCCATTGCTCGCATCTGTGATGGCGTGTGCAATAAGTGGTGTGGTGCTAGGTTCGGTGGTGGCTTATTTATTATCACAGCTTGCCGAAGAGCCTAAGGTGGACTTTGGGCTGTATGTTTCGGGCATATTGTCTCTTTGGGTGCTAAGTTTTATGCTGCTTGACATTAAGGAAAAGCTGCGTCATCGCAACACGGGATTGTTTGCGGCACTTGGCAAATTAACGCCCAGCTACTGGGGTATGCAGATTGCTCATATTGGGGTGCTGGTTTGTGTACTTGGCGTTGCAGGCGTAAGCAGCATGAGCCTAGAAAAAGATGTGGCAATGAGCGTTGGTGATAGTGTGCATGTGCAAGGTTATGATTTTGATTTGCAAAAGTTTGAATCAATCAAAGGTCCAAACTACGATGCCACACGAGCAACAATCAGTATCAAACAAAACAATCAGCTCATCACAACGCTGTATCCTGAAAAACGCAACTACATCATCAGCATGATGCCGATGACCGAGGTGGGGATCCGCTCAAGTTTATTGAACGAGATGTATGTTGCCTTGGGTGAGCCAATCGCAGCTGCAGATGGTACGATTGATAATAATACTTGGGCGGTGCGTATCTATGTCAAGCCGATGGTGCGTTGGATTTGGCTGGGAGCGATTATTATGGCATTTGGTGCATTTATCGCCATTATTGATAAGCGTTATCGCTTAAACAAAGCCAACAAAACTGCCAAGATGGAGGTGTAGTCATGACAAAATCAAACAAACGCCTATTAACTTTTATCATTCCGCTGGTTGTTTTTGCAGTGCTGATTGTGATGTTATTTACTCGTTTGGGCAAGCCAACAGACATTGAGGTAAGCCGTGTGGTTGGCAAGCCTTTGCCTGCATTTAATTTGCCATTATTGTCCGACACGACACGCATGATGAGCAATCAAGATTTGCCCAAGCAGCCATTTTTGCTCAATGTTTGGGGTTCTTGGTGCCCAACCTGCTATGCTGAGCATCCATTTTTGTTGAAGCTGCGAGAGCAAGGCGTGCTGCTTGTTGGCGTGAATTATAAAGATGAGCTTGCCAATGCTTTAGATTATCTAAACAAATATCAAGATCCATTTTTGTATTCGGTGCAGGATTTGTCAGGTCAATATGCTTTGGATTTGGGCATTACAGGTGCACCAGAGAGCTATGTGGTTGGCGATGATGGCATCGTGTATAAGCACATTGTTGGCATGGTTGATGATAGCAATTGGGAGGCGATTGCACAATGTCTCCAAGCTGTTCGCGATAAGTCTTTGGATTCAAATGCACGGTTGCAGGCGTGTAAATAAGGGATTTTTATGAAGTTATTTTTAATAATTTTATTGGCTTTTATAACTTTGCCAGCTGTGGCAAATATCAAGGTTGATTTGTATCAATTTGATTCGCCACAACAAGAAGCACAGTATCGTGGCTTGATTGAAGAGCTGCGTTGCCCCAAGTGCCAAAATCAGAATCTGGCTGGATCAAATGCCCCAATTGCCCAAGATTTAAAACAAAAAACCTATGAAATGGTTAAAGAAGGGCGTTCTGATAGCGAAATTCGCAAGTATATGTTTGAGCGTTATGGTGATTTTATTAGCTATCGACCACCTGTGCGACCTTCAACTTGGATTTTGTGGTTTTTTCCGCCCATCTTGCTGCTTGTGCTGATTGTCGGCTGGCTCTATCGAGCAAAAAAAGGACGCAGTGCCGTCGTGGCGATAGACCCTGAGGCGAAATTATCCGCCAGCGAAGAGGAAAAAATTGCCAAAATTTTATCTCATCATGGCATAACCGCCCCTGATGCTAGCAACAAGAATCAATCCACCGGCAATAACTAAGGCTTGATATGACTTTGATTTTATTTTTTTCATTATGTGCTGTATTGACGGTCATTGTATCACTGGTGGTGATTTTTCCTTGGTTGCGTGCCAAGCGAAGCTCTGATAACCAGCTAATGGCAATTAATGTACAAATTTTTGGCGAACGCATTGCTGAGCTTGATGCCGACAAGGCGGCAGGCGTGATTGATGAAACCAGTTACCAAGCACAAATTACCGAGCTAAAACGCCAATTGCTTGACGCACAAACTGTTGCCGAAACTCATGCACCTGTCGGCGTGAAGGGTCGTGCGATTGTGATGATTTGGATTCCAATCTTGGCAGCAACCGCTTATGTGCTGGTTGCTGACCGTACCCCTGTCTATGCACTGTGGCAGGCACAAGATACAGTCGGACAAGTTGCTGATGATTTGCTGACGGGCAAAATTGATGTGCCACCAGAATGGGCGGTCAAAGATTCGACAGCGTTAATCAGTGCCATGCAGACCAATGTTCATCGCTATGCTTATGATGCCAATCGTTGGATGCGACTGTCGGAGCTATTTTTGATGCTTGATGCCAAGCCTCAGGCCTTGGAAGCACTGGCACGAGCCAATCGCTTGGAGCCTGATAACGATGAGATTGCCTTGATTTATGCACAGACCAGCGTATTTGTCAATGAAGGGCGACTGGATGCTGCCACTCGTGCTGCTTTGGAGGGTATTTTGGCAAAAACGCCAAATCACGAAGGGGCGATGATGATGATGGCAATGGGTGAATCGCGAGCAGGTAACTACACCCAAGCAAAAGCATGGATTGCCAGATTGCGTACCAATATCGCCCAAAGCTCTGGCGATCGTAGCGAGGCGTTGGCAAGTTTGGATAAGCTCATTGCCAATATTAATCAGCAAGAAGCTGCTATCGCACAAGGCGTGTCAGTGGTGGTTAATATTGCTCCGAATTTGCTAAAAGAGGTTAAGCCTGATGAGGTGCTGTTTGTCTCCATCAGCGATCAGGCAGGCGGTGCTCCATTTGCTGTCAAGCGAGTATCTGTCGCCCAGATACAAGGAACCAGTGGCGTTAAGGTCAGCCTAAGCGATCTTGATGCCATGATGCCAGAACGCACTCTGTCATCGGCACGCAAATCAGCTGCTACGCTGGTGGTGAATGCTCGTATCAGTCGAGCTGGTTCAGCGATTGCTCAATCGGGCGATTTGTTCGCCAATCCTGTGGTGCTGGATAAGCAGACAGAGGTTGCACTGACCATCTCGCAGCTTGTGCCATAGCAATATTTGCTCTTGGCATATGGCGGCAGATGGTTTGCTGGTTTTGTCAGCCTACAATTGATGAATGTTGGTTGTGATTGCTTGTTTTTAAAAAATACCAAAGCGGGCAATCATCACGGCAAGTGGCTGGAGAAAAGCTCCAAAACCTTAATGATTGAGCGGTTTTTTCATAAATTACTTGAACAATTTGGCGATGTGTTTTATAGTAAAGGGTTGTACGCACTGCTAGCAGCCAAAAGCGGTGCGAGTTGTTGTGATAATCTTGGAGATGAAGATGATGCGTATTATTTTACTTGGGCCACCAGGTGCTGGCAAAGGCACGCAGGCTCAATTGATTGCCAAAGAATTTGGCATTCCGCAGATTTCAACAGGGGATATGTTGCGTGCAGCAATCAAGGCAGGCAGTGAGCTTGGCAAGATTGCCAAAAGCGTCATGGATGCAGGTCAGTTGGTTTCTGATGAGTTGATTATTAATTTGGTGAAAGAGCGTATCAGTCAGCCTGATTGTGCTGGTGGTTGTATCTTTGATGGATTTCCACGCACCATTGCACAAGCCGAAGCATTAGCAGCCTCAGGTGTTGATATTGATTTTGTTATTGAAATTAGTGTGCCTGACGATGAGATTGTCAGCCGTATGTCAGGTCGCCGTGCTCATCTGCCATCAGGCCGCACTTATCATGTGTTGCATAATCCGCCTAAGGTTGCCGACATTGATGATGTTACAGGTGAGCCACTGGTGCAGCGTGATGATGACAAAGAAGAGGTCGTACGAGATCGTTTGGCGGTATATCATGCCCAGACAGCAACCTTAATCGGTCATTATCAACAAGTGGCAGCATCGGGCGAAAATGCCCCAGCGTATCATAATTTTGATGGTACCAAACCCATTTCTGTGGTGCGTGATGAGATTTTTGCTGTTTTAAAATCTTAAGCTGTGTTTTTGGCATCTGCCCAAATGTTTGATACATTTGGGCATTTTTATGGGCATTTTTTAGCGTTTGGCAAGATGTTCATAGAGAATTTTGCGTAACTGGGCAATGGTCTCTGGACTTTCGTGAATATTGTGCTTGCCTGCAATGATGGTTTCTGAACTTGCTCCTGCCAAATGCGAGCTGCTATAAGGGACAATGCCGTCCGAGATAGCTGCACCAACCGCATCTGCTGCTGAATCTGTGTTGGCTTTGTTGTTGCCAACCAAAGTATGATAGCGTACCTTTGGGCTGATTGTTACATCTTTTGTCAGTGTCATAAAGGCTGAGCGGTCGGACAGCTGACTGGCACCATTTTGTAGGTACAAAGCACCCAGCACGCTTTGGTTGCCTTCGCTGATGGCTGCATTGACTGTTTTGGTCAAATCGACAGGCAGGCGAATAATGCGTCTGGCTGCCCGAGTAAACCAGCGATCAGCATAGTCAGTACCACGAAATGGGGCGGATAAAAATATTGCCGTATCCACCTGAGGCAGCGTGGACAGTGCCAATCGTTCGTCCAGTAGCTGCTTTTGATCAATGGACAGCTTGCTAAACAGTTTGTCCTGCTCACCATCGCTTAGTTGATCTAAATACTGATTTAAGTTATCATCAGAAACCAAAAGGCGAGAGATGACGCCACCCATGCTATGCCCAATCAAAATCGCATTGCGACTGGCGGCGGTTGTGCCATCAGGATCGACGCTGGCGAACGCTTGGCGAATCAGTTGATTGATTTGATAACGATTTTCCAAAATCGGCAAATTGGTTGAGTAGGCGATTTGCCATACTTGATAAGCATCATTGAGCTTGGGGTCGGCAAGCAAATTATTGGTCAGATTTACCCAAGTGGCAGGACTTGATGCCAAGCCGTGCAGCATAATGATGACTTTTTGGTTGGGGTCAAAGGGCTTTAGCATAAAAAGCTCGGGCAAAGCCATGGCATCGCCTTTTGATACCATATTCATCAGGCTAAGCTGCTGGAGGCGATTTTCGTTAAGCCACAAAGCATAACTTGCCGAGAAATTCGCCGCCAAAGGATAGGGTCTGCCTTTGATGGTGATTTGGGTTTGTGCTTGCGGGTTGAATAAATAAACGCCAAAGCGGTTGCTATTTAGTACTTCATCAAGGCTGTTGCCAGTAGGTTCGATAATTGCTGTTACTTGCAGATGTCCTGTGGTGTGAATGCGTTCGGCAATTGGCTTATTTGCTCGGCGGTCAAGACTGTTGGCGGTGTAGCGAGATTTTAGCGAGCCGATAAAACTCACCCCCAAGCCAGAGCGGCGTGAATATACATTCAGTTTGCTTAATCGAGAATCATAAGCAGAAACCAATTCGGAGAATACCTCGCCATCGCTTTTTTTAAGATATTCTAAATAGTATGGATAATTACTGATGGATAAATCCAGCTGATTGTCTGTGCCATTTTCTTGGCTTATTAGGGTGGAGAGCTGTACTTGTTGGTATTTTGGTTCTATTGATGGCGTGTTGAGTGAATGATGGCGAAGTTTGGCTGCGGCAAAAATACCCTTATCGGCACGATACAGTTGGCTGATGATTTCATTGATTGCTAAGTGATAAAAGTCCAAAGTGCGAATATCCATTTCTTGAGGAATGGGACTGATGGTTTGGGTGTTATTATTAAGTGCATCAAAAAACAAATAAGCATAGCTGTTGCGTACGGTTTGGTACAGAGCATCTCGATAGTCGCTTTGGCATTGATTTTGGGCGTTTTGTTTTTCTTTTTTATTAGCCTCGCTTAAAGGTGCATTGGTATAATATGGATCAATTGGCGGTCTATCAAGCAGGGTTTTGCAACCATCTTGCAGTGCAAGATACAGCGTGCGTGTATAATAAAGCTCACTTAGCACAGCAAGCATGGGTTTGCTGACTTTGTCGTCCAAAAATGACGATTTTACTGCATCAATGCAGCTGTCAAATGTCGCCATGCAGCTTTCTTGATTAAATCCTGAACTTAGTAATGTAGAACGCGTGGCAGCACTAACCTCGTTATCGGTGATGATACTACTGCGGGTTTCTTGCAGAAGTTTGGCTGGGCTTTGTTTTGGTGCTTGTAGTGTGCTACAGCCAGCAGTTGTGGCGGTGATGAATAATGCCGCCATAATTTTGGCGGTGAGCGGAGAGATAAACTGTGCCATGAGTCATCAAAATGGGTTAAAGTTAGCAAGCCAAATGCTCAAAATTTGGCAAATACCCACACAACTTTGTATGGATATTTGCTGTAGGATAAGTTCATTAAATATTGGCTAATTAACGAAGCGGCTTGACATTAATGTCGTTATCCTTGATATTCCAAATGTAGTAGCCGCCATTTTCAACGATGGCGATTTGCTGCTTGATGATTTCATTGTTTGGGTGTTTGGCAGCCAAATCTCGTAAGCGTTTTAGGGCGGAAGTTTTGTTGTCATTGAGCAAATCGGCTTGGGCAATGCTTTGCTCAGCTTCAACATTACCAAGCGATACTGCCTTGTCTAGATATTTGCGACCTTCTTTAAAGCCACCAGTTTCTGACAGCATCATGCCAAACAGATAGTTTGCCTCGCTGTCATTTGGTTTTAATTGTAGGGCTTTTTGCATATGATTGCTGGCACGCAGTGTGTATGCCGTACCCAAGTTTAGGTTGCGTGCCATGCTGTTTAATTTGGCAGCACGCAAGATAACATCAAACGAAGCATCGCTGGCACTGGCATAAGGCTCAATCCAGTCAGACAGGTATTTGACATTTTCGGTGGTAATATACTCAGCGGTGCGTGTCGGGAAATTGGTTGGATAATGGCGAGCATTGGGGGCGACATCATTGATAAATTCATCAATCAAAGTAACATCAAGAATGACCGTGCCTTTGGTGTTGGCAGGGATTGTTACCGTTGGGATATTTTTAATCTCAGTAACGGCAATATTCGGCGTTGGCAAGCCTTTGATACTGGTTGTTAATAGATCGGCAATGCCAGCACGAGGCGTGATAATTTCGGTAATCTCACCACGCATGGTTGGGCTTTGGTAGCTGGTTGTGGTATTGGCGGTTGCAGTTGTGGCAATCATCGCCAAAGACAAGAAACTTAGTGTGAGTTTTTTCATAAAACCTTCCATATTACAGTAAATGATTGTATAAATATTTATTAAGCAATACTGATAAATAAGCAACTATCTTGCAGCATAATTGGCCGTAGCCAAGAGCATCAGTAAGCCAAAACACTGTCAATAATAACAGATTTTATCACGCTTAACGGTAAAGATTTACAAAATTTTGCATAAAATATTGCCGATTTGTTTTTTCTTGCAACAGCCTTTATCTTAACAAGATGGCTATGGCAGTGGCGTGCCGTCAGTTTGAATTGGCAGACTGTCTTGGTACTGGTGCAATTTGGGATACAACCACAGCCCGAACATCAGATTGATGATGGCGGTGATGGCAAATAACTGTGCCAAACCTAAACCAATCATGGTCAATATCACGATGGCAAATATTGCCGAAATAACCATAAACAAAGCATTAAAAATATTATTAGCACCAATAATGCGAGAGCGATGATCGGTTGGGGCATAGGCTTGCATACTGGCATATAGCGGCACGATATACACACCACCACTTAGGCCAACCAAAAACAGCTCGGCAAAAATCCCCCAAGTTTGGCGAAATTCAAGCAGGGTAAAAATGTCATAGGGCTCAATGGTAATCGGCAATGCCAGTTTGTTTAACGAAAAATACAACGCAGTGGCAGAAATGGATAGACCTGCCAGACCAAGCGGAATAAGGCGGAAGCTGATTTGGTTTTTGGTCAAGGTTTTGCACAACAATGAACCGATGGCGACGCCAAATGAGAACAAAGTCAGCAAAAAAATCACCACGGATTCATCACCGTGCAAGATGGTTTTGCTCACTTCAGGCACTTGGGTTAAAAAGGTTGCTCCATAAAACCAAAACCAGCTATTACCAATAATAATAAAAAATAATAAACGCAGTTGGTAGCAATATTTTACAATATCCCAGCTGGTGCGTGCGATATTCCAATCAATCTTTAGCGTTGGGGCATAGATGGTGGTCGTGGGAATTTGGCGTGCTGATAGATAGCCCAAGATTGCCACCAGCACCGTGATGGTTGCCAGCCAATATTCTGACAGATATAATTGGGTCAGTACGCCAGCGAGCATCATGCCCGTTAGGATTGCAAGGCTGGTACTGGTCTGAAAAACAGCATTGGCACCAACCAGCTCATCTTTATGCATCACCTCTGGCAGATAGGCATATTTGATTGGGCCAAAAAAGGTTGATTGCATGCCCATCAAAAACAGGCTCAAAAATAACAGCCAATAAATTTCATAAATAAAACCAATTGCTGCCACTGCCATGATGATGATTTCGACCAATTTTACCAATTGGGTGAGTTTGGATTTTTCGTATTTATCGGCAATCTGACCTGCCAATGCCGAAAACAAAAAATATGGCAAAATAAATAGCATGGCAGCAAGGTTGTTGAGTAGGCTGACCTCAACACCTAGCTTTATGGCGGCTGAATAGGTCAGCACCAAAATCAGTGCTTGCTTGAACACATTATCATTAAATGCCCCAAAAAATTGGGTAAAAAACATCGAATTAAAACGGCGATGACGAAATAACGAAAGCTGACTTGCCATAAATAATAACTATCTATCAAACAATGATTAATTATGCACCGATATGTCGTAAAAATGCAACTTTGATTTTTATCGCATGCAAACTCTGCTATAATAGCAGGTATTTCATTTTTTATCTTGAGTTTTTTGTATGTCAAAGTTAGTTTTGTTGTCGAATCGCCCTGTTGTGCCAGTGCAGCTGTGGGTTTTGCTGCCGTTATTGACACTATCAACACTGGCGTCTGCCGCCCAAGATAATAATGCGGTCAATCAAAAACCGTCAGCGGTCAATAATTCACCTGTCATACCAACTGTCAATCTACTAAGCCCCGAACAAATCGAGGCACGGCTGGCAGCAGCAAACAATCATCAGCTGGTGGCGAGTGAATCATCGGCGGACAAAGCTGACACACCAATTGCTCGTATCAATGAGTCTTTTGTGCCAATTGGGCTGGATACCACCCAGCTAGAGCAGCTGCCTTCGGTGGCAGATGACAATAATCAGCAAGAAAACACCGCACTACTGAATCCTGATGACTATATGCCGCAGTACGAGGCATTTGTATTGCCTGATATAGCCGATGAAGAACAGGTGCAAACAAAGACACCGCAGGTCAATGTGGTGCAGCGACTGTATGATAGAATGTTCAATGATGGCGTAAGCAAAGCTCCACGCCTAAAGGCAAAATTTTATCGCACAAGCGAAACAGGCGAGCGTGTACCAATCAGTGCTGCCGATAAAAAAATCGAGCCTTATGCCAATATCAAAGCAGCACTCGAGGACATCACCCAAGAATCCGCGATGGATTTGCGTGGATCGCAGGCTCGCCTTCGGCAGACAGCATTGGCAGCAGCCAGAGCGGTGGGTTATTACGAGGTTGATTTGCAAATTATTCGCACAAGCCTTGGTGAGGTTGAGGTGCTGGTTCGTGATTTGGGCGAGCCTGTGCGAGTTGGTCATCGTGCCATTGAGGTGCGTGGTGCAGGTGCTGACAATCCTGCTTTTACGCAAACGGTGGACAAAATTGCCCTGCAATCTGATGAGGTGTTTAATCATGGTCGCTATGAGACAAGCAAATATTCTGTAGAGCAAGTCAGTGCAGAGCAGGGGTTTTTTGATGGCAAATGGCTGGACAAATCGGTTGATGTGGTCTTGCCTGACAATGTTGCTGATGTCAATTTAATCTATGACACAGGGGAGCAGTATGATTTTGATGAAGTGGTGTTTTTTACCATTGATAAGCAAACAGGTCGGCTGACAACAGACCCAAACAAGCTGCCAGTCAAGCCAGAATTGTTGCAGCAGTTATTGAGCTTTGAGATGGGTGATGCCTATAATCGTCAAGCGGTGCGTGCATTATCAAACGATTTGCTGGCGACAGGTTATTTTAACATGGTCAATACCGAAACTGTCCTACCCGAAAGCGAGCAGACAGCTGGGATTAATTTTGAGCAATCATCAGGCGGCGATGCTGATAATAATCAGACAGTTGCCAGTGATGAGCAGCAAGGTGAAAGCATTACTTTGGCAGATGGTACGATGGTGGATATTGCACCGATTGAATTTAGTGCCTCGGAGCTGATTAAAGACAAGCTGAATTTGGTCGCTGCCAAAGCACGCCGCCTGTATGATATGCCTGATGATCGTGTGCTTGCCATTGATAATAATAGCAAAAAAAACCGCTCATTGCTTGGCAGAATCAGCGATGCGGTCAGTGGCGTGGCACGAGCTATTTTGCCTGACGAACCAGAGGCTGAATTGTTTAATCTGCCTGAAGGAGCAGAGCGACCAGAGCTGGCTGGACGCAAAACGCCACAGCAGGTATATCAAGACAAAAAAGTGCCATTGTATATTTTTGTCATGACGGATAAGCCCAGAGATGCCCAAGTGGGTGTCAGCTGGGGATCGGACACAGGTGCAAGGCTGATTGGCAAGTTTGATCACAATCTTATCAATCGCAAGGGCTATCAGGCAGGGGCAGAAATTCGCCTGTCCGAAGACAAAAAGGGGCTAAAACTATACGCCTCCAAGCCGATGAGCCATCCGCTAAATGACAAATTGCGTGCCAGCTTGAGCTATGATGAGGAAGTGTTTGGACAGTCTACAGGCGGTTTTGATTTGTCATCACGCACACTTGAGCAGATGCTAAGTCGCACCATTGTTAATAAAACAGGCTGGAATCGCACTTATTCTCTCCGTTACCGTCTGGACGAGTTGGAAACCAGAGCACCGCCAGAGACTTGGCGATATTTGCCTGTGGATTTTGTTGATGGTCGCCCAACCCAAGAGGCATTGCTTGCTGGATTTGCACTCAACAAAACAGTGGCAGATGATTTGGTAAACCCAATGCGTGGCTATCGTCAGTACTATTCGCTAGAAGCAGGCACAAAAAGTTTGCTGTCCAGTGCCAATATGGCGATTGCACGAGCAGGTGTCAGTGGCGTGTATAGTTTTGGTGATAATGTGTATGGCAAAGACCGTGCCCATCAGCTCAGTGGTAGTTTGCAAGGGGGGTATATCTGGTCGGATAATTTTTATGATGTGCCATATCGCTTACGCTTTTTTGCAGGGGGTGATCAGAGTATTCGTGGGTATAATAACAACAGCTTAGCACCATTAATTGATGGCTATCTAAGCGGTGGTCAGGCACTGGCAGTTGGTAGCGTTGAGTATAATTATGAAATATTAAAAGATTTGCGATTGGCGGTATTTGCCGATGCTGGCAACGCCTATGACAGAAATTTTAGCAACGAAACCAAAGTCGGTGCAGGACTGGGCATTCGCTGGGCATCGCCAGTTGGTCAGGTGAGGGTTGATGTTGCAACAGGGTTAAAAGAAGAAGGCACGCCGATTAAATTGCACTTTTTTATTGGCACGCCATTTTAGGCATTTGGTAACTTGAGTGATTTGCCATGATTGGTATCACAGTATTTGTGATGGCTGCTTGATAAAAAGCGTGCCAGATGGCTATTGAATAAAAGCGTGGTGGCAGGCGATGCGTGCCAAAAAATTGATAATTTTTCTTATTTATGGTTAAATAACGCTTTATAACTTAGACAGGGCAACGAGGCAAGACTGGGGCATGACCACATCAAGCACATCATTGATTTTATTGCACAAATCAGCTGCATTACACGCTGATGATTTGCAGTCGTCTGTCCATCTATCCAGTGATGGTGCGTCTGATTTGCCACCTCCTGCCGATATTGCCAACCGCCAGCAGGATTTGCCGCCAAACCCTCCACCCAAGCGACCTCGCTGGTTGGTTTATTTGTTGCGATTGTTGATTGCTGCGGTG
Organism: Moraxella cuniculi; assembly: GCF_900637105.1. Classification (NCBI taxonomy): domain Bacteria; kingdom Pseudomonadati; phylum Pseudomonadota; class Gammaproteobacteria; order Moraxellales; family Moraxellaceae; genus Moraxella; species Moraxella cuniculi. The sequence continues at coordinate 1,780,655 of NZ_LR134343.1, read as the reverse complement.
GTGGCAACCGCCTTGTTATTGGTGTCTTTGTTGTATCTTATCAACACAGATACTGGCTCAAAATTTTTGGTTGAAAAAATCGCCCTCGAAACAGGTGTGCAGCTTAAGTATACCGAAGGTTCGCTGGGGAGGGGTATTTGGCTGCAAGATGTCAATATCGCCCAAGGTGAGGATATTACCGTCAAGGTCAATCGTGCCTATGTGCAGTTTGGTTGGCGTGCGTTATTTGCTCGGCAAGTACATTTGGTGAATGCAGATATTGACAAAGTGCTGGTCATTAACAAAAAACCAGCCACAGGCGAACCATTTGATTATGCCACCATCAGTCTGCCTGTTGCATTGCAGCTTGATAATGCCAAGGTGAATGAGGTTCGTTATGAGCAGACAGGCAGTGATTCTGTGCGATTGCACAGCATTGCCTTGTCATCTGCCAAGTGGTCAGGATCGCAAGTTGAGCTGGTTGATGCGGCTGTCAGCTATGGCGATGTGGTTGATGTTCGTAAAGCCGCAGGCAAGATTGATTTGTCAGGTGATTATCCACTAACTGCCACCGCCGATGTGCGTGTTGCAGCACTTGACAAGGTGTATTTTGACACTTTGTCTGTCAAGGCTTCGGGCAGTTTAAAGCGTACCACAGGCAGTCTGGTTAGTCGCTATAATCAACAAAATATCACAGGCAGCTTTATTGCCCAAGGTTTGGATAAAAATTCACCTTTTGAGGCAAAACTTGAATTTGCCAAAGTTCAGTTACCATACGCCGAAGAACAAAATATCACGCTAACAGATGGGGTTATCACAGCAGCAGGTGTGGTATCAAATATTGAGCTGCGAATTAATGCTGATTTGACTGCCAAAGATATCCCCAGTGGACGCTATCATGGGCGTGGTATCGTGCGTGATGGTGGCATGGATATTCCATTTTTACAAGCCAACACGCCACAGGGTGTATTGACCGCTTCAGGCAGTATGCAGTGGTCAGACAAGTATCAGCTGGACGCTACCATTGTTGGTAATGGTTTTGCGATTCGTAACGCCATGCCGATTGAATATCGAGAATATCAGGCGTATTTGCCACAGACGCTGACTGGTCGTTTGGGGGTGAAATATTATCTACTGGACGAAAATAACGACACGCGTTTTGAATTTGACCTAAATCAACAAGATGGCGAGCGTATTTATGCCACGCTTGCCCAAAATCAAGACAGCACCGATGCCCCATGGCGTATTGATGCCACATGGGCAAATCTTATCCGCAGACAAGTTCCAAAAATTGACACAATCAACAGCCGCCAAGGGCAGCTTAGCCTGCGTTTGGAAGAGGGTCGCACCTATATCACCGCCGATGCTGATATTGATACACTAAATGCAGCACCACGTGGACGCTATCAGTTGCAAGCCAATATTGAAAAAGGCGAGCGGTTGCATTTGACAGATTTTCGCTATCAGGGTGTGATGGGTACTCTTGCTGGCACAGGACGGCTTGATTTTGCCACGACAAATGCACCGCTGACTTGGCAGGCGGATATGCGTGCTGACAGCTTACGCCCCAATGCGTATTTTGCCACGCCCAACCAAACCCCATTTGATACCATCACAGGTCGCATTGTTGCTACAGGGCGTATGCGTGAAGAGGGCAAGGCATCTGTGCATGAGATTTCGCTTAGCGACAGTGATTTGCTGGCACGGCTAACAGATGGCAAGCAAGTTGCTTTGGCAGGTCAGGGCAGCAGTACAATCAAGCTGCAAAATGGACAAATTGCCCACTTGGTTGCCAAGTTTGATGGTGATGTCGAGCAAGACATTTTGCCACAACTTGCTAAGTCGGCCGTTGGGCTACAGCTTGAGGGAAATTTGGAGCAATTAACCATTAACCGTGCCAGCCTGTCAGGTGATTCTGGTAAGATTGTGGCAACGGGAAAACTGGCTCTGACGCAGGGTGTGGATTGGGATATTAAGGGCAAACTTGAAGAGGTGGATACCGCCAAATTTGTCAATAATAGCAATCTGGTTGCAACTTTAACTGGTGATTTGCTAACGGCAGGCAGTTATCGTGCAGGTAAGTTACAGCGTGCATCGGCAAATTTTGCTGGTCGTGTGGCAAATAATCGCATGACCAACGGTGTGCTGAATTTTGACATCACAGGTTCTGATTCTAAATTTGTCATCAATCGCTTGGTGTATCAAGGCAGTGCAGGTAATCTTGATGCGGCAGGCTGGCTGGATATTTCTCGCGGTGTGGCATGGCAGCTTGATGCCAAGATGGCATCGCTAAATTTGGCGGCGTTTGTCAAAAATCTACCAAGCAAATTAAGTGGCACGGCAAACATTGCAGGCAGTTGGCAGGACGACAGGCAGATTGTTGATATTCAAACGCTTGATATTGCTGGCACATACAATGACTTGCCACTGATAGCGACAGGGGCGTTATATGCCGAGCTTGCTCTGCCAAAAGACATGGCAGGTTATTTGCAAAAAATCAAACAAACCAGCCGTCGCCCAACTTCTACTGATGAATTGCTGTCATTACGCCAACGCATAGACAGTAATGCACGCCAGACCCAAAATATCATTCGCAAGCTAACCGCTGATGATCTGAAGGTGCAAATTGGCGACAATATTGTCCGCATGGCAGGTGATGAAAGCCAGTTTGCCACCAGTGTAAGAGTGGTGGATATGGGGCAGTTGATTAACAAGACCAGCGGTGCAATCACAGGCGGTGTGATTTTAATCAATGATGACAATGCCTTGCCGACTTTATATATCGACACGACAATTAATGCCCTGCGAATGCCAAATTTGCTCATTCAAAATGCTCAAATACTGGGCAAAATTGTCAATTTGGGCAATAGCGACAGTCAGCTTTTGGTGCGTGGTGAAGATGTTATCGCACTGGGCAAGGTGATAAAGGCAGCACGGATTGATTTTGCTGGTACAGAAAGCGAGCATACGCTGTCTGTGGCAACCAAAAGTGGCGATATTGAGGCGGTGGCACAAGTGGCAGGATCGCTTGACCGCAAAACGATGCGATATTCAGGCGTGCTGTCTGATGGCTCAATCAAGAGCAAATTTGGCGAAATGACCCAAAGACAGCCTACAGAATTTGCCTATGGGCTTGGCGATAATAGCATACAGGTGGCAGCACATTGTTGGCAGACGCAGTATTTGCGTAATAAGGGCGAGGGTGTAATTTGTCTACAAGATACGCTTAGCTATACACCAAATTCTGGCAATGTCAATGTTGTTGTCCAAAACTTGGATACGCAGGTGTTTTCTGCCGCTTTGCCCAAAGATATTCAGTGGCAATCGATGTTAAATGGTCGTGCCAAAGCCAGTTGGCGAGCTGGCAGCAGACCTGAGGTTGATGTGGTGCTGTATTCGGACAATGGTAGCATTGGGCTAAATCAAGAGGATACAGGCTATGTTGATATGCCATATCAGCGGGCATCAGTCATTGCCAAAAGTGTCAGCAAGGGCTTGCAGATACGCACCGATGTGCTGGGCGTGGCAGGGCGTGGTTATGCTGATGTGGTGATTGATCCTTATCAGCCCAACAAGCCCATTTCGGGCAGACTTGCGATGAATGAGTTAGATCTTGCGGTGCTGCGTCCATTTTTCTCCAATTTGCAGACACTGACAGGCAGAGTGGATTTGTCGGGCAGACTTGATGGCACGCTAAAAAAACCATTGTTTTATGGCAATGCCAAACTTGACCAAGGAGCTTTGGCAATCACTGGCGTGCCATTGGCATTATCAAACATTCAAGCAGCGCTAAATATTGAAGGCACACACGCCGTGCTTGAGGGTAGTTTTGTCGGTGGTGAAGGTCAGGGCGTGCTGACAGGTGAGCTGGATTGGGCGACAGAAATACAGGCAAAACTGGGCATTATGGGCGAGAATTTGAGCGTCAATCGTCCACCGCTGGTTATTGCACAAATCAGCCCTGACCTTGAGATTGTTATCAAACCCCAACAAAAATTTGTCGATGTTCAAGGCGTGGTCAGTATCCCAGCTGCAACCATTCGCCCACCTGAATCAACCGCTGAGATTGTCAGTGAATCAGCCGATGTTTCGGTGCTGGATCGCCGCATGACTGGCAATATTGATCAGGTGCTGGCTGTGGTTGAGCCTTGGAATATCAATGCCAATATCGGTGTGGATTTGGGCGGTGATGTTGAATTTCGTGGCTTTGGGGCGAGGTTGCCACTGGCAGGGGCGTTACACCTGACCCAGTCAGGGCAAGGTGTTATGCAAGCTCTGGGCGTGATTCAGGTGTCAGAACGTACCAAGATTGATGCCATTGGGCAAAACTTGGACTTAAACTACGCCCAGATTCGCTTTGATGGTAATATGACCAATCCACGCCTGTCTATCGAAGGCGAAAAGCAGGTGGAAGGGCAGACAGTTGGTGTGCGTATTCGTGGCACAATTAGCAGCCCTAATATCACCGTATTTAATGATGCAGGGCTAAGCGAGCAGCAAGCGATGAATGCACTGGTTACAGGTCGTATCAGCCAGTCAAATGACGCTGGTATCACCGAGCAGGGTTTTCGTTCACAAGTTACCAATCAGCTGGCGGCGGCAGGCTTGAGCCTTGGATTGTCCACCACACGCAATCTGACCAACCAAATCGGTCAGGTGTTGGGGCTTCAGAGCTTAACCATTGATGCTTCGGGCAATTCTGAAGATACCAATGTCAATGTTACAGGCTATATCACGCCAGATTTGTACATTCGCTATGGCGTTGGCGTGTTTAATGCCGAAAGCAGCTTATCAATGCGTTATCAATTAACTCGCCGTATTTATATTGAGGCAACCAGTGCAGCAGAGAATATGGTTGATGTGATTTATCGTTGGAAATTTTAAGAGGCTGGTTTTGACCCATGAATGCCTGACGGGCTTATTTGCTTATTGTGTAGATTTTTGACAATTAATATCACAAAAAACCAAACAAGCACCACTGGGTGATGCTTGTTTGGTTTGGAGAAAGTGAATAATCTGATGGTTTGGTTATTTGGTCAAAATCAAGCGATTATTGCGAGTTAATCGCAAGCGATATTCCTCGCCTTGATGTTCGATGCGTACTTCCTTGGTCATGGCGAACAAATTTTGTGAATATAGGGTGGGTAGGCGAATGCTCTCACGATTGCTAAAATAGCGAGCGATACTCATAGTCATGGCGTTTTTCCTTCTATTGGCGGGTGATGGGTGGTTATCCCAAGCCGCATGCTAAACTATTGAATTGTTTGAAATCAAACAGCTTGTTGTTGCACAATGCAACCAAAATGATAATGGTTTGCTAACAGTGATGATATTTGTTGTTAAACAATAACAATTATCATTTGTTGATATAATAGCAAAATTTCAAAAAAATGCAAACCCAAATGATAAAAATTATCAAAAAATTTTGTAACTTATTGAAAATAAAGCAATTATGAACCAAAATAACTCAAACAAAGCACAAAATCCACCAGAGTTTTGCACCAAGCAAGTGGCAGACACGCAATCAAAAAAGCAAAGTCCATTGGCGATAGCGGTAGCGGTATTGCGTTATCAGGAGTGGTTTTTGCTCGCTCTTAGACAGCAGCATCGGCACCAAGGGGGTAAGTTTGAGTTTGTTGGTGGTAAGATTTGCCATGGCGAATCCGCCAAATCCGCCTTGGTTCGTGAGGTGCAAGAAGAGATTGGTTTGTCATTAAAAACCGACCAGATGGTTTTTATTGGTAGGATTAACCATGATTATGGCGATAGGGCTGTTATTTTGCATATTTATGAAGCAAGACTTAATAAAGAAAATTATCATTTTCTGCGTCAGCAGCATACAGGTCTAGAGGGGCAGTCGCTGCACTGGTTTGATATGCCAATGCTCATTAAGCATAAAGATAGCCTGCCTGCTGCCAATGCTGTGATTCTTGACTGGCTTAATCTGCCAGATACTTTGCATGTTAGTCATGCTCTTCATCAGTTTGTAGATACCGATGCTTTTGTGGCGTATTATGTCAATCGCTTGCCAAAAGATGCTTTGGTTTATTTGCGTAGTCAGTCAGACGAAAATACTGATATTGATATTTTAAAAAAAATAAAAAATATACGCAAGGATATTGGGTGGGTTGTTCGTTACGCTGTTTATCAGCAGTTGTGCGATGATTCCAGTTTGTCAGAACTTACAAAGGGTGTGATGGTGAAGCTGACCGCTGACGAGCTTGAATATTTTGCCAACAACCCCGAGCAGATGCGTGATGATGTGGTTTTGTTGCTTGGTGTGCATGATGAACAGGAGGCTTATCGTGCCAACCATCTTGCCAAATCACGCCGTGTGTTGGCGGCATTGGTTTCGCCAGTTTTGCCAACCGACAGCCATCAAAAGAGCGAAGGGCTGGGCTGGGAGAGATTTGCAATGCTCAATGAATTGTGCGATGTGCCATGTATTGCTTTGGGTGGTATGAAGATTGAACATTTGCCAATTGCCAAATCCTATGGTGCAAGGGCGATTGCTGGCATTCGTAGATTATTAACATAAATTTATAGATTATTAAGATAATATTTATATTTAAATTGATAACCGCCATGCAATTTGCAAGGCTGATGATTTGATGGGCATTGCTTGAAGTGGCTTTGTTTAATAAGTAAATTGATTGATTTAAAATAGATACATTGCAGGAGTTGTGATGGCTTGTATGATATGCCAAATTTATTAACTGGCATTTTTGATTAAATAATGATACTTGGTTAAAGCATTATCAGTGCGGTAGTTGTGATAAATTATCTTAAATTTAATCGTCTTAAATTTTATATATTTTTATAAAAAATACCCATATTTCAAAAATAAATTAACATTGCCAAGCCACCCAGATTATTTTATAATTTGGGTGTTTTATTATTTTTTGTATTCATGATTAATTCATCATCAAAAGGACGAAGCTATGTCAGACTTATATTCTACCCATTTATCAGCTCGTAAAAATCAAGAATCACAAGCGGTTGAGCTGTTGGTTGCTTTGAGTTCATTGGCAAAAAGACAAGTGCAGCTGACATTTTTGGGCGAGCGTGTACGCCTAGATGTGGCAACCATCATTGCACTGCATGATGCAGCAGAACTTGCGGTGGCTGATACGCTCTCCTTGGCACAGGCATTAAATGAAGCAGCCATCAGCAACACAGCCATTGATATCGCCCAAGCGGTGCGTGCAGGCAAGTCTGTGGCGGACTTCACCAGTGGTGATGAGCTGGGGGCAACCGATGTGGTGCTGTATGGATTTGGTCGCATTGGCCGTATTTTGGCAAGATTATTAATGAGCCGTCCTGCTTCTGACAAAGGCTTGCAACTAAAAGCAATCGTGGTGCGTCCAGCAGGTGAGGGCGACCTTGCCAAGCGTGCCTCACTGCTAGAGCGTGATTCGGTGCATGGGTGGTTTGATGGTTCGGTGCAAATTGACACCGAAAATAACGGCATGATTGTTAATGGTCGTTTTGTTAAGATTATTTATGCATCCGATCCGAGCGAGGTGGATTATACAGCACATGGCATCAATAATGCCATCGTCATTGACAATACAGGCAAATGGAAGGATGAAGCAGGGCTGGGCAAACATTTGGCAAGCAAAGGTGTGGCAAAGGTGCTACTGACAGCACCAGCCAAAGGCGAAATCAAAAACATTGTCTACGGTGTCAATCATCAAACAATCGGTGCTGATACCATCGTATCTGCCGCCAGTTGCACCACCAATGCCATCACGCCAACGCTAAAAGTGTTGCATGATGAATATGGCATCGTCAATGGCCACATGGAGACGATTCATGCCTTTACCAATGATCAAAACCTTGTGGACAATCACCACAAAGCCGATCGCCGTGGCCGTGCAGCACCGCTGAACATGGTGATGACCAGCACAGGAGCAGCATCAGCGGTTGCCAAAGCCATTCCAGAGTTAAAAGGTAAATTGTCTGGCAATGCCATTCGTGTGCCAACGCCAAATGTTTCTTTGGCAATTTTGAATCTTAATTTTGATAAAGCAGTGGGCAATGCCGAGTTGCTCAATGCCTTTATTCAGGAAAAATCACAAAGCCAGCAGTGGCAAGAGCAAATTGCTTATTCTGATTCGCCAGAGGCGGTATCGACTGATTTTGTCGGTTCAGAAAAAGTTGCCATTTTTGATGCCAAAGCAACCATCGCCGAAGCCAATCGTGCAACTTTGTATGTGTGGTATGACAACGAAATGGGCTACGGCACGCAGGTGATTCGTGTTGCCGAAGAGATGGCAAAGTAATCATGTGAGCTGGTCTAAGTTGTCAGCTGTTAGGCGATTGGCAACTTAGTTTGTGTGTTTTTGCCACCATGCCATTTGATTGCTGGGTAGATACTATTCATGATTTGAATAGAAATATAAGACGAGAATTTATTATGAGTTTGGTTATCAGTTTACTTATCATTGTTATTGGCTTGGCAGTATGGTTGATGTCAATTTATAACAACTTGCAAGCTAGAATGCAAGATATTCGCCAGCAGTTATCAAATTTGCAAGCGGCATTAAAAAAGCGTCGTGATTTGATACAACAAGTCTATAGCATTGCTAAAGAATATCAAGACCATGAAAAAACTGTTCAGATTAGTATCAGTCAAAATTCAAGCTCACTACAAGATATCAGGGCATTGTCGCAATCGCATCCAGAACTTAGAGCAAATCAAACCTATTTGCATCTCATGCAACAACTTGAGGCTGTTGAGCAACAGATTTTAGATCGGCGAATAAAGTATAATGAAACTGTCAATATCTATAACAGAGAAAGAAATCGCTTCCCTGCTGTACTGATAGCACAAAAGTTATCCTTTGGTATAGCACCGTATTATGAAGATAATGAAGATGAATTTTTGCATAAAGCACAGGTGTTTGAGCGTGATGACAGTGAAGTGCTGCAACAGATCATGGCAAAGCAAACTCAATCAATTGGTGATGCATTTAATAAGATACAAGATAAGGCTAAACAAGGACTTGAAACTGGACAAGAGCTTGTAAATAAAAATGTGGAAGTCTTGCAACGCAGACAGGAGTATGAAAAAAATCCAAATGTACAATCGGGTAATAAAGACAGTACCAATCAGGATTAATTTTTTATTTTATTTTCAATAAAAACAGTCAGGTTTGGCTGTTTTTTTGTTGGTTTTGAATTAAACATTAAAATTCAGTACAAGGATTGATTGTTATATTTTGCATGATTTGTTTTTGCCAAGCAAACCTGCCATAAATATGCTACAATGATAATCAACTGAAGAAAAATTGAGAAAAATATGCGTTTTATTGATGAAGCAGTCATTAGCGTAAAAGCAGGCGACGGCGGTAATGGCATTGTGAGTTTTCGCCGAGAGAAATTCGTCCCAAAAGGTGGCCCTGATGGTGGCGACGGCGGCAAAGGCGGTGATGTGTATGCCATCGCTGATGATAATACCAATACGCTGGTGGATTATCGTTACACAAGAAAATTTGAGGCACGCCGTGGCGAAAATGGCGGCAGCAAAAACTGCTCGGGCAAAGGAGCGGAGGATATTTATCTTGCTGTGCCAATTGGTACAACCATCATTGATACCGACCTTGATGTGGTGATTGGTGATTTGACCGAAAAAGGACAAAAAATTCTCATTGCCAAAGGGGGTGATGGCGGTTTTGGCAACACACGCTTTAAATCTTCTACCAACCAAGCACCACGCAAGGCAACGCCGGGCTTTGCAGGTGAGAGTAGAAATATCAAGCTGGAGCTAAAAGTAGTTGCCGATGTTGGTTTGATTGGCTTGCCAAATGCGGGCAAATCCACCTTTATCCGTCAAGTTTCTGCCGCTCGTCCGAAGGTGGCTGATTATCCCTTTACAACGCTGGTACCAAATCTTGGGGTTGTTGATGTCGGCACGCATCAGTCATTTGTGATGGCAGATATTCCGGGTTTGATTGCAGGGGCATCTGATGGTGCAGGGCTTGGCATTCGCTTTTTAAAACATGTGGCACGCACACGGCGGTTATTACACATTGTTGATGTACAGCCAATCGATGGCAGCGACCCTGTGGATAATGCCAATATTATCTTAAATGAATTGGCAAAATTTTCTTATGAGCTTTCTCAGCTGCCACAGATTTTGGTCTTAAACAAAATTGACCAAATTCCACAAGATGAGCAAGATGCTGTTTGTGCTGATATTGTAGCAAGGCTGGGCTGGACAGGCACTGTATTTCGTACCTCAACTTTGACAGGAGAGGGTGTAGAAGCGATCAAGCATCACCTGATGCAGGCGATTGAAGATGAACGCTTGCGTGAAGCCGAAGATTTGGAGTTTGCCCAAGCACAGGCTGAGCGTTTTGCCAGATTGGAACAAGAGGTTCGCCACAATACCGAAATCCAAAAAGAAGCCTATCGTGCCATGCGTAAGCGTCAGCGTGAAGGGCTGGTTGATGATGACGAGGATTTTGATGAAGATGACTATGATGTGGCGGTGGAGTATGTGCCTTATTAAAATTGGGGGTTGAATATGAATGCAATCGACCAAGTGGTATTGAAGCAGGATAATATTCGTGAAAAATATTTCCATGATTTAGTTTTACAAAATGAAAATATTAAATCGGATTTATTATCTGTATTAAAGTTGCCAATAGACTTAACCAAGCTTAATCTTATTCATGAAGATAGATACATCAATGGCATTATTGCTGATTTCACCTTGATTTATGATAACAAAATTCATGCTTTAATCGAGGTTAAGGCAGGAGATATTGGTGTTACCGATTATGTGCGTGGCATTGGTCAGGTATTGCAATACGAATATTTTTATGAAAATAACATTTCATTAAAAAATTATGAGTTTCATGTAGACTTTAGCAGTATATTTTTAATTCCGTCATCTATTTTTAAAAACAAAAATTTTAATATTGCCTTATTTAAATATCCAAAATCAACCAAAATCATTGAAATTAACGATAAAAATAAAGCGGTTCGTGAAATTTCAAAAGATGAATTGGCAAAATTAAAAGAAGTTGAGAAAAACAATCTAACAAGTATTTCTCAATATTATGTGAGAGACACAAGATTATTTGAAATCTATATGCTGCTTAGATATTTATGCTTTTTAAAATTAAAAGGCGTGAATGTTGTTAATCGCAAAGAGATTGAGTTGCAGATGCGAAAAACCAATTCGATTAACAATAGAAATTGGCGAAATGTTTTGATTAGTTTGTCGTCTTTTGGGTTTATTGATAGTAATAATATGCCAACAAAAGCAGGTGCTGAATTTGGCATGATGTCGGTGTATGAGTTTTTGGTAATGATGTATCAATCCTATGTCAAGCCTTACGCCGATATTTTAATGGAGTATTTTGTAGATAATCCAAATCGTTTGAATAATAGCTTGCTGCAAATCAGGCAAGATTTTTTGGATATGTATAATGGTAAAGAAATTTTATTTTTTACGCAATCTCAGACAAGATATTTATCATCATGGCTAAATATTCTAAGAGATGATTTTGGTTTTATTGATTTTTCTTCTAGGAATAAGAACCGTATTATGAATTTTAATCCTTTGATATTCAATGATGAATTTTTATTACAAAAAATTCAAAAGCACTCAAAGGCCAGTCAATATATAAATAATTTGAATGCAATTTTATAAGTGAGTTTATGAGTTACACTATTTTTGAAACATTTGTTGGGGCAGGTGGCTCACATATTGGATTTAAACAACAGGGCTTTAAATCGGTTTATGTTAATGATGATAATAAAGATTGTATAGATACCTTGTTATTAAATAATCCAGAAATTAAAGAGACTGCTTTTGTGGATTGCAAAAGCGTACTTGATGTGGATATAAATAATTTGCTTGATAATATCGGATTAAAACAAGGTGAATTGGATGTGATGTTTGGTGGTATTGTCTGCAAAGGATTTAGTTTGGCAGGAGAGCGATCCCCTAATGATGAGCGTAATTATTTTTACCATCAGCAATTAAAACTTGTTGAAACGACTATGCCGAAAATTAGTATTATTGAAAATGTCAAAGCCTTTTTAAATGGCAAAGTGCTATCACAAGATACACCGCAGTCCATCAAAGATGAGGTGGATAGTGTTTGGCAAGCCCTAGAAAATTACAAAGGTCAAAAAGCTGAACTTCGTAAAAAAAATAAAATTACTGCTGAATTTGAGCAAAAAGGTGTAGAATTAAGAAAACAAAAAGAGAGAATTTTAAAGATACTACAAGAAAACAATTATCTTATATCGGTATTAGATGATTTATATCAGATTTATGATAAAATTGGTTATAATGTCTGGCATAAAATTTTAAACACAGCTTGGTATGGAGCTTCTACCAAACGAGAGCGGATTATTATTGTCGCGGTACGCAAAGATTTGCCTAATGATTTTAGATTTCCAATACCAAAGTATCACTCTGGTGAAATATCAACTAAGTTGGATTTTGACAACATTGAAAATGTTGAATTTTTAACACCAATTAGTATTGGACAGGCTTTATCGCAAATTGATTATACCGATAAAAGCGATGTGGATAATCAGCCGATGAACCACTCGCCAAAAACAGTAGAGCGATTTAAATATATCAAAGCAGGTTCCAATATTCAAGAAACCATGCATGAAATTCCAGATGAGCTAAAAATTAGCAATTTCTATTCTCGTGGCAATACCATGCGATTGTCAATGGATAAACTTGCCCCAACGCTTGTACCGGGCCATAGCAATTTTCCTGTACATCCGACTGAACATCGTAGTATTACTGTGCGTGAAGCGGCGATGATTACGGGATTTCCTTTAGATTATAAATTTATTGGCAATCATTCCAAGCGTTGTGAGCATGTTGGCAATGCTGTACCTCCTCCTTTGGCAAACGCATTGGCAAAAGAATGTGTGAACTTTTTGGATAAAATAAATAAAAACTGATTTAGCCATTAAATTTTAATAAGATAAAGAGTATTTTATGTCAGAATTTGCCCCTTTAAAAAACGACCGTATTTTGCGTGCAATGCGTTTTGAACCTGTGGATACGACCCCTGTTTGGATGATGCGTCAGGCAGGGCGTTATTTGCCAGAATATAAGCAGGTGCGTAGTCAGGCGGGGGATTTTTTGAGCTTGTGCAAAGACACCGATAAGGCAACCGAAGTTACTTTGCAGCCACTTCGTCGTTTTGAGTTGGATGCAGCGATTTTATTCAGTGATATTCTGACCATTCCTGATGCTTTTGGGTTGGGGTTGTATTTTGCCGAAGGTGAGGGCCCAAAACTTAAAAAAACCACACGCACCGAGGCGGATATTGCCGCCTTGCCCAAGATTGATACGCAGGCATCGCTTGATTATGTGCTAAAGGCGGTAACAAGCATTCGCACTACATTAAATGGGCAAGTGCCACTGTTTGGCTTTAGTGGCTCGCCGTGGACTTTGGCGACTTATATGATAGAGGGCGGCTCTAGCCGTGAGTTTCGCCACAGTAAGCAGATGATGTATCAGACACCAGAGTTGCTGCACGCACTGCTTGGCAAGATTGCTGATGCGGTGGTTGATTATCTGGATGCACAGATTGTTGCAGGGGCTCAGCTGGTGCAGATTTTTGACAGCTGGGGCGGTGCGTTGGGGCATCGTCAATTTGCTGAGTTTAGCCATGCTTATAATCGTGATATTGTCAATCGCTTAAAATCACAACACCCCAATGTACCTGTGGTATTATTCACCAAAGGTGGCGGGCTGTGGCTGGATATTCAGGCGGACAGTCAAGCGGACGCATTGGGACTGGATTGGACAATGCCATTGGATAAGGCACGCCACACATTGCATGCACTGAATGCCAAAAAAGCCCTGCAAGGCAACCTTGATCCTGCAACCATTTATGGCACGCCGAATGCCATCGCTTGCGAGGTTCGCCGTATGCTAGATGATGCTTATGTATTGGGCGAAAAAACAGGTTATATTGCCAATTTTGGTCATGGTATCACTCAATGGTCAGATCCTGATCATGCCAAGGCATTTATTGATGCGGTGCATGACTATCAGCTGTAGTTTGTCAAACTTCTCTCCCCAAGCCTGCTTGGGGATTTTTTTAAGGCTTGATAGAGCTGCACAAATGCAATTTGCAATTTTTATAAACTTCGGCTAAGATGGTTAAAATTAAATCAAAGTGATGGGTGATGGTATGAAGCAAATTACAGTTGGCATAGTCGGTGGCACAGGCTATACAGGGGTTGAACTCTTAAGAATCCTAAGTCGACACCCCAATGTGCAGGTGCGTTATTTAACTTCCAGAGCTGAAGCAGGGCGTGCTGTCAGTGAGATTTTTCCGAGTTTGCGGGCGGTCAGCCAGTTGCATTTTTGTGATATGAGTGATGCGTTGTTTGATGAAATGACACAAACTTGCGACTTGGTGTTTTTTGCAACACCGCATGGCGTGGCAATGACTCACGCAGCCCAATTGGTCAATAGTGGCGTTAAAGTGATTGATTTGGGTGCAGATTTTCGCCTGCAATCACTTGATGAGTTTGCCAATTGGTATGGTATGACGCACAGTTGTCCTGAATTATTGGCACAGGCGGTTTATGGCTTGCCTGAGGTGAATCGAGAAAAAATTGCTAAAGCTGCCTTGATTGCCAACCCGGGCTGCTATCCAACAACAGCAATTTTGGGCTTAAAGCCTGTGATTGATGCTGAAAAACAGTTGGGCAATGTCGTTGATGGGCGGATTATCATTGATGCCAAATCAGGCATTTCTGGAGCAGGCAGGCAAGGAAAAATTGCCATCAGTTATGCAGAAGTTGCTGATAATTTCAGTGCTTATGGTGTATCAGGGCATCGGCATGCACCAGAGATTGCTCAAGGGCTTAATGAAATTTTGGCGGCAGCATTTCCCAAAAAAATCCGTTTTGTGCCACATTTGGTGCCGATGATTCGTGGTATGTTTAGTACCATTCATGTGCCACTGACAGATGCAGGCTCAAAGGTTGATTGGCAATCGTATTTTGCCAGCAGCTATCAGCACGAATATTTTGTTGATGTGCTGCCCTCTGGAGTGTTGCCTGACACTCGGTCTGTTAAGGCTTCCAATAAGCTAAGAATTGCCATCGATCAACAGGCAGATATGCTGACAATCTTGGTGGTGCAGGATAATTTGGTCAAAGGTGCAGCAGGTCAAGCGGTACAAAATATGAACATTATGTTTGGTTTTGATGAATTAACAGCTCTGGACTTGGTGCCAATTACCCCTTGATTGTGCTGATGATGAATCGCTTGGCATTTGGTGTGAGTAGATTTTATCATCATTCAACAGTTGCTTAATAAATTGGCAAGATTTTCGTGCTAGAATTTTATTAAATATAGGATACTGTAGGAAAATCTATGTCAAAAATCTCTCCTTATGCCAAATCGCAGGCAGGCGTGAGCGTTTTGTTGATTGTTTCATGGCTGCTGCTTGCTCTGTTTGCAATTATCATTGGATATTTGGTGCTTAACCCAAGCATTGTTACCAAGCCTGCAACGCCACAGGTCGAGACAAGCCAAGAGCTTGCTGATACCAAAAACACATGGCAGCCTGCCATCGCTGACAGTACACAAAACACCAATCCTGATACACCTGCCCCCATCAGCTCGTATTATGAAGCGGTAAATCGTGCGGCACAGTCGGTGGTGAATATCTACACTACGCAAAATACCAGTGGGCAGATTTATGCCAATGACCCAGTATTGCAACAATTTTTGGAGCGATACTATGGCGGCGGCACGCCAAATCAAGGCAGTAGCTTAGGCTCTGGCGTGGTGGTGTCAAAAGATGGCTACATCGTTACCAATGCTCATGTGATTGCACAGGCAGATGAGATTACGGTGGCATTTAATGATGGTCGCAAGGCACGAGCCAAAGTGGTGGGCAGTGATACTGACAGTGATTTGGCGGTGATTCGTGTTGAGCTGGATAATCTGGTACCGATGGCATTTCGTGCCGAGCCGATTCGTGTCGGAGATGTCGCATTGGCAATTGGCAACCCCTTTGGCGTGGGGCAGACGGTAACGCAGGGCATTATTTCGGCAACAGGGCGTGCAGGTATTGGCGTTAGCAGTTTTGAGGATTTTATCCAAACGGATGCAGCAATCAACCCCGGTAATTCTGGCGGTGCGTTGGTTGATGCCAATGGGGCATTGATTGGCATTAATACGGCGATTTATTCACGCTCTGGCGGCTCAATGGGTATCGGCTTTGCCATTCCAACGCAAATTGTCGAACGCGTGATGAATGCACTAATCACCACGGGCAAGGTCAGTCGGGGCTGGCTTGGTATCGAGATTATGCCAGCGACTGACAACCCAACAAGCATTGAGAGTCGTACAGGGGCTGTGGTAGCACGAGTTTGGCAAGATGGCCCAGCGGCAAAGGCAGGTGTGCAGGTTGGTGATACCATCACCGCCATTGACGGTACGCCGATTAAAGATGCCAATGCACTCATCGGCATGGTGGCACAAAAATCTCCAAACAGTACGCTGTCTTTGACCATCGTGCGACAAGACAAGACGCTTAATCTGTCTGCACAGTTGGCAGAGCGTCCAAATTTTGATCAGCAGCCAGCAGCTCAAAATCAAGGCACGCCACAAAACATAGAGCAATTGCAGCAACTGCTACAACAGCTTGAGCAAATGCGAAATTCGCAGCAGCATTAATTATCACAAGTATTTACTCAGACACCAAGTTAGCTGCTTGGTGTTTTTATTTATGCCAGCTAGTCAGTGAGCAGCATTAATTAGCAAATATAAAAACTATTTTGTAAAATTGCTTTGGATTGGTGATTTTGTTTTATCGGTGAAACTGGCAATTTTTAGAAAATTATACAAATACTTTGGCATTTGTGTAACGAGTTGCTTGATGATTTTTACTTGATTTGGCAAAGATAACCGCTTTATTTTATGTTGTAATGTGGTATATTGATAAATATTAATACATTTTCTTTTTATTTTATTAAATAAATTGGTAAAAATGCGTGTAAGAGAATATCAGTTGGAAACTGCGGTAGTTTGTGATTGTTAAAGCAGCTGGCGTGGCTGGATTGACAATTTGGAAATTTAATATATTAAGATTATATTAATTGATATAAAATAAAAAATTATAAATTTATGATAATTTTTGCCAGTTTAACAATCGCTTGATCTGCCCGATTATCGTGATTGATTATCGAACAAATCAAGCGATGAGTGGTTTATGAGCCGATAATGCCAAAAAATTGCAATAAAAACAATAGGGTAAATCCTGCCAAAAATGCGATGCCTGCCAAAGCAAACCACTTCATGCCAGTGCTAAGATGACCTTCTTTTTTTACCAAGGCGTAGTTAAGATACGCAAAGATAGGTGCGGTTACAAAGGCTGAAATCATGGCAAATTTTAGTAAAGTTGCCATCTGCCCCGAGAAAAATGCAATCAGCCCAAAGCCTGCCACGATGGTAAAAGCAACCCATCTGCTGACATATTTTTCGGTGTGTTCGGTGCTGTTGCTCAAAAGCAGCGACAGGCTCTCGGCATTGGTACGCCCATAACCATCAGCACAAGTAATCACCGTGCCATACATGCACAAAAAGGCGATGAATGCTACAAGCAATCTTGACCACTCGCCGATGGTTTGGGTGTACATTTGTATCAATTGTGGCACATATGCACCGCCTTGCATGGCGATTTCTTGTCCAGTGCCGTATTGTACAAAGACCCCCAATGCCAGAAAAAACAATGCCAAGATTGCCGAAGTGAAATAACCCACATTAAAATCAACCATGCCCTGATAGCGAGTGGTGTGATCGGTGCGAATTTTTTTGGCGGTCCAAACGGAGGTGATTGCCGAAAATTCCAGCGGAGCAGGCATCCAGCCCATCAAGGCGATGATAAAGCCCAAAGCAGCCAAATTCCATGGCGAGGCAGGGATAAAATCAGTTGCGATATTTGCAGGTTTGCCAGCAGCGATACATACAGCAGCCAGAGTTGCCATGGTAAGGCAGACGATGATCCATTTGGTTAGACTGTCCAATAACTTATAATGACCTGCAAACAGCAGCAGCCATGAGCTTGCCATCACAATGGCGGATAATGCCAGCGTGCTTAGTTCCCATGGCAATATCTGACCCAAAATCACCGCACACAGTAATGCCACCGCACCTGTGCTAATCACCCCAGAGATGATACACAGCACAAAAAATGCCCATAAATATACACGAGAGATTTTGGCATAGCCTGCAACCAGTGAAGTGCCAGTGCTGTAGGTGTATTCGGTAGCAAAGCGATAAAATGGGTATTTTGCCAAATTGGCAAGTACAATCATAATTGCCAACTGCCAGCCGTATAATGCACCAGCTTGTGTTGAGGCAACCAAATGCGATCCGCCGATTGCTGCTGATGCCATCAAAATGCCTGGGCCAAATGATCGCCATGTCAGCCGCTGCGTGGTGGGTGAGTGAGTCATAATGCACCTTTATATCAGTATAACGATAGCCATCAATTGATAAAATTGATTTTTGTCAAGCGTTTTTGGCAAATACAAAAGCACTTGAGCTGTGATTGATGGCTTATTGGCGAATAATGCCAATTGTTACAGATTAGCATAATTATGAAAAAATTCATACATATTTTATGCAATCTCTCAATACATACAAGGATTATCACAGGAAAACTGGTGCAAAACTGCTAAAAATATGGCAAAATAATCGATTGGATTAATATTTGGTAAAAAGCTAATTTGATATGATAAAAGCATCTTTACGACATCGCCTTGATCAGATGGTGGATAGATTTGAGGAAGTAACCGCACTGCTTTCCGATCCTGAAACGCTAAGCGACAGCAAAAAATTCCGTGAATTGTCAGTTGAGCACAGCGATTTGGCAGAAATCACCGAAACATGGCAACGATATACGCAGGCCGAGGCGGATTTGGCAACTGCCGAAGAGCTGCTTGGCGACCCTGATATGAAACAAATGGCTGCCGAAGAGATGGAACTTGCCAAGCAAACCATGGCAGATTTGACCGAGACTCTCAATGTCATGATGCTGCCTAAGGACCCTAATGATAAAGTATCGGCATTTTTGGAGATTCGTGCAGGTACGGGCGGTGATGAGGCGGCAATTTTTAGCGGTGATTTGTTCCGTATGTATCATAAATACGCTCAAGCACAAGGGTGGCAGATAGAGATTTTGTCAGCCAATGAGGGCGAGCATGGCGGCTATAAGGAGATTATTAGCCGTGTTTCAGGTGTGGGCGTGTATGGACGGCTGAAGTTTGAAAGTGGTGCCCATCGTGTACAGCGTGTGCCAGCAACCGAATCACAAGGACGAGTGCATACATCGGCGTGTACCGTCGCTATCATGCCTGAGGTGGAGATTGATGATACGGTTGAGCTAAATCCTGCCGATTTGCGTATCGATACTTATCGCTCCAGCGGTGCAGGTGGTCAGCATGTCAATACCACGGATTCGGCAGTGCGTATCACGCATATTCCAACAGGGGTGGTGGCTGAATGCCAGCAAGAACGCAGCCAGCACGCCAACCGTGAAAAAGCAATGAAAATGCTGGTTGCACGCATTCAGCAGGCAAAGGTGCAAGCTCAAATTGACGCAACCAGTGATATGCGGCGTAATTTGGTGGGGTCTGGCGATCGCAGTGAACGCATTCGTACTTATAATTTTCCACAAGGGCGTATGACAGATCATCGCATTAACTTGACGCTTTATAAACTTGATGCCATCATGGAGGGGGATTTGACAGAGCTGCTTGACAGCTTATTGCGAGAGCATCAGGCAGATTTGATGGCGGCAGTTGGTGGTGAGTAAGCTGATTGCTGGCTTGATTGTGTCGATTCGCCAACCCATTGGCATTGAGTACCGACTTGCTGCTCATAATGAGCTTTGGCTTATTTTGTCATTTGCTTAATTTGGGCGGTTTTGATTGCCAAACCAAGGCATGGATGGTAAATTTCAGACAGCACGCCAAGGCTGTGTCTTTTGTGTAATTTTTTGATAAATAAACAAAAAGCACCGAATTGCGGTGCTTTTTGGGTTTTGGTGAATGGGTTTATTTTTTGAATGAAAAATTCTTCACCAAGAAATGATCCATCGGATCTTGACCATCGAAGCCATTCACATATGGTTTCACCAAGCGAACAGTTACCGCTGTGTACAGTGGGATAACCGCCGTATCTTTTGCGATGATTTCTTCGGCTTGCTTGTAGAGCTGTGCACGATCTTCGTCAGTTGTGCCAGCTTTTAGAGCATTTTCCAGTACGGCATCAAACTGCGGATTGCTGTATTTACCAGCGTTGTTACTGCTGCTTGTTTTTAGGATATTTAGGAAGCTTGATGGCTCGTTGTAGTCAGCACACCAGCCCGCTATAGAAAGGCTAAACTTGCCACGATTGGTGGTATCTAGGAAAGTTTTCCATTCTTGGTTGTTTAGCGTTGGCTGAACAATATTGGCAAGGTTTTTTTGCCACATGGAGCCAAACGCACCTGCAAGCATCTTGCCTGTTTCGCTGGTTGAGTACAAGAACTCAAACTTCAGTGGGTTTTGGGCATTGTAGCCTGCCTCTGCAAGCAAGGCGATGGCTTGTTTATTGCGTTTTTCGCGATCCAGTGCTGCCCATTGAGGCTTGGTTTCAAGCATGTTTTGGGTGATGGTTGGCGTGAATTGGAATGCTGCTGGTGCATCTCGTTTTAGGATTTCGGCAACAATCTCACGATCCAGACCCATAGACAGTGCTTGGCGTACACGCGGATCGTCAAATGGCTTGGCAACTGTATTTGGTCGCAGATAATAGGTGCAAAGTTTTTCTAAAGATTTCATTTCTTCAGGCAAATCTTTACGCATCTTATCAATCATTTCTGGAGGAATGCCATTGACATCAAGCTCGCCTGCCAAATATCGGTTGATACCGTTGGCAGGAGTGATTGGTAGGAATTGAACTTTTTCAATGCTGGTATTGGCATTGTCATAGTATTCGCCATTGCGTTCTAGGGTAACATGGCTATTGACTGTCCATTCTTTGAGCTTATAAGCACCGCTGACCACGATGTTGGCAGGATCAATCCACTTATCGCCATACTTTTCAATAACGCTTTTTGGTACTGGGAAAGTAACTGGCAGGGTGAACATATCTGGCAAATAAGGCACAGCCTCTGTCAGAGTGATTTGTAGTGTTTTGTCATCTAATGCTTTAACGCCAAGAGCGTCCAGTGGCAATTCGCCAGCGGCAACTTTTTCGGCATTTAGCACTTTGGCATCAGCCAGATAGCTTTGATATTCTGCAGCGGTATTTGGATCGGTCAGACGCTGTAGGGCATAGACGGCATCATGTGCGGTGATGGGTTCGCCATTTGACCATTTGGCATCTCGTAGGGTGAATGTCCAGACTTTATTGTCAGCGGTTTCCCACTTGCTTGCTAGGCCGGGAACGGTCTCGCCTTTTTCGCTGCCAGAGACTAAGCCTTCAAACATTTGGCGAATGATTGCCGAGCTTGTGGTGTCTTGGCTTTTGGTTGGGTCAAGTGTTGCAGGTTCTGAACCATTGGCGATGATTAGGGTATCTTTGCCAGCTGGTAGCGTGGCTGATGATTTTGCATCGCCTGAGGTTTTGGCTTGAGAGTCAGAGCCAGAATTACCACAAGCGGTCAGTCCCAAAACTGTTGCTAAGGCTGTTGCTAAAAGTGCAGGTTTAAATTGCATTATGATTTCCTTATAAAACTACCGTGTAACAAATTAACACAAATTACAAGACTGTAACATAGTGTTATAAAAATATTAGCAAAATATAAAAAATTGTCAAGATGATTTGTGCGTTTTTATTTTTATTTTTTACCTTGTGTAAATCAACCCAAAAAAGTAGGCTGCTGCGATGATTTTGCACTGTGCTTTTGATGCATGGCTATTTGGATAATACCAAGCAATGCAAGCAAAACGCAGTAAAGGACAAATATAATAAAACTGGCAAAATCCACGCAATGACTGGTGATGACGAATGCCATGATGGGTAGCTGTATTAAAGATGGATTTATTATCAAAAAAAGTTTATACAGATTCTTGAAATTTAAAAATTTATCATTTATAATTGTGAAATTGCAAATTGTTATCATTTGTATTCAAAATAAATTACTGCTAATTGGTTATCGGTATAGGTGTCAGCGGTGGATTATTCCAAAAAAATCAAGATATTAGCATTATCTGTGGCAGTCATACTACACGGTGCAGTAGCGGCTGGTATTGCCAATATGCAAATTAAGCCCATCATGCCACCAAAAATTACGCCACCGCTTGAGATTGAGCTGATTGAGCCACCCAAGCCTGAGCCTGTGATTCTTAACAATTTAGAATCACCAGAGCCGCCCAAGCCGATTGAGCAACCGACCAAGCCTGCCGCTGCCAAGGCAGAGCCAGTAAAAGTGAAAGCCGCCACAGAGCCTAAGCCTGTGCAACAAGTGCAGCCCAAGCCTGTCATACAAGAGTTTCAGCCACCTAAACCAAAGGCTGAACCAAAAAATGAGCCTAAGCCTGAACCTAAGCCCAAGATAGAATCAAAACCTGAACCTAAGTCTGAGCCTAAGCCTGATTTTACCGAGCAACAACGCTTGGCACAAATCGAGGCAGCCAGACAGCAACAGGCAGCATGGGAGGCACAACAAAGGCAAGAGGCACAGCGTCGCGAACAAGAGCGTGCCGAAAACGAACGCCGTCAGCGTGAAATGCAGCAAAAAGCCGAGCAAGAAGCACGACAGCGAGCAGAACAAGAGGCACGACAACGAGCCGAGCAAGCAGCTGCTGAACAACGCCGTAGAGCTGCTGAAGCCGAAGAAGCACGCCGTAAGGCAGCCGCTGCTGCCCAAGCTGCTAAAAACAGCGGTGGCACAGGTGGTGGCAAAGCCCAAGAGGGCGGTGGCAATGACAAATCTCAAGTACAACAGACCAATCTGGGAACAATCACCAATGCCAGCTGGCGTTCGGCACCGAAATTAAAAGGCGTGTTGTGTTCAGCAAAATCAGACATCATGATGGGCATTACAGTTTCTTTTTCTGTTAATGAAAAAGGTAATATTTCTGGTGTGAAATTAAACGGCTCAACAAGTGATAGAGAGCTTGATAGGCTGATTGTTCGTCAGGTTAGCCGTGGTGTCTTGCACCCCTTTAAAGAGGGTAATGTTACCAAGGTGGGTAGTGCGACTTATCCGCTTGAGTTGAATCTGCCAAAAGATGAAAGTTGCACATATGGCAGATAGGTTGTCATGACTTAAGATGAGTTGGTGCATTCTGACTGAAATTAAATAAGTATTTTTTATAATTTTTATTATCAAAAATAAAGGTGAGTTTATGGATTTTGCTTTTTATTGGTCGCAAACTGATGCGGTGAGCAAGACACTGTTTTTTGTGCTGTTGCTGCTATCATTGGCATCGTGGGTGGTGGGCATTGTGCGTGTGCTAAACTCTCGCCGTATTGCCACAACCATTGCCGATGAGTTGCACCGCCGTGTTGATACACAGTCGTTGTCAGACCTTGCATTTGAGCAACGCAAGATGATTACCGAGCAAAATCTCTTGCAACAAATTGCCCGTTGGCGACATGAGCTTGAAAAGGGTTTGCCAATTCTTGGAACGACAGCATCAATTGCTCCTTTTATTGGCTTGTTTGGTACGGTTTGGGGTATTTTTCATGCACTCAACGGCATCGGCAAAACAGGTCAGGCTGGATTGGCTCAAGTGGCAGGCCCTGTGGGTGAGGCGTTGATTATGACTGGCTTGGGTCTTGCAGTGGCTATCCCTGCGGTTGTGTTTTATAATATTGCCATGCGTATCAACAAGAGTGCCTTGCACACAGCGACAGACACTGCCCATCAGATTTTGGCCAAAGTGGCACGATAAAAGGAGGCGTTATGGCGTTTGAGCTTGGCGATCATAGCGATCAGGGCATGAATGAGATGAACCTGATTCCGCTTATTGACATTATGCTGGTTTTGATGATTATTTTTTTGGTAACGGCAACCGTGCTAAATCCCAGTATACCACTGGATTTGCCAAAAACATCAGCCAGTATCAATGACGCACCGCCACAGGTGATTCAGGTAAGTATTGATAAAGCAGGTGAGATTTATTGGGACAAAGAAAAGCTGACACTTGAGGGGCTAAATCAGCGATTTGCCGAGCAAGTGCAAGCTGGCAACAATCCGCAAATCAATCTGCGTGCCGATAAAGAGGGCAAATATGACACGGTGGCACAAGTGTTGGCGGTTGCCAGTCAGGCAGGGCTAACCAAAATCGCCTTTGTCAGCGAATAAGCAAAACCCTGCAAATGCAGGGTTTTTTGTTGTTTGTTACCAGTTAATTTATCTCTTTACGCAAATGGTTTCTTAATACAAAAATCATTGCAATCACAAATCCCAGCATGACCATCATATCACCAAAGGCGGTAAACTCACCCCAATATTTGCCATCAGCAAACACAAAAGCAAAAAATGCGTGCAGACCTGCCAAGGTGGCAAACAGTCCCACCCATGCCAGATTGAGCTTGTGCCAGCCTTGATGACTAAGCTCAAATATGGGGTCAAAGAGTTTTTTGATGATGGGGCTGCGATCTTGACTAAACAGAGGTGATATCAATAAGCCTACCGCAAAAGTGGCGTTGATAATCACTGCCTTTAGCATGATATAAAAAGCATCACTTAATGCCAGCGTGATTCCGCCAAAAACAATCGTCATCAGCAACACGAACCATTGGGGTTTTTCAAGGTGAAATTTTTGGCTGATGAATAAATACCCATACACCAACACCGTTGCAGCTATCAACCCAATGGTGGCAACCAAAATATGGTTGTTGGTCGCACCACCAGCACCGATGAGCTGCAATAAAGGGTGATTGCTGTCGGCAGGGTCGGTTGTTTTATATAATATAAAAAATATAATTAATGGAATATAATCAAATAATGCTTTCATGATGGTAAGTTGTATTAAGTGGTAAAAAATCTGCCAAAACAAACAGTTCTGGCAGAGTCTGGCTGTTAGCTACGAACAGTATCGGCTGATGGCTCGTACTTGATGCGTGTTGGTGGCAGAGGGCGAACTTTTTCTACCAATGCCGCTGCCAGCACCTCATCGATGGTCTCAACAGATTGAATGATAAGACCGTCTTTGATATTGTCAGGAATATCAACCAAATCTCGTTCGTTGGATTTTGGAATCAGTACTTGCTTAATTCCTCCGCGATGGGCTGCCAGCAGTTTTTCTTTTAATCCACCAATACGAAGTACTTTGCCACGCAGGGTAACCTCGCCTGTCATGGCAATATCAGCACGGATAGCAATGCCTGTCATCGCTGAGACGATGGCGGTCGTTAGGGCAATACCTGCTGATGGACCATCTTTTGGCGTAGCACCTTCTGGCATATGAATGTGCAAATCAGTATTTTTAAACTTATCATACTCAATGCCAAATCGCTCACCACCTGCACGCACCACGCTCATGGCGGCACGGATTGACTCTTTCATCACATCACCTAGTGAACCTGTGAAAACCAGCTCGCCTTTGCCCTGCATGGTTGCAGCTTCGATGGTTAATAGCTCGCCACCAACCGAAGTCCAAGCCAGCCCTGTGATACGACCAACTTCAGGATCTTTTTCTGCCAAGCCGTAATCATAGGGTTTTACGCCCAAAAAGTCAGCAATATTGGCATCATTGACTTGCAGCTGCTCAATGGTCGTGCCTTTTTTGGGCTTGCTGCCATAGGTTTCGATCTGTTTGCGAACGGCTTTGCGACTGATCTTATTGATTTCACGCTCAAGATTACGAACGCCAGCTTCTCGTGTGTAGTGGCGAATGATACTCATGATTGCTTCATCTTGA
This sequence comes from Moraxella cuniculi, assembly GCF_900637105.1. Lineage (NCBI taxonomy): Bacteria > Pseudomonadati > Pseudomonadota > Gammaproteobacteria > Moraxellales > Moraxellaceae > Moraxella > Moraxella cuniculi. The sequence goes on along the minus strand of NZ_LR134343.1, from coordinate 1,754,792 downwards.
ATCTCAAGCTCATCTGCTTTTAGACCATTTTGCTCAATTGCCTTGGGCGTTAGGTAGTTTTTGGCGATGGAGAGTTTTTCATCTTCGGTATAGCCAGGTAGGCGAATCACCTCCATGCGATCAAGTAGTGCAGGAGGGATATTCATGCTGTTGGCTGTACAGATAAACATCACTTGCGATAGGTCAAGATCCAAGTCCAAATAATGATCATTAAAGGCTTTGTTTTGTGAAGGATCAAGCACTTCTAGCAAGGCAGAGGCTGGATCGCCACGAAAATCTTGTGCCATCTTGTCAATTTCATCAAGCAAAAATAGCGGATTTTTTACGCCAACTTTTGATAGAGACTGGACAATTTTGCCCGGCATGGCACCGATATAAGTGCGGCGATGACCACGGATTTCAGCCTCATCACGCACACCGCCCAATGCCATACGCACAAACTTCCGCCCTGTGGCACGAGCAATGCTCTCACCCAAGCTGGTTTTGCCGACACCCGGTGGGCCAACTAGGCACAAAATAGGGCCACGCAATTGCTTGACGCGTGATTGCACCGCCAAGTATTCCAAGATGCGGTCTTTGACATCATCAAGTCCATAGTGATCCTGATCTAGGGTCTGTTTGGCTTTGTCCAGATTAATGCCAACTTTGCTAAGCGTATTCCAAGGCGTGTCCAAAATCCACTCAACATAGCCTCGCACTACAGATGCTTCAGAGGAGGTGGCGGGCATCATTTTGAGTTTTTTGAATTCTGATTCTGCTTTTTTGCGAACTTCATCGGGCAGGTCGGCTTGCTTTAGGCGAGATTCTAACTCACCATCTTCATCGTCCATGCCGTTGTTCAAATCAGACAATTCTGATTTGATGGCTTTCATTTTTTCGTTTAAAAAATACTCACGCTGGTTATTTTCCATTTGTTTGCGAACACTGTCTTGCAGCTGGCTTTCGATAGAGCGTTCGGTCTTGCTGTGGCTAAAATAATCAATCAATACCTGAAAATAACCATTGCTGTCAGATGATTGTAGCAGTTGTTGCTTTTTGTCCGCTGGCAATTGTGTGCGTGTGGCAACAAAATACATCAGCTCAAGCAGGCTGTTGATATTGCCTGCCACACGGCTAAGCTCACGAGCATTACGAAGCGTACCATCGGCATAATCGGCAAACAAATCAAGCAAAACGGTTTTTTTGGCATTAATTTCTTCTTCACTGCCTTGCACTTCAATGTCAGCTGCCCAAAAATCAGTCATTAGGCTGCTCTCTGGGTCGTCATTGTCAATCTTGCCAAGTTCGACACGCTCAAGCCCTTCGATGAGTACCTTTAGGCATTTGTCGTCCGAGTCATGCGGCATTGTGCTGATAATACGGCAACGAGTACCGAATTGATACAAGTCGTCAGGATTGATGGTCTCAGACAGAGAGTCTTTTTGTGAAACGACAATCAGCTCGCCATCATATTCCTCTTGGGCAAGTTCGATGGCGTGCGTTGATTGTGTGCGACCAATGAACAAAGCAATTTGCATATAGGGATAGACCACAACATCACGCACTGCAAGCAGTGGCAACTTGCGGTGATTATTCGATGAGTTTGTTGAAATTGTCATCGCTGTTTTCCTTGTTATTTAATAAGGTGTCAATTAAGACAGGATTTTGGCTTTATGGTGGCGGTTGTGATAAATTGCAAGATAAAATTTTATTTATCGCTTGATTTGGGTTGGATAAATTTGCTTTGTTAGTTTTATAATAATTTTTATTAATGATTATTTTTATTAATATTAAAAATAATATTGATGCTAATATCTGCAACGAACAACATTTTATTATTTTTATTTATTATATATTTAATTAAAATAAATTAATTATCGTTAATTTGATGACTATATTTTATGATATAATATGCGGTTTATAAATTTTATTTATTAATTGATTTGATTGGTAGAGGTTGTATGATAAACGCGGTGCTGCTTGCAGTGATTATCATGGTGGGGCTGTCGCTGATGCGAGTGCATGTGGTGCTAAGTTTGGTTGTCGGTGCATTGATTGGTGGCATGACGGCGGGGTTAAGCCTTCAGGATACCTTAAGTGTTTTTCAAGATGGTATCAAGAATGGGGCACAAATCGCCTTATCCTATGCCATGCTCGGTGCATTTGCCATGGCGATTGCACATTCGGGCGTGCCGCAGCTGATTGCTGATAAGTTGGTCGCACGCTTACGGACAGGTGCTGCCAGCACGCGGCTAAAGTACAGCATTTTTGCCATTTTGGGCGTGATGGCGATATTATCACAAAATGTCATACCGATTCACATTGCCTTTATTGCCTTGATTGTACCGCCACTGCTTTTGTTATTTAATCAGCTAAAGATAGACCGCCGAAGTCTTGCGTGCATTTTGACTTTTGGCTTGGTAAATACTTATATGTTTATCCCTTATGGATTTGGTGATATTTTTCTTAATCAAATTATTTTAAAAAATATTAACGATGCAGGCATGGCAACAGGTGAGTTGTCAATGATAAAAACCATGTCAATCCCTGCACTGGGTATGTTTATGGGGCTTTTGATTGCGGTATTTGTAAGCTATCGTGGTCAGCGAGAGTATGCTGATGTTACCATAACAACAACCCATACCCCAGCCACTCCTGCCAAAAAAAATATCATCATTGCACTGGTGGCGATTGTGCTTGCTTTTGTGGTGCAGTTGTTAAGTGATTCGCTGCTTATTGGCTCCATTGCTGGGTTTTTGATTTTTGTGGCGACAGGGGTGGTTAGATGGCATGATGCCGAAGCGGTGTTTAATGATGGCATAAAAATGATGGCGATGATTGGCTTTGTGATGATTTGTGCACAGGGCTTTGCCGAGGTGATGAAAGCCACAGGGCAGATTGATGCATTGGTGCAAGCTGCTACTGATATTTTTGGGCAGAATAAATGGCTGGCGGCACTATCTATGTTGCTGGTTGGCTTGGTGGTTACGATGGGGATTGGTTCGTCATTTTCTACTGTGCCGATTATTGCAGCGATTTATGTGCCGCTGTGTATGGCGATGGGTTTTAGCGTGCCTGCCACAGTGGCATTGGTGGCAACCGCAGGGGTGCTGGGTGATGCAGGTTCTCCTGCGTCTGATTCCACCTTGGGGCCGACCATGGGGCTAAATGCTGACAATCAGCATGACCACATTCGTGATTCGGTGATACCGACTTTTATTCATTATAACATTCCGCTGATTATTTTTGGCTTAATCGCTGCGATGGTGTTATAAGAACTTGTGTTGCCAAGGCGATGCACTTGCATATTGATAAATATTTATAAATTAATCATAAATTTATAATCAATAATACCATCGCTACCTTGCCTGTGCATGGCAGGGCTTGTATCGCCATGGTGCCAGTAAAAATATACTGGTATTTTTGGCAAGATTTGTTATAATAACCACAAAATTTATCCTGCAAATATCTTGCCAAACTGAACTTTGGCAAGTTTTTTTGCATTTTGTTTTTGGATTAAGGAAATCATATGCAACGCTACCCAATGACTCCAGAGGGGCATCAGGCACTCGAAGAAGAGCTAAAACATCTAAAAACTGTCGAGCGACCACGCATCACCACTGCCATCGCCGAGGCACGAGAGCATGGCGACCTAAAAGAAAATGCCGAATATCATGCCGCACGAGAGCAGCAAGGGCTGTGCGAGGCACGCATTCGAGACATTGAGGCAAAACTGGGCGGTGCACAGATTATTGACCCTGCCAAACTACCACAAGATGGTCGCGTGGTCTTTGGGGTAACGGTGGTGCTTGAAAATCTTGATGATGGTGAAAAACGCCAATATAAGATTGTTGGTGATGATGAGGCGGATTTTAAGGTTGGTAAAATTTCGGTCAATTCACCCATTGCTCGTGGCTTGATTGGCAAATCAGAAGGCGACGAAGCAAAAATCCAGACTCCAAGTGGCTTGGCAGAATTTGAGATTCTGCAAGTGATTTATGCTTAATGTGCCACAGTGTGTGGTGATTGTTGGTAAATTGGGGAAATGATATGAAACATTTGCATATTTTGCTTGCGGTGCTTCTGTTGTTGATTTTTATTATCGGGGCATTGCCAGTGCTGACAGGCAGACCGATGCGTTCATCAAAAGCAATTAAAATCAGCACACATTTGTTATACACGCTGGTGATTTGTTCTGGGGCTTGGCTTGTGTGGCAATTATTCCAAGTGGCAGGGCTACAGCACTGGGCGATTGCCAAGCTGGTTTTGCTTATCGTGGCAGCATCTGCAACCGTAAAGGCACAAAAGCACGCCTTAGTCGCACCATCGCAGGCAAAAGCAGGGCTGTTGATTGCACTGGTTGCCTATGTTGGCATTGTGATTTTGGCAGTTACCAAGCCAATGCTGTCTTGATGAGAGTTGCTTTATAAAAATTATCTCCCATCGGCAAAATCATGCTATAATTTGATGATTTTATTTTCAATGGCTGAAAGTGATTTTTCAGCCATTTTGTATAATTTGGTTAAATAAATTTAAAAAAGGATAGCCATGCTCAGCATAAGCATAGACAATGTCCGTATGCAGGCGACTGCACAGAATAAAGACGAAGCACTGCAGGTACTCAGTGAGATTTTGGTGGCTGATGGTTTGGCAAGTGCTGACTATCTACAAGGTCTAAAAGACCGCGAAACGCAGTCATCAACCTATCTGGGGCAAGGGATTGCCATTCCGCATGGTACGCCAAACTCACGAGAGAGCATCAAAAATACAGGGGTGCGATTGGTGCATTTTGCCGATGGTGTGGTCTGGAATGCTGCTGGCGATGTGGTTTATTTGGCAGTGGTGATTGCAGCCAAATCTGATGAGCATTTGCAAATTTTGCAACAACTGACCAAAGCACTGACTGACGATGTTGCACAGCCAATCCGCACCGCCAAAACCGCTGAGGATATCATTGCTGCTTTGGGAGTACGGCGTGAATTTGTCCTACAAGAGGCGTTAATAACAACCAATTGCCAAACGGCAGCTGTTGATGAGCTGTATCTGCAGGCGGCGGCATCATTAAAAAAGCAGCGTCTGGTTGATTCGGTATTTTTGCCAAAATATCAACCAACACGGCTAAGCGAGGCGTTAAGCTGTGTTGTTATCGAAAATCATGACGCAATCAAGACATCTGCTTTGGCGGTGGCGGTCGGTGAATTGCAGGCTTTGGCGTTGATTGTTGCCAACCAAACGGCTGATAAAGTGGCATTGGCTGGCGTGCTTGATGTGCTGATGAGCGAGGCTTTTACCCAAGCTGTCAAACAAAATGACAAAGCTGCCATGTTGGCATTGTTAAATATCGAAAGTTATGCCAACTGGGCATCGGCAAGTGTTGTTTTGCCAAACAAGCACGGCTTGCACGCTCGTCCTGCAACAGCTTTGGCTGAGCTTGCCAAACAAGTTACAGGCGAGATTTTGGTGGCGGTAGAAGATGGCGAATATGTCTCTGCCAAAAGTCTGACAAAGCTGCTATCGCTTGGGGCGGTTCGTGGTCAGCGACTGACCTTTATTGCCAAAGCTGACTCTGATGCGGCAAATCATTTACAAACCTTGGCAGCAGCAGTATCCGAAGGCTTAGGCGAAGAGGTAAATAAGCCAGCTGCCACTTTACCCAGTGCTGCTGTGCCTAAGTTAAATCGCGAGCCAATATCCATTGAGCATGGAGTGCGTCAATATGCAATCAGTGCCTCGCAGGGTCTGGCGATAGGTGAGGCATACCTGCCCAAACAGCAGCAATATCAGTACCCAATGACCGCCTCTGATGCTGGGCTAGAGATTGATAAATTGCACACTGCCATCATGGCGGTTAAGGCGGATCTGCAAGGCTTGATTGCTGATAGTAAGCGTGTGCAGATTGCACAAATTTTCTCGGCACATTTGGCATTATTAGAAGATGATGAGGTGCTAACAGGGGCAAATGCCGCAATCAATGACGGCATGTCTGCACCAGCTGCTTGGTCGGCATTTATTGAGCAATTGGCAAAAGCCCAAGCATCACTTGGCAATGCCTTGCTTGCCGAACGAGCCCAAGATATTAAAGATGTTGGGCAGAAAGTGCTGCTAAAACTGCTTGGCAAGCAGGCGGATTCGCTGCCTGATAGCCCTTATGTGCTGATTAAAGAAGATTTGTTGCCATCAGATGTTGCCATGTTAGACCCTGCACGCGTGGCAGGGATTATCACAGCAACAGGCGGAGCCAGCTCGCACAGTGCCATCATTGCCAGAGCGTTGGGCATTGCTGCTGTGGTTGGGGCAGGCGAGGCTGTGCTGCAGCTAAATAATGGCGAGCAGGTGTTGCTAGATGGTGGCGAAGGTTGGTTTGTTGTCAATCCAAGCGATGAAATGGTCGCACAATGCCAAAAAACCCAGCAGCACCGCCGTGAACAAAAGCGACTGGCTGCCGAGCAGGCACACGCACCTGCCATCACTACCGATGGTCATCGTGTCGAAGTGGCGGCGAATTTGGGTAATGTTGGCGATGCCACCGCTGCTGTGGCAAATGGTGCCGAAGGGGTTGGTTTGCTTCGCACAGAGTTGGTATTCATGTCGCACCAAGAGATTCCTGATATTGAGACACAAATTGCTGATTATGAGCAGGTGTTTGATGCATTGGCAGGTAAGCCCTTGGTGGTGCGTGTGCTGGATATTGGCGGTGATAAAGCATTGCCATATTTGCCAATGGCAGCAGAAGAAAATCCATTCTTGGGATTGCGGGGTATTCGGCTGTTGCTTGAGCAACCTGAGCTGCTACGCAATCAATTGATTGCCCTGATTCGTGCTGCCAAAGGGCGTGATTTGCGAATCATGTTTCCGATGATTGGCTGTATCAGCCAGTGGCGAGCTGCTCGTGCCATGGTTGATGAGGTACTGACAGATTATCCGCACGAGGCACTACAGGTTGGTATGATGCTTGAGGTGCCAAGTGCGGCGGTATTGGCACATCAGTTTGCCAAAGAGGTTGATTTTTTTAGTGTGGGAACAAATGACCTGACCCAATATGTGCTGGCGATTGATCGTGGGCATCCTGTATTATCAAAACAAGCAGATGGCTTGCACCCAAGTGTGCTGACTTTAATCAACCAAGCGGTACAAGCGGCACATGCACATGGCAAATGGGTTGGGGTCTGTGGCGAGCTGGCTGCCGATGCCAAAGCTGTGCCGATTTTGGTGGGGCTGGGCGTTGATGAATTGTCCATGTCAGGTGGGGCAATTGCACTGGTGAAGGCACAGATTCGCAGTCTTGACTTTGGGCAAGTTCAAGCACTTGCCAAGCAAGCCTTGGCGTGTCAAAGTGCCGAAGAGGTACGCCAGCTGGTTGGTGAATGGTCATGAAACAGGTATTGTGCATTTTGTTAAATCCCGCCTTGGATATGACAATATCGGTGGATAATTTGACAATCGGCAAGGTGAATCGTGCCACCGATACCCAGTTGCACGCTGCTGGCAAGGCACTAAATGCTGCCCAGATTCTAAGTGGGCTTGGCGTGCGGTGTGTGTTAAGTGGCTTTTTGGGCAATGAAAATCAAGCGGCGTTTGAGCGGTTATTTGCCCTGACAAACCAGCAGCAAACACTGCTTATCGATCGCTTGCAGCGAGTGGCTGGGCAAACACGCACCAACATTAAACTTGTTGATAAAGGTCTGACAACCGATATTAACGGACAAGGTTTTGTGGTGAATGAAGCTGATAAAGAGCAGTTATTGATTGAGGCTAAAAGCCTTGCCGAGCAGTGCGATGCTGTTTTGGTGGCAGGCAGTCTACCACAAGGCTTTGCTTTGGCGGATTTTGACAAATTACTCCAAGTGCTGTGTGCTGCCAATGACAAAGTGGCGGTTGATGTCAGTGGCGATGCCCTAAAAATAGCCTTAAACCATAATTTGTGGCTTATCAAACCCAATACAGATGAACTGCTAGAAGCATTTGCCGTGTCATGCGATGATATGTCTCAGCAACAAGCATGGCTTGATAGCCTGCCAGCTCGCCCATGCCATAGCGTGATTTCTATGGGTGAGCAGGGGGTAAATTGGTTTGCCAGCACGCACAGTTGCCATGCTGCACCGCCCAAAGTTATGGTCAAAAGCACCGTTGGAGCTGGAGATACTTTATTGGCGGGCATGATTTATGGACTATTGCACGAGCATGACAAGGTGGAAACTTTGACAACGGCAGTGGCATTGGCAGCTCATGCGGTCAGCATTGTTGGGTTTGCTGTGGCGGATAAATCACGCTTGGACGCTTTGCGATCGCAGGTAGTCATTGACTGTAGATAGATATTTCTTAAAATACAATTTAGTAATTATTGGTGCTTTATGCAAAAATTTCCTTCTTTGGTTGCCATCACTCCAGTGGATACATCGATACGCAGCCTGTTGCTTAGTAAGCAGCTTGCCAAATCGTTAATGCAGCAAGGCGTGGTCGTTGTTGATGAATCTACCGACAGCCATCGCACGGATGCGGTGCGTGTGTTTGTTGGTGAGGGTGCGTCAGGTGATGATGGTATTTATGTGAATACCCAAAAACTAACAGGCGATGAATTTGCCGATGTGTCTTATTTGTTGGCATTATTTGATGGGCAGCAATCTGTCGGTATTCGTAATGCCAGCAAGCCGCTGCATTTTGTGGCGATTACCGCCTGCCCAACAGGGGTGGCACATACTTTCATGGCGGCAGATGCCCTAAAGCTGGGTGCCGAACGACTTGGTTATACCATCGATGTTGAAACCCAAGGGTCAGTCGGTGCCAAAAATATCCTAAGCGAAGAGAGTATCGCTCGGGCTGATTTTGTGATTTTGGCAACAGATATTGAGGTGAATGCTGACCGATTTGCTGGCAAAAAAATCTATCGCACCAGCACAGGTCATGCCCTAAAAAAGACCGATGCGACATTTGACGCTGCCATACAGACCGCCAGTGTGCATACCACCGCTACAGCAACGCCCAGCAGCACTGCCAGCAGTCAGCAGTCTGGCGGTGTGTACAAACACCTTTTGACAGGCGTGTCTTATATGCTGCCCATGGTGGTGGCAGGTGGTTTATTAATTGCCTTGTCTTTTGTTTTTGGTATTAAGGCATTTGAGGTTGAAGGTTCACTTGCTGCCGCCTTGATGGGAACAGGCAAGGCAGCCTTTGGGCTAATGGTGCCGTTACTGGCAGGTTATATTGCTTATTCAATTGCTGATAGACCTGGCTTGGTGGCAGGTTTGATTGGCGGTGCATTGGCAGGTACGCTGGGGGCGGGATTTTTGGGCGGTATTGTTGCAGGTTTTTTGGCAGGCTATGTGTCGCTATTTTTGGCAAAAAAACTCACCTTGCCTGTAACGCTTGAGGCATTAAAGCCAATTTTGATTATCCCCTTGATTAGCAGCCTGATTGTTGGGCTTGCAATGTACTATGTCATCGGTACGCCTGTTGCCTATGTATTGTCGCAGATGGAGTACTTTTTGGCAAATATGGGTACGGCCAATGCGGTGATTTTGGGCATGATTTTGGCTGGTATGATGTGCGTGGATTTGGGCGGCCCAATCAACAAGGCTGCTTATGCATTCTCGGTGGGTTTATTGACTTCGGAGAGTTATTTTCCGATGGCGGCAGCGATGGCAGGTGGCATGGTGCCAGCGATTGGCATTGGGCTTGCAACTCTCTTTGCTGCCAAAAAATTCAGCGAAAACGAACGCAGTGCTGGCAAGGCAGCGATGGTGCTGGGGGCGTGCTTTATTTCTGAAGGTGCGATTCCATTTGCCGCCAAAGACCCCATGCGTGTCATTCCCTGCTGCATTGCAGGTGGCGTTTTGACAGGGGCGTTGGTTGCTTTGTTTGATATTACACTGGTTGCTCCGCACGGTGGCGTGTTTGTTCTACTCATTCCCGGGACGGTTAATCACGCTCTGATGTATCTTGTGGCAATCGGTGCGGGCAGTTTATTGACAGCGGTGAGTTATGCCATCATCAAGCCAAAAGAAACCATTGCCAAGATAGAGGCGATAAATTGAGCAAATAATCTACCTTTGTACCAAAACTTTGACAAAAAAACACAAAACCTGCCGTTTGGTGGGTTTTGTGTTTTGGCTTGGCGTGTTACAATATCACTTTATCATCAGTAGTCCACTTGGGCAAATCGCAGTGATTATGATGAAAATCGTTTAAAATGGAGCATGATTGTGAAAATAACAACTGGAAAACCAAGCCAGAACTTTGGGCATTTTGGCGTAATCGTCAGTGCAGCAGCGGTATGTGTTTTGGCAGGTTGTGCCAGCAAACCAACATACAACAGTTCATCAAAGACCGCCACCGTCAGCAGTACGCAGGTAATAACTGATAGTCGTGGCGTGCCAAATCGTTATCAGGTCAAGCAGGGCGACACAGTTGCAAAAATCGCACAGCGTTATGGGCTAAATTGGCGAGAAATTGGCAAAATAAACAATCTAAACAGCAGTTATACCATCTACACAGGGCAGTGGCTGACTTTGTGGACAGGTACAGCAGGCTCACGCGAAAGCTCAAAAACCACGCCTGCAACAACTACAAGCAGCCAAAAAGCCACAGCATCAAACAATCAAAAAACCACAGCAGCACCAACGCCACCCAAGCCTGTGGCTCAGCCAGCAACCACCGCCACGATACCGCCTTTTGCCTCGGGCAGCTCTGGCGTGATGCAGTTTCGTTATCCTGTGGGTACGAGCAATCCTGTGGTACGCCGCTTTGGCACAGCCAATGTTGCAGGCTCGACCGTTACCAGTAATGGCATGTGGTTCTCTGGCCGTGATGGCGATCCGATTGCAGCAAGCAATGCAGGTACGGTAATCCAAGCCGATCGCAACATGGACGGAGCGAGTATCGTCATTCAGCACACCAATGGTTTTGTATCCAGCTATATTCACATTAAAGACGCACAGGTCAAATCAGGCGACAGCGTCCGCATGGGTCAGCGTATCGCCAGCATGAAAAACCAAGCCACAGGTACGGCATTGTTTGAATTTCGTGTTGCAAGAAATGGCGTGTATGTCGATCCTTTGACGGTCTTAAAATAACACTGCTACGATTAATAATTAGCCAAGTATTTTGCTTGGCTAATTTTATTGATCAAAATAATAGAGCAGGGATTGTTTTGGCAGGCTATTGGGCGTGGCAGTGATTGATGATTAAATTTGCCAAATAAGGGTGATAATAAGCAGGTAAATCATGCCCCATGCCTTTGACCAGTACAAAGCGAGCATTGGGAATGACCTTGGCTAGAAATTTACCATGGCTAGGGGCAAGCAGTCCGTCTTTATCGCCATGAATGACCAGAGTCTTGGCACGAATTTGCTTACTAAATCGCAAAATAGAACCCGATGCCAAAATAGCCGTGAGTTGCTGTGATACGCCCAGCGGGTGAAAGTTGCGTTGATAGCGTTTTTCGGCAATGGCACGCGTGCCTTTGATGTCCAGATGACCCGGTGAGCCAACGGTTGTCATGAACCACACACTGTGGCGAACCATATCACGCTGCGAATGACTCTCTGGTCGCCGCACAAAGGTCATAAACTGCTTGGGATTCGGCGGTCGCAAAAAGGCTCGGTTGGCGGTGGAGAATAGCAGTGCGAGATTTTTGATGTATTTGGGATAGCGTGCAGCAACAATCTGAGCAATCATACCACCCATAGACGCACCAACCAGATTGACCTCGCTAAGCCCCATGGTTTTTATCAAGCGTGCAACATCCTCCGCCATGTCGGTCAGCGTATAAGCAACCTGCTCGGAGCGATTGGACAGCCCTGTTTGCACCTTTAGCATCATCTTGAGCGTGCTAAGTCTAGGCAAGCCGTCAATTTGGATTTTGCTTGACAGTCCTGTATCACGATTATCAAAACGAATAACAAAAAACCCTGCGTCAATAAATAACTTGAGCAGTGTATCGGGCCAAAACAGCATTTGTGAGCCTAGACCTGTAATAAAAATCATCGGTGGATTGTTAGGATTGCCCCCAGCCTCAACACACAGACGAATGCCATCGCCAATATCAATCATCGCCTGATACAGATGCTCGGACAAATCCGATGCTTGCCAATTGATATCGCCAAAACGCTGCCAGCTGTCTGGTGGGGTGGGGGCTTGCGTATTCATGATTAGATTTCGATCATCTCAAAATCTGCCTTGCCGACACCGCAGTCAGGGCAAGTCCAATCATCGGGAATGTCCTCCCAGCGAGTGCCAGCAGGCAAGCCTTCCTCTGGGCAACCCACCGCCTCGTCATAAATCCAACCGCATACGATACATTGATATTTTTTCATAAAACACCCAAAATCAACACCTAAAATTTGTTTTTGTGAATTTAGTTGTTTAGTTTACAGATGTATCAGATTTTTGCAAGTAAAATTTGTAACGAGGGGTGAATTTTTTGGTTTGTTGCTATTTATAAAGCTCACTGACACAAGGCTTATCATCGCCCATACAGCCATATATCAGCTGTTTATTTTTATCAAGCTGATAGATTTTATTGCCTTTGATTTTGTAAAAAGATGCATCTCTGTCAATCGTTGGTAACGGATTGCGATATTTGCCACGATAGGTGATTGAGGTTGAAGTTACGCTATGAAATCTTATTGTTACATTTCCATTTTTTGAAATAGTAATTGTTTCACCTGTTCCAGTTCCACCATAAAAATTAAAATATCGCTTGCCAACAAACGGCAGTTTTTGGCTATTGGCTAGTGCAGGGGGGGGTAAGGGCGATGATGGCAGCTGTCAGTGCTGGTACTGTCAGCAGGCGTGCTAAGATATTCATAATTTCCTCATAAAAAAGTTAAAAAATGCACAATTGTGCAAGTCTATCCTAGCACGAACAGATGGTTATTGCAAATAAAAGTGCGTTTTGTGATGCCCAGCCTAAGCCAAAATCACCGTAACTTAGGCTGGGTTATTTTACTTACTTGCGTAGTGGTATGATACAAGCCTGATCTTCAAGTAAGCCATCACTGCCATCAAAACTGCAATCGTATACCAAGTTTTTATTTCTGTCCAAAAGATAGACTTTGTTATTTTTTATTTGTAAATAGGCACGACTACCTCCTTCGTTTATCGGAAGAAGTTGGCGATATTTACCTCTATATAAGGTTGAGTCGCCACCAGCTTTACTTCCCCAGCTGATGGTTGTGTTACCATTTTTATTAATGGTAATATAATAACCTCCCCAAACGCCATAATCTGAATCAATGAATCGCTTGCCAACAAACGGTAGTTTTTGAGAATTTGCCAAAGCAGGGCTGGCGGCGGTCAATAATGCCAATGCTATGATGATAGGTTTTAACATATTAAGACTCCTTAAGTGGTGAATGTTATTTTATTGTACCATTTACCCCCCCCATGCAACAAAAACCGCCGATATTTTATCAGCGGTTTTCATTTATCAAAGCGATGATGAATTATCAGCCTGTTAGCTGTTTGGCAAGTTTATCCCGTGCGGTGATAAAACCATCAATGCCTGCCAATAGCAACTCGTTGAGCGGGTGCTTGTCTTGTGATTTGACAAAGTCAGTTTGGCTAAGTGGGGTGAGTCTAGGCTTGCTGGCAGGTTGGTTGTGCAGTCTGGGGACGACAGGCAATGAGCTTGCCGCCAACGCCTCAAGCAAAGCAGGCGAGATGGTCAAAAGATCGCAGCCAGCCAATGCGATGATTTGGTCAATATTTCTAAAACTCGCCCCCATGACTTGGGTCTGATAGCCGTGCTCTTTGTAGTATTGATAGATGCGTTTGACCGATTGGACGCCCATGTCATCATCGGTGGCGATGGCATCAAGGTTGTGATGGCGTTTTTGCCAATCGGTGATGCGTCCCACAAAAGGAGAGATGAGCGTTACCCCAGCATCAGCACAGGCGTGGGCTTGGGTGTCGGTAAATAGCAGCGTCAAATTGCAGCCAATGCCTTGCTTTTCAAGAATTTCGGCAGCCTTGATGCCTTGGTAGGTAGCGGCGATTTTGATAAGCACACGTTGCGATGAGATGCCTGATTTTGCGTATTGCTCGATGTATTGTAGGGCTTTTGCCACTGTCGCTTCGGTGTCAAAGGACAATCGTGCGTCCACTTCGGTAGAGACTCGCCCCGAGATTTGTTGGCTGATTCGTACGCCAAGCTCTACGGTGAGCGTGTCAATGGCGGTCTGAATGTCCAGATGGCGAATTTTGGCAAGCAATTCATCGTCAATGCCATCGGCAAAGGCAGCGGTGATAAGGCTTGGGTTGGTGGTTGCGTCAATCGGTTTCCAGCGTTTGATGGCGACCAAGTCCCCTGTATCGGCAACGATGGTGGTATATTTGGCAAGTTGTTCTAAACTGTTCATAAACTTTATTTAATAAGCTAATACTGATTGGATTATTTGGCAAACTTAGCATATTTTTGCTGATTTTGCCAGTGTTATTATTGGCTTGTTGCCAAAATTGTAGCGGGGTGCCTTTGTGATGAAAAGTTTGCCAAAATCACTACAACAAAACCAAAAAATCGTGTATCATTAAACAGTTTACCAGTTTGCTTTGGTCAGGCTTGGGTAATTTTAGATTTGGTAAATTATTTATTAAAATTAATTTATTTGGTATATCGTCAAACAATCAAACAAGGAATCTTGCGATGAGTGAAACTGCACAAACTTTGCCTGTGAATACTGATGAAATCAAAAGCTATCGTGATGAGATTGACAGCATTGACGAACAGATTCAGCAGCTAATCAACGAGCGAGCCAAAGTCGCCCAAAAGGTCGCCATCGTCAAAAAAAATCATGAAAACCACCCCATTTTTTATCGTCCAGAGCGAGAAGCTCAGGTGCTAAAAGCAGTCATGGCACGCAATGAAGGGCCATTGAGCGGTGAGAAAATGGCACGGCTGTTCCGCGAGATTATGTCGGTTTGTTTGGAGCTAGAAGCACCGCAAAAAGTCGCCTTTTTGGGCCCTGTGGGGACTTTTACCCATGCAGCGGCACTCAAGCATTTTGGCAAGGCGGCAACGACCGTATCGCTGGCTACCATCACAGATGTATTCCGTGAAGTGGAGGCAGGCTCTGCCATGTATGGCGTTGTCCCTGTTGAGAATTCGTCTGAAGGGGTGGTGAATCATACTTTGGATGCGTTTTTGAGCTCTAGCCTAAAAATCATCGGCGAAGTGGAGCTGCCGATTCATCATAATTTTTTGGTGGCGGAACATACTAGGGTTGAGAGTTTGAGCCGTATTTATAGCCATCAACAGGCATTGGCACAGTGCCGCCATTGGCTTGATGTGAATTTTCCCAATGTGGAGCGTGTGGCGGTGTCAAGTAATGGCGAAGCTGCCAAACGCCTACAAAATGAGTGGCACTCTGCGGCCATCGCAGGCGATGTGGCGGTGGCAGAATATGGCTTGCATAAATTATACGAAAATATTGAAGACAATCCGAACAATACCACCCGTTTTCTTATCATCGGACACGAAACCATCGCCCCAAGTGGTCAGGACAAAACTTCCATCGTGGTATCCAGCCCTGACCGTGCAGGGGCATTGATCGAAATTCTAGAGCCGCTAAAACGCCACAATGTCTCAATGACCAGCATCGAGACTCGCCCAGAGCGTCCGAATAAGTGGGCTTATGTATTTTTTATTGATATGATTGGGCATATCAATGATGACAATGTCAAAAACGCCATTGATGATATCAGTAAAATAGCCAAAGATGTGCGGATATTGGGGTCGTATCCAAAGGCGGTGATTTAGTGATCGCCACTGACGCACAAGCGGTTTTGGATTTTTGGTTTGGTGCGACTGCAAGGTCTTTTTGGTTTGCCAAAAGTGATGAATTTGACAAACTGCTGACAGATAAGTTTCTTGCCATTTTGCAAAGTGCAAGTTTGGACGAATGCGACACTTGGCGGACGACAGCACAAGGGCGATTGGCAGAAATCATCGTCCTTGACCAATTTTCTCGCAATATTTATAGAAATACGCCCAATGCTTTTGCAGCAGACGGCATGGCATTGGCTTTGGCTCAAGAATTAATAAAACAGCCTGATTTTGCTGCATTGACCGTGGCTGAGCGAAATTTTGCATTATTGCCATTTATGCACTCTGAATCAAAAATCGTCCACGAAAAAGCCGTGCCATTGTTTGAAAAATTCAGCGACAGCAATACTTTGGATTTTGAATTAAAGCACAAAGCGATTATTGATACATTTGGGCGTTATCCGCACCGCAATGCAATCTTGGGGCGAGTATCTTCGCCGAGGGAGTTGGAATTTTTAAGCAAACCAAATTCCTCCTTTTAATAAAACAAACAATTTGGATAAATTGTAAATCGCATTTGGTTATTTTAATGCGATAAATGCAAGAAAAACCACACAAAGGACAAAGAATAATGAGTGCATCTGATTTACCAAAACCCCTACAGACCCTATTGACAATCTCAAAGCTAAACTGCGTTAAAATTAATCTATCAAAGCAAGACAATGATTTTTTGCCAACAACATCAAGCCAAGTCGGCGGCATGGGTTATTTGCCAATTGGCGAAACCTATCCTACCAAGGCAGACGGCACACCCCTTGTATTATTGGCTCAGCTCAATTTTCGGCAGCTTGGTGCGGTGGTGGAGATGAGCCAATTGTCATATCCATTGCCAAAACAAGGCATTTTGCAAATTTATATTGATGGTCAAGATGATAATTATCTGTATGGGGCGGATTTTGATAATCAACTGCCGTCCAAGACTTATCAAGTGCGGTTTTGGCAAGATGATAGCCTGCCAATAAATGCCGATGAATTAACACAAATTGCCGAGCGACTACAAGGCTTTGGCATTGATAAGTTGCCTTTTGATTTTCGTCATCAGTACGCCATGGATTTTGCTTTAACTTCGCAATCTTGCACCACGACTTGTCATGAATATAATCACATTTCCCAAAAAATTGACGAATTGGCAGGGGTTGATGTTTGGGATTATTTGGAAGAAGAGTTAAAAATAGACGATGCTGATGAAGTACTGATGAGTTATGATGAGCTTGCCAATAGTGGCGGGCATCAGATTTTGGGCTATCCTATTTTTACCCAAACTGACCCACGAGAGTACGAAGGCTCTTTGCAAGAGCATATTTTGTTATTGCAAATTGATACCGATGATGAAAATGACATTATATGGGGTGATAGCGGCGTGGCGAATTTCTTTATTCACCCTAAGGATTTAAAAGAGCAAAACTTCTCAAAGCTGATTTATAACTGGGATTGTTATTAATGCAACAAACAGGGCAAATATTTCACAAAGCCTTAGTCATCGGCTTAGGCTTAATTGGCGGCAGTGTTTTACAAGGCATCATTGACAATCGCCTTGCGGGTAGGCTGTATGCGGTGGATTTTGACAAATCGGTGATTCATCATGCGATGGCTGATAAGTTAATCCAAGCTGGTGATGATGAATTGTTGAACTTGGCAAATACAGGCGTATTGACAGACTGCGACTGTGTCATTATCGCTGTGCCTGCGTTTGCCGTAAAAGCCATTTTGGAAAAAATCAAAACCGCCATTGACAATCAGCTACTACCAAGCGATGTCATCATCAGCGATACCGCCAGCACCAAAGGCAATATTTTACAAGACGCTTTTGCTATTTTTGGCGAATTGCCACCCAATTTGGTGCTTGCTCACCCAATTGCAGGGGCGGAAAAATCAGGCTTTGTGGCAAGAAATGGAGCGTTGTTTAAATCGCACAAACTTATCATTTGTCCGCACGATTTTAATGACAAACAAGCGGTGGATAAAATTGCCACACTTTGGCAATCGCTTGGGGCGAGTGTGGATTTTATGCCATCTGACAAACATGATGAAATTTTGGCATTGACCAGTCATCTACCACATTTATTGTCCTATGCCTTGACCTATCAGCTTGCCACAGATGAGGAGAATTTGAATATTTTTAAATATGCAGGGGGTGGTTTTCGAGATTTTAGTCGCATTTCGGCAAGCAGCCCGATTATGTGGCATGATATTTTTTTGGCAAATAAACAGGCGGTATTGCAAGGGCTGGAAGATTATCAGGCTATCTTAAATCAATTAAAAGCTGATATTGAAAATGACAATAGCGAGAAGCTGTTAGAGACTTTTGAAATTGCCAAAAATGCTCGGGAATATTTTGGGCGGTTATTGGTGGAAAAAGAGAAGTTAAAGAATTTGTAAGCTGATGCATAAGGTGTGTATTACGCATCGTTATTGAAAGTTATTGTGTTTTATTATTAAATTTATAAGGTCAAATAATGCAAGAAATTAAAAATTTAATAAAAAATGTCAGCACCGAAATACAGCTTATTAATACTTCAAAAAGACTGTATGGCAAACAACTTGCCCCAAATTTTAGTATTTTTGACTATATTGCCACTAATGAAACCAATTTAAATTATATTTTGGCGGACTTATTAAACCCAAAAGGCTCTCATCAACAAGATGATTTATTTTTGAAAAATTTTATCAAAATATGTTTACCAAAGTTACAATGCCAAGAATGGAGTGGATTTTTGGATAATTTGGCTAATATTGGTATTGAAAGAGAAGAAATTGCATACGCCAATAAATCCAATCGGAAAATGGATATTTATTTAACCGATGGCGGTAAATATGGTATTTGTATTGAAAATAAACCTTATGCCAGAGACCAAAAAGACCAGTTAAATGATTATTATCAAGAATTAGAAAAAAGAAAGCATTCTCATAAACATTTGGTTTATTTGTCCCAAAATTTACCAAGTGATTGTAGTGTAAAATCAGAAGATTTGGAGCAGTGGCAAATTAACAATGAATTTAGCCATATTGGCTATAATGATTTGGTTGATTGGCTGGATGCTTGTAAAGCAGATTGTCAAAATGCCAGTGTTTTAGAATTTATTAACCAATTTATTAAATTTATTCAAAAGCAATTTATGGGACTGAGCGATATGAGTGAGCAAAATGCCATTATTAATGCAATGCTAGAAAGCGATGAAAGTATCGTTTCAGCAATTAAAATTGCTAGTCAAGTTCCAATATTGCAAAGAAATTTGATTGAAAAATTAAACAAACAATTAAACGAAAAAATCAATCAAAATCCCAATTATCAATTGTATCAAAACAAGCCTGTTTCTCTGAGCAAAGAAAAAAGAGTGGTTTTGATATAGAAATTAAAGATTGCAATATTCGTGTTTCATTTGAATTTGATAAACAAGACTTTAAGGATTTATGTTTTGGATATAAGCCAACTGATGAAAGTATTCAAAAAGGCAGTCCAATTTTTGACAAAGTTTCAAATGAAATTATTGGTTCATTACCCAATAAGGGCATGAGGAATTATAAAAATTGGCTGGCTTGGTATCATCTAACAAGCTTAATTAATTGGCAAGAAAATGCTGATATTTGGGCAAAAATTAACGATGGCAGTTTAGCGGATTTAATTATGAAAGAAGTTGAATTATTGTATGATAATATTGTAAAGAATAATATTAAGATTGAGCCTTGACTTAACATTGGTGTGTAATACACACCTTAGTAATCAATTTTATAAACCATTTACCCAAATTAGGAAAACCCTATGAAATACAAACTCACTCCAAGCACCACATTTACAGGCACGCACAAAGTCGCTCCTGATAAATCTATTTCGCACCGCTCAATTATGTTTGGTTCGCTTGCCAATGGCGTAACCCGTGTTAGCAATTTTTTAGAAGGTGAAGACGCACTGTCCACCCTGCAAGCCTTTCGCGATATGGGCGTGCAGATAGAGCGAGATGGCGATAAAGTAACGATACATGGCGTGGGAATGAATGGGCTAAAAGCCCCAACCAAACCGCTTGATATGGGTAATTCTGGCACGAGTATGCGATTGCTATCAGGGATTTTGGCGGCTCAAGATTTTGATAGCACGATGGTCGGTGATGCAAGCCTATCCAAACGCCCCATGGAGCGAGTTGCAGGGCCTTTACGCCAAATGGGGGCGAAAGTTACCACAACAGGTGAAAAAGGCACACCGCCTGTTAAAATTACGGGCGGTCAAACCCTAAACGCTATCCATTATGAAATGCCCATGGCGTCCGCCCAAGTCAAATCATGCCTGCTCTTGGCTGGTCTTTGGGCAAATGGCGAGACGGTGGTTACAGAGCCTGAAATCACAAGAGATCATACCGAGCGAATGCTTACCGCCTTTGGTTATGATGTCAAAGTTAGCCCATTAGCAAACGGCAACGAAATCCGCCTAACAGGGGGTGGCACACTGACGGCGTGCGACATTGAAGTGCCTGCGGATATTTCAAGCTCGGCGTTTTTTATGGTGGCGGCAGCGATTGCAGGACATGGTGATGTGATATTGCCAAAGGTTGGCATTAATCCCTCTCGCACAGGAGTGATTGATATTTTACGCCTGATGGGGGCGGATATTACGCTTAAAAATCAAACACTTGTTGGCGGTGAGCCTGTGGCAGATATTTGCGTCAAGTCAAGCAAATTACACGGTATCGAAATCCCCTTGCACCTTGTACCGCTTGCCATTGATGAGTTTCCTGTGCTGTTTGTGGCGGCTGCCTGTGCAACTGGCAAGACGATTTTGCGTGGGGCAGAAGAGCTGCGTGTCAAAGAATCCGACCGCATACAGGTAATGGCAGATGGACTGACAACTTTGGGCATTGACTGCACGGTACTCGATGATGGTATTGAGATTGTCGGCAAGGGCGAGGGTGAATTTGTGTTTGGTGGTGGGGCGATCGAATCGCATCATGATCATAGAATCGCAATGAGTTTTGCGGTGGCAAGCCTGCGTGCGTCTGATGAAATTGTGATAAACGGCACAGAGACGGTGGCAACAAGCTTTCCTAGTTTTGCCAACTTGGTAAAAGAAGCAGGGCTTGGGCTGGAAGTGATTGCATAATGTCAATTTCTAAACAATCAAATACACCAAAGGGGCTGACCACCGCTTTGGTGGCATTTTTGATTTGGGGGAATTTTCCGCTATATTTTAAGATGCTGGTCGATTATAATGCGGTGGAAATCATTGTCCATCGTATTATTTGGACCTTTGTGCTGCTTTTTGTGGTGGTGTTGCTTGCACGCCGCTGGGCAGGATTATTGCAAATTGCCAAAAATCCCAAATGGTTGCTGCTGACTTTTTTGGCAGCGTTATTGATTGCAACCAACTGGCTGGTCTATGTGTGGGCAGTAACAAACAATCAGGTGCTGTCGGCAAGTTTGGGTTATTTTATCCAGCCGCTGATTGGTGTGGCACTTTCCATGATAATTTTTAAGGAAAGATTAAGAATTCTGCAAAAAATTGCTGTCGGCTTGGCAATGATTGCTGTCATAACGCAGATTGTATGGCTGGGTGGTTTGCCATGGGTGAGCTTGTTGTTGCCACTGTCTTTTGGTTTTTATGGGGTGATTCAGCGATACACGCCATTTGATGCACTGGATGGCTTATTCTTGGAAACGCTGCTTTTGCTGCCATTGTCATTGCTGTGGCTAAGTCAAGCAGAGGTTGTGAGTAGCCAGCTGTCATTTTGGCTGTCTTCGGAGATTTGGCTGCTTATGTTGGCAGGGCCAATTACGCTTATTCCGCTACTGCTTTATAATATTTCTGCCAAATTATTGCAATTTAATACTTTATCATTTCTTAATTATATAACACCAAGCATTGTCTTTTTGTTGGCGGTGTTTTATTATCATGAACCCTTTGCTTGGCAAAATATGGTGGTCTTTTCCTTGATTTGGCTTGGGTTGATTTTATTTAGTTTTGATTTATTAAAAAATAAAAAAGGTTAAATAATGGACGATGTGGTTTTTATTCAAGGTTTGCAAATCAATACGCTGATTGGCGTGTATCCATGGGAGCGAGCAATCAAGCAGCAGCTGATTATTGATGCAGAAATGCTGTGTGATATGAGCTTGGCAGCGGCATCTGACGATGTGGCTCATGTGATTAATTATAAGACAGTGTGCGAGGATATCGAGCGATTGTGCCATGAGATACAGGCGGAGTTGCTGGAAACTTTGGCAGAGAGAATTGCTGAACATATTTTACGCCATTATCCTTGTGGACAAATCAGTCTAACCATTCACAAGCCCAATGCCATCACGCAGGCAGCAAGCGTTGGCGTGAAAATTGTCCGCCGCCAAGCCAATTTATCAGCAACATGATGACTGATGGTGGCAGGCAAGCGATGAAGGTGCAGGAGGCAGTGCTGTGCTTGGGCAGTAATTATCATGCCGAGCAGGGCTTTGATGTGGCTTTGGATAAACTTGGGCGATTGGGCTCATTAAGGCTCTCTCAAGTGATACAAGGGGCGGATATTGAGGCACGCAGCAGCTTGACTTATCACAATGTGTGCGTGCATCTGCAGCTTTATCAGGATATCGCCCATGATAGCTTGCAGCAGCAGCTAAAGCAGATTGAGAAACTCTGCGGTCGCGATGAGCATAAAAAAACTGCCGAATTTGATTATCAAGTGGCATTAGACATTGATATTTTGGCAGTGTGCATTAAAAATAACTGGCAGGTCAATCCCAAACGCTTGCCATTTAAGGCACATGAGCGGATTGGCATACAGCAGCTGGCGAGCTTTTTATTGTAGCTCGCCAGTTGGGTCTGTTATGGCGTAGGGTTAAATCACCTGTTTGGCTTGGCTTGCGACAGTTTGGCTAGGGTGGTGATGTAATTTTGTTGAGCAAGCATCGCGGTATTTTCGTTGTTTTTGTCGCCTGCGATGGCTGCTTTTATTTCAATATTAACATAATCAATGCCACGATTGGCAGCATAGATTGACAACGACCCATCGCCTTTGGCAATGGCTGGGACTTGTTCGCTGACGACATTATAGCTGCCAGCATTGCACAGTTTTTTGGCAAGGTTTAAGCCTGCATCGGTGCTGTTTTTATAAGGTATCCAGTACAGATTTTTTTCATTGCGATCCTTTTGGCAGACAATTTGCGTATTGCCAAATTTGTGAATGTTTGACATTTTAAAGGTAGAATTTGGGCTGTTGTTATGCAGAGCAACAACCAAGCTGTCTTGTTGCAATTGCAACGATGACAAGATAGCTTGACCAAGGGCAAAATATTTATTTTTATCGTCAAAAATACGGTTTGGGTCCGTGTTGGTTTGTGTATTTTTGCCAAAATCATACAAATAGCGGCTTTCTTTATTTTCTAGCACAACCAACAATCCACCATCTTTAATGGCACGCAAGCCACTGTCAAAAGCAGCATTCTCATTGTCGTGCAGCACCAAATAGCGAGTCGTGCCAATGGGTGATTTTTGATAAATATTGATGGCGTATTTTTCTTGACCGATGGCATAAGTTTGTTGTTTGAGTAAAATATTATGCTCAAGCATAAATTGCTGATTTTCACTGCGATTTAGGTCAAGATCATGGGCATTATTTTTTGGACTGATGGCTGGATTTGCCTTACCAGAACTTTGGGCTTGTTGCACAATTAAGGTAATGATGGCAATTTTAACTAAAAAAATAATAAATAATTTATTCATAAATGGCACCAAGATACAAAAAAGACCTTAAGACCGTTGAAGGCTTAAGGTCTTATGTTGGGTAGGTGATTACTGATAAATCGCCAAATTCTCTAGCAATTAGTAATAACGAAGATAAGGGCTGAACACATAGCCTGTGCGACCGTTGGCGGAGACGCGGCACCATTTGCCTTTTTGTCCCTGAGCGGCGACATCGGTGCGGCGTACGGTGCGACCTTCGCAGCTTAGTACTTGCACATCGGTGTAGTCATTTAGGCGTTGTATGCGAGTGGCGTTTGGGTGCGGTGCGTTACGCATATAGACATAGCCATCGGTTTTGGTCTGAATGTATGCCGAACCACTTTGCAGGGTGTATTGGTTGGCGTTGGCGGTCAATGCCCCCAAAGTGCCAATCAGGGCAAATGCAATTAGCTTGATATTCATAACTTATCCTTAATTACAAGATAGCTGCCATACGCTTACTGGCTAATGACAGTGTGGATTTTTTGCATTGTATCCCAGAACCCCCCCCTGTCAATGCTTTTGTCCGCCGCTGAAAAAATTTAAATATCAGCCAAAATAGGGTATAATAATCCTTATGCGTGGCAGATTTATCATTGCTACAAATTGGAGTCTGTGAGATGATTTGGTGCTGTGTTGGTATTTTTTAAATAAATGAATATTCTGATGATATTTATTTTACTGAATAAACTTTTTGACCAAATCCTTTTATAATACAGACTAAAGTGTATTCATGTTCACCTTGAGCAGTGAATAAAGTTGCATGAGTGGGCAGCTGCTTGTGTGTTGATGCGGTCTTTTGTGTGATTTTATAAAAGACTGATTAAATTTAATTTTAGGGTAAGCGTAATGACAACTTATTATAACGATCCCGATCACATCGAAACCCAAGAGTGGTTAGATGCTTTTGAATCGGTCATCAAAAATGCCGACAAAGATCGTGCACAATTTTTATTAAAAGCACTATATAACATGGCAGCACAAGAAGGCTTGCCGTTTAATCGCTTGGATACAGCTTACATCAATACCATTGCTGTCGAAGATGAGCCGACTTATCCAGGTGATTTGCACATGGAACGCAAAATCCGTGCCTTGGTGCGATATAATGCACTTGCGATGGTCATGCGTGCCAACCAAAATAATGATGATTTGGGTGGGCATTTGGCGACTTTTGCATCGTCAGCAACGCTGTACGAAACAGGATTTAACCATTTTTGGCGTGCACCAAGCGAAAATCACGGCGGTGATATGATTTATTACCAAGGCCATGGGGCTCCAGGGATGTATGCTCGCTCTTTTTTAGAGGGTCGCTTGTCTGAAGAGCAACTGGAAAACTTCCGCCGTGAGGTTGATGGCAAGGGTCTGTCAAGCTATCCGCACCCTTATTTGATGCCTGATTATTGGCAATTTCCAACCGTATCAATGGGTCTTGGACCGTTGATGTCAATTTATCAAGCACGCAACCAAAAATATCTAACCAATCGTGGTCTGATTAAAGATGAAGATCGTAAGGTTTGGGCATTTTTGGGTGATGGTGAGACGGACGAGCCAGAGAGCTTGGGTGCAATCTCAATGGCAGGTCGTGAGAAACTTGACAACCTGATTTGGGTAATCAACTGCAACCTACAACGACTAGATGGTCCTGTGCGTGGTAATGGCAAGATTATCCAAGAGCTTGAATCGGTATTTCGTGGTGCAGGCTGGCGTGTAATCAAGGTGATTTGGGGCGATCATTGGGACGCATTGCTTGCCAAAGACAAATCAGGTGCACTCAAAAAACGCATGGAAGAAGTTGTTGATGGCGAATATCAACTTTATGCAGCACGCGATGGTGCCTTTGTACGCAAAGAATTTTTTGGCAAATATCCAGAATTAGAAGAGCTTGCCAAAGAGCTAAGCGATGAGGACATTATGCACTTAAACCGTGGTGGCCATGATCCGAAAAAAGTATATGCAGCCTTTAGTGCAGCCATGAAAACCAAAGGTCAGCCAACGGTAATCTTGGTAAAAACTGTCAAGGGCTATGGCCTGTCAAGCCAAATTCAGGCTGTAAACAAAGCTCACCAACTAAAAAAATTGGACGAAACAGGACTGAAGTATTTCCGCGATCGTTTTGATTTGCCATTTACTGATGAGCAATTGAAGCAATTGCCGTTTTATCGCCCAAGTGAAGATTCGGCAGAGTATAAGTATCTGATGGGTCGCCGTGAGTCATTGGGTGGTCATTTGCCTGCTCGCCGCAGCGGTCATATTCCGCTAGAAATTCCTGAGCTGTCTATTTTTGATCAGGTACTACAAGGCTCAAAAGGCAAAGAGCAATCAACAACGATGGTGTTTGTACGCTTGCTGTCAGCACTATTAAAAGACAAGGCTCTGAACAAATATGTCGTGCCAATCGTTCCTGACGAAGCTCGTACCTTTGGTCTTGAGGGTATGTTCCGTCAGTTGGGGATTTATTCATCGGTAGGTCAGAATTATGTTGCCGAAGATGCCGAAGCCTTGATGGGTTATCGCGAGGCAAAAGACGGCCATATGCTAGAAGAGGGTATTAACGAAGCAGGTGCGATGAGTGCTTGGATTGCATTGGCAACCAGTTACTCGGTGAATGCTTTGCCAATGATTCCAATGTATATTTATTATTCAATGTTTGGTTTCCAACGCATTGGTGATTTGGCATGGGCTGCAGGCGATTGTCAGGCTCAAGGTTTCTTGTTTGGGGCGACAGCAGGTCGCACAACGCTCAATGGCGAAGGCTTGCAGCACCAAGATGGTCATAGTCATATCTTATTTGGCACGGTGCCAAATTGTGTTACCTATGACCCATGTTATGGCTATGAGCTGGCGGTAATTATGCACGATGGCTTGCGTCGTATGTATGGCGAGGGTGAGCGTGTGTATTATTACATTACGCTGATGAATGAAAACTATGAGCAACCTGCCATGCCGCAAGGTATTGAAGAAGGCATCAAGCGTGGTATGTACTTGCTTGAGGACAATCGTTCTACCCAAGTGCAACTGTTGGGTTCTGGAGTGATTTTGCGTGAAGTTCAAAGAGCGGCTCGCATCTTGCAAGAAGAGTTTGGCATCACGGCAAATGTGTGGAGTGTAACCAGCTTTAATGAATTGACCCGTGATGGTATGGCGTGTGATGATTATAACCGTCTGCACCCAACCGCCGAACAAAAGACACCATGGATTACTCAGCAATTGGCTGCTCACAAGGGTATCGTGGTTGCTGCAACGGATTATATGCGTAACTATTCAGAGCAAATCCGTGGCTGGTTGCCTGACTCTCGCCCTTATGTTACGCTTGGAACTGACGGCTTTGGTCGTTCGGATAGCCGTGCCAAATTGCGTAGTTTCTTTAATGTCAATGCTGAACATATCGTGGTCGCCACCTTGAAAAAACTGGCTGATGAGGGCGAAATTAATGTCCGCCTTGTACAAGATGCAATCAATAGCTTTGATATTGATGCAGACCAAGCACCCGCTTGGCAGCCGCAGCCACAGTATGACTTTTTCCCAGATGCACCAGCACCAAAAACTACGCGTGCCCCAAATCCTGTACCAGAGTTGATTGAAGAGTCAGACGAGGCTATTAATCAGCAAGGTCGCAGCGAGGACAAGGCTGATGCAGCTTTATTAAACGATAGCAATATCCAAGAACCCAAATAATAGGAGAATGTGATGGAAATCAAAGCCCCCGATTTGGGTGTAGAATCAGCAGAAGTTGCCGAAATCATGGTAAAAGTTGGCGACAGCGTCAGCGAGAATGACAATTTGGTTTTGGTTGAATCTGATAAGGCTTCGGTAGAAGTGCCATCGCCAACTGCTGGTGTGATTAAGCAAATTCATATCAATACAGGCGATAATATCAGCGAAGGCAGCTTGTTGTTCACAATCGAGTCAGCTTCTGCATCAGCGAATGAAAACCAACAGACTGATGCGGTAGTGGAGTCAGAGCCAAGCGAGCCTGCTGATGAGCAACAAGTAGCAGAGCAGTCGCCAGCACCGACCGCTGCAGCTACTGGTGGCAGCCAGACACACAACCTGCCTGACCTTGGTGTAGAATCAGCAGAAGTTGCAGAAATCATGGTGGCAGTTGGCGACAGCGTCAGCAAAGACCAACCGTTGATTTTGGTTGAATCTGATAAGGCTTCGGTAGAAGTGCCATCGCCAACCGATGGTGTGGTTGAGGCAATTTTGGTTAAAGCAGGCGACAGTGTCAGCAATGGACAAGCGTTTATCACCATTGCAGCTGCTGGCAAACCTGTGGCACAAGAAAGTAAAACCACCCAAGAAAAACCTGCACCAACTCAAACGCAAGCTGAGCCAAAGGCAGCAGAGACAAGCCCAAGCAAGCCTGTAGCGACCACTGACAAACTGCCTGAACAGGTTGTGAACGAAAAAGCAAAAGATGTCTATGCAGGCCCTGCTGTGCGTAAATTGGCACGAGAACTGGGTGTGGATATTAGCACCGTAACAGGCACTGCCACCCATGGCCGCATCCTAAAAGAGGACTTATTCGCCTTTGTTAAAGCGGTGATGAATGGTGCTGCCAGTAAGCCACAAGCGACCACAGCGTCGGCAGATGTGCGTTCAGGCTTGCCAAACTTGCCTGATATGAGCAATAAAGAGATTTGGGGTGAGATTGAGGTTGAGGACTTGACTCGTCTACAAAAAGTCTCAATCCCACAGCTTAATTATAACACTTATCTGCCACAAGTAACTCAGTTTGATTTGGCGGATATTACAGATACTGAAAATCTGCGTAATGAGCTAAAAGGTGAATTTAAGGCACAGGGCATTGGCTTGACAATTTTGGCATTTATTGTCAAAGCGGTTGCGTATGCCCTGACCGAGCATCCAAAATTCAACTGCCATCTGTCTGATGACAACACGCAAATTTTGATTCGCAAATCGGTCAATATGGGCATTGCCGTAGCGACTGATGATGGTCTGATTGTCCCTGTGATTAAAGATGCCCAAGCCAAAGGCATTAAGCAGATTGCCATTGAAATTGGTGAGCTTGCCAAAAAAGCACGAGACAAAAAACTGTCTGCAAAAGAACTGCAAGGTGCCAGCTTTACCATCTCAAGCCAAGGCAACTTGGGTGGCACAGCATTTACGCCACTGGTCAATTGGCCACAGGTTGGTATTTTGGGCATCTCCGAAGCATCATTCCAACCACGCTGGAATGCTGCCAGCAAGAGCTTTGAGCCACGCTTGATGTTGCCACTGTCGCTGTCATACGACCACCGTGTCATCAATGGAGCAGATGCTGCCGTGTTTACGCGTTATATCGCCAAACTGCTTGCAGATCCTCGTCGTATTTTGCTTTGATTACACACCAAAAAACAGCATATCGTTGATGTGCTGTTTTTTATTTGCCATCAATCAGCAATTGGGGATTTGTTGTGGGTCAATGCCACACGCTGATTTGGGCAATTTGATATGCTGACCTTTATCAATAAATATTTGCCATCACATTAGCCATTAATATAAAATATTATAAATAATAAGTATTATTAATTCATCTAATATTAAACTGGTATAGTCATTATAATAACTGCAACCAGTGATATTTTTTTATTTTACATATAATATAAATTAAGTTAATCTAAAATTATGATTCATTGATAATATCAGCGGCTGAATTTTCGCATTTGTATCAAAAGACAACAAAGCCACCAATATGCCATTTTGGCATTTTGCACGAGATTGGCAAGTGTTTGTATGGTTATAAAATTAAAACCAATTTTTGTCAGTGGCATAATGGGCTGCTGCATGGTTGATTGTGGGCAAAATTACCAAAAATTATGATTCAGATACCCTGTGGCAAACAGCTCTTTAATCGGTGAGTAACTGCGGCGATGTTCGGGTAAGATGCCGTGCGTGGTGATGGCGGCTTTGTGCTGGGCGGTGAGATAGCCCTTATGCTTGGCAAGTCCGTATTCTGGATATACCTTATCCAAAAGTAACATTTGGCGATCGCGATGCACTTTGGCAAGAATACTGGCACAAGCAATGCTGCTGTGAGTGGCATCACCTTTGATAAGAGTTTGATTTTGATAAAAAAATTCAGCACAGCCGCCTTGTAGGTTCGGGAATTGATGTCCATCAACAACAATCTGGGTATCGCGTGGCACGAGATGATGGCGAGCAACCAGAGTTTCGATTGCCAGACGCATACCAAGCAAAGTGGCGTGCAAGACATTGATTTCATCAATGACACTGCGTGGTACATCGATAATTGCATAATCAGCCGCCAGCAGTTTTATGGGTTCAAACAATCGCTCACGGCGGGTTGCTGTGAGTTTTTTGCTGTCGTTAATCAACTCAATTGGGGTTGTGCGTAAATCCACCGAATTAAATTCACCGCTAAATGTTGCAGGTAAAATTACTGCAGCGACAGTCAGATTGGCAAATAATGCTCCTCTGCCAACCTCGTCAATACCGATAATAACTGGCGTATCGCTGATTTTGGCATCAGGCTTGATGATGATATTGCATTGTGTGATGAGTGAATGATCAATCATAATTTGTTCTGAAAATAGCTTTGTAATACCGACTGGGCGGCACCATGATGACTGTCTGCACGCAAGGTCTCAGTGGTTTGCTGTAGCAGTTGTATTTGTGCTTGTTGATTGTTGAGTATGCCGAAAACTTCGGCACTGACTGTCTCGGCAGTGGCATGATGCTGGATAAGCTCAGGCACGATTGCCTTGCCAGTTTGTCCATGAGCCAAAATATTAGGCAGGGCAACATAGGGGATTTTGATAAGTCTCTGGGCGATGGCAAAGCTTAATTTGTTCATTTTATAGACAACAACCATTGGGCGGTTTAGCAATAGGCATTCAAGCGTTGCTGTACCTGAAGCCAGCACAACAACATCACTGACATTCATACAGGCATGGCTTAAAGATAAATCGCTTGGCTTTTGGTTGCTGTTATGCAAAATATGCAAAGCTGCCAGCAGTTCTGGGTGCGTGTTTTGTGCGATTTGCCGTATCAAATCAGCTTGTGCTGGCGTGATGACAGGTAGGATAAATTGGCTGTTTGGCAGCGTGTCATGAATTTTTTTGGCACTGTCTAATAATAGTGGCAAAATAGCATGAATCTCACCATTGCGAGAGCCTGCCATAAGGCAAATGCGGTGGCTGGCTTGCTTCAGTGTTGCCGTGCCAAATGCTGTGGTTTGCTGGATAAATTCGTGCAGACGCACAGGCATGGGGCGTGTATCGGCGTGAAGTTTGCTCAATAAGGGGTGTCCAACACAAACGGCAGGGTGCTGATGTTTTTGATAAACTGCCAGCTCAAATGGAAATAAACACAGCACCAAATCAGTTGCTTGCTTAATGCTGTTGATGCGGTTTTCTCGCCATGCCCAAATGCTTGGGCTGACATATTGCACACAAAAAATCCCTTGTTTTTTTAATGACTTACCCAGTCTAAGGTTAAAATCAGGAGCATCAATACCGATAAAGATGTCAATTTTTTCATCAAAAAATGCTGATAAAATTTGTTTTTTTGCTCGCACAAGGTCGGGCAGATGCTTGATGACCTCTATTAGCCCCATGACTGACAGCCGACTCATCTCAATCAGGCTATTTAGTCCCTGTGCTGCCATTTGTTGTCCGCCAACACCCACCCAGCGAATGTTCGGGTGAAGTTGGTTCATCTGCTGCATAAAATCACCGCCCAATGCATCGCCAGAGACTTCGCCTGCAACGATACCGATGGTTAAGGTAGGATTGCTCATCTTAGTCGCCCAGTTTTTTCTTTTTTAATAATACCAATACCGCACCGTTGCCGCCATCATTGGCTGGTGCCGAAACAAATGCCATAACCTCGTTCATTTGTCGTAGCCAGCCATTGACGCAGGTTTTGATGATGGCATCTTTGCCTTTGCCGTGTACAATTTTTACGACAGTTTCGCCTTGATTTATCGACTGATGAATCAGCAGCTGCACGGCAGATCTTGCCTCTTCAATGCTTGAGCCATGCAGATCTACAGCGTCATACCACCGCAATTTGCCTTGTTTTAATTGCTCGAAGACTTTGTTTTGTAGCGTTGGGTTTTTGTAGGATAAATATGCCTCGCCAGCAACGGGATTTAGCAGTGCTTGCATGTCTGATAATGTGCCACCGATTTGCTCATCACCTTGTGCTGCCATGCGGCGGCGTAGTGCATTATCATCAATGGCAGTTGGTTTTTTTTGGCTGACGGTTGGCGTGTTTTTTAGTGGTACGACCCCGTGCATGGCTTGCAAAAATAATTGCTTATCATCATGGCTTGTTGGTCTGTCAGCTGCTACGGGGGCTTTTTGGGCAGTTACAGTGGGCTCAGGTTTGCTAAGCTTGGCAAGTGCTTGCTGCTGTGATTTTGATAAAATATCTTTAAAACTTGGTGTGCTCATACTAATTTATGTGTGATAAATTTGGGCAAATTTGCTGGATTTTTGTCTAATAAGGGTGCTAATAAGCGTGTTGCTGCTAAATTAATTGGCCAAAGCGACAAAGCCGCCCATGGGCGACCTTGTGGTGTAATCAGCGATTTGCCAGATGTGGCTTGATGGTTTTGGCAAATTTTCGTAGGGTTTCTACCGTTGCCTCCCAATCCAGACAGCCATCGGTAACTGATTTGCCATATTCTAAGTCGTCCAAATTCACAGGAATGTTTTGGCGACCGCCTTTAAGATGGCTCTCAATCATCAGCCCCATGATGGACTGGTTGCCATTGGCGATTTGGCTTGCGACATTTTGGATAACCATGGGCTGTAAATACGGATCTTTGCCACTGTTGGCATGGCTGGCATCAATCATGATTTTGCCGTTGGTTTTGCCTTTGGCAAGCTCATTTTCGGCGGCAGCGACAGCAGTTTCGTCATAATTTGGCTTGTCATTGCCGCCACGCAGGACGACATGAGCGTATTTGTTGCCTTTTGATTTGATGATAGCGACTTGACCATCACCAGACAAACCCAAAAAGCTATGACCTGACTGCACCGCTTGCATGGCATTGACCGCAACCGTCATGCTGCCATCGGTACCATTTTTAAAGCCAACAGGGCAAGACAGACCAGAACTCATTTCTCGGTGCGTCTGGCTTTCGGTGGTGCGTGCACCAATTGCTGACCAGCTGATGAGATCTTGGATATATTGTGGCGTGTTTGGATCTAGGGCTTCGGTGGCACAAGGTAAGCCTTTTTCGTTCAGCTCAAGCAATAATTTGCGTGCAATGTGCAAGCCTTTTTCGATATCAAAACTGTCATTCATGTCAGGATCGTTGATTAATCCTTTCCAGCCTGTGGTGGTGCGAGGTTTCTCAAAATATACACGCATGACAATGAACAGTTCATTTTTTAATTCTTCTGAAAGAATTTTTAATTTATCAGCATATTCTTGGGCGGCAACTGGGTCATGTATAGAACAAGGACCAACAACGACCAAGATGCGTTTGTCCACACCGTCTAAGATATTCTCAATAACTTTGCGACCAGTTAGGACAGTTTGATAAGCATTGTCTGATAAGGGCAGTTTGGATTTTAGGCTGTTTGGCGTAATCAGCGGAATGAATTTTTCAATATTCACGTCATCAATTTCTTTGTGCTGTGTGGTAGGCTGGCTCATGTTAGCTCCCTGTTTTATATGAGTTGGCAGCTTGATTTGATTTGCTGCGATACTATTTGGCTCAATGAGGCGATGCCATAGAGAAAATAAAGCACATTATGCCTGTTGTTGCTATTGATTACAAGCCAAAAATGCTGTTTTCTGACAATTTTTTGTGAAATTTTTACAATCATGTGCCAAAAAATCAGCAAATTTCTGCATGGCATTGTCTGATAAAGTTGGGCTTGTTAGCGGAGCTTCTTTGTTTCTGTCAAAATTGACCAACCAATCCCAAGTTCTTGGATTTCAAGATGTATAAAATTGTGCTATTATAGTGCTTTTATAATCAAGCAGATAGTGTTGAGTATGAATGACGCAATGAGTTATGCCGAGATTCAGGCAATTGTTGATGAAGATTTTGCCATCATGGATAAGCAGGTTTTTGGCAGTCTAAATTCCAAAGTGCAGCTGGTGATGAGTGTCTCAAAGCATGTGATTGATGCTGGTGGCAAGAGAATGCGTCCATTGATTACGCTATTGACCGCCCGAATGCTGCAAGATATACAAAGTGAGCAGGCAATGCAGCTGGCGGCGATTACCGAGATGCTGCATACGGCAACTTTGGTGCATGATGATGTTATCGATGCTTCAGGGCTGCGTCGTGGCAAGCCGACCGCCAATGCCACTTGGGACAATGCCACAGCGGTGCTGGTGGGGGATTATTTGATTGCCCGTTCTTTTAATTTATTGGTTGGGTTTAATAATTTGCCACTGCTAAAGCTGTTTAGCGATGGCACTTGCGATATTGCCGAAGGGGAGGTGCTACAGCTACAACATCAGCACAATCCAGAGGCTTGCGAGGCGGATTATATGCAAATCATTGACGGCAAAACTTCACGATTGTTTATGATGGCGACCAAAGGTGCGGCGTTATTGCAGGGTCGTGATGAGCTGCTTGATGATTTGGGGGCGTTTGCTTATCATTTTGGTAATGCCTTTCAGATTATAGATGATGTGCTGGACTTTAGTGGCGACATGGTAATCATGGGCAAGAATTTGGGTGATGATTTGGCAGAAGGTAAGCCAACTTTGCCAATCATAAAAACATTAGAATTTCTAAAAAATTCAGCCAGTGATGATTATGATAAATTACGCATTGCTGTTCAGACGGGCAAGGTAGATGATGCGGCGGTGCTGATTGACTTGGTGCGACAATCTGGAGCAATAGAATACTGCAAAAATCAAGCACTTGAGCAGACCAGATTGGCACAAGAGGCACTGGCACGCTTGCCTGACAATCGCTATCGAGACGGGCTGTATCAATTGACCAAACTTGCCAGCTCTCGCCTATCTTAGGTGGGGTTTGAAGGGTCTGTTTTTGATATTATTTAAAAAATTTTAATAATATCATGATTTTGGCGAAAAAATCTACGGATTGATGATTTGGGTAATATCCATCAAGCCAAAGGGATAGCACAGCAGGCGATTGTTGGCAATCAAAATAGGAATGCTGCTGCCAAGCATATCAACGAGTAATAAATCGCTGCTATCGCTTAAATCAAGCGTTGCCAGTGTGGGCGGATTTGTGATAATACTCAATGCTTGATTAACTGTTTGTGTAGCAATTTGGCATAAATGACAACCATCAGTGCCAAGCAGATACCATGTTTTTGCTGCATGAGTTGTCGTAAAACAAGCCAAAATCTCAGCAATGATTTGTGTGCCATCTGGGTGAGCGTGGCTCAAAAGATGCTTATTTGTGTTGAGTTGTGCAAGTATCAATCGGGTACTGGGGCTTAAGATGGTAGACATAGCGGTGTTTGTTTGCTTAAGGTGTTTTGTGTATTTGGCATAAAATAGGGGTTATTTTAGCGTGTTTCGCTGGCTTTTTAAATGGGTAATTGCACCCATATTGCTGCTATTTTTTGGCATTCAGTTGCTGGTTGCCTTGCTGCTTATTTGGTGGGCGAATGCACCTGTGCAAACTTCTGCATTCATGCTTTGGCACAGATTATCAGGCGGTGAGGTTGTGCAAACTTGGGTGGGTTATGACAAAATTGCCACCCCTGTCAAGCAAGCCGCCATCGTCAGCGAGGATGCGAAATTTAGCACGCATCGAGGCTTTGATTTTGCCAGCATACAAGCAGCCATGCGTGCCAATGAGGCAGAAGGGGCGGTTAGTGTGGGTGGCTCGACCATCAGCCAGCAGCTTGCCAAAAATTTATTTTTAACCTCGCATCGTTCTTATATTCGTAAGGGCGAAGAGGCACTGATTACAGTGATGATGGAAAGCCTGTGGCAAAAGCAGCGAATCTTGGAAGTGTATCTGAATGTTGCTGAATTTGGCGAGGGGATTTATGGCATTGAGGCGGCGGCTTGGCATTATTTTCGCCGTCCAGCTGCCAAGCTAAATCGTGAGCAAGCGGCGTTATTGATTGCACTATTGCCCAATCCCAAATACTACGGCAAAAATCTAACCGCCAAACGCTTGCGTAATAAACAGCGGGTTATCTTGCGGCGTATGAACAGTGCAAGATTGCCTTGAGTTTGTCAGTTATAGCCTTGGATTGTCATCAAACTGTCATAAAAATGCCATAGAATGGTTAAAAGACGGTTGGACGATACTGCTAAATTTGGCAAAATAAAAGGCACTTAGCAAGCGGTCAGATATTTAATTTATAATGATGTATTAATTAAGACAAAATTAAAAATATAGCCAAGGCGAGAGATGGTTATTTTTCGCCTTTTAAGGACAATTGGGAATTATATGATGAATAGCTCAAATAAACAGCATGAGACAGTCGCGACAATCCCGTCTACAGCTCAAGATAATCGCATGACAGCCAACCAAGCCTTGATTGAGCTTGAGGGTTTGTTTGATGAAAAGGGTAGGTTTACGCCAAATTGCTACATTAATCGCGATTTGTCGGCATTGAGATTTCAGTTGCGTGTCTTGGCACAAGCGGCAAATCCCAATCACCCTTTGTTGGAACGAATGTTCTTTTTGACCATTTTTTCATCAAATTTAGATGAGTTTTTTGAGATTCGTGTTGCAGGCCTGTTACAAAAAATGAAACAAGGCGATCAAGTCAGCAGTTTAGATGGTAGAAAACCCAGCGAAATTTTACAAATCATCAGCAAAATCGCCCATGGTGCGGTTGATGAGCAATATCGTATGCTCAATGAGGATATTTTGCCCGAGCTTGCCAAGCATGAAATCCGTTACCTAAAGCGTGATGAGCTAAATGACAAGCAGCGTGCATGGATGAAAGAATATTTTGTCAGTCAGGTGATGCCTGTTTTGACGCCGATTAGTATCGACCCTGCCCACCCGTTTCCAAGACTGGCAAACAAATCATTAAATTTTATTGTAACGCTTGATGGCAAAGATGCCTTTGGTCGTGATATTAACCTTGCCATCGTGCCAGCCCCGCGTTCGCTGCCACGCGTCATTCGCCTGCCTGATGAGCTAACAGGGGGCAAGGACCATCATGTCATGCTTTCGGCGGTGATTCATGAATATATTGGCGAGTTGTTTTTGGGCATGACAGTAACAGGCTGCTATCAATTCCGCCTAACGCGTAATGCTGACCTTGCACTGGCTGACGATGTTGATGATATTGCCAAAGCATTAGAAGGTGAGCTTAATAATCGCCGCTTTGGGCAAAAGGTGCGTTTGGAGGTAACGACCAACTGCCCACAGCAAATCAGCGAGTTTTTGTTAAAAGAATTTGCATTGGATAGCTCGCAGCTATACCGTGTGAACGGCCCTGTAAATTTGACACGGCTTTTGACCAGTTTTGATTATCCAAGGCTGAAGTTTTCACCATTTACTGCCGCCATTCCTAAGGCGTTTCAGGGCTTAAACAAAGCTGACACAGGCTCAATGTTTGCCACCATTGCTCGTCAAGATGTGCTGGTGCATCACCCATTTCATGCCTTTAGCCCTGTGGTGAACTTGCTGTGGCAAGCGGCCAATGACCCTGATGTGCTGGCAATCAAGCAGACAATTTATCGCTCTGGGGTTAATTCAGAAATTGTCCAAGCACTTGCCGCTGCTGCTCGTAATGGCAAAGAAGTAACGGCAGTGATTGAGCTGCGTGCAAGGTTTGATGAGGCATCCAATATTGCTGTGGCAAATATGCTCCAAGAGGCAGGTGCGGTGGTGGTTTATGGCATTGTCGGCTATAAGACGCACGCCAAAATGATGCTAATTATTCGCCGTGAGGTGGGCAAAATCCGCCGTTATGCACATCTAGGCACAGGGAATTATCACGCAGGCAATGCCAAGGCATATACGGATTATGGATTATTTACCGCCAATGAAGAGGTTACCGAAGATGTCGCTGGGGTGTTTTGGCAATTGACTGGCATGGGCAGACCGTTGCCTTCCAAGCAGATTTTGCACGCACCATTTACACTGCATGATACGCTGATGCGACTGATTGACGATGAGATTGCTCATGCCAAAGCGGGCAAAGTTGGGCGAGTGATTATGAAATTCAACGCCCTAACCGAACGCAAAATTATCAATAAATTGTATGAAGCAAGCCAAGCAGGCGTGCAGATTGATTTGATTGTGCGGTCAATTTGTTGCTTGCGCCCACAGGTGGCAGGATTGTCTGAAAATATCCGTGTGCGTTCAGTGGTAGGGCGGTTTTTGGAGCATACACGCGTGTATTATTTTGCCAATGATGTACAAAATGGCGGTCAAGAACGGCTGTACTGCGGTTCGGCAGACTTGATGGATCGTAATTTATTGCACCGTGTTGAGGTGGCATTTCCAATTTTAGATAAAAAATTATTCAAAAAAATCTATGAAGATGGATTGATAAATTATCTAAAAGATGACACTCAGGCATGGGAATTGTCAGGCACTGGCGAATGGTATCCAGTGGTAGGTGGCACGCACAATGCTCAAAGTTATTTATTAAATAAAATATCGTTAAATATCAAATGAATACATTATCTGTCTGTCCTTGTGGTTTGGGCGATGTTTATGAGCAGTGCTGTCAGCCATATCATTTGGGAGAGCTTGCAGAAAATGCCGAGCGACTGATGCGTTCTCGTTACAGTGCTTTTGTGTATCAAGAGATTGACTATATCATCGCCACGACTTTGCCCATTCAGCAGCATCTGCTTGATAGGGCGGCATTGCTGGCATGGACACAGCAGCTGACTTGGCAAAAATTGACCATCAAACAAGTGGCAAAATTAGATAGGCTGCACAGCAAAGTGCATTTTTGTGCAGATTTTATTTATAATGACACAGGTGTGCAAGAATGCCACGAGGAGCATTCGGTCTTTGTGCAGATGATGAATGCTCAAAATAAGCCTTGCTGGTATTTTTTGGATCCAACTGTGCCGATACTGCGAAACAGACAAGCTGTCTGCCCATGTAAATCAGGCAAAAAATTTCAGTCGTGCTGCGGCAGATTTTTATAAATATGACAAACGACATACCGCATAAACAGTTGTTGCTTTTTTGTATCGGCAAATTATGATACAATCAACAGGCATCTGCTGTCGATGATACAAGCATGGCAGTGGTGCATTTGGATTTGATGATTTTGATAAGGTGGCTTTATGGCGGGTAATACAATTGGACAGCTTTTTCGGGTAACAACTTGCGGTGAGTCGCACGGTGTGGGGCTGATGGCAATTGTTGATGGCGTGCCACCGGGGTTGCCATTGACCGAGGCGGATTTACAGATTGAGCTTGATCGCCGTAAACCGGGCAGTTCAAAATTTGCCACCCAGCGACAAGAAGATGATGTTGTGCAGATTGTCTCTGGTGTGTTTGAGGGGCGAACAAC
The DNA here is from genome assembly GCF_900637105.1 of Moraxella cuniculi. NCBI lineage: Bacteria > Pseudomonadati > Pseudomonadota > Gammaproteobacteria > Moraxellales > Moraxellaceae > Moraxella > Moraxella cuniculi. The sequence continues at coordinate 1,715,866 of NZ_LR134343.1, read as the reverse complement.
AGGCACGCCGATTGGGCTGATTATCCATAATACCGACCAAAAATCTAAGGATTATGGCAATATCGCCAATACTTTTCGCCCAAATCATGCCGATTATAGCTACACGATGAAATATGGCTTTCGTGATTATCGTGGTGGCGGTCGTTCGTCTGCCCGTGAGACGGCGATGCGTGTTGCCGCAGGGGCGATTGCCAAAAAATATTTATCACAAAGACTTGGCATTACTATCCGTGGCCATGTAACGCAAATCGGCTCAGAAAAAGCAAATAAATTGGACTGGCAAGAAGTGGCCAATAACCCATTTTTTTGTGGTGATGCTGATGCCGTGCCACGCTTTGAGCAATTGATTAATGATTTGCGTAAGCAAGGCACAAGCTGCGGTGCCAAACTTGAGATTTTTGCCGAGAATGTTCCTGTTGGTTTGGGTGAGCCTGTTTTTGACCGCCTAGATGCAGACATTGCTCACGCCATGATGAGTATCAATGCAGTAAAGGCGGTGGAGATTGGCGATGGTTTTGCGGTGGTTGAGCAATATGGGCATACCAGCCGTGATGAGCTGACCCCAGATGGCTTTACCGCCAATCACGCAGGGGGTATCTTGGGTGGAATATCCAGCGGTCAAACGATTCGGGTTGCTATCGCCCTAAAGCCAACCGCCAGTATTACCACTTCAGGTAAGAGTATTGATTTGCAAGGTCAGCCAGTTGATGTGATTACCAAAGGTCGCCACGACCCTTGTGTTGGTGTGCGTGCCACTCCGATTGCAGAGGCAATGCTTGCGATTGTGCTTTTGGATCATTATCTACGCCACCGAGCCCAAAACGCCGATGTTGTAGCACCAATTGAACCAATCGCCTGATGATTATTTGGGTGATGTGTGTTGCTTGACAGGGCTGTGGCAAGTGCTTGAATTTATTAAGTTATTATTAATTAAATTGGAATTTGAATAAATCAGCCAAAACTGTTTTTGCTAATGTTTTGATGGGTTGGGAGTAGGTCATAATGCTAAAAAACTCTAAATTTTGCATTGCTGGTGCTGCTTGGTTGCTTGTGTTGCTAAGTGGCTGCAAACCGCAAGCAGAAACCCAAATCCTGACGATTGACGACACGCCAAAGCAAGAGGAGCAAGCAGAGTCGCCAACTTACAAAAATAAAAAAGACAGCTGTCCTCGCTTGGTGCAAAAAAAGGTGGGCAGCACCCAAGTTCTGCGTCAAGACAGCATGACAGGCAAAAGTTGTGATTATTTTATTTACCCATATATCGGCGATACGGTACAGGCTTCGGTATCTGACAGTCGCATCAGCCTGACGCTTGTTCGTCCAAACTGGCACGACTTTGCCAACGGGTCTTATCAGGTCAGCGACAATGGTCGCCATGTCATTCGTTTGCAGTATGATGCTTTTGGCAGCAAGCCACCTGTGATGGATTATGTCATTGAGATTGATATTCAACCTGCGGTAAATTAACAAGAATTCTTAACCAAGTACGCATTATTACAGTTGATAATACGCCCTGTTTTGTCAGGGTGTTTTTATTATATTTTTATAAAATTTAATTAATTAAAACTTAATATCATGATAAAAATAAAGATGCTGCGTTGGGTAATTTTGACAAAACCAAACTGATTTTATCCCATAAAAATAGCCGATTGCTCGGCTATTGTGTGTGGATTATTGCTCATTCCAGCGTTTTTGGCTTTCTTTGATAACTTCGGTTGCAACATCAACGCCAAAAAACCCCTCAACAACGGTCGTGCCAGCTTTTTTAAGGTCTTTATAATGGCTAAAGTGGAAGTTTAGCTGTTTGATCAGTTGTTCAGGCAAATCTGCCAAACTGTTGTAGGCATTGCCATTGTTGCGGTCATCGGCTGGCACAACGATGATTTTGTCATCAACTTCGCCGTCATCAACGAATTTCATCACGCCGATGACTTTGGCTTGTAAAAAAATGCCTGTGCTTAGTGGTTGGTCAGTGATGATCAGTGCGTCCAACTCATCGCCGTCCTCGTCCAAGGTTTGTGGGATAAAGCCGTAATTGCAAGGCTTGGCAAAGGCAATCGGCTCAACACGATCAAGCTCAAAGCACGCCAGTTGGCGATTCCATTCGATCTTGTGGTTTGAGCCTGTTGGAATCTCGACCACGACATTGATGATGCCACCATCAACATCACCTGCGTCCAAAATTTTGTTAAAATCTGCCATAATATGCTCCTATGATAAAAGTAAAAAACCGTGTTATTTTAGCGTATCTTGGGGTCGTAATTCAACCAAGCCTGCGTGCCGTTCGGCGATATTTTTGATAAATTGCTTGATAAATTCGCCAGTGTGTTGCTTGTCAAATTGCCCAAAGCTCTCAAGTTTTGCCATGGGCATACCTGCATAACCACAAGGGTTGATGGCATCAAAGGCGGTCAGATTATTGACAAGATTAATGGCCACACCATGATAGCTAAAACCTTGTTTAATCTTAAATCCCAAACTGGCAATTTTGCCAAGCATATCACCATCGTGATTATAAATATACACGCCGGGTGCATCACGGCGTGATTTGGCATACAGCGAGCTGGGCAGATAAGGGCTTAGCACATCTTCGATGGCTTGCTCAGCATGACTGACCAAATCACGCACACCAAAGCCCAGTCTGTGCAAGTCAAACAACCAATAAACCACCAACTGCCCATAGCCATGCCAAGTTACCTGACCACCTCTGTCAGTCTGGATAATTGGGGTGTCGGTTCGGTACAAAATATGCTCGGCCTTGCCTGCTTGACCCAGTGTATAGACATCTTGATGCTCAACAATCCATAATTCATCAGGGTGATTTTTGCCTGCTTTTTTATCCTCAATGCGTTGCAAGGTATGGTTAAGCATTGCCTCGTGTGTGCTTTGGTAGTCGGCATTATCAAGCAGACGGACATGAAACTGCGAGCTAAGTGGCTGTAGATTGCTAAGTTGTGAAGAGGGGGTGAGTGCGTTCATGGTGTGATTTTTTGTAATTATTTGGCTGTATCATAATAAAGAGTTTGCCAACAGATTGCAAGATACATTGATAAATTTGCCAAAATCACAAGCTGACTTTGGGTTATAAATGACACAAAATCGATGCCAAAGGGTGCAAAATTCGTTGATTTTGTGTATCATAGTGCCAAGATTGCCAGCTTAGTTATTATCAAGGACTGCTTTATGAGCATTTTATCTACAAATCAACCAATCATCAGTTCGCTGCTTGATAATGATTTGTACAAATTCACCATGCTACAAGCAATGCTGCACCAGTTTCCGCAGACGCATGGTGTGTATCGTTTTCGTTGTCGCAATCATCATGAGGCTGCTTATCCACTGGCGAGCTTGTATGAGGATTTGCAGACGCAGCTGGATTATCTGTGTCAGCTAAGTTTTGCTCAAGACGAGCTGGATTATTTGCGTAGTTTGCGTTTTATCAAATCTGACTTTGTGGATTATTTGGAACTGTTTTCATTAAAACGCCGATTTATTCGCGTATCTATTGCTGACAATTTGCTCAACATTGATATCGAAGGGCCGATGATTCAGGCAATGTTTTTTGAGATTTTTGTCTTGTGCATTGTCAATGAACTGTATTATCGCCGCCTAAGCAATGAACAGATTATCAAAGAAGGGCAGCGGCGTTTGGAAGAAAAAATTACCCTACTTCAACAATACGATGCCGAACAAACCGCCAAGGGCGTGCCTGATGAGCTGGCGTTTACGGTGGCGGATTTTGGCACTCGCCGCCGTTTTAGCAAAGCATGGCATTATCATGTGGTCAAATCAATCAGCAGTGCCTGCCCAAAGATTGTGCGTGGTACTTCCAATGTCTATCTTGCCAAGCAGTTGGGGCTGACACCCATTGGTACAATGGCACATGAGTTTATGCAGGCATTTCAGGCACTTGATGTGCGATTGCGTGATTCACAAAAGGCGGCACTGGAATGCTGGGTGCGTGAATATCGTGGCGATTTGGGCATTGCCTTGACCGATGTGGTGGGCATGGAGGCATTTTTGCGTGATTTTGATTTGTATTTTGCCAAGCTGTTTGATGGTTTGCGGCACGACAGTGGCGATCCGTATCAATGGGGCGAAAAAGCCATCGCACATTATCACAAATTAAAAATTGACCCAAAAACCAAAATTTTAACTTTCAGCGATGGTCTGACCTTGCCAAAAGCATGGGATTTGCATCAATATTTTGCAGGCAGAATAAAAACTGGCTTTGGCATAGGGACAAATCTTACCAATGACATGGGCATCACACAGCTAAATATTGTCCTAAAATTGGTGGCGTGCAACGGACAACCTGTTGCAAAAATCTCTGACAGCCCCGGCAAGACCATGATTGAGGACGATACTTATCTTGCTTATTTAAGGCAAGTTTTTGAGATTAAATAAGTACTCAAAAGTGGTTATGCCTCGTCATCGCCATCAATAAGTGACCCTGCACCTGCATTGGCAAAGGCTGATTGTAATGCCGCCTCAACTGCCTCAATGCGTGATTGGCATACACGATATGCCGCCAAAGATTCTTCAACAATCGACACCAGATTGTCAATATCTATCTGGTCGGATTGCTCCAGCTTGTCGGCATTATTTTTTAGGATTTGATAGGCATCTTTAAAGTTATCAACGCCCAATTTATCATGTGTGGTCTGACTCATGGTTACTCACTGATTCTCTGGTCTGACTATTGTAGCGTAATTTTATTGTCTTGTTAAGCACTTGCGAGCAGATTGTGCTATTTATTAATTCAATTCAAAATATTCATTTATTAAAGTTAATTTACAGCCCAACTTATTGGGCATTTGATGCAATGAATGAACGGGGTTGCTTTTGTATTTGGCGATTTATTATTAGTAAAAATGATAAAATTATGACAATAATATTGCAAATTACTGCGGTTTTGTTATTATACGAGCAATTAAGTTGCAGGTTGCGACTTTTAACACTCACTTTGTGCTGATTTATTGACTAAGTCGCACAGAATTAAGGATAACTTATGGTTCAACAAGATCAATCAAAAGAGACGGATTTTACGCTAAAATCTGATTTTCAGCACGATGATAATGGTGTGCCACCTTCAGGGAAGGTGCGTGCCGATGCTCCAAGAGGTGTGATTATCACCGTCATCGCTGCCATTGCGGCTTATGTTTTATACGCATTTGTTTTGCCATTTGATGTGCTGGTCAATAAGGGCTTGGCGTTGGTGGCGTTTATTGGCATTTTGTGGCTGACCGAAGCCATTCATGTAACGGCAACGGCGATTTTGGTGCCTATTTTGGCATTGTTTATTGGTATCCCTGAGTTTGATACCAAAAAAGCCTTGGTGAGCTTTGCTGACCCAATTATTTTTGTATTCTTTGGTGGTTTTGCATTGGCGGCAACTTTGCATGTCCAAAAGCTAGATCGCAAGATTGCCTTTGGGCTGATTGGCTTGGCAGGCGGTCATTTGGGGCGTGCGATATGTATCATGTTTGCCGTTACCGCTGGGCTATCCATGTGGATTAGTAATACGGCAACGGCGGCAATGATGCTGCCACTGGCAATCGGTCTTTTGGAGCAGGTAGATGAGAGCAAAGACCGTAATACCTTTATCTTTGTGCTGCTTGGCATTGCTTATTCGGCATCAATCGGTGGTTTAGGAACGCTGGTTGGTTCGCCACCGAATAATATCGCTGCCAAAGAGCTTGGCATTGGTTTTGCTGAATGGATGCAGTTTGGTTTGCCAATGATGTTGGTGTTGATGCCGTTTTTGCTTGCTACCATGTATTTTGTATTGCGACCAAATCTCAATCAAAAAATTCAACTAACCGTACAAGAACAAATCGACTGGACGCTGCCACGCATTTTGACCATGGCGATTTTTGTCATCACGGCGACCAGCTGGATTTTTGGCAAGCAGTTGGGCGAGCTGTTTGGTTTTACGCAGCCAGATACGGTGATTGCACTGTCGGCGGCGGTTGCTGTGCTGTTGTTCGGTTTGGTGAGCTGGAAGCAGATTTCGGATAATACCGACTGGGGTGTGCTGATGCTCTTTGGTGGTGGTATTGCCCTGTCAAATATCATGAAAGACACGGGTGCTTCTGCGGCACTTGGTGAGAGTATCTCTGCAATGCTTGGTGGCGTATCGCCATTGCTTGTGATTTTGGTGATTGCGGCATTTATCATTTTCTTGACGGAGTTTACCAGTAATACCGCATCGGCGGCTTTGCTTGTGCCATTGTTCGCCCCAATTGGTGTGCAGCTTGGTCTACCGCCTGAGGTGTTGATTATGGTAATTGGTATCGGAGCGTCTTGTGCCTTTATGATGCCTGTGGCAACACCGCCGAATGCCATCGTGATGGGAACAGGGCATATTAAGCAAAAAGACATGATGAAAGTTGGTTTTTGGCTCAATATTGTGGCGATTATCATTGTTACAATTTGGGCGTATGTTTTCTTGACTTAAGCCAGCTTGGCTATCAATACCCATCGCTATGATGGGTATTTTTTTGATAATTTGAGTTGGATTGAGATGGTTTGACCACGCTTTTTTGGTGAATCTTTGCAGATTAAGTGGCAAACTTAATGCTGCCTGTGGCGATTTTGCAAAGATTCATTTATATTGCAATAAAGATAGATAATCATTTGTGCCATTTGCTACATTTGGCAAATTAAAGATGATTTGGTTGGCTTATTTATCAAATAATATAAATATATAATTTATTATATATTAAAAACTGTCAAATTGCGATTGGCATAATTTGATAAACTCATGACCAAATTTGCGAATCTCACTGTCATCACGCACAGCAATCCAGCTGGTAAAACGCCCAAAATGACTGACGGGAATTGCCACCAAATCTGGATAGTGCTTCGGCTGATATGCCATTTCGGCAATGATGCCCAAGCCCAAACCTGCTGACACATAGGTACTGATAACATCCGAATCCAGTGCCGCCAAGACAATCTCTGGGCTAAAACCTGCCGCAGCAAATGCCTTATCAATCGCACCACGCCCTGTAAAACCGCCGTGATAAGTAACCAGCGGATAGCTCGCCAGAGTTGGCAAATCAATCCCATCTGGCACATCGGCAAATGCCGCCAGCTCATGATCTTTTGGCACGATGACGACATGCGACCAATCATAGTAGCGATGGCAACGCAGCACATCGTTATTTAGTAACGATTCGGTGGCGATGCCAATATCAGCCTGACCACGAATCACCATCTGTGCGATACTCTCAGGATCTGCCTGTTGCAGCACCAGATTGACTTTGTCAAACTTTGCACGAAACTCTTTGACAATCTGTGGTAGGACATAGCGGGCTTGGGTGTGTGTCGTGGCAACGGTGAGCGTGCCTGCTTGGGCATTGTTAAAATCAAGACTGAGATTTTCAATGGTACGAATCTCAGCAAAAATCGCCTCAATGTGTGGCAGTAGTTTTTTGCCAATTTCGGTTAAGCCTGTTAGGCGTTTGCCTTGGCGAGTGAATACATCTGCCTTGAGTTGATTTTCTAAGGCGGCGATTTGCTTGGATAGGCTGGACTGGCTGGTGTGCAGCAGTTCGGCAGCTTGGCTAAGATTGTAGCCATTGACCACCGTATGCCAAACTGTCTCCAGTTGCTTGAGCTGAATTTGCAGATGACGCTGATTGATAACGATGTCAATGGCCATAAATAACCTTTTATAAATTAAATAATATGTTTATGATAAATAAAAAATCAACACTTGGATAATTTTGTGCTGTTCATCATACCAAATTTTTGTGAAAAAGAGATAAATTTTTCATAAAATTGCAAGAAAATTGATAAAAAGTAGGGTAAAATAAACTCAAGCTATTTGTTATCTTTAGGCAAGCCAAAGGATTTTTGCTTTTGGATTTTTTTATCATTTGATGGACCAACGAAGTAATGACCATGAATCAACTCAACAAACACCCCAGTCAGTCAGACTCAATCACTCATCAATCCTCACAAACTGCCAATTTGACAGCATGGCAAGCATTTGCTCAGGCTTATCTGAATCGTGAATCGCTGGCACTGTTGCTATTGGGCTTTGCAGCTGGCGTGCCGATTTTGCTTGTTTTTTCCAGTTTGGGATTGTGGTTGCGTGAGGCAGGGATTGAGCGTAGCACGGTTACCATGTTTGGCTGGGCAGCACTGGGCTATTCGTTCAAATTCATTTGGGCACCCTTAGTGGACAGTTTGCCATTGCCTGTACTGACACGCAGTTTGGGTCGCCGCCGTAGCTGGTTGTTATTGACACAGCTGTTGATTATTGCTGCACTGGTTTTGATGGCATTGACCAATCCACAGGGCAGTGATCAGATGTTGATGGTGATGGCAGCAGCGGCGGTATTGCTTGGATTTTCGTCTGCCTCACAAGACATTGTTATTGATGCTTATCGCATCGAGATTGCACCTGCCCAAATGCAGCCTGCATTATCAGCCACCTATATCATGGGTTATCGCATCGGCATGATTGTCTCTGGTGCAGGGGCGTTATATTTGGCGGATTTTTTTGGCTCAACCATGGAGTCGTACAGTTATCTTGCTTGGCAAAAAACCTATCTGATTATGGCGGCGGTGATGTTAATTGGCGTCATGACAACGCTATGGATTAAAGAGCCAACGCTTAGCGTTAAGCCTGCCACTGAAAGCAACCGTGATTATTTGCAAATGATATTGGTGTTTGTTGCGGCGGTTGTGGCATTTATTTTGGCATTTCGTGGCATGGGGACTGTATTGCCCGAGACCGAAAGTGTGCTGATGGGCTTTTTGTATGGCTGTATGCAGTTTATGGCGAGTGTGATTGCATTTGCGGTGATGATTTTTGCTTTGATAAAAGTTGAGTTTGCCCCAAAGCAGATGGTCATGCGTACTTGGGTTGAGCCTGTGGCAGAATTTTTCCGCCGCTATGGCAAAAAAGCCTTATTGCTATTGGCACTCATCGGTGTATATCGTATCAGTGATGTCGTTGCTGGCAATATTTCTAATATTTTTTATCAGGATTTGGGCTTTAGCAAGACACAAATCGCCAATGCAGTAAAAGTGGTTGGTGTGGTTGCCAGTATCGGCGGTAGCTTTGTTGGTGGCTGGATTGCTCAGCGTATGAACATTGTTAAGGCAATGACGCTTGGGGCGATTTTGGCCTGTGTAACCAATTTGCTATTTATCTTGTTGGTTTATACGCCTGTGCCGATGATGATGTATTTTGCTGTGATTGTTGATAATCTGGCGGCAGGGCTTGCGACCGCTGTGTTTGTGGCATTTTTGTCTGCTTTGACCTCAATTCGTTTCACAGCGGTGCAGTATGCGTTATTTTCATCATTGATGACACTGGCACCGAAGTTGCTTGGCGGCTATTCAGGCTCAATTGTTGATGCGACAAGTTATCAGTTTTTCTTTGGGTTTACTTTCTTAATTGGTATCCCAGTGCTATTGCTGATTTATTTGGTTAATAAGCATATCAAGATTTCTCAGCCACAGATTGACCCATGAATATCTTTAGGCTAAGCATTGACTAAACTTGACCGCCTGTCGATTGTCAAAATTCGGCAGGCGTTTGCCATTTGGTTGGTATGGGCTTATTTCTTATATTGATACAGAAGCTGGCTTAAACCATATCAACTTCGCTCAATAAACCAATTGTGCAATTGACAGGGGTGATTTGCATATTTTGCAGAGTGATAAATAAAAACCAACCAGTCGGTTTTAATTAAATATCTTGGATTGCTATAAGCACAAGAGTGTGGTGAAATAATCAACTGCATTGGAGTGGTGTATGATAAATCAGCAGATGATACTAAGCGATGATGAGCTGATGCGTTATTCGCGGCAGATTTTGCTTGATGAGTGGGATTTGCCTGCACAAATACGATTAAAAAATAGCCATGCGATTATTGTTGGTATGGGTGGTTTGGGCTGTCCGATTACACAGATTTTGGTGCGTTCAGGCATTGGCAGGCTGACCATTATTGATAATGATACGGTTGAGGCAAGTAACCTACAGCGGCAGCTGCTTTATACCAGTGATGATATTGGCAGAACCAAAGTGGAGGCTGCCAAAGAAAAACTGCATAAAGAAAATGGCTTTTGCTACATTGATACCAGTACCGAGCAAGTGTGTGCCAATTGGTCGCCAGAATATCTGTCCGAGGTGGATTTGTTGATTGATTGCACGGATAATTTTGTTGTGCGTGATGTGCTAAATACAATATGTCGCAGGCGAGGCGTGCCACTGCTATCGACTGCCGCCATCGCCCAAACAGGTCAAGTGGCACTCTATACCGCACAGACAGGGTGCTATCAGTGTGTTTTTGCTGATGAAGGCGATGATGAGCAAAATTGTGCAAACTCAGGGGTGCTTGCCAGTACGGTGGCGGTCATTGGTGCCATGGCGGCACAATTGGCACTGGTATTTTTGGCAAAGGGCATTAATCCCATCGCCAATCAACTGGTGGTATGGCAAGGGGCAACGATGCGTTTACAGCATTATCAGTTTTATGCCAATCCAGATTGTGCGGTATGTGCTTTGACTGATTGGCAAAAAGTTCAGGATTGCTGATAATATTAATTAGTAATCCTTGATAAATAGACTGCTAATCAATCAAGCAGCAATCTTGTCATACTAGTCAAAATTTGGCAAAACCTGAATAAAGGGTTTGACATCAACACGGCTATAAACTCCTGCGATGATATATGGGTCGTCAGCCGCCCATGCTTTGGCACTGTGCAAATCATCAAAAGAGGCAACAATAAGACTGCCACTCATTTGGCTTTGTCCATGTTCAATCGGTGTCGGTCCTGCAATGACAAGGCGATTTTCGGCTAATAATTCATGCAGTCTTGCAAGATGCTCGGCACGAGCTTTGCTGCGTTTGTCGCCACTGTCCGCGACATCATGACCGATAATGGCAAATAAAGGCATGGTTTCTCCTTTTGTTGGTGGTTTGTATTTGCTAATTCTTGCCCAAGCTGCCGCCCTCTGTGGCAATCTGCCGCTGATTTAAGGCTAACTGCCATGCGTCATCGTGCGTGCGATGCGTACCAGATAGGGCGACAATCATGCCAAAAGGGTGCTTGGACAATTGTTCAACCTTGCGAATAATACCGCGATCAGGCGGTGTGTCGCTGTTGACAATCAAATAGATTTGGGCGGCGAGACTTTCCGCCTGTGCCAACAACTCTTGGATTTGTTGCTGGCTATCAACCACCCCAAAATCCGCAATAAATTCATGATTTGGCTGGATATTGGTGGCTTTCTCAAGACTTGCTAAAATCAGCGTATCACTGATGGCGTGTATTTTGCCAATGATTGGTTTGACTGGCTGATAATCATCTTTATCGATGATTTGTTGGTTGTAAAAGTTAAGTAAATTTACATAATAAGAATCTTTTGTATCAATTTTAAATTGATTATTTTTATAAAATATACTAAATAAATAAGCCAGCAATCTGGGCAGGATACCATACAGTAGCAGACTAGCAATCATTAGCCAAGCGAAGTCATCAGGGCTATTATTGGTTGCTGTTGGTAGTGTCAGACCAAGTTTGGCAGGCAGATAACCAATGATGGCAATCAATTGATAAAAATAACCATCGGGCAATAATGTTGATTGCCAATAAAATTGATAACTTTTAAATAAAAATAAACCAAGTAAGCCAAGCATGCTGCCAATCAGTCCGCATAACCATGCACCATGCAGCACCGCATGATAGCCACCAGTTGAGCTTTGGGCGACAATGGCGGAGATTATTTGTCGTGGTTTGTTTGATTTATTTCCATAAATAAAATTATTTTTTAGAATAAATTTATTAATCAAATTGGCAATCAGTGAAGGTCTGTGTGGTAGGGTAAGCTGAACAAGCCAAATCAACAAAGATAAGCTGTGCCACCCCAATAGGGCGATGATGACATAAAAAAAGTTCAGTGATTGACCGCTTAGCAGTCCCACAACACCAAATAAACCGAGCAAAAAATAAGCCAAATACAAAAGCCGTTTGCTTAAGGCAACCGTGTGCGTGGCATCGATAAGCTGCTGCATGATTTGCCCATCGCTGTCAATTTTCTTGGCACGCAAAAACAGCTTGTCATAACTGCTGACAGCTTCGCTTGCGACAGCTTTGGTGATAATTTTGGGGTTTTGGGCAAAAATATAGTCTTGCTCTTCAAGCAGCTTAATCGCCTGTAGGTGCTGATGTTCAAGCTCGGTATACTTATCCATGAGTGTCCTTATTTGGCGGTGTGCTGTGATTTTCTAGCTTGGCAAGCTCTTGTGTTAATTGCTCAAGTGTTGTTTGTAGGCTGGGGTTATTTGCCAAAGCAAGCTGCTTGGTGATTTTTTTTATTTTGCTACGCAATTTGGCAGCGGCAATGGTGTTTTTTGCCGCAGTTTCGTCAATATTGGCAGATTGGCTGCTATTTAGGGCATTTACCATGGCAGATTCAATGGTGCTGACCACAGGCTTGCTGCCAGTTTTGATGGTCTTGGCAACTCGGTGCAAGTGCTGATGATAGCGATTTCTTAGGTGCTGCTCTTCGTGCTGGCGTTTGTTGTCGTCAATTGTGCGAGCGTAGGGACTAAGGTCAATGCAATCAACAGGGCAGGCAGGTAGGCACAATTCACAACCTGTACAAAGGTCGGTGATGATGCTGTGCATTTGCTTGGCACTGCCGATGATGGCATCAACAGGGCAGGCGGGAATGCACTTGGTGCAACCGATACAGTTGGTTTCATCAATGATGGCACGCACTTCGATGGGTCGCTGGGTATTTGGATTGGTTGCCCATTTGCTCGGTGTGGCTGGCTTTTTTGGCTGTTTGGTGATATTGGCGATTTGGTCGCTGACGGCTTGTCCGCCCGGCACGCATAGATTGATTGCCTCGCCATGCATGACAATGCCATGTGCATAGGGTAGGCAGCCATCATGATGTCCGCACAAACCACATTGTGTCTGTGGCAAGACAGCATCAATGGCAGCGATGGCAATGCGTGCATCTTCATTAAGATTTTCTAAATTAAGAGAATCAAACAAAATGGGTAGATTGTTAAGGCGTTCGGTATCTGTTATGCTCATGATTCAGCTGAAAATTGGTTGAGAACATGCATGATGAGATCGTGCGATATTGTGCCAGCACTGACAATTTTTGGCAATTTATCAATGTCAAAAAACTGTGCGTCAAAAATTTCATTTGGCTCAATACAAATCTCACCAGCAGCATAATTGGCAACAAATCCCACCATTAGATTGCTCGGATATGGCCATGACTGACTGCCAAAATAGCTCAATGAACCAATCTGCAGTCCCACTTCTTCAAAAACCTCGCGATGTGTAGCCATTTCAAGGGTTTCGCCAGCCTCAACAAAACCTGCGATAAGCCCATAAACACCGCTGTCTTTGTGGCGTGTATGGCAGGCGAGTAAGAGTTGGGGTTGGTTGGTGGTAGGATTGTGGCGAGTGATGGCGACAATGATGCAAGGCTGCACACGAGGGTAGGCATGGTGGCGGCATTTTGGGCAAATTTTGGCATGTTCATGCTGATGTGCTGTGGTTGCCACACCGCAGCGACTACAGAACCGATGATCGATATTCCAGCGGTTAAGCATGATGGCTCGTGCCAGCTGATTTAGGAGGTTTTTATTAGCTGTATTTAACAATTGACGAAAACTTATGAGCTGTAAATTTTGTTCATACTTGCTGTCATAACCATTGCCATAGCGAGCAATCAGACCAAGCTGGCAGGCATCTTGTAAATCCATGACATGACTGACAGGGCAGTCCTTATTATCATGACTGATGGTTGTGGCTTGATGGGTTTCGCCAAATGCCAAGCAAATCGCCGAGCTTGGGGCGTACTGTGTTGTCAAAACAAACGGCACGCCAGATGCTGTACAGATAATGCCATCACCACAAATAAGCCAGATTGTTACCATATCAAATACCGTTGATTTGGGTCATTTTAGGGTTTTTTCACGCCACAGTGCGTCCGCTTGATGATCGCTGGCAGAGGTGTTTAGCAGACTTGCCAGTTGTGATAAATTGGCAAAATGCAAGCCTTGGGTATTTTGTTCGGCGGTGGCTGATTGTTCTTCGTCAATTGCCAGATTGATCTGCCCGCCAGTCATTGCCAAATAAACTTCTGCCAAGATTTCCGAATCCAGCAAAGCTCCGTGGAAGGTACGGTCTTTTTTGCCAACATCCAACCGCTTCACCAGTGCGTCAAGGCTATTTTTCTGACCAGGGTACATTTGCTTGGCAAGTGCCAAAGTGTCAGTTACTGTTACTCTATCGCTAAAATCAGTCAATCCAACACGGTCAAATTCCATTTTCAAAAATCGCATATCAAAGCCTGCATTATGGGCGATGATTTCGCTATCTACCATAAATTCATAAATCAGCTCGGCTACCTCGGCAAATTTTGGCTTATCAGAAACAAATTCATTGCTGATGCCATGCACTCGGATAACCTCATCGTCCATGGTGATTTCTGGGTTGATATAGACATGCAACTTATTGCCTGTGAACTTGCGTCCAACCATCTCAACGATACCAACCTCAACAATGCGGTCGCCACTTTGATCATTAAAACCTGTGGTCTCGGTATCCATAATCAGCTGTCTTTCTGGTGCACCTCGCAAATTTGGTGCTGGCAACACTGGCCAAAAATCAGGGTTTTTTCGGCTGGTGTCGCCATCATAGGCAGGGTTTTGTTCATTATTGTGCGTATATTGGCTGGTCGATTGCATGGTTGTTTTTTCCATATTGGTTTGGTTTGTGGTGCTTTGGCTGGTCGGCATGGCAGCGTTTGTACCGTCAGCTGGGATAAACTCATGCCCTGTCTCATGCACGCCCAGATTGGCAAGTTTGTCAGCCATTTCGTTGCCTGCGTGTCCTGCATGACCTTTTATCCACTGCCAGTCAATGGAGCGGTTTTGGCACAGAGTATCAAGTTGCTGCCATAGCTGCTGATTTAACACAGGCTTGCCGTCTGCTTTTTTCCAGCCACGACTTTTCCAGTTGGCAATCCATTTGGTAATGCCATCTTTTACATAACCAGAATCTGTCCATAGTTGTAGCGGTGCGTCTTGTGGGGTGTTTTGTAGGGCAACAATGGCGGCCATAAGCTCCATGCGATTATTGGTGGTATCAGCCTCACCGCCCCAAAAATTTTGCACATCACCATTGGCAAACTGCACATGCACGCCATAGCCACCTGCTGACGCACCTTGTTTGCCATTGCCTTTACAGGCACCATCTGTATATGCGATGATTGTTTCCATAGATTTATGCACTAATTACTTTTTATTATGTCAAATATGCTATTATAAATCATTACTGGGTTTTATGCGAATTTTTTGCCAAGATATGATGGGTGATTGTGTTATAATGGCTCGTCCATGCAAATTATTGGACGGGTTTGTTTTTGATAATCGGTTGAATCTATGATAACCACACAGCCAAGCCATCAGTTTGAGCGAATTTTTAGCACCGCTCATTTGCACGCACCAAAAAACCTTGATACTGACAGCATATCACAGCTTAGCAAATGGCAACAATCCAAGCTGCCGCTGTATCTGGAAATTGGTGCAGGCAAGGGCAAGCACGCGTTATTATTTGCCAAAGAAAATCCAGAAAGTCGCTTGATTGCAGTTGAACGCACCAGCGAAAAATTTACTGCATTTGACAAACAAGCATCGGTAGATATTTTAGAAAATCTAATTTATATCCATGCTGATGCCATTGCCTTTACCGCACATTTTATTGCACCAAATACGTTGGACGGTGCGTTTATTTTGTACCCCAATCCTGAGCCTAGCAATAAAAATCAGCGTTGGTTAAATATGCCATTTTTTGAATTTTTGCTATCAAGACTTAAGCCAAATGCACAGATTGTCTTAGCAAGCAATATCACGGCATATATTAACGAGGCTTGTGCTAGGCTTGATGAAGTATGGCAACTGCCGTATCAAAAAAGGGTGATTGATAAGCAGTCAGCACGCACGCACTTTGAGATTAAATATTTGGCTCGCGGTGAGCATTGTCAAGAATTACTAATAAAAAAACCCGAAGGATACCGCACACGATTTGATAATTTTTCTGCCAAGGGGGATATGTGAGCAGACCTGATGTTGCCATTATTGGGGCAGGGGCAGCAGGGCTGATGGCAGCGGAGGTGCTGGCTGGCTATCCTGTGAATGTGCATATCTTTGAGCATAAGCCAACTGCTGCACGCAAAATCTTAATGGCGGGCAAAACTGGTTTGAACATTTCTCATGCCGAAAATCATGAATTATTTGTCAGTCGCTACACGCCAAGCGATTGGCTTGCACCGTTTGTCCAAGAATTTGGTTCAGCACAGATTGTTGAATGGCTGGCAGGATTGGGGATAGAGAGCTTTGTAGGCTCTACAGGGCGGATTTTTCCTGTGCAGATGAAGGCATCGGCATTGGTGCGTGCTTGGCTAAAACGCCTAAATGATTATGAAGTAAAATTTTATTATCGTCATCGCTGTGTATCGCTTGATGGTTTGACCCTTAGCTTTGAGGTGCTAGATAGCAAGGGCGGGGTAACAACAACTTTCCAACGCAAATTTGCAGCGGTTATCTTAGCTTGTGGCGGCGGCTCCTACGCATCGCTTGGCAGTGATGGCAGGTGGCAACAATGGCTGCCTGAGGAATTGCTGACTCCGCTGTATGCCAGCAATGTCGGTGTTACGGTTGCTTGGTCTGCGTATATGCAAGGGGTTTTTGGGCAGCCATTAAAGCGTGTCAAGGCTTGGGTGGGCGGTATGGCTGCACAGCAGGGTGATATCATTATCAGCCATTATGGGTTGGAAAGTGGACTGATTTATAAGCTAAATTCGGCGATGAGACAAACTTGTGATTTGTCAAATTTTGTTTTGTATGTGGATTTATTGCCTGATAAATCAGCAGAAAAAATCTACCAATTATTAATAAAATCTAAAAAACAATCGCTAAATACCGCTCTGAAAAAAGTAGGGCTTGATGCCAGCAAGATTGCCATTTTGCGAGAATGCACTCCCAAGCAAGATTGGAGCAATCCCAAGAAGATGGCTTGCCATATTAAGATGTTGGCTGTTAGCTGCACGGGCTTGCGGCCGATTGATGAGGCGATTAGCACAGGTGGCGGCGTGAAGCGTTTGGCGGTGGCTGATGATTTGCAGTGTCATCATCAGGCAGGCTTGTTTTGTGCAGGGGAAATGCTCGATTGGGACGCACCTACGGGTGGTTATTTATTGACCGCCTGTTTTGCTACGGCACGAGTGGCAGCAAAAGGGGTGCTAAATTGGCTGGGCTGCACACAGCCCAATGCCAATGGCTAAGTTTTGGGACGCTGTTGATGATTGGTTATTAATTTGATAATTTCTATTAATTATCATTAAATAATTAACCAATGAATATGCACTTTGATTGGTGGCGATGTGGCTGTAAGCAAATCAATGATGGCTTATGAGACAAACCGTGCAACCAAGCCCTCAGAATCGGTGCGTGCATCTAACGCCACAAGCAGGGCGTAAGCACCAATAAATTTGCGACTGATAAACATCATCTCTTTGGGTGGCAGGCTAAATTCAAGCGACTGCATGCCTTGTCTGGCGGTATTCATGACGCGTGCGTATAAATTACTGCCCACCCAGATATAACGCTGCTCATCGTCGAGATGCGGACAATTGCCAGCATGGGCGGTGATTAATTTTTCGGTATTGGCAAACGGTTCGCACGCCATCAAAAAAACCTCCGCCATGTCTGATTTTGGCTTGCCTGTAAGCTTGTCAAAAAAATCATAACCTGTCATTGCAGTCATCATCTGTGATTTGTCTTGATGATAGCCTGCTGCCATCAGACCTTTGGCAATGCTAAGCAAATGCTGGTCAAACTGCTTAATTGCACCAAAATCAAGCAAGATAAGTTTGTCAATACCGTCTTCATGGCGTACCAAATAATTGCCAAAATTTGGGTCGGTCTGCATTTCTCCCCATTCAAATAATTCTCGCACCACGATCTCAATGGCGGCTTGACCCAGAGCATTTTTGCGTGCTTGGGGCAGTTGTGCTAGGCTTGGGTCATTGAGCGAAATACCAGCCTCAAAACTCATGCAAATCAAGCGTTTGCTGCTGTAATTATCATAAATGGTCGGCACAACATAACGAGCGTCATCAGCCAAGTAGCTGGCGAATCGCTTGGTGGTCGCTGCCTCAAGCTGATAATCAACCTCGCGATGGAGCAATTTGGAGATTTCATCAAACCATGCATCAAGCGATTTGGTTTGTGGCACGGCATTGGTGATTTTTAATAAATGCTTAAAAATTGACAAATCAGAATCAATGGATTCTGCTACACGCGGATACTGGACTTTTAGCACGACAGGCTTGCCAGTATGTTTATGCACAGCTTTGTGAACTTGGGCAAGGCTTGCCGTGCCAATGGGCGTGCGTTCAATATCAAAATCATGCACTCGCTCGCCAAGCTCTTGTTTGAGTGCCTCATAGATGATGTGCCAAGACAAAGGTGTGGTGCTGGCATCAAGTGTATGCAGGGCATTTAGCACTTCTTTTGGCAAAAAATGTTCACCATACAGTGCCAGCATTTGACCGACTTTAACAACAGAACCTTTGAGCTTGCCCAGTTCGGCAGCCAAATAATCCGCCTGCTCTTGTAATAAGGCTTGTTTTTGAGCAGAGCGTTGATCTTTGTCAAGCAGGAGACTGCTCATGCTGGATTTTGCCCAGTTTTTGCCGATATTAAGTGAGGTTTTGGCGATTGATAGGCGGCGTGATAATGGACTGGTTTTTAGTTTGTTTAATGAATCGCTCATGATTTTGCTGTATTAAAATTTATCATAGTATAGCAAATTTTGCCAAACTTAACAGCCGTCATCACCAAAAAGCAAACCCATGGCTTGCCTTTGGTGGATTTGGGCGGTTTGGTTGCGTGATTTGGGCTTATGAACGACCAATGGCTCGCCAGCCGATATCGCGGCGATATTGCATACCAGCAAAGTTAATTTTGCCGATAGCGTCAATTGCTCGCTGCTGGGCGGTAGCAATATCAGCAGCCAATGCCGTTACGCACAGCACACGACCACCGTCGGTAACGATGGCATCGCCTGATTTTTTTGTACCTGCATGGAAGACTTTTAGCGTCTGATCGTCATCTGTCAGCCCTGTGATGACATCGCCCTTTGAGCTGCTTTCTGGGTAGCCACGACTTGCCAGTACAATGCCCAGTGCAACCTCATCTGACCATGCAGCTTGGCTTGGTAGCTGACCTTTTAATCCTGCTGTGATTAGTTCAACCAATGAGCTTTTTAGTCGCATCATGATTGGCTGAGTTTCAGGATCGCCAAAGCGGCAATTGAACTCAATCACATAAGGATCGCCCAACTCATCAATCATCAAACCTGCGTACAAAAATCCTGTATAGGGCGTACCAGCTGCTTTCATCGCCTCAACCACAGGGCGAATAATGCGTGTAATGACTTTGTCATGAACGCTGGCAGTAACAACAGGAGCTGGCGAATAGGCACCCATACCACCTGTATTTGCCCCTGTATCACCCTCAAAAATGCGTTTGTGATCTTGGCTGGTCGCCATCGGCAAAATATTCTCGCCATCAATCATGCAAATAAAAGAGGCTTCTTCACCTGCCAAAAATTGCTCAATCACCACACGACTGCCAGCCTTGCCAAATTTGTTATCGCTAAGCATATCATCAATGGCATCATAGGCTTCTTCTTCGCTCATGGCGACAATCACACCTTTGCCAGCTGCCAAACCATCAGCCTTGATAACAATCGGAGCCCCATGCTGCTTAACATAGGCTTTGGCGGCATCGGTATCGGTAAATACCTCATAAAATGCCGTTGGGATATTGTGCTGCTTCATAAAGGCTTTGGCAAAGGCTTTTGAGCCTTCAAGTTGGGCACAGTATTGCGTTGGACCCCAAATGGCAATGCCTGCCGCTCTTAAATCATCAACCACGCCAGCAACCAGCGGTGCTTCAGGGCCAACAAGGACAAATTCGATGGCATTATTTTGACAAAACTCAATCAATGCCGCATGGTTATTGATATCCAAATCAATATTTTGCAGCTTGTGTTCACCTTCTGTGCCAGCATTACCTTTGGCAACATAAACCGTTTGCACTCGTTCGTCTTTGGCACACGCCCATGCCAGTGCATGCTCACGACCACCTGTACCCAATACTAAAATATTCATACATTCCCCAATTAATTATCAAAAAGGCCAAAATTTCGGCGATTGTAGCAAATTTTGGGCAATTTGCCAATTTATTCGCTGATTTGGTTATATAACTTGCAGCGTATAACTGTCATTATTTAAGGTGGCGATTAGGGCATCACCTGTGTGCAACCGCCCAACGCCTTTGGGTGTGCCAGTATAAATCAAATCACCTTGACGCAGCCTGAAGCGGCTGTGCAAAAATCGCAACAAAAACTCAATATCAAACAGCATGCTGCCCGTATTGTCGTGCTGGCGTTGTTCGCCATTTACCGTCAAAGACAGCTGGGATATTTGTGGTGGTGTGCCTGCTTGCAGCACCGACAGCCATGCAGCATCAGGAAAGCCTTTTGCCAATGTCCATGGCAGACCTTTGGCTTTTAGCTGGCTTTGTATGTCGCGTGCGGTTAAATCCAGCCCTATGCCAAAGCCTGTAATGCAATCAAGGTTTGGCATGTCATCATCAGCAACATCGCAACCGATATACAGCACCAGCTCAACCTCGTGATGAATATCATCAGAAAAATCAGGCAGTCGCATCGTGTCATTGGTGTTAAGTGCGGTGGTTGGTTTCAAAAAAACCACAGGTTCGCCAGTTGGAACATTGCCAAGCTCGCTGATATGTTCAGCATAATTGCGTCCGATGCAATAAATGTTATTAACAGGGGCGGGTTTGCCGTCTTTGAAATGCACTTGTTTCATGGTATTTTTTCCGAATAAATTTGCCATATCCTAGCACAAACCGACAACAATTTGCCAAAATTTTCGCAATCTTTTTGCTGGCAAAATCTTAAAAATCTTAAAAATCTTAAAAATCTTAAAAATCTTAAAAATCTTAAAAATCTTAAAAATCTTAAAAATCTTAAAAATCTTAAAAATCTTAAAAATCTTAAAAATTTAGAAAATTTTTCAAAATCATTATTGTGCCAGATGGTTTGATGGTGTGGCTTGTGCCATTTTGTTGATTTATCAATCAATTGTTAATTATCTGCACAGATTATTGTAATATTGTAATCATTGACAAAAAATCCCAGCAGGGCTAAAATTCCATAAAAATTATGGTACAATAGTCAGATATTCACAACAGAGATCGTCTATGAAAGTATTCAAGCATAGCAGCAAAGGTCTTGTGCTGTTGCTGGCAGTGGCTGCTGGCATGAACGCTCAAGCGTTTTCGGTGGACAGCAGTCAGCAGCGTACCGCTCAGACTGCGACCCTGTCTACCACCCAGACAACCTATGTGCAGCCAGCGGCTCAGCTGACCACCAAAACCAATGTGGTTGTCCAGTCAGCACAGACACCAACGCCACAAGTGGCAACAACGACCCGTGTCAGTGTTCAGCCAAGCACAACAGCCACAACTGCCAATTACAGCAGTCAAAGCTATGCCAATAGTTTGGATCAATTGGCACTGACCACACGCTCGGCAGCGGTACTGGTGTATGATTTGCAAACCAACCAATCCATCTATGCCAAAAATATCGATGCACAGCGTTCGATTGCCTCGGTCAGTAAGCTGATGACGGCGATGGTAATTTTGGATGCACAGCTGGATATGCGTGAACAAATTACTTTGATTGCCTCTGATTTGGTTGGGGCAAAACAAGCAAGCACACGCCTAAAAGCTGGCGATCGCATGACTCGTTCAGAGTTTACTTTGATGACTTTGATGCGTTCTGAAAACCCAGCTGCCAAAGCATTGGCACGCACTTATCCGGGTGGCTATGATGCATTCATTGCGGCAATGAACCAAAAGGCACGCGATTTGGGCATGTATCAGACCAAGTTTAGCGACTCTTCGGGGCTGGATCCACGCAATATGTCATCAGCCAGCGATTTGCTTATCATGATGAAGGCGGTCAATAGCGATCCTCGTTATCACAGCATTCGCAATTTCTCCACAGCGGCAAATTATGATTTTTATATTGCCAATGACAGCAGCGGTGATCGCACCTATAAAGGCTACAGCAGCAATCGCTTAGTGAATGCAGGCACTTACCCAATCGGTGTACAAAAAACAGGCTATATCCGTGAATCTGGTTATAATGTCGTCATGGAGACCAATATCAATAACCGCCCAGCGATTATTGTTTTATTGGGTGCATCAAGCAGCGAAAGTCGCTGGAGCGATGCCGAACGCATTTTGACAGAGCTGGCATATCGCCGTTAATTTACTTTTTTTGATAATTACCCCAGTGTGCAGCATTGGGGTATTTTTATGGCAGAATGTATGCTGGTGCTGGTTTTGTCATAAAATTGATTATTTACCAGCAGAATTATCCAAAAATAAAATCTGGTCAGTAGCAAGTATGGTAATTATCAAAACACTGCTTGAAACAAATACCAATCTATCACAGGGTTATGGCATAATCAACAATGGATTTATGACAAAGTGTTGCCAAGTAATGCAGATGGTCATTAAACATACGATGAATGTTGCTAAGTTATTTGGCTAATGTGTCGGGTGATTTGTGGTGTTTGTATTGGTTGCGATGTTTTTTGCTTGGTTGTTTGCACAATAAAAAATACGCCCAAAAATTTGAGCGTATTTTGTTTTTTTTTGTGTTAGTCTTTGCTGTTTTGCAACTCTGGATCGGCAAATACAACAACTTCTTCTTCAAACTCTGGCTTGACTTTCACCACAAAATCCTCGCGAGACAGACCAAGCATCAGCGGTATTGAGCTGGCAATATATACTGATGAATAGGTGCCTGCAATCAGACCGATGAACAACGCCACCGAGAACCAGTATAGTCCATCACCACCCAAAAACAGCATGGCAATCACCACAACAAAGACTGTACCAACAGTCATGATGGTGCGTCTTAGCGTTTCGGTTAATGACAAGTCCAGCACTTGTCTGGGGGTTAAGCCACGCACACGGCGGAAGTTTTCACGAATGCGGTCGTAGACAACAATGGTATCGTTCACCGAGTAACCAATCAGTGCCAACACTGCAGCCAATACCGTCAAGTCAAACGGCCAGCCCATGATGGCAAACAAACCAACGACAATGATGACATCGTGAAACAAAGCCAGCACAGCACCCAGAGCAAGTTTGAACTGAAAACGCGTAGCAACATAGATTAGCATCATGCCCAGTGCCACTGACAGTGCCAGCAGCGAGTTAAGATAAATCTCATTGCCCACTTGACTGCCGATAATACTAATGCCGTCAATCGTGGCTGCATTGCCAGATAAGTCCAAGATTTTATCCAAGTTACTGCTTAGATCTTCAGCTGAGGCATCTTGCGGTGGTAGACGCAGCAGCAATTCTTGGCGAGTGCCAAGATACTGAACCACAGCATCAGGATAGCCATTATCCGCCAGTGCTTGCACGACCTGCGTCTGTTCGACAGGATTCTGATAAGAAACATTGGCAGAAACACCACCTGTAAAATCCAGACCCAGATTAAGACCTTTGATGATAATCGCTGCAATCCCTGCAAGCACCAGCAGTGCTGACAGAATCATCATTGGCTTTTCAATTTTCATAAAAGGAATGATGCGTTGATTGGCGATTAGCTTGACGCCACCTGCCTTGACGGCTGCCTCATCACCTTGGTCGGCGATGATGGCTTGGTCGGCAAGGGCGTTTTGATTGGTGGCTGCATTTGCCCCTTTGCCATCACGGCGAGGCGTGCGACGACGGCGAGGGGGCTGATTAGCACCAATTGGGTCGTTTGGGGTGTACTCATTACTCATCTTTGACTCCTAACCAATGCTAAGTTTTGTTAAATTTTTACGATAACCATAACAAAGCTGAATCATCGCACGCGTTACAATAATGGCGGTAAATAGCGAGCTGACGATACCAATGGCAAGTGTTATCGCAAAGCCTTTAATTGGACCTGTGCCGATGGCAAAGAGAATAAATGCAACCAGCAAAGTGGTGATATTAGCATCAAAAATACTGCTAAAGGCACGGTCAAAACCTGCAACAATGGCAGATTTGGGACGCACGCCATTGGCAAGCTCTTCACGAATTCGCTCAAAAATCAACACATTGGCATCGACCGCCATACCGATGGTCAATACAATCCCTGCAATCCCTGGTAGAGTCAAAGACGAACCAAGAATCGACATGATGGCAACCATAATCACCACATTAAACGCCAAGGCGATATTGGCAATCACTCCAAAAGCACGATAAAACACAATCATCCATAAAAAGACGAGCAGATAGCCAATTTGGGTAGAGAACAGACCCTTGTCAATATTATCTTGTCCAAGCGATGGACCGATGGTACGCTCTTCGACAAAATACATCGGTGCCGCCAAAGCACCAGAACGCAGCAATAGGGCAAGTTCGGCAGCATCCGCTTCTGAGTCCAGTCCAGTAATTACAAATTGCGAGCCAAGCACCGCCTGAATGGTGGCACGGTTGATGATGCGTGTCTCGGTATATGGCGTGCGAGTTTCGATAAGTTTGCCTGTATTGGCATCTTCTTTAAAACTGACTCGTTGTTTATTTTCAATAAACAAAACCGCCATTTGTTTGCCGACAGCGGTGCGAGTGGCATTTTGCATTAGGCGACCGCCATTGGTATCAAGCGTAATGGCAACCTGCGGACGGCCATTTTCGTCAAGACCCGATTGTGCCCCTTGTACGCGCTCACCCGTGATGATGGCTTGGCGATTAAGCAGCATCGGCTGACCGTCCAGTGTGCCAAAAGGAAAGGCTTCGCTACCTGCAGGCGGAATGCCACCACTGTAGGTTGCATCAGCCTCGCTAACCATGCGAAACTCAAGATTGGCAGTGCGTCCCAAGACACGCTTGGCTTCGGCTGTATCTTGCACGCCCGGCAATTCAACAACAATGCGATTGCTGCCTTGTGATTGCACCAAGGCTTCAGCCACGCCCAGCTCATTGATACGATTTCTTAAAGTGGTTAAGTTTTGACCAACGGCATATTCATTGATTTCTTGTAGCTTAGCTTCGGTATACGCCAGTTGCAATGCCGCCCCTTCGCTGTCTGCAAAAGGACGCAGGGTAAAATCTGCTCCCAGCTGTTTTTGTAATGCCGTTTGTGCACGGTTGCGATTGTCATTGTTTTCAAAGGTGAGCACCATGCCGTCATTGGTGGTACGCATACTCTGTACAGGGATTTGTTCGCTACGCAGCACTCGGCGAGCGTCTTGGCTTGCAGTTGCCAAACGCTGCTCCAGTGCTTTTGCCATATCCACTTCCAGAACAAAACGCACGCCACCACGCAAATCCAGACCCAGCTTCATCGGTTTGGCACCGAGATTTTTTAGCCATTGTGGGGTGGTTTGGGCAAGGTTTAGAGCGATGACATATTGATCGCCCAAATCACGACGCAGCACTTCTTGAGCTTTGAGCTGCTCTTCGGCATTGGGCAAGCGAACAAGGACGCTGTTGTTTTCAAAACTGCCATTATGATAGCTAAGCCCCGCCTTGGTTAGTAGGCTTTCAGCTTGTGTCAGTACATCGGCAGACAGTTGCGTGCCAGCAGTTGCACCTGTGATTTGTACGGCAGGCTCATCAGGGTATAAATTCGGCAGTGCATAAATGCCACTAATGGCAAGCACCACAGCGATTAATATGTATTTCCAAGCAGGGTAGTGCATACAATATTCTTATTGGTTGGTGAGAGTATTGCTGATGCAGCGATGATTTGATTGGTTAAAATTTGTCAATCAGCAGTTCATGGCAAACGCCAAATGCCGCATCAGCACAGGACACCCAAGTCAAGAGACTTGGGCTGTAGATTAGATATTGTCAATCGTACCAGCTGGCAGTACCATCAAGACGCTGGCACGCTGGATTTTTACTTCGGTATTATCATTTAAAGTAATGACTGCATAATCGCCTTCAACTTTTTTGATGCGGCCAATCAAACCGCCTGCAAATACCACTTCATTACCTACTGTTAGGCCATCAACCATAGCTTTGTGCTGTTTGTTGCGTTTTGACTGTGGACGGATAATCAAAAAATAAAAAATTGCAAAAAATGCCACAGGCAACAACAAATTCATAAAAGTTGATTGTGTGGTTGGGGCAGCCGTATTGGCATAGGCGGTGTTAATTAACAACTCTAGCATAAAAACTCCAAAATTTATTTTGGCAAAATGTGCCAATTTTTCACAAATGATTGCTCTGCACTTTTGTTGTCTGGCAGTTGTGCCAGTCTAAGAAAATGCAGAAAAAATAACTTTTATCATAGCATATTTTTACATAACTGGCATGGATTTTTTGAGCCGATTTATCAAACTAATACAATGCAGGTTGTTGATTTGTGATTTTGCCAGATGACACGCTTGATAATTGATGGCAAATTTCTAAATCAAGACTTGCAGTTTTTTGCATTTTCACTTAATATGGGAGCTAATTTTTGCAATTTTTTATTTATATGCCCCAACCACGACAGAGAATTTCTCGCCTTTTTGCTTTGTTATTTGTGCTGATTTTGCCAACTGTGGCATACGCTTCTTTTGAATTTGGTGGCACAAAGCTCAATGTCATTTTGCTTATCTTTTTTATTAGCTTATCTTTGATTGTGTCGTTTTTGTGTTCAGTTTCTGAAGCTGTGCTTTTGACGATGACGCCCAGTTATATTGACACTTTAGAGGAGAGCAGTCCAAAAAATGCCGCCTTATTAAAAAATGTTAAGGTAGACAATATCGAAAAATCCATCTCGGCAATCTTGACGCTTAATACAGTCGCTCACACTTTAGGTTCATTGGGTGCTGGAGCACAGGCGGTGATTATTTTTGGCAATGCGTGGTTTGGTGTTTTTAGTGCGGTGCTGACTTTGGTGATTTTAATCGGCACAGAGATTATCCCAAAAACGCTTGGCACGACTTACTGGCGGCGTTTTGCCATCGCGGTTGCTCATTATGTCCGCACGATTAATATTTTGCTGTTGCCGATTATTTGGATTACCGAAAAAATCTCTCGCTGGCTGACTCGTGGCAATCAAGAAAGCAGCTTTAACCGCCATGAGTTTTTGGCACTTGCCAATCAGGGCGAAAGTTCAGGGCAGATGAGCGAAATGGAATCTCGCATCATCAAAAACTCACTGGCATTGGGCGTGATTAATGTGGAGGATATCCTAACGCCACGCTCGGTGGTTACGGCATTTGACGAAAATATGACCGTTGGCGATGTGTTTGCAAAATACCCAAAATTGCCTTTTTCTCGCTTTCCAGTCTTTGATGAGGATTTGGACAATGCCACAGGTTTTGTGTTGAAGTCGGATTTATTAATCGCCAAAGCCAACCAAGAAATACACACGCCAATCAAGCAGTTCCGCCGTGAGATTAACTTTGTTTTTGCTAAGATGAAGTTATTTGACTTATTAGATTTAATGCTAAAAGAGCGGGTGCATATTGCCTTGGCAGTTGGTGAATTTGGCGAAGTAAAAGGCTTGGTTAGCCTAGAAGATGTGCTTGAGACGCTGCTTGGGCTTGAGATTGTTGATGAGTTTGATCGCGTTGATGATATGCAGGCTTTGGCACGGCAGTTGATGGATAGGCGTATGGCTCGCTTGGGAGCAAAACTTGAAGAAGACGAAACCTTACCATAACAAGCCATGCAACTTAGACACAAGGATTATCCATAATTGCAACAAAATATTACAAAACAGCCTGCACATTTCGGCTAAAATCATCTCAAATGTATTCATAATAAAGCCAAATTTGGTTTTGTTGATATAATTGACACGCTCATTAAGGAGTTGTTGTATGAAAAGTGGCACTCGCAATTTTTTTAAAAAGGCTGCTGCTGCCAGCGTTTTGACAGGTACATTGGGCTTGGTTGGCAAACTTGCTGGCAAACCAATCAGCAAGGGGCTGAGCCTTGGCTTGTTTGTTGGTGCATTGGGGGTGCAAAGTTTAATCACCACCAACGCCTATGCCATCAGTGAGTCTGACATTAACCGCTATGCCAGTGCCATTAGCAGTGCTGCCAATGCTCAAAATATCGCCCAAGTATCACGCTTGATTGCCGATGACGCCATTATTTCATTATCACGCAATGGCAAAACCAGCTCTTTGGACAAAGAGGGTTATTTGCAATTGCTCCAAAAAAGCTGGGCAAAATCTACAGGTTATCAATATCGCATTGACATCAGTGATATTGTAACTACAGGCAATCAGGCACGGGCTCAGGTTGTTACTACCGAAACTTGGACTCAAGATGGCAAGCCCATTACCGTAAAGACAGTATCTCGTGCCACACTTTCGCAAACTGGCAATAATACCGTTTTGCTTCGTTCGGTGGCACAGGTTACAATAGACTAAGAGCAACTGCTTAATACAAAAAACTTACACAATTACTACCGCAGGTTTATTTGTTGTGATTATGACAAATGCCAGCGGTATTTTTCTGCCAAAACAGTTGCCAAAATGGCAAAAATAGGGCATTATTATATGTTTGATTAACTTAATGTTCCAAGTTGAACATTTATATTTTAGCATTTTTGAGCATAGCCATAGGACACAAGAAGAATGACAAAATTTCGCCAAGCCAAGCCAAGCCAGCATTTATTAAAGCCTCTTAGCCTTGCTATCTCGTCTTGTATTTTGGTTGCCTGTAGCAGCACAGGTACCAACAAACCTGCCAGCACGCCAGCTGTGCTGCCTACGCCACAATCACCCATTGTCATTACTCAGCCAAGCACTGACGCAAATACTTCAGGCGTGCTAAATCCTGATATGCTTGATGCACTTGAGAGCCTACTGCAAGCTACCGATATGTCTATGGTGGAGGGTGATGAGCTTGCGGTCAAACGCTATGGTGATTTGTGGGATAGGATTCGTCGTGGCTATCGCATTGGTGAGATTAATAATGCTCGCATCGAATCACAAAAATCATGGTTTTATACACGTCAAAGTTACCTAAACAGACTGACCGCACGAGCCTCTCGCTATCTGTACCACACCGTTGCAGAGGCCGAACGCCGTGGCATTCCTTCTGAATTGGCATTGCTGCCGATTATTGAAAGTTCGTACGATCCATCAGCGACCAGCAATGCAGCCGCCGCAGGACTGTGGCAATTTATCCCAAGCACGGGGCGAATTTATGGACTAAATCAAAGCCAAAGCTACGATGGTCGCCGTGATGTGATTGAGTCTACACGAGCGGCTTATGATTTTTTGACCAGCTTATACAACCAGTTTGGCTCTTGGGAGTTGGCATTGGCGGCTTATAATGCAGGGCCGGGTCGTGTCTCTCGTGCCATCAAGGCAAATCAAGAGCAAGGATTGCCAACGGATTATTGGTCATTAAAACTGCCTACAGAAACCATGAATTATGTTCCAAGATTCTTGGCGGTTGCACAAATTGTCAAATCACCAAATACTTATGGCATTTATCTGCCTGCTATTGCCAATCACAATCATTTTCGCACTGTACCTGTCAATTATGGCGTAAGTCTTACAGAAGTGGCGACAGTTACAGGCATCTCAACCGATGAGCTAAGGCTACTTAATCCAGCATTGCTCAATCAGATTGTTGATGAAATTGGCCCGAATCGTATCGTTATCCCAGACAGTTTGCCAAGCTCGGTTGATGCTCAGTTGTCAGCACTAAAAGGCTTTGGCTTTGGTGGTGATTATATCGCGACCGCACCAGCACAATCAATCAGCTATGTGGCACCAAAGACAGGTGCGGCGGTCAATGCCAGCTCTGAGCAGGAGCTTATTGCCTCAAATACTCTGCCAACCACCATCGCACAAGTTACACCAAACAACACCATTGTACAAGAACCGCCATTGTCAGCAGCAGAGAGGGATTTTATTGCAGCACAAATTGAAGCCAGTGCCAGCGAACCTGTACAAGCAATCAACCCACAAGATGGTAATATTCAGCTGGATGCTGTACAGACAGGTCAGTCAGTGCTGGATGCACGCGGTGAGACCAAGACGCTCCAATTTACCAACAATCCACAGACTGTGAGTGCTGAGCAGTTGCCACCTGCCCAAAACCACACGCAGCCCGCCCAAGAGCCTGAACCTGCCCAAACGCCAGTGGTGTCAGCGTCTCGCCAAAATACCACAGCACGACCAAAGGCAGAGCAGAGCAAGCCAAAACCTACACGCCCCGACAGCTACACCGTCAGAGCAGGCGACAGCCTAACTTCTGTTGCAGCAGCTAATGGCTTAAGCGTTGGTCAATTGGCAAGTTATAATAACCTTGCAACCGATGCTCATATTCGCATTGGTCAAAAACTTTGGCTGGTTGCTGGCAAGGTCAAACCACAAACCACCACAACCAACAACCAAACCAACAGCACTCAAAATACACGCAACACAGCAACTGCCACCCACCGTGTACAATCTGGTGAAAGCCTAACCGCCATTGCTCGTAAATACAACATCAGCCTACAAGCCCTAGCCAATGAAAATAACCTAGCCATCACCGATGGCGTGCTGATAGGGCAAGTGCTAAGATTGCCAGCAGGGGTGCAGGCACAAGCAACGACTTCTCAACAGCCCACACGCCCCGACAGTTACACCGTCAGAGCAGGCGACAGCCTAACTTCTGTTGCAGCAGCTAATGGCTTAAGCGTTGGTCAATTGGCAAGTTATAATAACCTTGCAACCGATGCTCATATTCGCATTGGTCAAAAACTTTGGCTGGTTGCTGGCAAGGTCAAACCACAAACCACCACAACCAACAACCAAACCAACAGCACTCAAAATACACGCAACACAGCAACTGCCACCCACCGTGTACAATCTGGTGAAAGCCTAACCGCCATTGCTCGTAAATACAATATCAGCCTACAAGCCCTAGCCAATGAAAATAACCTAGCCATCACCGATGGCGTGCTGATAGGGCAAGTGCTAAGATTGCCAGCAGGGGTGCAGGCAACGAGTACAGTAAACAGTACCAACGCAAATAATCCAAGCAGTCAAAGCCCTAGCAATGCAACAGAGAACTACACGGTCAAGGCGGGCGATAGCTTGACAAGTCTTGCCAATCGCTTCGGTGTCTCAATTGCAAGTTTGGCAGCTGCCAACAACTTAAGCACCAATGCCAATCTTATCATTGGTCAAAGTATCAAAGTGCCAAAACTGACGAGCAACTATACCGTCAAGGCGGGCGATGGGTTGATTTCACTGGCACGCCGTTATGGCACCAGTGTTGCCGAACTGGCAAAAATGAACAATCTGCAACCAACCGACAGTTTGCGTATCGGTCAAGTATTGCTGGTGCCGAATAAATAAAGTGACTATTGGCAGTCAGGCTGATTAAATTGATAAGTCTCTTTTGGCTTGATTATTGCTGGACTGCCAAGTACGGACTAAGCCCAAAAGATGCTATGAGATAACCAGCTTGGCAAGATAATTTGCGATAGAGATTTGCCACTTTTAGCCAATTACCAAGCTGATATCAAGCGATGGCCAATGGTCATCACGGCTGCCAATGTTTTTAATACTTCCCTAGTTTGATAAACAAAAAAAGCGGTCAGAAACCGCTTTTTATTTTGGGTGATTATTGGTTTTGAAACCATGCATTGGCACTGCGTTTGGCAGATTCGATCTCGCTAGAGGAGAGGTTAAGTGCCAGTTGGCTAACTTTGGCTTTGGCACGATCTTTGACGGTGTCATCAAGCATGCCATCTCGGGTTGATAGATCATACCATTTATAGGCATCAACCAGTCGCTGTTGTTGTTCGTCAATCATTGCCAGTGCATAGCTGGCACGATTATCGCCCAAATTGGCAGCTCGCTCAAGCCATGCACGACCCGTTGCCATATCTGCTTTTACGCCCTCACCACGCAGATACATAATGCCTAGATTTAGCTGGGCTGGAGCAATATTTTTCTCGGCGGCACGAGTGTACCAATAGGCAGCTTTGCTGGCATCTTTGGCAATGCCTTCACCTTTTTGCAAGCGTTTGGCAAGGAAAAATTGGGCATGATGATTGCCGCTGGCAGCATGGTTGGTCAGACTGGAAATATCCATGCTTTCAAAACGAACATTGGTTGCTGTTTGGGCGTGTGTAGCTACTGCACTACTAAGTACACCAGTGAGCAGGGCGATTTTTAGCAATTTCATGGTCATATCCTATGGCAATGGCAAGCGACAGATGATAAATTATTAATAAAAAATTAATAATACAATATTTGTTTTGGTGGCAATAAAACCGTTATTAAACTCAACTTGCTTATTAATTCATCATACTAAGCTGAATTTATCATAAACTGAGTTCAAAACAATATTATAATATTTTTTTGAGTTAATCTCAACTTTTGTTCAATGATAAGTTTAGCATTGTAACATTTGGTAACATTTATCCTTTGGCAATGCGATATACTGCCACATCAGCAAGCAAATTTGGCAGCGATTTTACCAGTTTGTTGGCGATGGTGGCGGGCAGTCGCTGGTTTGCTTTATCGCTGATGGCAACTGTATCTAGGATGCGGATATTGTTCTCATCGCACAGTCGCTCAAAGTCTTTGAAGGTGCAAAGATGGATATTGGGCGTGTTATACCACTCGTGTGGCAGTGTCTCGCTCATCGGCATAATGCCCTTAATACCCAGATATACACGGTTTTGCCAATAGGCAAAATTCGGAAAAGTAACGATGCCTTCTTTGGCGACACGCAGCATATCAATAAGCAACTGGTCTGGTGCCTTGACCGCCTGCAAGGCACGAGCCATTACCACCGTATCAAAGCTATCATTGGCAAAGCGTGCCAAGCCATCATTAAGATCTTGTTCAATGATATTTAAGCCTTTGCCAATGGCTTCGTTGATTTTATGCTCATCAATTTCTAGCCCATAGCCACGCACATCAAGCGTTTTTTGTAAATGTGCAAGCAAAGTGCCATCGCCACAGCCCAAATCAAGCACGCGAGACTTGGGGCGAATCCATTTTTCGGCAAGTTGATGGTCAATGTTATTCATATCTCACCTTGGGTTGTTTTTGTGGCGTGTGTTTGGTCAATAAATGGGGCGGACAAAAAGCCTTTGACGGCATTGACATAGCGAGGAATATCAAACAAAAATGAATCATGACCATGCGGTGCATCAACATTGACAAAGCTGACTGATTTTTGGTTGGCGATGAGTGCATCCACCAGTTCAATCGAACGCTCTGGGCTAAATCGCCAGTCGGTACTGAATGAAATAACCAAAAATTGGCATTGAGTGCGTGCCAATGTTTGTTTTAATGCTTCTTCATCGGATAAGCAATCATCGGCATAATCGCGAGTTGGGTCAAAATAATCCAGTGCCTTGG
The DNA here is from genome assembly GCF_900637105.1 of Moraxella cuniculi. Lineage (NCBI taxonomy): Bacteria > Pseudomonadati > Pseudomonadota > Gammaproteobacteria > Moraxellales > Moraxellaceae > Moraxella > Moraxella cuniculi. The sequence continues at coordinate 1,682,391 of NZ_LR134343.1, read as the reverse complement.
TCATGAGCAGATAAGTATTGGCATCAAAATTTTTGCTAAAGCGTTCGCCTTGGTAGCGTAAATAACTTTCTACCTGAAACTCAACATCATAGCCGTACATGAATTTGCCAGATTTCAAATCACGGCCAAACTTGGCTTTCATCGCCTCTTCGGTAATGTAGGTGATATGGCCAACCATGCGTGCCAAGATAAGCCCACGGCGAGGATAAGTGCCATGTTGCAGATACCACCCTTGATGAAAATCAGGGTCGGACAAGATGGATTGGCGAGCCACTTCATTAAAAGCGATATTTTGTGCAGACAGTTTGGGCGTGCTGGCAATAATAACCGCCCGAGCCAGCCTATCAGGATAATCAACCGACCATTGCAATGCCTGCATGCCACCCATTGATCCGCCAACCACAGCGTGCCACTTGGCAATGCCCAAGCGGTCAGCAAGCATGACTTGAGTTTTTACCCAATCTTTGATGGTAATGAGTGGAAAATCAGCACCATAAATGGTTCCAGTGGCGGGATTTTGGCTGGTTGGCCCTGTTGAGCCATGGCATGAGCCAATATTGTTTAGGCAAACAACAAAAAACTTTGAAGTGTCAATTGCTTTGCCATTGCCAATTAAGCTATCCCACCAGCCTGCTTTGGCGTCATCAGGCGAATGATAACCTGCGGCATGATGGCTGCCAGATAGGGCGTGGCAAATTAAGATGGCGTTTGATTTGTCGGCATTGAGCGTGCCATAAGTCTCGATAACCAGCTCAAAACTGGGCAGTATGCGTTCGCATTCTAGCGTCAGTGGCTCATCAAATCGCAAAACCTGCGGCTTTACGATGCCAACCGAGCTGGGGTCAAGATATGGAGCTGTTTTGTTGTCTTGCACAATTTTCTCTTAACTTTGACAAATTTAACACAATATATAGCACAAATGGCGATTTGCTAAATTTTATTGTCGCAATCGCTCGCCATGCTTAAGTGATTGATTTTGGCTATTTATTGTAACAAATCAATGACATAAAATAAAGACAGCCGAATGTTTGCAATGCTTATCGTATCTGTAGGGCTGACTGGTCTTTGGGCGTTACCTTAAAAATTTGTACTTTAAACAGCACATCTTGCCCTGCCAAAGGGTGATTAAAATCCACACGCACTTCATTATCATCAACTGAACTGATGACACCCACCAGTGAATTTTTGCCCTTGTCGGCAAACTCCATCATCATGCCAACGGTCGGATTGGGTTCGCTAAGGGCAAATTGTGCATAGGCAAAAGTTTGGACATTTTCTGCATTCCATTGACCAAAGGCTTCATCTGCTGACAAATGTGCGGTGCGAGTATCACCTGCTTTTAGGTTCATCAGCACCTTTTCAAAGCCAGCGAGCAAACTTTCATCACCGATGGTTAATTGTACAGGCTCTGCTCTGTCAAAGGTGGAATCAATAATAGTGCCATTGGTTAGGCTTACCTCAAAATGTAGCAACACCGTGCTGCCTTGGCTGATGCGGATTTCTTCGTTGGGTAAAATGGTTGTATTCATGATGTGATTTGCTGCTTAAAAATTTGCCCTAGTTTATCACAATATCAGTCATCAAGCACGAGAAACTAGAAATATTATCAGCATGATGGTTAATGATTGGTTTGCTTTGGGCTGATTTGGCAATCGCACCCTGCGTGATAAAATCAATGAGTCAATCAGCAAACAAAAAGCCAAGAGGCTATCTTGGCTTTTGTGCTTTGCTTGTCATCACCAGCGGATTGGGTTGATGTGCGGATTGCTAAGTTTGAGGTTTTCGTAAGTGCCTTTGACAAAAATGTCGGTATTGACGGTATTGATGTTGGTATGGCCACAAAATGCCATTGTTACATCGCATTCTTTATAAAGAATTTCTAAAGCACGACGCACCCCATCTTCGCCATAAGCACCCAAGCCGTACAAGAAGGCACGACCAATCATGGTGCCTTTTGCCCCCAGTGCAATGGCTTTTAGGACATCTTGACCAGAGCGAATACCACTGTCAAGCCAAACTTCACAATTGGCATTCTCTGAATGTGCTGCTTGCACACAGTCGGCTAGGGCGGCAATAGACGAAGGAGCACCATCAAGTTGTCGGCCACCGTGATTTGAGATAACCATGGCATCGGCACCAGAACGGGCTGCCATGATGGCATCTTCTGGCTCCATGATGCCTTTGATGATAAGTTTGCCGCCCCATAAATCCTTAATGCGAGCAACATCGTCCCAGCTTAAACTTGGGTCAAACTGTTCAGCGGTCCATGCTGATAGGCTTGACAGGTCAGATACACCTTTGGCATGACCTGCGATATTGCGGAAAGTGTGGCGTTTGGTGCCAAACATATTGTAGCACCATTGCGGCTTGGTCATGAGGTTTAGGATATTTTTTAGGGTTGGTTTTGGTGGTGCGGACAGACCGTTTTTGATGTCTTTGTGGCGTTGTCCCAGCACTTGCAAGTCAGCAGTCAAGATAAGTGCCGAGCAATGTGCTGCTTTGGCTCTGTTGATTAGATTTTGCATAAATTCTTTATCACGCATGACATACAGCTGAAACCAAAACGGTCTGCTGGTATTTTCGGCAACATCTTCAATTGAGCAGATACTCATGGTTGATAGTGAAAATGGAATGCCAAATTTTTCGGCAGCACGGGCAGCGTGAATTTCGCCATCTGCCCACATCATGCCCGTAAAGCCAGTCGGTGCAATAGCAACAGGCATGCTGACATCTTGACCTATCATCTGGGTTGCCAGTGAGCGACCCTCCATATCCACAAGCACCCGCTGACGCAGTTTGATGCGATCAAAATCCGTTTCGTTATTGCGATAGGTGGTCTGCGTCCACGAGCCAGAGTCCACATAGTCATAAAACATACGCGGTACTTTGCGTTCGGCAATGCGGCGTAAATCTTCGATTTCGGTAATTTTGCTTAGGTCGGTCATAACAAGCCTCTAAATATTGAATTTATTAAAAGTATCAAACAATCACCAGCTCAACAGAGCGGAGAATTTGTAATGGTTAATTTAATTTAAAAAAATACTCAATTTAATTTATTGGATAAAGACAACACATCAAGCGTATGTTTTTAAATTAAATCAAAATTAAGCACGGCTATTTTACTTGCTTTTGCCATAAAACGGCAAGTGCTAATTTTGTTCATGATGAAGCCTTTGTTAAGACTTCATCATGTTGGGCTGATCGCTTAGCTATTTTTTATGCGAACACGGCTAAGCAATACCAAAAACAACACAGGCCAGATGATTGCAGCAAGCCACCAAATGGGGCTAAAAATAATCGCCATACCAACCAAGCCTGCTTGTAGCACATAATAAACCATGGCAATGAGCGTCTTGCGAATGACATAGCCCTCGCGATTGACCAAGCCAACCACCGCACAGGCAGCAACCACATTATGCACCGAGATCATATTGCCTGCAGCACCGCCAACCGCTTGCAGCGAGACAACTTGTGCAGCTTGCATGACATCAAGCCCAATCTGGGTAGCAGTTCCCCATTGAAAATGAGCAAACATCATGTTAGAAACGGTGTTTGAGCCTGCAATAAACGCTCCCAGTGAGCCAATCCAAGGTGCAAACAGTGGCCACATACCCTCAAACGCCGCCGCTGCCGAAGTTGCAAGCACTTTTGGCATGGCTAGGATTTGTACAGCGACATCAGGTGCAGTGCCTGAATTGATAAATACTTGTACCATCGGCACAGAAAACAGTAGGGCAGGTGCGGCAGCAATCATGGTTTTGCCAGAGTCCGACCAGCTTTTTTTCACCATGTCGGCTTTCATACCAAACAACACAATACAAATCATAGAAACCAACAGCAACACGGTGGCAGGTGAGTATAGCAGTTGGGTTTTGTTGGTGATACTTGTGCCTAGAATATTAGCAAAGATAATGGAATTGCCATCGCTGGTTAGCCATGCTTTTAGCGGGGCAATGGTGCGAGTGGCGATTAAAATGCCGATGATGATAAGGTAGGGCAAAAATGCACGAGCAACAGAAATGTTCGGCGTATGCTGGTTTTGGGTTTCGCTAACGGCGATTTCGCTGACCCATTCTTTTGCCCATGTTTCTCTTGGTGCAAAATCAAAGGTTTCTTTTGGTACCAAAAATCCACGCTTGGCAGCAGGAATTACCAATGCCATGCCAACCACAGCACCAACGATTGATGGTAATTCAGGGCCGATGAATTTGGCGGTGAGATAATAAGGAATGGTGAAGGCAAGTCCTGCAAAAATGGCAAAAGGTGCTGCTTTTAAGCCCTCGGTGAATGAGCGTTTTTGGCCAAAAAATAAGGTCAAAAATCCACACAAAATTAATGGAATTAAAAATCCCACCACGCTATGAATAAAGCCAACATTGCCCGAGATATTAAAAATATAAGCAGGCAAGTCCATGCCAGCATTGGCAAGGGCGGCGGCGACATCTTCTTTGTTCTCAAGGCCAGAATTTACACCGATAAGCAGCGGCGTACCAACCGCACCGTATGAAACAGGCGTTGATTGGATAATCAGTACCGCCATCACGCAAGCCATTGCAGGAAAGCCCAGTGCCAGCAGTAGCGGAGCGGCAACGGCTGATGGCGTACCCCAGCCTGTTGAGCCTTCGATTAGGCAGCCGAACAACCATGCAACAATAATCATCTGGACGCGGCGGTCAGGCGAGATATCCATAAAACCACGGCGAATGGCGGTGATGGCACCACTTTGCTTTAAGGTGTTTAAAATTAAAATTGCTGAAAATACAATAAATAAAACATTAACTGCGGTCAAAACACCGTGTATGGTGGCAGCTGCGATTTGGTTGCCGCTGGTCTGCCACATAAAATAGGACAGTGCTGCAGTTGCTGCATAAGCCAGACTCATGGCGTATTTGGCTGGCAGTCGCATAACCACCAGCAGCGTAAACACAATAAGAATTGGCAGCATGGCTAAAAAAGTATACATGCTTACTCCTTGATTAAAAATGATAAAAATAAATGTACTTGTACAGCCTGTTATGAGTGCTGCATATTCAGCCGCAATTTTGTTGGCGGTACAAATCCCTTTGTTGGTTGGCCGTTTGTATTATCATTGATATTTCAGCCAAAATGATAATTGTAGGATATTTTACTTAACTGTTGAATAAATTGCTATCATTTTTAATTGATAATGTGAATTATTTGTTATTAAAAATGATAAATTAGCCATCAGCTGACAGATATGCCAGTTGTTTTTGCAGGATAAAACAAGAATACAGCTGACACTTGAGTGATTATGGCGATAAGCGGTAGTCAATAATCACAGGTGCATGGTCGCTAAACCAGCTGTCTTTATATACCCAAGCACCCACTGTGCGTTTGTGCCAGTCAGGCGAGCAGACTTGATAATCGATACGCCAGCCAACATTCTTGGCACGGGCTTGACCACGATTTGACCACCAAGAATAAATATCAGCATCATGCCTTACGCTGCGAAATGTATCAACATAGCCCAGCTCATCATAGATATGATCAAGCCATGCACGCTCATGGGGCAGGCAGCCTGATGATTTTTGGTTGCCTGACCAGTTTTTTATGTCAATGCGTTTATGCACAATATTATAATCACCGCAGATAATCATTGATTTATTCTGCTCACGCCACTGCTTGAGAATTTGGCGATATTCTTGCAAAAACAAATCTTTGCGTGCTTGGGCTTCATCACCTGATGAGCCAGAGGGTAAGTACAAAGACGCAATATGCACAGGCGTATCAATGCCATGGGCGGATAAATCAAATGTCGCCATGATAAAGCGACCCTGACTGTCAGCAAGCTCAAAGCCTAAGCCATCTTGGATAGCAACAAATGGCAAGCGGCTATAAATCGCAGTTCCAGCATAACCTGCTCGTTCGGCAGCGAATAAATGCGTATGCCAACCTGTAGGGCGAAAATCCTCCGTCCACTGGGCGTGCGTGATGCGTGATTCTTGTATGCACACCACATCAGCACCGCTGCTTTTGAGCCATTCAAAAAAACCTTTTTTGTGTGCCGAACGCAATCCATTGACATTGATAGAGACCACCCGCAGGATATGGTTTGGCTCTTCATAGCTGTCTTTGTTGGGTATGATGTCGTTAGGCTTAATAGGGGCGACAGGCTTGGCTTGGACAGTTTGCGTGTCGCTGTGCTGGGCTGCCTGATTTGGGCTGGAGTTTAGGATTGATTTTGGTGCTGTTGTCATGCTTAGGCTCATAAATGCAGATACAAGGGGCAAAAATGCTCTAGGTCGGCAGCTGGCCAACCTTAGCTTGGGATAAGGCGATTAGTTTTGGATTTGTTCGTCAAGCAGCGTCTCTTCGCTGGATTTCCAATTATAAGCTCCGTATAGCACCATCTGCATTTGGCGTGTGCAGTGGCGTAGCATGGCTTGTTTTTTTTCGTCAAGCTCATCGGCTGATGGGCGTTCGTCTTCGTCCATAAAATTTGGGGTGTGTGTCAAATCCAGCCAATCAATAATCCAAGAAAAGGACAAATTCACCCCTGTTTCGGCAAGCAGATAGCGATCATAGCTGTTGATATGTTCAAAAGCAGGTTGCAGTGCCAAATCTTCACTCATGATTTTGGCAAAAGTGGCAATTTGCTCACTGATGGCACGGCGTACCGCTTCGGAGCCGCCAAATCGCTCACTGGCGATGAACTGCCAGTAGCGAGGCTGGGCATTGACCGCCTTAAAAAACAACTGCACACTTTTGGCAATTTGTCTATCAAAGCTACGCTTACGCCCAAGCTGCATATGCTCACGCAACATGGCAAGAGCAACACCCAATTCATCTTCAACCAGTGCCTTGCCCAGACTTTCCATATCATCAAAATGTCGATAAAATGCTGTCGGTACAACGCCAACCTCACGGGTAACTTGTCGCAAACTGATTGAGCTATATCCCTGACCGCTCATACATAAGTCAAGCACAGCGTTAAAAAATGCTTGGCGAGTTTGCCGTTTTTTTTGTTCACGATTGGTTGCTTTTTCGATGGTCATAGTGCATCCATTTGATTGTTGTTTTATTTGAGTGTATAAGTGTATATTATGAATAAAAAATCAGTTGGTTGCAAGTGTTGTCAATAAGTTATTGATTTAATTATTAAGATTTAATGAATTGACATGGTTGTTTTTGTCTTGATAGGCAATAAAAGGGTAGGGTGATTGCTTTATAACTGCAAAAATGCACAAAAAAAAGCGTGTCAAGAGAACACGCTTTGATTTGCTTAGACATTGAATCGAAAATGCATCACATCGCCATCTTGGACAATGTAGGTTTTGCCTTCTAGGCGAGATTTACCAGCGGCGGCAGCACCTTTTTCGCCATCGTGGGCGATAAAATCATCATAGCCAATCACCTCGGCACGGATAAAGCCACGCTCAAAATCGGTATGAATCACGCCAGCAGCTTCAGGAGCGGTAGCACCGACTTTGACCGTCCATGCACGCACCTCTTTAACGCCAGCGGTAAAGTAGGTCTGAAGGTTTAGCAGCTCATAACCTGCTCGAATCACACGATCCAAGCCCGCTTCGCTCATGCCCAAACTTTCGAGGAACTCGGCTTTGTCTGCTTCGTCCAGCAGGGCGATTTCTGCTTCAATTTGGTTGCAAAGTGGTACTACAATCGCTTCTTCACTGGCGGCAAATTCACGCACAGCATCAAGATAGGGATTGTTTTCAAAGCCATCTTCGGCAACATTGGCAATGTACATGACAGGTTTTAGGGTGATAAGTCCATAGCTTTTGATGAGTTTTTTCTCATCGTCATCAAGTTTTGCCATGCGTGCAGGTTTGCCATCGGCAAGCAGTGGCTCAAGTTTTTGGAATACTGCCAACGCTGCCTGTGCGTCTTTGTCGCCACCTTTGGCTTTTTTGTTCAGATTGCTGATGGCACGAGTTACCGCGTCAAGATCGGCTAAGGCAAGCTCGGTGTTGATGGTTTCGATGTCTGATAGGGGATTGACTCGACCATCAACATGAATCACATTGTCATCATCAAAACAGCGTACCACATGAGCGATGGCATCTGTCTCGCGGATATTGGCAAGAAATTGGTTGCCCATACCCTCGCCCTTGCTCGCTCCTGCCACCAAACCTGCAATATCAACAAACTCCATGCTGGTTGCAATGGTGCGTTCGGGATTGACGATTTTTGCCAATGCTTTTAGGCGAGGGTCTGGCACAGGGACAATGCCAGTATTGGGGTCTTTGGTACAAAATGGGAAATTCTCTGCTGCAATACCTGCTTTGGTAAGTGCATTAAACAGTGTTGATTTGCCAACATTTGGCAAGCCTACGATACCGCAATTAAAGCCCATAATGATTCCTGATAATTAATCTGAATATAAATAAGTAAAAGTCATGGTAACTGGTATGGTCTTTGAGCCATTACAATCAAGTGGACGCCGACCTGTCATCACAACTTTGGTTTGGTTTTTTGACACAGGGCCACTGACATAATATGGCACACCATAACTACAGGCAGCTGGATAGGCATAAGCGGTACCGCTATAGCGATAACCGTTACGCTGCCCATCAAACAGCATCACGCCACTTGGTACACCTTGTCGTCTTAAGTTGGCACTGGCTTTATGAATATAAAATGTCCTGTCGTTGCCATTTGCTTCAAGCCTAACCACAGTTTGACCGTCATATTGCCAATAGCTATCAGCAAGTGCAGGCACTGCAATCATTGCCAAAGCACTGATACAAAGTTTCTTTAACATGGTTACATCTTTAAAAATAATTCATAGACCGCCATTATACCAAACTTGCCATAAAAATAAAATCCAATCACATGATGAAATTTTATGGCAACTACACAAAAAAATTGCTATAATTGTAAAAAACTTAAGGTTATTTTAATTTCATTCATCAATAGCATAAGGAAAATTTAACATGGCTATCGAACGCACTTTATCAATCATCAAGCCAGATGCCGTTGGCAAAAATCACATCGGTGAGATTATCGCACGCTTTGAAAAAGCAGGGCTAAAACCAGTTGCCATCAAATACAAGCACCTAAGCCAAGCAGATGCCGAAGGTTTTTATGCTGAGCATAAAGAGCGTGGCTTCTTTGTTGATTTGGTTGCTTTTATGACTTCAGGACCTGTGGTTGTGTCAGTGCTAGAAGGCGAAAATGCTGTATTGGCACACCGTGAAATCTTGGGTGCAACCAACCCAAAAGAAGCTGAAGCTGGTACCATTCGTGCTGATTTTGCCGTGAGCATTGACGAGAATGCAGCACATGGTTCAGATTCTGTTGCCTCTGCTGAGCGTGAAATTGCCTATTTCTTTGGTGCAGATGAGATTTATCCACGCACTCGCTAATATTCTTTGGCAATGCAGCCAAACAAAAAACAGCTCTCGTTGATGAGGGCTGTTTTTTGTTGCGTAATTTTTCTAGATTGACGGTTTGTCCGCTGTCAAATAATCAGTTTAGCGGCATTGGAATTTGATGGTGTATTCATAGTCATCATTACGGCTTAGGTTCGGTGTGGCTTTGCCAAAAACAGCACTGACAACCCCAACCCCTTGTTCAATCATGCGGCCTGTTTTTTCATCAAGTACGCCATTGTAGGTGCTGCTGTCTGATAGGACGATGACGCTTTTGTTGCCACATTGTTTGTTTGCGGCAGTGATGGCGGCTTGTTGTGCTTTGGCTTTGGTTGAGCCAAGTCCTGTGGTTTCTTTGGTGCCGTCTTGGCGTGTGATGACAGGGCTGGTGTCGCTGGTGCTGGCACAAGCGGTCAATACGGCTGCCGCCACTAGCATAAGGGCAAGTTTCATGATGACTCCTTTGGTAATAAAGTGGGATTTGTTAGTTATCATAATGGATTATTGACATGATTGCTACCGTTTGCTTGTCGGCTTTTTGTGAAATTATTACGCATTTATACAAATTGATTGTCCAAATGCAAACAGCGGCTTATCGTTATAAACGATACTTGTGTGAGCTTAGAGTTTGGCTTGCTGCCGTTTGTGAAATTGTTGGATAAATTGTGCTATAATGATAGATATTTGTATTTATATCAGATGTCTTATGGCCACAAAACAACAAATCACCTTAATCGATGCACCCAGCGGTGTGCTGGAAGTGGATAGCATTTGGCAGGGCGGACAGCGTTGTGCCAGTGATGCTTTGGCGGTGATTTGCCACCCCAATCCCACCCAAGGTGGCACGATGAATAACAAGGTAGTTAGCACCATGTACCGATTCTGCCGTGATGCAGGCATGGATACGATTCGTTTTAATTTTCGTGGTGTTGGTCGCTCAACGGGCAGTGTTGGCACGGGCATGGGCGAGCTTGATGATGCCATGACAGTGCTGCGATATGCGTTGTCATGCACACCTGCACGCAAGTTGTGGCTGGGTGGTTTTAGCTTTGGGGGTTATATTGCTTGTCAGTTGGCAAGTGCAATCACAGCCTCTGATGAGTTTAATGATGTCGTGTTGCACAATCTGGCATTGGTTGCTCCTTCGATCATGCGTCAGGGTATGCAGACAACGCAGTGGCAAGCCAATCGCAGTTTTGTAATTTATGGCGATCAAGATGAATTGGTTAGCCCTGCAAGCCTTGCCAAATTCGTCCAAGATAGACAGCTGCCACATACGGTACTGACAACTGGGCATTTTTTTCATGGCAAATTGGTTGAGCTAAGAGATGCGTTGCAGCAGCATACTTTGCCATGAATGCCAATCTTGCCATAGGATTATTTGTTGATAATTATTTAAAAAATCTAAAAAAAGGGTAAAATACCATGACTGTGCAAACGCCACTACAGCGTTATCATGCCGCCTTGGCAACAGGTGAGTTTGCCGAAGATGCCATTCAGTTGGCAGCGGTAACTTATATGGATAATTTGCACCATCAGATTATCAAGGCACAAAAACCAAGTTCAGGCTGGTTTGCCAATTTATTCCGCCCAAAATCCGAGATGCCAAAGGGGCTTTATATGTGGGGCGGGGTTGGTCGTGGCAAGACTTGGATGATGGATATGTTCTATGATAGCTTGCCAATCGAGCGAAAGATGCGTATGCATTTTCATCATTTTATGCAGCGAGTGCAGAAGGAATTGGTGGCACTGCAAGGACAAACCGACCCGCTACAAAAAGTCGCCGATATTATCCATAATGAGGCGGTGGTGATTTGTTTTGATGAGTTTTTTGTCTCCAATGTCTCTGATGCGATGATTTTGGGTGATTTGTTCACCATGTTGTTTGAGCGAGGCATTACTTTGGTTGCAACCTCAAATATTGAGCCTGCAGGCTTATACAAAAACGGCATTCATCGAGATAGATTTTTGCCAGCCATTGCCCAAGTCGAAAAGCATACCACAGTAATGAACATTGATGCTGGCATTGATTACCGCCTTAGATTGTTAAAACAAGCTAAATTATACACTTCACCATTATCAGATGAGACAACAGGCTGGCTTGCTCAGCGATTTGACACTTTGGCAGGTGGACAGAGCATCAGTCATGCACCGATTACCATAGGTGGTCGCCAGATTGAAATCATCAAACGCACCGAAACAATGCTGCTTGTGGATTTTCGTGCCTTGTGTATGCAACCACGCTCAGCGGCGGATTTTATTGAGATTGCCCATGATTTTGACACGGTCATGGTGGATAATGTGCCGTTTTTAAATGATACTTTGATGGATCCGACACGCCGATTTATTTATTTGGTTGATGAATTTTATGATCGCCGTGTCAAATTATTGGTGCGTGCCGAGCAATCCATTCTTGAGCTGTATCAAGGCGAGCGATTGGCATTTGAGATTGAACGCACACGCTCACGCTTGCTTGAGATGCAGTCCGAGGATTATTTATCTGCCGAACATCGCTTGGGCTAACTTTGGTGTACTTTATAAAAAAGGAATATTCAATGAGCAATGATACTTTAGATATAATTCACAAAAGACGCAGTATTGGTAAATTGGAATTGCCGATGCCAAACCAAGACGAGTTGGAATCCGCCTTATTGGCAGCGATGGCAGCACCTGATCATAAACAGCTAAAACCTTGGAAATTCACGGTATTAACTGGCGATGCTCTGGTGGAGTTTGGGCAGGTATTGTTGCAAGCAGCACAGCAACAAGCACAAGCTGATGGCAGAGTGATTGATGAAGCAGAAGTTAAAAAAATCTTAAATATGCCACTGCGGGCACCCATGATTATCACGCTGGCAACCGCCCTAAAAACGCACGAAAAAGTTCCGCCTTTTGAGCAACTATTAAGTGCAGGAGCGGCAGCTCAAAATCTCTTATTGGCACTAGAATCGCTGGGCTATCGCACTGTGTGGCGTACAGGGCCGCTGTGCAATCTGCCAGAGGTGAAGGCGTATTTTGGGGTGGGTCAGGCAGACACTATTTGTGGATTTATTTATACAGGCTCAAGCACGGTGCAGATGCCCAATCGCGATGATGTTGATTTGAGTGAGTTTGTAACTTATAAATCATGATGAATCGTTGGTGGTTTGGCAATCATTGTATCAATGATTTGCTTATAAATTAAGCAAATATTGCTGTGATTGCCAATGGATAGCCAAAGCCCATGACACCAAAATAAGGAAAAACCATGAAATTGCGTAAATCCGCCAACAAAAACTCCAAAGTGCAAAAAATTGTCAATGCTGCCGATGATGCGGTCAGTGCCATTAAGCATTCTGGCTTGACTGGCACGCCAATTTTTGACAGCATTGCCCAATTGACAGGTCTAAAAAAGAAGCAAACGGTCAAAACCCTCCAAACTTTGCAGCAGGCAAAATCTGAGCCATCGCCACAGACACTGTTAAAATTTGCTTTTTTGGGAGGGGGGAGTTTTGGTACGGCGATGGCAAATTTGGCAGCAAAAAATGGTGCAAATACCACCTTGTGGGTGCGTGATAAACGCACGGTCAAATCACTGAACAAAACCCATATCAACAAAAAATACCTGCCCAGCCATAAGCTGGATACACGCTTAAAGTTCAGCCACGATTTGCAAGCAACAGTCATGGGTGCGGATGTGATTTTTGTTGCTGTACCAAGCTCGGCATTTCGAGAAACGCTAGAAAATATCAAGCCGTTTATCACCCATCAAGCGGTTATTTCTTTGACCAAAGGCATGGAAAAAGACAGTTTTGCTCTGATGAGTGATATTATCCAAGAGGTGCTGCCAGAGGTGAATTTTGGCGTGATGAGTGGCCCAAATTTGGCGGTGGAGATTATGGATAATCTGCCCTCGGCAACGGTTATCGCATCACAATCGCAGATGTTACGCAAAGCGGTGCAAACAGCGTTGCACGGTGCGTTTTTCCGTGTTTTTGCCAGCGATGATATTCGAGGTGTTGAGCTGGGCGGGGCATTAAAAAATATTTACGCCATTGCCATGGGTATGGCGGCAGCGTACGAGGTGGGCGAGAATACCAAAGCCATGCTGCTAACTCGGGCGTTGGCGGAGATGAGTCGTTTTGGTGTGGCAGTGGGTGCTGATCCGCTGACCTTTTTGGGATTGTCAGGAGTGGGGGATTTGTACGCCACTTGCAACTCGGTACTAAGTCGCAATTATCGTGTTGGCTTTATGCTGGGGCAGGGCATGAGCCTTGAGGCGGCGGTGAAAAAATTGGGACAAACTGCCGAAGGGGTGAATACCATTGAGCAGGTGCATATCCGTGCCAAAGAATTGGGTGTTTATATGCCAATCACTCACGCATTATACGCAGTGTTGTACGAAGACAAGGCGGCTTTGGGCGTGGCATTAAACCTGATGGAAACAGGTTTTCGCAGCGATGTAGAATTTGTTTTGCCACACGATGAGAGTAACGCCAGACTTAGCCGTGAGTTTAGCGAAGTGCTAAAAAGCAGTGCCAACAAATCTCGGTCGATTGATGAATAATTGACCAATTTGACAACAATGCAATCAAACCAACACATTTTAGGGTGATTTATGAAATTAATCTTGGTAAGACATGGACAGGCAACCGCTTATTGTGCTGATGATGCAGGGCGTGATTTGACGGAATTTGGTCGTGTGCAAGCACAGCAAACGGCAGAATATATCAGCCAGCACCATACGGTAGATTTGATTATCTCAAGCCCTTACAACCGTGCAGAGCAAACGGCAAAGGTTATCCTTGCACAACTTGCCACCATGCAGCCATCACCCAAATTCATCACACTAGATAGCATCACGCCAGACGATGATGCCAATGTGGCACTTAGCAACATTGACCGTACCATCACCACCATGTTTGGCGATGATAATAAATGTGTCGTGGTGGTGTGTCATATGCCAATCGTTGCCCATCTGACTGGCAAAATTTTGGACAAAGAGCCAGTATCTTTTCAATTGGCAGAATGCCGTGTGATTGATACGCCAACAGTAGTGGCGGGCTTTGGTGAGCAGCTGGCAAGTTTTGTACCAACACAGCCGTGATTTGCCTGATTTTTTGGATAAATTTTAAGTTAAATTTGCCGTCAAGATTGGCTTGTATAATAGCTTTGCTTAAGTCTATCATTAAATTTGATTTTGATACATTAAATCTGCTTTGTGATGAATTGGCAGTCTAGAGATGGGTTGTTTTTGCGATGTTGCCTTACACCCAGCTTCTTGACAGTATGATAATCACCATGGTTTTTTGTGTAGAGCCAAACACATGGCTAAGTGTGTCTGTAGCTTGAGCCATGTGTCTTCGGCGTGTCAAATGGTTATTTGAGCAGCTGTTTTAGCCAATCAATGCGACTGATTAGCAACCAATCAAGCAAGGCGATTGCCATGACTGCCACCAGTGCGGTGGGAAAAAGTGCAGCAAGCAGTGGCAAGATGATAGCAAATTGCCACGACAGACTGGCGACTTTGTTGCGAGCAGGTGGGTTGAGACTGCGTAAGCCAGCAGTTGGACGGCGTTGCCACCACAGCATATAGCCTGCAATGCACAGCACAATCACCAGCAAGCAGAATAAGGCGTTTGCCAATACACTCCACCAGCCCAATGTCCCCATGTGCAGGGCAATTCCTGCCGCCATAAATTTGCCCATGGCATTATAATCATCAAAGCGTATGTCCGCCAATACAGCACCTGAATATTGGTCAATATGCACCGTGCGGTCGGCGGTTGGACTTGCCATGTCATAGCTCATGGAGTCTTGGCTGATGGTCCAAACGCCAGTTTCACCTTTGGGTTGGTAGATTTGATAGCGTCCCTGAAAACCCAGCATTTGAGCCTGCTGATTGATGCTGTTTAAAGTGGGCAAATTAGCCTGTTTGTTGGCTTGGTTGGAGATGGGCATTGCCGTTTGCTCAAGTGCCCATGGGGCATCTTTGCTGCCGCCATCATTTAGGCTTTTGCCGTGCGTTGTCATTTCATGGGTTGTGGCTTGATTGCTGTTGGTTCTTGGGGTGGATTTTTTGGCAAAATCAACCACCAAGGTGGACTGAGGTAGGGGTTCAACGCCCCATTTGCCAGCGGGAAATTGATTCCATGCTTGCATCATTTTTTCGCCCCAAATACCTGCCCACGCCAAGCCTGTGATGCAAAAAAACAGCAGAATGACCGACACCCAGCTACCAAGTGTGCCATGAATCACTCGCCATAATGAGCGTTTGGGCTGGGCTTTGGGTAGCAGCATTGTCTTAAGATTGCGTTGCCTGTGCCACCAAAGATACAACCCTGTAATAATTAGCAAAATGGTCAAAGAGGCGGCGGTTTCTAGTAAATAATCCCCAACCGTACCAAGCAGAATGTCCCCATGAATGCTATCAAAAACATAATACCAGTTGCTCTGACGAGGAAAGCTATCAATAACTGTGGCGGTATACGGATCGACAAGCACCATATTATCAATGCTGTCGCCATTTTTTTCCGCTTTGATGCGAAATAGGGCGACCGTATCCGCTGCACGGGGACTGATGTACTGAACCACTTGTGCATTTGCCACATCTGGTGCCGTTACGCTGTTGATTGCACTGGCTGCCTGCTGCTCAATGGTGGCGGTTGTGGCTTGTACATTTACCACCGTTCTGTCCAAATCTTTGCCAGAAATATTTGTCAAAAGCAACATTGCAAGACCTGTGCTTGCCAAGATTATCAAAAATGGTGCAACAAATATACCTGCATAAAAATGCCATCGCCACAAGGTAAAATACATGGCACTGTCTGATGCTTTTTGAGTGTGGTGCTTGCCCGTCATGTTTAATCCTGTTATGCTGATTTATTACATATTGTAACACAAATTAACACAATCAGGGTGATACCTTGGTGTTGTTGATGAATTTTATAAAAGGGCAAAATTTTTGTTATTAATATAGCAAGAGTATTTTTCAGACGAATGTTTGCTAAATTTCGCCATTGTGATGATGTATGCTGATAATGCCTGATAAAAAATTCACAAACACACTTGCAAAAAATTGATTTTTTGTTATAATACCGCTTGGCTTCATCGGTAGCTTCGCAACTGTGTACTATGAACCCCGCCAGGACCGGAAGGTAGCAACGGTAGTAGATACAAAGTGTGCCGAAGATGTGCTGATGAAGTCATTTTTTTTGGCAATTTTTTTATTTTATTGCCAGATTTCAAGCTAATCTTGGGCAAGATAGGGATTATTGATACCAAGTTTGGCTAGAATTTCAATCTCAAATTGCTCCATCTCATCAGCGTCTTGTTCGCTGATTTCATGATCAAATCCCAATAAATGCAAGATACCATGCACCACCAAATGCGTTAGATGATGGTCAAATTGTTTGTGCTGACTGATTGCTTCTTGGCAAACGACCTCGTGGCACAGCACCAACTCACCCAGATGCATCTCATCCAACAATGGCAAAACATCAGCAGGCAAATCACTGGGATAAGACAGCACATTGGTTGCATAGTCTTTGTGGCGTGATTGTAGATTTAGCCTGCGACCCTCGTTGGTATCAACGATATAGATATCCAGCAATTTTGGTTTGTACCAATAACTGTCCAATTTGGCAAAATAGCGAAAATTTACATTGGGCAATTTATCCGTCATCACCGTTAATGTTGTGCGTGCAATTTTTTCCAAATCAATGGCATGATAACTTTGTTGTATATCGGCAGCAATGGTTTCGGCAAAGCTCAATTCAACGATATTACTCATCATCGGTCTCTTCGATATTGCTGGCAAGTTTGGCAGCTTGCTGGGCTTTTTTGTTGGCACGGCTGATTTGTTCTGCTTCGTCAAAAGCATCATAGGCTTGGACGATTTTTTGTACCAAATGATGTCTGACCACATCTTTGCTATCAAAGCGAGTGATGTGAATCTCCTCAATGCCAGAGAGGATTTTGATGGCTTGGGCAAGCCCTGATTGATGACCTCGTGGCAAATCCACCTGTGTCATATCACCCGTGATAACCGCACGAGAACCAAAACCAAGTCGTGTTAAGAACATTTTCATCTGCTCTGGCGTGGTGTTTTGTGCCTCATCAAGAATCACAAATGAGTTGTTGAGTGTGCGACCACGCATATATGCCAGCGGTGCAACCTCAATTATTTGCCGCTCTAGCAATTTGCCCACTTTTTCAAAGCCCAGCATTTCGTACAAGGCATCATACAAAGGACGCAAATAGGGGTCAATTTTTTGTGTCAAATCACCGGGCAAAAATCCCAATTTTTCGCCTGCCTCGACCGCTGGACGCACCAATAAAATGCGTTCAATTTCGCCTCGCTCAAGCATATCCACGGCACAAGCAACCGCCAAGTAAGTTT
The DNA here is from genome assembly GCF_900637105.1 of Moraxella cuniculi. Classification (NCBI taxonomy): domain Bacteria; kingdom Pseudomonadati; phylum Pseudomonadota; class Gammaproteobacteria; order Moraxellales; family Moraxellaceae; genus Moraxella; species Moraxella cuniculi. Next base: position 1,664,658 of record NZ_LR134343.1, on the reverse strand, counting down.
TGCCCGTGCCAGCAGGCCCGACCCCAAAAGAAATGTCAGATGCCAAAATCTTTTTGACATATCGCTGCTGGTTACTGCCACGAGGGGTGATTTTGCCTTTGCGTGTTCGCAAAGATACAGCGGTCAAATTATGGCTATCTTGAGCGTCATGCTCTCTGGCAAGGCTTGATTGGACAATTAAATGCAACTCATCGCCTGTAATGTCGTCTTTTTCGTCAGCAAGCTCTATAAGTTTGCCAAGAATAAATTCGCTGCGTTCAACAGCGGTCAAATCGCCTGTAATGATGAATTTGTCTTGGCGGTGAGTGATTTGCACCTGTAGGCGTTCTTGAATGTATTTTAAGTGTTTATTATATTCACCAAATGCGATGCGTAATTTGTGCGGATTTAGGTCGGTGCTGACAGTACGAACGATGCTCAATGAATTATCCTTGCATAAGTTTTTTGTTGGTTATTGGGGTGTTTTGATAAATTACAAGTATTTATCGGGATTATTGGGCAAATCACAATAAATCATACGATTAACAATCTGTACAAATGCAGCTAAATTGCCAAGTTTCCCAAATTTTTATCAAACGAAGCGATTTGGGTAATTGAAGCAAACTAAGCAGGGTTGTCAATATCAACAAACTGTACGCCAATGTCAAATTGCTCCGCCAGCACGGTTGTTAGTCGCATGATACCGCCACGCTCGGTGGCATGATGCCCTGCGGCAAAATAATCCACACCAAGCTCGCGTGCCATGTGTGTGGTGCGTTCGGAAATCTCCCCTGAAATAAAGGCATCACAGCCCATCTTGGCTGCCTGCTCAATCATGTCTTGTGCACCGCCTGTGCATAGTGCAATTTTTTGTAATGTTCTATCTGGCGAGCCAGCACAGATGTGTAGCGGTTTGCGAGCCAATGCTTGGGTGATTTTTTCGGCAAGTTGCACTGAGCTTATTGGTTTGCTTGTGGTGATATTGCCAACAGGGTGCTTTTCGTGTGGATATAATGCACCTGTGATGGTTAAATCCAACATATCCGCCAAAGCACGGTTGTTGCCAATCTCTGGGTGGGCATCAAGCGGTAGGTGGTAGGCGATTAATGATATGCCATGTTCAAGCAGGGCTTTGATGCGTTTTGCTTTCATGCCAGTGATTGCCGCGTCTTCGCCTTTCCAAAAATAGCCATGATGCACGACGATGGCTTGAGCTTTTTCTTGTATCGCTCGGTCTATGAGTGCCTGACAAGCAGTAACGCCTGTGATGATTTTGTTGATTGGCACGCCTGCATCTATCTGCAAGCCATTGGGGCAGTAATCACGAAATTCATCAGCAAATAAGAGCGTATCACAAAAATCGCATAGGCTTTGTGGGCTAATGGCTTGGGCAGTGGGCATATTTTTCCTTATTGATAAACGACGCACAAATGGCAAAGTTGGTAATTAAGCCTGTTGTCATTGTAATTATTTTTTGTTAATTATGCAAATCTTGCTTGGCAAGCGACGTGGATTGAACGATAAATGAGAATGATTTGTATAAATTTCGTAGCTGATAAAAATAGTTATTCTTATTTTGCCAATGTTTGTTATAATATCGCTATTTTTGATGATATCAATTCAAGGTTTTACCGTGAAGCAAGTTTTTATTTCAACCACAAAAAATCAGCGTGGTTCAACCAACCAAATTTTGGCATTGTTTTTGATTGCTCTGATTTTTGCCTCATTGATTGTTGCGGTGATTGGCTATAAATTTGGCTACCGCCAAGGCCTGTACAGTGTCGAAAGAACGATGACTGCCAATAATGAAGCTGTGGCAAGCGTCAGTGAGCTGACCGCCGAAAATGCCAAGCTCAAACAAGACATTGCCACCGCCACCCAAGAGCGAGACATTAGCCGTGCCACGCTTGAGAGTTTGCGTACCGATATTGAATCGCTAAAGACGACCAATTTGCAGCTTGAGCAAGTCAATGAACTGCTCAAAACTTCGGTGGCAGAGCAGGGTGGTGTGGCGTTAAATATCTTGGCGTCAGAGATTGTTTCGTTGCCTGAGAATACTTTTGAATACCGTTTTGATGTGGCAATGCTGGATATTTCTGGCAAGGCGGTAAAAATGTTCCCCAAGCTGACTTTATTAAACGAAACCAGCATGGTGGAAATTCCGCTTGAGCCATCTAGCTATGATGTGCGTGGCGTTGCCAATATTCGTGGTCGTTTTATCATGCCAGAGGGCTTTGTGCCAAAGCAAATGAAATTGGAATTGACCGCAGGCACACAAAAGGTACGACAGCTGTATAATTGGCAAATTGGTAAATTGATTACCGATGCACCGCCAGCAACCGCTGCCATGTCAAATGCCAGCCAACGCCCAATCGTCAAAAGCGAATAATCACAAGGGCAAGCGGACAGGCAGGGCGTTGCTTTGCCTGTTTTTGCATTAAAAATAAGCAGTATTTAGCCAGTCTTTTGTTAATTATCATCATGCCTTTATGACACAGATTAAACCTCAAACCATACCCGATACTGATGTCATCAGCCAGACCCAAAGCGACTGGCAGATGCCTGATTTGTATGCTGTTATCATGCACAACGATGATTATACAACGATGGATTTTGTGGTATTTTTGCTAAATGCTGTTTTTGATAAACCGATTGAGCAGGCTTATCAGCTGATGATGCAGATACACCAAACGGGGCGTGCGGTGGTGGCGATACTGCCTTATGAAATTGCCGAAATGAAAGTTGATGAGGCGACATCACTTGCCGAGCAGGAGCAATTTCCATTATTTATTAGCATTGAACAAGCCTAAAAGATATGCTTAAGGATAACCATGTCGGATAATGATTTTAGCCACATTGAGCATTTGACCGAGCAAATCGCAAGCCAGCACAGCCATCAATTCATCACTTTGGAGCATTTGTTGCTGGGGCTTTGTCAAGATGACGACAGTGTTCAGACATTAAAGGCGTGTGGCGTGGATATTGCTCGTTTGACAGTGGCTTTGGAGCAATATTTGGCGGCTTTTGTCCCTGTTGCTGAAGTAGACAAACCCACACCCAGCAAGGCTTATCTTCGCCTCATCACCCAGCTTGTATTGTATGTACAAGACAGTGGCCAAAACCTGCTGCCAAAACACGCGTTGGTTGAGATTATCAAAGAAGAACGCAGCTATGCCAGTAAATTGCTGCAAGGCCATGGGGTAACTTTGTTGTCCTTAAGGCGGCAAATCTCAGCAGACAAACGCCAAACTGACAACCCCTTTGCTACCGTGTCAGAAAACTCTGATGATGGTATTTTGGCAAAATACACCAAAAATCTCAACAAAATTGCCAAGCAGGGCGGCATCGATCCGCTCATTGGGCGTGCAGCAGAGATAGAACGCACAGCTCAAATTCTCTCTCGCCGCCGCAAAAACAACCCCATTTTGGTTGGCGACCCAGGTGTTGGTAAGACGGCAGTTGCCGAAGGTTTGGCGTGGTTGATTGTTAATGACAAAGCCCCTGCGATGCTTGCTCATGCGACGATTTATGCACTAGACATGGCAGCATTGATTGCAGGTACAAAATTTCGTGGAGATTTTGAGGATCGTATCAAACAATTGCTTGATGAGCTGACAAAATTGCCCGAAGCGATTTTGTTCATTGACGAGATTCATACCATTATCGGTGCAGGCTCATCTATGGATAGCACGCTTGATGTTTCTAATCTTATCAAGCCTGCACTTGCCAGAGGGCAGATTCGCTGCATTGGTTCAACGACTTTTGTTGAATATCGTCAAATTTTTGAAAAAGACCATGCACTGTCTCGCCGCTTCCAAAAAATTGACATTACCGAACCAACCGCGACACAAGCCGTGGCGATTTTGCAGGGCTTAAAAGAGCATTATGAGCAATTCCACCAAGTTTGCTATACCGATGATGCCATCACGGCTGCGGTGGAGCTATCTGTCAAGCATTTGCACGAACGGTTTTTGCCAGATAAGGCGATTGATATTTTGGACGAAGCGGGGGCGTTTGTTCGTTTACGCGATGGTTTGGCAAATAATTCTACCAATGCCAAACAAGCCAATAATACCACACAGCAGCCCAATCCTGTTATTATTGATGAAAAAATCATCACGCAAGTGGTGGCAAAAATGGCACGCATTGCCCCAAGTTTAGTTAATCAAGACGAAAAATATATATTAAAAAATCTATATGAAAATCTTACAAAATCCATCTTTGGGCAAGATGAGGCAGCTCGGCGATTAAGCGATGCCATCTTGTTGGCACGAGCTGGACTAAACCGCCCTGATAAGCCAATTGCCGCGTTCTTATTTGCAGGGCCGACAGGGGTGGGCAAGACCGAAATCAGTAAGCAGTTGGCACAATTGCTGGGCTTGCCTTTGGTGCGTTTTGACATGAGTGAATACATGGAGGCACATACGGCTTCACGGCTCATTGGTGCACCACCGGGCTATGTTGGGCATGATAAGGGCGGTCTTTTGACCGAAAAGATTCAGCAAAATCCATATTGTGTACTGCTGCTTGATGAATTAGAAAAAGCACATAGTGATGTTTTTAATCTATTGCTACAAGTCATGGATCATGGCACCTTGACCGATAATAATGGTCGTGCTGTTTCATTTCGGCAGACGATCATCATCATGACTACCAATGTGGGGGCTGACAGTCTGTCTCGCAATCCGATGGGCTTTACCAAATCAAACCATCATCATGACAATCAAGAGGCAATTCGCCGTGCGTTTAGCCCAGAGTTTCGCAATCGTCTTGATGGGGTTGTGCATTTTGCCACCCTAAATCGCCAAGTGATTGGCTGTATTGTTGATAAATTTATCAATCAGCTGCAGGATTTGTTGGCTGACAAAAAGATACAGCTAAGCATCAGCGATGAGGTGCGTGATTATTTGGGACAAAAGGGCTATGATGAAACAATGGGTGCCCGTCCTATGGCAAGATTGATTGAGCAAGAAATCAAAAAACCACTGGCAAAGCTGATATTGTTTGGCAATCTTGCCGAAGGTGGTGTGGTGCAAGCCACTTTGTCATCAGGTGCTGTTGTATTGCAAATCATGCCAAGCGAGGACAGCAGGCGAGCAAAATTGACTGGCAAAAAACGCACAAATTGACTATAATAATTCTTTGATAATTATTCCAAAACCCAGCAAAGTGAGCAAATTATGGCTACAGTACTAGATGGCAAAGCATTGGCAAGCAGTATTGAAAATCAATTGAGTGAACGCGTTGCAATCTTAAAACAAAAAACAGGTCGCACACCGATTTTGGCAACTATTTTGGTTGGTGATGACCCAGCCTCCGCCACTTATGTGCGTATGAAGGGCAATGCTTGCAAACGCATTGGCATGGACAGCATCCGTGTTGAGATGCCAAGCAATACAACCACTGACGAATTGCTTGCCAAAATTGACGAATTAAATGCCAATCCTGATGTACATGGCATCTTGTTACAACACCCCGTGCCTGCACAGATTGATGAGCGGGCGTGCTTTGATCGCATTAGCCTTGACAAGGATGTTGATGGCGTTACTTGCTTGGGCTTTGGGCGTATGGCAATGGGTGAGTCTGCCTATGGCTCATGCACGCCACAAGGCATTATGCACTTGTTACAACATTATAATGTTGAGCTTGAGGGCAAGCACGCTGTGGTGGTTGGTCGCAGTGCCATCTTGGGCAAGCCTATGGCGATGATGTTGCTAAATGCCAACTGTACCGTTACCATTTGTCATTCACGCACCAAAGATTTGCCAAAATATATCGCAGAGGCTGATATTGTCATTGGTGCTGTTGGCGTGCCAGAACTTATCAAAAAAGATTGGATTAAACAAGGTGCAGTGGTTGTTGATGCAGGGTTTCACCCGACTGATACAGGCGGTTGTGGTGATATTGAACTATCAGGCATTGACAATATTGCATCGGCTTATACGCCTGTGCCGGGAGGTGTTGGCCCGATGACCATTAACACTTTGATTCGCCAAACGGTCGAGGCAGCCAAAAAAGAAGCAGGGCTGTAATCACCCTTTAAAAAGCAGCTAAGGCTACTTTTATGAGCATTCTGTGTGATGTGTAGAGTGCGGCTGTTGGCTGTGTTGATAACTTGATTGTATCAAAATAACAACTGCCAAACTTGGGCGTCTTAAGTTTATCTTGTGCTAAATGCAGCAAAATTTTTGCAAAAATCGCCCAAAGTATGATAGGATAAATGACAGATGTGATTTATAACAAATCAATATCTTCATTGTGCCGATTGGCATTTATCCGAAAACTATCTAGGGAGAATGATATGAAAAAACTACTTGCAACCGCAGTTTTGGCTTCTGTGGCGTTGGCTGGTTGTGCCAGCAAACCACTGAATGACACACAGGCAGTCATGGTCGAGGGCAAATTACAAGAAGTACAAGTGCAGGATTTGCGTAGCTTTCAGGTTGAGATTGCTCCACGCAAGGCAGTGTGTGAGCTGACCAATACAGCTGGCGAAACCGTACAAGCCGAATGCTTGCAGTATCGCCGTACTTTTGACCGCAATTATAATGTGCTAAGTGGTGAAATTGCAGGTTTTGAGTACGAAACTGGCTATCGCTATGTGCTTGATTTGAAACAAGAACGCTTCTTGGATCAAAGAACAGGTAAGGTTGTTCCTGCATGGTCTTTGAACAAAGTTATCTCAAAGACTGCCGAGCAATAATCAGCTTTACAAGTTTGTTGAAAAAGCCCTGTTATTCAGGGCTTTTTTATAAGAACCATGCTCAAAAGAGGCGGATTTATACGCAGTCAAGCAAGCTGGCAATATTCAGGCTTGGTCTGCTTTAACATTGACTAAAGCCTGTGCCGATATTAACAATCTCAATGCGTTGTGTGGCATCAGTTGCATGAATGGCAAGTCCGCCTTTGGCAGTTTCTTTGTATTTGTCCATCATGTCCATGCCTGTGGCTTTCATGGTGGCGATTGCCTTGTCCAAAGAAACATGATGACTGCCATCACCACGCAAGGCAAGGCGAGCGGCATTGATTGCCTTGACAGATGCCATGGCATTGCGTTCGATACATGGCACTTGCACCAGTCCTGCAATGGGGTCGCAGGTTAGCCCCAGATTATGCTCAAGACCAATCTCAGCAGCGTTTAGGCATTGAGCCACCGTACCGCCTAGCACATGAGCCAAGCCTGCCGCTGCCATTGCACAGGCTGAACCAACTTCACCTTGACAGCCGACTTCAGCTCCTGAAATTGAGGCATTTTGCTTGATTAACGCACCGATTGCTCCTGCCACCAACAAAAACTCTCGTACGCCCTGATAGTTAAATGAAGGGATAAAACCACGATAATAATGCAGTACCGCTGGAATGATGCCAGCTGCACCATTGGTTGGGGCGGTAACGACTTTGCCACCTGCGGCATTTTCTTCATTGACCGCAAGTGCGTATAAATTAACCCAGTCCATTGCCAGCAAGCCACCATTGCCAGAATAACCATACTCTTTGGAAAGTTGCTCGTACAGAGCTTTGGCACGCCGTTTGACATTTAATCCACCGGGCAAGATGCCATCAACTTTACACCCTTGTGTAACGCAGGCTTGCATGGTGTCCCAAACTTCATTTAAATATGCTTTTATTTCTTCTTCATCACGCAGGGTGGTTTCGTTTGCCATCATCAGGCTGGCAATATCCAGATTGTGTGTTTGGCATAGCATCGCCAGCTCTTCGGCACTGTTAAACGGATAGGTAAATTTAACTGTGTCCTCTTGCTTAGTCTCGCTGGTGAGCTGCTGTTCATCTTTAATAAAACCGCCACCAACAGAATAATAAGTGCGTGCTATTTGCCTGCCATCATTGAGTTTGGCCAGCAAACACATACCATTTGGGTGGGCAGGCAGGGCGGTATCGTCCCAAAGTAGATGATGATTGGCATCAAAGCTGATTTTGTGTCGCCCAGCCAGATTCAGTTGATTGTCTTGATAGATAGGTTCTAGATATTGTGCTGTTTTGGTGGTGTCGATACTGCGTGGTTCATGCCCAAGCAAGCCAAGCAAAACTGCACTGTCTGTGGCATGGCCTTTGCCTGTTGAAGACAGTGAGCCGTATAGCTCAATGGTGATTTGTTGCACCTGTGGCAAATCATCGCCAAGCAATTGCAAAAAACGATTGGCAGCAACCATCGGTCCGACAGTGTGCGAACTGGAAGGGCCGATACCAATTTTAAATAAGTCAAAAACACTGATCATAAACTATCCATAATCTGTTGTGCCAAACAAGGCTGGCTGGATTATTTTATTTTAATATCGCACAAGACAATCAACCGTCTCTGCCTTTATATTGATGCATAATTTTTTGCCACCAGTTTGACTGCCAACCCATGCTCTGCCATGCTCAAACTTGAGCGACTCTCTGGGATTGATTGGCATGATGCCTTGATTAATGCCACTTTGGGGGAATTGAAAAGGGATTACCAAGTCGGCTTTTTCGTCAATAAAGCCCCAAAGCTCACCTTGTCTGACCGCTGCTAATCCCTCGGTATAATCACGCACTTCATCAAAGGCATACAGCACTTGCAGAACACCTTTTTCATCAACAAAGCCCCATTTGCCATTTTGTTGCTGTTTGATTAGGGTGCGGGTATTGCTGCGTTGCTGACTTATGCCTGCGATAGGGGTTTGGCTGATGTTTGGCAGGGTTGGCGTGCCAGCTTGTGCAATCTTGGTTGGTGGCTGGCTGCTGACCGATGATACATTTGCCGTACTGGCAACAAGCATCATCAGTGGCTTTTTGCTGGTTCTGTTGCCATTTTTATCAATGCTAAACTGCTGCCCATCTTGTATCACGCTTGCCTGCCCTGCTTGATAATCATCAATTTGACTGACGCTGGGGGCAAAAGTGCGAATCAAGCGACCGATTGTGCTGATGATGACATAGCGACCATTGGCATAGGTGATGATGCGTTCATCGCTGGCAGCTCTTGCCCAATCATCTGTGGGCATTTTATCATAATCAAAGCCGATAATAACCCTACCTTGGCGGTCAATGTAGCCAACCTTATTATTTTTTAATACAGGCAATAAGTTTGCCTGAAAATTCATGGGCAATACCGCTTGATAGGCGGACAAGTCTGCCAAAACAGTACCTGTGTCATCAAGTAACGCCAAAGGCTTGCCTGTTGCGGTGCTTGCCAAAAGCGTCTTGGGGTCAGCTGTGCAGGTGATTTTTTCAAAGCTACCAGAGAGCTTGACCGCTGGCAAGGTGCAGTTTGCTTGGGCTGGGCTTGCATACAAAATGGCACTGATGGCAAATATACCGCCAAGCGTTGTCAGTAATGGTTTTAATGTTGTCATTGTTGTTATCTCTGTTATTTTTGTGCCAATAAAATACCCATTAAACATTTTAGCGATTGCTGTTGGTTTTGTACAGATAAAGCCACCAAAAAACCAGTAAATGATACAAAAATATCACAACAGGGCGTGATTTGATGATTTTTTGATATTTTGATAAATTTAGCCAAAAAATATTTGCAAATACGAACGGTTATTGTTAATATAAGGACAAAAGAGAATTCTTTGCTTTTGTAAATGAGTTTTGGCACGCTTGATAAATACCAATCAGTGTGCAACAGCTATATAAGGGGCTTATCTGATGTATGTTTGTATCTGCCATGATGTCAAAGATACCCAAATCAAAACCGCATTGGCTGCTGGCGTAGATGGTGTGCAGGGTTTGCAAGAGACGCTGCTTGTTGGCACTTGCTGTGGTTGCTGCATACCAATGGTGCAGGATTTGGTTGAAGAGCATAAAGCCTGTGCCATCGGCATCGATGTTATGGCAAGTTGATTTGCAGGGTTTGCAATATTGTTACCCAATTGTTACCAAAAATACAAAACCAATCTATAAAAATATCAATCACCACAGCCGACATTCACCGAATGGATAATCATTGTCAGCTGTGGTGTTCTTTTTTAAAATAATTCTTATTAAAATTATCAAAAAATTCAATAAAAACAATGGCTTATTCTGTTATTAACGCATGGATTCTGGGTTGGTTTGTAGATGATTTTTTATTGCATTTGCAAGCAATCGTCAGAGTGTGAAGCGTTCGCAGTTCAATAACCTTACAAAATTTGGCTTATTTTTGGGCATTTGTGTGTTATCATACGCCACATAAATTTGATTTGATGAGCAATCAGCAAATCACACATCAACCAACATAGGCAGTCATATTATGAAATCATCTCAAAAAGTCATTGATTATCTGAACTTTTTATTGGGCGGCGAACTGGGTGCAAGAGATCAGTATTTTATTCATTCGCAAATGTATGCCGAGTGGCATTTTGGCAAATTGTACGATCGCATTTATCATGAAATGGAAGATGAGACGCTGCACGCCCAATTGATCATTCAACGCATCTTGATGCTTGGCGGTGTGCCAAATATGCAGGTCAGCAAAATCAACATTGGGCATGATGTACCAAGTATGCTAAAAAGCGATTTGGATTTGGAGCATAGTGTACAAGAGCATCTTAAAGAAGGCATTGCCCTTTGTGAAGCAGAGAGAGACTATGTAACGCGTGATATGCTGGTGCGTCAGCTAGAAGATACCGAGCAAGACCACGCACACTGGCTAGAAAAACAGCTGCGTCTGATTGATTTGATGGGGCTACAAAACTACCTACAAAGCGTAACTGCTGAACCAACACAGCCAACCGCAGCACATTGATTGGAGAGTGTTATGAAAGGTGATAAGCAAGTTATCCGTGCATTAAATCTGGTATTGGGACAGTCATTGATTGCGATTAATCAGTATTTTTTGCACGCACGCATTGTCAAAAACTGGGGCATTAATGAGCTAAATGAAGCGTTTTATAAGCAGTCCATTCAAGAAATGAAATGGTCTGACGAGCTGATTGAGCGAATTTTATTGCTTGAAGGCTTGCCAAATTTGCAAGAGCTTGGCAAGTTGTTGATTGGCGAAAATGTCGCTGAAATTTTGGCGTGCGACCTAAAACTTGAGCAACGCAAGCATGATGTACTGGTTGATGCCATTGGCGTTTGTGAAGAAAATCGTGATTATGTCTCAAGAGAGATTTTGGTAAAACTAAAAGATGGCAATGAAGAATATGAAGATTGGCTAAATACACAACAAGAGCTAATCGAGGATATGGGTATCGAAAACTATATCCAGCTTAAGGCATCTGAAGATTGATTATCAAGATTTAATAAAAACCACCGAAAGTTCGGTGGTTTTTTGTGATTTAGAATTGATAATTGACACCGATGCGTGTCTTGCTATCAATACTGCCATCTGTCAGCGGGCTGTCTTTTTGGGTTTTTGAGAGCAATTCCAGTCGCTGATTGGCAAAGAGACTGATTTTGTCATTGAGCTGATAATTGGCGGTAACGGTTGCAAATGGCGACCAGCCAGAAGTTGCTTGATATTCTGGCAAAGTAGTACGCAGGCTCTCGTTGGGACTGATGCCATAGTAGTACTGATTGTAGTCTTTGCTTTGCCAAACGGCACCAATTTCAGGATAGATGGTCCATGCATCTTTGGTGAATTTGCTTAAGTGTGATAGGGCGACTGTTTGACCGCCATGTCTGTCTAATAAATCGGTGCTTGCTTTGACCTTCAGACCACCATAAGCGGTGATGTACATATAGCTGGCGTGTGCCAGTGCTGACCATTGACGCTTGTCAAGTTGCCTAAGTGCCGAAGTATCTGCATCATCTGGGCTAAAGCTACGGCCATCATAGCTGGCACCAAGACGCAGCTGCTGACGATTGTCTTTTAGGGCGTAGATACCTGCTTCAGCACCTTCAATGTACACACGGTTATTGTCATAGAATGCTTGTGGCATCAGGGTGATTTGGTTTTTGCTGGCATAGGCGGTGGCGTTAAAACTGGCGTTTGCACCAATTTTTAGGCGAGCATCATTATCAATTGCTAATTTGGCATAAGCTGAACCAGTGCTTAACAGTGCGACCAATATCAGCAGTGTGTTGATTGAGTATTTCATATATCTCCTTAGATAATTTTGAAGTTTTATTGTATCACAACGACTCATTGATTGTTTTAATTTGTCGTGTTGGGCGAGTGGTGAGCCGACACATCAGCTCATAACCAATGGTGCCTGCACGGGCGGCAATCTCATCAATGTGTGGTGATGTGCCCCACAAAATTACAGTTGCACCCAGCTCGGCTTCGATATTGCTAATATCAACCATCAGCATATCCATCGCCACTCGCCCAACGATGGGGCAGTGTTGTAGTTGATTATTCTTATCAATGATACCAACATGAGCATCTGCAATCACACGCGGATAGCCATCACCATAACCAATGCTCACCACTGCAATGCGGCAATCATTGCTTGCTGTCCACAAGGCAGCATAGCCAACGCTTTGACCTTTGGCCAGCTCATGAATTGCCATGATTTGTGCAGATACGGTCATGGCAGGTTTTAGCCCAAGTTCGCTGGCTTGGTGCTGTGCGGTTGGCTTTGAGCCATACAGGGCGATGCCTGCACGCACCCAGTCATAATGCACTGTGTCAAAATTAAACACACCTGCCGAATTGCACAAAGAGGCTTGTGTATTGGGAGCAAATTTGCGAATCTGTGCCAGTGCGGCGTTAAATTTGTCAATCTGTACGGCATTTAGTGGGTGGGTTTTGTCATCAGCACAGGCAAAATGGCTGGTTAAAATCAACCGATAGCCTGCATCGCTTAGTGCCTTGGCTGCATCAATAATGGTAGTGTCATCAAATCCCAGTCTGCTCATGCCTGTGTTGTATTTTAGCCAAATGGTGCGGCACAGGGCGGTGGCTTGGGGCTGATTTTGCAATGCCCAATTTAGCTGCTGATTATGGTGAACAACGCAGCCAAAATCTTTTTCGATGGCGAGCTGCCATTCTGCTTGACTAAATACGCCCTCGATAAGAATAATGGGCTTGGCAACTGTCAGGGCGTTTGCCACTGCCATAGCCTCGCTCATGCACGCCACCCCAAAGCCGTCCGCGGCGGACAAGGCAGGCAGGGTGGCTTCGATGTCATGACCATAGGCATTGGCCTTGACCATCGCCAAGACTTTGGTGGTTGGTTGCAGTTTGTTTTTGATGACTTGCAGATTGTGTGCCAGTGCATCTGGGTGTATGGTGATTGTCGTACTTCTCATTGTATTATTGCTTGATAAAGTTGATGTGAATTAGCCAAACTTGTGATGATATGGCTGGCAGTTGGCTTGTTTGTTTGCTGGAAAAATCATTCTTCCATCACATAATCGCTGGGCAGCTCTGAAGGGATCAAATCCTCAAAGCGTGCATATTCTCCCAAGAATTTCAGCGGTATCGTGCCTCGTTCGCCACGGCGGTTTTTGCCGATGATTAATTCGGCGATATTTTTTAGTTCATCTTTATCTTGTTTGTAGTAATGCTCTCGATAAACAAACAGAACCAAGTCAGCATCTTGCTCAATCTGTCCAGATTCTCGAATATCTGACAGCATGGGGCGTTTGTTGGGTCGGTCATCAGCGGCACGGTTTAATTGCGACAAAGCGATGACAGGGCAGTTTAGCTCACGAGCCAAGCCCTTTAAGCTGCGAGAAATTTCGCCAATTTCGGCAACTTTATTATGGCTTAGATTTGCCACACGCATCAATTGCATATAATCAACCATCACCATGCCCAGTCCATTTGGGTGGTTTTTGGCAATGCGGCGACAGCTGGCGCGTATTTCTGATGGACTAAGATCTGAACGAGCGTCAATGTAGAGATTTTTTTCTTGTAATAGGGTCATGGCGTTCATTAATCTTGCCCATTCATCTTCTTGCATATTTGCCGAACTTAGTCGCCCTTGATGAATGCCTCCCCATGCCGCCAACATTCGTATGGCAATGTCTTCGGCTGACATTTCCATAGAAAATACCGCAGCGGCTTTATTTTCCATCAAGGCAGCCTGCACAAAGTTTAATGCCAATGCGGTTTTGCCCATGGCAGGTCTGGCAGCCAGCACAATCAGATTGCCATCTTGAAAGCCTGAGGTTTTATTATTTAACTCTTCAAAGCCTGTATTTACCCCAATCAGACCATTGGGACGAGTACGCAGCTCTTGTAGTTGGTTGGTTACATTGACCAGTACATCATCAATGCGTTGCGGCCCTGTTTTGCTTGAGCCTCTGGCAAAACTTTCACCAATGCGAAAAATATCCGCCTCAACGGTATCCAAAATCTCCGTGGCGGTTTGTTTTTTTGGGTGATAGGCAAGGGCGAGCATATTATTTGCCGAGCCAATCAGCTGTCGATAAATGGACAGCTCTCTTACCTTTTCAGCATAGCTGATAAGATTAAAAAAGTTCGCCGTGCTTTGGTTGATGGTTGCCAAATATTCCTCACCGCCAACCTGCTGGAGCTGACCTACTCGCTCAAGGTAATCATGCACCATCAGGGCATCGTAGGGCTGATTGATGTTGGCTAGGTGATTGATGGCATCGAAGATTTTTTTGTGCCGCTCACCATAAAAATCCTCACTGCTGACGATGGTTTCGATATTTGTAAAAGCCTCTGGAATGCTCATCAATGACGCCAATAGCGACTGCTCCATTTCGATATTATGTGGCGGTTGGCGGCTCATCAGACCATCTGGCTTGTCATTATCTGGGGTCATGTCATGTCCTTGCTGGGTGTTTTGTCGATTTTTGCCAAAAAAAGTGCTAAACTGTCTTGGCAAATTGTACCACAAAATCACCATCGGATAGCCAAAAAATGTCAGCAGTCTACCAAAATTTACCAAAATCCCCTCTATGCCAGACCGCTTTGTCGCAAAAAAAACCTCTGCTTATCACCACAGGCGAGCCTGCTGGGATTGGCATGGATATTGTGCTGGATATTTTGCCCAAATTAACAGGGCGATGGCTGATTGCTGCTGATGCTACCGCCTTGTACGAGCGTGCCAAACAACTAAAGACGGCAGGGGTGATTGATCGCTTGCCAGCATGGTCTATCATTGATGTGCCTGATGAGATTGAGCAACTGCCTGCAGCTTGGCTTGAGCAATCAGATTGCCCAAGCAAAATATCGCATGAGACAGGCGATGATTTGTTTTATCCCAGTCAAAGTAGCGATGTGGTGATTTTGAGCATAGCTTGTCATGAAAAGGTAAAACCATCAAAGTTAAACCCTGCCAACGCCATCATGGTTGAAAAACAGCTAAGGCTGGCTCATCGGTTGGCAATGGCAAATCAAGTGGCTGCAATCATCACCGCCCCAATCCAAAAATCAGTGATGATTGACGCTGGTATTTTGCTTGATAACGGTACACCATTTAGTGGGCATACAGAATATTTTATGCACAAGGCAGCCTGTGATAAGGTGGTGATGATGCTTGCCAATGCGGCCATGAAGGTTGCTTTGGTAACAACCCATCTGCCACTAAGACAAGTTGCAGATGCCATAAATTTTGATGAAATCATCAAAACCGTACAAATCACCCATCAGGCACTGGTCGAAAAATTTGCCATTGCCAAGCCAAAAATCTTGGTTTGTGGGCTAAATCCCCATGCAGGCGAGCAAGGGCATTTGGGCGATGAAGAGCTGACCGTCATTAACCCAGCATTGGCACAGATGCAAGCGGCTGGTATCGATGTCTCGTTTGCCATGTCAGCTGATACATTGTTTACCAAGCCACATCTGGGTAGCTGTGATGCGGTTATTGCCATGTACCACGATCAGGGGCTTGCTCCCCTAAAATCGCACGGATTTGGTGATACGGTAAATATCACGCTGGGACTGCCCTATGTGCGTACTTCGGTGGATCATGGCACGGCATTGGATTTGGCAGGGCGAGGCGGTGCATCAAGTTCAAGTCTATGGCAGGCGATTAATTATGCCCAAAAGATGACCGCTGGCTGATTTGTACAATCATTTGCCAAACAGTTCAGCAAAAATCAGCAAATCATGCTATCATAAGTCAAGCCAGTATCGACAAAATCAGCTTGAGACTGTCATTTATCACCTTTTGCCACGATTGTAGCACCAAAACAACCATCTGTCGTGGTTGATTGATAAAATTTTATATCATTTATTATAATTAGTTAATTTAGCCATGGTACATATTATTCCAAAATCTCCCCAGCAGGCAAAACACGCACCCAGAAAGCGATTTGGTCAAAATTTCTTGCATGACACCACTGTTATTGCTCAAATTGTTGCGGCAATTGGGCTTGATAGACGGGATAATTTGCTTGAGATTGGGCCGGGGCTGGGGGCTTTGACCGAGCCATTGTTGGCAGAGGTTGATGGCATGACGGTCATTGAGCTTGATCGAGATTTGGCAGCTCAATTAAAGATTAACATTGGTGCAAATAGCCACCCTGATTTTACCATCATTAATGATAACGCCATGGATATTGATTACCGAGAGCTTGCCATCAAGCAAGGCAAAGGGGCGTTTCGTGTGGTGGGCAATCTGCCATATAATATCTCAACGCCAATCTTGTTTCGCTTGCTGGAGTTTGCCGATGTGATTTGTGATATGCACTTTATGCTCCAAAAAGAAGTTGTTGATCGCATCACTGCAGAGCCAAATACCAAGGCATATGGCAGGTTGTCGGTGATTATGCAATATCATTGTCAGTCGGAATATTTGCTGACTGTGCCAAATGGAGCGTTTAATCCGCCGCCAAAAGTTACCAGTGCCGTTTTTCGCTTAACGCCATTTGCCAACAAACCCATCACTGCCAAAGATGAGGCGGTGTTTTCACTTGTGGTGCGTGAGGCGTTTAATCATCGCCGTAAGACTTTGCGTGCTATTTTTAAGGCGAGTGCCTTATTGCCAACGCTTGATGAGACGGATTTTGAGCAGATTGCCATCAATCCACAAGCCAGACCTGAGACCTTGGGCGTGGCAGAATTTGTTGCACTTGCTGACTTGGTTGCCAAGCGTATCAATTAACTTGGTTCACCAAACAAATACAGACTATCCATGAAAAATCATACAAAAAAATACCGTCATCACTATGTTATCGGTGATTTACAAGGCTGTCATGCAGCGTTTAATCAGCTGCTTGAGGTGATACAATTTGATGCAAGCTGTGATAAATTATGGCTTGCGGGTGATATTGTTGCACGAGGTGAGGATTCGCTGGCAACTTTACGCCAAGCCAAGCAATTGTCCGACATGGGGGCATTGACCACAGTGCTTGGCAACCATGACATTACTTTAATTGCCACATGGCGAGGCATCTTGCCAGTCAAGCCCAAAGACAAGACGGAGGCGATATTTACAGCAAAAGATTGCGATGAGCTGCTTAATTGGTTACGCAATCAGCCACTGCTTGTTTTTCCTGACAACAAAACCGTCCTGACGCATGCTGGCATACCGCCTAATTGGAGCATTAGCGAGGCAGCCAAATACGCCAAAGAGCTACAAAATCAGCTTAGCGGCAGCCTAAAGCAGCTTGATAGACTGCTGCCTAATTTATACAGCAAAAAATCAGATGAATGGTCGGATAAATTAAACGGCTACAAAAGAATGCGTGCCATCGCCAACTACTTAACTCGTATGCGTCTGTGCAGCGAATCAGGGCTGCTGGAATTTTCATTCAAGCAGACGCTTGATGATGATATGCCACCTGATTTTCGTCCGTGGTTTGAGTGGTTTGTGGTGCGTGAGCGGCGTATTTTATTTGGGCATTGGGCAGCTTTGCGAGCCGAAATAGACACCAAATTTGTGCGTGCTTTGGACGGTGGTTGCGTTTGGGGCGGTAATTTGGTGGCATATCGCTTGGCGGACGGGGCGATTTTTCAGGTTTAGTTAAATTAAATAATCAGTGAATTTTATTTTTATAATTAGTTGGTATTGGGCTTGATAATTTGTATTGATGATTTTTGCTTGTTTGTCAGTTATGCCCAAAACAACGGTTGCAAGGATTATAAAAATTTTTTATAATCGGATTGATTGTATTATATCATTTCATTAGTTTTGCTTTATTAATTTATAAGGATAACCTATGACCATCGTTGCCATGAATGAGTTGGATTTGTCAAACAAACGCGTGCTGATTCGTGAGGATTTGAATGTGCCAATCAAAGACGGCGTCATCACAAGTGATGTGCGATTGCAGGCGGCACTGCCCACCTTAAAAGACGCGTTGGCAAAAAATGCCGCCGTGTTGGTTGCATCGCATTTGGGTCGCCCAGTTGAAGGCGAGCCTGAGACAAAATATTCATTGCAACCTGTGGCGGACTATCTTGCGGCGGCACTGGATATGCCAGTACGCTTTGAGACGGATTATTTGGACGGTGTAGAAATTGCTGCAGGCGAGTTGGTTTTGCTTGAAAATGTGCGTTTTAATGTCGGCGAAAAGAAAAATGACGACAAACTTGCCGAGCAGTATGCCAACTTGTGCGATGTGTTTGTCATGGACGCTTTTGGCACGGCTCATCGAGCCCAAGCCTCAACCGAAGGGGTGATTCGTGCCGCCAAGGGTCAAGCCAAGTCGGTTTGTGCAGGCAATCTGCTGGCTGCTGAATTATCCGCTTTATCGCGTGCTTTGGACAATCCGCAATCGCCTGTACTGGCAATTGTTGGCGGCTCAAAAGTATCAACCAAACTTGATGTACTATTAAGCCTTGCCGAAAAATGCGACAGTATCGTTGTTGGTGGCGGTATTGCCAATACTTTCCTTGCCGCTACAAGGGTGAATGTTGGTGCGTCATTATACGAGCCTGATTTGGTAGAAACCGCTAAGCAAATCATGCAAAAAACCAATATTTTGCTGCCATCAGAGGTCGTGGTTGCCAAAAAATCACAAATCAACTTTGATGACTTTTTGGGCTCTTTGGACAAGGCTGATGCCCAAGTCAAATCTGTGCATGATATTGCTGATGATGAGATGATTTTGGACATTGCTAAAGACAGTGCCGAGTTGATTGCCCAGCATATTCACAATGCCGCTACAATTTTATGGAATGGTCCTGTTGGGGTATTTGAAGTGGATAAATTTGGCACAGGTACGCAGATATTGGCGTTTGCCGTCAGAGACAGTCAGGGCTTTAGTATCGCAGGTGGTGGTGATACGCTGGCAGCGATTGACAAGTATCAAGTTGCTGATGGTGTTGATTATTTATCAACAGGCGGTGGGGCGTTTTTGGAATTTGTTGAGGGCAAGACTTTGCCTGCAATTGCTGCCTTGCAAGCCAGTTAAGGCGGGTGGTTGTTTTATGCCAAATCAGACAGCAAGGCTGGATAAGTTGGCATTAATCCACTTGTAATTTTGTACAAAAGCCACCAGATATTTGCCAAACTTAATGGTAAATTAATGCTTTGTTATTTTTTGTTGCATTTTTACTATTGCACTTGTCAAATTGGTTGGGTATGACTAAACTAATAGCATTTAGTTAATTTTGCCAAATCATCGCCAAACTACCCAAGGGTATCATAAGCCGATGCAGGGCAAGCAAAGAGAGATGAAGTATGAACAAGAGTTTATTTGCAATAGTGGCGGCGTTGCTATTGGCAGCTTGCAGCCAACAAACCCAAGATTCAGCCAAACAAACTGCTGATTCTGCTGCCGCTGATGTAAAAGCAAGCACAGAACAAGTTGCCAAAGAGGCTGAAGCCGCTGCACAAAATGCTGCTCAAACAACAACCAACGCTGTAGAAAATGCTGCCGAAACCGCTTCGGAAGCTGCCAAAAATATCGGTGCTGCAGTTACCGAAGCAACTGGTAACGCAGAAAATGGTCAATCTGCCGAAGCAAGAGCACCTGAAGATCAGCAGTACTGATTCAAGCTCTGATAAAAAAGCCAGCATTTTGTTGGCTTTTATTGTATTTGTACAGGCAATCAACTGGGTAGAAAACACTGTATGAAATACCATTGATGTGGTATAATAATGGCATTCATCTTTGATGATTTTGCAGAGATTTTGATAAATTTTAATCAAGTTACTTATTAAATTCGGGAGAGAATTATGGCACTCGTTTCATTACGCCAACTGCTGGATCATGCTGCTGAACATGGCTATGGCTTGCCAGCATTTAATGTCAATAACCTTGAGCAAATGCGTGCCATTATGATGGCGGCGGACAAAACCAATTCGCCAGTGATTGTGCAAGCATCGGCAGGTGCTCGCAAATATGCAGGTGCACCTTTTTTGCGTCATTTGATTTTGTCAGCCATTGAAGAATGGCCACACATTCCTGTTGTTATGCACCAAGATCATGGTACCAGTCCAGCAGTTTGCCAGCGTTCGATTCAGCTTGGCTTTAGTTCGGTGATGATGGATGGTTCACTAAAAGAAGACGGCAAAACGCCTGCCGATTATGCGTATAATGTCTCTGTCACGCGTGAAGTGGTCAAAATGGCTCATGCGTGTGGCGTATCGGTTGAAGGTGAGATTGGTGTTTTGGGCAGTCTTGAGACAGGTATGGCAGGCGAGGAAGATGGTGTGGGTGCCGAAGGGGTGCTTGACCACAGCCAGTTATTAACCTCGGTAGAAGAAGCTCGTCAATTCGTTGCTGATACCAATGTTGATGCGTTGGCGATTGCTGTTGGAACATCGCATGGTGCTTATAAATTCACGCGTCCACCCACAGGTGATATTTTGGCAATTGACCGCATTAAAGAAATTCATGCTGCTTTGCCAAATACGCATATTGTCATGCATGGCTCAAGCTCTGTACCACAAGAATGGCTAAAAGTCATCAACGAAAATGGCGGTAATATTGGCGAAACTTATGGCGTGCCTGTTGAGCAATTGGTTGAGGCAATCAAGCATGGCGTACGCAAAATTAATATCGACACTGATTTGCGTCTGGCAAGCACAGGGGCGATTCGTAAATTCATGAACGAAAACCCAGCGGAATTTGACCCACGCAAATATCTATCAGCCTCAATCAAGGCAATGCAGGAGATTTGTGAGGCACGCTATGAGGCATTTGGTGCAGCGGGTAATGCCAGCAAGATTCGCCCAATCAGCCTAGAAAAAATGGTTGAATATTACAAATGATTGGCAGTATCACAGGGCAGGTGCAATATCTGAATGCACCTGTTGCTTGTCTGATGACAACTGGTGGCGTGGGTTATGAGTTGGAGTTGCCCATTCCGTCATTTTACCAGCTGACCGTTGGTGCAACTTTGACTTTGTATGTGCATCACCATGTGCGTGAAGATGCCGAGAGTCTGTTTGCATTTATTGACAAACAAGACCGTGATGTGTTTCGCAAACTCATCAAGATTAACGGCGTGGGTGCAAAAATGGCACTGGCAATGCTATCAACCTTGACCGCTGCCGAAATCAGGCAAGCCGTTGAGCGAGATAATGATGTGGCATTGGTGCGTGTGCCGGGCATTGGCAAAAAGACAGCCCAACGCATCATTTTAGACCTTAAGGGTAAGCTCAACGAATTTGCTGGCGATATAACCACTGGCGAGCATTTATTTACCGATGTTGCCGATGGTGGTATGCAGGCAATTGCCGAGGTTGAAAGTGCCTTATTAAATCTTGGCTACAAAGAAAAAGAAGCCCAAGCTGCCATTAAACTTGCCCAATCCCAAGTTGAGGACGCTACCAATACTTCCGCTTTGCTAAAGGCGGCACTGCGTCAATTATCTGGCTTTTGAACCATAAAAAACAGGCTGACAATGGCCTGTTTTTGTTGCGATATGCTTTATTTGTCACTGCCTAGGCGACGAGCTTGTTTGATAATCGTCAGGCGACATTATGGTGCGATGGATAAAATGGATAGGAGTGCTTGCATACTGGCGGAGCGTGTTAGATTTGGATTGGTAACCAGCCCTAGATGTCGCTGCAATTCAATGGTTTCTGCCATGTCAATTTTAATCAAATCTTGATTAATGAGCGTCTCAGGCAGCACTGACCAGCCCAAGCCGACAGATACCAGCATACGAATGGATTCTAGCGGATTGGTACTCATGGTGGCATAGGGTCGCAAATTATATTTGGCAAATTCCGCCAGCGTAATCTGGCTGGTAAAAGTATTGGCAGCGGGCAAAATGGCAGGATAATGTGCCAACTGCATTAGGCTGACTTTGGATTTTTGTGCCAAAGGGCTAAGCGTCCCTGTAACAAAATACAACGGATCGCTCCACAGTGTGTGATAATTGAGCCGTCTGTCAAAGGTTGGTGGCAGTGTCAAAAATGCCAAAGCAATCTCGCCTTCTAACACCAATTTGTGTGCCTCTTCAGAATCAACAAACCGCACCTCCAGCTGCACAGCAGGGTAGGTTTGGATAAATCGCTTTAGCACAGGGGCAAGATGGTGCAACCCGATGTGATGACTGGTGCCAATGGTTAGGCGACCTGAAACGGTTTCTTTGGCGTGCTGTAGGCTTGCTTTGCAGGTTTCGTAATCATCAAGCCAGCGACGCACATAGGGCAATAAATCATGGGCGGCATCCGTTGGAATAATGCTACGACCAACGGTATCAAACAGCACAGTGCCAAATTCATCTTCTAGGTTTTTGATTCGTTTGCTGACAGCAGGCTGGGTGATGTATAGTTTTTCGGCAGCGGCAGAGATGCTACCTGTTTGCATGACGGCAACAAAAGTAGCAAGATTGATGGTGTTCATGGTGGTGTCCAGTCGTACAAATAAGCATACAGATATTTAGTGATGGCTATAGCTTAAAGTATTCCAAAAAGTTTTGCAATGAAAATTTTTGGTAATGCAAATTTATCAAGCGTATATTTTACCATTGGCGATAATTTGATCATTGTGCAACTTAATAAAACTGTTTTTATAGCACAAATAATACCATGTGTTGCTTTTTCGAATTTATAAAAAAGCAATTGTTTGCGTCGGTGGATATTGGCAACGAGAAGCCAAAACTGTGGTGATTGGCATTAATGTCTTGGTTGGTGATATACCATGGACTGCTTGATAAATCATAGGGGTAAATTTGCTTAATTTGGCTTGACTTCATACTAAAAGTATCTTAGCATTGTTAGACTAAGGTATTCTTAGTTTCTTTTTACTTAACAGTAAGTTATCAATGTATTATATAAGAAAAGGTTGTGCATGAAACACTTGGCAGATAGGTAGCAACGGTTGTGTCAAATCAGGTATCGCAAAAATCAAGACAAAAACCAGAAGCGGAATATAACCTTATTGATTGGTTTGTCAAATGCATGAAAAATTATGCCAATTTTCGCGGTCGAGCAAGACGCAAAGAATATTGGTTCTTTTTTCTGTCCCGTTCTTTAATTATGATTGCAGCAATATTTTTAGATGCAATATTATTCAATGATGCTTTTTTAAATGCACTGGAGTACTGTGAATCTGACGATTGTCCTGATTTTAATTTTGTTATTACCATATTGGCAAGCTTGGCATTTTTTATACCAGAAATTGCTGTTGGTGCAAGACGCTTGCATGACACCAACAAAAGTGGCTGGTGGTATTTGTTATCATTGATTCCATTGTTTGGTACTTTAGCGTTGATTGCCTTACTTGCCATCGAAGGCGATCAGACGGAAAACAGATACGGACCACCACCAAAATAAGCCAAAAAAACCAAATCGTCATTGATTTGGTTTTTTGTTTTTGCCTGTGTTTTTGTCAAGTGTGGGCAAATTTGCTATAATGATGTGGATTAACTGGTGAAAATTATTCCAAAAAGTTTTATAATTTTAAAAAATTATAAATTTGTTTTATTATTAAAAACCGCTTATACTGACAATTAAGTGATTAGCTAACCGTGGAGTTAATATGGCAGGCAAAACTTTATACGACAAATTGTGGAATGATCATTTGGTGGCAAGCCGTGATGATGGCTCAAGTTTGATTTATATTGACCGCCATTTGTTGCATGAGGTAACCAGTCCGCAGGCATTTGAAGGGTTGCAATTGGCTGGACGCAAGCCATGGCGTATTTCGGCAAATATCGCCACGCCAGACCACAATGTACCAACCTCGCAAAAAGAGCGCGCAGAGGGCATCGCAGGCATCAAGGACGATACTTCAAGAATTCAAGTGCAAACGCTTGATGATAACTGCCAAGCGTTTAATATCGCCGAATTTGGCATCAATGACATTCGTCAGGGCATTGTGCATGTGGTTGGGCCTGAACAGGGGCTGACTTTGCCGGGCATGACAGTGGTGTGTGGTGATAGCCATACCGCCACGCATGGGGCTTTGGGCTGTTTGGCTCACGGCATTGGCACAAGTGAGGTTGAGCATGTATTGGCGACTCAGTGCCTTGTTGCCAAAAAAATGAAAAATATGCTGGTGCGTGTTGATGGTAAATTGGGTAAGGGCGTAACGCCAAAAGATGTTGTTTTGGCAATCATTGGCAAAATTGGCACAGCAGGTGGTACAGGTTATGCGATAGAGTTTGGCGGTCAGGTGTTCCGTGATATGTCCATCGAAGGTCGCATGACAGTGTGCAACATGGCGATTGAGGCAGGAGCCAGAGTGGGCTTGGTGGCGGTTGATGATAAGACAATAGACTATGTCAAAGGTCGTCCGCATGCTCCAGTGGGCGAAAATTGGGACAAGGCTGTCAGCTATTGGCATACTTTGCATTCTGATGATGATGCCGTATTTGATACGGTGATTGTCATGCAGGGCGAAGAGATTGAGCCGCAAGTATCATGGGGAACCTCTCCTGAGATGGTTATTGGTATCAACCAAAGCGTGCCAACACTGGCAGATGCCAAAGATGATGTACAAAGAAACGACTGGTCTCGTGCTTATCAGTACATGGGTCTGTCGGCAGGGCAGTCGCTTGCTGATATCGCTCTTGACCGCGTATTTATCGGCTCATGCACCAATTCACGCATTGAAGATTTGCGTGAGGCGGCGGCGATTGCCAAAGGAAAGCAGGTTGCTGCCAGCATTAAGCAAGCGATGATTGTGCCGGGTTCTGGTTTGGTAAAAAAACAAGCCGAAGATGAGGGGTTGGATAAGATTTTTATTGACGCAGGTTTTGAATGGCGTGAGCCGGGTTGTTCAATGTGCCTTGCGATGAATGCCGATAAATTGCAAGCAGGTGAGCATTGTGCCAGTACCAGCAACCGCAACTTTGAAGGTCGCCAAGGCAATGGCGGTCGCACGCATCTTGTTAGCCCTGCAATGGCAGCAGCAGCGGCGATTTATGGGCATTTTGTCGATGTGCGAGCGGTGGCGTAGAATTGAGTTTTATTTTATTAAACCAACATATGTGAGGTCTTTATGTTTAAAAAAACATTGTTATCCATTATGATTGGTGTCGTTATAACTGTGCCAACAATATCTTTTGCTGGTAAGCTCAGTAAAGGTAGTAAACAAACTACCACGACTACCGCTGTAACTAATAGCCAACGACAAACTCCGCCCACGAACGCCACTACAACTCCTGCAAGAGCTACAAGTGGACCAATTTTAAAAACGATACCGAGGCTGCAAAAGCTGCTGTTGCGTTAGGGTATACACGGACTAATTTAAGAAGTTCTGGTAATACTGTTATCTTTAAAAAAGGCAATAGTTACATAACACGAGATAGGACAGGGCATAAGGGCGGTGCTTGGAAAGAGGTGTCTTCGCCTGAAAAGCTAAATAACAAAAGTACCAGAAATGGAACCTTTGATATTAATATGAATAGAGTGGATGATTAAGAAGTGATTGACTTTTATAGAAATGTGCCTATGTCTATTGACTATGATGTCAATTCCTTTATTGGGAAATGGGTTGATGATTATGTTTGGTGTGATAGTGAATATATTAAGTTGGAGCAATCTATTTTAAATATTCAAAAGGTATATCCGTACCCAACTGATATTCCAAGAGACATGATTGTATTTTTATATCAAATCATTGATTTGATGATGATAACAGGTTGGGAAAATTTTGCTATTGATAAAATCAATGCTGATGACCAAACGGATATGTATGACCGATTTGAGAGATTCAAGGTTGTAATTTCTTGTGTGTTATCTGGTGAAAATATCAATGAAATTGAATTTGGTTATAATCCCTATTGATTTTACATCAAAATAACAGATGTGATGAGATATGAGCTGGTGAAAAGGAAGATTTGGATAAATGAATTATTCCAAACTTATCAAAACCCCAATCACCGACCCCATAGAAATGGCTAATGGCGAATTGTGGGTATTTAAAATTGAAATTTTTAAACATAGGCAAAAAGGTTATTTTGCCACCCTTTGGCGATTGGATAGTTATGACATTGCTCCGACTTTTCCAACCGTAGCAGGGCATATTGCCAGTGAAAGTTTCTTTATTGATGAGGGTTTTCGTTTTGATGGTTTGAGATTATATGGCGATGATGTTAAGTATTTTAAAACACTTGATGACTACCAAAGGTATATGTTAAAGTGTCTTAATGATGAGCTTAATTTATCTTAAATAAAAATGAATTATTTGGAAAAAACCGAACGATTAATTCGTGAAATTAACCAAATTCACGCCCAATATTCAACCGATTATTTTGAAACAGGCAAGGTTGAGAAAGTGAATTTATCACGAACACTTGCCAATGTGCCAACCGCACATATTTTGTCGTATCGGCTGAATTTGCACGAAGCGATTAATGATTATTTGTTTTTTGCTGATATCAAAGACATTCATTTTTATTATCGGGTAAAAACTGCCGAAAGAATTTTTGATAAAATTAACCGCTATTTGGCAAGACAAAATCAATATCCTGTTAATAATATCTTAAATGATATTTTTGGAGCAAGAGGGATTTTGCCGTCCGAATGTATCGGTGAAATTTTTAACGCATTTGGACGAATACAAAGATAAATATCAACTCAAAAATTGGTATTTGCGTGATGTGGACGGCTATATTGGCATTCATAGTTATTTTAAAAACGCCAGTAATTTTTATTATCCTTGGGAATTGCAAATTTGGGATATTAAAGATGCACAGGCAAATATTGAAAGCCATCGGCTATATAAACGAAATTTTGTTAATCAACCAAAAGGAATAGTGCAATGAACAACTTAGCCCAAAACCCTTATTTGGAAGTCCGCCAACCTGCACAAATTCAAGGCGAAATGGTGTTATCGTGCGATGGCATTGCTCCAAACAGCACACTGGCAAACGACTATGTTGCCAACATTTGGGGCTATACAGGCAATAATATCAGCCCAAATCTGAAATGGCAAAATGCTCCGCAAGAAACCAAAAGTTTTGTGCTGACAATGTACGACCCTGATGCACCAACAGGCTCGGGTTTTTGGCACTGGAATGCGTTTAATATCCCTGCTGATTGGCGTGAATTGCCAAAAGGCAAATCTAATGATTTTGGCAATGGCGTTATCGAATTGCAAAATGATGCAGGTTTGGCAGGTTTTATTGGGGCATTTCCCCCACAGGGCGACAAACCGCACCGCTATATTTTTACCCTATACGCGTTAAATGAAGTGTTGGATTTGCCAAATACCATCAGCCCTGCGGTTTTGGGCTTTAATTTAAATGGCAAAGTATTGGCAACAGCCAGCTTGACAGCTTATTATAGTTGGTAAAAGATTAAAAGGAAAAGATAATGAAAAAATACATCAGCGAAACTGGCATTGTTGCACCGCTTGACCGTGCCAATGTGGATACTGATTTGATTATCCCCAAGCAGTTTTTAAAATCCATCAAACGCACAGGCTTTGGCGATAATTTATTTGATGAGTTGCGGTATTTGGACGAAGGGTATTTGGGGCAGGATATCAGCAAACGCCCAAAAAATCCTGATTTTGTATTAAATCAAGACCGCTATTTTGGTGCGACAATCCTGCTTACTCGTGCCAATTTTGGCTGTGGCTCGAGTCGTGAACACGCACCGTGGGCATTAAATGAGTACGGATTTAGAACCATTATTGCACCAAGTTATGCCGATATTTTTTATAACAACAGTTTTAAAAACGGTATGCTTCCTGTGATTTTGACTGAAAATGAGGTTGATGTACTGTTTGCAGAATGCTTGGCAAATGATGGCTATCAGCTGACGGTGGATTTAGAAAATCAAAAAGTGATTTCGCCAAGTGGCAAAGAATATAATTTTGAAGTGGACGCATTTCGTAAACATTGTTTATTAAATGGCTTGGATGATATTGGTTTGACTTTGCAAGAAGCTGATAAAATTCGTGCATTTGAAGAAAAAGCCCGTGCGGACAGACCTTGGGTGTTTAAGGAATTACACACTGCTGACTGATTTGGCTATTGTTTGGCTATTTGCTGGATAATTTTACAAACCATGTAGTAGCCAAGCATATCAACAAATTTGTTAATTTTAATAAAATTTATTATAAGAGAATATAATGACAAAACACATTGCAATCCTAAACGGTGATGGTATCGGACCTGAAATCGTTGCCCAAGCCGTCAAAGTGCTTGACAAACTCATCGCCAACGGGCTAGATGTTAGTTACGAATATGCCAAATTGGGTGGCGAGGCTTATGATGCGTATGGCTCACCTTATCCAGCCCAAACCCAAGAAATCGTGCGTAAAGCCGATGCGGTATTACTTGGGGCGGTGGGTTCTCCACAATATGACAATTTGGAGCGTCCATTACGCCCAGAACGGGGACTACTTGCCATTCGCAAGGATTTGAATTTATTTGCCAACTTGCGTCCAGCGATTCTTTATAAAGAGCTCGCCAATGCTTCTACGCTCAAGCCAGAGGTGGTGTCTGGACTTGATATTCTGATTGTGCGTGAATTAACGGGCGATATTTATTTTGGCGAACCTCGTGGTATCATCACCAACGATAAAGGCGAAAAAGAAGGCTTTAACACCATGCGTTATAGCGAAAGTGAGATTCGCCGTATCGCCAAAGTGTCTTTTGAGGCTGCCCAAAAACGCGGCAAAAAACTGTGCAGTGTGGATAAGGCAAATGTGCTAGAAACCACAGAATTATGGAAAGAGATTTTTAACGAAGTTGCAAAAGAATATCCTGATGTCAAGCTTAGCCATATGTATGTGGATAATGCTGCCATGCAATTGGTCAAGGCTCCCAAGCAGTTTGATGTGGTGGCGACAGGCAATATTTTTGGTGATATTCTCTCCGACCAAGCGTCAATGCTGACGGGTTCTATTGGTATGCTACCATCGGCAAGCCTTGATGAGAATGGCAAGGGTTTGTATGAGCCTTCACATGGCTCGGCACCTGACATTGCAGGACAAGACAAAGCCAATCCGCTGGCGACAATTTTGTCATTGGCGATGCTACTTCGTTATAGCTTAAATAACGAAACTTGTGCCACTCAGATTGAAAATGCGGTACAAAAAGTACTAGAGCAGGGGCTGCGAACTGCAGATATTTATGAAGATGGCACAACACTGGTGTCATGCAGCAAAATGGGCGATGCTATCGTTCAGTGCTTATAATTGACGCACTTGACAAAGATAGTTGCTTAATTTAATAAAATAGCACAGGGTGAGACTTTGTGCTGTTTTTATTCATAACTTTGCCAAAAGTTTAGGCTGTTAGACAGTGGTGCTGTTAATAAGCCTGTTTTTTGATTATTTTGTTTGTTTGAAGGTTTGGTTAATGGGGCTGGCGTAAATTTGGCATGGACTGCTTTGACAAAATTACTTTGATGAGATGATGGTTTTTTGAGGTGGTTCAAAACTTTGATTGTCAGCCTGCTTCTGTATACAAGGATATGGTGTTTTTATTATATATTAATAAAGATAATATTATATATAATCAATTGGGCAATAAGAGCCGCTGTCGATTGTCAAAAAATCTTCGTACCACAAGCAATGCCGACAAAGTACAAGAGATGGCACTGCCTGCACAAATCAAAAACATGGTAACAATCTGATAACGCACAGCTTGGGTGGGGTCAGCACCTGCCAAAATTTGCCCTGTCATCATGCCGGGCAGGCTTACCAAGCCGACCACCATCATTGAGTTGATGGTTGGCATCATGCCAGCAGTAATTGCACCTTTGATTGCATGATGACACGCCTCAAATGGTGTGGCTGACAATGCCAGCAGCATGCGGATTTGTGCTTGTTGTTCGTGCAGATAATCAATCAATCGCCCTGTGGTTAAAGAAATCGCCGTCAGTGAATTGCCCAAAATCAGCCCCAAAATGGGTATGATATACTGGGGCGTATACCAAGGTGTAATTTGCAAAATCAACAACATAGCCGCCAAGGCAATGCTAAAAGTTGCCACGCTCAAGGACAATAAAGTATCAAAAAGCAAGCCTTGATAGGGTTTGCTGATGCGATTTTTGGCAGCAAAAGCGGCTATCAGCGTCATAATTGTTAAGATTGTCAAGACCTCATACCATGTTTGTCTGGCAAAAACCCATGCCAAAATCAAACCAATTAGGCTAAGCTGAGCCACTGTGCGAATGGCGGCTATTAGCAGAGTTTTTGCCAAACCAAGCCGCAGCCAGAGAGAAATTAGTATGGCAATCACAATCAGCATTGCAGCAAATGCCACATCAAGCATTGATAAAATCATCTCACCCTCGTATCCAAAGGGCCTGCACGCATATACCAGCAGCTTGCGGCAAGTTTGTCGCTCTCATCTGGCTGGTGGCTAACCCATAATACCGCACGGTCTTTTTCAGCAGTCCAGTGATTGATACAATCAATCAGCACGGCTGCACTGCTTTTGTCCAAGGCGGCAGTCGGCTCATCAAGCAACAAAACAACTGGATCAAGCTGCAAAGTTCGCAAAAAATGCACAATTTGTCTTTCGCCCCCTGACAGGCTATGACTCTGACGCTGCAAAAAATCTGGTTCTTTATGGAATTTGGCAAGTTGCATTTGTTGCCAGTGCAAATCAAAAGTCTTGTCTTTGTGCTGAGCAAAACGGTAGGGCAGTTGTAAATTGTCAAGCACTGTGCCATCTAGCATGAGTGGATTTTGGGTCAGTAGGGCAACTTTGTCTCGCCACAGATAAGGCGGCATATCTGCCTGTTCGATACCGTGTGGTAGGTGTAATTTCACCCAACCTTGATAGGCAATCTGTCCTGCCAGTGCCGATAATAGCAGTGATTTGCCCGAGCCAGATTCGCCCATTAGCACCACTTTGTCATGCGTGCATAGCATACCTTGTGCAGCTTGTGGTGGATTTTTTTGTGGTATGGATAGCTGTAGACAAAAATCCAGTAGCTTGCTTTTCATCAATCACCCTGATGTTGATTGGCGTGTGTGCTTTGCAGGGCATGAACAAAGGCGGCTGGCAAGCGGTAGGGGCGGATTTTGTTGCCGTCATTTTGTACACAAGCCAAAGTAATCATGCCCAAAGTGGCGGCTTTTTCTTGATTTGGGCGATAAATGCTCTGTTGTATGATTAGGCTGGCTGGACGCAGCTGATAGCTATCCACAGTAACGCACAATTCATCATCAACAAACAAAGGGGTATGATAGTCCAGCGTGGCATGACTAACGACAAAATGTACCGCTGCATGATGGCTACTTTGTGGGTTATGATTGTCTGCCGATAAATCAAAAAAATAACCGTCATAGCCCAGCGTTGTCAGCCAATCACGGCGACAGTTTTCAAAAAATGTCAAATGATTGGCATGATAAACGATGCCACCAGCATCTGTATGGTTGATGTATACTTTGTAGTTTTTCTGAAAAATTGGCTTTGAGTTTGGCATAATAAAGTTGCATGAATTTGACTTAGCTAATTATTGTACACCGTTTGGGTGCTGTTTGCTACTTTTGATTTTATAAAACGGCGTATAATCAACGGCGGTATGGATAATGGTTGAATGCTATTTGGCATGGCTGGTAATCTTGTGGCAAAAAACTCCACAAATACTCAAAAACTTGCTAAAATATCAGACTAAAATCAGCAAAATAGGCAAATCATGACAACATTTGTAAGTTTTAATATCAATGGGCTGCGTGCCCGCCCACACCAACTGGCTGCGGTACAACAAATGCTTGCTGCCGATGTGATAGGGCTGCAAGAAACCAAAGTACATGATGAGGCGTTTCCTATTGAGATGGTGCATGAGCTTGGTTATCATGTGGAATTTTTTGGGCAAAAGTCGCATTATGGTGTGGCATTATTATCCAAGCAAGCACCGATTTTTGTACAAAAAGGCTTTCCTTTTGCCGATATTGAGGCACAAAGACGCTTGATTCATGCACGATATGATTTTGCAGGCAGGCAGATTGATGTCATCAATGGCTATTTCCCACAAGGCGAGAATCGCAATCACGAAAGCAAATTTCCCATGAAGCGTGATTTTTATGCCGACCTAAGCCATTATATTTGTGAGCTGTTGGCACAGGGGCGAGAGCTGATTGTCATGGGTGATATGAATATCTCGCCTGAGGATTGCGATATTGGTATCGGAGAGGCAAATGCCAAACGATGGCTTGCCAAAGGGGTTTGTTCATTTTTGCCAGAGGAGCGGCAATGGTACCAAACCTTGATGGCAACTGGGCTTAGCGATACTTATCGTTTGTTTTATCCAGAATCATCAGACGAGTTTAGCTGGTTTGATTATCGCTCACGGGGTTTTGAGGATACGCCCAAGCGAGGTCTGCGAATTGATCATATTTTATGCACAGATACGCTCAAAAAAGACTGTACGGCTGCTGGCATCAGTTACCCAATTCGTGCCATGGAAAAGCCCTCTGATCATGCACCGATTTGGGCAAAGTTTGCTTTATAAATAAGCATAGCCACTTAATTGAGATTATTTTTATAAACACAGCGACTGATGGGCTTTTGTCAGTTATAATTAATGCACAATTTGCTAAATTTAATCCAAGCCATCATCATAAGGAGTTTATCATGGCAGTTGGTGATATTAGCCTTCCGACAACCATTCACCCAATCAGTGGCGTACGATTGGGCGTTGCCAAAGCACACATACGCTATGCAGATCGCCATGATTTGACCATCATTGAGATTGACAAAAACGCCGCTGTTGCTGCCATCACTACCCAAAATCAATTTTGTGCAGCACCTGTGCAGCTTTTGCGCAAGCATATTCAGCAGTCCTCACCGCGTTATCTACTGATTAATACGGGCAATGCCAATGCGGCAACTGGCACCGATGGCTATCAGCGAGCGTTGGCGACCTGTCAGGCTTTGGCAGAGAGAGCATCTGTGGCTGTTAGTGATGTTTTGCCGTATTCTACAGGGGTGATTGGTGAGACCTTGCCCAGCGAAAAAATCATCGCCCATCTGGATATGGCATTGGCAGATTTGGCAGAGAGTCATTGGTTGCAGGCAGCACACGCCATTTGTACCACCGATACCATTGCCAAGGTTGCCAGTGAGCGTATTTTGGTTGGTGATACCGTATATCACTTCACGGGTATCTCAAAGGGTGCAGGTATGATTCGCCCCAATATGGCAACCATGCTGGGCTTTGTCGCGACTGACGCCAATATCGCACCTCAATTGCTAAACACCATGCTCAAGCGATTGGCTGATGAGTCATTTAATCGCATCAGCATTGATGGCGATACCTCAACCAATGATTGTTGCACACTGATTGCCACCGCCCAGTCAGGCACGATTATTAATGACGAAAATCATCCGCATTACCAGCCGATTTATGAGGCATTGCGGAAGGTTTTTGTGCGTTTGGCAACTTTGATTGTGCGTGATGGCGAGGGGGCGAGTAAATTTATCACTGTCAAGGTAACAGGCGGTGCTGATACGCAGCAGTGTGCCGATGTGGCATATTCGGTTGCTCATTCGCCTTTGGTAAAAACGGCATTTTTTGCCTCAGATCCGAACTGGGGGCGAATTTTGGCAGCGGTTGGCAATGCTGGCGTGGCACTACAACAAAGCCGTGTTGATGTATGGCTTGACGAGGTTGCGATTTGCCAAAGAGGTGGTTTGGCGGTGGGCTATAGCGAGCAGACGGGTGCGGAGGTCATGCGTCGCCCTGAGATTACCATTCATATCAATCTTGGGCAGGGTGAGGCGACAGACACCGTGTATACTTGTGATTTGTCTTATGATTATGTCAAAATCAATGCCGATTACCGCTCATAAAGCCATCACAACCATTGCCAAAACTACGAGCCAAGCCCTTGTGATGGCTTGGTTGGTGGATAACAAAATAATAAAGCAAATTTTTAAAACCTGATTAAATAACTATTAATCAGGCTTTAATCGAAAACTTAGGTTATTTGACCAAGCTTGAGATGGTCTTAAACGCAGGGTCGTCAGCGGTTCGCAGCAGCTCAAACAAGATCGCCTCTGTGGTTGTTACCGCCGCACCTGCTCGACGCATACGGCGAATGGCTTGTTTTTTGTCATAAGGATTGCGTGAGCCAATGGCATCGGCAACAATCACGGGCTGTATGCCATTATCAAGCAAATCAAGAGCTGTTTGTAGTACGCAAACATGAGCTTCGATGCCAAAAAGCAAAGCGATGCGGCGGTTATTTTGTACAATATTTGACCAAGCTGGTGGATTATCACAAACGCTAAAACTGCGTTTTTCAAAACTTGTGCGGTTGGCTTCATTGAGCAAGCCATACAACGAACCAACGGTTTCGCCCAATCCCTTTTTATACTGCTCATTGAGCATGATGGGGACATTGAGTGCTTGCAAACCCTGAATCAACACAGCGATTTTGTTGCTGATGCTTTCATAATCGGCGATGTGCGGCAATAGTTTTTCTTGCACATCAATCATCAAGGCTTGTACATCATCTCGTAAAATCCGATACGGTACGCCAAAAGTTTTGGTCGTCATAACAACTCCTTTTTGCTGATAAATGATGGTTTTATCATAACAAAATTTTTTACAGCTGCCAACTTTTTCTACAAAAAATCTTACCCATAAGACTGCGGTGAGTAGTTAGCCATAAAAAAGCACGATTTGCCAAAATTAACCGCACAAATTGGCAAATTATTAATGATAGATTGCTGATAATCTGTTAAAATAGCAAAGTTTATGATTATTTGATAAAATTTTATTAAATGCAATTTAAGTGATAACCAGTGTTAATTGGAAATTTTATGAACCAGCAAAACCACCCAGCAGGCGAATCTGAAGCCATTGATAATGATTTGATTGCCCAGCGTCATGCCAAATTGGCAACCTTGCAACAACAAGCTGCCAAGCAGGGCAAAACCGCTTATCCAAACACCTTTAAGCGTGAGAATTATTGCGGCGATCTGCAAGCACAATTTGAAGGTCTGGATAAGGCAACCATCGAAAGTGGCGAGCAAGTTCATGCCAAAGTTGCAGGGCGAGTGATGCTCAATCGTGGCTCGTTTATCGTCATTCAGGACATGACAGGTCGCATTCAGCTGTATGTTGATCGAAAAGGTTTATCCGAGTCGGCACTTAAGCAAATCAAATCGCTGGATTTGGGCGATATTGTCGCTGCTACGGGATATGTTGGTCGTTCGGGCAAGGGTGATTTGTATATACATTTACAAGATTTTGAATTATTAACAAAATCTTTGCGTCCGCTGCCTGACAAATTTCATGGGCTAAGTGATACCGAAGTGCGTTATCGTCAGCGTTACTTAGATTTGATTGTCAATGAACAAACACGCAAGACCTTTGAGATTCGTGCCAAAGTCATCGCAGGCATTCGTGAATATTTAACCGCCGAACGCTTCATGGAGGTAGAAACCCCAATGATGCATGTTATCCCCGGTGGTGCGTCAGCCAGACCGTTTGTTACCCATCATAATGCACTGGATATGGAGCTGTTTTTGCGTATCGCACCAGAGCTGTATCTAAAGCGGCTGGTCGTTGGTGGTTTTGAGCGAGTGTTTGAGATTAACCGTAACTTTCGCAACGAAGGGGTATCAACTCGCCACAATCCTGAATTTACCATGATTGAGTTTTATCAGGCTTATGCTGATTATACCGACATGATGCAATTGACCGAAAATATTTTGGAAAAACTTGCCATGGATATTTTGGGCAGTACTGATGTGCCTTATCAGGGTGAGGTTTTTAGTTTTAAAGCCCCATTTAAAAAGATAAGTATGTTTGAGGCAATTTTGGAGCATAATCCACAAATTGATGCTGATAAATTAAGCGACCGTGAATTTTTGGCGACCTTTGTCAAGCAGACACTTAAGCAAGAAGTTAAGCCAAGTTTTGGTTTGGGCAAACTACAAACCATCGTATTTGAAGAAACGGTAGAGAGCAAATTGCGTCAGCCGACTTTTATCACAGAATATCCTGCAGAAACTTCACCGCTGGCACGCCGCAATGATGACAATGCTCACATCACGGATCGTTTTGAGTTCTTTATTGGTGGCAGAGAGCTTGCCAATGGCTTTAGTGAGTTAAATGACCCGATTGATCAGGCAGAACGCTTCAAGGCACAGGTTGCCGAAAAAGACGCAGGCGATGACGAAGCAATGCACTATGATGCTGATTTTATTGAGGCTTTGGAATATGGCTTGCCACCGACCGCAGGTGAGGGGATTGGTATTGACCGCTTGGTCATGCTCTTTGCTGATGCTGCCAGTATCCGTGATGTAATCTTATTTCCACACATGCGGCACAAATAATCCAAAGTATTTTTGATAAAAGGGGTGAATCTGCCCCTTTTTTATTTCATTTAGCTTTAATTTATACTAATTTTTATAAAACTTGGAAATTTATTTTGGGCAGTTTTATTTTTTTAGAGATTTTTGTTGTGGTGTGCTTGGTTTCTATCACCACCACTTTGTTTAACAAACGCATTTTGGGCTTGCCACAAGCCATTGGCGTGCCAATCGTTTCGGCACTTTTGGTGTTTATTTTGCAGTGGCTTGCGACTTTGTTAAATGGCAACCCGTTTATTAATATCAATATCCAATCCATTGAACAAGCGGTTCGCAATATCAATTTTTATGACTTTTTAATCAATGGGGTGATTTGTTTTATCCTAACCTCATCGGCATTAAAATTTCAAATATCAGATTTAAAAAACTACTGGAAGCCGATTGGGATTTTGGCATCGTTGGCATTGCTGTTTTGTGCGGTGATTTTTGGGCTGATGTTGTTTGGCTATCAATGGCTAACAGGTGCAGCTGTGCCACTGATTGTGCTATTGCTGCTTGGCTCGGCACTGGGGGCAACTGACCCGATTGGCATCAAGGGTGTGCTAAGCTCAATCCAAGCACCCAGACACCTGATGGTCAAGCTTGAGGGCGAGTCGCTGTTTAATGATGCCATGTGTATTGCGATTTTTATGACCATCTTAAAAGTGGTGCAGGGTGATAAATTTAGCCCAGTTGCCGTTATGCAATCGCTGGCTTATGAAGTGGTTGTTGCGGCGATTATCGGCATTGCTTTTGGGCGAGCGGCTTTGTACCTGCTCAAGGGCAAAAACGAATCAGAGTCTTTGATATTGATTACCGCCTTGCTGGCTGCAGGCTCGTATTTGGTGGCATTGTACGCCCATGCTTCAGCACCGATTGCTTGCGTTGTCGCTGGGCTGATAGTTGGCAACAAATGGCAAGAGATTTTGGCAAAAGAAGAGATTGATGAAGTCAATCATTTTTGGCATACCATTGAAGGGATTATCAACTCATTTTTATTTACTTTGATTGGGCTTGAGTTGTTTATTTTGGATTTGAGTGCCAATATTGTCATCGGCGGCGTGGTGGCGTTTGTGCTGCTGCATTTGGCAAGATTTATCGCCAATTTTATCTCATTTGCCTTTTTTCCTTCGGTGCGAAAAAATGCCTATAATGGCAGCCTTGAGATTCTCTCATGGGGCGGTGTGCGTGGCGGTATTTCGCTGGCATTGATTTTGGCGGTTGCTAATGTACCACAATTGCAGCCTTATACCAATGTGCTGATTGGTTATACTTTTATTGTCGTGTTATTATCAGGCGTGGTGTGCGGTTTGGGCTTGCCTGCGGTGATTAATGCGTTTTATCATAATGACCATGAGCCAACGACAGGTTTTGCTGGCTGGTATCAACGCATGATTCACAAAATGAACCGCTCTGGCAAAAAATACATCTTAACCGAAGATGAATTTGGCAAGCAGAGCATTCATCTGTATAATGAGCAAACAGCAATCCGTCATGAGCCGTGTGAGCCTGACCGTTTTTAGAATCAAGATTGACAGACGATGAGTACGCAATATCAAGTCCTAGCACGCAAATATCGCCCAAAAAATTTCCATGAACTGCTTGGACAGACCCATGTTGCCCAAGCACTTGCCAATGCCATTGATACAGGCAGGTTGCACCATGCGTATTTGTTCACTGGCACGCGTGGGGTAGGCAAGACAACCATTGCACGCATTCTTGCCAAATGCCTAAATTGCCAAACAGGCATTACCAGCAACCCCTGTGGCAGCTGCGATGTCTGTGTTGGCATTGAGCAGGGTAGATTTTTGGATTTGATTGAGATTGATGCCGCCAGTCGCACCAAGGTTGAAGACACAAGGGATTTGCTGGAGAATGTGCCTTATGCACCCGCACAAGGGCGTTATAAGGTGTATTTGATTGACGAGGTGCATATGCTCTCAACGCACTCGTTTAATGCACTGCTAAAGACCCTAGAAGAGCCACCAGCTCATGTCAAATTTATTTTTGCCACCACCGATCCACAAAAACTGCCCATTACGATAGTCTCACGCTGTTTGCAGTTTGTGCTAAGACCATTATCGCAGCAATTATTGGTGGAGCATTTGGCAAAAGTGCTGGGCAGTGAAGGAATTGATTTTGCCAACGAGGCGTTGTGGCAACTTGCCAGTGCTGCCAAAGGTTCGGTGCGTGATGCGTTGTCATTGACCGATCAGGCAATCGCCTTTGGTGGCGGTATGCTTCGTTCAGATACGGTCAATCAAATGCTTGGTTTGATTAATCAGGTCAGCATTGTGCAGCTGCTTGAGTTAATTTATACAGACGATCGCCGTGGTGTTGCCGAACAAATCCAGCAAATGCGTGAAAAAATGATCGATGCGGCAGCGGTATTTGATGAGCTGATTGATAGCATTCATCAGATGGCGGTGTTGCAAGTCCTGCCCGATGCTCCAATGGATACCAGTCCAGAGCAGGCGGCAAAATTACAACAGTTATCCGCCATCATCGGTGCCGATACGCTGCAACTGTATTATGAAATCGCCATCAAAAGCCGTGAGGGCATTCGATTGGCAAATACGCCAATGCAGGCACTTGAGATGGCGATTTTGCGTTTGTTGGCATTTCGTCCTCTGACACAGGCACAGTTTGTCCATGATGATTTGGCAAAGGCTGAGCTGACAGATGACTCCGACCAAAATGACAAAATTGCAGCAAGTGCAACATCTGCATCACCAAGCACAAATGAGACCATTGGCAGCGAAGCCTGTGATGATACTGACAGTGTAGATACATTGGACTTACAATGCAATGATGCACAATCTGCCTTACAGCTTGATGAGCAATCCATTAATGGCAATCAGGCAGATGATGGTGATGATTATCGGCCAAATCACCAGCTTGTCAGTTATCATGATGAAAAATCGCCTGATAACGCTTGGCAAGCCAGCCAAGATGAGCCACCACGCATGGATTATCCCGTGTCAAATCCAGCCTTACCAGATGATGAAATGATGGCAGTATCGGCGGATTTTGTGGTGCATGATGATTTTGCTGATGATTCTGCCGCCTTTCAAAATGACACAACACCACCAAATCCTGCCATAAAAGATGATGAGACGACAACGCATGATGAGCTTGAGCAAATCGATGTCGAGCCAACACTTGCGGTGTTGGTGGATAATGAGCATGAGCAGCCCAAAGAGGATTTTGTTGAAAAAATTGACGATGCTCAAAAGCTTGACGCAAATACTCTGGCACAGCTTGATGAGACAACACACAGCACAGATACGCCATCTGACAATAAGGCTCAAAACAGCACAGGCATGGTGATGAGTCAAGCACAAATGCTTGATAAACTAAAGCCACCAAGTGTTGAGCTCGTGGGTGAGTGGACGGTACAAAAATGGGATTATTGGCTGCATTTGGCACGCACGGAGGAAATTTTTGCAGCAGATGAGCTGGCATTGATGGCAAATAGCATCATGACAGGGCAGGTGCAGGGGGTGAGCTGCTTGCACACCAGTGGGGATAATTCGCAGGTGCAGGCAAGTTTTGCCAGTATGCTTGAAAAATTTGCCAAACATTATCCGCAAATACAGCTTGCTGATAAACCTGTATTGGAAGAAATGTTGGCACAAACGCCACAAACCTTGCTACAGAGCCGTCAGCTACAGATTCGTGAAGATGCCCAAAAGCAACTGATTGACAGCCCTGTTTTTTTGCACCTATGGCAGCAGGGTTTTGTGGTTAATGACGGCACTGCGGTTTTGACCAATTCCAAACTTAGCATTGAGACTTGATGTTATTGTTTTGCTGAAAATACTGCTTAGTTTTCTGCCATCTTGAGGATATTAAGCAATTATTGCCAAAATAACATTTTACAAACAAATTAGAAAAATACTTTACAATAAGACACATTTTTTATAAACAATCTCTTGCCAGTCGGTTAAATTTGTTTTATAGTTCATATCAAAATGCAAGCAATTATCATTGGTTTATTAAGTTGTGATTTGTATTGATTTTATTAATTCATCACCATCAATACAGCGAAAACAGCAACAAAACTAACCGATGGTATGGTCAAAATGACCAAGCAGTCATTATTTTTTGCAAACATTGAGAGTAAATTGATTATAATGACTTGCTTGTTAAATTATTCAACTATTATTATCAATAAAACACAATGAACTTGATGAAATTTAGAGGTGAATATGTTAGATAATCTACGCGGCATGGCGGTTTTTGCAAGCGTTGTGCGTCATGGTTCATTCAGCGGTGCTGCCAAAGAACTGGGCATCACAACCAGTGCTGTCAGCCAACAAATCCGCTCTTTGGAAAACGACCTAAGCGTTACTTTGTTGCATCGCTCAACTCGCAAATTAAGCCTAACTGAGGCGGGTGAGAGCCTATATAATGCAGCCTTGCAGATGGTTAAGGCGGCTGAGCAAGGTCGTGATAGCGTCATTCAACTAAAAGATGAAGTTTCTGGCAGTTTGCGTATCGCTGCTTCAGCAGAGCTTGCCCAAGAATACCTTGTGCCTGCATTGTCAGACTGGCTGGCTGAGCATGAAAATTTATCGCTGAA
Organism: Moraxella cuniculi; assembly: GCF_900637105.1. Classification (NCBI taxonomy): domain Bacteria; kingdom Pseudomonadati; phylum Pseudomonadota; class Gammaproteobacteria; order Moraxellales; family Moraxellaceae; genus Moraxella; species Moraxella cuniculi. The sequence continues at coordinate 1,623,631 of NZ_LR134343.1, read as the reverse complement.
CATCATCTCTCGTGATAATCTTGACATGATCGAAGATCGCATCGATGTGGCATTGGTGCTAAGCGAGTCTGCACAAGGGACAACCCTAAAAACCATCAAACAAATCTTGGTTGCTTCACCAAAATATCTCTCAGAACACGGCACTGTGGACAGTCCAAAAACTTTGGCATCGCACAACATGATTTTGTGCAGCGAAAAACCAACCGAGAACATTGATTTTAAAGATGGCAGTGGCAAACAAAGCGTTCGTGTCAATGCACGCCTTGTTACCAACAATCAAAACATCGCTCTAAATTTGGCAGAGCGTGGTTATGGCATTGTAAAAACCAATGAAATTCATGCCAAAGCGTTACTTGAGGCAGGTAAATTGGTACAAATTTTACCAAATCACAGCTTGCCAGAGCTGAATTTGGTTGCTTTGACAGGCTCAAAAGAGCAAGTACCAGTCAAAGCCCAAAAGTGCCTAGAAGTACTGCAAGCACATTTTAAAGCCTAAGTTCAATTAACCAAGCAAAGCCCTGTGTCATACAGGGCTTTTTTATGGTCGGTATCGTGGTAATCTACCTTTGTTATCAATCCCTGATTGGCTAACAAATTATTGGCAAATTGTAAAAATTATGTTACATTACTGATTTATAGAAATTAGCATGATGGCCGTGCAACCAAGCGGTTTTGGGAAGAAATGGGTGATGCGAAGTTGAGGCATGGCACAGCAAGATGGGATTTGGTATTTGATATGATAAAAAAATTCTCACAAAATACAAATAAACGGATGCATTTGCAGCCCAAATGGGGCTACTTGATGATTGTGGCGATGTTATTACAAGCCTGTCAAAGCGTTGATACGCAAGCACCACAGCCAAGCCAAAGCCAATTGCCATTTGCAGACAATGCCAATACGCCTGCGGTGCGTGCCAAGACCGATGCCTTGGCGGCAATCAGCAAGCATCTGGGCAAAGAACGCTATGCGTTATCAACTTATCATTATCGTGTTTTTCCTTATAATACGAACACTCAGATTGATGGCAATGCTGATAGCCTTTGGACGACGATGTTAAAACTCAAGGAATATCAGAAAAATAAAGCCGCTGCAGAATACCAGCAAGACGCTTATCGTGGCATGGCAGAGTATTTGGTAGAAGATGATTCGTTGCCGTATTTGCGATATTATGATGAAAAAAATAACACCGTGCCAGCCAATGCCATAAGTCGTGAGATTGCCATGTCTGATGATTATCAGCAACGCTCGCAAAAGATTCAAGAGACTTATAATTCCCTAAAAAGCTGCTTGTCGGAGGCTTCGGCTAATATTGATGAGAAAATCAAAACCAAGCCTAGTAGCACCAGTCAAGATGCGTCCATTAAGGAACAGCTTGATGAAATTGCCAGCTGTATTAAAACGAGCGATGAAGGTTTGTTGGATTTGGCAAAAACAGCAGAGGGTTATCAGCGTCAAGATATAGAAACAATTCGCCAATGTGCCAGCAATTATCAGACGGATTTGCAGCAGATACTTAGTGCAAAGCGACAAAACAAATCGCTGTCAGCTAAGAATTACGCAGTGTATGACAATGTCTGGCGAAACTATACAATGTGCCGAACCGCCTATACCACCAGCTCGCGGCAAGATGCTTTTTCGTATATCGAAAATGGCTTAAGTCAAAAAAAGCTGGATACAATGGCGGCAATAAAGCCATGTCTAGATGAGCACAAACAAACCCAAGAGCAGCTAAAACGAGATGGGATTACCCCTGCTACCGACCCTAAAGCCTATAATGCAGCATATTATCAGGCATTGTACTGTAGTGCCAATGCTGTCAATGAGTATTATCCTTTTGATAAACCAATCACGCTGCCTGATGATTATGAGCAATCTTTGAGCCTTGAGCATGATTTTTATGACAAGGTTTTTGGTGAAGGTGCAGAATACGACAGACCTTCTTTGCTTCAGTCATATAAGCAGATGAAAGCTGCCGACAATTCTGAACAGGGCAAGACCGATGGAGCAGAACCCGAACTGGACAATCAGCTGCCTTTGCCAACGGGCATTGGTGGCAATATCTATGCCAATATGTTCTCATCGATGCTTGATTATATCAAAAAAAGCCCCGAGCAATTGACCGCCAAAAATCTGTATCAATACGACAACACTACCATCACCATACTTAGTCATTACAAGCCCAAAGAGCGGCAAATCAGCAGTGTACTGGGGCTGGAATATCGTTCTAGAACCGCTGAGCAGTCTTTGCAGTTGCCAGTCATGCTGGATTTTAACCAAGCACAAATCACCGCTGACAGCTCGGCGTTGTTGCCACTTTTGGCATTGGCTGCTCCAAAATACGCATATCTGCCAGAAGAAATTACTGAGGGCAAGATGCGTTTTTATTTGCCACAGCCTTTGGCAGAGATGATTCCCACCCAAGTGGTTTTTGATGCGGTGATGCGGGCATATCCGTTGGCACTGGCCCAATTGGACAGCGAACGATTCACCCCTGTTGCAATGAGTGGTGATGATTATGCCAAACAGATTGGTGCAGCACAAGTGATTAAATTTAGCCCAAATATTGCCGAGCAGGGTAAAATGCTGGCAATCATTGCCAAATTGGTTGCCAATGATTTAAAAAATTACATTGATTTCAATGCCGACAGTTATCAAGATGCCAATAAAAAACTCTTGGCACAGTCAGGTCTGAAAGTAACACCTGTCAGCATAAAATCAGCAATTGATGACTGGGTATTGGTCAATCAAGGCTATCAAAGTGATGATGTTGGCAGTTTTTTGTCATTGGTTGAGGCGATTTTGCCATTCAATAATTCAAGCCATCTGTATTATTATCTGAACGGGCAGGGCGAGCTGATTGGCATGCAGTCCATACAAAATAACAATCAGCAAATGACCAATGTCGCCATGCAAATCGTTGGACGAACTCGTCTGAGTGATAAGCCATTTGACCATGCTTATACCACAAAACTGCCAAAAACCAGCAATGCTGTATCAGCAGATGGTAATCAGTGGCTTTGGCAGATTTGGCAAGATGAACAAATCGGCAAACTGGCAATTCAGGCACGAGAGGACTATCGGCAAGATGGCGATACGGACACGCAGTCAGATGATGCGTGTGATGATACTTGTCAAAACACAGAACAAAACGGCAGCGAGCTATCCCAATGAAGATTAAATTTTTCCAACCTTTATCACTTGTTGCTGCTTTATTTGGCTTAAGTGGTTGTGTTGCAACTTCACCCATGGCGACAACCACAGCCAAACCTGCCCAAGAGGCACTTATGCAGGCGATGGCAGCTCAAGCCAGACAGTCGTTTGGCTACCGTACAGACTTTTATGTCTCTAATAGCGTGCGTGAAAATGCACTGGCAGCGGCAACAGATAAGCAGCTTACCGCCAGTGCCAATATCATGCAATCGTGTGAAGATAGCCATGATGCCGCCTACATTGCCTTGACCAAAAAACTGATGGCAGAGCAAGATGTGGCAGCAGAACAGGTGGAGCAAACAGCGGAGCATCAGCGAATTAAAGAAGAATATTTGCAATGCATTGCCGATCAACAAGCGATATTAAATCAAGGGATTGAGACTTTTGATGCGGATAAATTTTTTAGTGAAAATAAACAATTAGATGCCAAATCCCAGATGGATTTGCTATTTGTACAGTTGCGTGAACAAATTAACCAAAATGATATTATCAAAAAAGCCAACCAAACCGTTTATGAGCTTGAGCATGATGGCAAGCACACCGCCCTTGAGGTCAAAAAAGCAAAATTATTGCGTACCTATCTATTGGAGCCAAGCACTTTGTCCATAGCTGGCAATTATCAACCGATGCTTGGAATGGTGAGCTTCCTGCCTAGCTTTGGCTATCAGACACGCAATTTTACTGCGTATGCCAACCAACCTTTGTATCTGGATCTAAAAAAGGGCGTACTGTATCTTTGGGCGGATAATTTAGCCATGCTTTATAGTGAGACATTGGATAAGGCAATGGGCAACCAGTGGCAGAATAAATGGCTGGCAATTAATCTAAATGATGACAGCCTGCCAGACAACTTTGGCAATCATTTATTAAAAATGATATTAGATGCCAAAAAGCAGAGTTTTTTGAGCCTGCCTACAGATACTTTTGATTGGGTGCAAGCCGAAGCTGTTTTGGCAGAATTGGTTGCAGATGATTTACCCGATGAAGCAAAAAAACGCATAACATCAAGCCCAAAAATTATCCGATCGTCTGCCAATGCACAGCAGTTGGCGTATGCTCGCTATATTTTTGTTGATACTTTATACCAAAATATCACCAGAGAATATCCCGAGCTGACTTCTTCGGTTGCTGATGGTGGGCGAAGCATTGCTGATGGCGAAACTTTAATTGAGCTGGTTAATACCAATCAAAGCACCGATGAGCCAGTAGAAGGCGAGTCGATGGAATCCATCCGAATAAATGCCAAGTTGCTTGTGCAGTTTTTGCTCAATACGCTACAACAACTTAGCAGCGACTATCAGTTGCAGTTGCGGACATCGCCAGATGCAGACTTGCCATCGTATCAGCCCTTTTCTTATTATGGGCTTGCTGGCAATCGCATTAATTGGATTTATCAGCGACAATATTGGAAAAACCCTTTGATTCGTGGTAATGATGAGGCGACTGCCAAGCTCAAAATAAGCCAGCCTTTAAAAGTTGATAGCTTTACCAATATTGGCCCTGTGCAGACAAATTTATTTGACAGGCTGCCTGCTTCGATGCGAGAGCCTAACGCCAGCAATACCATAAACTTTATAGAATATAATAAAGACTTGGTAGATAAACTACAAAATAGTAATGATAAATACCTAAAAGCAATGGTTGCTCTTATCATGGGTCAGTCTGGGCAGGCAGAAGATGATTGGTATTTTGATGAAGACAATGAGGACGGTCAAGAAGAGGACAATCAGGAAGGTGATGATAATAAAGAACAGTGATGTTGATTTGCTTATAAGATGGTTTTTAATTGATTTATAAGAAATAATCAATATTAAATTTATTATAAATTGATAAAATCGGTTACGGTATGCTAATTTATCAATCGGTTGTGATTTGTGATACAATACCTGCATGATAAATTTGGCGATGTCTGGGAAAAATATGACAACAAATAATGATGATAATAACCAGCATATTTTACTAAAACCTTTAAAAATCAAAGATTTGCAAATTACAAATAGATTGTGGGTGGCACCGATGGCAGGTGTTACTGACAATCCCTTTAGAAGATTGTGCAAGTCATTTGGTGCAGGCCATGCTGTCAGCGAGATGATTATTGCTGATACTGCATTATATGCACGCAAAAAGTCCTTGTATCGTGCCAATTTTGAGGGTGAAATTGCACCAATTTCGGCACAGATTGCAGGTGCCGAACCAGAAAAGTTGGCTCAAGCGGCACAGTTTCAGGTTGCTAATGGGGCACAAATTGTTGATATTAATATGGGCTGTCCTGCCAAAAAGGTCTGCAAAAAATTGGCAGGTTCGGCATTATTGCAAGATGAGGATTTGGTAAAACGATTGCTGGATGCGGCGGTGGCAGCGGTTGATGTGCCAGTTACCCTAAAGACACGGTTGGGTTTTGCCAATGGTCAGGAGAATATTTTGTCCATTGCCAAAATCGCCGAACAGGCAGGCGTGGCAGCCATCGCCATACATGGACGGACGCGAGAGGATTTTTATACAGGGCAGGCTCGCTATGAATTAATTAGAGAAGTTAAACAATCGGTAAAAATCCCCGTGATTGTCAATGGAGATATTGACAGTCCTCAAAAAGCATTGCAGGTGCAAGCCATGACAGGGGCTGATGCTGTAATGATAGGGCGAGCAGCACAAGGAAAGCCGTGGCTATTTCGGGATATTGCTTACTATGCCCAATCAGGAAAAATAGCACCAGAGCCGACTGTTGCTGAGATTCGTCAAGTGGTTCTGGCACATTTAGATGAACTGTATCGCTTTTATGGGGAATATTCAGGCTGTCGTATTGCTCGCAAACATATTGCGTGGTATACGGGTGGTTTGCCAAATTCCAACGCCTTTCGTGAAGCGATGTATGCCTGTCAAACCACCGATGAGCAATATAGGGTTGTGGAAAAATTTTTAATAAAAACTGAACAAATATCACCATAGCAGCTGGTGAAGATGACCTGTTTTAAATAAATTCAAAAATTTCTGCTTTGTCCAAACGAGCCTTGGCTAAGGTTTTGTTATTGTCATTGTTGCTGGCATAGCCAAGTGCGACCAAGACAGAGCTTTGTAAATTTTGCTTATCAAATTCAAATTCTTTATTTAGTAATTGTTTATTATAACCACCAATTGGCGTAGCATCAACGCCAAGCAGTTGAGCGGATAACAGCAGTTGCCCTAAGGCAATAAAGGTTTGATTTTCCGCCCAGTGAAAAAGCGTATCAGCATCAGCTGTTAGCTGCGATATGTAATGTTGGCATAGCGTCAGTCTGGCTTTCATGATGTCCTCACTGGCAAATCTGCCACTGTCTTTTTCTGCCTGTAGCACACGCATGAGATGATCTTGGTCGATGTTTGTCCGTGTGCAAAAAATAATCACATGAGAGCAATTGTTTATTTTTGCTACATTATGTTCGTCGCCATCAATCATTGATTTTATAATTTTTTCTTTGGTTTGTGCGTTATCTGTAACAAAAAATCGCCATGGCTGGATATTGATTGATGAAGGACTAAGCCACAACATTTGTAATAAATCATCAAGAGTTTGTGCATCAATTTTACGGTTGGCATCATAGGATTTGCAGGTATAGCGTTGCTGTGCATAAATGACAGGATTCATAAAATCTCCGTTGTGCTATTCATTTGGCGTGTATCAATCGCATCAATGGTGGCGGTGGCGGTGCCATCTTGTAATGTGATTTGAATCTTTTGCTTGGGGTATAGTTGTGCAATATGTGCAATGTTGCAAGCAGATTGTGATTGCTCATGAATGATGGCATAGCCTTTTTTCAGGGTTCTCTTGGGGTGCTGAATAAGAATCAAACTCTGTAAATATCGGCAATTATTTTTTAATTTTGATAAATAATCAAATACAATCTTGTGTTGGTTGAAATATCGAAGATTGTTGATTTTTGCCTGTGTGGTAATAGCTTGGGTGGCAGCACGAGTGCTTGTCAGCAGGGTGTTGAGTCGATGAGTTGTCTGACTGCAATGATGCTTTGTGCTGTTTTTTAGATATTTATGCTGGTGCAATAGGTCTTTTTTTGCCAAACTGATGCTGTGTGTGCTATTTAGGCGAATGCGTTGTAATTGTTGCTGGTTGTCTTGACTGGCTTTGGATAGTTTATTTTTGCTAAACTTGATTAGCCTGTCCATTGCCACAGTTGCTTTACTGGTCATCTGCACCAGATGTGATTGAATTGCCAAAACCAGCTTGGAAGGCGTATCAAAGCGAGTGTGTGCTACTTCATCTAGCAGTACCAAATCTCGCTCATGGCCGATGCCTGTCCAGACAGGTACTGGCGATTCGGCAATAACAGCTGCCAATTCATAATTGTTCAGATAAGCTAAATCACCAACAGCACCGCCACCACGAATGATTGCAACCAAGTCAGGCAGTGTGTTGTGGTTTTTTTGGAAGCTGGCAAGGCTGGTTATAAAGGTGGTGCGGATTTCATCAGCGGCACCGTTTCCCTGAAAAGTAGCATGGTGATAAGAAAAAAAACAAGCCTTGGTAGCTGCCAGTCGGTCAGCCTCTGCACGAAAATCACCCAGTCCTGCTGCTTGCTCTGGAGCAATAACCAGCACATGACGAATATCAAATGGCAGTGGGATTTGTTTATTTAAATTTAACAATCCAGATTCGTGCAGGCGATTTTTCATGGCTTGATAGGCGGCTGCCAACTCGCCAAGCGTATAATGCGGATCGATGTCGCTGATATTTAGGCTAAAGCCATATTGAGCGTGAAAACTTGCTGAGCATTTTAACAGTACGCTTGTGCCTGCTTGTAGTGTTTGGCCTGTTGCGGCGGTAAATTTTGCCAAGACGGTTTTGGCACGAAAACGCCACAAAGTCGCACGACAACTTGCGGTGATGTTTTCTTCATCATCGGTTTCTGCCAGTTCAAAATAATAATGCCCACCTTTGCTGTTAATCGCTCGAATCTCAGCACGCACCCAAACTTCATGATCAAAATAATCATCAAGCACCAGCTTGACGGCGGATAAATAGTCAGACAGTGCCAATTGTACGCCAGTCAAATCAGGTGGTGATTTGGCAAGCTCTTGCTCAAAGTCGGCGGCGATTTGGCGATGTTTTTGTTCAATGGCATCAGCATCACTGCTGGCTTGGCTAAGTGCAATGGCACGATCTGCGATAAAATTTGACATGGCTTAACTTGCTAAAATAATGCTTTATTTTAGCAAAATGGCTCAATGTTTGGCAAGAATTGCCACCCCAAAGTCGGGGCGGCAAATGGGCTTATTTTTTGTTGCCAGTGGGTTTTTTAGCTTGAGGTGTTTTTTGTACAATTTTGGCAGAAGCAACCGCTAGGTCAGTGCGTTCGTCCATTTCGTACAATGCACCAGCACGGCCAACAATCAGTGGGTCGATATTGCCAATTTGACCAGAGTCCTTGTTTTCGTAGGCTAATTTGTTCAGCACATAACGCATGGCGTTAAGACGGGCACGCTTTTTGCAGTCTGATTTGATGACAATCCATGGTGCTTCGGCAGTGTCGGTATTAAAAAACATTGCCTCTTTTGCCAAAGTGTAATCGTCCCATTTGTTCAATGAAGCTTTGTCTACAGGCGACAGTTTCCATTGTTTTAGTGGGTCGTTTTCGCGGCTGGCGAAGCGAGCTTTTTGCTCCTCACGGCTGACAGAGAACCAGAATTTTACTAAATGAATGCCAGATTCGACCAAATGTTTCTCAAATTCAGGCACTTGACGCATAAAAGTACGATATTCTTCATCGCTACAAAAACCCATCACACGCTCAACCACCGCACGGTTGTACCATGAGCGGTCAAATAAAACAATCTCGCCTGAGGTTGGCAGATGTTGCACATAACGCTGAAAATACCATTGTCCACGCTCTTGATCTGTGGGTTTTTCTAGGGCGACAACACGAGCACCGCGAGGGTTTAGATGCTCCATGAACCGCTTGATGGTGCCACCTTTGCCAGCAGCATCACGACCTTCAAAAATAATCACCAACTTTTGCCCTGTGGCTTTGATGTGTCGTTGTAATTTTAATAGCTCAATTTGTAGTTTATACTTTTGTGCCTCGTAATTTTTGCGGCTTAGGCGGTGTTTGTACGGATAACCACCTTCACGCCAGTTTTCGGACAGTTGCGTGTCTTTTGATTTATCGGTGCGAATTTGGCTTGCGATTTGGGCAGCGGGGAGGTATTCTTTGAGCGTTTGACCGAATTCTGCCAATTCTTCTGGGCTGGCGTGTTCAAGCAGTTCTTCTAGTTGTTCGACTGTTTTTGCCATGACGGTGGTTTTGGTAGGCTTGGCAGGGGTTTTGGCGACAGGTTTGGTTTGTGTTGCTTTTTTGGTAGCGGGCTGCGTGCTTGCCGCTGTTTTTGTTGGTATTTTGTTGGTCATAAAAACTCCTTAATCACTGATGAAAAACAACAAAACCTTACTATCAATATGGTATCATGTCAGCCACTGACACGCAAGCATTTGCCACTTGCCAATCGCGACTAAGTTTATGAAAAAATGTGTGGCATTTTGATGCAGGTTTGTTATATTTGCCGACAAGTGATAAATTGCAAAAAAATTTTGAAAAAAATAAAAAAAGTTATTGACAGGGCAAAAATATCCTGTATAATACGCACACATAAGCCAGCGAGCTTAACCATACATGCCAGTGTGGTGAAATTGGTAGACACGACGGATTCAAAATCCGTTGCCCTTAAAAGCGTGTCGGTTCGAGTCCGACCACTGGTACCATAAAGAAAAACCTGTAGCCTAAGTTACAGGTTTTTATTTTTACCATTAATAAGCCATCGCACAGGTTTTGTTTGAGCAAGGCCTTGCTTAAAATCTTGGCAAAAGTGCCAAAAGGCAAATCACACAGCTTGACAGGGTGTTATTATGAAATGCCTTGCATATTTGTAAGTTTTTCTTAACATTTCTATTTGACTGGGCGGGTTATTGTTCCGCCCATTTTTCTTTATCCTTAAACATACATTCATCATACACGACGCATGAGCCGCATTTTGGTTGGCGTGCCATACAAGTGTATCGCCCATGCAAAATCAGATAATGGTGAGCGTCAAGCAGATATTGACTGGGAATGCGTTTAAGCAATGCTTTCTCGACCGCCAGCACTGTTTTGCCAGTGGCAAGCCCCGTACGATTGCCCACGCGAAAAATATGCGTATCAACCGCCATTACAGGTTTGCCAAATGCGGTGTTTAGTACGACATTGGCGGTTTTGCGACCCACGCCTGCCAGCATTTCAAGTTCATCTCTGGTCTGGGGAACTTGCCCATTGTGTTTGGTGAGCAAATCTTGACAGGTTTTGATGACATTGGCCGCTTTGGAATTATATAATCCAATATTGCTAATGTATTTTTTTAGATTATCCAAACCAAGATCGAGAATTGCTTGGGGGGTATTGGCTACAGCAAAGAGCTTTTCGGTGGCGATATTGACGCTTTTGTCGGTTGCCTGTGCAGAGAGCATGACAGCAATTAGCAGTTCAAATTCTGAGCTGTAGTTCAACTCGGTAACAGGATCTTTGATATGTTCGGCTAATTTTTGGAAAAATGCCAAGCGTTTTTCGGCATTCATCGGGCGTGAAGCTGGCGTGTCGGCAGTTTTGCTGATGCTTATTTTTTTGGGTTGGTTGCGTGTGGTTGTTTTCATTGTTAATTAATTTTAAAATATTAATGGGATTTGGTATAAACAATCTCAAAGATTATTTGGACTTTTCATCTTTGTTGTCTTTATCCGACCAGCCCTCAAGCCGTTTGATGATTTTGCCAAACAAAGTCGCTCGCTTGTATTCGCCATGCTTATTTTTATCGGCAATTGCCATGCCTGTCAATAGCTCAAGTGCTTGATTGAGATGATCGACGGCATACAGGTGGAATTTGCCAGCGTGTACAGCATCAATAATATCATCTGGCAGCATCAAATGTGGCAAATTACTGCGTGGCAAAATAACCCCTTGACTGCCGTCTAGGGCATCACGACACGCCTCAAAAAAGCCGATGATTTTGGCATTAACACCACCGATTGCTTGGGCTTGACCCAGTTGGTTCATTGAGCCTGTGATGGCGATATTTTGGGCAAGTGGCACATCAGCCAGTGCAGATAGTAGCACGCAAGCTTCGGCAAGCGTGGCACTGTCGCCATCAATTTCGCCATAATTTTGTTCAAATGCTAAAGAGGCACTGAAGTTCAATTCACAAAACTCGCTGAATAATGACCGCAACAATCCAGACATAATCAGCATACCTTTGGCGTGCAAGCTGCCACCCAATTCCACCTCTCGTTCAATGTCCAAAACCTCCCCTGTGCCAAAACGAGGGGTGATAAGTGCTGTTAAGCGAGCAGGCAGACCAAACTCGCTGTCAGCATAGCTGATGATGGTTAGGGCGTTGATTTGACCAACTGCAGCACCTGTGATGGTGATGAGTTGCTGACCGTTGTAAATCTCTTGCCAGTATAGCTGCTTGAGGTAGCTTGTGCGTTCTGTCATGTCGGACAGGGCGGTTTTGACATGCAGGGCTTTGACTGTTTTGGCATTGGATAAATTGGCTATGCGTGCTGACTCAACCAGTATCCCAAGCAGTCTGCCTGCGTGTAGATCCAGTTTGTTTTGATTATCAGTCAGTCTGGCAAGCTCATCAATAATCACCGCAAAAGCAGTGTTATCAAAGGCAGGCAGTTGTCGAGCTTTTATCATGTCGGCAATTTTTAGCACCATCATGTATTCGCTGGCATCATCTCTTTTGATGGTGTCATAAAAATCTGCACGAATCTTGAACATGCCATAAAATTCAGAATCCATTTCTAAAAGCTGATAATACAAAGACAGCTCACCGAGCAAGATAAGTTTCACATCAAGACAAATACTGTCAGGCTCAAGCGACAAACTGCCCGTCAAGGTCAACATTTGCTCAAGGCTTGAAATTTTGATTTGACCAGATTGCAAAGCTCGTTTTAACCCCTGCCATGCATAAGGGTGCTCTAGCAGATTTTCGGCTTGTAAAATCAAAAAACCGCCATTGGCTCTGTGCAATGCTCCAGCACGAATCATGCTGACATCGGTCAATACCGTACCAAGTTCGGTGGTGTATTCAATATGCCCAAGCAGGTTCAAGTGGGTTGGCAAATCCTCAAAAACAATCGGTGCACCTGCACCTGCTTTGTGGCTGCTAATGATATTGATGGCATAGCGGCTTGGCACATCGCTTAATGTGGTAGGCAAAAAAGCCTCGTCATCGCCATTGATAATGCGTGCAACATTGTCAATCATATCCGCTTGCATGGCTTTTAAGTGTTTGATAACTTTCGCAAAATTAGCAAAATTATCGAGCAATGGGCGAAACAGTGGCTCAAGCACTTTGCGTGCGGTGCTTTGATACAGTGTGTCAAGCTGACTGTGGATATCATCTTCTAATTCTTCAATATACAATTCAGCTTGGCTTAATTTATGCTGCAAAGTTGCCAATGCTTGCTGATTAATCGGCTGATTATTATCCAATGCTACCAATTCAATACGACCATCGCTGCTGCTTTTTAGGCTAAGATTGTGCAGTTTTGCTTCATTATCAATGATGGAAAATTGTTCATTTTGGCTGGTGCTGATTGTGGATTTGATGCGTCTGATTTGGTTTTGGTGCACCTCGCCAAGCAGTTTGCTGCTCAACTTTTTTTTGGCAACTTGCCACAGCTTGTGTGTTTTTTGTTGCAAGATGGCAGCTGTGCCTGCAGGCAAATCAATGGCAATTGGGCGGCGAGCGTCCCCAAAATTATGCACATAAATCCAGTCGTTTGGCGTTGGCATTGACTTGGCACGCTCCTTGAGTAGTCTTGTGATAAGCGTGCGTTTGCCCAGCCCTGTCTCGCCTGCAGCAAACACATGATAGCCTGCCGCTTGAATATCCAGTGCGGTGTTGATGGTCTTTAGGGCGTGCTTTTGACCAAAATCAAGCTCAAGCTTGGGCAGGCTTAGGCGGCTTGATTTGGGTAATTTTGTGGCATCGGTGTGGCGTTTTAGGGCATCACTACTGAGTCGGTGCGTATTGGCAAGGGCGGTTATTTTCATAAATATTATTAAGCAATCGTGATAATTGTCTTTTGGTTTTTAAAATTTTTTGGGCAAATTGTCATAAAAATCACTAAAAATCGCAAAAACACAACTTGCTCAAGCAAAAAAGGGTATTTTAGCAGATTAAAGCATGATAAAATAGACAAAACTTATGCAAGTTATGTTTAAGGGCTAACTTGTGTTTATTTTTTATATTTTATGGTGGTAAAGCATTTGCTATGAGTACAGCCGTCAAATTTTCAAAGATTTTGCATCAGGCACAAGCATTTGCCGATGAGATTCATCAGGCTGGGGTAGATCTTGGTGTGTCATTAAGCCAAAAACAAATCGAGCAAATTTTGCGTTATTTGGACGGCTTGCTGCTGTGGGGCAAGGCGTATAATCTGACCGCCATCACCGAGCCAAAAGAGGCATTGGTGAAGCATATTTTTGACTGCATGGCAATTATTCCAAAGCTGCCATTTGCTGATAGTGCTTCGGTAAGATTGCTTGATATTGGCACAGGTGCAGGGCTGCCTGCGGTGATTATTGCAATTTTGCGTCCAGATTGGCAGGTGGATGCTCTGGACAGCAACCAAAAGAAAATCCGCTTTATTCGTCAGATTGTCAGTGAGCTTGGGCTGGCCAATCTTACCCCCATTGCTGCTCGCATTGAGCATCATCATGTTGACAAAGCTCGGCATTATCAGGTAATCACTTCACGAGCTTTTGCTTCGTTGGCTGATTTTGTGGCATTGGCGACTCCGTGCTTGGCAACAGATGGGGTGCTGTATGCCATGAAGGGCAAACCACCCAGCCAGCAAGAATTTACAGAGCTTGACGCTTGGCAAATTGAGGCCTGCCCCATTGCCGTGCCACAATTAAACGATGATCGCTGCGTGGTTTATTTAAGACAACAAAGCAGCTGATTGCATTATCAATCTGAAATTTTATAACAACCAATACCACAAATAAGGTTTTATCATGGAAATTATCGCAGTCGCCAACCAAAAAGGCGGTGTCGGCAAAACAACCACAACAGTAAATTTGGCAGCGGCACTTAGCCTGATTGCCAAAAAAAAGGTGCTGCTTATTGACTTGGACTCGCAAGGCAACGCCACCACAAGTCTAGGCTTGGATAAGAATACCCTGACCCATACGATGGCTGATGTGCTGCTGGATGGCGTGCCACTTGCCGATGCCATCATAAAAAGTGAGCAAGGGGTTGATGTTATCGGTGCCAACCGTGATTTGGCAGGGATTGATGTATCGCTGGCTGGAGTGTCGGACGCACCATTTTTATTGCGACAAGCCATCGCTGATGCCAAAGCAGCCAATCGCCTTGACTATGATTATATCATCATGGATTGTGCACCCAGTTTGAGCATGATTACCGTCAATGCGTTGGCGGCAACCGAAGGGGTGATTATCCCAATGCAGTGCGAATATTATGCCCTAGAAGGGGTGGCTGATTTGATTGCGACCATCGATAAACTTAAAAATATCAACCCAAATCTTAGTATTCGTGGCGTTGTGCGTACTTTATTTGATTATCGCAACACCTTGGCACAAGATGTCTCGGCAGAGCTGGTGCGTCATTTTGGCGATTTGGTATATCAGACCAGCATTCCTCGCAATGTCAGATTGGCAGAGGCACCAAGTTTTGGGCAGTCAATTTTTGGCTATGAAAAATCTTCAAAAGGTGCCATCGCTTATCATATGCTGATGAATGAAGTGGTCGCTCAATCCAAAGCACGCAACTTATCGGCATAGGAAACTTAAATGGCAAAAAAGCGTGGACTGGGAGCAAAGCGTGGTTTGGAGGCTTTGTTAAGTGGCACCAAAGTAGGACGGCAAGTGGTTGATGTGATTGATGATGCCAAGGCTACTTTGGCACAGCCGTCAGATTATTCCACCCAAGAGCAAATCACAGCCGAAGTGCCAACTGCAATGGCAAATCCACAGCAGTCATCGGCACAGATATCAGACAATCAGCCAGCTGATGTGGAACAGTCAGATGATATGGCAGCTTACCAAAACTTGGATAATCACCATGCCGATATGGCTGCTGAGCGTGGCGATATAATGGCTGCCCATGAATTGTGCGAATATCAGCGGCGAGAAATTGCGTTATTTTGGCAATTTGGCTTGGCAGATGCACAGCAAAATTAATCATCATTGGTGTGATTTATGATGATGACTGGGTGTTAATCAAATGCAAACAAAATGGAAAATCTCATGAATAAAAAACACGGCTTGGGCAAGCGTGGCTTGGATTTGTTATTAAAAGATGTCAGCATCGAAAGAGAGGTGATTGCAAGCACCCAAGTGGCGGTACAACAAACGCAAATAGACGCTGATACGGCAGTGCTAAATCAGGCGAGTGCTTCGGCTGATGATCTTGGCAAATCTGCCAAAAAATCCACCAAGCATGAAAAACGCAAAAACGACAAAGCCAAAAAAGCCAAAAAGTCCGCCCAGTTGCCACAACAAACACCAACAGGTGAAAAAGTTGCCTTGGTGCAGATTGCCACCAATCGCCTACAATCGGGGAAATATCAGCCACGCCGTGATATGAACGAAGAGGCGTTGAACGAGCTTGCCTTATCCATCAAGCAGCATGGCATCATGCAACCAATCGTGATTCGTCCGCTCTTATCAGCTGAACAAAAAACACATGCCGATATCACGCATGAGATTATCGCAGGTGAGCGGCGATGGCGTGCTGCCAAATTGGCAGGCCTTGAGAGTATTCCTGCCATTGAGCGTGTGTTGTCAGATGAAACGGCAATTGCCTTGGCATTGATTGAGAATATCCAGCGTGAGGATTTGAATGTGCTAGAACAGGCACAGGCCTTGCAACGATTTCATACCGAGTTTGGCATGAGTCATGCGATGATTGCTTCTGTGGTGGGCAAGGCTCGCACCACAGTGTCAAACCTTATGCGACTCAACCACCTGCACGATGAAGTTAAGCAATATATGATAGATGGCGTGATGGATATGGGGCATGCACGAGCGTTGTTGTCGCTGTCTGATGCCCAGCAGCCCATCATCGCCAAAAAAATTGTCGATGGCAATTTGACCGTGCGTGATGCCGAACGCTTGGTAAAATCAATCCTAAACCCTGAACCTGCCAACAAAATCGAACCTGATTATGAGATTTTGGCATTAAGCCAGCAAATTTCTGATGCACTTGGGGCAACGGTGAAATTAAAACAAGGCAAAGACGGCAAAGGCAGTGTGGAAATTTTCTTTTATGACAATGATGAATTGACCGCACTGATTAATAAACTGACCGCCAATGATTAAGCAGGGTGGTTGATTGATTTGGTGATTATCAATTAATATTAAACAAACATTCATCATACATAAATAAATTACGATGAAAAAAGCAGAACTGATATTGACCCAAGCGTGGCAAAGGCAAGCATCGTGGTTGATTGGACTTGCTCCCTTGTCTTGGCTGTATCACGCAATCAGTCGGTTACGCAAATGGCTATATCAATCAGGCAAATTACCCGTCTATCGTGCATCTGTGCCTGTGCTGGTGGTGGGCAATATCACTGTTGGCGGCAGTGGCAAGACGCCGCTGATTATTGCCTTGGTTGAGTATCTGCTGACCCAAGGCGTGCAGGTTGCTGTTATTAGCCGTGGTTATGGTGGTGATACAAAAACCATGCCAAGACTGGTTCTGCCAACCAGCACGCCGCATGAAGTGGGTGATGAACCATGCCTGATTGTCCAAAGCCTAGCCGCCAAAGGGCATATGCTACCAATGGCAGTGGGTGCCAACCGTGCTGCCACCATTGACTTGTTGCTTGCCAGTTTTCCGCATATTCGCCTGATTGTAAGCGATGATGGGCTGCAACATTATGCACTGGCTCGTGATGAAGAGTGGATTGTGGTTGATACGATGCGTGGTTTTGGCAATGGCAAATTGTTGCCTCAAGGGTTTTTGCGTGAGCCGATTAATCGCCTTGAGGGTGCGATGGTTGTTTATCACCATGCCAACAAAACCAAGCCAGCCAGCGACAATCAGCCAACCATGGTGCTACAAGCAGGAAAATTGGTAGCCTTACAGCCAAGCAATCAGCCACCGCCACAGGTAGGCTCAGCGGTCTATGCTGTCAGTGGCATTGGTTATCCTGCTCGCTTTTTTCGCACCTTGACTGAGCTTGGTTTTGATGTTGTGGAGCGTCCCTTTGGCGATCATCATGATTTTACCATTGATGATTTAATGGGATTGGACAAGCTGCCGATTATCACCACCAGCAAAGATGCGGTAAAATTACGCCTGCTTGCCCAAGACAACCCATTGCCAATTTTTGCCAATATTTGGGTGCTGCCTGTTGAGGCAAAATTGTCGCAGGCAGTGTATCAGGCAGCCGATCTTTTGATGACAAAATATTGCCCAACTTCTCCATCAGATGAGATGGTGCATGAGTATTGATTTGATAATTTTAATAAAAAATATTGAAAGTAAATTTATATAAATAGACCACTTGGAAATAGCATGCAAAAAATTCACCTAGTTATCCCAGCTCGTTATCAATCAACTCGCCTGCCTGCCAAGCCGTTGTTGCCAATTCATGGCAAGCCGATGATTCTGTGGACTGCCGAGAAGGCAAGGCGAGTGAGCTTTGCTGACACTATCTGTGTGGCAACCGATGACGAACGCATTTATCAGACTTGCCAAGAGGCGGGTATTGATGTGCTGATGACCGATACAACGCACCCATCAGGCACGGACAGATTGGCACAGGTGGCGACACAGCTGGGGTTTGCCGATGATGATATCGTGGTCAATGTGCAAGGTGATGAACCGCTGATACCTGTGTTATTGATTGAGCAGGTGGTGCAGTTACTGCTTGCCAAGCCTGAGTGTGCCATGGCAACTTTGTGCGAACCGATTATTGATAAAACACAATTTTTGCAAACTTCGGTTGTCAAGGTGGTGCTGGATAATGCCAATCGTGCATTGTATTTTAGTCGATCGCCGATTCCACATTGGCGTGATGGAACAGATGATTTTCCGTGGCAGGCATTGCGTCATCTGGGATTGTATGCTTATCGAGTGCGTACACTGAAGGCTTTTACCAAGTGGCAGCAAGGTGTGCTTGAAAAACTTGAAAGCCTAGAGCAGCTGCGTGTGCTGGAGCATGGCGAGCAGATTGCCTGTGAGATTGCCAAAGTGCAACTGCCAGCGGGGGTTGATACTGCCGAGGATTTGCAGCGGCTTAATGCCATGCCTTTGACGCAATTATTGGCTTATTGATTATACAGATGACACAGCAATTAACCACGCAGGCGTATTTTGACCAAGTACTGCCATGGCAAAAGCAAGCATGGCAACAGCTAACTGGGCAGTTTGAGAAGCACAAATTGCCACATGGCTTGCTGGCAGCAGGTCAGGCTGGTATCGGCAAAAGGGCTTTTGTCTGGCGATTGGTGGCGTATTTATTATGCCCAAATCGCAGCTTGGCGGGTGCTTGTGCAACTTGCCAGAGTTGCCACTGGCTGACGGCACAGACGCATCCTGATTTGATGGTATTGCCAGCTTCGGCACAGCTTGGCGATGTGTATACTGGCGATGGTGTTGGCATTGATGACATTCGGCAATTGCACAACTACAGCCAAAACAAGGGGCAGGGTGTTAAGGTTATTGTTATTGACCATGTTGATAAATTAAACATTTCCGCTGCCAATGCGTTATTAAAAACCCTAGAAGAACCTCGTGATGGCGTGTTTTTGATACTTATCACAGATTTTGTCGCCCAAGTTTTGCCAACCATCAAAAGCCGTGTGCAGACCTTGCCTTTGTCCATCATCAATCACAAGCACGCCATGGAATACCTGTGCGATTTTATGCCAGATAAACAAGCTGCCATGCTGCTTGCCATCAGTGATGGGGCAGTTTTGCAAGCCAAAGACATTGCCAGTGCGGATTGGTTTGGCAAGCGAAAACTCTGGCTACAAACTTTTGCAGCATTGCAATCAGCCATGCGTAGCCCCAGTGCTGCCAGCGATTATTGGCAAAAAGCCCTAAGTTTGTCCGATTTTTTGACACTGTCCTTGATGATGTTGGCGGAGCTTCGCCGTGTTTGCCTTGATTTGCCTTGTTTGCATGCAGATTTGGATACGCAGGCAATTTTGGGTCAGCTGCCGCTTGATTGGCAGACGCTTGAGGATTTGCAAGCGGTGTGTGATGATGTCAAAATCTCCATGATGCAACATATACAAGAAAAACTCGGATTTGAGCGGCTAATGCTTGCCATGGCAAAACCTGCAACCGTATGCTAAGGGCTTAAGATTATCTTATTGAGAATTATTATCTGTTGCGGTTTTCATGGTATCTTGTCTGTGGTACAATGTATCTTAAGCGTAGATTTATCGGTTGATGCCGTGTTGCCATTTATATTAATGTGTGGATAATAGTAACAAGATTGCTCAGTCATGATGTCATTTGTAGCCAAATTTTTGCGTCAATATGCGTTGGTTTTTGCCATATTATTGCTGTGGCAATTGGTGGTAGCAATCGGTATTTTGCCTGATTATCTACTGCCCAGCCCTTGGCAAATCATACAGGCACTCATTGATGATGCTGCATTGCTGGCTGATCATGCCAAATATACGCTGACAACGGCTTTTATTGGTACAACAATTGGTCTCTTGCTGGCTTTTGTTTTGTCTATTGTGATGGATTTATCACGCAATTTTCGCCAAAGTGTCTATCCGCTGATTTTGCTCAATCAAACCATTCCGACCATTGCCATTGCACCTTTGTTGGTTATTTGGCTTGGTTATGGGATTTTGCCAAAAGTGGTGCTGGTGGTGCTGTCGGTGTTTTTTCCGATGACGGTTTCTTTGCTTGATGGTTATCGCTCGGTGAGTACCGATGAGCTGAACTTATTTCGCTCAATGAATGCCAGCACCTATCAAACTTATCGCCATCTAAAAATTCCAGCAGCGATGGGGTATTTTTTCACAGGGCTAAAAGTTGCTTTAAGCTATGCATTAATATCGGCTGTGGTGGCAGAGTGGCTTGGTGGTTATTATGGCTTGGGCGTGTACATGACTCGTGTACGCAAGTCCTATGAGCTTGACAATATGTTTGCGGTAATTTTTTTAATCAGTTTTTTGACTTTGCTGCTTATTGCTTTGGTAAAATGGTTACAGCGGCGTGTTTTGGCATATAATTACAAGGAGTAATACATGAGAAAATTTCGTTCATCACCCATCTTGGCTGTGGCATTTTTGGCGGTTTTTGCTTTGACTGGTTGCAGCAAGCAAGACAGCACGGCAAAAGAAGATACACCGCAGTTACAAGAGCTGATAATCGCACTTGATTGGGTGCCAAATACCAATCACACAGGACTGTATGTTGCACTTGATCGTGGTTATTTTCAGCAGGCAGGATTTGATGCCAAAATTGTCCAGCCAAGCGAAGACAGCACCTCGACACTGGTTGCCAATGGACGAGCTGATTTTGGCGTATATTTTCAGCCCAATATGGTCAAGCGATTAAACAAAGGCGAGCCAATCACCGCTGTTGCTGCCATCACACAGCACAGCAGTGCAGGGCTATTATCACTGGCTTCGCTGGGCGCAGAGTCGCCACAAGCATTGGCTGGCAAGCGTTATTCAACTTGGGAAGATCCTGTTGATGACGCTGTGGTGGCGGAGATTGTTGGCACGCCATTGGTCAAAATCCCCGGAGAATCTACCGATGCAACCACCGCCTTGCGTATGAATCAATTTGACTACATTATGGCGTATTATAGTTGGGACGGTATTTATGCAGGCATTAAAGGCGTGCAGACCAACTTTTTTTATTTAAAAGATGCAAACCCTGCCTTTGATTATTATGCACCGCTGCTGATTGCCAATAGCCAATCGCTCAAAGCCGAGCCAGAAAAATACAAAAAAGCATTGGCGGCAATCAAAGAGGGCTATCTGTACGCCGCCAAAAATCCCGAACAAAGTGCTGATATTTTAATCAAATACGCACCAGAAGTGAACAAAGAGCTGGCACAAAAAAGCCAAGCCTACATTTCCAAGCAGTATCTGGACGAGCAAGGCGATTGGGGACGGTTTGATTATCAGCGTTGGGATAGATTTTTTCAGTGGGTATATGACAAAGGCTTAAGCGAAACATTTGTTCCGCAGGCAGGTGTTAGCAATGATTATTTGCCACAATAATTATCGCTTATGATATCCATGCCAACAGACACAGTTGCCAAATTACAACTGATTGATATTCATCATGATTTTGTTAGCAAAAACCAACGATTGCCACTATTTGATGGGATTAATCTGACGGTTGATACAGCAAAAGTGGTGGCAATCATCGGTGCAAGCGGTGTTGGCAAGACAACCTTGTTTAATATCGCTGCTGGCATTTTGTCGCCCAAATCAGGGCAGGTGCGTATCAATGGGGCGGATTGTACAGGTGTTGCAGGCAATGTAGGCTATATGCTACAAAAGGATTTGCTACTGCCCTTTAAGCGAGTATATGACAATATCGCTTTGCCTTTGGTGCTAAAAAATACCCCAAAAGCCCAGATTGAGGCGGCGATTTATCCTAGGCTTGCTTTGTTTGGGCTGGAAAATCTTGCCATGAACTATCCCCATCAGTTGTCTGGCGGACAAAGGCAACGAGCTGCTTTGTTGCGTACTTATCTGTCAAATAATGAGCTGATGCTGCTTGATGAGCCATTTTCGGCATTGGATTTTGTTACCAAGACAGAAATGTATGCTTGGTTTCATAATTTTCAAAAAACACAGAATTTAACTTGTCTTATCATTACTCATGATATTGACGAGGCGATTTTGCTTGCTGATGAGATTTATGTGCTAAAAGGCATGCCAGCGAAGTTCACGCATCACTTCTTGGTACCGCAGCAAGCAGAATTTCAGCAGTCGGTGGCGTATTTGTCCCTAAAACAAGCCATCTTATCAGCAATTTGCCAATGAGATAATGTTTTGGAATTGTTGATAAGCGTGCCAAATGTATTTATCTTGGCACAAAAAAGACTGGATTTACCAGTCTTTTAGCAAAGAAAGTATTGATAATGCTATATTTAATCAATGCGTTCGATGGTAACATTGCCAACATTGCCTGTGATACCAATGGCTTGAGCAGCCCCATAGGATAAATCAAGTACACGATTGGTTTTTGGGCGGTCGTTGATTTTGACAACAACAGATTTGCCATTATCACGGTTGGTAACACGCACATAGCAGTTCATTGGCAACGAGCTGTGTGCTGCAGTCAGAGCGTTCATGTCAAAAGTTTCGCCACTGGCGGTTTTGCGACCATGAAATTGGCGACCATACCAGCTGGCGATACCTGTTTGTTTGAATTTGTTTACCGTATTTGAGGCGACTGTGGTTAGCCTGTCAAGCACGGGCGTGTCATCGTCTTTTTTGTCGGTATTTTTGTTGGCAGATTGGGCAATCAGAGGGCTGTTGAGTGCCAGTGAGGAGGGCTGGCGTGCTGATTTTACCAGACTTGAGGCATTATTGTGCTGTGCTGTCAGTTGCTCAAGCACGCTGTCAATATTGCCATTGTTATTGGCTGATGCACTTAGATTGATGCCAGTACTTAGGGTGAATCCTGTGAGCATCAATAAAGTCTTACTTACTGTTTTCATGATTGCCTCTATAGTGTTGAAAGCTCTGGGGCTTTGTTTTGTATTTATAAAACAAAACAAATGCTCCAAATCCAGCGAGTCCTTGCTGATCAGAGTCGCTACTAGTTAAGTAATCAATACCACAAAGTATTAATTTAGGTTAAAAATTTATTAAAAAATAATAAATTTCATCAAAATAACTTATTGGCATAAAATACCAATGTCTTATATTAGCACTATTTTGACAAAATACAAGTGATTTTGTGCAATAAAATGGTAAAATTTGCTTATCTTTTGAGCAAAATCGTTATTTTTTGACAAATTTCTCAAAAAATACCGCCTTTAAAAAATTCATGCAGAAAAATGCCAAGCAAAGTTCAAACATGATACAATATAATACTACATGAAACATGGCATAAATAAGATGACAAAAATCAGACATGGGCGTGGCTTTGGGCATAATGATGGGGCAAACAATATGAGCATGGCTCGCCAATGTGGGTGGCTTTTGATGGGGCTGATTGTCATGCCTATCATTGCAGGCTGTATGGCGACAAAACCAGCTACCGCACCATCGACTCATCATGCAGCGAATGCGGTTGGCAAAAATACCAGTATTGACCGCAAGGTCTTTGATGATACGCAAACCATGCAAGCTGATAAAGTTGGCAGTGATGAGCATTTTCGCCAGTGGCTTGCGGCACAAGCAGGCAGGCAGCAAGCCATGCTGGAATATCAGCAGTTTTTGAATGACAATCTTAATGCAACCATGCCTGCGATGGCACAAATATCAACGACAGCACGCTCTTGGCAGGCTTGTGGTGATGAGCCTTATGCCATACCGCCGCGACAGCTTTGGGATTATTTGTTGCCAACGCTGACAGTGTATAATAAGTTGATACAGCAGGGCATCTTGCCAAAGGACAGTAGAATTCGCTCTGTATATCGGCATGGTACGCTCAACAGCTGTGCAGGAGGTGCAGCTGGCAGTAAGCATTTGCTAAATGCTGCAATAGATATTGAGGTGCCATCATCAATGAGCATGCAGGCAATGTTTCGGCTGCAAGATGGTCTGTGCCAATACTGGCGTGATTATGGTGAACAGTGGCAGCTGGGTCTGGGGTTGTACGCCACAGGGGCGATACATTTGGATACGCAAGGATATCGCAAATGGGGCATGCAATTTGCTCAAGCAGGCTCTGTTTGTCATGATTTGAGCAATCAATCAGCTTATAATTAAGCGGCTATAATTAAGTAACTATAATTAAGAAATTTAGGAATTTGACAAGCTGGCAATCATGACCCACCTGACCACGAACAGCACACAAACAGCCATCTTGGCTCATCAGCACAGTCGCCAAATCTTGCAGCAGCTGGGCATCGTCCTATGGGTGGACAAAAACCGTACGGTGCTAACTTTGCCTGCTGCTACTCAGTCTGTGGTATTATTGGCGGATAAACCAGCCAAGCAGCACACCAGTCAATCGGATATTGTCAGCAAAACAGACAGCCAGCGTGGAGATGTCGCAAATGTGCCACCTGTCAAACCTTTGGTACAGATTGCCAGCATTCCCCATCAAAGCACACAAGATAAGCACGCCAACCAAACCAAAGTAGCATTGCCACTGCCCAATCTGCAAACTTCCCAGTCAAGTCAGCTTGAGATTCGCTTTCAGATACAGGCGATGGCATATCGTCAGTGGTTGATAATGGTTGATGTGGATAGGCTGGATATTGCAGGGCGTGAGCTGTGGCTGTCTTTGCAGCGGGCGATTGGGCAGGCAGCACAAATGCATGGACTAAGTTGTATGGTTAAAAAACTGGACTATCCGCCTTTTGTTGATGACCCCAATGCCAATTCAATCTCAATGGCAAATACCAGCCTAAAGGGCTTTATTTTTGGCTGTATGCGTGAATCGTTGGGGCTTAGGCATATTGCACCTTTGACCAGCTTGCCTGATTATTTAAACCTGCAAAATTTATATCAGCTTAAGCTGCATCAGTCGCACCAGATTGAGCAAATGTTGCTTGACAAAACAGCAAAGCAGCGATTTTGGCAGGCATTGCACAGTTCTGATTAGGTTTATCAAGATTGATGAATACAGCTGGCTGTGAGCATCGGTAAGGTGGTGGCTAAAAACGCCTAAGAAATTTTGTCGTCAGAATGCTGCTACATGATATACTAAACCATTTTTGGACTTTTGGAGATGATTTATGACTCGATTTGCAAATTTTTGTGCAGGGCCTGCCAGTATGCCCACGGCAGTTTTGGAGCGTGCCAGAGATGAAATGCTAAACTGGCAAGGCTTGGGAGCGTCAGTGATGGAGATTAGCCATCGAGGCTCACACTATACACAATTGGCCGAGCAGACCGAAGCCAATTTGCGTCAGTTGATGAATATCAGTGATGATTATGCGGTGTTGTTTTTGCAAGGTGGGGCGGCATTGCAATTTTCGGCAGTGGTATTGAATTTGCTTAATAATGGTACGGCTGATTATTTGCTGACTGGTGCATGGTCGCAAAAAGCCTATCAAGAGGCGAAGCGTTATGAGACGCTGGGTTTGGGTAAAATCAACCTTGTTGCCACAGGTGGCGAGGCAGGCTTTGTTGATGTGCCTGATCGCAGTCAGTGGCAGCTTGATGATGCGGCAAGTTATTTCCACTATTGCCCAAATGAGACAATCCATGGCGTGCAGATGTTTCAAGTGCCACAAGTTGATGCACCCATCGTTGCTGATATGTCCTCTTGTATTCTGTCTGAACCGATTGATGTCAATAAATTTGCCATGATTTATGCAGGTGCTCAAAAAAACATCGGTCCTGCAGGGCTGACTTTGGTCATTATTCGTAAGGATTTGCTTGGTAGAGCGTCTGCATACTGCCCAGCTGTGATGAATTATCAAAACCAGCTTGACAACGGTTCAATGATGAACACGCCTGCAACTTATGCTTGGTATTTGGCAGGATTGGTTTTTGAATGGTTGCTTGAGCAGGGCGGTGTTGAGGCGATTGCCAAGATTAACCATGCTAAGGCCAAAACGCTGTATGATGCCATTGATGGCAGTGATTTTTATAGCAACAAAGTCAATCCAGCGTATCGCTCTATCATGAATGTGCCATTCCAATTGGCTGATGATGCTTTGGATAAGGTATTTTTGGCAGAATCTGAACAAGCAGGATTGCTCAATCTAAAAGGCCATCGTGTGGTTGGTGGTATGCGAGCAAGCATTTATAACGCCATCACGCTTGAGCAAGTTCAGGCATTGACAGCCTTTATGGCGGAGTTTGAACGCAAATACGGCTAAGCCCATGATTGTTGCCGCCCAAAACAAGCCACGCCATCGTCTTGGTCGTTGGCTTGTTATTTGTATGATACTCATCACCCCTGCGTGTCGCCAAGATACGGCAGGGTCTTTGGCTATTTCGCAGGGTGATGGTCAAACCCAAGCTGCGGCAAGCCAAGAATTTTTGGCAACATTGTCCGCCGATACCCTTGGGGTAGAGCGTAAAAATAGCCACATCAACCAACAAACCATCACGCAAACAACGCTTAGCATCAACAATACTGCCAAATACAGCACGGCGACACACTTGCCGTATGCCAACCCAGATGCACCCAAAGGTGGTGTGCTGTCCATGCCTGCCATCGGTATGTTTAATAGTCTAAATGGTTTTATTGACACAGGTATTGCTGCCACAGGGACTTTTTATTTGTACGATACGCTGATGGCAGGTTCGCTTGATGAGGTGGGCGTGCTATATCCGCAGCTTGCCGAGAAAGTTACCTTCAGCCCCAATGATGACAGCTGGATTATTTACCACATTAATCCAAAAGCACGGTTTTGGGACGGCAGCCCAGTTACCGCCCATGATGTTCAGGCGACTTATCAAGCAATTTTAAGCAAAGGTCTAATGTCTTGGCGTGCTTTTTTGTCAGGGATTGTCGCTGTTGAGGTGCTTGATGATTATCGCGTGAAATTTTATTTCAACCCATCGTCAGCTGGCGATTTGCAAAGCACCGTTGGGCTTATGCCAATCTTTGCAAAAAAAGACATCATCACAAGGTTTGATAAGGTTAGCCTTGAGCCGTTGATGGGCAGCGGGGCTTATCGGTTACAACTTGCTGAGCCTTCACGCCGTGTGCGTTATGTGCGAGATGATGCCTATTGGGGGCGTGATCTGATGGTTAATCGAGGTCGTTTTAATTTTGATGCCATTGAATATGTCTATTTTGCTGATGAGGCGGTGGCGTTTGAGGCTTTTAAGGCAGGTGCGTATCGTTTTCGTATCGAAAATGACATTAAACGCTGGGCGACTTTTTTGCCAAAAAATCAACCAATCAACAAAGTTACCATCAAAAACACCAACCCTGTGTTGATGCGTGGTTTGGTGATGAATCTACGCAAGCCGCTATTTGCTGATATCAGGGTGCGGCGAGCGATGAATTTGGCATTTGATTTTCAGTGGAGCAATCAGCAGCTGCTTTTTGGTGAATATCAGCGGCTTAATAGTTATTTTTATGGTTCACCATTGCAAGCGGTGGGTAAGCCTGATGCCAAAGAGCATGAGGTTTTGTTAAGTCTGCCTTTAAACAATGATGAAAAATCTGCCCTTGATGGTGTGCCAGTTCAGCCAGTATCAACAGGTGATGGTATTAATAGAGCCAATTTATTGGCTGCAAAGTCCTTGTTGCAACAGGCAGGATTTGTTTATCAAAATGGCTGGTTGTATGACAAAACAGGCAAGCAGCTAAGTGTAGAGATTTTGGTGGCTGATGATAAATATCAAGCAATTTTATTACCATATCTTAACAATCTAAAACGACTTGGTTTGCAAGCAAAACTCAAACGATTGGATAAGGCCAGCTATATCAACCGCAAGCGTCAGTATGATTTTGATATGATTATTGATGAGTTCATGCAGGGCAATGCCCCAGGTGCAGAGCAGAGTTACCTGTGGGGCAGCCAGTCGGCAAGGCAGGTGGGCAATCAGAACACCATCGGCATACAAAGTGCAGCAATAGATGAGCTGATTGTTCGGCTTGTGCAGGCGGATAATCGTGAGCAGATTGTCCTGTACACAAAAGTCTTGGACAGATTGTTATTGGCTGGCGAATATATGGTTGCATGGTACGGCAAAAATAGCACCGATGTCATGTATTATCAAGGCTATCAGCACCCAGAGAAATTGCCCAGTGCTGCTATTGGGCTGGATTATTGGTGGTACCACGCACCAGACGAGGTAAAAAAATGATACATAAATACCAAATTCATGCCATTCGGGCATTGCAGGACAATTATATTTGGGTGATTTGTCATAAGAATCAAGCGGTCATTATTGACCCTGGTAGTGCTGATGAAGTAATTGAATTTTTTAATAAAAATAATCAATATCAGCCCATCGCCATCTTAATCACCCATCATCACCACGATCATACAGGTGGCGTGGCACAGCTTATAGCAAGCTATCCTGAGTGTAAACTCTACGCCCATCAGCAGCATGGGCTTGATGGGGCAAACAGCGTCAATGATGGCGATGTGCTGGGTTTATTGGGGCTTGATTTTGTGGTATGGCAGACAGCAGGGCATACGGATAGTCATCTTAGCTATGTTGTCAGTATTGATGGCAGTTATCGGATATTTTGTGGCGATACGCTGTTTAGTGCAGGCTGTGGCCGTATCTTTACGGGGACTGCTGAGCAATTGTTTGCCAGCATCAGTCGTTTTGCGGTGATGCCAGAGGATACCCTGTTTTATGCCGCCCATGAATATACTTTAGCAAATCTAAAATTTGCCAGCATGATGGCAACTGATAATTATCAAGAGTTTATCCAGCAATATACTAAGCAGATAAGCCAAAAAATCCTTGATGGGGGCATAAGCCTGCCAACTTCGCTCGCCAACGAACGCAAAATCAATGTATTTGTGCAGGCGTGTGATGAGCAATTGGCAAAGCAACTGGCCGACAAGCATCGGCTGATGGACAATACACCACTTGTGGTATTTGCATGGTTGCGAGAGCAAAAGAATCAAGCCTAAGATGGCTTGATTAACGAAATAACGGCTGTGGTAAAAGGTTTTTTAATTTACACTTATCTATTTGAATCAGGCTTGTGGTAGAATACAGCGGATAAATTGTGCCGAATATCAAATAAACCGTTTGCTGTTTTGCTGTGTGATAAAATTTAAAACCTAGACTATTTTTAATTATTTTACAATAAGTTATCTTTTATTTTTCGCACAGATATTGGGTAAAATCTTAATCAATTTAAGGAAAGAATAATGAGTCTGTTGGCATTGGTGGTTTTGGCATTTTCTATGTCCATGGATGCGTTTTCGGTAGCGATTGTCAAAGGTGCGACATTGCGTTCGGTGAGTATAACGCAGGCGATGAAGCAGGGGTTGATTTTTGGTGTTGTTGAGGCGATTGCACCGATCATTGGCTGGGCATTGGGTCAGGCGGCTCATCAGTGGATACGGGCGGTGGACCATTGGCTTGGCTTTGTGCTGCTGACGCTTTTGGGCATACGATGTATTTATAATGCACTGACAAATGACAGACGGCAGGAAGTTGATCAAAACCTTAATATCAGCATGGATAATGGGCAAACCACTGGCCGCAATAGTATGTGGCTATTTATTACAGCCATTGCTACCAGCATTGATGCTACAGTGGTGGGCGTTACACTGGCATTTTTGCAGGTAAATATCTGGCTTGCGGCTGCTTTGATTGGGCTGGCAACCACCATCATGGCGACTATGGGGCTGTATCTGGGGCGACAGCTGGGCGATAGATTTGGCAAAGGGGCGATGATTGCAGGCGGGGTGCTGCTTATTATTATTGGTTGTTCGATTTTGTACAGGGATTTGATGGCTTAATTTATGCGTTATTTGTTCAGTCGCTTGCTTTTGATGTTGCCCACACTGTTTGTGATTTTGTTGATTAATTTTGTGGTGGTGCAGATTGCACCCGGAGGACCCATTGAAGAGCAGCTTGACAAAATTGCCAGTGAACAACAATCTCTAGCCACGCAAGGATTTGCATTGGCGAACCTGAATTATATCGGCAGTGCTGGTTTGTCTGATGAGATGCTTGCGGAGCTACAGACGCGTTTTGGCTATGATTTGCCAGTTGCGGAGCGTTTTTGGCAGATGTTAAGTAGGTTTGTACAATTTGATTTGGGTGAGTCATTTTTTCAGGGGCAGTCGGTGATGTCTCTGATTGCTACAAAATTGCCAATCACGATGCTGCTTGGGGCATTAAGCCTGATGGTGATGTATGCCGCTGGGGTGATGATTGGGCTGTATAAGGCGAGATATCATCGGACAATGGGCGATTATCTGACTACTTTTGTACTGGCAATTTTGCACGCACTGCCTGTGGTGGTTTTGGCATTGTTTTTGCTTGTGCTGCTCGCAGGCGTTGGTACTTGGCAAATTTTTCCTTTGCAAGGCGTGGTGTCGGATAATTTTGCTGCGATGAATTTATTTGACAAGGCAAAGGATTTGCTGTGGCATTTGACCTTGCCTGTGCTGGCAAGTAGCCTAGGCTCTGTTGCTGGCATTGCTTATTTGACCAAATTTGGTCTGTTGGCTGAATTTGACAAGCCCTATGTGCTGGCAATGCGTACGCGAGGCTTGCCATTTTCACGCATTATCTATCGTCAGGTGCTAAAGAACGCTTTGTTGCCAGTTGTGGCACAGTTGCCGATGGTGGTGGTGGGCGTGCTGTTCACGGGCAATTTGTTGATTGAGGTGATTTTTGGTATTGATGGCATTGGGCGACTTGGTTTTGATGCTGTTATGCAGCGTGATTATCCGCTGATGTTTGGTATTTTGTATGTTTTTACACTCATCTCCATGCTGACCCAGTTGTTGTTTGATTTATTGTATCATTATCTTGACCCTCGTGTTGATTTTGCCCATGTTGGTTGATTGAGGTGTAAGATGAATAAGCAAACAACAGGACGCAGACTGCAAAAATACTGGCAACGATTTTGTCAGCAAAAGCTGGCACTGATATCGCTGATACTGCTGGTTATTGTGGTGGTGATTGCCTTATTTGTGCCGATAATTGCCAATGATAAGCCAATTTTGCTGCGTTATCAGCAGCAGTATCTGACACCGATTTTTTATGACTATCCCGAGACACGCTTTGGAGGTGAGTTTGAAACCACCGCCAATTATCAAGACCCTGCGGTGATGGCGTTGATTGAGCGTCAAGGCACTGTGCTGATGCCACCGATTCGTTATGGTGAGCAGACTTTGGTGCTTGATGCTGCGATGCCGCACCCAGCCGTGCCAAGCAGTAAGCATTGGCTGGGAACTGATGCGGCAGGGCGTGA
Source organism: Moraxella cuniculi (assembly GCF_900637105.1). Lineage (NCBI taxonomy): Bacteria > Pseudomonadati > Pseudomonadota > Gammaproteobacteria > Moraxellales > Moraxellaceae > Moraxella > Moraxella cuniculi. Next base: position 1,592,379 of record NZ_LR134343.1, on the reverse strand, counting down.
TGTTGTGGCACGGATATTGTATGCGTTGCGAACGGCGTTGTTGTTTGGTTTTATGCTGGCGATTGTTGGCGGTGTGATTGGGGTGCTGATTGGTGCTTTGATGGGGTATTTTGCTGGCGTGGTGGATTTGCTTGGGCAACGGTTGCTTGAAATATGGATCGGCTTGCCGCAATTGTTCGTGATGCTTGCTTTTGCCAGCGTATTTGAGCCATCGGCTTTTGTGTTGTTTTTGCTGCTGCTTGCTTTTGGTTGGTTGAGTTTTGTGCCTTTGGTGCGGCTGCATTTTTTGAGCATGCGTAAAATGCCTTATGTGCTTGTTGCTCAAAATTTGGGCGTGCCAACACGCGTGATCATGCGTCGCCATATTTTGCCAAGTGCTTTGTTGTTGGTATTGTCGCAGTTGCCATTTGCCATTGCGGCAAATATTGCTGCATTAACCACATTGGATTTTTTGGGCTTTGGCCTGCCTGTAGGCTCAGCAAGTCTGGGAGAGCTGCTGGCACAGGGCAAGAATCATCTGGACAGACCGCATTTGGTATTGTCAAGTTTTGTGGTATTGTCCGTGCTGTTATTGTTGTTGATTTTTGTTGGTGAGGGCTTGCGAAATGCACTTGACCGAGATCGCTAGTCCGCCATGCGTCTTGTCATTGGTAAATCTTAGCATTTGGTTGCAATCTGCTGACAAGCCTGCCTTGCCATTAATCCAAAATCTGACACTGCACCTGCATTCGGGCGAAGTTTTGGGCGTGGTGGGAAGATCAGGTGCGGCAAAAACAACGCTAATGCTATCGTTGCTTGGCTTATTGCCCCAGTCTTTTGTGCTGACGGCTCAATCTGCAACCTTTGCTGGTGCTTTGCTGCCGATTGATAAACAAGGTGATGAGGCGGCGTTTTTGTCGCTGCGTGGCAGAGGTATTGGTTACATTTTTCAAGAACCAAAAGCCGCATTTAACCCTCTGCACACAGTTGCCAAGAGTTTTGATGAATTGTATAGACAGCTTGGCTTACCAAAAAAACAACGCAAGCAAGATATGCTTCATTGGTTAAGATTGGTACACCTGCCAAATCCTGAACAATTTTTGCACCGCTATGTGCATGAATTATCAGGGGGTGAGGCACGCAGAATAAGTATCGCACAAGTGCTTGCTTTAAGACCAAGGCTTGTCATCGCTGATGAGCCAACGGGTGCTTTGGACAGTCAATTAACCGATGAAATTTTGACACTATTGACCGATTTATGCCGTCAAAATGACACGGCACTCATTTTGGTCAGTCATGATTTGCCAAGCGTCATGACTCATTGCGATCAGCTTTTGGCATTGGCACGCACAGATGACAACTGCCATCATGCCATCGGTACGGTGCAAGATTTATCCAATCATGCCATTGTTCGACAATTATTGGCGGTGGATTATGGTACGCCCACAACGCCGAGTATCAACAACACCGAGCAAGTGGTGCTGGAGTTACAGCAGGTTGCTGTCGGTTATCGCAGATTTTGGTGGGGCATCAAGCAGGTGCTGTCAGGGATTGATTTGCAGCTACAGCGTGGTCAAATTATCGGCATGATGGGAGCGTCAGGCATTGGCAAAAGCACTTTGGCAAAGGCGGTGCTGCAGCTTGACAATCAGCTGAAGGTGTCAGGATTGGTGCTAATTGAGGGTAAAAATCCCCATCAGCTGGGTGCTGGTAGCTTGCGGCAATTGCGTCGTCGCGTGCAACTTGTCATGCAAGAGGTGAGGGCAAGTCTTAATCCTAACTTAACAATTCTTGATAGTCTGTTGGAGGCTATTGCTACAAATGATAATCAAGAACTAACTTCGGAGCTGGCATTGATTGACGAATTATTGGCATTGTGTGGCTTGTCAAAACAGCTATTGCACCGCTATCCTGATGAGCTATCAGGCGGTGAATGCCAAAGAATCTGCCTTGTGCGAGCCTTGCTTGCCAGACCTTCGGTATTAATCTTAGATGAACCAACAGCAATGCTTGATAGAATTTCTATTGCCAAATTATTAGATTTGCTTAAAAATATCAACCAGCAGTATGGCACAGCGATGTTGATTATCAGTCATGACAAAGCCATGCTGGAGGCGATTTGTCATAAAATCATGGCTTTGGATTAACTTGTTTATTGGCGGTTAAAGAGTGGCAGTGAATTTGTGGACATTAAATTGCTGAGCGATGAAATACTTCACGAAGCTCAAAACTGCTGTGTAATTGACTGACACCATCAATTTTACTTAATTTATGTAATAAAAATTCTTCATAATGACGCATATCTTTAACCAGCACCTTGAGCAAAAAATCCTCGCTACGTCCCGTAACAAGGCTGCAACTGACAACCTCGTCAAAGCCTGCAATCTGTTGCTCAAACTCCAAAAATCTCTCGGGGGTATGCTTATCCATACTCACCGCCACATAGACCGATAGCGAGTAGCCCAGTGCGTTTGCATTGGTGCTGGCATGGTAGCCTGTGATAATGCCCGCCTGTTCAAGGCGTTTTATGCGGCGAATGGTGGGCGTGGCGGACAGATTAATTATCTCGCTGATGTCGGCGACTGCCAAGCGGGCATTGCTGGTTAGCAGGCGTAAAATTTTGCGGTCGGTCGCATCAAGAAAAAGTGCATTATTCATAAACAAACTGCCAATTGTCAAAAAATGAGTTGTTTTCGCTATATTTTAACAAAATATTGGCAAATTTCACCAAAAATTTAGAAAAATAATGCTAATTTGGGCAAAAATCGCTATAATTTTTTGTTATGATAATGATATATTGATTGCTGGCTTGGATTGCCAAAAAATTGACGAATTGTTATTTTGGTCATTACCAGCTTGTTTTTTGAGTATTTGGAGTTGTTATGTCGCAGCGTTTGCCAAAAAATCCCGCTTTTGATTTTCGCAAATATCAGCCTTTTGCCTTTGCACCAAAGCTAAATGACCGCACTTGGCCAGATAAACAAATTACACAAGCACCGATTTGGGCAAGTGTTGATTTGCGTGATGGCAATCAGGCGTTGATTGACCCGATGAATATTGAACAAAAGTTAAAATTTTTTAAACTATTGGTTGATATTGGCTTTAAGGAAATTGAAATTGGCTTTCCTTCAGCGGCTCAAGTGGAGTTTGATTTTACACGCCGCTTGATTGAAGACAATCTTGTGCCTGATGATGTAACTTTGCAAGTTTTGGTGCAAGCACGAGAGCATTTAATCGATCGTACTTTTGAGGCACTACAGGGGGCGAAGCGTGCGATTGTGCATGTGTATAATTCAACCTCAAAAGTGCAGCGTGATAAAGTTTATCAGTTGGATAAAGAGCAAATTAAGCAAATTGCCATCAATGGTGCAACAATGCTCAAAGACAAGGCGAAAAATTATCCAGATACCGAATGGGTGTTTCAGTATTCGCCAGAGAGCTTTAGTCAGACCGAGACTGATTATGCGGTCGAGGTGTGTGATGCGGTATGTGAAGTATGGCAACCATGGCTGGGTCAGGCGGTGATTTTGAACTTGCCTGCAACTGTTGAGGCCAGCACACCAAATGTCTATGCTGATCAGGTGGAATATTTTTGCCGTCATTTAAAGCATCGCAAAGATGTCATCATCAGCCTGCACACACATAATGATCGTGGCTGCGCGGTGGCAGCATCAGAACTGGGGCTGATGGCAGGTGCTGACCGTATCGAAGGGACACTGCTTGGCAATGGCGAACGCACTGGCAATATGGATATTTTGGTTATGGCGATGAATCTGTATACGCAAGGCATTGATCCTAAGCTTGATTTTAGCCAAGTCAGTGAAGTGGTGCAAATCGTCAGTGAGTGCAACAACTTGCCTGTGCATCCACGCCACCCTTATGTGGGCGAGTTGGTGTTTACCGCCTTTAGTGGTTCACACCAAGATGCCATCAAAAAATCGCTGGATTATAACGAAAAACATCAAGAGACGGACAATCACTGGGATGTCGCCTATTTGCCCATTGATCCAAGCCATATCGGGCGTGGTTATCAAGATGTTGTGCGTATTAATAGCCAGTCGGGTAAGGGCGGTGCGGCGTACATTTTGCAGCGTCATTATGGCTTTGATTTGCCACGCTGGACGCAGATTGATTTTGCACGCGTGGTGCAAGCCCAAGCTGAAACGCTGGCACGAGAGCTAAAAACCGAAGAGCTTTTGGATATTTTCACCAATGCTTATCTAAGCCAAGATACATTCCATTTGAGTGATTATACCATCAGCAATCGTGGTGGCGAGGTAACCTTTCAGGGTCAGGTTGCCTCACCCGAGCAGGTATTTGAGGTCATCGGACAGGGTAATGGTGCGTTGTCGGCATTTATTGATGGCTTGGTAAAAGCCACAGGCAGACAAATCCATGTAACCAATTATGCCGAACACGCCATTGATAGAGTCATGCGTACAGATAATAAAACAGGTAACCAAACCAATGCAGCGGCAGCAGCGTATATTCAACTGGCGGTTGATGGGCAGATTTATTCAGGCATTGGCACTTGTAACAGCACCGTATCTGCCATGCTAAAAGGTGCATTATCCGCCTTGGCTCAAGCATGGTAATCTAAAAAGTGCAGCTTAGTCTGCACTTTTTTATAAGTTTTTAACAAAGATTGGTTTGATTGTTAGCTTTGATCTTAATAAGAGTGCGATACTTGATATTTTAATCAAAGATAAATAAACAACCAACCAAGAAGTATTGTGAAAGGTGGTTTAATGGTTAAGTTTTATTTTAAAGATTTTGATACTAAGATTAAAAAATCAATGTTTTATTGAGTGTATAGAGCGTATTTTGCAGAATATTAAACGCCTTGGGATAATAATAAACAGCTAACAACAACTTATGAAGCTGACAAGATTAAAATCATTAGGATAAGAAAATGAAGAGAAATTTATACAACAACTGCTACTTATTTTTTAATGTGCTTTTAATATACTGTTCTTTTGCTGCATTGGTATAGTGTATTTTACCCAAACAGCGATTATTTCTGAATATGGATTGTGCCGATCTTTGCAGGAAGAGCCTTTGTGGATTGTGCCACTGTTACGGGTGGTTGCGGTTGTGATTATATATTTTATTTTGTATTTTATCTATTTAGGGGTGATGTATTGCATCAATAAACACAGAGTAAAAAACTATGTGTAAAAAAAAGAAAGTTTACTATTTGCATTATTGGTCTTTTTTATATTTTTTCTGTTAAACTTAATGCAACTATTAAATTCACTCGTAAAGACCCAAGCAATGTATTATGAAAAAACAAACAGGCGGTGATTGGCGTAAATTCCCCCCCCCTGATATTAGACAAAGGTGGCAATGCCAAACTGAATTTAGCCATGAAATCCAGTCTTTTTGGGTGGTATAGATGAAATGTTTAAATAAAAACCAGCTCGTTGAAAATATATCTGCAAATACTGCCTATCCATAAATGCAATGGGCGAGTGCTAAGAATTTAGGCTTGCATATTTTGATGAGCTTGTCTTAATAGTGATATTAGCTCTTATTGCATATCAATTTGTTGTTGTTTTTGTTCCAGCAGCTGGTTGAGATGACTGATTGTCAGTTGTAATTTTTCAATTTCTTGCTGGGCATCGCTGTATTGATTAAAAGTGCCATTGAAATGATAAGCACCATTGAGCGTCTGTATGATACCGCCACTGCTGGGCAGTAGATCAAACACGCTGATTGCCAAAATATCAGCAATTTGCTGTAGTCGGTTGAGATTTAACTGGGTTTCGCCACGCTCAATTTTAGAATAACCACTGGCAGACATGGATAATTTTTCAGCAAATTCCTCTTGGGTGATTTTTTTGGCTTCTCGCAGTGTTCGGATTTTATCGTGCGTTTGCATGGCAATTCCACTATGGCGGTGTATTTTGTCGATATTGGATTTGTGTAATATAGCTCAAAGTTTATAATTAAACAAGTGTTATTTTACCAAACAAGTGGAGAGTGCGATGAAATTTAAACTGCTGGTAATGACAATGTTATTGGCGACTGTTTCTATGAGTTATGCTGATATAAACCAAGGACAGAAAATCGAAATTTGTGCGAAAGAGCGTGGAATGTATCAATGGGGCTCTGCTTACAGATACAATGCACTTTTGACCAACTCACAGCAGATGAATGAGAGTTTTGGCAGAGATGCATTCCCAATGAGCAACTACCTTATTTTTGAGGGTAATGACAGCACAGAAGAAGATTCAAAGTTCCAAGTTGTAAAACTTACCACTGTTCTAACTTTCTCCTACCAAGAGGCAGAAAATTTGGATGGTACAAGATGGCTGGTTGCCAAAAAATCACCGAATCAAATCTGCCGTTAATACTATCAATTGACTTAAAAGCCCATAATTACCATGGGCTTTTTTGGTGCTAATAAGCGTTTTGGGGCAGTGAAGTTTGTTTCAATCACACAATCGGTTTACGCCGATAAAATAAAATCCCTGGAATGGATAAGCCCAGAACCAACGCCGAAATAATAAAAATCGCATCAAAAAAGTGCCGCATCATCAACAAAAATAGCTCCAAGCTAAAGCCAAAGTAGCCAATTTGCACCATGCTTACCATCGCCTTATAGGCAGCAATCCCCGGCATCATACAAATCAGGCTTGGGACAATCAATGCCTTTGGCGGCAGTCCATAACGCTGCGAGAAATACACACCCAAAAAACTGCCGCTCATCGCCCCAAAAAAAGTCGCTACCGCCAAATGCACCCCCATAGCCGTCATGAGAAGTTTTAGCCCAAAGCCTACAGCAGTTACCATCATGCAATGTGCAATATAGCGGCGTGGCAGGGTGAACATCAGGCTCCAGCCGAGTGTAATCAGGCACGATAGGGCGATTTTTTCGATAACTTGCCAAAGGTCGATGGTCAAAAACTGCGACATAATTTACAATCCCCAATGTGGTATTTGCAAAAATATCAGAGCGATAACAATGCCAACACAAGCTGACAAACTAAGCATGGTTGCAAACATCCAACGTCCCACACCCATGTTGATATAGCCCTTTAAAATATCGGACAAGGCATTGATGATGGGAAAACCCGGCACGAGCAAGAGAACACTGGCAGCAACAGCAATATCGGCATTGGTGCCAAGCTGTAAAAAATACGCTGACGCACCAAGTGAGGTGGCAATAAAGGCGGTGATGATGGCAATCACAAAAGTATTAAAATGATGGCTGGCAAGGTAAATTCTCGTTCGCATTGCCACAAAAGCTGCCAATAAAGTCGTTGCTGCGATGGCAAAGTCGCCACCATTTAAGTAGGCAAAACTGGCACAAGACAGCCCCACAAAAAGCGACACCATATTATCCGAATAGCTGCTTTTGTGGATTTCATCAAACTGCTTAATGCTGTCATCAATGAGCTTATCTTGTTCGTCTTGATTTGGCAAAAATTGCCGTGCTTGTTTCGCCTCTTCGGTGCGTAGGACGATTTGTTGGATTTGCACCAAGATATTCACATTAATGCCTTGATGCACTGTATTACGCACGGTAGTGATGCAGCGACCCTGATACAAAGTGGTCAGCGTGACGGCATTAAAAGACAAGCCGCACTCAACGCCATCAACACCCAGTGCCAGACCCAGACGCTTGGTCAAATCAACAACGACAGCAGATTCTGCACCATATTGCATGAGCAATAAGGCACAGCGAATGCACAATCGGGTAATTCGTTGCTGCTGCTGATGGTTAATGCGGGCGGTTGCCTTGCCAGTAACGGCAAGCAGGGCAGGTGTGGTATCGCTGGGTATCATGGCTTGGATTGTGAATTTATGTTTAATAATTTATTCAATAAAACACCAAATAATCAGCGTGGGGATTGTGCAAATAATTGTGCAAATACCGCCGTTAGCTTATCAATTAGCACCTGTGTGTCTGCTTTGGATAAATTAAGTGCAGGCAATAGGCGTATGACATTGCCCCCTGTAACATTAATCAGCAAATGATGTTCATCACGAGCAAGATCAACGGCATTGCTCAAATCAACCGTATCAGGCATTGCAAAGCCTATCATCATGCCACGACCACGCACGCTGATGCCTTGTGTGGCAAATTTTTGTAAGATGGCTGTGCGAATTGCCTCGCCTTGGGTTTGAGCATTTTGCATGAGTGCTTCGTCCAGCAGCTCATAGACAGCACAAACAACTCGGCTGCCCAGTGGTGTGCCACCATAAGTAGAGCCGTGAGAGCCTGCACCAAACAACCCAACCGCCTTGCCACGAACCATGCACGCCCCAATCGGAAAACCATTTCCCAAGCCTTTGGCGGTTGTTAGGACATCTGGGGTGATGGTGCTGTGCTGATAGGCGAAATATTTGCCCGTGCGACCATTGCCAGTTTGTACCTCGTCAAGCATCAGCAGCCAGTTGTTGTCATCGCAGATTTTGGCAAGCTCTTCAAGGTATCCATCGCTTGGTGTATGCAGGCCACCTTCGCCTTGTATTGGCTCAACCAGCACCGCACAAATATCCGCATCATCACTCAGTGCCATGACAGCTTGGGCGTCATTAAATGGCACACGCACAAAATCATCATCAAGGGTAAAAAATCCAGCACGGGCTTTGGGATTGGCGGTTGCCGAGACGCTAAGTAGCGTGCGTCCATGGAATGAATTTTCCATCACCACCACTTTTGGGCGAGTTTTTCCTTGTTGATGGGCGTATAAGCGAGCCAATTTCAAGGCACATTCGTTTGCTTCAGCACCTGAATTGGCAAAGAAAACCTCATCCATGCCAGCGGCTTTGCACAGCATTTCGCCTGCTTTTTCTTGCCAATCCACCCCGAATAAATTGCTGGTATGAATTAGCGTACTTGCCTGCTCACTGATGGCAGCACTGATATCAGGGTGGCAATGCCCAAGCCCACAAACAGCAATGCCTGTCAGTGCATCAAAATAAGCCGTACCATCTGCGGTGTATAAATAAGAACCTTCACCACGCACAAAGCTGATGGGTTGGCGAGCATAAGTTGGCATTAAGTAAGTCATAATATATCCTTAAAAATAGTCAAGTTTTCCATCTGACAGATTACAAGGCTTAATCTTGCTCATCAATCACCCCATTTACTTCCTCAAAAAAGGGCAATTCGGCACCCTGTATGCTGTATTCTTCTGATGCCCATGCACCCAAATCAAGCAATTTGCAACGCTCGCAACAAAAAGGTCGATGTGGATTTTCTGTCCAGACGCTAGGTTTTTGGCATTGTGGGCATGGGTAGGTGATTGTCATGAGTTTCTCGTATGAAATATTTGTTATTTTATCACAAATCCGCAAAAAAGCAGTAAAATTTCCACCATCTTATTCGGCTTGGCTCTACAATTTCGCCATCAAGATATCATGATTACTATTATTATAAACTAGATGATAATAAGCGAAAGAAAGCTGTCTATTTATAAATGAAATTAAAATAACAATCAATGTAAATTGATAATATTGTACTCATAGCAACGCCTGCTAATTGATGCAAATAAATCAAATGTATCAATTATACAACCATCACCAATGCCATTTATGATAGGTGGCGAGTTATTCATTAACCACAGCCAAAGTTAAAACTTACACCAATAACAAAACACCGCCAGCAGTCATCAAATTCACTTTATGCCATTTATACAGTAAATTTTCTGCTTGAATGAGTAAGCATGACCCATTGTTTGCCTTGATTTGTGGCATGGTTTAAGTTGATTTGGCATAAAAAAGCACCCAAGTTAGGGTGCTTTTTGTGGTTTAGGCAGAAGCCATCAAGCTGGCATTGCCACCAGCAGCGGTGGTATTGTAGCTTTGGCTGACCTCATGATACAGTCTTGCAAAGTCAAGTCCTGTCGTGGCATCAACAATGCGGCGAATTGCACCATCTAATGATGACAAACGCACTCGTTCAGCAGTTGGTAAATCTGATAGAGCAATGACAATATCATTCATGTCAGCGGCAGGCTGCTCAACCACTTCCAGCACGCCAGTCAGCTCATTGGCATACGCTGCCAAAGCGTGTGATGGGCAAACTTGTGCCAATGTGCCATTGAGCGATAGGGCAGCCAGTGCCAACAAACTCTGGGCAATACTACCGCCATAGAGCGTTACGCATTTTGGTGCGTGCCATGATAGGGTATTGGCCTCACCAGTTGGTCCTGGTAGCACTGCCACGGCTTGATTGAGCGATGAATTGGTGGCAATTTGTACAGCAGTGTCTAGGGCGGCCAGCTGATCGGCATTGAGCAGCTTCTTGGCAACCGCTTGTACTTTTTGTAGCGAAGTTTGGTTGATGGTGGCAGGTGTGTCTACCACTGGCGTATCCCAGCGATGGATACGGCTTAGGCGTTGCAAATAAAATGGCCCGCCAGCTTTTGGTCCTGTACCACTCATCGCATGGCCACCAAACGGTTGCACGCCAACCACAGCACCAACAATATTGCGATTGATATACACATTGCCCGCCTCGATGCGATCGGTGATTTGTTCAATGGTGCTATCAATGCGACTGTGGATACCGTGCGTTAGAGCGTAGCCTTTTTTGTTGATTTGATCGATCAACTCATTTAATTCATGGGCGGCAAATCTCACCACATGAAGCACAGGGCCAAAGACTTCTTTTTTTAGTTGCGATAGATCTTTTAGCTCAAACAAAATCGGTGCAACAAAGGTGGCATTCGGTGCATCGGACTTGATTGCCACTTCGTGATATGGAGCGATTTGTTTTAGGGTATTGATGTGATTGAGCAGATTTTCTTGTGCTTCGGCATCAATCACAGGGCCGACATCGGTGGCCAAGAAAGCAGGGTTATCCACCACCAACTCATCCATCGCACCTTTAATCATCTCAACCACATGATCGGCAATATCCTCTTGAATGCACAAGATTCGTAACGCCGAACAACGCTGACCTGCTGAATCAAAGGCAGATGATAAAACATCCAAACAAACCTGTTCTGGCAGGGCGGTACTATCAACAATCATGGCATTCATGCCACCTGTTTCGGCGATTAGCACAGGGTTATCATCTCGTGCCGCCAGCAGGCTGTTAATGCGTTTGGCAACTTCAGTTGAACCTGTGAAAATCACGCCATTGATGCGATTGTCTGAGGTTAATGCCGCACCGACATCGCCAGCACCCAAGACCAGTTGCAACACATCGGTTGGCACGCCAGCCTCGTACAGCCAAGATACTGCCAAATGGGCAATCAAACTGGTCTGTTCGGCAGGTTTGGCGACAACAGTATTGCCTGTTGCCAGTGCTGATACCACCTCACCGACAAAAATTGCCAATGGGAAGTTCCAAGGGCTGATTGCCACAACTGTACCCACTGGCGTGGACAGATTGAGGCGTTCGGTCTCATCGGCATAATAACGGCAAAAATCAATCGCTTCACGAATTTCGGCAATGGCATTTGGCAGGGTTTTGCCCGCTTCACGCACCGTAATCATCATCAATAATGCCATGCGTGATGGCTCTTCCATCAAGTCGGCAAAACGGCGTAACATTGCCGCTCGTGCTGCAGCTGGCACTTGCTGCCATGCATTTTGGGCAGCAATTGAGGTGCTGATAACCTCGCCAACACTGCCAGCGTCAATAAAAGATACCTGACCGACAACATCGCGATGATCGCTTGGATTTAGGACGGTATGCGGGCTTTGGTGATTGACTGCTACAGCGGTCAAAGAGGCAATGTCAAACTCAATATTGCAAGCACTTTGCATATGGGCTTGTAGCTGTGCTAGAGTATGCTCATTGGACAAATCTAGACCATAAGAATTATCACGCTCACCATAAATGCGGCGTGGTGGTGGCGTTAGTGGATTTGGGCTAATGCCTGCTGCCTTGACGGCATCAATGGGTGATTCGATAAGCTCATCAATGCTGACATTTTCATCAACGATGCGATTGACAAATGAGGAGTTGGCACCGTTTTCTAATAGGCGGCGTACCAAATAAGCAAGCAGAGTCTTATGTGTACCAACAGGGGCATAGATGCGTACACGGCGACCAAGATTTTTCTCGCCAACTACTTGGTCATACAGTGTCTCGCCCATACCATGCAGGCATTGGAATTCAAATTCTTTATCCTTGCCCATCTCATAGATGGTGGCAAGGCTTTGGGCATTGTGCGTGGCAAATTGCGGGAAAATCGCATCTTGTGCTGCCAGCAATTTTTTGGCACAGGCCAAATATGACACATCGGTATGCACTTTGCGTGTATAAACAGGATAGCCATCAAGTCCATCAACTTGTGCCCATTTGATTTCGCTGTCCCAATATGCTCCTTTTACCAAACGAATCATCAGACGCTGATTGTTGCGGCGTGCCAAATCAATCAAATAATCAATCACATAAGGGCAGCGTTTTTGGTAGGCTTGCACCACAAAGCCAATGCCATTAAATCCTGCAAGTTCAGGATCGGACACCAATCGCTCCATGAGATCTAGCGATAATTCCAGACGATTAGCCTCTTCGGCATCGATATTTAGACCGATATTGTACTGCTTGGCAAGTACGAACAGTGCTTTTAATTTTGGCAACAGTTCATTCATCACACGCTCATGCTGGCTGCGGAAATAGCGTGGGTGAATAGCAGATAATTTTACCGAAATGCCATTGCCGTCATAAACGCCACGCCCTTGTGCGGCTTTGCCAATGGCATGAATGGCGGTAACATAATCATTATAGTAGCGGTCAGCATCTTCTTGGGTCATTGCTGCCTCGCCCAGCATATCAAAGCTGAAGCGATAGCCCATGATTTCACGCTCTCTGCCGTTGGCAAGTGCCTCTTCGATGGTTTGCCCCGTTACAAATTGCTTGCCCAGAATTTTCATGGCATGATTGACACCTGCACGGATAAACGGTGCTCCGCCTTTTTGTAGCACACGCGACAAAGCGGCACCCAGACCGTTTTCGCTGGTAGGCTGGGTTAGCTTGCCTGTCAAAACCAAGCCCCAAGCGGCAGCGTTTACAAACATAGATGGGCTGTTGCCTACATGGCTTTTCCAGTCGCCATCAGCCAGCTTGTCCTGAATCAGGCGGTCGCGTGTGGCAGTGTCAGGGATACGCAACAAGGCTTCGGCAAGGCACATCAATGCCACACCTTCTTCGCTTGACAATGAAAACTCGTGCATCAAGGCATCCACGCCAGATGATTTGCTGCGGTCAGCACGCACTTGGGTAATCAGTCGGCGTGCAAGCTCGCTGATTTGTGCTTTTTGGGCATCATCAAATTGCAAGGTGGACAAAAGGTTGGTAACAGCTGTTACCTCATCGAGTCGATATGCACTGGTGATGGCATCACGCAGAGCGGTTTGGGGCTGGGTAAAATCAAACATGAGACACTCACATGATTAAGTCAAACAAAACATTAATTATATATCAGCAAGGGTGATAAACCAAGCAAATTTTAACGATTTGTGTATCTTGTGATGGATTTTGTTGCTATTGTATGGATTATTATGCCAAGTGGTCTGATGATAAGCCACAATAGTGCACAATTGAGTATCATCAATCAACAAACAGACTTATCATTTGATAATTATCACAAACAATCATGCTGCCAATGAATAGCTATCAAAAAATAAGCAAGCATACCAAACTGCTATGCTTGCTTGGAAATTTCATTTGGACGAATCATTGAGATGAATTATTGGTATTTTTAAATAATTTACTCAAATCTGGTTTGGATTTACCAACTGTGATAATGATAAATTCATCAGGCTTGATAGTTGCTGCCAAAGCGGCATTGACCGAATCAACGCTTGCCTTATCTAGGCGGTCAATAACGGTTGCTATATGATCTCTTGGATAATTATCACTGGTCAATTTGCTGATGATTTTATGAATGCTGGCATTGCTCGAAAAGCCATTTGCAAAGCCATTTTTTTTGCCCAGATACATCAAAGACAGCTCATCTTGTGTAACGCCATCTTTTAAGGTATTTTTAATAATATCCATGGTGTCAAAAATAGCATCGGCTGCTTTGTCGCCATCGGTTGAAAAGCTCACCGCATAACTACCAGCCGCTTGTAGCTGCTTTATATCGCCATAAATGCCATAAGTGTAGCCTTTTTGTTCTCGAATGGCTTGCATTAATCGTGCATTAAAATCACTGCCAGCCAAGATGCTATTACCCAATGCAAAATCACTGGCAACTTGGCGACTGGCATCATCGGTGGCAAGTTTATCCACCATCTGCCCAATGATTATCTGTGTCTGTGTGCTTTCATGATCCAGATGAATGTGGCGAACCTTTGGTGGCGTTGCCTCTGGCAGCGTATTGCGGTACGATTGACCTTTGGGCAGTTGCCTGCCAAGCTCATTGGCTGTCTTTTTGGCGGTCTCAAGGCTCATGTCGCCTGTAATTATCAGCACGGCATTGTTTGCATTGAGATATTTTTCTTTAAATGCCATCAGCATCTTGGGCGTGATGGTGGCTAGGGTGGACTCATTGCCTGTGCTAAGCTGACCATAGCCGTGCGAGCCGTACAAGGCTTGGTCAAACGCCACCATGGCACGATAGGCAGGGTTTTGGTTTTGCTGCTTAAGCGAGGTAAGCAATCTGTCTTTGTTGCGTGCCAGCACCGCCGTATCAAAAGCAGGATTTGTCAGCATATCAGCAAATAAACTGGTGCTTTGTGCCAAAGTTGGTGCATCCGACAGACTACGCAGCGAAACCAAAAAGCCATCTTTGGAGACGCTGGTGGTGATTTGACTGCCGAGCCGTTCTTTTTTGGCAACAAATTCATCTTCGCTGAGCGTTGTTGTGCCTTGGGTGAGCATGGTTGCAACCATATTGGCAACCCCTTGACTGCTTGGTTCGTCATAAGCCGAACCTGCAAAAAAATGCACACTAATATCCACCATTGGCATCTGCGTTAGTGGCGTAAAGACCACAGGAATGCCATTGTCCGTCTGAAAATATTGCGACTGCGGTGGGCGAAAATCCAGCTCGCCCAGTTTATCAATGCTGTCAATGATACTGTCTGTCGATAGGGCTGGGTAGCTTTGTGGCTGATTGCTGGTTTTTTGTGCAGCTGTTGATGATTGATTGGCGTGTGTAGGCAAGCCAACCAGCAGTGTTGTAAGCGTGGCTATTGTTAGCAGCTGTCGGTTTATAAATTTTAGGTAATTCATGATGGTCTGCTTGCTTTAGGGTTGTTTTGGTATGATATGAACGCTTGTCAGATTGTCTTTATTGAGATATTTTTTGCCAACATTTTTAATGTCATCTTGGCTGATGGTATCAAGTTTGTTTGGCAAAGTTTGCAATGTATCAAGTGGTAAGCCCATGCTGGCAAGCAGTCCCAAGGTATTTGCTTGATTGTCAATGCTGTCATTGGCAAACACCAGTGAGGACAACAAGCTGGCACGACTGCGAGCAAGCTCTTCTTCTTTTATTGGGTTTTGGTAGATTTGCCAAAGTTCGGACAAAATCGCCTCTTGTGCCTCTTGCAAACTGACATTGGCACGAGGGGTGGCAAAAATACTAAATACAGTGTCGCCTTTGGCAAGCATATCATAGCTGACTGATACGCTGTTTAATTTTTGGGATTTGCGAACCAAATTTTGCTCAAATCGTGCCGACAAACCACCGTCAGCGATATCACTCAACAAAGACAGTGCATAAGCCTCATTGCCCATCTTGCTGCCCAGTGCAGGCACATTAAAGCCCAACAGCAAACTTGGTACTTCAACATTTTGTGTGCTTTGCAGCTCTTTGTAACCGCGATGGCTGGTTTCGTCCAGATTCACCCGCTGGGGCAGAGGCAGTGCTGGCAGCGGTGCAAAATATTTTTTTACCCAAGGCATTGCAGCCTCTGGACTAATATCGCCAACCAGCACCAGCACAGCATTGTTGGGGGCGTACCATGTGCGGTACCATTGTTGCAAATCATCAAGCGTGATATTGTCCAAATCCGCCATACTGCCGATAATGGGGCGACCTTTTGGTGAGTTTGGCATGGCTTGTTGCAAGAACTCTTCATAGGCTTTGGCAAGGGGGTTGTCTTCGGTACGCAGTCGCCGCTCTTCTTTGATGATTTGTCGTTCGGTGGCAACCTCATCTGTCTTAAGCAGCAGGTTTTTCATGCGGTTTGCCTCAATTTGCAAAGCCAGCGGAAACTGGTTGGCAGGCAGGCTTTCATAATAAACGGTATGCTCATCGGTGGTGAAAGCATTATTTTGACTGCCAAAATGGCTCATCAGGCGTTGATAATCATTGCCACTAACACCAACTGAGTCCTTGAACATCAAATGTTCCAAATAATGTGAAATGCCACCCTTGCCCAAGGGTTCGTCAGCCGAGCCAACATTATACCAAATCTGCGTCATGACAATCGGTGCACGGGTATCTTGTTTAATAATGACGGTCAAGCCGTTGTCAAGTTTGGTCAGATAAGGAGCGGTTGTGTCTGCTGTGGCTTGGGTGGCTTGCAGATTGGGCGAGGTCTTGGCTGGCTGGCTTGTCGTTGGTAGGGCTTGACAAGCGGTCAATGCCAGCGTCAAAGTGGTCAAAACGGTGGTTTTTGTTTTCATGATATGCTCTTATCGTGTGCTTTGTGGCTGGTTTAGCGTTGTGCCAACCATGACCGAAGCGGTTGGCTTAAGGCTATTACAGCCCAAAACAGTTGCGGCACACGCCACAAAAATCATCATTTGACAAATACGCTTCATGGGTTTTCCTTATTTTGTTGTGTATCAATTTGACACAGGTTGATGTTGAGATTTTTTCTCAATATAGCACCAAGCGGGCAAAATGTCTATAGCATTGATAATTTGGCATAATTGGCATGGGTATAGATTGCGTGCTTTGGCTTGACAGTTTTAAAAGTTTAACAAAAAACCGCCTAATGAAATATTCGGCAAAATATGCTACAATCACCAAAATCTTGACAAACAAAGGCAAATTATGAGCGAAAACGAACAAGGCGGTTGGTTTGCCCGCATGAAAGCAGGGCTTGCCAAATCCAGCAAAAATCTGTCCGAAGGGCTGGTCAGTGTGTTGGTTGGTGGTAAGCAAATTGATGATGAATTGTTAGAAGAAATTGAAGATCAGCTGTTGGTTGCTGATATTGGCGTCAATGCCACCAATCGCATTATTAGCAATCTCACCGAACAAACCGCTCGTGGTGATTTGATTTATTCGCATGCCTTATATAAGGCACTCAAGTCTGAACTGCACGACATTTTAACCCCCAAGGTTCAACCGCTTGAGATTGACAATAGCAAAAAACCATTTGTTATCCTGATGGTTGGTGTCAATGGCGTTGGCAAAACCACCACCATCGGCAAACTCGCCAAAAGACTACAAGCCGAAGGTAAGTCGGTCATGCTTGCCGCTGGCGATACCTTTCGTGCTGCCGCTACCGAACAGCTACAAATATGGGGCGAACGCAACCATATTCCTGTGGTGGCACAAGGCCATGGTGCCGACAGTGCTTCGGTGATTTTTGACGCCATGCAGTCAGCAAAAGCACGCGGCATTGATGTGCTGATTGCCGATACAGCAGGGCGATTGCAGAATAAAACTCATCTGATGAATGAGCTTGAAAAGGTTGTCCGTGTCATCAAAAAAGCTGACGAAACTGCACCGCATGAGACCATGATTGTGCTAGATGCTGGCACAGGTCAAAATGCCATCAATCAGGTGCAGGTTTTTTCAGAGGCGGTGCATTTGACAGGCATCAGTATCACTAAGCTAGACGGCACTGCCAAGGGCGGTGTGGTATTTAATATCGCCCAAAATACCGAAATTCCCATTCGCTTTATTGGCGTGGGCGAGGGGATTGATGACCTACAGCCCTTTGAGCCCAAAGAGTTTGTCGATGCTTTGCTTGAAAAAGACGAATAGCACCAACGCATGATTAGCACCACTTATCTGCCTCCATATCAACTGCCTGCCATGACGCTGACCGCTCGTGCTGGCAAGTTGATATTGCTTGATTGGTTTGATGACAAAACCAGTCAGCTGCTTGCCAAAATCCCCCAAAATCGCCAACACATCGCACGGCATGACCTTGGCTTGGGTGATGACGAACAACTGCTATTAAGCGTCTGTCATCAGCTTGATGAATACTTCTTGGGCAGGCGGCAAGTATTTGATATTCCATTGGATTTTTCTTGCGGCACGGCATTTCAACAGCAAGTTTGGCAGGCGTTATTAACCATTGAATACGGCTCCACCATTAGCTATGCTGAACTTGCCAAATCCATCGGCAGACCCAGATCATTTCGTGCCTGTGCCAACGCCAATGGCAAAAATCCCATCAGCCTAATCATACCGTGCCACCGCGTCATTGCAAGCGATGGCAGTTTGGGCGGTTATACAGGCGGCACAGCCATCAAACAAACTTTATTAATGCACGAGGCAGCCATCACCTAGAACTGACTTTGCCACTGCTTATCTACAGAGTTTTTCTGATTGGGTATTTATTTTTACCATTAAATACAGTATTGATTAATAAATATTGCTTTTGTGATTACCATTATTTGCACTGACATAGTGATTGCTAAGCATAGACAAAATCATTGCAACCATCAGCCATAAAATAACAAAATCTTCATCAACAAAACACAGTCCCGCGAGCAGACTGCCAAATCAATCAGTCCAAATCCTGCATTTATGGCAAATCTTATTAGCTTTTGATAAAACAGCAACAGACAAAACTTCATAAAAATACCCAGATAAATTCATCAAAGCCTATCTGACCGCAACAAAATGTGCTATAATTAGACCATTTATTTTCTGTTATTTTATATTGGCAAGGGGTTGTTTTTATGTCTTATGCATTGCTGCGTCCTATTTTATTTAGCATGGACCCTGAGCAGGCACACGAAAAGACACTGGAGCTGCTAGAGGCTGCCAATAATGCACATTTGCTCGGCTTTATTTACAGCAAGCAGGCACTGCCAACCGAGTGCATGGGCATTCATCTGCCAAATCCTGTTGGGCTGGCGGCAGGATTGGATAAAAATGGTGCTTATATTGATGCTCTAAGCGAGCTGGGCTTTGGGTTTTTGGAAATTGGCACCGTTACCCCACGCCCACAAGCAGGCAATGACAAGCCACGATTGTTCCGCATTAAGCAAACGCACGCCATCATCAACCGCATGGGTTTTAACAATGATGGCGTAGAGGCGATGATTGCCAATATTGAACGAGCCAAATATCAAGGCGTGCTGGGCATTAATATTGGCAAAAACGCCACAACTGCTGTTGAAAACGCTCTTGATGATTATATTTATTGCCTAGAACGAGTTTATCCATACGCCAGCTACATCACCATCAATATCTCCAGTCCAAATACCAAAAATTTACGCGATTTACAAAGTGCCGATGCCCTGTCAGTACTGCTTGATGGCATAAAAAATTGCCAGATGCGATTGGCAACCAGTTATGGCTTTTATGTGCCGATTGCCCTAAAAATCGCCCCTGATTTGGATTTGGGGCAGGTTGATGACATTGCTCGCACGGTGCTTGAATTTGACATTGATGGACTCATTGCAACCAATACCACCTTATCTCGCACAGGGGTTGAGAGCTTTGCCCATTGCAATGAGGCAGGGGGTTTGTCTGGACGACCTGTGAATCACCAAAGCACGCTGATTTTGTCGCAATTTGCCGATCGTATCGCTCATAAGGTTGATTTGATTGGCGTGGGCGGTATTGAGACAGGCGAGCTTGCCGTCAAAAAAATCCGCGCAGGTGCCAAGGCGGTGCAGTTGTATTCAGGCTTGGTGTACAAAGGCCCGGGCCTTGTGATGGATTGTGTGCAAGCACTGACGGGCGATTATTATAGCCAACAAAACAATAACTGACGAGCTGATGGGCAAATGAGCTGGATTGATGGCGTTATTTTTTTGATACTGCTGCTTGGCTTGTGGCGGGGTTTTCAAGCAGGGCTGATAAAAAGCATCAGCACCTTGCTTGCATGGCTGATTGCATTAATTGTGGCATCTCGCTTGGCAGATGATTATGCGTTTTTGTTGGCAAATGTATTGTCTGACCGTGCCATACAGATAGCTGTGATGTTTTTGTTAATTGTACTGATGGTTCTGGCTGTGATGTCCATCGTGGCATCAATACTCAAGCGTTCGCTCAAGGCGCTTAGAATGGGTCTTGTTGATCGCATGGCTGGCGGTGCGGTTGGCGTGATGATTGGCTTATTAAAAGTTTTGGTGCTGCTAAGCGTCATTGCACCAGTTTTGGTTCGGCTGCCTGCTTGGCAAAACGCCGTGCTTGCACCCAGCTTGTTGCCGTATGCACCTGTTGCCAAAACTTTAATCAAAAAAGCCATCGGCAATGCTTGGCAGCAGATGGATAATCCTTATGAGAATAAGGGCTAATCTTGGCAGATGTATTTTTGGCATTGGCTAGGTTGGTGTGAATAAACCAAATTTGACAGCCAAGTGCATGATTGCATACTTTGCTGTATATTTATTAAATTTTTCTTTATTTACCAATAATTTGGAGTGAATATGTGTGGCGTAATCGGTGTCATGGCTCATGAACCAGTCAATCAAATGTTGTATGATGGTCTAACCATGCTACAACACCGTGGGCAAGATGCAGCAGGGATTGTTACCTTAAAAGACAATCGCCTATATCTACGCAAAGACAATGGCATGGTGCGTGATGTGTTTTTGAATCAGCACATGGTGCGACTGGTTGGCAACTGTGGCATTGGTCATGTTCGCTACCCAACAGCAGGCACATCAAGCACCGCAGAGGCTCAGCCACTGTATGTCAATTCGCCATACGGCATTGCCTTGGCACACAATGGCAATCTCACCAATGCCGAAAAATTAGCAAAAGAGCTGTATGAAGAAGACCGCCGTCATCTCAACACACAGTCAGATTCTGAAGTTTTGCTTAATATTTTTGCTCATGAATTGCAGACATTCACCAAGCCTGTATTACAGCCAGAAGATATTTTCACAGCCCTAAAAAAAGTCTATGCACGCTGCGAGGGTGCTTATGGCGTGGTGGCATTAATCACAGGGCATGGCTTGGTGGCGTTTCGTGATCCCAATGGCATCAGACCATTGATTTATGGTCGCCGTTTAAGCGAGCATGGTATTGAATACATGGTTGCATCAGAATCTGTTGCTCTGCAAGCATTGGGATTTGAGGTGGTTAGAGATATTGCACCAGGTGAGGCGATATTTATTGACCTTGAGCACAATCTGCACAGCCATCAATGTGTGGAGATTCAGGCAGGGCAGTATACGCCGTGTATTTTTGAATATGTTTATTTTGCTCGTCCTGATTCTATTATTGATAATATTTCTGTGCACAAAGCCCGTATGCGTATGGGCGAAAAACTTGCCGAGCAAATCCTGCGTGAGTGGGGCGAAGATCATGGCATTGATGTGGTTATTCCTATTCCTGACACTTCTCGCAATTCAGCATTGGAGCTGGCGGTACGACTAAATGTCAAATATCGTGAAGGCTTTAATAAAAATCGTTACATCGGACGCACCTTTATTATGCCAGGTCAGCAGCAACGCAAAAAAAGCGTTCGTCAAAAGCTAAACGCCGTTCCGCTTGAATTTAAAAATAAAAATGTGTTGCTTGTTGATGATTCCATTGTTCGTGGCACAACTTGCCATGAGATTATCCAAATGGCACGAGATGCTGGGGCGAAAAATGTCTTTTTTGCTTCGGCGGCACCACCTGTTATGTACCCAAATGTCTACGGCATTGATATGCCTGTACGCAGTGAGCTGATTTCTTCTGGTCGCAGCGTTGAGGAAGTGCGTGAGATTATTGGTGCTGATCGCTTGATATTTCAGGATTTGCAAGATTTGATTGAGGCGGTTAATGATACCAAGCACAGCCGTGTGCATGGTTTTGATTGTTCAGTATTTGATGGCAACTATATCGCAGGTGAGATTGATGAAGCGTATTTGCTCAACTTGCAAAATAAACGCAACGATGCCGCCAAAGACAAGGGGCTTACGATGGTGGACACCCCTGTAGATATGACAGGTGTATCAGCGGTCTGATTTCGGTATATTTATTAGCAAAACTTACAAATACCAGCTGGTTTTGGCTGGTATTTGTCAAGATTATTTTATCAATCAAGCAGACGATTACTATCATCTTAGCAGTTGATGGTTGTTAAGATTGCACTGTCAAGAGATTCTGTTTTGTCGCTACTTTGGCGGCGTTGTCGTTTTGGCAAATTTATTATTTTTCTTTTATTGGAATTATCATGCAAAAAAAATCTATGATTAAACCACATTATAAATCAGCACTGTCTATGGCGGTTGTGGCAACATTATTGGCATCGTGCAGCTCCACACCCACACCACAAAAATCCCCTGAACGCAAGCCCATTCAGGTTGTGCAAGCAACCCCGCAACAACCAATCATAGTAACCAAGCCCACCAAAGAGCCTGCAGCTGCCACGACAACCACTGCAACAACCACGCCTGACAAGATGGTTTATGGCAGCTTTAATCAATGGCGAGACGATTTTATCCGCCGTGCGACCGCTTCAGGGGTCAATGGTACGATCTTAAATAATCTCATGGCAACAGCCTCACTAAATGAGCGAGTAATTGAGCTGGATCGCAGTCAGGCTGAATTTAGCAAAATGCCGTGGGAATATGTCGAATCAGCAGCATCAAGCAACCGCATCAGCCAAGGCAAAAACAAACTTGCCGAAAATCTTAGCACCTTAGCTTCTGCTGAGTCTTTGTACGGCACGCCCAAAGAAATTACCACTGCCATCTGGGGCATGGAATCATCATTTGGTGCTGGTATGGGCAGTATGAATCTGGTCAATGCACTATCAAGCCTAGCTTATGATGGTCGCCGCCGCAGTTTTGCCGAAAACCAGCTGATCGCCATGGTGCGAATGATTGAGCGAGGCGATGTCAGTGCTTCGCAGCTACAAGGCTCATGGGCAGGGGGCATGGGGCATACTCAATTTATCCCAAGTACTTGGCTTAGCGAAGGGGTAGATGGCGACAATGATGGTCGCAAAAACCCATGGCAGCGTAGCGATGCTCTGACCTCTACCGCCAGCTATCTTGCCAATGCAGGTTGGGTGCGTGGCTTGGCACCGTTTTATGAAGTGCGTCTACCTGCAGGCTTTGATTATTCGCTACTTGGCAAAAAACAAAGTCTAGATGCGTGGAAAAATCTTGGGCTGCTGGCAGCTGGCGAACCGTTCGCTGGCGAAGCACAAGCTGAGCTGTGGCTACCAGCTGGTGCCAATGGTCCTGCCTTACTTTTGACAAAAAACTTTGAGGTCATTCGTGTGTATAACAATTCCTCAAGTTATGCATTGGGCGTGGCACTGCTTGCCAAGCGTATCGCAGGTGGTGATAATTTGCTAAAATCTTGGCCACGCCATGAACAGCCACTGTCTCGCACACAGGTGCAAAATTTGCAACGCAACCTCACCGCACAGGGCTATGATACACAAGGGGTTGATGGCGTAGCTGGCAGCAACACACGCAAGGCATTTGCTCGCTGGCAGGCGGACAATGGTCAGATTCCAGACGGCTTCATCAGCCAGCGTACGGCAGGCAATTTGGCTTGGTAATATTGAGGCTTGTATAGGTAATCGGTTTGTTGATCGATTGGGCTTTGACAAATTGGCAACTGCCATCATGCTGATGATTGTGATTTGTTAGCAAAGATGGCAGATAAGTTTGGGCAAATCAGCCAAATTTATCAAGCCCAAGCAACTTGCCATTGTTTATCAATGCTAAAAATACACCAAGCGGTCAGTGATTGTTATTTATTATTAGCACAAAGTAATTTTAGCAATAATAAATATTCAATAAATAAACAAACGGTAGGCGTATCGCTGGCAAATGATGGCTTGTTATAAAGTTTACAATAAATTGATTATTAATTTGTTATAATAAGGCGGTTAATCAATCTTTACTTGCTGATTTGAGCATTATTGGCTTGTGCTGGTGGTTAAATATGCGATTGAGCATGATTTAATCATAATTAACAAATGCTTTAATAAAATTTTTTGATAAGCATAAATCATTGCAATGGTATGTCATGTTATTGCATGATGATAAATTTGCAATAAGTAGATTTTGATTAATGATATTTTAATAAAATTAAATATTTTACCATAGTATAAAAACATCAGCTATTTTGGCTGATGCTTGGGGCGGTTGGTATTATGGTGGTTTTTCGGCAGGTTATACGCACAACCCCCCCCTGCTTGAACAGAGGGTATTTTATGAACGCATATTCACAAGGTAATTATGCACAGGCAAAATTACCAGCTTCATCACTGAAACTGGCATTGCTGGCGTGTGCGGTATTTGCCACCATGCAAGCGAGTGCCACAGAGGTCATCAAAGTTGGTGATCAGGCAGTAGCGTCTGGCAACAACACCATCACCATCGGCAATCAGGCATTAAGCCTTGGCGATGAAACAATCGCCATCGGTAGCAATGCCGAAGCAACAAACCGTGCATCAATCGCCGTGGGCGTACAGGCACAGGCGATTGGCGAGCGAGTGGTTGCCATCGGCGAGCGAGCTGGCCATGAATCACAGATAACCAACAACACCCTGATGATCGGTACAGATGCTGGCAGAGGATCAAGTGGCTCACAGGCGGTAATGATTGGCTGGGGGTCAGCCAAAAATCGCCAAACCTCTGGATTGATTGCTGTTGGTACGCACGCAGGCGGTGTTGATGAGGGCTATATCAGTGCCATACCTTATCCCAACCAGCTAAACTACAGCGAGGCTTTGGGCAATGCCGCAGGTCTAAATGCTGCTGGACACTACAATACCATGGTTGGTAGCGAGGCAGCGTCTTATAAAAATGGCGATCAGAATGTCTCTGTAGGCTATCGTGCTGGTGGCGGTGAGCGTGATGGCAGCAGCAAAGGGGATGGGAATGTCGCTGTCGGGCGTTATGCTGGCGAGCGAATCAGCGGCGATGATAATATTGCCATCGGCTCACAAGCAGGAGCAAAATCAATCACCATCAAAGACACCATCAATATCGGCAGAGAAACTCAAGCCTTCAAAGATGACAGTATTGCCATCGGCCGTAATGCGGTTGCCAATACCGCCTCTGGTGATGTTGCCATCGGAGCGGAAAGTGCCACAGCACAGGTAGTGCCGACACGCACCGCCACGGTGGGTGGTGTCAGCTATGGCGAGTTTGCAGGGTCAGCACCGAGCAGTGCGATGTCAGTAGGTTCGGTTGGTAATGAACGCCAAGTACAAAATGTCGCAGCAGGACAAATCACCGCCACAAGTACAGATGCCATCAATGGCAGTCAATTGTATGCAGTTGCCAATGCCACCAATTATAACATTAATCAGCTAAACAACCGTATTGGTGAGGTTGATCGTGATGCCAAGGCAGGTATTGCACAGGCGATGGCGTTCGAGGAAGCTCCTTTTGTTGCTGGCAAATGGACTTATGCACTGGGTGCAGCACATTATGGCGGTGAGCAAGCGGTGGCAGCCACCTTACGCAAAACAGCGGATAATGGTCGCTGGGCATTCTCTGGTGGCGTATCTACAGCCACACAGGGCGAAACTGGTGTTCGTATTGGCATCAGTGGCGTGATTGACTGATAAATTGCCGTCGTTGTGATTATATTTTAATTTAACTAAGAAAATTTATAAGAGTATCTATGAAAATGCTAAAAATTTTGGCGGCATTGACTTTGGCTTATTCTGCCACAACCTATGCAGCCCCCATTGTCAAAGCTGGCGATGAGATTGTTTTTCCAGAATTTGAAAAAAGCTACCTCAAGCAAGTGCCTCGTTACGAAGTTGCTGATGTGGCACGCCTTGATGTTGGGCTAAACAAAGACAGCATTCGCCAGCTGCTTGGCAATCCACAATTTAACGAAGGCGTATTGCGAAATAACCAGTGGAATTATCTGCTGGACATTCGTGTACCAAATAGCGAAAATTATGTTCGTTGTCAATTGCGTGTTGATTTTGACAAAAAAATTGCCAAAGCATTGTACTGGCGTGGCGAAGAGGGCTGCTTTGGGTTGCAGCAACCTGTAACTGTAGCTGCTGTGCCAACGGTAGCACCTGTTATTGTTCAGGCTGCACCGCAAGTGGTGGTTGATGAACGCATTAACTTGGCTGCCGATACTTTGTTTGCCTTTAATAAATTCAAAACCAGCGATATGCTACCAGCAGGGCGTGCTGCCCTTGATGGCTTGGCGGAGCAGCTGCGTGCTTGGCAGCAACGAGGTGATAGCCGCGTCATCATCACAGGGCATACCGACCGCTTGGGTGATGATGTGTATAATCTGAATTTATCACAGCTGCGTGCCAATACCGTGCGTGATTATCTGATTGGCAAAGGTGTCAATCCTGCCACTTTGATTGCCCAAGGTGCAGGGGAGAGTAGTCCTGTGCGTGAATGCTCAGATGGACTAAGTCGCAATCAACTGATTGACTGCCTGCAACCGAACCGCCGTGTTGAGGTGCAAGTAACCGTCTACGCCCAAGCAATTACTCAGTAATATTGCCTATAAAAGTAAATCTGCACTGTGCAGGTTTGCTTTTTTTATTTTTATTATCACTTAAGCAATGCCGTCATCTGTCATCATGATTTGCTTACCAAGGTTTGATGCCGTGTATTTTATTGGCAAAACGACAAAATGCTTTTTATGCTTAATACCATGTCAAGAATCGGCAGTCAATGATGTATTAATAATTTAGTTATATTAAATATATATTTTATTTAATAATAAATATAAAGCAATCCAAGCTTCACCGTGCCGCCTGCCGTATGTTTTTATCAACCAACGATAAATCACCATGCGACAAATCAACCGCCACGACTTTTACGCCTAATAACCAGCCCAAAGCGGTATACCACACCAGCATGATTTGACCAAATTTTATCATTTAAGGTTTAGTCATTGATGCGGTTGGTGATTTTTAAACTTAAGGTATTGCACAAATCAGCGGTTGCACAAATCCAATCTTGTCAAAATATCTTATTGTCCTGCCGTGTCAAGCTGTTAAGATTTATCAGTTATCTGGGTGGATAATCTGTCATTAGCTCTTGTTATTATACATGGCAGATGGTTGGAGCTTGGCAAGTGATGACAAATGTGCTAAAGTTGCCAAAATTTTATTCCAAAACCATTTATGAATACTTCAAACCTGCTTGATGATGGCGTGCTGCTCGATGACGAGCTGACGGACAGTGAGACAAATCCAGCACAGCAAAATTTTCTTGGTGATTATGAGGCGACAGCGACTGATGTTGGTGTACGACTTGACAAACTTGCCGCCACTGTGTTTGCTGATTTTTCTCGTGCCAATCTACAAAAATTTATCGAATCAGGAGCATTGCGTGTCAATGGCGAAGTTGTCAAGGCAAAATACGCCATCAAGGCAGGCGATGTGCTAAATTTATCCGTTGCCTTAGAGCAACATTCGGCAGATTTGCCCGAAAATATCGCCATTGATGTTGTTTATTGTGATGATGCGGTGATTGTCATCAATAAGCCTGCCAACATGGTGGTACACCCCGGTGCAGGTAATCCAACAGGCACACTGGTCAATGCACTGCTGTATCACTATCCGCAGCAGGCACAGTTACCGCGAGCAGGTCTGGTACACCGTATTGACAAGGATACCACAGGGCTACTTGTGGTTGCACGCAACAAATCAGCCCAGCTTGCTTTGATAGAACAGCTAAAGGACAAAAGCGTCTATCGACATTATCAATGCGTGGTACTGGGGGCAGCTCATGAGGTGCTACAACATGGCTGTATTGATGCACCGATTGGCAGACACCCAAGCCAACGCACCAAAATGGCAGTGCGGCACACAGGCAAGCCAGCTGTTACTTACATTGTAAGTGCAAAGCAATTGCATGAGCGTTACAGCTTGCTCGATGTACAGCTACAAACAGGCCGAACGCACCAGATTCGTGTGCATTTGTCCCATGTCGGACACCCGATTGTTGGCGATCCTGTTTATGGTACATCACCTCGTGCTGGGCTTAGCCAAGCACAAAGGCAAGCGGTGCTTAATTTTAATCGTCAAGCACTGCACGCACACACGCTGGGTTTTATCCACCCTGACACAGGCGAGTCTATGAAATTTACCGCCGCACTGCCTGATGATATGCAGCAGTTGATTGAGGTATTGCAACATGACTAAGCACACGGATTGTACAACCATACCTACGATAACTTCGCCACTTGAGCTGCTTTATCATGATAATGGCGTGCTGATTGCCCAGACGCAAGCAGGGGCGTTTGATAAATTTGCCGCAGAAGATTTGTACGGTGCGTTTAATTTGGGGCTTCATGTTGGCGACAATCCAATCACTGTACTGAATCATCGCATTGAGCTTATGGGCTATTTACGCCAATACCAGCCCGCGATTGACTGCATTCACTGGCTAAACCAAGTGCATGGCAACACAGTGCTGATGGTCGATGGCAGCAGATCACAGCGACTATACGATGCGGATGCATTGATTAGCACTCGCCCAAATACAGCTTTGGCAATCATGACAGCCGACTGCGTGCCAGTGGCAATTTTTGATGAACAAGCAGAGGTGGACAATAGGGCGATTGCTTGCATTCATGCAGGTTGGCAGGGTCTGACTTTGGGGGTGATTGCCAAAACTTTTGCCAAAATGCCCATGCCAAATCGCCCCAAAGCCATCATCGGTGCGTGCATCTCACAAGCCGCTTATCAGATAGATGCCGAATTGGGCGATAGGATTGTTCGGCAAGTGGTCGCCAATGGACTGGTAGCACTTGATGAATCAGCATTGGCTCAAGCCATCTTATCTGCTGATACTGCAAATAAGGTACGCCTTGATGTTGCCAAACTTGCACGCTTGGAACTTGAGCATTTGGGTGTTGTGGTATTAAATGATGAACCGATATGCAGCTATCACTCACCTGTGCATTATTCATACCGTGCCCAAACACATGGCAAAAAATCAGCCGCAGGCAGAATGGCATTGCTCATCGCTGCTGGCTGATATGCTGACTTGACGCTGGTCAAATGCAACAAGCTGGCTGTTAAATATTTATCATGGTTGATTTACTTTGATAAATGGCAAGCGGTGCAATTTTGCCTTACTGCTGGTTGCGTTGAATGGTTTTTTGTGATTAAATATCGCCCATTTCTCGCCCTACATAGGAGATGATATGTTTATTCCCAAGTCATTTGCCGAGCATAATCAAGATGAAATTTTTGCATTAATTGATGAATATCCATTGGCAAGCATTAGCTACATTGCCGATGGCAAGCCATGCGTCTGCCATGTGCCTGTGCTGCATTGTTATGAAAATGGCAAGCATAAGCTCATCACCCATGTTGCTCGTGCCAATCAGGTGTGGCAACATACCAAAACGCCTTGGCTGATTGTTTTTATGGGTGCAAGCCACTATATCAGTGCCAACTGGTATCCAAGCAAACAACAAAGCCACAAAGAAGTGCCAACCTACAATTACCAAACCGTGCATATCACCGCCCAAGCTCGTGTACTTGATGAGCTGGAGGCTGCCAAAACCATACTTGCCCAAACGACTGATTTTTTTGAACAAAAAATCAGCAAGCAACTGCCTAGCCATACCGCATGGCAACTAAGCGATGCACCAGAGCCATTTATTGACAAAATGTGTGCAGCACTGGTTGCCATTGAGCTTGAGATTATTGAGATTCAGGCACAATTTAAACTTAGCCAAAACAAGCCTGCCGCCGACCAAGCAGGGGTAGTGGCAGGATTGACTCAAATCGCCACGCCAGAGGCTGTTAAGATGGCACAGCTTGTGGCAAAATTTGCCAAGTCGTAATGCTATTATAGCAGCTGGAGTTACCAACTTTACCAGATGGTATTGGCTGGTTCATAATGCAGCACTTTGCAGATGGTGTTATTGTCATCAACCAAGACCACATTGGGCTTGTGCTTGCGTGCTTGTTCGTCAGTTAGCATGACATATGACATGATGATGACAATATCTCCAGCCTGTACTTTGCGTGCCGCTGCACCGTTTAGACAGACAATGCCGCTGCCTCGCTCGCCTGCGATGGTATAAGTTTCGAAGCGTTCGCCATTATTATTATTGACAATGCTGACTTTTTCATTAACCAAAATACCTGCAGCGTCCAACAAATCAACATCAACAGTGATGCTGCCTACATAGTTTAGGTTGGCTTGGGTTACGGTAGCACGATGAATTTTGCCACCAAGCAAAGTACGAATCATAAAAATCCTCACATCTACAACAAAATCATGTCTGGCTAAGATAAATAATTTTATTTTAATAAAGAATGAATTATTAATATAAGCAGACACGAATTTTATTAATTTAGTCAATTTTGTGTTTTTGATAATAGTTTGTGCCATCAGGCTGGGTCTTGAAACGGCGATGAAACCACATCCACTGGCTGATGTCTTTTAAAATTGCTGCCTCAATCAAGCGATTAATGCGTTCAGCATCCGCCAGCTCATCATTGCTTGGATAATTATCCAAAGCACGGCTTAGGCTGATATGATAATGTGGTCGCCGCCCTCGTGGGACATAATCAGGGGTTTGGCGAACCATGTGCATCATAATCAAGGCAGGGGGATTGGCTTTGTCGCCCATTTTGGCAAGGCGGCGTTGTGCGGTGATCGTGGCGGCAGGCACACCAAAAAAAGTCGCCATCACGCCATGCTCCAGCCCAAAATCCTGATCGGGTGAATACCAAATCACCCGAGCCTGCTTAATGCGTGTGATGAGTTTTTTCATATCACGGCTGGCGATTTGTTCATCAAAAATACGGCGGCGTGCATTATAAATAAACCACTCAAGCAGTGGATTATTTTGTGGACGATAGACGCAATCGGCGGCAAAAAACTGCGTGCATAACCGACCGCCAAGCTCAAGCGTGGTATAATGCCCACCGAGCAAAATGACCGCCTTGCCTGATTTTTGGGCATCAATCAGATGGTGCAAGCCTGAAATGCTAAAGCTTCTCACAAAAACATTGGGGCGAAACCAAGCACACAAACTCTCAAAAATGCCAATGCCTTGATTGATAAAAACCTGCCGTGCGGTCATGACTCGCTGCTGCTCTGACATATCGGCAAACGCAAGTTTTAGATTGGTTAGGGTATCTTGCACACGCTTTTTGGCAAGCAAAAATACCAATTTGCCAATTTGCCTTCCTAGCCAAAATTGCACCGACAAAGGCAGGTAAATCAGCGGTAAAATCAGCACAAATGCCAACCAAATCCCCCAGTATTTTGGGTGCAAAAATTGCCACGAAAACGGCTTGGCGGCTGCAACTTGGGTTTGTTTGTGTGTCGCTGTCAAACTTACAGATTGACCTGCTGTTTGGCAGCGGCAGTTTGATGATTGGCAGCTCATTTGGTGATACTCTCAAGTTCGTCCCAGCGTTCAAGTTTAACAAGCAGCAGCTCATCAATCTCGGCAAGTCGCGTACTGGCAACGGTTGCTGCTTGCAAATCACTGGCAAACCATGAGCCATCAGCCAGCTTATCGGCAAGCTCGCTTTGTTCTTGCTCCAAGGACGCAATCTCATCAGGCAGTGATTCCAACTCTCGCTGTTCTTTATAGGACAGTTTGCGTTTTGTTTGCACGCTCATTTCAGGGGTGGTAGCTTTGGGCGTAGGCTCTGGCTTTGTGCTGGTTTTGTTTGTTGTTACCGTTTCGGCAATTTGTGGATTATTTGCCAAAAATCTTTCATGCTGTATCAGGTAGTCATCATAGCCACCAACATATTCTCGCACCACGCCATCGCCATGCTTGTCGGTATCAAATACCCAAGTTTGGGTTACAACATTGTTCATAAACGCACGGTCATGGCTAATAAGCAGTACCGTGCCATCAAAATTCACCACAAATTCCTCAAGCAGCTCCAGTGTCGCCATATCCAAATCATTGGTCGGCTCATCAAGCACCAGCACATTGGCAGGTTTTAGTAGCAATTTGGCGAGCAGCACTCTGGCACGCTCACCGCCAGACAATGCCTGCACGGGCGTTCTGGCACGATTTGGACTGAACAAAAAATCCTGCAAATAGCCCAAAATATGCGTTTTGCGTCCTGCAATCTCAACATAATCTGAGCCTTCGGACACATTTTCTGCAACAGATTTTGTCAAATCTAGCTCATCTTTTAGCTGATCAAAAAAAGCAATATTTAAGTTGGTGCCTCGCTTAATCTTACCTGCCTGCACCGATTGCTCATCAATCCCCAAAATTGCCTTAATCAGGGTTGTTTTGCCAACGCCATTATTGCCAATAATCCCAACTTTATCCCCTCGCAGCAACAAAGTAGAAAATTGCTTGATGAGTGTTTTTCCTTGATAAGCAAGGGTTAAATCATTGATTTGACAGACGATTTTTCCTGATTTTTCGCTGCTGTTTTGGCTGATGTGGATATCACCCACCACCTCACGGCGTGCTTTTGCTTCTTGTCGCATGGCTTTTAAGGCACGCACACGACCTTCGTTGCGTGTACGGCGCGCTTTGATGCCTTGGCGAATCCACGCTTCCTCTTGGGCAAGTTTTTTGTCAAATTCAGCAAAGCTCTTTTGTTCGCTGGCAAGTTCTTGCTCTTTTAGCTCAAGGTAGCGTGCATAGCCGCCGACACCTTGGGCAACATCATAACTGGACAATTGACCACGATCCAGCTCAATGATACGCGTGGCAAGTTTATCAACAAATCGGCGATCGTGGCTGATAAATAGCACAGTTAAACTTGTGTCTAATAAAAAATTCTCAAGCCAGTCAATGCTTTGAATATCCAGATGGTTGGTTGGTTCATCAAGCAGCAGTACATCAGGGCGAGTAACCAATGCTCGAGCAAGTAGCACACGGCGTTTGCGTCCACCTGATAACTCACTGACCAATGCATCAGCGTCAAGCCCCATACTGTCAATAATTGTGCGTGCTTGGCGTTCAAAGTCCCAGCCATTTAGTATCTCCAGCTCGTGCTGATACTGGGTCATACGCTCGCACGCCGCCATATCGCCCAGCGTACAGGCATTGCTTGCTTGCTCATAAGCACGCAACGCCTGAGCAATCTTGGGATCGCCACTCATCACCACATCCAGCACGCTGTCGGTGTGATTGGGTACATCTTGGGCAAGCATGGCGATTTTTGTGCCATCTTTAATCAGGACTTCGCCATCATCAGGCTCCAGTTGCCGCGTAATGAGCTTAAGCAGTGTGGATTTGCCCTCGCCATTGCGACCAATCAAGCAAACACGCTCATTTGGCTCAACAGACAGCTGCACATTGTCCAAAATCGCTGCAGCACCAAATGCCAGTTGGATATTTTTTAGTTGAATTAATGCCATATTATCAATCTTTTAATGTATCACCCCCAAAACAGTTGCCTATCATACCAAATTTTCCCCACAATTTGTATGCAATGTCGTAAAATAGCACCGTAATTTATCAAAATAACCACAAAGCAGCCACTATCAACGAGCAGACTATTAACCGTATAAATACAGGCGTATAAGCTCTGCCACCACCACCGACCAATACAGATTAACCAGAGGTAAAAGATGATGACCAGCGAGCAAGATATCGTAGATTTGCAAGTGCGAATCAGTTTTTTGGAGGATATGTGCGAAACGCTTAGCAAAACCATTGCCAACCAAGATCGCCAATTGATGGATATGCAGGATCAATTACGCCTCATCTATCAGCAGATGCTCAAAGCCAATGATGCTGGTATCGCTCCATTTGACTTGCTCGCCGATAAGCCACCACATTATTGATTAAGCGTGCGTGATTTGCCAAAAATGGCTTGGCATGATGGCGATTATCAATAAATAATACAAAAAACTACAAATTTTGCTTGTGCTACATGACAAATTGTTTTAAGATACAAATATGTAAAACTTTTTTACAACTTTTTGCACGGGTGCTAAAGTTGAAAGTTTTGCATAATAGGCTTAAAAGCAAATATCATGGAGAAAAATATGAGCTTACAATTTGGTTATAAGGCACTGACAGTGGCTGTTGTTTCGGGTCTAGCAGCGACAACTGCTCAAGCGGCAGGCTTGGATCGTTCAGGTCAGGATATTACAGCATTTTTACAAAATGGTACTTATGCAGAGGCTGTTTATACCTATATTGATGCTGATGTCAAGGGCAAGGACACAGTAGGCAACGCCGTGCCTGATATGGCAAATTCTTATGATTTTTTCCGTTATGGCGTAAAAACAGATATCAATGACACATTTAGCGTTGGTGTATTGTACGATGAGCCATTTGGTGCGTCAGTGCAATATAAAGGGGTGAATAATTTTGTTAGTCAAGGTGGTGATAACACCATTACCAGTCTGACCAATGGTCGTATGCCTGATTTGGCTACAGCCCAAAATAGTTTGTTGCGACTTAATGCTGGTTTCCAGGGTTTGGCAAATATCAACCAAATGTTACAAGATGCTGATCCAGCTTTTGCTGGATTCTTGCAAGCTCAAAAGGACGAAATTGAGCAGCGAATTCTGACTGCAACTGGTACAAACAACCTCCAAGAGGCTCAAGCAGCTGCAACTAGGTTAGGTGCAGCAATCAATGCTTCTAAAACTGCTGAAATTCAAAAAGATGAAGGTACTTCCGTTGATATCCGTACCAATAATATCACCATGCTTGTCGGTGCAAAATTTGGTGCTAATAAGAATTTTCAGATTTATGGTGGACCTGCAGCACAGCGTCTAAATGGCGAGGTGAAATTGCGTGGTACGGCATATAATGCCATGACTGGCTATGATGCGCGCATTGCTACTGATACGGCAGTTGGCTGGGTGGCTGGAGCTGCATTTTATAAACCTGAAATTGCACTAAAAGCAGCATTGACTTATCGCTCGGAAATTGAGCATAACAGCACCATTGCTGAAGCGGTTCCTGCACTTGCTACTAGCACCAACCGTGATTTTAGCGTCTCGTTGCCAAGCTCGTGGAATTTGGATTTTCAAACTGGCGTAAACCCAACCACGCTTTTGACTGCCAAAGTGCGTTATGTACCATGGAGTGATTTTGACATTCGCCCACCAAGCTATGGTGCTGCAACCCAGCGTGCAACAGGCACCGCCTTGCCGATTGTCAGCTATGCCAAAGACCAGTGGTCAGCAGAGCTTGGACTTGGCAAAAAACTCAGCGATCGCCTAGCAGTGTCTGGCTCGGTTGGCTATGACAGCGGTGCAGGCAATCCAGCCACCTCGCTTGGTCCAATCAAAGGATACTACTCGGTTGGCTTGGGTGCAAAATATAACATCACCCCAGAGTGGTCATTGTCCGCTGGTGGTAAGTATCTGAAATTTGGCGATGCCGAAGCACAATTACCAACCAAAGCCATTGTGGGCAAATTTGAAGACAATGATGGCTATATCGTTGGTGTAAAACTTGCCTACCAAAGCAAATAATCCCAACAAAAGCAGCTTGGTTATTGCCAAGCTGTTTTTCTATTGTCTTTTATCAATTGCAAGACTGGCGTAGCTGATGGCTTGATACACCGTGCAATAATTTATCAAAGAGCAAATATCAACATCGGCTGGCAGTTTGCAGTTAAGCAGCAAAAAACCCTTTGTATAACAAAGGGTTTTGGCACATGGACTAGCGAATCTCCACTGTGGCTCCATCATCAATGACAGCAAGCAATTCCAAAGCGTCCCAGTTGGTCAAACGCACGCAGCCCAATGATGACTGGCGGCTGATACGCTCTGGCATTGGTGAGCCATGAATGCCATAGCTGGGTTTATTTAATCCCATCCACACAACACCCACAGGACTGTTTGGCCCTGATGGCAAGATGAAGGATTTTTTGCTGCCATCGTCATTTTCTACAGTGGCTTTGTAGTTGGGCATTTCCACTTTATTGATGAGTTTGTATTTGCCCCCCGGTGTGGTGCTTGCCTCACCACCGACAGTGGTTGGATAGCTGGCGACCAATGTGTCTTTTTGATAGGCATACAGCACATTATCACTGCGGCTAACAACGACACGATCGACTTTTTCTTCCAGCGGTTTGCCAGTATTGATTACTGTGATGGTCTCACCTGCGACAAATTTTTTGTTCGGATTGACTTTTTTTAGATAAGCAATGGTCATATGAAACCGCTCGGCAAGCATTTCTTCAATGCTCTCATAGTTTAGTGCCTTAAGCTTGGAGCGAGCCTCCACGCTCTCTGGTAGTTTATTATATGGGCCTTTGGCATCAGCTTCGGTGATGGTATAGGACACAAGCACAGGCTGATCGGCAGTAGTGGCAGTTAATGCCTGCCAAGTTTCCTCGTTCATCTTGCCTGTTGCTTCTATGCCTTGCATTTTTTGAAAATTGGTTAGGGCTTTTTTGCTATTCATGCCCCAACCACCATCAATTGCTCCGACAGAGGCATTATTCCAATCAAGCAGGGCTTGGATTTTTACCGTCATTGCGGTATTGATGTTCATGTTTTCGCTCCATGTGGCATCATTGACACGCTGGGCGTATTCATCCAGTGCATGAACTGTGGTGCGTTTGTTGCTTGGATTGGGATTGATGGTGGCTTTTTTGTTGGTTGGAATCACCACCTCACCTGAGACAATTTTTTCTTCACCAGCGGCATAGGCAGTGATACTAAGGCTTGACAAACCAAGCATGGCGACCATTAAAGATTTAATTGCTTTCATAAAAACTCATGATATTAATAAGTTAAAATTAAAATTTCTCATCTGTGATGGCAGGCTTGAGTTTATTTCACCAACTCAATGGTGCCATTGGCGGTATAACTTAGCGTCGTATTTCCTGCCTCAAAGTTCTGTGGTACGCTACTTTCGGCTGCTTTCATCGCCGCCATCATTGGCATGGCAGGGCGGTTATAGCCATCGCCATTTAGGCTGACATTCACAATTTTATAACCAGCACTGCCAAAAGCACGGCTGATGTCTTCGGCTTCTTTACCAAAACGCTTGATGGCCTCAAGTTGCAGGCGTTTTTCTTCTTGCTCTTTTAGCGTGTCAGATACGCCAAAGCTGATATCATCAACCACCATGACCGATTGCAAATCAGCAATCAGCTGACTGGTTTTGGCAAAGTCGCCACTTTTAAGATTGAGCGATACCGAGCCTGTAAAGCCGATAATCTTGCCAGCATTATTATAGCGTGGATAAGTTGTTTGCTGACCTGTGCTGACGACAACTTCAGGGTAGCGTTTGCTGATGGCAAGCATGGCATTGATACTGCTGTTAAGCTCTTTGGCAATGGCAGCAGCAGTGGCGGCTTGGGCGGTTTTGCTCAAGCTAGCACGAATCTCATCATTGGCGATTTCGCTTTTGACTTTACTGTTAAAGCTAATGCGGTTGTACTCATTTGCAAATGCCGTCGGCGAAAGTGTGATGGCAGCTGCCGTCATCAAAGCAAGGGTGCGTTTCATTTTATCTCCCATGAATTTGTTGCAATGATAAAAATTTATCAAAATTTAATTTATTTCGCTTATTATAAAAGCAAATTATCTGCCAGATGGTGATTGTCTGTCAAAAATTGTAACTTTGTGCTAAAAAATTGTAAAAAGCAGCCAAGATGGCAAAGCGTACAATCATCGCAGTATTTATTAGCACCGAAGATGGCTTAAATTTAATTAAGTTTTAAAGTTTTATTAATAAAATCAAAGTCAATCAAGTTTGATTTTGTCTTTTAGCAAAAATTCCATCAGGGCTTTTTGGGCGTGTAAGCGGTTTTCAGCTTCGACCCAAACCACAGATCTGGGGTCATTGAGCAAATCAAAACTAATCTCCTCACCTCTATGAGCAGGTAAACAGTGCATAAACAGCACATCAGGCTCGGCCTTGTCAAGCATGGCAGGGCTGACCTGATAAGGGGCGAAACGGCGTGCTCGTGTCATCTGTTCAGATTCTTGTCCCATGCTTGCCCAGACATCGGTTGCAATCAAATGTGCCCCTCTGGCTGCCTCTTGTGGATCTTCTATATAGCTGACGCAGTGGCTATATTCTTCGATTAATTCAGGATTTGGCTCAAAACCATAGGGGGCGGTTACTCGCAAATGAAAGCCGAACTGATGAGCTGCCAGAATATAAGAAGCACACATATTATTGCCATCACCAACCCAAGTAACTATCTTGTCCTTAATGCTGCCACGATGCTCATGAAAGGTCTGCATATCAGCCAGCAGTTGGCAGGGGTGAAAATCATCTGTCAGTGCATTAATCACAGGCACGGAAGAATTTTCACAAAACAGCTCAAGTTTTTTATGCTCAAAAGTGCGAATCATGATGATATCCACCATGCTGGAGATGACTTTGGCAGAGTCCTCAATAGGTTCGCCACGCCCAAGCTGGGTATCTTTGGGCGACAAAAAAATCGCCTGACCGCCAAACTGCCCCATGCCAGCCTCAAAAGAGATGCGAGTGCGAGTTGATGATTTTTCAAAAATCATGCCCAAAGTACGCCCAACAAAAGGACGGTAAATCTCGCCACGATGCTGCATTTGCTTTAGCTCACTGGCTCGTGCGATGATGGCTTGAAGTTCGCTCGGGGTCAAATCGAGCAGATTACGAAAATGGCGTACTGACATGAAAAAATCCTAATTTTGCAATAAAATTTGACCAAAACTTTAGTATAGCATTGCTTGGTCTGCTTGACCATAGCTGATGATGGTTTTTGTCATTTTCTGGCATTATTCTGCTTTTGCTGCAAAAAATATGGTTGCAATCGCCGTGTTGATGGCTTGATTTTGTTGAGATTGCGAATAATTTGGCAAAATTGCGTGTAATTTTTACGACTTGTTACATTTATTTATGCTAAAATTAACCCAATTGACTGTTGGCTTAGCCAATAAAAATACGACAGGAGATAAGATTATGGCAATTTATTTGACAGCGACAGGGGTGCATAAACCCGCTTACAAAATCAGTAACGATGAGCTGGTAGCAACATTTAATACCTATGTAGATGCTTATAATCAAGAACACGCACAAGCCATCGCAGCTGGCGAAAAACAGGCCTTGCAATATTCCACCAGCGAATTTATCGAAAAAGCCTCAGGCATTAAATCTCGTTATGTTATTGACAAAAAGGGCATTTTGGATCCGCAGATTATGGCACCGATTTTTCCTGCTCGCAAGCTCGGAGAGGAGCTGTCTGTCATGGCAGAAATGGGACTTGCGGCACTACAAGACGCTCTAAAAAATGCCAATCTATCTGCCGATGAGCTAGATGGGATTATCTGTGCTTCGTCAAATTTTCAGCGTTGTTATCCTGCCATCGCCATTGAGGTTCAGCACGCCATCGGCATGACGCATGGTTTTGCTTATGATATGAATGTCGCCTGTAGTGCTGCAACCTTCGGCATTGCCCAAGCGGTAGGCAGCATCAAAGCAGGACTTGGCAAAAAAATTGCCGTGCTGAATGTAGAAATCACCTCGGCACACCTTAACTGGCGAAATCGTGATAGCCACTTTATTTTTGGTGATATTGCCGCAGCAACCATCATTGAACAATCTGACACGCCAAAAGGCTACGAAATCCTAGACAGTAAGCTGTACACGCAGTTTTCTGCCAATATCAAAAACGAATACGGCTTTATGGATCGTAGTGAATTTTTGGCAGCTGGCACGCCAATGTATGATGACTTGAAAGAGCCTGTCAGCGACAAATTATTTTTGCAAGAAGGGCGTAAGGTATTTCGTGAGGTTTGCCCAAAAGTATCAGAAATTATCACCACCCATTTGAGCGAAAATGCCATCAGCCCACAACAAATTAAGCGTATGTGGCTACACCAAGCCAATATCAATATGATCGATTTGATTTTGCGAACTGTGGTTGGTAAAGATGCCGACAAAGCCATTGCCCCTGTGGTGATTGCTGAATATGGCAATACCAGCTCAGCAAGCCCTGTGGTTGCATTTCATGAAACCCAAGAGGGCGTTGATGCAGGTGATTTGTGCGTGATGTGCTCATTTGGTGCTGGCTATTCCATCGGCTCGGTATTGTTAAAAAAGGCAAATTAAGCAATTAACAAGCTGCCATTGCAATTTGGCAGTTTGTCCATATTATGCCAAATAAATAAGTTTACCAAGTTATCCATGCCAAAATCAACCCGCCTTTGGCTTAATGATTGGCATTTGGTTTGGGTTTGGTTGGATAAAGTTGGACAAAGGCAATCGGAACCATCTGCCAGTGCCAAAGCTCCAACCTTATCACAACGAACTGCCATTTAGCCAAAGTCGGCTCCTTAAGCAGCTTTAGCACGGATTAAAAACTAGCACAACTTAAAACGCCACAGTAATACAATCAAAGACAAAATCATGAACGATTTATCAACAAACAACCAATCCTCTCATCAAGCCGATAGCAAGCCAAGCATTGCCATCGTATATCATTCCAACTATGGGCATACTCGCCGCGTGGCACAGGCGATTGCCCAAGGTGCAAATGGGCAAGTGGGCGTATCCATGGTGGATATTGCTGCCATTGATGAGCAAGATTGGGCGTGCATTGATGCCGCTTCGTTGATTGTGTTTGGCAGTGCGGTATACATGGGCAGTGTTACAGCCGAGTTTAAGACCTTTATGGATAGCACCTCCAAGCGTTGGGTGGCTCGCACATGGCAGGGTAAATTTGCCGCTGGTTTTGCCAACTCTGGCGGATTAAGTGGCGATAAACTGGCGGTGCTACAGCAGCTTTGTCTATTTGCCATGCAGCATGGCATGAATTGGGTTGGTATGCCACTGATGCCAACAGGCAACAGCGAAGAGGATCTCAATCGGCTAAGTTCATTTTTGGGATTGATGACGCAATCGGCTGATTTGCCCCCAGAGCTAAGCCCTTGTCAGGGTGATATTCAGACAGCCGTTTGGTTTGGTGAGCATTTGGCAAAAACTTTGTTGCGTTTTACTCCCAATTCTCAAACCAATCAGACGGTCTAAAAGTGGTTTTTGGTGATTATAATGACGAAGCGAGTGGCTAATTTATGAAAATTTATTTGGCAAGAAATCATGTGCAGGCAGGCCCTTATACCCTAGATGAGCTAAACACCATGCTTGCCTCGCAAGAGGTGGTGCTTGATGATTTGATTTGGCACGCACCCATGAGTCAGTGGCGGCGACTGGGTGATTTGACAGCAGGGCAGCTTTATTATCAGCCAGCTGATTTGACCAACAAACAGCCATTGGCTGAATTGTCGCAATCAACCACCCAAGCTTTTGGCGATAATGTTGAGCTACAAAATAAGCCTCGCCGAGTCAGCGTTGCCGAGCTATACGGACAAAAACCTGCGGCCGATGACACGCCAGCTTGGCAACAAACGCCAACAAAGCCCATCAGTAAGCCAAACAGCCAAACAGCTTATGCGTCTATTGGCTCACGCTTTTTGGCGGTGATGATTAATGTTGTGCTGTTTATGCTGACTTTATTGCCATTTTTGCAGCAGTTTGTCAAACTAAATCCAGACCCTGTGGCACTAAATACAGGCAATTTTGCCACACGCATGGCTTATGCACAAGAATTGGCTGCCAAAATCCCTGCAGATGCAGCAACATTGAGCAGTTTATTATTGCTTGCTTATTGCGTAATTCAGCTAATTTTAATCATATCTCGTGGACAGTCATTTGGCAAAATGGCGGTGGGCATTCGCACTGTCGATGCACAAACCTTTGAAAAACCTAGCTTTTTTAAGGGTGTGGTTTTGCGTGTTTTGGTGTTATTTTTTATTTATCAATTATCTAGTGGTCTACCACTGCCGATTAATATGACTTTGATTTTGTTGATGGTGAATTATTTTATCGCTGCCAAAAGCACTCACAAGCAAGGCTGGCATGATAAACTGGCGGGCACAGTGGTTGTAAAAACTGCCGAAGTTGGCTTTCAAAAGGCAAAAAAATGACACCAGAACAACAGGCGACACTCTCTCGTGTGCAGCTGCCAGAGGACTGGAAGACAGCCCTAGCACCTGCACTGCTTAGCCCACAGATGGATAGATTGCGTGCATTTTTGCGTGCTGAATATGCTGCCAATAAACAAATTTATCCGCCTAAGCATGAGATTTTTCAGGCATTTTATCTAACCCCTTTGTCTCAGGTTAAGGTGGTAATATTGGGTCAAGACCCCTATCATGGCACAGGGCAGGCAATGGGGCTGTCCTTTAGCGTGCCACGCATTATCCCGAAGCCACCCAGTCTACAAAATATCTTAAAAGAGCTTGCAGCTGATTTACACATTGACATCAGTCGCCATGGCGATTTAAGCCATTGGGCAAAGCAGGGCGTGCTACTGCTTAATGCCACTTTGACGGTACAAGCAGGCATGGCAGGCAGTCATCAAAAGCAAGGCTGGGAAGAGTTCACCGATGCGGTTATTGAGCTGATTAATGAACAAACCGACCATACGGTTTTTATATTATGGGGAAGTTATGCCAAGCACAAAGGGCGGTTTATTGACGCAAGGCGGCATTTGATACTGGCTGCCAATCACCCCTCGCCACTGTCGGCAAATCGCGGTGGATTTTTTGGCACACGGCCATTTTCACGCACCAATGAATACTTGCTAAGGCACGGCAAATCACCGATTGATTGGGCATTGCCACAAAATTAACCATGAGTAAACTCGCCACACAGCCAGTGCAAAATATCCATGCAGCAGCCGAAATTTATGGCAATTTTTGTCAATATTATCAGCATGACACTATCAATCTAAACGGATTGCAATTTTGGCCATTGGCAGATGCGTTATTTATGCAGCAGGCGATAAATCTTGCTTATGACGCCACCAAACAAGGCGAAGTGCCTGTGGGGGCGGTGTTGGTACATGATAATAAAATTATCGGCATGGGGTATAATCAGCCAATTGGCAACTGTGATGCCACAGCCCATGCCGAGATAGTTGCCATTCGTGCAGCTTGCAAGTATTTTAATAACTATCGCCTGCCCAAGGGCAGTACTTTGTATGTAACGCTTGAGCCTTGCACCATGTGCTTTGGAGCATTGATTCATGCACGGGTTGCTCGGGTGGTTTATGCCACCTGCGAGCCAAAATCAGGCGTGGTTGGCAGTCGTCTGAGCTTGCAGGCCATGCCTTTTTATAATCACAGCTTGGTCGTGCAACATGGACTATTTGGCAAAAAATGCTCAGCAATGATGAGTGCGTTTTTTCGCCAAAGACGCAAACAAAAAATGTCGTGCTAACAAAATAATCTTTGGTAAAACTTATGAAAACACATCACCAAACTCCCATCATTACCATTGACGGCCCATCAGGAGCAGGCAAAGGAACGCTGGCATTTCGCTTAGCCAAGCAGTATGGTTTTGAGTTGCTAGACAGCGGTGCTTTGTATCGCATTGTTGGACTGATGGCACACCAAGCAGGCTTGCTTGATAAGCCAGATGAGGATAAATTGGCAGAGCTAACCTCAACACTTAATTTAAGTTTTCGAATAAATAACAACAGCCAAAGTGTTGATATTTATATTGATGAGCAGCCACTATTGGCAGATATTCGTAACGAAACCGTTGGTGGCTATGCGTCCGTTGTGGCAACTTTTGCCAAAGTACGCACGGCATTATTGCAGTTGCAGCGAAACATCGCCATCAACAAAACAGGACTGGTTGCTGATGGTCGGGATATGGGAACGGTCGTTTTTGCCAATGCTGCCGCCAAAATTTATCTGACTGCGAACAGTCAAGCACGAGCAAAACGGCGTTATGAACAGCTCATCAATGCTGGTAAACCAGCCGATTATCAAGCGATTTTGGCAGATATCATCGCTCGTGATGACAGAGACGAAAATCGTGCCATCGCTCCCAGCCGTCCTGCCGATGACGCTTTGGTCATTGACAGCTCATCATTAACCGCTGATGAGGTATTTCATCAGGCATGGCAATTTTGCCAGCAGCAAGGTATTGTATAGCGAAATTTTATACAAAAAATCATCACCCAAAGAATTATTTGGGTGATTTTTGTCAAAATTTGGTGTAGAATAGTCGAGATATTTATTTTTCCAGTGCCAGTTGGATAAAAAACCAGCA
Organism: Moraxella cuniculi; assembly: GCF_900637105.1. Lineage (NCBI taxonomy): Bacteria > Pseudomonadati > Pseudomonadota > Gammaproteobacteria > Moraxellales > Moraxellaceae > Moraxella > Moraxella cuniculi. Next base: position 1,548,397 of record NZ_LR134343.1, on the reverse strand, counting down.
TCTGCCAACGACGCACATTCACTTGCACCACACTGTGCTGGACAGGCTGTGGCTAATTTTTAAGGTAAACATAATGGTATCATTTGCTGAACTGTTTGAAGCAAGCCAATCAGAACAAGGTCTAAACATTGAGCGTGGCTCAGTGATTGCAGGTACTGTCGTAGCAATCGACAGCGATTGGATTACAGTAGACACAGGCCTAAAATCTGAAGGCATCGTCGCTCGTGAAGAGTTTCTAAACGAAGCTGGCGAGCTTGAAGTAGCAGTAGGCGACAGTATCGATGTGGTTGTCGAATCTGTGGACAACGGCATGGGTCAAACTGTACTTTCACGCGAAAAAGCCAAGCGTGAAGAAAGCTGGCGTGCACTTGAGCAATTGCATGAAAATGACGAAATCGTTAAAGGCGTTATTTCATCAAAAGTTAAAGGTGGTTTCACTGTTGAAATCGGCTCAGTGCGTGCATTCTTGCCGGGTTCATTGGTTGATGTGCGTCCAGTACGCGAAACTACACACCTAGAAGGCAAAGAGCTTGAGTTTAAAGTTATCAAAATCGATAAGCAACGCAACAACATCGTTGTATCTCGCCGTGCCGTTATGGAAGCTGAAAATTCAGCCGAGCGTGATGAGCTGCTTGCCAAGTTAGAAGAAGGCATGGAAGTAGAAGGTATCGTTAAGAACCTAACTGACTACGGTGCATTCGTTGATTTGGGCGGTATTGATGGCTTGCTACATATCACTGATATGGCATGGAAACGCATCAAGCACCCATCAGAAGCTGTGGAAGTTGGTCAAGACCTAAAAGTAAAAGTCTTGAAATTTGACCGTGAACGCAATCGTGTAAGCCTAGGTTTGAAACAATTGGGTGCTGATCCTTGGACTGAAGTTGAGCAAACCTATCCAGTAGGTACCATTACCAAAGCACGCGTAACCAATCTAACTGACTACGGTTGCTTTGCCGAAATCGCTGAAGGCATCGAAGGCTTGGTGCATGTTTCAGAAATGGATCATACCAACAAAAATATCCACCCATCAAAAGTGGTTCAAGTTGGCGATGAAGTAAATGTAATGGTACTAGAAATCGATGGCGAGCGTCGTCGTATTAGCCTAGGCATCAAGCAAACCATGCCAAACCCATGGGCTGAATTTGACAAAAACCACGAAAAAGGTCAAAAAATCAGCGGCACCATCAAATCAATCACTGACTTCGGTCTATTTATTGGACTAGAAGGTGGTATTGATGGCTTGGTACACTTGTCAGACATTTCTTGGACTGAATCTGGCGAAGAAGCGATTCGCAACTACTCAAAAGGCGATACTGTTGAAGCAGTAGTACTGTCTGTTGATGCAGAAGCCAATCGTATCAGCCTAGGCATCAAGCAACTAAACTCTGATCCGTTCAACGAATATCTACTGGCAAATGACCGTGGTGCAATCGTAAAAGGCACAGTAAAAGAAGTTGATGCCAAAGGTGCGGTAATCACTCTTGCAGATGAAGTTGAAGGCTATTTGCGTGCCTCTGATATCGCTCGTGAGCGTACCGAAGATGCCTCAAAAGTGCTAAATGTTGGCGATGAAGTTGAAGCAAAAATCGTTGGTGCTGATCGCAAAGCTCGCAACATCAGCTTGTCTATCAAAGCAAAAGATGAAGCGGATGAGCGTCAAGCCATCAAAGAGCTATCAAACTCCGCCACAGAAGCTCAACCAAAAACTTTGGGCGATATCTTTGGCGACCAGCTAAAAGGCTAATTGCCAAAATAACAAACAAAAGGGCGGTGAGCAATCATCGTCCTTTTATTATTGGCTGTGCATAATGAATATTCATAAACTGCGGTACAAGATATTTAACATACTGTCTGATTAATATCATTCAAGAAAACTTTAAAAATTCTCAATAAATCACCCCAATTGTTGTACAATTGCAATTTTAACAAAAAATAGATTTTCTTTTTTTTCAATTTCAGTTATTATGGGCTAAGTTTTTTGGCATATTAAACAAATCATTGATAAAAATGTTAAATATGCAATGGTCGTTTAAGGTGAGTTATGCAGACGACAGTTAATAAATCTGATTTGATTACCAATTTGGCATCGGCTTGCGAGAATATTGAAGAGCATACCGTTGATCAGGCCGTGCGATTATTGATTGCCATGATGGTTGATGAATTGGTGCATGATGGACGCATTGAGGTGCGGGGTTTCGGCAGTTTTTGTCTGCATCATCGCAATGCTCGCACCGCACGCAATCCACGCACAGGCGAAAAAGTTGCAATCAAGCCAAAAGCTGTGCCATTTTTTAAACCCGGCAAGGCATTGCGTGAATCGGTAAATGCTGCCATGTCCCAATAAGACTTGGTCCAAGATTGACAGTTTTTAACAAATTTAATGAGTAAAATTATGCATATTATTTTAATTATTTTATTAGTTTTGGCATTTGCCTACTCTTTAGCATTGGTTGTGCTAAATAACCAAGCCATCTCGGTGAATTTGCTATTTTCTGATGTTGCCAACATGAGCTTGGGCTTGGTGCTTGTGGCGACCATTTTTTTGGGCGTGTTAATTGGCATATTATTGGCACTGCTACTGTTTCGCGTTTTTCAAAACAAATGGGAAATTAGCCGTCTGAAAAAAGAAATCAACACCATTCAATCACAGCTAACGGATGCCAATATCAAACTGGCTCAGCAGGCAGAAGAAATCCGCCAAGCACAACAAAAGCAGGCTGATGTTGTCGTGCTGGCAGAGACCACTTCAGTGAACAATACAACACCGCACAATCCATCGTTTTAAGCACAAATATTGGTTGTTGCCAAATAACATCAGGCAACGATTGCAAATTTAGCCAAATTAAGGAGTGGACATGACCACATCACCAATCATTGTGGCGGTGGACAAACACAATCTAAATGATGCACTGGCTTTGGCTGATAGTCTCGACCCAAGCCTATGTCGCCTTAAGGTAGGCAAAGAGCTTTTTACGGTTTGTGGCAGCGAGGTTGTCAAGGCCTTTCATCAGCGTGGTTTTGATGTGTTTTTGGATTTAAAATTCCATGACATTCCCAATACCACAGCCCAAGCTGTATTGGCCGCAGCAGACATGGGTGTGTGGCTGACCAATATCCATGCCAGTGTCGGTGTGGATGCGATGAAGTTATGCAAATCCCGCCTGCAGGCAGGGGGGTATCAGACCATGCTCATCGCTGTAACGGTATTGACTTCAATGCGTGATGCTGATTTGGCACAATTAGGCATTGCTCGCAGTGTTAGCGAGCAGGTGGTGCATTTGGCAGGATTGACGCATGAGGCAGGATTGGACGGCGTGGTTTGTTCTGCCCAAGAAGCATCGTTATTAAAACAAAAATTCGGCAAGCAATTCCAGCTAATCACACCAGGCATTCGTCTGGCAGATGATGATAAGGGCGATCAGGCACGAATTTGCACACCGCCAGAAGCCAAACAGCTGGGTGCCGACTTTTTGGTTATTGGTCGGTCAATTACCACAGCTAATAATCCCAATGAAAAATTACGATTGATTTTATCGCAGTTAAATTAATAAATACCGCAAAACCTTGCTATTTGCAAGGTTTTTTATTGTCAAACATTCTGTATCGCTTGATTGGCAATCTCACCGATTGCAGCCAATAATTTGGCAATTACTGCGACTTTGGCGCATGCTGATAGTGCGTAGGGTCAATAATCCCTGCATCGGCAAAGCCCTGTTTTCTTAGATGACAACTATCACAAACGCCACATGCTCTGCCATCACCGTCAGCCTGATAGCAAGAAACGGTTTGGGCATAATCAACGCCCAGCGACAACCCCAGTTTTAGCGTCTGTGCTTTGGATAAGTGCTGCAAAGGAGCGATAATGGATAGGCGATGGCCTTGCCTGCCTGCAACTGTCGCAAGATTCGCCAATTGCTCAAAAGCAGCGATATAATCGGGACGGCAATCAGGATAGCCTGAATAATCCACCGAGCTGACACCGATGACGATTGCAGACGCCTTGCTTACTTCAGCCACCGCCAAAGCATAGGACAAAAAAATAGTATTGCGTGCTGGCACATAAGTAATGGGAGCAACCCGCTGCGAGTCATCATAAATAACACTTTGGTCATAATCAGGCACGCTAAGATTAGGATCGGTCAATGCTGAGCCACCAAGTTTGGCAATATCAATATCTATAATATGATGAGCAATGCCCAAAATTTTGCTGATTTTTTCGGCAGCAATCAGCTCACTGCTGTGCCGCTGACCATAGCGAAAACTGATGGCAGTAATGTGAGCAAATTGTGATTTTGCCCAGTATAAACAAGTGGTGGAATCCAAACCACCAGAGAATAGCACGACCGCATTTTGGTGATGATTTGACATGGTATAAAGTTATAAAATAATAAAACGGTGATTATTTTAACATGATTGTGGATATTTTTGTTGATTATCAATAAACAGCTGTAAAATTACCAACAAAGCGTGATAAAATAACCGATTTAAATTCGGATCAATCGCTTAGGAGTGCTGATGGATGCTGAAATTGTAAAAATCATTCTTGCGTTTGTGGTGCTGATTAACCCATCAAGTGCCGTGCCATTATTTATCAATATGTCGCAAGGCTACGACATACACCAAAAACGCAAAGCAGCACGCATTGCTTGTGCAACTGTCTTTATCACCATTGCCTTTTTTGCTTTGTTTGGTGAAATCCTGCTACAAGGACTGGGTATCTCGCTTGGTTCATTTCGTGTGGCAGGGGGCATATTGTTATTTTTGATTGCACTTGGCATGATGAGTGATGGCAATAACCCAGCCAAACCCAATGAAGATGAATTAACTTCTGACGAACCCAAAGACCTAAAATCCCTGACAGGCAGTGCGGTTGTGCCACTGGCGATTCCGATGATGATTGGCCCCGGTGGTATTTCAACGGTGATTATTTATTCGGCACAAGTAACTGACCCCATGCGACTGGGGCTTATCGTGTTGGCAGGATTGTGCATCAGTATTTTTTGTTATGTTTCGTTAATGGCTGCTGACAAAATCAGCCAGTTGCTTGGCGATACAGGATTAAATGTCATCAATCGCATCATGGGGATTATCTTGGCAGCACTTGCCATTGAAATCATCGTTTCTGGATTGCGAAATATTTTCCCTGCTTTATTATAACTCGGCACAAGGCAGCTTTGATGGTCAAGTTGCCTTGTGTTCATTTAATGACCAATTATTAAATTAATATTAATTATATATTAAATAATAATTATAAATAATTACCAGAATTAATAAATCATTGATTAGTTTTGATTAAAAATAATCAGTTTATTTGCTTTCATCAAGCGGTGTTTGTAGTCTTGTGCGACTGGGGCTTATCTTATCAAGCAAACCACGCTCCACAGGCAAAATCCCTCCATCTATCATCTCTGCCAATATCTCTGCACAAAAAGGTGCAAAGCCAAAGCCCTTAGAGCCTAAACCGTATAAGCAATAACTGTGCTTGCTGTGTGGTACTTTGCCAACCACAGGGTGATAATCGGGCGTTTGGGCACGAATCGCCGCTCGTCCATAAAATTGGGTATCTTCATTGATTTGCTGCAACTGACAGTACTGTGGCAGACTTTGGTTAAGTTTTTGATAATTAAACAAATGTTCATCATGATATACCGCTGTGTCTGTGCTATTTCGCACAAAACTTGCCCCAAATAACAAATAGGGCTTCTGGTTGCTAGAATCAACAAAATGACTGCAATAGCCTTCGTATTTCACCGCAGGGGCGATATCGTCATAATGATTAGCGGACACCCATGAAATTTGGCCACGAATTTTTCGGCAGTTAAATAAATGCTCATGCAATAAATGGCTGGCAAATCCTGCACAAATAACCACCGAATCAAAGTGAAAATTTCTGTCAATGGTTGCCAAATTTACACCATCATCGCACTCGGTTATGTTATTTATATTATAATTTTGATAAGAAAATCTTTGGTAATTTGCCAAATCATTATTAAGAATTTTTGCAATATTTGCTGGGTATAAAACACTGCCCATGCGGACAAAGGCTGCAATATCAGCATTGCTCATATCCTGCTCTAGGGCGACTGGCGGTTGATATGATGACTGCTTAAGGGTTTGAATCAGCTCATCTGGGTATTCATCAATCAATTGCTGGCGTTTTTGTGCAGATTTTTGGCTGGGTAACAGTAAATCTATTACGCCAGTGGTTTTTATGACTTGACTGTACTTTGTCAGTGCTTTGTAATGACGATATGAATACAAAAAGCTGGCAGTTGGCAAATGATTGGCAACCTGCTTGGATATGGTGAGTTTTGGGGCAAGCAACGCACAAGGATTGCCAGAAGCACCTGACATTAATGGATTTTTGTCAAAAATAGTTACAAAATGCCCTCGTTTTAGCAAAGCCATCGCCATGCTGACACCACTAATACCACCGCCGATGATGGCGATGTTTTTGGCAGGCGACTTGAGAGATTTTTTGGGGAATTTTGGTTGATATGGCTCATTAGCAGAGTGTAACATATCTCGCTTTCGCCCAAAACCTGCTCCTTTGACAACATCAAAACCAGCATCAAGCAGCGATCGTCTGACAAAACCTGCAGCGGTAAAAGTCGCCAGCGTCGTCTGTGCGTGTGATAATCCTGCCATCGCTGCAAACAAGGGCGGTTGCCACATATCGCTATTTTTGTTTGGGGTAAATCCGTCCAAAAACCACGCATCTATGCGTTGTTGTTGCTGGGTTGCAAGCAAACCATGCAGGCTCTCGGTGGCATCTTGAAACCATAAATCAAGGGTAATCGTATCGCTAATATGCAGACGATGGCAACCAGCGATCAGCAAGGGATAATTGTCAAGCAGTATCGATATCCATGCTGCAAGCGGGGTATGCTGCCAAGCGGATAGGGCGTGGGCTAAGTCATGGCGACTTAGGGGAAATTTTTCGGTACTGATAAAGTGCAATTTGGCGGTTTTTGGGGCGAGCGTTTGCCATAACTGACAAGTTGCCAAAAAATTCAGCCCTGTGCCAAAGCCAGTCTCACCAATCACAAAGCATTCTTGCTCGTCTAGGGCAGCAAAACGCTCTGGCAACCGATTGCCCTGAAAAAAAACATGATGCGTCTCATCAAGACCGCCCGCCTGTGAAAAATACACATCATCAAACTGTGTAGAAATCGGCACACGGTTGCCATGATGGTCAGTTTGCCAAGAAATTGTTGCTGTACTAAGCATGGACTGATGGTGATTTGTCATATCAAAACCAAAAATAAAACAATGCCTTATTTTATCACAATCAATAAATCACGCCATCACTGATGGTAATTTTTTCACCAAAATTCAATCGGCGAGTAGGGCGGTTGGCAGGGTGCGGATTATTGCTTTGGGCTTAGCTATTTGTTACACTATATCTCCCAATCAGCCTTAGTAAGCAAGTCGTTATGCCAAAACCTATTTTACAATACACCGTTGATGCCTTTACCCACCGAGTTTTTCAGGGCAATCCTGCCGCTGTTTGCGTGCTGGACGATTGGCTTGATGATGCCACGCTGTTAAACATCGCCAAAGAGAATAATTTGTCGGAAACCGCCTTTGTCGTGCCGAAAAATACCGTGCCACAAAGCGACTTTGACTTGCGTTGGTTCACGCCCACCACCAAAATTGATTTGTGCGGACACGCCACCCTTGCCACCGCGTTTGCCCTCACGCAGGCACTCGCCACTCCGCCCGACACCTTTTATTTCCACACTCGTCAAGCTGGCGTGCTTACCGTGCAAAAACAGGACGATTTATTTCTGATGGATTTCCCCGCCTATCCTTTAACGCCAGTGGCGGATGTCGCCAAAATCGGCGAAGTGCTGGGCGTTACCCCCAAAGCGGCTTATTTGGGGCGAGATTTGCTCTGCGTTTTTGATGATGAAAATTGGGTCAAAAATTTCGAGCCAAATGATGAAAAAATCGCCCAACTAGACGGCTTACTGTGCCACATTACCGCCCCAAGCGGTGAGTTTGACTGCGTTTCTCGCTCGTTCGCCCCGAAAGTCGGGATCAGCGAAGACCCCGTGTGCGGTTCGGGGCATTGCCACATTTTCCCCTACTGGGCGAAAACTCTCGGCAAAACCGACCTCATCGGCTACCAAGCCAGCCCTAGAAGTGGCATTTTGCAAGGGAAAATCAGCGGAGATCGGGTTGTTTTGGGTGGCAATGCGGTATTATTCGCCAAATCGGAAATTTATCTTTAAAGAAACAGAATGAAAAAGTATCTTTTGACGGCGTTTTTTGCCGTTTTTCTCACCGCTTGCCAGACGCTCCCTGCGAGAGGTCAAGCGGAAAAAGCCCAATTTGATCAAGCGGTTAGCCTTTATCAAGCGAAAAACTACGCCCAAGCCAAACAGCTGTTTGAACAAAGCACCCATATGAAAGCCAAACGCTATTTGGGCTTGATGTATTTAAACGGCGAGGGCGTGGCGAAAGATAAAAAACAAGCCTTTGCCTATTTCAAGCAAGCCAGCGAACAAGGCGACATCACTTCGCAATACTGGCTTGGGTTTTGTTGTGAAAACGGGATCGGCACGGCACAAAACCTCACGCAAGCGGTCGGTTGGTACAAAAAATCCGCCGCACGAGGCGATCACATCAGCCAACCTGCGATAGAGGCGTTAAAGCGGTTGAATGTAAAATAAATCTGCTTTCATCAACCCGATATAAACCAAAACACCGTTTGACCTTATTTAAAGCAACGGTATTAAAACCAGACACAATGATTTATAATACGCCTTTGAAAAATAGGTATTAATTCAATGAGTTGGCAAGTTTGGCTGATGTTTATCGGTAGCACCTTTTTTATTTCCGCCACACCAGGGGCAAATATGCTGCTTGCTTTTTCATTTGGGGTCAATCACGGCATCAAAAAAACTTTGTACGCTTTGGCAGGTTTGAGTTCGGGCTTGTTGATTTTACTGTTGATTTCATTGAGTTTTTTGGCATATTTGGCACAAAGTGCCCCCATCTTATTTGAATTGTTCAAACTGTTGGCGGCGGCTTATTTGGCGTATTTGGGTGTAAAAACTTGGCAACAAAGCAAGCCTCAATTATCACCCGACAGCAGTGCACAACCCATCCAAGTGAGTCCGTGGTCTTTATTTAAAATCGGAGTTTGGGTATCTTTGTCCAACCCCAAAGCCATTTTATTTTTTGCGGCATTATTCCCCAAATTTTTAGATACCAAACAAGACCTATTGCCCCAATATCTGATTTTGACCGTGTCGTTTTTTGTGATAGAAACTTTTTGGCAACTGATTTATACCGCAGGCGGTGTGGCGTTGTCCAAATGGCTGTTACAAAATGCCAGATTGATGTACTTAAACCGTTTGTGTGCGGTGATTTTTGTGTTATTGGCGGCGGGCTTGGTTTGGGATAGTGTCTAACATTGGTCATTGTTAAACTAGGTATTTATAATGATAAAACCCGTTCCCCTAGATAAATTTTATCGTCTCATCAATCACGGTGCAACCACGCTCATCAGTGCCAAACACAAGGGTGTAGAAAATGTGATGAGTGCGTCTTGGGTGTGTCCGCTTGATTATTCGCCCAATGCCAAATTAACCGTGGTGTTGGACAAGTCGGCTTATACTCGCACGCTGGTTGAGCAAAGCGGGCTGTTTGCGGTGCAAATCCCAATGGTAAAACAAGTGGATGTGGTGATGGCAATGGGGCAAAGCCGTAAAGACAACCCACACAAAATTGACAACATCCCTTTGTTTTATCAAGAGAATTTTGATGTTCCACTGGTGGCGGGCTGTGCAGGCTGGATTGTGTGCAGACTGATCCGCAATCTTGATAATGAGCAAAATCACGACCTTTTTATCGGCGAAGTGTTGTCGGCTTGGGCGGACAGTCGGATTTTTGATAATGGGCGTTGGAAGTTTGATGAAATGGGCGATGAATGGCGAACTTTGCATTATATTGCAGGCGGTCAGTTTTATGCCATTGGGGAGAGTTTGGTCGCTGAATAGATAAAAATCAATTAACCATACAAAGGTAATTGTGAATGAAAAAGCCAGCCCTGTAATAGCAAGCCAAATATTAAAAACACCGCTTGCCGCCATACAAGCGGTGGGTTTGTTATAAATTTGCAAAAAGGCTTCTTATAATGATGAAACTCATTTTCATTTGTGCTAAAATACCCCCAATTTTAACAAGGATAAGCCAATGAAAAAACTCATTTTAACCACCGCTCTTTTGGCGACTTTAACCGCTTGCTAAACGCCAGTCGCCATAGATAATACTGCTGCCCAGCCGACCATTTGGGATAGGGAATTATACGGCGGTGCAGACAAATCCTACGACACCGAGCTTTTGGCACAGCGTGAAATATTGGCGAAAAAATTCCAACAGCTTGAATTTAAAGATTTGAAAACAGGCAAAACGCTTGCCTACAATTTATTCACACCCCAAAATCTTGACCCGAACAAAAAATATCCGTTGGTGCTATTTATGGCAGACGCAAGCACGGCTGGCAAGGGCATCAAAGCTCCGTTGATGCAGGGCTGGGGCGGCATTATTTGGGCAACCGATGAGAACCAAGCCAAAAATCCTGCTTTTGTGCTGGTGCCAGCTTTTAGCGAAAAGGCGGTTTATGATGATTGGACGACCCGCCCCGAAGTGGCAATGACTTTGGATTTGGTCAAAAAAACGCTTACCGATTATCCTATCGATGCCAATCGGGTTTATACCACAGGGCAATCTATGGGCGGTATGATTTCCTTTTATTTCAACAGCATAGAGCCTGATTTATTTGCAGCTTCTTATTTTGTCGGCTCAAAATGGGATATCAATGTGTTAAAACCGCTTGAAAAAAACAAATGGATTTTTACGCTTGCTGATGGCGATTTGGGTGCGGTAAAAACTTATCGCGAATTGACCCAAATGTTAAACGCCGACCAAGTGGCGTTTGAACAGATAAATTTGTCGGCAAAACTGCCGCAAAACGAGCAAAATGCCCAAGTGTCGGCACTGCTTGCCAAAGGCAGTCCGATTAATATCGTTTATTTTGACAAAGGTACTGTGCTGCCTGCCAATAATACGGAAAGCAAAGGCGGTGAGCATATGTACTCCTTTGATTATGCTTACAAACTTGCCCCTGCACGCGAGTGGCTTTTGATGCAGAGCAAGGCTGCCAAAGATGTGATGACCGCCGATAAATTGCAGGCAGGTCAATTACTCAATCAAGCGATTGCTTTTTATGATAAAAAAGATTTTCAGGCTGCCTTAAATACATTTTACCAAGCGGATAAAGCAGGTCATATCAAAGCCAAACGCTATATTGGCTTGATGTATTTAAACGGTCAAGGCGTGGCAAAAGATGAAAGACGAGCCTTTGATAACTTTAAACAAGCCAGTAAAAATGGCGACATCACTTCGCAATATTGGTTGGGCTACTGCTATGAAAATGGTATTGGAACAAAATCGGATTTAAATCAAGCGATTGCGTGGTATAAAAAATCTGCTCAAAGGGGCGACCATGTCAGCCAGCCTGCGATGGATGCGTTGAAAAGATTGAATGTTTCATTTTAAATTTGTTTGATTTTAGAGATCTTGTAAATGAAAAAATCCTTATTTTTGTTGGCAATATGTGGTGTATTTTTGACCGCTTGCCAATCACAAAACCCTAATTTAAACAGTGCACGCATGGACATTTACAAAAGCGATGAATCGGTGCAGTGTGGTGGCGGTGGCATTTCGCCCGAGCAAATGCGAAGTCAGCTACAAAATATCGTGGTTTATCAAATGCGTAAGGGGCAGCTTAATCGAGCTTATCCTGCCGTGTGCGGCGGTGCAACGGGCAGCGTCAATATTTATACGATTGATAAAGGTCAGCTGGCACAAGCCGAGCAGCTGGGCTTTGCCCCATTTTCTGAACAGTAATTTTAGCCAATAATTGGAGTATGATGATGAAAAAATCCCTACTTGCTTTCGCCATTTGTGGCGTGTTTTTAACCGCTTGCCAAACCGCACCGCAAAACGCACCAACGCAAACCGTCAGCCAGACCAATCCTGCGTGGGATACCCAATATGGCGGTGCCGACAAATCTTACGACAGCGAATTGCTGAAAATGCGTGAAATTATCGCTCCTAAATTTCAAGTGTTTGAATTTGTGGATAAATCGGGCGTGAAAATCACCTACAATCTCTACACACCGAAAAATCTTGACCCAAATAAAAAATATCCGTTGGTAATGTTTATTGCGGACGCGTCCACCGCTGGCAAAGGGGCGAAAGCACCGCTAATGCAGGGCTGGGGCGGTATTATTTGGGCAACCGAGGAAAGCCAAGCCAAAAATCCAGCATTTGTGCTGGTGCCTGCCTACGACACCAAAGCCACCAGCGATGATTGGCAAACCAGCGACCAAGTCAAAGTTACCCCGAATTTGGTGCGTGAAATCGCCAAAAAATACCCGATTGACAGCAAACGCCTCTACACCACAGGGCAATCTATGGGCGGTATGATCTCGTTTTATTTGAACAGCATTGAGCCAGATTTATTTGCCGCTTCAATGTTTGTCGGCAGCCAGTGGGACATCAATGTGCTAGAGCCTTTGACCCGTGCCAAATTCATCTACACCGTCTCCGCCACCGACCCGAAAGCCTCGGTCGGTATGAAAGAAGTGATTGAATTGATGAACAAAAACGGCGTGCAAATTGCCGAAACCAAATTTTCCGCCAAACTGCCACAAGCCGAGCAAAATCAAGCGGTTGCCAAAATGCTGGCTGAAAACCAATCCGCCAACTTTATCCGCTTCACGCCAAACACCGTTGTGCCACAAGGCAACACCCACGGCGAGCATATGTACTCGTTTGATTATGCTTACAAACTTTCCCCTGCCCGTGAGTGGCTGTTTAAACAAAGCCGATAGGTTGATTGAAAGGTGGGCGGTGGGATTGCCCGACACTCCCCCCAACGGAATAAATCCTCTGTGCGGCAAGAGAGGGGTAGGGCGGGATTTAAAATCTCACCGCTCCCCCCCCCTTGCTTTCTTTCCCTTTCTTTGGATTAACCCCAAAATATCGCTTATATTCTCTGCTAAACTGACTGATGCTCTCATACCCCACCCAATACGCCGTCTCTTTGATGGATAGTTTTTTGTCAATGAGTAAATTTTTGGCGCAATTTAACCGCAGCTGCTTTTGATATTGCAAAGGGCTTGTGCCTGTCAAGGTTTTAAATTTTTGGTAAAGCACGCTGCGACTGATGCCATACTTCTGTGCCAGCGTGTCAAAATTAATGGGTAGGCAAAAATTATCCTGTATATACGCCACAATCTGCATTAGATTTTGGGTATTTTTATTGGAAAAAATCTGATGGCATAAACGACTGCCTGCCAATGTTCTTACCAGATGGTAATGCAGTTCAGAATGCCAAAGTGGTAACAAAGCCTGTCTATCATAAGGACAATCAGGCAAATCTGCCAGCCTTTGTAACAATGGACAAATCCTCCCATCATCAACAGGCATAATCTTAAACGGCAAGTGCTGCTCATTAAAAATGGCAAACTTATGATACTGTGCCAATGCCACAAAATCCAAACGATACATCAGAATCTTGGCAATATCGCTGTCGGTTGGGACTTGCACCATAATAGGGTGTTGCACCGTTGATAAATATAAGCCTTCGGAAAGATGAACACTGTCTTGTTCGTCTTTGGCATTCAATTTGCCTTGCTGTACCCATAACAAGCCAATGGTAGGGTGGCGGCGTCGCCAAATGCCGTCTGCTTGGATTATGCCTGTGCGTAAATGGGGCAAGATCTCGTTTATTTGGTAGGCTTGAGACGATGAGTATTCTTGCCAAGCATTGATATCAAGCATGAGAAATTTTCTTAATTTAGGGCAATTAGGCAAATATTTTAACACAAATTGGCAATGATTTTTGGCATTTTATTTTATAATGAACGAAATTTGATACATACTTTTTATGATGCTTCAAGACAACGGTTATATTTTTAAGCCTCACGAATTGCCGATGATGGCAGGTTCGCCAGCTACGCCTGATATGTCGGGCAAACGCCGTCTGCTGTATGGCTTGACGGGTTTTTTCTTGGCGGTGGCAGCGGGGCTACAAAATGGTCTAATGACGGCAAACATTGCCAATTTGCGTGGCGAACTTGGCTTGACCTTGCAAGAAGGTGGCTGGGTAACGCTTGCCTATTTTATGACCTATACCACGGCGAGCATTTTGTTTTTTAAAATCCGTCCGCATTTTGGTTTGGCAAAATTTATACGATGGACTTTGCTGTTGGTGCTGGCAAGCAATGTGTTGCAGGTATTTTTTCGCAGTTATGAAGTGGAAATTATCGCACGGCTGATGATGGGCATGGGAACAAGCGGCTTGTTTACGCTGGGTGTGTTGTATGCAATGTTATCGGTGGCAGGCATGGCAAAAGTTGCCCTGATTGTGATTTTGTCAGGCTTAATGCAGGTTGCGGCAACTTTAGCACTTATCATTACGCCCAATTTATTTGATGATGGTAATATGCAGGCAGTGTTTGTGTTTCAAGGGGCGATAACCGCTCTGGCAACCGCTTGTGTGCTTGCTTTACGCTTACCGCCCACATTGGAACAAAAAAGCTTGTCGTGGCGTGATGTGCTAAGTTTTGTCTTATATACCGTCGGTATAGCACTGCTGTGTGCGTTTTTGATCCAAGGGCAGATTGTGTGGTGGACAACCGATTGGCTTGGCTATCTGCTGGCTTTGGCAGTGCTTGCGATTGGTTTGATGATGTTGATCGAATTAAACCGTGCCAAGCCCTTAATAGACTGGCGGTGGGCATTGGGTCGCAATATGCTGATGTTTTTGATAATTTCGTTTTTGACCAGAGTATTTACCGCTGAACAAGGCACAGGAGCAAACGGATTTTTGCAAGCATTGGGCTTAACCACCAGCCAACTGATCACTTATTACACCATTATTGGCTTGTCATCGGTGGCAGGGATAGTGTTGTCAGTAATCAGATTGGACATTAAAGACATTCGCCGCCCGATTGTCGTGGCATTGTTTGGCATTGCCTTGGGGTCTTATCTGGACATTGGGGTCAGCAGCCAAACGCCTGTGTCGTATTTCTATATCAGTCAGGCAATTTTGGCGTTTTCGTCTTTTTATTTTGCCGGTCCTGTCATGCTAGAAGGTATGGTGCGAGCAATGGCAAAGAGTACCGATTATATTGTTAGTTTTATTGCTGTGTTTGCGGTATCGCAAACTTTGGGGGCACTTTTGGGGTCAGCGGTATTTGGTTATTTTATTACTTACAAAACCCGTGAGCATTATGCCAATATTAGCCAGCAGCTGACCGACACGCCTGCCAATCTGCTGCCGAACTTGATAAGACAAGCCAATCTAGAAGCAACTGTGCTTGCTTATAATGATTTGTTTTATTTGATTTTTTTGTGTGCAGGGACAAGTTTTGTAATTAGCTTGTTTGCTTGGCTATATCGGCGTGTGCGTGGTATTAATGTATTGGCAAATGAAATGGTCGCCCTAGAAGCAATAAACCCAAGTAAAAAGTGAGTTAAATAATGAGCGAACAAATCAACAAAAATGAAACGGACGGCACAAACCGCCCTGACAGCAATACAGAAGCAAACAATGCCAGCGACACAGCACAAAACACTCCGCCAAAACAAGCCCAGTGGCAACCCAAAAAACAATCTGTTTTGGGCAGAATATTGATATTAGGGCTGGTTTTGGCAGGGGTATTTGGGATTTTGTATGCTTATCAATTACCGCCCTTTATGCCCAAATTCGTTGAAACCGACAATGCCTATGTGCGTGGCAAGCCTGTTGTGGTCAGCCCCAAAGTGGCAGGCTATGTCAAAGAAATCATGGTGCAAGATTACGAATGGGTGGAGCAGGGGCAGCCGCTTGTGCAAATTGAAACCGACCAATATGAGATGAAACTTGCCCAAGCCCAAGCAGGGGTTAAAGCTCAAGAAGTCAGCCTGCAAAAAATCAAGCAAGCGAACAATTCAGCGGTTGCCAATGTGGCGGTGATGGACGCCAACATCGCCTCTGCCAAAGCGACCTTGGACAATGCCAAAGTCCAGTTTAACCGAATGAGCGAGCTGGTCAAAATGAATGCCGTCTCTCGCCAAGAATACGACAACGCCAAAACCAATGTACAAAAAGCCGAAGCTGGCTTGCAGCAAGCCCAAGCCCAAAAGAAAAATGCCGAACAAGAAATTGCCAATGTGGGTGTGAACGAACAAAGCAACCTTGTCGCTATTGACAACGCCAAAGCAGGGCTAAACCTTGCCGAACTGGAATTGTCGCAAACCTTGATTAAAGCCCCTACAAGCGGACGCTTGGGTGAAATTTCCGTCAAACAAGGACAGCTGGTTTCGGTAGGAACGGCATTGATGAGCGTGGTTCCGCCAGAGCATTGGCTGATTGCCAATATCAAAGAAACCGAAATTGCCAGCATTGCCGTGGGAAATACCGCCCAAATTGAGATTGACGCATTGGGCGGCAAAACCGTGCTGACAGGCAAAGTGGTGCAAATCGCCCCCGCCACAGGATCAGAGTTTAGCAGTGCCAAGACCGACCCCAGCACTGGTAATTTTATTAAAATCGCCCAACGAATTCCTGTCAAAATTGAATTTGACAAAGGTCAAGATTTTATCAAAGATATCAGCATCGGAATGTCAGCACGGGTAAAAATTGATAAAACTACTCTGAAGTGAGCGGTGGAAATGGCGTTTGGTTTATGATAAAACCACGCCCTAAGAAAATAGCATATATCGTTTTTTGGTGTTAATTTAACAAAGGAGATGATTATGTCTTTGATTTTAAATGTATTACACAAAGCATTTTCACTGAATTCCTCTATGCTTCACACCGCCGCAAGCATTCAGCACGAAATCCAATTTGCCACACCCCGAGCCGATTTAACCAATTCGCTAAAAAAATCATGTGATGTGAAAGTGCAATACCTGCACGAACGCCAAGTTATCAGCCTAACGCCCAAAAACAAAACACCAACCAAAACCATCATTTATCTACACGGTGGGGCGTATGTTGGTGATTTGCAGATTGCTCATTGGTGGATTATTCAAGCCCTTATTGACAAAACAGCGGCAAGCGTGATTGTGCCGATTTACCGCCTTGCTCCACACGCCACGATAGACAGCGAATTGCCCTTTGTGCTTGCTTGTTATGACAGTGCAAAAACCGCTGATATTTATTTGGCAGGGGATTCGGCAGGGGGCGGATTGGCGATGGCATTGGCAATTGAGCTTCGCAAGCAAAATAAACCAAAGCCCAAAGCGGTGTTTTTATTCTCGCCTTGGCTTGATGCCACAATGACCAACCCTGCAATTGATGAAGTTGCTCCAAATGACCCCATGCTTGACAAAGGCGGACTGATTTGGTGCGGACAAGTATGGGCAGGCACTCGCCCAACCACAGACCCACAAGTTAGTCCAATTTATGATGAATTAAATGATTTGCCAGATTTGCATATTTATCAAGGCACTTATGATATTTTTATTGCCGATGCCAAACGCTTTGCCGAAAAAGCCAAGCAAGCAGGGACGGTTTGTCATTTACATATTTTTGAAAAGGCGTTCCATGTTTTTATGGGGGCGACCATCGCACCAGAATCCAAGCAAGTGTTTACTGATATTCAAAAAGTGATGGGAAGTTAAATTAAAAGCACCGTTTGAGTTGATATTCAAACGGTGCTTTTGTTGTATTTGTAGATTTTGAGTCATCAAATCAACCTGCGTCCATCACAGTGGGCTTGGTTTAGATATCCATCGGTTGCCAGTCTGCCCCTTTAAGCGGTGGCAACCAAGCCTCGCCTTGTTGGCAGTATCCCCACAGCACATCAGGAATACCATATTGATCCGCTTGGGTTGGGTCTAGTTCGGTGATGATCTCACTATCACGATTCTCTTTGAGCAGGGTCGCCACATTTGGGTTTAGCATCACGGTTTTGCCGAGGGCAACAAACTCCGCCCAGCCCGTTTGGAAAGCCTCACGAATTTGCCTGCCTGAAATAAGATTACCCACGCCAATCAGCGGTAAACGACCGTTAATATGCTGATGAACCAGCTGCATTCGGGTGAGGGAAGTATCCGCCCCACGGCGTGCTTTTTTGGTGAAATCCCGCAGCGAAATATGCAGATATTGCAGCGGTTTTGTGAGTAATGCGTCAAGCAGGGCAAAAGTGTCCGTCATCGTTAAACCTTGCTCGCCTGACTCTTCGGGTGAAAATCGGTAGCCGATAATGAATTCAGGTTTACTGTGGCGAGCCTTGACTTTTGTTACCGCATCAACCACCGCAAGCGGAAAACGCAAGCGATTTTCAAGGCTACCGCCCCATTGGTCGGTGCGTTGGTTGGTTTGGGCGGAGAAAAATTGTTGAATCAAATAACCGTTCGCCCCGTGAATTTCCACGCCGTCAAATCCAGCTCGAATCGCAAGGGTCGCATTGGCAAAAGCGTCAATCAACTGCTGAATTTCTGACTCGCTGGCGGCTCTTGCCCCACTTTCAGCGTGATCAGAGGCGGCGATGAGATCTTGCCCGCCAAGCAAATCTTTGATAGCACAAACACCGCCGTGATGGATTTGCAAAATGGCTTTGGTGCCTTGATCTTGCAGGATTTTGGCGGTTTCATGCAGGCTGGCTAAATGCCACTCGCCAATCACCTCAGGCTGTCCGTAAAAGGCTTTGCCATTGGCAGAAACTAAGGTCGCCGCCGTGATGAACATCCCCATATCACTGGCGCGGTTCGCCAAAAATTGACGCTCTTGCTCGCTGATCGTGCCGTCTGGGTTGGACACTAAGTGGGTCATCGGGGCAACCACAAGGCGATTTTTAATTTCGACTCCATTGTTTAGGGTGTAGGCTTGAAAAAGTTTACTCATTGTCAGCTCCAGATATATCTTGGCGATTATTTTAGCGATTTTTTGATAAAATATGGTATATTATTTCTCCAAAATAATTGCCCAATTCTCCAAATATGCAAATCATTGATAAATTATTACCGCTTGTGCCACCTAATCAGGTTTGGCAAACCGCCATTTCTGGGCTGGTGGTGCAACACGCCGATCACCCCACGCCCGTTCAAACCGCCGTGCTTGATCCACGCATTTGCATTGTGTTGCAAGGAGAACGCAAAATTTGTGTCGGTGATCAATGCACGATTTTCGGCGACAAGCATTTTATGTTCTGCCCTGTCAATGTGCCGTTTTCGGTGGAAGTGGTGCAGGCGAGCAAGGAAAAACCCTATTTAATGCTGACGATGAAGATCGATTTGCTGATGGTCGCCCAGATTTTACCCCGCGTGCCAAACCTTGCAAAACAGGGCAAAAATCCGACCGCTTTTTTGCAATGGCAGTTGGAAGAAACCCTCTTTGGGCATTTTGAACGCCTGATTGACTTGCTCAAAAATCCAGAAGACATTGATTTTCTCGCTCCGCTCATTCAACAGCAGATTTACTACACTTTGCTCAAAAGCGAGCAGGGGCAGGGGCTTCGTGAGCTGGTGAGCGAGGGCAGTCAAACCCAGCGGATCGCCCAATCGGCACAATGGATCGAGCAACATTTTGCCGAAAAATTACGCATTGAAGATCTGGCAAAACAGGCGGGAATGTCGGTGTCGGGCTTTCACGCCCATTTCAAACAGCTCACTCACCTTTCGCCCCTGCAATATCAAAAATCGCACCGCTTACTCACCGCCAAGCGGCTGATTGAGCAGCAAAACCACGCCATCGCCGAAGTTGCCTTTCAAGTCGGCTACGAAAGCCCGAGCCAATTCAGCCGAGAATATAAACGCTATTTTGGGGTGTCGCCAAAGGATGTTTAAGGCTTTAATATTTAATAAATATGGATAATTAGTTAATTAATTAAAAATTATCCATATTTATTATCTTTATTATTTATAAAATTTAATATTAATTATTTTTAATAATTTTGCCAAATATATGAGTAAGCATTAAGGCTTTTGTGCAATCATTCGTTTTTGTTGTGCCATCACCTTGTTCATCATCAGGATAAACATTGCTTGTTCATCATCAGTTAATACCGACAATGCCCCAGCATTGATATTTTTGGCGATTTGGGTGGCTTGTTCCTGCAAATTTTTGGCTTTTTCACTCAAAAAAATCAATCGGCTACGGGCATCACTTGGGTGTGCTTTTCGTTCAATCAGCCCATCTCGTTCCATTCTTGCCAATGTGTTCGCAATAGTTGCCTGTCTAAGATCGGCGATTTCAACCAATTCATTTTGGCTGAGTCCGTCCTTTTCCCAAAGGGTGAGTAAGATGGGAAATTGAGCAGGGCTAATCCCCAAAGGCTCTAAGTCTTTGGCTAATAAAATAGCAAATTGCCGTGCCAGATGGTTTACCAGATAACCAGCGGAAATGTGTGGTTGCATAAAATTCTCCAAAATCAATAAGATAGCAATTATATCACATATTTGTAAAAAATAGCTTGCTATTTAAAAGTATAGCATGATATACTGTTTTCAGTTTAATAGCTTGCTATTTATTTTAATAAATTTCATCACTCAGGAAAAGAGCATGAACCGCGATACTTTACGCACCATTCATAAAATTGCCGCCATTTGTGCCACGCTGCTCATTGCAAGCTTCTGGGGCAGTACGCTCATCAGCGAACTGTTTTTGTCGCAAAGCGTGGTTGTAACGGTTAAAAATGCCATTTCCTATGCTGTGTTTCTGCTCATCATTGCGATGGCGGTTACTGGGGCGACAGGCTTTAAAATGGGCGGAAAATCTAAACACGCCAAAATTGTCGCCAAGAAAAAACGAATGCCGATTATAGCGGCAAACGGTTTATTGATTTTGCTGCCATCGGCATTTTATTTGTGTTACAAAGCAAATCTTGGGGCTTTTGACGGTTATTTTTATTTCGTGCAAGGTTTGGAATTGCTGGCAGGGGCGGTGAATTTGACCCTGATGGTGCTTTCCATCAAAGACGGTATGGGCATTAGAAAGAAATAATAACCTTGGATAAGATGTTCAAGAAATTAACCAATAGCAACATTGTTAGTTTTCAACCAAAGGAGTACAAAATGAAAAAAGTAATTAAAAACGCTGCCTTGACGCTTTTGGCAGGTGTCGCCCTGACTGCTTGTGCTACCAAGCCGACCACGGCAGTGCAACAAACAAGCAATCAAGTGGTGCTGATTAACACCTTTGAAGTGCCAAAAGGCAAAGAACAGGCGGCTTTGGCATCGTGGCAGAAATCACGGGATTTTCTAAAAACCCAAGACGGCTACATCAGCACACGCTTGCACCGCAACCTAAACCCCAACGGCAAATTTCATCTGATTAATGTTGCGGTATGGCGTTCGGCGGAGGACTTTAAAAAAGCCACAGCCAATATGCGTGCCACTTTGAAGGATAACGCCGTTGAAGGTGTCGTTTTCACCCCTGATTTGTACCAAGTGATTGAAAGCGATTAATGCTTGCAAGACAAAAGGTCGGTAACTTTTGCCGACCTTTTTTTACAGACTTACCTATCCAATTTTATCGCTCATCAGGTGGGTTGGCAAAATCGTCAGCATTCTGGACAAATCCTTGTACAAAAATTTGATATTGTTATAAAATAACAATTTGTTGCCAAGCTGTGCTGTATTAATAAGCTGGCAATCATCAAGACTGGGAGAAATATATGAAAAAGCCAATATGTCTTTGTGCAATGACGATGGCATTATCGCTGGCAGCGTGTGTCAATGTCGGCAATCAAACCCCTTCTAATGCAGCTGACATGGACAAGCGACAACGGTCGGAATTGACAAGATTGCCAGCACCTGCCGATTTGGATTTTGCCAAACAATCAGGCAGCGTGCAGCAATTTGAGCTTGAGGGGCAAACGGTTCGCTATCGTGCTTTTGAGAATATTGTTTATGTACTAAACCCTGTTGATACGCGTTATCAATTTATGAATATTTACATCCCCGAAGCGTATTTTCAGGACGAAAGCATAGATGGCTTTACCGCCGAAACTGCCCCAATTTTCCTAGCCAATCAAGTTGGTGGCTATATGCCTGCAATCGCAGGGCGACCAGAGTTGGATAAACGCAGCGGCTCACCCAATGCAATGATGGTTGCTCTATCAAAAGGCTATGTGGTTGCCAGTGCAGGGGCTCGTGGCCGTACCGAATCAACAGGCCGAGCTCCTGCAGCCATTGTAGATTTGAAGGCTGCTGTGCGTTATTTAAAGGCCAATGACAAGCAGATGGCAGGCGATGCCAACAAAATCATCAGTAATGGCACATCGGCAGGCGGTGCTTTGTCGGCATTACTTGGCACCAGTGGTAACGCTCCTGAATTTGAACCCTATTTACAACAGCTTGGTGCTGCCACCGCTGATGATACGATTTTTGCTGTATCGGCATATTGTCCGATTGCCAATTTGGAACACGCTGACATGGCTTATGAATGGCAATTTAACGGAGTGAATGATTATCAAAAAATCTCCATTGAGAATGTTGATTATCGCATTGAACGAAAATTAATCAATGGTGTACAAACCAGCGAACAAATCAAGCTATCAGATGAATTAAAACAAGCATTTATCCCTTATATCAACAGTCTAAATCTATATAATAAACAAGGCGTTAAGCTAACTTTGGACGCAGATGGCAATGGCAGTTTTAAACGCCATATCGAAGGCTTGCTCATGCAGTCAGCACAAGAGGCGATAAATCGTGGCGAGGATTTGTCCGACCAGACATGGCTAACAATAACAAACGGTAGGGTGGTTGCTGCTGATTTTGCTGCATATGCCAAATTTGTCGGACGGCAAAAAACCACGCCTGCGTTTGATGGCATTGACCTTTCAACAGCGGAAAATAATCTGTTCGGCGATCAGCAAGTTGCAAAAAAGCATTTTACCGATTTTTCGATGGCAAATAGCACAGTTTTGGGTGCCAGCAAGGCAGATTCACGCACGGTTTATATGATGAATCCGATGAATTTTCAGTCCAAAACCAAATATTATCGCATCCGACACGGAGAAAATGACCGTGATACAGCTTTGGCAATCTCTGCACTGATGGCATTAAAACTTGATAAGGAAGATAAAGTGGTGGATTTTGCCTTGCCATGGGGACGAGGACACAGTGGCGATTATGATTTGCAAGAGCTATTTGACTGGGTAAAAAGTATCTCAGCACCGTGAGAGCTGCAATGCCTTTGTCAAATAATTTGACGATTTGGTTGATGGGCAAACTGGTGGCAATGTTGGCTTTGCCGCCAGTTGATATAAGCAATATCAACTCAAACCTGCAAGCCTTTGCAAAAAATATCAAGCATTCATTTGGCTAATAAAAACTTATCATCTTAGGCATGGTGTGTTTTTGTCATATCATTTAACATAATATATATTATGCGAAGTATAAGCAATCGGCTAAGACAGCAGATTATAAACGCTTTGGAGATTTTTAAGCGATTAAATTAAAGTCGGCTTTGACGGCACATTTATTTTTTATCATCACCGCAACCATCGCCGATTTGTCATCAAGGCAGTCATGAGTAAAATTCACAGGCTGATTGGCTTGATATTGATGATGGCAAGCCAAACTGTTATGAACCGTCTGCCAAATGATAAACCCAGCCATGCCAATACCTTGTGTTGCCTATTTTTGTAATTTCATTATAATTACAATGAAATTTTTGTCATTGCAATAATAATTGGCAACACGCACCTTATCAAAAATAAATTGGCGATACAATAAATCACATTATTAATAAAAATTTAATAAATATCGCCAAATCATGCCTTATTAAGCGTTGCCCATATTTTTTCTAGCCGCTTTTCAGAAACTGCCGAAAGTGTTTTCATCGGCTGGGCAAAAAGATTAATGCGATATTCCTCAACCAGCCAGCGATATTCGGCATATTGTGGATTGTTGGCATATTGAGCCAGACGCTCCATATGCACATCAAGCAAATACACGCCGTCCAAATCCGCCTCCAGATTGTGCAGCAGACGATCCATGCGTATATTTAACGCCTGCAGGTATCGTGGATAATGTTGCCAATAGCGATATTCTGTGCGATAAACAAAGTCAGCCAAATACAAATCATCAAGCTGATCTTCAATATCTTCAATATTTTCAGCAAAAATTTCGCCATCAAGCATCAGCAATTTGCCACGCACCAGCTGCCATGTGCTATAAATGTCTTTGAGGATTTTTAATACCTCTTGCCCAGTTGCCAAAAAATGCTGCAAAACAGTGGCTTGAGTGAGCAAAAATTCTTGCTCGCTTAAGGGCAAATGAGCCAACTGCCATGCGTTTTTGTCATTAATCAGTCCAAAAACAGCCTGCCGTGCTTGCTCGGTTGCCAAATCCACCGACTGTTTTTCAAAGTTATGAGCGTGCTGATACAGACAAGCCTGCAAGGTGGCATCAACGACAATATTTTTTAGTTTTTCTAAATCTCCAAGCGGTGCAAAGGCAAGTTTAAAGGCCTTATCAATTTGCCCTGTCAGCTGTTTTTGCTTGGCACCCAATTTTGATTTAATCAAAGTTATCACGCCTTTTTGGTGCGTATTTAATGCAGCACCAATCTCGGTAAAAGTGGCAATAAAGGTTGCATTGCCCAGTTTGTCTGGCTGCAATGCAGAAAACTGCTGCATAACAATGCCTGATGCATGGGTATTTTTGACAAAATCAAAATGTGCAGGGAATTGTTGGTGCAGCCCAGCCTCAATCGTGATGCTTTTGCTGGTGGTTGCTCGATGGCGAGCTTGCAGGCGGAGCAAATCGCGACTTTGTTCAATGACGCGGTTTTTGTCATCAACCACACAAATAAGCGGTCGCAGATAATCATCTACTTTATCAGGGCAAAAATCCTGAGGCTCAGTACGCACACCAAGCGTCATCAAGGCATTGCTCAACTGGGTGAGCAGCCCCGCCTGGCTACTGCTGTCTAATTTGTCAAAAATCTTTTGGCAAGTGTCAGGAATTGGTACAATTTGACGGCGGATTTCTTTGGGCAGTGTCTTTAATAACTGCAACACCAGCTCATATCGCCACCCTGCAATCCCCCAAAGCAGTGCCACAGAATCCAGCTGCGCCAATGCCTTGACTGGCACACGCACCGTAACACCGTCATTGTCAGCACTTGGGTCAAAGACATAAGACAGTGGCAATCTGACACCGCCTAGATGCCAACTTTCTGGAAATTGATTATTTTCATTAATTGTTTCATTTAGCAAATCTTCATCGCTAAAGTGCAAAAAATTCGGTGATTGATTCTCTGCTTCGTGATAAAATTCCTCAAAACTCTTGCGGCTGGCAATGTGTTTGGGAATTTTACTGTCATAAAACTGATACAAAGCCTCTTCATCAACCAACAAATCACGGCGGCGTAGCTTATCCTCTATTCTTTGTATCTGTTTGATTTTATTGATATTGTCTGACAAAAATTTGATATAAATACCGTATTGATTGGCAACCAATGCATCTTGGATAAAAATCTCGCGAGCTTGGGTTGGGTCAATTTGTTCATAATTAACCAACTCTTTGGCAACAACAATTAGTCCAAATAAGCTGATTTGGGCATACGCACGCACCCGCCCTGCTTTTTTTGACCAATGCGGTTCAAAATAATGATATTTTAATAAGTTGGGGGCGGCTTTGATAATCCATTCTGGCTCAATTTTTGCCACCGTGCGTAAATACACCTGCGAGGTCTCCACCACCTCAAATGCCATGAGCCATTCGGTACCTTTTTTGTGCAAAATACTGGCAGGGAATATGCGTGCTTTTTGGCTGCGTGCCATCAGATATTCGCCAGCGGTATCGGTTTTGTGTGCCACAAAAGACAGCAAACCTGTCAATAAAGCACGGTGAATATTGGCATAATTGGGGTGTGCCTGCCCTTGATGGGCGGTATTTTTCGTGCTACTGATTGCTTTTAATGACAATCGCACGCCCTTTTTGCTGATGTCTTTGTTTGGTGCATCGGCGTTTGCTGTGGGTTTTTCAATCAAAAATCCCAACTGTGCCATCATCTGACTTAGCTGCTGATGGGTCTTGTGCCATTCACGAATGCGGGCATGGCTTAGGTAGTGTTTTTTGGCAAAATTGCGGCGTGCGTTGCTGCTAAGCGGCTGATTATCATTGGTTGGGTGCTTGTCAAATAATGCTGCAAATAATTGTAAATAAAACAAAAAATCCGAATCATCACAACGGAATAAGGCGTGTTTTTGGTCGGCTTGGGTTTGTTTGCTGGCAGGTCTTTCACGCACATCTTGCACAGCAAGTGCCGAAACAATCACCAGCATATCCGCCAAGCAATCAAACATATCGCCAGCAATCAGCATACGAGCTAGGCGTGGATCGATGGGCATTTTTGCCATTTGCTGACCGATTTTGGTCAGTTTGTCGTGCTGTTTCAACCCCTTTTTGGCACGAGTTTTGGTGTAGGAAGATTCCTCAAACGCACCCAGCTCTATCAATAACTTACGACCGTCATTAATCAATCGCAAATCAGGCGGTGTAATAAAACCAAAAGAGCTTGGGTCGCCAAGTTTTAGCCGCTGCATCTGTAGAATGACCGAGGCCAAATTGGTTCGCAAAATTTCAGGCTCGGTAAATTTGGGGCGACTGTCAAAATCCTCCTTAGAATACAAGCGAATGCACACACCTGCTGCAATTCGTCCACAACGCCCTTTTCGCTGATCGGCAGCAGCTTGACTGATTGCCTCAATGGGCAGTCGCTGCACGCGTGAGCGGTAGTTGTAGCGTGAAATGCGTGCAAAGCCTAAATCAATCACATAGCGAATATTTGGCACGGTTAAGGCGGTTTCGGCAACATTGGTGGCGATGATGATGCGGCGACCCTTGCCAGCTGGCGAAAAAATCCGCTGTTGCTCGCTGACACTTTGGCGAGCAAATAGTGGCAAAATCTCGGTGTGTGCAGGTGCATAATCACTTAAGATATCTTGCAGTTCGCGAATTTGGGCTTCTGTTGCAGCAAAAATCAAAATATCAGCCTGATCTGGGTGTCCTTTGGCTTTGGCATCATCAAAGCATTCTGCCACAGCAGAAGTTAAAACATAGGGCAATCTGTCCTCTGCCTCATCAAACACATCATCATCGTGGCTGGTAATGATGGCATCAACCAGCGGTCGATAACGCACCTCAACAGGATAGCTACGCCCTTCAACAATAAACACAGGTGCAGGCTTGCCATTATGCGAAAAATAAGAGGCAAACCGCTCGGTATCAAGCGTGGCGGAGGTGATGATGACTTTTAGATCTGGTCTTTTGGGCAGCAGCTGCTTTAGATAGCCCATGATAAAATCAATATTTAGGCTGCGTTCGTGAGCCTCGTCTATGATGATGGTGTCATAATTGGTCAAAAAACGATCTTCGCTTAGCTCTGCCAACAAAATACCATCAGTCATCAGCTTAACAAGTGAGTGCTTTCCCCCTTCTTCTGTGAAGCGAATCTTAAAACTCACCGTCTGCCCAAGCTCTTCACCAAGCTCTTCGGCAATGCGTGCTGCCACCGATCGTGCTGCCAAGCGTCTAGGCTGTGTATGCCCAATTTGCCCTGTAATACCACGCCCTGCCAGCATGGCAAGTTTTGGCAGTTGAGTGGTTTTGCCAGAGCCTGTCTCGCCTGCGATGATAACAACCTGATGAGAGATAATGGCATCAATCAGCTCTTTGGCTTGACCACTGACGGGCAAATCTGCATTTAGCTTATCCCACAAATTCCAAGGCAGGCTGTCAATACGCTTGGCAACAGCAAGCGTTGAGCGTGTTTTTATTTCATTGTATCGTTGCTCATTTTTTAGTTTTTCTTCACCAGATGAGCTGCGGATTTGTTTTTGTAATTGTGTCAAAAAATACCGATCTTTTGCCAAAACAGGCAGATTTTCTTTGTGTTTATTGTCATTTTGCTGGGTGTGTGTTGTCATGTGTATGGTCATTTGTTGTGTATTTCGTGCTTTTGTTGGATTTTTGATTGCAAGTATCGCCTTTGGCTGTCCATTGTAAATAAAATCCACACAAGGTGCAATTTTTTGATAAAAATAACCGCAGACAGCCTGTTGGGTCATGGTTATGTTTGCCAAACTTATGCTATAATGATGAGTATTTATCATAATTGCAAGTTAAGTTTTTGTATGAATGAATCCATCAATCTCATCGGCCTTGTGTTGCAAGCCAGCCTTGTTGTCAAACTGGTGATGGCATTACTGCTTATTTTATCCGTTGTCAGCTGGGTGATTATTTTTCAACTGTTTATCAGAATTGGCGGCGTGGCACGCTTTGATGAACGCTTTGAGGCGTGGTTTTGGACGGACAGTCTTGATAAGCAGTTGGCTGTGGTACAAAGAGAAAATGAGCGGACGGGGCTTGAGGCGATTTTTTATGACATCATGAGCCAGCGTGATAATAGCCTGCCGCCCAATACCCATGTTGAGGTGCTGCAAAGACGATTGCACCAACAACTGGGCAATCAGCAGGCATCGCTTGAGTCTGGCTTGGCAACCCTTGCCAGCATCGCTTCGGTGTCGCCATATATTGGCTTATTTGGCACGGTTTGGGGGATTATGAACGCCTTTATTGGATTAGGTCAGGCAGATTCGCTCAGCCTTGCCGTTGTCGCACCAAGCATTGCTGAGGCATTGATTGCAACTGCACTTGGTTTATTTGCCGCCATTCCTGCCAGTCTTGCATTTAACCATTTTACCGCCAAAGCCAATGCCATCTACGAACGCCGTAGTTTATTTGCCGAAGGTTTGTTGGCGACACTGCTGGTAGCTTTTACCAAGGCGGCACGATATACCGACACCGCCCAAGAGTCAAGCACACAAGGGTCTTATCATGGCTAGGCATCGCTTCACTCGCACACAAAAATCGCTCAATAGCCAGATGAATGTTGTGCCGTATATTGATGTCATGCTGGTGCTACTTGTGATTTTTATGGTAACGGCACCGATGATGACCACAGGGGTTGAAATCTCTTTGCCTGCTGAGAATACCAAATCCATTAAGCAGTCGGATTTGCCCGTCATCATCAGTCTACAAGCCGATGGCACATTGTATGTCAGCCACAAAAACGCCATTGACGAGCCGATGGATCTTGTGGCACTTGATGGATTATTGCGTCAATTATATGCCGAAAATAACGAGCTGCAAGTCATGCTAAATGCTGATGCACGCAA
The DNA here is from genome assembly GCF_900637105.1 of Moraxella cuniculi. Lineage (NCBI taxonomy): Bacteria > Pseudomonadati > Pseudomonadota > Gammaproteobacteria > Moraxellales > Moraxellaceae > Moraxella > Moraxella cuniculi. The sequence continues at coordinate 1,519,184 of NZ_LR134343.1, read as the reverse complement.
CCCTTACAGTCAAATCATGGCTGTCATGGCACGCATTCAGCAGGCAGGCATTAGCCAAGTGAGCTTATTAAGCGAAACAAAACCCACCAAGTAGATTGTCATGAAGCCGTATTTGTCTACGCCCGCCAATGAACAAAAACGCACTGTGGCACTGCCCATTGTGGCAAGTGTGCTGGTGCATGGGCTTGCTATCTTTGCACTCAGCTTATCATCGATAATGCCGCCACAGCAGCCAGCCGCCATGACAACCGTGCTGGCAAGTCAGGCTGATTTTGCCGCTGCCAAAGACGCTCTATTACAAGCCCAGCCCAAAAAAACCAGCCAAACCACGCAAATAACCCCTTCTGACATGGCACTGATGACTGCCCAAACTTATCATCGCCAAGCCTACCAATCCACCAAGCCAGCTGAAGCGTATCAAGAGCTGGCAAGTTCCACGCCAAGTTTTGATGATTATCCTACACTTGACACCAACAATCCTCCAAGCGATACCAGTGAGTTGGCGACAATTGGCAGCACAACAACAACCAGTACACCAGACAAGGCTCAAATCAATGCCGCATTGACCGCTGTCAAAAACCGCATCGAAACCATCTGGAAAAGATATCCAGCCCAGCCCAATCAAAGCATCAGCTTTCAGGTGAATATTGATGGCAATGGCAATGTAACAGCCATCATTTATGGGGGCGGACATCCTGATTTAAAAGAATCCATTGAAGCTGCGGTATACGCCGCTGCACCCTTTAGTGAGCTTGCAGGACTAAGGGATAATATCAAGCTGCAATTTGTTACCGAGCAATTAATCAGCACGCCCAATGAGCCATGAATTTAACAATTGATAGGAAAGCCAATATGCCAACAATTCGTATTTTGCCACTGACACTATTTATCAGCCTGATACCATCAGTTGCCATGGCACAAGATGAAGTGATCGTGGTTACTCGCCAAGTACAAGAAAGTCGCTACCCTGTGGCGGTCATGCCATTTGCTGATGCAGGACGCATTACCGACAATCTGACGCTTGCAGGGCTTGGAGCAACAGCACAAAATCTGCCACAAAACACCACCAATGCTACCGATATTGTCAATAATCTTAGCACTTGGCGTAATCAAGGATTTCGTCAAGTGGTGCTGGTGCAAACGCACACCATGCCAGCCAATAAACTTGCCATCAGCTATCAGTTGGTTGATACCACCACAGGCTCGGTTGGTGCCAAACAGACCCAAGTCAGTGAGAATAACAGCACCGCCTTGGCAGCCTCTTATGCTCAAATCAGCGATAAAATTTATCAAAGCATCACAGGCAAGCCATCAGATTTGGTCGGCAAAATTGCCTTTGTTGAAGAAACAGGCTTGCCAAGCAACAAAACCTCCATGCTAAAACTTGTGGACATGAGTGGTAAAAATTTGGCAACGCTTGATACGGTTAATGGTTCAATCATGACACCAAGTTTTTCGCCAGATGGCCGTTATATCGCCTATAGTGTACAAAGCAAAAACGCCCTGCCTGTGATCTATGTGCGTTCACTGGATAACAATCAGGTGCAAATGGTTACGCCATTTTGGGGGCATAATTTAGCACCAAGTTTTTCGCCAGATGGGGGCAGTTTGATTTTTTCGGGCAGTCATGAGGCAAACAATCCCAACATTTATCGGCTGAATTTGGCAGCAAACAGCCTTGAGAAACTGACCAGCTTGTCAGGAGCAGAAAACTCTCCCAGTTATTTGCCCGATGGTGCAGGGTTTGTTTATACCGCAGATCATGGCACTCGCAGCCAAAGTTTGCAAAAATACGACTTTGCCACAGGCAAAAGCACCCAGCTTGTCGCCCGTGGCAGCAACCCCCGCGTTAGTGCTGATGGCTCAAAAATCATCTACACTGCCGCAGGCCGTATCATCATTGCCAATCAACAAGGCAAGACGCTGCAAAGCTTTGCTGTCGCAGGCACAGAAACCGCCGCCAGTTTTTCGCCATCGGGCAGCCGCATTGTCTACGCTGTCAATCAAGGCAACCAAAGTCAGCTGATGATTCGTTCATTGTCCAACAATGCCGTGCAGACACTGCCAACCACAGGCGTTGTGCGTGATCCAGTGTGGTCAAAATAACCCATGCAATATCAGCATTTGTGGTTGCGACTTGGGCTGATTTTGGCGGCACTGTCTTTGACTGCTTGTCAAAATATCCAATTAGCACCAAGCCCATTGCCGATTAAACTCAATGAGCCACAGCCAGTCATTACGCCTTTGCAATCACAAGGTAGCAACCAGCTGCCACAAAAAAACCGCCCTGCCAAGACCAAGCCACCACAGGTCAGAGGGCGTGTTTTTTTGCTGGAGGATTGGTTCTAAGAGTATCTGCCTTATGGTTGCTTGCTCGCCTTAAGTCTGTACTTGAGTTTTTATAATAATTAATAATATATTTTAATTAAACACAGCTATCTGCCTAAGCCTGACACCGCCCTTTTTAACTGGCTAAGCGAACAGTATTTGCCTCAAAATACAAAAGCAGCTCATGGATTTTGTCAAGGCGTGCTTGCGTGTCCATCACCGATGGGCTTTGATGGCGGATTGTCGTTTCGCCAAGCATACGATAGCCATCGCCAGATTGAATCAGCTTAATAATCGCCAGACCATCAACCAAAGTATCAGGGCGAAACAAGATGGTAATAACCCTGTCTGTTGCGTCAATCTTAGCAATGCCCAACGCCTTACTGCGAATGCGAATGCGATGCACAGCAAATAAATTCTGGGTGGCAACAGGCAAGGCACCAAATCGGTCAATCATCTCGGTACGCACAGCAATCAGTGCTGCGATATCATCTAAGCTACTGATTTTTTTATAAAATAACAACCGCTCATGCACATCAGCCAAATAGCTCTCGGGAATCAGTGCCGAAGCATGAATGTCAATTTCGCTGATTAAGTCCAGTGGCGTGGCAAGGCTTGGTGTTTTGCCCTGCTTGATGGCCTTGGTTGCACGCTCAAGCATATCCATGTATAGCCCAAAGCCAATGGTTTGCATATTGCCACTTTGTTCCTTGCCCAAGATTTCGCCAGCACCACGAATTTCCAAATCCTCTGAAGCCAGCATAAATCCTGCACCCAGAGTATTGGCACGAGTGATGGCATCAAGGCGTTTTTTGGCATCTGCACTTAGTCCTTTTAGCGAAGGCACAAGCAGATAACAGTAGGCTTGATGATGACTGCGTCCGACACGACCTCGCAACTGATGCAGCTGAGCGATACCAAATTTATCCGCTCGGTGAATGATGATGGTGTTGGCATTTGGTACATCAATGCCTGTTTCGATGATGGTGCTTGCAACCAAGACATTGAATTTTTTGTGATAAAAATCGCTCATCACCATCGACAGCTCTGTCTCATTCATCTGTCCATGTGCCACCGCAACGCGAGCCTGCCCCACCAGCTCTCGCAAGCTATCCGCTGCCGCCTCGATGCTGGCAACATCATTGTGCAGATAATACACTTGCCCACCACGCAAAATCTCACGCAAAATCGCATCAACAATTGTACTGTCTGATTTTGGCAACAAAAAAGTCTTGATGGGCAAGCGTCTGGCAGGCGGTGTGGCAATGATAGAAATATCCTGCATACCAGACAATGCCATATTCAGCGTGCGAGGAATGGGCGTTGCTGTCATAGATAGACTGTCAATATTGCTTTGCAATGCCTTGATTCGCTCTTTGTGCCGCACGCCAAAACGATGCTCTTCATCAATAATCATCAAGCCTAGACGCTTAAATTTAACATCGTCCTGAATCAACTTATGCGTGCCGATGACAATATCCACCACGCCTTCTGCCAGACCTTTGATGACTTTTTCGTGGTGTTTTTTATTACCAAATCGCGAAAGACTTTCAATTTTAATTGGCCAATCAGCAAATCTGCTCAAAAAACTGTCCTCATGCTGCCCTGCAAGCAGCGTGGTAGGCACAAGAACCGCCACTTGATAGCCTGCCTGCACGGCAATAAACGCCGCACGCATTGCCACCTCTGTCTTACCAAAGCCAACATCACCACAAATAAGCCTATCCATTGGTTTGGATTGCTTCATATCATGAATTACCGCCTGTATCGCTTCGGTTTGATCTGGCGTTTCTTCAAAGGCAAAACCACTGACAAACAGCTCGTATTGAGCCATGTCAATGTCAAAACTGATACCAGATCTGGCATTGCGTCTGGCTTGGGTGTTTAACAGCTCAGCGGCAACATCATAAATCTGCTCTAAGGTTTTTTGTTTGGATTTCTCCCATTTACCCGAGCCAATTTTTGACAAAGCAACCGCTTGCGAATCTGTACCGCTATAACGCCCAATCAACGCCAAATTGGTAATTGGCACATAAATATTGGCATCATCGGCGTATTTTAGATGAATAAATTCTTGCTCACCCTCGCCAACATCAAGCACTACCAGCCCCTGATAACGACCGATGCCATGCTCCAAATGCACCACCAAAGCACCTTCGGTCAGCTCGGTTACTGATTTGACCAAAAAATCTTGCGAAACACTGGATTGGCGACGACGGCGTGCCTGCAATACCTGCCGACCAAAAATTTGCGTCTCACTAATGATGCAGATGCTATCATCACCTTGCAACCACAAACCTCGCTCAATGACAGAAACGCTGATGGCAACTTTATTTGTATAAAATCTATCTTTTTTATTAATAAAATCTTGATAATTATCAACCAGTTCGGTATCGATTTTACCTTTTAGTAATTCTAAAATAATCTCACGGCGACCAGCACTTTCGGCAACAATCAATGTGGCTGCCTGATTGGTCTTAATAAAGTCAAGCAGTTCTACAAGTGGCTCTGCCGCCTGATGATTGATAAGCAAAGTTGGTGGCGGCACAATCTGCATATCGCCAAGTTTTGGTTGGCTACTTTGTGCGTAGTCGGCTTGCTCTATGGCAGCTTGTTGCGATGTATCAATGACAATGCGTGCATAAGATTTTAATGCTTGATGAAATTCATTATTTGGCAAAAATAAATAATCAGGTGGCAAAATTGGCAGCTGTTTATCATGAGCTCGTGCATGATAGCGAGATTGGATTTGTTGCCAAAAACGCTCATGTTGCTCTGCCGTATTGGCATGGCTGACAATCAGCGTATCTTGTGGCAAATAAGAGAACAAACTGCCCGTGCTTAGCCATTGATCAATATCAAAAAACAGCGGTGCATAATATTCCACCCCCTGTGCTGCAATGCCAGCCATTACATCATTAAACAGTTCAACCTTTCTGGCACTGACCGTCTCAAAGATACTGGCAAAATTCTGACGAAATAATTCACGCCCTTCGATTAGCGGAAATTCTCGTGCAGGCAACAGACGCATTCGCTCAACGCTTGCAGTCTTGGGCAGTTGCCAGTTGGCAATTTCGCTATTTTCCCAAGATTGTTTTTTTAGTTCTGCTAATTTATTATCATCAATGGTTCGCTGTGTTTGCGGATCAAAAAACTTGATGGATTCAATTTCATCATCAAATAAATCAAGGCGAAACGGCAAACTTTGCCCAATCGCAAAGATATCAACAATGCTGCCACGCACAGCAAATTCACCGGGTTCAAAGACATTATCCGTGTGGATATAACCTGCCTTACTTAGCCGTTGTTTTTGCTTGTCAATATCAAATCGCTCGCCAACTTGCAAATCAAAATGCCTGCCAATTAGCCAAGCAGCTGGTGCAATTCGTTGCATCAGCGTCTGTATACTCACCAACAAAATACCCGTTGTTGGCATTTGGGTCAGCAGTGCAATCCGCTCGGAGCTGATGTCTTGATGCACGGATAACTGATCGTATGCCAAAATCTCCCAATCGCTAAAAACTTTGGCAGTGATGCCAAAAAATGCCAATTCTGTTTCTAGCTGATTTAGCTCATGCTGATCTTTGGTAATCATCACGGTTAGCCGCTGCTTGCCAAGATGAGACAGCCAAAAACTCAAATCAGCACCACCCAATAAAGGCAAAGTGGTCTTATGGGCAGGCTTTGTGGGCAAATCAGCGGTGAGATTTTGCATCATATAAATTTACCAATTATTTAGTTTTTCTTGCCATGCACGGCATTTATTAGCAATGGTGTCTACCGAATGCCCCATGATATCGGCGGTAACGGCAATGTATTCTACAGGCCTGCCAGCCAACTCATCACGCAGCTGGTGGATGTTTTCAAGAGCAATACCGCCAATAATACACAGCGGAAAATCAACCTCAATCGCTTTTAGCAAAATATCGCGTGAGATGATATTGGCACGAGGTTTGGTGATGGAGGCAAATGCCGTACCCATCGCACCATAGCTTGCCCCTTCTCGCTTGGCTTGCTTAAATAAGGCAATGTCAGTATGGCAGGTGCGACCAATCACCACATCATCGCCCAAGATTTCTCTTGCTACACGCACACTACCATCACGCTGACCTAAGTGCAGCCCTGTGCCAAAATGCGATGCCAATTCCAAGTCATCATTCATCACCACATCAATATCGTAGTCATTGGCAAGGCTGACGATCATCTCTGCCTCTCGATAAACGGTTGCCAAGTCGTATAATTTTAAAGTAGACTTGCGGCGAATTTGCAGCAAAGATACCGCACCTGTATCAAACACTCGTTGCAGTTTGTCAAGCAGTGTTGTTAGCTCGTCATCATTGGTCAGCAAATACAACTTCGGTGCTTTGTCAGTGCTTTGTGTATTCATGGCAAATTCTCCTTATCATCGCAATGAACCATGCTTGTCCAAAGCAGCATTATAACGCAGATGATGAATTTGTGCCATCTGCTTATTACCTAAAGCACAGACAGAGATGCCAAAATTTCAGCAAATACAATTAGTTTATTGTTTAATAATTATTAAGTATTGATAAATGGTAAAATTTTGCCAAAAAAAATCCCAAACCTTGCGATTTGGGAATAAACAACTGTTTTAAAATATGGCGCAGCGGACGGGGCTCGAACCCGCGACCCCCGGCGTGACAGGCCGGTATTCTAACCAACTGAACTACCGCTGCTAAGTGGTGGGTGGTAACGGGATCGAACCGCTGACCCTCTGCTTGTAAGGCAGATGCTCTACCAACTGAGCTAACCACCCTAAAATGCTTTTTTATGATACTGTGTCAAGGTATCGCATTTTAAGTAACATTTTCAAAAACTTTAAAGAACTTGATTTTCGTCTTGTTCATCGTCTTTGTGGTGCGTATTATATACGAAATTTATCAACTGTCAAACTTTTTTTGGGGAAAATTTGATATTTTTGTTGATAAAGTTTGTAACTTATTGATATTACATAAATTTATTTTTCATTGATTGCCGTCAAGATATTGCTCAAGACTGGCAAGTCGCTCAAGCGTACCGACATCAACCCATTTGTTATGCATTTTTTCGCCAGTTACTTTGCTCTGTGCCATCGCAGTGCTTAGATAAGGTGCTAAAGGTGCGATTTGTCCCACAGCGACCTCATCGAGCAGCTTGTCTGACAAAACGCTAATGCCTGCAAAGGTCAATGACGAGCCATTAGCCGCTTTGGTTAAAACCTTGCCTTCGTGCAATACAAAATCCCCTGCCAAATTATGATCAGGATTATCCACCAAAAGCAAATGTGCCAAATAATCGCCAAGCTTATGATGGCAAAGGCTGGTAAAGTCATACTCTGTCCAGACATCACCATTGACCAAGATAAACGGGGCATGATTTAACAAACCCTGATGCAGTGCGTATTTTATGCCACCTGCCGTCTCCAGCGGCTCGCCCTTCTCAACAGAAATATGCAATGATATGTTTAATTTTTCTTCAATGTTTAAATCAGCCAATCCTGCAATCAGCACATCAGCCAGATAGCCTGCATTTAGCGTGATATGACGAATGCCTGCTTGTGCCAATCGCTCAATATGCCAGACAATTAGCGGCTTGCCAGCCACTGGAACAAGTGGTTTTGGTGTGCGAAGTGTCAAAGGTTGCATACGCGTCCCCTTGCCCGCCGCCAGAATCATCGCCTGCGTTATTGCCATCGTATCGCCCCTAGATTTGATGATATTATTTAGATTTATTAATAAATTTATGCTGATAAGCTGGCAAGACTTGATTATTAATCCATGTCAAAAACTCGCCATAAACTGCCTCATTGCTATGTGTATTCAGCCAGTTTAGCTCTGTTAATAAATCACGCATCACCTTAGGAATGTCATGCAAATAACGATGCTTGCCATCTCGTTGTGATAGGCGAATAAAAATACCCAAGACTTTCAAATGACGCTGCACGCCCATAATATTGGTCTGTCCGATAAAACTGCCCAAATCAACCGCTGGGCGTATCAGCTGATAAAATTCCTGAATGCGTTTTTCTACCCATTGCTCATCATAATCAATATAAGCATCACGCACAAGGCTAACCAAATCATAAGTATAAGCACCAATCAGTGCGTCCTGAAAATCAATCACCCCCAAACCATCACTACCCTTATCCATCATCAGGTTGCGACTGTGATAGTCTCGATGCACCACAACGGCTGGTTGGCTGCTTATATCTTTGATGAGTTTTTCGGTGAGTGTTTGCCACAGTTGTTGTGCAGGCGAATCCAAAGTAACGCCCAAATATGGCAAAAACCACTGACAAAACAGCTCCATTTCTTCACGAAGTTTGTCATCGCTGTAGGCAGACAAATCAATATCGGTATCAATTTTTTGCAAATCTGCCAAGGTGGACAATGCCAAAGTATAATAACGATCTTTGTTATCTGCATCGGAAGCGATGGCATCAGCAAACTGCACCGTGCCAAAGTCTTGCAGCAACAAAAACCCCTGTTTTTCATCTTTTGCGATAATATTTGGCACATTCACAGCCTCGCTCATCAGCTCGGCAACATGAATAAATTGCCCAATATCCTCCTTGTCAGGTGGTGCGTCCATCAGCAAATAGCTCATCTCATGCTTGCCCTGCTCGCCAATAATTGGCAAATGAATGCGGTGATAGCAACGAAAACTGGCATCAGCTGCCAAACTCTCCACGCGAAATCCTGCCGCCAAATGGCTGTGCAAAAAATCCATCATCTGCTGCTTGCGTAAAGTACTCATCGGATTATCCTTTTGTGATTTGGTATTGGGCTGTTTTGTGGCGATAGCAACATGTATCATGGTGCAACTGGTTTTGGATTTTGGCTATTTTATAGCCCTTAAAATGAAGTTTTTTGGTTGTTTAAACCATCAAGCCACAATCTTGCGTACTGTCATGCGTTAGTTTAGCTGATTTTTCTGATTTTCACCAGTAAAATTGTTTGTGTGTATGATGGCTTTGTTGCACGGCGTGTTATCCAATAGATTGCAATCAAGGCGGTAATTTTGTCAATGGTGATAAATACAGTCGCACCAAACGCAATAATGGTGTAAAATAAGTAAAATTTTTCTTTGCAAGGTTTGGTTGTGATTCATCTTCAACATTCTTCTGCCAGTTGTACTGCTGTTTGCCACAAATCTTCTTATCTGTCTGTCGCCATTCGTTGTGCGTTATTTGGCATGGTAAGTTTGCCAATCATGATGTCAGCCCATGCCAATGATGATAGCACCAAGACTCAAACAGATGCTTGGCAGGTTAATGCCACCAAGCAAGTTGCAGATAACACGGCAGATTCGGTTGGTTTGGCTGCAAGCAATCAGCCAAATGCGTTTGATGGCGTGGATTTTGCAACCATCAATCAGCAGGCACAAACTTTATCTTCTAGCGAATCGTCAAGTGTAGCACAGAATACGGACACTGCCACAACTTGGCAAAGCGATGAAAATGCAGCAACAACCAAAAGCGATAAAGATACCAGCCAAGATGCTCGCAGTCGCAGCCTTGCCAAACTTGCCGAAAATTATCACACCAAGCCCAATGAACAGGCTCGCTGCCAAGGGGTTTGGTTGCAGCCCACAACCCAAGCCACGCAGCGTTTTGATGGCGATGGCAATCCGTTGGCTGCCGATGGGATTTTTGCACAAGCGGATTATGGATATTATGACGCCGCCCGATATGCTGAATTATCAGGCAATGTCATCGTTGAACAAAACGGTCAGCGTGTCAGTGCCGACAAAGTAGAGCTTGATACCATTACAGGGCGTGCTGTGGCTTCAGGTCAGGTGCTATTTAGCGATGCTGGTGCCACGCCCAGCAAAACAGGCTTGATTGGCGTTGCCGAAAATCTAGAATACAGCACTGATGGCAAGACAGGCACGGCAAAAGATGTGGCATTTGCCAGCACCGCCATCAATGCACATGGCTATGCAGGTCAGATGGATAAATTAAGCGATAACAAATATCGCCTGCAAGAAGTGATGTTTAGCACCTGCCCTCCAACCGAACGCAAATGGTATCTGGACGCTGATAGCATCGATATTGACAACAACACAGGGCGTGCCATCGCAAAAAACACCACCTTACGCATCAAAGATGTGCCAGTGCTTTATTTGCCGTATTTTAACTTCCCAATTGACTCTCGCCGTGCGTCAGGGTTTTTGTTGCCAAATATTGGCTTTGGGGCGACAAACAGCTTTGAGATCAGCACGCCGTATTATTTTAACCTTGCACCCAATTATGATGCCACCCTTACGCCAACGATTTTTAGCAATCGCAATCCGATGCTGACGGGTGAATTTCGTTATCTGACCGAAAATTTCGGTGCAGGAACCTTAAATGCCTCTTATCTGCCAAGCGACAAACGCTATAACAATCAAGATCGTAGCCGTGTCCGCTTTGATCATGCATGGCAGCCGAAAAATTTTAATAAAATCAATACCTATGCACAGTATCAATATGTCTCTGATGCCAAATATCTCTCCGATTTTAATACCCTAGGGATTGATACCATTGCTCTGAATTTGCCACGGCGTATCGGAGCAAGTTTTGCAGGCGAGTATGTGTCGGCAGATTTGCGTGCAGAGGATTTTCAGCGACTTGATGGTGTTAATATTGACGGCACGCCAATTTTGGACAAAGACCGTCCTTATGCACGCCTGCCACAATTATCAGTGGCTTATCAATTGCCAAAAACCTCATTGGGGCTACCAGATGGGATAAAAATTGACGGCATTCATAATTCTGCTTATTTTAAGAAAACCATCAAAGACAATTCCGAAGCCGAAAAAAGCGGCGTGCGTATGTTTAACCAAATCAGTGCCAGTTATCCCATACTGCGTTCTTGGGGTTATGTAACGCCAAAATTAAGCCTATCGCATTTATACGCCAGTTATGATGAGGACAGTTTGGCTGATCAGAAACTGACCAAAGAAGAAGGCAGTTACTCGATTTTTGCACCGACGCTTAGCATTGACAGTGGGCTGTTTTTTGAAAAACAGGGCTCACCATTTGGCTGGTATGATGACAGTCTAGGTGGCTATCAGCTGCTGACACCTCGCTTGCATTATACTTATACACCATTTAAAGATCAGCAAAAACTGCCAAATTTTGAAACCAGCATTGCCAAACTAAGCTATGAGCAACTGCTAAATAACAGCTGGTTTTTGGGTTATGACCGCATTCAAGACTTGCACGCCATCACGCCAGCGGTGAATTATCGTTATATTGATAGCACAGGCGTTACTCGCTTTGAAGGCGGCATTGCCGAGCAATTATTATTAAGCGACACTCGAGTCGGCATTGACAAGAGTGAGAATTTTAGCGGCAGAGCTTCGGGCATGGCGTGGCAAGCCTCACTGCAACCAAAAAACAATCTATGGATTGAGGCGGCAGGTAGTTTTGACACTCGCTACCGCCCAAGCAGCGTCATTGCCCAAGTGCGTTATCAGCCAAGCGACAGTAAATTGTTTAACATTGGGGTGATTGAACGCAAAGAGCACAAGGCAACCAATCAATACGCCCTGTCTGCCTACACTGCTTCGGCAATTTTCCCTGTGAATAATCGTTGGCGATTGATGGGTCAGGTGCAGTATGATTATCAACAAGGCTATCTGATGGATTCACTGTTTGGGGTGAATTATGAGGATTGTTGCTATGGACTGTCCGTCTATGCACGCCGTTATCGTGATGCCATCAACCCAAGCCTGTCGCCAAATACCGCCATCATGGCAGAAATTCGCCTAAGTGGCATCACCAGCGTAGGTCGCCTCAATCGTCTGCTTAGCGAGAAAATCTTGGGCTATGATCAGGTACAAAATGCTTGGCAGCAAGCCTACTAAACAAAAAAGTTACTTGTTATTGGCAAGGCTGTAACAGATTGTCAATAGCATTCTTAATCATCAGATGTTGTTTGACGATTGCTGTACTAAGTGCTACACTTAGATAAATTAATACAGCTTGCGACAGTAAGCAGTTTTTGTTAATTAACATGATAATTTTAAGGATTATCCATGCAGACCAAATTTCTTATAAAAAAATTAGCCGCTGCCATCGTAGGCTTAGGCTTAAGCATAACAGTCGCCCAAGCCTCCATCAGTAGCAACAGTACCGATGGCATTGTTGCCGTTGTGAATGATGAAATTATTCTAAAAAGTGAATTAAATCAAGCCAAACAAATCGTTGCTGCCGAAATACAAAAATCAGGGGCGAGTGCCACAGCTGAACAAATTCAGATGCTGGCACTTGATAATTTAATCAACGAAAAGCTACAGCTTGGGCTGATTAAGCGAGCAGGTGTTGTGCCAAATGACACCATCATTAACCAACAGCTCCTTGCCATCGCCCAGTCAGAGGGCTTGTCAAGTTTGGCTGAGCTACAGTCGGTGCTTGATGCCCAGCAAGCAGGCAGCTATGCCGCCATGCGTCAGCGTCTGATTCAAGAAGCTGCCATCGCTGCCTTGTGGCAAAATCAAGTACAAAGCCGTGTTCGCATTAGCGATGATGAAATTGAAGCTTTTTTACAAAGTCCAGAATCAGCACGGATAAACCAAACCAAATACCAACTGCTGCATATCCGTGTGCCATATCTGAGCAGCAATCCAGATGCCAATGCACGCCAACAAGCAGGCATGACGGCATTACGCGTCAAGTCAGCTTTGGATAGCGGCTTGGGGCTTGATCAGGCAATGAAAACGGCTCGTGCAGACTATGCTGCCGAATTACAAGGTGCAGACACAGGACTGATTGACGCGGTCGCCCTGCCTGCAACGATTGCTGGCGAAGTAGATAAGCTAAACATTGGGCAAACTTCAGCACCAATCATCACTACAAATGGTATCGATGTTATCAAACTGGTCAATAAACAACAAACAAACCAAGTTATTATCCCAGAGTGGCAGACCAGCCATATTCTTGCTCGCATCGATGACAATCAAGGTGCTGATATGGCAGAACAAAAAATCAACGCACTATATCAAGCATTGCAACAAGGGGCGGATTTTGCATCTCTGGCAGCAACCTATTCTGATGACACAGGCTCAGCGGCAGCCAAGGGCAGCTTGGGCTGGGTTGGCGAAGGTCAGATGGTCAGCGAATTTGAAGCCATGATGAAAAATACCGCTCAAGGTGATTTTTCGGTGCCATTTCGCTCACAATTTGGCTGGCATATCTTAAAAGTGGATAATATTCGCCAGCGTGATGTTACCGAGCAGTATCGCCGCAATGTTGCACGAGAATATCTGTTTGCACGCCAAGCACCACAAGCCCAAGAGGACTGGTTGCAAGAATTGCGTGCTGGTGCATACATAAAAATTTATGAATAAGCCCAAGATACCGCCTGTGATGGCGGTATTTTTATGTACAGAATTTATGGCAATTTATGCCAGCAATGCAAGATTTGACAAATTCGCCAAAACACGGTCAAATAGCCTGATGGCGAATAGGCAGCACGAGCAATTTTTATAAAAAACTTTGCTGATGATTTGGTCGGATTATCAAGACGATAAATTTTGTATTAAAAATATTTTAAAATAAACAATAGTACAGTATTTGCCAAAATACATTTAACAAACCATTATTAAATATTTTTAATCAATTAAGCTTTTATTATTTTTAGCACCTTGACATTCTGATGACCCTGCTCAAGCAGTCGCCCTGCTTGCAATTTACTCATCACACCCTGCTGGCAATACAGCAAATAGGTCTTGGCCGAATCAAGTGTTGCAAAGCGTGTGGATAATTGATAAAACGGTACGGCAATCACCTCACCATCAACCGATAGTGGCAACTCATCGCACTCATCAGGCGTACGAATGTCCAGTACTACTTGCCCCGCCTGCACTTCATGCACCACTTCAGGCATGAGTAAAGTACTGCCGTCCGCCTCTGCCAGCGTGCGAATATCGCTAATAATCGCCGTATCAATTGCGTGTTGTAAAATGCCAAAATCAAACTTTTCCTCTTCGGCACAAATTTTTTGCTCAACAGCCTTCACCGTTGGAGACTTGGAAATCACCCCGCAAAATTCTGGCATGGATTTGGCAATATCCATGGTGCCGATTTGTTCGGATAACTTAATAATCTGCTCTTTGTCGCTGGTAATAAGTGGTCTTAGTACCAAGCGTGTCGCCGCCTTGTCAATGACATGCAGATTGGTCAATGTCTGACTTGCCACCTGCCCCAATGCCTCGCCTGTAACCAATGCCTGAATTCCCAGACGCTCGGCAATGACGCTTGCAGCTTTTAGCATTAGGCGTTTTAAGACTACGCCCATTTGTCCATCATCAATACTGCGTAAAATTTCGGCAACCACCGGCTCAAAATCCACCGTAACAAACTTTACTTTATGCGATGAAGAGTAGCGAGACCACAGATGGTAAGCCATTTGTTTTACGCCAATTTCATGTGCCTTACCACCCAGATTAAAAAAGCAATAATGCACACGGCTGCCTCGCCGCATAAACATATAGCTTGACACGCTCGAATCAAAGCCCCCAGAAATCAGCGACAGCACATCTTCTTGGGTACTCATCGGAAAGCCACCCATACCCTCAAAACGCTCCTTGATTAAGAGCAGTTTGTCTTGGTCAATCTCAAGCAAAACGGTAACATCAGGGTTTTTTAGCTGCACTTTGGCGGATTCGATGTGCTGATTTAGCCCACCGCCAACATATTGCATCACCGCCATGGAGTCAAAATCGTGCTTGCCGCGTCGCTTGACACGCACACAGAAACTTTTATTGATAAGTTTATCTTGATATTCTGCCAAAGTTTGTAGAAAAATATCATGCAAATCTTGGTAACTGCTCTCTTGCACTTCCAAAAAATGATGAATACCAGAGATTCTTTGCAACGCTTCACGCAATGCCTTGTGGTATTGCTCATTGTGGCTACGCACTTCAATAAAATCCCAATGGCGAATCACCACAACAGATCTGTCGATTTTTTGTAGTATTTCTTTAATATTTCCTGTCAAAACTTTAATAAAACGCTTGCGAACTGATTCGCTTTTCATGATGATTTCAGGAAAGAGTTTGACAATAAATTTCATGTGAGAACCAAATTTTGACAAAAAGCCTATTTTACACGATTTTTTAACTTTTTGATATTGCTTCTAACATTCATCAAATGCCATCAAGCTCACTACCCGACAAACCTATGCCAAGCAAATCACTTGCTCGGTTTTGCCTGTAAAATTATGCTTAAATTTGTCTCAATCCAATCTACCAAATCATGCACTTTTTCGGCAGCCTGCACGCCCAAATCAGTCAGATAGTACTCCACATGAGGCGGCACGGTATCAAATGATTGACGGATAAGCATGCCGTCTTGCTCAAGCTGCTTTAGGGTTTCAGATAGCATTCGCTCACTCACCCCTTCGATTTGTTTGCGGATTTCACCAAAACGCTTCCTGCCCTCTAGTAGCACAATCAGCACCAACACGCCCCAGCGACTGGTTAAGTGATTCAAAATCTCACGGCTGGGGCAGTCTTTTGCCAGCACATAGCCTTTGTTATCGTCTGCGTGATTCGTCATAGATTCTCCGTTGCCACTTGGCTGATAATTGGCATAATTTATACTTACTTTTTTGTAAGTACTTACAAAAGTAAATTTCGTGTATTATAATATGCTTCATGGTTGTTTGGCAATGCTTTTTATCTGATGACTGTGTTTGCTGGTTATCAGGTTGGCAGCCTGACGATTTGACATTTAATAATTTGAGGTATTTATGAAAAAATTAATCCTAAGCACCATCTTGGCAAGCATTGCCCTGACAGGTTGCCAAAGTATCGCAGGCTCAAGCAGTAAGCCAAGCGTCATCACCGCCCAAGCCCAAAGCAAAGCCGAACGCAACAAAGCCAATGCCATCGCTTTTTACGATTTGGCATTTAACCAGCACAAAGTCCAAGAAGCCGCCGATAAATACATTGGTGATGTTTATTTACAGCACAATCCAATGGTGGCGGACGGCAAAGAAGCCTTTGTCAAAGGCATTGGCGGATTTGTCAGCCAAGCCCCACAGTCTCGTGCCACCATCAAGCGAGTGGTTGCCGAAGGTGATTTGGTGGTGCTGCATGTACACAGCCAGCTAAACGCCAACGATCTTGGCAAATCAGTGGTGGACATTTTCCGTTTTGATGATGACGGTAAAATTGTCGAACACTGGGATACCGTGCAGCCCGTTCCTGCAAAAACCGTCAGCGGTCGCAGTATGTTTTGATAGCAATCTGCACCATTTGGCTGATATTTATTGTTAATTAGGCAGTGCCAATCGCCATCGCTTTAGGCTGCCTGAACATGATATTTTAATACAAAAATCCATTTTTACTTTTATGAGGAAAATTTTATGACTGTATTAACCACTATCATAAATTATTTAACCGCCCTTGATAAAGGCGACATTGAAGCCGCTTTTTCTGCCTTTGCCGAAGAGGTAAAATGGCACCAACCTGGTAACAACAAATTTTCAGGCATGAAAATCGGTGCAGGGCAAATCGGTGAAATGATTGGACAAATGATGACAGACACCCAAGGCTCATTCGCCCTTACACCAAATGGCAATTTAATGGTCAATGGCAATTTGGTCGCCTGCCCCGTGCGTTTTTCGGGCAAAAAAGCGGACGGCTCGCAAATGGATATGACAGGCATTGATTTGTTTGAAGTGGTGGACGGCAAAATCCAAACCGTTTGGCTGTTTTCAGACGACCAAACCGCCGAAGATGCGTTTTGGGGCAACTAAACCAGATTAATAAATTTAGGAGTTTAATGATGAAATTTTTACAACCTTTTCAATCGCAAATCTTATCCATCGTGCGAATAGCAACCGCCTATGCTTTTTTGTTGCACGGCACGGCAAAATTTTTTGAATTTCCTGTCTCGATGACGGACGGTAATGGTTCGGTGCCATTGTTTTCGCTGTTTGGAGCGGCAGGTATTTTGGAAATCGTTGGTGGCATTTTGCTGATTTTGGGATTATTCACTCGCCCAACTGCATTTATTTTGTCAGGACAAATGGCGGTGGCGTATTTTATGATGCACTTTTCGCTATTTCCTTTTACCAACGGCGGCGAGTCGGCGATGTTGTTTAGCTTTATTTTTCTATATTTGGCAGCAGCAGGCGGCGGTGCTTGGTCACTGGACAATGTTTTGGCAAAGAAATAATCCGACATTGTCATCACAATGCACCGAGTCAAGCCTCACGGTAGCCAAGCCATCTTATAAAAGCGGCATTTGTCGCTTTTTGCTATTTTGGTGAATAAATAAAAGTCGCAGCTAAAATGGCAAATTGATATATGGTTAAAAATTATACAATTACGCTTAATATATTTTAAAATTTTTAATCACAGTATCAATCTTTCATTGCAAAATACCCCTATCTGCCCAGCTTTATAAAACGGCTTTGGTGTCGCTGATGGGCTGGGCGTACTGCTCTTTGGAGAATTGGGCAAATCATGCCAAGAAGATCAGGCAGCCTGAAAATGTGTCTTGATATGCGTTTGCCAATTTGCCAAATTTTGCTTGATTTGCGGATTTTTACCACAGGGGTGCCAATTGGGATTTCAATACACCAAATGGCTTGTGATGATAAATACAATCTTAAAAGCTGGCTATTATCCAATGAATAAGGTAGAAAATAATGATTTTGTGGCTTGGCGTAAAACTAAGTGGAGATGAAAAGCCAATTTGCTGACTTGGATTGTTGATAAATGCAACCAAGTGGCAAATATATGAATATTTGAAAATTTAATCAATGAAAAATCAATAACTTATGCAATTATTTTATACTTACTTTTTTGTAAGTACTTACAAATAAAAATTTTATTATATAAAATAACAACATTGCTGGATAACTTCACTCATTCAGCAAAATCGTCAATCAATACAATCAAATATAGGAGTTGTGATGAAAAAATTTGCAGTAATTGGTGCAACAGGTTATGTTGGTGCTGCCGTGGTGCGGGAGCTGGCAAGTCGTGGTCATCAAGTGGTGGCTTTTGCCCGCAATATTGACAAGGTTCAGGCTGCAGGCAATATTCAAGCGGTGCAAGCCGATGTGTTGTCGGCTGATTTTGCCGAGCAATTACAAGGCTTTGATGGCGTGGTAAGTGCTTTTAATCCAGGCTGGACGAATCCTAATATCGGTGCAGAGTTCACGCAGGGTGCGAATGCGATTGTATCAGCCGCCAAGACCGCCAAAGTGCCATATTTACTTATCGTGGGTGGTGCAGGCAGCCTGTATGTTGGCGATGGCGTGCAGCTGATTGATACGCCTGATTTTCCCAAAGAAATTTATGACGGTGCCAATGCCGCGCGTCATTTGTTGAATGACTTGCAAGACCGCCGTGATGTGAATTGGGCGTTTATTTCGCCGCCTGCGATGTTGGGAGCGGACGCAGGTTACAGCGAGGAGCGTACGGGTGAATATCGCTTGGGCAAAGACAATTTGTTGATGAATGGTGATGTGCCTGCTGGCATTAGCGTGGCGGATTTGGCGATTGCGATTGCCGATGATGTGGAAAATCACGCACATTTACACCAGCGTTTTACCGCTGCTGCCTAATCTTGGTCGTGCCTTTGTCCCAGCTTCCAAGTCATACAAAGGCACACAGATTGTCAAAATAACATTCATGCAAAATCTAAAATGCCGGCACAAACGGTGTATTGCTGAAAATCTATCATTTAAACAAAACCAATTTATTTGTTAATTGAAAATTTATTTAAAATTTATCAAAGCAAATAAAATCAATACCATAAAGGCAATTTATGAAAAAACGACTACTTGCCGCCCTATTGGCAATTGCTGCCAATTCTGCCAACGCCCTAGAGATTCAAACTTACTCGGCAGATGCCAACAGCTTTTTGGTGCAATCAACGCTGATTTTGGGCGAAAAAGAAGCCATCTTAATTGACAGCGGCTTTACTCGTGCTGACGCTCTACGCATCGCTGCACAGATTTTGGACAGTCAAAAACAGCTTTCGACAATCTTTATCAGTCAAGCTGACCCTGATTATTATTTTGGTGCTGCCACACTAAAAGAAATTTTCCCTGATGCCAAAGTCATCACCACCCCTGCGGTGCTGGAGAAAATTAACGCCAAAGTTGCAACCAAGCTTGCAGTCTGGTCACCAAAAATGGGTGCAAACGCCCCAAAAAATATCGTTCTGCCAGAGCCATTTGTGGGCAAGCAACTAAGTTTGGACGGTGAGACTATCGAAATTCGTGGCACCAGCGGATTGTTGGCACACCGCCCTTATGTTTGGATTCCTTCACAAAAAACCATCGCAGGCAATGTGGCAGTATTTGGCAATATGCACCTGTGGACAGCTGACACCCAAAGCCCTGCCGAGCGTCAGGCATGGTCTGCTCAATTGGCAGAAATGGCAAGCCTAAAACCTGCCGTTGTCATCGCAGGGCACGCCGCCAAAGGCAGCAAAACGATGCGTCATTGTTAAAATTTAATCAAGAATATCTCAAAAAGTACGAGCAAGTTTTGGCAAACAGCAAAACAAGCGGTGAGGTAATTAGCAAAATGCAACAAGCCTATCCCAAATTGACCGCCATCAGCAATCTGGAGCTGGGTGCAAAAGTCAATAAGGGCGAGATGAAATGGTAGCCGCAGCGATAAATTTGGCATATTGCCATCATTTATCAAAAATCGATAAATTAGCGGTGGTTTGTGTATCAGACCACCACAGGAGATTAAGATGAAATTTCTTTATCTATTTGACCCCTTGTGTGGTTGGTGTTATGCTGCCTCACCTGCCATTACAACTCTTGCCAGTCAGCACAAGGTTGATGCGATAGCAACGGGCTTATTTGCCAATACTGGCAAGGTGCTGGATACTGCCTTTGCACAGCACGCTTGGCAAAATGACCAACGCATAGCCCAGCTGACAGGCTTGCCATTTAGCGAGAAATACCACCAAAATGTCCTGCTGGCAGGTGGTGAGTTTAATTCTTTTTATCTAAGCATGGCGTGCCATTTGCTCAAGCAGACGATGCCAAGCCAGCTTTTGCCAACCTTGGCACAATTACAAGCCGTGCGTTATGTGGACGGCTCTGACACCAGCCAAAAGCAGCAGGTGCAAGAGGCTCTGATTGCCCTTGGCAAGGCTGACATTGCCAAACAAATGGACAACCCAGACAGCCACAGCCAAACCAATCAATGGCTGCAACACGGACAGCATCTCGCTCAGCAGCTTGGCGTACATGGCACTCCCAATCTACTGGCACAAGTTGATGACAACTGGGTGGTTGTTCCAAGCCAGTTCTTATATCAGCATGACGAGCATATAAGCACAAAAATCCAAGCATTTTTGGCAGAATTCGCCAAATAAATCTCACCCAGCCAACAGGTTGGGTTTTTGGCATTTGCGATATGCTTTTTGGACAAAATCAACCCCAAACAGCCACCAATAAAGAATCACACTCACAGTCAAGGCATCTATGGCGTTGTACAGCCTGCGTGTGATTTACAATGCTTTTTGTAAAATACCCAACAAAACCTTGGTTGATTACCAAACCATCAAACCCAAAAACTTAGAGAATCAGGCAAGAGTTTTGGATAAATAAGATACCAGTTGTTAGACAAACTTGCTAAAATGGTTTTGGATTTTTGGCATGGTGTCAGAATTTGTGGGTGATTTGCCCTGATGTTTTATTTTATTTGATGGAGTTTTTATGAAAATTTTTTATCACACAAGTGCAACAGCAACAGGCGGTCGTGATGGGCATACCCAAGTTGATGATGGTTCAATTGGGTTTGATTTGGTTGGTTTTCAAAATGACAGCGGCAAAGTTGGCACAAATCCAGAACAGCTTTTTGCGATGGGTTATGCGGCGTGCTTTGACAGTGCGATGAATCATGTTGCTCCAACCTTAGGTATTAAACCCAGTAAATCCAGTACTACTGTGGGTGTTGGTATTGGACAAAAGCCAGATGGGGCGTTTGGTCTTGATTTGGATATTACCATCACGGTGGAAGGATTGAGCGAAGACGAGGCAAAAACCTTAATCAAAAAAGCCCACGAAGTTTGTCCATATTCTAATGCAGTGCGTGGCAATGTGGAAGTGCGTTTGCATGTTAAGGTGGTTAATTCATTCGATCTTTAAGGGGGCAGACAATGCCGTTGGGCGTGGCGAGAGAAACCATGTCCGCTGTACGGCAGATACTGCGGTGTCGTCTTACAAAACCGCCCTGAGCCACCATCTTTAACCTAACAAGCGGTAGGATTCTTAAAAATTTTTGAATCCTGCTCTTGGCGGTAAATCTTACATATTTATAACTTTTCGTTATAAACCATTCACTTCTCGCCTTTTCATTTTGTGGTTTTTCTCACACAATCGTGAAAAAGAAGAAAAACCACAAAATCGGCAAACAAAAAATAAATTTTAATTAATAAGATAATAACGCCCAAGAATTTTATCTCAAGGTCTGCAAGTTCAAACACGAGTAATTTAAATAACCATTCTTATCAAAATGGCAATTTGCCTTTTATTGCCATTAATAAAAGATACCAGCGATCGCTCATGGGTGGCAGATAACCATAATTAACCAAAACGGCATAAATAATCGCCAAAACAACTACCACACCCATCGTCATCAGATAATAACGCAGCATTAAGCGATTGTTTGCTGCTTGATGATATTCTTTGGGGATTTTTTGATTAACAGCCCAAACAAACAGACGGCTCAACAACCACGATATACTCACACATATCAAAATCACAAGCATGCTTTGCCAGATGGTTTTTGTTATTTTGGCAACAGCATCAAGCACACCGCTGACTGTTTGTAAATGATAAACAGCAACCACACCCAACCAAAGGCACGCAGGCACCGCACCAAAAACCCAAGCCAATTTTGAATGCGTGGGCGACACCTTATCCAAAATATACCACAATGACCGTCCGATATTATTTGCCATTTCATCAGAAATGTAATTCTGGCAAGCGATTTTTACAGCTGTTTTTGGTGCATGGTTATTTTTGGCAATGTCCTTTAAGGCACTGTCCAAAACAGGCTGATTCATGTATTTGAAAAAGAAAGCTTGAGCGTTATTTTTTGCAATATTGCCTTTTTTGTCTTGAGCATTTTTTAAAAATTGCCATTCATCAAAAAACAACTCATCAAACAAATAAGGACGCACATAAGCATAAGGTGGCGATGAAAAAGCCGCACAATAAAATTGCTTTTGTTTCATCATAAGCAAAATATCAAACGCAATACTCTGCCCTTGGTACACAAACTGATGGGTGTCTTGCTCAATTGCACATTCATCTGTCAAAGCCAAATCAATATGCTTGGCAAAAAATTCCGCACCTTTATCAACGAACAGCTGATTGAACTCATCAGGCTCGAAAGGATTGGTGTGGCTTAAGTGAAAAGTTGGTTGTGCTTGGGCTTTGATTTGATAAATATGGGTAAAAAATCCATGACCAGCACAGTTATTGCAAGCAACTCGACCGCTACCGCTACAAGTGCCACAACGCTGTCTGCCACTGCCAAAACACGCCGAACAAGAGCGATACTGGGTCTGATAGCCACGAATTTGATTTTTGTTGTCATAGATGGGTACCTGATAACTCTCCTGCCCGCCGCCACCGCAGTCCCAGCAGCTTTTATTGCCCCGTCCGCCACAATCCGTGCATGAAACCTTGCCCACAGCATGACAAGTACCACAATCCTCAAAAATTGAAAAAGGCTCAAACTGATGAAAAGTATATGATTGTTGATATTCAAGCAATGCTTGTTTGTTTAATGAACGAATGTTTTGCAAAAAGTTTTGACGCAAAGATTGACCAAAACTTGCCTCATTCATCAGATTATGATAATGCTTATCAAGCTCTTGCGTATTAGCAAAACAAATGTCTTGTTTGTGATTGCCTGCTTTGGTTTGTTTATCGCTATAGCCAGAAAACAGCCAATTGACCGATAATGTCAAAGAAAAAGTGCTGGCACTCCAATCGCTCACACTCAAATCATCAGCAACTGCTTGATTGCCATCAATCAAAGCTTGCAAATCTTTAAGCAAAATATCAATATCAGCTTGTGGGTGATAGCCATCTGCTTGATACATAAGCACTTTTTCCTTGTTGTTATCAAAACAATCTTATCCATGGTAATGCTTATTTGCATTATCTACAGGAATTTTTAAGGCGTGATAATGAATTAATGCCAAGCAATTTTGACACTGCCATTTCTTAATACCTTGGGCGACAAAGCCACGACTTTATCACCCAAGCGACATCATTAACACCAACAGTTAATACTGCGTCAATTCCTTTGAGATAATTTAACGCTTTTTATCTCGTTTTTTAAATTCAGCAATGCGTTTTTTGTTACGCATGGCACGGGCTTTGTTTTGCACTTTGGGATTTTTCTTGCCTTCATACGGATTGGCGTTTTGTTTAAATTCCACTTGCAAAGGCGTGCCTTCTAGCTTGTACACCGTGCGATAAATATTTTCCAAATATCGCTGATAGGATTTTGGCAAGGCAGTGGTCTGATTGCCATGAATAACGATGACAGGGGGGTTATGACCGCCCAAATGAGCATAACGCAGCTTGATACGGCGACCACCAACCATCGGTGGTGGGTGGTTGGCAACAGCATCTTCCAAGATACGCGTCAGCTGGCTTGTTGATACCTTAAACATCGAAGCGTCATACGCCTTGTGAATTGATGGATACAGATTGCCCACGCCATTGCCGTACAATGCCGAGATAAGGTGGATTTTTACCCATGGCACAAAATTAAACCTGCGGTCAATTTCAATTTTTACCATCTGTTTTTGTTCTGGGCTTAGTCCGTCCCATTTATTAATCGCCACCACAATGGCACGCCCTGCATCGAGTGCATACCCAAGCATGTGCAAATCCTGATCAACAACCCCCTCTTTGGCATCGATTACAACCACCACGACATTGGCATCTTTGATGGCTTGCAGAGTTTTTACAACAGAGAATTTCTCAACTTTTTCATCAATGCGACCACGACGACGCACGCCAGCCGTGTCAATCAGTACATACTCTCGACCTTCTCGTTCAAAGGGGATATAAATACTGTCTCGAGTTGTGCCGGGCATATCAAATACCACCACTCGCTCTTCACCCAGCAGACGATTGACCAATGTTGATTTGCCAACATTAGGTCTGCCGATAATGGCAAGTTTTAGGGCTTGACTATCCAGCTCCACCTCTTCATCTTCTGCCATATCAGCAGTCAATGCCTCAAGCAAGTTCGCCACCCCTTTGCCATGACTTGCCGCCATCGCAAAAGGCTCACCAAAACCCAAAGCAAAAAACTCCGCTGATGATGCTTCATGCACACCGTCCATCTTGTTGGCGACCAAAAATACAGGTTTGCCAAGTCCGTGCAAAAATTGAGCAATCTCACTGTCTGCACCAATCAGCCCCGCTCGTGCATCAACCACAAACACCACAATATCAGCTTCATGAATGGCTGTATATGACTGAGTTGCCATATAGTCATCGATACTGCCCGAGCCATCGTCCATTTCGCCGATACCGCCTGTATCAATCACAATAAATGACTTATTTTCATAGCGAGCATCACCATACTGACGGTCTCTGGTCAGCCCAGCCAAATCAGCAACCAATGCCTGACGACTTTTGGTTAATTGATTAAACAGCGTAGACTTGCCAACATTCGGACGACCAATCAGGGCAACAACAGGCTTAATACTCATACACTTCTCTTAATTTGTATTTTTGTGTGATAATTCATCGGTAGAATAAATGGATTTTTCATCGCCTAAAAATAGCAAAACCCTTGCTGCATAAGCAACAAAGGTTAAGCAGATTTTTATTAAAATTGCCAAACATGAACTGTGTCATTGACCGATTGTGCATAAAGGCGATTTTGCACCACTTGCAGATTTGTCAAACCGCTTTTGGCATCAACACGGCTGATGATTTTGCCTTGTGCATTCAAAATATGAACAGCCCCTTGTTTATCAGCCACTGCAATATACTGCCCCAAGCTAACAGGATTGCTCAGCCCACGATATTTTAGCTCATTATTATCCCACAGCTTAGCACCCGTTATGCGATCAAAGGCAACCAACTCGCCATTGACACTGCTGCCGATGATGGCATTTGACACAACGGTGAGCTTGGTGGTGCTTGGCAGAGTGCTGCTAAACATCGTGCGGCCAGTTGTCATATCAAAACCCATCAGCTGTCCGCTGTAACTGCTGGCATACAGATGATTGCCGACAACAATCGGCGTACCATCAACATCTCTTAATTTTGCCAACTCACTGGTTCCCATCGCAAGTCCAATGCGGCGTGCCCAAACTGGCGTACCAGTTGCAGCATCCAGTGCATGAATGCGGCCATCAGCACCACCGATTAATATCGTGCCTGCATCCAATGCCAATGGCTTGGCGATACCACGCACACTGGTGTTTGGTGCTTGAGTGGCATATTGCCAAATAGTCTTGCCAGTTTGATTATCCAAAGCATATACCATGCCATTATTGGTGCTAACAACCGTCTTATCGGCAATCACCAAAGCAGGCGAAAGGCTCGCTGAAGGTAAATTTACCGTCCATCGCTGCACCCCTGTCTTGGCATCAACAGCAATGATTTGTCCCGAACGCAGCCCAACCACCGCCAATGTCTCGGCAGAATCCAAACCAACACCGCCAGTAACGCTATCAGCCAGTTGCACTTGCCACAGTTTTGCTCCGCCAGCAAATGCCGCCAAAACACCACCGCGACTTGCAGCAATCCAGCCTGTGGCAGTTACCGCTGGTTGTAACTCGCTGGTTGATTGGGTTTTTTTGTTTGTTTTTGCCTTGCCTGAATCAAGTCGCACGCTGGACACTTGGCTCAATACATTCATCGGTGCTTCAATGGCGGCAAGTTTGGCTGCCTTGCGTTCGGTAGGCTTGATTGTTTTGGTGCCACAGCCAGCCATAGCCATTGCCAACCCAGCAACCAGTGCTGTTTTTATAAAAGTCTGATACATTGCACAATCCTTCTTTACTGTACTGTATGTCGATAATCAATGACAGCATGCCAATGATTAATTAATTTACAAATAATATGTTAATACACTTAACATTTGTGGCTTATCATTGACAAATTATCATTGCTGATTTGTTTGATTTTGAGCTGTTGGAGCTGCGGATAATACCTTGATTGGTTCAGCTCTGACGCCCAAAGACTGTAGTTTCAACGCCAAAACTGCACGATTTTCTTGACGCTCACGCATCAACTCCCAAGCAGTGCTGTAAGCTTTTTTGGCAGATTCTGAATCATTTTTTGCCATATAAACATCACCAAGCAGTTCTTGGCGTGATGCTTCAAATGCTTCAGGCAGTGATTCGTTCGCAATTGACAAGGCACCTTCAACATCGTTATTGGCTAGCATCGCTCGACCATAACGAATCTTACTCATTGCAAGCAATCCATCATCACCAACCAATTGTGCGACCGATACCGCCTGATTGAGCGTTGTAACAGCAGCAGGTAAATCATTGACCGCCACCTGACGGCGAGCTTTAATCATCAACGCCTGCCAAGCATAGGCTGTTTTGTCATGCTCCAAAACCAGCTTATCAATATCAGCAAACAACGCCTCTTGCTTGCCAGCAAGTTCTGCCTTGGCGGTCTTGTCGCCCTCTTGGGCTACTTGCAACAACTGCTCATCGGTAGTTGCAATATTGGTATACATATCTGCCGCTACGGTATCAACTTTGGCATAGTTTTTTTGGTAATATTGCCAACCAAAAAATATCAGAAGCACCGCAATCACAGCATAAACAATCTTTTCGCCATGTGCCTTGATGGCACTGATGGACTGCTTATCTGCAAATGCTGTATCCGCTGAGTTTTCGTTATTTTTTTGTGTCATGGTTAAGCTCGATGATTTGTCAATATATAGATATGCCATATTATAGCACATCGTGGCAATTCATGCAGAAATTTGCAATCTATTCGCCAGCAAGGCTACAATTCAAACTTGTGCGTCATTGCCACACGCACCTGCTCTGCTGTCGCCATCGTCTTGATGGTCAGCTGCCCATTTGCCACCTCGTCTTCGGCAATAATAACGGTGTATTTTGCCCCTGATTTATCCGCCTTTTTCATTTGGGCTTTTAGACCTGTGGCACTTGCCATTTTGACACGCAAGGTTGGCTGATTCAGACGCAAATTATGAGCATATTTTAGCCCATCTGCATAATAATCAGGGTGTGCGATAACAAATACATCGCACTGACTCTGTGGCGTGATGACTTGAGTTGCCTCAAGCAACAGCATCAATCGCTCAAGTCCCATCGCAAAGCCCACCGCAGGCTCGGACTGGTTGGGATTTGCCTTAATCACCCCTACCAAGCCATCATAACGACCGCCACCACAGACAGTAGCTTGCGAACCCAGCTTGTCCGTTACCCATTCAAATACGGTTTTGTTATAATAATCCAAGCCGCGTACCAATTTTTCATTAATCTGAAATTTAATTCCCAGTGCCGTCAAATACTCTTGCACCTTATGAAAATGTGCCAGCGTCTCCGCACCCAAAAAATCGCTAAGTTTTGGGGCATTGTTTAGAATTTCTTGAGTTTTGGCATCTTTGGAATCCAAAATACGCAATGGATTGCTCTCAAGGCGACGCTGAGAATCCTCGTCCAATTGTGCATAATGCTCCGTCAAATAAGCAACCAATGCTGCCTTATACGCCGCTCTTTCCTCTGCCTCGCCCAGTGTATTTAACTGTAGCGTCAGCACATCAGCAATGCCAAGTTTTTGCCACATCGCATAAGTCATGGCAATCAGCTCCGCATCGGCATCGGGCAGGCTGCTACCAAAGCACTCAACACCCAGCTGATGAAATTGGCGATAGCGTCCTTTTTGTGGGCGTTCATAACGAAACATCGGTCCAATGTACCAAAGTTTTGGCGTATCACCTCTGGTCAAATTATGCTCAATAATCGCTCGCACACAACCTGCCGTCCCTTCAGGCCGTAAGGTCAATGATGTATTATCATCACCCTTGTTGCCACCATGCACCACGCCAAACATCTCTTTTTCAACAATGTCTGTCGCCTCGCCAACGCCTCGTGCGAATAATTGCGTTTGCTCAATCAGTGGCAGGCGAATTTGGCTAAAGCCGTAGCTGTCCAGCACCTCTGTCAATGCCTGCTCCATGTCTCGCCATGCGGCAGTCTGGCTGGGTAAAATATCATTAAAGCCACGAATGGCGGTGATTGTACTCATAATTTTCTCAATTTTTTTTGTTAATATATCTAAAATTTACCAAAGCCTATGCTTAGGCAGGTGGATAGGTGTATTCACAGCGAATGCTGTTCTTTTTGTTATCAAAAGTCAAATTAATACTACGCCAATTTCCACCATCGATTGTAACATTCTCTGGCATATATACCAGCCCCATGCCATTGGCTTCATAATAAACGCTCAGCGTATCTGTGTCGCCATCGCCTGTGGTTACAATCTCAGAGAACCGATCTTTTTGTGCATAATCAATATCTTCTGCACCCAGATATTCAACATCATCCTCAAGCTCGTCATGATAATCCAAATCAGAAAATCCATTGCCATCTTGAGAATAATAATACTCCATCCATGCTTGCTTTTCGTTAGCATAAACGGTTTGTGCATTATCTCCTCGATCTTTGACGGCATAAAATTCAGAGCGTAATTTTAAAAAGTCATTATTTGCAAAAAATATTTCAACACGATCAAGCATTCCATTGCCACCATTGTCCAGCTCAAATCTTGTAATCGGCAAACCAAAAGCGGTTGCATTTTTTAGATGATGCACCTGTTTGCCAAATCGCACGGTTGATTTGATGACCGATGGCGAGAGCATACTCCCAAGTATGCGTTTGTCCTTGTAATACGGGACATTTGCTGCAGTCCACCAGTCAATATCACTGTCATGGATCGCTTCTTGGTTGCACATATTTTTTAAACTTTCTAGGGCGGGTGTCCAATCGATAGTTTCAGCCAATGCCGCTGTGCCAAATAGCAAGCCTGTAGTCAAAATAGCAGCTTTTAACATTATCAAATCTCCTTATTGGTGTAAATTTTGGCAACTGTCAAAACTTACACGCATAAACTAACCAACTCGGATAATCTCATTGGCACGGGCTTCTTGGATATTTTTGACACGCTCACGCACCATCATTTCAATCTCATCAACCAACTGCTTGGTATCAATCAGATGGCTTTTGTTGCCATTTTTGTACACAAGGCTGTTGGGATTGGCTCCCACCACGCCAATATCTGCTTCTTTTGCCTCGCCCGGTCCATTCACTTTGCAGCCAATCACTGACAAATCCAAAGGTTCTCGGATATCCTCAAGTCTCGCCTCCAGCTCATTCATCACCTTAATCACATCAAATTCTTGGCGACTGCAACTTGGACAGGCGATAAAATTCACCCCATTTGAGCGAATGCCCAGCGATTTTAAAATATCAAAACCAATCTTAATCTCTTCTTCGGGCTCGGCGGCCAAAGAAATACGCATGGTATCGCCAATGCCATCAAGCAACAAGCCCCCTAGGGCAATTGCGGATTTTACCGTGCCTGTGCGATACACACCAGCCTCGGTAACGCCTAAGTGTAGCGGATTATCAATTTGTGCAGAGATTAAGCGATAAGCATCTAAAGTTAAGAAAACATTTGATGCCTTGACCGAAATTTTATAATTTTGAAAATTTAGCTTTTCTAAAATATCAATATGACGCAAAGCAGATTCTAGCATTGCCTCACCTGTTGGTTCGCCATATTTTTTTTGCAAATCTTTTTCAAGCGAACCTGCATTCACGCCGATACGAATGGGTACATTGTGATGGCGTGCAGCTGCAACAACTTCCCGAACTTTGGCATCATTGCCGATATTTCCCGGATTGATACGCAGACAATCCGCCCCAGCATCTGCCACCGCCAGAGCAATTTTATAATCAAAATGAATATCAGCAATCAAGGGTACCGAAACTTGTTTTTTTATCTCGGCAAAGGCAGCCACGCTGTCCATCGTTGGTGTCGAAACACGCATCAAATCCGCCCCAGCAGCGACACACCGCTGAATCTGTGCAACGGTCGCCTGTACATCGCAGGTATCCGTATTGGTCATGCTCTGTACACTGATGGGTGCATCACCACCGATGGCAACGGTGCCAACATGGATTTTTTTGGTCAGGCGGCGTTTGATGGGCGTATGGATTGACATAAAAATAACCAACTGTAATTAAATTTTTAATAAATTAAACAAAACTTGCCAAGATTATTGCACAAAATAATCAATCAAGCAGACCAACATTGCTCACGGATTGATACGCTGCCAATAATGCAGGATTTTGACTGCCTGCTTGCACCGCACGGTATAAAGCGGTTTTGGCTCGGCTAAGCTGCTCAGCTGTGGCAAGCGTTTGCAATTTTTTGTATTCAATAAATGCCATGTTTTCAATCGCCATCAGCCGTGCTGCATAACCAATTTCTTTGCTTGGTTTGGCAAATTGCTGCAACGCCTCGTCATATTCACCAAGCTGCACCAAATACAAGCCGTAATCCATGTAATTTTGCATATCCGTTTCATCAAGAAGAATCGCCTTTTTATACAATGTGCGTGCTTGCTGCTTATATGCATCATCTTGTGTGGCTTGATAAATATTTGCCAAGACACGATAGGCAGCGGCATGGTTTTTATTCAGCTCAAACACTCTGTCCAGCTGATTTTTGGCAGCATCAATCTCACCTGCTACAAGCAGCTGCTCGGCAATCTCGGTATAAATCACTGCAAGCGATTGATTGTTGTGATTTGTGCCACTGGGTGTGCTTTGGCAGGCGGATAGGCTCATAAGAATCACCAAAACCATGACAATCTTTTGCACCCACCACCTCGCTTAGCATGAATTTATTCTGTTTGGCATTCTAGCAATCTTTTGATTATTTGGCAATATCAGCACCATCTAGCAGCATCGCTTGCTGGCGTTTTTCGATACTTTCTTGCCATTTTTTGGCACGACGCGTACGATCTGCCACCTGCCCGACCAATTGCCCACAAGCAGCATCAATATCATCACCGCGAGTCTGGCGAATGGTACAAACAAACCCTGCTTGGTTTAAGATATTGCTAAAAGCATGAATGCGATTATTGCTTGAACGCTGATAAGGAGCGTGAGCAAATGGATTAAATGGAATCAGATTGATTTTGCTTGGCAAGTCCTTGAGCAATGCCGCCAATTGGTGTGCGTGTTCATCGCTGTCATTCACGCCAGCCAGCATAACATATTCAATGGTTACATGCTTTTTGTGGCGTGGATTTTCATCATAAATATAGGCTTTGGCAGCCTTGATAAGCTCATTTAGGGGATATTTTTTATTAATCGGCACCAATTCGTCTCGCAGCGTATCATTGGGTGCGTGCAGACTGATTGCCAATGCCACATCAATATCTTTTGCCAAGTCGTACATTTTTGGCACAATGCCCGAAGTTGATAGCGTTACACGGCGTTTGGATAACCCAAATGCATGGTCATCAAGCATCAATGACATTGCTGCCACCACTGGTTCATAGTTTAACAATGGCTCGCCCATACCCATCATCACCACATTGGTAACCAAATTCTGCCGCTTGGTCGCTGGCACATCGTCCATATAAGACTGATTGGCAACCCACAATTGACCAATAATCTCGCTCGGTGTTAAATCACGCTCAAATCCTTGTTTACCAGTACTACAAAATGAGCAATCTAAGGCACAGCCCACTTGCGATGATATGCACAAAGTCTTGCGTCCAAATTGCTTATTATCTTCGGCAGGAATCAACACGGTTTCGACCAACGAACCCCCTGCCACTTCAAATACCCATTTTCGCGTACCATCTTGGCTAAATTCCTTATAACGCACCACAGGTGGCAGCACGCACGCCAATTCATGCAAGCGTTGTTGAAGTTTTTTTGAAATATTTGACATCTCAAAAAAATCCGTTACGCCAAACTGATAAATCCACTTCATCACCTGCGTGGCACGAAACGGTTTTTCGCCAATACTGACAAAAAAAGCCGCAAGCTCATCTTTTGACATACCCAAAAGATTGATTTTGTCAGTAATTTCGGCAGATTTGGCAATGTCCATAACAGGGATTTTGTTCACTTGCATACTCTTGGCTAAATTTGGCTAATGGAAATTTTATAAAAACAAACAATTATACTAAAATCTCGCCCCAAAGTCATGATGCAAATGAAAATTTACCGCCCTGCCATTGGTCTGCCTGCCAATTCGTTCGTTAATACTTGATAATTTATGATGGCTGGCGTTTATTTGCTTAAGACAATAAAACTTTTGCAATTCATCATCACCGATAACGATTTAAGGTCAATAAAAAACCGCATGAACAACTGAACCGACCCCCAAATCTTAGACACAAGATTAAAGGTTAGGTTGATAAAGCTAAGTGGTTTGACCAAGGACTAAGCTTCTGTATCTGACAGGACTTAGTCCTTTTAGTTTGGTCTTTATTCTATTATAATTGTAATAATGAATGTACTCATCAATCGTTGTTTTAAGCTCATTGATGGATGTGAAAGTGGTTTGTTCATAAAAGATTTCCTGTTTGAGTGTCCCAAAGAAACTTTCAATGACTGCATTATCAAGACAATTACCCTTTCTTGACATACTTTGGATTAAGCCTTGTTCCTTTAAAGTTTGTTGATAATGATACTGTTGGTAGTGTATGCCTCTGTCTGAATGAATGATGGGTGTTTCATTAGGTCTTAGTTTAGATAAAGCATTACTTAACATCTCATTAACCAAGTCATAAGTAGGTCGTTCATTGAGAGCATAACTGACAATCTCGCCATTAAACAAGTCTATGATGGGCGATAGATACAGTTTTTTCTCTGTGATTATGCCATTTTGTGCCTCATCTTGCACCTTAAACTCTGTTACATCAGTTGACCATTTTTGATTGTTAAGCTGATGGTTGAGTTCTAAGGTAATTCTACGATACCCATATCTGCCTTTGTGCTTATGGTAGATGTGGTTAATGCGTTCTTTTAGGAATTGGTCTTTGTCAGGCTTTGTACTTTGACGAATGTGGTAATAAAACACACTTCTTGGCAGGTTTGAGATTACCAACAAATCTTTTAGAGGGTGTTTATGCCTTAATTCTTGAACAATCAGGACTTGTTCTTTGATTGTTCCTTTTGACGAATTAAGGCATCGAGCTTTTTTAGGTAGTCGTTTTCTGCTTCTAAGTATGCTAGGCGTTTTAGAAGTTTGGCATAGTCATCATCTTGTGGCTTGGTTTTGCTTGTTGATTTGTTTTTGGTTGTTTTGTCTTTATTGGTATTGTGTTTGTTTGGCATTGCTTTTCTGCCTTTGGGTTTGGGAGTAAGTCCCATTATACCAAAGCTTTGATAGGACTTTAACCAGTTTGACAGTAAAGCAGGTTGTGGTAGATTAAGCTCTATGGCAAGCTGTGTCAAAGATTTGCCAAGAAGAACTTGTTGTACAGCGTTAAGTTTAAAGGTGGTGTCATAGATGGCTTTGGTTCTTCGTCTTTTAATACCATCAATACCGTGTGTTTGGTAGAGTTTGACCCAAAGCTCTACTGTTTTGTGGTCTAAACCAAAATGTTTTGCTGTGCGTTTGTAGCTGTGATTGTTTTGATAATAGGCCATCACAGACAGCTTGAAATCAAGTGTGTATTTTGCCATAGAAAGCACCCCAAGAGTTAGTAGTGGAATGTCTAACTTTTGGGGTGCGGTTCACAACATACGGTTTTTGCAAAATGCTTTTGGCTGTTTAACTGCTTAATGGTGCTGCCCTTGGACGCGTGCCACTTGCCGAGCAAAATCTTCACGATACTCAAGCAATTCTTCACGGGTAATGGCAAATACGCCGCTGCCACCCTTTTGAAAATCCAGCCAGTCAAACTGTATCTCAGGATAAGCCTGACGCAATGCCCATTCACTGTCGCCAACTTCGCAGACCAGCAAGCCATCACGGGTTAAATAATCAGCAGCATGGTATAGGATTTGATGCACCAAATCCAAGCCATCTTGACCTGCCGCCAGTGCGTGCTCAGGCTCATGCAAAAATTCAGGAGGCAAGTCCGCCATCACCGCTGCATCAACATACGGTGGATTGCTGACAATCAACTCATACTGATTCTCGGCAGGCAATTTGGCGAATAAATCCGACTCAAGCAGATTGACCTGATGGGCAAGCTCATGATGCTCAACATTAATCCACGCTACTTCCAGTGCGTCTTTGTCAATATCGGTTGCATCAATGTTGGCATCGGGGAAGGCTTTGGCAAGGGCGATGGCGATACAGCCCGACCCTGTGCATAAATCCAAAATCCGCTCAGGGGCTGCCAATTGCGACTCGCTCAAGCCATGGCTAAAAAACTTATTTTTGCGGACATCATCAACATCAAAATACGGATAAAATTGCTGGTTAATCAGTTCAGCAATTGGCGAACGCGGAATCAGCACCCGCTCATCAACATAGAACGGCAAGCCACAAAAATATGCCAAATTAATCAAATAAGACAAAGGCTTGCGTTGAATGATACGCTCTGACAGCAAAGTCAGCACTTCTTGTTTTTCGCTGGGGGTGAGCTTGCAATCCAAAATCTGCTCATCTGCCGACCATTGCAGCGACAAAGAATGTAGCACAATCGCTGCCGCTTCAGCAAACTCGTCATTTGTCCCTTGTGCCACCACCACATCGTATTGACGCAGTTTGGTAACAACAAAGCGGATAAAATCACGAATTGTTACCAATGCCTGCTCGGCTTCGGCAAGCTCGGCATAAAGTGCAGCAATGTCCGCTTGTGTCAAATCGTCATTTTCACTCATGGCATAGTCAAACTCAAATTCTGACTCATCACCTTGCTCACCAAGTCTGGCTTCGGTGATTTCTTGAGCGGATACATTGGGTATGTGCGTTGTCATAAATTACCTAAATTGATAGTTGGCAAATGCTTAAATGGTAGATTTGGCAATTATTAATTATAAATTCTATCAAGAAAGTTTATAAAAATAAAATAATAGCCAGCACACCATGATTTATTTTTTATTATAATAAAATTGTTAATAATTTGCCACTGTTTTGCAAGCAGAACATAGTTTGAACGGACAAAATCCCCAAGCCTAGACATACTTATTGCTTGCCTGACACAACTTGGCACAAACAACACCGCTTTTATGCCCGTGCCAAAGAGCTTAAATAATCAACCAGCAAATGCACAAGCAAATTGACAAATCAGGGTAAATTTTTTAAGATGGTTGGTTAAAAGTGCTTTTTGCTAGCCAGTTATCATCATATCACCAGCTTATTTGGAGCCATCATGAATCAGCCCATTCGTTATTGCCTGCCCGATGGCATGACCGCCGAGACCTTTTTGCGTGAATATTGGCAAAAAAAACCTTTGCTTATTAAAGGCGGTCTGCCTGAACTTGTTGGCATGTTTGAACCAACAGATGTGCTGGATTTGGCAATCGAAGATGGCGTATCAGCACGGCTAATCAGCCAAGACGATGCCGATTGCCATCAATGGTCGCTCAAGCCATCGCCGCTTAGCGAAGCGGATATTGATAGCACGCCTGCACTGTGGACGATTTTGGTACAAAATTTGGAGCAATGGTCGCCAGAGCTTGGGCAATTGTGGTCGCATTTTGATTTTATTCCCAAATGGCAACAAGACGACATCATGGTCTCGGTTGCACCTGCGGGTGGCTCGGTTGGGGCTCATTATGATGAGTATGATGTGTTTTTGGCTCAAGGCTATGGCTCTCGCCGCTGGCAGCTGGGTAAGATGTGCGATGCCAACACAGCATTTGTCGCCAATCAGCCAATCCGCTTGCTTGATGACATGGGTCAGATTATTTTTGACGAAGTGCTGGAGGCAGGCGATGTCCTATATGTGCCGCCAATGCTAAGCCATCATGGGGTTGCCACTTCAGATTGTCTAACTTTTTCGTTTGGCTTTCGCCGTCCCAATTTGGTACAAATCCTTGATACTCTTGCCGATGTTGGCACAAGCCACGAGCAATTGTTTCGCGTACTCACCCTACCACAAAAATTGCAACAAGACGCACTTTTGCTAAGTAATGACAGCATACAAGCCATCAAGCACGAACTGATGACCATGCTAAACAGCGAACACGGCGACAAACTGCTCACCCAAGCGATTGCCGAACTGGTCAGCAAACGACAGTATGAGCTATTAGCCTTTGAAGATGAGCTAAATAATCAAACACTCAAATCTCGCCTGCAATCTGGCGAATGCTTGCTGATTAACTCTGCCTGTCGTTTTGTGCGTACTGATGATTGTTGGTACATCAATGGCGAGGCGATGGATTTTTCACCTGCCGACCAAGAGTTGCTTGCAGTACTGTTGGCAGGCGAGGCAATTACCGAAAGCGAAATCACCGATGGCAACTTGACCACCTTGTGTCAATGGCTTAATGACAACTGGCTGATTTTGGTATAATCATGCACAGCATTTGAGCCAAAATGGGGGATTGTCATGGTAAATTTAAGCATATTACTGCGTAGGACTTTTAAGATTTTGTTCATAGTTATGATTACAGGATTGATGCTTGCTTGGTTATTTTTGTACCAACAAAACAAACTGCATGGCAAAAAATTTAATCCCATTCCTGTAACGATAAATCCATTATAAGTTAATAGACTGTTGATTAAATATAAATAAAACTATGTCATTTGTTCATCTAGGTATCCGCAGCGAATACGCCATTGTTGATTCTATCGTCCGTATCAACCAGCTTGTCAAGGCTGCCGCTGCTGACAATCAGCACTCCTTGGCACTGGCGGATTATAATAATATGTTCGCCGCTGTCAAATTCTACAAAGCCTGTGTTGCAGCGGGCATCAAGCCAATCTTGGGTGCAGAGGTTGTCGTTGGCAATCATCAAGACAAAGCAGACGCTGATGCCAAGCACAGTGTGATTTTGTACGCCATGGATAATAATGGCTACCAAAACCTGCTTCGGCTAATTTCTGATGCGTATACCAGTCGCCCAATCGGTGAAAATGGCACAGTGGTTTTTGAGACACCCATCATCACCAAAGAAGCCCTTGCCAAGCGATGCGAAGGCTTGATTGCCATCTTAACCCACCGCTCAGAAATCGCTTCCTCTTTACTTGGCAATAATCCTGACAATGCCTTACCAATTTTGCAAACATGGCAAGAATGGTTTGGCGACCGACTATATATTGGCATTCGCCGCATCAAAACTTCCGATGATCGCTTCAACGAAAATGCCATCATACAAGCCTCAAAACTTGGCATCGCCATCGTTGCCCATAATGATGTGCGTTTTATTAACCCAACGGTGGTTGATATCAATGACAAAAATAACGCCACAAGCAGTGATTTTGATGCACATGAAGCACGCGTATGTATCGCCAGCGGCTATACTTTGGGCGACAAAAACCGCCCCAGAGAATACAGTGAGCAGCAGTATTTTAAAAGCCAAGACGACATGGCGGAGCTGTTTGTTGATTTGCCACAAGTTATCGAAAACACCGCCCTGTTGGCAAGTCGCTGCAATGTAACCTTGACGCTGGGCATTAATGTATTGCCTGATTTTCCGATTCCAGAAGGCGAAAGCATTGCCAGCTTTTTTAGAAAAGTCTCTGTAGATGGTCTAAACGCACGCCTTGACAAACTTTATCCACCCAATAAGCGTGGCGAGGATTGGGCAGAAATTCGCAAAGGCTATGATGACAGACTTGATTATGAGTTGGACATCATCTTAAAAATGGGTTTTCCAGGCTATTTTTTAATCGTAATGGACTTTATCCGCTGGGCAAAAGCCAATGGCGTGCCTGTTGGGCCAGGTCGCGGCTCAGGGGCGGGCTCGCTGGTTGCTTATGCCTTAAACATTACCGACCTTGATCCTTTGCGTTATGATTTGCTTTTTGAGCGGTTTTTGAATCCAGAGCGTGTTTCGATGCCTGATTTTGATATTGATTTTTGTATCGAAGGCCGTGATCGGGTGATTGATTATGTTGCACAAACCTACGGTCGCCAAGCCGTGAGCCAAATCATCACCTTTGGTACCATGGCAGCTCGTGCTGTGGTGCGTGATGTTACGCGTGTGCAAGGCAAGCCCTTTGGTCTTGGTGATCGCATCTCAAAACTTATCCCAAAAACCCCCGGCATCAGCCTAGATGCTGCTTTGGAACAAGAACCACAGCTTAAAGAGTTATTAACCAATCCTGAAGTTCCAGATCATGATTTGGCAATAGAAATCTGGGAGATGGCAAAAAAACTTGAAGGCATCACACGCAATGTCGGCAAACATGCAGGTGGTGTGCTCATCGCCCCAAACCGCATCAGCGATTTTAGTGCGGTGTATTGCGATAGCGAAGGACACCCTGTCAGTCAGTTTGATAAGGACGATGTCGAGGCTGTCGGCTTGGTGAAATTTGACTTTTTGGGTCTTCGCAATCTCACTGTTATTCAGGCGGCGATTGACAACATTAACCACACTCGCAAACTACAAAACCAAGAGCCAATTGATTTGGACGAATTGCCACTTGATGACGAAGCGGTTTATCAAGCGGTGCTGCAAGAAGCCAAAACCACTGCCGTATTTCAGCTAGAAAGCACAGGCATGAAAAAATACCTCGCCCAACTAAAGCCATCAAACATCGAAGATGTCATTGCGATGTGTGCCCTGTACCGACCCGGCCCGCTGGAATCTGGCATGGTATCGGACTTTATTGAACGCAAGCACGGCATTCAAGAAGTCGCCTACCCTCACCCACAATTTCAGCATGAGCTGCTAAAAGCACCACTTGAGCCAACCTATGGGGTGATTGTTTATCAAGAGCAAGTCATGCAAATCGCCCAAATGCTGGCGGGCTATACGCTCGGTGGTGCCGATATGTTGCGGCGAGCCATGGGCAAAAAAAAGCCAGAGGAGATGGCAAAACAACGCAGCACTTTTGTTGAAGGTGCGGTGGCACAAAACATTGACGGCACTTTGGCGGCACAAATTTTTGATTTGGTAGAAAAATTTGCAGGCTATGGATTTAACAAATCGCACTCGGCAGCCTACGGTGTACTTGCTTATCAGACCGCTTATCTCAAGCACTACTACCCTGCGGAATTTATGGCAGCGGTATTAACCTCCGAGATGGACGACACCGATCAGGTGGTATTTTTGTTAAGTGATTGTAAAGATAATTTTAATCTAAATGTTATCCCACCCAGCGTCAATCACAGTCAGTGGAAATTTGTCGTTCGTGATGCCAAAACCATCGTCTATGGGCTTGGTGCTGTAAAAGGCGTTGGCGAAGAAGCGGTCAATAGCATTGTCGCTGCACGCAAAGACGGGCCGTTTAAGGACTTGTACGATTTTTGTAATCGTGTGGACATAAAAAAAGTCGGCAAACGCTCATTGGAAGCCTTGATTAAAGCAGGTTGCTTTGATATTTTGGCAGAAACGCTCAAGCCGCATTATCTTGGTGAGAGTTTTGATCACAGCTATCAGATACGCCGCGGACTGTGGCGACAACTGCCTGATGCGATGGCAACTGCCGATCAGAACCGCCAAAATCAGCTTGCTGGCACGATGGATTTATTTGCTGAAGTGGACGATGGTCTGTCGGTTGCTCCCGTGCTAGAAGATGTCTATTGGCATACCCAAGACCGCCTACGATATGAACAACAAACCATCGGTCTGTATCTGACAGGACATCCGCTGGACGAATACCGCAGCGAGCTTGGTCTGTACACTTCTGTAAACAGCGTGCTTGATCTAAAAGATACAGGTCATCATGGTTCGGTGCGTATTGCAGGGCTGATTTTTGATGTGGCGTTTTTTGGCAATCGTATTGTTGTCAAAATTGACGATGGCAAAGGTCGTATAGAGCTTAGTTGCTATGGCGATACTTTTAATAAATTTAAAGAAATTATCACCGCAGGCAAAAAAGTCAGAGGCTTTGATGAAGAATATCAGCCAGCATTTAATAGTAAAGGCGAGCCAGAGAGTATGACGGTCGCCAATGTCGTCATCGCCAAAATCAGCGTGCGTGAAAGCGATGACGGCAGACTGTTTTATCGCTTGTTGCACATTGAGCCGATTGAGCAGGCACGCTTAAGACGCTTAAAAGAAATTCATATCAAGCTGGCTGCCAATGATACTGATAAATTAAATAAAGTATTAAGTTTATTAAAAGAAAATAGCCCACCGCCTGAGCTACTCACCGCCCACGATTTTGCCGCTTTGGCACATGACGAAGATGGCGAGGCAACATCGGTACCGCCATCAGATTTATGCGTGCCGATTGCCCTATATCTGTATGATGAGTGCAGTATCAGCCGTGTTCAGGTGAATGAACGCTTTCGCCTCTACCCTAGCGATGACAATATTAGCAAGCTCAAATCCTATATTGACACGAACAATTTGGTATTTCGCTAATGACACAAACTGACCGACTTGCTGCCTGTTTGGCACAAATCCACACCATCATGATTGGCACAACCCTGCCTGCCAATATCGGCTCGGCGGCTCGTGCCTTACACACCATGGGACTGGACAACCTAACAATCATCAATCCACGCCTGCCCATTGACCAAAGCAGCATAGCAAACGCTGCTGGTGCAACCTGTGTTTTGGATAATGCCGTCATCGCCGATGATTTGACATCCATCATCAATGATTGCTCGCTCGTTTTTGCCGCCAGTGCCAGAAGCAGACAGCTGCCTCGCCCTGTTGTTACTCCGAGCATGGCGGCTGATATCGCCATCACAAGACTGCTTACGGCCGAGAGTTTAGCAACAACGCAAGCACACAGCCTGCCAAAAATCGCCATTTTGTTCGGCCGTGAAGATCGCGGTCTGACTAACGAAGAGCTGGCACTGGCTCATTATCATATCCAAATCCCAGCCAACCCTGCCTACCCTGTGCTTAATGTTGCCAGTGCCATACAGGTCATTGCTGCTTGTTTTTATGAGAGATTTTCGGCACAGTTTGCTCATTCGCCCATCAGCAGCACCAAACAAACACAAGGGGTCGCCCAAACGCAGTATCCACTTGAGTTAGTGGTTCGTAGCGACTGGGACGCACCTGCCATCACCCATCAACAAGCTGACGAGCTGACCACCGCACTGATTGCCTTGATGGAGCAATTAGACCTTGTTCGTGATGACAAACTTACCCAACTGACAAATCGCTTATTGCGACTCAATCAGCGATTGCAACTGGATCAAAAAGAATACGCACTCATGCGTGCCTTGATTGCCAAGATTAGCACAGCCATAAAAACAGCAACTTGACAAATTGCATATTGATATGCCAACACAAAATTTGCCAAACCGCACCATGGACGGTATCATGTAGAGATTTAAGGTAACTCATTTATGCTAAAAAAACTACGCCAATTAACACAAGCCATCAATGATGACCTAGAAGCGGTGCTAACTCGCGATCCTGCCGCTCGCACCAAATCAGAGGTTTTACTGACCTATCCCGGCATTCATGCTCGTATCATGCACCGTGCTGCCCACGCCCTTTGGAATGCTGAATATAAATTTTTGGCACGCAGCCTGTCGCACCTTAGCCGCTGCACCACGGGCATTGAGATTCACCCTGCCGCCAAAATCGGCAAACGATTATTTATTGATCATGGCATGGGCGTGGTGATTGGCGAAACTGCCGAAATCGGTGATGATGTAACGCTTTATCACGGCGTAACTTTGGGCGGTGTCTCTTGGGAAAAAGGTGCCAAACGCCACCCTACGCTTGGCAATAATGTTGTCGTTGGTGCTGGTGCAAAAATACTCGGCGGCTTTACAGTTGGTGATGATGCCAAGATTGGCTCAAATGCCGTTGTGGTCAAACCCGTGCCTGCTGGTGCTACAATGGTTGGCAATGCCGCTCGCATGATTGTCAAAGAATCCGCACCAGCACCCTCTGCCCACCCAGCTCAATCACAAGCATTATTTGCCGCCTATGGGCTAAAGCCAGATGCCAAAGACCCTGTTGCCTCCAGCATCGCCGCCTTGCTTGCTCATATCCAGACCCAAGACAAGCAAATCTGTCAGCTAAGCGAGGCAATCAAACGCCTTGACCCCACTTTTCATGCCGAGAGCCTAAAATCACTCTGCAAAGATGATCTTGATGTACTGGGCGATCAGGACAGTCAAATTGAGTTTTATATCTGATGAATACACCGATAAACCGCTGCACTTGGTGCCTGTCTGACCCCTTGTACATTCGCTATCATGACGAAGAATGGGGCAAGCCCATCTATGATGACGAAACACTCTTTGCCCTGTTGTGTCTAGAGGCCATGCAAGCAGGACTAAGCTGGATTACCATCCTAAAACGCCGTGAGCAGTATTATCAAGCCTTTGATGGGTTTAACCCTGCCAAAATCGCCCAATATGACGATCAAAAAATCAACGAATTGCTACAAAATGACGGCATCATTCGCCATCGTGGAAAAATTCGTGCCATCATCAACAATGCCAAAGCCTATCTTGCCATCAAGGCAAACGGCAGTTTTAGCGACTATCTGTGGGGCATAACCACTATTGACGGCAAGCCCGTCATCAACCACCCTGCAACGCTTGCCGAAATTCCTGCACAAACCGAAATTTCCGCCAAGCTTGCCAAGCAGCTCAAAAAAGACGGCTTTACATTTGTTGGTGCAACCACCTGCTATGCCTTTATGCAAGCGGTTGGCATGGTCAATGATCATTTGATAGATTGTCAATTTGCCAATAAATAATCAACGCAATCAGTAGTGATTAATTTGTAAGAAATTTAATTTAATACTTTATATTAAGTTAATAGAAAGTTTTGTAATTGACCAATCCATTGATTGTTGGCAAATGATTAAAAGCATAAATCTGTAAAAATTACTAAATTTTTCTTAAATTTTATTGTTAATTTGGTAAATACTATCAGTATTAATGCACAAATGATTGTTTAATGCCCAAACCATTTGCCATTGCCAAACTGGTAACATTCGGTATTTTACCACCGCCAAAAAAGTGGTAAAATAACCACATGGTTGCCATAAATCGCCCAAAGCCTTGTCGCAAGCTAAAATATGGATAAAATACTTAATTCGTTTAACAGGTTGTATTAAAATGATTTTAATGATTGATAACTACTGTAGTTTTACTTACAATATTGTGCAATATTTTGGCGAATTAAAACAAGACATCACCGTATGGCGTAATGACGAAACGACACTGGCGGACATTATTGCACTGGCACCGCAGGCAATCATCATTGGGCCGGGCCCTTGTAGCCCCAGTGAGGCAGGGGTCAGTCTTGAGATTTTGCAACAATTGGCTGGCAAAATTCCCATTTTGGGCATTTGTCTTGGTCATCAGGCAATCGGTCAAGCCTTTGGCGGTCAAGTGGTGCGTGCAGGCGAGGTAATGCATGGTCGCCTGTCAAACATTCATCATCAGGCACAAGGGGTGTTTGCCAATCTGCCCAATGGCTTTGCAGCCACACGCTATCACTCACTGGTTATTGACAAAAACACACTGCCAGACTGCCTAGAAATCACCGCTTGGACCAACAATGCTGACGGCAGTATGCAGGAAATTATGGGAGTTCGCCACAAAGAATTGGCGGTTGAAGGGGTGCAATTTCACCCAGAATCCATTCTTAGCGAACACGGCTATCAGCTGTTGAATAATTTTTTAAAGCAGCACAACCTTGCCGTATTGGGCGACGACCAACTGCCACAAGTTGCCTAATTTCACACCACAACCAAGCAGCAAATGATTGAACACGCATGAGTAACATAAGCCCTGAACAAATCG
Organism: Moraxella cuniculi; assembly: GCF_900637105.1. NCBI lineage: Bacteria > Pseudomonadati > Pseudomonadota > Gammaproteobacteria > Moraxellales > Moraxellaceae > Moraxella > Moraxella cuniculi. Next base: position 1,475,009 of record NZ_LR134343.1, on the reverse strand, counting down.
CCCAATTAAGCGATGAACAAGTCCAACAAATTCTAACCCAAGCACTGTCAAACCTGCTTGACAATCAAGATTTGCCTGCATGGCAAATGCACCAAGTCATGCTGATTATCATGCAGGGACGCTGTCCTGATGCACTGATGGGAGCAATCCTAATTGCACTGCGACAAAAAGGCGAGTCCATTGATGAGATTGTCAGCTGTGCCAATGCCATGCTTGAGCTTGCCAATACCATTGAAATTGACGACGCCAATGCAGTTGATATTGTTGGCACAGGGGGTGATGGCTCAAATTTATTTAATGTCTCGACCGCATCGGCATTTGTTGCAGCAGCAGCAGGCGTAAGCATTGCCAAACATGGCAATCGTGGCGTTTCTACCAGCTCTGGCTCATCGGATTTATTGAGTCTTGCAGGGCTTCGCTTGGACATCGACATTGCCCATACTCGCGATGCCATCAACCAACTGGGCATTGGTTTTTTGTTTGCCCCCAACCATCACCCAGCCATGCGTCATGCCATCGGCGTCCGCCAACAGTTAAAGGCTCGAACGATTTTTAATATTTTAGGGCCGCTAACCAACCCTGCCAGAGTCAAGCGAGCGGTTGTTGGTGTTTTTGATGCCAAATTATGCCAGCCCTTGGCGGAAGTTTTTGCCAAATTGGGTATGACTCATGTGATGGTGGTACATTCCCAAGATGGCCTTGATGAATTCAGCCTTGCAACAGGCACTCATGTTGCAGAATTAAAGCATGGTGTTATTGACACTTATATCAGCTATCCCAAAGAGCTTGGCATTGCCAGTCAGGATTTGCAAGGACTGCAAGTTGCCAACGCTGCCGAGAGCCTAAATATTATCCAAAATGCACTTGCTGGCACGCACAATGATGCCATCACCCAAAAAGCTCGTGCGATGATTGCCATCAATGCAGGTGCCGCCATTTATGTGGCAGGACTTGCCGACACGCACGCACAAGGTGTTGCCAAAGCCATGCAAATACTAAGCAGCTCGGCTGCACTTGATAAACTCAATGAGCTAGCCCAATTTACCCAATCGGTGAGCCTATCATGACAAAGCAAACTCTAACAAACGCCACGCCAAGCATTTTACAAAAAATTATCGCAACCAAGCATCAAGAGGTTGCGATCGCTAAGCAGCAAAAAAGCCAAGCGGAGCTGCTAAGCATTGCCAAAAATCATAGCCCGCGAGGTTTTGCCAACAGTCTACGCAAAGTTGATACCAACAGCCAAGTTGGTATCATTGCCGAGGTCAAAAAAGCCTCGCCCTCAAAAGGTATCATTAGCCCAAATTTTGACGCCGTTGCAAGTGCCATCGGCTATCAAAAAGCAGGAGCAACCTGCCTGTCTGTGCTGACCGATCGCGACTATTTTCAAGGCGATGATCAATATTTGATTGATGTACGCACAGCTGTCAGCCTGCCTGTATTACGCAAAGACTTTATGGTTGATGAATACCAAATTATCGAATCTGCTGCCATCGGTGCTGACTGCATCTTGCTTATCATGGCTTGTTTGGACGATGCCACACTCAAACACCTGCACCAAAGTGCGACCGAGCTTGAGCTTGATGTGCTGATCGAAATCCATAATGAGCTTGAGCTTGAGCGTGCATTGCAATTGCCACAGTCGCCTGCCAATATCTACGGCATTAACAACCGTAACCTGCATACTTTTGAGGTAGATTTGGCACACAGTATTCGCCTAAGCCAAAGCCTGTTTGCCGCTTTGGGTGATGATGCTTTGATGGTGAGCGAAAGCGGCATTAATACCAGTGATGATATTAGGCTGATGCAACGCAACAACATTCACCATTTCTTAATTGGCGAACAATTCATGAGAACTGCCAATGCAGGTGCAGCCCTTTCCTCTCTCTTGGCTGATATTTGATGATATTTTAGAAAATTTTAATAATTAGAGTACATTATGAGCGAAATCAAAAAACGCATTCTTACAGGCATTACCACCACAGGCATTCCCCACTTGGGTAACTATGTTGGCTCAATTCGCCCTGCCATTGCCTCGGCAAATGCCGCCCATGAGCAAAATGACGGCGATGCTTTTTTCTTTTTGGCTGACTATCACGGCATCATCAAATGCTTTGACCCTGACGAAATCCACCGCTCTACACGAGCCATTGCTGCCACTTGGATTGCCTGCGGTCTTGATCCTGAAAAAGTAACTTTTTATCGCCAATCAGACATTCCAGAAATTGCTGAATTATCTTGGGTGCTAAACTGCTCTTGTGCCAAGGGACTAATGAACCGAGCCCATGCCTACAAGGCAGCAGTGGATATCAACCTTACCAAACCAGACACCGATCCCGATTACGGCATCAGCATGGGATTGTTTAGCTATCCTGTATTAATGGCGGCGGATATTTTGATGTTTAATGCCACCCATGTGCCTGTTGGCAAGGACCAAATTCAGCACATCGAAATGGCAAGAGATATTGCAGGGAGTTTTAATTTTAAATACAAGCCACTGTTTGTTGAACCTCAAGCCATTGTTGATGAGAATACGCCACTGCTGACAGGGCTTGACGGTCGCAAAATGTCAAAAAGCTACAACAACACCATTCCTTTGTTTGGCGATGGCAATCCTCAAATCGATCCCGAAAAAGCCCTAAAAAAAGCAATCGCCCAAATCGTAACCAACTCGCAAGCACCCAACGAACCAAAAGATCCTGACAATTGCACAATTTTTGAGATTTATAAAGCATTTGCCAGCGATGATGAAATTCATGCCTTGGCTGAGCATTATCGGCGTGGCATCGGCTGGGGCGAAGCAAAACAAATTTTGTTTGACAAAATCAATGGCGAAATTGCCTCTTATCGTGAGCGTTATCTACAGCTGATGAATGACCCAAAGCAGCTTGAAGAAATTCTGCAAATGGGTGCTGTCAAAGCACGCCGAGTTGCCCAAAAACAACTGGACAAAACTAGGCGTGCCATCGGAATTAAGCCACTGGCGAAACTTAAATGACAACAACCTCTTCTGATATTGGCGTACGCATTTTTGATACGCCTGTACTCAATCTGCCTGAGGATTTGTACATTCCTCCTCAGGCATTTGCCATTTGGCTTGAGCAATTTGCAGGGCCGCTTGATTTTTTGCTATATTTGGTCAAAAAAAATAACTTTGACCTGACAGAAACGGCAATTTTGCCAATTACAGAGCAGTATTTGAGCTATATTCAAGATTTGGACGAGGCTTATTTTGAGTTGGCAGGTGATTATCTGTTGATGGCAAGCACGCTGATCGCCATCAAGTCTGAATTATTGTTGCCACAACCTGAAATCAGTGATGACGAGACAAGCCCCAAGGCTCGCTTGATTCGGCGATTGGAAGAATACGCCCAAATTAAAGAGGCCGCCCATCGTATTGATGGCTTATTGCGGCTTGAGCGAGATGTCTTTTTGGCTTTTGCCAGTATGCCAAGCCATGAAGCAATGCAACGCGAGCTGCCCAATTATTCACCAGATTTGCTGATTAACAGCTTGATTACCATGCAGATTCGCCCCGAGCCAACCATGCACACGGTGCAAGCTGACACCGTTCCTTTGTCCGAACGCATTGCCATGATTAGTCGCACGCTCAGCGAAAAAGGCGTGAGTAGTTTTGCCGAATTGCTTGATAAAAAGCAAGGCAAAATAGGCGTTGTTGTCAGCTTTGTGGCAGTGCTTGAGCTGATTAAGCGGGGCTTTATCGGTTTTAATCATGCAGATAATGACAACACGGATATTGCCAATGAATCACTGCATTGGCTACATTGAGATTTTTAGTTACACGAGCAAGCAATGAGCGACACCCAAAAACCTGATTTTTTACAAGCACACAAAAAGGCAGAAACCTTTAGCCGTTACATTGAGGTTTTGCTACACGCCAGTGAAACGCCGCTAACCGACAACGACCTAAAAAAGCACTTGATGATTGGTAAATCAGAGCTTAATGATGCCTTAGCAGTGCTACAAGAGCGGCTTAGCCATGGCGTGCTGGCTTTAAACAAAACCGCCAGCGGCTATCGTTTACAAATCAAAGACAGTTACAGTGGATTGATTCAGCAGGTATTTCCAGAGCGTCTTGAAAACCTAAGCCAAGCCCTGCTTGAAACCCTAAGCGTCATTGCCTACAAGCAGCCCGTTACTCGCACCGACATTGAGCAAGTGCGTGGCGTAACTGTATCGAGTAATATTTTGCGTCAATTATTTGACAAAGGCTGGATTATCGAACAAGGACACAAAGACACTTTGGGTCGCCCTGCACTGCTGCACACCACCAAGGCATTTTTGGACGCATTTGGCTTGGATACGCTTGATGATTTGCCACCCTTGCCAGATTTGGAGCGATTAAAATCTTTGTCATGATACATCACTTGTTTTACCAAATTAATGAAGAATTTCTAATCAATCATCAGTCAATATCAAGTCATAAAACCATGCCATGATTGGTTATTTTGTCAAATGCTTGCCAAAAGACAGCAAATGCCCTATCATAGCAACTGCTGGTAAGTAGCTGTTTTTGACAGATTCTACCAATGAGTACCAGCAATTTACTTTACATTGAGAAATGTTAAATTCCACTTTCAGGACAGCTTATGAATAATCACACAAAAATCGATACGCAACCGTCAATTCCCACCATTGATGCCGACAAACCTGCTGGCGAAAAATTACAAAAACTGCTGGCACGGCTAGGTCTTGGCTCACGGCGAGGGCTTGAGGAAATCATCAAGGCAGGACGCATCTCAATCAATGGGCAAACTGCCGCCTTGGGCGACCGTGCCGTATTGACTGACGAGATTCGCATTGACGGCAGGCAAGTTCGCCTAAAAGCCGAGCGTGAAAAACGCCGTCGTGTCATCGCCTACTACAAGCCCGAGGGCGAAATCTGCTCAGCGTCCGACCCCGAAGGTCGCCCTACGGTATTTGACCGCCTACCTAAGCTGACAGGCGATCGTTGGGTCATGGTCGGTCGCCTTGACATCAACTCATCAGGCTTGTTGTTATTTACCAACGATGGCGAGCTGGCTCATCGACTGATGCACCCATCTCATGAGGTACTGCGTGAATATGCCGTGCGTGTTTTGGGCGAAGTTACGCCACAGATTGCTTCGGCCTTGACCACTGGCGTGCAGCTTGATGATGGCTTTGCCAAATTTGACGACATTAAAGAAGGTGGTGGTACTGGTGTCAATAAATGGTATCATGTCAGCATCAAAGAAGGTCGTAAGCGTGAAGTCCGCCGTATGTTCGAAAGCCAAAATCTCAAAGTATCTCGGCTGATTCGCACACGCTATGGAGTCATCACGCTGCCAACCCAATTGCGTACAGGTCGTTTTATTGAACTTGATGCCAAAGAAATTGGCAAGTTGGTTGAATCTGTTGGTTTGCGTCAGCGACAAGGCACAGGGCTTAACCATGCCACCCGCCAAAAACAAGCACGCATTCACAAAAAACCGCTCAAGGCTCGTGAGGTTCGCAAAAAACACAATGAGCAAGCCAAACCAGCCACGCCAAATTTACGCACTGCCAAATTTCGCAAAATCTAAAATCCACCCAATATCCCAAGTGCCAACCAATTTGGCTTGGCACTTGTGCTTATTATTTATTGGATAAAATTGCAAATTTATTTAATAATATTTTATATTTTACTTGATAAATATCACAAAATACCCAAACCCATACACGCTGCCAATATGGCAAAATTTTATATTTTTTAATAATGCTGTTTATATAAAATTTGCAAAATTTCCTTCATTATGCCCCATCGGCAAAAATTATTTTCTTGGTTACAAAAAAGTTTAAATTTTATCGTAAAGTAAGTTATTGAAAAAATTAAAATTTGTAAATGAATCACAAAAATAAAAAAGTTGCAATCTTTTATTTTCAAAAAAAATCAGCTATATTGTAGCCTTAAATTACCCATGTACTAAATATTGTAGGTTAATTATTTACATATTGCTTCATTCAGCTGTAGCAATATCTTAATGTTGCCATAGATAAATTTAATTTTGGTTAATAATCAATTTAGGAGTAGCGATGACGCATATCGATAAAATCAAAGTAACAAAACGAGATGGTCGTCTTGAGCCTATTGATTTGGATAAGATTCACCGTGTCATTACTTGGGCTGCCGAAGGGCTTGACAATGTCTCCGTATCTCAAGTTGAGCTAAAATCACACATACAGTTTTATGATGGTATTCGCACTCGTGATATCCACGAAACCACCATCAAAGCTGCCGCCGATTTAATTTCAACCGACACACCAGATTATCAATATCTGGCAGCTCGCTTGGCGATTTTTCATCTGCGTAAAATTGCCTACGGTGAGTTTGAACCACCTCATCTGTATGACCATGTCAAAAATCTCACCGAACAAGGCAAATACGACAAGCACATCTTGGCAGATTACGACGTCGCAGAATTTAACACGCTAAATGACCATATCAACCATAGTCGTGATATGAACCTTGCTTATGCCGCCGTTGAACAAATGATGGGCAAATATTTGGTGCAAGACAGAGTCAGTAAGCAAGTTTATGAAAGCCCCCAATTTTTGTACATGCTGGTGGGTATGTGCCTATTTGCCAGCTACGATAAGGCAATCCGACTGGATTATGTCAAGCGGTTCTATGATGCCACTTCGAACTTTTATATCTCGCTACCTACGCCAATTATGGCAGGTGTACGCACACCGACCAGACAATTTAGCTCCTGCGTATTGATTGAATGCGATGACAATTTGGACAGTATTAATGCCACCACTTCTGCCATTGTTCGCTATGTTTCACAGCGGGCAGGCATTGGCATCAACGCAGGGGCAATCCGTGCTTTGGGCAGTCCAATTCGTGGCGGTGAAGCTCAACACACAGGCTGTATTCCATTTTTTAAAATGTTCCAAGCAGCTGTCAAGTCTTGCTCGCAAGGCGGTGTACGCGGTGGTGCAGCAACCTTATTTTATCCACTATGGCACTTAGAAATCGAAAGTCTATTGGTGCTAAAAAACAACCGCGGTGTTGAGGATAACCGTGTTCGCCACATGGATTATGGTGTGCAACTGAACAAAACCATGTACACAAGACTGATTAAAGGCGAACAAATCACCCTATTCTCACCCTCTGATGTGCCGGGTCTGTATGAGGCATTTTTTGCCAATCAGGCAGAATTTGAACGCCTCTATCATCAATACGAGGCAGATGACAACATTCGCAAACGCAAAGTCGCTGCCCGTGATTTGTTCAGCCTTATGCTACAAGAGCGTGCCAGCACAGGTCGTATCTATATCCAAAATGTCGATCATTGCAACACACACAGCCCCTTTGATCCGAGCATTGCACCGATTCGCCAATCAAATTTGTGCATGGAAATCGCCCTGCCAACTGCACCACTTGATAATATCAATGACGACAAAGGTGAAATCGCCCTTTGTACACTTTCGGCAGTAAACTTGGGCAAAATCAATTCATTAAGCGACATTGAAGAGCCTGCCGAACTTATCGTGCGTGCCCTTGATGCCCTGCTTGATTATCAAGACTACCCTGTCATCGCCGCCAAAAGAGGCAGCATGAACCGACGCACGCTTGGTGTGGGCGTTATCAACTATGCTTATTATCTGGCAAAAAATGGCACTCGCTATTCGGATGCTGCAGCACTGGGGCTTACCCATCGCACTTTTGAAGCATTACAATATTATCTATTAAAGGCTTCTAACAAACTTGCCAAAGAGCAAGGGGCTTGCCCATGGTTTGAGCAGACCACCTACAGTCAAGGCATTCTGCCCATTGATACCTACAAGGCAGATTTGGACAGTATTTGCACCGAGCCTTTGCACCTAGATTGGGAGGCATTGCGAACTGACATCAAGACATACGGCTTACGCAACTCCACCCTGTCAGCCCTTATGCCGTCAGAGACATCTAGCCAAATCGCCAACGCCACCAACGGCATCGAACCGCCTCGTGGCTTGGTATCGGTCAAGCAGTCCAAAGATGGCATCTTAAAACAAGTCGTCCCTGAAATTGAGCGACTGGCGAGCCAATATGAGCTACTTTGGGATATTCCTGATAATAATGGCTATCTAAGATTGGTTGGCATCATGCAAAAATTCATCGACCAGAGCATCTCAGCCAATACCAACTACGACCCTGCCAAATTTGACGGTGGTAAAGTACCGATGAAGGTTTTGATTCAAGATTTGCTCACTGCTTATAAATTTGGTGTCAAAACACTTTATTATCACAACACGCGTGATGGTGCGGACGATAGTCAAAACGACCTTGATGACGGCTGTGCCAATGGTGCGTGCAAAATTTAGTCCAATGCACCGCTACTTTGGTAAATTTATGCTATAATGTTAGCTGTGCATTTTTTGTGATATGATTTTAATTATTATCACATGATTAATAAGTTAATTTTGAGAAAAGTATGAACATTCAAGCCCTAATGCAACAAGCCCAAGCCATGCAAAAGCAAGTCGAAAAAAATGTCGAAGCTGCCAAAGCCAGCCTTGCCACCAAAGAGGTGCAAGGTGAAGCTGGTAATGGCTTGGTGAAAGTTACCATGACAGGTCGCCATGTTGTCAAACGCCTCTTTATTGACCCAAGCCTGATGGGTGATGAGCCTGATATGATTGAAGATTTGGTGGCAGCTGCGGTTAATGATGCAGTGCGTCAAGCTGACGAGCTACATGAAGAAGTGATGGCTGGTGCAACAACAGGCATGGGTTTGCCGCCCAGCATGAAAGGGTTGTTTGGCTAACTCATGCTCACGCCAAAACTTGACCATCTCATCAAACAATTGCAAATCTTACCAAGCGTTGGACAAAAATCAGCCCAACGCATGGCACTGCAATTACTTAGCAAAAAACGCCAACAAGGCATCAATCTGGCAGCCGCACTGGATATTGCCATGAAAGAGATCATCGAATGTCGTCATTGCCATTCATTCAGCGATGATGAAATCTGCCCAATTTGCCGTGATTCCCGCCGTGATAGTTCGTTACTTTGCGTGGTTGAAAGTGCCGCCGATGTGATGGCGATTGAGCAAAGCGGTGCATATCGTGGCAGATATTTTGTGCTGGGTGGTCATCTTTCTCCAATTGATGGCATTAATGCTGACGATTTGCACATAGATGAGCTGATTGCATGCATCAAAAATGAGGCCATCAGTGAATTAATCATCGCCACAGGCTCAACCATTGAAGGTCAGACTACGGCGTTTTTTATCCATGACGCTGTCTGCAATCATGTAACAAAAATCACTCGCCTAGCCCAAGGCATTCCAATGGGTGGCGAACTTGAGTATATCGACAGCATTACCCTACACCAAGCCCTACAAAATCGTGGTTCTTTATAATCCGTCCTGAGCAACCGCCCAAACAATCACCATGACACAAACAGCGTATTTTAATCCCCCAAAACCAACCATTGACACCCATGCTCTTGACCAGCTACCCACACGCTGGGTTCGCACCGAGGATGAGCTTTATGCCCTGATTGATGAAATTGATGGGATTGACAAAGTTGCACTTGATACCGAATTTATTAAACGCACCACCTACTATCCGATTTTGGCATTGGTGCAGGTGAATACTGGCAGTGCTATTTATTTGGTCGATGCTCCACGCCTTGATTTGACGGAATTTTGGCAGGCATTGGCAGAAATACCGACAATGATTTGGTATGCGTGTGGTGAAGATTTGGGGATTTTTTATCTACTTGCCAAATGCCCACCGCTTGACAATGTCTTTGATGTGCAGCTGGCGGTGGCATACCTGTCAGGCAAACTACAAACAGGCTACAGCCAAGCATTAAGCGAGATTTTAGGCATCAATATTGACAAAGGCGAAAGTCAATCCAACTGGCTGGCACGCCCTTTATCACACGAACAAGAAATATACGCCGCCAACGATGTGCGTTATCTATTGACACTTTATGAGGTGGTTTGTGATGAATTGGCACGGCGTAACATTCTAAGCTGCACTCAAGAGGACAGTCGGCATTATGCACATGAATTACACGAACTTGCCACACAAAATGATGATGTGCTATATATTGATTTATTAGCTCCGATTTATAATCGCCGTCAAATCGCTGCACTTCAGCAACTGACCATCTGGCGAGAAACTTTGGCTCGTGCCACCAACGAACCTCGCAGTTTTATTATTGGCAAGCAAGCCTTGCGTGAGATTATCGAGCAAATGCCTGACAGCATTAAACTGCTGGCACGCACCACACTAAACCGTGCCGTGCTAAGACGCCATGGCGATGAGATCGTGCGTATCATTCGCCAAACCAACGCCCTGCCCGAAAATGCCCTGCCACCCTTACCAAACCCTACTTATCACAGCAAGGCAAAACCCTTTAAAAAACCACTTGATGCTGCCTTGAGTGAATACAGTGATACGCACCACATTCCCGTCAATTTATTACTAAAAAATCGCTGGCTCAATCATCTGTTACTCTTGGTTGCCTATGATGGTGATATTGATAACCTACCCAGAGAGCTGCTTGGTTATCGTAAGCAGCTTGTGTGCGAAAAATTACTCCCAGTATTAACACCATTTAAAGAGCATATTTTACAAGTACTAAATACACCACAAATTACCAACAATAACCATTAATAAGAATATCTAATGAATTATAGCGATAAATTTTCTCACATCGTGGTATATTGCGGTTCCAATCTGGGCAATACGCCCGCCTATCGTGATGCTGCTTATGCACTGGGACAGGCATTTGCCAAACATCGCATTACGCTGGTCTATGGCGGTGGCAAAGTTGGCTTGATGGGTGTTTTGGCAGGCAGCATCATGGCACACGGTGGTGCCAGCATTGGGGTGATTCCACAATTTTTAAAGGACAAAGAGGTTGCCCATCAAGGCTTAAGCGAACTCATCACTACTTGTGATATGGCAACTCGCAAGCTAAAAATGATTGAGCTTGGCAAGGCATTTATTGCCCTACCCGGTGGCATTGGTACTTATGAAGAACTGTTTGAGGTCATCTCACTGGCACAACTTCGCCAACACAACAAACCCATTGGTGTGCTGAATATTGATGGATTTTTTGACCCCTTGCTAAAGTTGCTGGAACAAACCGCAGAAACAGGCTTTATGCCAGCAAGCAACATGAATCTGGTCTGTGTTGCCAACACCATTGACGATTTATTACATCAGATGACAAGCTATCAATTTGTTGAATCACAAAAATGGGTCAAGCCTAAGTGGCTGGCTGATGACACCGACTATATCGTGCCAAAATTCACCTAAAAAAGCCCTTTTTGACAATTTTGTAGCAAAATATTGCAAAAAACACTTGCAATAAAATAAAACGAATGTACACTATATAAAGATATTTGACGCTGGCATCAAATCCGGTGTTCTTGCATTGTTTTGCTCGCTGTTGTTGCAGTCGCTCGACAGTTAGCCTGTTTTTCACTTTTTAGCAAAGGTAATCCTGATGGACATCAAAAAAATTCGCGAACTTGTCGATCTGATGGAAGAAAAAGATCTGTTAAACCTAGAATATGGTCATGACGACAAATACATCAGTCTTACACGCAACACCGCCGTCCAAACCGTTGTCGCCCCCCAAGCTGTCGCTCCTGCTACCACTACTGCCACTCCTGCACCTGCCGCCAGCAAAACAATCAGCGGCAAAATCGAAACTTCGCCTATGGTTGGTGTGTTTTATTCTGCACCTAGTCCAAACGATCCTCCATTTGTCAAGGTTGGTCAAAAAGTTGAAGCTGGCGATACTTTGGGCATCATTGAAGCAATGAAAATCATGAATCCGCTAGAAGCCACCCAAAGTGGCATTATCGAAGAAATTTTGGTCAGTAATGCCGAAGTGGTTGAATTTGGACAACCTGTTATCCGCTACAAAGCCTAACGAGATGTGCCATGATTAAAAAACTCCTCATTGCCAATCGTGGCGAGATTGCTCTGCGTATTGTCCGAGCCTGTAAGCAACTGGGCATTGCAACCGTTGGTGTGTATTCCACTGCCGACAAAGATCTGATGCATTTGCGTTTTGTTGATGAAGCGGTCTGCATCGGCAACGCACCTTCTGCCCAGAGTTATCTAGATATTAATGCCCTGCTTGCCGCTGCCGAAATCACAGGGGCAGATGCAATCCACCCAGGTTATGGCTTTTTGTCCGAAAATGCCGAGTTTGCCGAGCGTGTCGAAGAAGCAGGATTGACCTTTGTTGGTCCACACCCTGAGCATATTCGCTTGATGGGCAATAAAGTCTCTGCCATTAATGCCATGAAAGAAGCTGGCGTGCCAACTGTACCAGGTTCGGTCGGTGCCATCACCATTCATAACGCCGAAGAACAAGCCAAAAAAATCGGTTTTCCTTTGATTGTCAAAGCCGCAGCTGGTGGCGGTGGTCGTGGTATGCGTGTTGTTGAACGCTTTGAAGAGCTGCTCAACCAAGTACAAGCCGCCAAAACCGAAGCTCAAAGTGCCTTTGGCGATGATACGGTATACATGGAGCGATTCCTAAAAAATCCTCGCCATGTTGAGGTACAGGTATTGGGCGATGGTAACGGTCATGCCTTGCATCTATTTGATCGCGACTGCTCATTACAACGCCGTCATCAAAAGGTGCTTGAGGAAGCACCAGCCCCTGATATTCCTGATGATGTACGCACACCAATTTTGCAAGCCTGCGTGCGTGCGTGCGAACAAATCGGTTATCGAGGTGCGGGTACTTTTGAATTTTTATACGAAAATGGCGAATTTTTCTTTATTGAGATGAATACGCGTGTGCAAGTTGAGCACCCTGTTACCGAGATGATTACAGGCATTGACATTGTGGTTGAGCAATTAAAAATTGCCGCAGGCTATGGATTGTCTTATCATCAAGATGAAATCACCATTCGTGGTCATGCCATCGAATGCCGTATCAATGCCGAAGACCCCAAGACTTTTATGCCCTCACCCGGCAAAATTGAACAGCTATTTACCCCGAGTGGCTCTGGCATTCGCTTTGATTCGCATCTGTACCAAGGGTACCGCATTCCAAGCTATTATGACTCTTTGATTGGCAAGCTGATCTGTCATGCACAGACTCGTCGCCAAGCCATTGCTAAGACATTGCACGCTTTGGACGAACTGGTGGTTGGTGGTGTCAAAACCAACATTCCGCTCCACCGAGATGTCATTTTGCAAGATGAGGCATTTTGTGAAGAGGCACAAAATATTCATTATCTTGAAGGGCATATGCTAAAAAAGGCTTAACCACTTCTAACAATCAGGGCTGATTAATTTTCTGCCCTGATTGTTTAATTTATTAAAAATCCCACCTACCAGCTCTTTCCCATTAAAGATACTAAGACCAGTTATTTTTTGCCTTGGATACATTTGCTTGCCACAACAATAGCCCAGCTTGCAATTTATCATCGCTGTTTTATTTAAAACAATAAATCAAACCCAGCTTGCTGATTAAATGACAGGGTATTGTTTTTATTTTTTAAATAATATTTTTATATTGATTAACCAGTCTAATAAAATTATCACTGGTGATTTGCCCTATTTCCTCAGGCGTTTTGTCAAAAATTTTTGCCAAAACTTGTGCCACATAAGGGACAAAAGTTGGCTCATTTTGCTTGCCTCGCTTCGGTACAGGTGCCAAATATGGACTATCCGTCTCTATCAATAATCTATCCAGAGGCAGCTTGGCAACAACTTCTCGCAAATCCTGCGATTTGTTAAAACTTATAATCCCCGAAAGCGAAATATAAAGTCCACCGTCAAGTGCCTGACGGGCAAACGCATAATCCTCAGTAAAACAATGGATAATCCCATGCTCACAGTTTTCGGATTTTAGCACATCTAAAGTATCTTGATAGGCATTTCGGGTATGAACCACAATGGGTTTTTTGGCAATCTTGCTGGCAGCGATATGGGTTGCAAAACTGTGTTTTTGTGCCTTGCTTTTGTTTTCGTCCCAATAATAATCAAGCCCAGTCTCGCCAAATGCCCATACTTTATCACCATCAAGTGCCAACAAATCATCAACACAAACGGCCGCCAGCACAGCCTCATCTTGACAAGGGTGAATGCCGACACTCATACCAATATCAGGCATGGATTGATTTTGTGATGCCAAATCCACCCATTCGCGAATTGCCTGATTTTCTGACAATTGACACATGATTGCCATCACACGACCAACACCAGCATGGCTCATGGCATCAAGCAGTGCTTGCGGTTGATGATTGTGATTGTCAAGTGTCAGGTAAGTTAGATGAGCATGGCTGTCAGTAAAGGACATAGCTAAACCTTTATTAAATAGTTTTATTTAATTAACAAGTTAAAATTAAAATACCTTATTATCTGTATTTTATTATTATAAACTTTCTTGGCATTTTTTTCAAAAATACAAAAATGACACATTAAAACCGCCAGCCTCACTGGTTATCTTGCCGATACATTCAAGCCTTATCTGTGCTTGGGCTAATTTGGCGACCGTCCAAGATTTTGCAAGCCAACACGCTCTTATGATAAGCAAAAACCAAGCCCTAATTTGCCAAATTATAGCCTAGCTTAGCTTTTCAATCATGCTCTTTATCAATCAGCACCGATTGGCTGGGCAGTGCGTGTTCCACCGAATACTGCTCAACCTGCCTTAATACATCAATCAGCAATTTGGTCTGTTTGGCATAAAAATCCCGAGCATCGGCAGCGGCAATATACGCTCGCATCTCAATCACATAGCAGTCTTGTCTAAGCTGGCGAATCCACACCTGATTCCATTCATCATTGGTCAACTCATGTGCTGCCAAATACGCCTGCAATTCGGTAATCATTCGTTCGATTTCAGCCAAATCTGCCGTGCGTTTGATAAACAATTCATGCAAAAAATAAAACATATCCCTTGCGGTGAAATTTTCAATTTGCAATGACGAGAATTCACCATTTGGCACAGTAACCACCGTGCGATTTAGCGTGCGAATGCGTGTTGAGCGAATGCCAATATCAGTAACCACGCCTTCATAAGTGCCAAATTTGCAATAATCGCCCACATGCACAGGGCGATCTGCCACCACCACGACCGAGCCGATAAGGTTCTCGATGCTTTTTTGAGCACCAAAAGCAAGTGCCAAACCGCCCACCCCTAGTGCTGCAATGCCTGTGGTCAAATCAAAACCCAAGTTGCCAAAAATTAAAATCAGCACAAAAATCAACAAAAATACTTTAGCAACTTTGCGTAATAAATTCAGGATAGACACTTGCTCAGGTCTGGCTCGCTTGAGTGAATTCGCCTCCGCTCTACGAAATACTGCATCAAGCAATCGCAACATCAACCACGCCACCGCACCCCATGCAATCATGTCTTTGATGCGTCCAAATGAATTACGCAAGGTCAAAGGTACGCCAAGTTTTAGCATAACTTCGGGCAAAATCAACGCCACCACAACCAGCGACAGTGGCATAATGACACTTGGCGTTACCCGAAACGGCTTATGACTTATCGCGGTATAAGCCAGCTTACTGACCCAATACAATAGCCACACCAAAAGATTAATCACCGCATACAGTGCCACCACAAGCAGCAACAAAGCAGCAAGCTCAAGCCAATATTTACTCTCGATATCGGTTTGTGCCGTGCTGAATTTCAACCGCTCAGACAGGGTTTGTGTGTGTTTGGTTGTGGTTGGTAGATTTTGCAGCGTCTGTGCCGACACTTGCCAAAATGCCACGCCATTATCATCAACTCGCCGATTGAGCAAAATATCAAAACGCTCATTCATCAGCACAATCTCACCCACTTTATCAATATCACTAGGCAGATTGTCCGATAAATTACCCTCACTGCTGTGATTGATTTGCAAATCAGGATATAACCTACCCCCTGCATCGAGAGCGACAATCAACCGCTCAACAATCTCACGATTGGGTGTCTTGCTACTGGCAAGATAGCGACCATCAAGATATTTTGTTGCCAACTCATCATCACCAGCGGCAATCGCTTTTAATAAGCCCTGCACCGTCCCTCTGGGCGTTTCTCGACCAAAACTATCAGGCTCTGCTTGTGGCTGAGCTGCTGTCTGCTTGTCTTGATTAAGCCATTTGGTGGTGTTTGCCTGCACTGGCACCATCAAAAACAGCCCAAGCACACACAAAACACCCAAAGCATTACGCAAAAAAGTCAAAAAAACCTCACGATATCACATCTGCCAAAATCAACACCATTAAATCTGGCAATTATCAGCAGTTTGTTCTGCACACATTGCCAATTTTTATGATTTATTGTATAACCGAACACGCTGACAATCAACCAGTCACCCCCTTTGTCGTTGATTTTTCATGCATTAACATACAACCTGAAAAATTTTCAATATTATATTAAAAAATTTCATGATAAATTTATTTTAGTAAGTTTTATTCATGTTATAATAAAAATTTAGCTTACAAAAAGCAAAAAGACAGCAAGAATTATTGCAAAAATATCAAATCGCTATAACTTAGGGTAAATTATGTCCTCTATTACACTACGCCATGCCATTATTTTGGCACTAGCCCCAACCACAACTTTATCAACGGTGGCAATCGCCAATACCACAGCCACTACCAGCACTGTACCAACGGTCAATCTTGACCCTGTGGTGGTAACTGCGACACGCACACCAACCAAGGTAACCAACACCATCGCTCAGACCACTGTTATTGATGGCGAAGCACTGCAACGCTATCAGGGTCAAAATGCACTTGATATCATCAAGGCACAGTCAGGGTTTAGCTCATATTCAAGCGGTGGCACGGACAAGACCAGTAATTTTTATTTGCGTGGCTTTGATAGCAGTGGCATTTTGGTGCTGATTGACGGCATTCGCTATGGTAGCCTAACCACTGGTCAGTCTGCATTAGGTGCTTTAAGTGCCAGCCAGATTGGGCGTATTGAGATTTTACATGGTGCATCAGGTTCTAGTATCTACGGTGCCAGTGCGATGGGTGGGGTGATTCAGATATTCACCAAAAAAGGCATTGAAAACGGCTTGCACGCCTTTGCTACAGTTGGTGCTGGCTCGCATGACAAGCTCACCTATGGTGCTGGTGTCAGCTATGCCAATGACAACACCAACCTTAGTCTGACTGCCAGCCATACCGAAACTGACGGCATTAACGCCATTGCCAGCCCATACGCAGCAAGCCAGCGAGATACGGACGGCTTTGACCGCAATAGCATCAGTGCCAGCATCAGCCACAAAATCAATCAAGTGGAAGTTGGTGCTAGCCTATTGGCAAGCAAAGGCACGGTTGAATATGACAATACCTTCTCAACCGCAGAAAATATTTATGATAAGCAAAAAAATGGCTCTGCCAATGCTTATATTAATTATAACTATCACCCAAATGGTCAAATTCGCCTACAATATGGTGAATCCATCGACAAAAGCAGTAATTTTGCCAACACAAGAAACACAGGCATATTTGACAGCACTCAAAAACAAACCAACCTAAGCCTAGTACACGCATTGCCTGTTGGTAAGATACTGGTTGGCGGTGAGCATTTGCAACAAGATGTAGACTCCAGCACCAACTATTCGCAAACAAGCCGCCGCAACACTGGTGCTTATGTTGGTTATCAAGCCAACTACAACAACTTTGATGCCCAAGCCTTTGTTCGTTATGATGACAACTCTTGGTATGGCGACAAAACAACCTACAACGCAGGTTTGGCATATCGCCTAACGCCAGCGGTGCGTGTTGGTGTCAATTATGCCACAGGCTTTAAAGCACCAAGTTTTAACCAGCTGTACTGGCCTGACAGTGGCAATCCAGATCTAAAACCTGAAAACAGCAAAAATACCGAAGCCTTTGTAGAGCTGGCAGGTGCCAATCACAAAACCAGACTGACAGGCTATTACAGCGATGTTACCGACTTAATCGGTGGCTGGGACAACAATGGCGTCTGGGCTCTAAGAAACTTCAACGAAGTTGAGGTGATGGGTGCCAACCTAACCACTGATTGGGCGTTTAATAATGGCTATATCGCAGGTCTAAGCTATGACTATCAAGAGGCTAACGATGTAACCCCAACAGCCACCAACCCAAAAACCAAGAGCAATCTAACTGTTCGCCCAGAGCATAAGGGTACGGCATACATCGGCTATGTTGGCAACAACTTCAACCTGCGTGCCGAATATCAGCGTCTTGGCAGCTACTATATGCAAGCAAATCATGGTGCCAAAATCGAAGGTTATGGTTTATTAAACCTAAGTGGCACTTATGAACTGTCGCCAAATATCAGCATTACTCAGCGACTTAACAATGTATTAAACAAAAAATACATTACCAACGAAAGCTGGGGTACTCGCTATAATGAGGACGGCATTAATTTCTACACTGCCATTACTTTAAAATACTAAGCCAATGCAATACAAGGCGGCTTGTCCCATCAAGCCGTCTTTTTTTGGCAAAATATCATTGGCTAATGAAAACTTCCAAAATGTTTGTTATAATAACAAATCCAATCAGCAAGAGATGTTGCAACCGTTTTCGGTGAGGCTTGCTTTTTCAAATGTGGTTATTTGAAAATAATCAACGACATCTGCGTTTTATTCGCCAATTTTAATTTATTCAATTTAAAGGAGTGGACGCAGTGTCTGCATTTACTGATTATAAAGTGGCTGATATCAGCCTTGCCGAATTTGGTCGCAAAGAGATAAAACTTGCCGAAACCGAGATGCCTGCTTTGATGGGTCTGCGTAAGCGTTATGCAGCCACCCAACCACTGGCTGGTGCCAAAATCGTCGGCTGTATCCACATGACCATTCAGACTGCGGTACTGATTGAGACCTTGGTGGCATTGGGTGCCGAAGTTCGTTGGACTTCTTGCAATATCTTCTCTACCCAAGACCACGCTGCCGCTGCCATTGCCGCTGCTGGTATTCCTGTGTTTGCATGGAAAGGCGAAACCGAAGAAGAATACGAATGGTGCCTAGAGCAACAAATTCACCAAGATGGCAAACTGTGGGACGCCAACCTTATCTTGGACGATGGGGGTGATTTGACCGCACTCATTCACAACAAATACCCACAAATGCTAGATCGCATTCATGGCATTAGCGAAGAGACTACCACAGGCGTGCATCGCTTGATTGATATGCTTGCCAAAGGTGAATTAAAAGTCCCTGCAATCAATGTCAATGACGCAGTTACCAAATCCAAAAACGACAACAAATACGGTTGCCGCCACTCGCTCAACGATGCCATTAAGCGTGGTACCGATATGTTGCTATCAGGTCGCCGTGCCTTGGTTGTCGGTTATGGCGATGTTGGTAAAGGCTCTGCTCAAAGTTTACGCCAAGAAGGCATGATTGTGCGTGTCAGTGAGATTGACCCAATCTGTGCCATGCAGGCGTGCATGGACGGCTATGAGTTGGTTTCACCGTTTGTTGATGGCGACCCTGCCAATGGCGTAAATACCACCTTACTACAAGATACCGACCTTATCGTTACCACAACGGGCAATTATCATGTGTGTAATGCCGATATGCTAAAAGCCCTAAAATCAACCGCTGTGGTCTGTAATATCGGACACTTTGATACCGAAATTGACACCCAATTTATGCGTGATAACTGGAAATGGGTTGAGGTCAAGCCACAAGTGCATCAAGTATATCGCTCAAATGATGACAGTGATTATCTGATTATCCTATCAGAAGGTCGTTTGGTGAATCTTGGCAACGCCACAGGCCACCCATCACGCATCATGGACGGCTCATTTGCCAACCAAGTGCTGGCACAGATTCATCTGTATCAAGAAAAATTTGCTGATTTGCCAGCAGCTACCAAAGCGGACAAGGTTTATGTCAAAGTCCTGCCAAAGAAACTGGACGAAGAAGTTGCCGCCGCCATGGTTGCAGGCTTTAACGGAGTTATTACCAAACTCACCCAAGAGCAAGCGGATTATCTGGGCGTGCCTGTGGACGGCCCTTTTAAGGCGGACGAATATAAATACTGATGACTTGATTTTACTTTTAATCATTGCTATGATAAAAGTGGTATTGTTTAATGCCACTTTTATTGTAAATTTATTAAGGAGATAATAATGTCCGATTTTAAAAACCAAATCACCCCCTTTAAATGGATAGAACACGAAGACAGCGTTTCGGTCATTATGAGCGACGTTGGCGATTATAAACAACACATCTTTGATAACCGTGCCGATGAAGACTTTGAAGGGAATGGCTATGATTGGCAATCGTTGGCAGTTGTGTTTTTGGACGAAAAAATGCCCCATTTGACGGATAAAATTCACTTTGATAGCGAAAGTAGTATGTTTTGCGTATGGGCAAATCACGCTGATACGAACGCTTTAAAAGAATTTATCATCGCTTTTAAAAATGCTCTTGATGATAATGAGCTAATTTTGGATTTATTTAGCCGTGCCGAACTGGACTAAAATTCAAGACTTAATTAGCTTATCGCTCAATGTCGGTTGTTTTATTATTTGTACGATATTATTATGGCAGGGCATTGGGCGTGATGTCATTATGGTGATTTATGCCTCATTCTTGGCTGTTTCTTTTGTTGGTCTTGGTCAAAAAGATAAAGGCAAATATATTTATGTGTGTTTATTATTAGAAGTGCTGATGTGGATAATGATTGGGGTGAGTTTTTTAATCACTAAATTTTAAATAAGGAGTGAAAGATGGCCATTGAACAAGCGATTTATGAAATTGTCAATGCCAGCTATCAAGAGCGGATACAGGCAATATCTGCCATTGCCGACAGCTTAAAGCAAATAGCACCCGAACCATCAAATAAACCCAAAAAAGCATTTGAATTAACGCCTTTTGATTTGGGAAATATTGATACGCCCACTCGTAACGAAATATACGAAGAAAGACACAAACAAATCTTAGGTATTGATGATGATAAATAAACCATTTGCCATTGATACCAATATTTTGGTTTATGCCTATAATCAAGGCTCGCCTTTTCATCAAAAGGCAGGGCAATTTTTATCGCAAAAAATGACCCAGTTTGACGAATTTGGTCAATTATCCATTTGCATCTGCCAACAAAGCTGTATTGAGTTTGTACACAGCATTACTTGGCACAGATTAGAAAGACCCCTAACACCCCAACAAGCCATTGATGTTATTGATTATTTACAAGACTGTGGATTAACAATCATTCACCCAAAAAATACACAAATTACCACTTTTGCTGACCTAATCAAAACACATTTTTCAAGAAATAAAATATTTGATACCGCCATTACAGCTACCCTAAAAGACAATGGCATCAACGGTATTTATACCGCCAACACCAGAGACTTTACCGATTATCCTTTTTTAACCGTTATTAACCCCTTAATTTAAATAGAGCTTTAAAATGACCCAATCACTTTTAAATCGTCTTAATGACATTGAAACCCTATTAAATTCTGTCAAATCAGAATTACAAAACCAAACCAAGCCAAACAACACAAACAACAAAGTCCCATTTTCTTTTGAGTTTTTTCCCACCAAAACGGACGAAGCCCAAGACAAACTTTTGACCACTTTTGACACACTAAACGCCCTAAATCCGCAGTATTTTAGCGTAACCTATGGGGCTGGTGGCTCAACACGCGAACGCACACTGGGTATTGTTGAGGCATTAAGCAAGCAATCTGACACACCCATTGCACCGCATATGTCTTGCATTGGCGACACCAAAGCCGAAATCGGTGAGTTACTTGATTTTTATAAATCACTTGGCGTAACCCGAGTCGTGGCATTGCGTGGCGATCTACCTAGCGGTCAAGTTGGCTATGGTGAGTTGCCTTATGCACTTGACTTGGTGAAATTTATTCGCCAGCACAGCGGTGAGCATTTTACCATCAAGGTGGCCGCCTATCCAGAAATGCACCCACAAGCACGCAACTTTGATGCCGATATTGATAACCTAGTTGCCAAGTATCACGCTGGTGCCAATGAAGCAATTACACAGTTTTTTTATAACGCTGACAGCTATTTGTTTTTGCGTGATAAATTGGCCAAAAAAGGTGTGCATCAAGATCAATTCCCCATCATTGCAGGCATCATGCCCATTACCAATGCCTCCAATATCATCCGTTTTGCTGATGGGTGTGGTGCAGATATTCCACGCTACATTCGCAAACAGTTGGCAGATTTTGGCGATGATCGCAAGGCAATTCGCCAATTTGGCTTTGAGGTGGTGCATACCCTGTGCCAAAGATTGATTCGTGAAGGTGTGCCTGCGTTGCATTTTTATAGCATGAACAGCACCGAACCAAACAAAGAGCTTGTCAAGGCTTTGGGTTTGACTTCATAATCAGCACATCAGTCTGTCAACATTATGCCACGATTTTTTATTAACAGTCAGCTAAGCCAACAGCACATCGGACAAACAATACAACTGCCTGATGAAATTTATCATCATTGGTGCAAGGTGCTGCGTGCCAAAGTTGGTGATGGTGCTATTTTGTTCGATGGTCGTGGCGGCGAATACCAAGCCACGCTAACTGCAATTGATAAAAAAACAGCCACTGTAGCGATTGGTGAATTCAACCCCATCAATCGCACACCTGCTTTTGCTGCCAGCATTGGATTGGTGATGAGTCGTGGCGAACGCATGGATTATGCCATTCAAAAGGCCACCGAAATGGGCGTACATCGCATTGAGCTACTGACCAGTGAGCGATGTCAGGCACACCTAAAGTACGAACGAGATTTAAAAAAACTAGACCATTGGCAAGCCGTTGCCATAGCTGCCTGTGAGCAATGTGGGCTAAATCTTGTCCCCCAAATCACCCCGCCAGTTGCACTTGACGAATGGGTGGCAGCCTGTCAAGCAGAGCTAAAACTTGTGCTGACATTAACCGATGGCAATCCAGACTTTAGCACACCCCTGCCTCATCACATCAGCCTGTTGATTGGTGCAGAAGGCGGTCTTAGCCCTGATGAAATCAGCCTTGCCATACAACATGGCTTTGTCCCTTGGACGCTTGGTGAGCGAATCCTGCGTACCGAGACCGCCCCTGTGGTCGCCCTAACTGCCTTACATATCTTGGCACAGCAAAAAAGCTAAGACTGCCCTGTTTGCGGTCAATTATTCACATCATGCTTTGGGCAAATTTTCCTGCTCCATGCGTATTACGGGTAATTTTGGCATATTTGATAAATTTTACACTTATTAATAATTTTTACTTATATTCTATTCATCACCATAAATCTGCTGCCAAAGAGACAATACCTGTGCTGTTTTGGCAACATCATGCACACGCACAATGCTCGCCCCTGCCTGCACCGCCAAAAGCGACATCGCCGCACCAAGTGTATCTCTCTTACTTGGCTCGTGATTATGCCAAGCTTTTTGACCATTTTGTAAAATCTCGCCCAAAAACCGTTTACGAGAAACGCCGAACAGCATTGGTAAGCCAAAATGCCCGATGACTTTGTCCAGATTTTTTGTCAAAATACGATGCTCGGCAAAATTTTTGGCAAATCCCATGCCTACATCAATGATGATATTATCGCGACTAACGCCTGCTTTTATGGCAGTATTGACATGATTGCCAAGCTCAGCAATCACCTCATTTAACACATCATGATAGCTGGCAAGGCGATCCATCTCATCTGGCTCACCGCGGTGGTGCATCAGCACAACAGGCACATTCAGATTTGCTGCCACCGCCGCTGCCCCTTTGCGGGTCAAGGCTCGTACATCATTAATCATATCCGCCCCTGCCTCAATGCCTGCCTGCATCAGGCTTGGGTTGCTGGTATCCAAAGACAGCCACAGCCCATCACCGAACCTTTGGCGAATTGCCATCACCACAGGCAGCACACGAGCAATCTCAACATCACTGCTGACAGGCAGGGCATTTGGGCGAGTAGATTCGCCACCAATATCAACAATATGCACGCCCTGCTCAATCATATACTCAACCTGTCTTAGTGCGTCATCAAGGTTGGTATAACGCCCACCATCAGAAAATGAATCAGGCGTGATATTTAAAATACCCATAATCTTAGGTGTGGACAAATCAAGCGATTTGTGCCGAGAAATCAGCTGAAAATTTTTTGCTTGTGATGACATAACACGCCTTTTCACACAATCCATACAAGTTCATATTTGGCAAAAGCCACTGTTTATTGTAACATAGATTTGTATTTTTATCGCCCATGATGAAAAATCATCACAGAAAACACCAATAAAATGACAGCCCTACGCCCTGCCACTTGAAAATCACACACCCAACACAATTTATCAACAAGCAGCACAACAACTGGATAAATCTGTCCAAGTTTGGTAATATTTTGATAGTAATATTTTAAAAAGGAAGTATTTTGCAGTATTTTGAACGGCATGAAGGTGGTGAAAACGCCATCTTGGTACATTTGGACATTCATCAAATCAGCGACCCTGATGACTTGGAGGAGTTTCGCCTGCTGGTGCATTCGGCAGGTGCTAACGAGATTGAGACCATCACAGGTACTCGCAACAAGCCACACGCCAAATATTTTGTCGGTACTGGCAAAGCCGAAGAGATTGCCGATGCCGTCAAGCGTTTTCGTGAATCCAATCAAACCGATGATATCGTGGTAATTTTTAACCACACACTCACACCCAGCCAAGAACGCAATCTGGAAGCACTGGTCAAATGCCGCGTGCTGGATCGCACAGGGCTGATTTTGGATATTTTTGCACAACGAGCCAGAACCTATGAAGGCAAGCTACAGGTTGAACTGGCACAGCTTAACCATCTTGCCACACGACTGGTTCGTGGCTGGACGCATTTGGAGCGACAAAAAGGCGGTATCGGCTTGCGAGGGCCGGGCGAGACACAACTAGAAACCGACCGCCGATTATTACAAATTCGCGTAACTCAGCTGAAGGCAAAATTGGATAAAGTCAAACAAACTCGTGCCCAAGGTCGTGCCAAACGCCAAAAATCCGAAATTCCCACCATTTCGCTGGTTGGCTATACCAATGCAGGCAAATCCACCCTGTTTAACCGCCTAACTGATGATAACATCTATGCAGCCGACCAATTATTTGCCACGCTAGACCCCACCTTACGAAAAGTTGCTTGGCCGGGCGTTGGCAATGTGGTGCTGGCAGATACCGTTGGTTTTGTGCGTCATCTGCCACACGAGCTGGTTGAGAGTTTTCATGCCACTCTTGAAGAAACTTTGGAGGCGGATTTGCTGCTGCATGTGGTTGATGCAGCAAGTGAGGATATGCACGCACAGATTGCAGCAGTCAATGATGTACTAGCACAAATCAAAGCTGACGCACCGATTTTATTGGTATTTAATAAAATTGACAAAAGTGGCGAAACTCCTGCCTTATATTATCAAGAACCGCACAAACCACACCGTGTATATATCTCCGCTCAACAAAACTTGGGTATTGACAAACTTATCACAGCAGTGCAAGAATTGCTGTCTGGCACGGTGAATCATTACACGCTCACCCTGCCGCATCATGCAGGTGCTTTGCACAATACACTGCACAATCTTGGCGTTATCAGCCATCATAGTTACGATGAGCAAGGGCGACAGGTGCTAGATGTGCAGCTATCCGCCAACAAAATAAAACAACTGCTGGGACAATACGGATTATCTGCCACAGCTGTGCTACCTGCCGAGCAAGCAGCCAGCCTGCAGCCTGTGCTTGAGCCATTTGAACAAATCAGCAGCGATATGCCAAAAATCACACCCCCAGAAGAGCTTGATCCTTTTTGTCAATAAACTGCAAAAACATCAAACCTGCCGTCATCGCAATAAAAAAACAGACCTTTTATCGAAGGTCTGTTTTATTTATCATATCTTAATGCAACTTTTGTAATGCAGCGATACGATCGTCCAAACTTGGGTGTGAGCGGAATAAGTGAGCAATGCTAAAGCTCTGCGACTGTCCTGATGAGATGGCAAAAGCCTTCATCGCCTCTGGCATGGTGTCTGGACGAGCCTCAGCAGGACGCAATGCATTTAAGGCACTAATCATCTTATCACGACCTGCCAGCTTGGCACCCATTTCATCAGCACGATACTCACGCAAACGAGAGAACCACATCACGATTGCCGATGCCAATATGCCAAGCAAAATATCCATCACGATACTGGTGACATAATATGCAACCCCGGGAGAATTGCTTTCGTTTTTAAAAACAACACGATCAACAAAATTGCCAATAACACGAGCAAAGAACATAACAAACGCATTGACCACGCCCTGAATCAAGGCAAGCGTTATCATATCACCATTGGCAACATGGCCAATCTCATGTGCCAGTACCGCCTCAACCTCATCAGGGGTCATCGTATGAATCAAGCCTGTAGAAACTGCAACCAAGGCGTTGTTTTTATTCCAGCCAGTTGCAAAGGCATTTGGCTGTGGATTATCAAAAATCCCAACCTCTGGCATACCAATGCCCATCGCTTTGGCTTGGCGAGCAACCATATCAACCAGCCACTGCTCCGTGCCATTTTTTGGTACATCAATCACCACCGTGCCTGTTGATTTTTTTGCCGTCCATTTTGACAAAAACAATGAAATCATTGAACCAACCACGCCCCAAACAAGGCACATCACCGCAAGGCTGGTGTAATTTAGTCCACCTGCACCAAACACACTGCCCAAGCCAAATACTCGTGATAGCACAGCAAAGACAATGCTAAACACAATCAAAACGGCTAAGTTGGTCAATAAAAACAAACCAATTCGCATCATACAGAAATTTTCCTTTTATTTAAGCCATGGTTATATTAATTTACAAAAAATCAAACAGTTATATTATAAGGACAAAACAGCAAAATAAAAGCTAAAAACTTGAATCTTTTGATTATTTCATCCAATTTAAACAAAAAGCAAACAATATCTTGATATTTTGGCACAATGATTATGAATAATAACAAATAGGCAACCTGATATTTTCAGATTGCCTATTTTATTTATTAAGATTTAATTATTTATTCAAGAAATAAATCTGTGCCGAACCTTCGCGACCAACGGTTGGATTAACAGGGGTTGCCTGATTAACTGGCTGTGCGTATGAGGTTGTCTGTGTGCTGACAGAAGCTGCTGGCGTTGCTGTAGCATTCATTGCCAAGACAGCACGATTGGCATCAAAGCCTTGATATAGATTCGCATCAAGACGATAGATATTATTATAACGATCGTTTACCTTGACAACATAGTTGCGAGTCTCGCGAAATGGTGGGATACCGCCATGCTTACGGACATTGCCCGGCCCTGCATTATAGGCAGCAATAACATGATCAGGATTGCTAAATTGACCCTGTAGATATGCCAAATATTTGGTACCACCATCAATATTTTGGGCAGGATCCCAAGCATTAGAAACGCCCATATAGCGTGCTGTTGCTGGCATCAACTGCATTAAGCCCATCGCACCAACTGGCGATCTGGCTCGTGGGTTGAATGCTGATTCGGTATGAATAATTGCCTTCACCAAGCCAGGATCAACACCATATCGTGCCGCCGCATCACGAATCAAATCATCATACATACTACGCTGTGAGTATGCACCAGACTCATAAGCAGCATAGCTGCTGGCTGTTGCGGTATTTGCAGCGGTAGCAGAAAAATTCACCACAGGTTGCGTGGTGCTAAGTTGTGTGTATTTTTGTGAGCCTGCGGTATTTGCTTGCAGACTGCTTAGCAATTTTTGCTCGACGGCGTTATTGCTGTTTGATAAAGTATAAACCGAAGCCACAGAAGTGCTTGCTGAAGCTTGTGGTGCGATATATACCGAAACTGGATTTTGGGCAAATGCAGTACTGCTTAGCATACCAAATGTCGCTGCCACAAGAGCATGAATATGGAGGTTTGAAGTTTGCATATTGTCTTCATCACAAAAAAATTTCTGCGATTATATCATAAAAATGATAAATAGTACAGGCAAATCATCAAAGATGCAAAATGCTACATTACAGAAACATATTAACGCCAAAGTTTTTCTGACCTTACTGCTTTATCGCCCATCTTATTCGCGAATGATTTTGCGAGGTATTTATAAGACTTTTTTATGTATGGCAATTTATACATGGTCAGTTTTGGTATTTATCCATGATAATTTGGTTTGTTATGGTATAATCAAAGTGCTGGATTTTGATTTAATCAACAAAAGAAAAACCGCTGTTGCAAATATACAATATGGTGAAAATACGCTTGTTGGCGGATACGGCGATACACTTTGTAATCATGGATTAATTTAACCACCACAACAACACAGGTGGCAACCACAACGCCGTCAATAAGCCATTGACCGCTAACCCAAATGCCGCATAACGCCCTGCCACTGGGCTAATGCTCCAAGCCTCCACCGTACCAATGGCGTGTGCCACCAATCCCAATGCCAAGCCCTTTGCCCGATCATCATCAATGCGAGCAAACAACACACGGCACAGCAAAGCACCCAAAATCCCCGAAACGATAATAATCAGATTGGCAAGCACCAGCGGTGCATCAATGATTTGTGCCACAGACAGTCCCACAGGTGTAGTAACAGAGCGAGTGGCAAATGCCAAGATGGTTTGCAAATTCAGCATAAAAACATAAGCCAAAGTCATTGGCAATAGCACTCCAGTGAGGCTGGCAAGCACGACGATTAGGCTTAATTTCTTGATTGGCAAATCCTGAAAACTCATGCCAGCCAATGGCACAGCCAACAAAACCGTACTATAGCCCAGCAAGCGATCAAATATCGGCTTACTGCTGGCATAATAAGTGGCATAATCCACCGAAAATACAAACAACAGCAACAAGGTCAGCACAATCGCAACAATAATCAATGGCACGCCTTGTATATGGCGGTTGATATACTTTAGCACATATTTGGCGGCAACATGGGCAATCAAAGTGATGATAAACGCCATTGCAACAGATACAGTATCAAGCATCATCGGCACGACCACCAGTATTTGATTCAACAGATAACCAGCTGGCAGCCAAGCGAGCAACCAACCATAAAGGCAACAGCGTGCTTAGGGCAATCACCATGGCAACCTTTGGCAAATCCGCACCCAAGCCAAATAATAAAATCCCAGCACCTGCCGATACTGGCAAAAAAGCAAAACCACTTTCGGCAAGCAATTTATTCGCCGAAACAGACAGCCACGCTGGCAACCCAACCGTCAATCGCACCACAATCAATAATGCAAACAGTCCAAGCAAGCCAACAATATTAGCAGCCGTTGGCATACCAAACCAAGTGCATAGCCATACAGATATTTCACGCACAGCCACCGCTACAGCAATCGTAGCCAGCATTGCCAGTGCGGTCTTTGTGCCACTTGGTTGCTTGATTGACATTTACCCCTCCTTTGCTTGGCATTTGCTGTCATTTTTATCAGAAATTTAACAAAATTGCCAGCAGTGATAGCTTATCATAATTCACTTGATATCAGCAATCGATTCATCACAAACAACCAAAATCCACTTCGGCAAAACACAGCCATGCCAAATCAACAAACCCATTATTTATTAATTAATATTTATAAATAATATTAGATTTTAAAAATTATTGCCACTTTTTAAATATAAATTCATCATAAATAATCGTCAGCTGCATATTGCTTGGGTGGATAATTAAATCCAGCAAATTAACGCACTTACCAAACCATGATACACCCTGCCCAAAGCCATCTTGAAAAAAACCACAAAAAGCACTATAATAAAAAGTTACATTGTGCATGAGCCACTTCACGCCCACCAAGAGATGAATGACATGAACGAAAATAATTTTATCGCTGATGATTACGATGAATCTTCATCGCAATTGGCTGCACTGATTCGCCTAGGCAAAGAGCAAGGTTATTTGACCTATGCTGAAGTCAATGACCAGCTGCCCGAATCTGTTACCGAAAGCGACCAAATCGAAGACATCATTCAGATGCTGACCGATGTGGGCATTCAGGTTTTTGAAGTTGCACCTGATGATGATGATATTTTGTTGTCCAATACAGGTAATGATGATGACATGGCTGCCGATGAAGCAGCGGCGGTATTGGCAAGCGTTGAGACTGAGCCTGGTCGCACCACCGACCCTGTGCGTATGTATATGCGCGAGATGGGAACGGTTGATCTCTTGACCAGAGATGGTGAGATTGGCATTGCCAAACGCATCGAAGAAGGCACGCGTGAAGTGCAGTACATCATGGCATATTGGCCAGGTACTGTAAAATTTGTCCTTGATGAATACCAGCAAGTGCTGACAGGCGAAAAAAAGATTTCTGATATCGTATCGGGATTTTTGAGTGCCGATGATGGTGAATTTGACCTTGAGGCAGAGGCTGATTTTCCAAATCCACCAGAAGATCTGGATGAAGATGACGCAGATGAAAGCTCGCTAGATGCCGAAGAATCCAGCCTTGACCCCGAAGAGGTGTGTGTTCGTTTTGAGGAAATGCAAAAACTCTACGACAAAACACAAAAAGCACTCCAAAAACACGGTCGTGGCAGCAAACAGCTTAAAGCCGCCAATGATGAGCTTGCCAATCATTTTATGCTCATCAAACTCAACAATCGCCTATCAGACCAAGTCATGACCCTGATGCGAGAAGTTTATGAAGATGTTCGCAATAATGAACGGCGTATCATGAAACTAGTCATTCGCCGTGGCAAGATGCCCATCGAAGAATTCAAAAAAACCTTCCCAGCCAACGAAACCAATATTGAATGGCTGGCTCATCGCATTGCAGGTGGTGCTGCCTTTGCCGAGACTTTGGCAAAAATCGAACCCGAAGTCATCGCTTTGCAACAAAAAATCCTTGCCCATGAGCATAATTTGCAAATGGATATTAAGGACATGAAAGCTGTGGCACGCCAAATGGCAATCGGTGAAGCCAAAGCACGCCGTGCCAAAAAAGACATGGTGGAGGCCAACTTGCGTCTGGTGATTTCGATTGCCAAAAAATACACCAATCGTGGTCTACAATTTCTTGATCTTATCCAAGAAGGCAATATTGGTCTGATGAAAGCAGTGGATAAGTTTGAATACCGCCGCGGTTACAAATTCTCCACCTATGCCACTTGGTGGATTCGCCAAGCCATCACTCGCTCAATTGCCGACCAAGCACGCACAATCCGCATTCCTGTGCATATGATTGAAACGATTAACAAAATCAACCGTGTCAGTCGCCAATTGCTGCAAGAAATGGGACGAGAGCCAACACCAGAAGAACTGGGCGAACGCTTGGATATGGACGAGGCAAAAGTTCGCAAAGTGCTAAAAATCGCCAAAGAACCAATCTCAATGGAGACGCCAATTGGTGATGATGAAGATAGCCATCTGGGTGATTTTATTGAGGATAATACCATCTCAAGCCCTGTAGAAAATGCCACAGCCGAAGGCTTGAGAGAGGCAACGCGTGAAGTGCTAAACAACCTAACCGAACGAGAGGCAAAAGTGCTAAAAATGCGTTTTGGTATTGATATGCCAAGCGATCATACCCTAGAAGAGGTTGGTAAGCAGTTTGATGTTACTCGTGAACGCATTCGCCAAATTGAGGCTAAGGCTCTGCGTAAACTACGCCACCCTTCTCGCTCTGAGCATTTGCGTTCATTCCTTGAAAATGACTAATTACTGTCGGTTTATTGAGCTTGCCAATCGCTATGATTGGCAAGTTTTTTTATGCAAAAACTATTCTCACCGATTTTATTAATAAAAACAGTTAGTATATTAAAAATTTAACAGTTTGCCACTACAGCCCATAAAAATCACCGCAAACTTTGTGATGGTGTTGATAAATTCAGCCCACTGACAAACAAAGCAATCACGCCTACCATTGGTTTATATAACAAAAACCCCAGCTTTGACTGGGGCTTTGGGATTATTTGGGCAGTTTTGGTGGATTGGCAGGTTTTGGCAATGGATTGATAGCAATCTCGTCATCTTCAGCATCATCGACTGACTTGGGCGGATTGTCCAATTCATCGTTATGATACGCCTCAATTGCTTCACGAATATCCTCTGGCTGATTGTCCGCCTTTTCTGCCTCTTCTTTTTCTTTGGGCTTGCGACCCAGTCGGCGAACGATAGAATCTGAGAAAAAGCGAGTTTCTTTGGCAGGACTTGCCTCCTCAAAAATCATCTCACCAAAGCTGTTAATCTTGGCATATTTGACCGTTTGTTTGCGTGGCCAAAAGAAATCCAGAGGGCGAGCAAAAAAATGTCCCACAACCATGCTGTATAGGCGTTTCCATTCCATGAATTTCACCTCTTTGGAACGCAGTGCCACCATCAAAGCAAGAGAGAAACTCACCATCAAGTTTACAAAACCAATCAACAGCACGCCAATAAAAGACAGGGTAATAACCTGCCAAGTTAAATGTTCAGGCGATAGATAATACAGCCCATGCACAAAGTTCGCCGAAGCAAAGGCAATGTGGCGAATATCAAGCGGTAATCCCAGCATATAACCGACCGTTGCCGTACTGCCCAAGAAGCAACCAAAGATAAAATTACCCATGATTGCACCCAAATTTACCTCAACAAAACCGCCCAATTTATCCAGCCATCGCTTGGGCATCAAGCGAATCAAGAGCCAATGTCGCCGAATACGCTCGCCAATCTTATTATACGCTGCCAAATTGTCATAATAACCCGCAATCAACCCAGAAACGAACAAAAACACCCCAGCAATTGCCGCATGAGGCAAGGCTAATGAACGAATCGGGTCAAGTTCATGCAGTAATTTTGCCGCCTGAGCACCATCAATCATTGGTATGGGCTGAAAATACGACCACGCCATGGCAATCAGCAGTGCCACAGGCATGGCAACGGAGATATTACCCAAAATTGCTACAAACTGTGTTCGTAAAATATCAACAATCAATTCAGATAACTTGGTTAGCTGCTGAGTTTTTTTGCCAGAGGATTCTGAAATGGTAGAGGCAATCGCTGCCGCTGTCATTGCTGGCTGCTTGGTTGCCACCGTACCACGAGCAATATGAATGAACACAAAGCCCAAGCCATAAATCATGCTATTGACAAACGCCCTGCCAATCGGTGCCAATGCCAAATGGTAAGCCAAAGTTTTCAGCGTAGCCATAAAGCCAATAAACAAACCGCCGATTGCTGCCTTTTGGTACATTTTGCGATAGCCCGTACTGTCAGTACTGATATAATGCTCACCGACACGACTGGCATTTTCGGTAACTTTTCGCGACAAAAGCCGAGTATTGGACTCGATTAACGAACCAAAACTATAGCGAGTTTTGGCGGTTTGTACCACCTCCACGGTCAAATCCACCACCGCCTGATCTCGCTTATGCTCTGCATCAGAAACCAGCTCAACCAATGTACGCATACGCTGCAAGCTCTGCTCCAACCGAGCCAGCATATTGGTCAGACGAATTGATATCCCTGTTTTATAAACTCGCTTGCGTAAAGTATCAACAATATCTTCACACTGCTCAACCATCACCATCAAAGGAGCAGGGTCAATGTCATTTTCGGGCATGACATCCGTCATCAAATCCAGCTCATGTGCTTGACGGTATTGATTGACAAACAAAATCGCCTCTTGGTTTTGAGCAACAAAAGCTGCCGAATAATTCAACAGTTCAGGATAAAAATTCATCAGCTCAGGGTGCAAACCAATACCACTGATACGATACGAAAGCACAACAATGGCGTTTAAAATGCTGTTTTTGGCCTGTGCCACGAGGCTTAAATCTTTTTCGTCAGGACGAATCAATTGCACCAGCTCGTCCCAACGCTCCTCACTGATGGACTCAACCCACCGCCAATCACTGCGTTTATCAAACAAATAATTGGCAAGCTCCACCACCGAATCTTCTTCTGGCAATAATGGCAAAAACCGATGGCTAATCAGCCTTGACACACTGCTAGAAAAACTCTGATCCGAAGCAATGCCCGTATCGGTATATAGCGTAATTTGGCGATATTTGTTAATCAAGCGTAAAATAAACGCCGCCAAACCTGCACCATATTCAGGATTGGTACGCAAAATTTCGATCAGTTCATCAATCTTGGCATCTGCCGATTCGTTATTGCCATCAGCAACTCGCAAGGCATCAATCAGACGCTTTAGCGACTCGGGCTCAGGCAATTCCTGCAGCATCGTAATGCGTTGTAATATCTGCTCAAGACCTGAAGTGTCAGTCAGCACAATCAAACTCCACTTAGCACAAAAGGCAATCTACACCCACACAATCAGCACCGTGTGTTTTCTTGGGTGAATTTATGATAAATATAAAATACGCCACTGTATCACACTTGGCGGTATTTGCCAAATTTCAATGGTGAATTTATGATAAAAATTGTATCAAAATCTTGTTATTTTTTAATATTTTACTGATAATTTTTAATTTATAAAAAACAATTTGTCAAATCAATCACTCATGGCATTTCTTACAGAATGTTCAATTTAAAATATCAAAGCAACCAGTAAATAATAAGTTGTCTTAAATAAATAACTTATCATAAAAACTGTATTAATAAAAACAGAACGGTCAGCTTGGCTGCCGCTCTGATTTAATATGCCGATTGCATCAATGGTTTATAAAAAACTCATTATCAAACACCATCAATGTCGATGAGCCTGCCTTTGCCATGGCACTGTGCGTGTATAAATTTGGCAAAACGCGTGCCACAAAGTACTCTGCCAGCTGGCGGCGTGATTCATAAAACTCACCCGTCTTGCCATCGCAGGTCTTAACAATCAATAAATACATATAAGCATAGCACAGATAACCCACGGCGTGCAAATAGCTAACACTGCTGGCACTGATTGCATTGGCGTCTGATTTGGCTGCTTGCATGAGTGATTTGGTTAAACTGTCAATCTCCAAAACAGCCTGCTGCATGGCGGTGCCGATGCTGTGATTGGGTACGCCTTCCAACTCGGCACGAATTTCATCAAGCAAGGCAAATAACGCACGGCCTTCATCTTTAATAACTTTGCGACCAAGCAAATCCAGCGACTGAATGCCGTTCGTTCCTTCATAAATCTGTGAAATTCGTGTATCGCGTACAATCTGCTCCATGCCCCATTCTTTGATATAGCCATGCCCACCAAAAACCATCTGGCAGTCAAGTGCCGCCTCAAAGCCCTTATCTGTCAAAAATGCCTTAGCAATCGGCGTCAAAAGAGCAATTTTGGCTTTGGCAGTAGCCACCTCATCGGCATCATCAGCAAATTTACTGATATCCAACTGCTTGGCAACATACATAGCAAAGGTGCGTGCTGCAACGCTGTTGGTTTTGGCATTTAACAGCATACGGCGAACATCAGCATGGCAGATGATTGGGTCGGCAGGTTTGTCAGGATTTGCCACACCAGCATCAGCACGCCCTTGCAGTCGTTCACTGGCATAACGAGCGGCATTTTGATACGCCAGCACACTTGCCCCCAAGCCTTGCAGTCCCATGGTTAGACGCTCATAATTCATCATAACAAACATGGTAGCAAGCCCTGTATTTTCTTGCCCAACCAAATACCCTGTCGCCCCATCGAAGTTTAGCACACAAGTTGCCGAAGCCTTAATGCCCATTTTATGCTCAATAGAGCCACAAGAAACAGCATTTCTTTCGCCCAAGCTGCCATCATCATTGACCAAAAACTTTGGCACAATAAATAGCGAAATGCCCTTTGTGCCAACAGGTGCATCAGGGGTCTTGGCAAGCACCAAATGAACAATGTTTTCTGTCAAATCATGCTCACCACCAGTAATAAAAATCTTCGTGCCTGTGATGGCATAGCTGCCATCGGCGTTTGGCGTGGCACGAGTTTTAATAATGCCCAAATCCGTCCCTGCGTGTGGCTCGGTTAAGCACATTGTCCCCGACCAAGTTCCTGCATACAGCTTATGCAGATATTGCTGCTTTTGCTCGTCGCTTGCAGCTGTCAACAGACACAAGCACGCACCGACGGTTAGGTTTGGATACAGGGCGAAAGATTGATTGGCGGTAAATAACATCTCCTCAGCAAGCATGGTTACC
The DNA here is from genome assembly GCF_900637105.1 of Moraxella cuniculi. Classification (NCBI taxonomy): domain Bacteria; kingdom Pseudomonadati; phylum Pseudomonadota; class Gammaproteobacteria; order Moraxellales; family Moraxellaceae; genus Moraxella; species Moraxella cuniculi. Next base: position 1,439,023 of record NZ_LR134343.1, on the reverse strand, counting down.
ATTTTTGGCATGCCCTGACCACCATATTCAGGATCACCACCCAGTCCAATCCAGCCCGCTTCGGCATATTGACGATAAGCATCAACAAAGCCTGCTGGAGTGGCAACTTTACCCTCACCCAGATAACTTGCCCCCTCGTTATCACCAGATTGATTGATGGGCAATAAGGCTGTGCTGGCGAATTTTGACATTTCTGCCAAAATCATCTCCACCGTATCTATATCAACATGATTTAGCTGGCTGTGCTGTTGCCAAAAATTCTTTGCATCAAATACCTCTGACAAGGTAAAACGCATTTCGTCAAGTGGTGCAGTATAAGTCAAAGACATAAACGAATCCTTTGTTGGTTATTTGACCAGTCTTATCGACCAGAGATTAATTTTTTCATTATTTTTAATAAATAAATTGCTCAATATCCATTGCCATCACAGTTGCTGAACCCGCCTTGATACGAGCCACATGGGTCTGAGTGCGTGGTAATATTCTACCAAAATAAAATTGAGCGGTTTTTATCTTGGCATCATAAAACCCAAAATCCCCTTGTAAGGATTGCTCACCATCACCAAATGTGGCAAGTTTTTGATACGCCACAGCAGCCTGTCTTGCCCATAAATATGCCAAAGCTACATAACCGCTATAATACAAATAATCGACCGCTGCCGCACCCACATCATCTGCATTAGAAGTGGCCGCCACCGCCAAAGACTGGGTCAAATTCAGCCATGTTTTCACCAAAGCCTGCAAAGGTGTGATGAACTGCTGCAAGTTGTCATCATCTGCATATTTTGCACAAAACTCATCAATCAGTGTTGTAAAATTAACAAGCAGCTGCCCTTTGGAGCCAAGCACTTTACGCACCAACAAATCAATCGCTTGAATCTCTGTTGTGCCTTCATACAAGCAAGCAATGCGAGTATCGCGGACATTTTGCTCCATGCCCCATTCGCTAATATAACCATGCCCGCCATAAACTTGCACACCGTGATTGGCTGATTCAAAGCCAGTTTCGGTCAAAAACGCTTTGGCAATCGGTGTGAGCAATGACAACATCTCATCGGCAAATTTCACATCAATACCATCTATGCCCTGACCTGCCTCAATCATATCAACATATTGCGACAAAAAGTATATCAAAGCTCGTCCACCTTCGGCAAATGCTTTGGTGGTCAATACCATTTCTCGTACCGCTGGGTGATGAATGATGCGATCGGCGGCTTTGTCAGTATCTTTAACCCCTGTCATGGCACGCATGGCTGTGCGGTCTTTGGCATAGCGTATCGCACCCTGAAAGGCAAGTTCCGATGCCGCCAAGCCCTGAATTGCAGTGCCAATGCGTGCCACATTCATAAAGGTGAACATACAGTTTAGTCCACGATTTTCAGGGCCTATCAAATACCCTGTCGCCCCATCGAAGTTTAGCACACAAGTTGCCGAAGCCTTGATGCCCATTTTATGCTCAATAGAGCCACAAGAAACAGCGTTTCTTTCGCCCAAACTGCCATCATCATTGACCAAAAACTTTGGCACAATAAATAGCGAAATGCCCTTTGTGCCAGCAGGTGCGTCAGGCAAGCGTGCCAGAACAATATGAATGATATTTTCTGTCAAATCATGCTCACCTGCTGAGATGAATATTTTTTGACCTGTGATGGCGTAGCTGCCATCGGCGTTTGGCGTGGCACGAGTTTTGATAATGCCCAAATCAGAGCCAGCTTGCGATTCGGTCAGACACATCGTCCCTGACCAAGCCCCTGTATTTAGATGCTGTAGATAAGTGTCTTTTTGAGCTTGTGTGCCATGATGTTCAATGGTGGCAATCGCCCCATGGGATAAACCGGGATACATTGAAAATGCCCAGTTTGCCGCCCCTGTCATCTCATCAATCGCCTTGGCAAGCGAACTGGGCAAACCCAAGCCACCATAAGTTGGACTGGCAGCCAGTGCCGTAAAACCAAGTTCACAGTAGCTTTGATATGCTTGCTTAAAGCCTGTGGGTGTAAAAACCTGCCCATCAACAAAACGGCACCCCTCTTTGTCCCCCACGCTGTTTAACGGCGATAAAACTGTTTCGGCAAAATCAGCTGCCGTCTGCAGATAACTATTAACCGTCTGATTGTCCAATTCCTGATAAGCAGGCAATCGCTGATAATGTGCTTGGCTGTCCAATAATTCGTGCATAACAAATTGCATATCACGAAGCGGTGCGACATATTGCATGGCATATCCTTTTTATTTGGTTTAAAGTTTAACAAAAATTTATTAATAAAATAACCAATAGCAATCATCAATGCAAGCCTTCATAAATGACTGATGGGTCATCATGAAAAAACCGCCCATTTGAACCGCACCCCAAAAGTTAGACATTCCACTACTAACTCTTGGGGTGCTTTCTATGGCAAAATACACACTTGATTTCAAGCTGTCTGTGATGGCCTATTATCAAAACAATCACAGCTACAAACGTACAGCAAAACATTTTGGTTTAGACCACAAAACAGTAGAGCTTTGGGTCAAACTCTACCAAACACACGGTATTGATGGTATTAAAAGACGAAGAACCAAAGCCATCTATGACACCACCTTTAAACTTAACGCTGTACAACAAGTTCTTCTTGGCAAATCTTTGACACAGCTTGCCATAGAGCTTAATCTACCACAACCTGCTTTACTGTCAAACTGGTTAAAGTCCTATCAAAGCTTTGGTATAATGGGACTTACTCCCAAACCCAAAGGCAGAAAAGCAATGCCAAACAAACACAACACCAATAAAGACAAAACAACCAAAAACAAATCAACAAGCAAAACTAAGCCACAAGATGATGACTATGCCAAACTTCTAAAACGCCTAGCATACTTAGAAGCAGAAAACGACTACCTAAAAAAGCTCGATGCCTTAATTCGTCAAAAGGAACAATCAAAGAACAAGTCCTGATTGTTCAAGAATTAAGGCATAAACACCCTCTAAAAGATTTGTTGGTAATCTCAAACCTGCCAAGAAGTGTGTTTTATTACCACATTCGTCAAAGTACAAAGCCTGACAAAGACCAATTCCTAAAAGAACGCATTAACCACATCTACCATAAGCACAAAGGCAGATATGGGTATCGTAGAATTACCTTAGAACTCAACCATCAGCTTAACAATCAAAATCTTGTCATCAACCACAAAAGAGTGCAACCTTAATGCAAGCAATGGGCTTGAAATCCAAAATCAGACAACGAAAATACAAAGCCTACTCCTCTTATCAAGGGGAACACCAAGACAAGATTAAAGACAATGTCCTACAAAGAGACTTTAAAGCCACAAGACCCAATCAAAAATGGTCAACTGATGTAACAGAGTTTAAGGTGCAAGATGAGGCACAAAATGGCATAATCACAGAGAAAAAACTGTATCTATCACCCATCATAGACTTGTTTAATGGCGAGATTGTCAGTTATGCTCTCAATGAACGACCTACTTATGACTTGGTTAATGAGATGTTAAGTAATGCTTTATCTAAACTAAGACCTAATGAAACACCCATCATTCATTCAGACAGAGGCATACACTACCAACAGTATCATTATCAACAAACTTTAAAGGAACAAGGCTTAATCCAAAGTATGTCAAGAAAGGGTAATTGTCTTGATAATGCAGTCATTGAAAGTTTCTTTGGGACACTCAAACAGGAAATCTTTTATGAACAAACCACTTTCACATCCATCAATGAGCTTAAAACAACGATTGATGAGTACATTCATTATTACAATTATAATAGAATAAAGACCAAACTAAAAGGACTAAGTCCTGTCAGATACAGAAGCTTAGTCCTTGGTCAAACCACTTAGCTTTATCAACCTAACCTTTAATCTTGTGTCTAAGATTTGGGGGTCGGTTCAATGATAGAGCGGTTTTTTGCATTGCAAACAGGTTATTTGATACGCATATCGCCAGTTTCGATAAAACGCTGATGCCATGACAATGCCTCAAGTAATAGGTGTGGCGTATGGATACCGCCTGCTTTTTCGCTAGCAACCAATGCACGATCATAATAATCTTGTAGCATATCACGATAGTCAGGGTGTGAACAGTTATTGATGATCAATTTGGCACGCTCACGCGGTGATTTGCCACGCAAATCCGCCATGCCTTGCTCGGTAACAATAAACATCACATCATGCTCAGTATGGTCATGATGGCTCACCATTGGTACGATGGCAGAAATTGCCCCACCTTTGGCGGTTGATGGGCTGACATAAAAACTAAAGAAGCCATTACGAGTAAAGTCGCCAGAGCCACCGATACCGTTCATCATGCGAGTACCCATAACATGGGTTGAGTTTACATTACCATAAATATCCGCCTCAATCATTGAGTTCATGCCAATCACCCCAAGACGACGAATAATCTCTGGGTTGTTGCTGATTTCCATTGGGCGTAGGATAATTTTGTCTTTTAAGAACTCAATATTTTCATTGAAGCGTTGTAGTGCATCTGGACTAAATGACAAGGCAGTGGCAGATGCTGTTTTCATTTTTTTTGCCAAAATCAGATCCAGCATACCGTCTTGCAAAACTTCGGTATAGCCCACCAAATCATCAAACGGTGCATCCAGCAGTCCTGCCATTACCGCATTGGCAACATTACCAACACCTGATTGTAGTGGTAACAGGCTTTTTGGCAGTCGCCCTGCCTTCACTTCATGATCCAAAAAGTCGATGACTTGGGCAGCGATACGCTTAGAAACCTCATCAGGTTCAGCAAACTTAGAATTACGATCACCTGCATTGGTCAGTACAATCGCCACAATCTTATCGCTATCACACGCCAAGGCAGGTGTGCCAATGCGGTCAAACGCTCCTACAATCGGGATTGGCTTGCGGTGCGGTGGCAAACCAACATCACCGTACACATCGTGCATGCCCTCAAGCCCCGTGCTAAGTGCCGCATTAATCTCAATGATAACTTTGTCGGCATTTTTGACCGCTTCTACACCATGACCAATACCCATAGCAAAGATGATTTCGCCATTTTCGGTAATGCCAGCCGCCTCAATAATCGCAAGGTCAAATTTTCCATAAAAACCTTGACGCATTTGTTGCTCTACATGCGACAAGTGCATATCTTGGTAGTTGGTATTGCCTGCATTAATGTTATTACGCAATGTCGGATCTGACTGAAAAGGCGAACGAAAATGCACAGCATTAGCTTCGGCAAGCACGCCATCGCATTCAGGTGCCGTAGATGCACCAGTTACCATGCCGATGCTGAACTTTTCGCCTTTGGCATGAGCAGCCTTTGCTTTGTTGGCAATGGCAGTTGGTAATGCTTTTGGATAACCTGCACCCGTAAAGCCTGTAATGGCAAGATTCATGCCGTCTTTGACAAATTCAGCTGCCGCTTCGGCACTCATGACTTTTTCACGCAGGGCTGCGTTACGAATACGATCAATAGACATACTGTCTCCTTATAACTTTTACTATAAGCTAATTGCTACTGCGATTGTAGCACTATCACCAAATAAAATAAATAGCTAATACAAAACTTGTGATAAATTATATCTGCTTTGCCACAAAATATTAGTAATCATTGATGGCTATAATAAATAAAAAACCGACTGGTTGGTTTTTATTGATACCAAGATAAATATCACTTACAATCCTGCCTTTAGGCTGGCAACAATAAATTTATCCAAATCACCATCAAGCACCGCACCAGTATTTGAGGTCTCCACGCCAGTTCGCAAATCTTTAATGCGTGAATCATCAAGCACATAAGAGCGAATTTGTGAACCCCAGCCAATATCTGACTTGCTGTCCTCCAGTGCTTGCTGTTTCTCCATGCGTTTTTGCATTTCTAGCTCGTACAACTTGGCTCGTAGCATTTTCATTGCAGTATCTTTGTTGGCATGCTGGCTTCGTTCATTTTGGCAAGCCACAACCACGCCAGTTGGTTGGTGAGTGATACGCACCGCAGAATCGGTGGTATTAACATGCTGACCGCCTGCACCGCTAGAGCGATAGGTATCAATGCGTAAATCGGCAGGATTGATATCAATTTCTACATTATCATCAATCTCTGGCGATACAAAAACCGCCGCAAATGAGGTATGGCGACCATTATTGCTATCAAATGGTGATTTACGCACCAAGCGATGCACGCCAATTTCGGTACGCAACCAACCAAAGGCATAATCACCCTTGACAGCGATGGTTGCTGATTTTATGCCAGCGACCCCACCTTCAGAGACTTCCATCACCTCCGCCTTAAAGCCATGAGATTCACACCACCGCAAATACATTCTAAGCAACATCTGTGACCAGTCTTGAGCCTCTGTGCCGCCCGAGCCTGCCTGAATGTCAAGATAGCAATTATTGGCATCCATCTCGCCTGAGAACATTCGCTTAAATTCCAGCTCTTCAACCTTTGACAGTGCCAAATCCAACTCAGCTTGCACATCAGCAAGCAGGCTCTCGTCATCAGCTTCGGTGGCAAGTTCCAACATTGCTACCGCATCCGCCAAACTACCATCAAGCCCCTCGATAACACCGATAATGCCATCAAGCACTGATTTTTCTTTGCTGATTTTGGTGGCGACTTCAGGGTCATTCCAGATTTCGGGATTTTCCAGCTCTAGGTTTACTTCTTCTAGGCGTTCTTTTTTGGCATCAATGTCAAAGATACCCCCGAAGATCTTGACCTCGCTGGGTTAGGTCTTTGATTTGTTCTTGATACTGGGCGATTTCCATACATACTCCTAATCACTATTTATCATCAAAAATCAGACCAATTATACCAAATTCAGCGACCACTTACCACTGACACATTTCGCCCTCTATCACAAAACCACCGCCGAGACTAATGCAGGCTAAAATATCTACCATACAAACTCATAAGGATTTGATAAAATCAAGCGATACCAGTTAAATATTAAAAACAATTAATAAATTTAAATTTATAATTATCAAATCAATGCCGCTAATTTTACCACTTTAGCCACGGTGTTGCCCACCCAATAAAAAAGCCGCCCAAAGGCAGCTTTTAAGGCACTCAATTAAGCTTGAGAGGATTTCATTTTTGTCAAGATTTCAGCAATTTCATCATTGGCTTGCTGCTCATTACTCAAATCACCCTCTGGGGTCAAATCATTAACCACCTGTGGCAACAGCTCGGCAATGCCTTGGCATACCTCGCCATGAGTCGCCCCTGTCTGCTCACAAACTTGCTGAATCTGCTCATTGCCAAACAAGCGTGCCACATCGCCTGCATCAATCCCATCGTTATTGGTATCGATATTCACCCAAGATTGGGCTTTGTTTTCAAGTCCACTGTTAGAAAATTTACCTAAAATTCCCGACAAACCGCCATTTTTTTGGATAAAAGTCAGCACCACAGGCAATAATGCCACCAGCAACGCACCTTTATTAATGCCTCCTGATGATTTTGCCACGCCACCACGAGATTGACCAAGTACACTACCCAAAACACTGCCTAGGTCGCCTGCACTGGTGTTTTGATTATTTCCACCCAATAATCCGCCCAATACAGCTTCTAAGTTGGCACCTTGGCGATTGCCAAGCTGTGAACCAAGCACACTTCCTAACAAGCCACCCAAGCCTGCATTGCCCTGTGCTTGCGATTGCCCTGCCATGCCTGCCAATGTACCCAGCAAACCACCCAAACCGCCTTGATTTTGCGGTTGTTGCGACTGCTGGGACTGTTGTGATTGGACGGCGTTTTTTAGCACTTCGCTAAAGACATTTTGTAATAAACTCATAAAAATTCTCCACTAAAAGCAACTTATTCTTATTTATCTTAACAAAACAAACAATTAACCCATAGCAGATTTTTGTAATGATTTTTAAAAATTGTTAGCGATATTTCATTGATTGTAACAAATAGCAACCAAATCCAAAACAATAATCACGCGATTTATCACCTTGTCATTGCCATAATTAAATTACGACAATTTTTGAACTTGGCTGGATAATTTTGCCAACGCTGCCAATGTGGCATAGTCAGCCGCGGTCAGCTGGTCGACAAATATCGTGGTGGTCAACCGTGATTTTTTGGGAATAACAACATAAAAATCCAATACAACAGCCGACACAAACCCCAAATTCACCAATTGAATACGCTGCAAATAGGCTTGGTAAATTAACTCTGTGCCATCTTTATCCGCTGGAATGGCAAGCAACCATACGCCATCAATTTGTCGGGTGCTAAGTTTGCTTATCGCAGATGATAGGTGATTTTTATAAGATATGCTTAATAATAAAAATAGTAACAATAGCAATAGCCATTGCCACCATGCCACTGCCGCCACAAAACAAATCAAGCCAACCATGGCTGACATCAGCCACCATAGATACCACGCTATCTTGCTTGGTTGTAGCTGAATGTCCAAAATAAGCAAATTCTTATCGTTGATGATTTGCTTCATAAATATCAATTAATCTTTAGCGTATCTTAATTCTTTTAGTTTATTGATTAATTCGGCAACCTCAGGCTCTTGCGGTATTTCTTGACCCAAAAAAAACAACAGCAAATCTGGATCTTCATAATTTAACAGTGTTGCAAACGCCGCCTGCTCTTCATCACTTGCCTGCAAATAATGCAGCTTAACATACGGATCGATATAAAAATCCAGCTCTTTTAATCCACGGCGTGCCTGATAAATAATGCGTCTTTGGGTGGCGGTAGGTTCAATATTCATGCTGTCAGTCATAATAGCTCCATAATTTATTATTGCTAAATTTATATTTTAAAATAAATCAGAAACAATGCTCAGCTGGGACAAAGTGCTAATTTTTGGCACATTTGTAACAAGCGATTGGCATAACCCCATTCATTATCATACCATGCATAGATTTTTATTAACTCGCCTGCCTGCATGAGCTGCTGACCGTCAATGACCAAAGAATGACGATTGCCAATAAAATCGCTTGATACCAAAGGCTCATCAGTATAAGCCATGATGCCCTGTAGCCTGCTTTGGCTTGCGGCAATTAAGGCGGATTTTACACCATCGCAGTTTTGTGGCGTGTTGAATTTTACGGTGATATCAATCGCTGCCACATTGATGGTCGGCACTCGGATAGAATGTCCGTTGATTTTGCCACGCATGGTCGGCAAAACTCGCTCGGTTGCATTGATACTGCTTGAGGTTGTTGGGATAATATTATGCCCACTGGCACGAGCACGGCGAAAATCACGATGAGCCTTATCCAGCACGCTTTGGTCGGCGGTAACTGCATGAATCTCTGTCATCATCACGCTGTCAATGCCAAAATCACTATCCAACACCTGTAGCAGCGGCACCAACGCTTGGGTGGTGCAAGATACGCCAGAAATAACAGACAGTGTGCGACTAAGGCTATTATCATTAACGCCAATCACAATGCTTGCATCAACCTCATCAAACGGTGCAGCACCAACTATCACCTGTGCCGCCCCTGCCAGCTTGTGCTTTGTGGCATCACGATAAGAGCGAAACTGCCCTGTGCATTCTAGCACAATATCAATGCAGAGCCCCTCCCATGGCAGTCGCTTGGGATCTGATTGCTGCAAAAGCAAAATATCACACGACTTGCCACCAGCCGTGATAGACAAATAAGTATCCCCACCTTTATCCAGCAGACAAACTTGCGTGCCATCATCTTGCCCAAATCGCCCGTGCGTGCTGTCAAATTTTAACAAATGCAACAAAATATCAGCATCTGCCACATCATTGATTGCAACAATTTCAATCAGCGAAAAATCCGCAGGATATTTGACATAAGCACGCAACAAATTACGCCCAATCCGTCCAAAACCATTAATTGCCAATCGTAATTTTTCACGCTTCATCATCTGCCCCATCTTTGCCATCTGCCTGTATGATAAAGGGCAATGCCAAACGAATCTCGTTGTGAGGATATTTTTCTCTTAATTCATCAAAAATTGGTGTGATTTTTATATCATCAAGCAGCTCGCCTTGTGCCTGTAGTCGCTGTATGGCAGCGGCAATCTCATCTAGCACGCTTTGCTCGGGGCAAAATTGCTCAATGGCACCAATCCCCATCGCCTTGGCAATGGCAGCCAAATGCGTAATGATGGTTGATACTGCCAAGCTGCGTTTTTTGGCGATTTGCTGCAAATCAAGACCTGCTTGCACACAATTAAAAGTTTCATTAACCGTTGCAGTTAGGCCATTTTGTAGCACGGTTGCCGACTTAGATTCTGCTGATTTGGCTTGCTTGGCTTGTCTTTTTTCGGTCAAATATTTTAGATTTTCTGCAATGACTTTTTCATCTGTAATGCCATCACACACCTGAATAAACGCTCGGTGTATCTCTGCCAATGCCTTATCATCAAGGCTATTGAACTTTTCTTCGTGCTCTTTGGATAATTCAATGAACCGCAAATCCACCCGCTGCACCCATTCGTCAAGCAGTAGGCTTTTTAGGTTAAATCCCAGCAACTTCAAGCCAGCCAAGCTACGCAAACGCGACAACGCCACATAACCCTGCCCCATCTCAAAAGTCTTGGATAGGTCAATCTCAGCAGCATCTAGCGTCATGCCCTGCGATTTATGCACAGTAATCGCCCACGCCAAGCACAATGGCACTTGGGTGAAACTTGCCAGCACCATGCCATCTTTGTCCTCAATCGTCCATTCCTCAGGCTCTGCCACCAGCTCACCACCGCCATTTAATCGTACAAGCGGATAGGCTTTTTCGTCCATGTTGGATTCTGTTTGCTGCGTATAACGCTTGCCAGAGCTGCCAACAAACCCAATCACCTCGCCCATCGTACCATTATAAACGCCCAAAAGTGGCAGATTTTTAACAAACATCACCTTGGCACCGATGGCAACTGTCAATTCGCTCGGTGCTCGCACGCTTTTTGTAAGTGCCTCTTGCAGTGGCTTTTCGCCCATTGTGGCTGCTTGATAAGTGATGGGCTTGGTTGGCAATTGTTGCAACTGCCGCTGATTGATGGTATCGACATCGGCATTATGCGTGTACAATCGTGTACGGTTTAGGTCAATCGTATGATTTTCGGTGGCTTGTAGTACATCAACCGCCTGCTTGGTTACCGTCTGACTGCGAATTTGGTTTAAAATATCATTAAGCGACAAGCCAAAAGTCTCTCGCTCTCCAGCACCTGCTTGTCTATGTTGCTCGGTCAGATAACAAATCTGAAACTGGCAAGCAAGCCACGCCTGCGACATAAACGCATATTTTTCCTTTGAGGTTTCGCCTTTTTCGCCAATCGGAGGAAGCTGAAAAAAATCTCCCGAAAAAATCACCTGCATACCGCCAAAAGGCAGCTGACTGTCGCGAAAGTGCTTCAGTACGCCATCAATGGTATCCACTTGCTTGGCGTGCAGCATGGAAATTTCATCAATAATCAGCACCTTGGTTTTTTTTAATCGCTCAACAAAATCTTCGCGTGCTTGTAGCTTGGCAAGATTGACTTTTTCAAGCTCGTTATGAATGCCAATGCCAGACCAAGAATGTATCGTCATGCCATTCATGTGCGTTGCTGCAATGCCTGTACTGGCAGTAATTGCCACAGGCACGCCACGCACACGCAAATAATCAATGTACTGATTTAGCACATAGGTCTTGCCCGCACCTGCCTGTCCAGTCAAAAACACATTCTGCCCTGTTTGCAAAATTGCCAAAGCGGTGGCTTGTTTCATAGCATTATCCAGCGTATCTGCTTATTGTTGCAGCCGTCTTTTCACCTAAGTTCAAGCAGCTTAAATTAAGATTGACCGCAAAACTTCAGTGCTTATTCAGGCTTGAAGCTGTCTTTTAGCCCAACAATCTGGTTAAATACAGGTGTTGTTTCGCTATGCTCCACAGCGTCAGCAATAAAATAACTCTCACGCTCAAACTGGAATCGCTCACCTGATTTTGCCTTTGCTAAATCAGGCTCAATCACCGCCTGACAGACCGTCAGTGAATTGGGATTGAGATGCTGATAAATCCATGCACTGTCAGCATCAGCTGCATCTGGCACTGTGGTCGTGTCAGTAATTTCATCATCTTCTAGCAACAAATGCTCATACAGTCGCACCTGTGCTGGTACGCCATGCGTTGCTGATACCCAATGAATCACGCCCTTGACCTTGCGACCCTCGGGATTGTTGCCCAGCGTCTTCTCATCAATACTGGCAATCAGCTCAACCACCTGACCTGAATCATCGGTTTTGTATTCATCAACTTTTAGCACATAGCTATTACGCAGACGAATTTCGGGATTTTCTGGCGATAGGCGTTTATAGCCCTCTGGTGGAGTAACCTCGAAATCGGTTTTGTCAATATAAATGGTCTTGGTAAACGGAATGCGACGCTCGCCCATTGGCAAAGTCGGGTGCTTTGGCTGCACAAGCCATAACACTTCGCCATCAAACTCTGCAACTGTTTTGGGATTTTTTAGCTGTGCAAACTGTGCTACCGCCTCATCAAAGTTGGTGATGCTCACCTTAAGCGGACGCAGGACTGCCATGCCTCGTGCCGTGCTATCTTCCAGCGATTTGCGTACGCTAAATTCCAGCATGCGATAATCCACCAAGCCATCTGATTTGGTTACGCCAATACGCTCACAAAAATCACGCAAGCCCTCTGGCGTGTAACCACGGCGACGCATACCTGCAATGGTTGGCATTCTTGGGTCGTCCCAACCAGACACCGCACCCATCTCTACCAATCGCTTAAGTTTGCGTTTGCTGGTAAGTGTATGGTCAATGTTCAAGCGGCTAAATTCATATTGGCGTGGCGGACGCTCAAAGCCAATTTTATCAATCACCCAATCATAAAACGGACGATGATCCTCAAACTCTAGCGTGCATAAAGAATGCGTAATGCCCTCAATTGCGTCCGACAGCGGGTGAGCAAAATCATACATCGGATAAATGCACCACGCATCAGCGGTCTGATGATGATGAGCGTGCATGACACGATAAATCACAGGATCACGCATATTCATATTTGGGTGTGCCATGTCAATTTTGGCTCGCAATACCGCACCGCCATCAGCATACTTGCCATCTTTCATATCAAAAAAGCGTGCCAAATTCTCCTCGATGCTGCTATCACGATATGGCGAAGGCGTGCCTGCCTGATTAAACGAGCCGCGATTGGTGCGAATCTCATCGATACTTTGCAAATCCACATAAGCATCACCCTGCTCAATCAGCTGCACCGCCCATGCATACAGTTGATCAAAATAGCCAGAAGCATAACGCACCTGCCCTGCCCAATCAAAGCCCAGCCACTGCACATCTTGCTTAATGCCATCAACAAAGTCTTGTTTTTCGGCAGTTGGGTTGGTGTCATCAAAACGCAAATTACACGCACCACCAAACTCAGCCGCCACGCCAAAATTTAGGCAAATGGACTTTACATGACCAATGTGCAAAAACCCATTCGGTTCAGGTGGAAAACGCGTCAAAACCTGCTCATGCTTGCCTGTTGCCAAGTCCTCACGGATAATACTGCGGATAAAATCGTTTTTTTCAGTAGATTGAGTCATGATGTCGTCCAAGTGATATAATGTAAATATTGATTATTTTAGCAGAATTGACACAATTTTTGTGAACAAAATTAACCAAATAAGTTTTGATGGCATAAGTGATGCAAATTAAGCATAAACCTGCTCGCCAAAAGCATATTGGCAAATGATAAGAAAACCACCCAAAAATCAGCAAGCTGTGTTATAATTATAAATTTAATCAAAACCTGTTAATTTAAAGGATACCATCATGGATATGCCAATTGTAGAACTTGACACCAGCTATGGCGTTATCGTGCTTGAGCTAAATGCCGAAAAAGCCCCTGTTACCGTTGCCAACTTTTTGGATTATGTAGAATCTGGTCATTATAATGGCTTGGTGTTTCACCGTGTGATTGACGGCTTTATGATTCAAGGTGGCGGTATGGATGCCGAAATGAACGAAAAACGCACAGGCACACCAATTAAAAATGAAGCCGACAATGGGCTAAAAAATAGCGTTGGCACGATTGCCATGGCTCGCACCAGCGATCCACATTCAGCCACTGCACAATTTTTTATCAATGTCAAAGACAATGACTTTTTGAACTACTCAAGCCCAACGCCTCAAGGTTGGGGCTATGCTGTCTTCGGTCGTGTGATTGACGGCATGGATGTGGTTAATCAAATCAAAGGCGTGCCAACAGGTCGTTTCGGCTATCATGCCGATGTACCAACAGAGCCTGTGGTCATCAACACCGCCAAAATCATCAAAAAATAACCATGCACAGCGTTGATGATTTTTTGTACAAAAAGCCGTCTGAAATTCAGGCGGTTTTTGTTAGTGATTTGCACCTATCAGCTGACACGCCCAGATTGACGCAAGTGTTTATCAAGCTGATACAACATCTGCAACAATTGCCAAACCTATCCGAACTGTATTTGTTGGGCGATTGGCTTGATGGCTGGCTTGGTGATGATGACTATCTGGATACGGCCGATAAAACTACGCATTGGCTACACCCTGTCATCACTGCACTACAAAAGCTCAAGGGCGTGCAGATTTTTGTGATGCATGGCAACCGCGATTTTGCCATTTCACAAAAACTGTGCAACAGCTTTAATGGTGTGCTGCTTGACGAACCATTTTTCCTAAAAACCCCAACCGCCCGCATTCGCCTTGAGCATGGCGATGCTCTGTGCACCGATGATGTGGCATATCAACGCTATCGTGCGATTATTCGCAATCCAATTGTTAAGTTTTTATTATTAAATATGCCACTTAGTTTTCGCCAAAAACTTGCCAACAATATCAAAACTCAAGCAACCACCCAAAAACACAACAAATCTGCAACCATCATGGATGTTAATGACCAAGCCGTACAGGCCGCTCTGCATGGCTGCGACATATTGCTGCATGGGCATACGCACCGCCCTGCCAGCCATCAATACGGGCAAAAAACTCGCATGGTGCTTGGCGACTGGCAAGACCAAACACACCAGCATGACAGATGCGTTCATGCTGTCATTGCTTTATTGGTTGATCAAAAACTGCACTTGGCAAAATTATCAGAAAAAATAATTAAAAACAATAAGTTGCATTAACACAATCCCACGATTGACCCAAGTTTAACAAGGACGAATTGATAGGCTTTTCATCGCCAACAATTGCCTTATTATTCATTATTTCTAATAAGTATTAGACATTGTTATGCAGCAGTACATACTCACCTGCTTGGCGAATTTGCTCAAGTGTCAAAACCGATTTGCCGCTTAATTGCTGTCGCCAATGGCGAGCCCCTGCCATGCCCTGAAACAAGCCCAAATAGTGTCGGCTTAGCGTTGCCAAATTTGCCCCTTGCTCCGCTCTGGTGTGCAAGTATGCCAGCAGTTTCTCAAAAATCTCTCGATGGCTTGGTACGCTCCGTTGCCACAGAGTATTGCACTGTGCCATCAAATACGGATTGTGATAAAACGCTCGACCAATCATCACGCCATCAACTCGTTTAAGATGCTCATCTATTGCCGATAAATTATCAATGCCGCCGTTGATTTCGATGGTTAATTCGGTAAATTCTTCCTTGAGCCGATACACCTCCTGATAACGCAGGGGCGGAATTTCTCGATTTTCTTTGGGTGATAAGCCCTGCAGCCATGCCGTGCGTGCATGAACAATAAAACGCTTGCAGCCAGCTTGAGCAACCTCTCCGACAAAATCACGCATAAACTCATAACTGTCATGATGATCGATCCCAATCCGATGCTTGACAGTGATGGGCTTGTCGGTTGCCTCACGCATGGCACGCACCATATCAGCAACCAGTTGCGGTTCAGCCATCAAGCACGCACCAATTCGATTGTGCTGCACCCTGTCAGACGGGCAGCCAACATTGATGTTGTATTCATCATACCCCCCACAAATCGCCTCCGCTCGCTCGATGGCAGCAGCCATATGAGACGCGTCAGAACCGCCCAGTTGTAGCACTACAGGGTGTTCTTCATTCGTAAATCGCAAAATATGAGCGGCATCACCCTTTAAAATAGCACTGGTGCTAATCATCTCGGTATATAAATAAATATCAGGGTTAAAAAAGCGAGCAAAATTCCGAAAATCACTGGTCGTCCAATCAATCATTGGTGCAAGGCTGATACGCTTATCTTTCATAAAATCAACTACTTGTAAATTTTTTATTAAAATCAATGGTTTAAATTTGATTTATTTTTTTGTTTGCTTATTGGCACTTGTGTTTTTTTGCTATTATACGCTATTTAGCAACTATCTCCAAACGCCCTGGTTTATTGCCTGATATATAATCGTTGATTCTCTTTGAATACGCCCTAGGTGGCACAATAATTGTATTTATTTTTGGCAATGCCGCCTGTCATAGTCCACCCCCAAACTTATCCTTGTTCTCCATTATTGCCTTCTTGGTTTTTAAGTGGCAGAAGTTTCGCCTTGTCCGTTGTGGTGGGCGATTTCGTGGTTTGGGGTTTAGTAAAGATACAAGACATCATTATGGACACTTATATTCATAACTATATTTATTTTTATGAGTTCTCATATCAACAATGTTATCACCACTCATATAATTACCTAT
Organism: Moraxella cuniculi; assembly: GCF_900637105.1. NCBI lineage: Bacteria > Pseudomonadati > Pseudomonadota > Gammaproteobacteria > Moraxellales > Moraxellaceae > Moraxella > Moraxella cuniculi. The sequence continues at coordinate 1,422,458 of NZ_LR134343.1, read as the reverse complement.
CTGATCTTTAGGTATATTTTTCTCTTCAAGATAAGAATAAAATTTGCTAGAATATTCCGTTTGGTAAACTTCTTTACTGCATACATCAATTATAAAATATATAATATTATCACTTGTGTTTTTTATGGTGGTTGATCCATGAATATAATGTTGATGAATATACCAACTATCAACAGCTGTAACCACTCCCCCTACTTTTCTCCCTCTATAAATAATATAATAATTGCCATCTACCATTCTTTTTATTTTTACACCATCTGCTATTTCAAAACTTCTAAAATAGTATTCTAAACACGCAAAAACAAATATCAGAATTATCATGCATATAAAAATGCTAATTTTCTTCATCTATTAACATCCAAAATTTTATCAATATTTTCAGACCAAGCACCTGTGATCTTATAGGGCTTGCCATTCGGATCATAAGAACCAGGAATCCAATTAAATGTATCATAAGGGTCTTCAAATACATCACTGAATTGATAATTAATAGTTCCTATAACACGATATTTACCATTAGGCAATTTATTAATAGTGCCATCAAATTGACCAGAAATTACACCTGAACCAAAAGCCCAAACTCCAATTTCCGAACCCACATTATAAGAGCTATTAAATGTATAGTTTCTATTGCCTGCCTTAAACTTGGTAACAATTTGCTCGGTAAATCTACTTTCTATAGAACCCGACATACCAAATGCTCCCTTTTTTTTAACAGTACTGTGCAATAATGGTGCAACTCCTAGTTGATCTATTGTTAAGGGTTGTCCGTTGCCATAAATATAATGCCCAAGCATTTGCTCATTCGTTACAGGAGTTAATAATTGGGTAGTAGCCCAAAAAGTATGCTGTAACAAAAACTAAAAAGACAACTTGCACAAAAGTTGGTAATTTACGGTTATGAAGACACAAATTACCATTACTTGCCCAAGTTGCCTATCGGTTAGTATAAGAAAAATGGCATAAAAAGCTATGGCAAACAAAACTATTTTTGCAAAGATTGTCATAAACAGTTTGTTCATCATTTACAGCTTACTTACAAAGGTTGTCAATCTTACATAGATAACAAAATACGCTTAATGTTAGTTCGTGGTTGTAGCATTGCTGACATTGTGATACTTGAACAAGTGAGTAAGGGCAAAGTGCTTAGTGTGCTTGCAAACAGTAATCACCAAATCAAACCAAGACAAAAGCATTACAATACCTTAAAGATAGATGAGTTTTGGACTTATGTGGGTAACAAGAAAAACAAAGTTTGGCTCATCTATGCGTACGATAGACACACAGGTGAGATTGTTGCCTATGTATGGGGCAAAAGAAACCTTGCTACTGCCAAACAGTTAAGGTCAAAACTGATGAGTTTAGGTATAAGTTTTGATAAAATTGCTTGTGATGATTGGGACAGCTTTCTGACGGCTTTTAAGCACTCTATCAAACAAGTGGGTAAACACTTTACCGTTGGTATTGAAGGCAATAACACAAGGCTTAGAACCTTTGCTAGGCGAGCATTTAGAAAAACGTGTTGTTTCTCTAAAAACCTAACCAATCATCTTAAAGCATTTGACTTGGTGTTTCATTATATCAACTATGGGTGGGTGTAGCATACTTTTTGAACCAGGGTCCTTGAGTTCAATCGCAATACAATCAATCATCGGTTTGGTGTTTTTAGACAAGAAATCTATGAGTATTAAACCAACCAAAAACGCTTATGATACGGTGAAATTGAACTGGATAAAAGCTATTTTGGGGCAAAGCAACAAAGAGGCTTTCACGGCAAGTTAAAGCAAGGTCGTGGCACATAAAACAACCTGTTTTTGGTATCTTCAAAAGAGACGGCTTGCTAAATTTAACGGTGTTACTGTCAACTTTGAACGCAACGACAAAGAATGTGAATGGCGTTGGAACAAAGATGTTGATGAGTTACAACGCCATTTATGGAGTTTGATTAAGTGAGATTTTTAACTTTGATGGTCGAGAGCCTTTTGAATTATTCAAGGTCTAAATCCTAATTTTTTTTCGAATTCTCTCCAATCATCAATCTGACCTTCAATGATTCCTTCGTAAACTTCCCACTGATTATCTAAAAAATATTTTAAAACTGGGTGCATATACTGATTTTGTGAATTTAAGTATAAATTTTCATCTATGCTCCAATTGTTTTTTCTTATTCTGTTTGCAATTTCGTTGTCAATATAGAAGTAAGAAATCTGACATTCAAAATCCAAAATCTCAATTTCCTTAATCTCGTCTAATGTAAAAACATTAAGTCCAAATTTATTCTCAGAGCTACATAAAAAATACCAACAAGTTTCATCAAAGCCGTTTTTAGACAAATATATTGAATAAATGTAAATATAATTATTTAACAAACTATCTTTTGCTCTAATCAACATCTTTTTAACTCCTTAAATTCTTGTTATTCAACTGAGGTTATCTTAATATCATAAGCCTTATTTGTCTTATGATTGTATTGATAATGTATAACTACCGTCTTTCCATCATTACTTCTCATTTTGGCTTCCATCTTTTGAAATCCTGCATCTTTGGGGAATCTAGGATCATTATTCATACCATTTAAAGGTTTACCAGCGGTCTTAGGGTTTTTAACAACTTCACTCCACAATATTTGCTCTTGAATGTTTCTTGGTGCTGTTACTTGCGGCGGTCTACCATCAGGTTTGGCCGTGCTGATATTTTCAGCATCTTTGATTAACTTTTCATCTCTAGCTTTTTTACTGGCTTGACTACTTAAAAAATCATTATCAGGCTCATACCCATTTGGAGTATCTTTATAAGCAAAGATGCTTTTAGCCAGCCAGTCTCTTTAATCCAAAATGAGTGTTCTGCTGTGGTTTCTAGGGTTTCTATTTCTCCTTGGTTGTTTTAACCGTTTTCCTGTTCGCTATAAATCCCAATAGCCAGAATTATTTGGTCTAATATTAAATCTGAATAATCTGATAAATAATTAGTCATAATTTCTGCACCTATTACCTCATCATATTCATCTTTATGCATTAAATATAGTGTATCTGCATAAAATTCAAAATTATATATTTTATGCACATCGATTAAATTATCTCCTATAGAAACATTTCCTAATAATTTTCCATAATAATTACCACATACTATAATTGAATTTAGGGAACAATCCTTTCCAGAAAATATTAATAAAACGTCATTATTCCAATAACATGAAATTATTCTTTCACCAACATTGTTATTGAGTATATTTTGACTGTAAATATCTTCAATATACCAATAACCCTCTGTAGATTTAATGGGATTATTGGAATACCATCTAGATAAAAACTCATCTGTCGCTTTTTTTATATTTTGCATTTTTGATAAAATCATTAAAAGGCATGCCTAGCTCAAATCCAGCAGAACTGTGGAAAGGAATTATTTCAGCATCTAGTTTTGGTATTATATATTTCATTTCTTTATTCTCCAAGCATCTTTAGTGACTATAAATTCTAATTCCAATAATTCGTTGTTCTAAAAATTCTTTAGAATTTGTATCTAAAGTACTTAGATGTAATTCTGCTCCAATAACAGCATCATCTTGACTGTTTTTTGGCATCAAGTAGCAGGCATCGGCATATATTTCAAAATCATAGTCATCACTAAAACGACCAAGAACATCATTGACACCTACACAGCCAATAAGCTTACCCTGATAGTTTTGACCAAGCGTAATGGATTCCAAGACACAATCTTCTTGACCAGAAAAAACCAATAAAACATCATGATTCCAATAGCAATGTACTGTTCTATGTGACTTACTGTTATCAAAAAAATCAGGGTTTATCTCATCCTTAATACGCCAAATTTCCATATTTGATATATTTTCTACAGAATATCTATTGTAAATAAAATCATCAGAAGCGTGAATGTACTTTACATTACAGATAAAATGATCAATTTCCATACCCAAACAAAATCCCGCCGCACCTTGAAAAGGTATAATTTCAGCATTCATATTTGGTATATAATTCATTTCTTTATTCTCCATTTGCCGTGACCAATAAATTCAAGTCTATTTCCCTGTTTGTCTAGGTAAATTTAATATGAGAGGTGATTACCAACCAACACCAAATGACAACAGTAGACTTAAAAGCTAGTAAGTAGCTGATAAAATTACTATAGAAAATATGTTTTTATGAGCCAAAAATAACAATCTCTTCAATAATTTGATCTGGATATTCTTTGGAAAATTGAATTTTATAGTTTGTATTGAATTCTACGCCCAAAACAGTAATTGTATCATTTATATCATATATGATACTCATTACATCAAAATCATTTTCTATATCAATATCATATAAATCATTATCAAATATATATTTTTCTAAAATTTCTCTATTTTGATTCTTTTCAACCAATAAATGCACCTCAAAATAAAATAAAAAATAATACTTATCTAACAATATATCCAATCTATCGCCAATGTTGACTTTATCAAATAATTTTCCTTGATAGTCATTTTTTAAACTGATAATATTGAGCTTGTTATCATCAAATATGAGTGTTACCGTATTATTCCAAGATGCAATCTGTCTATTCGGGTAATGTTCACTGAAAAAAAATTCCACCACCCAAACATCTTTCTCGGTCAAAGATAAGTCAATATCTTCTCTTTGATAAATAAAATTTGTAGATATTGTCTGAAAAAATTGATTAAAATCCATACCTATATGATAACCAGCAGCAGACTGCTCAGGAATAATATCTGCCATTAAATCTGGCACCAAGGGTATGTTTTGAACACTCATCATTCCCAAATCATCCACTTTTCACCTTTATATATTAATCGCTGACCTTGAGGGTTTAAATAAATCTGATTTCGAGTTATGGTTCCTGGCTTGTAGCCACTATTTTTCTCTATAATCTTGACTATGGTACCATCATTTTTAACTATTTTGTAATAAGGTGCACCATGAACACCTCCACCTGCATGATACTCAAACTCTCCAATTCCTGATGAACCACCTTTAACTTCATAAACCTGACCATTGCCTGAAGATCTAGCTCTGTGAGGTTTTTTGGTAACAACAGCACCGTCCATTTCAAGGGATTGTTTAATCTGATCGGCGGCTTTACCCCAAATGCTGGTAGGGTTGTTGATAATATCCCTAGGGATGCCGGCTTGGCGAGCCAAATCTTCTCTGTAAGTCTGTGGATTGTTATATCTTACCCTCTTAGCTTCCGCTAAGACTTTTTCAGCTTCATCTTTGCTTTTAAAAGTCTTGCTAAGAATTTTACCTCCAGCTTTAATCACATACCCACCAGCACCGCCAGTTACAACTGCAATAGCAATTTCTTCTGGAGTGGTTGGTATAATGAACAAGCCTATTTGTCTGAGGATTTCAAGGCTTTTCTCACCATGATACTTGCCACATTGATTTGAAGGTATGCCCAAAGATTTACATTCATTTTGTTGTCTCTTTGAAATACTTGCGATTTGTTTTGCTGAGTGTCCAGCATTCCACTCAACCCCAACTCTCCCAATCTCAGCTCCATTAACTGCATCGGCTACACTACCGCCTGTTGTGGTGTAGGTAGTTATGGCAGTGGTTAAGCTTAAGATACTTGTGATGGTATCCTTTTCATCTTGACTAAGCTCGTTTGGTTTTTTGCCATATAAATAATTTGATAAAACTGGAGCAACAGCTTCACTGCCTACTGCTGATAAGGCACCTATGGTTGGGTTATTACCTGTGGCATAGCTTACAGCAGCACCTAGTATGGTATGGGCTAGTAGGTGTTGTGGGCTTTGTTCTTCTGGACGATTACCATTGTCTAGTTGGTTTAGGGTTTTGTTTTGTTTAAAGTATTGTCCTATGTTATAAGCTACTTGTGGGCTTACTGCTCTTGCCACATCGCCTATGATACCATTTGAATTAGGGGCATACAAGACTGAGGTAATGCTATCGAAGGGTCTTAGGTTTTGTTTGGCCATCAAAATAGGCTACGAGCCAGTTTATTCCATCCCTATATAAGGGTTTGCTATATCAACAACCTCCTCCCTGTACTCATTAATTAAGTTTTTTACATTTACATTAACAATGTTATCAAAACTGTTAAGAATATAAAAATAAACACTTGGCAACCCCATAGCCAATGAAATATGCAAGGCAGAATCTACTTCATTTTCAGAGTTTATATTCATAAACTTAATTAGATATCCACTTACAGCATCTTTTATTTTGTCATCGGCGATGGTATAGGTGTTCCATTGCCTATCTGACAATTCATATAATATTGGCAGTAAATCATTAAAGTTCAAATTGGGTAATAGGTTATCGATCAGATAGTCAAACTCATTTTCCATCAATGCCACAGAAGGAGATTCTGGCAAAGATTGATAGTAATCTAAATTTTTCATGCTATTTGCCTATATTAACAGGGATGTGAGTAATATTTTGTTGAGGGTTTCTATAAAAATTTCCATCGGAACCTAGATATTTATTCCCAACTTTAATTTGTGCCGTCCACATTCTGCCAGAGTTACTGTTTGGGTATTTAAGGGCAGCTTGTTGGTCTGGGCTGTGCCATTTAATTTGAACTTTTGTACCATTGGCATAAAATTCATATTTATAGCCCTGCCTGATACTTGCTGATGATACAAAAATATCCGTTGTCCCCTGAGGAACCAATTTTCTCAAATTAGATTCATTAATCCTACCTCCATTCAAAACTTGCTTCGTAGCATATTGAGGATTATAAACAACAATATTTGAGCTTGATATTGTGCTTTGATTGGTAGTCGGAGTGGCAACACTACTGCCTCTCTGCCCACGCCCTGCAACCATTCCACCAACCGCACCAGCACCAACTTGCATTAACAAATCTTCGGTACTTCCCGGGGTTACTCCTCCATCTCTTCTTAAGGCTTCTGTTCTTGCTGGAGTGTTCTGATTTTGTGCCCAGCTTGACAATTCCATTGCAGCTAGGGTGTGCTGTTTGTTTTGTATGGTTGTTAGGTGAGTTGAATTTATGCCAATATATCCACCATTTGCATAGCTATCAAAATCCTCCCAAGTAAGCACACCTTGTTTTACCAGCTCAAGCTGTATTTGCTTGGTTCTTTCAGATTCTTGATACCATTGTTGTTTAATCTCATTTCTGCATGTATCATTTTCACATTCGTTGTACTTTTTTTCAAGGGTTTCGTATGAAACAGCACCTGCTCGTTTAAGTGCTAGAATATGATCTTTTTGTTTCTTAGTTAATTGCTTATTTCTTAATGCAGACTCATGATATAAATAATTCCACCTTGTCTGCCCCACATTATTCACCGTGCTTGCTGTGCTGTCGCCTATGGTTGTGCCTAGGGCTGCTGATAGGGCAAGTAAGGTTGCGTCTCTTGTTTCTTTATCAAAGCCTTGTTTTGTAAGGTATTCATCAATCTTTGGAATGGTATAGGCGGTTGTACCTGCTGATACAGCTCCTTGTATTGTACCTGTAGCAAGAACACCTGTTAGGGTGTGTAGTGCTATTCGGTAGATGCCGCCTTCACCCCACTTGTCGATCTCTTTGATGGTATTTTGATACTCATCAGAAGTAATGTCAATGTTTTTATCATTGAGTTCATCTAGCTTTTGAATGAGTTTAAAGGCTTGGTTGTCGGCAAACTCTGCCACACGCTATCGCTAACCCAAGCCTACGGGCTACCGTGCTACGGGCTATAGGTGCTCAACCCAACCTGCGAGCTCAGGAAATGCCGAACAGTCACTCTCAATATCCATCCAAAGGCTATACAAAAGTATAACATGAGAAAGAGCGGTTAGAAAAACTAGAATTCTCTTATTCTCCTTAATAATAAGACCAATCATGTTTCTATTAAGCAAATAAATAACACACAAAAAGCATAAATTTAAAATAATGAATAAACCAAAAATAATCGTATAACTCATCAAGGAATCGTAAAATCTACCATATTTCAGCACTCTAACACAAGCCATATACGAGGAAGATAAAAAACCTCCCAACTGCACCAAAAATAATGGAATGTATAAGCAGTTAAAGATAAAAAAAATCCAACTTAAAAGTCTTAAACTCAAGTTACTCATACCTCCTAATTCCTCCTTTATTGTCATAAAAGGAGTTTTTTCTGCCACCAAGCTGCTTCAGATAATTTTTTAACCTATTGATTGACTTAGCTGAAACTGTTCTTGTGTGAGTCCGAGTGACATCATTGCTATCTGTTAATAACAACACATAGTCTGTACCTTTTGGCACAGCAAAAGGAGATACCATATCAAAATTACTGTGTATCTGATAAGTGGTGGGCTGTCTTGGCACAGAATAATCTGTCGCTTCATCAGGTGATAAACTCAGCATGGTTTCAACTTTATAGCCTTTATCTATCAAAGCTTGAGCCATGCCTGCTCCATACGCACCACCTTCACTATGCGAGATAATTTTAAAAGTTTCGTTACGACTCGTCAAAAGTGATTCATACTTATCGATGTTATTATAGACCTCTTGATAGCCTAAACGATATCTGTCTTTACCATCCTGATCTATCCCCATGAAACTAGATCCATCGACAAAGATGTCTTTTTCTGCTTCTGAATTTAAAAATTCTTTGGCTTTTGGAACAAAAGAAGTTCCACCTATCCAATCCCAATATTTTTCTTTGCCGGGGCTGGCGGGAGAAAGGTTAGGGATGAGACCACCTGTTAGCTTCTCCAGATTGCCAACATACCTATTCCAATGCCCATTTACAAAAATATTAGCATTATTCTCAACCCCAACTCTCCCCACTTCAGCCCCACTCACCGCACTGCTCACATCGCCTGTTGTGCTATAAGCAGTAGTAACTGTGGTTAGACTTAAAATACTTGTAATAGTATCTTTTTGTTCTTGACTTAGCTCGTTTGGTTTTTTGCCAAATAAGAAGTCAGATAAGATAGGAGTAACAGCTTCACTGCCTACTGCTGATACAGCACCTGTTATTGGGTTATTGCCTGTGGCGTAGCTTACAGCAGCACCTAGTATGGTATGGGCTAATAGGTGTTGTGGGCTTTGTTCTTCTGGGCGATTACCACCATCAATTTCATTTTTGAGTTTGTTTTCTTTAAAATATTGCCCAATCCGATAAGCAAGCTCTGGACTTGCCGCTCTTGCCACATCACCTATGATACCATTTGAATTAGGAGCATACAAGGCTGAGGTGATGCTATCGAAGATTCTTAGGTTTTATTTAGTCTTCAATAATATCTATATCAAAAGCAGGTTTTACGCCTTTTTTCTTTTTTTCTTTCATTTTGTTTTTCATATGATTATAAAAGTCATTGCCTCTATAAAACACATAAAAAAATGATAAAACTACTATGAAAAAAAACAATTTAAACAGAGTCATAAATTGCAAATAAGCCAAAACACCAGTAATGGCAAATAAAATAAGATAAATTACAAAACTAATATGAAATTTTTTCAACTTAGTTTTATTCTTGTAATAACCATCATTCATTGGCACAAGCATCTCCCACTTTTTTTGAACAAATCATTATGGCACCGCCCAATGTGCCTATTTTATTACTTATTATTTTAACTTTTTTTTAAAAAATCTAAACATGAAAAAGAATACATCTAAAAAACCAAAAAAAGAAAGAATAATTATCAATAAAAAAATGGTGTAAAAAACTGGCTTTGAAATATATTCTCCAAAATTACCCAAAAAAATTATCAGCAAGAATGGTACAAAAAATAAATAATTTCTTTTCATTGCAAGTCTTTACAATCCTTTTTAGTTTCTACGGAACATACTTTTAAGGCAACTCCAGTATCGGCACCTAATGATTTGCTATAAGAATAGCCAACAGAACCATTTCCGTAAAGAGTAACATTCCCTTTTATGCCAGCAATGGGAACAACAGCACCCTCAAGAGAAACACCTGTTGTTTTTTCTCCAGGACTCAATGTTCCTGTAGCTACCTCAATATTTCCACTAGCAGAACCACCAAATCTTGGACCTAACAAAAAACAAACACTATCAACATTACATACTTTTCTTTCTGTATCCAATGCTGTCCCTCCACTATATCCAAAACCAAAGCCTACCATGCCGGTCGCTTCAAAAGAAGCTGAAGTATTCGCACCAGATAGCGTAGTGTTTACAACCGAATCTCCATATCTTCCTAGAGAATCAGTGATATAACTTTTGGTAGTTCTGGCCCCAGAAATATTAATATTAGAGGCTTTTGTAGTATTATTATACCTTCCTAAAGCACTTTGTGGATAGGTTGGTGCTTGAACTCTTGTTGCTCTTGGTATTGTTGAGGGCTGTTGATTACCAATAATCCTGTTATTATTCCAAGTATATTGATATGACGCAAAATCACCCTTGCCAGTATGACTTTGAATGTATGAAACTAAACTTGGATCAACTTTTGGGATATTTAGGCTGCATATTCCACTCCAAATGATCACTTATTCCACTCTTCACGTGACCACTTATTCTACTCTTCATGTGATCATCTAGTAGTTATTTTGTATAATGACTATATTAAATTAATTTGTAGAGGTGGCTAACAGTTGTTAAGACGTGATTTGCTTAGTCTTTTGGATTATATCGAAAATCTAGCGTCATGTGCCGGATGGTGTAATCAAGACCTGAAGAAGGATGGGTATGCGTACTATAGAATGCAAGGCTGTTATTTGCGCAAGGACTGTTGGGCTTGATTATTGGAAAGCAGGAATCCTGCAATGACTTGAACCATTTATCTAGTATCTGCTTTTGGTTGAGATTTGTGCTGTCAATATAAATCAAAAGCCCACCTGCATTTTGACCTTCTAGTCCAGTGGAATAGCGATAAGCAAGCTGATTTAAGCCTTTAGTGGTATAAGTGGGTCCGCTATAAATTTTTCCTTCACCAATCCATTGATAACTCATATATGGCAAAGTGACGACAATATCAGCGTGACCATTGATAGAAGTGTCATGCCCAGCTTGCCAACCACGAGCGGTCAGAATGACGCAAATAATTACATTAATCAGGTTTTCGCCCTGGGTGGGGTTATTTTTAATCCCCTGAGAGCAAATATTTTTATATTTTGCAAGCTCTGCGATAGCAAAATCTAGATCGCAATACAAGGCATCCAAAAATTCTTGATAGCTTTTTGGATTGGGTGTTATGGACAATTGGCGTATCTTATTATTGGATAGTTGCGAATTATTTAGCATTAAACATTTCCAATAATTCATCTGAGGGTGAAAAAAAAGTTAGTACCTGCTCTCCAAACTCCTGTTCGGTTAAGCTCTGCCCAGTAAAAGGATTGAAGAAATCGCTAGTTTTCATTGCCTCTATGATCTCTTCTTTATTTGGTACAATTTTAAAGCCATCTCTTGGATGCTGAGCTTCAAAGTTCTGAGTTAGAATATTATATGGATGCCTGGTTAACAAAAATACCGCTTGATAAAAGCTATCGTCATCAACTCTCGGGCTAATTCGATATAAATCCATAAAGCTCAAGTGAGAGAAAGCTTTTGGGGATCTTGACACATGATTGATAATCGCAAGACAAACACTCGCTACATCTTGGGGGATGTGGCGAGAGTCTAGCTCATTTTTTGCGTTATCAACAATATTCATGATCAAGCAGTCAAGCGATTAATTGCAAAATTCAAATCAGACAAACTCCTACTGCCGTAAATAAAAGCACCATAGACATGTGAAGCATTGGCTGTATGCAGAGCTCGATAACTGCTCTTGATGGCGATATCCATGTCTCTATTATCCACGCGATAGAATCTTGTGTTTATTTTATAAGGAGTGATATCATTATTCAACAACTGCCCGTTGTATTTTTGTCCACGAACTGCTTTTACACCGCCATCATGGTAAGGAGCTTGGCGCAAATCCGTTGCATTTCCTTTTAGTACTTCATGATGAGCCGTACCTGCTGTTGTGATGAATGAAATCTCGGTAACGCCATTGTCGCTATTCTGTGGCAAGTCGTAAAATGCTCTAATTTTTGGGAAAAAATCCACTCGCTTATCCAACCGAATGTCAATTTCCTTGTTTAAAAAATTAAAAAAGTTATTTTCGGCAATATTTAGCTCATTGGCACCAAGTACGTCCGCCAAATCAATTCCAACCACAATCCACTTATTATCAATCATGATAAAATCATGGCAATTTAGCGGAATTTTTTCGATGGCATATATTTCTTGATAATTGCCATCAACTTCCTTTAAATCATTCAAACTAAGTTGAACCTTAACATTAATCTCTCGGCAAACAAAAAAATGATAGAAATCACATAATTCATCAAGCTTCTGTTTTTTGTATGGTTGATAACTTCCAAAATTTTGACCATCAAAATATGCATCAAGCTTAGTTTTTATCTCATCTTCTTTTTCAAAAATAAAAATCAACTTGTCATCAAAGAAAATATGTGCGTTTATTATGTTAGACAAATTTTGATGTAATGTCGTTAATTTAACACTGTCGTACTCGCCACCCAATTTATTTTTAAGATGAATAAATGTTCTGCCATTTAACGAATTTTTGACAGATTTAAAAACCGATTGTATTTCAGAAAAGGAAATACGGCGCTGCTCAGCCACATCTACTAAATCAGCGATTCTCTCTAATCACATTTAAGTCCATATAGTTCACCATTACTTTTTTCATTGATGTAAGCATCTATACACCAATTATGTGTATATTCACAAAACCAAAACAACCATGTTTTTTACCAGCTTGATATACCACCAAACATTCGAAGATTTTAATACCTTACCCAAACATCAGATGATTGGGTATAATTTTGCACAATTGTTACATAAAGGTTTATATATTTTAAAACAAGAGATGGCAATGTGCAAGTATTACAAAATATTTGTAAACATTCTACCCACCCAATAAAAAACCACCAGCCAAGCCAATGCCTAACTGATGGTTTACGCAGGATTTATTTGTCTGCTGGTTTAAAAAACCGTTTGGTTAGAACTCCACCCCCAAACTCATTCCACCAACCCAATCTTTATCACCAAAATACTTAGGCTGTCTGATGGGATGCCCTGCAAAGAAGTCGTAGTTTAGGCGCAGTGGCTTAATTTGCCCTTTGATGCCGATGGCACCACCGATGGGTGTGTGTCCAAGTAGCAGATTGTCTTGCTCTTTGTTTTACATGGCGATACTGCCAGCATCTAGGGCTAGATATAGACTGTGATTTGACTGCTTAATGGGAAAGCTGACATCTTGACGAAGGATTGCTCCGATGTCGCCTGACAGTGTCCGCTCGCCATCAAAGCCACGCACACTGTATCGTCCACCAATACTCATTCGCTCACTGGGGACTAGGGCTTCTTGGGTGTATTGGGCTTTTAGGTTTGCCTGATAGCCTGCTTGGTAGTTATCGCCCATTTTGAGAGGTGTAGCAAAGTTTAGATTAAGCTTATAAATCGGTGTGCGTGCCGTGCCTTCGTTAAACAGACTCTCAGGTGGTGTCAAGGCATTAAATGCACCTGTACCTCTTTGTATGCTGACATCTGTATTTAGCTGACTTTGCCCCAAGCGTGTCTCATGGCGAATGCCTGCCGTCCAGCCTGAGATTTTGCGGCGTTGTACATCGATTTGGGTATCATCAATATAACTTTTTTGTGATTTGGTGAAGCCACCTGCATTGAGCCATGTTTTGCTCTTAGCATCTCGATGTACCAAGTGGCTGGCATTTAGACTGATGTTATCAGAATCACCGCTGTAGAGATAGTCTTGATTCACCCCTGCCACGGTTTGATGATAGGTGTAATGGCTGGCATTGGCATGAAAGACGGTGTTGTTAATAGGTAATACATAGCCCATACCATAGTTTTTACTGCCACCTTTATCAGTCTTATTGGTATATTCGTCTTTATTGATGTGATTGCCTAAATCACGGCTATAGGTCAGATAGAGTAAGTCATTATGCCAAGTGGGGTTGCCAAAGCTTAAGGTAACACTGCCTTGATATTTACCTGTGGTTTTTGACCCTGAGTCATCAAGACCAAGGCTGCCTCGCACTTTTCTGGATGCGGCGTATTTGATGAGTACATCGCTTGCTCCCACCTTGCTAGTCTCACTTGGCATGATGGCAAAATCAGCATCAGAGCTTGGCACTCGTTTTAGGTTTTCAAGGGCGGTTTCAAGCTGTCTGATGTTTAGTACATCACCAAATTTAAAAGGCAAAGCGGTATTAAAATTGGCAGGCAGTCCTGTGGGGTCTGTATAAACTGTATAAATGGGCTTGGGACTATTTGCCGTATCTGCCTTAATCTGTCCAATAACACCTGGTACGACAGTACAAGACAAGCTGACCACCAGATAAGTTTTGATTACCAATAAAGACTCTGGTGGTGGCAAAGCCACGCTCAATCAAGCGGTTTTGTACATCACGGACAATGTGATGTATATCATTGATGTTTAAACATTGACCCAATACACTACTTTTGCCATGTGTTAAAGGCGTAAGAGCAAAGGCGAATTGATTCAAATCTGCTCTATCAGCATCGCCAGTAATATCGCTAGCAGCATCAATCGGTGCATAAGCGATTTGATTGATGGTAAAGCAAGGCAAATCATCGTGGCTGTTTTGACTGTCAGTATGAATAGAATCCATCTTGGCAATAGACTCAAAGGCGGGCACATCAACTTGCACGCTAGGGCTTGTCATCAATGATTGATTAAGCACCGCTTGTCTTTGTTCATTAAGCAAGATTTGCTGATGGGCAATCTGTTCAGGGGTATTGGCATATGCTGAACAGCATAAGGTCAAAGAGACAGCCAATGCCAATCGTGTTGGTAAGGATAATATATGGCAAGATGGGTGGTTGGTATAGGTCATGGGTTTGGGTCTTTTTGGGTTGTGGGTTGGGTTAATAGGTTATAGTCTTTAAGGGTTGGGTTAAGTAAAGCGAAACCCAACAAAATCAATGAGTTACACTATAAATGCTGGGTTACGCTGTCGCTAACCCAGCCTACGGGCTGCACCAGCGATTGATAGTAATCTAAATTTTTCATATGATTTAGCTATATTAACAGGAATATGAGTAATATTTTGTTGGGGGGTTCTATAAAAATTTCCATCGAAATCTAGATATTTATTTCCAACTTTAATTTGTACCACCCACATTTTACCAAAGTTGCTGTTTAGATATCTAACCCTAGCCGTTGCAGCTTTTGTTACAGGAGGTTAAAATTAATTAAGAACCCATCTCTCTTCACCATCTTCATCTACATATCGATGAACGATGTTATAGGGGCATAATATCCTAAACCACCAACCAACATACTGATTTTCTTCATCAAGCTTATTCATAGCCTCCTCACCAATCCAAACATCTTTAAGTAGCTGACAAGCTTGTTTGGCATCCATCTTGGCTATTTCATCATCAATCTCTTTATTGCCATCATTGGTTATTAAGCGACAGTAGTTTTGGGCAAACAAGAGTTCCAAAGCGAGAAAAAATGCCGTTTCGTTATCATAAATAATTTCTTCACAGGGTGGTTGTATGAGATTTTCACTAACCGCCCAGACATCATCCCAAAGAAAGTAAAGCTCTGAAGCAAAATGACGATTTAAAAAGGTATGGATAATTAGTTCAATCTGTTTCATTCGAATTTTAACTCCAATGTTTTAGATGATGAGCCAACAGGCCGTTGAATTTCAATGGTAAAACGCACAGGATGTTCCCTGTTAGATGTTGCAAAGTTTCTTAATAATACCGTTGAGCCATCACTTTGCGGAACTTTGATTATATATCCTGGCTTGCCTGATGGCGATGTTTTGCCTGGAATAGCTTGATACATAGGACTGCCCGTTTGTGGCAATGTCTTAATCCCAGCTATATCTTTAAATGCCCGATAAACATCTTGGTTGCTTACACCTCTATAAATAGGTGCACCAGCGGTTGTTGGTTGTGCAATGGGTTGGTATGTTTTATTATTGATGGTAATGGGCATTTGTGCAAGTTGACGGTTATTTGCAACTGTTATAATATTTTGTCTGTAAGCAGCACCACTATTGGCAATAGGTGCCGCAGGTAATAACGTCTGATTATTAGCCTTTGCAGGTGTTCGGCTTCCACGCCCAGCAACTGCTGCACCAACCGTCCCAGCACCAGCTTGCATTAGCAAATCTTCAATGCTTCCAGGTGTTACTCCACCATCTCTTCGAAGAGCCTCTATTCGTGCTGGTGGCGTTTGAGCTGATGACCAGCTTGATAGCTCCATTGCAGCCAAAGTATGACGTTTATTTTGAATGGTTTCTAAATGTGGTGAATTTACACCAATATAGCCATCATTAGCAAAACTATCAAAATCCTCCCAAGTAAGTATACCCTGCTTTACTAATTGAAGTTGTATATTCTTGGTGCGTTCTGATTCTCGATGCCACTCGTTTTTAACCGCATCTCTACAAGCATCATCTTTACAAGCATTATATTTTCTTTCTAGTGTTTCATAAGAAACAGCACCAGCTCTTTTGAGAGCTAGAACATGTTCCAATTGTGCAGGAGTTAATTTGCCACTTCTTAATGCAGATTCATGGTACAAATAATTCCACTGCACCTGCCCCACATTATTGATGGTGCTTGCTGTGCTGTCACCTATGGTTGCTCCCAGTCCTGCTGATAGGGCAAGCAAAGCAGAGTGTCGTGCTGTTTCGTCAAAACCCTGTTCTTTTAGATATTCATCAATCTTTGGAATGGCGTAAGTGGTTGTACCTGCCGATGCCGCACCTTCAATAGTACCCGCGCTTATTGCACCCACAGCCGTATGCAAAGCCACACGATAAACTCCACCTTCGCTCCACTTTTGGGCTTCTTGGATGTTGCCTTGGGCAAGCAGTTCAAACTCTTTGGCTTGGGCATAATCGCCGATTTGTTTAGGTATTTCCCTCCCAAACTCTGTGGTAATGATTGTTTGAGCATTTAACTCTTTTAATGCCTGCTCCTTATCAAAGTCATTGGTGATGATTTGATTTAGCTCATCTTGCACTTCTTCTTGTTTGAAGTTCTCTGTATTGATATGGCTAAGTCCTGCTTGGTCAGTGATGGCAGAATGGGTGGTGCTAGTTTTATTAACTGGGTCTATTGTACCATAGCCTAAGCCTTGTAGGGCAGGTTTTGCTTTGCCATCTAGACTGCTGGCGTCTGCACCGATACCAATGCCGACACTGATGGCATCACCTTCATAGCTTAGCTGATTTTCAATGTCTTGGGTTTGGATGCCTTGGGCAAATTGAGTTTGGTTTTTACCTGCATCAGTGATGAGATAGCCACCAGTGAAGCTGCCTTTTCCTTGTACGGATAGGTTTGAGGTATTGGCTTTGATGCCTGATTGCTGGGTGACTTGCTTGTAGCTTGCGTCTATGTCTGTTTTGCCGCCATTGATACTGGCAGATTGTGGTGTGCCTTGGAAGCTGACATCAAGACTGCCGCCCATTTGTTTTTGGTCATGGGTGTATTGATATTCGTCTTGATGGCTTTTGACGATCAGATCACCGCCTACTGTGCCTGTTAGGTATGTGGTATCAAGATTGGCACCATCTAGGATAAGACTGCCACCAATGTCATTGACGGTTGTACCGCCAACAGTGACTTGGGTATTGGTGTGGGTTGTGGCAATCTCTTGGCTACTGCCTTTTGCTCTATTGGCATTAGCGGTAAAGCCAGCAGAGTTTGAGCTTAGTCCATCGGTGCCAAGATTGGCAGAGGCATAGACACCTGCTCCCCATCCTTTACTGCTGTTTTGGCTGTCTTGGGTGCTGGTTTGGGTTGAGGCTTGGTAGATGACATCGCCCTCAACATGGTTGTATAGGTTTTGTCCAACACTGATGTTTGAGCCTGTGACGGTGAGTGTGCTGTTTTCGCCTTTGCCTTTGACATCAAAGATCAGATTGCCATCTGCATGGACATTGGCAGCGTCATTGGTCTCTTGATGGCTTTGGCTGTCGCTTTTGGTGCTTTGACTGCCGATGGTAGCTTGGGCTCTGACAGAGCCTAGTTTGCTGTCTTGTAGGTTTTGATTAAGGGTGCGTATTTTAGATGCAGCTGCTAAAGTCCCCATGAGCTTAGCACGGCGAGAGTCGGTGTCTTGGGCAGCGTCTTTTAAGCTTTCAATGCTTTGTGTATCACTCACAACACTGCTTGAAACACCGGCAGTCACCCCTGTGGTTTTTTGTAAGAAGTGTGATTCATTGCTGGATTGGATATTTTGGCTTGTGATATTGACAGCTTGGGCTTTAAATAAAATATTACCTGTATTGGCATCAATCGCATCTTTTTGAGCGATGATGTCACTGTTAATGACATCCACCCCATCACCTGCTTCAAGGCGGATGTTACCCCCTGTTGTACCCACCAATGAGCCTGTGTAGGTGACTTGCTCATAGGCATCGTTCTGACGAGTTTGCTGTTTGCCTAGGGTCACTGAGGCGGGCGCGGTGGTAAATATGCCTTTTTTGGTGGTTTGCTCGCTACTGTGGCTACTTAGACTGTCTGCGGTAGAGCCAATGCTAAGCTGTTTGTCGGCTTTAACAAGGACATCGCCATCTGCCAACACTTCGGTAGCTACCAATGTTGTATTTACACCGCTGATGACTACTTGATTGCCGCCCACCTGATTTTTTATGCTGGTGCTGCTGTGCTGCTCAAAGCTAGACCGCTCAGTTTTACTGCCTGTTAAGCGGCGATTGGTGTGTAAACTTGCACTCTCTACACTCTGTGTCTGCCGCCCCTCAATCATGCGTACATCCCCAGTACCAATAATAGCCGTAGTGCCTGTGGCAGAGTCTAAGTGCGAGCCTTGGATGTTAATGTCTGCATACTCACCTGTAGTTCTGATGATGGTGTTGCCATAACTGCTAATATTTGAGCCTACATCGGTAGTTTGGCTGTACTTAAAGTAGTTATTCTCATCGGCGACAGCACTGATGTGATTGCTTACGGTAACAGCACCAATGTCGATGCCGTTTTCGGCGGTGATTTGGGTGCTGCCACCAGCGTTGTCTGATGTGGCACCTTGATAGATGATCTGATTGCCACGCAGACTTAGGGTGGTTAAAGGTTTGCCATTATCATCAGTTTTGTCTTTTAAGCCCTCACCAACACTGATGGTGGCGATGCGTGTGGTGGCGGTGTTAGATGAGTGGCTTTGTCCTTGTGTGTTTGTTTGGGTAGCTGTTTGGCTTTGGTTGATGATTTGGTTGCCTGCATCTAGACTCATGGCACTGTTTGCATACATGGTGCCATGATTGGCAATGGTATTATCTGCTGTGACAGCGACAAAGTTACCATAAATGGTGCCTGTATTATTGACATTGTTTGCGGTAATGGCAGCTGTGTCTTTGGCGATGAGGTTGCCATTATTGTCAAGATCGCCAGTCAGCTGCATGTTAATATTTCTTGCTGAGACAGCACTGTATCTGCCATCAGGGGTAAGTGCACCTGTGGCGATGTTGGCAGATCTTAGATACAGCTTAGGCACCAACACTTCTTCTGTTTTGGTGATGGTATTGCCATCTTTGTCTTTGGTGGCGACCGTGATGGACTGTTTGACCAACCAGACGATGTCTGTGGTTAAGTTCGCCATCTGCTCAGGCGTGAGTGCGGTGCCAAGCGTGTAGCCGAACTGTTTGGCATGAGTGATGCCATTATCCATCAACTGTTTAAAGGCTTCTTCATTACTGCGGTAATCGGTGTTGATGTGTCTGCCTGTCAGTAGATAATACTGATCTTTAATGCGCTGTTGCTCACCATAGCCATCAGAGAGGCGTTTGTGGATGTGATTTGGGTCTGATTGTAGGGCTTTTAGCATATAATCCGAGCCAAGCCACTGTTTGTAATCGGTAAAGGCGGCATCGGTTTGAACCAGTGGCTGATTAGGGTCGTCAGCGTTGATGATGTATAAGGCTGAAGTTGGTAAGGTGATGGTGTCATCACCCACATCTTTAATGATGGTAGAAACATCATTATCCACAGCTGGCTTGTCAATGCTGGTGCTATTTGGCGTGGTATTGATCGCAGCGTTTAGGATGGGGAGCTCGTAAGTTGCCAGCGGCGCAAAGGATTGTACAAAGGCACCACTGCCGATATCAATACGCTTATGCCTACGACCTGCAGCAGATGACTCAACCGTGCGGCTGACATATCGACCATTTTCCGTGACTTTGGTTTTTTCACCATGCAGGCCATTGTCAGGTGTTTGAATGACAGTATCGCCAATGACAGCAAAGTCATGACCTGCAGTTATCTGGCTTTTATCATTAATTAAGGTATCGCCATGAATGATAAGATTATTGCCAGCCACCATACGAGCAGGGTCAGAGGTGAGGGTTTTATCCTCATAGACCACAAAGTCAACAGTGATCTCATCAATCTCTTCACCAACACGATGATAATCACCGTTAGCTTGTTTGACATATAAAGCACCAGTCGGTGCGCCTTTTTTACTGGTTGGACCCAAATACGCTTCATCGGTGGTGTAGATGTTTAATGCCAAATCCACATCGCTTTTGTCTTTGACGAACTGACGGTTATACTCTCGAATCGCTGAATTTAGCGCTTCGATGGATGCAGCATTATCCTCTTCCCATTTTAACAATGGACCCATAACTTTGGTGTAATTTGCCAGCTCTTTGTTGTACTGAGCACACGCTTGATTGGCTGCACCTGCCAAAGCACAGCTTTCGGCGGTTTCATTTTCTGGCAGATCAGGCTCATCTAACAGATCCTGAGCTTTAATGCTTGGGATAGGCTCTTTGGGCGGCTCAATTTTAAAGTACGACCAGATGGCAGAATCATTGCCGTAGTTGATGATGCAGTCGCTACCCTCTGGGCAGTCAAACAATCCTGCCATGGGTTTATTGCCCAAATCATCAGTATTGGTGCTTTTTTGAATGACAGGAGCTGCCCCTGACTGCTCACGGTTGCGATAGAGTGTTTGTCCATAGACAGATTCTTCCTCTACCTTGACTGTATGCTTGTTAAAGTCGGCATTGGTGTTTAACAAGGTTTTGGTATTAACCTGCATCTGCCCACCAGATTCAATGGTTGCACCGTTATTGATGATGGCTTCGGCTTTGCCTGTGGCATGATGATTGTCATCAAGACTGCCGCCAATGTTAAGACTGTCAAGACTTGTGATTAAAGCTTGACTGTCGAAGTTTTCGTTGAATTTGCCCGCTCTGTCAGGGTTGGGGTTGTTGTTTAGGGTGTTTACACCAATATCCAGACGCTCTCTGGCTGCAATGACTGGGGCGGTGTGATGGCTGTCGGTATCACTGGCTTTGGCTGGGGTGTTGTTTAGTGTGTCGGCAGTAATGGCAAGGTGTGTGCCATAGATACGACCACCAGCCAAGTTATCAATGGTGCCTGCAGCTTTGATGAATGTGTTTTCACTGTTGATCAAGCCTTGGTTTGTGATGTCATTGGCATTCAGTGTCAAATCTTGATCGGCGGTAAATTGACTTTGGTTAATCAGCTTGCCACTTGTTGTAAACGCTAGGCGATTGGCAACAAGCTTATCCTGATCCGTGTGGGTATAGTCTGCTTGTTGGGTGATGGTCAGCGTATCAGCCGTGATAGTACCGCCATTTTGTAATTCTTTGGCAGTGATATCTGCTTGTTTGACTGCGGTAATGGTGCCGTCTTGATTGATAATACTGTCCTTGGCGATAAGTATCATATCACCACCGCTTGTCAAACTACCCTCTGCATTAATGATGGTAGATTCACTGTCAATCACCATACCATCTTTGGCACTAATATCGCCTTTGCTGTTGTCAAAGCTGGTTAATTGCCAGTTAACGGTGTCTAAGGCGATTTTACTGTCGGTGTTGGTAAGAGTCTTGGTGTTTAAGGTTTGTGCGTCAATGGATGCTTGATTGGTGTTCTTTGTCTGATTGGCGGTGATACTAATGTCGCCTGTGGCTGTGATGAGTGCTTGATCGTTTGTGTTGGTCAAAGATTTGGCTGTGATAAAACCATCAGCACTTGGTACTGGGATGGACTGAGTTGTGTCTGTGGTTGCAGGTAGTGATGGGTTTGATGAGTTGGCAGTGTTGGCTGTTGTATTGTCTTTAGAATCACTACCAATAGTACCAGCACTCTGATCGCTGCTTGGCGTGCTTGGTGCATCGAGGGTGGTTTGCTCATACAGACTTTGACCGATGACGGCTTTATTGCTGTTGGTGAGTGTGTCTGTGCTGATATTAAGACGGCCTGTGCCTGTTTGGATGAGTTTGCCTGTATTATCAAGCTGATTGGTGGTAAGTTGTAAAACACCGCCATAAATACTGCCTTGATTGTTTAAAGTATCAGTGGCATCAATTTGGGTGGTCTGAGTGCTGTGGATGGTGCCTGCACTCTCAAGGTCTTTTGTATTGATGGTGAGATTGGCTTGTTCGCTAAGCAGTGTGCCATCGTTTAGAACAGAATGATTATGGGTATTGATGGCAAGTTTGTCTTTGGCAGACAGTATGCCAGCATTGACAAGATTGCCCTGAGCATCTAGGGTGAGTGTACCGCCTGCCTGTACGCCTTTGCCAGTTGCGGTGATGACACCAGTGTTATTAACCCCAAAGCCTTTGTCCGTGCCAATCAGATGGATTTTACCAGCATACATACCACCCAAAGATGAGATGTCTAGGGCAACGCCTCGCTGTTCTTTATTGGTGGTTTGACTGGCGGATAATGCACTGGTTTGTTTATTAGTGGCATTAAGCTTGGTAAAATCACCATTTTGAAGACTGATTTGATTTTCGCCTAGAATAATATCAAGCGTATTACCTGCATAAATCTTATCATTGATTTGGGCAGTTTTGGTAATTAAAGCGGCATAATCGGTGCCTTGTAGGTTTAGTTTGCCATTGACTTCAATATGAGCAGCAGAGTTGCCACTGACTTGATAACCAGATACCTGCCCTTGATTGACTTGGCTGCCTGCTGCTGCCAGATGGACATTGCCTGCATTGATAAGCCCAGCGCCATTAACCACTAAGCCTGATGGATTAGCAATGATGACATCTGCCTTTTTACCTGCAATTTCAATAAAACCACCCAAGTAGCTTGGATGGTTTGAATTGATTTGGTTTAAGATGGTAGAAGCTTCACCACGAGCCATAAAGGGGTTGGCTGCCACAAAGCCTGCGATTTGGGTATTTGTTGCTTGGCGGTTGTTATTTAAAATAACACCAGAACTGCCGACATCAAATTGGCTATAATGGTTATTGGATAAACCGCGAGCATTGGGGGTGGTGATATTGACTGAAGTGATGCCACTGGCTGTGGGTAGAACAATGGGTTGTAGTGATTTATCGGCGGATGGATCAGCGATGACGGTGGTGGCGTGGGCAGTCATGTCCAGCCCAAGCAGAAGTGATAGTGCAAGAGTCTTTAAACCAAAACCAACAGGTGATGACGCAGCCGGCGTACTACCGCCCATGCTTGAGTTATCGGATTTGCCTTGCGATCTTGTCTTTTCAGAAACCACCACAAGTCTGCCTAGGCTTTTGCTAAAAATCACACGATAACAAAAACGGTTCATGATTGCACACCTATCTTACAGTACCAAATTATAATCTTAATCTACCAAAACACCTGCCAGTTTACCAATTCTTAGCAACAAAGCAGTAATATTTTGTGGATATTAGCACAGGTATTCTTAAAAATAAAGTCTTATCTATTTAAAAATTTAATTTTTATTTTTTAACTTTATTTAAAAGTTACTCTGCATACTCGAATCACTTCTTGTTTTATGATACTAATCAGCATCTATGGTTACTATGCAATTCTGTTTATAATCACAATATTTAAAAAATGATTTAATTTTTTAAGATAAATCAAATGATGATAAAATCTAAATAAAGAATCTTGCAATCATCAAATCCATCAGTTACAATCAGGTAACTTTAATTGCTGATTAGATGGTCATTAGACGATCTTGAATATTTGCCTAACCTTTGACTGTCACGACTTGAATCAATCATAATAAGTTCTCAACCTAGCATCCTCATTGATATATGTCTGCGCCCTAAAGCACAAATCTTGATAACCTTGCCAGTAGTAATTAGCATCTTGTTTTTCATACATGTACCGATCCCAAATATCATCCATCCATGGAATAAAGGTGGTGCGCGCCATCAGATTTAGTGGATGTTGTATGCCTTGTTTTAATTGTTCGCACCGTTCCGTGTCAAATACATAACTCATGGCTCGATGTTTGTATTCATTGCTTTTGCAAATAGCTCTTAGTGCCAGTACAAATAAAGCTTGTATTCTGGCACCCGTGGCACCGACAACATCGCTCAAATGGATGTTGGTGGTATAGACTTGAGCGTGCTTTTGATCAAATTGCTTGATGATCAATACCTCACCTGTGTGAGTGTCATTTCGGATAAATGAAACCTTTTGAACCTCATCAAATCTCGCCTCTGGCTTAAAACAAAACTCAACCACCGCCTCGACGGTATTTAAATTGCTAAAGTCTTTGTTTTTAGTAGGGTATGGACAGCCCTCATCAAACATCAACCAAGCGGCGTCACAGCCTAAATAATCTGCCAGCTGTTCAAGCTGGGTAAAGGTGGGTTCAAGATCACCTTCAAACCAGCGAACCACTTCATCGGCACGCTCATAGCCCAATTCATAGGCGATGCGTGCAGAGGTAAGCTGCCTAACCATCGGAACTTTACACAATTCCAATAAAGCGATATTTAATCGTTCTTTAATGGCGCTTAATCGCTTGGTTTTATGATGACGAGCGACAATCTCATCCATCTTCTGGATGATGTCTGCATAGCTGTCATTAGGGGTAGAGAATGAATTGACCAGGCGATAATTCATTTCAAGATTAAGCGAGCGTCCGTTAAACTCTGCTTGTTCTAAGAGTTTTTGTTTCAGATCAGGTGGGATGCGTAGATTCACCTGAATATCACCAGCCATAACAGCTCCTTTGGATTTAAATGAATTCATTATACTAAAAAGTGAGTGAGAATTAATATAATTTTGCTACATTGTATACCATTATTTTATATTTATGGTACAATATGGTACATGTAAATAAAATAAAAAATATATATTGGTACAAAATTATTTGACAGTAGCAAATCAATCATTTATGATAAGGCAATCAGTCGTAACTTTTTACAGCTAGGAGTATCTCATGTCTGCCCAACATAATCGTAAAATCACGCAAAGCAACATAAAGCTACCAACATACCTGAAAGACTGGGCAAAAGAGCAAGCTGACAATGATTTTCAGTCATTGTCAGGCTTTATTGCCAAACTTATCAGCGAAGAAAAGAACCGTCGCGAATCTGCGATTAACACCTACAACTCACAAATAAGCAGATCAATACATCTTGCATCTTTATAAGATTGGGCACGCTTTTTGCGTGTCTTTTTAATAACTGGTAGAAAGAATGAATAACGAATGAATAACGGGAGGTAGCTTATGCACTGGTCATAGCGAATTAAACGCCAACATAAACACGATTGCAACAAAAAAGCGCTATCAACGCCAATTGATAGTGCTTCATAAAGATTGTCTGCTAGAGGGCTGACATCTTTATTATCTCTGCTAGTACTTGATTTGTCAAGTGCTATAGGGCTTTGCAATCCTTAAAAGTTAAAAATATTCTTTAATTTAACCATTGAGGATTTCTTATGAAAATAGATAATAAAATTATCCGTGCCGCCATACGGCAAATTGATCAAGACTTAAGCAACCGAGCCATAGCTCTCCATCTGAGCATCTCACCCACAACTGTCGCCAAAATACGAAAGCTTTATTCTGGCTGCATTGTTGATATTGATGAACTACTCACCGTCAGTGATATTGAGATGCGAAGACTGTTGGGTCTGGAAAAAGCATATAACCCACATAAAATCAATCCAGTTAAGCCGCATCCTGATTGGACATATATAGATCAGGAGATGACACGCCCTGATATGACACTTGAGTTATTGTGGCAAGAGTTCAAGAAGACACATCCAGATGGCATTGGCTATTCACAGTTTTGTGAACAATATCGCAAGTATAAGAAAACAGTAAGACCAAGCAAAAGGCAAGTTTATAAAGCTGGCGATATGGTGCAAGTGGATTTCTGCGGTCGTACTGTACCGATATACGATGAGAAAATGGGCAAAATCATGATCAATGCCCAAATATTTGTTGCCATATTACCAGCATCTGGTTATATCTATTGCACTGCCGTTGCTTCTCAAAAGATTGATGATTGGCAGTTGTGTCATATTCGTATGTTTGAATTTTTTGGTGGCGTGCCCTTAAAGTTGGTTACAGACAATTTAAAATCTGCGGTGATTAGCAATAATAAAACAGGCATTCGGCTAAACGCATCGTACAGTGAACTTGCTGATCATTATAATATTATCATTTTACCTTCAAGACCTAGAAAACCTCAAGATAAATCCATGGCAGAGCTGGTAGTTCGCATTGTGCAGATGGGTATTTTAGCCAAATTAAGAAACCGAAAGTTTTTTGATCTTGACGAGCTCAACCAAGTGCTCAAAGAAGAGCTTGTGATTTTAAACACCAAAACCACTAGGCGCTACCCAGAAAGTCGTTATGTTAGCTTTACAAAGACAGATGAACCGTTCTTAAACCCACTACCTGCCGCACCATACGAAGTCTGCCACTGGACTTACGGCCTAAAAGTATCTGAGTTCTATACTATTACCGTAGGTGATTCAAATTATTCGGTGCCATATCAGTTTATCGGACAGCGTGTAGATGCTAAAGTGGCAGGCAATAAAGTATTAATATATCTAAATAGAGAGCTTATTGCTGAACATCCATACATTGCCTTAGGCAATAGTATTCTTACTGAGCATATGCCAAGAAACCATCAGCTACAAGATGAAATGCAACCAGATCGGTTGATGGCATGGGCTAAGAGCATTGGCTCACAAGCCGCAGCTGTTATCCAAAAGCTGCTAAATAATAAAACTGGCTACGCCAATAATCTTAGAAAACTCAATCAGTTAAAGCGATATTTACTTGAACATAAAGTACCAAATATACAGATAGAACAAGGCTTTGACTATGTGCAAAGACTCAATATCTGTGCGGTTGATCGGATTATTTCAGTATTTAAAAATAAAGTTTACCAAAAGAACGAGCATCTACTCATGCCAAGTATGGAAGAGTTGGATGTGGTCTTTGCTCCGAAACAGCCACATGAAAACATCCGTGGATCAAGCTACTATGCTAATAAATTAAACCAAATTGCAATATAGGGAAGAACCATGTCAAACAATCCAATTGTCACAAAATTAAAGCAGTTAAAACTAAGCCATGCTGCCAATTACTACGAGACACATTATCTTACACCAAGCAATCCACAAATTAGCACAGTGCAGCTGATTGATGGTATGTTGGAGTATGAAATTAACAAAAGGCACAATAATCACATTGACAAGCTGGTTAAAAACGCCAAATTTCGCTACAATAAAGCTAGAATTGAAGATATAGACTACAGCAGCAAACGGTTAAGTCCTGATAGTATATCGCACTTATTAGAAGATGAGTGGTTGGATAGGCATCGTAGCGCAATCATCATGGGTGCAACTGGTACAGGCAAAACTTGGCTGGCTTGTGCCTTAGGCATACATGCTTGTCGCAATTTAAGAAAAGTGCT
The DNA here is from genome assembly GCF_900637105.1 of Moraxella cuniculi. Classification (NCBI taxonomy): domain Bacteria; kingdom Pseudomonadati; phylum Pseudomonadota; class Gammaproteobacteria; order Moraxellales; family Moraxellaceae; genus Moraxella; species Moraxella cuniculi. The sequence continues at coordinate 1,394,810 of NZ_LR134343.1, read as the reverse complement.
ATTTGTTCAAGCTGCTGATCTGTATGAAGATATCATTCTCTCCATCGCTGATGGCAGCATTGCCAAAACCAAGCAGAAATATTGCAAAGTAGATTTACTGATTATAGACGACTTCGGTATTGGTGAATTGCTGCCCCAAATCTGCCCTGTGCTGCTGGATATTATAGATAAGCAATCCACTGTGGGCGGTTTACTCATCACCAGTCAATTCCCTATTGAGCGTTGGCATGGACTGTTTCCAGAAGCAACCATTGCTGATGCAGTGCTTGATCGTATAGTTCACCGAGCGTATCCAATCACCCTGACTGGCGAATCCATGCGTAAGAAATTGGCGCACGTTATCAATTAATCATTAAGCAACTAATTTCACAAAAGCCAAAATCAAATGATCAGCATTCATCGGAATGGCTGGTCATTTTAAATTGGAATTACTGTTCATTTGAGACTGGAATGAGTGATCAAGGGGGTGTGGAGTTTGCAATTTAGGCTGATGCCAGTACCATGATTATTCCATTGTACGCCAACCAAATTATCATAGCCCAAATCAGGTCTATTTGATGGAACAGCGTTATGACTATCAGCATTTTCATAGAAGCTACCTTTTTTAAAATTAGCAGCTCTTAGTGCATTAGCAATTTGTTCTCTTGACCATTTTTTATTACCACCTTGTCTTTTATAGAGCTCTTCAATAACCCAAGCCTCTCCCATATTGGCATGCAACTGCCTATTAAACGCATCCACATTCAGTGCTGTGGCAGTGGCTGAGGTATCTGCACCGATTGCAACCCCTGCTGTTAATAATACCAAAGAGGTCAGTTTGCCTGCTGCAGCTTCGGCATCATTTTTATTTATCCCTTTGGCTATAAGTTTATCGATCAGTTTTTCTTCTAGTTTATTAATATAGGGTGCAGCAGCTGCTACAGAACCTGTGGTGATGGCTCCTTGTACCGTACCTGTAGCAAGAATGCCTGTTAGGGTATGTAGTGCTATTCGGTAAATACCACCCTCTGCCCATTTCTTAGTTTCTGCCAGTTTTTCATCTGTGGTAAGATTGGGGTTGTTAAGTATCTTGGTGATGGCATAGTCAGAAATTTCAGCCACTGCCTTTGGTGCGTTTTGTCCAAAGGTAAAGGTTACTTGTTGCTGTAGAGTGATTTCTTGCTGCACTTTGTTTTTGTCAAAGTTGTTGCTAATAATGCCATTGATATACTTATTTTCTGCTACATCATCGGTGGTGATGTTGGTGTATAGGTTTTGGCTGTCTGTGTTTTGGTATTTGCTGTTTTGTTTGTCTTGATTTGTGATGGTAATATTATGTGTGCCAATACCACTTGTTGTTTGGCTGTGGTTGTTGTCTTTGTCTGTGCCATAGCCCATGCCTTGATAGGTTGGTGTGGTGGCGGTTGATACAGTTTGGGCTTTGATTGGCTTGTTGGGATTTGGGATTTTTTGTCCCAATGCTTCACCGCTGATATTAACACCTCCACCAATGCCAAAGCTATTAGCATCATAGCTTGTATTGGTTAGCGTAGTTACACCATCGGATATACCTTTAAATAAGCGTGAATTTGCCAAACTCTCTTCTCGCATCTTTGTCGCCGCCAGTTGTAATGCACCTTGGGTAATAGTCACATTGGGCGTTCCTGAGATGATACCAACCAAGGTTTCAAGTAGCCGTCTTTGGTATTAAATGACTGGTAGAATGAAGCTAATTACACAATCCAGTATATTCATTTTTTTTACTGTCCACACACTCGGAGTGGTGAAGGAGTATATAGCCCTTGCCTCTCATGCAAGACCAAACCCTCTCTGAACGCTCCTGCAGTTCCTGACTGGTTTTTTCATAGCGAACATTGAGATCTAATACACCATCATAATAATTTCGTACGCCACATTGCATAAAATCTTGTTTTCTCTGCTCAACATCTGTGCGACCTATAAGTCCTTGTTTTTGCCATTGTTGTGCTGGTTTAACCGATTTAACTTCGCCACAAAAAACATCCTGAGCAACATACCAACAACCCTGTTTGTAATAACAACTTGTTAATAGAAAGGAAGTGGCTATAATAATAAGAGTGTTTAATTTGTATCGCATAAAATCCTCTCTCCTATCTCGCAATCTTTAAAATAATAGACATAAAATCAGGTGTAATCAAGTCAGCCAAGGCAAATGGTGCCGATATTGGAATGGCTAAACCTGTTACAATACCCTGTCCTTTATTATTACCTGGCTTGGTATTGCCATCTTTGTCATAGTAACCTGGTCGCTGACCACCTAGATAATCATGGGTACCAGCAAAACTCTCTGTAGTTAAGTCAACAAAGCCACCAATTTTATAAGGTTTTCCAAACATTGTTCCTGATAGAGCTTGGGAGCCACCTGTTAGACCGTATAGTTTTCCAGCTGCATCTTTGCTCTTATCATTTAGGAATGATTGTAAATTCGGATAAATGTCATTTGGTTTAAAAATATAGTTACCATTTTCATTTATTAGGAATTTTTCTGGATTTGAAGGGTCTTTTTCGCACCTACTCCCATCCTTGCCACAAATAATATCTGTACCCAGGCGAGTACCGCCCAGTTTTACTCCATCAAAATAGCCACTGTCATAACTGACATTATTAATTGCTTGACCTGTACCTAAGTCCTCAAATCCAGGTGACTGGCGAGAATTCTCCAGCGACTCTTCTCGCATCTTTGTCGCCGCCAGTTGTAATGCACCTTGGGTAATAGTCACATCGGGCGTTCCTGAGATGCTACCAACCAAGGTTTCAAGTAGCCGTCTTTGGTATTGAACTTTGTATATTTCTTTATAAAGCTGCGTCTTAAGCGTCTCATCGGTTGTTTGCTTGATTTGCTCTCTAAGATTGGCTTGTTTTTTATCAGCATATTCTGTAATCACGCCAAAGCTATTCTCACGAAAGTCTTGGGTGGCTTTAACCTGAATATTAAGCTCTTTTAAGACTTTATCAGCATCAAAGTTATTGGTTAATGAACCTATTGCCTGCCAATTATTATTGGCAAAATCATCCGTACTATACTCAATCTTGGCATTACTGATGACATCCTGTGCAGATTTACCTGCCACCTGTATCTGATTGGCTGTATCGGTAATGACAACATTTTTAGTATAGATACCGCCTTTTGTAACGGAAACTTGATTGCCACTATCACTGCCCAAACCAATACTGTTAGAAACCATACCCTTGGATTTTGTTGCAACATCCTTAGTGTTGGGTTGGGATTGGTTGGATTTTTTGCTTGCAAAATTTACACCAGCACCCACTCCCAAGCTATCGCCCTCATGATGGCTTTCATTATCAAAATGAGTGATGGTAAGGGTACCTGTACCAAAGCTGTTTTTGCCTTGTTCTTCTGCTTTGGCAGTAGAGGTGATGATGGCACCGTCTAGCTGTGTGTGGTTATTGATATTGATGTTAAAACCATCATTGCCAGCAAAGATGCCTGATTGTTCGGTAACTGATTTGTAGTCGGCGTTGATTTTTGATTGGCTGTAGTTGACATTAAGACTGGCACCATAACCAGCTGCTGCTTGGGCTTGGATATTTTGTTGTTTGGCTACATAAGTCGCTGTGTCTTGTGTACTTGCTAGGTATAAATCATTGGCAGTGATGGTAACGCCACCACCTTTGACCTGACCGCCTTGTACGGTAAGTTTATCGCCAGTGGTAATGGTGGTTTGGCTGTTTGAATCACCAACATGGCTTGTTTTGTATGTTACTTCATCAGCATTGCCATAGCCCTTGCCATAATTACCACCAGCAGTTACACCAAAGGCAAAGCCATCCTTGCCGTAACTGATGGCAACACCTGCGTTGTAACCTTTGGATTGATTTGAGCTACGCTCACTGTGGTATTGCTCATAGGCTTTAATGTCAATATCATTATCAGCAGTTAGCTGTGTGCTTAATCTGCCCAATACATTCGAGCCTGTGATATTGATGTTTGATGTGCTATTTGTGCCATCTTTGTCTGTGGCTTGGATAGTAACCGTACCACCAGCCAACACTTGACTTGCCTCAGCTGTTGTACCTTGTAGGATGGTTTGGGTGGTGTTTTGTTGCTCACCATAGGTGATGGCGGCACTGATTTGAGCCAATTCGTTGGCATTTTTTAAGTTGCCTTTGGCTATCTCACTGATGGCTTTGCCAGTATTTGCCAGAGTCTTGCTTGTCTGATAAGCCTGCCAGCCAGTATTAGCCACTGCCATGGCGTTAATTCTATCATTGCTGCTTTTGCCCACAGTTTGGGCGGTGTTGACGGTGGCTTGTGCTGCATTGACAATAGGTACATTGACGGCAAAGGTTAAACCTTTTTTCTTGTATTTGCTTTGATTGTTGGTATAGTAGGTGTTATCTGCTGTCGTGATATCTACTTGTTTGGCAGTAATGGTAGTGTCGCCTTGCGGTGTTGAGATAATAGAAGCGGTTTGGCTGTAGTTATTGCCAGCATGGCTGGTTGTATTACCTTGTAAGCTGCCAACCGTACTGCCTGCTTGGGTGGTGCGGTTTTGAACCGTGTCTTGGCTTATGGTTTCTTTGCCAATGCTTACGCCAATATTACCAGAACTCATAAGACCTGATGTGTCATGGCTAAACGCAAACTGGCTATTTAGGGTGTTGGTGGCAGAGTCAATGCGTATGTCTTTGCCAGCATTTAGCGATGTGCCATCATCTGACACCACCTGACTGCTTGTAATTTGAATATTGTCATTGGCAGACAGCAGGACTTTTGTACCAGTAATTTGACTGCCTACTGCGGTGGTTTTGTTGTAATTAGACTGTGATTTGGCTGATGAGCTTGATAGAGTTTGTTTGTTCTTGGTGTAGAATCTATCAGAATAAGATTCTGTTTGCGTGGTATGATTAACAGTGATATTTAACTCATTGGCTGAGTGTAGCAACAAACTGCCCTGTGTATCGATTTGGCTGCCGTGCCAAATGGTTTTGCTTTGCTGCTGCTCATTGTCTTGGTTCCATACAGTCTTTTGTGTATGGGTGGTGCTGACAGCACCAATGTTTAGGTTGCGATCTGCTTTTATAATGCTAACGGCTTGGCTTTCATTGCTGATATTGGCATTTGCTAGGGTGATATCACGACCAGCTTGTAATATAAGATTTGCCTGAGTATCTGCTTTGGCATCACCGACACGAATTTGTGCAGGTGATGTGCTATTTAATCCAGCAGTTGCTGTTGGGTAGATATCTTGACCAGCGTGCAGTTTTACAGATTCATCGGCATCAATCTTTGCTTGATTGTGGATATTTTGCTCTGCCAACACTCGGATACGCTTAGCCGCAAGAGAGCCGCCTGACAAATAAACATCCTTTGCTGCCAATATCACATCCTCTTTTGCCAGCATTGTGCCTTTATTTTTGATAATTTCGCCATCAACAATGATATTGCGTGCAGCAATAAGAGCACCATCAGCCTGTAGTGTGAGTTGATTTTTTGGTAGTAGCACCACAGGATAATAGACCCTTTGCCAGCTGCCGTCCTCAAGTGCGATGTCTTTTAGCTGCAACCAAATCATGGGCTTTGTTAATAGCGACATCTGCTCGGCGGTTAATGCCGTGCCAGCTGCAAGATTAAATGCTTGGGCAAATTCAATACCAGCATCCATCAGTGCCTTGAACTGTTCTTCTTGATTTTGATAATCAGACAGATAATTGCGACCAGTAAGCTGTGCAATCTGCTCGGCAACAAGACGCTGCTGATAATAACCATCACCAATTTGTTTGTGCATATAATTGGGGTCTGATTGTAGCGCCTTTAGCATATAATCAGACGATAGCCATTTGCGATAATTGACAAAGGCGGGGTCGGTCTGCACCAGATAATCTGGATGTGCAGGGTTTATGGTATAAAGACTGCTGCTTGGTAGCAATGTGGTGTTGATGGTGGCAATGGCAACATTGGCTGTCTTGGAGGTGATGTCAGCAGTTTGTGCATTACTGTTTGGTTTGTCAATGCTTTGCTGATTTAGCGTAACAGTGGTGGGCATCTCAAAGGTTTTTTCATGAATTTTTTCATTGGTGGTTTTGTTGTACAAATCTGCGCGTGTATAACCACTGCCACCAATACCACCATCATGATACCAGTCTCGGTGGGTGCTTTGTCTGTCTCTTAGTGTATAGCTGACACCTTTGGTACTGATATTGTTAATATTGGTACTTGTGGCCAGAATATCATCCTGTGCCAAGATGGTGCTATCTAGGTTGTCTACATCGCCATCAAAGCGAATACTGCCGCCAGACTTAATCACCGACGGGTCTGTATACTTAACCAAGGTTTTAAAATGGCGTAGCTTGTCATAATTCTCTATCCAAATACGACCCAAGCCAACCGTGCTGCCGTCTTCATTATCTAGATAGATGTGCTTTAAGCCATCGAAGCGAAATTTACTTGGTTCATATTCATCTGGCAATTTGTCTTTTAGGTTCCAGCCCCAATCACCTGGTCCATGCTCGCTGCTGGTGCGATTTGAAAAGCTGATTGTGTGTTTTTCTTCTATATCACCAATTTGATGAATGGCAGTTTCAAGGTGCAGATTGTCATTGGTTGTTTTGGCAGCTGCAATAAACATATCGCCGCCAGATTCAATATTGGTAGATAAGTTCTCCAAAGAAGTCGCTTTGCCCACTGCTTGATGATTATCATCAAGACTGCCGCCAATATGTAGCGTGCCTTCGCTTAACAGTTTGCTATGACTGTCGCTGTTTTGTAGGGTTTTACGCTGTGTTTTATTGATGATTTTATCTGCACCAATATCCAGTCGTGTATAGGCTGCAATGATGGCAGATGCATTATCTGTATCGGTATTACTTAGCGTGTTGGCAGCCAATGCCACATGATCGCCATAAATCTTGCCTGTGCCTATATTCAGTAAAGTTTTTTGAGACTGTAAATAGGTTGTTTTATTGCTGTTTATGGTGCCTTGGTTTATGATGTCTTTGGCAAAGATATCAACAACAAAGCCAGCTTGGATGGTTTTTTGGTTGTCAATACTGCCTTGGGTGTTGATGGTTAAAGTATTGCCTGCTTGCAAATCACGCTGAACTTGCAAATCATCAGTAAGCTGTAATGATAAATCGTTTGCTGCTGACAGCTCGCCTGTGTTGCTTAGTGATTTGGCTTGTATGGATAAATCTTGGGCAAGCAGTGTGCCATCGGCATTGATGACAGTTAGGCTGTTTTGGTTATTGTCATGAATGTTTAATAAGCCATTGGCTAAAATCTCACCTTGGGTGTTGGTTATCTGTTGGCTAACTTGTAAGTCGCTGTCTTTGGCTGAATGCAGCTTGCCCTTGGTGTTATTTAGTTGGTCGGTTGTGATAGACAGCATGTGTGATGCTGTAAGTTTGCCATGGTTATTATTTACTGTATTGGTATAAATATCAGTGGTGCTTGCCTGAATATCAGCGGTATTTGTCAAAGCATCACCTGATGCTTTAAGGTGGCGTACATTGAGCTTGCCAGTATTATCAAGACCTGATATGGCGGTCAAATCAACGCCGCCATTTGCTTGGATTTTGCCAAGATTATCAAGATTGTTGATGGTTTTGATGATACCAGTGGCTAAGTTTTGGTTTTGTGGTGGGCTGCTGGTAATTTGGCTTATGCCTTGATCTGTGGCACTGCTTGGTAGGGCAACTGTTGTCTCTTTGGGAGATATCGGTGCTGATGGTGTATCAGGTGTGGGCATGGTATCAATGGCAACTGTATCAACCTTGCCAATATCACCTAGGTTGGTTAATTTGCCTTGTGCGATAACGGATAGGGCTTGTGTGCCTGTTTGGGTGATTGTACCGTCATTGATGAATTGGTTTGATTGCACATTCAAGCGTTGGGCATTGATTTGTGCTGATGATTGGTTGCTTATTGTATTGACAACCTGTGCTTTAACTTCATCCGTGGTTAAAACTGTGCCTGCATTGTCTAGATTGTCAAAGACAAGAGTGAGCTGCTCTTTTGATGATACTGTGCCACTGTTTATTGCATCTTTGGCAACAAGGGTGGCTTTGCCTTGTGAAGAAATGGTGCCAGTATTAACAAGGTTGCCCCCAATGTCCAATTGCAGCCCACCAAGCCCACTAAAGATTTGACCTTGGTTATTCACCAGTGTGTCAATTTCGCTGCTGATCAGTGTGATTTTACCTGCGTACACACCGCCCAATTCACCAATATCGACAGCGATGGTACGACCTTTGGTGATTTGCTTGCCCTGTGCTGATGTGCTGGTTGTTGTGCCATTGGTATCTATATAACCATTGCTGGTAATTAGCTGTAGTTCATTGGCTACAATTGGTGCATCTAGCTGCACATGACGAGCAATCACTTGGGTAAAATCTACCTGACGATTGTCCAGTCCTGTACCAAGCACCAATACATCACCACCCACCTGATAACCAGATACCTGCCCTTGATTAACTTCACTACCCGCTGCTGCCAGATGGGCATTGCCTGCATTGATAAGCCCAGCGCCATTAACCACTAAGCCTGATGGATTAGCAATGATGACATCTGCCTTTTTACCTGCAATTTCAATAAAACCACCCAAGTAGCTTGGATGGTTTGAATTGATTTGGTTTAAGATGGTAGAAGCTTCACCACGAGCCATAAAGGGGTTGGCTGCCACAAAGCCTGCAATTTGGGTATTTGTTGCTTGGCGGTTGTTATTTAAAATAACACCAGAGTTGCCGACATCAAATTGGCTATAATGGTTATTGGATAAACCGCGAGCATTGGGTGTTGTGATATTGACTGAAGTGATGCCACTGGCTGTGAGTAGAACAATGGGTTGTAGTGATTTATCGGCGGATTTGTCGGCTAAGATGGTTGTTGGGGTGTTGGCGTGGGCTGATTGTAATAAGCATAATAGCACAAAGGATAAAGCGGTTACTTTGCCCATCATGCCTTTTATTGACGGCTTGTTACCAGCACTGACACTGTTACAAGACACACCACGAGCATATTCACAAACCGCCATCCAAGTCTGTGTGGATTTATTAAAGACGATTTTATAAATATGGTTCACGGTTCAAATCTCTGACAGATAAAAACAATAGTGATATGATTGTAACATTTTAGTATAATGAATACCACTCTATTTTCAGCAGTAAGATTATTTAAATTTCTAGCATATTCATTCTTATAAAACCTATGCTATTGAATAACCATGTCCTTTGTCATACCTTGTGGCACGGGAGGATTGCTTAATTTTTGCACCTCTGGATTGGTGACACCTTTACTTTCTTGAGATTTTCTGCCAGCTTTTCTAGCCTTATCCAACACTTTTTCAGCTTCATCTTTGCTTTTAAAAGCCTTGCTAAGAATTTTGCCTCCAGCCATATTGATGCCAGCCATGCTTTCATCAATAAATACAATACTCAAAAAGCTAAAGAATATCGAAAACTTACCATTCAAACACTGCTGGACATTTTTCTTAGCGTAGGCATGTTCAATCACCTTTTATCTTTTTTTAATAAATAATTTTTTCTATACTCTTTAATAGATAATCCATTAGCACCACCAGAGTAATCTGGGTCTATTATTTGAATTTTATCATATTGCCATAAACATATTGGGCATATATCAAATTCTTCATCTTGATGAAATTTTGTTTGATTACAACACGGACATAAAAATTCACCATCGTTAATAAATGTTATCTTATTGAGCATTCCAATATTTCTCCTTATCTTTTGGCTTAAACATTGTCTTAATACTGCCATTTTTATCTTTGATAACAAAAGTATTCGTAGATGGTTGATAAAAAAGAACATCCCCATCAGATCTAGTTTTTGTTAAGGTTCCAGTAGGTGGATTTTCCACAAAATCTCTTGCAAATCTATCATAGTCATTCTGAGATCTTAATTCAAGAAATTCACTTTTGTGTTTATTCCAATGAGGAGCCTATTTTTGCAGAATATCAAATGCCATGGGGCAATTCGAGATTTCCAGTTGAGATATCAAAGTTGCCATCAGGATTTGTTTTCTAACCAAATATAGCCATTGGACTTCCCACCCTACGCCAGCCACTCATATAAATCAGAGGTAGTAGGTGTCGCCATCGCTGAGATGGTTGGCGATTGGCTGATAAATAAGGTCGCCGTTAAACCATTCATCAGGATTGTCCAAGATTCTACCCTTGCCTACTTTTCGCATAATTAACTTATATATAGAAATTAATTTTAAATTCTATAGCAAGTTTTCCTAAAATTCTATAACGATTAATATTTTTGCTAATGTATTTTATAGAAGCTATAAGGTGCAGGTGGTGATATAGGTGTTTATTAAAATGACAAAAAGAAACTGTCTAAATAAATGATGCTATTTCTGATCAAATCTGCAAAAGGTACTGGCTGGCAAATTTTCTTATAGGTAAGAAATTGCAAAGTGTACAAAGTTTAAAAAACTTCCCACAAATAACCAACAGCCAATCAAATCACCGCCACAAAGCAAGTCATTAAAAGTTAATGAAAAATCAATGGGTTGTCTTTTCAATCTTATCATAAGACAGCCCCAGCATTAACCAAATCTCAAAAAACAATAGAATAATCCCATAAAAAATAATAAAATAACTTCCATATATAAAAAGGAAAAACGATGGATTTAAACAATCTCCGCCTATTTGTGGCGATTGTGCAGACAGGTAGCCTTTCTGCCGCCAGTGAGAAATTGGGCGTGCCGATTGCCACCATCAGCCGCCGTTTGGGCGAGCTGGAACAAGCGTTAAACACGCAACTGCTTGACCGTTCCAAAAAAGGGGCAAAGCCGACAATGGCTGGGCAGCAGCTTTATGAGCAGGTTTATTTGAGCATTGACCAGCTCGCCCAAGCGGAAAATCTGTTTCAGTCTGCACGGTTGAGTGGCGTGTTGCGGATTTCAACCTTTTCGGGGTTCAACCCTTTGTGGGACAAAATCGCCCTGTTTCAGGCACGCTACCCTGATGTGCAGGTGCATTGCCAAATCACCGACCGCGTGGTGGATTTGATTGAGGACGGCATTGATATTGCGGTGCGAGCGGGCGAATTGCACACCGACAGCGTCATCGCCAAAAAATTCGGTAATATCGGCAATAAAATCATCGCCCACCCCAATTTATTGGCGAAAGTTGGCACGCCCCAACACCCCAAAGATTTGGCAAATCTGCCGTGTGCGGCGTGGGCAAAAAATGGACAGCGTGAACATCATTGGCAATTTGCCGAACAAGCGGTCAAAATTCAACCGATTTTGGCTTCCAACGACAGCCACGCTCTCGCCCATTTCGCCAAAAAAGGACAAGCCTTTGTGATGCTTTCGGATTATTTTGCCGATCAGCTCATCGCCGAACACGGCTTGGCGGAAGTGCTGACAGATTTCGCCAAACCTGCCTACCCTGTGCATTTGCTGTATTTATCGCAACGCCACCCGTCCAGTTTGGTGCAGGCGTTTTTGGCGGTTTGTGAGTGACAAATTTACAAGCGGTGTGATTTTTTAAAATTTTGTAAATCGTGCCGTTTGTACTGCTTAACGGCAACCAATCCCAATCTTGGCAATTCTTATCTGCTACACCATGCAACAGGCTTACCAAATTTGACCAAAAATCACAAAATTAATCAAGCTAGCAAATCTCCCAACGCACCGCAAACAAATGCTTAACCTTACTTTGTTGTTTTAATTGCTCTTTGATGCTATTAAACAACTCATCTCGCTTTTCATTAATTTCGTCTTCCGCATCAAAAATACTGCTACGCAATTGTCGGCGTTTTTTCTCCAAATTCTGCAATTGTTTTTCAAAATCAGCCAATTGATCTAAATTACTGGCTTGATTTTTTTCACGCTTCACTTGCTTGATTTTATCACTGACTTCATCAATGGCTTCTTGTGCAGCTTTGATTTTATCCTCTGCCCATTTATCCAAACGATCGCTTTCTTGTTTGAGCAAAACGGTTTGCGTTTCGGTATGTTTAGCGGTCATGCCATTAATGGCTTGTGTGGCATTGGCGGACAAATCATCAGGCAAATCAACCAAATTAGGCAAAATTTGTGCCGATACACCCAGCAATTTACGGCAAAAATCTTCATCTAGCCATTCCCCTGTGTCGGTTCGTGCGGTGAATACAAGCTGTTCCTCGGTTTGGTTTTCGCCATAAAAGCCCAATTTATCAATCCACAGCCAACCCGACTGACCCAAATGCTGTGCCAATACCGACAATTTAGTCAGATGCTGGCTGTAATCAAACAGCAAATGAGCAATGGGCGTATTCACTTGCTTACAATAATCCAAGCACCATTCACCCAAAGGGTGATTCAGGCGGTAATCTTGCCCCCGTTGTTGCTCTTTTTTCTGCAATTGATAATGCCCTGTTTTGACGGTTTTCATCGGTGATTGGTGTAGATAAAACGATTTTTGCGTTTCATCAAAATGGGCGTAATCTTGCAAGGCAAATTGACTGACCTGCCAAAAATAACGGCTGGTTTTGTCCAACAATTGCTTACTTTGGGAAAGTTGAAATTTCAAACGCTCGTGGACATCTTCGTCAAAATGATCAAGCAGTGCCGAATTTGCCGTCTGTATAGCTTCTTGGATTTGTGTTTCCATTTCTTTTTGCAAATCATCAAAGGCTTGTTTGATTTCTTCAGGGCTGCGGCAACTATCATAAATATGAGCAATGCGTTTTTCAAAGTCCAAACCATTTTCAATGCGACCCAAAATTTCATCGGATGCACCAAACACGCCGTCAAACAATTTAAATTTCTCGCCAAGCAATTCCAAAACTCGTTGGTCGGCTTCGTTTCTTTGATTTAAAAAGTTAATCACAACCACATCAAATTGTTGTCCATAACGATGACAACGCCCAATCCGCTGTTCCACACGCTGCGGATTCCACGGCAAATCGTAGTTAATCAGCAGCGAACAAAATTGCAAATTCACCCCTTCGGCAGCCGCCTCGGTGGCAATCATGATTTGGGCATGGTGTTTAAAACGGTCAATCAACGCTGTACGCATATCCACTTGTGGTGAACCCGTGATGCGTTCGGCATTGTTTTTATCAGCAAGCCATGTTTGATAAATGTGTTTGGCATCCGCATGATGATTACTGCCTGAAAAACTCACCACTTTATCGGCATAACCATTGTTTATTAGAAAATCATGCAAATAAGCTTGTGTCCGCACACTTTCGGTAAAAATAATCGCTTTTTGGGCTGCACCGTATTCCGCCATTTTGGCAAAACCTGTTTGCAACGCAATTAACAACGCATCAGCTTTGCTGTCATTGCTTAATTGGCGGATTTGCTCAATAAAACCTTCAATTTGGCTGATTTCTTGATTTAAATTGGGTATATGATTTTCAGGCTGCGTGTCTTCATGGTTGCCCTCCTCCCAATCTTCGCTTAATTCATCAGCTAAATCGGTTTCATTTTCACTTAATTGGGCAAGCAAATCATCTTGCACTGTCTGCTGCTTTAGGGCGTACAGGCGTTTTAAGATGATATTTAAAGTATCAGCCACTGCATAAGGGCTAGATGCCAAAAGTTTACGCAAAATCAAGCCAATCAAATGACGCTGTCGCTTTGGCAAAGCCAAACTGTGCTCTTGGGCGATAAAATCCGATACCGCTTGATACAAAGCCTGTTCTTCATCGGTAGGATAGAAATTTTGCGTAATGGCGTGGCGTTTGGTATAGCTGATATATTCCGACACATCTTGACGCAAGGTGCGTTTCACCACACTTTTTAAACGATCTTTTAATTCATCTGTATTACTGTCGCGAATAAACTCACGGCGGAATACTTTTTCATCACCAAATAAATGTTCGTCCAATAAAGTAGATAAGCCATACAATTCCATCAAACTGTTTTGTAATGGCGTAGCCGTTAGCAATAATTTTTTTCGTCCATGAAATGCCGTGCGTAATGTTTGCCCCATTTTGTTGCTGGCACGGTGGGCATTACGCAATTTATGTGCCTCATCAATCACCACGCAATCCCACAGCTCGCCTGCCAAAAAATCCGCCAATTTGCTGGCATATTGATAAGAAATAATGATGACTTGTTTGGCAACATTCTCACGCAAAAAATTCAGCAAATTGCCGTGATAATCTTGTTTTAAAATGGTGTTATCCAAAATAATGCACGGCAAGGCAAATTTTTCAGCCAGCTCGTTTGCCCATTGTTTACGCAATACCGCAGGGCAGACCACAAGCAGACGGCGTTTGCGTTCTGCCCAAAGCTGGCAAAGCACGAGACCTGCCTCCACCGTTTTGCCCAAACCCACTTCATCGGCAAGCAACACACCACGCCCAAGCGGATTTTTGAGTGCAAACAACGCTGCATCAATCTGATGGGGATTTAAATCCACTTTGGCATTGAACAAGCCTTGACTAATCCGCTCAACGCCTTGGTTGGAACGACACAAAATTTCATGGGCAAAATACTTGGCTTGATGTGCGGTAAACGGCATATCTATCCTTCCAATATCATATTAAACATTTTTTTTAAATACACTTGATTGTTATCAATAAACAAAATATGGTTATCGGTCAATTCTTGCGTGGTGATATGACTTGCATTGATTAAATCGGCTTGCTTGGTAATGGATAAAATAAAGGCAGATAAAATCGGCGTGGTAATATTTAACCTACTTGCCAGCTTTTGCAATTCTTGGTGCAGACCAAATTTGGCATGGTCTAAATTCATATTGCGAATGCCTTTTGGGTCAATCAGCGACAGCCATTGTTTGCCTGTTTGATTGTCCACCAGCCACAGCAAAAAGTCAGGATAGAAATTGCCCGCCAAAGCAAAACCCAAACCTTTGGATTTATTGGACGCATTACGCAATAAATACAAATCCTTGCCGTGCGTCCATTCAGTCAATTTGCCACTTTCTTTGGCATGAACCAAATCGCCAATCAAACGCCATTCGCTTTCATCGCCAATGGCAAGTGGTTGAATACTAAACGGCAAATCGGCTCGCTCTAGGCAGGCAAAAATCGGTGCATACAAATGCCCGTCCAAACACAGCATTTGCAAGCCTTTATCGCCGCCATAAACAGGTTTTACGCCATTGCCAAACTCACCAATGCCATCTGCCAAGGCTTCTAATCGTTGTTTGATTTCATTACCTTTATCATTATCAGGCAGGCTAAATTGGTATTTATCCAGCATAGAGCCGTTGTCTTCAGTAACTTCCACTACTTCATAAAACTTCCCTTCGTAGGCAGCTTTTAAGCGGTGATAAAAGGCTTTTATATATTCAAGCAACAAATCAGTCAAAATCTCTTGTTGCAACATAATTTGGGCAAAACTGTCCACCGCCAAAGCCGATTTGGGCATATACAGACGATACCAATCGCTTGTTTCGGCAAATTGACGCAATTTGTCTTTGTCCAAGCGTAAGTTATACCAAGTTTGCTGATGCTTAAACTGGCTGATGGTCAGATAGATTTTGTCCCAATCAAAAAAATCAAACAACGCCGTATTGAGTTTGGCTTCATAACGCTGTTCGTTTTGTGTTGGGGTGATGGCGTTGCCTTTGCTGGCAATACTTTGCACTTTTGGATAACGATCTAAACTGATTTCAATCTTTTTGATTTTATTCTGCCATTTTTTAGGAATTTCAAACAGATAAATTTGTTTTTCTTCCCGTTTAAACGACAGCTTGCGGTTGCCTTTGACTTCTTCTTTGAGTTTTAATGTTTTCAGCTTCACGCTGGGCAAGCGTTTTTGTACAGGAAAATCCAGCGTCAGCATTTCATCGCTGGTGGCAATGTCTTCATCGGCAAGATACCCACGGAACACCTCCATATAATCGGCATTGATACCAAAAATATTGAGCGTTTCTAATTTTTCCAAAAATACGCCTTTGGGACGGATAGTCGGCACAGAGCGTTTGAGCGACCAATCTTTGCCCTTTAACCGCACGCCACGCCCAAAAAGCTGAATAATCTGACTGCCTTCACCCCTGCCCATATTCAATAAGCCCATCGTAGAAACACGCCAGCTTGACCAGCCTTCGGTAAACTTACGCGAACCAATCAAAATATTCACAGGCGATTTTTCGTGATTGATTTCGGCAAACAAACCGCCATCAAATTCACCACTGACCGCATCAAACTCATCGGCAAAATTTTCTTGTGCAGTTTTTAGCAAACCTGACGCATCGCCAATATTAATCACACCAAATTTTGTGCCATGTTCGCCAAGCGACAACGCCAGCTCCCCGTCTGATTTTTTTAAATGCATCAAACGCAAACGGCTTGCGTGCGTTGCTCCAAAAATTTTACGAAGCATATCTAGGTACAAGCCCTGCACATCGTCCACAAATGCAAGCAAAGGCACAAACCGCCCTTTAAAAATATGCTGATTTTTGTCATTTAACAGCTGGGCATTGTCCAACAACAAATCTTTGAGCCATTTTTGCACCGTTTGCGGCTCGTTCACAAAAAAGGCAAGCTGTCGCACCACGGTGAGAATATCGCTGTTATCGTCCGCCACTTTATTACCGACAAACACCATGAGCGGCTTTTCAATATTCCAATCCGCCAATTGTGCTTTATGCTGTTCAAACAAATAAAGCTGCTGATAAAACGACAGCAATCCTGCCACAAAATACACAGGCAAATGCTCGTCAAATCCTTGTTTTTGAATATTTAAAATCAGACTTTCTTTACCGTAACCATCGTTATAAAAATGCTTATAAGAATAATCAAACAGCACCGATTTGGCATAAATTTCCAGCACCGCCGTGGTGCGGACTTTTGCCATTTCCAGCTCATCAAGCGTTAATTTGGCTAAATCATCTTCCGATAAACCTTTCAGTGAGCCTTTGTTAAATAACAATTTGGCTTTGGCTTTTTGTTTTTCTTCCACTTGTTTGGCAATGGTTTTGCCACCTGCCACCGCCTGCCCCAAAGTTGCCGAATATTCAAAGGCAAAACCGCCTTTTACCAAAGCTTCACGGCGTAACAGCCACTGTTCGCCACTTGTGCCACGATGCCCTTCGTCCACCAGCACCAAATTATTGCCCTCAAAGGCTTCTACCGACACGGTTTTATCGCCTGATTTGTCGGCAAGTTTATTGACATCAATAATTTCAATGCCGAGTCCAATGCCCACTTCATCAACACTAAAATTAAAAGCCGTTTGTGCCATAGTGTTTTTATCAAAAAAACTGGCAGAAAATCCCGATAACTCAAGCTCTTCTTTATGCTGACGGCTCAAGCCTTCGTTGGGTGTAAGTACAATTATCTTATCAGGCTTGGCTGACTTGCCTGCTTTAAAATAATGCAAATACTGCAAAATATTGACATGCATCAGCAGCGTTTTGCCCGAACCTGTGGCATTCCAAAAGGCAATTTTGTTCAAATCATTCAAGCGGTAATTTTCAAATGCTTGTGCGTCTTTGCCCATCTCTTCGGCATATTTGACCAATTGCTCATTGAGTTTTGCTTGCAATTGCGATTTTTTGTTAAAATACCAATCCAAATAAATCTCGGTAAACAACAGCGACAAATACTGAAAATATTTCGGACGCAATTCATGTCCGCTTTGTTGATTACGCTTTATGGTAATTTGTCGCCAATACTGCACCAAACGCACATCGTAAGCCGCCAAATCCTGCGGGCAAAGCAAGTTTTCATGGTCAAAAAACAGCACATTGGTCAAGCGATGATAAAAATAACTGTGTCCGTCATTGGCAACAAAATCATGTTCCTGCTCCACGCTTTCTAACACCGCTTTTAATTCAGGCAGCGATGTTTTGTGAAATAAGGACAGCAGCCAACGGTTTAAAATCAAATGCTCATCAAAATGGAATTGACTGTTTCTAGGTGCTTTTGCCATTATTCGTCCCCTGCAAACATCAATGCCAAAAATTCCGCTTCAATGCTACGGATTTTCAGGCTGCCGCTTTGTTCGCCGTCCCACACCGTTTCTAGCGTATGGTCGCCATTGATATAAACTTGAACATAATCGTTATCGTTAAGATTTTTAGAATGTTTAGGATTAAAATTCATTATGCCGAATAATGTTGTTTTGCAACCTCGAAAATTACGACCAAACTCTTCTTCTGAATACAAATTATCATAATTCCATTTTTCACAATCACGCCAAATAATTAATGTTTTGTCATCGCCACTTTGGTTTGGCAAACGGCATTCAACCGCCACAAAACCTTTTTCAATCCGCTTATCATCTATACCAATCACCCTTGCACCAATCAGATAATTAAAGGTTTCCACCAAATCCACTTTTTGCCATTCATACGCCCCTGCACTGGTGGTGCTGATATTTAAGCCATAATCAAACGGCTTGGCAAAATGCGACACATTCAGCAAGCTATCACGGCTTTCAATATTGAGCATATAGTGGAGCAGATAATCGTGTTGTGCTTGCTCTTGCAGCCTGTCAAATAAATTGCTACGGTGAAGTTCAAGGTTATTCAGCGTATCTTCGTAGCTTTCAAGTTTTAGTACTTTAACGATTTGCGGTACGCCGTTCAGGCTGCCTGAAACCTTGTCGGACGGTACAGGTTTGCCATCTTTGTATTCTTTGGAAAAAATCACTTTTTGCACACGCGGTTTGAGTACCGTATCAAAATATTCGCCTTGTTCTACAAGGATATATTGACGGTTGCCGTTATCTTCACGGTTTAGGTTAATCACGGCATGAGCGGTGGTGCCTGAACCTGCGAAGTAGTCTAGGACTAAAGAGTTTTTATCTATTAAATGTTCCAATAAATGCTCTAATAAACCAACAGGTTTAGGTCTTGGAAATAACTCTTTTTCAAAACCTAGATTGACAAAAATTTCCGTACCTCGTTCGCTATTAAATGGTTTCTCGTCCCAAACACTTGTTGGAAGAACTTTTTCATCATTACCTAAATAATCTTTTTCAAAGACAGTCCATTGCTGTTTATTTGGTTGAAATTTAGCAATTAATCGACTGATATTTTCTTTTGCAGTTTTGTATTCCCAGCGCCAACGCCCTTTTATTTCAGATGTTTTCATTGGAATAATTTCAATATACCCTTGTGGGATTAAATCTCCCAATTCAATCGGTAATAAATGTTCATTTTCTTGATTATAAGCAAATGAATAAGCCATTTTAGGTCTATCTGTTGCTAAATCGTTATCGCCAGTTTTTCTTAAATCAATTTCTCTATATTTTCCATTAGTATCTAGCTTGTTATATCTTTTCAATACTTTATTTTGTGGTTGCCAACCATAACTAATAGCTCCATCTGTTGCATATAAAAGAATATTATCATGTGCGGTAGGTAAGTGTTTTTGGTCTGAACGCCCTTTAGGATTATTTACATTTACGATTGCATTAACAAAAGATAATTGAGATAAGCCTTCATCTAATAAAATTTTTCCATCAAATAACTGCCTTTTATCAATATTCATTGCAAAAAATGAACTATACGGATTTAGTATTTTTTTAGAAAAAATGGTAGTCTGTTTAATTAATGAAAGCCAACTGGATTTTTGATACCCATCTTTATAAATAAACCCATCTCCACCCGTGTTATACGGCGGGTCAATATAAATACATTTCACCTGTTCACGATAACGGGCTTGCAATAAATTTAGGGCTTGGAAGTTATCCGAATGAATCAGCGTGCCGTTGATATGGCTATCAAAGTCGCTAAGTGAGCTTGAGAGTGCAGAAATTACAGCGGATTGGAATTCGGCAGAAAAGAGTGATGTATCCACAACAAGATATTGTAAATCATCATAACTATTTGAATCTAAAGGGTTCCACCCCCCCCCCCGCGATGCTTGCTTTTTGAGCATTTAAAAATGCTTGTGCATTCGCAGACGGCACATTAAATAAGGTTTGCCATTGTGTAAGTTGCTTACTGTTATTGGCAATCTGTTCGAATAATCCATCGATAAGCTTTTTGTGTCTTTGCTTGTCCTCTTGTTCTTTTTGTTTATCTTCATTCGTGATATGACTGTCGTTATAACAGGAAAAAATATGATTTAAGGTAATCAAATAATGACAGCCCGCCACAAATTTCTTTTTTAGCCACAGTTTTTTCTGGAAATTTTCCAGTTGTGCCAAAAAATCAATAACCTCCAAAGCAATGCTGCGTAAGGTTTGGATTAGGCGTAGATTGGCTTCAATATGGGCAAATGTTTGGGCAGATTGCACATCGTCCAGATTCATCATTTCATTTTTGATATAAAAATCCAATTCACGGCGTAAAAATCCGCCCAAATCTTTGTGAATAAAATAATCGGCAGTATTTTTTTGTGTATAGTCGGATAAATGTTTTTCTAATAAGGTGCGGTTGGGATTTTTTTCGGTGGGCTTACGCTCGGCTAATGCACTCCATGTGGTTTGCAATAAATCGTGCACCAACAAGGTTTGTAAGTCTTTTTCTAGGATTTTTTCTTGTTTGGCTGATTTTTCAAACGGTTTGTAATCAAACAAAATGGTTAAGGTGTTGCCATCTTCGCTTTGGCTAATGGGTTCAATGTCAATAATTTCAGTTTCGCCATCTTCATTTTCACGCTCAATGGTTTGAGCGGTAGCCAGTGTGAATAACCGTTTGGCATCGTTGTCTTTGCGGTTGTCTTTGGCAATGTCGGCACTGTTTAAACGAAAAAATACCGCACGACCGTCTGCCAATGTAAAACGGTAGTTGCTGAAATTCTCGCCCGATTTGGTGTAGTATTGGTCTTTATTCGCCCAGTGCAGCAACACTTCTTCGCCTGCATACGGCACGGCATAAGTGTCGCCTTTATAACGGCGTTGACTGATAAAATCTCCCTCTTCGTAATAACGGCTGAAAAAAGTTAAAAGATGGCGATAAACTGCCGCTTCGTGTTCGGCACTGCCTTTTTTGGCGTATTCAATTTTGTTTTGCAGTTCTTGATATTTGGTACTGCTTTCAAGCGGAACGCCTGCATCTGTCAATGTTTTTTGCAATGTGGCTAATTCGTTTTTCCAGCCTGAAAGCTGCTCACTTTGGTTTTCACCAAAAGCCTGTCTGACAGTTCGTGGCAAAGTTTCGCTCAAATAGTGTTCAATTTCTTGGCTACGGGTATTTAAAATGCGATAAATGCCAAAATCCAAATCGGCACGGTTGATTTGGAAAATTTCTTTGAGTTTGTGGGTAAGTTCGGTAAGTTGGGACATAAAAAACCTATATTAGCAAACGAAAAAATGGGGGGGGGTGGAGGTTATTGTACTTGTTTTTGTAAATTGTAGCAAATCACAAATCAATGGCCCAGTTGCAACAATCCAATAACCCATTATCATGGCAATTTTGCAAAATTATCATAAATTCTCTACAAAACCCAAAATCAAAACCGTTCGTATGAGCTTATCAAGCCATAACAGCTTTTATGCTTAAATAATACTTAAGATAAACAAAAATCTGACTCTATAAACTTGGATAGAAAAATCATGCAGCATTTATGAATCAACTAACCCACCTGCGTGATGATTTCTGCTGTTTTTGCCAAGCCTGTTTGGCGAATGGTTGGCGTTGTCATCGCCTGCGCGATGGCATCAGCAGTGCTAAAAATTTGCACCTGTGATTTGGCACGCGTAACCGCCGTGTAGAATAACTCTTTGGACAAAAGCCGTGCATTATTCTCATCAAACACCACCGCCACCTGCTGCCATTCTGAACCTTGTGATTTATGCACCGTGATGGCATAGGCAGTCGTTACCACCGCATCGCTGATGAGCTGTGCTGGCACTGCACGCAGCGACTCTCCCTCAAAATACACCGTCAAGCCCGTGCGTGCGTACAAACAAATACCAACATCACCATTAAACAAGCCAAACTCATACAAATTCTTATTAATCATCACCACACGCCCATGATACCAATCAGACAAAGAGGTGGGCATTTTTTGGTATTTTTTGTGAATTTTGGTTAAATATTCATTAATTTTTTCATCACCAAAATCCCCTTTGTGAGCGGCACACAAGATACGATATTTATTCAAAATATTAAATAGATTATTAATAAATTCTGGTATTTTATCATCGGATAATTTTGCAAACTCAAAGCGAGAAGCATAAGTTGCCGCAAAAAAATCCTGATAAGGCTGTGCCAGCTGATCATAGCACGATGACGGCTCAACAAAAGCCTCAATGTCGGTATATGCCACATCATGACAGGCTTGGTGCAACTGGGTAAATGCCAAAAATACCTTGTTGTCATACGATTGCTGATTGATAAGCGTTGCCAATCTACCAACGCCAGATTTGCCATCAAATCGCCTTGACTCGTCCAAATGCACACGCAAATCACCCAAGCTGTCAATACGGCATAAATCCGCCAGCACCGCACCAGCATCAACCGCCGCCAACTGATTGGCATCGCCCAGCAAAATCACACGGCACCCTGTAGCAATGGCAGCAAAAAGCTGATTGGCCAGCTCCACGCCCAGCATTGATGCCTCATCGATGATAATCATGTCCTGTGGCAGTGGATTATCAGCATGATACCTAGCCTGACCATTGGTGCCGATACCGAGCAGGCGGTGAATGGTTTTTGGCTCTGGCAATTGCAATTCCACATCATCAGGCATGGCTGCTTGTAATGACTCACCCATTCGCTGTGCCGCCTTGCCCGTTGGTGCTACCAAAGACAGCCTGACAGGCATTTGCTGCCTAGCCAGTGCGATGACAATCTGTGCCACCGTGAATGTCTTGCCCGTACCCGGCCCCCCTGTGATAATGCTAAATGCCTGATTGCCAATCATCGCCATCGCTGCACGCTGCTTATCATTAATACCGTCAGGTATGTCCAGCGAAAACTGCGGCACATTCGCCCCAGCCAGTCGGATAATATGTCTCATCAGCAGCATCTCTGCCTGATAAGCACGATGCGTCCATAGCCACAAAATCTCGTGCTGATACACATAATCAATCGGTGGCTGTAAGCACAATAACGCCGCCGAAGTCGTTTGTTGTACTTTGATGATATCAGCAAAAAAAAGATTAGATTGCAAAGTTTTGACCAAATCTGGCAAGCTTCGGATTTTATTCATCACAAAAAACGCACGCAAGAGCAGCTCAAACACTGCCAACAGATGGCTAATCTGTGCATGATTGTGGGTGTTTTTGTTCAAACTTGCCATATAACGATGCTTAAGTCTAGCAATCAATACCGACCAGTCGGTCTTTGATTCTGAATGACTGGCATTTTGTATGGTGCAGAATATATCGGCAAAATCCACCACCTCGCCTGCTGCCTGCTGTAGCCTGTCAAGCACAGGGCTTAGGCAGGTAATTTGCCACTTTGGCAGATGATTTGCCAACGCAAATTTATCATCAGATGAAACGCCAAGCACCATCACCGTATGCCCATCATTAATCAGCAAAAACAACGCATATTGCAGCAGATGATACAGAACTTCTGCCGATTTTGGCAAATCGGTCGCCCCATCTAGCATATTTTTTGATTCATACCATTGGCGATTATCAGCAACTCGCTGGCTGACATAATTTCCAATGGCGGTGGTGTATATGGTCATGATTTATTCCATTATAAAATACGGTCAAGCTCAATAATCAGCTCAAGCGGTGGTTGCCACAACAAGCGTCCTGCCACTGTATCGTGCGGATAAATGCCACGCAAAAACACATATTCCACACCCCCCAAATAGCGTGCCTCGTTGCCATCATAATCAGCGATGCGAACTTTTAATAAACGATGCAGAGCAACCTGATAAATCGCCGCCTGTAGCCAATAACCCGCCCGATTCATTGCCTGCTCAAGATTGGCACTGGTGTAATCATCAATGCCATCGCCCAGATAGTTTGATTTATAATCCACCACATAAAACTTGCCTGCCGACTCATATACCAAGTCAATCTCGCCACGCAAATAACGGTAGCATACATCGGTATAACCATCATCAAGCAATATCAAACTTTTGTCGCTATATTTGGCAAAAACTTCATTTATCAAAGCAACAGAAAATTGCTCGCCAAGCCCCATCACAAAGCCCAGCTCTCGCAGCTGCTGAACTCTGGCAAGCTCTGCCAATGCCGTATGCGAAGCGGCAAACTTCGCCCAAGCAATATCATAAAGCCACGCAACCAACTGCCGATGTTCACAGTAAGCTGTGGCATCCTCATTGGGTTGTAGATATTTTTCTGGCAAACCAAGCCGCCTGCCCTGCTCTGCCACCACCGCTGCGATTCGCTCATACGCCCTCGCCATATCTATCACGCCCATCTCGTCCGTCGGCAGATATTGCAATACTTTGTGCAAAAATTCACCTGCCACCGCCCCTTTGATAAAATCAGCACGAATCTCGGTACCGTCCGTCAGTGCCTCATCGGTCATCAACTCACCAAGCCTATCACTGTGCCTATCGTCAGGTGCCAACTGCTGACTATCCAGCCTAGTGATTAATGCCGTAAAGCTGGTTTTATGCTCGGCGATGAAGGTATTTTTGTGCATTATCTGCGACCATGGCACATAAGCCTTGGGTTCTAGCTTGTCAATGTGCTGCTCATACCGTGTGTCAAGCAGTGGCACATCCTCCATCTTAATCCAGCCAACCTGCCCATCAAGGCGACAAGCCAAGCTAAGTGCCTTATCATTGGTATTTTCAAGCCACTGAAAAATCGGTCTTTGTGCCAATTTTGTCGCTGCGTGTGCATCTGTCGCCACCACATACAGCTGCTCGGACGCTCGGGTGAGAGCCACATAACCAAGCCGTCTTTTTTCGTCAATTTGTTCTTTGTCGTCAAGTTCGGCATAATAATTATCATCGCCATACTTATTTGCCGTCGCCGACAGACGACGCTGATACTGCTCATCGCTATATGCATAAAGTTGTAACGGCATTCTGCTGTTCAATCCCTTACCCAGACCCAGCACATACACGATGGCAAACTCAAGCCCCTTGGATTTATGCACAGTCATCAAATGCACACCAGACTCGCCCAGCAAATTACTGCGTTTATTGTCCTCATTTGCCTCTTTGTGCATCTGTTGATGATACCATTTGATAAACACAAGCGGATTGGTTGCAACACTCTCATTGCCACACAGCTCAACCACCCGTTCCAAATCTGCCAAATATCGCTCACCCAGACCAGCTGCTGATAGCCACAGCGATGGATTGGCTTGTGATGATTGTGATGCAATATCAATTGGTGTATGTTGCAAAGCATAGCCCAACGCACTTGCCAATCCTGATTTTTGCCACTTATCCCAAATGCGTCTAAGATAACTTGCCAGCTTGATTTTGGCAGTTGTATGTGTGGTAGATTTGTCGTCTGACAGTATCGCCATCGCCTCATCCAGCGTCAAGCCAACAATGTCAGACACCAGCCAATTGGCAAGATATTCTTGACGATTTTGATACACAACCGCTTGCAACAATGCCAAAACATCGGCAGCCGCTTGGGTTGTAAAGACATTTTCATCTCTTGGGCTGACGCAATTAATACCCAATTGCGTCAAAGCCTGAGCGATGGGCATCAGAGCCGCTGTGGTATAAGACAACACAGCAATATCACTAGGGTTAATGGCACGACCCGAGATGGTATGCTGGCTTTGTAATATATAGTTAATGTGAGCGGCGATGGCATAATCTTGATAAGACCGCTCATCTTCACTGACATGATCAAAATGCAAAATGCTGACGGGCGTACTGCCAAGCACAGCATCGCTTTTGGTATTTTGCCAGCTTAATGCTTGCGTTTGTTGGTGAGCGTTAATCGTACGATAAAAAATACCCTCGCCCAGATTGGCATGATTTTCCACGCCTACGCCGCCATTATCAACAAACCATGTATTAAGTGCCGAGATTAATTTGGCATTTGAGCGGCGATTAACATCAAGCACCAAAGACTGATTAATCAGCGGTTCACCACTGGTTGATTTGCCAAAATTCTTGATAAAATTATAATTGGCAACATCGCCACCACGGAACCGATAAATCGCCTGTTTGGGGTCGCCAACCAACAACAAAAAACCACGAGGCAACTTCGGTTTATCACCACCTACCTGCTGATAACGATGAAGATTTTTTTGATAATTGAGCAGTTCGTCCAGATAAATCAGACGAATCAATTCCGCCTGCAAACCATTAATATCTTGCGATTCATCAATCAGTGCCACAGGATAATGATGACGGATATGGCGTGCCAACGCAGGGTTGTTTTTTAATGCCGCATTAAGTCGCACCATCTGCAAGGTAAATGTCGTCTGCCCGACACTTTCCATCAAGCCTGCAATATTATCACGAACCTTATTAATGATATTTATCGCAATAACAGCCTGATGCTGCTTAACACAATTGTCAAGAAACTCAGCAAAACCACACAGCTGCTGCAAACGCTCCAGCGGCAACTGCAAAAATGCCTGCACCTGCTGATCGCTTGCTTTTTTTGTAAAAATATCCCATTGACCCCTGCCAACTTCTAGAGTTTTTTGTTGAAATTTTTGCTGATTTTCATTGAGATGATGAATAAAATCAACGCCATGCACCCGTGCCAAATCGACCAACTCTGGCAACAAGTTTAACGATTTGGAAAATGTCAATGCCAACTTGATGCCATTTTCCCTGCGATATTCCTGCTGAAAATACGGCTCAAAACCCGAAAAATCAGTCGCCAAAATCTCGTTTAGATGGTCTTGTATCTCCGCCATGCTCGGTGCGTGTGGCAGTGTATCAATCGGCGAACCAAAGAAATTCATCGCCTGATTTGCCATATTGGCAATGCCATCAATATTGCCAAAAAATTTGGGTGAATTTTTCTTAAGTAATTGATAAATTTCAGGATTGTTATTTTTTAGCCTAATTTCTTCGGCACGCAGTCCATCATGCACCAAGGCAAAGACCCTATCGCCTGCATCAGTAAGCATCTCAAGATCGCTCTGATGACCAATTTGTGCTGCAAATTCCTTTAGCCATTTTTGGGCAAGACTGTCTAGCGTTCCGACAAATAATTTATCAAGTGTGGTTAATAATAATGAAGTTCTATTGATAACTTCTGCTAAATAATTAATAGGCTGATTAAGAATAAATTGCAACAAATGCACATTGATAGGATCGTCAGAGTCATACCCTGCCAGCCTTGCCTGATTGATAATATCATCAAAAATTTCGCTTTTGTCTTGCAGCCCAAACCATGCTGGCTTTTGTGCTTGCATTGACTGTAGCCAACGCAGCAGAGCATAAAAACCATGCAACCGCTCGCTGATACGCTCCTGCATTTCGGCCGCTGCCGCACGGGTAAAGGTTGTTGCAATAATCCGCTCGGGCGGGTATCGTTTCTCGATTAATAATCGCAAAATAATTCCCGTCAGCGTCCAAGTCTTGCCCGTACCAGCCGAAGCCTCAATCAAATACGCCTGCTCAAGACTGCAGTCAATGGCGGCAATGCCTGTGGGATTTTTGGTATTTTGGGACGAGGATAAGCTGGCGTTTGACATGATGATTTCTTGATATGGGGCAAGTGGCGATGATGATACATGATATCATTAAACCTGCCAAAATTGATGAATTATTGTAGCAAATTCCTCAACAAAATTCATCACCAAAGCAAACTAACATCTCATATCCAACAACAGCCCAATTGCAGCAAACGCCTGCCGATAACTCTCCGCTTTGTACTCAAGGCGTAAAGGATAAGCCCGTGATGATGATGGCAGACGGTATAAAGTGATGGGCTTTTGATGGATTTTTAAATCCACCGATTGCCCAACTTTTGGCGGTGCTGTAGCATAGGTTTCACATAGAATCTGTGTAGCCTTTTCGCCTGTAGTGATGATACTGGTGCAATTGGGTAATTTTTCCAAAATCGCTGCGATATCCATCGGTGTGATAATTTCAAGAAATTTATCCGAAGCATTGTTGTGCAAGCGTTTGATTTGATAAGCGGTATCACTGATGGCAATACCATAATTTATTAGAAAATCTTCAATATCATCTTGGATAAATGTTTTGTTATGCTTATCAATGAATTTGTCTTGATTGGCAAAAAATACCAAACCCACAATCCGCCAAAAATCATTGTTAAAATTCGGATAATAAAAGTTCATTTTCCAACGCAGCTTTGGTGGCGGAAAACTGCCCAAAATCAGCACCTTGGCATTGGGTGGAATAAATGGGGGTAATGGGTGGGTTTCAATAGCACTCATATTACAAAACCAGTTCTTTTGACAAAAGCAATGTTTACAAATATGGCAATTGATCTGAGCAGAGTTGCATTTTGCCATCAACCAATTCTTTATTTATACAAAAATCCCCATTTGCTAAAAAAGCAAAGTTACCATAATAAAAATCATCACACCTTTTGGTGTAAAATTTAAAAACCACACCTGCTATTTCACCAACAACTCTTTCAATGCAAGCATCGTATCACGCACTTTCATCGCTTCTTCAAATTTTAGCTCTCGTGATAGTGCCTGCATTTGTTTTTCAAGACGAGCAATTTCTTTGGCAAGCAGCTTCGGTGAGTGCAAAATGCTCTCGTCCACACCTTGCAATGCCTTAGATAGAACAATCTGCACCACTTCGGTATTGTCATCATCACCCGTGTCAATCTTGTCGGTGATTTGACGCGTGGCGGATTTTGGCGTGATGCCATGCTCGGTATTGTAGGCGATTTGCTTGGCTCGGCGGCGTTCGGTTTCTTCCATCGCCTTGTGCATACTTGGCGTAATGCTATCGGCATATAGAATGGCTTTGCCATTGACATGGCGAGCGGCACGCCCAATGGTCTGAATCAGCGACCGCTCCGAGCGTAAAAAACCCTCCTTGTCTGCATCAAAAATCGCCACCAAAGAAACCTCTGGCATATCCAAGCCCTCACGCAACAGGTTAATCCCCACCAGCACATCATGCACGCCTGTGCGTAATTCATGGATAATTTTCATCCGTTCAACAGTGTCAATATCACTGTGCAAATAAGCGACTTTGATGCCGTATTCCTTTAAATAACTGGTCAAATCCTCCGCCATGCGTTTGGTCAAAACCGTAATCAGCACCCGCTCATCTACTGCTTTTCGGGCATTAATTTCGCCCAGCACATCATCTACCTGCGTCAATACAGGGCGTATCTCCAGCACAGGATCGACAAGCCCTGTTGGCCGCACCACCTGCTCTACCACTTGTTCGCTGTTTTCGAGTTCATACTGGGCAGGCGTTGCCGATACATAGATGGTAGAAGGAGCGATACGCTCCCATTCGGCAAATTTCATCGGACGATTGTCCAATGCAGATGGCAAACGAAAGCCATAATTTACCAGCGTCTCTTTGCGACTTCTGTCACCCTTGTACATCGCTCCAATCTGTGGCACAGTAACATGGCTTTCGTCAATAAACAACAAAGCGTCAGGCGGAATGTAGTCAAACAAAGTTGGCGGTGCCTCGCCTGCAGGTCTGCCCGACAGATGACGAGAATAATTCTCAATACCGTTACAATAGCCCAACTGCTGAATCATTTCCAAATCATGCTGAGTGCGTTCTTTGATACGCTGTGCCTCTATCAATTTGTCATGACTGCGAAAATATTCCAATCGCTCGGCAAGCTCAGCCTTGATGGTCTCAGCTGCCACGGTTAATCTGTCTTTTGGTGTAACATAGTGCGATTTTGGATAAATGGTAATGCGTGGTACAGATTTGATGGTTTTTCCTGTCAAAGGGTCAAACCAAGTGATTTTCTCCACTTCGTCATCAAACATCGCCACACGCACCGCAAGGCTTTCGCTCTCGGCAGGATAAATATCCAAAGTCTCGCCACGAATGCGATAAGTACCACGCCCAAAATCCAGCTCATTGCGTTCATATTGCAGCTCCACCAACCGCTTAATAATGGCGGTACGATCCACTTTATCACCCACCACCAGATGCAGCAGCATTTTTAGGTAGCTTTCGGGGTCGCCCAAGCCATAAATTGCCGATACCGATGCAATAATAATCGCATCACGCCGCTCAAGCAACGCACGAGTAGCAGACAATCGCATCTGGTCAATATGATCGTTAATCGCACTGTCTTTTTCGATAAAAGTATCGCTGGCTGGCACATAGGCTTCTGGCTGATAATAGTCATAATAGCTGACAAAATACTCCACGGCATTATGCGGAAAAAACGCCTTAAACTCGCCATACAGCTGAGCTGCCAAAGTTTTGTTATGAGCCATGATAATCGCAGGTCGTCCGCACTCGGCGATGACCTTTGCCATTGTGTAGGTCTTGCCAGAGCCAGTAACCCCAAGCAATAACTGACCATGCATACCCTGCTCCACCCCCCGAACAAGGCTTGCGATGGCAGTCGGCTGATCACCCGATGGTTCAAACTCCGTTACCATCTGAAATGCCTGACTGCCGATTTGTGTGCCTGATACATTTACCCCTGTCAATTGGGCTTCGTCTTGTAGCTGTTTGGCAAGCTGATTGGTCTGGATTTGGCTGCGTGTGGCTGGCTGTCTCATGGTCGCTCCTGTGGCTATTATCTCATCTATATAGGGTCTTGATAAGAATTTTAAACCACGATATGACAAATCTATCAAAGCAATGCCTGATATTTGGACAATAAACAAACGCTTACCCGTTTGGCACCGCTATCAGTCAAGTCGTCAGTAAATCATGCGTGTTGCGTTGTCTTAGTCCAAAAAACATGCTAAACTAGCCAAAAGTTTATTTAAAAATAACATCGAGTATTTATCATGAAAACAACGCACAAAAACCTACTGGTCGCCATGACTGTCAGCACTTTGGCCATCAGTGGCTGTACCAGTATCGGCAAAATGCTGGATAAAAAACCAGAAACCATTGCAACTGCCGAAAAAAGCGATGCCGCCTATTATCAAGAAGCCACCACTGCACTTGATAAGGGCTATAACCGAGAAGCCATCGATGCTCTCAACAATATTCGCACCTTTTACCCCACAGGACGATATGCCGAACAAGCCTTGCTTGACTTGATTTATGCACAATATCAAGCCAATGATTTTGAGGCAGTAACTGCCAGCACTGCTGAATTTATCCGCCTATATCCGACCAGCCAGTCGGTAGATTATGCCCTGTATGTACAAGGCGTGACCAACATGGGCGGTGCCCCAAAAGCCTCACGCTTATTTAATCTAGACCAAGCACAGCGTGATACCACTTATTTGCGTTTGGCATTTCAGGATTTTCAAAATTTACTTAACAATTATCCAAACAGTGTCTATGCTGGTGATGCTGCCCAACGCATGATTGCTATTTATAATGAATTTGCCGAAAATGAACTGGTCGCTGCACGCTGGTATGTTAAGCGAGATGCACTGGTTGCTGCCGCCAACCGTGCCAAATGGGTGTTTCAATACTACCCAACTTCAACTGGTGTGCCAGAAGCAATTGCCATCTTGGCATATGCCAATGACAACCTTGGCTTGACAGAAACCGCCAACCAATACAAAACCTTGTTAAAAATCAATTATCCAGAGTATCTAAACCAAGATGGCTCGGTGCGTTTGAGCGATACGCAAGCAAAAACTCGCGGTCAAAAACTGCTCTCTGCTGTCAGCTTTGGCAAGCTGGGTCGAGCAAACAATAAAACAGATGGCTATCAAGGTCAATACAATGGGCAAACTCGCACGCAAGTGATTGAGCAAGCAAATAGCTTGACCCTACCAAATCGCAACAATCAATAATTAACCAGCACTTAACAATCACCCAACCGATTGTTAAGTGCCAATTTTGATATCATCAAAGCGACCAAGGCGTACCACGACAAAGACAACCATGCAAATACCAGAGATACTTCTTGAGCAGCTAAACAGCCAAGCAGATTTGGTTGGCATGATTGGCAAACATACCACCTTAAAGCCAGCAGGTCGTGAATTTAAGGGGTGTTGCCCTTTTCATGGCGAAAAAACCCCTTCTTTTTATGTTAATCCCGAGACCAATTTATACTACTGCTTTGGTTGTCATGCCAAAGGCAATGCCATTGGTTTTTTAAAGGATTTTGAACGATTTAGCTTTATTGAAGCGGTAACATATCTGTCCGAACAAACAGGCATTGAGCTGCCAAAAGACGATAATTATCAAAAAAAACTAAAATATAAAAAAATAATAAAAAGCGAAGGTGCAAAGCCTTATCCTGCAGCTCATCACCATTTTGACGATACCAGTCTACAGGATAGCAATCACAAACCGACTGTTATAGCGACAGATTGGCAGCCTAATCAGCCCCCTGCCCAAGAACAAGCACAGGGTGATTTATACAGCCTACTTGACAGTATTTGTCAGTATTATCAATTTATGCTACACAGCACTCCAGCTGCCAAGCAGTATTTTCTTGACCGAGGGTTAAGCGAGCAGACCATTACTGCCTTTGGCTTGGGCTATGCACCAGAAGGCTGGCAACATCTTGAGCAGGTTTTTCCCCAAGACCTTGAGGGCTTGCAGATACTGGGTCTGGTGCGTCAATCCAAGACCGATGGACGCACATTTGACCTATTAAGGCATCGCGTTATTTTTCCCATCAGAGACAATCAGGGTCGGGTGATTGGTTTTGCAGGTCGTAGTTTGGGCGATGAAATGCCAAAGTACATCAACTCCAGCGAGTCGCCTGTGTTTCAAAAACAGCACATTTTATATGGGCTTTATGAAGCTCGCAAGCAAAAAGCCAGTGATTATTTGGTCGTTGAGGGATACATGGATGTCATCAGCTTGTACCAAGCTGGTATCTATGGGGCGGTTGCTCCAATGGGAACGGCAGTCAATCAAAAACAAATCGAACGACTGCTACGCTACAATCCCAAATTGACCCTGTGCTTTGATGGTGATAATGCAGGTCAGCGTGCTGCATGGCGAACGCTTGAGGTGGCAGCTCCCATCTTGTATGATGACAAAGAACTGCGTTTTTTAATCCTGCCAGACAATCACGACCCTGACACTTATATTCAGGCACATGGTGCAGAAGCCATGCGTCAAGCCATTGACAAGGCACTTAGCTTATCGGCATACCTATACAGCGTCTTGGCGAGCCAGTACGATCTGACACGCCCTGAATCAAAGGCTCATGCCATGGCGGCACTACGTGAATTGACCGAGCAACTCCCCAAAGGCTCAAGCCTAAAATGGTGGCTTAGCAGTGATATCTACCAAAAAATCAAAGCACTGGGCAATAACCGCTATCCAAGCTCCACGGTTGATGTGATTGATTATACGCACGATGCCACAGATACCATCAGCGAGATAGGGTTGTACCTGCTGCACAACCCAGCCCTGCTCACGCCCGACCCTTTGGCATATATCATCACAAACTCTGGTATGGATACAGCCCATCTGGCACTGTCGGAGCGGCTGACAAATCAAGCAATCACACCACCAGAACTGCCCTCTTGGCAAAATCTTGCCAGCCCAATGCTGAGCGAAATCATCGCCACCATACAAGCCCTACCTGACGAGCTGGTTTATGATGATACAGTTGATGCCAATCAGCGAGCTTACTTCATTATCGCTGCCATGAGTGATGAAACCAAGCAACAACTGACCACGCATTGGCAGCATTTCACCCAAACCAAAATCACCCAAAAAGTGCAAGATAACAGGCCGCTATTTTTTGAGATTTTATGTAATGCGATTCAAGATTGGCTAAAAAATGAACAGCAAAAAAATAGCCGCAGCCTGCTTTTGAGTGAAATCTATAAACGCCGCCTGCAAGCACTAAACCACTGGGACGCCCTGCACAACAAAGCACCTTTGGCAGAGATTTTGACAAAATAACCAGTCGCCAAACCCTACGGAGCTACTCTGGCATGATGCGGTTTTGGCATGAATGCAATAGGCAGGATTAAGACTGGCTTGATGGGCATTTTACTGGCACATTCATGGCAAAAAAGCAAAAGTTACAAACGCCCACAAGCAAGTCAGTAAGTCTATGGCGATACTTTGGCGGATTGGCTTGGCTGGCATACAATCACACCATCTTGACCAACAGGCTCTTGATTGAGTGATTTGCAATAATTCATCTGCCGAGACTGATGTGCCAAAAACCCTGCAACAAAGCTCATTATGCATAACAAAAGCACCAATATCTTGGTAGCCACACGGCGTATTAAGGTATTGCTGCTTGATTGTATAACTGGTTGATTATTGGTAGACATGGTTTAATTGATTCATTGCACAATATGATTATAATGGCTCACCCGCCAGCTCTTTGGCACGCACAAAGGCTGCTCTTTGCTCACAGCGGACAAGCCATGCTTGGATATTTGGATGGTTGCTGGTTATTTTATTGGCAAGTTTGGCACCGTATACCGCCAAATACATCTGAATATCCGCTGCACTAAACCGCTCCGCCAGCCACGGTTGTTTATCAAGCGTTGTCTCTATCATTGCGAGTGCTTTGGTGATATTTTTTGCCAAAACTGCATGATTGATGGCGGTGGTGAATTTTTTTGCCACAGGCTTGACAAACCATGGGGATTTTTTGACAGATTTTCGTAAAATCAGCCCCATCACCAACGGTGGCATCAGCGTTCCTTCGGCAAAATGCAACCAATACACATAATCACGCCACAGCTTAGCCTCACTGGGGCGAAATTGCATTTTTGTATCATAATTTGTTAGTAAATATTCAATAATTGCTGCCGACTCTGCCATGCTCTGCTCACCGACTGCTAAGGTGTCATCAAGCAAAATCGGAGCTTTGCCCATTGGGTGAATCTCGGTCAATGACTCAGGTGCCAGCAAAGTTTTGCTGTCTCTATCTATGGTGTGCAGCTGATAATCTATCGGATAATGCAGTTTTAATTCCTCAAGCAGCCACACAACGCGAAACGATCGAGAATTTTTCAAATGGTATAAATGCAACATACACACCACCTTAACGCCAGTTAAGTTGAGTAGCAACACTGGCAGTTTGCCCAATAAACAAGCCCAAACATCATCAGCTTGGGCTTGTCCAGTTATTCCACCGCAGTCTCATTATCAGATGGTTCAATGCTCTCATCGGCAGATTCTTCATCTTCATGCTCAACACAAGCCATGCCGACAAGCACCTCTTCGTCCATGATGCGAATCAGCTTCACGCCTTGTGCGTTGCGTCCAGCGATTGCGATTTGAGCCACAGGCGTACGCACCAATGTACCTTTATCAGAGATTAAGATAACATCTTCCTCACCTGTTACCGCCACCGCCTTGACCAGCTGACCGTTGCGTTCAGAAGTTTTGATAGCAATCACACCCTTGCCGCCACGGCCTTTGGTTGGATAATCTTCAATTGCTGTGCGTTTGCCAAAACCGTTTTCACAAGCACACAAAATCTCACCTGATGCTGGCACCACCACCAACGATACCACACGGCTAACGGCAAAACCATCATCGGCGTCATCGGTATCGTCATCGATAGGCTCTTCATCATCAACACCTGCCAGCAGGTTCACACGCATACCACGCACACCTTTGGCGATACGGCTCATGGTGCGAATGCTGTTTTCTTTAAAGCGGATTGCTTTACCTTCATTGCTAAACAGCATAATTTCTTGTTCGCCATCGGTAATCGCCACGCCGATAAGCGTATCACCTTCTGCCAAATCAATGGCACGCAAACCATTGGCACGCAAATTGGCAAATTGCGATAATGCCACTCGTTTTACTGTGCCTGATGCTGTTGCAAAAAATACAAAACTTTGTTCGTCTTTTAAATCCGCCACAGGCAAAATCGCCGTTACCGACTCTTCTGGCTCTAGGTTGATAAGATTAACCAAAGGACGGCCTTTTGAGCCGCGACTTGCCAGCGGAATCTCAAATCCACGCAAGCCAAACACACGCCCTGTATTGGTAAAGCACATGATATGTGCATGGGTGCTGGTAACCAACAAATGCTCAATCACATCGTCTTCTTTCATGGCGGTTGCCGAACGACCTTTGCCACCTCGTTTTTGGGCTTGGTAATCGCTGATCGGTTGCGTTTTGGCATAGCCTGTGCGAGAGACTGTCAGCACGACGGTTTGTTCAGGGATTAAATCCTCTCGGTTAAAATCATGGCGAGCATCAACAATGTCTGTTCTGCGTTCATCGCCAAACTCATCACGAATCTCAACAAGCTCGCCACGCACCACACCCATCAGCACTTCAAAATCATTCAAAATGCGATTAAGACGAGCAATTTCGCCCAAAATCTCTTGGTATTCACCAGTTAATTTGTCTTGCTCCAGACCAGTTAGGCGATGCAGCTGCATATCCAAGATGGCATTTACCTGATCTGGCGACAAACGATAGCGTGTCTTACCATCAATCAAGCCGTACGGTGCATTCAAATCCTCACCGTCAATAATCTCGGGTCGGATTGAGTCCGCACCAGCCGCCTCAAGCATCGCCACCACCCCAGCAGACTGCCAAGTGCGAGCCAACAAATTATCCCGTGCCTGACTGCGGTTGGCAGAGTTTTTGATAAGCTCCAAAACTTCATCAATGTTCGCCAAAGCAATCGCCAGCCCTTCTAACAAATGACCACGCACCAAGGCTTTGTTTAGCTCAAAAATCGTGCGGCGTGTTACCACCTCTTGACGATGGCGGATAAATGCTGCTACCAAATCTTTTAGCGTCATCAACTTAGGCTGACCATTATCCAGTGCCACCATGTTGATACTAAAGCTGGTTTCAAGCGGTGTTTGGCTAAATAGATTATTTACCATTACTTCGGCATTTTCGCCACGGCGTAAATCAATCGCAACACGCACGCCCTCTTTGTCAGACTCATCACGAATCTCGGTAATACCCTCAATCTTTTTGGCATTCACCAAATCAGCGATATGCTTGATAAGATTTGCTTTATTGACTTGGTAGGGAATTTCGGTAAAAACAATGCGTTCACGGTCTTTATTGGCACCGCTTTCACCCATCGGCTCAATGTGATAACGACCACGAATATGCAAACGACCCTTACCTGTGCGATACGCATCAACAATGCCACTTCTGCCATAGATAATACCGCCCGTCGGAAAATCTGGGCCCGAGATATGCGTAATCAGCTCATCGGTTGAGATATTTGGATTGTCTGCATAAGCAAGGCAGGCGTTTAGCACCTCTGTTAGGTTGTGCGGTGCCATGTTGGTTGCCATACCGACGGCAATCCCTGCTGCACCATTGACCAGCAAATTGGGAATCCGTGCAGGCAACACACTTGGCATTTTCATCGAGCCATCGTAGTTGTCCTCCCAATCCACCGTATCCTTATCAAGGTCAGCAAGCATCCTGTGCGTGAGTTTCTGCATTTTCATTTCGGTATAACGCATTGCTGCTGGTGGGTCGCCATCCATTGAGCCAAAGTTACCCTGACCATTGACCAACATATACCGCAAACTAAAATCCTGTGCCATACGCACGATGGCATCATACACGGCGGTATCACCATGCGGGTGATATTTACCGATAACATCACCCACCACACGGGCAGATTTTAGGTATTTTTTATTGTAGTCATTGCCCAGCTCATGCATGGCGTACAAAATGCGGCGATGCACAGGCTTTAGACCATCACGCACATCGGGCAAAGCACGCGAGACGATGACGCTCATTGCATAGTCCAGATATGACCGCTTTAATTCATCGACAATGCCAATGGGGCTGACCGAATCACTCATAAAAAATCCTTGTTAAAAATGCAATAATCAGCAAATCTGCCACCAAGTTCAGATTTGCAAATCATCACTTATCAAGATTGTTCATTAACAAAATAACGCATTATTTTAGCACAAAATGGGCAAATTTTGTATCAAAATCGATGCAGTTTGTGCCGTTTGCCAACAACATTATGGCAATTTGCACAAAGTTTGTACAATTCATTGACAAAATAAGCAAACCCATGCCGAATAGACATCAGGCATGGTTGATTTGTTTATGATAAATAATATTATGAAGATTATTTTGGTGCTTTGGCGGATTTTGTTACACTTTTGAGCATCTGCTCATGGGTGATGATGGTTGCCTGATTTGGGGTGCGTAATGACGGCTGATGATTATGCTCATAGGCAGAAAGTGCCATGCACTGTGCCACCTGCTCGGGACTCAATGGGCGTTTTTTCTTAAAATTGAGTAGCGATAAGCTATTTTTTAGGGCATTTA
Source organism: Moraxella cuniculi (assembly GCF_900637105.1). Lineage (NCBI taxonomy): Bacteria > Pseudomonadati > Pseudomonadota > Gammaproteobacteria > Moraxellales > Moraxellaceae > Moraxella > Moraxella cuniculi. The sequence continues at coordinate 1,356,743 of NZ_LR134343.1, read as the reverse complement.
CGCCCATTTTGGCAGCATTTTTTAGTGCAAAAGCCTGCTTGGCTTGGGTTAGTCCACTTAAGCGAAAAATTGCCAAAGTATCAAAACTTAAGGTGCGTAAATAATATTCCACATCAGCCTTGGCAATCAACTCGTCATTTTGGTTGGGTGCATCGGTGCCATCTTTTGACAAAAAATAAAACTGCGTTACGCCCTTTTTTTTGCACGCTTTGGCAAATTCTAGATTATAAAGAACATTCACCTGATAAAATTCATCAGAGCTTGCCACCTGTGTATGCGACACCCCAAGACAACTAAAAGCATCCGTATCAGCACCGATTGCCATCGCCTCAATGGTGGTTGCCAATGAGCGAAAATCCGCCACATGATACACTTGCATATTAGCACTGATGGCACGAGGCTGCGTGCGGGTAATCAAAATCACCGTTTCGTACAACACCGCCAACTGCTGTGCCAATGCCTGTCCGACACGCCCAGAGCTACCAATCAAAATTGCCTTTGTTTTCATCAATGCCGCTTTCCTTTTTGTTTGGCACTTGACCCAATATTTGTCAATAAGACCAATAAAAACTAATATTTTAGCACAGATTTTTGTGAAAATAAGCACAACACTGCCAATTTGTAAAAATTTTACGCATTTATCAAGAAAATTTGCACGATGGCTCAATTTATATATTGAGAGTTGTGCAAGATTTTGGTAAGATATGTTGTTAATTGTCCAAGCCGTACGCTATCCTCAAGCGTATTACACCCACTTTTTTATTTTAATACTTAAACTTTTAAGGATTTATCATGGCAAACTCTGCACAAGCTCGTAAGCGTGCTCGTCAAAACACCAAGCGTCGCCAACACAACGCTTCTCAGCGTTCGATGGTGCGTACTTTTATCAAACGCGTTAATGCTGCCATCGAGGCAAAATCATACGAATTGGCAACCGAAGCCTACAACAAAGCTGTGCCAGTTATCGATCGCATGGCTGACAAAGGCATCATTCACAAAAACAAAGCTGCTCGCCATAAGAGCCGCCTAAATGCTGCCATCAAAGCACTAAAGGGCTAATTTGACCCATGCAAGAACCCAAGTTTATCGCTTGGGTTCTTTTTTGTGATACGCCGATATACAACAGATTATTTTTAGAAAATATTAATAATCGCTGTGTATAATGAATAAATCATGGCGTGCTAATTATTCAAAAGAGCAGACAATATTGTTTGCAAGGCAGTGTGTTTATAGTAGCAAATTACGCCACAATTTTGGCTTGACAACAAGGATTGCAATGAGTATTAAAGTTTTGATTGCTGACGATCATGATTTGGTGCGTATGGGCATTGCTCGCATGCTAGATGACGACCCTGATATTGAGGTGGTTGGCGAGGCGGCCGATGGCGACAGTGCTGTGCTACAAGTCCGCAAAATACCCATTGATGTGGTGCTGCTTGATGTCAATATGCCCAATATTGATGGCATTGAAGCAACTCGCCGCATCAAGCAATTTGATGCCAATATTAAAATTTTGGCAATCTCTGGCATCTCCTCCCAGCCCTATCCGTCCATGCTATTAAAGGCAGGTGTCAATGGCTACATTACCAAAGGCACGCCACTTGACGAAATGATTCGTGCCATCAAAAAGGTTCATGCAGGCTCGCGTTATTTTAGCCACGATGTTGCCGAACAACTGGCTGAAGTGGTATTGGGCGAACAAAGCCACTCCCCTTTTGATACACTCTCCGAACGAGAAAAGCAGGTGGCGATGATGGTGGTAAATTGCCAAAGCACTCAGCAGATTGCCGATCAGTTATTTGTCAGTGCCAAAACTGTCAATACTTACCGCTATCGTATTTTTGAAAAGCTCGGTGTTGATAGCGATGTTAAGCTTACGCATCTTGCCATACGGCATGGATTGGTGCAGGCTCAATGAGCTTAAGTCAAATCACCACGCCAATGCCACTTGTGCATTTTGCAATCTGTCATTGGCAAACAAGGCTATCGATTACTGATTACTCGCTTTGGCTTGCTCCATGAGATTTAGGCTAAGCTGCAACCACTCATCGCCAGCTTCATCACTTATAACAGGCTCAAATGACACATCTGGCACAACGCCGATTTTGTCAATCTTGCCACCTTTTGGTGTTAAATAGCGTGCCGTGGTCAGCTTAATGCCTTGATTGCGGCCAATTGGCACGATTGATTGCACCGAGCCTTTGCCATAACTAGTCTCACCGACAATTAACGCCCTGCCATGCGTCTGCAAACTGCTCGATAGCACTTCGGCTGCTGATGCCGAATAGCGGTTTTGTAGAATAATCACAGGCATGGATTCCAAAATTGGCGACCCTTGCGTCTCCAGCACACGCTCAATGCCTGTGCGATTTTGCACTTGGGTTACGACCTTTTTTCGCATGAATAATGATGCCACCTCCACCGCAGCATCAAGCACCCCGCCAGGATTATTACGCAAATCAATTACCACGCCTTGTATCGGTGTGCTAATCAATTGCAAGCGATCAACAATCTCTTGACGCGTGTTATTCTGAAAAACTGGCAATTTGATGATGGCAATGTTGTTTTGGGTCAAAACCTCAATGGTGCTTTTTTGCATTTGGTTGCGTAACAAATTACTGGTCTGCTTTGACCGCCCTGCACGCGAATAAGTAACATCAACACTGGTGCCTGCAATGCCATTTAGCAACTGGATAATATCATTATCACTCTGGGATTGATTGAGTTTAATGTCGCCAATCTGATGCAAATAATCACCCACAGCAATGCCTGCCGCCTTGGCAGGTGAATCGGCAGCAACCTCATCAACCACCCAATGAGCCTCGCTGGGTTTGTATGTGGCTTTTAGACCAACGCCTGCCACATTGCCCGTGGTGAATGAGTTAAGGTTGGCAAATGCCGTCTCATCAAGAAATTCAGCATTGCGATCGATGCCTGTTAGCATACCTCGCATTGCTTGCTGGAATAATAATTCATCATCAACAGGCTCAACATATTCTCGCCGCATCAAATCCACCGCCTGCACAAAGGTTTTGAGCGTCAAAGGGCTGATGGTATTTAGCGGCACACGACCAGCGTGCAAGCCACTGATGCCGTACAGCTGATTTGGCTCGGCATCCAATACCTGCAATGATGATTCTGGCTCACCAGAAGCAGTCGGCAAAATCACTGGCGATGAAGCTGTATTTGCACTTGCTGTCATGGCAAATCCCATCGCTACCGCTGTTATCAGTATGGTTGGCTTCATATCAAACAACCCTTTGATTTTGTTCAGTTTTATAATAACGCCAATTATAGGCACTGATGACAAAGACAATTGACTTATGAAGCATGTTCAACAAGCAAGCTCTCGCCAGTCATCTGCTCTGGCTTATCCAGCCCCATCAAGTGCAAGATGGTTGGGGCGACATCGCACAATCTACCGCCATCACGCACCGCCAATGGCTTATCACCAACATAAATAAACGGCACAGGCTCGGTGGTGTGCTGTGTATGCACCTGCCCACTTTCATAGTCCTGCATCTGTTCGCAGTTGCCATGATCGGCAGTGATGAGCAAATGACCACCTGCAGCCCTTACATGCTCAGCCACCCTGCCAATACAGCTGTCAACCGCCTCCACGGCTTTTACTGCTGCCTCAAAAACACCCGAATGGCCAACCATATCGCCATTGGCATAATTCATAATCAATACATCGTATTTGCCAGAATCGATGGCTGCTGTTAATTTATCAGTAACCTCAAAAGCACTCATCTCAGGCTTTAAATCATAAGTGGCAACATTGGGGCTATTGACCAAAATCCGCTCCTCGCCCTCATACAGCTCTTCGCGACCGCCACTAAAGAAAAAGGTAACATGGGCATATTTCTCAGTTTCGGCAATGCGTAGCTGGGTTTTGCCAAGATTTTGTAGATATTCGCCCAGCGTATTGCTTAGACTGGTTGGCTCGTAGGCAATGCTGGTTTTTGGGTTATCTGCCAGCTCATCAGAATATTTGGTCAGCATCACAAAAGCCGACAGTTCAGGGTTGATATGACGCACAAATCCTGCAAATGACGGATCAACAAAAGCCAAACTCAGCTCTCTTGCTCTATCGGCACGGAAATTCATAAAAATCACGCCATCATTATCACAAATCACGCCATTGTCATCAATGATGGTCGCCTGCACAAACTCATCTGTCTGCTCGGCAGCATAAGCCAAATCAACTGCCTGTAATGCACTTGTGGCGGTACGCACCGCTTTGGCTTCGGTCAATAACTCATAGCACGCCTGCACACGATCCCAGCGTTTATCACGATCCATCGCATAAAAACGACCTATCACACTGGCGATTTTGGCAGTGCCGTCAAACTCCGCATTAAGTTCATCAAGCGCCGCCTCGATCTGTGTAATGTATTGCTTGGCTGACTGTGGTGGTGTATCACGCCCATCCAAAAAAGCATGCACAAATACCTGCAACGCCCCCTGTGCCAACGCCAACCTTGCCGCCGCCTGAATATGGTCAATGTGTGCATGAACACCGCCATCAGACAACAAGCCCAAAATATGCACCGCCCCTTCGTTATTAATTGTGGTATTGATGGCATCAGTCAGTACAGTATTGGCAAAAAATCCACCACTGGCGATGTCATTCATAATGCGGGTTGAATCCTGAAACAAGATACGGCCAGCCCCAAGGTTCATATGCCCAACTTCTGAATTGCCAAACTGTCCATCAGGTAAGCCAACATCAAGCCCCGAACCTGAAATCAACCCATGCGGACAGCTGGCTGTCAAAGCGTCCAAATTCGGCGTAGCAGCCGCCAACACAGCATTATCTCTAGGGTCTTCACGATGACCAATGCCGTCCAAAATCATCAGTACATGGGGAATTTTTTTGTCAGTCATGCCACACCTTTTTTGCTAAGGAAAATAAAATCTCTCACCGTCATTGTACCACAATTTTTCAAAACTGACAGCTAACTGCCAGATGCTTTGTTGTGATATTTTGCCCAAATTATCAAATACGCTTGCCAAGTGCTGACAAATTTTATAAAATACCGACCAGTTGGTTTTATTTGCAATTCTGTCAATGATGATGGTAATTTTTATGCTTATTTATTTTTATATATTAATAAATAGTTAATTTATATAAATAATAAAACCGCCATCGTGATTGATAAAATAAACCTACAATTTATCACAATCAGCAACACGCCACCAAACAGTTTAAGGGTGAGATGATGACCGACTTATTGTCATTTGACACAGACACAACGCCAAACAACCCCCAGCCCCAAACAAACAAACGCAAAAATAATCCAGAACAGCTGCGACACGCATTGATTATGGCTGCCAAAAATTTGATGGTGCAAGAAGGCATTGGCAATCTGTCAATGCAAAAAGTCGCCGACTTGGCAGGGGTGAGTAAAGGCGGATTATTTCATCATTTTAAGAACAAAGATGACTTACTAATTGCAGTAATTGAGCTTTTTATCGCCCAGCTAAACACCGCCATCATGGCAAAAATCAATGACAATGATGCCAGCAGTGGTAAATTCACCAAAGCCTATCTGCAAGTTGCGTTCACCGATGAGACAATCGGCATTGGCAGCGACTGGTCAGGTCTGATTCGTGCCATCAGTGCTGACGCTCTACTACAGACAAAGTGGCAGGCATGGTTATCGCAAAAACAGCGACAGTTTGCCGCAACAGATGGTGAACCAAGGCATATCGCCATTGGCTACGCCATTGACGGTGCTTGGCTTGACAACAACAAAGCCCACGACAAACAGCACCTTATTGCCATCTATCATGAGCTACTTGGGCTACTCTAACCAAGTCCACACCAGTCGCCACGCCCAGCAAAGCCTAGCCAGACAGCGGCACGGTACACAGCACAACCAGCTCGCCTGACTGATTTATCTGCACGCTGGCAACATCGGCATCAATCGACTGATTCGTCATGGTATCTTGGGCAAAAGCGTGGTAAATTCGCTGTTTGGCTGGCTCATCTATCTTGCCAAAATTTAGCCGATAGTGTCTGATTAAGTTATTGTTATAAAACGCAAAACTCTTGATTTTGACATTGGCAAAAGTGGCATTTTTTAGCGGAATGACCACAAAACCATGCCTATCTTTAATCGTGCCATCATACACCACAGATTCACGATAGGCGGGCAATAAATCTCGGCGGTAGGCTCGTGGCAGGTGGCGATACACGCCATTTTTGGCAGATTTTGCCACCGATGTGGTAACAAAGCGACCTGCTGTGGCGGATTTTTCGATGGCTGTCTGTACCTTATGTGGCGTCAAGCAATCACGCTGCCACTGACTAAATACAGGCGTCCAATCAGCAGCTTGTGCGACATTACTGGCTACCACCAAGATGGCAGTCGATAGTAATTTATTGACTTTATTCATGCTTTTCCTAATTTTTATAAGATGCTTTCGTGGCTATAATACCATTCATTGCTAGATGTAAAATATCAGTCAGTTGACCATCTCCAGCACTGAAGGATTGTTTCATCCTTGTCATTGGTATACAAGTACAATTTCCCTACATCATCTCCAAAATCCTGCGACAGCCCTCCTGTACCAGTATAGAAGTCAGCTAGCAATCCCTCCCAAGCAACTGTACCACCAAAAGCTCGTAAAATCTTAACGACATTCAATCTATCAATTCGTCCAAAATTCAGCCCCCTGTAAAAAAATCCAACACTAGCATCCGCTAAAAATGTATAACTCTTGATTGGCAAGCCAACAAAAGTTGCATTTCGCATTGGAATAATGAAATAATCCAAAACCTCCTCATGGGTAGAAGCAATATAAGCAGGCAATAAATCATCACGATAGGGTTGTGGAACACCTTGATAATTGCCAATTTGGGCAACAGACTGGATGTTGTATAATACTTTTTCTCGCCATTTAAAATCTTCACTCCAAGGTGCTGGACAGCCACTATTCCACTGACTAAATACAGGCGTCCAGTCTGCCGCCTGTGCAACATTGCTGACTACCGCCAAGATAACAGCAGATAGTAATTTATTGAATTTATTCATATTTTTCTCCTTTATCATGATAAGTGCAGTGTGCAATTTCACCCACAACCACCAAACCAACATCACAAGCACCATCTATAAAATCTTAATAAATTAACACACCAAGCATTGCTGATAATAACAAAAACCCTACTGTTATGCAACAATAGGGTCTTAACTTGCAAGGCATCACTTATATCGCATAGCCAAGTGCATAAAATGCCACCAGCACCAGTGCAATCAATACCGTGCCGATATTAAGTTTGCCAAACTCGCCTGCCACCACACGACCAACGACCAGCGAGGCAAAGCCCAGCATAATGCCTGTAACGATATTTGCCGTCAGCACAATAAATACCGCACAAATCAAACCACTCATCGCACCGACAAAATCGTCAAAATCAAGCCTAGCGACATTGCTAAGCATCAATAAGCCCACATACATCAAGGCAGGTGCAGTGGCATAGCTTGGCACCAAAAAAGCCAGCGGCTGAAAAAACACCATCAACAGAAACAACACACCAACCACAACTGCTGTCAAGCCCGTCTTGCCACCAACTGCCGTACCAGCGGCCGATTCAATATACACCGCCGCCGGTGCTGTGCCAAAGATTCCCGAAAACACACTGGAAAGCGAGTCTGAAGTCAAAGCACGGCCACCGCCGATGATTTGACCGTCCTTATCAAGCAGCTCAGCCTGCCCTGCCACCGCTCGAATTGTCCCTGTGGCATCAAAAATTGCCGTCATAACCAAAGCAAACACCACAGGCAGGATTGCTGCATTTAACGCTCCGACAATGTCCAATTGCAAAAACAGCGAATTCTCACCAAAACTTGGCATTTTTAACAGCGTACCATCTGATTTTACCGCAGGGTCTATCACCAGACCAATCAGTGTGATGGCGATAATCACCCACAAAATACTGCCCTTGATACGCAATTTTTCAAGCCCGATAATCACCGCCAGTCCAAGCAGCGACAACAGCACGGGCAAAGAGACAAACTCACCCATCATCACAGGCAGACCTGCGTCATTTTTTACCACCAGCCCCACGCCATTGGCAGCAATCAATAGCAAAAACAGCCCAATGCCAATGCCAGCACCGTGTGCGATGCTTGATGGCAAATTTCGCAAAATCCACGCACGCACCCCTGTGATGGAAATCACACTAAAGACCACCCCCATCAAAAAAATCGCCCCCAATGCCACAGGCACGCTCACGCCCTGCCCCAGCACCAAGCTAAACGCCGTGAACGCCGTCAGCGAAATCGCACAGCCAATCGCCATCGGTACATTTGCCCACAGCCCAATCAAAATCGAGCCAAGACCTGACACCAAGCAAGTCGCCACAAATACCGACTCTGCATCAAACCCTGCCTGCGATAGCATATTTGGCACAACAATCACCGAATACACCATCGCCAAAAAAGTCGTCAAGCCTGCAATTAGCTCTTGGCGAGGATTCGACCCTCTTTCATGAAGTTTAAAATAAGAATACAAAGACATAAAATACCCAAATTACCAACCGCAGTCAGCGTATCATGTTAGCAAAACAGCCGAATCAACATGGTCAAACGGCCAGAAAATGGCTAATTTTAACGCAAAGCAGACAATTAAGCCAAACAAAAATTTGCACATGGGTAAAATTTTGCCAATTTTGTGCAAGAATTCAGCAAAAATTGCCATTTGGGGTGATTTTTCTGTATTTTTTGGTAAAATAGCCACAGATCACAACGATAGGAATTTCTCCATGTCAAAAAACAGCAACGAAGCGATTGCATTGCCAGATTTTGCAGTAGATTTGGTACAAGCCGATGGTACAACCAGCCAAATCCGCCTAAGCGACACCGCCAATCATGGCTTGATTTTGTACTTTTATCCAAAAGACAATACGCAAGGGTGCAGCGTGCAGGCGGTGGATTTTAGCCAGTCGCTTGATGACTTTACCGCTTTGGGTTATCGCATTATCGGCGTATCACGAGATGGCGTCAAATCACACCAAAATTTCATCAACAAAAAACAGCTAAGCATCGACCTTATCAGCGATACAGAAGAAAAATTATGCCATCACTACGATGTCATCAAAGAAAAAATGATGTATGGCAAGGTGTATTTGGGCGTGGTGCGTTCAACTTTTGTTTATGACAATACTGGCAAAATGATTGGCAGTTTTCGTAATGTTAAGGCAAAAGATCATGCCGAATTTTTGTTAGATTTTCTAAAAAATCAAGCCGTCTAATTGACAATGAAAGTCCTGCAATTATCCTCATCGCTCAAGCATGATGAAGCCGAGCGAGGCATTTATGCAATCTCGCACGCTCTTATCAAGTCCTCAGATGAGTCGATTATCATTGGCTGTGCTGACGAAGATAGCGATCTGGTGGTGCGGCTGACACGAGACGGTGCTATTTATCATCGCCTGCCCATGCCAAAAAAAAGCTGGTGGGCTTTGGTGCATATTTTCTCACTCAGACAAATCATCAAACAGCACAAACCCGATGTAATCCATGTTCATTCACGCACCCCTGCTTGGGTGCTGCACTGGGCATTGCGTCCTTATCCTGCCGCCAACAGACCAAAGATTGTCGCCAGTTTGTACGGTTTTTATCCGCTCAATTCTTATTCAAAAGCCCTATTTGATGCCGATGTTCTTATCGCTGCCTCAAGCAGTATCAAAAAGCATTTTGATAAGATTTTTGCAAAAATAAAATCAGAAAAACCGCACAAACTCCCCCAATTAGAATGTGTATCTCGTGGCGTTGATATTCGCAAATATCCCTACCGCCACCATTCATCGGTGCATTGGCTACAGCAAACCTTTGCTCAATTCGCTGAGCTTGAGCATAAAAAATGGCTGGTTTTTCCTACGCCCATTGGTGCAGAATATGGTCAAGAATGGCTGATTGATATTTTAGGAAATCTACAAGAAAAATTCCCCAACATTCATGCCATCGTCATGGATGATGATCCCAATAATCGCAGCCATCACTGCGTGGCATATGAAGAATTTATACAACGACTTCATGCATTGGGGCTTAGTCAGCGAGTTACTTTTGTTGGCAAAAATCCACCTGATATGCGTGAATGGCTATCATCGGCAAATCTGGTTTTGGCACTGGCAAACCGCCCAGAGAGCATCGGCATGACCGCCCTGCAGGCAATCCATCTTGGAACGCCAATTATCGGTTGGGCAAAGGGGGCATTTGCTGACATTTTGGGCGATTTGTATCCGCAAGGCTTGATAAAAGAGCAAACTGCTCAAGCTCTGTGCAAGACGGTCAAATTTCTGCTGGCCAACCCAATTCGCCCTGCCATGACGCATGATTATGTTATCGATCAGATGGTTGGGCAGACCATCGCTGTCTATCGCAGACTGCACCAATCAACAAGCGATGCCGCCACACCATGTCAGATTTTTTAGTTTAATTTAATAATATCAGGAATTAATGCTAAAATTGGATTTTACTGTGCCAGCATAACAATTTGCCAAAGTTAAATGTAGTACTTGGCTATGGTGATATTTTTACACAGGTGCGTATAAGAATTGTTAATTAAAATTTATAAGATAATAAATTAAATTTAACCAAAATCACCATTTTATCACAAAATTTCTTTGTAAATCAAACAATTAGCAAATTACAAGCCAATGGCAACGAGGGCAATATCCCACAAATCAATCACCGACCGTCAAAATTGACACATCGCCCATTTGTTGCCATCTTTGGTGTGTGGCAATCAGCAAAAGCCCAATATCGCCTGATTTTTGTGCCAAAAGCAAACTCTCCCAAACCACCTGACGCGTGGCACTATCCAGACCTGCAAACGGCTCATCTAGCAGCAGCACCGCCTTTGGTGCCAAAAGCAAGCGTGCCAATGCAATACGCCGTGCTTGACCGCCAGAGATTGCCATGCCATATTCACCCAGTCGCGTCGCCAATCCCTGTGGCTGGGCGTGCAACCATGGCAACAGTCCGACCTTATCAAGCACTGCATACAGTTCATCATCACTGGCACAAGGCTTGCCCAGTCGCAAATTATCCGCCAGCGTCTGATCAAATATATCCACCGTCTGACCCAAAAATCCCAACTGCCCCCCAAACTCAACCGACTGCCAATCACTCTTGCCCAGCTCGCCCTGAAATATCATCTCGCCTGCAATCAGTGGATATTCACCCGCCAATGTCTGCAACAAGGTTGATTTGCCAGCACCTGAGGCACCGATGACTAGGCATGGTTTATCACAGCCGATGACGGCATTTAGGTTGCTTGTAGCCATGATGGCTTTGGGGGTTTTAACAGTGGCGTTTTTTAGTATCATGGTAGGTCTGGTTATGCCAAGCATTTGCACAGGGGTGCGTGTTGCTTGTGGTTGCTCGACAAGCAACTGATTTAGATTATCCCTTGCCATTTGACTGCGACCCAAAGCCAGTGGCTCTGCGACCAAGTTTTGGATAAATTCCGCCAAACCAAAAAAACCAAGCAATATCGCCAATGCAATCGCTGGGCTGAATTTGCCATAATCATTGAGCGTATCCAGTGCAAACGGCACCGCAGGCATGGTGAATAATTGCTGACCAAGCCCCCACAAAAGCAATAGCACAGCCACCATCATGTATAGCCCAATTAATAGCATACTGAGACGGCGTAACTTGTGCGTCTTTAGCATTAAGGCAGCATAATCATCGTCCAGCTGCTGTATGTGTGCAATTTGATCGTCCCATTTTTGCCAAATCAATAACGAGGTCAGTGCTGGCAAGGTATCAAGCAGTTTGGTTTTGCGTTGTTCTGATAGATGGTTTTCTTGGCGTGCCAAAGCCATGCTAAGTTTAATTGCAACCACAGCCACCAGCATTGATACCACAATCACCAAAAGCACCCACCACAGCGTGGGCAAAAACCACCACACTACCACCGCCACCATTGCCACCGCACCGATAGTCATCACCCATGGGCTGATAAACTTTAGAATAAATTCATTTAAAATATCAATATCTTTAACCAATCGGTGCATTTTTTGGCTACTGGAATGCCCCTGTAGGCTACGCAAAGACAAAGGAAGGTTTGCCCAAGTGCGAAAGAACTTCATACGCAGCGACTTTAACAGACCAAAAACTGCATGGTGAGCAACCATCAAATCACCATAGCGAGACAGTGTACGAATGATGGCAAACATACGAATGATGGCAGCTGGCATCATATAATTAAACGCATGATTGCCGACCAACAACAGCCCCGATACTGCCGACATAGTAACAAACCAGCCAGAGACCATCGACAGCCCCAACACAGACCATACGGTAAGTAGTCCAAGTAGCCACGATACAGCCCACATCCAGCATTGATCAGCGATGAGTGTGCGTAATAAAAATGGTGGTCGTTTTTTCATATAACACCCCTACAGCCGACAAACCGCATCAAAAGCGGCTGTTGTTTGCTCATGGCTGATCCAAATTACCGTTTTATTTGTAGCTAAGCGGTGCAATAATGCACAAATCTCTTGTGAAGTTGCTAAGTCCAAATGCTCTGTTGGCTCATCAAGCAGCCAGATTTTGGTATCTTGGAGCAACAACTGGGCAATGGCAAGCCGATGTGCCTGACCGCCAGACAGACCACCGCCACGCTCTGATAATTGCGTTGCCAAGCCATCAGGCAGCTTATCAATCAGCGACCACAGGCCGACGGCTTTTAGCACTGTGATAAGCTCAGCATCGGTTGCGTTTTGCTTGGCTAGGCGTAGATTGTCAGCAATGCTAATGGGCAGCAAGGCAGGCGTTTGGGCAAGATAGCCAAATTGATGACGCAAATATGCCAAATCCAGCTGATGATAAGCATAACTTTGGTGTTCATCATAAATCTCAATATCGCCCGTATGTTGCCCAAAGCCAAGCAGAATCTGCAACAAACTGGACTTGCCAGCACCACTTTCGCCTTGCAATAAAGTCGTCTTGCCTGCTATAAATTCCAGTGTTGTTGGCGATAGGCGAATGCGACCATCATCACCAAATGCTGCCACTTTTGTCAAGCGAAAGCCTGCCGCACCCACCAAGTCCACCTGCTGCTTACCTGCTTGTACACTTTGAAAATTCATCATGTCCATCATCGCTTTGGCCGCCGCCATCGCCTGCCCCTTGACATGATACTCCGCACCCAATCGGCGAAGCGGTGCATAAAATTCTGGTACCAACAGCAAAATCAGCAATGCCGTGCTATAGCTGGTTATCAGCACATTTGGTTGCCAAGGCAAAATACCAATCAAGCCAAAACCCAAATACACCGCCACCAATGCTATCGACAAGGCGGACAAAAACTCAAGCACGGCACTGTTTAAAAAAGCAATTTTTAGCACCGACATGGTTTTTTTACGATAAGTTTCGGCACTGTTATCAATATCTGCCACGGCAATATCCACCGCAGACAAGCGAGACAGCGTATTCACCCCACGAATCCAATCTAAGAACCTGCCACCAAGCTGTGCCATTGCGTCCATCTGCTCACGGCTCTTACGCGAGGTTGCCGTGCCAATAATCACCATAAAAATCGGCACAAGCGGTGCGGTTGCCAGCAAAATCATCGCAGCCATTGGGCTAAAAAATGCAATAAAAATCGCCAACAAAATCGGGGTGCTGACCGCAGTGTTTTTTTGCACCGCAAAGCGTGCATAGCCAAACAAATGCTCAGGCTCATCGATGATTTTATTGGCAATGACGCCATCAGAACCAAAAAATCGTCTCGCCACCCCCATATCACCAAGCCGATTGAGCAAATCGGCACGCACCTGAGTTACCACCTGCATACCTGCCTGAGTCAATATCACATCACGCAGATAGCCCACTGCCACTTTAAGCAGCATTGCCAATGCCAGCACTGCCACGCACAGCCAAGTCGGCATCCAAACAGCAGCCTCTTGCCACTGCAAAGATGCCGATGGGATAAACGCAGCCAGCCACCTGTCAAAAATCAACGACAAAACCCACGCCTGCACCATCAATAAAACAACAGAGGCGACATCACACAGCCACGCAAGGTGCAACGAGCGTTTGACAGGCCCAAAGGCGGATTTTAAAAAATTATTGGCAGCAATATCAGCCTGAGAGCGGCCTCGTCGCTTTGTTTTTGAGGTTGCAGCTTTGTTGGCAACTTGTGCGGTGGTATCTGATGGGGACATAGGTTGATAATTTTTGAGGATAATATGCTATTATCGCCAAATTGTGGCTTTTTTTCAACCGAAAACACCGCCAAATTTGGCGGTGCTAACAAGAGAGCTAGTTTGGAGCAATCATTTGTTCAGGTTTGACAATCTCATCAAATTGCTGCTCGGTCAATAAACCAAGCTGAGCAGCAGTTTGTTTTAGCGATTGGTTGTTCTGATAGGCAGTTTTGGCAACTTTTGCTGCATTTTCATAACCAATATGGCGATTTAATGCAGTAACCAACATCAAAGAATGCTGAAGATAGTAGTTAATCTTTTCATGATTTGGCAAGATGCCCACCGCACAATGCTCATCAAAGCTCGCCACCGCATCGGCAAGCAGACGGATTGATTGTAACAAATTATAGCCAATCACAGGCATATAGACATTTAGCTCAAAGTTGCCTGACGCACCCGACAGTGCTATCGTGGTATCATTGCCAATTACCTGTGCAACCACCATGGTCATCGCCTCGCACTGGGTTGGATTAACCTTGCCAGGCATAATAGACGAACCCGGCTCATTTTCGGGAATATACAGCTCGCCCAAGCCACAACGAGGGCCAGACGCCAGCCAGCGAATGTCATTGGCAATTTTATTTAGGCTAACTGCCAGCGTCTTTAATGCCCCAGAGGCAAAAACTTCGGCATCTCGTGCTGCCAATGCCTCAAATTTATTGGGTGCAGTAACAAAGTCAAAGCCTGTCAAATCCGCCAATGTAGAGGCGGCAGTCTTGGCATAATCTGGGTGGCTATTTAGCCCTGTGCCGACAGCCGTACCACCCAAAGGCAATTGATACAAGCCCTCCAGTGCTTGCTCAATACGCTTCCGTGCATAATCCAGCTGAGACACATAGCCGCTAAATTCCTGCCCCAGCGTCAAAGGTGTTGCATCTTGCAGGTGCGTGCGTCCGATTTTGATAATATCAGCAAACTCATCGCTTTTTTGCTGCAAAGTATCTTTAAGCCGACTGACAGCTGGCAGCAGTTTTTGCTTAATCTCACAAACAGCAGCAACACGAATGGCGGTTGGGAAGCTGTCATTGGTTGATTGTGCATGATTGACATGATCATTGGGGTGAATCGGCTGATAGCTACCTTTGGGCGAACCTGCCAGCTCATTGGCACGATTGGCGATAACTTCGTTGATATTCATGTTTGACTGCGTGCCTGAACCTGTCTGCCATACCACCAGCGGAAACTGCCCCTGTAACTTGCCTGCAAGTATCTCATCACAGGCTTGCACAATCAGCTCCGCTTTGTCTTTGGGCAAGCGACCCAATTGAGCATTGCTAAGTGCGGCAGCTTTTTTGACCAATGCCATTGCAGTAATCAATGGAGCAGGCAGAGTCTCGCCACCAATCTTAAAGTTCTGGCGACTGCGTTCTGTTTGTGCTCCCCAGTACGCTTCGGCAGGTACGGCAATCTCACCCATGGTGTCTCGTTCTATGCGTGTTGTCATAACGACCCCTTTATTAAGTTAATTTTTATCACAATCATGACATTATGGTTGGTAAAATAGCAAATTTATGATAGGCTAATCACAGTCAGCATAACACAATGCACAATCAATTTCAATAGTTAATAATAATCATTATCATAAATATGACGCAATCAGCCCCCTTGCTTCTGGCCGCCGATTACCGCAAATTCATGCGACAAAAACGGCGATTGTTGGACGCTGCCACAAGGCAACACTGTGCCTCTTTGGCGAGTCGTTTTTTGCCCAAGCTATTTTCTGTACTGCCAAATAATGCCAACATTGCTTTTTATTTGGACAGTTTTGGCGAGATGCCCACCGAGCCATTGGCAAAGTTTTGCCAACGCTATGGCCATCAGGGCTTTTTGCCCATCACACGGCACGGCGAGCCACTTCGCTTTGCTCCCATTTATCAACCACTGGCAAAAACACCGCTAAGACGGCACCATCTGGGTATGGCAGAACCCACCACCCACAAGATTGATGCCAGACGAATGCACGCCATCATTTGCCCTGCTGTCGCCATTGACAAGACAGGCCTGCGGCTGGGCATGGGTGGTGGATATTATGACCGCACTTTTGCCCATGCACCCAATTGCCTAAAAATCGCTTGGTGCTATGACTTTCAGCTGGTGGATAGCCTACCCAGACAAGCATGGGACAAAAGCATGGATATTATCATTACCGAGCGAAGGTTTATTCGTATTAATTAATAAAATTACCATGTATATTTAATAAAAATACAATATTTATTAAAATAATACACCAAACCTACCTTGACACTCCAGTGCCGATAACCTTACCATAGCATATGTATCAATCTCTCCATAACGGTTATTTTGGTCAAATCTTCCCATATCGATTACAATCAAAAAACCCTTGATGCAATCAATCACATCAAGGGCAAATCCAAATCTTCTATAGCAAATACTCTTAGCTATAATGCACTGGCTCTTCATCATAAATATGTGCGTGCCAAAAATTCGCCTGACGCTGCACCACACTACTAATGGCAGCATGAATCATCGCCTGAGCGACCAAATGTACATCACCCCCCAGCATATCTTTGACCTGTTCAGAAAATTCAATGCTTACCAATGGGTCGCTTTTGCCCACCTCTCGCAAAATCATCGCACCTGACTCTTCTTCCATAAACTCAAGCAATGCCTCTTGCTGAAACTCACCAAAAACTGGTTTGGATTTGGCAGTATCTTTGGTCGCCTCCATGTCCTCTTGTGTATCGCTCTTGGGCTTGTCTTGCTTGTTTGTCATCTGCTGCAATCTCTCCTTTAGCTCTCGATACGATTTCATCAGGCGATTTGCCTTTGGATTGGCCTGTATTTGAGCATGTCTTAGATTGGCAGCCTTATCCCACAGTGCCTTCATGACATCATTGCGACTGTTGTCAATTTCTTTGGACATCAGCTCTAGCACAAGCTCAAACGCCCTGTCAAGATCCAGCTCAAGCTGCTCAAGCTGCTCTAAAAATGCCAAACACTCATCACTGCTCATCTCTTGCCAATTTTCAACAGCATCGCTAATGGTCGAAGAAGTCAAATCCGTCATCATAAACCTACTTTTATATTTGAGCAATCAGCTGGCACCTGTGGCATTTTTAACCAATACAAAACAACCACTTGTTCAATGATGGTTGTCTGCCACATGGTGCTTGTGATTTTAAGATTGGGGCAAGCCCATATACGGTCTTTATGGCATTGTTTTATAATTTTTCAAGGTTTGTTTGTCCAAAGAATATCACCGCCAGTATCGCAGCTTGGCAATCATAAATAATAACGCCACAAACATACCCAGATAATAAGCCATCTTTATATCAAAGCTGTCATCACGCCATTTTAACGGTGCGGCAACCAAGGCGGTACAAGCAGGGATAATAATCAGACAGATGAGCCAATTCTCAAAAGTATGCAGCCAGCCCTCCCAGCCACCATAACGCAGTCCTGCCAAGCCAATCAGCAAGCAAGCGACCACAAGCAACAAAATTAAGCCCTTGGGAATGCCATCAGGGGTGATGGCATCAGGAATTAGTTTATCCAGCATCAGCTATATACCCCCATGATGGACAATAACGCAACCGTGGATAATAACCAGCCCAAAGTCCATGCGTTGCGTGGGTGAATGTGTGCCTTGCCCAGCTTATTTAGCCCAATGCTACCAAGCCAAACCATCATCGGCAATACCACGACAAATGCAGGCACAATCACAGCAGCCTGTCTAAATACCTGCTCTGGCGGATCGCCAAACATCAACCGAAAGCCAAATCCTGCCGCACTCAAGACAATCGTCGCAAGGCACAAACCAACACTAAACACCATCGGCACAACACCAATAGCTCCCCCTTGCTTGGCTGGCGGATTTGTTCGCTGAGTATCATGATTCATAGCAATCCCCTTATTTGCTGGCAAATGCAGCAAGTCTGTTACGCATCGCATCAATCACAGCACGATAATCGGGCTGATTAAAAATCGCTGAACCTGCCACAAACATATCCGCCCCCGCTTCGGCAATGGCGGCAATATTATCCACATTAACCCCACCATCAATCTCCAAGCGGATATCTCTGCCACTGTCATTGATACGCTGACGCACCGCACGCAGCTTTGGCAAGGTGCTTTCGATGAATTTTTGACCGCCAAACCCTGGGTTTACGCTCATGATCAAAATCTGATCAATTTTATCAATGGTATGATCCAAATAATGCAGCGGTGTTGCAGGGTTAAACACCAAGCCACATTTGGCACCGCCATCTTTTATCAATTGCAAGCTGCGATCAATGTGCTGTGTTGCCTCAGGGTGAAAAGTAATGATATCCGCCCCCGCCTGAATAAAACTCTCAATCATGCCATCAACAGGCGAAACCATCAAATGCACATCAATCGGTGCTGTGATGCCGTAGTTTTTTAGTGCTTGGCAAACCATCGGGCCAAAACTTAAGTTTGGCACATAGTGATTATCCATCACATCAAAATGCACCACATCAGCACCAGCATCAAGTACCGCTTGTACCTCTTCGCCCAAGCGTGCAAAATCCGCCGACAAAATAGAAGGAGCAATCAAAAAAGGCTTTGTCATCATCATTTCCAATATTAACACATAATTGCCATTATCATATCAAAAAAGCCAACAAACGAAAAGCAAAAACACGCTTAGTAGCTTCCACAAAAAAAACCAAACCCAGCTTAGCAAGTTTGGTTTTTGTGGTTTATAAAATCACAGCTTATTCTTCGTCTGCTGCCATTGCCATGATTTGCTCGCTGATGGCAACGGTGTTAAACCCTGCATCAACAAACAAAATCTCACCTGTTACACCACTTGCCCATGGCGACAACAAAAACAATGCCGCATTGCCAACTTCTTCTTGGCTGACATTGCGTTGCAGTGGAGCGATTTTTTCGCTGACATCAAGCATACGGCGGAATGACTTGATACCACTGGCTGCCAGCGTACGAATCGGCCCTGCACTGATGGCATTGACACGGATACCCTCACCGCCCAATGACGATGCCAAATAACGCACCGATGCCTCAAGACTTGCCTTTGCCATGCCCATGACATTATAATTTGGCAACACCGAAATACTGCCCTCATAAGTCAAGGTCAATAACGAACCTTGTCTGGCTGCCAGCAGTTCACGACCTGCCTTGGCAAGTGCCACAAAGCTATAGCTTGAAATATCGTGGGCGATTTGACTGCCCTCACGCGTGGTAGCGTTGGTAAAATCGCCGTCCAACTGGTCGGCAGGAGCAAAGCCGATGGCGTGTACGATGCCGTTTAGTCCGCGATTTTCGCCATCGCCCCAGTGCTTAGCAACTTCGGCAAAACACGCATCGATTGAGGCATCAGATGCCACATCGCACTCAATGACAGCAGTTGCGTTAAATGCCTCGGCTGCCATTTCAACTCGTTTTTTGATTTTGTCATTCGGATAAGTCAAAATCAGCTCAGCACCCTCGCGGTGCAAGCTCTCAGCAATTGCCCAAGCGATGGATAATTTACTGGCAATGCCAGTTACCAAAAAACGCTGACCTTTAAGTAGCATAATCTGTCCTTTTGTAAGAAAGTTTTGGGCATTATAACACGGAAAATAAAATTGTGCGACAAAATCTGGTACAAATGTAAACCCAGTCAAATATTTGGCATGGCAAACAACAGCAAAGCCTGCCTGATTGCCACAAACACTGCTAATTTGTCCAAAATCATCGAAAAATCAAATAAATTTGCCGATTTTGCTTTATAAAATCCAAATTTATGCTAAGCTATAGCTTTTTTGTAATTTTATTTTATTTTGTGAAAGCCATGTCAAATTCTGATACTGCAAATTTTATCCCTGATTATAACGCTGTGGCAGAGCATTATGCCCAGATTATCGCCAAGGCAGGCGAAGATCTGACACGCGATGGACTGCTTGATACACCCATGCGTGCTGCCAAAGCATTTGGCTATCTGACACGCGGTTATCATCAAGATTTGGCAACGGTTGCCAATGATGCCATCTTTGATTCGGACAATCCAGAGCTGGTTTTGGTGCAAAATATCGAATTTTATTCATTGTGCGAACATCATCTGTTGCCGTTTTATGGCGTGGCTCATGTTGGCTATTTGCCCAATGGCAAGGTTTTAGGACTGTCCAAAGTTGCACGCATTGTCGATATGTATGCTCGCCGCCTACAAATCCAAGAAAATCTTACCAAGCAAATCGCCACCGCCATCGAATCTTTGACAGGTTGTCGCGGCGTTGCTGTCGTCATGGACGCAAGCCATATGTGCATGATGATGCGTGGCGTTGGCAAACAACAATCAACCACACGCACCACCAGTATGCTTGGTGAATTTGCACAAAACACCCAAGCACGCCAAGAATTTTTGGAGGCTCTGCCACGCCGCAAACCTGCCTTTGGCTAAGACTGGCTTATTGTATTATAATTGTGCCAAATTTGCCGTACGCTGCACGCATTGTATTTTGGGTGGATTAAATATGGTTCATTATCGCCGATTGTTGGCAAATATTGCCACCGTGCTGATTGTTGCCCTATTGGCAGGGTGTGCCAGTCTGCCAAAATCACCACATTTGCCAAAAAGCCAGCTGCTTACCAGCCAAGCCCAAAAGCGGCATCAACTAATCAAGCAAGGCGGTGGCGTGGGCAATTTAATTACCGCCATCAATGAACAAAGCCAATACTATCCCAATTTGTCAGGCTATTATCCGATTGCCACAGGTGCCAATGCCTTTGCCTCTCGCAGCACTTTGACAAATTTATCCAGCCAAACCATCGATGTACAATACTACATTTGGCATAACGATGAGGCAGGCCAGCTCATGCTAAAAGACCTCTGGGAGGCGGCACAGCGAGGGGTGATTATCCGATTGCTGCTTGATGATTTTAATAGCTCAAGCGATCTAGATCAGCTGCTTGTGCGTTTTGCCAAGCACCCAAACATTGCCGTGCGTCTGATGAATCCATTGCCCTATCGCAAACTAAGAAGCATCAACTACCTAGCACACCCTGCCCGCAGCAATAAGCGAATGCACAACAAAAGCATGACTTTTGACAACAAAATCAGTGTCATTGGCGGTCGCAACATTGGCAATGAATATCTCAACAATGCCCCCGAGAATAACTTTGCCGACCTTGATGTCATGCTGGTTGGCGAAGTGGTCGGTCGCATTACCGATAGTTTTGAGAGCTATTGGTCATCGCCACTGTCATTTGATATTGAGACTTTGGTTCGTGATGACCAACAAAGCTTTACGGATATTGTCAAGCCAAGCGTGATTGATGACATTCAGCAATCAAAAACCGTCGCCGAAAGCGAACGCATCTTACGCACTTATCGCCATGCCATGCAAAACTCTACCATTGGACAAAAACTACTGGATAAGCAAGTGCCGTTTTTTTGGACAACGATTGATTTGTTGGCTGACGATGTCAAAAAACTAAGCAATCAGGCAAGTCTTGATGATTTTTTGGTGAGCAAATTACAACGCAGGCTGGGGCAACCAAACAGCCAGCTTAGTATCATTTCCTCGTATTTTGTGCCAACCAAACAAGGCGTTGACACTTTGACCAAACTTGCCAAAATGGGCGTGCAAGTTACGATTTTGACCAATTCGTTTGATGCCACCGATGTTGGTATTGTCCATGCAGGCTATGCTCATTGGCGAAAACAGCTGCTGGCTGCTGGCGTGCGATTGTTTGAAATCAAATCCACCGCCCAAAGTGTCGAAGAAAACGAAAATCGTTTTTGGCGTACACGAGAACAAAGCACCACCAGTCTACACGCCAAAGCATTTGCGGTCGATGATGACAAAGTATTTATCGGCTCATACAATGTCGATCCTCGCTCAGCAAATATCAACACCGAGCTTGGCGTATTAATCCAAGACCCAAAACTTGCCAAGCAACTGCACAACGCCCTATCCAATAACGGCACGCTTGCCAATCAAGCCTATGAATTAAAGCTGTCTGATACAGGTGATATTCAATGGCACACCATCGAAAACGGCAAAGCAGTTATCTATGACAGCGAGCCAAATATGGATCGCAAAGACCGTGTGATTATCAATATCGCAAGCCTATTGCCGATTGATTGGCTATTATAATGTGGCAATATATCAGCTTGGAGTTGATTGTTGCAATATTTACCAATGAATAAGAAATATTGTATAAAAAATGCTGTTTTTTTGTAAACTTTCAGGTACAATAATAACAATTTATCAATTTTACCAACCTCCAAACATTGCACGATGCTTTCTTGTTTTGTAAGCGGTTTGATAATGGAAGAATGCCATGCCAACACAACTGACCCGTCAGCATCTGCAAGCCATCTGCATCACCAGCCTGATTTTGGCTACCGAGTTTTTTAATTTTGCCATTGTATTGTATTTATCAGAGTTGCTACTGCCTGTATTTTTTGGCAATAGCCAAGAGTCGTGGCTGGCGTATGGACAATTATTCGTATTACTTGCAGCAGGATATGTGCTAAGACCACTGGCAGGATTGCTGATTGGGTGTTATGGCGATCATCATGGACGGCAAGCGATACTTAAGCCAAGCCTGCTTGCCTTGATAGCAACTACGGTACTGATGGCTATTTTGCCCACTTATGCCAATATTGGCTGGCTTGCAGCGATACTGTTTGTTGTGGTGCGACTTGCCCAAAGCATCGCCACTGCTGCCATCATGCCTACCGTCTGGGTGTATATCACCGAGCGATTGCCCACACGCAATCTGGGGCTGGGCTGTGGCAGTGTGCTGGCAGGTTGCGTGCTTGCCATGCCGTGCGTCATTATGCTAATCAGCTGGCTTGATAGCACGCTAAGCTATGAGCAGATGTTCAGCTACGGCTGGCGAGTGGCATTGCTGTGCGGTGCCATGGCAAGCCTGCTTGTGCTACCTCTTATCAACCAACTACAAGAAAGCCCCATCTTTGTTGGTAATAAAAATCAGCAACCAAGCACAATCAGCACGGTGCGGTTGTCTGATTTGGCAACCAATCATCACCCTGATGCTCTCACCATCGCCAAATTACCCACAACCAAGCGTATCGGCTGGGCATTTGATACCATCTGCCAAGTTGCCAGTTGGCTATTTCACCAGCTCATTACCAAAACAATGTTTATCGGTCTAATCATTGCCAGCACGCTCACTGCTGCGATTATTAGCCTGCTGATATTCACCCCAACTTTGCTTAGTTCATTAATCGACCTAAGTTTTGGCATCTCCGAAGCACTGCTGTGGCGTGCCAATCTGGTGATTGCCATCAGCATGGCGATGGGTGCTGTTGTCTTTGGACTGTTGGTTGATAGATTTAATGCAGGGGTTGTCTTGATACTGGGCAGTTTATTCTTGGCATTGCAAGCGGTGCTATTATTTAATCACCTGCGTACCGATGGCGATAACCCACTTTGGTATTTTGCCAGTTTTGGGGTGGCGTCAGGCATTATCGGGGCGATGCCTTCGGTCATTGTGCGGTTATTTTCTCGCAAAATTCGCCTAAGTAGCGTTGCAGTTATTCTAAACTTTGCCATCGCCATCATTGCAGGATTTTTGCCCTTTGTTCTTGGCTTGGCAACGGTTTATCTCTCCTTTGCCCCTGTGATATTTATCAGCACCCTATCGCTGCTTGTGATGTTTGTTAGCTTTTATATTTATTATTTGCCACGCAGTGATGAGGATATGTGGCGTTAAATTACCCAAATTTATTGCCACTTGGCGGTTGGTGATTGTGCTAACAAGGCATCAATTCAATCACCAACACCGCTCGGCATCCACTTTGCCAGCCCAAACAAAATCTTGCTAAAATTGCACCGTCTGCACACCACCTTCGTGTGCTTTTAGCATCAGTGTTGCTGACTGGGCGGCAAAAATACCATTACAAACAACACCAACAATGTTATTTAACCGTTGCTCAAATTCGGCAGGATTATCAATAATCAAATCATAAGTATCCAAAATAACATTGCCATAATCAGTAACAAAGCCCTCACGATACACAGGCTCGCCACCCAATTTCACCAGCTGGCGTGCCACATAAGAGCGAGCCTGCGGCAAAACCTCAATCGCCACAGGGAATTTGCCCAGACTGCTGACAACTTTTGAGTCATCAACCATGCAAATAAAACGCCTACAAGCTGCAGCAACAATTTTCTCACGCGTCAACGCACCGCCGCCACCTTTGATCATATTGCCATGAGCATCGATTTCGTCCGCCCCATCAATGTACAAATCCAGCTCGCCAACTTGGTTAAGATCAAAAATCTCAATGCCCAATGCCTTTAAGCGACTCTCGGTAATTTCAGAGCTTGCGATAGCCCCTTTGATACGCACCTGTGGCAACAAGTCAATCAAACAATTAACCGTACTGCCCGTCCCCACGCCCAAAATAATCCCATCATCAATATAAGAAAGGGCAGCTTTGGCGGCGGCTTGTTTTTGGGCAAGTTTTGGATCTGTCATAACACACCTTTTTGGACTTAAAAGCACAAACTGCCATCGCTGACAATTCCAGCTTATGCTCATTGATTTGGTTTATTTTTGCTGTCAAATTTGGCAGCACAAACTGTCAATTTTACGCCAAAATGGACAAAAATCCAAATGTATTTTGCCCCAAGTGATGATTTTGATAAAACAATTGCCAAAATAGGCAAACTTCGCCACAATCTTGGCAAAATTAATGCCATAAATTGTGGTATTTTTGCTTAAAAGTGTTATAATATATCGTTTTTAGCAACCAAGCCACTGTGGAGTCATTATGCAAGGGATAGTAACACTGCTGCTGATTTTAAGTCCAATGTTTATTGGATTTATGCTGCCGATATCCAAATCATGGGCAAAAACAAGCGAGCAGGCATTGAACGGCTTGGTGTATCTTATTCTCATCGTCATCGGCATCGAGCTTGGGCTGGTTGATGACTTGGCAAAAAAAGTTGATGATATTGCCAAATATCTGTTTGCACTCATTGGGCTGACCATCAGTGCTGGACTGATTAGCTTGGTGATATTTGACAAATTGCACACCCATCACAACGCCCAAAACCCAACAAACCCTACAAACAAACCAAAAATCAGCCTACACGGCAGTCTGGTTCAGCTTGTCTGTCTGGTGCTGGGCTTTGTCATGGGTAGAGTTTTACCAGCAAATTTTCTACCCCCTGACAAGACCACCACGGTACTGCTTATGCTGCTGTTATTTTTGGTCGGTATTGGGCTAAAAAGCTCTGGTATCAGCCTACGGCAAGCATTGATTAATAAATTAGGCTTACAAATCAGTGCAATATTTATGATTTTTACCAGTATCAGCGGTGCGATTTTTTCCTTAATGTTTGATGAAGTTGGCGTAATGCAAGGCTTGGCAGTGGCATCAGGCTATGGCTGGTATTCAATGTCAGGGACAATCATCACGGACGCTTATGGGGCGATTTGGGGCAGTGTTGCCCTGCTAAATGACCTGGCACGCGAGATTATCGCCCTGATTTTTATTCCACTGGTGATGCGTCATTCAGCTTCGGCGGCGATTGGACTGGGTGGTGTTACCAGCCTTGATTTTGCCCTGCCAACCATCTTGCAAGCAGGTGGTACACGCATTATGCCAACGGTCATCAGCTTTGGCTTTATTACCAATGTCGCCGCCCCTGTTTTGATGGTGTTTTTTAGCTCATTTGGCTAAGTTTTTCATCACGATATGGCTGATACCATCTGCCAAAATACCTGATTGTAAGCCCACAGGCAACAAAGGCATGGTTAAACACAAGCCACACAATAACAAGCTCAAGGCTTGACATATTGATAATTAACTTAATAATTTATTTAGTTAATTAAACCTATGACGATTGACATTGTCCAGCTTTTATATTCCATCTTGCTGCCATAAACCCAGCTCGTAAAATTTTGCCAATCGTCTTGTGATAAAACTGCCAAAATCCATAGGTGGTGTTGTCTTTTGCCGAAACTTGGCTTTGCAGCTAGCGATTGGCTCGCTTGATAAACTGCCTTATCACAAAGGGCATTTTGGCAATCTGATGGCTGCATTCACTACGCAAATAACGCAGCATGGCAACATCAGCCAAGCCTGATGCGTAGGCAAAATGAATCAAAGAAAAGCTGTGCATCATCAGCTCATTATGGCTCTTTGTCGCTCGCTGATAATCGTGCAGCAGCTGTGGGTGCAGAGGTGATTTGTGATGATATTTGTCCACCAATGTCAAAAACTGTGCCACATCAGACAAACCCAAGTTTAGCCCTTGCCCTGCCAATGGATGCACGCCATGTGCTGCATCGCCAAGCAGTGCCAGCCGACCTTTATAATAGCGTTTGGCAGCTTGTGCAGACAGTGGAAAACTTGCCAGCGATTCAAGTTTTGCCACCATGCCCAGTTCATAGCCGCTTGCAAGAGCCAGCCGATTTTTTAGCAATGATTCATCACGCTGATACTCGGCAAGATAAGTATCCGCCAACGCTGTCGGCAAGCTCCACACAACCGAATGCCAGCGATTTGTTTTGTCATCAGTTGGCAAATGTGCCATCGGCAACATCGCAAGTGTACCAGTCGGCAGCATTACCTGCCGTGCTGTATTATCATGCGGTTTGTCGGTATAAATAGCACAACAAATCGCCTTTTGATGATAATCAAGTGTCGCCGCCCCCACCGCCATCGCTTGACGCACCAGCGAATGCCGACCATCAGCACCCAAAAGTAGCTTTGCCTGTGCCACCTTATGCGTGCCATGCTGCTGATAGCGAACAATCACCCTATCGCTTCGTTCATCAATCGCCATGCCATCACCAAGTAGCGTTGCAGCAAATGCCAAATCAAGCCGATCTGCCAATTTGGCACACTGCCACAATGCCTCATCAAGCACAGATGGTTCCACCATCGAACCAAGCGGCTGACAACGCCCTTGCTTATCATCATCACAAAATATCAACTCCCCAAAATCATCACGACCCCAGACCTGCATTTTGTCAAAGTCAGCTTTGCGTTTGATAAACTGCCAAGCACCCAGCGTTTTTAATAATGCAATACTGGCACGATTCATTGCATAAACACGAGCATCTCGTACCCTAAGTCGCTGCTGTAAAGCCGCCTCATCTGGCAATGGTTTATTGTCCAGCAGCAGTACCTGATAGCCACGCTGCACCAATGCAATGGCAGCCACCATGCCAACCACGCCTGCACCAATGATGATGACATCATACAGCTGTTCTGATGCTTGTAAAGTTGCTGCTTTTGCAATGTTAGGCTTGGTGTGCATACTGTCTGTCATACTTATCGGTTTAATTTTCATGATGATTTGGCAATGATCAATCAACATTGCCACAAGCTGCATTGTAGCCGAAATTGGCAAATTTTGCAGAAAAATCTTAAAAAATACCCCAAACACAAGGCTTGGGGTACAGACTGTCTGCATTAGCAGCGATAATACAAATCAAACTCCAACGGATGCACCGCTTCGTTTAATTTTTGCACTTCTTGCATTTTTAGCTCAATATAAGCATCAATCATCTCTTTGCTGAACACATCGCCTTTTAACAAAAACGCATGGTCATCTTTTAGAGCATTTAGAGCTGTCTCAAGATTTTCGGCGACAGTTGGAATTTGTGCCTCTTCTTCAGGTGGCAAATCATATAGGTTTTTATCCGCTGCCTCGCCCGGATTGATTTTATTTTCGATACCGTCAATTCCCGCCATCAACAATGCCGCAAAGCACAAATATGGGTTTGCTGCAGGGTCAGGGAAACGCACCTCAATACGCACAGCTTTTGGGCTTGAGACATGAGGAATACGAATCGATGCCGAGCGGTTTGATGCCGAATACGCAAGTTTGATCGGTGCCTCAAAGTGTGGCACAAGTCGCTTGTAGCTATTGACAGTTGGGTTGGTGATGGCGTTTAATGCACGAGCATGCTTGATGACACCACCGATAAAATGTAGTGCAGTGGTTGATAGACCTGCATATTCATCGCCAGAGAAAGTATTAACACCGTCTTTGGCGATAGAGATATGCACATGCATACCAGAGCCATTATCACCAACGATTGGCTTGGGCATAAAAGTGGCAGTTTTGCCAAATTGATTGGCAACATTTTGTATCACATACTTAAACTGCTGCACTTCGTCGGCTTTTTTTACTAAGGTGTTAAATGACACACCAATCTCCAACTGCCCTGAAGCAACTTCGTGATGATGCACCTCAACACGCCCCTCGCCCATGATATCTTCAAGGCGATCGCACATCACTGCACGCATTTCATGATAATGATCCACAGGCGGTGTTACTGCATACGCACCTTTGACATGGGGACGCTGACCATTGTTGCCCCATGGATAGTCTTTGTTGGTTGACCATGCAGCCGCTTCGGCAACGATGACATTTCTTGCACCTGACTGGTCAATATCCCATTTTACCTCGTCAAATACAAAAAATTCAGGCTCAGGGCCAAAAAATGCCGTATCGCCAATTCCTGTTGATTTAAGATAAGTTTCGGCACGGCGAGCGATGGAACGCGGATCTTTTTCGTAGCCTTGCAAAGTGGCAGGTTCGATAACATCACAAGATACCACCACTGTCGGTCTGGATTCAAAAAACGGATCCAAATAAGCTGAATCTGGATCAGGCAACAAAATCATGTCCGAAGCCTCGATGCCCTTCCAGCCTGCAACTGATGAGCCATCAAACATCTTACCGTCCTCGAGCGTATCCTCATCAATGCTTGAGGCAGGAAAAGTCAAATGCAGCTCCTTGCCATGCGTATCAGTAAAACGAAAATCCACCCATTTTGCACCTGACGACTCAATTAAGTCAAACAATTTATTACTCATCATCGCTCCAAATATTAACAAACCAATCAACCTAAGCGGCAAATTAAGCAAACTTGCTCAATCGCACTACTGTCAAATTTATGCCTATCATGATACGCCTTTTTTTGATAAAGGTAAACTTGGATAATCGCACATTTACCAATTATTAATAAAAATAATAAATAATAATAAATTCATCAATATATCAATATAATATCATTAGCATAGAAAATTTTTATCATAAAATACTGATTTTATTATATTTTTATATCTATGATAAAATAAGGTGAATTTTATTATTTAGTTTATTATGATTGTTTATTTTAAATATATTAATTTATTGGTAAATAAAATGGTTATATCAGTTTAACCAATGAATAAATCAGATAATCATCACCTTTTTACATTTACATGGCAATTTGCAAAGTTTTGGGTGCTTGTGGTGTGATTTCGCTTTTGCTTTGATGGTGGCCTTTGCCAATCTGTCAGTCCATCAATCAACTCAATCAGGCAAATCCATCTGACTGGTATCAGGATTTAGCCCAAAATAAAAAATCACCGTCGCCACCAAACTATTGACACCGATAAATGCCCAGTCAAAGCCTTGATGATTCAGCACAAATCTGCCCAATAACATCGACACTCCAAGCATCACCACAAAGCAGCCAAGCAGATATGCTATCATCACAGGGTGTGTCATGCTGTCTATTTTGCCTGTTTGGCGTTTTTGGCGGAGCAGTTTGATATTTATCATAAATGCAACAACATACACCACCGAACCCATCAATAAATAGCCCAAAAATCCCATTGTTCTAGCCCTTTTGTGAATTTTTATGGAAATTGTTTATCAAATCAACAGGCGTATCATCGCATGGCACTTGGTAGATGGTATTGACCGCACCCATCAGCGATACGACATAGCGACTGTCAAGCATTGGATTGGTATTGGCACTGGCTTGGCGAGTTTGTAGCAAAATTAGCATCTTATCAGCCCGTGCAATCACATCACCCGCTGCATCGGCTGATGACAAATCAATGCTGTTGGTTGAAAAATATTGCCAGCCCTGTGCCAGAGGCAACACTTCCAGCTTTTCAGGATTGTCCCAAATTGCCTGACTGCCTTTTGGTTCTTTCATTTGCATGACATAACCGCCATTTTGCTGGCTAATCTTGATGGTTGCAGGTGTGTCTTTGTCGATGGTATAGCACCCATCAAATACTGTCTCTTCTGCCGCCACGCCAAACTGCTTGTTCTTTTGTGCATTTTCGGCTGTTTTTTGGGATTTTTCGCACCCTGTTAAACCACCCAACAGCAGTGCCATAACCACACCGCCCAATGCAATCACCTGTTTTGTCATCTCTTCACCCTGCCAAAAAACTCTATTGTACTGATAATTGATGATTTTGGCTAGATTTTTAGCACAATTATGCCGAAAAATCACTGGCAAAGTTTCACAAAGTTAAGTAAAATGTTGTCAAATAACCCAACCAAATTTAATCACTTAGCATGAATACCACCCCTTATCGCCTGTCTGTTGTGATGATTGTCAAAAACGAGGCAAAAAACCTTGCCATCTCATTGCCAGCCTTGACTGGGCTTGCTGATGAGATTGTCGTGCTTGACAGTGGCAGCACCGATAACAGCCGCCAGATTGTTGAAAAGTTTGGTGGCAAATGGTTTGTCAATACCGATTGGCAAGGTTTTGGGCGACAACGACAAATCGCCCAAAGTTATGCAACAGGCGACTGGATTTTGGCATTGGACGCCGATGAAGAAATCACCGATGAGCTTAGATATAGTATTTTAGCAGTCATCAAACAAAAACCTGAAAATACAGTCTATGGCTTAAAACGGTTGGATTTTATCTTTGGTTGTCAAATCGATAACGCTCATTGGGGTGTCAAAGCATACTGGCGACTTTATCCAAAAAGCTTTGGTTTTAATAATTTGACCGTACACGAATCTTTGGATGTCGCAGGGGCAAAAACAGTCAAGCTGTCTGGCTTTTTGCATCATCATACTGCGCCGGACCCTTTATTTTTATTAGAAAAACGGCTCAGCTATGCCCAAGCTTGGGCAATCGAAAATGCTCAAAAAGGCAAAACATCCAATCTATTTAAAGTAATCAGCAATCCCATTTGGCAGTTTATTAGGCAGTATTTTTTGGATGGTCGATTCTTACAAGGCGAATACGGTTTGATTTATTCTATTATTTTTAGTCAATATACTTTTAATAAATATTTGCTATTATGGCAATATAATCATCAAAAAGGTCACCAATCATGAAAGTGTTTATCATTAATTTGGCACAATCTACCGATCGGCTTGAGTTACAAAAACAACAATTTGACCGACTAAGCATGGCATTTGAGCGACTGCCTGCCACGACCGTTGGCGACATCAGCGAACGCTTTTATCTTGATAATATCAAACACGGTCAAAGACTAATCAAACAAACCGAGATGGCTTGCTTTTTAAGCCATAAGTCCGCTTGGGAAAAAGTGGTTTTGGAGAATCAACCATGTGCCATCTTAGAAGATGATGCAGTGTTAGTGTATGATTTTAAACAAGTTTTGGATGGGATTTCTAAGCTCAACGATCCCAATATTGATCTGATCAATCTTGAGGTGCAGCCTCGCAATAAGGTCGTGGCAAGCAGTCCATCTCACAGCATCTTATCGGATGAATATGCCATCTACCAACTGCTGTTAGAAAAAAATGGCACTGGTGGCTATGTCCTATTCCCATCTGGTGCCAAAAAACTATTGGCAGAGGCCCAACATCGCTTAGCGTTGGCTGATGCGTTCATCTTCAGCTGCCCAAATCTGAATTTGTATCAAATTGAACCTGCCGCCCTACTCCAAGATGTGATCTGCCCTGCTTATGATGTGTCGATTAAAACGCCACCAGTGTCTTTAATTGGTGCCATCAAAAACACCGTGCCATTTGAACAGACGCTAGCTCATAAAATCCAATTCAAAAAAAATCGCATTGCCACCCAGCTACATCTAGGCATTCGTACACTAATCGCCCTATCTAGAGGGGTTAAAAGACAAATCGCCGTCGATCGCCAGAAGTTTATTCATCAACAAGAAGACTGATATGACCATACAAAATATGACGCGGCAAGACTTGCCAAGTATTAACGCACTATGGATTGGGGAGAAGCTCAATGCCATCTCCACCGCCTGCCTAATATCATTTATCAAGCATGGGCATCAAGTCAATCTCTACACTTATGGAGAGATCAGCAATTTGCCGACAGGCGTCCATGTGCTGGATGGGTCTACGATATTGGACAAATCCAAGATCATTAAACATCAAAAAAGTGGCAGCTTTGCACTGTTTTCGGACATCTTTCGTTATGCTTTATTAAGCAAAATCAAAAATGGCATCTATGTAGACTGTGATGTATATTGTCTAAAGCCACTCACTATTCCAGAACATGGATATCTACTCGGTTACGAAAATGACAGCCACATCAATGGAGCCGTATTGGCTCTGCCTGCTGACAGCAGCATGCTAAACACCTTAATCAACCTAAGCAATCAGCCTTATTTCACCCCAGAGTGGTATTCTAGCTATGATAAAATGCGCTTAAGAATCAAACGCCTGTTTGGTTATGCCAATACACTATCTACAATGGGCTGGGGAGTCATTGGACCCAGTGCGATCACGCATTATGCAAAAAAACTAAATATTACAAACTTGGTTCAGCCTGTGGATGTGCTTTATCCAGTCCAGCATCACGAAGTCAATAAATTACTTGATCCTTCGCTCAGTATTCATGATGTGACCACGCTGCGCAGTGTATGTGCACATCTTTATAACGAAACCTTAAAAAATATTGATTTAAAACAGATAAACCCAAACTGCATCTTGGCTAAGATGCTATACAATGAGATATAGTGGCACTGTTATGAAATGTAAAGTAATTAGTCTAGAATCCAAACCTGAACGCCGCACCCACATCACCCAAGAGTTCAGTAAACAAGGGATTGATTTTGAATTTTTTGATGCCATCACACCAAATCAAGTTACCCAATTGGCTAAGCAGCATGGCTTGGCATTGGGCGATGCTTTTTTGACCGAGGGCGAAAAGGCATGCTTTATGAGCCATGC
This sequence comes from Moraxella cuniculi, assembly GCF_900637105.1. Taxonomy (NCBI): domain Bacteria; kingdom Pseudomonadati; phylum Pseudomonadota; class Gammaproteobacteria; order Moraxellales; family Moraxellaceae; genus Moraxella; species Moraxella cuniculi. Next base: position 1,323,611 of record NZ_LR134343.1, on the reverse strand, counting down.
GTGCCTATGGCAACAGATGATTGATGAAAATCTGACATATCTGGCAGTCTTTGAGGATGATATTTATTTGGGCGAAAATGCACACTTGTTTTTTAGTGATGATGAATGGCTAAAAGACAATGCTTTGGATTTTGTGAAGACTGAGACTTTTCTGCAAAAAAGAAAACTGTCCAAAGACAGTATTAGCACCATGGATCATCGCACTCTTCATGTGTTAAAAGAAAGTCATCTAGGTGCCGCTGGATATATCTTAAGCCAAAAAGCAGCTGTGCAGTTACTTGCCATCATAAGATCCCTTAACTCTGAGCAAATCCAGCCAATAGATGTAATTGTATTTGAATATTTAATTAAAGACTCTGAAGCAATTTTGATTCATCAGCTACTGCCAGCAATCTGCATACAAGAGTTTATCCTAATGCCTGAAACATTGTCAATGCCGAGCAGTCTTGAAAATGATCGCCTCATAAAGCGCAAACAAAAGCCAAAACGTAGTATCGGTAAGAAGTTAAAAGGCGAACTATCCAACGCCATTCGAAAAAGCTTTGGTCAATTCATGCGTACTAAGATCGAGTTTCGCTAATTCATCATCAGTGCTGAAATACTCTGACCGTCTATTTTTGATATAACCAATCCGCAGACTCGGTTTGTATTTTAGTAATAATTATCCGCGTCGCCAGATTTTTGTTGTATTTTTCAACATAGTGCTGAGATAAAAGTCGCAACACACCATAAAACCTCACCCTGTTTTTGGCTTTGTGATTTTGATTTTCAAGCAACGCCTGAAAATCAGCTGGTGTTAAATGCTTATGAGCAAATAGCCAGCGTGATTTAAAATATTTTAAATAAAAATCTAGACCTCTTGAAGGTTCGCTTGCACCACCATAATGATAAATTTTTAACGCTTCGTACTTTAATAATGGCTTGCCTGATTTTTTGAGTCTGTAACACAAATCCACATCTTCACAATACATAAAAAAGTCAGTATCAAACCCTCCCATCTTTGTAAATACATCAGCATCCATCAGCATCAGCGACCCTTGAAACCAACAAATCTGGTTATCATAACCCAAAGTTTGTCCAAATTCATAATAATGATAAGTTGACACATCTTGACCATCATCATCCAACACTTGGGTAGAAATCACACCAAACTCAGGATTCTGCTGAGCATGCTCAAGCAATTTCTCCAGATAATCATCTTGTAGCATTCGCATATCAGGATTCATCAGCAACAACAATTCACCTTGAGCGTGTTCTGCTGCCAAATTCATTGCACGACCAAACCCAACATTTTGAGGCGATTGGATGATCGTACATGACAGCAATGATTGAAATCGCCGTACCATGATTTGAAGCTGGTCATTTCGGCTGTTATTGACGATAACGACCTGCCACTGATCGGTCGGCAGCGTCTGAGCAAGCAGATCTTGAAGTAGATCGCAAATATAGCTTTCGGTATTGTAATTGACTACAAGCAAGGATAGTATCATAAAATAAAAAGGGTGGTATTTGTAGAAAATTTAGGTTATGATATCATAATTTAATATTTGTTTCTATTAGGTTATCTTTTTGTTTAACAAATAGTTTTGGGTTAATAAAAGCTCCCATAGTGCCAGGAATTTTGGGTAAAAATTTTGCACCTTAACAAAGTTATAATTTAGTTACATTAAAAGGAAATTATGAACATATCCGGTAAGACTATTCTGCTAGTAGCCCCTGAGGACATGGGTCTTAATGCTTTAATTGCTAAAAATTTGTCTTTTTGTGGCTTTGAGGTTATCAGTTACGAGCATCCTCAATTTAAATATAAAAACCTTTATGAAAGGCTGGTAAATTTTTTTCGTAAGTTTATTTTAAACGATTTTAGTTACAAATCTAAAATGCGAGACCTTGAGGGTCAAAACATGCTTTTGGAGATTTCGCAACAAAACAAGCATATCAACTATACACTCATCATCCGACCAGACTTATGTTCAGATAATTTTTTATCTATCATAAAAGGAATAAGCTCCAAAACCATTGGCTATCAATGGGATGGTTTAGATAGATTTCCTGATGTGTTTGCAAAATTACATTTTTTTGATAATTTTTTTGTTTTTGACCCTATGGATATTCATCAATATTCTCAATACAATTTGTGTTTAATTACTAATTTTTACTTTGACTATGTCAAAAAAGCTCAAGATCTAGTGCAAGATAATAACAGTCCAATAATAGCTTATTTCATCGGATCTCATTTAGATCAACGCACACCAATCGTTTTACAGATGCTAAATTGCTTTTGCAAGGTAGGTATTGAACCATTATTTATGATTGCTGGATTACACGACCATAACAAACAAACTGCATATCAAGGTTATCCTGTGACATTTTTGGCTAATTATATTTCATTTGAAGAAAATTTGACCAATGTACAATCTGCAGATATTATCGTGGATATATTGAACGATATACACGGTGGTTTATCATTTCGAGCATTTGAAGCGCTTTATTACGATAAAAAGCTAATTACAAACAATGTCAACATTGCACAATATGATTTCTTTGATGAGCATAATATCTTGATTTGGAATATCGAAACAAGTGTTGAAGAACTGCGAGCTTTTCTGAACAAGCCTTACCGCAATCCAGACAATCAAATTATTTATAAATATTCTTTCACAAATTGGATACGATATATGCTTGGCATAGATCCATATATTGCTCTAGATAGTCATCTTAAATAAATTAAAACCACTCAAACGAATTAATAATAACCACTATGATCGGCAAACTTACCTTTGGCTTATTTACCCAAGAAGATACCAAAAGCTTCATTCGATTGATGAACCATGTCAAACCGTTTAAGCTTCGTATTATCGTCGCTCTATTGGCGATCGTTGGTGTTGCTTTATCTGAAAGTTACTTAGCGGCTTTTATTGCACCGCTTGTAAACCAAGGTTTTAGTATACCTGATAATATTGCACCAGCCCAACAAAATACAGGGTTTGTTGCCAACATCATCCACCTAAAAGACCGATTTAATCATATAATTTAGGGGACAGAAAATAAAGTATGGATTGTAGCTGTATTTTTTATGAGCTTGGTTATTTTTAGAGGTATTTGCCGTTTTGTGAGCCAATATTTAATAAACTGGGTGGTATTGATGGCAATTAGCTATTTAAGACAGGATATGTTTGATAAAATGCTTTTATTGCCATCTGGTTATTATCAAAATACACCCTCAGGTCATGTACTGATGAATATTGTTCAAATGGCTGAAAATTCAATGAGCAACGCCAGCAATGTTTTTATTGTTTTGACGCGTGATACTTTAATTGTCATTGGCTTGGTATTTGTTTTATTTTATTTAAACTGGCAATTAACATTAATTGTGTTGATTATGTTTCCAGTTTTATCGTGATAGGCTCAAAGATATTATCAACCACGCTCAATTTTCCATCGGTTCACTCAACAGCACTGTTAATGAAATCCATCAAGGTCATCGTATAGTGAAATTATTTGGTAGACAAAATCAAGCCACCAAACGCTTTGCGGATGTTAATCACACTATCGCTCGCCTTGGTAAAAAAATCACTCAAGCCAACGCCACACGCTCCCCTGTCAGCGAGGTCATTGGTTCAACTGCACTGGCAGTGGTGATTTTTATCGCCCTATGGCAAAGCCAAAAGGGGCTGACCACTATCGGTGAATTTATGGCGTTTATCGTAACGATGATGCAGATGTTTGTCCCCATCAAAAACCTTGCCAACATTTCCATCCCCATACAGACCTGTTTTTGGCAACTGATTCTGTGTGCAAGTTTATGGATGAAGAAAATGAAAATGACACAGGAAGCACTTGCTTAAATCATATTGCAGACAACTTGCATTTTTATAATAATGACATATAATATACTACAGAATCCAAAAAATTTTTGGATAATTTCAATCTTGATATCCAAGCAGGCGAGCAAGCCACCCTTGTTGGGCGTTCAGGCTCAGGCAAAACCACGGTGATTAATTTATTGCCACGATTTGTTACGCTAAGTAACGGTCAAATTCTACTAGACGGCGTGGATATTTATGACATTGAACTTACTAATTTGTGCCAGCAGTTTGCCTTGGTGTCGCAAGATGTATTTTGTTTGATGACACTTTGTTTGCAAATATGCGTCATTCTCGGCTAAACGATGTATTGAAAGCACTAGAGGTGGTGAATTTAACAGATTTGGTTAATAAACATCCACTTGGGTTGCACCAATTCTATTGCTGAATGAAGGCAAAATCACCAAAGAAGGTTTTCACCATGAGTTGATGGCAGAAGGTGGATATTATGCTAAGTTAAGAAACTTAATCATCTGAAAATGCGTACTTTGATATACTTAATATTTGTAAATAAGGATTCTTATGATCACAACCAACTCCTATCTTGATGCAAATCAATTACTCTCAACAGTTCGTGCAGATTATAAGAAAAATATAATGGTCACAAATAAACACTATGTTGAATTAATGTTAAATCAGCTTCAGGATTTCGATATTATCTCCTTCGATGTATTTGACACCGTTGTGACACGATTGGTTGAATGCCCTATTGATGTTTTTGCATTTGTTGAGGCAAAATTAGTATCGCAAGGATGCACCCTTGCAGCAGGCTTTGCAAAAAATCGACTGCTTGCAGAACAACAAGCACGAAATACTGCCTATGACAGAAATAAAGCCGAAGAAATATCTATTGATGAAATTTATCACACACTAGTTACTCAATTTGGCTATACAAAAGATTTTGCAAACATTGCCAAATCTTGTGAGCAAAATTCCGAAGTTGATCTTTGTATTGCCATTTCCGATCATTTTGAACTAATCTCCCAGCTGAAAAAACTAGGAAAAACCATCATCTTTGTCTCTGATATGTATCTTCATCCACATAACATTGAGATGATTCTAAAAACCAATGGTTTTGTTAATTATGATCATTTATTTGTTTCTTCATATCTTGGCAAAACCAAACATAGTGGTAAAATTTGGGCTGAAGTGAGAAATGTTATCGGAAACGATAAAAAAATCTTTCATTTTGGAGATAATATTCATGCAGATGTTATAACACCAAACAAATATGGCATTCAAACACAACACTATGATCGATTCTTAAACGAACGCCGAGTGGGTGCAGAATTGAATCCTTATTTACTACCATTTTCTTTCCTTAGTCAAGCAACCAAACTTCGACAAAATCCTAATTTTGACATCAAAAAACAGATTTGGTCTTCTTTGGGTGCATCTTTAGGGTCAATAATTTTATACAGCTTTACAAATTGGCTCGCAGAGCAAATCAAAACCCATAAAATTGACCATGTATTTTTCTGCGCCAGAGATGCACAGGTAATTCATAAAGCTTGGCAACTACAAGATTTTGATAATAAAATTGGCTGCACATCAAGTTATTTATATGTCTCTAGACGAGTTTTAAGATACTCTCTATGCTACACCGAGATTATTAAAAATAAATATTTATCAGAGGCGTCACTTAATTTTATCATCAATGAATCTTGTGAACCCTGGGATAGTTACTATCAGATTTTTAAGCCATTCAATATTTCTCAAACAAAAATTTATCAAGATGGATTCAAGGCTATTTTTGGTAACCTAGAGTCAAAAATTGATTGGTCTAGAGTCAATGAAATTAAAAGCTATATTCAAGAATTTCTACTTGATGACCTGTTACCTGTTTTTAAGCAAGTGTTCGATAACACAACCAATTACTATCATCAAGAAGGACTTATGAGTAATAATAACAAGATTGCCATAGTTGATTTGGGTTGGAATGGCACCATTCAGATGTCTATTGCAAACTTACGCAGTTACTTTGGTGTAGATTCAAAAGTATATGGCTATTATTACGGTTTATTTCGTCAAAATACCACTGGTAGACTGTATAAAAATGGGCCAATGGCTGCTGCTTTTTGGAGTAAATTTCTTAGACAGGATGAAACAAACACAATGATAAATTCAATCAACCTGCTAGAAAATTTCCATTCAGCAGACCATCAAACAACGATTAATTTTCATTTATCTACTGAAGATAAGCGTTATCATCCAACTCTCAAAGAGGATAAAGGTCACAAATATATCAATTCATTTAATGAAACAATTAAATTGTTTCAAGATGCTGCCTTGCAAGGAATATCTAAATGGATAACATCTGGCAGTTATATGGGTATTTCTGCTGATAGCATTGATATTATCAGTGCGAATGCTGCTATGGCACAAGTTTTTTGCTCTCCAAATAAAAATGAAATAGAAACTTTGGGTGCAATAGAACATTCTATGCTGCACAATCATGACGAGTTTCATCGTATTGTTCCAAATCATCTACCAAAAAAGCAAGATCAAATTTCTGATTTGCTACATAGAGGAGGTTGGCCCGCTGGCGTGATGACTCATTGGATCAATCTTGGTATTAAAGAAAAAAATCCAGCCGCATATCAGGTAGCTCGTCAGCATTTTGACAACTATTCAGATCTAATCAAGAGCAAATTTTGATAAGGAATTTCTTCAGTGTTTAATAATCATTTATACCCAATTGCTAATGAACTGCAAGACAATAATCAAATCAAAACGGATGGCTCGGTAGCTATCATAATGCGTACTAAAAATCGCACTATATTATTAGCAAGAGCGATTAATAGCGTCATCGAGCAAAGCTACCACAATTGGCACTTATACATTGTTAATGATGGTGGCGAACCAAAAGATGTTGAAGACTTAGTTGATATTTATTCAAACGACTTAAATCAACGAATCACTATAATCCATAATCCAGATTCACTAGGCATGGAAGCGGCATCAAACTGTGCATTTCAGATTGCTCATGAAGAATTTTTAGTCATACATGACGACGACGATTCATGGCATCCAGAATTTTTGCAAGAAACTGTGCAATTTCTACAGCAAGATAAATCAGCCGTTGCTGTCATATGCAACTGCCAAGTGATTCATGAAGAAATTATCCACGATACAGTAAAAGAGCTTGCCATCTTTGACTGGGATTATTGGAAAGATTTTGTCGATATTGATACACTTATTAAAGGTAACATCGCACCACCAATTTGCCTACTTATCAGAATGAAAGCTGCAAAAACTATCGGGGGCTTTAATGAAAGCTTACCCGTGCTGGGTGATTGGGACTATAACCTGAGATTATTTAGACTTGGCGAAATTAGAACCTTAAATAAAAAATTGGCCTACTATCATCACCGCCCTAATGCAAATGGTACTTATGGCAACTCTGTTATTGCCGGAGTGGACAAACACCTAAAGTACCAAACAGAATATCGCAATGCCATGGTTCGTCAAGCTCTTATGGATAACCAAGCAAATTTTGGGCTTTTACATACATTGCTTCACGATATTGAAAAATCGAAAAATGAATTAATTTGGCATATTCACAATACAACTTCTCGAAATCAAAGAGATGAAGAGATGTATCAGATGGTTTACTATTTTTACAAAAAGATTAATCCAATAAGTGTATTTTTTAGAAATATTAAAGAAAAAATTCGAACTTCTAGGAAGAAGTTTTCAAAGACTAGGGCTGCTGCTCATTGGGTAAGAGACCGTATTCGAAAATTAAGGAATGAGCGTTCTGTTAACTTACTCAATCCTCCCAAATCTTGATATATATAACGTTGCCAATGTACTTTATTGGCAACATTATTATTATTTTAGATGCTTATATGTTTAGAAAATTAGTATTCAAAATATTAATTTATGATTTTTTGAAATTTTTACAATGAACATCCTAATCACAGGCGGTGCAGGCTTTATCGGTTCAGCAGTGGTTCGCCATATTTTACAAACAACCGAGCATCATGTCTTAAATGTGGATAAATTAACCTACGCAGGCAATTTAGAATCCTTATTGCTAGTGTCTGACAATCCACGCTATCAATTTAGCCAAACAGATATTTGCAATCGTGGGCAAATTGAGCGATTGTTTGATGAATTTGCTCCAGATATTGTCATGCACTTAGCGGCAGAAAGCCATGTAGATCGCTCTATTACGGGTTCAAACGAATTTATTCAGACCAATATTATTGGCACTTACACCCTATTAGAGGTCGCTCGCCATTATTATCATCGTTTAAGCGATGATAAAAAGGCAACATTCCGTTTTCATCATATCTCAACTGATGAAGTGTATGGCGATTTGGAAGGCACTGACGATTTGTTTCTTGAGACCACGCCTTATGCCCCAAGTTCACCATATTCCGCCAGTAAAGCCAGTTCTGACCATTTGGTGCGAGCATGGCATCGTACCTATGGCTTGCCTGTGGTGATTACCAATTGCTCTAACAATTATGGACCTTATCATTTCCCTGAAAAATTAATTCCATTAACCATTTTGAATGCACTAAATGGTAAGCCTTTACCTGTGTATGGCAATGGATTACAAATCCGTGATTGGCTCTATGTAGAAGACCATGCTCGTGCCTTATTTTTAGTGGCAACCACTGCAAAAGTCGGCGAGACTTACAATATTGGCGGACATAATGAGCAGAAAAATATTGATGTGGTCAAAGCCATTTGTGAATTATTAGAAGAGCTTGCACCAAATAAACCGACAGGTGTTGCTCAATATGCAGATTTAATTACTTATGTCAAAGACCGCCCTGGACATGATTTACGCTACGCCATTGATGCTAGTAAAATTGGGGCAGAGTTAGGTTGGATGCCACAAGAAACTTTTGCTACAGGCTTGCGTAAAACCGTGCAATGGTATTTGGATAATCAAGAATGGGTACAGCACGTTCAAAGCGGTGAATACCAAAACTGGATTAACAAGCAATATCAATAAGCCATAACAAGGTTAAACGATGAAAATTTTACTTCTAGGTAAAAATGGTCAAGTCGGCTTTGAATTAGACAGAAGTTTACAACCTTTAGGACAAGTCTATGCCCTAGACCGCCATAGCAATGCCGATGGTTTATGTGGTGATGTGGCGAATTTTAATGCGATAACACAAGCATTTCATCATATCCGCCCTGATATTGTGGTTAATGCGACTGCCTATACTGCGGTTGATAAAGCCGAAACTGATACTGTGCAAGCAGAATTGATTAACCATTTGGCTGTAAAACATTTGGCAGAATTGACAAAACAACACCATGCCCTATTGATACATTATTCAACCGATTATGTGTTTGATGGTACGGGTGAAACTGCTTGGACAGAAGAAGATAGCACGGGCCCTATCAATGTGTATGGGCAAACCAAGCGTCAAGGCGAACTTGCACTTGAGCAAAGCGGAGCAAATTTTATTAACCTTCGCACCAGTTGGGTTTATGGCACACATGGCAATAATTTTATCAAAACCATGTTAAAACTGGGAGCAAGCCGTGAAACGCTTGGAATTATTGCCGACCAAATTGGTAGCCCAACAGGAGCAAGTTTGATTGCAGACATTACCACTCAAATCATTCGCCAATATCAGCTGAACTCTGCAAGTATTAAGATGGGACACTACCATCTTGCACCACAAGGCGAATGCTCATGGTATGACTATGCTAAGTTTATTTTTGACGTGGCTCGTGAAATGGGGATTGACTTAATAGTGAAACAAGTCAATGCCATTGGCACAGCGGATTATCCAACGCCTGCAAAGCGTCCACACAATTCACGACTTAATACCAGCAAATTACAACGCAATTTTTCATTACATTTACCACATTGGCAACAAGGCGTTCGCCAAGTGCTTGGAGAACTGATTCATGACAACTAAAAACCGTAAAGGCATTATCTTGGCAGGCGGGTCAGGCACTCGCCTATACCCAATCACCATGGGAACATCAAAACAATTATTGCCAATTTATGATAAACCGATGATTTATTATCCATTATCGGTGCTGATGTTGGCAGGCATTTCTGACATCTTAATTATTTCAACGCCTGAAGATTTACCAAATTTTGAAAAACTACTGGGAACAGGTGAAGAGATTGGTATTAAGCTATCCTATAAAGTCCAACCAAGCCCAGATGGATTAGCAGAGGCCTTTATTTTAGGTGAAGAATTTATTGGCGATGATAATGTTTGCTTAATTTTGGGCGATAACATTTTCTATGGTCAGCATTTTAGCGAACAATTACGCCGTGCATCAGCACAAGAAACTGGAGCGACCGTATTTGGCTACTATGTGAATGACCCAGAGCGTTTTGGCGTAGTAGAGTTTGATAAAAATGGCAAAGCCTTAAGCATAGAAGAAAAACCTGCCGAGCCAAAATCACATTATGCGGTTACAGGGCTTTATTTTTATGACAATGATGTGGTAGAAATCGCCAAAAATATCAAACCTTCACATCGTGGTGAATTAGAAATTACCGATGTTAATAATGTGTATTTACAAAAAGATACGCTAAATGTCGAGTTGCTTGGGCGTGGTTTTGCTTGGCTTGATACAGGTACGCACGACTCGTTGCTTGATGCAAGCCGATTTGTACAAACCATTGAACACAGACAAGGATTAAAAGTCGCGTGTTTAGAAGAAATTGCCTATGCAAATGGTTGGATAAATAATGAACAATTGTTGGCACGAGCAGAGTTTTTTAAGAAAACAGGCTACGGACAATATTTATTAAAATTACATAAAGAGCATAACGGTTGAGGCATGAATATGAATGTCATAGAAACCAAAATCCCTGAATTGTTGATTTTTGAACCACGAATTTTTGCCGATGAGCGTGGTTGGTTTATGGAAAGTTTTAACCAAAATGTATTTGCCAAGGTACTTCAAGAGCGTGGTTTTGGTGTGCCAATCTTTGTACAAGATAACCATTCCATGTCATCAAAAGGTGTGTTGCGTGGATTGCATTATCAAAGCGAACCCTTTGCCCAAGGAAAATTGGTGCGTGTGGTACAGGGTCGTGCCTTTGATGTTGCGGTGGATATTCGTAAAGACTCACCAACCTTTGGGCAATGGGTCGGTGTAGAATTAAATGCCCAAACGCATCGCCAATTTTGGATACCTGCAGGCTTTGCTCATGGCTTTGTTGCATTGGAAGACAATACCCAATTTTTGTACAAAACCACAAACTTTTACCACAAAGACAGCGAGCGAAGCATCATATGGAATGATAAGACGATAGGGATTGATTGGCAAACAGAGGGTTTGGAATTGATTATCAATGAAAAAGATGCTCATGCCTTGTCTTTTATTCAGGCAACAAATGGCTGATTTGACAATTATTCATCGTGATGCTGGCTTATGCTTGCATACCTTCCCAATCTCCCCAGCACTCACCGCACTGCTCACATCACCATTGGTTGTGGTGTAGGTAGTGATGACTGTGGTTAAGCTTAAGATACTTGTAATGGTATCTTTTTGCTCTTGGGTGAGTTGCTTGAGATTTCTAGGGTTGATGACCTTACAACATTGTACTCAATATTATAAGCAATATGCACACCGTAATGACACCATACCAAATAATAAAAAATTTATAATAATAAGGCTTCTGAGAAATTCGATTTTTAATTATCAAGAATATAGGCGGCATTAACCACGCCAAAGAAAATGCAACCGAATAAATACGGAAAAACATGGGATGACCATCAATCATTAAACCAATGAAAGGAAATAAGAACAATAGCCCAACTGGATTAAACAACGAACAAAACAAAAGTATGGACAGGGTAAGCAGGCACTACACTCACAATTGTAAAAAACCGAATAGCACGCTCTAAATGTATCTTTTTAATTCTACGAGTTGCAATGCGTATCAATAGTCCAATATATAATAATAAGCTAACAATGCCAATTGTTATTAAATAAAAAAGATTGATAAGCAGTGTCACAAGAACCGTGTTAACTATTATTTCTTGCATTCTTTAACCTCTGGCATTTGCTTACAGCCAATAGTAATTCTATCCTTAGGATTTAAAAAATAACTCCATGGTGACCATACACGAAACTTCATGATAGAATCGGTTAAAAATTTGCTGAAAAAACTCCAAGAACGAATGTGCTTCTCATGAACCTTTTGCAATTCTGGATCATTTTGCTCATTGACCAATCGCCAATAGCTCCAGCTTAAAGTTCTATTTTGATGATTTTTATAAATATCTTGGAATTCTTTTTTGCCATTTTTCATAATTACAGCTCCAGCTTCAGCAATCCAATCAGAATAAAAGGTTTTATCAGCTCCCTTAAGGCTTAAAAAGCTCCTTGATTCACTTTCTGCCACTCTAAGCCCTTCCTAAACATGTTAAGACAAATAAAACATTACTGGTTGAATAAAATTTTCTATACCATTACTTAAATCATAAACTATTTCACCGTCTCTGATTTGATGAAAGTTAAATGTTGCAAAAAGACCAACATCGTCATCTTGAAAAGCTAAGACTGCCAAAACTTCAGAATCTCTTTGGCGATTCCATTTTTCTATAAACTTTTGAAAAAATACAATTGCTTGCTCAAATAATTTATCATCATTTACATAATCGCCTATATGTATTTTGTTGAACGATTGCTCCATTCCAGATAAATCAGCATAAATTTTTTTTATTTCATCAGCCGAAAATGACCTAGATAAATATTCATCGGGATATGTTTCTTGAAAAAAGACGCCGCCATCTTTATCCAAAAAATCTTCTGATAGAATTTTTTGAAGATTTGAGTCTAGTGTTGATTTTTCTATATCGATATTCATCTTGGCAATGTAGCCAAGCATGCTTTGATTTAATAACCGCATATTTATTTAGCTCCTAGATATTTCAAGGCTTTCTCTATTCCTTTACGGAATTTTCTATCATTTAATAGATTCTGTATAGATTTTGGTGCAAGTACACCATCATCTATTTTACCAACATAAAATTTACCATCTTTTGGATTGTAGTAATATTTTTTATTGTTGGCATCTTGATAATGTATCTGCCCAGCTCTAACCCCTGGTGCTGGATTTTCTACATCGATACGAGCTTTTGAACCTTTCTCCCTCCATACTGTCGTGCTAGGAAGTTGAGGTCCGGTAGCACCAAGCAAGCTCAGATCTTTTTCAGCTGGTTTATTTTTAGGGGTTTGAGCCGTAGAATTGGGTTTTTTATTATTCTTGATCCCAACCGCAGAAAATCCACTATTTCTACCAGCCCCAACTCCACCTTGTTCTTGTATAATCAGTACAGCTTTATCTAAGGCTTGAGTATTTGGATTACTAAGTGCAACATTTCGCCAAATTGATTCAGCTTGCTGATTTTCATTTTCTACATGAAGCCAATAATTTGTACCGCCTAACTTATTAAAATGTGTTTGAGTGAGGGTTTCACTCATTGCAAAGTACTGTTTGCGTAAGTTTTCACATTGTACGGCATTATAGTTTATTACGCAGACATTGTTTAAATTTTTTTTGTTGTTGATCGGACAGTACCAAGTATTTTTGAATTACTTGATCTTTACAAGTCTGATTACGGCAATCAGTTCAAGTTCTTTGTTTTGGGCATAATCACCGATTCTTTTCGGGGCTTCTTTGCCAAATTCTGTGGTGATGATTACCTGAGCATTTAGCTGTTTTTTGTATCCTTTGCTAAATGGTAACTTGTATTTGGTCTAAATTATTAACCAAATTCCAAAAAATGGCATTCAATCGCACATTCTGCACTATCATACCAATCTAAAAAAGTCTGCTGTAATTCATCCAAGATTATCTCATTTAGAGTTATCTCCAGATCCCTATTCATAATATCTCCAACCTCACTCATGTTAATAGACATGGGCACTGCATATGCCTCCGTCTGTGGATTAAATAACACAAATATCTTAAATAAATTATTATATCTTTTTACAAAGAATAATCTCAATTCCAACTTGGTTTGTATTACTGAGGAATCCATTTTCCACTCCTGACTCTATTTCTAGTATTTTGCTTGGTATTTTTAAATTGCGTTATGATTTTACCTTCGTTATCAAGAATTACAACCCTATCTCCCTTGATGTACACATGAGCACCAGTTTCACTGTCAAGATATCGCCTTCCCTCCAAGACAACTTTATTAGCATCACCAACACTCCTGTGGCTATCTGTTCTTGATTGAGCCTTTCTTTTGTCTCCATGCTTTGTTGTACCTGATACAGAATTAACCCCAACCCCATACCCAGCCGCCCCAGCCACACTACCAGCACGACGACCGCCATACAGTCTATCATTGGCAAGTTCACCTATAAATGCTTGGGCTTCATTGCCATGATAGCGATTGATATTGACAATACCAGTATCTCTGATGAAATAACCACCTGTGGCATTATTCCATCGGATACTATTAATGGTGGTGTTGGCATTTGCACCGCCAAGTCTTGATATGTCAGCATAAAGATTTGGTATGTATTTTAAATTATAATCACCTTGTGTGCCATCTTGAAATCGCAAGATTAGGTTTTGACAATTGCTTGCATTGAAGTTGTTAATACAGGCATTTTCAAATTCTTGGGTATTTTGTAGATTTTTTTGTGCATAAAAGCGGTTATTGTTTTCAATACAAACTGCGTTGCCCTTGCATGCTTGAAGTACCTGTCTCCAATTAGCCAATTCAAGATGACTCAAATAATTCCACCTTGTCTGCCCCACATTATTCACCGTGCTTGCTGTGCTGTCGCCTATGGTTGTGCCTAGGGCTGCTGATAGGGCAAGCAAAGCGGTTTGTCTTGTGGTTTCATCAAAGCCTTGTTTTGTAAGGTATTCATCAATCTTTGGAATGGCGTAAGCGGTTGTGCCTGCTGATACAGCTCCTTCTATTGTACCTGTGGCTAGAGCAGCAGTTATTGTGTGTAGTGCTATTCGGTAGATGCCGCCTTCTGCCCACTTATTAGCTTCTTTGGTGTTGTCATCTAATTACTATAAGTCTGTATTATTGCCTTGAAATCTCTTACTGCTTATGTATTTATCAAATACATATTTAGCAGCATATTCATCATATCGCTCAAAATCATAGATAAAGTTATATAAAAAATCACTGGTTTTATGGTTAAATTTAAATACGACAAAAGCCACACTTTCTTGAATTTCGAACAAAGATTTGATTAGGGCGATCGATTTGTCATCATCAATATTTGTAATATTATTTAATATAGATTTGATTAAAATTTCAATATTATAAAGTATAGATTCAACTTCATTATTGCATCTTTGAATGGTTAGTAAATTATCCATTAATGTTTTTGACATAATGTCTATTTGCATAAAAATCACCTGCTATTTCTTGTTGGTTGGATGTGCCATATTTCACCAGTTGTTGGGTTATAAATCATTTCTAAGTTGTTGGTTGTGTATCGATTAAAACTTGGCCTCCCTTGTGGATCTCTTTCAACTCTAGGATTTGATGATAATATCTCTCTAGCCTGAACAAAAGGCGCTGGTCTACCCTCTCGCCATAGTCTGTTATAGTAACTTTGGGTTATTTTCATATTATTTGCATAATAGTAACCACCACGACCAATAATTGGCTGGGATAAACCAGTCCGATAACCCACTTGTCTAAAAGCCTGATAAGCACTTTGTGCATCAGGATATGTCTGATTTGAATATCTAAGAAATCTACTAAATGCTTGATATTCAGCCACCTCAACAGCGGAAATGTGGCTATTGGGTCTAAGTGATGGAATGCCATTAAAGCCCGGCAAATATCTTCGGATTGCAGCTGTCTCAAGATTTATAATATCCAGCCTTTGTTGTTGAACAGGGTTTCTAACCACAATTCGACGACTGCTGTTATTATTCTCAACCCCAACTCTCCCCACTTCAGCAGCATTCACTGCACTGCTCACATCGCCAGTTGTGCTATAAGCAGTAGTAACTGTGGTTAAGTTTAAAATACTTGTAATAGTATCTTTTTGTTCTTGACTTAGCTCGTTTGGTTTTTTGCCAAATAAGAAGTCAGATAAGATAGGAGTAACAGCTTCACTGCCTGCTGCTGATAAAGCACCTATACCAATGTCTTGTCCTGTGGCGTAGCTTACGGCAGCACCTAGTATAGCATGAGCCAGTAGGTGTTGCGGGCTTTGTTCTTCTGGGCGATTACCATTGTCTAGTTGGTTTAGGGTTTTATTTTCTTTAAACTCCTGCCCAATCCGATAAGCAAGCTCTGGACTTGCTGATCTTGCCACATCACCTATGATACCATTTGAATTAGGAGTGTACAAGACTGAGGTGATGCTATCGAAGATTCTTAGGTTTGTTCAAGCTCTTATTTTGTAGGCTTAGTTGAATTTAAAAGTCAATCTCTTAAAAGCATACATCACTACTACATCACTTAATTGCAAAGCTAAGCATACTATAATTATACCATACCAAATCAGTGAAAATTTTATATAAAAATTGCGATGAATAATACATTTTTTAAATAATAAAAACAATGCAGGCATAAACCAAAGCAGAACAAAAGACAATCCAAAAAGAGCATCCTGTGTATTTTTAAATTTTAATAGGTAAACAAAGAAAAAGCTTTTCTTATCATCAAAAAACTCAAGCAAAAGAAATAAAAATAAAGTGATACTAGGAAATACCCCTATATATGAAAGTATGTTAATGTATTTTTGGCCCTGGTTCAAAAAGTATGCTACACCCACCCATAGTTGATATAATGAAACACCAAGTCAAATGCTTTAAGATGATTGGTTAGGTTTTTAGAGAAACAACACGTTTTTCTAAATGCTCGCCTAGCAAAGGTTCTAAGCCTTGTGTTATTGCCTTCAATACCAACGGTAAAGTGTTTACCCACTTGTTTGATAGAGTGCTTAAAAGCCGTCAGAAAGCTGTCCCAATCATCGCAAGCAATTTTATCAAAACTTATACCTAAACTCATCAGTTTTGACCTTAACTGTTTGGCAGTAGCAAGGTTTCTTTTGCCCCATACATAGGCAACAATCTCACCTGTGTGTCTATCGTACGCATAGATGAGCCAAACTTTGTTTTTCTTGTTACCCACACAAGTCCAAAACTCATCTATCTTTCAGGTATTGTAATGCTTTTGTCTTGGTTTGATTTGGTGATTACTGTTTGCAAGCACACTAAGCACTTTGCCCTTACTCACTTGTTCAAGTATCACAATGTCAGCAATGCTACAACCACGAACTAACATTAAGCGTATTTTGTTATCTATGTAAGATTGACAACCTTTGTAAGTAAGCTGTAAATGATGAACAAACTGTTTATGACAATCTTTGCAAAAATAGTTTTGTTTGCCATAGCTTTTTACGCCATTTTTCTTTATACTAACCGATAGGCAACTTGGGCAAGTAATGGTAATTTGTGTCTTCATAACCGTAAATTACCAACTTTTGTGCAAGTTGTCTTTTTAGTTTTTGTTACAGCATACTTTTTGGGCTACTACCAGTTCTTTTAGCTTGGCATTTTCCCAATGACTCAAATAATTCCACCTTGTCTGCCCCACATTATTCACAGTGCTTGCTGTACTGTCGCCTATGGTTGTGCCTAGTGTGGCTGATAGCGTTCCTACTACCTATCATAAATTTATAACCCCCACCGATCAAAAACATTCTCCTTTAGGCTACCACTTTTACAAACACATTACAAATAAAAACTCTAACAAAGTATATAAATACGACAAAAAGATAATTTAATCATTTTATAAAACAGAAGGATTTTCAACAAAGATTTTTATTCAAATTACACCCCACCCTCCAACCATCAGGCAAGCAAACCAAGCAAACTAAAATAACTTAGGCAAAACCAAGCACAAAAGCCAAATTCTGTATCGTGCAAAACTAAGCCTTATGGCTTGGTTGCCAAGTTTGGATTTGGTCCTTAAAACCCATCAAAATCAAGCATGATTCAATAGACCAAACACAATCACTGCTTATGCTTATCACTATAGCCAACCCAAAAATCAGCATTGTCAATACCCACCTTTCTTGGGTCAAAAACAGGATTTAGGCCTTTTTTCATTTGTGCATCATAGTCTTTTAGCACCTTAAAGGCGATTTTGCCAAGCAATACGATGGCGATAAAATTAAGATAACACATGGCACCAAAGCCAATATCGCCCAATGCCCACATCATGCCCGTTGATTGCACACTGCCAACATAGCAAATAATTAAAAATACAATTTTTAGTATTGTTTTAAAATACGGATAACGCAGTTTATTATCCAAATACACCAAGGTTGTTTCGGCAATATAATAATAAGCAAGCAGGCAAGTCCATGCAAATAAGAATATGGCTATTGCAACGAACGCAGGGCCAAAATCCAAAAACACGGTTGAAATCGCCGCCTGTGTGAATGCCGTACCAGCCGCCACATTTGGCATATTTTCAACCAGCATGGTGCCATCAGGATCTGCAACATTGTACATGCCTGTTGAGAGAATCATTAATGCTGTCGCCGTACAGACAAGCACAGTATCCACATAAACCGAAAAGCTCTGCACCAGCTCTTGTTTGGCAGGGTGCGATACTTCGGCAGCCGCCGAGCTAAATGTCGCCTCGCCTGCACCAGCAACATTAGAAAAAACCGCACGGCGGACACCCCAAGAAACTGCCGTGCCAACAATACCACCAAACACTGCATCCATGTCAAATGCACTTTTTACAATTAGGGCAATCATGCTAGGTATGGCAGAAATATTCGCAACTAGCACCACTGCCATCATTAAAATGTAGAATATCGCCATCAATGGAACAACTTTGTCAGCAAATCTAGCAATCCGCTTAATGCCGCCAAAGATAATAAAGGCCAACGGCATAATCACAATCAAACCTGTTATCGCTGGAGATAGCCCAAAAGCAGTGCTAAACGAATCACTGATTGTATTTGCCTGCACACCTGGCACCAAAACCCCATAAGACAGACAAATAACAGCCGCAACAAAAATTGCAAACGGCTTCATTTTTAGACCTTTTTCAATATAATAAGGTGAGCCGCCACGATACTGCTTATCGGCACTTTCTTTATAGACCTGAGCCAGAGTGGATTCAATAAAAGCACTTGCCCCACCCAATAGCCCCATGACAATCATCCAAAACACCGCACCCGGCCCGCCAGCTGCAATTGCGGTAGCCACGCCAGCGATGTTGCCCACACCAATACGGCCAGACAACGCCATACAAAACGCCTGAAATGAGCTAACGCCTTGCCCTGAATTGTTTTTGTCAAACAATAGGCGAATCATCTCTTTAAGATAGCGAAATTGCACACCCCTTGTAGCAACAGTAAAATAAATTCCCACAGCCAAAGCCAAATACACCAGAGCATCGCTCCAAATATAACCCACTATTGTATTGATAAAACCTTCCATATCCATTTCCTTAAGTTGCAAAAACCCTACCAATGGAATACAAACTCCAAAGGTTGTTACCACAAGTAGGGTTTTAAAAGTCCTTATTGCTTAGCAGATTGCCCAGATGGTCTTGGTTTGGCAATATTGCTCCAATGCCTCCAGTCCATTGTCCCTGCCGCCAAATCCTGATTGCTTATAGCCGCCAAATGGGGTTGTAATATCGCCCTCTGAGAAGCCATTAATTGATACCGTGCCAGCTTGGATTTGTCTTGCAACCGACAATGCACGCTTGAGATTTTGGGTATAAAATGACGCTGCCAGACCATAACTGCTGTCATTTGCCAGCCTTACCGCTTCTTCTTCGCTGTCAAATGCCGTTACAGCCAAAATAGGGCCGAACACTTCTTCCTTAAACAAAGTCATGTCAGCAGTTACATTCTCAAAAATAGTCGGTTCGATATACCAGCCACTGCCCATGTCTGCACATACCTTGCCACCTGTCAGCAATGACGCACCTTCGGATTTGGCGGTTTCTAGATAATGCACCACTTTGTCAAAGTGTGCCTGCTCAATCATCGGACCTAGCACAACATCATCTTGTCGTGGGTCGCCCAATTTCCAAGTGGCAAGCCCTGCAACCAGTTTGTCAAGTAAAAGCTGTTTTTTGCTGCTATGCACCAGCAATCTGGAGCCGCAGCTGCAGTTTTCGCTCATATTCCAAAAAGCTGCAGACAAGACATTATTAACCATATCTTCATCAATAACAGCGTCTTCAAAGACAATCTGAGGACTCTTGCCACCGCATTCTAGGACAATTTCTTTTAGATTGCTTTGTGCTGAATACTGCAAAAATAACCGCCCTACCTCAGTTGAGCCAGTAAAAGACACCATATCAATATCCATGTGTCTGCCAATGGCTGCACCCACAACCTCGCCGCGTCCACAGACCATCTGCAAAGCATCTTTTGGCACGCCTGCCTCATAAGCCAGCTCAATCATGCGATAAGCCGACAGGCTGGTCAGTTCGGCAGGCTTGACAATGACGCTGTTGCCCATGATTAATGCAGGTGCCACCTTCCAAGCAAACATCTGTGCAGGAAAATTCCACGGAAGTACAGCAGCCACCACGCCAATGGGCTCTTTGACAATCCAAGAAACCACACCGCCATCTGTTGGTGCCACCTTGCCAAAAACCTTATCAATCGCCTCGGCATACCAATCAAAAGTATCCAACGTTGCTGGCATATCGGTATTTATGCACTCGCTGATTGGCTTGCCAGCATCAATGCAATCCAGTGCTGCCAATTCTTCGGCGTGTTTTTTCATAAGGGCTGACCACGCCTGCATGATTTGCTTTCTTTGGGCGGGGGATTTGTCCTTCCATGTGCCATTATTAAAGCAAGCTCGTGCAGCCTTGACCGCTTGATTGACATGCTCTTCGGTGGCATCATCAATTGTGCCAATTGCACTGTTGTCAATTGGGGTGGTATTGGTCATTGTGGACTGGCATGGGTCAGCACCGACAATCAAATTGCCTGCATACAATACGCCCTGCTTGGCTGCCGCAAAAACAGCCTCTTTATTTTTTGGTGTTGTCATGATACAAACCTCAACTATTTAACAATGATAAAAATTCTTGTTTGTCTTCATTACTAATATCAACCAATGGCAGTCGAACACCACCGACATCAACCGTACCTTTTAGACAACCAATTTTGGCTTTTTGGTTATAATCGCCAGATTCCATCGAGCAGATTGCAGGATAAATTTTGCTCATGATGCGGCGAGCCTCGTCCCAGTTTTCGTTGCAAGCAGCTTGATAAATCGCCACTTGTTCATCAGGGAAGACATTGGCAGCACCTGCAATCCAACTTCTGGCTCCCCAAAAGAAGAAATCCACAGGCTGGTCATCACAGCCGCATACAATCTCAAAATTTGCAAACTTAGCCTGCAACATTCGCAAAGCATGGCTAAAATTACCGCTGCTTTCCTTAATGCCTATAATATACGGATTTTTGGACAAATACTCAACCGTTTCAAACTCAATATTAACGCCAACACGAGCAGGGAAATTATACATGATGATGGGCATTTTTACCGTATTTGCCACTTTTTCAAAATGAGCAATAATCCCTGCTTGCTCTGGCAAGCTGTACGGATTTGCCGACAACATCAGCCCTTCATAACCCATTTGCTTGGCTTGATGGGCAAGTTCAATGGTATAATCTGTTGATAGGCTATTGATGCCAGCAATTAGGCTAACTTTGCCTTTGGCGTGCTTGGCGATGGTTGTCATCACCACCTCGCGTTCTTTTGGTGATAAGGCATAATACTCGCCAGTTGTGCCACAAGCCACGATACCAGCCACGCCTTTGTTAATCAAACAACCAACCAATTTCTCCAAAGTTGGCAGATCTACCGCACCATTTTTGTCAAATGGGGTAACAATTGGCACCAAAACACCATGAATATTCATCTAGCATCTCCTTAATTTGCTGTGTTTATTAAAACTTAATAAATATTACTTTAATGGTTGCCCAAATCGCTCTAATTTGTAGGCAGTGCAATCAATGGCTGTCGGTCTGCCAAAGTGCAAATCGCTAATTATCTGCCCACTTACCACTGCCTGCGTCAGCCCCAGATGCTGATGCCCAAAATTTAGATAAACCCTACCAATCTTATCAATCACAGGTAAGGAATCTGCCGTTGATGGTCTAAACCCCATCCAAGGCGTAGATTGTGAGCTGTCCAAATCCTGATTAAACATAGGATTGGCAAGTTTGAGCAAATTATAGGCACGCTGCATATTGGGCGGTTTTTTTAGCCCAGCGAACTCAACAGTGCCTGCAAGCCTAAGCCCTGAGTGCATCGGCGTCATGATAAAGCGGCGATCCATACTCGTTACAGGGATATGTAGGCGATTGTGTTCATTGGGTAACATCAAATGATAACCTCGTTCGGTATCAAGAGGTACTTCAACGCCAGTTGCCTGTGTAACAAGCGGCTTTGAAAATGCACCAGCACTGATCAAAATATTTGGTGCCATGATTTCACCTTGTGTGGTTATTAAGCGTACAAACTGCCGCTCATTGTAAATTCTCCAAACCTTGCAGCCCTCATAAATAACACCGCCCATGCCAATAAAATGCCCAATCAATGCTTTGTACATTGCAGATAGATTGCCAACATGACCCGTATCTGGAAAAAATAACGCCCCCAGTTGATTTTTTGCCAAAGCAGGCTCTCTGGCAAGCAATTCATGCTGAGTGATAAAAGTATTTGCCACGCCAAGAGCGGCTAATTTTTTGCCGTGCTGGCGAAGCGACAATAAAGAAGACTCGCTTTCTGCCACCAGCAAGGAGCCTTTGGCAAAAACCCAATTATCCAGCCCCCATTTGTGCGAAAAATCCTGCCAAGCGGCTAGACTTACGCCATTGATTTGCTTTAATGCCGCATGAATTTTTTTGTGATGGCTCTTTTTTCATTGATAATAGCAGCTTCATAGCCCATGGCAATAATTTGGGCAGATAAGTCCAATCAATCCTTAAAGCCCCCAAAGGATCAAACAGCATGGCAGGCAACTGTTTGATAATGCCAAAGTCTGCAATGGCAAAAACTTGCTCCGTTGCCAAATGCCCTGCATTGCCAAAAGATGCACCAGCAGCCACTTTATCGGCTTCCAAAATAGCCACAGACTGACCCTGAGACTGCAACTGCAATGCTGCACACAGCCCAATCACACCGCCGCCTATGACATAAAAATCAGCACCAGAGTTGATTGCGTTCATGGTTAAAATCCCCAGCAAAATGGATCGTCTGCCTGCATGATAAGTTTGGTTTCGGCACTGATATAGGCATTGCCCCGAATGGTTGGGACAATTGTTACGCTCCCATATTGATTGTGGTTGCCAGCCGTCTCATAGCTTGCCAAAAATACACTGCCTATAATGCTCTCTTGTCGCCATACGGTTTTTGGCCGTAGCTTGCCATCAGCTGCAAGACAAGCAATCTTGGCACTGGTGCCTGTACCACATGGCGAACGATCATAGACCCCACCCGGGCATAGAACGAAGTTGCGACTGTCGGCAATATTTGATTCACCAAATAATTCAATATGATCAATCTCTTTGCCATCAGCTCCGACAATGCCTTGATTTTTCAGGGCTGATTTGATTTTTAAAGCCAGCTCGGTTAATTGCTTGACATTTTGCAGGTGCAGATTTTGCCCATGATCATTCACCAAAAAGAACCAGTTGCCACCCCATGCAACATCGCCATGGACAACACCCAAATCAGGCACCTTAAGCCTGACTTGCTTTTGGTAGCGATAAGATGGCACATTGGTAATACTACAACTACCATCATGATGCAAGGTAGCCGTAACAATCCCCACAGCGGTCTCTAAGCGATGCTCACCGACCCCAATTTTCCCCTGATAAGCCAAAGATGCAATCACCCCGATACTGCCATGCCCACACATACCAAGATAACCCTCGTTATTAAAAAATATAACGCCAGCAACCGCAGAATCATCACTTGGTGGCACAAGCAAAGCACCAACCATCACCTCGCTACCTCGCGGCTGCAAAATAATAGCTTGACGAAGATGGTCGTAATTTTGTTTAAAATCATTCAGCTTATCGGCAACGGTATCACCAAGCAGCCTAGGAAACCCTTGGTATACCATACGCGTAGGCTCGCCACCAGTATGCGAATCAATCAGATAAATGCAGACATCTTGTTGGTTCATGGTTATTCATTCCTTGTTGATTTTTGGCCAACTTTTGGTTTATGTTAGCGGTTTGGCGAATATAATGCTTGATAAATTCCTAACAAAAAACGCCGAATTTGGCACAGTTTGGTAAAATTATCCTTATATTTGCTATAATTTTTGTATGATGGAGTGATGAATATGCACAACGATACTTTGTCGCAATTGCACCTATTGCACCTTGATAAAAGCAAGGCAGATGGACGGTATGCGGTAGCCAACCTTGATGGTTTTATTGCCAGTATTTGGGCAATTATTCCTATTCTTGACCTATTAAGCTCAACGGTATTTTTTGTAAAAAATACCCAAGCTCAATATATGATTGTTAATAAAACCTTAAAAGCAAGACTTGATATAGAGCATGATTCGCAAATTATCGGCAAAACGCCTGCACAAATGTTTGGCGACAAACAAGGCGGTGAATATATGGCACAGGATTTAAAAGTTCTAGAAGGGGTATCTATTGTTGATAGGCTGGAGCTACATACTTATCCATCGGGTAAGTTAGGCTGGTGCATGACGCACAAATTTCCGATTTATAACCACAACAATCAAGTGGTGGCTATGGTTGGTGTTTCTATTGATATTGACAAGGACAATGGGCATCAATTAAAAAATCACGAAAAGCTGGCAATCGCCATCGATTATATGAAAGACCATGCCGAGCATAAACTCACCATCGGCGAGCTTGCCAAGCAAACAGGGCTGAGCATTTCAAGACTTGAACGGTTATTTCGTTCGGTTTTGCAGTTATCACCACAGCAAATGTTGCAAAAAATCCGCCTAGAAAAAGCCATCGATTTATTAAAAAATACTAAACAATCTGTGGTTGAGATTGCCTTGCAGTGTGGTTATGCAGATCACAGTGCATTTAGCAGGCAATTTAAGCAGCTCACAGGTTTATCACCAAGTGATTTTCGCAAAAGGCTGACATGACTTTACCAAAGTCTTTAACGCTACTACATTACGCCATCGCACGAACTTTGGCAATTTGACCACCATACAAAGACGTGGCGACAACCGATTATCACGCCAGCAACAATGGCGAGGTAGCAATAGCAAGCATGATGGCGTTGATAATCACAACCACAATCTCAAACTTGTAGCCACCCACCCTGACGGCAGCAAGAAATCAATTAATCAGTCTAATAATCAACCGAAAATGCTTGGCTTAAGGCATCATCAAGCCTATCAACAGCAATAATCCGAATGCCTGCAAACTGCTCGCTGTTTTCTTTGGGGGCATTGGCTTTTGGGACAATGGCATGAGTAAAACCATGTTTCATCGCCTCACGCAATCGCTCTTGACCATTTGGCACGGGACGAATCTCTCCAGACAATCCCACTTCGCCAAATACCGCCAAGCGATTTGGCAATGGTTTTTCGCGAATGCTTGAGGCACAGGCCAAAAGCACCGCCAAGTCTGACCCAGTTTCCATAACCTTCACCCCACCAACCACATTGACATAAACATCCATGCCGCTGGTATGAATGCCTCCATGTCGGTGCATGACCGCAAGCAGCATTGATAATCGCTGATAATCCAATCCCAATGCCATGCGTCTGGGTTGTCCTTGTGTACTATCCACCAAAGCCTGCACCTCAACCAATAGTGGCCTTGTCCCCTCTCGGCTCACCATCACCACAGAGCCTGCAATCGGTCTATCATAACGGCTCAAAAAAATCGCCGAAGGGTTGGCAACTTCTTTTAGCCCTGTATCGGTCATGCCAAAAATACCCAGCTCATTGACAGCACCAAAACGATTTTTTACCGCCCGAATCATACGAAACCGACTATCTGCCTCGCCTTCAAAATACAGCACAGTATCCACCATGTGTTCAAGCACACGCGGCCCTGCCAACGCCCCTTCTTTGGTAACATGACCCACCAAAAATAACGCCGTGCCTGTCTGCTTGGCAAAGCGTGTCAAAATCGCCGCCGATTCACGGATTTGTGCCACGCCACCAGGGGCAGATTGTATCATTTCGGTAAATAATGTCTGAATAGAATCAATGATGGCAATTGCAGGCTGTTCGCTACTTAATGCCATGCAAATAGCGTCCACATTGGTTTCGGCAAGTACGCGTAAGCGATCGGTTGGTAGACCCAGCCGCTTGGCACGCATGGCAACTTGGGATAAACTCTCCTCACCTGTAATATACAGTGCAGAACCTGCCAGCGAATCGCTAGATGCCATGTTGGCTGCCGTCTGAAGCAAAATGGTAGATTTGCCAATACCGGGGTCACCACCAATCAGCACCACTGAACCTGCCACCAAGCCACCACCCAAGACACGATCAAACTCACCAATCCCTGTAGGCATACGAGTCTCAAGCGTCAGCCCTACATTGTCAAGCGTCATCACACCACTGACCGCACCAGCATAACTTGCCGTCTTGCTTGCAGGTGTGCTGGATTTGGCTTTTTGATGATGTGGCAAGGTCGTACTGACCGCCTCAACAAGCGTGTTCCACTCGCCACAATCAGTGCATTGCCCCGACCATTTGCCATAGATTGCACCACACTGCTGGCAGACATAGCTGCTTTTGGCTTTTGCCATAATGCCCCACTGTTTATTTGTCAAATACCAGCATTATTGTAGCATTTTTGGGCGACTTTGTGGCAAGATTACAATCTTGAACAGCCATAATATAGCTATCAAAATCCACAAATGCCAATCATAACCATGCTAATGCCTATAGATAAAGCAAACTTCACACTTGTCATGTTGTCCAAAATATTCATCAAGCTGTCAAAATTGTTTGCTTATTGGTTGTTTTTATTCAATATTTGCATTCTAATAATGAACAAAATTAATACTTTATTGCCATAAATATTATCAAATTAAAAAATATATTCATTTATTTTTTGAATAATGCTTAT
The DNA here is from genome assembly GCF_900637105.1 of Moraxella cuniculi. Lineage (NCBI taxonomy): Bacteria > Pseudomonadati > Pseudomonadota > Gammaproteobacteria > Moraxellales > Moraxellaceae > Moraxella > Moraxella cuniculi. The sequence continues at coordinate 1,296,696 of NZ_LR134343.1, read as the reverse complement.
CATTTGCCAGCTTTTGTGGTTTAATACAGTTTTTTAGCATATTTTGCATTGTTTTGTTACATATCAAGTGCTAATTTAGCACGCACAAATGACAGTGATATGACAATTTTAGCAAATTTGCTCAATTTTCATCAAATGAGATTTCATCATGACCACAAAGATTACCGCTCCAGCATTTGTTCGTCATCAAGCCCTAATTGACTGGGTTGCCGATATTGCCGCTTTAACCAAGCCTGCCGACATTCAATGGTGCGATGGCTCTGAAGAAGAAAATCAACGCCTGCTTGAGTTGATGATTGCCAATGGCACCATGGTCAAACTTAATGAGCAAAAGCACCCAAATTCTTATTTGGCATTTTCTGACCCTTCAGATGTGGCTCGTGTTGAAGATCGCACCTTTATTTGTTCAGAGCATGAAATTGATGCAGGTGCCACCAATAATTGGGTTGAGCCAAAGCAAATGCGTGCCAAGTTAAATGAATTGTTTGATGGCTGTATGGCTGGTCGCACTATGTATGTTGTGCCATTTAGCATGGGTCCGCTGGGTAGCCACATTGCCCAAATTGGCATTGAGATTACTGACTCGCCTTATGTGGTGGTAAGTATGCGAAAAATGGCTCGCATGGGCAAGGCGGTCTATGATGTACTAGGCACAGATGGGGCGTTTGTGCCTTGTGTGCATTCGGTCGGTATGCCACTGTCAGCAGGACAACAAGATGTTGCTTGGCCGTGCAATGACGAAAAATACATTGTGCATTTTCCAGAAACTCGTGAAATTTGGTCGTATGGCTCAGGTTATGGTGGCAATGCCCTGCTTGGCAAAAAATGCCTAGCGTTGCGTATCGCTTCTGCCATGGGTCGCGAGCAAGGCTGGTTGGCTGAGCATATGCTGATTTTGGGCGTAACCAATCCAGAAGGCAAAAAACACTATATCGCTGCCGCCTTCCCATCAGCCTGTGGCAAAACCAACTTTGCCATGCTAATCCCACCAGCTGGCTATGAAGGCTGGAAAGTCGAAACCGTTGGTGATGACATTGCTTGGATTAAGCCATCAGCTGACGGCAAACTATACGCCATCAACCCTGAAGCAGGATTCTTTGGCGTGGCTCCCGGCACCAACACCAAGACCAACTCAAACTGCATGAGCACCTTAGGCTCTGATGTTATCTACACCAATGTTGCCGTAACTGATGATGGCGAAGTATGGTGGGAAGGCAAAACCAAGGAAACGCCAGCCAACCTTACCAACTGGAAACGCCAGCCACACACAGGCGAAGAACGAGCCGCTCATGCCAATGCTCGCTTTACCGTTTCGGCTGCACAATGCCCTTCTATTGATCCTGAATGGGAAAATCCTGAAGGCGTGCCAATCTCTGCCTTTATCTTTGGGGGTCGCCGTGCTGACACCGTGCCTTTGGTATCAGAGGCATTTGATTGGGTAGATGGCGTATATAAAGCTGCCACGATGGGTTCTGAAACCACCGCCGCCGCTGTCGGTCAGCAAGGTGTTGTGCGTCGCGATCCTTTTGCCATGCTGCCTTTTGCAGGTTATAACATGGCGGATTATTTCAACCATTGGCTACAAATGGGCGAACAAATCAATCAAAAAGCCGCCGCTTCTGGCAATCAACCACCAAAAATGTTTAAAGTAAACTGGTTCCGCCGTGATGAGAATGGTGATTTTGTTTGGCCGGGCTTTGGGCAAAATATGCGTGTATTGCAATGGATTATCGAACGCTGCGAAAACAAAGCCAACGCCGTACAAACACCGATTGGGCTGGTGCCAACCTACGAGGATATCAATTGGGATCAATCGGATTTTAGCAAGGCACAGTTTGATTTGGTAACCAGCCAAGACAAACAGCAGTGGCTTGATGAGCTACAAAGCCATGCCGAGCTATTTGACAAACTTGGCGAGCGTATGCCAGAAGCCCTCAAGCAGCACAATCAAAAACTCATCAACGATGTTCAGGCATCATAAGAGCTTATGACATTTAAGGGTGGTTTTGCCACCCTTATTTTATTTTGGTGAATTTACATTCATAAAAAGCAGGATAAGTTGGCAATCTCCACCCTGTAAACATCATCAATCACTTTTAATCACTTGGTGCAAATCAGGGGTAAAAACGACAACCTTAACCGCGTTATCACGCAAAACTGCTTGTACACCAAGCCCGATACTACAAAAATAAAAATAGCCAGATTATCTAAAATCCTGCATTAAATCATCAATCAAGGCTTGTACACTGCGGATTTCTTTGATAAGCGTCACGCCATTGCCCACCGAAATATAGCCCTCGTCCAAATTGCCTTCCAGCATTCCCAAACGCATTCCTGTGCCGAATTTGCTTGCTTTTTCAATCTCATCACGGCTGGCACCTTGGGCGTCCATCGCCACTAATTGCGTGCTGAGTGCGGTTGGGATTGAGCGGTAATAGGCTGGATTGGTTCGATAAATGTGCAAATCGTTGGCGGTGGTGCTGACAAGCAGCTGCTTGACATTGTCCGCCATACGGTTCTCAACGGTCGCCAAAAATGCCGTGCCGACATAAACGCCCTCCGCCCCCAACGCCAACGCCGCTCGCACACCCCGCACATCGGCAATACCGCCCGCCAACATCACGGGAATGTTGATTTCATCAACAATATGCGACACCACCGAAAACGAACCGATTTGTTGGGTCGGCAGCGTACCGCCCTCGTCAAAGCCCGTGCTGATGAAAATATCCGCCCCCACTTTCTCGGCAAAGCGTGCATTTTCAAGGGTTGGATTGAGCGGACGGAACAGTATTTTCAGCCCTGCATTTTTGAGTTTGGCGATAACCGGCTCAAAATCGTAGCCCTCAAAATAGTTAATCAACGCCACTGGTACTTGTTCGGCAATCAACAAATCGCTAATCGGCTCAATCATCGCCAAATCATAAGACAGCACCACTGGCACACCAAACGGCTTGTCGGTCAAGGCTTTTACCTTACGGATTTGCTCCTGCAACCGTGCCAATACTTCTTCATTGGAACGGGGATTGGTGGTCTGCCCTGCGTGCGGTGCAAGAAATCCCAAGCCACCAGCATTGCTCACCGCCGCCACAAAACGGGCGTCCGTCAGCCACGACATCGGTGCTTGAATAATCGGATAATCAATCCCCAAAATGTCGCAAATACGGTTAGTTTGTTTCATAAAAAATTCCTTAATGGGTAAAAGTTGGGGAAATTTTAACATCTTAAAATTTACGCTAGAATAGCGATTTATGGGAAGTTGGTTTTCATTTTTGGAAATAACAAGCGGTGGGATTGGCAGAAATTTCACCAAATCCTACCACTTTTATTTCTAAAACGGTGTTTGTTTTATCAACTCAAACCACTTCAATCCACGCGCTATCCGCCAAAATGTCCGCAACCGATGAATGTAGTTCTACTCCGTGCGACTCTTCAGCAAATAGCGGATAATCTTTTGCCATTAAATGCCAAACGCCAATGATAAGTTGTCCGTTTTGCTCGACAGTTTTTATAAAATTTTCCTAATTTTTGGGCTAAATAACATACATATATTAAAGATTTTTGTTTTATGACAAAATAGATAATATGACCAATCAATGCAAGGATTTTGCCATTTTATTTTGATATGAAAGACGGTATAATAAATCCATTTTTGCAATGGAACCAAAAAATGATACGCCCTTTTCTTAAAAAAGTCAGCTATCTTGTGGCAATGTTATTACCCTTTTTATTCTCACAAAATAGTCATGCCAATCCTTGCAAACGACCATCAAACAAACATGAACTTGATTATATTTCTTGTCCTTCTGAAGGGTTTTCGCGTGCTGAAAAAGGCAACAAAGCAGGGTTTGTGGATTTGTCTGGCAATCTTGTCATTCCTTTGATTTATGATAATGTGAATTTATTTAGCGATGGTTTGGCAGAAGTTGAAAAAGATGGGAAAATTTTTTTCATCAATCATCAAGGTAATATTGTCATTGAAATTCCTGATGGTGTGGAAGTTATTAGTGAATTTAAAGAAGGATTTGTTGTCATCAAACAAAGTTCCAAAATTGGCTTTATGGACAAAACAGGTAAAATTATCATTGATTTTCAATATGATAATGCGTCAGACTTTAGAGAAGGTTTGGCAATTGTTGAAAAAAATAACAAAAGCGGATTTATTGATAAAACAGGAACATTGGTTATTCCTTTTAACTATGATGAGACAAGCAAATTTTTTAATGGAGTTGCCAGCGTGAGAATCGGCAACAGATGGGGTGCAATTAATAATAAAGGCGAACTTATTATTCCAATGATTTATGATTTTATTAGTTATTTTAAAGATGGTGAAATAACCGATGCTCAATTAAATGGAGAGTGGATTAAAATTGACAAACAGGGCAAGCCAATCAAAGAGAATTTGGAATTTAAAGAGTCTGATAAAGGCGTTCGTCATCAAAAAATTCTTGAAATTTTAAATAAAAACAATGAATTTTAATAACACCCCCAACCCTAGTTCTCTACACCAAAAACCGTTGCAATAACTTTGTCTTTAATATTCCATTTTTGCTGTTTCAAACCACTTATCAAGGGAAAAAATGTTTGATTTTAAGGTATGTAGCGATAATGATAAGGCTATATTGAGCGAATTTGGGACAAAAATTCCCCATATTCAATTAGATGGGCAATTTAAGGTATGCTTTGGCGTATCACCACAAAATTTTAGGAAAATTTTGGTGAGTAAAAACATCGTTTATCACGGTAGGCGGTTTTTATTTTTGTGGAAACATGGAATAGGGAAAGAAGTTACTGTTTCAGCCAATCTGAAAGCCATTTTGCCAATTTTGCCCAAGCCGTGCCAATAAAAACTGCCCAATCGGCACAAACTGCCTGCCTGAAAGTGTCAATCCGTGTATCAAAATCAAATGCTTATCCGCACTTTGCCCACCCAAAATAATGGGTTTGGCAGACGGTGTAAATTCTAGGATTGCCATCAGTTGCACCCATCAATGCCACAGCTTGCACCTGTCAGACTATCCGTTTGATTATCTTGATAAACTTGGTTTAGTAGACCCAAAAGACTTCCCACAGGCATTGCTCCCGATGTGGCGGTTTTGCCGTCAAACACAAAAAACGGCACGCCTTGCACGCCAATCATTTTAGCTTCGTTCTCATCGTCTTTGACCGCTTGGATAAAATCATCAGAAGCGAGCATTGTTTTGGCATCATCGCCGTTTAAGCCTACCTCGTTTGCCAGCTTTGCCAAGGTTTCCCAATTTGCCAATTCCACATTATCGGTGAAATAAGCACGCATCAAGCGTTCGTTCATTTCACTTCCTTTACCCAAACTTTTTGCCCATTGATAGAGGCGGTGAGCATCGAAGGTATTGGTATTTTTCACGCCTGCATAATTCATTTCCAAGCCTGCTCGCTCGCCCATTTTTTCAATATGGGCAATCATTTCTAATGCCCCTTGCGGCGTTTTGGCGTATTTTTTCTCAATGCGTTCTTGAGTGGTATTGACTGCCGTTTTGCCTGCGTGTGGATAAAGTTCAAAGGCTTTAAACTCAATCTGTACGCTGTCTTTGTGGGCGAATTGTTCAAGGGCTTGTTCTAAATGGCGTTTGCCGATATAACAGTAAGGACAGGCATAATCTGACCAGATTTGGATTTTCATCATCATACTCCAATGGGCGGTTTAAAAAGTGAGCATATTATAATGGTGTATGATGTCAAAAAATAGTACGGTACTTATCGTAATATACTCACCTAAAGGAAAGTGTAAATGCTCAATGCCCCCAATTATCAAAATATCCAATCACTAGACGAAACAGGTTTTGGCTATGCCTTGTCGCTTATTGGCGGAAAATACAAAATGGTAATCTTGTTTTGGTTGCACCGCAATCCGCCCAATATGCGGTTTAACGAACTGCAACGCAAAATCGGCAAAATCTCGGTCAAAACATTGAGCCAATCGTTAAAAGAGCTGGAAAATGACGGCTTGATTATCCGCACCGAGTATCCGCAAATTCCGCCGAAAGTGGAGTATAGTTTGTCGGATAAAGGCTTGTCTTTAATACCGATTTTGGACGCTTTGTGCGAATGGGGCGAAAATAATCGTTAGGTTTTCAGGCAGCAATCGCTCTATTTTTCTATGCCCACAAACGCTCGTCGCCAGTCATTTGGGGTGATTTGGTAGCGGGTTTTGAAATGTTGGTGGAAACTGACGGTATTTTGAAAACCTGCCCGTTCGCTGATTTGCTCAATGGATAATGAAGTATTTTCTAATAATGTAAGGCTGTTTTTTAGGCGAAGATGAATAATCCATTGGGTCAAACTCGTGCCAGTCGCCTTTTGGAAGTGGCGGGTAAAGGTGCGGCGGCTCATTGCCAGTTGTTCGGCAAGTTCGTCAATGCGGTAGCAAGCGGTCGGATTTTGCTGAATTTTGGCAAGTAGTTGGTTGATTTGCTGGTCTTTGCTCACAATCGGCAGAGGTTGGTCAATAAATTGTGCCTGTCCGCCCTCACGGTGGGGCGGAACGACCATCATTCGTGCGATTTTATTGGCGACACGGCTGCCGTGAAATTTCCGCACGATATAAAGACAACAATCCAAACTCGCCGCCGTGCCAGCCGAAGTAATCAGCCGATTTTCGTCCACATAAAGGGCGTTGGTATCTAGCTGAATGCTCGGAAAACGCAGACTGAAATCACTTTCGGCAAACCAATGTGTTGCCGCTTTTTTACCGTCTAGTAAGCCTGAATATGCCAATGCATACGTGCCATAGCACAAGCCGACTACCATTGCCCCACGTGTATAGGCTTGACGTAGGGCATGCTGCACCTCGGGTGTAGGTGGTTCATTGATATCGTGCCAGCCTGCCACAATCAGCATATCCATTTGTTCGGCAAGGGATAAATCCCCATCGCAAGGTAGCGTGGACGATTGGTCGGATGAGGCGTTGAGAATGAAAAGCTCAAACCATTTTTCGGCGTAAAGGTCGCCAAACACCATCTGTGGCACGGCAAATTGAAACAGATTGACTTTGGACAACCCTCCAAAATCAAACAGACCGATTTTTGGGCAATTGGGCATAAAATTTTTTCCTGTTTATGAAAATTGACCCAATTCTTTCGTAAAATGGCTTAAATGTCAATTTTTTCTCGGTATGATTCTTGTTATAATAGTGTCCATTCCGCAACAAGCGGTTAGTTTTTCAAAAAAATTTACTAGAGGCAAAAATGACCACACAAATTCACTACCAACATATTCGCAACGCCACCGCTCGTTTGACTTATGCAGGGGTAACTTTCTTGATTGACCCGTATTTGGGCGAAAAAGGGGCGTATGCGGGCTTTGAAGGCACAGTCAATAGCGAATTACGCAATCCGTTGATTGACTTGCCTTTTTCCATTGCAGAAACCTTAAAAGGCGTGGACGCAATTATCGTTACCCATACCCACGATGACCACTGGGACGAGGCGGCTCAAAAGCACTTGCCCAAAGATTTACCGATGTTTGTGCAAAATGCTGGCGATGCGCGTTTAATCCGTTCGCAAGGTTTCCAAAATGTGCAGGTGATGGGGCAAGGCACGGCATTTCAAGGGGTAACGATGTTTAAGACAGGCGGTCAGCACGGCACCGACCAGATGTATTCAATCCCAATGCTTGCCGAAATCGCAGGCGATGCGATGGGCGTGGTGTTTACCGCACCCAATCAAAAAACGCTCTATTTGGTGGGCGACACGCTTTGGAATCATCATGTTGAACACGCCTTGCAAACGCACCGCCCTGATGTGCTGGTACTCAACGCAGGACAGGCAAAATTACAAGGCTTTGACGGCAGCCTGATTATGGGGCAAGAAGATGTGTTGCTCGCCAGCCAAAAAATGCCGAATGCCCAAATCATCACTGTGCATATGGACGCCGTGAACCACACCACCGTAACCAGCGAGCAAATGCGTCAATTTGTCAAAGAGAACGGCTTGGGAAAACAAGTTGCCGTGCCAAAAGAGGGCGAAACCGTAACCTGCTAATTTTTGCAAGCGGTGGGATTTTGGGGAAATTTTGCAAAATTGCACCGCTTTTTATTTTCAGGCAGCCTGAACGCAAAAACAATGGTAAAATCGCACCGTTTTTTTTCTAACATCTTATCAACATAAGGAATTTTTATGACTGCATTAACTACTGTCGTGAATTATTTAACCGCCCTTGATAAAGGCGACATGCCAACCGCTTTTTCCGCCTTTGCCGAAGACGTGAAATGGCACCAACCTGGTAACAACAAATTTTCAGGCGTAAAAATCGGCGCGGCGCAAATCGGCGAAATGATTGGGCAAATGATGGCAGACACCCAAGGCTCATTCGCCCTCGCCCCAAATGGCAATTTAATGATCAACGGCAATTTGGTTGCCTGCCCTGTGCGTTTTTCGGGCAAAAAAGCGGACGGCTCGCAAATGGATATGACGGGCATGGATTTGTTTGAAGTGGTGGACGGCAAAATCCAAACCGTCTGGCTGTTTTCAGACGACCAAGCCGCCGAAGATGCGTTTTGGGGCAAGGCGTAACGCAATACAAGCGGTGGGATTTCTCAAAAGTTTTGCAGAATCCCACCGCTTGTTTCATTTACTCGCTAGGCTGACAGTCACATTTTTGCGATGTGCATTGACAATGATCACAGCAAGGATTTTCCTGACAATAGCATTTTTCTGGGGTGCATTTGCAGTTTTCGCAGCACGGTGTGTGGGTGTTTTTCATTGTGTATTCCTCTTTAAATTAAAAGTTGTAAAACGATTGACGGGCTTGATTTTCCCATCACGGATAGTATAATCCCTAACCATAGGTTAAGGTCAAGTAAGGAGCTTAAAAAAATGCACATTAAACAAGTTGCCGATTTGACAGGATTATCTGCCAAACAAATTCGCGATTATGAAAAACATCAATTATTGCCGACTGTCCGCCGTACTCTGTCGGGCTACCGCACCTACAACGAGCAAGATGTTGAACGATTGAAATTCATTCATCATTCAAGGGAAGTGGGCTTTTCCATCGCTCAAATCAAAGAGTTGGTACATCTTTTAGATACCCCTTCCCCACATCAATGCAAAGATGTGAAACAATTTACCCGCTTGCATTTGCAATTTCTCACGCAAGAAATTGACCGCCTAGAAAAAATGCGACAAACCTTACAGCAATGCTACGATGAGTGTGCTGGCGATGAAAATGCTTATTGTGCAATCCTAGAACATTTGAAAAATTAAAACGTAAGCGGTGGGATTTTAAGAAATTTCCCAAAATTCCACCGCTTGTTTTTTTATTTAGCCCAATCAACCCGCTAACCTACATTTTCGCCAACACATTTTCTGCCAAATCTTGCAACACCTCGGCAGTTGGGCGGCTCGTTGGTTTGAGATTTAGCGTGATGTGTGCCAAGCCTTGCGCTTTCTGCTCTTGCCAAAATTCACACAACGCATTTGAGCCACCTCGCAAATAAATGTTATTAAACAGTTGGGCAGGGGCGTTCGGATTCTCCAACACTTCTACAAAATTGGCGTAACCAAACGGATGCCAAAAACCGTCTTGATTTAATTCAGCCAGCGTTTTTACAATATTTGCCGTCTGTTTTGGATCGACACCATGCCAAATCCACGCGTCAGGCACATTGGCAAGCCACTGCATTTCCTGTCTTGCTCGCCCAATCGCTACTATCGGCAGAGGTTGTGTTGGTTTCGGCAACAAATCCAACTCGCCCGTTAGATTGCCGTAATGCTTGCCTTGATAATGTGGAAAAGTCTGCTCGGTCAAGGTTTTAATCATCTCAATGCTTTCACGAAAACGCTCGGCACGATTTTCAAAGGCAGCCTGAAAAGCAGGGTATTCAATCGGACGGTCGCCACTAGACAGCCCCAGTACAAACCGATTGTCACTGAGGGTTGCCAGACTGACTGCCGTTTTGGCGATATGAATCGGCGAGCGAAGCGGTGCAACCAGCCCTGCTGTGCCAAGGGCGATTTTGTGCGTTTTGGCGGTCAAAAAGCCAAGCGTGACGATAGGATCAAGCCCCTGACCTACATCGCCAAAATTGGGGTCAAAAAACGGTACATCTCGCACCCAAAGCGCAGAAAAGCCCAATTTCTCCGCCAAAACCGCCGTATCGCCGATGTCGGTCAGATTATCAGGGATATGCTCGGCATAACCCTTGAAAGGGGCGATTAACCCAAATGTCAGCTTATCTTTTTGAAAAATTTGCGAAAAACCTGCGTGATTGGCAAGTTTTGGGGGAATATTAAAATTTTGCATAGAGCATCGTTCAGCTTAAAAATAAACGCTATTTTAATTTGGCATGAGTGGAAATAGAATAGTGAAAAATGGAAAGATGATTTCTATTGATGAAAACAAAGAGTGCAATCCTGCAAAAGTTTTGTGAGATTTTATTGTTTGTTAGGGTGGAAGTTTCGGTTGAATGGATTTGGTATCATGAAATTTATTTCAAAATGTGATTTTTGCACTTTTTTTATTTGAAAAATATTTTCTGATTATAATTTTATTTTAGATGATAAAATAAACTGAAAAGTATATTATTGCATAGGATAGTTTATCCATGTAAAATATCAATGTTGTGGTTTTTAATTGAGGAAAAATATGAGTATTCAAGATTACGCCATTCAAGGTGAAGCATTTTATTTGAGTGGAATATTCAGTTCAAAATTTCAATATGAAATTCCCGATTATCAGCGACCTTATTCTTGGGAAGAGGAACATATCAAGCAATTATTTGATGATTTGTACGAATTTTATCAACGACAAACCGATGAGAGCTACTTTTTAGGCAGTGTTGTCGTTATCAAACAAGATAACAAACCCAAAGCAGATGTAGTAGATGGGCAACAGCGTTTGACTAGCTTAACCATATTAATCGCAGCTTTAACACACCATTTTTCAGATGAAGATAAATCTGAAGGTCAAGAGATTTTGCAGCAACCAGCAAAGAAATCACAAAACCTTACCGCACAACCAAGGCTAACTCTTCGCCAGCGTGATAAAGATTTTTTCAGAAAATATATTCAAGAACTGCAATTTGATAAATTAAATAATTTAAATATAGAGCACGATTGTAAAAATGACGCTCAACGAAATATAGTTAAAAATGCTAAAGCTATACTTAAGTGTATTGAAAATAAATTTAATAACGACAGTACAGCCGTTTTTAACTTTTTCAGTTTTTTAATTCAAAAATGCTGCTTAGTGATTGTATCTACCCCTAGCCAAAAATCAGCATTTCGCATTTTTTCTGTGATGAATAACCGTGGTTTGGATTTGTTACCAACTGATATTTTGAAGGCTGATTTAATTGGAAAAATTACCGATAAACAAGATGAGCATACCAAAAAATGGGAAGATTTAGAGCAAGAGCTAGGACGAAATCTTTTCAATGAGTTGTTTGCTCATATCCGTATGATTGAATTAAAGAAAAAAGCCCAAAAAAGCATTTTAGAAGAATTACAAGAATTGATTGTTCCAAAAATTCCATCTATCCCAGCTTTTATTGATAATGAATTGTCTAGTTACACTGCTGCATTTAGAGCATTGAAAAATAGTAACTATCAAATAGACCAATATCAGGTAGACATCAATGAATATATAAAATGGTTAAATCGTATTGGTTTTTCTGAATGGTTGCCTGCTGCTATTCTATTTTTACATCAAAAGCCTAGCAATGAACAGACATTGGCATTTTTTAAGCAACTTGAAATATTAAGTTCTTATCTGCATTTATCAGCCAAAGATGTTAATAAGCGTATTGAACGCTATGGTTTGATATTGAAAGAATTGCAGGATAATCCAAAAGCGTGCAGTGAGAGCCTGCGATTGAGTGATGAAGAAAAGCAATCTTTTAGAAAACTATTGGATGGTAATATTTATAATGAAATGACTGCGGTCAGAAGAAATTACATCATTTTAAGATTAGATGCAATGATTTCTGATGGTGGGGCAACTTATCAACACAAAGATGGTTTGCTAACAATTGAGCATGTGTTGCCACAGACTATTACCCCTGAAAGCCAGTGGCAACAATGGTGGTCTGATGACAAACATCAATTATGGCTACACCGATTAGCCAACCTAGTACCGCTTAATAAAAGAAGAAATTCTGCTGCATCCAATTGGGAGTTTAAAGTTAAGAAAGAAAAATATTTTCGTGGAAATAACAATGTTTCATCGTATGCTTTAACTACTCAAGTGTTAGATAAAGAAGAATGGACACCAGAAATAGTAGAAGAAAGACAGAAAGAATTATTAGATTGTCTGTATAAAGGCTGGATGCTTTAAAAAGTAATGCCGTCTGAAACCAACTTCTAGACGGCATTTTTATTTACACCTTCACCAAAATCTTCCCAATCTGTTGGTTGCTTTCCAGATAGTGGTGAGCTTCAATCATTTCATCAAAGGCAAAAGCCTTGTCAATTTCAGGCTGCAACTGACCGCTTGCCAAGCCGTCAAACACAAATTTTTTCGCTTTGGCGAGTTTTTCTGGCACGGTGGTGATTTCAAACAGTTCATAGCCTCGCACCGTGAGATGTTTGCCCAAAATCGGAAACACTGGCACGGCGATGTCATCGTGGCTTAATGCACCGTAAATGATGTAACGTCCATTGTGTGCCATTGCATTGATAATTTTTGCCGCTTCTTTACCGCCCACTGGGTCAAACACCAAATTCACGCCTTTGCCGTCCGTGATTTCCAGCAATTTGGCGGTAACATCGCTCGCTGGTGGCAATCACAAAATCCGCCCCTTTTTGTCGCAACACATCGCCTTTGGCGTGGGTGCGAGACAGGGCAATCACGGTCGCCCCTTGCTGCTTGGTGATTTGGATTGCCGCCAGCCCCACCGAACTGGTCGCCGCCCCCAGCACCACAAAATCGCCTGCCTGAATGTTGCCGAATTCCACCAAGCCACCATAAGCGGTAACGAACATCATCCAACTGGCGGCAGCTTGTTCCATTGTGAGATTGTCAGAGTGCTTGACCACAGCGTGAGCGGGCAAATTGACCACTTCGCCATAAGTGCCGTATTCGGTGAACATAAATGACGGAATCACGCTCACTTTGTCGCCAATGGCAAATTCGCTCACGCCCTCGCCCACCGCCACGACCTCGCCAGCCCCTTCGTAGCCCATCGTGGCAGGGAAAACAGGCTCAATCACATAAGCTCCTGCCCGATACATCGCCTCGGCACGGTTTAGACCTAACACCGACATTTTAATTTGCACCTCGTGCGATTTCGGCTCGATAGGGCTAATCTCAACGATTTTTAACACATCAGGCGAACCTGTTTGATGAAATTGAATTTGTTTGCTCATTGTTTTTCCTTAAATAGAGGATTATTTTGTCTCAAAATACGCCATTTTATTTCTGTAAAATGAGCCGAGATAATAGGTTTTCCTCACTGGTAACACAGTTGAAACACCGCTAAAATCTTGAGTATATTTGCCTTTAAAAATAGCGTCGGTTGCCAAATTATCAGGGTTGATGGTCGTAATATGATAATCTTTCAGGCAGTCATAAGTCATTGAATTGCCACAACTTTCCGTGCAAGAGCCTGCGGTAATGAGTTTGTCGTTCGCCCAATGCAAATTATCAAAAACACCATAATCAAGCGTAGCGGTTGCGACAATTTTGGTCGGATTGGTATTGGTGAGTTTGCTGATATTTTTCATATGGGCGACATAAATAAATTGCCCGTCTTTGGATAATTCAATGCCGTTATTGCCCGTAAATTCCGAGCCTTGCAATTTTTCAAATTGGCGGGTTTTGGGCGTCCAGCGATACACCGCCCCCGTGATTTTGCCGGCAAACATATCCGCCAAAGTGTATTGGGGGTGCATCATCACCGTGGCATAAATTGAGCCGTCTGACCCCGAAACCACGCTGTTTGCTGCAAAATCATTCGGCATCCGCACATTGCCCAGCCAAGTCAAAGCAGGCTTGGCACGGCTTGCATCAACTTCAAAAATTTCAATGGTTTCACGGGTGATATTGTTGTCTTTGCCGTTGTGATTGACGACATACAACAGCGATTTCCCCTGCCCGATTTCACGCAAACTGATACCGTGAGCCTGCATTTCATCAGGCAGCGGTTGTGGCTGACTGTCAGGATATTGCTCTGACGGCAAGCTTGCTTTCGGGGCGATCTATCTTTGGCTAATTTTGCTTTCACCATCAATCAAGTGCAAACCGCTGTTATTCGCCATACCGCTCGCTATCAGCCATTTGGTATTGGGGATTTGCACCAAATCCTCAGGGCTTTGTAAACCATTGATATATTGCAGATTTTCAACCTGCGTAACGCCATCAAACGAAGATTGGGCGGATTTGGCTTTAGCAAGCTGGCTCATCGGCGTACACGCCACGCCAACCAAACCCAAAGCAACAACGAGTAAACTGCGGTGAAATAATTTGTTCATAAAAATACCCTCAATGTATAACAGTTGAGAGTATTTTAGCCTTGTGAATATTGAAATGGAATGGCGATTTATGGGAAGTCTATTTTCATTTTTGGAAATAACAAGCGGTGGGATTTCTGAAAATTTTTGCAGATCAGATTTTTAAATTGGATAGTTATCATAAAAATGAGATAATTTCAAAGAAAATATCAAAATAACTTCCATATATAAAAAGGAAAACCGATGGATTTAAACACCCTCCAAGCGTTCATGTCTATGACATAAGCCCAATCAGATGGATTGGGCTTATATTTATAATTAGCTACGGTTTATCAGGCTAGCCTTTGGTAAGCTGTATCATCAGCCAGCCTATTGCATTCATGCATTATGCAAATCCTGCAAACGATAAACAGCAAATGGCAGCTTCACCTGATACGCCATACACATCGCCTCTGCTGCACTCATTGTCGTAACATAGAACAATTTTGCCTGCAAAGCACTGCGGCGAATCAAGAATGAATCCTCTTGAGCCCGTTTGCCTTCGGTGGTATTAATCACCAAATGAATTTCACCATTTTTAATCATATCTACAATATGAGGGCGACCTTCATTGACCTTATTAATACGCTCACAATCAATACCTGACTCAATCAGCACCTGCTGTGTACCACCAGTTGCCACCAATTGAAAGCCATAATCAACCAACTGTTTGGCAATTTTTGGTAAGTTTTTCTTATCACTATCACGCACAGACAAGAAGGCTTTTTTGACTTCGCCTGCTGTTGGCAATCCCGGCAAGCGTTCATTTGAGCCAATCACCGCCTTATAAAATGCCTCGCCAAAGCTCTTGCCAACACCCATTACCTCGCCTGTCGATTTCATTTCTGGGCTTAGAATTGGATCAACGCCCGGGAATTTGGCAAATGGGAAAACCGCCTCTTTTACCGAATAATGCTTTGGCACAATCTCGCTCACAAAGCCCTGTTCGACAAGCGACTTGCCTGCCATACAGCGTGCAGCAACTTTTGCCAGTGATACACCAATGCACTTTGAAACAAAAGGCACGGTGCGGCTGGCACGCGGATTCACCTCAAGAATATAGACAGTGTTATCCTTGACGGCATACTGCACATTCATCAGACCAACTACGCCCAGCTCTTTTGCCATGGCAATGGTCTGCTCGCGAATTTGATTTTGGATTTTATCGCTTAGCGAATACGGCGGCAAGCTACAGGCAGAGTCGCCAGAATGCACCCCTGCTTGTTCAATGTGCTGCATGATGCCGCCAATCACCACATCTTTGCCATCTGATACACAATCCACATCGACCTCGATGGCATCGTCCAAAAATCTATCCAGCAAAACTGGTGCTTCATTGGAAGCCTGTACCGCCTCACGCAAATAGCGTTTTAGTTCATCTTCGTTATAAACAATCTCCATCGCACGACCGCCCAATACATAAGAAGGACGCACCACCAAAGGATAGCCAACGCCTTGTGCCTTAATCAGCCCCTCTTCGCTGCTGGTTGCTAATGCATTTGGTGGCTGATTTAGACCCAACTGGTGAAGCATACGCTGAAAACGCTCACGATCTTCGGCACGGTCAATAGCATCGGGACTGGTGCCGATGATTGGCACGCCTGCCTCTTCTAGCGAACGAGCCAGTTTTAATGGCGTTTGACCACCATACTGCACAATCACGCCTTTTGGATTCTCGGTGCGTACGATTTCTAGCACATCTTCTAAGGTTACAGGCTCAAAATACAAGCGATCAGAAGTATCATAATCGGTTGAAACCGTCTCTGGGTTACAGTTCACCATGATGGTCTCAAAACCATCTTCACGCATTGCCAAAGCCGCATGGACACAGCAATAATCAAACTCAATCCCCTGACCGATACGGTTCGGGCCACCGCCAATCACCATGATTTTGTCCTTGTCGGTTGGATTGGCCTCGCACGCTTCATCATAGCTTGAGTACATATAGGCTGTTGAGGTTTCAAATTCGGCAGCACAAGTATCCACGCGTTTATACACTGGATATACGCCAAGCCCCCAACGCTGCTTGCGGAATTGTTTTTGGCTGATACCCATCAAATTGGCAATGCGTAAATCACTCATGCCTTTTCGCTTAAATTGACGAACATTATCAGCAGTCAAATCACTAAGCCCAAGTGTTTTGATGTGATTTTCGGTCTTGACAATATCCTCAATCTGCACCAAGAACCATTTATCAATCTTGGTATATTCAAACACTTCATCAATACCCATGCCATGACGAAACGCCTCCGCCAAATAGAAAATTCTCTCTGGTGTTGGAATGCTTAGGCGGTTTTTGATTTCGCTGGTGATTTCTTCATCTGCCCTACCCTCAAGCTCAATCACCTCATCAAAGCCTGTCGCTCCCGTCTCAAGTCCACGTAGTGCTTTTTGCATAGATTCTTGGAAATTGCGACCAATTGCCATCACCTCGCCCACAGATTTCATCTGTGTGGTTAGGGTATTTTCCGCTTGTGGGAATTTTTCAAAATTAAAACGAGGCAATTTGGTAACGACATAATCAATAGACGGCTCAAATGATGCTGGCGTCTTGCCACCTGTAATGTCATTTTTTAGCTCATTAAGCGTATAGCCCACCGCAAGTTTGGCGGCGATTTTGGCAATTGGAAATCCTGTCGCTTTTGATGCCAGTGCCGATGAACGGCTGACACGCGGATTCATCTCAATCACCACCATGCGGCCATTTTGTGGATTGATACCAAATTGCACATTAGAGCCACCTGTCTCAACACCAATCTCACGCAAAACAGCAATAGAGGCGTTACGCATTAGCTGATATTCTTTGTCAGTAAGCGTCTGAGCAGGGGCAACAGTGATGCTATCGCCTGTATGCACGCCCATTGGGTCAAAGTTTTCAATAGAGCAAACGATGATACAGTTGTCATTTTTATCACGCACCACCTCCATCTCGTACTCTTTCCAGCCGATTAAACTCTCGTCAATAAGCAGCTGATGGGTTGGTGATAAATCAAAACCTCGCTCGCAGATTTCAATAAATTCTTCACGATTATAAGCAATACCACCGCCAGAGCCGCCCATCGTAAAAGATGGACGAATAATCACAGGAAAGCCAAATCGTGCCTGAATCTCCAACGCCTGTTCCATCGTCTCTGCCACATCAGCACGCGGACATTCCAGTCCGATTTTTTTCATCGCTTTATCAAACAGCTCGCGATCTTCTGCCTTTTCGATGGCTTCTTTGGTAGCACCGATTAGCTCGCAGCCATATTTGGCAAGCACTCCATGCTTATCCAAATCCAATGCACAGTTCAGTGCCGTCTGCCCACCCATCGTTGGCAAAATCGCATCAGGACGCTCTTTGGCAATAATCCCCTCGACAGTCTGCCAAGTGATCGGCTCGATATAAGTTGCATCTGCCATCGTAGGATCGGTCATGATGGTCGCAGGATTTGAGTTCACCAAGATAACTCGATAGCCCTCTTCTTTTAAGGCCTTGCAAGCCTGAGCTCCTGAATAGTCAAATTCACAGGCTTGCCCAATCACAATCGGACCTGCCCCAATGATGAGAATGGATTTTATATCATTGCGTTTTGGCATAGGATTTCTCTCTTTTTAAATTTAATATCAAATGAATTAAAAAGCCATTACAAGCTGCTTATTTGACTGCTGACCATTTGGCTTGTTTGTTTGATTTTGCTGGTTAAAATCTATAAATTGGTAAGTTAATCAAATCTTTATATCAGGCAGGGCAATATAAATTACTTTTATTTTTGAGCCGTTATGAAGTAAAGAAGGCAATATCTTAAAATTAGCCCAAAACATAAAGAAACGCAAAGTACGAACGCTCGTACTTTGCTGATATTTTACGCCTTAGACTTCTCAATCTCACACACAAATCTATCAAACAACACGCTACAATCATGAGGGCCGGGGCTGGCTTCGGGGTGTCCTTGGAAACTAAATGCAGGGTGATCCGTCAGCTCAATGCCTTGATTAGAGCCGTCAAACAATGAACGATGCGTAGGCTTAACATTGGCAGGCAAGCTTGATTCATCAACGCAGAACCCATGATTTTGGCTGGTGATCATCACCGTCCCATCAGCAAGATTTTGTACAGGGTGGTTCGCTCCATGATGGCCAAATTTCATTTTTAAAGTTTTTGCCCCACTTGCCAAAGCAAGCAACTGATGCCCAAGACAGATGCCAAATACAGGGATATCAGTCTTGGTAATAATATGACGAATCGCTTCGATGGCATAGACGCATGGCTCTGGATCGCCAGGGCCGTTGGACAAAAAAATCCCATCTGGATTGTGTGCCAGTACTTGCTCGATTGGCGTGGTTGCAGGCATAACCGTTACATGACAACCTCTATCCACCAGCATACGCAAAATGTTGGTCTTTACGCCAAAATCATAAGCAACAATGCGGTATTTTTGCTCAATATCTACAGTCAATTGGCGAAAACGACCGCCAGTTTGGCTTGTTTTGCCATTGCGTCCATCATGGGCAAGCTGCCATGAGCCTTCTGTCCATTCATAGCCCTCTTGATCGCAGCATACTTTTGCCAAATCCTGACCCTTCATTGACGGTGCCGCTTTGGCAAGTGCCACCGCCCGTGCTTCATCAATCTGCCCATCGGCATCTGCTGTCATAATACAGCCATTTTGTGCACCTGTGTTGCGTAGCAAGGTTGTCAGGCGGCGTGTGTCAATATCGGCAATCGCAACAACCTGCTGGGCTTGCAGATATTCTGACAAAGAAGTTGTGGCACGAAAATTGCTGTGCAATAATGGCAAATCACGAATAATCAGACCCGTTGCCCAAACTTTGTGCTGCCGACCTGACTCCACATCTTCGTCATTGCACCCCGTGTTGCCAATATGCGGATAGGTCAGCGTAACCATCTGCCCTGCATAGCTTGGATCGGTCAAAATTTCTTGGTAGCCTGTCATGGCTGTATTAAATACCACCTCACCGACCGTACTGCCCGCTGCACCAATGCTTATACCACGAAAAATCGTACCATCAGCCAGTGCCAAAATCGCCTTTTGGGTTGCTTGAGCGTTCATGAATCTGCCCCAAATTTATTATTAAATATAAATAATTATTAAATATAAAATAAAATTTGCCAAATTTTGGATAAAATTTTTTTGCGAAAACTCGCTCAAATACCAATCAATTGGCAAAAATCGCCCACAAAAAAGCGAATGATTAAAACAAATAACTTATCCTTGCGTTACTGCTAAGATAAAGTTAAAAGTCTTCATAATCACTCGCTCGTTGTAGATTTTGGTTATTATATACAAAAAAATACAAAAAAGCTAGACATTAGCAAAATATTTTTGGCAAATGCCAAGAAAATCACCCAAGCCCAGTAGTATCACACGCCTGCCTTGTCATTGGCGTCCAATAGCAAAGCTGCCGAGTTGATACAATAACGCAGCCCTGTATCAGTAACAACATTATCATCAAACACATGACCCAAATGCCCACCACAGTGATGACACACAACCTCTGTACGCTGCATACCATGCGATAAGTCCAGTCGCTCATCAACCGCATCATCGGCAATCACGGCATCAAAACTCGGCCAGCCACAGCCTGAATGAAATTTGGCACGACTATCAAACAGCGGCGTATGGCAACCCTTGCAGCGATACACTCCTGCCAGTGTCGTATCGGTATAAGCACCTGTAAACGCTCGCTCCGTACCCTGCTGCCGTAGCACATGATACGACAAGGCATCTAGCCTGTGCTGCCAATCAGCCTCACTCATCGCATGAATGGTTTTCTTATCCAAAATTTTCATGACGCAATTTCATCTCCTGTTTTAAAATGAAATAACAAATGCCATCATTTGACAGTTTAACTTGCCAATAAATCAAAATCAACACGCCAAAAGCCAATTTGTCGTAGCATATCAGCCATTAAATTAAATCCTCATGACTAGATGCAGCTTTGTTTAAAACAATCTGCGTGTCAAATTTTTCCATCATAACATTGACAATGTTGGCACTTGGCACTACATTTTGTCGTTATTTGCAATAAGCAGCTCATTAAAATATCTCCATTTGTCCATATAGTCTTCTGATAATTTTTGCAATTTTTTATCAAATTTGGAAAATTTTAATAACTGCTCCTTTTTAAATAAAACAAACTCCATTAAAATCCCAAGCCATTGCTCATCATCAAGTTCTACTAAATATTTATTTAACAGAACAAACATATCTTTTGTGTCAATATTGTTCCTAGGGTGCGATAATAAAGTCAAAACATCAAACCAATAATAACCAACGCCAGACAAATCCCAATCTATTATCTTTGCATCGTCGCCAAGCACCATGATATTGTCAGGGTGTAGATCGCCATGTATGATGGTTTTTGTTAAGAAATTATTGATAATCTTTATATTCTTTTGATCATGAAAAATCTCTTGTATGGTTGGCAGCTGAGCCAATCTATAATGCTTGAGCATGGTGCCGTTTTGCATACCCAAATTCTTAAATGAGCTTAAAATTTTATCGCAGTACTCATAAATTTTGGAGCCATCTTGTATGTCCGAAAGATGCACAGACCCATAGTAGGCAGCTCTTAGAATCACCTGATTATTTTTATTGATGATTTTCAATTCATCTGTAGCATTAAAATACCAATTGGCATAATCAACGCTACCAACCAAAGAATCTTTATGCTCTGTTGGATATACTTGGTCAAAATAAAGCTGATTGTCCTCGTATGATATTGCGTTGATTTTTTTGGTGAGTGGATTTTTTGAAACAACAAAAGACCAATTTGGTTGAGATTTATACTGTATCACAAACAAAACGACAAGCAAAGCAGAAGCAACAGCCAACACCAACCAATTGCCATATACAACATCTTGGTAGAAAAAAGACACACCAATATGTATAAGGCTTGTGATGACAGCAGTAAATAGCCCGAGCATTGACAAAGCAGTAGCGATGGATTCTTGAAATGGTATGCGGTTGGTCAGCTCAGCTGAAATAAACGGTCGAAAACTTGCCTTAAAAACGCACAGCAACAAAAATCCCAAAATAAACCAATCACTTGTTGATAACAGTGCATAAGAAACAGCAAATAGCACAATCAGAACAGCCAGCTGTCGCTGAAAATTTGGCATTTTTTGGCAAAATTTTAAAAAATATTTCGCACCCAAAGATGAGGCAATATTACCCAAAACAAAACTCACCCCAAGCGTGATAAGCACATTAAACTGCCCCAGACTTGCAATCTGCGACTGGATTGTCTTATGGTTGATTAGCACCACTGAACCAAAAATTACCCCAATCAACCAAATAGCAAGATATGCTTTATTCATAAGCGTAAAGCCAATGACTAATTTTAACCTGTTTTTCTCTTGGGTAATTTGGCTTAAGATAGATTGTTTGGCAATAAATTTGCCACATTCTGGCAGTTTTTGCAAAAAAGCAGCCCAGTTGCGAACAAGATGATTTGTAATACAAAAGCAAGTTTTGGGGCGAAAAAATAAGCGATACAGCCAATAATTAAAAATAAAATACCAATAAAATAAAACCGAGATTCTAAGTCAATGACAAAATTTTTAAACTCAGTGTTGCTTTTGTGATTGGCAACAAAGGCACTTTTTACTAATGCCATATCCGCCCCAGAATAACAACACTGGGCAACAGCTATGCTGATTAGATACAAATGATAAGCCAAAACAGAATCAATAAAAATCAAGACAGCACAAGAGATGATTTGCAAAATAAGACCCAGCGATAATATCTTTTTTTGCCCAAACTTATCTGCCAACATACCAAATGGCAGTTCAAAAATCATCGGCAAAAGATAATAAATCCCCGAAATCAATAAAATATCAGCAACTGTCAGCCCCAGCTGTTCTTCCAAAAATAGAAACAAAATCGGTACAATTAACGCTGTGGACTTACAATAATAAAACCAAGAAAAATTCTTTTTGATTTTTGTCATGCTATTCATGTTTATACTTCCTTGTTAGCCACAAAATCCCTGCCCTACATAAAATATATTTTTAAAATATCGCTCAATCATATCACACTCCCAATCTATGCTGCAATATAATAAAAACACCAACACCACACGATAGCAAGTCTGCCGAATAAAATTCAATCATCTTGCAACTATTTCTTGCAAAATATCAAAATTTCATCAAAAATCCATAAATCAGATTAAAAATAAATAAAATTAGCTCAATTTCGTATAGAATAACTTGCAATCTAGCACCACTTGGCATATAATCAGCAAAAATTTCACAATCTCCCTTATGAATAATACAAAGCAAACCGCCAAATCTCAAGGCATACGCCTAAAAAACAGACGCAAGGCACTTGGCCTGTCAGCCCAAGAACTTGCTGACAAAATGGCTGCACTTGGCACGCCTGTCAGTCGTGGTGCGATTGCCAATTGGGAGTGTGGCAAAAATGGCATTGTCATCAGCAAACTTCCTGCATTGGCAGCGGCATTACAAATTGACGAAAGCTACCTGCTGACTGGCACAACTTATAATACCACCCCCAATCAGCACAACGCATCAACACAGCCAGCCTCTGGCAGGCACACCCAAACCCACCCCACCCACCTGCGAGAACAGTCCATGTCCGAACCAGTTTTACTCAAAAAATCCAACAAACTTGCCAATGTTTGCTATGACATTCGTGGCGAGCTGCTACAAACTGCCAACCGCATGGAGGCAGAAGGTCAGCGTATCATCAAGCTAAACATTGGCAACCCTGCCCCTTTTGGACTGCTGGCACCTGAAGAGATAGTCCGTGATGTGGCGATGAACCTGCCTGAGGCCTCGGGCTATTCGGATTCACAAGGGATTTTTGCTGCTCGCAAAGCCGTACTGCAATACTATCAAGCCAAAGGCTTGGTCAGTGCCACTGATGTTGGTGATGTTTATATCGGCAATGGGGTCAGCGAGCTGATTGTCATGACCATGCAGGCACTGCTTGATGATGGTGATGAGGTGCTAATCCCAATGCCAGACTACCCCCTGTGGACGGCAGCAACCAATTTGGCAGGTGGCAAGGCGGTGCATTATCGCTGCAAAGAAGAAGATGACTGGCAGCCTGATTTGGCAGACATACAAAGCAAAATCACCCCTGCCACCAAAGGCATTGTCATCATTAATCCAAACAATCCAACAGGTGCTGTCTATCCAGAGCATACCTTGCGAGCCATCGCCGATATTGCCAAAAAACACAATCTGGTCATCATGGCAGATGAGATTTATGACCGCATTTTGTACGATGATGCGGTACATATCCCCATGTGCACCATCAGCAACGACTGCTTGGTACTGACCTACAACGGTCTGTCAAAATCTCACCGCATTGCAGGCTATCGCTCTGGCTGGCTGATGCTGTCAGGCAAAAAAGACCACGCCCAAGACTTTATCGAAGGCTTGACCATGCTTGCCAGTATGCGACTGTGTGCCAACACGCCAGCACAATACGCCATTCAAACAGCGATGGGCGGCTACCAATCCATGCAAGCACTCACCGCCCCCACAGGCAGATTGTGCAAGCAGCGAGATTTGGCAGTCAACAGGCTAAACGCCATCAAAGGCATCAGCTGCACCTTGCCAAAAGGAGCGTTTTATTGCTTTGCCAAAATCGACCGCAGCGTCTATCCTATTGATGACGACATGAAATTTATGATGGAACTGCTCATCGAAGAAAAAGTACTGATGGTACAAGGCACGGGATTTAACTGGGATTTGCCAGACCATTTCCGTGTGGTGTTTTTGCCGAATTTAAGCGATTTGGAAGATGCCATGGACAGACTGGAACGATTTTTTGCCAAAAAACGCTTAGAGTTTGGGACGGAATAAACAGCCAAATACAGCAAACAAGTTATTGCTTGTTTGCTGTGGTTTTTCTAATCAATCAAATCACAAACATGGTTGCAGGGTTGCAAATTGGCTTTGTTGAAATTGCCATAAATTTATCTATACAAATGCCAAAACCCATTTTCAAAACCCATTTTCAAAACCCATTTTCAAAACCCATTTTCAAAACCCATTTTCAAAACCCATTTTCAAAACCCATTTTCAAAACCCATTTTCAAAACCTAATTTCAAAACCTAATTTCAAAACCTAATTTCAAAACCTAATTTCAAAACCTAATTTTAAAACCTAATTTTAAAATTTTATCTTGCTGGGCATTTTGCTGTTTGAAATTCTGTCAAATCAGTTATACAATATCAACTTCTGTGCCAAAGTTTGTGGCTGCGTCAGCCCTAGCACCATCATCACCGCCAGCAAAGCCCCAAATAGCACAGCATATCCCCAAACCACTGGGCGATATTCCATTTTTGCATTTTAAATTTTTGTCAGCACCGCTTAACATGGTGCGTCATATTCATAAATAGCTACAACAAAAAGCTCCCATTAGCATTAAGCCAAAGGATTAACAATGTATCAATACAGCTATGCCGATCAAAAATTGGTTGATGAACGAGTTGCACAGTTTCGCGATCAGACTGAGCGTTTTTTGGCAGGACAATTGCCAGAGGAGCAATTTTTGCCTTTACGCCTCCAAAACGGCTTGTACATTCAGCGTCATGCACCGATGTTGCGTATCGCCATTCCTTATGGCTTAATGTCAAGTCAGCAGCTGCGGTGCTTGGCCGAAATCGCTCGTGATTATGACAAGGGCTATGGGCATTTTACCACGCGTACCAATATGCAGCTGAACTGGGTTGAGCTGGCTGAAGTTCCTGACATTCTTGCCAAGCTGGCTGCCAATCAGATGCACGCCATTCAGACCTCTGGCAACTGTATCCGCAACACCACCACCGACCCTTATGCAGGTATCCATGCTGATGAAATCGCCGACCCTCGCCCATATTGCGAGATTATTCGTCAATGGAGTACCTTCCACCCTGAATTTGCTTTTTTGCCTCGCAAATTCAAAATCGCCGTCATCGGCACAAAGGCTGACCGTGCCGCCACACAGGTGCATGATATTGGTCTGCACTTGGTCGAAAAAGATGGCGAAATTGGCTTTGAGGTTTTGGTCGGTGGCGGCTTGGGTCGCACGCCAATCATCGGCAAGGTTATCAATGAATTTTTGCCACGCCGTCATTTGTTAAGTTATCTTGATGCCATCTTGCGTGTCTATAATCTTGAAGGTCGCCGTGATAATAAATACAAAGCACGAATTAAAATCTTGGTCGAAAGTCTGGGCAAAGAGGTTTTTGCCGAAAAAGTTGAACAAGCATGGCAAGCCAGCAAAGATGGCGAGCTGACCTTGAGCGATGCCCATTTTGCCAAAGCCCAAAGCTATTTTAGCGAGCCTGCGTATGAAAGCATTGACACACTGACCGCCCAAGAAACGCTACAGCAGTTTTTGCAAAATACAGATTTTAACAACTGGTATCAACACAACACGGTCGCCCATAAGGTTAATGGCTACAAGGCGGTAATCATCTCACTAAAAGCTGGCGTGGTTGATGGTCGCTATGTGCCAGCAGGTGATATTACCGATAAGCAAATGTTTGCTTTGGCGGAGCTTGCGGATAAATACAGTCTGGGCGAAATCCGTGCCACGCACCAGCAAAACTTGGTATTAAGCGATGTCAAAATCAGTGATTTGTACCAATTATGGCAAGCACTTAGCGAGTTAAACTTGGCACGAGCAAATATCGGCACCCTAACCGATATGATTGTTTGCCCTGGATTTGATTATTGTGCTTTGGCAAATGCCACAACGCACAACATTGCCGAGTCCATCGAAAAGCAGTTTGATGATTTGGATTACCTATACGACCTAGGCGATATTCGTCTGAATATGTCAGGCTGTATGAATGCCTGTGCCCATCACCATGTTGGCGATATTGGCATTCTTGGCGTGGACAAAAAGGGCGAACATTGGTACCAAATCAGCCTTGGTGGCAACTCTGGAGAAAATGCCAAGCTGGGTCAAATTCTCGGTCGTGCCGTTGCCGCCGATGAAGTTGCCAGCACCATCGCCACCATTGTCAATGTCTACAAAAACGAACGCATTGAAAGCGATGATCATATCGAAAGTTTCGCTCAAGCTGTTGAAAGATTGGGCATTGCACCGTTTAAAGCTGCCGTTTATAACTAAACCACAAGGACTATCATGGATCTTATTAAAGTTTATGCCGATGCTCGCACCCAGACTGTCGATGATTATAACAGCGAACACGCCCTAACCGCCGATAATACGCTTGAGGATATTACGGCTGCCATCGGTGAGCAATCGGTGCTGGTTTTTCATGTCAGTAACTTTGCCGATGGGCGAGTATTTAGCCTAATTCGCCATGCCAGACATCAAAGTTTTGCTGGCGAGGTGATTGTTGCAGGGGATTTTGCACTTGATCAGGCGAATTATTTTGTCAAATCAGGTGCTGACGCTTTTATCATTCAAAAAGAGCAGTTGCCAATTTTAAGCAAGACTTTGCAAGATTTGGCAACGGGCTATGATGGCGAATCAGTCAGCAGATTGCCATTATTTAGTTAATACTCTGTTAAATTTTTTAAAATAATCAAGCCTTGTATGAATACTCTACCACTGTTTTTTAAGCTAAAAAATAAAACCGTCCTAATTATTGGCGGTGGTGATGTTGCCTATCGCAAGGCATTGCTTATAAATCAGGCAGATGCCAAACTCATCGTTATTGCCAAAAATTTTAATGAAGAGTTTTTAAATTTTTTAAACGAAAAACACCATCAAGCCATCAAAAAATCTTTTGATGATAATGACATCAGCCAGCACAATCCTGCCTTAGTCATCTGTGCCACCGATGATAATGCAGTCAATCAAGCTGTCCATGCCGCCGCCAAGGCTCATGGTGTCGCTATTAATGTTGTTGATACGCCCAAATTGTGCGATTTTATTTTCCCAGCCATCGTTGATAGAAATCCTGTGGTCATCGGCATTTCAAGCAATGGCACAGCACCTGTGCTGGCACGGCTGATTCGTGCCAAAATTGAAAGCACCCTACCAAGCTATCTAGGGAGGCTTGCCAAAAAAGCAGGTGATTTTCGTGAAGCCGTCAAAAACACCCTACCAACCATCACCGAGCGGCGTTATTTTTGGGAGTCAATTTTTCAGCGTGGCTTGAATGATGAACACATTGATAATCTGCCTGACGAGCTAAATCGCTTTATCAATCAAGGCAAAAAATCTGGCGAGGTTTATATTGTTGGTGCAGGTGCAGGCAACCCTGACCTACTCACGTTCAAGGCTCTACGCTTGATGCAGCAGGCAGACATTGTACTGTATGATGCACTGGTTAGCCCAGAGATTTTGGCACTGTGTCGCCGTGATAGCCAAAAAATCTTTGTCGGCAAAAAACGCAAAGACCATGCAAAAACCCAAGAAGAGATCAACAACCTGCTGATCACTTATGCCAAGCAGGGTCATCGCGTCTTGCGGCTAAAAGGTGGCGATCCGCTGATTTTTGGGCGAGGTGGCGAGGAAATGCTTGCCTGCCGTGATGCTGGCATTGACTGCCAAATTGTCAGTGGCATTACCGCAGCCTTGGCAGCTGGTAGCTATGCTGGCATTCCGCTTACCCATCGTGGCGTTGCAACTTCGGTGCGATTTTTGACAGGTTGCTACCAGTCCGATGCCAGTTTTGACGGGCTAAAAAGCACCTACCACCCTGACGAAACTTTGGTCTTTTATATGGGTCTGCACGCTCTTGAAAAAATCAGCGAAAGCCTAATTGCCTCAGGTCTGCCAAGCAGCACACCAGTCGCCATCGTCTGCCATGCCAGCCTGCCCACCCAAGAGGTTGTCATCGGCACATTGTCAGATATTGTCGCCAAAAAAGACGCAGCCAAACTAAACGCACCTGCCATCATCATTGTCGGTCAAGTGGTTCGTTTTGCAGCAGCCAGTCTGCACTGATGATGTTGCATTTCGGCGATATTTAAACGATTCAATATTATCATATCTTTTGATCATGCCAAATCATGCAAGATTGACGCCATCACTGACCAAAATGATTTGCTTGGCTACTTTGGCGAAATTTATGCCAAATTTTAAAAATAACAGTTTTCTGATGCCAACAATACCGCCAGCCAGTTACCAACCATCACATTTTTAGCCTGTTAATCTATATTTTTACAATCTGTCTTTATTGTAATTTTAATAAAAGCTGATTATTCATCAAAGCCAAATAAACAACCAGCAAACAAAAACCACACCAAGCTCATAGAGCCGAAGTGGTTTTGGGTGATGATTGAGCTACTTATTGGCGTGCCGTTTATTATAAGCAATAGAATTAAACACCGACCAAACAATCAAAGTAACGCCAATTAAGCCTGTGATAATCTCTGGCACCGACACCTTGACCGACAGCAGCATAATCACCGCCAATGCACCGATGGCATAATGTGCCCCATGTTCCAGATAGACAAATTCGCTAAGCGTGCCTTTTTCAACCAAATAAATCGTCATCGAACGCACAAACATCGCACCAATGGCAAGCCCCAGCATGATGATGATAACATCATTGGTGATGGCAAAAGCACCAATCACCCCATCAAAACTAAACGATGCGTCCAATACCTCAAGATACAAAAACCCTGCCACGCCGCCTTTTAGGATAACTGGCGACACACCTGCGGTATTGGTGATGACATTGCCCTTGGCATCATACACCACTTCGTCATCATGGCTCTCGCCTTCTAGCAAAGTCGACAAAACGCTCACGCCCAGATATACCAAAATCCCCCAAATGCCAGCGGTCAAAATCGCAGCCTGTTTTGTTTCTTCGACCAATCCAACTGCCACCATTAATACCGCCAACGCCACAAAAACACTCATGGCATCAACCTTGCTAAATCTAACTAAGCGAGATTCCAGCCAGCCAAACCAATGAATGTCCTTGTCACTAAACATGAACTTCAAAAACACGAGCAACAAAAACATACCGCCAAAAACGGAAATTTCCTCATGATGAGCGTTTAGATGTTCGGCATATTTACTTGGGTTGTTTAATGCCAAATCCACCACCTCAATCATGCCCAGATTTGCCGTTACTGCAACGATGACAATTGGGAAAACCAGTCGCATACCAAAGACTGCAATCAAAATCCCAACCGTCAAAAAGATTTTTTTCCAAAATTCATTCCAGCCTTTTAAAATAGAGGCATTGACCACCGCATTGTCAAATGACAACGACACCTCCATAATTGCCAAAATTGCCGTAATGCCCAACGCCATCAACATGGCAGATACACCGCCCTGACTATAGCCCCACCATGCCGCTATCACAAAGCACACGGCGGTAAAAATAATATCAAATAAAAAATGTCGCATATTTATTCCAAGAAAAACCCATCAACACCAAGCTGATGGGCATAAATCAACCGAAAATTCTGTCATTATACCCCTTTTGGCTTATTTGGGCAATTAATAATCTTGCCAAACCCCACTCTCCAAAGAATCAGCGAATGAAATTAAAAAAATAATAAAATTCATAAAAAAACACTTGCCAAATTCCAAAAATACGCTATAATAGCACCCACAAAACACTGGGGACGTGGCGAAATTGGTAGACGCACTGGATTTAGGTTCCAGCGCCGCGAGGTGTGAGAGTTCGAGTCTCTCCGTCCCCACCATATATTAACCTTGTCAGATGACAAGGTTTTTTTATATCGCTACAATCTCAAGCACATCAGATTTTTATACAAGCAATCAGCGATTAAGCATTCATATCACCTTCTGCCAAAAATTTATGCAGGCGTGCCTGCTGCTCGTCATAGGCTTGTTTTTGCTGACGATAAATTTCATACACACAAAATTCACCGCAGCCACTATCACAGCATTCAAACTCTGCTGGATAATCGGGCAGCTTGAGCAATGGCTCGCCAAATTTATCAGTCATCAGCACTTCCTTTGATACAGATTTATTGCCAAATGCACGC
The DNA here is from genome assembly GCF_900637105.1 of Moraxella cuniculi. Lineage (NCBI taxonomy): Bacteria > Pseudomonadati > Pseudomonadota > Gammaproteobacteria > Moraxellales > Moraxellaceae > Moraxella > Moraxella cuniculi. Next base: position 1,266,317 of record NZ_LR134343.1, on the reverse strand, counting down.
ATGAAACAAAAGCGTTTAGTTGCCCAAACGCTTTTGCAAAATCAATTACTCATCAACAAAACTTAGCCAATGTTTGTATTTGTCGTTGCGACCTTGCACCACATCAAAATACAAACTTTGTAATTGTTCGGTCAGCTCACCACGACCACCCTTACCGATAATGCGGTCATCATATTCACGAATCGGTGTAACTTCGGCTGCGGTGCCAGTCATGAATATTTCATCTGCCAAATAAAACTCATCACGAGTAATGCGACGCTCAATCACCTTAATACCCAAATCCTGTGCAAACTCAATGATGGTGCGGCGAGTGATGCCGTCCAATGCCCCTCCTGCCAAATCAGGGGTGTGCAATTCACCATTTTTTACCAAAAATAGGTTCTCGCCAGAGCCTTGGCAGACATAGCCTTGTGGGTCCATCAAGATGGCTTCATCATAGCCATTGCGTGTTACTTCTTGATTGGCAAGGATAGACACAGGATAGTTGCTGGCAGCTTTGGCTTTGCACATGGTAACATTTGGGTGGTGATGGGTGTAGCTTGAGGTTTTGACACGAATGCCGTTTTTGATGCCCTCTTCGCCCAGATACGCTCCCCAATGCCACGCTGCTACCGCTGCATGAATGGTATTGTCTTTGGCAGCGATGCCCAGTTTTTCAGAACCAACCCAAATCAAAGGGCGAATATATGCCGACGCCAACCCATTTAGCCGAACAACATCTTTTTGGGCTTGTACCAGCTCATCAAAGCTGTAGCGAACATTAAGCTGAAAGATTTTTGCTGAATTTAGCAGGCGTTCGGTATGTTCTTGTAGGCGAAAAATTGCCGTGCGGCCATCGGGAGTTTGGTAAGCACGCACGCCCTCAAATACCGCCAAACCATAATGCAAACTGTGGGTCAGCACATGAACTTTGGCATCTGGTTGCTCAACCAATGCCCCATCAAGCCACATTTTGCCTTGTTGTGTTGCCATGCTCATAAGTTACTCCATAATTGATAACTAAAAATTGTGATATTGTTGATGATTATAACAGATGGCAATGAAATAATAAATAATTAAGTCAATCATTTGATTTTGTTCCAGCTTGGGCGTTGTTTGTGCATTAGCCCCATTTGGCAATCACTAAAGGTTTAACTCAATCAGCACTATTGCTTGATAAAGAAAAACGCTGCCAACTTGGCAGTGCATGTATTATAAAAAATTTCTAAAAAATAAGTGGTTTCTTTTAATAAAGATTGAGTTTGGGTAATGGTGGTAAAATTGACATTACTTAGTTGTTTTTGTTTGTCTGTTGTTGGCAGTATCAGCAGCACTTTGCCTTTGGTGTTGTTGTCTTTGCTGGTGTTATCAGCAGCAAGCCACATTTTTTCAAATTGTTTTTTGGTTAATATTCTATTGCCCATACTTGAATCCGCCAAATAAACATGAGTGCTGTCAATCGCTCGCACCACGCTAAAATGGTCGCTTCTTTTGTGATTAAGATAGACAATGGCAGGGATTTTGATTTGGGAAAGTGTCTCATAATCCATCAAAAGCCCACGCCCAACAAAGCCGTATTTTTCGCTAACCTGTGCCAAATCCAAAAAAGATGACATCATGTTATCCAATGCCATATCTTCCAAAATTTGAGCTTCTGTTGTCGGCTGATTATAAAAGTAAGTTAAAATGGTAGACAAAGAAGATGCCCCACAAGAATAGTCCAAGTCTTGTTTGGTGATGTTGGCATCTCGCCTGTCCTTAAAGGTGGTATGGCTTGAAAAAATTTGGGCGGAATAAGGACTGTTTATTGTACTGGCATAACCAACTTGCCCAAATGCAACAAAAGCCATGCCCAAAATTTGACAATATTTCATTATTTATTTGATTGGCGGTATTTTTCTGACAAAGGCGGTGGCAATGCCCCAAGTTTGGTTGTAATGCCCAGTGATAGCGTGCTATTATTACCACCTGAAATATTGGTGCGTACATTGGCGGTCAAATTACTTCTGGCTGATAAAGCATACGCCATGCCAAGATTTAACAAGGTCTGTGTTTGGTTGTGTGATATTTGCCCCATATCTTCAAAGTTATCGGCTTTTTTGTATTGTATGCCCACGCCACCAGTCAATGTGATATCAGGATTAACAGCGAAACCAACAACTCCATTTATCGCCAGCACATCGCCCAAATCAACCGCTGTGTTATGCAATGTTTTGCGATTGCCGTTGTATTGATAAGAGCCTGTCAAGCTTAATACAATCGGATCATTGATGGTATAAACCGTGCCACCCACCAGAACCGATGAGCCTGATTTTGATCGCAAACCTTGGGTGTTATCATAGGCAGAAATTTCGGCAAATAATAGGCTGTCGGGGAATTTTTTGTTATCCTTAAAGCTGTATTGCATGCCAAGATAAATGTCTTGCAAAAAACGATTGTTGCTCTGATTGGGCTTTTGGTCTATGGTATAACGCTCTGTGGTATGCACAAAATTGCCTCGCACCCCCACCTCCCAAGAATCACTGATGCCATAACGCAAACCTGCACCCACAATCAACATATCGGTATTGCTGTTATTTTCTGCCGCTGGTGCTGGCAAGATAATAACACGCCCATTACCCAAGTCCGCCATGCCATAAGTCTGCGGAGCCAGACTGGTTTGGCTTTGGTTATAATAACTAAGCGATGTATCTAATTTAAAACGGTTTTTGTCCGTTGTTAAATCCTCTACCGTAAGGGGCAGGTCGGCATGGGCAATTGTTGATACTGTCGCAAAGATAGGCATTAGGTATTTTAACTTCATCAGGCTTGCTCTTAAACTATTTTTTGACAATCAAAGGGAATAACAAACAATCTATTTGGTATGAAAATATCTTATAAATCAAGATAAGACATAAAAATCCTAAAGAAATAATGTATAATTTCAAATACAAGCTAATTAATAAGCAAATCAGCAATAATGCTGTCAAACCAATGGAAAAATAAGCAGCAGTCTGAAGTGACGTTTGACAAACAGGGCATCGTCCTGAAAAACCTATAACATCTATACACTTATCACGGCAGTGTGGGCATATTTTATAAATATATGGCATAAAGGTCTCATACAAAATTGATAGGAGACTATGCAAATATTTAAACCGTTTTTAACGGTTTAAATATTTGGTCAAGAAAATGATTATTTTTTTCCTTGGTTTTTGCCCCAAGAATAAGTACCATAAGCCAAACTTGCATTTCCAATATAGTGTTTAACCAGTTGATTGGCAACAAAGCGACCACCAACATTTAATGCAATTGCAACAGGAAACCAAGCTCCTTCCGTCTCTGCCATTTCCTGCTCAGTCATAGCGGTGGCTTGTAGGTTTTGGCTGTCATCAAAAGCAAAAGATAAATCAGTTTGTGGCGAAACTGTGTTATAATGGGTGGTCATTTCTGCAAAAGCAGGAGTGATGGCAAAGGTTGCACTTAGTGCAAGAATTGAAAGTTTTTTCATGGATTTTTCCTGATTTGAAGTTTATGAAAAGACTGTCAGTTCAACCAACAGCCACAACTGTATAAGGTGGTAGTAGGTCAGATAACTATCACTTTGTACAGTTGTACTTAATTATAATAAACAGTAATTAATAATCAAGTATTTTTGTAAATTTTTATAAAAAATAATTAATTTTATCCAACAATGGATTTTCTACCGTAAGGTATTTTGGCTTGCTCTTAAACTATTTTTTGACAATCAAAGGGAATGGCAAATAATGAATTTATAAAAGTCATTATTTGTCATGTTTCAAAATCAAGAATGAAATTGAGTTTAAGATATAGTAAAGTGATTTATTATACCTACTTGATATAATAATGTAGTTGGTGTTTTTATATACCAAGCTTTTTTAGTAGCAAATAAGACAAAAAACTGTTTGATAAAAATACAATCAAAGAAATTGTTAGGTTAAATGGGTTTGATAAGCATTCAAATTTATAAAACTTTATTATTTAAAATATTTACAATCACAAAATCCTATTAATATCATCTTATTGACGAGACAAAAAACCAACCATTTTATAAAAAATAATACTGACAAAAACTTATAAATTATTTTAGCAAAAATTCACTCTATCCAACAAAACAAATTTCAAACCACCCAACAAAGACATGATTGGTGATAAAATCAATACTTGGTTAGAAAAGCCATTTAACCAACCAAAAACCATAAAGAATATTGACATCTGGCAGCAGTAAGCAAATGAAACCCTCCAGCCTAAGACCGCCTGAAAAACACTAAAAATATAACAAGCCTAAGTTATAAAGACCGCTTACTGTGCCTCATCACCAAGCTGTTCAAGCCACATTGTACGCACAAACTGCCGCAGCTGCCCAAACTGATCATCACTCACCACAGCTGGCTGTTCGGACAATGCCATCTCATGCGTTTTTTTGCGTAATTGCAGATACGCATCGGTCAGCTGTTTACAATCTTCGCTTGCCAAGATGCCTGTCGTCTGAGCCGCCTCAAAGATACGCACATTATCCGACCATCTGGCAAGCTCGGCATAATCACGGGCATATCGCAGCACCAAGTATTGTGCCAAAAACTCAATATCCACCAATCCGCCAGAATCCTGCTTTAGGTGAAACTGGTGCTTGCCATCTGTATGATTGTCAGACTTAGAGCCTAGGTGCGTCTGCATTTTTTGCCGCATTTGTATAACATCAAGGCGAATTTGGGCAACATCTCGTCTCGTTGTCAGTACCTGCTTGCGAATGCGATCAAACTCCGCAAGCACACTGTCATCACCAACCAAGCCTCTGGCACGCACGAGAGCTTGATGCTCCCATGACCATGCTTTTTGGGTTTGGTACATTTCAAATGCCCAAGTTGAAATCACCGCCACGCCTGCATTACCAGATGGTCTTAGGCGAGTGTCAATTTCATAAGCACGACCATCGCGGGTCTGTGTGGCAAGATAGGTGATGATTTTTTGGATAAGTCGTGCGGCAAATTTCATGCCACTGATTGGTTTTTCGCCATCGGTTTCGCCCAGCTCATCAATGCGATGCAAAAATACCAAATCCAAATCTGACGCATAGCTCATCTCAAGCCCGCCCAGCTTGCCATAGCCAATGATGGCAAAACCGCAATTATCCACTGTGGCTCGCTCGCCGTTTTGTAGCAATGGCAATCCGTGCTTTTTGGACAGCTCATCATAAGCACGATACAACGCCGAATGCAGCACCACCTCGGCAATAAAAGTCAAGCTGTCCGAGACTTTCATAATGTGTCGCAAGCCCAAAATATCCGCCGTCGCCACCGCCAATACTTGGGTTTTTTTAAAAAAGCGAATGGCAGTTAGATAACTTTCATCATCAAACGGCTCAACACGCAGCAGGCTTTGTCGCAAAATATTCCCAAGCTCCGCCCTATCAGGCAGGTGCAGATACCGCTTTTGCAAAAAAGTATCAAGCAGCACAGGATAATGTGCCAGCTCACGGGCAATCCACGAACTTTGTCCCAGCATTGGAATCAATCGCATGGTTGCGTTGGGATTTTCGCTTAACATCACCAAATAAATCGAACGCCGACAAATCCCCTCAAGCAAATCAATCAATCGTGGCAATGCCTGCATCACCGCTGGCACGCCCTGCCTTTTGGCATGAAGCAAAACAGCGTGCAGGATAATCGGATATGCCTGATTTAGCCGCTCTTTGGATACCTCATCAAGTGTGGCAACCAACTTTGAGTTCATAAAATCTGCCAAAATCGCATTCGCCTCATCACCCAAAGTATCCTGAAGCGACTCATAAATCTGTGCAATATCTAGACTTTCTTGCTTGGGGGATTGCCTGTCTGTTACCATACGCCCAAACGGTCGGCTGACATTTTGCCGATGGGCATCAAGCACCGAACGAAATGCAGCCACCGACTCAAAACCCAAGCAAGTTGCAATCGCGGCAAGCTCATCAGCACCACTTGGCAACTGCTGGGTTTGTTGGTCGTGGCGTGCTTGGATAGCATGCTCTAAGCGACGCAAAAAACGATATGCCGCCGCCAGCTGCTCGCCCTCTTGCTCCTCAATATAGCCAAGCTCAATCAATTTTGTCAAGCAAGGCAGGCAGGCAGAATTCTCCGCAAGAGCAACATGATGCCCGCCATAAATCAAAGCAAATGCCTGCACAATGAACTCAATATCACGAATACCACCCACGCCCAGCTTGACATTGTCCAAATCCTGCCTTTGGGTCTGCTGATTGACAATCATCGCCTTCATTTCACGCAAAGCACTAAATGCACTATAATCTATATAATACCGATGGACAAAATTTTTGATAATCTGTTGTAAATTATACGAAAAATCTGCACCAATCTCATTGACCACCCTTGCTTTTAGCCATGCAAACCGCTCCCATGTCCGCCCATGTTGGTTAAAATACTTGGCAAGTGCTGTCGTGTGCAGCACCAGCGGCGAGCCATCTCCCCACGGTCTTAGCCGCATATCCACCCGAAATACAAAGCCATGCTCGGTATTTTCGCCAAGCAGTTTAATCACCCCTCGTCCAAGGTCTTTCATGAATTTGTGCGTGTCAATGCTCTTGGTACCATCGGTCTCACCATTGGCAATATGCACAAATACCAAATCAATATCGCTCGACAAATTCAGCTCGCCTGCCCCCAATTTGCCCATGGCGATAATGGCAAATTCATCAGCGATGGTTTTGTTTTTTTGTTTAATTTGTGGCGTGCCGTAGCGTTTTGTTAATTTATTATAAATAAAATCTTTCGAAAATTGAATGCAAGCATCGGCAAAATCTGACAGCTCCTGCATGAGTCTATCAAGCTCAATCAATGATAATGCGTCCTGCCAAATCCATTTGAGCATCAACAGCTGCCGAAGTTGCCGCAACCCTGCCATCACCATCGGCTCATCAATGCTGTCCAAATAATAAGTCGTCCCCAAGCCCACAAAACGACGCACCAAGGCGTCAAAGTCAGACCGCACAAGTGGCAGGGATAAATCATACTCAGCCAAAAATCTCTGGGCGACAGTTGTTTGCTTTTGATAAATTTGCCATGCAAAGGGGCTGGCAAGTTTTAGCCCATCAAGCTGTCTTTGATTTGGCACAAATGCACTCAACGCCATAAATCCTCGCAAAATCACCCAAAGTTAGATAATTGATATTATTTAAAAACAAGTCCAGATTTGCTAAACCAGCAATCATGACCCAAAGAAATTTTTAACAATGGGCTTATTTTACCCTATCTTTTGGGCTATAATAAGTCTTTATTTAAAAAAGTATCACCATGAGCCACAAGACCCTTTTGTTGATTACTTGCTCGCCGCACAGCAAGCAGGCAAATCTCGCCCTAACAGACGCCACCCAAAGACTTAAGCGTGGCGAGTGCGTTTTGGTATTTTTTTATGGTGATGGTGCTTATGTTGCCAATCGCTTGGCGTGGCAGACTGCCGATGTACCAAGCATTGCACAGGGCTGGATAGCTCTTGCCAAATCGCACACGCTAGCACTACCTGTATGTGTCAGCACCGCTTTGGCTCGTGGCATCACCGACAAAAATAATGCCACGCGTCATCAGCTCGATGGTGATAATTTACTTAGTCCATTTTATTTAACTGGGCTGTCTGAGCTTGTATTGATGATTGATGATGACACCACCGTGATTCAGTATTAAGTTAATTAGCCCACAGATAACCATGCAAAAATTTTTGATTCATATCAATACCGACAGTGAACTCATCGCCTATGAAGCCATCTCGTTGGGACTGACTTTGGCAACTTTTGACCATCTGGTGCAATTTGTGCTTGGTGAGCAATCATTGACCTTGCTAACTGATGCCACCACGCGGATTTATGGCATGATTCAGTCGCTTGAGCTGTATGACATAGCACCTGCCCTGCACCAGTTTGCTGATGATATTATCATTGATGAGCCAGTCCGCCAAGCACTTAAGTTTGGCACGGCAAATGCTCAAGATTATGATATATGCCTTAATTTTTAGTTTATTATTTATGAATAAATTACCCCACGATACCCCACGCCTTGACCATGATGGACATCTACAAAACCATCTGGACTGGACCCCTGCCATCGCTCAACAATTGGCAAACACGCTGGATTTGCAACTAAGCGATGAGCATTATCAAATTTTGCAGCAAGTACGCCACTTTTTTGAGACTTATCATCATAGCCCTGCCACGCGAGCTTTAATCAAGCATTTGACCGCAACCCTGCCTGAGTTGCAACTTAGCAACCAAAAGCTACAGCAGCTGTTTAACACAGGTTTGGTTGCTCGTCATGTCAATCGTATCGCAGGTCTGCCAAAACCCCCCAACTGCCTCTAGTACACATTTCTAGGTTAAGCCATGTCTGTTCATCACACAACCACCCAGCCAAGCAAAATTTGCGTCATCGGACACACCAATGTCGGCAAAACCTCGCTCATGCGAACCTTGTTGCGAGACAGTGATTTTGGCGAAGTAAAAAATAGCTCTGCCACCACACGCCATGTCAGTGCGGTGCAGATACTTGGCAACCACCAAGAGCCACTGGTTGTGCTGTATGACACGCCTGGGCTTGAGGATGCAGCAGGCGTGATGGATTTTTTGCAGCTGTATACCGATGGGCGAGCTGATGGCGTTGAACGACTGATGGCGTTTTTGGCAGCGGTGGATAATCAAGATGATAGGCTGCAAGCGGATTATAGCCAAGAAGCCAAAGTTATCAGAAGTTTATTATCCTCTGATGTTGCCCTATATGTCATCGATGCCAGAGAGCCTGTCTTGAGCAAATATAAAGATGAGCTGGCTATTTTGGCAAACTCTGGCGTGCCTATTTTGCCAGTATTTAACTTCACCAGTGCTGCCAATCAACCAAACGCATGGCGTGAAATGCTTGGCAGGCGAGCCTTGCATATCAGCAGTAGCTTTGATACTGTGGCGTTTGATTTTGACAACGAAATGGCACTATGGTCAAACCTTAGCCTGCTGCTACAGCATGATGTCAATATTACCACACTCAAACAACAGCGGCATGACAATTGGCAAGAATTGTTGGAGCAAGGCAGTTTGCTCATTGCGGATTTTTTGATTAATGTTGCTGCTTTTAGCAAAAAAATTGACGAACGCAGCGACCCAAAACCTGTGCTTAGTGCCATGCAAAATGCCGTACGACAAGCAGAACAAATTCTACAACAACAGCTGCTGGCATTGTACCGATTTTATCAAGATACGCTCAATGATGACAGCCCTGCCATCACAGGCGAGGTGCAGGATATTTTTGACAGTCAATTATTGGCTCAGTATGGCATACGCACCGCAGGTGGCAGTCTGGCAGGCATGATTATCGGTGCTGGCATTGATGTGGCGACGCTGGGGACAAGTCTTGGGCTGGGTACTGCCATTGGCGGCGTGCTTGGTGGTTTGTTGCCAAACAGCAATACCTTAAAAGACAAAGCCCTAGGCATTCAGACGCTCAATATCGATGATGCCACTTTGACCCTGCTGGCAGCTCGTAGCCAAAGCCTGCACTATGTACTTAGGCATCGCGGACACGCCAGCATAGATGCCATCGACAACAAGCAACATGCCCTGCCTTGGCAAAGTAACGCACTGCCTGCCAGCCTAAAAAAAGCCCGCACACAGCCAAATTACAGCAGTCTTCATGATAATTATCACGACAAAGCACCGCTGCGTCGTGATTTGGCAGACGATCTTGCCGAAGTGCTGCTGGATCATTATCAAAAATTATAAATATTATCCAATTAATAAAATCATCATACTTGCAAAAATTTGCCGCCTTATCAAGCACATCAGCCAGATGGTTAAGTTTTACCATCTGGTGTTTTTTTATTGAACAATATCAACATAGCGATTGACAGCAAATCAAGCCTTCATCGGTGCAGCAATCTCTTTGATTGTCCGTGTGGTTATTATAAGCTACTGCTGGCAGTTTAGTTAATCTTAATAAAATCCAGCCGCTCGCCCTCAAACAACTCCATATCAGGTGCCAAAGTCAGCATAAAGCGGTCAAAATACAACAACTGCTTAATCAGCAGAGCAAAATCTCGAGGGAAATGAATGCCATGCCGCTTGCCAATTTCCACCATCTCAAGCATCATGACATTTAGCCCCTCTTCGGCATGGGCGGCGTTTGTCGCTCCATGAATTTTGCCAAGCATTTTTTGCAAATCCATCGCCAATAGCTGCATATCCATCTGCTCAGGCTTCTTGGTCATGCCGATAGCCACCATCGCCTGTGCCATGCCATGATAATCATTCATCTGCAAGCTCTGCACAAGTGCAAAACACGCCTGCAGGCTCGCTGGCTCAATCTTACCCATCAAACCAAAGTCCAAAAAGGCGATGCGACCATCATCAAGTAACATCAAATTACCAGCGTGCAAATCAGCATGAAACTCGCCAGTCATCATCAGCGACAAAAACCAAGTATCCAGCACATCGCTCATGATTTGCTTGCTGTCTTTGCCCGCCGTACCGTCCCAAATCAAGCTGTCATCAATGAGTGATTTGCCAACCAACAAATCCATCACCAGCACTTTTTTGGTAGACAGCTGATGATGCACATTTGGGGCGATGACTTTTTGATTGCCTGTTTTGGCAAGATAATCCACAAACCTTTCAATGTGCCGAGCCTCTGCCAAAAAGTCGGTTTCGGCAATCATTCTGGTGCGTATCTCATCAACAATCGGAGCCAAAGACACTGCTTTTAGATTGGGAATTGCACGCTCCAATACCCAAAATACACTGTGCAACACGCCCAAATCTGTCTGCATGACCGCCTTGACATGAGGTTTTTGCACCTTAAGTGCCACCTGACGACCATCAGACAGCACCGCCCTATGCACTTGTGCAATAGAAGCCGATGCCAGAGGTTTTGGATCAATATATGCAAAAATATCGCCCAAGCCACGCCGCTCATCTGCCAGCTCGTCATCAAGCACTTGGCGAATTTTGTCAAATCCAACAGGCGTTGTCTGATCCAAACAGCCCTGAAACGCCAGCACATATTCTCGTGGAAAAATTGACGGCGTACTGGCAATAAACTGACCAAGTTTGATATAAGTTACGCCCAATTGCTCAAAGGCATCTTTTAGCAAATAAGCGTCCATCTTATCGCCTGCCGCCACTCGCAATGCCGACAAACCCGCCACGCTTGCGGTCTTTTGGATACGCCCAAGCACCTGCACGCCCTGTGTTAGGTGCTTTTTGGCAAAAGAAAATGGATTTTTTGGCATAATTAATTCACTTATTTTTGATACAGTGTTTATATTTTATTATCCTGCATGGCATTACTGCATGATGAATGATTAACAGGGAATTTTACTACAATGCAACAAATATTCTCATCATAACAAACGGGCATTTTAGCAACCCCTCACCACAAGCCAATTCACCAGGCAGCTTAGGCTGTCAAGCATCGTCTTTTTGTTGTTGTAGCAATTTGCTCAGTGTCTGCATATCAAACCCCTCAATCTGCACCGTACGGTTGGGAAATGGGATATTGATGCCATGTTCATCAAAGGCATACTTAACCTGCTCAAGCAAATCTGCTTGCACCGTCAGCCAATGCTCATTTTCCACCCAAACACGCAATGACAAATCCACCGAGCTGTCCGCCAGTGCAGTTACCAGCACCACAGGCTCTGGCGTTGCCAGCACATTGGGGTGATTTTTTGCCAAATCAAGCATGACCGCTCTGGCACTGCGAATGTCCGCATCATACCCAATGCCCACCTCAACATCAACACGGCGGGTCGGCAATGACGAAAAATTCACACTGGCAGTGGTCATGATGTCGCCATTTGGGATAATAATTTCATGATTATTGGCTGTGCGGATACGCGTATTCACCAGCGTAATCTCAAGCACGGTACCAGTCTTGCCGCCAATTTCTACCACATCGCCACGCCCAAAGGGACGAAAAATCACAATCAGCACACCAGCAGCCAGATTTGATAACTGGTCTTTTAGCGAGACACCAATCGCCACACCTGCCGCACCCAAAATCGCAACAAATGAGTTGGTATTAACGCCAAGTTTATTTAACGCCGCCAAAATAACCGCAACCAGCATCACACCATAGAGCAAATTGCCCAAAAAATTGGCAGCGGTATTATCCAGACGACTGCGAGCCATTACCAGCTTGGCAAGCCGAACCAATCGCTTACCCACCCATTTGCCCACAAAGAAAATCAATAATGCCAAAGCCAATCTGCCTGACATATCAATGGCCATTTGGGTTAATGTAGTAATATCAATCGGCACACCCAAAAAATCCAAGGTGTTGTTTGCACCAGATTCAATGGTGTCTTTGGTGATTTTGGCAGCGTCTGCCGCCACTTCTTTGGCAACCTCAGCAGCTTGTTTGGCTTCGGTGGCAGCCTCCATCATCACCTCAGTGCTTTTTTGTGTTGGGTTTTGGCTGTTACTCAATTTGGCAATCTCCTTTTTGACAATCGCTCAAAATCGCAAAGGCTTGCAACAACAAGCCTTTTGATAACAAAACATCAGATAAATTTGGTGATTAGCTTTAGCGGTAGATACTTCATACCCAGCCCAATCGGCAACCATGGCCATGCAGGCACATAAGCCTCATCAACACCCGCCTCAATTGCCTTGATAATCACATCAGCCCCTTCGTCCTCCTCCACCTCAAAAGGTAAGTATTTGGCACCGATATTTAAATCAGTACGCACATAACCTGGATAGATGGTTGATACGGTAATCGGCAATTTTTCTTTGATCATATCAGCACGAATGCCTTCGGCAAGCCTTGCCAAACCAGCCTTGGCGGCAGCATAGGTTGTCAGATGTCGCGGCAAGCCACGCACCGCCGACATACTGGAGATGACCACCAGCTGACCGCTGTTTTGGTTGCGAAAAATCTGCATCGCTGCCTCGCACTGAGCAATCGCTGCGATAAAATTGGTCTCGGCGGTTGCACGGTTGATATTAAATCTGCCATGCCCAATCACTCGGCTATCGCCAACACCTGCATTGACAATGATTTTATCAAGCCTGCCCGCCTTGGCGACAAATTTGTCAAATACCGTAAAAATTTGCTCATAATCCATGACATCCAGATGCTCAATATGCACCGTAATGCCAAATTCGTGCTCAAGCTCTGTTTTTAATGCCTCAAGTCGCTCCACTCGCCTTGCACAGATTGCCAAATCATAGCCCAAAAATGCAAATTTGCGTGCCATCATCGCACCCAAGCCACTGCTGGCACCTGTGATTAGTACCGTCTTGCCTGCACCAATGCCACGAATGTCGTTCAAGTCCTTGATTTTACTAAAGCGATTGGCAACAACACGACCAAATTTATCAGCTTTATTAAATAGTTCTTCTAATTTTTTCATCAAAATATCCAAAATTATCAAAATCCATATTGTAACGCAAATTGGTAAAAATTCCCAGTAACTTGACAGTCATGCTCTAAAACTTGGCACGATTAAACTTGTGTAGCCACTGCCCAATCGCCCCAGATGCTGCATCAGCCACCTGTGCCACGCTTGTTGAGACTTGATCGGCAAGACCTAGTTTTTCGGCCAAAGTTGGCTTGGTGCGTGAGTGCAGTGCATAGACCTGCTGTGTGTCAAGTTTATCAAGCAAATAAGCGTCCGATGTGCCAATCTCATCAACCAAACCAAGCGTTTTGGCATCACTACCAAACCAAATCTCACCTGTGGCGATTTTTTCTACATCAAGCGATGGGCGATGTTTTTTGACAAAATCCTTAAACAATTGATGAATGCGTTCCAAATCCTCTTGGTGCTTGGCACGATCTTCGTCGGTATTTTCGCCAAACATCGTTACCGTTCGCTTGTACTCGCCTGCGGTGAATTGCTCAAATTGCACATCGTGCTTTTTTAAGAATTCATGAAAATTCGGCAACTGACTCACCACGCCCACCGAGCCGATGATGGCAAAATCGCTGGCGATAATTTTGTCGGCAGTACACGCCATCATATAGCCACCGCTGGCTGCCACTTCATCAACACAAATCGTCAGATTCAGACCCGCTTGCTTAATCCGTGCCAATTGTGCTGCAGCTAAACCATAGGAATGAACCTGACCGCCGCCACTTTTTAAGCGTAATACCACCTCATCACCCTTGGCTGCTGCACTGATGATGGTGCTGATTTCTTCACGCAATTGTGCAACCGCACTGGCTTTGATATCGCCGTCAAAATCAAGCACATATACAGCTTGTTCCTGCTCATTATTATCAATGTTTTCTTGATTTTGTTTTTGATTTTTCTTAATTTTTTGGCATAATTTTGCCAACATTTGACACGACAAATCGCTGTCTTTTTTGGCATTTTCAAGCTGCTTGATGGCATCTTGTTGAGATTTGTTTAGGTGAATGATTTGCAGCTCAACGAGTTTTTTGGGGAAATGTAACATAACTATCCTTTAATAAATTTAACTTTAAAATTTATTCATGTTTAAAGAACAAATAAAACATAACCACAGGCTTAAATCAGGGCAGATGCTGTTTGTTTAAAGCAATATACAAAAAATATTACAAAAAACCGACAAATCGCCAATCTTGCAATCAATCAGTGGATTTTGTCGTGGGATTTTTGCTCTTATTTTTTAGACCAACGCCACGCAACCTGCCTTTATTATCAACATCACGCACAATCAGCGACCAAGTATCATTAAGATGCACCTCGTCGCCCTTGACTGGCTCGGTTTTAAAATGCTCCATCATATATTCTTCAACCGTTTGGTTTTTGGCGGCGGTTAATTTGGCAACCAAATATTCGTCCACCCCTGTCAAACTACTAACATCAGGTGGCACGGTAAATACATCAAAAGCACTGGCAACAGGTCGTGCCAAACGCCGCTGCTGAGCGGTTGCCAGTGAGCGAGTCGCCAGATTATAAAATGGCAAATCAGCAATGCGAGCGTGTGGCGACAACAACCAATCGCCATAAAACTCGCTGTTTTTTTGGTATTGCGTTGCTGAATTATTGAAAATTTTTGCCACACTGCCAGCAATATCAGTACGCAAGGCATACCACACCACATCGCCCATTTTTAAGATGGTATCCTCATTGACGGTCAATAATTTTCCCTGCCTAACCACAGCAAACATCGACATCTCATCAGCCTGAAACTTGCTAGAAATACTCTGCGGATGGCGACCGATGGCAAATGCTCCTTGTTTGACCTCAAATTCATACAAAGTGATATTTGCCTGATCACCCACCCAAATCTCATGCCAAGCCTTTGGTTCGTTATTGGTCGGCACCCACACGCGAAACAGCCTTGACATCATCGGAATGCTCGCACCTTGCACCAGCAAAGACAAAATCACCACTCCAAAGGTGATATTAAACGCCAAATCCGCCCCTGCAACCTGCATAGTAACAGGGATAATCGCCAAAGTAATCGGCACAGCACCACGCAGACCAACCCACGAAATAAAGCCAATTTCGCGAAATCCAAAGCGAAATGGCAACAGCGAACTAACAACGGCAAAGGGTCTTGCGACAAATAACAAAAAAATAAAAATCAATAACGAATAATGCCAAACCTCAAATATGCTCGATGGTTGTACAAGTAGTCCCAGCACCACAAAAAGTACCGCTTGGGACAGCCATGCAAAACTATCCATCACTCGCAGCACATGCTCGGTCGCACGCACTTTGGTATTGCCAATCACCACGCCTGCCAAATACACCGCCAAAAACCCCGAACCGCCAAGCAAGTTTGTCAAACCAAATACCACCATGCCTGCCGACAGGATTAAGATGGCATACATACCATCTGCCAGATGCACCTTTGGCAGCAACCGAGACAACGCCCAACCAGCAAGCAACCCCGACACCAAACCGATCACAATCTGACTGATAAGCATCAGGATAATATCAACCACCCCCTGACTGCTTGGGTCAAGATTTAGAGCAATCATCGCAGTAACCAACAAAATCGCCAAAGGGTCGTTCGCCCCTGATTCGATCTCAAGCGTTGCCTGCACACGGTCGTTGAGCTTTACGCCGCCATTTCTTAATAAACTAAAAACCGCCGCCGCATCGGTACTGCCAACAATGGCAGCCATCAATACCCCCAGCCGCCAATCAACGCCCAAAAGCCAAGTGGCGAATAAACCCAGCACAGCAACCGTTGCCAACACCCCCCAGCTTGCCAAAGTGATTGCAGGTCTTAGCCCGACACGGAACGAGTTAAATGAAGTCCGCAAACCACCATCAAGCAAAATGCACGCCAATGCTGCCTGTCCGATGAAATTTGCCAAATTATATTCTGCAAACTCAATGCCCAAAACCCCTTCTTCGCCAGCCAGCATGCCCACGCCCAAAAAAAACAACAACAAAGGCACACCCAAGCGAGCCGACAGCGTAGTCGTCATAATACTGATAAAAATCAGCAATGAGGCGATAACATACAAAAGATTTAAGGTATCCATGAAAACATCATTCCAGCTTTTTTGGCAAATTGTGCAAAAACAAAATCAGCGTTACTAATTTATTAGTTTTATTTATAAATATTTTAACAAAAACACTTATAAATCATACAGATAAATATTGTTAATGCTACCACAGCCAACGCCATTGTGCCACAACAAATCACCAAAAATTAATATTTTTAATCAAGTATTGGCAAAATGAACAAATATTAAGCAATGTGGTTAATTGTCAAGCAGCCTAAGTGGCTGATATTTTTCATGGTTTTTATTTTTTGCATACAGTCTTCATTAATTGTCATGAATTTTTTTGCCAACACTTGCACGAAAATCAATAAACAGGCATAATGTAGCAATTGAAATATTTATTGCTTATAAAAACTCACTTGCAGGTTGCTTGTGTGGCTTTTGTTATTTCACATAATTAATAATTTAAGGTAAACTGTATATGCGTAGCATTTATTGCGGTCTTGTAACCGAAGAGCTGATTGACCAAACCATCACTGTTGTTGGGTGGGTGCATCGTCGTCGTGATCACGGCGGGGTGATTTTTTTGGATATGCGTGATCGTGAAGGCTTGTTGCAGGTCGTTATTGACCCTGATACGCCAGAGGCCTTTGCAACCGCCGATGCTGCTCGCTCTGAATATGTGCTACAAATCACTGGTCGTGTCCGTGCACGCTATCAAGGCACCGAAAACAAAAACATGAAAAGCGGCAATGTTGAACTGCTTGCCAAAGAAATCCAAACCCTTGCCAAGGCAGAAACACCGCCATTTCCACTAAATGATGACACCATTACCGTATCTGAAGAGCTACGCCTAAAATACCGCTTCTTGGATATGCGTCGCCCAGAAATGCAAGAGCGTATGATGTTCCGTGCCAAAGCCACTTCGGTGATTCGCCGTTATTTGGACGAGCAAGGGTTTTTGGATGTTGAGACGCCAATCTTGACCCGTGCCACGCCAGAGGGTGCTCGTGATTATCTGGTGCCAAGCCGTGTATCTAACGGTGAGTTTTATGCCCTACCACAATCACCACAGCTATTTAAACAACTGCTAATGGTTGCAGGTTTTGATCGTTATTATCAAATTGCCAAATGCTTCCGTGATGAGGATTTGCGTGCTGACCGTCAGCCTGAGTTTACCCAAGTGGATATCGAAACCTCATTTTTGGACGATGAAGAGATTATGAACATCTCCGAAGGGCTTGCCAAAGAACTCTTTAAAACCATGCTGGGTGTAGAATTTGACACTTTCCCACGCATGACTTATGCTGATGCAATGCGTGATTATGCCTCTGATAAGCCCGATTTGCGTATCCCACTTAAGCTGATTGATGTCGCCGATATCATGCAGTCAGTGGAATTTAAGGTATTCTCAGGCCCTGCCAACGATCCAAAAGGTCGTGTTGTTGCTCTGCGCATTCCAAATGGTGCTGACATCAGCCGTAAGCAAATTGATGACTATACCAAATTTGTCGGCATCTATGGTGCCAAAGGTTTGGCATACATTAAGGTCAATGACATCAGCAATATCAACAATGGCGTTGATAAAGAATCAGGGCTGCAATCACCCATCATCAAAAACATGACCGATGAGGTATTGGTTGAGCTGATTCGCCGCACCAATGCCCAAAATGGCGATTTGATATTCTTCGGTGCTGACAAAGCCAAAGTTGTCAATGATGCCATGGGAGCGTTGCGTGTCAAAATTGGCTTGGATCTAAACCTACTTACCTGCCAATGGGCACCGCTATGGGTGGTTGATTTCCCAATGTTTGAAGAAACCGATGATGGCAAATGGACTTCTGTACACCACCCATTTACCCGTCCAAAAGGCACGGTTGAAGAAATGAAAAACAGCCCAGAAACCGCCCTATCCATCGCTTATGACATGGTGCTAAACGGCACAGAAATTGGTGGTGGCAGTCTGCGTATCAACACACTTGAGATGCAAACGGCAGTTTTTGAGGCTCTGGGCATTGGCGAAGAAGAAGCCAACGAAAAATTCAGTTTCTTGCTTAACGCCCTAAAATATGGTGCACCACCACATGGTGGCTTGGCACTGGGTCTTGACCGCTTGATTATGCTCATGGTTGGTGCAAGCTCTATCCGTGATGTCATCGCTTTCCCAAAAACCAAGACTGCCGAATGCCCTTTGACAGACGCACCTGCCGAAGTCGACGCCAAGCAATTGCGTGAACTGGGTCTGCGTGTTCGTGAAAAAAGCAAAGACAGCAACTGATTATCATGAATAATCCCTATCAGCTATTTAGCCATCTGCCATTATCCCTACTGCGGATAATGGCTCGTATGGTTGCTTGGTTGATATTGCTCATGCCCTCACTAAGCATCAATCGCTCAGTGCATCGCAATCTGCAACTTGCCTATCCAGAATTAAATGCACAAGAACGGCGACAACTACACCGACAAACTGTGCTTAACCAATGCCTAACCAGCGTTGAATCGGTCAAATCATGGGCAATGCCACCTGATTGGTCAATTAAGCAAATTCATACAATTCACAATCAAGATATTCTAACCAATGCCCTTGCCAATCCCAATGGTATGCTTGCCATTGTGCCACATCTTGGCACATGGGAGATGATGAACGCATGGCTCAATCAATTCGGCTCGCCAACCATCATGTACAAGCCCATCAAAGGCAAAATTAGCAATGATTTTGTACTACAAGGTCGGCAACGACTCAACGCCACGCTTGTGCCTACTGATGCCACAGGGGTAAAGGCAATTTTTAAGAGCTTAAAATCTGGTGGATTTAGCATCATTTTGCCAGACCATGTACCAGACCCTTCAGGGGGTGTGGTGGTACCATTTTTTAATATCCCCACCCTCTCTAGCACACTTACTCCAAAACTTGCCAATAAGACAGCTTGTGCATTGGTAGGGCTTGCTTGCATTCGCCGAGATGACAATCAAGGCTTTGATATTTTTTGTTATCAATTGGACGACGCTAATCTGTATCACCCAGATGCCACCATTGCCACCTCTGCACTAAACCTAACAATGCAAGCCATGATAAATGAGCATAAAGCACATTATATGTGGGGTTATCGCAGATTTAAATATGTGCCAAATATTAATAATATCTATCAACTAAGTGATGATGAACTACAAAAAATAGCCAAACATTATCACAGCACACAGGATATTTCCCATGAGTCAAGATAACCGCTATGTCATCTGCATGAAATGGGGTAGCAAATACCCTGCCGAGTATGTCAATCGCCTGTATAACATGGTCAAACGCCATCTAACGCTTGATTTTCAGATGGTTTGCCTGACCGACGACACCACAGGCATCAACCCAGATATCAAGTGCTATCCTATCCCTGAGCTTAACCTGCCTGCCAATCTACCCGAGCGTGGCTGGAAAAAACTCACCACCTTTAAGCCTGAGTTATACGATCTAAAAGGCACGGCATTGTTTTTGGACATTGATATTGTTATTGTAGATAATATTGATTGTTTTTTTACTTATAATGCCAAGCATGAGGACAGCGTGGTGATTATCCGTGATTGGAAAAAACCATGGCGTATGGTTGGTAACAGCTCAGTATATCGCTTTAAAATTGGTCAAAATACCTATCCAGAATTATTAACATATTTTGAACAAAATTTTGAAAAAATACGCCAAGAAGTTCGCCATGAGCAGGCATTTTTGTCCAATTATCTCAGAGAGCATCACCATCTGGAGTATTGGGACAGTTCGTGGTGTGTCAGCTTTAAATATCACTGCTTGCAAAAAATTCCATTGGCATATTTTATCCCGCCAAAAAAACCCAGCGGTGCAAAAATCATTGTTTTTCATGGTGAGATTAATCCGCCCGATGCCATCACAGGCGGTGGTGGTAAGTGGTATCGTCATGTACTCCCAAGTGAATGGATTAAAGCTGCTTGGCAGTAACCTTCTCAACTTTTTAGTCAGTAATTATTTGTTATGATTCATAAACTCACCTTTGGTTTGTTCAGCAAAAAAGATGCCGAAAGTTTTATGCGGCTGATGGGCTATGTCAAACCATACAAAGCACGCATTTTTCTTGCCCTGCTGGCAATCATTGGCGTCGCCTTTACCGAAAGCTATCTGGCAGCATTTATCGCACCGTTGGTCAATCAGGGCTTTGCCATACCTGACACTCGCGAAACTCCCCTGCCTGCTTTTGATGGCATTGCTGCAACTTTAAAATATTACAAAGATGTAATGCAGTACGCCATTTGGGGTACCGAGAACAAAGTATGGATTGTACCGTTGTTTTTTATGGGCTTGGTGATTTTTCGTGGCATTTGCCGTTTTGTTAGTCAGTACATGATGAGCTGGGTATCCATTGTTGCCATCAGCCATCTACGCCGTGATATGTTTGACAAAATGCTTGATTTGCCCTCAAGCTACTATCAAAACACCTCTTCAGGTCATGTGCTAATGAACATGGTGCAGATGGCAGACAACTCAATCAATAACGGCAGCGAAGTTTTTATTGTCCTGACCCGTGATACTTTGATTGTTCTTGGGCTGACTTTTGTACTGTTTTATCTTAACTGGCAGCTGACTCTGATTGTGCTGATTATGTTTCCGATACTGTCTTGGTTGTCTCGATATTATAGAGATAAACTAAAAGATATTATTAATAATGCACAATTATCCATCGGCTCTCTGAACAATACCGTCAATGAGACACACCAAGGGCATCGTGTGGTGAAATTATTTGGCGGTCAGGCTCAAGCTGCCAAACGCTTCGGTCAAGTCAATGACACCATTGTTCGCTTGAGTAAAAAAATCACCCAAGCCAGTGCCACCCGCTCTCCTGTTAGTGAAATCATTGGCTCATCAGCCCTTGCGGTGGTGATTTTTATCGCCCTGTGGCAAAGCCAACAAGGATTAACCACCATCGGTGAGTTTATGGCATTTATCGTGGCGATGATGCAAATGTTTGGCCCTATTAAAAACCTTGCCAATATCAGCATTCCAATGCAGACGATGTTTTTGGCTGCCGATTCTGTGTGTCAATTTTTGGACGAGAAAAACGAAGAAAATCGTGGCACAATTCGCCTAAACCAAGTGGTTGGCAATTTGCACTTTGAAAATATCGATGTGCAATATGCCAGCGAATCCAAAAAAGCACTGGATAATTTTGACCTAAGCATTCAAGCAGGCGAAAAAATCGCTTTGGTTGGTCGCTCAGGCTCTGGCAAAACCACCGCTGTCAATCTGCTGCCACGCTTTGTGCAACCAACTGCGGGCAAAATCACCATCGATGGCGTGGATATTAATGACATTGAGATTGGCAATTTACGCACACAATTTGCCCTTGTTTCTCAAGACACTTTTTTGTTTGATGACACTTTGTTTGAAAATGTGCGTTATTCCTCCCCGCAGGCAAGCGAAGAGCAAGTCAGACAAGCCCTACATGCCGCCAATCTATCCACGCTTATTGAACAGCACCCCTTGGGACTACACCAACCAATCGGTGCCAATGGCAGTCAACTATCAGGTGGTCAGCGTCAGCGTGTTTCTATCGCCAGAGCCATTTTAAAAGACGCACCCATCTTGCTGCTTGATGAGGCAACCAGTGCTTTGGACAATGAATCAGAAAAACTGGTGCAACAAGCACTCGAACGGCTGATGGCTGGTCGCACCAGTATCATCGTTGCTCATCGCCTTAGCACCATTGAACAAGCCGATCGTATCATTGTGATGGACGAAGGCAAAATCATTGAGGAAGGTTCGCATCAACAACTGCTGGCAAAAAATGGCTATTATGCCAGACTACAAAGCCTTGATATGAACAAATAATTTGACAAGTTTACAAAACCATGCCCAGCAAAGACTTTGGCACAAAAAAACAGCAGTAAGAACTGCTGTTTTTGGCATTATAGTTTGCTGACTTCTTCAGCTTGCAGGCCTTTTTCGCCTTCGCTGACGATAAACTCCACCGCCTGACCTTCTTTTAGTGAGCGATAACCCTCACCAACAATCGCACGAAAATGCACAAATACATCTTCACCTGTAGCACGCTGAATAAAACCGAAGCCCTTGGCATCGTTAAACCATTTTACTGTACCTTGTTCTTTTGACATGGTGATTTCCTTAAAAAATTACACAACCTGATATCTGCCTCGACAAATTAATCTCGATAACTGGCAAAAACAAAATCCACCAACCTTACAGATATCTTGCACGATTATCTTACCATTATTTCTGATAATTACAAATACTTACATAGGAAAAATTACAAATACCCAATATTTTTTTATAAAATACCAAAAAAATTGCTATATATTCCATACAATTAGCCAATGTTAATTATCAGTTAATAGCCTGTCGCTAATGGCGAGATTACACCCAAGCCACAGAAAATTAACAAAATCCACAACAAATATTTGCCAAAACTTGGCAAATTCGCTACAATGAATTTTTGGTTTTGGATCAAGTTTATGTCTATTGCCACCTCAAAAAAACTTGCTTTGATTAATGGTGCTAATCTGCATTTGCTCGGCAAACGAGAACCGCACCTGTACGGCACGACCACCCTGCATGACATCGAGCAGCGATTGCAGGCACAAGCAGCACAACACGCCATTGAACTGATTGCTTTTCAGTCAAATCACGAAGGAGCGATTGTTGATTTTATTGGCGAGATTGGTCTTTTGGCAGCACACCCTATTGATGGCATCATCATCAACCCTGCCGCCTTCACCCACAGCTCCATCGCCATTCGTGATGCCCTATCAGCACTAAACAAGCCTTTTATCGAAGTGCATTTATCCAATGTTCATGCCAGAGAGCCTTTTCGCAGCCATTCTTATTTTTCGGACAAGGCGGTTGGGGTGATTTGTGGGCTTGGTGATATTGGTTATGATATGGCGTTGCAATGGTTTATTAAAAATTTATAAATCATTAATCATTATTAACCTTAACTGACAATTATAACCAGCGTCAAGATTCATCATATCATTTTGGAGTTTAACTTTAAGGAGTATTTATGACTAGTAAAACCGAACAGCTCATCGCACAAAACGATCGTTATGGCACAAAAAACTATTTGCCACTGCCTATCGTCATCAGCAAAGCCGCTGGAATCTGGGTAGAAGATCCAGAAGGCAAACGCTATATGGATATGCTCAGTGCGTATTCGGCGGTCAATCAGGGTCATTGCCACCCACGCATCATTGACACACTCAAGGCACAAGCGGACAAGGTTACGCTGACCAGTCGTGCATTTCATAACGACCAACTTGCCCCATGGAGCGAAAAAATCTGCAAACTGGCAGGCAAAAGCCGAGTATTGCCGATGAATACAGGTGCTGAAGCGGTCGAAACCGCCATCAAAACTGCACGACGCTGGGCTTATAATGTCAAAGGCGTGGCGGACAATCAAGCCGAAATCATTGCCTGCATCGGCAATTTTCATGGCCGTACGATGGGTGCGGTATCGCTGTCATCAGACCCTGATTATAAGCGTGGTTTTGGCCCAATGCTTGGCGGTATCAAACTTGTGCCTTATGGTGATATTGAAGCCCTGCAAGCAGCAATCACGCCAAACACCGCTGCATTTTTGATTGAGCCAATTCAGGGTGAGGCAGGTATCAATATCCCGCCAGCAGGCTACATGAAAAAAGCGTTTGATGTCTGCAAACAGCACAATGTATTATTTATTGCTGATGAAATTCAAGCAGGTTTAGGTCGCACAGGTAAGCTATTCGCCTGCGAGCATGAAGGAGTTGTGCCTGATATGTACATTCTGGGCAAGGCATTGGGTGGTGGCGTGTTCCCCATCTCTTGCGTGCTGGCAGATGATGATATTTTGGGAGTGTTTGAACCAGGTTCGCACGGATCAACCTTTGGTGGCAACCCGATGGCGTGTGCCGTCTCAATGACCGCTCTTGATGTTTTGCTTGATGAAAATTTGGTTGAGAATTCTGCCGAACTGGGTGCGTATTTTTTGGCTCAATTACAAAAAATTGACAATCCTATCATCAAACAGGTGCGTGGTCGCGGGCTGTTTATCGGCATGGAACTTAACACATCGGCACGCCCTTATTGCGAAAAGCTCAAGGAATTAGGACTGTTGTGCAAAGAAACTCATGATACCGTTATTCGCTTTGCCCCACCTCTTATCATCAGCAAAGCCGAAATTGATGAAGCTTTGGAAAAAATTCGCCAAGTGCTATAAGTCCAAAACCAAAAACCTAGCATCGTGCTAGGTTTTTTGTTGGTGGGATTTTGGTGATACGCCTAAATCAATGGATTAATCACAGGGATTTTATACGGTTTGTCCGAATCCTGCGTATCGTCTGCCTGCTTGGGTGTGTCAGTAAACTTTGGATTAAAATTTTGCACCAAAGGATTAATCGGCAAGCCCATCTTGTCAAGCTCTTCTGTCAACCCTGCTTGAATTTTTTCACCTTCAAACAGTCGCTCATTATCATCTCGAGCAAGCGTCAGATTCTCAAAATCAAACAAATTGCGATCAGCCAATTGGCTTGGAGCGACATTTTGCAGTGCCTTAAACATACTGGCAAGTCGCTTTGGGTGAGCATTATCCCACTCTCGCAACATCTCATTAATCATTGCTCGTTGCAAGTTTTCTTGTGAGCCGCACAGGTTGCAAGGAATGATGGGGAATTTTTTGTAATTGGCGTATTTAATAATGTCTTTTTCGGCAACATATGCCAAAGGTCGAATCAAGACATTTTGCTTATCATCGCTTAATAATTTTGGCGGCATGGCTTTTAGGCTGCCACCATGGAACAAGTTCAAGAAAAAAGTTGCCAAAATATCATCACGATGATGCCCAAGTGCCACTTTGGTTGCACCGATTTGCTTGGCAAAACCGTATAACGAGCCACGACGCAGACGAGAACACGCCGAACAATAGGTCTTGCCTTCTGGTACGACAGATTTTACGATGCTATAAGTGTCTTTTTCAAGAATGTAGTAAGGAATGCCCTGCTCTGACAGATAGCGTGGCAGCACTTCTTCAGGAAAGCCGGGTTGCTTTTGGTCAAGATTAACCGCAACCACCTCAAATTGAATCGGTGCAATTTTCTTTAAAAATAGCAAGATATCCAGCAAAGTAAAGCTGTCTTTGCCACCAGAGATGCAGACCATCACCACATCGCCATCTTCAATCATCTTAAAATCGCGAATCGCCCACGACACTTCTTTGCGTAGCTTTTTTTGTAATTTTTTAAAGCGAGTTGATTGAATACCATCATCAAAGTCATGGCGATCATCGTCTGCCTGCTCATCATCGATTGTATGGGTGGTGTCATCACGACCCAAAAGTACCTCGGTCAGTTCTTGTTGCTCGTCATCGGTTTGAAATTGATTCATGACTGTTTATCCGTTGTATTTGTCTTTGCTTTGATACTGTAGCGTTTTTCGCTTAGGTTTTGTGTATCTATATTTAATTTATCATTTAATTTTTTTGCCAAATTCGCACCGTCTGCCGCCTTAGGGTTGATATACACTCGCTTCGTACCAGATTGGCTGGGCTGCTGCTTACTTTGTGTTTTATTGGCTTGGCGTGGATAAGTTGGGCGATTTTTTGACCTAGGTTCCTTCACTTGTGGCAACCGCTTGGCACTCTGCCTTTGTTTGCTGTCTTGCTGCTTGCTGTCTTGATAAGTCATCAACTCTTGGCGTGTGGTTTTATCAAGCACCCTTTCATCAACAAAATCACGCACTGGGGCATTTTTGTGGCGGATTTCATAGCTTTGATGAATTGGCTTTTTGCTATTAAAATCAAAACCAATGGTCTTGTGGGTAATCTGCACAATTTCATAGCGAGCCATCAATACCTCATCAAGCTCAAACTTGCTGAAATTGTTGCTAAAATACAACACGCCATCAGCACTCAAGCGATTCATCGCACGATTGATAAGGGCTGCATGATCTCGCTGCACATCAAAAGTACCCTTAAACTTCTTGGAATTGGAAAAAGTTGGCGGGTCAATAAAAATCACCTCAAACTGCTCGGTATTGTGCTTAATCCACTCAAACACATCGGCAGCGATGAACTGATATTTCGGCAGATATTCGCCCTTATCTTCGATAATGGCATCAAGCAACAAGCCATTTAAGGCAAAATTCTGCTTACCCCAGTCCAAATAATTGGCAGACAAATCAACGCTGGTTACTTGCTTTGCTCCAGCCAGTGCCGCATGGACGCTTGCCGAACAAGTATAAGCAAATAAATTCAGCACTCGCTTACCACGACTGGCCGATTTGACAAGCCCACGCATGGTGCGATGGTCAATAAACAAGCCCGTATCCAGATAATCGGTAAAATTCACATAAAAATACGCACCATCTTCTCGTGCCAGCCACAACTTACGACGCTTGCCATGTTCAGTTTTGGTGTATTGCTCATTGCCTGATTGCTTGGCTCGGGTTTTGATAAAAATCGCCTCACGAGACACGCCAAAAACCTCTCGCACCATCTGTAGCACCAGATTAAATCGCATCTTGGCAACATCGGCAGGAATTTGCTTGGGCGGTGCGTATTCTTGCACATGGATTTTGTCGCCATAAACATCAATGGCAACATTAAAATTCGGCAAATCAGCATCATAAACCCGCAAGTTACTCACTGCATATTTATTGGCTTTATTTTTTAGATTTGATAAATTTTTTTGTAATCTATTGACAAATTCTTGTGCCTCTTCATGGACAATGTGTTGTTTTTGCCAATCGTCAATCAGACTCGGCAGTTTTGCCAAATTCAACTCGCCATGGCGAAAATACACCGTCAAAGCACCATTATGGCAACGCAAAGTATGCGGGCTTAGTATCGGCAAAGTATCTGCTTGCTCAACCTGACTTGCCAATACCGCCATATATGCCTGTTGCACCCCTGCTTGTTGCAACGCCTCTGCACTGATCAAACCCAAACCCTGATACAAAGGCTTGATAAAATCCAGCTCACCAAGCCGCTCTCCATAAGGCGGATTGGTGATAATCAAAGGATTTTTGGTTGCAAGCTCAGGCAGGGCAACCAAAGTACGCGGCAGATGGTGCAATGCTTGCTGCTGCAAGGTGATGCTCGGCAATAGACAACCCAAGCCTGCCGCCAATAAATTCTTATGACAGGCTCGGATTGCTTGAGCATCGGCATCCAAGGCAACGATTGTTAAGTTTTGTTGTTGTAGCTTGGCAAGGCGTGCATGAAAATCATCATTTGCCGCTGCCACCATATCCAACCACAGCGATTCATTGTGGTGCTGCCAAGCATAAAAACCAAACTCACGACTTGCCTTATCAATCCCCACAGGATAGCCTGCACGCATGAGCAATGCTTCACTGATAAAAGTCCCAGAGCCGCACATTGGATCAATGATGGCATCAAACTCTCCAGTATGCCAGTTGCACTCATACAATAGTGCCGCTGCCAAATTTTCTTTTAAAGGGGCTGCGGTATTTGCCACTCGATAGCCACGGCGGTGCAAGCTGGTTCCTGACAAATCCAAAAAAAGCTCGGCAACTTTTTGATTGGCGGTTGCAAAAATCTGAAAATCAGGCGATTTGGCATCAACATCAGGGCGTGCAGCAAACGCATGGTTAAAGGTGTCAGCGATAGCATCTTTGATACGCAAGGTGGCAAATTGCTGATTAACTGTCAATCGCTTATCGGTACTTAGACGCACCGCAAATCGATGCTCCAGCCCAAACAACGCCGTCCAGTCAATTCTTCTTGCAAATTGGTACAACGCCTGCGGAATGTCTTCATCAGGCACTTCTGTATTATCAGTTATTTTTTGTTTAAAATGATACTCGCCCAGTGGTAGCAAGACACGGCTTGCCACGCGGCTATACAGACAGATGTGATAAAGCTTTGTCAAATCAATACGCACCAGCACACGCCCTGCACGCAAGATTTGTGGTGCAAGCTCAAAACTTTCAAGCTCGATACATAACGCTGCCTCCAATCCGTCTGCACAAGTGATGATGATATAAAAATCATCAGCACAAAATTGGGTTAAATTGGCAAAATATGCAGGGATTGCTAGGCTCATAAAATTCCAAAATTTTTATTTAAACCAAATATTATAGCACAAAACTGTCAGATTTTCTCACACTCTGTCATTTGCTTAGTTCGGCATAAATTTGTTATACGCCCAAATGATTGCCAAAACTTCGCTACTGCTCACTACCCAGCTTGGGATTGTCTAGCAGTAATTTCATATGAGGAAATGGCACTTCGACACCTGCCTCGTCCAAGGCACGCTTGATTTTTTCATTGATGTTTTCTTTAATCACAGGAATGCGTGCAACCGACAGTGGAGCTACCCAAAAACGCACCACCAAACGAATGCCAGATTCGCCAATTTCGGCAACTGTTGCCAGCGGTGCTGGGTGCTTTAACACAACCTCATCTTTTTGCAAGGTTTTGATGATGGCACTGCGTGCTGTGGTAATGTCAGCGTGCAAGCCAATACGAGTTGTTACCTCAAAGCGAATCATTTTTTTGGAAGTAAGATTCACCACCTCCGATGAGGCAACTGAGGAATTTGGTATGATGATAATGATATTATCACGGTCAAGAATTTGGGTGGCACGCAGTGAAATTTTGACCACTCGCCCTTCTTTATCACCCAAGCGAATCCAATCACCGACCTGAAACGACTGCTCAACCAAAATCACAATGCCTGCGATGAAGTTTGCCAGCGTGCTTTGCGATGCCCAGCCCACCGCCAAACCTGCAATACCCAAACCTGCCACGATAGAGATGACATCAAAGCCAAATTTTGCCATCACGGTTGCAAATGCCAATGCCAAAATCAGCACCAACAGCAAATTTTTGAGCAGCTGCTCAATAGAGGCATTTAGCTCATAATGCTTTAACACACGGCTTACCATCTGCCCACTGGCTGCCCATAGAGCATAATAAAACCCTGCCCAAGTCGCCGCCTTTGCTGTGGCTTTGACCGTATCAGCCTGCAAACCAATCTGCGACATAAATGCAAGCAAGCTGGTCATAAACCACAAATAACGCAAAATTGCTCGGGCAATGCGTGCATAACGGTGCGACAAGCCAAACAACTTACGCAGCGTCTTCACCACATACACCAACAGCCAATATATAAAGCCAATCAGCACAAGCAAGATGACAATTTTGATACTGGTACGCAATACAGACAGCCCAATATTTGCCAAACTTAGGGTCTGATCGTCAAGTGAACCACCAAGCAACTGGTAGATATTTTGGTACAGTTCTGTTAAGATTTTCTTAAAAAAATTGGCAACTGTAGTCGCGGCAGTCATGATAAAAACAGCTAAAGATTATCAATAATCATAAATAACATGATGGACAAAATAACCATCAAAGAACAAAAGCCACAGCCCTTAAGTAAAATCTTAAGGGCTGATCTTATTATTTGGACTGATTGTTTTTGTCAGCCAAAAAGAACCAAGTTTTTAGCACAGTATCAGGGTTTAGGGATACCGAGTTAATACCCTGCTCCATCAACCAATACGCCAAATCTGGGTGGTCAGATGGCCCTTGACCACAGATGCCGACATATTTATTTGCCTTACGGCAGGCATGAATAGCCATTGCAAGTAACTTTTTGACCGCTGGGTCTCGCTCATCAAACAAGCGAGAAACGATACCGCTATCACGATCAAGCCCAAGTGTTAATTGCGTCAAGTCATTTGAGCCGATAGAGAAGCCGTCAAAATATTGCAAAAATTCATCGGCAAGCAACGCATTGGTCGGCAATTCACACATCATGATAACTTCAAGTGAATTTTCGCCACGCTTTAGGCCATTTTTTTCAAGCAATTCAATAACTTGCTTTGCCTCATCGGTAGTACGCACAAATGGAATCATAATCTTGACATTACTAAGTCCCATATCATCACGCACATATTTTAAGGCACGGCATTCAAGCTCAAAGCAATCACGGAAATTCTCTGACACATAGCGAGACGCTCCACGGAAACCAAGCATTGGGTTTTCCTCGCTTGGCTCATACAGCTTGCCACCGATGAGATTGGCGTATTCATTGGACTTAAAATCACTCATACGCACAATCACAGGCTTATCACGAAACGCCACCGCAAGCGTTGCAATGCCTTCAATCAACTTATTGATATAAAACTCCACAGGAGAATTATATCCTGCGATTTTTTCGTTTACCGCCTGCACGATTTCTTGTGGCAGGCTGTCAATATTCAGCAGAGCTTTTGGGTGAATGCCAATCATGTTGCTGATGATAAATTCCAAGCGAGCCAATCCCACGCCTTGATTTGGCGTTTGGGCAAAATCAAAAGCACGATCAGGATTACCAACATTCATCATCACCTTAAAGTCAAGCTCAGGCATGCTGCTGATGGAGTTGCGATGGACTTCATAGTTTAGCAAACCTTCATAAACAAAGCCAGTATCGCCCTCGGCACATGACACTGTAACCTCTTGACCATCAAGCAGCACTTCGGTGGCGTTGCCTGAACCGACAATCGCAGGCACGCCAAGCTCTCGGGCGATGATGGCTGCATGGCAAGTGCGACCGCCACGGTTGGTGATGATGGCTGATGCTCGCTTCATCACAGGTTCCCAGTCAGGATCTGTCATATCCGACACCAGTACATCGCCCGCTTGCACCTTACTCATCTGGCTAAGATCGCTGACAATACGCACCGTACCGCTGCCGACACGCTGACCGATTGAGCGGCCTTCTGTCAGCACTTTTGCTCCTTTTGAGTTGATGGCATAACGCTCCATATAACTCTTGTCTTGGCGAGATTTGACCGTTTCTGGGCGTGCTTGCACAATGAAAATCTCACCACTGTCGCCATCTTTTGCCCATTCGATATCCATCGGACAGCCATAGTGCTTTTCGATAATCATCGCCTGCTTGCCAAGTTTGGTTAATTCATCACTACTTAGGGCAAACTGCAAGCGTTCCGCCTTGTCCACTTCGACAATTTTGGTGGATTTTTTGGTATTGCCTTCATCGCCATAGATCATTTTGACTTGCTTGGCACCCAAATTACGGCGTACAACCGCTGGGCGATTTTGCTCCAGCAGCACTTTTGACAGATAAAATTCATCAGGGTTTACCGCACCTTGTACCACCATCTCACCCAATCCATAGCTGGCGGTGATAAACACCACTTCATCAAAGCCAGACTCAGTGTCAATGGTAAACATCACGCCGCTTGTGCCAGTCTCTGAACGCACCATACGCTGCACGCCTGCCGACAATGCCACGCCAGCATGCTCAAAACCCTTATGAACACGATAAGCGATTGCACGGTCATTATATAGGCTGGCAAAGACTTCCTTGATGGCAATCAAC
Organism: Moraxella cuniculi; assembly: GCF_900637105.1. Lineage (NCBI taxonomy): Bacteria > Pseudomonadati > Pseudomonadota > Gammaproteobacteria > Moraxellales > Moraxellaceae > Moraxella > Moraxella cuniculi. Next base: position 1,234,557 of record NZ_LR134343.1, on the reverse strand, counting down.
ACATTATCAATGCCACGAATATTCAAAAATGTCTCTTGCTGCCCTGCAAATGACGCATCAGGCAAATCCTCCGCCGTTGCTGACGATCGCACCGCCACGGCAATGTCTTCGCCAGCAGACAATTCGGCAAACGCCTCGCGAATCTCGTCTTCCAAATCCTTTGGTAGTGGCTGCTCAATCACCCAGCGACGCACCTTCGCCCCTGTCTGGGCAAGCTGCTCAACATCATCAACATTTAAAGTTGCCAGCTCATTGTTGATTTTTTCAAGCAAACCCGTCTCGCTCAAAAAGCGGTTAAACGCCGCCGCTGTTGTTGCAAAACCATTTGGCACATTTACGCCCAACGCACCCAAATGACTAATCATCTCGCCCAATGATGCGTTTTTGCCACCAACAATCTCCACATCATCTTTGCCAAGCTGACTAAAAGCAATGACTTGCTTGCTCATATCTTACTCCCATAAAATGCACAATCAATCAGACCTTTGGCTTGTGAATTTATTCGCAAAAATTGATTTTTTAAATAGATTATTTACAAAACAATGTATTGCAAGAGAATCCTTTGTGGCAAGCTGTTAAACCATCACGATTTTCTCGCCTTGCAACAAGCCTAAGGTAAACCAAGCATTGTAAAAAATCTATAAAATCAATTCACCCAAACAAGGTCAAAATTGTTGCCTAATTTGATATTCTTGCGGTGATTATAGCGACAAATTTGCCAATACTCAATCAATTTATCAATTTATTCAAAATAAAAATATAGCCATAAAATACAAAAATATCAAAAAATCCAGCGGTAACAAACAAACTTATTGGCAACTGTGCTATAATGAAGTAGATTATGAAAATTTTCCCAACATTAAGCAAAAAGAACACGACATGTATGTCCACACACCCACACCGCCCCCACCTGCCATTCGTAGTGCATTTTTTATTTCAGATGGTACTGCAATTACCGCTGAAACTTTAGGCAAGTCATTGCTCAGTCAGTTTAGCGATGTTGAGTTTGACATTCAGGTAATTCCCTATGTTGATACCATTGAGCTTGCCAAACAAGCCGTAGAGCGGATCAACCGTGCCTTTGAGACAAGCAAATTACGCCCCTTGGTATTTGACACCATTGTCAGTGATGAAATTCGTGAAATCATCAATTCTGCCAATGCTTATAATTTGGATATTTACGAAGGCTTAATCAATCGTATCGCCACCGAAATCAACCACGAACCCAACCCTCATGCTGGCATGGCACACAGCCATGTCGATTCTGACGACTATAAGGCTCGTATTGATGCGGTGCATTTTGCCCTAGATAATGATGATGGTGCTCGCACGACACATTATGACGGTGCTGATATTATCTTGATTGGATTGTCTCGCTCGGGCAAAACCCCAACCTCGTTGTACTTGGCACTACAATATGGCATTCGTGCTGCCAATTATCCCTTGACCGAAGAAGACCTTGACACCAGCCAGCTGCCAGCTGCCTTAAAGCCTTATCACAACAAACTATTCGGGCTAACCATTGATACCGAACGGTTGGTACGCATTCGTCAGGAACGCCGAGCAGGCAGCCGTTATGCCAGCCTTGCTCAGTGTCAAGAGGAACAGCGAGCCATTCAGGCAATTTATAGCAGCCAAAAAATCCCAAACTTAAATGTCTCGGAAATGTCAGTTGAAGAAATTGCCACACGCATTTTACAAATCACGGGGCTAAAAAGACGCATCGGCGTCTAGCGATGGACTTTGTTATCAAAAACAAAACCATAAGAAATGCCAATCCAAACTTATGCACTTGGCAACAACAAAAGGAAATATCATGCCAAAAAAACAAAAAGCCACAGCCGCCAAAGCTGCCAGCAATACCAAAGAAACCGTGCTACAGACTTTTGAGCATATTGACCACGATCATACGCACCCAAACCTCATCAGCCCGCTTGACGGTCATCGCATCGGCTTGGCTCGCCATCAGCAAAATCGCACCAAGCATAACTATGAGTACGATGCTATTGTGCTGGGTGCAGGTCCAGCAGGTGAAGCTGCTGCAATGAAACTTGCCAAATCAGGACAACGGGTCGCTGTCATCGATCCCCGCGATCAGGTTGGTGGCAACTCTACCCATGTAGGAACTATCCCAAGCAAGGCACTGCGTCAATCGGTATTTAATATCATTAACTTTCGCCGCGATCCCTTGTTTCAGCAAACCAAAGATGGTTATCAAGTTCCATTAAGCAAAGTATTAAGCAGAGCTAGAGAAGTTATCCGTCATCAGGTAAATACGCACAAGCTATTCTATGAACGCAACCAGATTCATATCATTCATGGCTGGGGCAAGTTTATTGATGAGCATACACTGGAAATTTGCACCAACGACCAAGAACCCACCAAAACCATCACCTTCAACCAAGCGGTTATTGCTGTTGGTTCACGCCCTTATCGCCCTGATATTTTGGACTTTAATCATCCTCGTGTATTTGACTCCGATAAGATTTTGCAAATGGATTATGTTGCACGCAAAATCATCATCTACGGTGCTGGGGTCATCGGTTGCGAATATGCCTCGATTTTTACAGGCTTAGGCTATGTTGTTGATTTGATTAATAATAAAGAACAACTGCTTAGCTATTTGGACGAAGAAATCTCGGACGCACTGAGCCACGATTTTCGCCAATTCGGTGTACGCATTCGCAACAACGAGGAAATTGAACGCCTAGAAACGCACGATGATTGTGTCATTTTGCACCTAAAAAGTGGCAAAAAAATCAAATCGGACGCAATTTTATGGTGCAATGGTCGCACAGGCAACACAGACAGCCTGAATCTAGAAGCCATCGGTTTGGCTGCCAACAGCCGTGGTCAGCTAGAGGTTGATCATAGCTACCGCACCAGCGTGCCGCACATTTATGCCGTTGGTGATGTGATCGGCTGGCCGTCTTTGGCATCAGCTGCTTATGATCAAGGACGCAATGCCGCCGCCTTTATGGTGGGTGATGAAGACGCTGAATTTATTAACAGCGTTCCAACAGGCATCTACACCATTCCTGAAATTTCTAGCATTGGCAAGACCGAAGCTGAGCTGACCGCCGAACAAATCCCCTATGAAGTCGGTCAAGCATTCTTTAAGCACTTGGCACGCTCACAAATCATCGGTGAACGCTCTGGTGTCTTAAAGATACTATTTCACCGTGAAACGCTGGAAATTCTCGGCATTCATTGTTATGGCAATCACGCCTCTGAGATTATCCATATCGGACAGGCTGTCATGAAATGCGGTCATACGCTTGAGTATTTTGTCAATACAACCTTTAACTATCCGACAATGGCGGAGGCTTATCGTGTTGCTGCACTCAATGGTTTGAATCGGATTTTTTAACCCCCTTTGCCTGATGAGCTGATGGGCAGCTTGTCAGGCAATATCAAAGCACAAACCCCTTCACCATCTGGTGGTCAAGCCTGCCAGTTGCAACAAAATAAACCAATCTAAGCAGCCACTCGGCGGATTCTCATGGCATTCATCACCACTGCCAAACTTGACAAAGACATACCAATCGCTGCAAGCCAAGGTGGCACATAACCAAGTGCCGCAGGAATCAGCACAGCAGTGTTATAAATCAATGCCCAGCGTAAATTTTGTCGAATAATCGTATGCGTCTTGGACGAAACAGCTATCGCCTGATGAATCACCGCCAACCGTCCACCCAACAAAACACTGTCGCTGGATACCTGTGCCAAATCCGCCGCTCCTGCGATGGCGGTAGAGACATTGGCTGCTGCCAGCACAGGTGCATCATTAATGCCATCACCAACCATCAGCACCTGATGGCCATTTTCCTGCAACTTCTTGATATGATTGACTTTATCCTCAGCAGTCAATCCATAATACACCTCGTCAATGCCCAGTGTTTCTGCCACCTTGAGTGCATTTGGATTGGGGTCGCCTGTCAGCATTAAGGTTTTGATGCCACGCTTGTTGAGCGATTGCACCAATGCTCTGGCATCGCTACGGATTGGGTCATTAAAATAAAACCGAGCAATCAATTGCCAACGCCCCTGCCGCCAAACCGATAGCAATACCGAAAGGTTTGCCTGATATTCCTGCAATTGTTCGGCAAATTTGCCAAATACAAAATCTGCCTTTTGCGAATCGCCATCACTGACAAAGCTGGCATGGCCAATGCGATAACGCTGCCCATTTACCACGCCTTCAATGCCGCCCGCTGCATGATGGCTCAAGTCATCAACTTGTGGCAAATGCAAATTGCGTGCCGCCGTCAATAGTGCCTTGGCAACAGGGTGGCGACTGCCAACCTCCAGTGCTGCCGCAATCGCCAGCGATTCATCAGTGGTGGCATCAGTAACCACCGCCAACAAATTCGCCTGTCCCATGGTCAATGTGCCTGTCTTGTCAAAAGCCACATGACTAACCGCTGCCAAAGTCTGCACCGTATGCCCTCGTGTCGGCAAAAATCCCAAAGCCGATAAGCGATTGGTTGCTACCGTCAAAGCAATCGGTGTTGCCAAAGACAATGCACAAGGGCAAGTTGCCACCAGCACCGCCACAGTCGCCCACAATGCCTGTTTTGGATCAATAAAATACCAAACCGCAAACACCAGCAACGACAGCACCAACACCCGTGCCACGAACCAGCGTGCCATACGATCAGCATCTTGGGCGATTTTTGGTTTTTCGCTCATCGCTCGGTTCATCAAGCGATCAATCAAGGCGATTTGGCTATTATCCACATCTGCCGTAACCAGCATAATCAATGGCTGACTGTCATTTTGCGAACCGCCAACCAGCACATCGCCGCATTGCTTGACAATCAAATCGCTCTCACCAGTCAGCAAACTCTGCGACACCGTCGCCTCCTGCGACAATAAAATACCATCGGCAACAATCTGTGAGCCTGCCTCAATGGCAACCACATCACCGATTTTGACACTTTGAGCCAGCACTTTTTCGTCAAGCGTGCGGTTGATTTGACTGGGCAAATCCACCTCATCAAGCCAGCGACAGATGGTATTTTTGGTAAGATTTTGCTCATTAAGATTTGCAATCAGATTTTCCGCTTGGGTGATTTTTTGTACCAGCAGCGGCTCAATCACCACCAAATCTGACGCCATGTTTGATGCCTTGAGCCGAGCATTTTGTTCAATATATCGCCCAGCCAACAAAAAGAAAATAAACATGGACACCGAGTCAAAATAAGTCTCGCCCACGCCTGTGATGGTGGCATACAAACTGGCAAAAAAAGTCAAAATCAGTGCAATAGATACAGGCACATCCATGTTGATTTGTTTGGCTCGCACAGCATTATACGCTGAGGCAAAAAATGGCACGCCCGAATAAAAAAACACAGGAATGCTGACAAACAATGCCACATAACGCAAAAAATCACGATGCTCATTAAGCATACCACTATAATCGCCAAAATAAATACCGATGGAGAACATCATCGCCTGCATCGCTCCTAGTGCCGCCACGCCCAAGCGAATCAGCATTTGTTTATTTTGTCGTTTTAGCATCGCTTCGTGCGTGTCTTGGCGATAGGGCTTGGCATCATAGCCCACCGAATGCACCGCCTTTAAAATATCGGCGATGGACAGCTCGCCCTCGTCCCAATTGACTCGCATTCGCTGCTGGGTTAGGTTCACCTGACAGGCTTTGACACCATTCATTGACCGCAGCCGCGTTTCTATGAGCCAAGTACAGGCTGCACATTTTAAGTTGGCAACCGACAATTCTGCCGTACTGCCACCATTTTCATGATAAATAAATTGTTTTTTAATATCATCGTGATTATACGCCTCAAAATTAATGGCATCAGGCAAGCTGGCAGTTGGGCTGATTTCACGGCGATCAAGATAATATTGCGACAATCCCGCCTCAACGATACTTTGGGCGGCCAATTGACATCCCAAGCAACACATCGCTCGCTGGCGAGCAAAAATCAGCGTAAAAAATGGCTCTTTGGGCAAAATCTCACCACAATGAAAACAACTGCCTTCGGCGGGCAATATCAGACTTTGTTCAATTTCATCAAAATCCGTTTCGTGGATTTTTGTAGTAGTCTTAGGGGTGATATCGTCATTGCTCATAAAAACACACTGGTTGCACTTATCGTGTCTATTATAGCACAGCAAAACAAAGTTTATCCCAACAAGTCAAACTTTGGTATGGCGGTAATAATTAATAAAAATAAAAAGATAATTTATATAAATAAAAATAATAAAATTTTCGCTTGAAAATTTATGCAATTTGGGTGATAGTATTATTTTTGACTTGGGGATTTATTGTGTCAAACTTTACGCCCTACTCACCCAAACACCGCTCGGGCTTTATTGTCAGCACGCTGGTTATTGTCTTGTTGCTGACACTGGTGGTTTTGGCATTTTATGCAGTTTATCTAAACACCACTGTCATTAAAAAATTTGAAAGTCGCCGATGGGACATTCCTGCCACTTTATATTCTCGCCCTCTGCCACTGTATCAAGGGGCAAGCCTCTCGGCAGATGAGCTTGAATCTTGGCTAAAATTATTAAACTACAGCAAAAGCAGCAGCAACAAAACAGGTCATTATCAAAATACTGGCAACCGTTACCGAATTTATCTGCGTAGCTTTGATTATGGCGATAATGACATTCAAGCAGAGCAATTGGTTGAGCTGGTATTTGAAAACAACACCATCACCAAGCTACTAAGCAGTGCTGCCAACACGCGTGGCATGGTTCGGCTTGAGCCTGTCAAGATTGGTGGCATTTATCCCAAAAATAACGAAGACCGCAAACTCATTGATAAAAACAGCACACCCCAAGAACTCATCGATGCACTCATCGCCACCGAAGATCGCAACTTTTATGAGCATTATGGCTTATCGCTGCGTGGCATTAGCCGTGCCATGCTCGCCAATCTGCTCGGCAAACCCACACAGGGTGGCTCAACCATCACCCAGCAGCTGATTAAGAATTTTTACCTTAATTCTGATCGCACCCTTAAGCGAAAAATCAACGAAGCAATCATGGCGGTACTGCTTGAGGCACGCTATGATAAAGATGAGATTTTGCTGGCTTATCTTAACGAAATTAATTTGGGGCAAAATGGCAACCGCTCTGTTAATGGATTTGCAATTGCAGCTGAATTTTATTTTAATAAACCTTTAAGTGAGCTAAGCCTTGAGCAGTACGCCTTGCTTGTTGGTATTGCCAAAGGCCCAAGTTATTACAACCCCAGAAACAACCCCGAGCGAGCTTTGGCACGCAGAAATATCGTGCTAAATAATATGCTTGTTACAGGAAAAATTAACGAGCAACGCTACCAAGAAGCAATAAAACGCCCCCTAGGTGTAGTCAAGACACCAACTATCGCCAGACCAAGATTTCCTGATTTTGTTGATGCAGTGCAACGAGAGCTGAACAGCTATTATCGCCAAGATGATTTGCAAAATCGTGGGCTGCGTATTATTTCAACACTTAACCCACTGGCACAGCAGGCCGCTGACACCGCCATGCGGACACAACTTGACAAATTACGCAAGCACTCTGATGCCACCAAAACCCTGCAAGGAGCCATCGTCAGTGCCAATCCAGCAACAGGCGAGCTGGTTGCTTTGGTTGGTAGCGGCAGTCAGTTTACAGGTTTTAACCGTGCCATTGATGCCAAAAGACAAGTCGGCTCGCTGCTTAAGCCTGCGATTTATCTGACCGCCCTACAGTCTGGCAATTATAACCTAAGCACCCCTGTCAATGACAGTCCAGTCAGTTATAATAACGGCAATCGCCCATGGACGCCCAAAAACTATGGTGACACTTCCTATGGCAGCGTGCCATTGATAACGGCACTGGCAAACTCTTACAACCAAGCAGCGGTAAATACTGGTATGCAATTGGGCTTGGATAATTTTTTGGCACAAATGAGCAATCTATCCATCACCAGCCAAATCACCCCCTACCCTTCGGTACTCCTTGGGGCAGTGGATTTATCGCCCATGCAGGTGCTTGGTATGTATCAGATTTTTGCCAACGGTGGTGCTTATACACCGATTCACACCATCAATGCTGTGATTGATGACAAAGGTCGGGTACTGCAACGCACTCAAAATAAGCAGCAATTTCGTGCATCGCCTGAGGCGGTTTATCTGCTCAATTATGGCCTGCAAGAAGTGGTTCGCACTGGCACTGCCAAATCAGCCAATGCCATCAGTGGCAATCTGGGCTTGGCTGGCAAAACAGGCACAACCAATGACAATCGTGATGCTTGGTTTGCTGGTTATAGTGGCAACTATGTCAGTGTCGTCTGGGTTGGTCGTGATGACAACAAACCTATTGGCTTGACAGGCGGTCAAGGAGCTTTGCCAATTTGGACAGATTATATGAACAGATTGACATTGACTGCGGTAAATTTGCCGCTGCCTGCTGGCGTTAGCTGGCGATGGCTTGATGGCAATCTTGGACTGCCCACCCAAGCCAACTGCCCAAACGCCGTTTGGTTGCCTGTCATTGACAGTTATCTACCCTATCAGACAGTCGATTGCACCGATGCCAGTCCGACAACCTCCATGCCAGATGAGATGATAAATGAGGATAATTTTGACGATATGGATGCCGATGATGGCGAGCCAATACTTTGGGAAGAGCAAATCAGCACAGATGAAACGCCTACTTGGTAAGGATTTGGCGATTGTCTGATAATTTTGTTATAATGGTGCAAATTTGGTAAGATTTGCCGCCACACAACTTGTGTCGCAATCACCGCACAATATCGGTTATTTTATTGAGGAAATCTATGTCTTGGCAACAACTTCACCTACAATGCCCACAATCTGCTGTTGAGCTTGCTGAGGCATTGTTTTATGAATCAGGTGCCGTCTCCATCTTGCTAGAAGATGCTGGCGATGAACCATTGTTTGAGCCATTGCCTGGCGAAGAGCCACTGTGGTCGCAAGTGATACTGACCGCTATTTTTGATACCAACAGCGATGACAGCTTGGCAGGCATGGATTTTGAAAGCCTAGCAGCCTCCATTGCAGCCGAGGTTCAGGCTTCGAGATTTTGGCTGACACGGCTTGATGATAAAGACTGGACACGCGAATGGATGAGCCATTATAAGCCCATTCAATGTGCAGATAGTTTATGGATTGTTCCTGAGTGGCTCAGTCCGCCTGATAAGACAGCAATCAACATTATCCTTGACCCAGGCCTGGCTTTTGGTACTGGCTATCATGCCACCACCCGACTGTGTCTAGACTGGCTTGCCAAGCAAGATTTGGCAGATAAATTGGTGATTGACTATGGTTGTGGCTCGGGGGTTTTGGGCGTGGCAGCCCTATTGCTGGGTGCAAGACAAGTGCTGGCGGTGGACATTGACCCACAGGCAATCCTTGCCACACGCCAAAATGCCGAGCTAAACGGTGTTGCTGACAAGCTCATTGCATTTTTGCCAGAAGAGTTTAACCAGTATCGCAACACACATGACGAGCTTGCCGATACCATCACTGCCAATATTTTGGCAAAGCCGCTGATTCATTTTGCCCCAACTTTTCAGCAATTATTAAAGCCACACGGCTCGATAGTGCTGGCAGGGTTGATTCAATCACAGACTCAAGAGGTTGAAGACGCTTATCGTCCTTATTTTGAGCTTGACGCTCCATTTTGTTATGATAATGACAACGATCATCATTGGCATCGCTTAAGCGGTATCAAAAAATAAATATTTACAAACTTGCTACATATCATAACACAAAAATCACAGCCAAATTGACAATGCTTTGCTAACATTAGTCGCAATTTCTGTCAAAAATGACATAAATGAGTTGCTTTTGTTTTATTTAAATATTTAATTGCATTGATAAATTCTTTGGATAAACTTACGAGTATAACAATGACAACACAAACCGAAAACACTACCCCTCTCCATGTCCATGTTGAAGATGCCGCACAGCGATATTTTGCCGCTTTGGGCGATGCAAAGGCAAACAATCTGTATGAGATTTTTTTGGCAGAATTAGAAAAACCCTTGCTAATTGCCACCTTAAAGCACACTCGCGGCAATCAATCCAAAGCAGCAAAAATTTTGGGGCTAAATCGAGGAACTTTACGCACCAAATTAAAATCATATCGCCTGCTGTAAATCGCATGCCAACTGCCCACATTGGGCAGTTTTTTATTTTCTTTGCAGTCGCAGTCATAATCACCAAGATCCAGATTGCATTGACTGGTAATTGCTTGCACTACCAAGGTTGATTTTAGCCAATCAATTTGCTAACAGCATCAGCAATCAAGCCCGCTCATGATGGTTGTTTTTGCTAAAAAACACAACAAATCACGGCTTAGCACTTTATAAATTTGGTAATCAATGGTATTATTTTATGCTCAATCATCGATGGTATCACATCGACAGTCAATGCTATTGACAAAAAAATCTCAATAAATTTATTAGGTTGAATTATGAATCAAAAGCGTTTTGCCCTATTGTCCGTATCTGACAAAGCAGGCATTGTTGAATTTGCCCAAGGTCTTATCAAAGCAGGTTTTGATATCTTGTCCACAGGTGGAACTTATAAACTGCTGACGGAAAATGGTATTGATGCCCTTGAAGTTTCGGCACATACAGGCTTTAGCGAAATGATGGACGGCCGTGTCAAAACCTTGCACCCAAAAATTCACGGTGGTATCTTGGGTCGCCGCGGTGTTGATGATGGCGTTATGGCAGAGCATGGCATTGACCGCATTGATATCGTTGCAGTCAATTTATATCCTTTTGCCGCAACCATCGCCAAGCCCAATGTTAGCATGAGCGATGCCATTGAAAATATTGACATCGGCGGCCCTGCCATGGTGCGTTCTGCTGCCAAAAATCACGCCCATGTCGCCATCATCACCAGCCCAAATGACTACAACCGTGTATTAGATGAACTAAACAATCAAAACGATCTAAGCCATGCGACTCGATTTGACTTGGCGGTGAAAGCATTTGAACACACGGCTGCTTATGACGGTATGATTGCCAGCTGGCTAGGTGCTCGCCTACCAACAGACACGGCTAATAACAACCCAGATAATGCTGATGCCACAAGCCAGTACCCTCGCACCTTCAACCAGCAATTTATCAAGGCACAAGAATTACGCTATGGCGAGAACCCCCACCAAACGGCAGCATTTTATGTAGAAAATCATGCCAGCGAGGCATCTATCGCCACCGCCAAGCAGTTACAAGGCAAAGAGCTTTCTTATAATAACATCGCCGATACTGATGCTGCCCTAGAATGCGTCAAATCCTTTGCCAAGCCAGCTTGCGTTATCGTCAAACACGCCAACCCGTGCGGTGTTGCGGTGAGCGAACAAGGCATCTTGCAGGCTTATGATTTGGCCTATGCAACCGACCCAGAGTCAGCTTTTGGCGGTATTATTGCCTTCAACCGCCAGCTGGATACCGCCACCGCCCAAGCAATCATCGACCGTCAATTTGTTGAGGTGATTATCGCTCCAACAGTAGCAGACGGTGTGGCTGAGATTGTCGCCAGCAAAAAAAATGTCCGCCTACTCACCTGTGGCGAATTGCCAGACATCAACGCACGCCATGCTCAATTTGACTTTAAGCGTGTTACAGGCGGTCTGTTGGTACAAGAGCAAGATTTGGGCATGATTGATAAGTCTAACTTAACAGTCGTTACCGAAAAAGCACCAACAGATGCCGAGCTTGATGATTTGATTTTTGCATGGAAAGTTGCCAAATATGTCAAATCTAATGCCATTGTCTACGCCAAAAATCGACAAACCATCGGTGTTGGTGCAGGACAAATGAGCCGTGTCAATTCTGCTCGCATTGCCGCGATTAAGGCAGAACACGCAGGCTTAAGCGTCGCAGGTGCCGTCATGGCATCAGATGCCTTCTTTCCATTCCGTGATGGTATAGACAACGCCGCCGCCGCTGGCATTAAATGTATCATTCAACCGGGTGGTTCGGTGCGTGATGATGAAGTGATTGCCGCTGCCAATGAACACGGCATTGCCATGGTCTTTACTGGCATGCGTCATTTTAGACATTAATTACACAAACCAAAAAACGGTGTTCATGCACCGTTTTTTTTGATAATTCTTAATTTGACAAATCAATCCACCCTGCCACATCTGCCAAGTATTTGCAGCACGATTATTTGTATTCAAAAAAACCTTAAAGTTTAACTTTAAGGTTTTTATTAAGATTATCGCTGCTGGGCTTTAAGGGCATCTTCATTGATGACCACTTCGCTACTTTGTCGCAGATAATGCACATAATCTTCCAATTGATCTGCACCGATATTATCACGAATCACCGCAACAACACGCATACGATCTTCGGCGGACAGTGGACTTTCACTACTTTTTTGCACCTTGCCACCGACAATCACGCTTGCTCCTGATTCGGTTTGTACCGCCCAGACATCTTTATCGTTACCACTTTGGTTCAAGAATAAACTTGCCAGCTCAAGCGAATCAAGCAAGGGATTGATGCGTGTACTCATGCCAATATTAGCACTTGGCGTTGTCAATCTGGCAAGCTCTGCTGGTGATGCTTTTGCCGCCTCTACTGCTTGCTGTGCCGCTGCCATTGCAAGTTTGCTGGCTTTTTGCTGAATTAATCGCTGCTTAATCACAGGTTTTGCTTCATTAAAGCTCAAGGCACGCGCTGGCTGATAATTGCTTGGTTGCAGCCAAATATTTTTCTCACCAATCAAAATATTCGGGCTGACACCTTGATTTTGAATGGTGAAATCATCAAAAGCCGCAGCAATAATCGCAGGCTGGTTCAGTGCTGTGTCATTATCTGTTTGTGGATAAGCGGCTATTTGGGCAACTGTCAGCCCTGTTTGCTTGGCAATATCTGCTGCACCCATACCATCGGTCGCCATTGTGTTGATTTTTGCTGACAATTCCTCAAAGGCTTGAGATCGCTTAAATTGCACCGCACGAGCCAGCAATTCATTGCGTGCATTTGCCAAAATCGCCGAATTGTCATTGAGTTTGGTAATTTTAAAAATATGATAGCCAAATCCACTTTTGACAGGCTGGCTAACCTGACCTATGCCCAATCCAGACAATGCACGCTCGATAGCCACCCCATCATTGCCAAAAACATTGGGGTTAAATGTGCCAATATCGCCGCCATTTGCCCCACTTGGGTCATCGGAATATTGCTTGGCAAGTGCCTCAAACGATTCGCCTGCATCCAGCTTTGCCCGAATCTGCTTGGCACGCTCTTCGGCATCTGCTCCTGTTAATAAAATTTGAGCCAATTGCGGACCAGCATTAATGCCGTTTTCTTTTAAATAAGCAGCTTGCTGAGCACGAATCTCCTCCTCGCTTGGCTCATCGACTTTTAATTGATTGGCATCAAGCTCAATATAGCTCAAATCAACCGTTGCAGGCTTGGTGAGCGATTGTTTATTTTGCTCAAAATACGCCTGAATTTCTGCATCGCTGACCGACACCTGATCGGCATAATCCTGCCATTTATAACGATTCACCCACACTTCTCGTGATTCTAGCTGCAAATCAATCAATCTTGAAACTTGACTGTCTGGATAAATAGCCGTCCCCAAAATGCTGGTGATTAACTGACGCAGGCTCAGGCGAAGTCGCTCAATTTGAAACAGCACATCTTTGGTCAGCCCATTTTGTTGCAAATAGCTGGCAAATTTTTCATTAGAAAACTGCCCATTGTCCTGAAAGACAGGAAATTGTTGCAACAGCTGCGTAATCATCTCATCTGACACCGTCATGCCAAGCACCGAAGCCTGATTTTCAAGCAATGCCTTATCGGTCAGACGCTTTAGCACAATCTGTATTAACGCCTGCTCGTCAATCAAGCTGGCATCAACACCCGACTCAATCAACGCATTGCGTTCGGCATTTAATTCTGCCTGAAAAGTGCTAACATCAACCACTCGGTCGCCAACCTTAATCAGCTCATTTGGCTTAATCTTAGGGCCACCAAAAGTCCCAACGCCCAAAAACGCCATCGGCACCAAAGTACCAATCAGCACCAAGCGACCCGGCCAACTGTTTAAGAAATTCCGCATTTTTTCCATAGGATTACACTTTGCTCTTATCAAGTAGTCAATATAAACCTTACTATAATACGCTAATTTTTGTCATTTCTCAAAATACTTTTTGTAACTTTGCAAAAATATCCAGCCATCATCATCTTGGCAAAATAAAAAGCCACCAAAGGGTAGCTTTTTAGATATATCACAGCTTGATTGCTGGTATTAGTTTACAGCGTCTTTTAGACCTTTGCCTGCTTTGAAGCTTGGTACTTTGCTTGCAGGGATTTCGATGGTTTCAAGCGTTTTTGGGTTACGACCAGTGCGTGCTTGACGCTCCTTAACGCTAAAAGTACCAAAACCAACCAAAGTAACAGAATCACCGCGTTGCAGTGCATCTTGTACACTTTCAGTGAAAGCATTCAATGCTTTGGTGGCTTGATCTTTGGTTAGACCTGCAAGGCTTGCAATATTATCAACCAATTCTGACTTATTCATAACCTATCCTCATGTAATGGATTTAACAATTAAAATATTGCTTAAGTTTCCCAAGCGTATTTAAACATGCATTTTAAAAGTATTGCTAAAGTTTTACAAGTGCCAAAGTACAAAAATTTGCAGAAAATCACAAAAAATTGCATTTTTTGTGAAAATTTGCAGAAATTAAGCCATTTTCCAACAAAAATCAGCAGCACAAACCAGTCATTACCAGCGTGCTGACATGATAATTTTGACAAATTAGCAACCACTGTGATGGATATGGTAACAAAAACAACCAACAATTCTCCAATTTTTATGCAAAAAATTGCAAAAAGTTGCTATTTTTCTCAATCAAGATGCGGTAAGATAATCAAAATACATAAAACTGGCAAAGTTTGGCAAATTTTATGAAATCAGCCAATTTTATCATCAACTCTACCAAGTGCAGCTTGGTGACTGGATAAATCAACAATATTATGATAAATTCTACAAGCAAATAACTCGCCAAACGACAAGCAGCCTTACTTGCTTATAGCCAAAAATATATCAGGAACAATCAATGACGACAAATACCCCAAACGCACTACAAACCCAAACGCCACAAAATGACAGCGAACAGCAACCAGCAGGTGGCATCGTTTCTCGTAGTCTGATTGGCGTTGTGCTGATTTTTATTGAATCTGCGATTGCTCTGATGTTGCGACTTGATCCGAAGTTACGCCAGCTTGCCTATCCACTTGCCAAGGCAGGCACGGTGGTTTGTATTCGCTCCTACCTACCCCACACCACCATCTATGCCACTTTTGGCTATCGTGGTGTTTTGCTGGACAGTCAGCTGCCAGCCAATGTCAATGCCGATATCACGGTAAATGCTTATAGCTTTCAGCTTGTTAATGCACTTATTAACCACAGTCCAAGCCACATTGAGTCGCTACAAATCCGTGGTGAAGCTGTGATGGTTGAGAATTTCAAGGCATTTTTGTTGCGTGTTGGCGTTGGTGGTGCTATCCAAAATCTCATCACCAAATTTACAGGCAATCAAAAACCAAAACCAACCGCCGAAAGCCAAGCCAAACAAAACAGCGATTATCAACAAAAAATTGCCGAGCAAGCCGAACGCATTGACACATTATCTACAGAAAACAAACGCCTATCCATTCAACTGGCCGAGCTTGCCAGCAAACAAAAATCGACTTTTGTTGCCATGATTGTCGCTGCCTTTGCCGCCATTGTCAGCACGGTTTTGCACTTTTTTATCTAACAACAAACAACCATCGGCTGGGCAAATAACCATTAATTGATAAAATCAATCCATGAAATTGAAAAATTTGATGGATTTTTTATTGATTTAATCTTGACCTGTTTACTAGGAATTATTATAATAGGCAACATTAACCACCCAACTTCACAGGCCACTGTGCCAAAGTGGAATTAGGCAATTTTTTGGAATTATTATAATGCGTTTGACAACTCGTGGACGGTATGCCGTCACTGCCCTTTTGGATTTGGCTGTCCAAGAGAATCGCCATAAAGGTGCTGTGTCCTTATCCGACATTGCAAAACGCCAATCCATCTCCATATCTTATCTTGAGCAACTATTTTCCAAACTTCGCAAAAAAGGCTTGGTCAATAGCACGCGTGGGGCGGCAGGTGGCTATCACCTTGCCAAACCCCTAAACGAAATTGATGTGATGAGCATTATTATCGCCGTTGATGAAAGCATCAATGCCACCCAATGTGGCGGCAAAGGCGACTGCCAAGATGGCTCTATGTGCCTGACACATGACCTATGGCATGACCTATCCATACATATCGAAAATTATCTAAAAAATGTTACTTTAGCACAGCTTTTAGAAACCAAAAATACCCAAGCCATCGCCGACCGCCAAGAGCATCGACTGTGTGGCAACAAAAAAGACAATTCACAAATCACAACTGTCAATTTGATTGGAAATCCAGCATGAGCCAGAATTCTTTGATTTATTTAGATTATGCCGCCACCACGCCTGTTGCCCATGAGGTTGCTGACAAGATGGCAAAATACCTGACCTTTGATGGCATCTTTGGCAATCCAGCCTCTCGCTCGCACGGCTTTGGTTGGCAAGCCGAAGAGGCGGTCGAAAATGCCCGCTTGCAAATCGCCGAAACCATCGGTGCTGACCCACGCGAGATTGTCTTTACCAGCGGTGCAACCGAATCGGACAACCTTGCCCTAAAAGGCGTGGCACATTTTTATGAAAGCCGTGGCAAGCACATCATCACCAGCCAAATTGAGCACAAAGCCATCTTGGACACTTGCCGTCAATTAGAGACCGAAGGCTTTGAGATTACCTATCTTGAGCCTGAACAAGGCACTGGGCTGATTCACCCAAGCCAAGTTGCCGATGCCATTCGCCCTGATACCATCTTGGTAAGTCTGATGGCGGTCAATAATGAGCTTGGCACAATTACCGACATTGCCGCCATTGGCGAAATCACCCGTGAAAAAGGCATTATTTTTCATGTTGATGGAGCTCAAAGCGTCGGCAAAATCAAGCTAAACTTGGCAGAGCTAAAAATAGACCTGATGAGCTTTAGCGGTCATAAAATCTACGGCCCCAAAGGCATTGGTGCATTGTATGTCAGCCGCAAACCTCGCGTCCGCATCAAAGCAGAGCAGCACGGTGGTGGTCATGAGCGAGGTATGCGTTCTGGCACATTGCCAACGCACCAAATTGTCGGCATGGGCGAGGCATTTGAACTGTCTGCCAAACGCTTTGATGAAGATCATGCACACATCACAGCCCTACGCGATAAACTATGGCAAGGCTTGCAAGACATTGAAGAGGTTTATCTAAACGGTAGCCTTAGCCAAGGTGTGCCAAACATTCTCAATGTCAGCTTCAACTTCGTTGAGGGTGAAAGCCTAATGATGAGCCTAAAAGACTTGGCGGTGTCATCAGGCTCAGCGTGTACCTCAGCCACCCTTGAGCCGTCTTATGTATTGCGTGCCATCGGTCGTCCTGATGAATTGGCACACTCATCAATTCGCTTTAGTTTCGGTCGATACACCACCGAAGAAGACATTGACCGCGTCTTGGCACAAATCCATGAAGCCGTTGATAAACTGCGTGAACTTTCGCCATTGTGGGATATGTTCAAAGAAGGCGTGGATTTTAGCAAAGTTGAATGGCAGGAGCATTAATCCACCGCCTTTTGCAAATTAATCGCTCGGCAGTTGATTGACCGCATGGCTTGGGTAAAGCAACAAGTCATAAGACTGCCAGTTTGGCAAAATGCAGTGAAATTTGAACCAAAATCCTGCTTAAAACGGACAATTTATCAGCCCATCATAAATGCGAATTTGGTGAATTGTCCGCAGCAAAGCCACAAATGAACAGCGGTTCTTTTGTACAACACAAGCAAGGCGATTGACAAACGCTATTGTAAGAAAAAATTAAGAAAATTGTTATTAAAGCTGATTATTTCAACATATTTTCACTAAAACTTTTGACAATAATCACAAACAAAAGAGAGTAATCATGGCATATTCAGACAAAGTTATTGACCATTATGAAAATCCTCGCAATGTGGGCAATCTTGACAAAAACGCCAAAAATGTCGGCACAGGTATGGTGGGAGCCCCTGCCTGTGGTGATGTTATGCGACTACAAATTCAGGTTGGCGACGATGGCATCATCGAAGATGCAAAGTTTAAAACCTATGGTTGTGGCTCGGCAATTGCCTCAAGCTCACTGGTAACAGAATGGCTAAAAGGCAAAACACTCGACCAAGCCGCCGCCATCAAAAACAAAGACATCGCCGAAGAGCTTGCCCTACCCCCTGTAAAAGTGCATTGCTCGGTACTTGCCGAAGATGCCATCAAGGCAGCCATCGCCGATTACCAAACCAAAGCTCAAGCCTAATCGCTTGGGCTTTGGTGGCGATTTGCCATTTTGTCAATCTAAGGAGCAATGATGATCAGTCTAACCAGTCGTGCCGCTCAACATGTTAAAGAGTTTTTGCAAAATCGTGGTAGTGGCGAGGGCATCCGTGTTGGTGTGCGTACAGCAGGCTGTTCTGGGCTTGCCTATGTGCTTGAATTTGTTGATGAACCTGACAGCAGTGATGAGCGTTTTGTCAGCGAAGGCGTCTCGGTATTTGTCGATCCCAAAAGTTTGGTATATCTAAATGGTCTACAGATGGACTATGTTACCGAAGGGCTAAATTCTGGCTTTAAATTCAGCAACCCAAATAAAACGGGTGAATGTGGCTGTGGCGAATCGTTCACCGTCTAAGGATTATCGATAAGCATTGTCTTGACAAGGCTTATTTGATGATGATTTTGCGTTAATTATCGGAACTTATTATGTCTGATGCTCATTTTTTTGCTTTATTTGGTCTGCCTGTTGATTTTAATATTGACAAACAAGCCCTCAAGCAAGCACATTTAGCTCTACAAAAACAGCACCACCCAGACCGCAATACTGCCAATCACGGCAGCAATCAACAGGCATCTCTTATCAACCATGCTTATCAAACTTTGCTGGCTGATGACAGTCGTGCTGATTATTTATTGCAACTATCAGGCGTGGTTGTTGATGCGTCAGAATCCATTGCCGATTGGGAGTTTTTGGACAGCATGATGCAGCTGCGTATTGAGCTTGACGATACCTCTGATAACGGTAAACTTGCCCAAATTGCACAGCAGGTTGGTTTAATCAATCAGGCACAGGCACAACGCTTTATTGAGGCTTATGGTAATCAGAATTGGTCGCAAGCAATTGATGCCAGCAAAAAACTGCAATTTACCGCCAGACTGCTTGATGATATTGCCAACAAAACAAGCGAAAACCTAGCCAAAGACAATACTGACGATGAACTGTATGTCTGAATTTATCCAAAATTAACTTAGCATTAAGAAACCATCATGTCTTTATTACAAATCAGCGAACCCAATCAAAGCAAAAACCCACATCAGCACCGCTACGCATTGGGCATCGATTTAGGTACAACACACTCACTGGTTGCAGTTGTGCGTTCGGGGCGTGCCGATGTCCTGCCCTTTGACAACTCACCTCTATTGCCTTCGGTGGTGTATTATGGCAAAAATAGCAACACGCCGCTGATTGGTAATGCAGCATTGGCACACGCCGACGACAGCCAAAACACCATCATCTCTGCCAAACGCTTTATGGGTCGTGCCAAATCAGACATTAAATTTTCACACCCCTATCAACTGGCAGGCAATCATAATACCATGCCTGCATTTGTTACCGCACAAGGTGAAAAATCTCCTGTAGAAACTTCGGCTCATATCCTAAAATACCTAAAAAACCACGCCGAAGCCGCCCTGCCAGCAAACAGCATTCAAGGAGCGGTGATTACCGTGCCTGCCTACTTTGATGATGCACAGCGACAGGCCACCAAAGATGCTGCCACTGCCGCAGGTCTGACCGTACTAAGGCTACTTAATGAACCGACCGCCGCTGCCATCGCCTACGGACTGGACAAAAATACCAACAACGGTAATTATTTGGTTTATGACTTGGGCGGTGGTACTTTTGATGTTTCGCTGCTGAATTTATCCGATGGCGTTTTTGAGGTTTTGGCAACAGGTGGTAATTCTGCTTTGGGTGGTGATGATATTGATCGCTTGATTGCCAATTGGCTTATCAAAGCTGCCAATAAAAATCCCAGCGAGATTAGCAATGACGAAAAAGCCCATTTAGCAAAAGTCAGCAAAAACTGCAAGCAGCAGCTTAGCCATCATGATGCTGTTGAGATTGATATTGAGATTGCTGGCACCAAATTACAAACCACACTGGACAATCAGACACTAAGCAGTATCATTGAGCCTGTCATTCGCCGTACGCTGCAAGCCTGTGAGCAAGTTCTGCTTGATGCCAAACTTGACAAAGCAGCTCTTGCCGATATTATTCTGGTCGGTGGCTCAACTCGAATGCCCGTTATCCGAAGAGCGGTCGAGCAGCATTTTGAGCGTGTACCGCTTTGCAATATCAATCCTGACGAAGTGGTCGCAATCGGTGCCAGCATTGCCGCTGACCAACTGGTTAATCAGTCTAATAATGCCTTGCTGCTACTTGATGTAACACCGCTATCGCTCGGCGTTGAGACAATGGGCGGCTTGGTGGAAGTGATTATTCCTCGCAACACCCCCATTCCTGTAACACGCCGACAAACTTTCACCACCCATCAAGATGGTCAGACAGGCATGGTGGTTCATGTCGTGCAAGGTGAACGAGATACAGTTGCGGATTGTCGCAGTCTGGCACGCTTTGAGCTGCATGGCATACCGCCAATGAAAGCAGGTTTTGCACGCATCGAGATTAGCTATGCCATTGATGCCAATGGTCAGCTGACGGTTTCGGCACGAGAGACCACCACTGATGTCGTGAGCCAAATCCAAGTCAGCCCAAGCTATGGTCTGTCAGAAGAACAGCAAGAACAGTTGCTACAGGCTGGCTTTATCCACGCCCAAGCTGACAAGGCTGCTCGAATGTTAATAGAAACCAAAGTTGAAGCAGAGCGAGAAATTATCGCCCTAACTTCAGCACTTGAAGAGTTTGCCGAGTTGCTAACTGATGAGCAGCACAAAACCCTACTGACGCATATACAAGCCGTCAAACACGCCATCACTACCGATGACAAGGCTCAAATTGACAAGCAAATAACTGCACTCAAGCCACACAGCGATCATTTTGCCAGCGTTATTATGGACAGCAATGTCAAAAATGCCCTTGCAGGCACACACACAAGCGATTGGTAATTCCATAGCCATTTAAAAGAGATTATTATGACCACTGTAACTATTTTACCTCATCATGAAATCTGCCCAGAAGGTGCAACCATTGAAGTTAATTCAGGCGATAATCTATGTGAAGCCATGCTAAATAATGGCATCAAAATTGAACACGCTTGCGATATGTCAAAAGCCTGTACAACTTGTCATGTCATTGTCCGTCAAGGTTTTGACAGTCTTGACGAAATGGACGACATTGAGGGCGATTTGCTTGACCGTGCTTGGGGGCTTGAACCAGACTCTCGCCTATCCTGCCAATGCGTTATCGGCACAGAAGATTTATTAATCGAAATCCCCAAATACACCCTAAATCACGCCAAAGAAGGTCATTAACCGCACATATAGCCACCACACAGCCGAGTTCTATGTGGTGGTTTGTTAAAACACTGATTAAACGATATAAAAATTAACTTATTGGTTTATAAAGTATAATTTATCATTATAGCAAGACAATATCACACCATCATGCTTAATCGGATTATCTGTTTAAACCCGTAAAGTATTCATCATCATTGTATTTTTATTATTTAATAAAATTTTATTATTAATGAATATATTTTTAACTTAATAAATCCGTCATATCCAATCATCAAATCAACACCTGAACCAATAAAACTCCTTGCTCCCACTCCATCATAACCCCTGCCCTGCCGCCTTTGAATTTTAATAACATTTATGATAACATCACATAATTATTAAGATATTATCACATTGCCATAAAATAAATATTCACTGGAGTCTATCATGAACCGCCTGTGCTACCGAGTTATTTTTAATAAAAACTTAGGTCAGCTTATCGTGGTTTCTGAAAAAACCCGCTCACAAGGTAAATCCAGTCAAACCACCAAAGCCAGTCGTTCGCTAGTATTTAGTGCTGCTGCTGGCACTGGCTTTGGCTTAAAAACTCTCTCATTATCACTTCTTCTTAGCCTAGGCTTAGTTGCCCACGCCAACACCCCAACAACCATCTTAGCCGACAAATCCGCCGATAAATCACTACAACCCATTGTTCTACTCACAGCCAGTGGCATCACTTCAGTCAATATCACAACACCCAATGCTCGCGGTTTATCCAATAACCATTATAGCCAATTTGATGTCGGCAACTCTGGTGTTATTTTAAATAACAACCGCCAAGCAACAAATACCCAAATTGCAGGCTTTGTGGCAGCCAACCCCTTTATGGCTCGTGGTGAAGCTTCTACCATCTTAAACCAAATCAATTCAAACCATCCAAGCTACTTGGGTGGTTTTATTGAAATTGCAGGTAAAAAGGCAGATGTCATCATTGCTAATCCATCAGGCTTAGTGGTTAATGGCGCTGGGCTTATCAATGCAGGCAATGCCCATCTGGCAGCAGCGGGTAGTGAAGTTAATCAAGGGCAGGTATCTGGTTATCAGGTGGGTGGTGATGTATTGGTGCTTGGTACAGGACTGGACAATCGTCAGGTAGATTTTACCCAAGTGATTGCTCGTCATGTGCAGCTAGATGCACCAATTGTAGCCAATGAACTACAGCTAATTACCAGCAATGGTTATATAGATACCAATGGCACAACAACCAGCACATCAGCACAGGGCAAGCAAATCACCAAAGGTCGTACCATCGCTGTCGATATTGGTGAATTGGGCGGTGTGTACGCAGGTAAAATCACACTGATCAGCAGCGAAATTGACACACTGGTGAATAACCAAGGTCAAATCTTTAGTGGGCTTGGTGGGCTGCAATTGGACATTGGGGGCAACCTTGTTAATACTGGCACCATTTCTTCACAAGGCAAAGCCACCCTTGTTGCCAAAGATGCAATAAACAGTGGCACAGTATCATCAAAAGAGCAGCTCACTCTTGTCTTTGACAATCTAGACAATGCAGGCACAGTTTTAACCACGGATGAAGTTAAAGCACAGGTTGTCAATACAATAAGCAACCAATCATCAGCACAAATCAATGCCCAACGCTTGAATGTGCAATCAAACCAATTCATCAATGACGGTACAATCACCCAAACAGGCACACAAGCCCTATCCGTTATCGCACAAGGCAAATTAACCAACCTAGGTGATATTGGCAAGGTTGATACAGTTGCCATTGATACCATGCCCACACCTGATACACCATCAGCACCGATATCTCCCAAAGAGACAACAGTTGCCCTACCAAGCAGTGCCACAGATCAAGGCATAAGCCAAATTACCAGCAGCCCACCACAAAACCAAAACTTAGCCACTGGTATCATCAAAACCATCAACAATCTTGATAATCTTGGCAAAATCCAAGCAAATGGCGGCGTTGATTTGACCGCCATATCAGGTCTTGATAATACTGGCAAGCTCAATGTACGCCACCTTAAAGCATCAGGTGATGCTTTGACAAATACCGCTGATATTCAGGCAAGCACCACTGATATTTATACCAATACAGTAAATAATAACCATGGCAAACTTACAGCATCACACATGCTGTCTATCACAACCGACCAACTAAATAACACCAAGGGCAAGCTGCATTCAGCCAAAGACAGCGACTTACAAGTTAGCCAACAGATAACCAACACCCAAGGTGAGATTTTAGCCAATGGCTTATTAAACATTCATGACAATAACCAAAACAGCCTAACTGTCATCAATGCCGATGGCACACTGCTTGCCCAAGATTTATCCATACAAGCCAAATCACTAAGCAACACAGGCGAGCTGTCAGCAGCAAACGATTTATCATTACAGCTTACTGATGATTTGCAAGTTCAGCGTGATTTGCAAGCAGGCAATACTTTAACCATCAACACCCAAGGCAGTATTGACAACCAAAAAACCATCCAAGCTGGCTTTGTTGTTGATATCTTTGCCAAAGACATCATAAACCAAGGCACCATAAACAGCAATAAAACAACCTATTTACAGTCTCAAAAAACTTTACTGAATATAGGCACAGGCAAGATTTATGGCGATCATGTGGCATTGGCTGCCAACACGCTAAGTAATACCGATACAGATAATGCATCTGCCATCATTGCAGCCTATACACGACTGGATATTGGTGCAGATAAAATCATCAATAAAACACAGCGTAAAACCCTACAAAACAGCGACAGTCATAGCAAACTGTTAAGCGAAGGCACGCTACATATTGGCGGCAGTCTTGATGATAATCATCAAGCAGTGGGCAAAGCGACTTCTTTGGAGAACTTATCTACCAATATTGAATCTGGCGGCGATATGTTTATTGCAGCTGCCAAAACAACCAATGACAATCTGCACCTTGAAACTGCCATTCATCAAATTGGTGATATAGAAGAAAAACACACAATCAGCTTTTCAAATCGCACCAGCAGCGAGCATGGACCAGGTGATTGGGGCTGGAACCTAAAAGACAAATTGCCAGATGAATATGAACCAAGTAAATTTCGCTTCGATGGCTTAAAGCACATCTATCTAGATAATGAAGACGGCAGCACGGTTGGCTTGGGTCGTATTTGGATAGAGAATTATGACAAGCTACGCCATTTTAAAACCTTGGTTAAGTATACAGACCCGTCGGTGATTAAGTCTGGCGGCAGTATTCGCTTTGATGGCGATGTAGACAACCTAGATAGCACCATCTTGGCACAGGATGATATTCTGGCCACAAGTACCAATATTAACAATATCAGTACCAAAGGTGTCAGCTATACACTAAGAGACAGACAAAGCACCCACCGAGACTGGTATCATGATGGTGGTATTGGTGGCAGTGGTTATACACGCGCAGATTTGTACAACAAAACCACCAATGAAAAAATTCATGAAAAAACCTTTGAGATGCCCACCACTGTTACGCTAAATCAGCAAAGCATTGACAAACCAAACAGTAATGCACAAACTGCTGACATCACCTCCAAGACAGCCAATGTTGCCATTGCCACCATCAACACCACATTGCTACCAAGCAGCAGTCTTTATACCATAAACCCTGCACATCCAGATTATCTGGTGCAGACCGACCCCGCCTTTGTCAATTATCGCAAATGGCTATCGTCTGATTATATGCTAAAGGCGCTACAATCAGACCCCAATTATATGCACAAACAAATTGGTGATGGTTATTATCAGCAGCGTCTTGTTGCCGAGCAGATTGCACAGCTTACTGGTCGCAATTATCTGTCTGATTATCAAAATCAAGAAGAACAGTTCAAGGCACTGATGGATGCTGGTATTGAATTTGCCCAAGCATTTAATCTTGCAGCTGGCACGGCATTAACCGCCGAGCAGATGTCGCTATTAACAAAGCCCATGATTTGGTTGCAGCTAAAAGACATCGCACTTGAGGACGGCAGCTGGCAAAGGGTCTATTATCCTGTGGTGCTACTACCAAAAAATCAACTCACACTACAGGCTGATGGTGCTCTTATTGCTGCACGCAATATCATTGTTGATGGCGAAATTATCAAAAATAAAGGCACAATGCTGGCAAAAGAGGATGTGATATTGGCAGCAAAGGATGTTTATTTGTCAGGCGGCTCTCTTGCGGCTAAGCGTATCCGAGTGTTGGCAGAGCAAAATATCCACAATCAAGCAAAGATTGATGCCGATGAATCTGTAAAACTGCACGCTGGTCAAGATATCTACCCAACAGCAACTGCTGGATTAAATAGCACATCACCTGCACAAATTCGTGTCGGTGATGCCAAAGCAGATACTCAGGCAAATCTTATATTACAAGCTGGTCGTGATATCACCCTAGCAAATGCCAATATCAGCAATGAAAGCCAAGCCGTTAGCATTATAAAAGCAGATCGCAACCTAAACATTGGTGCTGTCAGCACCACCCATACACAAAAGACTGTATGGAACCAAGACAATGAGCAGCAGCAAAGCAAAACCATTTGGCACGGCAGCCAAATCGATACACAGGGCAGTTTGTTGCTACACTCAGCCAATGAGTTAAATATCACTGTTAATCATACCACGCAAACAGAATCTTATTCTGATAGATTCTACACCAAGAACAAACAAACTCTATCAAGCTCATCAGCCAAATCACAGTCTAATTACAACAAAACCACCGCAGTAGGCAGTCAAATTACTGGTACAAAAGTCCTGCTGTCTGCCAATGACAATATTCAAATTACAAGCAGTCAGGTGGTGTCAGATGATGGCACATCGCTAAATGCTGGCAAAGACATACGCATTGACTCTGCCACCAACACCCTAAATAGCCAGTTTGCGTTTAGCCATGACACATCAGGTCTTATGAGTTCTGGTAATATTGGCGTAAGCATTGGCAAAGAAACCATAAGCCAAGACACGGTTCAAAACCGCACCACCCAAGCAGGCAGTACGGTTGGCAGCTTACAAGGTAATACAACCAGCCATGCTGGCAATAACTACAGCCAAACCGCTTCTATTATCTCAACACCGCAAGGCGACACTACCATTACTGCCAAACAAGTAGATATCACGACAGCAGATAACACCTACTATACCAACAATCAAAGCAAATACAAGAAAAAAGGTTTAACCTTTGCCGTCAATGTACCTATTGTCAATGCAGCACAAGCCACCGTCAACACCGCCCAAACTGTGGGCAAAAGCAGCAATGATAGAATTAACGCCATGGCAGTGGCTAATACTGGCTGGCAGGCTTATCAGACAAGCAAGACTCTGGCAAATACTGGCAAAGCCATCAGTGAGATAGCCAAAGGCAACTTAAAAAATGCCAACGAATTGGCTCAAATCAGTGCCGCCATCACCTATGGTGAGCAACAAAACACCACCCAAACCATCCTACAAGGTACAACAGCTGAGGCAAGTCAAGTGTTGGCTGGTGGTACGGTTACTATCCAAGCCACAGACAAAGATGGCACAAATAGCACATCAAACATCAATATCACAGGCTCGAATGTATTGGGCAGATTAAGCACACAGCTAACTGCTGATAATGATATTGACATTAAAGCCTATGAGCAATACCACAGTGAGCGTAGCTCAAATCAATCCAAAGGTTACAACGCAGGTGTTGCCATCAGTTACGGCAAGGATGGCTTTGCCTTTGGTGTAACTGCTGGTGGCAATTATGGCAAGGGCTATGGCAATGCTGATGAAGTAACACACAAAACAAGCCATGTTGGTGATTCAAACAGCCAAACCACCATTACCACTGGCGATAAACTTACCGTACAAGGCGGTCAGGTCAAAGGTGGTGGCGTTACCATCACTGCCAATGATTTATACCTGGCAAGTACACAAGACACAGCGACTTATGTAGCCAAACAACAAAATATCCAAGCCCAAGCAGCAGCTGGTTATGGTGCCAGTCTTAATGTCAACTACAGCCAATCTAAAATCAACGCCGACTACAAATCAGTTAGCGAACAATCAGGCATCTTTGCTGGCAACAATGGTTTTAACATCAATATCAACAACCATACACAGCTAGACGGTGCCATCATCACCTCTACTGCCAAAGCAGAAGAACAAGGCAAAAACAGCTTTGGTACAGGTACTATAAATACCACCACCCTACAAAACCACAGCAGCTATGATGCTAATAGCTTTGGCATTGGTGGAGGTGTTAATATCAGCGGTGAAGCATTGGGACAAAAAATCCCAAATCCCAACAAGCCAATCAAAGCCCAAACTGTATCAACCGCCACCACACCAACCTATCAAGGCATGGGCTATGGCACAGACAAAGACAACAACCACAGCCAAACAACAAGTGGTATTGGCACACATAATATTACCATCACAAATCAAGACAAACAAAACAGCAAATACCAAAACACAGACAGCCAAAACCTATACACCAACATCACCACCGATGATGTAGCAGAAAATAAGTATATCAATGGCATTATTAGCAACAACTTTGACAAAAACAAAGTGCAGCAAGAAATCACTCTACAGCAACAAGTAACCTTTACCTTTGGACAAAACGCACCAAAGGCAGTGGCTGAAATTTCTGACTATGCCATCACCAAGATACTTAACAACCCCAATCTTAGCACAGATGAAAAACTGGCAGAAACTAAGAAATGGGCAGAAGGCGGTATCTACCGAATAGCACTGCACACCGCAACCGCAGCCCTAGCCACAGGCACAATAGAAGGAGCTGTATCAGCAGGTACAACTGCTTACACTATCCCAAAACTGGACGAATACCTAACCAAGCAAGGCTACACCAAACAAGTAAGAGACACAACCTTACTTGCCCTATCAGCCACGCTAGGCACAACCATAGGCGATAGCACAGCAAGCACTGTGAATAATGTGGGGCAGACAAGGTGGAATTATTTAAATCATTGGGAAAATGCCAAGCTAAAAGAACTAAAAGCAAAGAAGCAAAAACTGTCAAATGCTTATGGTTATTGTATATCCAGCGAATGTGCAGAAATATCAAAACAAATTACTGAGCTTGAACAATTAAGTAAGCAAAGAAATCAAGAATTTGATACCGCTTATGCAAATTGTCGTGCTGGCATTGACTGTAATCAGTTTTATTATTTGCATGTTGTTCAGAGAAATGAGTGGAATAAGCATGGTATTCGATTGTTTAAACAACAGTTTAACCCTAGTCTAAGTTTGAATGAGCAGTCTTATGAATTCAATAAGACCTGGACAAGATATCCAGATTCTCAAAATGCTTTCCATAATTTTTCAAATGATGGATCGGTTATTCTAAAAGATCCTGATGGCTCGTATCCAAATATAAAATATGTTCATAAAAATGGTCAATTTGAAGTCATTGTGAACAAAGCTGGAACTATTATTACCAATCCAGTTAATGCAGGGACTTTTAATTATTATTCAGATCTGATAGGGCATAAAGATTATGATGTAGATCCTTGGGCTGATTTTGGAAATGGTAATGGTGATAGCACAAGTTATGAATTAAGACGGAGTGGTATTACTGGAAAAATATTTGGGGAATTCTCCATTTATGATGATAAAAATGATGCTTTAAAGAAATTTAAGAAAATTGATGATAAAAAGGTAAAAAAGTGAATACTAGCACAAAGTTTTCTATATTAATTATAGTTGATTTGGTTATTTTGTTCAATTACTTGGTTTTTTCTTTGGATATTCTTACATACCCTTATATTGATAAGACGCAAGATATTACAAATATGATATTTTTTTATACAACTCTAACCATGCCGATTTATATAGCATTCATGTTATTATATATATTAAATAAATTTAATATATATTTTTCTATTTTTTTCTTATTTACAATTAGAGAATCGTCGTTGATATTTTTGTATGCAGTGAGCATGAGATAGAACAACAAGGGTGTAAACCATGAGGACCAATATGGATATTTCAGACAAATATACTTCTTTATTTTTTAGATATTTTTATATATATTTTTGCTTTTTGCTTAGCTCAGCATTTGGGAAATCCCTTATTGTTGGCAATTTATGTTGTATGTTCAATTGTATTATTCTTAATATTTTCTGCTTTTATAAAAAATAAAGATTTGCCATTTAGTATTTTTTTGGTTATCTTATTGATAGTAAAAATGGGTTTCTTGGTTTATTGCCATTTTTATTTTAGTATGGGTTAGCCTCTAATTTAGATTAATTTATGAAGTACTACACTTTAATTCTAGATAAGATCTCCATTGATGGAGAGTGCAAAATGAGATTGATTTGCAGCTTATGGTAACTCAAAGCTTTGACCAAAACAGACGAAAAATCAGAAGTGAGTACGCCAAAAAAGCAGAAGACTACCTTAAACAAGCCAAAGACTTACCAGATGATGACCCAAGAAAAATAGAACTGGAAGCTAAAGCCCAAAAGATACAAACCAACCTAAGACTATTCGATGGCATCACCTCAGCCTTGTATGCTCCTAATTCAAATGGTATCATAGGTGATGTTGCACGAGCGGCAAGTCCAGAGCTTGCTTATCGGATTGGACAATATTTTAAAGAAAACAAACTCAAAAACGAAATTGATGGTGGTAATCGTCCAGAAGAACAAAGCCTACAACACCTGTTAGCCCATACCATACTAGGTGCTGCAGTAAGCTACGCCACAGGCAATAACCCAATAACAGGTGCTTTATCAGCAGTGGGTAGTGAAGCTGCTGCCCCTGCCCTATCTAAATTCTTATTTGGTAAAGATTCAAAAGAACTCACCCAAGATGAAAAAGACATCATTACCAACATCATCACCCTAGCCACAGTATCTACTGCTTATACCATCACTGATGGCGATGTGAGCAGTGCGGTGAGTGCTGCTGAAGTGGGGAGAGTTGGGGTTGAGAATAATAATGAAATGTATCTTGAAGCACAAAGAATATATGCATGGGAGATTTCTGATGGGGACAGGGATTTGTATTTTAAATTGATTGGTTTGCAGGGTAAGCTTGACACCATGATATCTGATTTGGAATTTTTTCATGCAAGATATAATGACATGACAATTATCAATGGATCTGCCAGCTTGACTGGTTATACCATTATTATCAATAATAAAAATGGCAAGGTATATGCTTCACAACACCCCGATTTTAATGTTTCAAATTTAGCCAATATTTTATCATCACCCGGTGGTTCAATTAATTTTGGGAGTGTGCAAGGTGGTAGAAAAACAGCGGATCAGATTGATAAAGCTATTAATGGTAGATCTTTTGGTATTCAAGGGTGTTTGGGGTGTGCTTGGGAGGTGCAAGAACAGCAGACGGTGAGATAATAAATACATATGGTATTGGAACACCGCAACTGGGAGGCTCTGCAACAACAATGTTTGATACTGGCATTACCTTAACTCATGAGCAGCTTATAAAGTTGCAGAAGAGAAGATAGTATGCAGAAATTAGTTAATGTTTTTGTAGCTATTTTGTTTTTATTTTTTCTTTATGTTAAGATAGATTATTGGTTTATTAATCCTGTTAATAAAGATAAATTACCCAATCGACTACCAGATCTCAAACTATTAATGAAACAAGAAATGTATGATATTACGCAGGGCATGGAGGATAAAATTATTGAGGAAGAAAAGTATTCGCCATCTACAAATTATATTGCTTATTTTAAGAGATTTTTAAACACAGATAAAAATTATCAGCAGCTGGTAACAAATTTGCAAACTCTAAATCCAAGTATTTATGCTAGATATTATAAATCCTATTCTGAAATCGAACAAGAATATTGCAAAGAAATAATATATGTGCAAATCAGCCTTGAAAAAATTGACAATCAGGAGACAATCGATATATGGGTTCGATTTGAAGAAAGAGGGGTATGCATGAGGTTGTAATCTGATGTTTAACAGATGGTTTTGGTTAAATGGATATGAAAGTTCAGTTAAGCTAACCAATCAAAACAGCTAAATGCTCAAACGGTCATTACCACAGAATTTGACAAAGAAGCACCAAAGGCAGTGGCTGAAATTTCTGACTATGCCATCACCAAGATACTTAACAACCCCAATCTTACCACAGATGAAAAACTGGCAGAAACTAAGAAATGGGCAGAAGGCGGCATCTACCGAATAGCACTACACACAATAACTGCTGCTCTAGCCATAGGTACTATCGAAGGAGCAATATCAGCAGGCACAACTGCTTACGCCATTCCAAAGATTGATGAATACCTTACAAAACAAGGCTACACCAAACAAGTAAGAGACACAACCTTACTTGCCCTATCAGCAACCCTAGGCACAACCATAGGCGACAGCACAGCAAGCACTGTGAATAATGTGGGGCAGACAAGGTGGAATTATTTGACACATAGGCAATTACAAGAAAAAATAGCCTGTTATGGTACTGCCAAAGATTGTGCAGATCGCGTGGCTAAATATGATAAAATATCCAAAGAGCAAGATGAAAGATTAAAAGCAGTTTGTTCAAGTAACCCAAACGGCACTGACTGCCAACGCATGATGAAAGACGCTTTGGAATATGTAGGTGAAAACAGAAATCACTACGGAAAAGCAAGTGATATCCAAGATTCAACCAAAAGAGTCTTAAATATCGCCAATTCTACAGGATATCACACCATAGACACCTTAACAGAAAGAGCCAACTACTTTGGAGCGATGTATGGATATACAGGGCAACCGTGGTTTAGGGTGGCAGAAAGTGAATCAAGAAACTGGCTTAGCCTAAAAGGGGCTGATAAAACCTTTTATTCTGATTGGATTGCAGAAGCTGGAGCTGTAATTATGAAAAACGGCAAAAAAGAATTCCAAGATATTTATAAAAATCACCAAAACAAAACTTTAAGCTGGAGCTATTGGCGATTGGTCAATGAGCAAAACGATCCAGAATTGCAAAGAGTTCACGAGAAATATTATAATTCTTGGAATTTTATGAGCCAACTTCTTGTAGATTCAGCAATACGAGCAAGAATATGGTCTTGGCCAGGCAGGTTTTTAAATCCAAAACACAGAATCCGTATTGGTTGTGCAAAAATGCAAGAAGTAAAGGAGTGCCGATAATGCTGGAGGATGCTTTACGTGCTATTGTTTTGCTAGCACTATTCGTTAATTTTTTGTATTTAATTACTGTTGGTGTTGTGTATGTGTTTTTATATACTATATTGTTAATTAAAACTTATTTATATGGTATACAAACATGGCGAATGGAGAGATGTATTAGGCTCTTTACAAGATTAAGTGTTTTGCCTTCTATTACATTGTCAGCCTTTTTGATTGCGGGTTTGATTAAGCCTTTTTTCTTAGGACTGGTATTTTACATGCTTGTAAAGGAGCCTGAGATTGACTGGTATAATAGAATAGGATTTTTGTTTGTGTTATTACTTTGGGTTATGCCACCGATTTTTTTGGTATTAAAACCCTATCTATCAAAACAAAAAAATTACTATCAGATTTTTCTTATTTGGTATGGCATCATATCAATATTGATATTGTTTACGATTTATGCAGCAAGAAAAGAAATATGGACTTTACTTACATAAGGTAGTAGCAAAGAAGATTTTCAATAATGATTGGTAGGTAGTTAGATTATTAACCAATAGTTTTGATATTAATCAAGCTTAGAGTGGATTGATATCTCGGTTTAGATGTCTCGAAAGTTTGACCAAAACAGACGAAAAATCAGAAGCGAGTACGCCAAAAAAGCAGAAGACTACCGTAATGAAGCCAAAGACTTACCAGATGATGACCCAAGAAAAGCAGAACTGGAAGCTAAAGCCCAAAAGATACAAACCAACCTAAGACTATTCGATAGCATCACCTCAGCCTTGTATGCTCCTAATTCAAATGGTATCATAGGCGATGTTACAAGAGCAGTAAGTCCAGAGCTTGCTTATCGGATTGGGCAATATTTTAAAGAAAACAAACTCAAAAACGAAATTGATGGTGGCAATCGCCCAGAAGAACAAAGCCTACAACACCTGTTAGCCCATACCATACTAGGTGCTGCAGTAAGCTACGCCACAGGCAATAACCCAATAACAGGTGCTTTATCAGCAGTAGGTAAACTGACCTCTTTGGTATTATTAACAGCAGGAGTTGCAATCGGTGCAGATACCTCAGCCACTGCCACAGCGGTGAATGTGGATGCGTTTAATAGGCAGTTGCATGATCTGGAACTGACTGTGATAGACATTGTTGCCAAGAAATACGCCGAGCAGTTCAATATAGATGAAGAAGAAGCCAAAAAACAACTCATCAGAGGTGCTTTATATAATATCGATACTGACTGGAAAAAGAATATTGATAGATATGCTGCTGAAGAAATCGAAAGTTATCAGCAGGCTTATAATTTCTTAATCAATGAAACCAAAGATAGTTCGTTGCACGATTGTTATAATAACAACATCGCGACCACGGACGCCACCAATCAAGATGGCACAAAGGATGATTTAAATCGTCCAACTGTGATGCTGCCTACTGCTGTAATCACTGGTACAGGTACACCCTTTAACCCTTATACATCAAAAGCAAATGAATATTTAAGTCAGGTTGGACGAAGCTTTACGGCCGCAGATGATGATTTTAATAATCAAAGGTTGTTTTTAAATAGTGCATTTGATACTAACAGTTATGCAAATTATGCCAATTTGTTAAACAATATCAATACTTCAGAAGCAGTCATTGCTCTCACAGAAGCCAAATATCAGTTTATCAATGGTTTGATTCAGGGAGTGCAAGACAGTGTTTGAGTACTTCTGAACTGGCAGATTTAATACAAAACATGAGTCTTGATGAAACTTACTCTGCTATAAATCTACCGTTAATGATGTTGGACGGTTTGTTACAGATGAAGATTATAGACAATCATCTTTGAAAAAAATAGAATATAATCTGAACGAGCAAAATAATTATGTTTTACTAAAAACCCTACAAGGCGATGCCAAAGACTTAGCCCAAGATGCTAGTAATGTCTGCTTTGTTGCAGGGACGCTTATTCATACCATTCATAGGCTAAAACCCATTGAAACCATTAATCATGGTGATTTAATTTGGTCTCGTCAAGAATTTGGTACTCTTTATGGCTATCGTCCTGTTATTGCCACCAAAGTAACGCCTAATCAAGAAATCTATGAAGTTGTTGTAAAACATGACAATGACAACACAATAGAAGTATTCAAAACCACCGCAGAACACCCATTTTGGGTGGAAGGCATTGGTTATCTTAAAGCCTCTTTATTAGAAAAAGGCATGATACTGATTGACAAACATGGGTTTGCCAATGTTACAATCATCAGTCAAAGAAAGCTTGCCAATACCGAAACAGTTTATAACTTTGAGGTGCAGGATTTTCACACCTACCACATTGGCAAATGCGGTGTGTGGGTGCATAATGCGAATTGTTGTGATGTTATCAGAGCCAACCTAGAAGATCGATATGGCAAATTAGATGATAGGCATTTTGGTGCTAATAGTGAAATTTATTGGCGAAATCCATTAACCAATAAAAATGAACAAATCAACAAGATTGCCACCATCAATGGCAAGCAATATGTTAAAGATCCTCTGACTGGCAATCTGGAAGATGCGACTAAATATACAGTAGGTGTAGACCACATCCTACCACAGAGCTATTTTACCAAAGACCCTCCTTTAGTAAGCTACCCAAAAAAGTACGGGATTCTATCATAAACAGTCCCGAAAACCTACAGCCATGCGACAATCTGCCAACCCCTCCAAAGGCTCAAAAATTGAATTAAACAGTACAGGTTGGGAGACTTGGAGGGTAAAAAGGTGGATGCTGGTTATAAGGGTTATTTGAGAAAAACTCAGAGCGATATTGATGAAAGGCTAAAAAGCTTTATATGCAATATAAGATTAAATAAAAGGGATTGGTTGATATATGGCTATTTACACAGTAGGAAAATTAAATTCTGATCTTGATAATGAAAAAATTGCATATATTGCAGATACTTATTTGGACATCAAGGCAAAAGAGCGTGACTTTATATCTAGTAAAGAATTTACAAATATCAATGATTTTCATATGGGAAAATTAGACTTGTGTTTTAATGAAACCATACGATCATTAAAAACTACTTTCCAAAAACTTATGCTTATTTATCAAGCAAAGAATTAAGATATCAATTAATGCTGGTATGGTATTTTGACAAAACTATAAAAGATAAATTAAATACTCCTGCCTTTATTATGATCATCGAGTATTTTGGGCAAAAGGAGGAGATTTTATTAATGGTCTTTATGAAATCACCAACCCCAAAGCCATGCTTGATGAATATTTTCTGCATGTCTTTTCTCAAGTGGGTGAAGAGTACAGTAAATTTGACTTTAGTCCATGGGCGGTTGGGCTTTGAGGATTTGGGTATAGGTTGGTGGAGGTTTTTTATTCGTCCAGATTAATCGGATTGAGATTTGGCAATACCAACCAAAGCCAAACCATCGCCCATTTATGATATTTGGTTTAAATCCAGCAAGCCAGCTTTTAAGACATACAAAAACAGCTTGGCATTTACCAAGCTGATTATGCAAGCACATAAATCACACTTCTGGGCTATGCTCTTCAATCAACGGCTTAAGCTCGCCTGCCTGATACATCTGTAGGATAATATCACTGCCGCCAATCAACTCGCCATTCACCCACAACTGCGGAAAAGTCGGCCAGTTAGCAATCAATGGCAGCGTGCTGCGAATTTCGGGATTTTCTAGGATATTGACAAAGGCAAATGGTCTGCCGATCTGGGTCAAAACCTCCACCGCTCGTGCCGAAAAACCACACTGTGGAAACTGTGGCGTGCCTTTCATGTACAAAAGCACAGCATGATCTTTGATTTGATTTTCGATTAGACTTTTGATTTCTGGATTAATATCAGTCATAACTTTTCCTAAATAATGATAAACTAAGATTGGTATGATTTAGCTTATTATAAAGGTGATTGCTGATTTTTTAAAGGGTTTTGTGGATTTTTTAGCATGGACAGCACATCACAACTGCCAAGCACGGTAGCAAATTCACCATGCAAACTTGCCAACGCCGTCCGATGAATCAGCTCGCTTGGATATACCGTGCCATCATGACCCTTGCGGTCAAAAGTTGCCGTTGCATCATGCACCACCCACGCCTGATAGCCCAAATTGCCCGCCATGCGTGCAGTGGTCGAGACACAATGATTGGTTGTAAGCCCTGCCAGCACCAGTTTTTTAATCCCTGCCTTATCAAGTTGTTGCTGCAAATCCGTGCCGATAAAAGAAGAATTGACCTGTTTTTGGATTATCCGCTCGCCTGCCTGCGGTGCGGTTAGCGGCTTAAACGCAAATCCTGATCGATGTGGTGCCAATGGCGAATTTGGCTCGGTGGAAGCATGGCGAATGTGAAAAATCGGCATCTGTCTTTTACGCCACGCTGTCAGCAAATCAAAACACACCGCCTCACAGTCTGGATTGTTACGATTACCGCCCCAGTGTGCCACTTCATCAAAGCCCAGTTGCAAATCAATCAATAGCAATGCGGTCTGATTATCAATCATCGCTTCTCCTATTTTAAAATTATTAATAATACAATAAAGAAATCACATAAGCCAAATGCCAATCAATCCCAATAATCGCTTGGCAATTTCCACGCGGCTAAAACACCAAAGCCAATCTGCCCGTCATGCCTTGTTTACTTTTGGCTGCCTGACATTGTCAAACAACCAAAATGCCGCATAAGTACAAGCTACCATATTTGCCACCACAAATCCCCATACCAAAGATGGCAAATCAACTGTCGTCATTGACAATACCAAACCTGCAAGCATCAGCACCATAAGCCACAGGCTTTGTATTCGCCAAGTTTCGCCCAGAGCCCTGCCATAGGTCATCAATGCCCAAAGCAGCATCTCAGAACATAAAAACAACAAAACAGCAATCGGATACTCGCGGACAAACGCCAAAAATGGTTGCTGAAAATCAAGCAGTCCAATACAAATCAGCCAAACAGCCACTGCCGATAACGCCATCAAAACAGCCAAACCTGATACTGTATAATAAGCATAATCACTCACAGACTGCCACACAGACAAGCTGTCATTATGTTTGCTAAAAAATTTCGCCAAAAACACAAAGCCATTATTACTCACCGCCACCGCAAATACCGAGATCAACAGCGACACCATAAACAGCGTCTGCAAGATACTGACAGCACCGACAGTGTCTTTTAGCCACAGTAGTGCCTGACTCATGGATAATCGCTTAAAAAACTGCAGCAGCACAATCGGCACGCTAAAGCTAATAATCGGGATAATCACTGCCATGGCACGCTGGATAAACGCCCCATGCACACCAGCCGACCGCCCTGCCGTCATCTGCTGTGCTTCATCGATATCATCTTGGCTAAATAAGGCACGGTTACGATAGGTTAAGTAAGCTAATAACCCCAACATAAGCAGTTTGGTCAGTGCATAGCAAATCACTATCTGCACCGCCACTGACGCTGACAACGCCCCAAGCTGATGCACCACGCCAAAAATTACAGCAAAGCTCACCAATGCCAAAGCGTTGCTGTAGTTACTGCCCTGCACCACCTTTTTGCTCTCGCCATATATCACCAAAAAATCATAATAAAAAGCAATGATGATAGAGATAGCAAAGGCGATGGCGATACTGCTGTTTGCCAAATCACCAACCAAGGCGTAGCTGGTGTATAATAAAAACCCCACCGAGATCAAAACAGCTGCCACAGTCGCCAAAACCAGCATGGGGACAAAAATCTGCCGATGTGGCAAGCGTACCGCATAAAAACGAAGCCCTGACCCCATGCCCAAGCCCAGTGCCAAAGCGACATTATACAATGACGCATACAAAACATAAGCGTCCGCTTCCTCAGGGCTTGCCAGCTGCATGACCAAAAACAATGTGGCAAAATATAAAAAGATGGGCATAAAGCGGTTTAATGAAAAAGACGCAGATAATTTTAGCTCGGCTCGCCAATTAAAATTATCAGAAATCCACTTCATACATATACTCGCCAAAATGCTTAAAATACAGCTCTTGCGTCCTATCAAAACAGCGGTTTAGGTTGGCAAATCTGCCCTACTGTCCTTATAACATGAGCCACAACCAATCAAAGGTTGCTTAGCCCTTCCTATTGATTTATCAAATTTCCCAATTAAGGCACCACGCCCTGCAATCATGATTTGGTGCAATCTTATTACAACAAAAATATTTACCCAAATCAAGAAAAATATGGCTTATTTTTAATCAAAATTACAGTAAATTACCCTTGTGCAGCTTGCAACAGCACCACTGCACTGGCAAAAATCCCCTCGCCACGCCCCAGATAGCCCATTTTTTCGTTGGTGGTCGCCTTAATGCTGATTTGATTAATTTCCACACCCAAGACATCAGCGATACACTCACGCATGGCGGCATTATGCGGTGCAATTTTGGGAGCTTCACAAATCACCGTCATGTCTGCATTGAGCAATTGGTATCCATTTTTTTTAATTAATTCATAAACATTTTTTAATAAAATCTTACTATCAGCACCTGCAAATCGTTCATCTGTATCAGGAAAATGCTGACCAATATCGCCAAGTGCCAACGCACCGAGCAAGGCATCGCACAAAGCGTGCAATAGCACATCGCCATCTGAATGTGCCAAAATGCCCTGCGTATGAGCAATTTGGATACCACCAAGCGTTACAAAACTGCCTTCGGTAAAAGCATGGACATCAAGCCCCTGACCAATTCTTAGCATATCATCGCCTTATTTATAATTTATAGCTTTCTTGCAATTATTGTCTGGTGTGGCAGCCACTTTGCTGATGACCAGTTTTTGCCCTTATCAAGGCAACACCTGTCATCTTCACCCCAAAGCTACAGGGCGTTTACAAACCACAAGCCAGTATAATAATGTAGCATAAGCTGATTTTTTTGGCAATGAATAAGCAAGACAGCAGCCATCACAAGTAGATAAACCACAATAAGTCCAGCCCACTTGAAAGCATTCCCCCTGCCCCCATATAGTCAAGATACACACAATCTGTAGTAGACACCATGAGTACAACTGCCTTTACCCTTGCCGATGTGGCAACCAGCGTGAATAAATCCCCAAAAGACATCAAAGTTATCGTTGGTATGTCTGGCGGTGTGGACAGCTCGGTCAGTGCTGTTTTGTTAAAACAAGCAGGCTTCACGGTTGAGGGCTTGTTCATGAAAAACTGGGAAGAAGATGACGGCACTGAATATTGTACCGCCTTAGAGGACTTGGCAGACGCACAGGCAGTGGCAGACAGTATTGGCATTCACTTACATACCGCCAATTTTTCTGCCGAATACTGGGATAGGGTTTTTGAGCATTTTTTGGCAGAATATCGTGCAGGACGCACGCCTAATCCTGATATTTTGTGCAACAAAGAAGTAAAATTTAAGGCATTTTTGGACTATGCCCTGACACTGGGGGCAGATTTTATTGCCACAGGGCATTATGCACGCCGCAGTTTTGCCAGCGATAGCAAGGCGAAATTGTTGCGAGGGCTTGATAATAATAAAGACCAGAGTTATTTTTTGCACGCAGTGGGCGGTGATAAACTTGCCAAGACTTTATTCCCTGTAGGCGAGCTTGAAAAATCTGCCGTGCGTGCCATTGCCGAACAATACAATCTTGCCACTGCTAAGAAAAAAGACTCAACGGGCATTTGTTTTATTGGCGAACGCAAATTCAAAGACTTCTTGCAGACCTATCTGCCTGCCAAACAAGGCGATATCTACACCGATGACAATCAAAAAATCGGCACGCACGATGGTCTGATGTACTATACCATCGGTCAGCGTGGTGGCATTGGTGTCGGTGGCGTATCAGGCAGACCCGAAGAGCCGTGGTTTGTTCTGCACAAAAACCTTGAAAACAACCGCCTAATTATCGGTCAGGGGCATGACCATCCATGGCTACAAAGCACGCAGCTGACCGCTTATAAACTTGACTGGGTTGATGATGCACCCAAGCACGGCAGCAAACTATTTGCCAAAACACGCTATCGGCAAAGCGACCAAAGCTGTACTGTGTTGGTAGAGAGTGATAAACTGCGTGTGGTTTTTGATGAGCCGCAACGAGCTGTTACCCTAGGTCAGTCGGTGGTGTTGTATGACGGCGATATTTGCCTAGGTGGCGGTGTGATTGATTGGTGCGATGCCAAAACCGACTAAACCTGCCAAGCCTATCGCACAGGTCAATGACCAATCATCAACCCGTGCTTTTTATTATGACAGACTCTTATAAATCTGTGCTTGTCGATTGTCCAGATTGTTCAGGCAGCTTTGGATATTTTGTTTTACCGCTTCATGCACCGCTTGGTAATTATTCGCCTGCCATTCAGGCAAAGTTTTGGCCGCCGATTTTACATCGCACAAATATTCATACGCCTTGCGATTATCCCAGCTGTTTTGTAGCGTAATAATAAGCTCGTTATTTAGCTCATAACTTTCTTTGCCCACAAGTTTGGTATAAATCAGTGCAAAGCGTCTGGGCGTTACCGTTACCTTTTCAAGTGGCTTGTCTTGCGGTGTCAGCTTGTCATGGTTTGACAGTAGCCATTGCTCAAAATCAGGTTTAGCATAGTCCAAGATTGGATTTGCCAAAGCAGGCTCTAGCTTTTTGCCTTTTAAGTCATCTTTGCTAAAACCATCACCTCCGTACGCTCCCTTTGCTGCCACCATGCCCACGGTGATTAACGCCGCCACTGCCGCTGTTTTTTTCCGCTGAACAATGGTCAATTCAGGTTCAATGGCAAGCGTTCTTTCACGAAAAATTAAGCTAACCTTAGCATTGCCGACATCAACCTGACTTTGCTGTTTGATGCGATAGACATTTTGTTCATATGTGGCCTGCTCTTTGCGAATCTTTTCCTGTGCCTCTGGGCTAATTGCCTTGGTGCTTGCACACCCTGACAGCAACAAAGCACCTGCCACTGTAGCAATGATAAATTTCTGCATGATTTTCTCCCTAAATACAAAAATGACATTCAACAACAAATATAACACATAATACAGCATAAAGCAAAATAAATTAACACATATTTAACAAACAGAAAGGTTTTAAAAAATGAGTAAATTTGCTATACTTAAGCATGATTATTTTGTGTATTATTACCGTTTTAACCCACATTAGGAAAACTCATGTCATTATCAACACTGACCGCCCTATCTCCACTTGATGGTCGCTATGCCAGTAAATGCGATGCTTTGCGTCCTTATTTGTCAGAATTTGGTCTGATTCATGCTCGTGTTACGGTTGAGGTTCGCTGGTTGCAGACATTGGCTCGCCACCCACAAATCACCGAACTTGCACCGTTTTCTGACAAAACCAATGCTCGCCTAGATGAAATTATTGCTCAATTTAGTGAACAAGACGCTCTGCGTATCAAAGAAATTGAACGCACCACCAATCACGATGTCAAAGCGGTTGAGTATTTCTTAAAAGAAAAAATTGCCGACATTGCCGAGATTCGTGAAGCGGGTGAATTTATTCATTTTGCCTGCACTTCAGAGGATATTAACAATCTGTCGCACGCATTGATGCTAAAAGCAGGTCGCGATGTCCTTAGCAGCCAAATGCAAGCAATCATTGATGAGATTGCAAACTTGGCAAAACTGCACGCCGCCGAACCCATGCTGTCTCGCACACACGGTCAAACCGCAAGTCCAACCACGCTCGGCAAAGAAATGGCAAATGTCGCCTATCGCCTGCATCGCCAGCTTCGTCAATTTCAGGCGGTGGAACTGCTTGGCAAAATCAACGGTGCAGTTGGTAACTACAACGCCCATTTGTCAGCCTATCCAGAGATTGATTGGCAAGCAAATGCCCAGAGTTTTGTTGAAAGTTTAGGTCTGACTTTTAACCCTTATACCACGCAGATTGAGCCACATGACTACATGGCGGAGCTGTTTGATGTCCTACGCCGATTTAACACTGTACTCGTTGACTTTAACCGTGATGTTTGGGGCTATATTTCACTGGGCTACTTTAAACAAAAACTAAAAGAAGGTGAAGTTGGTTCATCAACCATGCCTCATAAAGTCAATCCAATTGACTTTGAGAATTCCGAGGGCAATCTTGGCATCGCCAATGCCGTATTGGCACATTTGGGCGAAAAACTGCCCATCTCTCGCTGGCAGCGTGATTTGACCGATTCAACAGTGCTACGCAATATGGGCGTAGGCTTTGCCCAAAGTTTGATTGCTTTTGAAGCCTGTCTAAAAGGCATTGCTAAGCTTGAATTAAATAAACAGCGACTGGCAGAGGATTTGCAAAATGCACAAGAGGTGCTTGCCGAACCCATTCAGACCGTCATGCGTCGCTACAATGTTGAAAAACCCTACGAAAAACTCAAAGCACTGACACGCGGTCAGGCGATGACTCGTGAGATGATGGTTGGTTTTATTGATGGCGATGAACTAAATGCCGTGCCTGATGCTGACAAAGCTCGCCTAAGAGAATTAACCCCTGATCGCTATATTGGCAATGCCGACATACAAGCAAATGCCCTGCAAGATTATCTAAAATAGTCCTGTCATAAATGGCGGTTAAACAGCCGCCATTTTTTTTGGCATATTCTCCAGATTGCTACAATTTGAACTGTCATCACTTCACAGCAACCAACATTTGCCATGCAGTGAGACAATGACAGCTTAAATTTTTGTCAAATAACCCATGAAAAAGTTATTGTTAAGTAAAAATTATCAATAGCTGCAATTTTTTACAGACAAAATGTGATTAACAACCAACAATTATCGTTTGGGTGCATGGGTTGGTTCGCCAGTTAAGCGATTTATCTTTTTGGTAACAAGAATGGCAAGTGGCAAACTTATCACAGCACCGATAACGATGCAACCGATGATATGACTTGCTTTGTCAAAACCTGTTACAAAAGCAATAATCAATAAAATACCAATGCTAACCGTAAAAGCAATGGTAAAAATCGCACTTAACAAAGGCATATTCATACAAACCCCCATATTTTTTGTGGAATAATAATAGTTATACACCTTTTTTTGGCAAAAAGTTAAGTATTTTTCAAAAAAATCCGTAATTTTTTTATGGTTTAGTATTGTTTTGGGAAAATTTACACCAATCAGCCATAAATCGCTTACATTTACCGTCATTTGTGCTAAAATTATGCGTTTATCAATTTTACTTTGGCATATGCCAAGCGAACAATCTGCCAGCTTTTTGCCAATTCTGGTCAAGGATTTTTTATGAAAAACATGAAACTAAACGAAGTGCGTCAAGCCTTTATTGATTTTTTTGCCAGCAAGCAACACACGCCTGTGCCATCATCATCATTGGTGCCACACAACGATCCGACTTTATTATTCACCAACGCAGGCATGAACCAGTTTAAGGATACTTTTTTGGGACTGGAAAAACGAGACTACAGCCGTGCGGTCAGTGCCCAAAAATGCG
Organism: Moraxella cuniculi; assembly: GCF_900637105.1. Taxonomy (NCBI): domain Bacteria; kingdom Pseudomonadati; phylum Pseudomonadota; class Gammaproteobacteria; order Moraxellales; family Moraxellaceae; genus Moraxella; species Moraxella cuniculi. The sequence continues at coordinate 1,190,433 of NZ_LR134343.1, read as the reverse complement.
TCCGTGCAGGTGGCAAACACAATGACCTTGATAATGTTGGCTATACCGCTCGCCATCATACTTTTTTTGAGATGCTGGGCAATTTTAGCTTTGGTGATTATTTCAAAAAAGATGCCATCAATTTTGCTTGGGAATTTTTGACCAGCCCCAACTGGCTTGCCCTACCCAAAGAACGCCTTTATGTTACTGTATATCATACCGATGACGAAGCCTATCAAATTTGGCAAAATGACATTGGGCTAACTGCCGATCGCATCATTCGCATTGGCGATAATAAAGGCGGCTTGTATCAGTCGGATAACTTTTGGATGATGGGCGATACAGGTCCTTGCGGCCCTTGTACTGAGATTTTTTATGATCATGGCGATCATATTTGGGGTGGCTTGCCTGGCACGCCCGAAGAAGATGGCGATCGCTACATTGAAATCTGGAACTGCGTCTTTATGCAATTTAACCGCCAAAAAGATGGCAGTATGGATTTGCTACCAAAACCATCGGTAGATACTGGCATGGGGCTTGAGCGTATCAGCAGTATTATGCAAGGGGTGCATGGTAACTATGAGATTGATATTTTTGTCAATTTGATGAATGCTGCCGCCAAAATTCTAGGCATTGATAATAAACAACAAGCCTCCTTAAAAGTCATCGCCGATCATATCCGTGCGGTGGGTTTTTTGATCGCTGATGGCGTACACCCAAGTAACGAAGGTCGTGGTTATGTGCTACGCCGTATCATTCGCCGTGCCGTGCGTCATGGCAACAAACTGGGGGCGGATTCTGCTTTCTTTTATCAAATGGTGGCAGCCTTGGCACAAGAAATGGGTCAGGCATACCCTCAGCTGGTTGAACAACAAAGCCATATCGAAGCTGTCATCAAAAAAGAAGAAGAACAGTTTGCCAAAACGCTGGCTCAAGGATTACGCCTACTATCAGGCGAACTAGACAAACTTGCCGATGGTGCTGTGCTAGATGGCGAAACTGTTTTTAAACTATACGACACCTACGGATTCCCTGTTGATCTCACCGCTGATATTGCTCGTGAACGAGACATCAGTCTGGACGAGGCTGGCTTTGAGGCACAAATGCAAATTCAGCGAGAAAGAGCTCGTGATGCTGGCAAATTTGACCTTGATTATACCTCAATCATCAAGATTGATGCCGCCACACAATTTTTGGGCTACGACTCACTGGCAAGCGAGACCACCATCATCAGTCTTTATAAAGACGGTCAGCCACAACAAACACTAAGCGAAGGCGAACAAGGGGTGATTGTACTGGCAGCAACGCCATTTTATGCCGAAGGCGGTGGTCAAGTTGGCGAAACTGGTGAAATTAGCAGCCAAAGCGGGGTATTTGCCGTTGAAGACACCAAAAAATCAGGTCAAGCCATTATTCATTACGGCACAGTAAAAATGGGCGAGCTAAGCAATCAGCAGTCAGTTGCCGCTCAGGTGATTGATGATGTTCGCCGTGCCTCTGCCAAAAACCACTCTGCCACGCACTTATTGCACGCTGCATTGCGAGCGGTGCTGGGCGATGGGGTTAGCCAAAAAGGCTCTTTGGTATCCAGCGAAGTGCTGCGGTTTGACTTTTCTTATGATGGTGCGATTGATACCAATCAGTTGATTCAAATCGAACGCTTGGTCAATGAGCAAATCCAAAAAAACACCCCCGTCCACAGTGAGTATATGGACATCAAAACCGCCACCAGCCAAGGTGCGATGGCACTGTTTGGCGAAAAATACGGCGACACCGTGCGTGTGCTGACCATGGGCGAAAAGCAAGACAAATCACCGTTTTCTATTGAGCTGTGCGGTGGTCTGCATGTCAATCGCACAGGTGATATCGGACTGTTTAAAATCACCAGCGAAAGCGGAATCGCTGCTGGCATTCGCCGCATTGAGGCTTTGACAGGCATGGGTGCAATTCGTCATGTTCAAGCTGGCGATGCTGTACTTGGTAGCCTTGCCAACAACCTAAAAGCAAAACGAGATGAAATCCTGCCACGCATTACAGGCTTAAGCGACAAGCAGCGAGAGCTTGAAAAGCAGCTAGAACAACTCACCCAAAAACTCGCCAGCCTAGAGGCTAAATCCTTGATGGATAAGGTTGTTCACATTGGCGATGTGCCAGTGCTGATTACCACCATAAATGGATTAGATGCCAAAGCCCTACGCTCATTGGCAGATGATATAAAATCCAAACTGCACAACGGCGTGGCAGTATTGGCAAGCGTTCATGACGGCAAAATTGCCCTAACCGCAAGCGTTGGTAAAGAGCTTATAAACAAAGTTAAAGCAGGCGACATCATCAAGCAATTGTGCGAGCAACTTGATGGCAAAGGTGGCGGCAAGCCTGATTTTGCCCAAGGTGGTGCAAGCAACATCACACAGCTTGAGACTGCCCTTGCCATGCTGCAAGAGACTTTACAATCAAAGCTTAACTAATCAAAAAACAATAAGGGCGTGTCATGCGTCCTTATTTATATCGGTTTTATTTATCCAGCGAGTAAAATTATGGCAAACAACACTTTTGAAAAGGGTCGCTATACCACCCACAGCAACAAAATCGGACTGACCAACAAAGATGGCTTTATCGCCCATCAAGACAATGTGGTGTTAAATTTTCCTTTTAAAGATACCGTGTTAGAGGCGGGCATGAATAAAGAGGATACAGCACGCAGTGAACGCTTTTTGCACCTAGAGATGGACGGACGAGATATTGATACGCTTTTTGAGCCAAAGGTATTGACAAATTACCGTCATTTTGCACGCAACGATGGCAACCAACCAACCAACCAACCAACCAACCAACCAACCAACCAACCAACCAACCAACCAACCAACCAACCAACCAACCAACCAACCATTGTTTGCCTAACCCATTAAATAGTCAAGCGTTTTTTGATGAAAGTGGCAACCTTACCCAAAACCTCCTTATCAAAGGCAACAATCTACTTGCCCTACACTCTCTAAAAGACCGCCTAGCAGGTCAAGTCAAACTTATCTATATTGATCCGCCTTATAACACAGGTTCGGACAGCTTTAAATACAACGATAATTTCAATCATTCATCGTGGCTTGTTTTTATGAAAAACCGCCTAGAAATCGCCAAAGAACTTTTGCGTGATGATGGGGTGATTTTTGTCTCTATTGATGACAATGAACAGGCTTATTTAAAGGTTTTGATGGACGAGGTTTTTGGGCGTGAGAATTTTGTCAATAATTTAATTTGGGAGAAAAAGTACGCACCACAAAATGACGCAAAATGGTTTAGTGATAATCATGACCATATTATTTGTTTTGCCAAAAATAAAGAAAACTGGCGACCAAATTTGTTGCCAAGAACTGATGAAATGAATGCACGCTACAAAAATCCTGATAATGATCCAAGGGGATTGTGGAAGGCAGGTGATTTATTAAGAAAAGATGAGCAGATATCTGGATTATTTACCATAGTTACGCCAAATGGTAGAATTTGCAATCCACCAAAAGGCACAAGTTGGCGAACAACAAAACAGGGTTATGAAGAATTAGTTGCTGACAACCGTATTTGGTTTGGAAAAGATGGCAATAATGTTCCAGCCATAAAAAGATTTTTATCGGAAGTTAAAGATGGAGTTACGCCACTAACTATTTGGAAATATACCGAAGTTGGACATAACCAAGATGCCAAAAAAGAAGTAAAAGAATTTGATAGCAAAACGGTTTTTGATACACCAAAACCTGAAAAATTATTACAAAGAATTATTCATATTGCAACCAATAAAAATGATATAGTTTTGGATTTTTGCCTAGGCTCTGGAACCACTTGTGCGGTGGCTCATAAAATGGGTCGCCGTTGGATTGGTATTGAACAGATGGATTATATTGAGGATATTACCCTTACTCGTCTGATTCATGTCTTAAATGGCGAACAAGGCGGTATTTCAAAGGCGGTAGATTGGCAAGGCGGTGGTGAATTTGTGTATTTTGAACTTAAAAAATACAATCTGTATTTTATGGAAAAAATCCAAAATGCCAAAACCATGGGCGAGCTAGATACTGTCTATAACGAGATGGCAAAAAATGCGTTTTTTAAATTTTGGTTTGATAAAGATGATTTTCAAAAAGCCTACAAAAAAGATGCCGATAACAATCAAATCAGCCTAGACGAGCGAAAAGAAATTTTAATAAATGTCTTAGATGAAAATCAACTTTATCTTAATTATGCCGATATGGATGATGCACGCTTTAAAGTAAGCGATGACGAAAAAGCCTTATCAAAAGCGTTTTATGGAGCATAATCATGACAAAAAAGATAAAATTAAAAGACACGCTAAACGAATTTTTGTTTAATCAAATCAAAAACGACCCTGATTATCAACAGTGGTCGCTTGACTTTGAAATGCCTGCATTTATTACAGACAATCTATCACGCACCTTGCGTGATTATCAAATAGAAGCGGTCAAGCATTTTATTTATTTGTTTGAAAGTGGCGAAATGCAAAAAGCCAAACACATTTTATTTAATATGGCGACAGGCACAGGCAAAACGCTGACAATGGCGGCGATTGTGCTGTATTTATATGAATGGGGTTATCGTAATTTTGTGTTTTTGGTGCATCAAGTACAAATCAAACAGCAGGCGTTGGCAAATTTTACCGACCCAAATTTTGATAAATATTTGTTTAAAAAACAAATTAAATTTAATGGCAAAACCACACCAACAAAAGCCATAGAACGCTTTGAGGACAGTAAGCGATCAGGCATTAACTTTATGTTTTTTAGTACGCAAATGTTGTATGAGCGTATCAATCACCCCAAAGAAAACAGCATTAGTACTGAGGATTTTGTCAAAAACGATACCATTATTATTGCTGATGAAGCTCACAGGCTCAATGTCAATACCAAGAAAAAAACCGAAGTGGCGGACGAAAACAACTGGGAAACAGCCGTGCAATCGGTGTTGCACGCCAATCCTAAAAATTTACTGCTGGAATTTACCGCCACAGTGGATTTAAAAAATGAAAACATTCATAAAAAATATAAAGATAAACTGGTCTATAAATACGACTTTTTGGCATTTAACAAAGATGGCTATAGCAAGCAAGTGGCGTTTTTATACAATAACGAAACCCAAATTGCCGACCAAAAACGCCTACTGATTGTCAATGCAGTGGTATTGAGCGAATACCGCCGTCTGCTTGCTGAGCGAGAAATGGGCGTGGCCATCAACCCTGTTGTGCTGATTAAATCTGTCAAAATCGCCCAAAGCGAGGAGGACAGAGCGTTTTTTCACAAAGTCATCAGCTCGCTTAGGGCAGAGGATTTAAAGCACTTAGAACGCATGGCAGAAGAAAAAAAGGATTTGTTTGACACTCAATCCTTGATGATTGCCCAAATGTTTTATTGGTTAAAATCCGCCAAAGCCAACCTTGCTACCACCCAAGACACCACAGGACTCGGTGCTTTTATTGCTCATATCAAAGAGCGATTTTCTGAAAACAACACCATAATTTATAACAGCAAAACCAAAGAAAAAGCCGAGCTTTTGCCCTTGCTTGACAGCCCTAAAAACACCATTCGGGCGATATTTTCGGTTAATGCCCTAAACGAAGGTTGGGATGTGTTGAGCCTATATGACATTGTCCATTTTGACATTTCAGAAAGTAAAAAAGTCTCTTTGCAGGACATTCAGCTGATTGGGCGTGGAGCCAGACTTTACCCTTATCAATTGCCAAAAAGTTATCACCGCAATGATTTATTTAGCGGTCATAATGCGTATGGCACCGACCCATTTAAGCGTAAATTTGACCAAAACCCAAATGATAATGGGCGAATGCTAGAAACCTTTTATTATCATTTTGTCAAAACAGGGACATTTTTGGAAAATTTACAAAAAGATTTGCTTGGCGAGGGAATTATCAGTGAAGGCGTAGAAAAACGCACCATTCATTTAAAACCCAAATTCTTAGAAAGTCAAACTTATCAAAAAGGCTTTGTACTGGTCAATCGCCAAGAATTCCGCTCAAAAAACACACAAAGCGACATTGATTTGACTTTTAACAGACAAATCATTGCCAGCAGTTATAAATTGCATACGCATACATTGACGGACAAAAAGCAAAACACCGCCTTGTCTACCCTAAGCTACAAAACCATCAAAATCAGTGCAAAATATTTTTCAAGGCATTTGTTGTATAAGGCATTGATTTTGGCAGAAAACGGTTTTTTTAGATTAAATAATCTAAAAAAACATATCATTGGTATAAGCAGTATTGATGAGATGATTGATATTTATTTGCCTAAATATGATATCAAATATGGCCATGTTCAAGGCAAAGACATTGATGATTTGTCCGCTCATGAAAAGCTACAAATGCTGATTGGCAGTATTTTGCCAGAGGTGCGAAAAGCCATTGATAAATATCTGCCCATTGTCAAAGGTAGCAGTTTATTTACCCCAAAACCTTTGTCTGCCATTTTTCAAAAACAAAAGAACATTTATCTTGTAGCGTATCCAACCATCAATGAACAAGGCGAAAAAACATTCATTGCACCCGATGAACGAGCAAAAGCTCAATCCAGCCACGACAACAGCGACTTACAATACGCTGTTAATACCGCCGATTGGTATGCTTATAGCGAAAATTATGGCACAAGTGAAGAAAAACGCTTTGTAAAATTTATCGCCAGTCAAATTGATAAATTAAAGCAAACTTATAAAAATGCCGAGATTTATTTAATTCGTAATGAATTGGATTATTATCTATTTAATATAGAAGATGGTCGGCGATTTAGCCCTGATTATATGATGATAATCAATGATGTACAAAATAAACAAATGTATTATCAATGCCTGTTTGAACCCAAAGGCGGACATTTATTACAAAAAGACGACTGGAAAGAGCAAGCCTTGATAAATTTGGAAAATCTTAGCCAAATTGAATTTGATTGTAATCATTTTGGCAAATATCAAGAAATTAAATGCTTAGGCTTTGAATTTTTTAATAGCGATACTAAAAAACACAGCGAATTTGCACAAGACTTTCATGACAAGCTATTATAACAAGATATAATTGACGCTTGGCTGATTTGTTTTATGATTTTTCAGCCAATGGTACACCCTTGACCACAAAAACGCTTGCCCTTATCAAACGCATGGGCTACAATACGCAAGAGTTAAATTTTGTAGCATAACAGCAAAATTAGACAATCTATTTTACAAACTTCATCGTTGGGGTTTTTATCATCTTGGGTGATTGGTTCATTTAAGGAAACAAAATGGCATTAATTGTTCAAAAATACGGCGGGACTTCGATGGGTAACATCACCCGCATCAAAAATGTCGCCGCTCGTGTCAAGCGTTGGCATGACAACGGTCATCAAGTTGTGGTCGTTGTTTCGGCAATGAGCGGTGAGACCAATCGCTTGATTGGCCTCGCTCGTGAAATTACCAATGACCCAGACCCTCGTGAATACGATCAAATGGTCTGCACAGGTGAGCAGGTTTCTATCTCGCTATTGTCAATGGCATTGCAAGCCATCGGCATACAAGCCAAATCGATGACAGGCGGTCAGGTTGCCATTCGTACCGATGATACGCATACCAAAGCACGCATTCAAAGCATCGATACCGATGCCATCTTTCATGAGCTAAATGCTGGTCGTGTCGTTGTCGTTGCAGGATTTCAGGGCATTGACGAGCATGGTGATGTAACCACCTTAGGCCGTGGTGGCTCTGATACCACAGGCGTTGCTTTGGCAGCCGCCCTAAAAGCTGACGAATGCCAAATCTACACCGATGTTGATGGCGTCTATACCACTGACCCACGCGTTACCTCAAAAGCCAAAAAACTTGACAAAATCACCTTTGAGGAGATGATTGAGATGGCAAGTCTTGGCTCAAAAGTCCTACAAATTCGCTCGGTTGAATTTGCGGGCAAATACCAAGTGCCACTGCGAGTTTTGTCAAGTTTTGATGACAATGCAGATGGCGTTTTTGATGATAATTTTAAACAAAATGTTGGCACTTTGATTACAATTGACGAAGGAGATGATATGGAAAGAGCGGTAATTTCTGGTATCGCATTCAACCGTGATGAAGCAAAAATTGTCGTGCGTGGCGTACCCGATCGCCCTGGTATTGCCTCAGCCATCTTAAGCCCTGTCAGCTCTGCCAACATTGACATTGATATGATTATCCAAAATGCCTCTGTTGATGGCTTGACTGACTTTAGTTTCACCGTTCAGCGTGGCGATTATGAAAAAGCCCTAAAAATTCTCAACGAGCGTGTCAAAGATGACATCGGTGCCAGCGAAATCTCAGGTGCTGACGACGTGGTGAAGGTTTCCATCGTTGGCGTGGGTATGCGTTCGCACGCAGGGGTCGCCAGTAAAATGTTTGATACCTTGGCAAGCAACAACATCAACCTGCAAATGATTTCAACCAGCGAAATCAAAGTATCGGTATTAATCCAAGAGCAGCATCTTGAAAAAGCTGTCAAAGAGCTACACACTGCCTTTGGGCTGGATCGCCAAGATGGCGAAAGCAAAGTGGCTGGCTTGTAATTTTATCCTTAATAATTTTAAGATAAATTACACAATCGGCTGATGATGGTGCCACTTGATATATTTTGTTAAACAAAAAATAACAAAGTCTGTGCAAAATCAGCTGACAATCTGCTCAATGCGATTTATAATATTGTATTGAGCAGATTTTTTTGGGCATTGCCCAATCACCTCGCCAGTATGCTCTCATAATAGATGGACTCATCGGGCTAACAACAACGCATATTGGCACATAATAAGGAGTAACTTATGCTAATTTTAACCCGTCGTGTCGGCGAAACCTTGATGATTGGCGATGAGGTCAGCGTTACCGTTTTGGGCGTCAAGGGCAATCAAGTTCGTTTGGGTGTGAATGCCCCAAAAGATATCGCTGTACATCGCGAAGAAATCTATCAACGCATTCAACACGAACGCTCTATGCAAATGCACATGAGTCATTTGGAGCAAGGTGGTAATTTTGCACCCCCCTCTTTTGATGATGATGACTATTTCAACCGATAATCAAAAACTAGATGGTTCATGCAAATGACTGATATTTCACGCATTTTGGCAGGTGTTGCCGATCAACGCCTTAACTTTGCCGATGTGATAACTTTTATTGAAACAAATTATCACTACACGCCAATCGGCTTTAGCAATGGCGAGTTAAATAACGCCGCTGGCACCAATGAAGGCAGTGCCAAAGTCTTTAGCCTTGCCAAATTACATGGGCTAAATCAGCTTGACACCCTATCGCTTTTTGCCGAGCATTATCGTGCCGTCTTGGCAAATCCTGAAGGCAGTGATCATGCCAATATCCGCAATTTTCTACACTACGGTTGGCAAGGAATTGGCATGCCCAAAAATGCCCTGACACCAAAAGCGTAATACATCATCAGATGCACCGCCAAATGCAGTTCATCTGATAAATTTCTTGCCAAATTTAATTCTTTCATGTATAATTTTGGCTTTAATTTTTTGCTACTTCTTGATTGTCGTCGCCTTTAACGGTAAGAAATAAGTGGCCTAACCATGAATAAGTTCTGCTTATCTGTGCTGTGTCCATACCGCATTAATAGCACCTAGCAGCAACTGGCACACCCGATACCGCTCAATATCCGTGCCACCAAGATTAGGAGTTCACCATGTCTCGAGTCTGTCAAGTGACTGGAAAACGCCCACAAGTGGGTAATAATGTATCACACGCAAACAACAAAACTCGTCGTCGTTTTCTGCCAAACCTACACAACCATCGTTTTTGGGTAGAATCTGAAAACCGTTTTGTGCGTCTTCGTGTTTCTTCTAAAGGTATGCGTATCATTGACAAGCATGGCATTGACAAAGTGCTTGCTGATCTACGCGCACAAGGTCAAAAAATCTAAGATTTGACACATTACATCGTTTTAGAAGGATACAATCATGAGAGATAAAATTAAACTCGTTTCTACCGCTGGTACTGGTTATTTTTACACCACCACCAAAAACAAACGCACCATGCCTGGCAAAATGGAAATCAAAAAATTTGACCCAAAAATTCGCCAGCATGTGCTATTTAAAGAAGCAAAAATCAAATAATTTTGCAATTTTACTTAATGCCCATCAGCATTATGATGGGTATTTTTATGCCTGCTCTTAATCCATTCCTATTATAGAAAATAAAATATTTTTGCCGAAAATTCAATCAGTTACTGAATTTTTTGGCATTTTTTCTATTGAAAATTTTCCCAAATTTGCTATACTACACAACACTGGAGTACTCGCCAGCAAAGCGTATTTCCTGAGCCGATAATCTTATCTTAGGATTTGGGTTACATACTTTGTTGAGCAGGCCTGCATCGCCTGATGAATCAGGAAGCCGTAATAAGTATGACTCTTATCCGCCCTGAACTTCACGGTTCATGGTTCCCCTTTGTAGCGGTACTTTGGTATTTTTATAAAAATTTAGATTTTTTTATAAAAAATGCTTGACAAGAAAAAATAACCTGCTATAATATGCCACATCTTGAGGCAATAAGCCGAAAGATACCGACATTCCCCAATAGCTCAGTCGGTAGAGCATCGGACTGTTAATCCGTGTGTCCCTGGTTCGAGCCCAGGTTGGGGAGCCATATTAAGAAGCCCTTAGTTATAACTAAGGGCTTTTGCTTATCTATAAAACGCATTATTCACGGAAGTTTATCAGCCTAATTTGGTGCGGATAATGCACCATCTTTGAAACTTGACACAACGGACAAAACAGCCAAGTCATCAAAGATTCACATAATCGACCAAATTAAGTACAATTTTATCGCCATGCTTGCTGCTGGATTTGCCAAATGCTCATTTATCGCGGAACAATTTTTCAACCACACAAACCCCCAGCCTATGCCAAACCCAATCAAGGCGTGCAAATTATCAACAAATTAAAACGCCATCAGACCTGAAGTTTGATGGTGTTTTATTAGCAAAGCCAAAGATTATCAATCCAACCATAAACGATACGGCAATGGCACAAAGCCCTCTGTCTGCCCTGCTTGGATTTTGGCTAGATTTAACACGCCTTTGATGATTAGCTCCAGCGTAAACGGTACAAGTTGATGCTCTAGCTTCTGAACACGCAACGCCAAGCTCTCCGCTGTTTCATCACTGCAAATTGCCAACCAAGCCTGTGTCAGCACCTGCCCTGCATCTAGCTCAGGGACAACCAAATGCACGCTACAACCATGATAAGCCTCACCTGCTCGGAGCACACGATGATGCGTATCTAATCCCTTATAATCTGGCAGGAGCGATGGGTGCAGGTTAATCATCGGGCATGATACTGCATGGATAAATTCAGCCGACAGCACACGCATAAACCCTGCAAGCACCACCAAATCAGGTTGCCATGTGTTTAGCTGCTCCAAGGCATGTTTTTCAAAAGTGGCGATACTCATGCGTTTACCGCTTGTGGTGTGCGATAACACACTGACATGGATGCCAGCCGTCTTGGCACGCACGACGGCATAAGCATCTTCGCGATTGCTGATGACACCGACAATTTCAATGGGCAACGAGCCATTTTGCATGGCATCAATCATTACCTGCAAATTTGAGCCACTGCCAGAAACCAAAACGGCAATTTTTAAGCGAGATTGATTTGGCATTAGACATACACCACAGCTTGGCTATCCCTCTCAACAATCTCTCCAATCTGCCAGACCTGCTCTCCGTGCTTGGCAAGTTCCTGCTGTGCCAATTGTGCTTTGTCGGCAGGCACAACCAAAACAAAACCCACGCCACAGTTGAAGGTGCGATACATCTCAGCAGTTTCAATATTGCCGCCTTGTTGTAGCCACTGGAATACACTTGGCAACTGCCAGCTCTTTGTGTCAATTTGAGCTGCCAATTGCTCAGGCAATACTCGTGGCAAATTCTCCGTCAAGCCACCACCTGTGATATGTGCCATCGCATGAATGTTGGCATTGCCCAAGGTTTTTTGTAAGGCATTGACTGATTTGACATAAATGCGAGTTGGTGCCATCAGCACATCTGCCAACGACTTACCGTCAAGCTGATAAGTTGCCACATCAACCCCAGTATGCTCAAGTACTTTACGAATCAGTGAATAGCCGTTGGAATGGGCACCGCTTGATGCCAAAGCAAGCAGCACATCGCCCTTTTGCACATGTTCGCCTGTGATGACTTCAGATTCTTCAACAACACCAACACAAAAACCTGCCAAATCATAATCTTCGTCTTGATACATACCCGGCATTTCGGCAGTTTCGCCACCAATCAAGGCACAATTTGCCAATTTACAGCCATCGCCAATGCCTGCAATGACCGTTGCTGCCGTATCAACATCAAGTTTGCCTGTGGCATAATAATCCAAGAAAAACAACGGCTCAGCACCACAGACCAGCAAATCATTGACACACATTGCCACCAAATCTTGTCCAATGGTCTCATGGCGATTTAGCTGCAATGCCAATTTTAATTTTGTACCAACCCCATCTGTACCCGACACCAAAAGCGGTGATTTATACCCTGTTGGAATGCGGCACAATGCCCCAAAACCACCCAATCCACCCAACACCTCTGGACGACTGGTTGCCTTGGCAACTGACTTAATGCGTGTAACCAATGCTTCGCCTGCATCGATATCCACACCTGCATCTTTATAGCTTAATGAAGTTTGTTCGGTCATGCTTTGCCCTTATCAATCTTGAAAAATAAAAAGTATTTAATCGTCAAATCATCAATCATAAATACACAATCAATTGCTTAATTATACCAAATTTTCAGCGAAAAAATCATCATTGGCTAAATTATTTCACCAAAGCTGCCCGAATTTCCCATGTCAGCAAATGCACAGAAAAAATACACAAAATCAGGTGCAAATTCAACAGAAATCGCCTACAATAGATATTTATTTGCCATTTTTAGCCACTGCCATGTATCCACACAAAATTGACCCATTTTTTCGCCGCTTATTTATTTTGGTGGCACTGTGCATATTTGTTTATGCGTTGTTTTTAATGAAGGGTGTCATCGCCCCCTTTGTTGCTGCATTTATTTTGGCTTATTTTTTAAATCCCACGGTCAGCAAATTATCAATTGTCATGCCGAGAATTTTGGCAATTTCGGTGGTGTATATCAGCTGTATCGTTGTCGCGGCGGCGTTGATTATTTGGCTTGTGCCAATGCTGTGGGCTCAGTTGCAGCTTCTGTGGGAATCCCTGCCGCAGATTATCAGCTGGTATAATGACACTGGTCGTGCATGGATTGCTCAGCATACCGACAACCAACTTCTGCCACTGGATATTGACTTGATTTCCAATTCGGCGATTGCCTATTTGCAAAACAATTATCAAGTTTCGGACGCACAAGGCATCATCAAACAAATTTTCACCTCTGGTATGTCTGCCGCCAATAACATTGGCTTGGCGGTTATGGTGCCGATTTTGACCTTTTATTTTTTGCTCGGCTGGGATAAACGGTTGGAAACTTGGCGGATTGCCATACCCAAACCTTATACCAAAAAAGTTGTTAGCATCGCCAAAGATTGCGACCGTGCTTTGATGAATTTTGCCAAAGGTCAGTTGCTGGTCATGTTGCTACTGGGGGCGATTTATGCCATTCAGCTACAATTGATTGGCTTGCAGCTGGGGCTGATTATCGGCATTATGGCAGGTATTGCCAGTTTTGTGCCGTATTTGGGCTTTGGTATCGGCATCATTGCAGCGTTGATTGCTGGGGTATTCCAGTTTGGGCTTGACTGGGTTTATTTGGGGTTGATTTTTGCTGCATTTATGGTTGGGCAAGCGGTTGAGGGTTATATTTTACAACCACTGCTTTTGGGGGATAAAATCGGTCTGTCGCCTTTGTGGGTGATTTTTGCGGTGCTGGCAGGTGCTTCATTGTTCGGCTTTGTTGGTATGCTTATCGCCCTGCCTGTTTCGGCAGTGATTAATGTGCTATTTCACTATGCCTATGAGGCTTATTTGGGCAGTGAATGGCACAAGGGTCAAAGGCAGTTACCACTGTGGGAAGATGAATGATATTTCACCCAAAAACACAACAAACCGATAAAATTTGACAAAGTTATTGATTGGAATATACAATATGTGCTATATATAATCAACACAATACCCAAGAAACTGTCGGCACAGACAAAATTCAATCAACAATAACAACGGCACAAACAGTGATGTTTGAATAATTTATCGTACAATTGGGGCAATAATCGTGAGCAAAACGCTACAAGATTCTGCAAGTAATTTTGACCTTATTAACCTTGATCTTCGCCCAGAGATCACTTTGGGCGATTTTCAATCCGCAAGTTTTCGTCCAATTTTGGAGGCCATCACCAAACTAAGCGATGGCAAACTGCACGAATTATTTATAGTTGGCGATCGCGGTTTTGGCAAAACACATTTGGCAAACGCCATCTACAATGAATACACGCGACATACAGGTAAGATGGTCATCAACCTAAACTTAAGCGAAATCATAGAACAAGATCCCCATGCCGAATCTCTTGTTGGTCTTGAGCTATTTGATTTGATTATTATTGATGATTTGCAATTGGTACGCCACAAGCAAGAGTGGCAAGAGGGCTTGTTTCATCTCATCAATCGCATTCGTGAACACCGCAAGCAGATTCTGTATTTTGCCACCATGCCAGCTCGTGAATTACAAATCAGCTTGTTAGACCTGCAGACTCGCCTATCGCTGGCACCCATGCTTACCTTGCCTGATAACAACGATGTCGAAGATCGTCGCATCTTGATAAATACCATCTTAAAAAAGAAAAACTGGAGACTGCCAGCAGAAATTTTTGAATATTTGGTTATCGAAGGCCCTCATAATGCAGGTGGCATCATCAGCGTTTTGGAATTTATCAAGCCTTTATTTACCAAATTATCACGCGTACAAATCCCAAAAAAAACCATCAACGAGGCCAAAGAAATTATCCTGCGTGAGACTTTTATGCTTGAGATTGCCGACAATGTAGTTACTACAGAGTATTGACAATCGATATTTTATTTACCAACCACAACAAGGATTATTATGAAAAAAATCACCATCGCCAGTGTATTGGGCATCGCCCTAGCCAGCAATATCGCCATCGCCAAAGTAGAACTTCAGGTTGATGACAATATCAAAGTTACCGCCATTAATGGACAAGAAATCCGACACGGACTTTTGCAACCTTTGCAAAAAACTTTTAGCCTAGAAGCTGGTCGTCATGTCATCACCGCACGCTATGACAGACTGTTTGACATCAGCAACAGCGACCACGACTACCTAAAATCTGACAACATCACCATTTCGGCAGATTTGGCGGACAATCAACAATATCAGCTCATTATGCCAAATCAGCCAAATAATTATAACGCTGCCAAAGAATATGCCAAAGCTCCAACCTTGGCAATCGCTCATAATGGCAACATCATCGCCCAAGAAAGCACTACTCAGAGCCGCACAGGACTGCTCTCAGGCATCACAGGTGCTATTGGTAATATGTTTGGTCGTGATAATCAAGCAGTAAATAGCAACCAACAAGCCATTGCTGCCATCAATCAACCGCCAAAAACAACCAATACAGCGAACAAAGACAATCTTGACGGCTTTATGCAACTATGGCTAAATGCCAGCGAAGAAGAACGAGAAAAAATCCGCCAATGGATTCAAAAATAAATCAACAAAAGCTCCATGTATGATGGAGCTTTTTTTGGTTCATTGCTGCATGCTAAACAGTGCCAAGCTGATAGAAATCACCGCCATGCCACCCACCAAGCCATAGACCGTCTCATGCCCAGCAGAATACCGCTTGGCTGCAGGCAATAGTTCGTCCATCGCCAAAAATACCATCGTGCCTGCAATCATGCCAAACACCCAACCAAAAATATCTGGCGATAAAAATGGACGCAAAATAAAATATCCCATCACTGCACCCAGCGGCTCTGCCAAGCCCGAAATCAAGCAGGCGACCACTGTCAGCCGTTTGTTTTGTGTGGCAAAATAAATCGGTGCGGCGATTGATATACCCTCAGGAATATTATGCACAGCGATGGCAAATGCCAGCGGTGCCCCGATGGTAGGACTGTCTAGCGTTGCAAAAAAAGTTGCCAAGCCCTCGGGGAAATTGTGTGCAGTGATGGCAAAAGCTGACATTAAGCCAATGCGTTTTAGGTAGCTTTGATTTTGATCCTGAAATCTTGGGTCATTAACATCAAGCGTTTCGTGCGGATTGGGAATCAGATGATCCAGTGCCAAAATCGCAAGCAAACCTGCCAAAAATGCCGCCGTCGCCCACACAAAGCCCAAATGCCCACCTGTGGTAAAGCTCTGCACCGCCTTAGAAAAAATCTCTGTCAAAGAAACAAATACCATTGCACCTGCAGCAAAGGCAAGTCCAAAAGCCAACACCCTAGGGCTTGGGCTTTTTTGGAAAAATACCAGCACGCTGCCCAGCACAGTTGCCAAGCCTGCAGCACAAGTAATCAAAAAAGCCAGCAAAACATTATCAATCATAATATTCTTAAGATTTATTAAACTCAAAAAGACCCATCATGAATACACGATGAGTCTTTGACTGTAAGACTGTCAGCAAAAATTATTTTGCCAAAACAGAAACATAGCGACGGTTAAACTGACCTTTGGTTTCAAACTTTACCACACCTTCGGTCAAGGCAAATAGCGTGTGATCACGACCCATGCCAACACCCTCGCCTGCATGGAATTCGGTACCACGCTGACGCACGATGATGTTACCAGCAACAACATCTTGACCGCCAAATACTTTTACGCCAAGCATTTTTGGGTTAGAATCACGACCGTTACGAGTAGAACCTGCGGCTTTTTTATGTGCCATGAGAATATCTCCTGTAAGAATACCACAATGGTATCAAAATATAAAAGTGAATTAAGCGTTAATGGCTTTGATATTTAGTTCAGTGAACCATTGGCGATGGCCTTGCTCTTTGTGATAGTGCTTGCGGCGACGATGCTTAACGATACGCACCTTTTTGCCACGACCATGGCTAACCACTTCAGCTTCTACACTGGCACCAGCAACGAGTGGCTCACCGATTTTAATATCAGCACCATTAACCACCATCAGCACATCTTCGATTTTTAGCGTATCGCCGACATTGGCTTTTAGTAGCTCAACTTTCAAAGTCTCGCCAACGCTGACACGGTGTTGCTTACCGCCACTTTTGATTACTGCGTACATCTTAGTTCTCCACAAAAACCTGTGTGTCGTGGCTATCCCTTTGACAGCACTTGATGACGAACACGACAAGGATATAAAATAAGCCGAAATTATACAAAATTTTGTGCAAAAAAACAAGGGAAATTTATAATTTTTTGGCAAAACAGTAGTTTGCTTAAGTCAATTGATCATACCGCCAGCCAATGCCAACACTGACCTTATCTATCCTACCAAACCAAACAGCAAGCCAGTTCAGACAAGCCGTGTGGCTTTTAGCCTGTTTTTAACCCTTGGATCTAACGCAAATACACCACTTGATTGGGCAATTCATTGCCAGCTGTATCATCGTCTGGATAATGCTTTCGCAACAAATTACCAATTTGCTCAATCAGCCGAGCCAACCCTGTTTGCATTTGCCCCTGTTTGAACAAATCAAGTGTCTGCTGGCATAGCTGCTGCCAGCAGTTATCATGTGCCTTTTGGTCAATGCCACGATCAGCAATAATCTCAAGATTATGCTCGCATAAATTCAAATAAATCAGCACACCCGTGTTTTGCTCGGTATCCCAAACCCTATGCGTGGCAAATAAGTGCAAGGCACGCTCGCGACAATCCTGATGATAGGCGGTGGCAATGGGCAGATGATTTTCAACAATCAAATAAATCTCGCCACGATGCCCAAGCTCGGCTGTTGCAATGCTTTGGCTGAGTTGTTGTTTGGTTTCGGCAGTTAGCCAGCGATTGTGCAGTGGTGGCACATGGATTAACTGACGACACAGCCGTGCCACACTTTTTGTTGATTGAATAAGCTGCATTACCAAGACCCTCCTGCACCACCACCGCCAAAGCTGCCACCGCCTCCGCCAAAACCACCGAAACTGCCACCACTGCCAAATCCGCCTCCGCCAAAACCACCGCCAAAGCCGCCCGAGCGATGATTGCCCATGCCAAGCGGTATGACGCCTTGTAATAGCAATAATATCAGCAGCACAAAAGCAGCAGCAACAGCGATGATTAAATTAGCACCACCAATGACAGCAACAGTAGCAAAACCAGCAGCACCCAATAACGACCCAATGAGTCGTCCCAATATCACTCGCAAAAATGACCCAAGCACCAAGGCAATGATAAACAAGCCAATAATATCAATACCAACAGCCTCATCGGTTGCATTGCTTGCAGCAGCATCAGCTCGTGCCAATGTCTCAGGATCGCTACGCAAACGCTCGTCAATCTTTGCGATGGCTGCTGACAAACCTTGTGCATATGCCGATTGCTTAAAGTTTGGGGTAATTTGCTCACGAATAATGCGTTTGACGGCAGCGTCAGGCAGCACACCCTCCAGTCCATAGCCTGTTAAGATATACAAATTTCTATCATTGATTGCTACAGCAATCAGCAAGCCATCATCTGTATCAGCACGCCCCAGTTGCCAGCGATTTGCCACCGCCATTGCATAATCAAAAATACTCATGCCATTGGTCGTTGGCACAATTACCAATGCCGCCTGTGCCAAACCATCTTGATAGATTTTTTGCAATTGCAAGCTAAGTTGCTGCTTTTCGTCAGCACTTAAAATACCAGCAGCATCAACCACAGGGCTGTTTAGGATAAGTTTATCATGCGTAACGGCAGCTGCCTGCGATGTTTTTGTCTGCTTAGGCTCTGGCGGATTGGCGGAACTGTCTTGTTGATTAACAAACTCACCGACCGATTGCTCAAGTTCACCCAGCACCGAATCTTGTTCACCTTGCTTGGTGGCCAGCACCAAGGCAGCAAGCTCATCTTCTTGGGCTGATGTGTATGAGCTTTCGGTATTTGCCAAAGCCTGTAGCCCAAACTGCACCGTCAGCACCCAGATAATAAGCAGCCACAAGCACCCTTTGGTAAGCCAATGGGCAGCCACATTATCATCTGTCATGGCTGTTGCATTTTTTGTTAGCAAATTTAGCATATATGATTATTTACCATCATTGCTTGTATTATTGCCACCAAAATTTACCTGCGGTGCGGTTGCAATAGCCACCTCATTATCAACAGTGAAGTTCGGCTTAGGCTGCATACCAAATACTTTGGCGGTCAAGTTGGTTGGAAATTGTCGCACGGTTGTGTTATAACTGCGAACTTCCTCAATGTAGCGATTGCGTGCCACAGTGATGCGGTTTTCTGTTCCTTCTAATTGGGCTTGCAAATCTTGGAACAAAG
Source organism: Moraxella cuniculi (assembly GCF_900637105.1). Lineage (NCBI taxonomy): Bacteria > Pseudomonadati > Pseudomonadota > Gammaproteobacteria > Moraxellales > Moraxellaceae > Moraxella > Moraxella cuniculi. Next base: position 1,171,014 of record NZ_LR134343.1, on the reverse strand, counting down.
CATCTGCTTTTAGCTCTGGATAACGCTCCGAGACCATCATCAAGCGAGACAATGCAGAGGTCATCTGCCCTTGTGCTTGCTGATACTGCTGCATGGCTTGTGGGTCATTAAGCAGCTCTGGAGTCAGTTGCACACTGCCCACTTTGGCTCTGGCTTCGGCAACCTCACCAAACACTGCCTGCTCATGCGAAGCATAACGCTCAACCACTTGCACCAAATTAGGCACCAAATCAGCACGGCGTTGGTACTGGTTCACCACCTCTGACCAAGCGGCAGCCGTCTGCTCATCTTGGGCTTGCAAAGTGTTGTACCCACAGCCTGACATTGTCAAAGTTGTCGCCAACAAAGCTGGCAAAATCAAATGCTTTTTGCTATCAAATTTCATAATCACTCCCAAAACGCAGGTTAATAACGGTTAATGCAAAACCTGCCAATACATCACAAAACAATAAATAATCAAAGCCTTGGCTTATCATGCCATAACATACCGCCTTTGCTTGGATTTTTCAATCAACACTTACCAAATTTAGACAAAATTCACAAGCAAATCACCTTTGGGCTTGTCAAATTAGCCAAAATTAGGCTTTATTTGGCTTCTGAAAATCAAAAAATCAACAAAATCTGGCAAAATTCATAAAATTTTACGAAAAATTGCATTTTTTGCTAGATTTTAGAGAAATTTTGTGGCAAATTGCAACTATCAAGTGGATATATTGCTCGGATGCCAATGGTTGTAGCAATTTTGTATCCGATTTGAGTAAAGCAACTCATCGCCATCGCCAAAAGAGCGGTGATGATGTTTATACAGTAAACCCTTTGGGGTATGGTAAAGGAATTTACACTATGGAACAAATGATTGATGCCATCAATGGCGTTATTTGGAGTCCTGCACTGATTTATTTGTGCTTGGCAGCAGGCTTATTTTATAGTATTTTGACACGATTGATGCAGGTGCGTCATTTTAAAGAAATGATTCGCTTGCTGTTTGCTCGCAATGAATCACCAGAGGGTATCAGCTCATTTCAGGCACTGACCGTTGCGGTTGCTGGGCGTGTCGGTATGGGCAATATCGCAGGGGTTGCAGCAGCGATTGGTTTTGGTGGTCCCGGTGCGGTATTTTGGATGTGGATTGTGGCATTTTTGGGTGCTTCAACCGCCTATGTTGAGTCCACACTTGGTCAAATCTACAAAGAAAATGACCGTGGACAATATCGTGGTGGCCCCGCTTATTATTTTGATAAGTTTTTTGGTGGTGCTTTTGGGAAATTCTATGGCATTTTGGTCGCCCTATCGTTCATCATTTCTTGCGGATTGTTCTTGCCAGGCGTACAAGCCAATGGCGTTGTCAATGCCATCGTTGGTCTGACAGGCCCAGGCGAGATGGTTAATACCGTCTTTGGCGAGGTTGGTATGAATGCCCTGATTGTTACCCTTGTGGTTGTATCAATTCTAGGTCTGATTATCTTTGGCGGTATCAAACGCATCGCACGCGTGGCTGAATTTGTCGTACCATTTATGGCACTTGGCTATATCATCATGGCGGTATTGATTATTTTGTTTAATATCAACAAATTACCTGAGGTCATCAGCCTAATTGTTGGTGATGCCTTCACCGCTCAAGCAGGCTTTGGTGCAGCCATCGGCTGGGGTATCAAGCGTGGTGTATATTCTAACGAAGCAGGTCAAGGTACAGGCCCTCACCATGCCGCAGCTGCAGAAGTACAGCACCCTGCCCAACAAGGCATCGTGCAAGCATTTTCTGTATATATTGACACTTTGTTCGTCTGCTCGGCAACCGCCTTTATGATTTTGATGACTGGCATGTACAATATCCAAGGCACACTGCCTGAGGGTTCTTGGATTGTCCAAAACATCGATGTTAGCTCTGCGATGATTTCAACACCTGCTTTCACCCAAATGGCCGTTTCTAGCGTGTTTGGCAGTTTTGGTAGTATTTTTGTGGCGGTTGCGGTATTTTTCTTCTCATTTACCACCATCATGGCGTATTACTACATTGCCGAAACCAATGTGGCGTATTTGACTCGCTCAATGAAAACCACAGGTGCGTTATTTGCCATCAAAATCGTTCTGATGTTTGCTGTTGCCTATGGTGCGGTTAATTCAGCAGGTTATATCTGGAACATTGGCGATATCGGCGTTGGTCTGACGGCTTGGCTGAACATTATTGGTATCTTGCTCATCTTCTTTATGGCAAAACCTGCCATCTTGGCACTGAAAGATTATGAAGCCCAGAAAAAAGCTGGTGTGAGCAATTATACTTTTGACCCTGTCAAACTTGGCATCAAAAATGCCACTTTCTGGGAAAATCGTATCAATAAAAAAGACTAAGCTCACACAGCCAAAACCCTGCATTTTTGCAGGGTTTTTTATGCTAATTATCGCACCAAAATCCAATCACCAATCCAGTGGATAATGACAATTATTGATATGAATTATTAAGAAAAATAAAAATATTTATCCCATTTTTAAGCCTTGAGCAGCCACTCTTATAAATCCACTTTATCCACGACAGATTAAAACCCAAAACACCGCTTAAGCCATTTGTTTATCAAACATCACAGCAGGTTGTATATCAAAACAAAAAACTTGGCTCAATGCAAGCCAAGTTTTTATCATTACAAGTCAATCACAGCTTAGAAAAAGCCCATTGCTTTTGGCGAGTAACTTACCAGCAGATTTTTGGTTTGCTGATAATGGTTGAGCATCATCTTGTGCGTTTCTCGCCCAATGCCTGATTTTTTGTAGCCGCCAAATGCCGCATGGGCAGGATAAATGTGGTAGCAGTTTGTCCAGACACGACCCGCCTTTATCGCTCGTCCAGCACGATAAGCGGTTGTGCCATCACGGCTCCACACGCCTGCACCCAAGCCATACATGGTATCGTTGGCAATACTGATGGCTTCATCAAAATCCTTGAAGGTTGTAACAGCAAGCACAGGGCCAAAAATTTCCTCTTGGAAAATTTCCATGCTATTTTCGCCCTTGAATATGGTTGGTTCAATATAAAAACCACCGTCCACCTCACTGCGTGCCTCACCGCCTGTCAAGACGGCCGCTCCTTCGGATTTGCCCTTGGCAATACAGCCCAAGATTTTATCTTGCTGCTCTTTTGATGCCTGTGCTCCAATCATGGTCTCGGTATCTAAAGGGTGTCCTGTTTTAATTGTGCGTACACGCTCAACCGCCTTTTTCAAAAAGGCTTCGGCGATGCTCTCATGCACCAAAGCACGAGATGGACAAGTGCAGACCTCGCCTTGGTTTAGGGCAAACATCGCAAAACCTTCCAGTGCCTTATCCAAGAATTCATCATCTTTATCCATCACATCAGCAAAGAAAATATTGGGTGATTTGCCGCCCAATTCCAGTGTTACAGGAATGATGTTTTCGGAAGCAAATTGCATGATTTTTTGCCCAACTTCGGTTGAGCCTGTGAATGCAACCTTGTCAATGCGTGGACTGGTTGCCAACGCCTGCCCTACTTCTGCACCAAAGCCATTGATGACATTTAGCACGCCTTTTGGCAACAAATCCTCAATCAGTTCAATAAGCACCATGATACTCACAGGCGTTTGCTCGGCAGGTTTTAGCACAATACAGTTGCCCGCTGCCAGTGCTGGTGCGATTTTCCATGCCGCCATCAAGATGGGGAAATTCCACGGAATAATCTGCCCAACCACGCCAATTGGCTCATGAAAATGATAAGCAACGGTATCTTCGTCAATTGGTGAAATGCCACCTTCTTGGGCTCGGATACAGCCAGCAAAATAGCGAAAATGATCAATGGCAAGCGGAATATCAGCGGCCAGCGTTTCACGGATAGGTTTGCCATTTTCCCATGTTTCAGCCACCGCCAAAAGCTCCAAATTCTCCTCTAGGCGGTCGGCGATTTTTAACAAAATATTAGATCGCTCTGTAGGCGAGGTTTTGCCCCATGATTCTTTGGCAGCGTGTGCTGCATCTAGGGCAAGTTTGAGATCTTTGTCGTTTGATCTGGCGACTTTGGCAAATGCCTTGCCATCAACGGGCGAAATATCATCAAAATACTCGCCATCAGCAGGTGCAACCCACTCGCCACCAATGAAATTATCGTATGCAGGCTTGAATGAAACTTTACTGCCTTCGGTATTTGGGTTTGCATAACGCATAAACAACTCCTTTGTCTTTAAGTGAAAAGCACCGAGCAATTCAGTGAACAAATTTACTCGGTAAGATTATCATGCCTGTTTTTTATTCAATAATCAAGTCCATTTTGCAATCGCTTGCCTTTAAGATACAATTGTGTGATTTTATACAGATGCAAATTGCGTGTACCGACCCAGCTTTGTTTTGGTAATTTTTAAGATAAGCCAGCTGATTTTTGTTTTATTTTATTAGCATTCATAAAAATACCCAAGCCTAAAAGCACGATGATGATTGCAGTAACTTTTATCATATCCATCGGCTCATTAAGCAGTAAGTATGATGACACCGCACCGACAATCGGCACAATCAAAGACAGCGGTGCCACCTGCGATACAGGATATTGTCGCATCAAATTATTCCAAATCATATAGCCAACAATGGTCGTGATATAAGCCTGAAACAACACCGAGAACCATGCTTCGGCATTCATTTGGCTGGGCAGATTGATGAATAAATCCACCCCCTTCACCCACAGCGTCATCACAAACAAAGCAGGCAAGGAACAAAGGCTTGACCACACAATAAAAGCAATCATATCGCTTGGCTTGTAGCGTTTGATAATGCTATTACACACCGCCCACGCCAACGCTGCCAACAAAATTAGCCCAATGCCCTGTAGCGTACTTGCGGTATTTTTATGATAAATCAAAAAGACAAGCCCAAAAAAGGCGAGTACCATACCAGTGATTTGAATGCGATTGATACGCTCTTTAAACAACATTACGCCCAATATGATGGTAAAAAACGCACTGAACTGTAAAAATAACGCCGACAGCCCCACCGATAAGCCCTGATGAATAGCAAAATTCACCACCCACCACAGACCACAGGCAAATAAACTGCCATACAAAAATAGCACCGCCCAAGAGATGCCTTGTGGCTTTTTGATAAAAAATACCAAAGGCACAGCACAAAAAAAGAAACGCAAAAAGGTCAATAAAAATGGGTCAAGCTGACGCAAGCCCAAATCTATCACCAAAAAATTCATGCCCCATAATGTCGTGGTAAATAACCCCAAAAGCCACGCTTTGGCATCAAGTTTGTCTTTGTTCATGCTCATCTTTGATAAATATTGCAAGGTTCTGTTGCACAGCATAAATACACCAAGTGATTAGCAAAACTACAAACAACTTCACTTGGCGTACCATGCTTATCAAAACCGACCAGTTGCAGTTTAATATTTTGCCAAAGTGGCTTTAAAGACCTCTGGCTGTGTTGTGCCAAGTAAGATTTCTTGCAAGGTGCCTTGCTTATAAATCAGCAATGCAGGCGGACCAAACAACTGATAGCGTGCCAAAATCGCTTGGCTTTGCTCATTGGTTTTGGTAATGTCAAGTTTGACCACTTGATAGCTGGCAAGCTCATCAGGACGATTGGTAAACAAAGTTCGCTCCATCACGCGACATTGCACGCACCAATCAGCGGTAACATCCACCAGAACTTTGTCATGGCTTGCCAAAATTTTATCAAGCTCTGCCAAATCGTACACCCTGATATCTTGATTGGCAACCGCTGTCTGCACTGGCTTTTGCCAAGGTCGCCACGCATCTATCGCACCCAGCGTTGCACCATAAATCAGCAATCCTGCCCAAGCCATAGGAACAACCGCCAACAATCGCCGCCATGAACCAAGGGCAATCACAAGCCAAATCGCCAAGGCAACAAACCATATCGCCCATAGCAGCAACATTGATGGCGATACCAGCAAGCGTTCGGTCAAAAATAACGCCACGCCAAGCAACAAAAACCCACCCAGCGTGCGAATATGCTGCATCCACGCACCTGCCTTTGGTAGCCATTTGCCCTGTAGCGAGCCAACAATAATCAGCGGTATCGACAACCCAAAACCTAGGGCGAATAATGCCACAAAACCAAAAAGCAGATTGCCATTGGCAGCCACCATCGTCAATGCCCCTGCCATCGGTGCCGACACACAAGGCGACACCACCAATGCCGACAGCAAACCTGACAAATAACTGCCGCCGACCGTGCCAAGCCATCTGTCCGCCCAGCGAGCATTGTTGGTTAGTTTATTGGCAATGCTGGCAGGCAAGCGAAATTGCAGCCAACCAAACATCATCAATGCAAAAATAACAAACAACATCACCGCAACAATCAGCACTTCGGTGCGTTGTAGCCAAGAGCCAATGCCGAGGGCTTGCCCAAACCATGCAATCAACACCCCCAAAATGCCATAAGCACTTGCCACGCCAAAAGCGTAGGATAAAGACAAGATAAAGCCGTATTTTGCATTGGCTTTGGCGTGCTGCCTAGCAACAATATTGGCGACAATCGGCAACATCGGATAAATACACGGCGTAAATGCCAGTAACAGCCCTGCCAAAAACAACAAGGCAATCATCAGCAAGGGCGACTTATCATCACTGTTACTGTCATCGGGCAGGCGATGATTGAGTGGATATTTTGCCGTCTGACTGTCCTGCACGGCAGTTTGGTCGTCAAGCTGATTATTTATAGATTGATTATCGCCCAGATTGTCGGCAGCTGGCGGTATGCTCACGGCAGGTGGCGTGGGCTGATTGGGTGAGGTGATGGTTGATTGGCTTTGTGTCTTTGGTGGCAAGGCAGGCTGCTTCGCTCGCGTTGGTGCATCACTTGCTGGCAGACTGACAGGCAAGGCAATCAATTCTGGCGGATAACACAGCCCTGCTTTGGCACAACCCTGCCAGCGGATACCGATTGATTGATTATCCACCGCTGCCATGCTGGTTAGTTTTATGCGTGCTACAACATCGCCATCAAAAACTGGCACTGTACCAAAATTTGGGTCGTCAATGATGATTGGCTCTTTGTCAAAAGTCCATTCGCCAGCGGTGATTTGTGGTGGCAAGTCAAGCGATAAACGCTGTTTGTACAAATAATAACCAGAACGCACGCGAAATGTCAGTACCAGCTCATCATCAAGCTGTACAGCCTGCACATTAAAGGCTTCGGTAACGGGCAGAAATTTTGGCTCGTTTTTTATTTTGCCAAACAATGATGACAAATCCGTCGCCAGCGATGGTGATGGATAAACCACCGCACCGCCAAGCACGCCGATAAGCAAGAATGATTTTAGCCAATTTTTTGATACAGACATAACAAACCCAAATTTACCTACTGCACTGCCAAAAAGCCACGCGACCAATCGCCCAATTTTGCCAAAATGGTTTATTTTAGCACATAGATATTACACAATTTTTGCAATCAACAATCCATCTATTAGTCATTGCACGCAAAGATTGGCAAACTTGCCTTGGGTGCTGTGTTTATGCCAACAATCAAAGCACAACAAAGCCACCTTACAAATGCAAGATGGCTGGTGTTTAAGGCTCGTCTTGTGTGGATTTTTTGGCAAAGGCATCATTACGACTGTCCTCAAACTCCACCCAAACCGCACTCAAAATCGCAAGCAATACTGCAAAGCCCAACCCCAAAATCCACGCAAAATACCACATAATCCTCTCCAGTTGTTCATTAGTACAGAGTTTTTTCGTTTTGTTTGATGTAGGCTTTGGTAACTTTGCCACGCATGATGGCATAGCCCCAGCTGGTATATACCACAACGATTGGCAACAAAAAAATCACCACAAACAGCATGATGGTCAAGGTAAGCTGGCTTGAGGTTGCGTCCCACACCGTCAGGCTAGATTTTGGGTCTGATGATGACGGCATATAAAATGGGAACAATGCCACACCTGCTGTCGCAATAATACCAAGTAATGCCACAGCCGAGCTGACAAATGCCAATAAACTACGCCCAAGTTTTAAGCACACCGCCGTAAACAGTGGCATAAACACACCCAGTGCAGGCAATAGCCATAGTGCAGGATAATTGTAATAATTATTCAGCCATGCACCTTTTTGCACACGCACCTGCTTTGCCAATGGGTCAATCACAGCATTGGTATCAACATTGCCAACAATGACATAGCCGTCCAAGCCCTGCACCCAAAATCCCGCCAAGACAAATAATACGGCGGTCAAAACTGCCGCCCATGTAGCCAGTCGCTTGGCACGCTGATGAATGCCATCAACCGTACGATGTACCAAATACACACCGCCATGCATAATAAGCATACTCAAACTCACCAAACCACACAACAAGGCAAATGGCGACAATAACTCAAAAAATGAGCCTGTATAAGTAGAAACCAGATGCGTATCAAAAGCAAACGGCACGCCAAGCAATAAATTGCCAAACGCCACACCAAAAATCACCGCTGGCACTGCCGACCCTGCCAACAATAACCAATCCCAAGTCTGACGCCATGCCTTATTTTTTATCATGCTGCGATACTTAAAGCCAACTGGGCGGAAAAATAACGCCCATAACGCTGCAATCAACGCCCAATAAAAACCGCTAAACGCTGTCGCATACACCAAAGGCAGTGCCGCAAAAATCGCCCCACCTGCGGTAATAAACCACACCTGATTACCTTCCCAGTGCGGGCCTATGGTATTGACAATCACACGCCGCTCGGTATCGTCCTGACCAACAAAGGGCAACAGTGTACACACGCCGATATCATGACCGTCCATGATGGCAAAGCCTATCAACAACACACCGACCAACAGCCACCAAATCAGCTTGAGTGTTTCATAATCAAATAACATGGCTATACCTCTGTTTTGTTTGCTGGGTTAATCAAATGCGGCGAGGTTTTTTCGCCAAAATACTTGCCCGTGCCGAGACTTGCAGGGCCGATACGCACATACTTGACCATCAGATACATTTCGACAATCGCCAAGATGACATAAAAAATCACAAACCCAGCCAAAGACCACAAGACATTTTTGACATCAATATTAGAAACGGATAGATAGGTTGGCAAAACACCATATACCGTCCATGGCTGGCGACCATATTCAGCCACAAACCAGCCAGCCTCGATGGCGATCCATGGTGCAGGTATCATGAACAGGGCAAATCTTAAGAGCCATTTTTTCTGCATAAAATTGCCCTTTAAGGTGAAAAATAAGCACAAAGTGTACAAAATCAACATCAGCACACCCATGCCGACCATCATACGAAATGACCAGAACATCGGCGTTACACGAGGCACACTGTCATCAACTGCCTTTGAGAGCATTTCTGGAGTGATTTTGCTCATGTCATCTGTATATTTTTTGAGCAATAAACCAAAGCCCAAATCCTGTTTGTGCTTCTCAAAAACATCAATCAATGCCTGTGGATTCTCCATACCACGAGCTTTATTTTCACGCATCAAATCCAACGCACTGACTGCTGTTACGCCATTGATTATGCGTTTGGCATTGAGTTTTTTGATATCATGAATGCCCAAAATCTGCTTATCCACCGAGCGAGTACCGATCAGCCCCATCATATAAGGCACTTGTACCGCCCAGTTGTTTTTTTGCTCAGCTTCATTAATACTGGCAATGATATTAAAACCAGCAGGTGCAGGCTCTGTCTCCCACATCGCCTCCATGGTCGCCAGCTTGGTTTGTTGAGCCTGCCCTATTGAATACCCTGATTCATCACCAAGTACAATAGCACTACAAATCGCCGCAAAACCAAAAGCTGCCGCCACATGAAAACTCCGCTTGGCAAAAGCAATATCACGACCTTTTAGCAAATACCATGCCGACACCCCCAAAACAAAAGAAGCACCTGTTACATAGCCCGCCGAGACGGTATGAACAAATTTATTTTGTGCATCAGGATTTAAGAAAATCTGGGCAAAGCTCACCATCTCCATACGCATGGTGTCATAATTAAACTCCGCACCGACAGGATTTTGCATCCAGCCATTTGCCACCAAAATCCACAACGCTGACAAACTTGTACCCAGTGCCATAAGCAGTGTAGTAGTAAAATGCTGCAACCGCGACATTCTATCCCAACCAAAGAAAAACAAGCCCACCATAGTTGATTCTAAGAAAAACGCCATCAGACCCTCAATGGCGAGCGGTGCACCAAAAACATCACCAACATATTGCGAATAATACGACCAGTTCGTCCCAAACTGAAACTCCATGGTGATGCCTGTGGTAACGCCCAGCACAAAGTTAATGCCGAACAACTTACCCCAAAAGCGGGTCATGTCCTTCCAGATTTCTTTGCCTGTCGTCAGATAAACCGCCTCCATGATGACCAATAGCCAAGTCATGCCAAGCGTCAAAGGAACAAACAAAAAGTGAAACAGTGCGGTAGCGGCAAATTGCAGCCGTGATACATCGACCAGATATTCGGTAATCATACCAAATCCTTTATGAGACCAAGTCATTCTCTCCAAGACAACAACTTATCATCAGATACACAAGTAGCAACCCAGTCCTTGCGTTGTCAGATAGACAAAGCATTATTATAACGAACAACTTTTATAAAAGCCATAGACAATTTGTCAAGCCAACTAATATTTGGCAAATGTAGCAGTCGCTGCCTTGGGCTCAAAAAAAACACGCCAGCATTTGGCGTGTTTTTGACTGATTAATTATTCGGCACTTTGTCCATTTCAATGTCAGGATTTTTTATCAAATGCACCACCGAGGCAATCAACCCGCCCCAGATTAGCGTCATTGCAATAATCATCACAATCAATGCAGTTGTGTTCATTCATGCTCTCCTTGAGTTGAGTCAGTGTGGCTTGGATGGCTTTTGATTCGTGGCAAAATCAAGGCGGTCAATGCAAAAATAGCAACCACGCCCCAGCCAAAAATCAACAAAGTCATGCTGCTATAATCGCCATAGTTTTTGCTCAATAGGTCTTTTAGCGAAAGCACCAAGGCAATAATTAATGAAATCGGCGTAATGATGGTCAGCATCACACTCCAGATCGCACCAACTTTAAAACTTGAGATGCCATTGATATGGCTGATTAATTTTGGCAACAACTGTCTGTGCAACCAAGTTACCCAGATGATTGACAAAATCGCACCAACAACCACGCCGATATTATTGGCAAAATGATCGATAACATCAACAAAAGTGATGGCGTTATACGATGAGAACATTGCGATAGAAATGATGGCACTGACACCACCAACGATGGTTACTGATTTGTTTTTTGACCAGCCAAATTTGTCTTGGCATGCCGAAATTGGCACTTGCAAGATACTTGCCATTGAGGTTAGACCTGCGATAAACAACGAGGCAAAAAACAACACGCCAATGATTGTGCCAGCATCGCCCATGGTTGAGATGATTTTTGGGAAAGCAATGAAAGCAAGACCAATACCACCCTTGACCACTTCAGATACAGGTACGCCTGAGGCTTGAGCCATAAAGCCCAGCACCGAAAAAATACCAATGCCTGCCAGCAGCTCAAATGATGAATTGGCAAAACCAACCACCAAGCCAGAGCCAGTCAAATTGGCATTCTTTTGCAGATATGAAGCATAAGTTACCATAATCCCAAAGCCAATAGACATTGAGAAAAAGACATGACCATAAGCAGCAAGCCATACTTTGGGATCTGTCATCGCCTGCCAATTAGGAGTAAAAAATGTCTCCATGCCAACGCTTGCCCCCGGCAAAGTGATTGCCTTAGCAACCATCACACCAAACAGCACCACAAGCAGCGGAATAAAGATTTTGTTTGACAGCTCAACACCCTTACGGATACCGCCATACATAATAAACAACACCACCACCCACACAACAAGCAGTGAGATGAATAGATTCGGTGCAAATGACAGGCTTAATTCACTGGCATTATGCAAATACTCTTCAAAAAAGAAAGTCTGCGGATCTTCACCCCATGCCTGATTGACAGCAAACAAGGTATAATTACCCGCCCAGCTTAGCACCGAAGCATAATAAATACCAATCACCGTACAAACAGCCACCTGCCACCAGCCAATGCCTTCGGCTGATTTTACCATACGCCGATAAGCGGTCGGTGGTGCACCTTTGTACTTTTGACCAACCACATAATCCAAAAACAACAGCGGAAATCCTGCGGTAATCAGTGCAATCAAATATGGCAAAAAGAAAGCACCGCCACCGTTTTCATAGGATACATACGGAAAACGCCAAATATTACCCAAACCCACAGCCGAACCAATCGCTGCCAAAATAAAGCCAGAGCGTGCTGACCAACTCTCTCGTTGTGTCGCCATAAAAGCTCTCCAAGTTTTACCGAAAATCCTTCGGTGCGTTATTATTTTCTACGGCGTGTTATTATTTGATTTATTTATAAATTATTTTTATAAAATTTAAATAATCAACACACCGCACCCAAAGCACATTTGGCGATTTTCTTGTTTATTTATGAAAATGCCCAAAGTTATTGCTTAGCTTTTCACTGTTTTGCCAGACAGCTGGCGGTATTTAGCACTTCTTGCCAGCAGTCAGACAAATTATCCAGTGAGAAAAGGACTATTATAGTTTGAATTAATGAGTAAAAAATGTCAAACAAATAATATTTATAATGCAAAAAACCTGCAACAAATCATTGCAGGTATCAGGATTTGGCAAATGACACGCTTAGCGAATCAAGCCTCGCTTGCTGTTATTGATTGAGTCAATCAAGAGTTGAACCTTTGGCTCAGCATCTGCCAGAGCTTGTAACTGCACCAAAGCCTCTTGTTTTAATAACCCTGAACGAAAAATCACACGATACGCCTCATCGATTGCTTTAATGGTGTCCGCCGACCAGCCCTTGCGACGCATACCCTCTTTATTAAGCCCATGCACTTTGGCAGGATTGCCAGAAACAGTAACAAACGCCGCAACATCTTTGACAATCAGGCTTGCCCCGCCAATCATGCTATAATCCTCAATGCGACAAAATTGATGCACGCCTGACTGACCGCCAACAATAACATAATTGCCAATATAAGCATGACCTGCCACACCGACATTATTCGCCAAGACATTATAATCCCCAACCACACAATCATGGGCAATATGCACATTGACCATAAAAAGATTATGGCTGCCGATTTTGGTCATGCTGTTGTCTTGAGCTGTGCCACGATGAATGGTGCAAGCCTCACGAATGCGGTTATAATCACCGATTTCAAGATAGGTTTGTTCGCCTGCGTATTTTAAATCTTGGGGATTTTCGCCAATGCTGGCAAATTGATAAATATCATTATGCTTGCCAATGGTGGTATTTTCGCCAACGACAACATGGCGGCGTAATACAGTATGGGCACCAATCGTGCTGTTTTTGCCAATAATGCAATAAGGCCCGATGGTTGCTGTTTCGTCAATCACAGCAGTCGGATCGATGATGGCAGTATGATGGATTGTCATGATTGTCCTTTTTGCTATAATAAACTTAGTTGTTGCCAACTTTTTGACGAGCAATCATAATCTCTGCACTACACGCCAATTGCCCATCAACATGAGCAGTGCATTCAAATTTATAAATATCTCGCTTATTCATCAGTGTTTTTGAGCGAATCACCAATTGATCACCTGGCATAACCAGTTTTTTAAAACGCACCTTATCAACACCAGCAAATAAGTACAAATACCCATCATCAGAAGTTTGTGAGGCACTGATAAAGCCCAAAATCCCCGACAATTGTGCCATCGCCTCCACCATCAACACGCCCGGCATGATTGGATTGTCTGGAAAATGACCATTAAATAATTCTTCATTAATGCTGATATTCTTATAACCTGTGATCCATTCATTTGGACGGCAAGCGGTTACACGGTCAATCAGCATAAACGGATAGCGATGTGGTAGGTAGTGTTTAATTTGGTCATAGCGAAGTGGTAAAACAACGCCACGCTCATGCAATGCTTGTATATCTGCTTCATTGAGCAGCTCATAATCAATCAGTGAAACTGACATAAATTTTCCTTATGTAAATTATTTTTCGCCAAGTTTGCGGAATTTGACCGCTGCTCGCCGCCAGTTGGCTTGTGGCATTGCCACCGTGCCCGATGAATAAGTACCAGACTCGGTAATGTCGCTGATTACCATGCTCATGCCTGTTAAGGTAACATTATCAGCAATGCTTAGATGCCCATTGATACCCACTGCACCACCAATAATGCAGTTCTTACCAATCTTCGTACTGCCAGCAATGCCGACCTTAGCAGCAATTGCTGTACCTTGGCCAATGTGTACATTGTGAGCAATTTGTACCAAATTATCAATAATCACATCGTCAGCAATGATGGTATCATCTACCGCACCTCTGTCAATACAAGTATTGCTGCCGATACGCACCCGATTGCCAATCACCACGCGTCCTAGCTGAGCAATGCGTTGCCAACGCACACCACCATCACCAGCAAACGGTGCAAAGCCAAAACCCTCTGAGCCGATACTGGCATGGCTGTGGATACGCACCTGTTCACCAATATGGCAATCCGCACCGATATGCACCATAGCAGCAATATCACTGCCAGCACCGATATGCACGCCATCGCCAATCACTGCACCTGCACCGATATGCACGCCATCGCCAATCACTGCACCTGCACCGATAACGGCATACGCACCCACACTGACCGCCTGTCCAAGTGTCGCCGATGAATCAATAACAGCTGATGGATGCACAGTTGCCAACACAGCAGGGGTAAATAGTGTACTGACACAGGCATACGCCAAATAAGCGTCTTTTACCAAGACAATCTGGGTGGCAGTCGGTGCCTTTAGCACATTGGCAAATTTGTCAGATACCAGCACCACGCCTGCTTTTGTGTGCTCAAGCTCGCCTAGGTATTTTGCCTGTGCCAAAAAAGCCAACTGGTTAGGCTGGGCTGCCACCAAACTTGCCACGCCATCAATCTTGATATTTGTTTGCAAACTGGTTTTATTTGCCACCGCCTGACGAGCTTCGATGGCGTTGATAATACAATCAAGCGTCGTCATCAGAATACGCTACCAATCTGGAATTGAATCTTATCAGTCTTGTCATCTGCCTTGCTATTGATGGGCTTAGAATAGCTGATTGACAACGGCCCAATTGGCGTGTACCAAGTCGCCCCAATGCCTGCACTGTAGCGGAATTCTTTGTCCTGTGTTAATAGCGGATAATTGGTTGCTGTGGCATTTGGATCATTATATTGGGTCAAATCAATGGTTTGTGTATCCATGTTTGTGGTGTCAAATACTTGACCGCCTTCTATAAATAACACAGGACGCACCTGATCCACCCAATCACCCTTAAACGGCATTGGTAAAATCAGCTCGCCACCAAAGGTTGCCAACGCATTACCACCCACCACTTCACCAAGCTGATAGGCCTGACCTGAACGAGCGGCGATATACGGCTGCGAACGAGGCCCAAGCGTTGATTGATCATAGCCACGCACCGAGCCATAGCCGCCTGCATAGAAGTTCTCATAAAATGGCAAATTATTACCATAGCCCAAACGAGCATAGCCACGCAATACGCTATTTTTGATAAATGGTTTATAAATATTGCCCTGATATACCGCCTTTTGATAAGTCTTATCACCAAAACCCAAAGTCAAGTCCACCGTATGGCTCATACCTTTTGTGGGAAATACTGGCTTGTCAAGGCTTGAGTAACTCCAGCCCAAAGTTGCATTATAGGTGGTATAATCATGTTTAAATTCAGGGATACCGTTGGTATCAACAGACAATGAGCCACCATCATCAAGCAGTTGCTTGACATTGCTAATCCCCATATAACGACCGCCACGAACGGTGGTATTATCGACATTTAGCCCAGCACTGATTCGCTGGTTTTCATCAATCGGATAACCATAAGTCAAAGATGCTCCATAAGAATCCAAGACATAGTTGCTGATATTTTTGTCGTCATACTTGGTTTTGCGGTAGTAGGCATTAATGCCCTGTGAAACACCATTGACGGTAAAATATGGATTGGTCATGCCAAGGTTGTACACCTCGCGAGTCTCTGAACGAGAAAACGAAGCATTCACGCGGTTGCCTGTACCCATAAAGTTATTTTGTGAAACATCAAACTGGAAAGTTACCCCACCACTTTGCGAATAACCTGCAGCGATGGTTGATGAGCCAGAAGGCTGTTCTTCAACAACAAAATTAACATCAATCTGGTCTGGTGAGTTTGGCACAGGGCGAGTATCAACGGTAACATTCTTAAAAAATCCAGTTCGCATCAAACGAGCTCGTGATAATTGGATTTTTTGATTAGAAGCCAACGCCCCTTCTAGCTGACGCATTTCACGGCGTAGCACCTCATCTTTGGTTTTAAAGTTGCCACTAAAATTAATGCGGCGAACATAAACAGGACGCACAGGGTCAATATAATAATCAACATCAACCACTCTTGTTGTGTCATTGATGCGTGTTACGGGGCGAATTTGGGCATAATAATAACCATCATCGCCAAATTTACTGCTGATTTCTCTGGCGGTATCGTCCAGTTTGGCCTGCGAATAACCCTCACCCACCTTAAAGATCTGTAGCTTTTCTAGCTCTGCGACAGGATAAGTAACTTCGCCCAAAAATTGCGTTTGTCCAAAACGATATTGCTCGCCTTCATTGATGGCAATTTCAATAAAAACTTTATTTTTCTCTTCATCAATATTTAATTTGGCATCTTTTACCTCAAAACGCACAAAGCCTGCATTTAGATATTTGGCTCGCAAATTCTCAAGGCTTGCCGCCAGTTTTTCTTGGGTATAGCGATTGGCTTTTGAGAGTGGATTTAGGGTGCGATCTTTGATAGCAAGTTCATCAATCAGCTCTTTATCATTAAAATAACGATTGCCAATAATGTTAATATCAACCACACGAGCAGGCTTGCCCTCAGCAAAAGTCAAATCCAACTTAACACGGTTGCCGTCCAGCTCGGTCTGCTTGACGGTGATTTCACTATTGTAGTAGCCTTGTAGCATATATTGATTGGCAAGCTCTGACTCAACCATCTGCACTGTGGCTTGCTTTAGCGGTTGTCCAACTGCCAAACCTGTGCTTTTTAGACCTGCCTCCAAGCCTTCTTTTGGAATCAGGCGATTGCCCTCAAAATTAATCTCGGCAATGATGGGGCGTTCCTTGACTTGATAAACAATGCGTCCATCTTGTTGATACACTTGCACATCAGAAAAATTGCCCGTGTCGTACAAGGCTTGCACGCCTTTTGCCAGTGCTTCGTCATTGACCACCTGACCTAAGCGAAATGGCAACACTGCCTGCAAGCTATCGGCAGTAACACGCTGAAGACCTGTGATGGCAATATCACTCGCCACCACCTCGGCAGCCTGAGCGGTCGCTGTCATCAAAATTCCGACAACAGCGGCGATTGTTTTCATTTTAAAGCCTTTTATAGATGAGTTACGCATAAGTTAATCCAAACTTAATTTTTAAAATTTATAAAAATATTACAAACCACAACAAAGGGCAAAGCCCCAGCCAAGTTTATTAAGTGTAAAGGTAAGCCAAAAAATCAAATTTGGCAAGTGTTTCTACACAAAAACCGCAATTTTTTTGTTAATTATGGCGATATGATACCATTTAGCCAAATAACCGCATGATATCGTTACTAATTGCAAGCAGCATGAAACATAAAAGCAATAACGCCCCCAACCGAAATGCCACCGCCTGTAGCGTCTCTGACATAGGTTTGCCAACGATCAATTCATAAGTATAAAACAACAAATGACCGCCATCAAGCACAGGGATTGGCAACAAATTCAGCACCGCAAGGCTAAGGCTGATAATTGCTGCAGTAGATAGCACCTCTTTTAGTCCCAGCTCAAAACTCGTCTTTGAGACTTCAGCAATGCTAATCGGCCCAGAAAGATTCTCGATACCAATTAGCCCTGTGATCATTTTGGCAATCGCCGACAGTGTCATTGTTGACAAATCATAAGTGCGTTTAATCGCCTGATCGAATGCTTGGCTTGGTGTATTCTCAATAGTAATGCGATACTTTTGGGGTATTAACTCATCACCAATCTTAGGCTTGATGCCCAGCTGCCCTACTTTGCCGTGCTTGGTTTTTACTGTGCGTGGCATTAGCTTTAGCACTTGCTCCTTGCCTTGTCGCATGATAACAACATTGAGCATCTTACCGGGGCTGTCTTGGATAATTTGAGCAGCAGCAAGCCAATCATCAACCATAACACCATCAATGCTCACAAAGCGATCGCCTGCCTGCAAGCCCATCATTGCCCCTGCACCGTCTGGCAGCACCTCATCAATGACTGGCTCAATTTTTACTTGATAAGGCAGCACGCCAAAACCACTTAAAGGATCTTTGGGCTGCTTAGTCTCCAAGTTGCCCTGCAGAAAATCAACCACTGGCACTGCCACCTGCATGGTGGTAGCATTATCACGGCGAATCTCAACGGCGACTTTAGTTGTCTCACCCATCACATCAGCCAGTGCATAGGCTGCTTGCTGCCAAGTTTGTGTAGGCTTGTTGTTAATGCTGATAATCTGATCATCAACCATCAATGCACTGCTGGCAGCAGGTGAGTTGGGCAAAATTTTACCAATGCGAGTATTTAACTCCTCGCTTGGGAACAAAAACACCAACCAAAACAACGCCACTGCAATCAACAAATTCATCACAGGGCCTGCTGCAACGATGGCGATTTTTTTAAGCGGATGCTGATTGTTAAACGCTTTATGCCTGCTTTGTTCTGCAACTTTTTCGTTGCGTTCATCGAGCATTTTGACATAACCACCCAGTGGAATGGCGGCGATTTGATAACGAATGCCCGAACGGCGACTCTGCCAAGAGAACAAACGAGGCCCAAAACCAATCGAATAAACCTGCACCTGCACACCGCACCAGCGAGCGACAATATAATGACCAAATTCATGCAACGCCACCAGTGGGCCAAGCACACAAATCGCTGCCAGTATCATGTATAAAGCATTCATCGCACACCTTTTTGTATCATGGCAATTTTATCTTTGGCGATGGCACGCACTTGCTCATCCAGTGCCAAAATCTGCGACAGTGCTGCTTTGACATCGGTAGAATTTTTTTGATAATTTAAAGTACCGCCATCATCAGCCAAGCACAGCTCAACAACGCGTGCAATATCAGTCAGGCGAATTTGCCCTGCCAAAAACGCCGCCACAGCAACTTCATTGGCAGCGTTTAAGGTGATGCACGCCTTTGTGCCTTGTTTTGCCGCCTCGCGTGCCAAAGTCAAGCAAGGGAATTTTTGTAAATCTGGTGGTAAAAACTTCAATTCAGCCAATTGGTACAAATCAAGCCCTGCCACTTGTGCATCAATGCGTTCAGGATAGGCCAGTGCATGAGCAATAGGCGTTTTCATATCAGGGCTACCCAGTTGTGCCAAAAAACTACCATCGGCATATTCCACCAGCGAATGCACTACGCTGTTTGGGTGAATCACCACCGAAATCTGACTTTCGTCCAAATTAAACAAATGACACGCTTCAATCAGCTCCAGCCCTTTATTCATCATGGTTGCCGAGTCGATAGAAATTTTTTGACCCATTGACCAATTGGGGTGATTGACCGCCTCGCGTATCGTGGCCTGCTGCATTTGTTCGATAGATTTGTACAAAAATCCGCCACCTGAAGCGGTTAGCCACAGTCTTTTAATGCCATATTGCTCATCATGAATTGCCACACGATTATGCTGCACCGCTTGTGGCAAGCATTGATAAATGGCATTATGCTCTGAGTCAATTGGCAAAATGGTCGCACCATGCTGCTGTGCTGCATCCATCACCAGCTCGCCTGCCATCACCAATGATTCTTTGTTGGCAAGCAAAACTCGCTTACAAGCACAAACCGCCGCCAAAGTTGATGACAATCCTGCCGCCCCAACAATGGCAGCAACCACCGTATCAACTTCATCATCACAAGCCAGCTCAATCAAGCCCTCATCGCCTGCCAGCACCACGGTGTCCAGCCCTGCTTGCTGTATTTTTTCGCACAAAATTCGATAATTTTCAGGCGAAGTGCAGACTTTTTTTGGCAAAAATTCTCTCACCAAGGCAAATAACTTATCCACCTGTCCATAGCCTGACAAGCCATAGATTTGATAGCGATTGGGATAAGCTCGCACCAGTGCCAGTGTGCTATCACCGATTGAGCCTGTTGCACCCAGCACCGAGAGTTTTTGTGGCGTTGTTATTGTCATCATGAAAAAATAATTGGTATAGTAAAAAGTGGCTTAAAAGGGCAATTGCACACCCAGCTTGGTAAATATGTTTAATTTTGACAATGCCCAAAACCCAAAGGCAAATACTGGGGTGGCAGACAAGAGCGAGTCAATGCGGTCAAGCACACCACCATGACCGGGCAAAATATTGCCAGAATCTTTGATGCCTGCACGGCGTTTTAGCATAGATTCAAACAAATCACCCAGCACGCTTGCCAAGACTGTCAGGCATGACAACAACAAAAATAGCACCAATTCCACCCCTGATAATTGCAGCCATTGTCCAACAATTCCTGTAACCAATCCTGCAACCAACATACCGCCAATCAAACCCTCGACGCTTTTGTTTGGTGAAACATTGGGAGCGAGTTTGCGTTTGCCAAATTTGCGTCCAACAAAATACGCCCCACTGTCAGCACACCACACCAACAAAAACACATACATCAGCCACCAAGGGGAAATGTGCCACAGTCCATACATTGCTGTGATGGCAGCGGTCAAAATTACCATGCCCATATACACCAGCCGCTTGCCATACCAGCGTTCCTTATTCGGATACTGTCTGACCCATGCAGCTGCCATGCCCCAAATCACAAGCGAAGCCAGCCACCAAAAAACCCAACTGGCAGGTACAAGAATTGATGAAAGCGTCAAAAATAGCACCACGACAATAAACTGTGCTGGCTGTTTCCACTTTGGCATCAGCTTCGTCCACTCATGGGCGGCGATTAGCACCGCTATTGCCAATAATGGTATGACAAAAATCGGCATTGAGCTTGCAAATAATGCAAAACCCACAATCCCAATCAGCACAATCGCTGTTTTAATCCGCTGCCACATGAATCACTCCTTGACTTATTGGTGCAACTTTTGTAGCTGCTCACTGGTACGCCCAAAGCGACGCTCACGCTTGGCAAATGCTGCAATCATCTCATCAAGCTCATCGGTTGTGAATTCAGGCCATAAGGTTGTTGTAAAAAACAGCTCCGCATACGCCGCCTGCCACAGCAGAAAATTTGAGATGCGATATTCGCCACCTGTGCGAATCAGCATATCTACCATTGGCAAATCCGCCAAAGCCAACTGCCCAGCAACAGTATCTTGGTCAATCTGCTCTGGCGACAGCTGCCCTTTAGCAACCTTTTGTGCCAGTGCCTTGGCAGCGTTGGCAATATCCCATTGTCCGCCATAGCTGATGGCTATCACCAAAGTCATCGCATCAAAATGTGCTGTTTTTGCTTCGGCATCAGCCAAAAGCTGTTGCAACTGAGGTGATAATTGACTGCGTTCGCCAATGAACCGTAGGCGAATGCGATACTTATCCATTCTTGGCATTTGTTCATGAATGCTGTTTGTAAGCAGCTGCATTAACAAATCCACCTCTGATTTTGGCCTTGACCAATTTTCGCTTGAAAAAGCAAACACAGTCAGCACCTGCACGCCTTTTGCCAGACAATGCTCAACAATCGGATCCAGTGCATCTTTGCCTGCGATATGCCCAGCCCCCATCGCCAGCTGCTTGGCTTTGCCAAAGCGATTATTGCCGTCCATAATGATGGCAATATGCTTAGGGATATTGTCTGTGCTGATATCTTGGGTGTTTGTCATGTTATATGTATCGCAATATTAGACCTGTCAAACAGCCATGCAAACAGGTGTTGATTGATAAAGACACGGACAACGCCCATTGTCCGTGTTGTTTTAGATGGCAAGATTATACTTCCATCAGCTCGCTTTCTTTTTTCTCTAGGCGAGCATCGATGGTGGTGATGAATTTATCAGTGAGTTTTTGGATATCATCGGCAGCACGGCGTTCATCATCTTCGGAGATTTGCTTGTCTTTTAATAGCTCCTTAATATCGCCAAGCATATCACGGCGAATATTACGCACCGAAATGCGAGCTTGTTCGGCATCGCCACGAGCGATTTTTTGCATATCACGGCGTGTCTCTTCGGTCAAAGCTGGCATTGGCACACGAATGACATCAGCAGTCATTGGATTAAGACCCAAATCCGCCTCACGGATTGCCTTATCCACCGCTTGCACCATCGAGCGATCAAACGGCTGCACCAACAGCGTGCGACTGTCCTCAACATTAATGCTTGCCACTTGGTTTAGTGGTGTTTCTGAACCATAGTAATTCACCATCACGCCAGAGAGTACACCGGGGTGAGCTCGACCAGTACGCAACTTGCCAAACGCCCCTTCTAGAGCCTCAATGGCTTTTTGCATACGAGTTTCACCGTCTTTTTTAATTTCATTAATCATAACAGTTCCTTTAGCTTTATAAAATTACACAAATCTTGGCATGAATATCAATGATACACGCGTGTGCCTTCTGCCTCGCCCATCACGACATTTAACAAAGCATTGGGCTTATTCATGTCAAATACCTGAAGTGGCACATTATGCTCACGGCACAGAGCAATGGCGGTCAAATCCATCACGCCCAGCTTTTTTTCAAGCACTTCATCAAAACTTAGGCTGTCAAACTTCACCGCATCATCGTGGGTGGTTGGGTCTTTGTCATACACCCCATCAACTTTTGTTGCTTTTAAAATCAAGCCAGCTTCAATCTCAATGCCTCGCAAGCACGCCGCCGTATCTGTGGTAAAAAACGGATTGCCCGTACCTGCCACAAAAATACACACCTCACCATTATTCAAATGACGAATGGCATCACGACTAGAATAAGACTCCACCACCGTATCAATGGCAATCGCTGACATCAGACGAGTTTTGATATTGCGACGCACCAGAGCATCTCGCATGGCAAGACCATTCATCACGGTTGCCAACATGCCCATCTGATCGCCTGTTACACGCCCTACCAACCCTTCTTTTTGTAGGGTTGAGCCACGATACAGATTGCCACCACCAACAACGATACCAACCTGCACACCCAAGCCTCGCAAGTGAGCAATGGACAGACTCATCTGATCTAAGATTGAAGCATCAATGCCCATCTCGCGACCACCAGCAAGTGCCTCACCTGACAGTTTTAACAAAATACGAGAAAATTGTGGATTTTTATCAGACATAATGCCCCCAAATCTGCCATGCCTTATACTTTTCATAAAAAATTTTTCCAATTTTAGCATAATTTATTCTTTTTTGATAGCACCAAGCCAACTTTGCTCATCACCATCGCCATTGACAATTGGGCTGACAAACAGCTGATAAAAGCAGATATACCATGCCAACAATGGCAAAGCCATCATTTAACCATCTTGAGCAATTTTATTTTATAAATATTTATTATAAAATTTATAATAATTAATTATCAATTGGGCTAATTGTACAAGAAAATATAAGTTAAGATAATTTTGACTTTAAAATTAATTCATTAAATTATTTAATAATATTTATTTTTATTATTTAAATATATCAATAACATTAAAACATATCAGCGACTGACAGATTAATCCTACCATCATCATGGCATAAAAAATGGCATACCAAAATAGTATGCCATTCATCAGCCTGCTGTATCAAATCAAAGATTTCACCGCAGCGACTACCGCATCTGCTGTGATGCCAAAGTGAGCGAACAAATCTTTGGCAGGGGCTGATTCACCAAAACTATTCATGCCGACAATCTTACCATCAAGGCCGACAAACTTATACCAATAGTCAGTGATGCCTGCCTCGACAGCAACTCTTGCACGCACGCCAGCTGGCAGCACGCTCTCACGATAAGCATCGTCCTGCTCCATGAATTTCTCAGCACAAGGCATAGAAACCACACGCACGCCCTCAAGCTGGCTGTGTGCCTGCATCGCCAAATCAACCTCCGAACCTGTGGCGATGATGATCGCTTTTAGCTCGCCTTTTTCATGGGCAAGCACATAAGCACCTTTTTCAATATTGGCAAGCTGCTCATCAGTGCGTGCCTGAAATGGTAGATTTTGTCGAGATAGGATTAGCGAGGTTGGTGCGTGGGCTGTGGTTAATGCCATTTTCCACGCAACTGCTGTCTCGGTCGTATCACAAGGACGCCAAGTAAAATGATTCGGAGTATTACGCAAACTGGCAATCTGCTCAACTGGCTGATGGGTTGGACCATCTTCACCCAAACCAATCGAATCATGCGTATAGACATTAATCACACGCTGTTTCATCAGTGCAGACATACGCACAGCATTTCTGGCATATTCCATAAACATCAAGAAAGTTGCAGTATAAGGAATGAAGCCACCATGCAACGCCACACCATTGGCAATGGCGGTCATGCCAAACTCACGCACACCATAATGCACATAGTTGCCATCTGCGTGTTGCTGTACGCCTTTTGCCCCTGACCATAGCGTCAAGTTTGAACCTGCCAAATCTGCCGAGCCGCCCAAAATCTCTGGCAAATGCGGTGCAAAAGCAGCGATGGTGTTTTGGCTGGCTTTGCGTGTGGCGATATTTTCGCCTTTTTGGTTGCATAGCTTAATGAAATCATCAGCAATTTGCTCAAAATTGCTTGGCAAATCCCCAGCCAAACGACGCTGAAGTTCCGCTGCCAATTCAGGATATGCCGCTTGATATTTGGCAAATTGCTCATTCCAAAGAGCCTCCAAAGCCGCTCCTTTTTCGGTTGCGTCCCAAGCCTGATAAATCTCCTGAGGGATGGCAAATGGCGTATCATCAGCCCAGCCAAGCTCTGCACGCGTCAAGGCAATCTCATCAGCCCCAAGCGGTGCACCATGGCAGTCTTCTTTGCCTTGTTTGTTTGGTGAGCCTAGACCGATGATTGTTTTGCAGATAAGCAAACTTGGCTTGTCCGTCTCGGCTTTGGCTGCTTGGGTTGCCTTGTAAATTGCCTCGGCATCATGACCATCAACGCTTAGCACCTGCCAGCCGTATGCTTCGAAGCGTTTGGCAGTGTCATCACTGAACCAACCTTCCACCTCGCCATCAATTGAAATGCCATTATCGTCATAATAGGCAATCAGCTTGCCCAATCCCAAAGTGCCAGCCAGCGAGCAAGCCTCATGACTCACCCCTTCCATCAAACAACCATCGCCCAAAAACGCATAAGTATAATGGTTGATAATCTCATGATTTTCACGGTTAAACTGTGCTGCCAAAGTTTTTTCGGCAAGTGCAAAACCTACCGCATTGGCAATGCCCTGACCCAAAGGACCTGTGGTGGTCTCGATACCATCTGCATAGCCATGCTCTGGATGCCCTGCGGTTTTTGAGTACAATTGGCGGAAGTTTTTTATGTCATCAATCGACAAATCATAGCCTGTCAAATGCAGCAGTGCGTACAGCAACATTGAGCCATGCCCATTGGATAGTACAAATCTGTCGCGATTTGCCCATTTGGCATTTTTTGGGTTGTGGTTTAAAAACTCACGCCACAATACTTCGGCAATATCTGCCATGCCCATCGGTGCACCTGGGTGGCCTGAATTGGCTTTTTGAACAGCATCCATCGCAAGTATGCGAATGGCATTGGCATTGTGTCGTTGATTAAGTTGGGTTGGCATAAATCCACCTAATTTTTATGAATGTATTAAGATATAATAAATAATCGGCTGGTAAAATAAAAACAAATCAAGCAACCAGCCAAGTTTGACTCGGCATTAAGCAAGTTGTGTCTGCCCGCCCATGTATGGCTGTAGTGCTTTTGGAATATTGACACTGCCATCGGCGTTTTGATGATTTTCCAAAATCGCAAGCAAGGTGCGACCAACAGCAAGCCCCGAGCCATTCAAAGTATGTACAAGCTCGGTTTTTTTGCCATCTTTGATACGGGCAGCCATACGCCGTGCCTGAAAATCACCACAATTTGAGCAGCTAGAAATCTCACGATAAGTATTCTGCGATGGCAACCAAACTTCAATATCATAAGTCTTAACAGCACTAAATCCCATATCGCCTGTGCATAACTGCACCACACGATAAGGCAACTCAAGCGACTGCAAAATACTCTCCGCCTGTGCGGTCATCTCTTCAAGTGCTTGCATAGAAGTATCTGCTTGCACAATTTGCACCATCTCAACCTTTTCAAACTGATGCTGACGAATCAAGCCACGCGTATCACGCCCTGCACTGCCTGCCTCAGAACGAAAACATGGCGTATGGGCAGTCAGCTTAATTGGCAAATCTGTAGCACTTAGGATAACATCACGCACGCTGTTGGTTAGTGGCACTTCAGAGGTGGGGATTAGGTAATATTCTTTGTCGCCTCGTAATTTGAACAAATCCTCTTCAAACTTTGGTAATTGCCCCGTACCAGTCAGGCTGTCTGCATTTACCATATAAGGCACATACATCTCTGTGTAGCCTTTTTGGGTATGTGTATCGAGCATAAACTGCACCAAGGCACGATTTAGGCGTGCCAAATCACCCTTTAACACACTAAAACGAGAACCTGTCAGTTTTGCCGCCATCTCAAAATCCAGCAAACCCAAGCCCTCTGCTACATCAGTATGGTCTTTGATGGCAAAGTCAAACTGGCGTGGCTGCCCCCACTGACGCACTTGAACATTATCCGCCTCATCAGCACCCACAGGTACGCCATCGGCAGGCAAATTAGGAATCTGTAGACTTGCGGTTGTAATCTTATCTTGCAATTCTCGCAGCTGATTCTCAGCGGTTTTCATCGCCTCGCTCACTTCCTGCATTTGTGCCATCAGTTCGCTGGTATCCAGACCTTGACGCTTTAGTTCGCCAACTTGCTTTGCCCCTGCGTTTTTCTTGGCCTGCAGTTCTTCTGTGGTTACTTGAAGTGATTTTCGTTGCTGTTCAATATCTTGCCAAAACTTAACATCAAGCTGATAACCACGCGTTGCAAGCCTAGCCGCCAACTCGTCCAGTTCACCACGCAAAATTTTTGGGTCTAGCATAAGCACACCTTTTGATAACTTCGCTCTTTTATGTTTATTTTAGATTAAATTTTATTTATAAAAATATCAATAATCTAAGCAATGAAAAAATATGGCTATATCATAGCAAATTTTACCCTTAAAATTAAGCCAATTTGACCACCAAAGCTCACAAAAATGAATTTTTTTTCTTAAATTATAAGTTTTGGTTTATTTTTGCGTGCAAAATGGGTAATATAGACAGATTAATTCATAGGAATAACAACATGACACAAGCCCTGTACCCTTATACGCTCAAGCCCATCGCACTGAATATGAGCGAGCAAGAGTTTCGCCAAGCTCAATTGGCATTGTTTAACAAAAGTGCCAATGCCACCTCATTAAAAGCCATCAAACGCACCGAATGGATCGTCATTGCCTTGACTGTTATTGCAGCGATAGCAGGTCTGGTGCTGGTTAATGGTTATTCAACAATTATTTTTTGGGTGATGCTTGTGCTCGTGGCAGTTTATCTGCTGGCACGCACTTTGGGTCTGCGGTGGTATATGCAGCGCGAATACCAAAAACAAGTCGCCAGCAGTCAGATGCCTGAGCAATTTGAGCAACTGCAACTGGGTGTACAATCGCACGGGCTGGTAATGGCAATGCCTGCACCTGCCTTGACGAACACGCCACAAATGCGTGGTATGCAGCTGCGTGCTGGCACAACACAATCAGCCACAATTCCTTGGTCGGCAATCAGCAGCTGGGACGAGACAGATGAGTTTTTGTTTATGATGTTTGATATGAAAGGTCAAAAAGGCAGTCAAATTATCCCAAAACGCCTAGAAAAACAAGGTCTGCCAATCGCCACCATCAAAAAACACCTAAGCCAAATCCGTCCACAGGGGCTAGAATCAATTACCCAGCAACCTTAATCTTGGCACAATCATCAAGCACAGAAGGTTTATTTTCTGTGCTTTTTAGTATCAAAGTAATTGTTTTTTAATTATCCCGCCTATGCTCGTAGATTTGTAAATATGCAGCCGCCAGCCACTTTTTTATTTGGCTTGGTTGATTTACCAACCAAAATCAATAACCAAAATCTTAGCCCAAAACAATCCACCAATCTCATCTGGGCTTAAAATCTCGTGCCACAATCACCTGCTGCTTGTCTTTATCAAGCATTGATAACAGGCTTGATGCTTGTGGCAACTGCTTGGCAAGCTGTTCTGCCTGTGCCAATGACTGCAATGCTCCCGTGTACTGACCACGCCATAGCTCCAGCTGACTGCGTGAACGCAAGGCATGGATTGTGGCAATGGTCTTGGTGGCGGTATCACCACTTGCCTGCGACCGCTTATCATAAGCACGATAAGCCAGCTGCCAAGCAACAACATCAGATGACCCATCTTGCACCAATGGCGTCAATAATGCCAATGCTGCATTTGGTTGATTCAGCGACAATTCAGCCTCTGCCAATGCCAATCGCAAATCTCGCCGTTCAGGATACAACAGCTGGCATTGTGCCAAAAGCGTCTTAGCACGCTCGTATTGCTTGCTGGCAGTAAACACAAAAGCACCAGTTAGGCACATCAAAGGGTCTTGCTTGTCCAATGAAACCTCAAGCCAAGTTGTTTCGGCTTTGGCAAATTGCCCATTGTCCGCCAGATACATTGCCAATGCCAACTTTGCCCCTTCGCTATATGCCGAACTAGCGATAAGCTCAGCATAGGTGGTTTGCTTACTTAGGTATTTGACACGCCAGTATAGTTGGTCAAAGATGACTGCGTGTTGCTTTAGGCGAGTCTGTGAAGCTCTTGGATAGGTTTGGCTGCGTGCATTTGCCTCAGAGAGTCGCTCGGCGGTAAATGGGTGCGATTGCACAAAACTTGGTACAAAAGCATTTTTGGCTTGGTTTAGGCTTAATTGTCGCTGCATTCTGCCAAAAAACTTCGGCATTGCTTGCGTGTCATAGCCCACCTGTGCCAAAATCTGCATACCCACCCTATCAGCCTCTCTTTCATTTTCTCGGCTGTGGCTGGCTGCAACCTCTGCTGCCGATGCTTGAGAGCCTGCCATCGCCATCAATGCCGCATCACCACTGCCAGATGCCGAAGCAGCAATGGCAGCCAACAAACCACCCAGCTGCAATGCCAAAAGTTTTTTGTTATTATCCTGCCGATGTTCATAGTGTCGCTGGCTGATATGTGCCACCTCGTGTGCCATGACGCTGGCAAGCTCGTCCATGCTCTGGGCGGATAATATCGTGCCTGTGTTCATGCCAATTAGCCCACCAGGTACGGCAAAGGCATTAATATTGTTATCATTGACAAGCACTGTGGTGTACAAAGGCGTGTTGCGTACCGAAGCATTCATCTCGGCACTCATTTGGGCAATCAGCTGATTTGTCCACGCATCATCAATCACAGGCAGGCTTGCATGAATCTGACGCAACGACCACGCAGCAATCTGCTCATTGCGATGCTTATCATAAAAGCCCTGCCCATCTGCCATGCTCGGCAACTGATAACCAAGCGTCTGACCATCTGCCAGTGCAGCTTGGCACATAAGCAGCCCAGCACACAATGCCACTTGTTGATATTTTGTCAATAAAGCCACAGCCCACCTCGTTTTTAAACAAACCCAATCCGCCAACTACAGATTGCCACGCCATACTTATACATTGATTGTACCGCAAAATTGCTCAATTACTTAAAACATTAACAATTTTTGTTAATTCTATTGACATCTTAGTTACATTTTGTCAATATAAACCAACCATCGCAGAATTTTGGTAACAATAAACCTGCAGGCAGCGGTTGCCATGACAAATTTTCGGTCTTAAGGCAATTTGCCAAACCCCGAGATGGGCAGGTTGATGGTTGTACACTTTTGACAATTAAGGATATCGTCTTATGAATACAGTTTTCACGCCAGCTCGTTTGGCAGTCGCACTTGGACTTAGCACCTTACTCGTTGCCTGTGGTGGCAACAAAGAGCAAGCCACCGATACAGCAGCCGCAAAAGCTGATACAGCTACCGCAAAAGAAGATCTTGCCAATATCGAACTGGCACAGACTCAAGAAATCACCATCAATAATGGTGCCGAGCCAGAATCGCTTGATCCGCACAAAGTATCTGGCGTGCCAGAGTCTAGCATTTTGCGTCAGATGTTTGTTGGATTAACTTCTGTTGATATGGACGGCAATACTATCCCCGGCATGGCCGAATCTTGGGAAAGTACCGACAACAAAACTTGGATTTTTAAACTGCGTGATGCCAAGTGGTCAAATGGCGACCCTGTAACTGCTCAAGACTTTGTTTATAGCTTCCGCCGTCTGGTCGATCCAGAAATTGCTTCGCCCTATTCTTCTTATCTGGCAGATGCCAAAATTGTCAATGCTCAAGAGATTATTGATGGCAAAGCTGCAATGGACACATTGGGCATAAAAGCACTTGACGATAAGACACTGGAAGTAACCCTATCTGCACCTGTGCCATATTTCCCATCAATGATGATTCACACTTCGGTTAAGCCTGTACACCAAGCCACCGTTGAAAAATTCGGCGACAAGTGGACTTCGCCTGAAAATATCGTGGTCAATGGCCCTTATAAACTGTCTCAATGGCAGGTCAATGAACGCATCGTACTAGAACGCAACCCAGTGTATTATGACGATGCCAACACCACCATCAACAAAGTAACGCTGCTGGCTATACCGCAGCCTACCACCGATGTACAGCGTTATAAAGCAGGTGATGTTGATGTAACTGGCGAGTCGCTACCATCAGAGCAGTTTGTACAGCTGAAAAATGAGTTTGGATCGCAAGTCATTGTACCGCCAAAACTATGTACTTATTATTACGAGTTTAACCACACCAAGGCACCGTTTAATGATGTGCGTGTGCGTAAGGCACTCTCTTTGACGCTTGATCGCGATATCATCGTGGATAGTATCTTAAAGCAAGGTCAAAAAGTTGCCTATCAGTTCAGCCCAGAGGCAATCCAAGGCATCAAAAACTACACGCCTGAATGGAAATCTTGGGATAAGGCAAAACGCATCGAAGAAGCCAAAAAGCTCCTTGCCGAAGCTGGCTACAATGAGAACAATCCGCTGAAATTTGAACTGCTGTATAACACCAACGACCAGCACAAACAGCTCGCTGTGGCAGCAAGCTCATTCTGGAAGGAAAACTTAGGCTTTGTTGATATCACCCTTAACAACCAAGAGTGGAAAACCTACCTAGAAACACGCCGCAAACAACAGCACCAAATGGCACGCGGCGGCTGGTGTGCTGATTATAACGAAGCATCAACCTTCTTAAACACGCTAAAATCAGAAAACTCAAGCAACTACGGCAAATACAGCAATCCAGAATTTGATGCTCTGTTGAATAAAGCATTCGGTGCCGATGTTACAGAGGAACAGCGTGCAGAGTTGTACAACCAAGCAGAAGCGGTTTTGGATAAAGATGCAGCCAACATCTTTGTTTATCAATATGTTGCACCTCGTTTGGTGAAACCTTATGTCAAAGGCTTCTCAGGCAACGATCCTTTGAACTATTGGCAGGTGAAAAACCTAAAAATCGCCAAACAATAAGCGTTTAACAACCAACAAAGTAGCAGCAACAGTGTTTGCTGCTACTTTGTTTTTGGGATATAATAATCAGCTTTTTGTATTTTTGGAGTGATTTATGGCAGCAGAAGGTGCAAGCCAACTTAGCTCTGTCGTGGCTTTATTAGGAGCTGCGGTCGTTGCGATACCTTTATTTAAACGACTGGGATTGGGTTCGGTGCTTGGTTATTTGGCAGCAGGACTTGCAATCGGGCCGTTTGGCTTGGGGCTGTTTCATGATCCACAGGCTATTATCCATGTGGCAGAGTTTGGCGTGGTGATGTTTTTATTTGTGATTGGACTTGAGATGAAGCCATCGCATCTGTGGAGTTTGCGTCATCAAATCTTTGGCTTGGGTAGTATGCAGGTGATTTTGGCAGCCTTTATACTGACGCTTGTAGGCATGGCATTTGGTTTTGCATGGCAGATAGCCTTTGTTGGTGCGGCAGGTTTTGTCCTCACTTCCACCGCCATTGTCATGCAGGTGCTGGGCGAACGCAACGAACTTAATAGCCCCAGCGGACAACGCATGGTATCCATCTTATTGTTTGAGGATTTGCTGATTGTGCCACTGCTTGCGATTGTGGCATTTTTGGCTCCAGCCGACCCAAGTCATGTAGCAGGCGACACTTCTGTGCTAAAGCAACTGGGACTGGCATTGCTTTCTTTGGCGGCACTGGTGATAGCGGGTTTATATTTGCTCAATCCTTTGTTTAGAATTTTGGCAAAAACCAAAGCCCGTGAAGTGATGACCGCTGCTGCCTTATTGGTGGTTTTGGGAGCGGCATTGCTCATGGAGATGGGCGGACTGTCAATGGCAATGGGGGCATTTGTTGCAGGCGTGTTGCTGTCAGAATCCAGCTTCCGCCATCAGCTAGAGGCGGATATTGAGCCGTTTCGTGGCTTGCTGCTCGGTTTGTTTTTTCTAGGGGTTGGCATGGCACTTGATTTAAATGTCGTGGCTGCCAACTACAAATTAATTCTATCTGGCGTAATTGCTCTGATGACCGCCAAAGCAGTGGTGATTTATGTCGTGGCTCGCATTGCCAAAAGCAATCACGCTGACGCACTAAACCGTGCCGTGATGATGGCTCAAGGTGGCGAGTTTGCTTTTGTGCTGTTTTCGGCAGCGGCATCTCAGGGCGTGATTACCGCAACAATCAATGCCAACATGACTGCCGTTGTCGTGCTATCTATGGCAATTACACCTGTGATGATTATGTTGCACCAACGCTTTGCCAAAGCCGCCCAAGCCTCAATGGACGGCGTGGACAATCTAGAAGCTGGCGACAAAAAACTCAAAGGCAATGTGCTGATTATTGGCTTTGGGCGTGTGGGACAAATTGCCAGCCAAGCACCGATTGCTTACGGTGCTGACATTTCTATCATTGACAATAATCCCGATGTGGTTCGAGGAGCAGCAAAATATGGCTTCAAAGTCTATTACGGCGATGGCTCTCGTGAGGATGTTCTGCACGCTGCAGGAGCGTATCAGGCCAAGTGTGTTTTGGTGTGCATCAACGACAGTGAAGCAACAACTCGCATTGTCGAGAATGTCAAGCACCATTGCCCAACCGTCAAAGTAATCGTGCGTGCCAATGACCGTGAGCATGCCTTGCATTTGGTGCAGGCGGACGCCGATTTTGTGATTCGTGAGACCTTTGAGGCTGCCATGCTAATGGGCAACGAAACCATCAAGCAGCTGGGAGCAGATGAGCTACAAGCAGAAGATATTTGCGATCAAGTGCGTAAGGCTGACCATGAGCGTTTTGCCCTAGAATTGTCAGGTAATGAGTTTGCAGGGAGGGATTTGTTGCTAAAAAACACCCAGTAATAAACATCACTTGCTATCTATTTCACCCCCCCCTTGCCAAACCAACAAAATCCAAGCAAAACGCTTGGATTTTTATTATCCTTTTATGCTTAAAAGGTCAAGTCAAGCACCATGCACCACTTGATTTTGGTACAAAATGATAGAGCTGTTTGCTTAGCCAGTTGGATAAAGCCATCAGCTTAAAAACCATCAACCAACAATAACACCCTGCCAACTTGCTCATTTTTGTGCTTTGGTGCAAACGAACCAAATCCGCCTTGACGGACAGCAATTTTTAAAAGCAAATAATAAAACACTTGCCAGCTGTGTAGTTTTTAGGTATTATTCAGATAGTGTTTTGTAAAAAATGCCAATTTTCATCATTATCCAAGAGGGAATTTATGACCACTTTATTTAAGCCCACCCTGCTGGCAGTCAGCCTTGTCGCCCTGCTAAGTGCCTGCTCAAAGCCAGCCGACAAGCCAGCCAGCTCCAGCACAACGACAACAACGGCAGGCATTACCATCAATAATGCCAGTGAACCAGAAACACTTGACCCACAACTGGCTCAGGGTGTGCAAGAGGCCAATATCATTCGCCAATTTTCCGAAGGTTTGGTCAGCACTGATAATGATGGCAATTTGGTCGCTGGTATGGCAAGCGAATGGAGCAGCGAAGACAACAAAACTTGGATTTTTAAACTGCGTGATGCCAAGTGGTCAAATGGCGACCCTGTAACTGCTCAAGATTTTGTTTATAGTTTCCGCCGTCTGGTCGATCCTGCAACAGGCTCATACTATGCCAGCTATCTAGAAGATGCCAAAGTTGCCAATGCCCAAGCCGTCATTGATGGCAAAATGCCAGTTGATAAGCTCGGTGTTGAAGCGGTAGATGACAAAACCCTAAAAATCACACTGGTTGAGCCTGTGCCTTATTTTCCTGATATGATGATTCATTCATCGGTGCAACCTGTACATCAAGCCACCGTTGAAAAATTCGGCGACAAATGGACAGACCCTGCCAACATTGTGGTCAATGGTCCATTCAAGCCAACACAGTGGATCGTCAACGAAAAAATCGTACTTGAACCAAACCCAGCTTATTACAACGCCAGCATTGTCAAATTGCCGCAACTGACCATTTTGCCAATCTCGCAAGCAACCACCGATGTCATGCGTTATCAAGCAGGTGAGATTGATATCACTGCCAGCGAATTGCCACCAGAGCAGTTTAACGACCTAAAAGCCAAACTTGGTGATGAGCTAAAAAATGCACCAACCCTATGCACTTATTATTATGACTTAAATCACAGCAAAGCACCTTTTGACAATCCAAAAGTTCGCCAAGCACTGACTTTGGCGATGGATCGTGAAGCCATTGCTGACAAGGTGATGGGTCAAGGACAAATCAGTGCTTATCAATTCACCCCAACCGCCATCAAAGGTGGTGTCAGCTACACGCCTGCATGGAAATCTTGGGACAAGGCAAAACGCATCGAAGAAGCCAAAAAGCTCCTTGCTGAAGCTGGCTACAATGAGAAAAATCCACTGAACTTCGACCTGCTGTATGACACCAACGAAAGCCACAAAAAGATTGCCGTGGCAGCAAGCAGTCTATGGAAAGACTCTCTAGGCTTTGTCAATGTTAATTTGGTTAATCAAGAGTGGAAAACCTATCTGGACAGTCGCCGCAATGGTAATTATCAAATGGCTCGTGCCAGATGGTGTGGCGATTATAACGAAGCCTCCACTTTCTTAAATCTGCGTAAATCCAACAATACCAACAACTGGACACGCTACAATAATCCAAAGTATGACGAGGTCATGCTCCAAACACTCACCGCCAATGTTGATGATGCTGCCAGAGTCAAGCTCTACGAAACTGCCGAAAGTCTCATGGATCAAGATGCCAGCCAAATCAATATTTTTTACTACAGCAATGTACGCTTGGTAAAACCTTATATTCAAGACTATTCCAACAAAGACCCTCTGGATCAGTGGCACGCCAAATATTGGTCGGTAAATAAATAACCACAAAGCGGCATTTGTCTTATACAGATGCCGCTTTTATTTCTCCACAATCCACAAGCTACTATCAATTATTAATTTTTTCTATACTAATTGATTAATTAATAAAACAAATCTCGCCCAGTACGGTCAAAAACACCCTGTCAATAACCACCAAAAACCAAGTTGCAAAATCTTAAAATAATGTGGTATGTTTGATTTTTAATCAATTTTTTGATAAATATGCCAATTTGGCATACAATTCATTCGGCAATAAAATACTTATCAGAGCGTTATTTGCCAAAAATTTGCAAAAATAAGCAATATTTTTTACAAAAAAAATAAAAAACTATGGGAATTTTTCACCCATTTGTTATAATAGGGGTAACTCTGATATAAAGGAGCTTATGGTTGCAGGTGCTTTTTGCATTATCTGACGATTGTTGTATTTTGCAACCAACTGTGTGGATTACCACCGATACAATAAGCCAAGCCAGCTAGAGTTCAGCGATTTTTTAAATCAGCCAAACCTATCAATCAAGCGGATGGCAAACAACCCCATGGAAGATTTTGCCATAGGCAAAACAAAAGGTTATTTTTATGTTCAAACTCATCTTACGGCGTACGCTCGAAGCGATTCCAACGCTGCTGTTTTTGATTACCATTTCCTTTTTTATGATGCGTCTAGCACCTGGCAGCCCTTTTACTGGTGAGCGTAACTTACCACCTGCTGTCATGGCAAACATCGAAGCCAAATACAATCTTAATGACCCACTTTGGCTACAATATCTCAACTACCTAAAACAACTGCTGCAAGGCGATTTTGGCCCGTCTTTTAAATACAAAGACCATACCATCAATGAGCTACTTGCCCAGCAGCTGCCAATTTCGGTTGAGATTGGTCTGTATGCCTTCGTCATCGCGGTTGTGCTTGGTATTACTCTGGGTATCATCGCCGCCTTAAAACAAAACAGCTGGCTGGATTACTCTCTGATGACGCTTGCGATGGCAGGTGTTGCTGTGCCAAGTTTTGTTAAAGCACCGCTGATGGTTTTGGTATTTGCCGTTATTTTAAAATGGTTCCCAGCGGGTGGTTGGAACAATGGTGCATTCATGAACCTTGTGTTGCCAGTTACTGCATTGTCATTAAGCTATATTGCCAGCATTGCTCGTATTACTCGTGGCTCGATGATTGAGACGATGAACTCACAATTTATCCGCACCGCTCGTGCCAAAGGCTTGCCGCTTTCTCGTATCGTAACTCGTCATGCCTTGCGTCCTGCCATGCTGCCAATTATTTCTTATCTTGGCCCTGCATTTGTTGGTATCATCACAGGCTCTATCATCATTGAGACGATTTTTGGTCTGCCCGGTATTGGTCAGCTGTTTGTTAATGGTGCATTGAACCGTGATTATAGCTTGGTGCTTAGCCTGACCATCTTGGTTGGTGCATTAACCATCTTATTTAATGCCATCGTTGATATTTTGTATGCTATCATCGATCCAAAAATCAAATACTAGGACGGATAAGGGATTTTTATGTCAAATCAAGTTTCAACGACAATTGCACCGACTGCCGCCAAAGAAGTCAAAGGACGCAGCCTGTGGCAAGATGCGTGGCGTCGCTTTTCTCATAATAAAGCAGCATTGATCAGTGGTTTTATTTTACTACTCATCACTTTATTTGTTGTATTTGTGCCAATGTTTGCACCGTTTGGCTATGCCGATACAGATTGGGCAAATATGGCCTCCGCCCCCTCAATTGAAACCAAGCACTATTTTGGTACAGACAATTTGGGTCGCGATTTGCTTGTGCGTACTGCTGTCGGTGGTCGTATCTCGCTGATGGTTGGTATCGCAGGCTCGCTGGTTGCCGTCCTATTTGGCACAATCTATGGTGCAGTCTCTGGCTATTTGGGCGGCAAGGTAGATATGCTGATGATGCGTTTTGTTGAGGTATTGAACGCTTTTCCCTTCATGTTCTTTGTGATTTTGTTGGTAACTTTGTTTGGTCGCAACATTATCTTTATCTTTGTGGCGATTGGTCTGGTTTCATGGCTTGACATTGCCCGTATTGTTCGCGGTCAAACCTTGAGCCTAAAAAACAAAGAATTTATTGAGGCGGCTCATGTTGGCGGTGTTTCTGGCTGGAAAATCGTTACTCGCCATATCGTACCTAATGTGTTGGGCGTAGTTGTGGTCTATGCATCACTGCTGGTGCCCGGTATGATTATGTTTGAATCTTTCTTGAGTTTCTTGGGTCTGGGTGTACAAGAGCCAATGACCAGCTGGGGTGCTTTGCTCCAAGAAGGTGCCCAAACCATGCAGGTAACGCCTTGGCAGCTGCTTGTACCATCGGTATTTTTGGTGGTAACGCTGTTCTGCTTTAACTTCATCGGCGATGGTCTGCGTGATGCTCTAGATCCAAAAGACCGCTAATTATAAAGACAACAGGCGTGTATTCTGCACGCCTAGGAGAACAATATGGCTTTATTAGAAGTAAAGGACTTAAAGGTAAAATTCAAAACCGAAGACGGCTTGGTAACTGCCGTCAATGGTCTCAATTTCAACCTAAATCAAGGCGAAACGCTTGGTATCGTTGGTGAGTCTGGTTCTGGCAAATCACAAACCGCCTTCTCAATTCTTGGTTTGCTTGCCAAAAATGGCTATACCGAAGGCTCGATCAAATTTCGTGATAAAGAATTGGTTGGATTATCACAAAAAGAACTTAACAAAATCCGTGCCAACGAAATTGCCATCATCTTCCAAGATCCGATGACCAGCCTAAATCCTTTTATGAAAGTAGGCGATCAGCTGACGGAAGTATTGATTTTGCACAAGGGTATGAGCAAGGCAGAGGCTTGGGAAGAGTCCATTCGCATGCTTGATGCGGTAAAAATCCCCGAAGCTCGCAAGCGTATTGGTATGTATCCGCACGAGTTTTCGGGCGGTATGCGTCAGCGTGTGATGATTGCAATGGCACTACTTTGCAGACCCAAGCTATTGATTGCAGACGAGCCAACCACGGCACTTGATGTTACCGTACAAGCACAAATCATGGCACTGCTTAATGATTTAAAACGCGATTTTGACACCACCATTATCATGATTACCCATGATTTGGGCGTGGTGGCAGGTACTTGTGATCGCATCTTGGTCATGTATGCAGGTCGTACGATGGCATACGGCAAGACCGAAGAGATTTTTTATAACCCAACCCACCCTTATACCATTGGCTTGCTTGGAGCGATTCCACGCCTAGATGGCGAAAGCGAGCGATTGACCACCATTCCCGGCAACCCACCAAACTTGCTAAACCTGCCTGTTGGTTGCCCATTTGTTGAACGCTGTGAATATGCGATGGATATTTGCCAAAACCAGCCACCAGAGCTGAAATTTTTGCCAAATGAACGCCAGCGTGCTTGCCACTGGCAGCACCCAAATCTACCTGTAGGAGAATGATGTCA
Organism: Moraxella cuniculi; assembly: GCF_900637105.1. Lineage (NCBI taxonomy): Bacteria > Pseudomonadati > Pseudomonadota > Gammaproteobacteria > Moraxellales > Moraxellaceae > Moraxella > Moraxella cuniculi. The sequence goes on along the minus strand of NZ_LR134343.1, from coordinate 1,132,066 downwards.
TGACGACTCCATTATTACAAGTTCGCAATGTGCAGACGCATTTTGATATTCATAAAAAAGGGGCGTTCTTTTGGCAAAAGCCCGCCACCTTAAAGGCAGTAAACGGCGTATCATTTGAGCTAAAAGCAGGCGAAACCTTGGGCGTGGTCGGCGAGTCAGGCTGTGGCAAATCCACGCTGGCACGCACCATTATTGGTTTGGTCAAAGCAAAATCAGGCAGTATTTTATTCAATGGTGAAGAGCTGGTTGGGCTGCCTGAAAAAGCATGGAAAACCAAACGCCAAGAAATCCAAATGATTTTCCAAGACCCACTGGCATCACTAAACCCACGCATGACCGTTGGCGAAATCATTGCTGAGCCACTGCGGACGCACCACCCTGAGCTAAAAAACGAAGAGATTCAGCAGCAAGTGCGTGAGATGATGAAAAAGGTTGGACTGTTGCCAAGCCTAATCAACCGCTATCCGCATGAGTTTTCGGGCGGTCAGTGTCAGCGTATCGGGATTGCTCGTGCGTTGATTTTGCGTCCCAAGCTGATTATCTGCGATGAACCAGTATCGGCACTTGATGTGTCAATTCAAGCACAGGTAATTAACCTATTGCAAGAAGTGCAAGAAGAGATGGGCTTGGCGTTGATTTTTATCGCTCACGACTTATCTGTTGTTAAGCATATCTCTGACAGAGTACTGGTCATGTATCTGGGCAATGCTGTTGAGCTGGGTACTGATACCGCTGTCTATGACAAGCCAACTCACCCCTATACCCAAGCACTGATGTCTGCTGTACCACTGCCAGACCCAGAAGCTGAACGCAACAAAACCGTACAGCTGCTTGAGGGTGATTTGCCAAGCCCTATCAACCCACCTTCAGGCTGTGTGTTTCGCACCCGTTGCCCATTGGCAACCGATGAATGTGCCAAGACCAAGCCCGTCCTAGAAGGCACAGACAGCCACCAAGTTGCTTGCTTGCACGCCGCTGTCTAAACCTACAACGCCCCAGCTTTGGGGCGTTTTTCCCAGCTGATATCGATTTTGACAATTATATGATGAATTTTTTTGGCACTTTAGAGCAAACAGAGCAGTCGTTTTTTTATCAAGAGCTCGCAAACCAGCTTGATAAGCTATCACTTAGCACTGATACTGTTGTGGCATTTTTTGATGCACGCAATTTACCCTGCCCGATGCCGCTACTAAAAGCAAAAATTACCCTTCGTAGCATCAATGCCAATCAAGCACTGTATCTGATTGCCACCGACAAAAATTCACAAACCGACCTACTTGCCTACTGCCAAAAAAACGCCCTCACCGCCCACAGTTGGCACAGTGATGCACCAGATGGCACGGCGACCATCTATCATTTTATCCTGCTAAAAACCGCCTAATCGGTTATCCATCAGCCATCTTGTCTATTTGGCTTGGGATAAATGTGTATTTTTAATATAAAATAAATTTCATTTTAAAATTATTAATCCATCTAATGCCAGCTGACGATTTGTTGTTATAAATTTTCCCAAATGGCTGTGCAACATTCTCCGTAAAGTTTCATGCAGACACCAAGCGTATCAAATCAATCAGTCGCTTAGCAGACTTGGACAAATCCACCCTTTTAAGCAAACAATCCATAAACAACGATGGTATTATTCCAAAAGGTAAAATGCAATCGCCATGTGATTTGGGCAATTGCCAAGCAAAGCAAAGTCCCAATTGGCACTAATTCCAAGCCAAAAGTTGCAATTTGTAAAAATTATGTGTTTTCGGCAGTGAATACTAGCCAATTAACAACATTTGCCGTACAATAGTAAAATCCTATTGACAACCTAAGCCAAGAGTACAATGTCCAAACGCAGCCACGATGATGATTACGACCACGATGATGGTTATGAGGATTACTATCCAGATGATGAGCTTGATGAGGATTTGAGCGATGATTTGATTCATGAACTTGAAGACTTTAATGACGAAGACTTCGGCGATGATGAATACACCCAAATGCTTGACAAGTACTCAGACAACCTGCCAGCCTCGCCTGCTGTGTCGCACAATGTCGCCACCAAAGACCTTGTGCCTGCCATGCCTACACATTTGGCAGCCCCGGGAGTGAATTTGGGTGCGTACATTAATACAGTGCATCAAATCCCCATTTTAAGCCCTGAGCAAGAACGCGAACTTGCCGAACGCTACTATAACGAAGGCGACCTTGAGGCAGCACGACTGTTGGTAATGTCGCATTTGCGTTTTGTCATTCATATCGCTCGCAGCTATTCTGGCTACGGCTTGCCGCAGGCTGACCTGATTCAAGAAGGCAATCTGGGGCTGATGAAAGCCGTCAAACGCTTTGACCCAAATAAAGGCGTACGATTGGTAAGTTTTGCTGTACATTGGATTAAAGCAGAGATTCACGAATTTGTCATCAAAAATTGGCGGATTGTCAAAGTTGCCACCACCAAAGCACATCGCAAGCTATTTTTTAATTTACGCAGCTTAAAAAAATCCAACAACCAGCTGACACTAGAAGAAGCCACCGCCATCGCCGAAGATTTGAATGTAACGGTAAAGCAAGTGCTAGAAATGGAATCTCGCCTAACCAGCTATGATGCCAGCTTTGAGGCACAGGATTCTGATGATGACGAGGGGCGTTATGCACCGCAGCTGTTCTTGGAAGATGCTGTCAATCCTGCCGATGTGGTTGAAGAGGCAGACTGGGAAGAAAACACCACTACCGCCCTAAAAGACGCCATGGACAGCCTAGATGACCGCTCACGCGACATCATCACCCAAAGATGGCTTGCTGACCAAAAATCCACCTTGCACGATTTGGCAGCTGTGTACAACATCTCTGCCGAGCGAGTACGCCAAATCGAAAAAAATGCCATGGATAAAATCAAAGAAGCCATCACCTTAGATCGCATGATTTTGGACGATTAAGGATTGGTAACAAACTAAATAAGCGGACAAGGCCCAAATTTTGACTTTGTCCACACTCTACACAAAGGTAGCTTATGACTTGGTTAAAAATCGCCGCCATCAACCTTGCCATCGGCGTGGCACTGGGAGCATTCGGAGCCCATGGACTGCAGGGCATGAGTGATTATGCTGTGCAAATTTGGCAAACAGCAACCATGTATTTGTTTGTACACGCATTGGGACTGCTTGCCATCGGCGTGCTGCACGCTGTCAGCACCCATCGTGCCACAGTTGCTGCTTTTGCTATGCAGCTTGGCATTGTGTTATTTAGTGGCAGTTTGTACGCCATTGCACTGGGTCTGCCCAAGTGGCTAGGGGCAATCACCCCCATCGGTGGCGTACTATTTATCCTTGCATGGCTGCTGATTGTCTTTGGCAGTGGCAAAACAAAATCATCATAACCATCAACAAGGAGAGACGATGCCCAAGCAAATTATCCTAAACGGTCAGCCCATCAGCGATGACAGCGATACCGTTCTACAGCTGCTGGAGAAGCATCAGCTGACTCAAGGTCGTTTTGCGGTGGAGATTGACGGCGTACTGTTGCCAAAATCACGCCTAGAGCAGACCGCCCTACTGCCAAATATGCGTATCGAAGTGGTGCAAGCGGTTGGCGGTGGCTAAAAAATACCCAATGCAATCAAATGCCTGTTAGAGACTGCATTGGGTACTTTGCCACTATCGCACAGTTTGCGATTTTTTGCAAGTGATTTTGCCAAACAGACGCCACTTAAGCAATCTGACAACAATCACCACTGACACGCACGATACCCAGCCACAATTATCACCATCATCTACAAGGAGATCATGATGAGCTTTGCCATTGCCAGTATTGGATTAAATAGCCAGACCAGCATCGATAACAACCTTCGAATCATCAGCCATGCCGTCAATGAAGCCGCCCAAGCTGGTGCCAAACTCATCGTACTGCCAGAGAATGCCTGTGCCATGGGTCGCCAAGATGAGCTGGCGATACGCTTTGATGAGATTTGTCAGTTTTATCAAACGCTGGCACAAAAGCAGCAGATTCATCTGGTTGCAGGCACACTGCCCTGCCCCAATCGTCCAGATGGTAGCAAGGTCGATGGCGGTAGATTTCGCCAAACCAGTCTGATGATCGACCCCGCAGGCAACATCAAGGCACGCTATGACAAGATTCATCTGTTTCGTGCGATGGTCAATGACAGCACAGGTCGCTATGACGAGAGTCAGACTTTTGAGGCGGGTGATGAGGTGGTGATTGCCAACTGCATGATTGACGGTGTGGCGGTGAATGTTGGCATGATGATTTGTTTTGATGTCAGATTTCCTGCACTTGCCCAGCAACTGCGACAACAAGGGGCGGACATTCTGACCGTGCCAGCAGCATTCACCCAGCGAACTGGACAGGCTCACTGGCAGCTACTGCTACAGGCTCGGGCGTTGGACAGTCAATGCATGGTGATAGGGTCAGCCCAAGGCGGCATGCACCATATCGGCAGCCGTGTGCGTGAGACTTGGGGGCATTCGCTTATTGCTGATGCCAACGGGCAGGTGGTGGCAACTACAGGTGAGATGACTGGAGAGTATCAGATTGTCTATGCCAATTACACCCCAAGCGAGCAGCGACAAATTCGTCAAAACTTGCCGATTTTTGACTGCCATCGCTTGAGCTGATGATACACTTTTTAATACAACAACCATCTTTAATTCTACAACATCAAACCGCACACAGAAACTCCCATGAACAATAAAATCCTTGCCCAATCACTTGCCATCGCCCTATTGTCCTCTGCCTTGATGGCAAATGTAGCAAGCAGCAATAGCCCAGCCAATCCCACAACTGGTGCAGCAAAAGCAGCGACAGCGGATTATTTTAATACTGCTGTCAATTATTATTTTGGGGAAAATGGCAAGCCTCAAGATTATACGCAGGCGAAATATTGGTTTGAAAAAGCAGCAATGCAAGGCAGTGCAGATGCTAAGTTCAATCTTGGTGTGATATATTATGACGGTCTAGGCATACCCCAAAATTACAATCAAGCCAAATATTGGTTTGAGAAAGCAGCAGCACAAGGCGATGCGGCCGCTCAATTTAATCTTGGCATAATGTATGATAATGGTTATGGCATAAAACAAGACTATATCAAAGCAAAATATTGGTACGAAAAGGCTGCCAAACAAGGCTCGGCAAAGGCTCAATTCAACCTTGGTGTAATGTATATCGAAGGTAAAGGTGTCAGACAGGATTATACCCAAGCCAAATATTGGTTTGAAAAAGCAGCAGCACAGGGTTATGCAAATGCCCAATTTGCTCTTGGTGTCATGCATTATGATGGTCTAGGCATGCCCCAAAATTACAGTCTTGCTAAGCAATGGCATGGCAAAGCCTGCGATAATGGCGACCGACAAGGCTGCGATGAATATAAAAAGCTTACAGCACTTGGTTACTAAACTACTCCGTCCATGCCATCTGTAGCACCGCTGCCACCACCCAAGGTGTTGCCAAGATGGCAATGATACTGCCTGCCGCCAACAGTGCCAAGGTCGGCAGGCCATTTAGCCCTGTCGTTTGTAAATCCACCGCACCCGTGGCAAAAATCAGCACAGGCAGCTGCATTGGCAAGGCAATCAATGGCACCAGCACTGCACCATTTTTGAGCGTCAAAGTCAGGCTACTGGCAATCGCCGACAGTGCCAAAAGCAGTGGCGACCCCACCAAGATAGACAACATCAACATCAGAGCATCAGCCATCGGCATGGCAAACAGCACCACCACCAATAGCGACAACAACGCCACCATACCCGCACTGAACAACCAATGCACCAGTAACCGTGCCAGTACCCAGAGAATCAGCGGTGCTTTGGTTGCCACCAACTGTGCCAGCACACCATTATCAAACTCACTGCGGAACAAATCATCAACACCAATAACCAACGCCAACAGTGCTGCAATCCATACCGCCGATGGTGCCAGTCGCAACAATAAATTTGGCTCGCTGCCAATCGCCAGCGGAAACAAGGTGATAATCAACAAAAACAGCACCAAAGGATACAGCCATGACACCGCTCCCTGCCACTTGATTTGCCACTCTCGCTTAAGCATGGTCAAGAACGCATGATTCATACCGCATACTCCGCCAAATCCAACTGGCAATTTGCCACATTTATCGCCTGATGACTGGTCATCAGCACCGCACCGCCTGCAGCTGCAAATGTCGCAATCTGCCGCTCAAGCAAATCAACCATCTGCATATCCAGTGCTGTCAATGGCTCATCAAGTAACCAAAATCCTGCCTGTGCTGGCGTTAGCACGAACAGTTTCGCCAAGCCAACTCGCCGCATCTGCCCTGCTGACAGCTGTGCTGCTGGCACATCTTGCAAACCATCAAGCCCCACCTTTTCCAATGCCATACTTATCAGCTCATCATCTGCCGCCACGCCATGCAATGCCAGCAAAAACTGCAAATTCTGCTGCACGGTCAATGCACTGCTAATGCCCAACTGATGCGACACATACACCATGCCAGTTTTACAGGTAATCCACCCTGTCATCACAGGCAACAGTCCTGCAATCTGCAAAATAAGCGTGGTCTTGCCCAAGCCATTCTCACCAATCAGATGGCACACATCACCAGCACGCAATGCCAAATCCACCCCTTGGCACAACAAAAACTCCCCTCGCTGCACATTCACCCCTTGTGCGGTGAATATCGGCTGTGCGTGCGTGCTATCTGTGCAATCGGCATTTCCCATCATTCTTACATCTATACTCATGCAATCTTAATCGGTTAAATTTGTCATATCATACCAAAATTTCGCCACATTTACCGAAACAAATTACAAAACGCACCAAAATCCAAGCCAACACAACGCACCTTTTGCACAAAAGTAGCAAATTACCCATTTTTATTGGCACAAACTTTGCAAAATTTTTCAAAAATCATCATTTGGTGTTACAATAGATAAAACCTAAAACCAAGTTCGGCACAATGATGAAACTGCTAAGCAAACTCAAAAATCTATTCAGCAAAAATCACCAAACCGCCACGGACGAACCAGCTCCAATCAGCCGACAAATCATGCACTATCTGGACGCTCGCAAATGGCAATATGAATATCACCCCGCCAACAACGAACAAGCTCTGCATGAGCTGCATCATATTTCACTGAATCTAACCGACAGACAACGAGAATGGACTTGTATATTTCGGATAAATGAAAAAAATCAGCTTGTTGGGCTTTTTGCCATCTTGCCAGACATTGTGCCGCACAGTCATTTTGCACCGATGATTATGGCAATTGCCAATGCCAATCGCGGCGTGGATTTTGGCAGTATTGAGTTCAGCCCAGCAGATGGCATCATACACGCCAAACTAAGTTTTGATGTCGAGTTTGCACCACTGACGGACAGACTGCTTGATTGTTATTTACACGCAGCGACAACCTTAAGCGAGCTTGCCCAGAATCTCTATGATGAAGTCATGAACGAAAGCGAACCAAGCCCAATTTTGCTTGATTATTTGCATTATAACGATTTGACCACTGCTGATGATGGCAAGCAGGACAGCTTTTTTGTGCCGACCGAGCAATACCAATAATCACGCCAAAATACAGCCAAGCCAAATCAATCATCATGCTAAAAATCGCCCATTCACCCCTATTTTGCCACCCTTTGCCTGCCAATCATCGCTTTCCGATGGCAAAATATCAACAAATCCCCGAACGGCTCATAAGCCAAGGCGTGATTTGTCATGACAATCTGTTTCACCCCATTTTGGCAAGTGAGGCAGAAATTCTAAGCACCCATACCGCCAAATATTGGCACGAATTAAAGACGCTCACACTTGCTGCCAAAGACGCACGCAAAATCGGACTGCCGATGTCTGCCGAACTCATTAAGCGAGAACGCTACATTGCCCATGGCACTTATGAATGTGCCTTATATGCCAAAAATTACGGCATCTCACTTTCAACCTCAGGCGGTACGCACCATGCTTTTGCTGGGCATGGTGAAGGATTTTGTATTCTAAATGACATCTGTATCGCCAGCAACCTGCTCATTCATCGCAAGCAAGCTGAGCGAATTTTAATCATCGACCTAGATGTGCATCAAGGCAATGGCAACGCTGCCATCATGGCAGGCAATCCCAAAGTCTTTGTGTTTAGTATGCACGGCAAGAAAAACTACCCTTTTATCAAACCACCATCAGACCTAGATATTGAGCTTGATGATGGTACAGATGATACCACTTATCTGCATCAGCTAAGCCACACCCTGCCTACGATTATTGATTCATTTTGCCCTGATATGATATTTTATCAAGCAGGTGTTGATGTGCTTGCCACAGATGCTTTGGGCAAATTATCGCTTAGCATGGCAGGCTGTGAACGCCGAGATGAAATCGTATTACGCACCGCACATCAGCACGGCATACCTGTTGTGGTTGTCATGGGCGGTGGTTATAGCCCCAATCTTGACGACATCATCACCGCCCACTGTCAGACATTCTTGCTTGCCAAACAAATTTGGCAATATTGATAAAACTGCTCAATAATTGCACAGTCATCATGCTGGCAGTGATTTTTTCAGCAAAAATTTGCAAAATTTGCAAATAAACGCTTGCAATTATAAAATTTTTGCGTATAATATGCACCACATTAGCGATATGGGATACCGTATCCTAGGATAGATGGGTCGTTAGCTCAGTTGGTAGAGCAGTTGACTTTTAATCAATTGGTCGCAGGTTCGAATCCTGCACGACCCACCATTTATCCACAGCTTATTAAGTATCGCTAAGGGTCGTTAGCTCAGTTGGTAGAGCAGTTGACTTTTAATCAATTGGTCGCAGGTTCGAATCCTGCACGACCCACCACCATTCCCCAATAGCTCAGTCGGTAGAGCATCGGACTGTTAATCCGTGTGTCCCTGGTTCGAGCCCAGGTTGGGGAGCCAAATTCAAAAACCCCTGTTTAATCGCAGGGGTTTTTATTTTATAAAAAATACCATGCCATCTCCGCTGCATCTTGGATTTGACAACGCAAGCTGTCATGCTATAATCTACCTACATTCTCATTGGATAGACAGTCATGATACCGCCACGCCTAAAAAATCGCTATCTCAACCACCCACAGACCATCATGCGTCCTGTGCATCTGCGTCTGTCTGAAGAGATTATCGAGCATTTGGAAGAAACCGCCAAAGCACATGGCTTTGAACGCATTCAAGGATTGATTCGCCTATATGTAAGACAAGGACTGGATCGTGATAACTGCAACTATAGCCTAGCTCAAGATGTGCTGTTTATCGAAAAATTACGCAAAAAAGGCGTAAGCCAAAAAATCATCGATGAAGCATTGACCGATGTTAATCAAAAATGCGATTTGGACTAAGCCAATCCAAAATCATCATCTAAGTGTTTTTAAAAACCCAAAAAATACCCAAACTTCATTATCATCAAGTTTGGGTATGAAATCAAAACATCATTATTGCAAGCGGGTGCTGGTGCTATCTGTTAAGCCAAACTTAACACCTTCTCCCAAACCTTTGCCGACTTGCACACCAAATCTATCAAAAATCTTGTTCATCGGGTCGTTATAGGTATAATCCACCGTTGGTAGGTCTAGCTGTTTTTTTAGCTGGATAATGCCGCCTGTTTTATCCGCCAAGCCCAATGCCAACGCATCTTTACCCGTCCAGAACAATCCGCTAAATATCTGATTTTGTTCGGTATTTTTTAGTTTATCGCCACGACCTTTTTTTACCGCATCGATAAAATTTTGGTGCGTGGTGTCTAGCAATCTTTGTACATGAGCCTGCTCACTGGCGGTCATTTCACGATTCATGCTCAAGATATCCTTATATTCTCCTGAGGTCATGGTGCGGTCTTTGACGCCGATTTTTTTTAGCAACTCTTCAATATTATATCCCGACATAATCACACCGATTGAGCCGACCAGACTTGATGGATTGACCCAAATTTCATCGGCAGCCGAAGCGATATAATACGCCCCTGACGCTCCGATATCACCGATGATAGCATAGAGTTTTTTGTCGGGGTATTGTTGTTTTAGCATCATTGCCGTCTGCCAAATCTCATCTGACTGCACAGGCGAACCGCCGGGCGAGTTGATATTCAGCACCACAGCTTGGGCATTGGCATTATCAAAAGCATCGATGAGCGAGTCGCTGATGTTTTCGGCATTGGTATCTGTATTTGCCGCAATCACGCCTGCCACATTCACCACAGCAATATGCGGCTGGCTACTACCGATACGCTGCGATGAGACACTGTCGCTACAACCATAGCCAAATGCCACAAACATCATCAGCAGATATGCAAAGGTTAAAAGCTTAAAAAAGATAGACCAGCGGCGAGAGGATTTTTGTTCCTCAATGCTGGCAAGCAAGGTTTTTTCGATAACACGCCAGCTTTGATCCGAAGGCGGCGTATTGACCTGCTGCTGTGGATTTGGTGAGCTGGGTGCTTTGTTGGGGTTTGGTGGCCATGCCATGGTTTTTGTCCTTTATGTATAAAACAGCCCCCTATTCTACCTGAAAATCAAGCCAAGTGATAGCAAAAATCATGCTTTGCTTATTTTCACCGACATACTGGCATAATGGTGCAGTGCTTTAATATTATCAACTAATCAAGTCTGATGGTTTTTAAAATCATATTTATCACTACAATCAGCAATCATTCACTAACGAATGTGCCTATGAATACAATGCGACCACAGCACAAGCATGGCACAGTGCCTAATTTCGCCAGCAAAATTTCTCCTTTGGCAACCGTGCAAGCAATCACTCATCAAGCATATATATCTTGGCAGGTGATAATCGCTGTTTGGCAACTGTCGCCTCATCGGCACGCCACGAAGTTAGCCAGACAGGATAATACCCTTCTTTGGCAAGCACATCAAGGCGATTGTTCGATACGCACAAACTCTGCCACAGCTGCCAAAGCAGCGGTTCGGCACTGGTGCTGATGACCAGCTGACTCTTGGCTTTCGTTGATGGCTTGCTGTCTGATGGCTGACTGTCATCATCAGCCCAATCATCGACAGCGTCCGCTTCAGTCGTCTGTGCTGCATTACCCTGCCAAGAAAATGGATAGTCGCTTAACACCTCAATGGCACAATATTGCACACGCTCATCATTAATCTCGCTCCACCCTGTCAATGCTCGGATTACAAAGCCTTCCTGCTGCCAAGCCATGCCAGCACGACAACTTTGTTGGCGTATGCTGACAAGCTGTTGATGATTGCCCGCTTGCCAGTAGCGAGAAATGGGTAAACTGTCTGCCAATTGCCCAACCATCGGAACAAAAATATCGCTCGGTGTCTGCACAATTACCCCATCAAGCCCCATGGCAGCAACCCCACGCCGATACAGCTGGTCTGTCAAAATCTGTGCATGATTTTTTCTGAGTGATTTTGCCCCCAAATCATTTAAAATCAGCCAGTGGCTTGTGCCATCTTTGCCATATTGGGTCAATAATAATTGGCTGACATTGGGCGTATCGCTGGGCAACGATGCAATCTCAAGGCGAGGGTTTTTAACAGGCTTTGTTAAAAAAATCAATGCCGCAATCGGCAACAACAGTAGAAATCTTGGCATCACTTTGGGCAATATCAACCAAATCACCAACAAAAACGCCAAAACAAAACCTGCCATGCCAAATGGTGCGTACAGCCATGCCGAGACTGCTGGCAATTTTGTTGTCAATGCAACCGACAGCGATTGATGCAGCCCATACAATATCGCTACAGAAATACTCCAGAGCAAATCAGCAAGCCAAGGAGATACCCAAAAAACCACGCCTGCCAACAAGTTTATTGGCACAACAACAAAACCAAACAGCCCAATGGCAAATAAATTTACCAACAAGCCCCACAAAGAGACTTTGCCAAACAGCAAAATTGACACAGGCAACATGGTCAAAAACAGCCACAACTGCAACGACACTGTCGCTGATAATTTTTGCCACAATCTGCCAAGCCACCCATAAATATGCAGGTCTGCTGCTTGCAAATGACCGTTTTCGTAGCGAATTAACAAAACCACCGCAACAAATGACAACCAAAATCCCGCCTGCCATAACACATAAGGGTCAGCCCACACCATCAATAATGCCACAACAAATAACGCTGAGATGATAGAGGTTGGTAAGGCAAAATAACGAATCAGCCAAGCCGCCATCAGCATATATACTGTACGCACCGCAGGCACCTCAAACCCTGTAAATACCGCATAAATCAACGCAGCAGCCACCATGATTGCCATGCGAATTTGCCAACGGGGGATTTTTTGATAAATAAGCAACGCAAATCTGTCGGTAATGGCAGTAATCATCGCCGCCAGCACAATCGCCAAAAACAACACATGGGTGCCTGATATTGCCAACAAATGCGAAATCCCTGCCAGCTGGTACAGATCTTTGGTATCCCTATCTATCAATGCTCTATCGCCTGTGAGCAAGCTAAGCGTTACCGCCCTTGCCTGTGCCTGCTTGCCATCAAGCGTGTGCCAGTTTTTATAAAAATGCTGCCGCAACTGCCAACGCAATCGCTCAAGCTGTAGCCTAAATTGCTGCGCCCATGTGTCAGCCTGTGCTGTGCCAATGTGTGTTGCCGCCAAAATTTGTGCCGTCGCCTGCACTTGGCGAGTACGCAACCAAGCCTTGTTGTCAAACCCTGATGCCAAAGCCCCACCCTTAATTGGCTCTAGCAATAACTGAACCTGCAAAATACTGGCAGGTTGTGCCGACTCAAGTGCCTGCAAATCGCTTTTGGCAAACTTTGGGTCTGCGGTTAATAGCACCGTCATGCCCTCAAACGATTGCAAATCTACCGCCTGACCAGCAGCAAAGTCATCATCATTGGCAAAAGGATTGTGAATCAGGCGGGAATTTTGCTTCGGATTAAACGGCTCTATGTTTGACAAGACAGCCACTTGGCGAAATGGTGTTGCTAAAACTTTATCATAGACACTGTCGCTGATTTGATATATCGTTGCGGTTGCATTAATAAGCGTGCGTGATTGGGGCGTTTGTCGCTCAAGCTGATGATAAGCATACAAGCTCTTGATAACAAACAACGCAACAATCGCCACAAAACTTACCATCTGTAGCGATAGGATATAGGCACGATGGCGACTTACCACAGGGGTAAATAACCACAGCAACAATGATACCACCAAAGCAACCGACAACAGCGGTGCAAGCCACGCCACGGACAGCCAAGCACTTAGGCCTTCGCCAATTATGAACTGCTCAACACTGCCAAGCAATACCAGCACCACCAGACTGACAATTGCAAATAGCCACGCTGCCATCTTATTCCCTTAAGCTCCTTCCCTATTGTCTTTTGTCAATCCAAATCCACAATCAACCGCTCAATCAAAGGCAAGTCATCAGCATGGGTCAGCTTGATATTACTGCGTGAGGCTGGGATAATTTGCACTGGTATTCCCAATGCCTCGCACACAGTGGCCTCATCGGTGATGCTAAGATTCTGCTGGCTGGCATGAGCAAAAGCACGCTTTAGCACACCGATACGAAATGCCTGCGGTGTCAAGGCTTGCCAGAGATTCTCACGGCTGACGGTATGATTGATTTGCCCCGATGTAGCATATTTGAGCGTATCCACCACCGCTGTTGCCAAAATCACCGCCGATGCTTGGGTTGTCTGTAGGTGGTCAAGCAACTTATCCAGATCTGCTCTTGGCAAGCAAGGTCGTGCCGCATCATGAATCAGCACCCAGTCATCATCTTGACCACCCTGCCTGCAAATCTCCTCAATGCCAGAAAGCACCGATTGCCACCGCTCATCGCCACCGACAGCACGATATATTGTTGGGTGCAGAGTGGTTAAGCGTGGCAGCAGCTCATCAATGTACGGATCTGTTCTCGCCACCACCAAGGTAAGTGTGGCAAAAGCAGGGTGAACAAGGCAAGCTGCACTATGCTCAAGTATGGTTTTGCCTGCCACTGTCAAGTACTGCTTAGGCGTTGCCGCCCCAAAACGCCTACCCACACCTGCAGCAACAATCATTGGATAAATCACAACGACCTCTTGTTATTTGTATTTATATAAAGCGAACAATGCAAGCAACCGCCAGATTGCAGACTGACAAAATCCCACCAATGCTGGCAATCACCGCTTATCCTGCTATAGTATCGCATATTTTAAGCCATTCAGGCAATTGCATTTCTTCCCCCAGCTTACTTCTTATTGCCACAACCCTTTTTTAAGCTTAAAAAGCACAATCTACAGTTGCAGCAAATCGCAATACTTAATAACAAACCACAAAGCCGCCATCGCTGCTGCATCTGCCGCTATTTTTAAGTAATTTTTGATGTTCTTATGGGTTAATTGTAGTACATTTGGGTATTGGATTGCCATCAAAATAACACATAAATAAAAATCGCCACAGTCGGCAAACTGGGCGATTTTATCACAATGGCTTTGTTACTGGGCGGAAGGTTCAGGCACGGAATCAACCGTCTCCACCACCTGTTCATCGTCAGTTAGCATGGAGCGTGAATAGGTGATGGGTGCGTTGGACAATTGAACAAAAGTCTCGCCAGCCTTAATCAAACCCAAATCCAGCCGTGCATGCTCTTCAATGGCAGACAAGCCTGATTTTAAGTCCTTGACATCGGCAAGTAAAATGGCGTTTTTGTAAGACTGTTCTTCATTGAGTTTACTTTGTTCTTGCAGCTGCTTTTGTACCTGCACAAAGTTGCCATGACCATATTCGCCATACCAATATTGATATTGCATCAACAATAGCACCACTGTAGCAAATGCGATCGCAACTACATACAACCGATATGGTTTTAATTTGGTTATTTTATCGCTTGCCACAGCCCATCTCCAAAGCCAAAACTGCCATAGCCTCAGCCACGCAAGCCGATGAATTCTTCACGACCACGATATGCGGCACGCACTTGTTGTTCGATACGCAACAGTTGGTTGTATTTGGCAACACGGTCAGAGCGGCACAATGACCCTGTCTTAATCTGACCTGCAGCCGTACCCACCGCCAAATCAGCAATGGTAGAATCTTCAGTCTCGCCCGAGCGATGGCTGATGATTGTCGCATAGCCATGCTGTTTTGCCAAATAAATCGCATCAAGCGTTTCTGTCAATGTGCCAATTTGATTAAACTTAATCAAAATCGCATTGGCGATATGCTTATCAATGCCTTCTTGCAAAATTTTTGGATTGGTTACGAACAAATCATCGCCAACCAACTGCACCTTATCGCCCAATTGCTTGGTTAGATACGCCCAGCCTTCCCAATCGCTCTCATCAAGACCATCTTCAATTGAGATGATTGGATATTGCCTGCACAAAGCGGTCAGATAATCACTAAATCCTTGACTGTCAAACGCCTTATTGCCCTCGCCAGCCAGCACATATTGACCATTTTTATAAAACTCTGACGAAGCACAGTCCAGTGCCAAGAAAATATCCTTGCCAGCCTGATAACCTGCTTTTTCGATTGCCTGCATGATAACAGTGATTGCTTCTTCGTTTGAGCGTAAATTTGGTGCAAAACCACCTTCATCACCAACCGCTGTATTCAAGCCTTGCGATTTTAGCACTGATTTTAGTGCATGAAAAATCTCCGTCCCTGCGCGCAGACTTTCTGAAAATGACGAAAAGCCAACTGGCTCAATCATAAATTCCTGAATATCAACCGTGTTGTCCGCATGGGCTCCACCATTTAGAATATTCATCATCGGCACAGGCATGGTCAAAGAAGTTTGTCCACGCAAATTGGCGATATATTGATGAAGTGGCAATGATTGCGACTGTGCTGCCGCCTTGGCAGCTGCCAAAGATACCGCCAGCATGGCATTTGCACCCATATTTGCTTTATTTTCAGTACCATCAAGCTCTATCAACAATTTGTCAATCTCAGCTTGCTGCGTAACATCTTTATCAAGCAATACGCTGCGAATTTGGCTGTTGGCATTGGCAACAGCTTTTTTTACCCCTTTGCCTAGATAACGGGTGGCATCGCCATCACGCAGCTCCAACGCTTCGCGTGAACCAGTAGATGCCCCACTTGGTGCAGCAGCACGACCACAAATACCATTTGCCAAAATAACATCAGCCTCAATGGTTGGGTTGCCACGAGAGTCCAAAATCTCGCGTGCAACAATGTCTTTAATTTCTACAACATTTTTGGTATCTTCAGCGTACATAATCACTCCTTTTTATCTTAAAAACAAACAGTCTTAAATTTATTTAATAAATATCTCTGCCACTTAATGCGTATCCAGCACCGAAAAGCCCTTCACCAATGTGTCAAGCTGTTTTATTTGGGTTAAAAATGGTTCAAGCTGGTCAAGTCGCAAGGCACTTGGCCCATCGCATTTTGCCTTATCAGGGTCTGGATGAGCTTCCAAAAACAGCCCTGCCAATCCTGTTGCCATGCCAGCACGAGCCAAAGTGGCAATCTGATGACGGCGACCACCTGCACTATCCGCCCTTGCCCCCGGTTCTTGCAAAGCGTGCGTTACATCAAAAAACACAGGAACATTCATCGCCTTCATGGTGTCAAAACCAAGCATATCAACCACCAAGTTGTTATAACCAAAGGCAGAACCCCTTTCGCACAATATCACCTGATCATTGCCAGATTCTAGGCATTTATTAATGATATGACGCATCTCATGCGGTGCCAAAAATTGTGCTTTTTTGATATTAACCACCTTGCCTGTACGAGCAATGGCATTGACCAAGTCTGTCTGACGCGACAAAAACGCAGGCAGCTGCAAAACATCGGCAACTTTGGCAACTGGTGCTGCTTGATATGGCTCATGCACATCGGTAATAATCGGCACATTGTACGCCTCTTTAATGTCATTTAGCCAAGTCAGCCCCGTCTCAAGACTTGGGCCACGAAAAGAATGCAGGCTTGAGCGATTTGCCTTGTCAAAACTTGCCTTAAACACATAGCCTATCTGTAATTTTTGGCAAATGGCAATATATTGCTCGGCAATCTCAAAAGCCAACTCGCGACTTTCAAGCACATTCATGCCACCAAACAGCACAAATGGCTTATCATTGGCAATCTCAATCCCTGCAATATTAATCACTGATTGTGCAGTTGCTTGCGGCTGCGTCATCTTAATATCCTTAGACCTAAGTCAATTTGGCTTAAATAAATGTGTTTTTGTTATTATATCTCAACCAAGCAACAAAAACACTGAAAATAAAAAGCACACCAAACTTGCTTGATGTGCTGTTTGTGCTAGCTATCAGCCATCGCTGCTTTAATAAAGCTATTAAATAGCGGATGCCCACCGCGTGGCGAACTGGTAAACTCTGGGTGATACTGCACTGCCACGAACCATGGGTGATGATCAATTTCTATCGCCTCAACCAAGTGCTGCTTGGCAGAATAGCCAGAAATTTTCATGCCCGCTTGCTCCAGTGGCTCAATATAGCGGTTGTTCATTTCATAGCGATGGCGATGGCGTTCGGTGATGTTATTGGCACCGTAAATCTTGGCAAGTTTTGATCCTGCAACCAGCTCTGCTTGCTGTGCCCCAAGTCGCATCGTGCCACCCAAATCACTGTCATCAGAGCGAATCTGCAATTCACCTTTTTCATCAAACCATTCGGTAATCAGACCGATAATCGGGTGGGTAGTCTTGCGGTCAAATTCCGTTGAATTTGCTTGAAGCCCCAGAACATTGCGAGCAAACTCAATCACCGCCAACTGCATACCTAGACATATGCCTAAAAATGGCTTGTTATGCGTGCGAGCATATTCAATGGCCTTCATCTTGCCAAGCGTGCCTCGCTCACCAAACCCCCCTGGTACCAAGATGGCATCGGCTTGCTTCAATTCATCAAAGGCAGCATTGTCATGTTCTAGCGTCTCGGCATTGATATAATTGATACGCACTTTGGTTTTGTTGTGGATACCTGCGTGCAACAAGGCTTCATTAACCGACTTATAGGCATCTGGCAGTTCAACATATTTACCAACCATCGCCACAACAACTTCGCCTTGTGCATTGAACAAATCTTGTACCACCAAATCCCAGTCGGACAAATCCGCCTCTGGGACGGTCAGCCCAAATCGCTCACAAATCAAATCGTCCAAATCTTGCTCATAAAAACGGCGTGGAATCTGATAAATGGATTTGGCATCTTCGCACAAAATCACACCACGAGTCTCAACATTGGTAAACAGAGCGATTTTTTGGCGATTTTCTTCAGAGATGGTTTGTTCCGAACGACAGATTAATACATCTGGCTGCAAACCGATAGAACGCAACTCCTTGACCGAATGCTGCGTTGGCTTGGTTTTTGATTCGCCAGCCGAGGCAATGTATGGCACCAGTGTCAAATGCATTAATAGCGAATTGCTACGCCCCAGCTCAACTTGCAATTGACGCACCGCTTCCATGAATGGCAGGCTCTCAATATCGCCCACTGTGCCACCAATCTCAATAATGGCAATGTCATAACCTTCGCCACTGGCACGGATTTTGTGCTTGATTTCATCAGTAATGTGCGGAATCACCTGCACCGTACCGCCCAAATAATCACCACGGCGTTCTTTGGCAAGCACAGTTTGATAAATGCGACCACTGGTAAAATTGTTTGCCTTGCTCATCTTTGAGCGACGCAAAAACCGCTCATAATACCCCAAATCAAGGTCGGTTTCTGCACCATCTTCGGTAACAAACACCTCACCATGCTGAAATGGACTCATCGTGCCCGGATCAACATTGATATAAGGATCCATCTTGGTCATGGTTACTTTTAGCCCACGAGCCTCCAAGACAGCGGCAAGAGAAGCTGCAGCGATGCCCTTGCCAAGTGATGATACAACACCGCCAGTTACAAAGATAAATTTAGTCGTCATAATAATCAAATCGGTTGCTGGTAAAGTCAAATTTTACTAAAAATCGTCAAAAAAATATAGGGGGTTGGGCAAATTTTTTCTTGTCATTAAGGCATCATCTTGTGCGTTTTGCTCTTCTTATGCGTCAAGTTTGTGATTGGCAAT
The DNA here is from genome assembly GCF_900637105.1 of Moraxella cuniculi. Classification (NCBI taxonomy): domain Bacteria; kingdom Pseudomonadati; phylum Pseudomonadota; class Gammaproteobacteria; order Moraxellales; family Moraxellaceae; genus Moraxella; species Moraxella cuniculi. The sequence continues at coordinate 1,113,079 of NZ_LR134343.1, read as the reverse complement.
ATGTTGAGTGGGCTTTCTTTATCATCATCACAAATTGCTGGTGCTTTTTAATTTGGGTTAATTTTTAAGGCAGAAATTGCTTTATTTAACCAATAACACACCAATGGCTGCATCATGGCATGAAAAAAGAGCCACCAACTTGGCAGCTCTTTGGTCTAAAAACATTATTCAGCAGATTGCGATAATGAACGCACATAGGCAGCAAGTAGCATGACTCGCTCATTGCCCAGCTTACTCTGCCATTCTGGCATCACACCAGAACGACCATGACGAATGGTTGTGCGAATGGTTTCGCGATCGCCACCAAACAACCAAATATCATCGGTTAGATTTGGTGCACCCATTGCAGTCAAGCCCTTGGCATCAGCACCATGGCACAGGACGCAGTTTTGTTCAAAAATTGCTTTACCTTGAGCCACTTTTGCTTCATCAAGCGTATAATCATTTTGATTGCCAGAGATTTTTAGCACATATTCGGCAGCAGCTCGCACACCTGATTCACCCAATTGCTTTTGCCATGCTGCCATCGCACCCACTCGACCATTATGAATGGTAAGTAAGATCTGATCTGCCGTACCGCCATAGAGCCAGTCATTGTCCGTCAAATTAGGATAACCGACCGAACCTTTGGCATTAGAGCCATGGCACAAAGCACAGTTTTGTAAAAACAAGCGGTTGCCAGCCTTTTGTGCTTCAGGGTCGGCAGCCAGTTTGTCTACATAAGGAGCAAGCAAGGTGATTTGCTCATCAATTTGTTTTTGCAAATCTTCATTTTTTTCATTTGTCTTGCGTTGTGCCTGCAAATCGCTCAATTTTGCCAAAATTGCTGTTGCCTCACTGGCACCTGCATTTGCCAAAATATTTTGTTCAAAATTCTCAATAAAAACACGATTGTTCGCTTGTAGCTGGCTGTTTAGCTCATTGGCAGAAGTCCACGGCACTTGCTGACCGTCTACTTCAACCGTTGTAACACCCTTCCAGACATTTGGCTGAATGGCTGGGAAAAGCACAAAATAGCCCAAGCCCCAAATCATCGTGCCAAAGAAAATTACCAGCCACCACTTTGGTAGCGGTTTGTCAAACTCTCGGATGCCGTCATAAGAATGCCCTGTTGTCTCATCTTCATCCAATACTGGCTTAGATCTCAATGTCCAAACCAGTACCGCAAAAATGAATAGCCAGCAGCCCAATGACAAGATGGTAATCCAAGAACCCCAAAAAAAGCTCATTGTGTATCCTTAGTGCGCTCATGTGATGATAGCGTTTGTTGCTTATCATCCAGCGCAAGTTGTGCATCATCTTCAAAGCGTTTTTTGTTTTTTGGTGAATACGCCCACCATGCAATCGCAATAAATGCCAAAACGGCTGATACAGTTGCGACGCTATGCAAAAAACCCCAATCCATTATCGCTGACCTTGCATTGCAATGCCCAGCTGTTGCAAATAAGCAACCAGTGCGTCCATTTCGGTCGCACCCTGAACTTGGTCAGGTGCTGCTGCAATGTCTTCTTCAGTATATGGCAGACCAAAACGATCTCTGAATAGACGCATTTTTTGTTGTACTTTTGTGCCATCAACTTCATTTTTGGCAAGCCAAGGATAGGCTGGCATTACCGATTCTCGCACGACAGAGCGAGGGTTGGTCAAGTGATCCACATGCCACTGATCCGAGTAACGCCCACCAACGCGTGCCAAGTCTGGACCTGTACGCTTAGAGCCCCACAAAAACGGATGATCCCAAGCTGATTCAGCTGCACGGCTATATGGTCCATAACGCTCCACCTCGGCACGCAATGGGCGAACCATTTGGGTATGGCAAACATGACAACCTTCACGGATATAAATATCACGACCCTCAAGCTCAAGTGCTGTCCATGGACGCATATTTGGCAGTGGTTTATTCACACCGCCATCTTCGGCAGCTGTGCCATCATAAATCAATGGCACAATCTCCACCAAAGTTGCAAAGCTGATTGCAATCACGATAAAAATGACGAGCAAACCCGTGTTTTTTTCTACTAATTCATGAGTGATTTTTGACATGAGTTTACCCCTTATGCTTGTGCTGTAACCTGATCGCTGCCAGTATTCACTTCATCTGGCTCAGCGATATGCTCAGGCACACTTGGCATCTTGATGGTGCGATAGCAGTTATACGCCATCACAAACATACCTGCCACATACAACGCCCCACCCAGTGTACGCACAACATATGGCCAATGCGACACAACAACTGTCTGAATAAAGTCATAAGCCAAAGTACCGTCTGGGTTGGTGGCACGCCACATCATGCCCTGCGTAATACCAGAAATCCACAACGCCACAATATACAGTACCGTACCTGTGGTTGCCAACCAAAAATGCACAGTGATTAATCCTGTTGAGTACATTTTTGCCTTATTCCAGATGCGTGGCAATAGCACATACACCGAACCAATGGTAATCATACCAACCCAGCCCAATGCACCTGAATGCACATGGCCAACTGTCCAGTCTGTGTTATGACTGATGGCGTTCACAGCTTTGATTGACAGCATTGGTCCTTCAAAGGTACTCATCGCATAGAACGACAAAGCAACAATCAAGAAGCGGATAATCGGGTCTGTACGCAACTTATCCCAGCTGCCTGACAAAGTCAGTACGCCGTTAATCATACCACCCCAAGAAGGTGCAAACAAAATCAACGAGAATACCATGCCCAAAGATTGAGTCCAATCAGGCAGTGCCGAATAGTGCAGATGATGCCCGCCTGCCCACATATACGAGGCAATCAATGCCCAAAAGTGAACAATTGACAGACGATATGAATATACAGGACGACCTACTTGCACAGGAATGAAATAATACATCATGCCCAAAAAGGCAGCAGTAAGATAAAATCCAACAGCATTATGTCCATACCACCACTGAACCATGGCATCGGTTGCACCACCAAACAGTGAGTATGATTTCATCGCACTAACAGGAATTGCAAGGCTATTGACAATGTGTAGCAATGCAATGGTGATGATAAATGCCGCAAAGAACCAGTTCGCCACATAGATATGCGAGGTCTTACGCTTGATAATCGTACCAAAAAATACGATGGCATAGGATACCCAAACCAAAGCAATAGCGATATCAATCGGCCATTCTAATTCGGCATATTCTTTAGCTGAAGTTAGCCCAAGCGGCAGCGTGATTACCGCCGCAACAATAATTGCCTGCCAACCCCAAAAAGTAAACCATGCCAAATATGGGGCGAATAATCTGGTCTTACAAGTACGCTGGACGATATAATAAGAAGTGGCAAAAAGTGCCGAGCCGCCAAATGCAAAAATCACCGCATTGGTGTGCAATGGTCTTAGTCGCCCAAAAGACAACCACGAGGTGTCAAAATTCAATGCTGGCCATGCCAACTGCGATGCAATCAATACACCAACAGACATGCCAATAATGCCCCATACAACCGTCATGATGGTGAAAAATCTCACAATGGTGATTTCATATTCATGATCGACAGAAACTGGGGCTACTGCTGATTTATTTAGACTAATCATTGGATATTTCCTGTGCAGCCTGATTTATGTCGCAATGCGGTCTGATGCAAATAACGCATAAAAAACCACACTTGCTTTGATATTTTATGTCTATTGTAACGCAAAGTCGGGCAAATATCATCAAGTCAGACCAGCAAAAATGAAAAAATCCTTATTTTTTCTATGGAATACCAGCAAATTTGTATATTTGGTGCTTTATTCCATGCTAGCTTGGCTTGCTACAGTGCTTGGCTTGCGTTGATGGCGTGGCTTAAGCACACCATCTATATCCTTACTGACAATATGGTATTGCCAGCGGTCTCTCCCCTTTATTATACAACACAAATGTAATTTTTGGGTATATTTTGTAAAAATCTTGAAATTTTTTAGTAATATTCTATAGATTTGATGGCTTTATTTTAAAAATATTAATATTTCTTATCAAAAATTATTCAATTATATCGCTGATGCCTTGTTGTAATCGACAAAGCCTGCTTTATCCCTTATAATAAGAGTCGCAATGACCGACAAACTGCCACAGCTTTGGCATCGATGGTCATGCCACATTATCATAGCTTATCCCAAGGAATCTTATGGCACAATTTTTAAGCTCGGCATGGTTTGATGAAGTAAGTAAACTAAACAACGCCGCAGGTGAACTAAACCTACCACCCAATCTTGCCAATGTTACCTTAAATGCCAAAATCACAGGCGAAACCGACACCGCTTTGCACTTACAGGCAGGCAAAATCGCACAAGGCTTGATTGATACTGCCACAACCACGCTGACCATCGATCGTACCACCTTGCAACAAATCATCACAGATGGCGACATTAATCACGCCATTGAGGCATTTATGCTCGGCAAAATTCGCATTGATGGCGACATGACACAGGTGATGGCACTGCAATCTGCCAAACCAAGCCAAGAACAAAAAGCATTATTTAAGCAAATTTTGGCAATGACCGAATTTTAATCCCCACCTCGCCAGCCATTAGATTGATGGCTGGTTTGTCAATATAAACTCAAGCGTGCATAAATTAGCACAAACTACCCATACCAAAACCCTACAAAACATGGTAATATAATCAGCAAAATTAAACTCTGTGGTATTTGTTCAATCAGCCAAAGTTTAACCAATCAAAGACCAAGCCATCGCTTGTACCATCTTGTTGCAAGCAATCAGCCAAGGTATCTGCCATGTCAGAACAACAAAAACCAAAAAAACCCCGTCCAGCTCCCGAAAAAATCATTCCACATTCCAAAGATATGGACGCAACCAAGCAGCGTGTCCACCCCAGATTCGTCAAAGGCAAATATCAAAAAATTCGCCTGATAAGTATGTACACGATTTTGCTGGGCTTTTTGCTCGCACCATGGTTGCGTTGGGATTCTCGTCAGGCTTTATTGTTTGATGTTATTGAACCGAAGTTTTATATTTTTGGTGCGGTATTTATGCCGCAGGATTTTTACTTTTTTGCCTTTGTGTTTATCATTGCCGCTTTGCTACTTTTTATGGTAACAGTCTATGCAGGGCGGGTTTGGTGTGGTTATGCTTGCCCACAAACAATTTATGTTCATTTATATCAATATGTAGAAAAAATAATCATTGGCGATCGCAATAAACGCATTAAATTTGACAAAGCCCCTTGGAATGCCGAAAAAATTCTAAAAACCTTGGCGGTCCACAGCATTTGGGGAATTTTTTCTGCCGTTACCGCTCTGACCTTTATCGCCTTTATTGTTGGTACTGATTATTTATTCTTTAATGGCGAGCCGTTATTTTTTATGGGCTGGGGCAAGATGACTTGGATTTTTTTCCTGCTCATCACTTTTGTTACCCAGACCAATGGCGGCTATATGCGTGAGCATATGTGTGTCTATATTTGCCCCTATGGTCGCTTTCAATCGGTTATGTTTGATAAGGATACCTTAATTGTATCTTATGATTATGAGCGAGGCGAACCACGAGGTGCTCGCAAAAAAGACAGCACTCATCAATATGGCGATTGCGTTGATTGTACTTTGTGCGTACAAGTTTGCCCAACAGGCATCGATATCCGTGATGGTTTGCAAGTTGAATGTATTCAGTGTGCCGCCTGTATTGACGCTTGTAATGAAATCATGGACAAGGTTGGCTCACCGCGTGGCTTGATTCGCTATACCACCGAAAGACAGCTGGTTGATAAACAAAAAACCAAAATCATCGGCTGGCGTATTTTTGCCTATATTGGCGTGCTTAGTGCTTGTATCGTGGCGGCAGCCTTGATTGTTGTTGGACGCTCGCCACTTGAGCTTGAGATTCGCCACGACCGCAAACAGCTCTCCAGCATTGGCCGTGATGGCATGGTTGAAAACAGCTATGTGCTAAAAATCGTCAACAAAACTAACGAAAAACAAATCTACAAAGTGCGTCTGGACGGCGACACCAAAGGGCTGACACTACGCTCTCGCTTTAAGCAACTGCCACTACAAGCCAATGAGCCATACGACCTACCCGTCAGTGTCATTGGCGACCCAGCCATCATCAAGGCAGGCAGCACGCCTATTACCATTACCGTGTACAGCACCGATGGCAAATACAGCACTTCTGCACAAAATATGTTCATCTACGAAGCAAAAGAGCAAAAATAACCCAGTTATTGCCTTAAAAAGACGACCCTCTTGTGATACAATGAGGGTCAATCTTGGTTATCTTATTTATCATCATGAGCAACACAACACCACCGCACAACAACCAACAATCCCACGACACTTGGTACACCAACCCATTGATGCTCATTTTTGTCATTGGTCTGCCTGCATTTGTGGTGATTGCTTGCATTTTTTTTGTGTTTTATTCTATCAAAATTCAAGATGCGACCGTGCGTGATGATTGGTACATGGACGGCAAAACACTCTACCAAGATGCCTCACGAGACCAACTGGCTTATGACTTGGGTGTATCAGGGGTCATGCGACTAAATAAAAGCGGTGATAGCACGCAGGTGGTTTTTGAGCTTAACTATCCAAAAGAATCTTTGGCAAGTGGCAAACTTAGCGATGGCACGCCGCTTAATTACCCAAAAACCCTAAGCGTTAGTATCTCACACGCCACGGATAAATCCAAAGACCGTGATTTTGTCATCACGCACCAAGCCGCCAATCGCTACACAGGCGAGGTGGTGCTAGATGCCACGCCTGCCAAATATTATCTACAAGTCAGCAATGCTGGTACGCACAACTGGCGACTACTCCAACCCGAAAATCTACCAAAAAACAACATTGTCTTTTTGCCATTGACAAGTTTTAATGCCACCCAAAATGACTTGCCCGACCAGCGAGACAAAAGACCATCATCTGCCACATCACAAAACGCTGGCAAATAATCATCAAAAAGTCAGCCATACATTAGCCCAGATGGCAAATTGTTAAAAACTAGCTTGTTTTTGCTTAAAAAAAGTAGTTAGAATGGGGAAAATATTTAGGATAATTGATTATAAAAAAGTTTTTTGTCAATTTATTTGTGGTTTTTAGCCTATTTTCTTTGGCAACAACTGTTGTCGCAGCACCACCAAAGAAAACAACGCCTAAAACGCCAAAAGTTACAACAACAGCACCTCAAACCCAAGCTACAAAGCCAAATTCTGAAAAATCTACTGGTAGAACTGTGCCAAAGAATTTAAAAGAAAAATTGGTAATGGAAGAAGTTAAAGCTAATCCACGCGGTACTACACCTGCAAGAATGCCCGCAATGTCTGATGCAAAAAATGGTTGGTTTGCAAAGGACGGTTGGGTTAAGCGTGTTCAAAATGTGAATGGTGTTGAGATACATTATATTGAAAATACCAAAACTGGTGAAACAACAGATTTTAAATTTAAGGATTAGTTTTGTTCTTTGATGAATTTGATGCTTTTTTAGATGATTTAAATAACAATCCAGTTACCGATGAATGGTATATGTCTAATTTTGTAGATGAACATATTAAGGTTTTGGAAAGTTATGAAGCATTTAATATCTTGAAGCAATTTATTACTTATATGATTGAAAAATATGATGAAAATTCAGAATATGAGATTGTAGAAGCATTAAGATATTTGAAACTTCAATCTAATACTAGTGAACAATTTTATAGTGATGAGCAAAAAGGGAAAATTCTGGAATTATATCAGCAGGAACACAGTAAAATGTCCCTACCAGAAATATTGTAGAACATCAATAATCAAGGGATAACCCCCCCCTTGATTTTCACTTCAAATCCGCCACACAATACCTATCACTCTTACTACCGTAATAGCAACCGCTGATAAAATAATGGCGGATTATATCATCATAATCCGCCGCAAGCTGAACGATACAATCGCCATTTATATGATTGATGCCTGCTCTGCCCTTGTGGCTTGCTCTTCTTCGGCAATCACTTGACGAGCCACATGCAGAATTAACTGCCGCAACCAGCGATGGGCGGGGTGGTGCTGTAGCAGTGGCGACCAAGCCATCGTCAGCTCAAACTCTGGGATAAAAAATGGCGGTTCTTTGACAATGATTTGTGAGTTATTATCCGCCTGTAGGCGTGCCACACGCGTAGGCAAGGTTGCAATCAAATCTTTATTCGCAGCAAGCATGGCAGGCATCTGATAATGGCGAGTAAATACACTGATTTGCCGTTTTTGTCCCAATCGCTGCAATGCCTGATCGATTGAACCAAGCCCGCCTGATTTTTCGGGATTGACCCCAAAGCCCACCCCCATGCCTGTTTTTGACACCCAGACATGCTGTGCTTTTAGGTAGTTTTTTAGGTTAAATCTGTGTGCATAAGGACTTTCGGCGGACAACAAGCAGCTAAAAGTATCACGCCAAACCAGCACCTGATGAAAACTCTGCGGAATTTCATTAAAGCGATTAATCGCCAAATCCACCCTGCCCTGCTCCATATCGCGATACGAAACATCCGAAGGTGTCAAAAAATCCAAAATCACATTCGGTGCCTCGCTACGCAACGCCTTCACCAAACGAGGCACCAAAGTTGCTTCGGCATAATCACTGGTCATGATGCGAAACACTCTTGAGGTGCTATAAGGGCGAAATTCGGTGCGTGGCTCAAGCAGTACACTGATATCCGACAACACTTCACGAATACGAGGCTGTAGCTCAAATGCTCGTTCGGTCGGCGTCATACCCTCTGATGAACGCACCAACAGCGGATCATTAAACAGCGATCGCAATCGCCGCAAAATATTACTCATCGCAGGCTGAGTAATGCCCAATTGCTCTGACGCTCGTGTTACATTTTTTTCACGCAACAAAACATCAAGATAAAACAATAAATTCAAATCAACTTTTTGCAAATTCATAAACACACCCCACCCAATCAGCCATCTGGCAAATAACCCAAAACCACACAAAGCACAGTAGTATAAATTTTCATCAACAACAAAAACAGCTTTGCTTGACAAAATAATACCGCTTGGTAATTTATGATCATGTTATTGCACAGCCTAGCGAATCACAACCTGTGCACCAACTTCAACTTGCTCAAACAGCCAAAGTATCTCTTGGTTACGCATTCTGATACAGCCATGCGATAATGGCACACCCATTGGCTCTGTATCTGGCGTACCATGAATATAAATATAACGAGACTTACTATCAACACAAATCCCTTGTGCATTCTCACCGCGATTATACCCCTCCTCCAAGCCCTCCAGCCACAATATCCGAGCCAAAATCCAATCACGATTGGCAAATTGCTCTGCCAACGCCTCATCATATAACTCACCTGTGAACTGCCGTGCAACAAATACCGCATTTATCGGCAAGCCTTCACCAAATTTTTCACTTATTTTATGCCGTCCAAGTGGCGTACAGCCTGATCCTGACAGTTGTCCTGTGCCGTTTTTGGCGGTTGAGATGCTAAAAGTTCGTACCAATTGCTGATTTTGCCACAATTGCAAAGTCTGAACTTGGCAATCAACAATCAGCTGTGTTTGCTCAGTCGTTATTGTCTGCGTCATGATTTCACCGATAAGCCAAAACTGCCAAAATCACCAAATGCTATCAACCATGCCAGTCGTATATACCGCATAAACGCGACCAAAAATACCCGATGGCACTCCAACCCTGTGCGATTTTGTCAATTTGTCAGAATTATAACTATCATTCATTTAATAAATAATAGTATAGCAAAATCAGCACTTGGGTGCAAAAAATTGTTAATCCCTGCCTTTATTTATTGCATTTTTTATAAAATATCCATGCAAACTCATGACAAGTGGCTAAAAAATGCTATAATTTGCGATATTTATTTTCATTGTTAATCAAGGGTATATCATGACAAACGCAACCATCTTGCAACACTTACCTGTCGGCAAAAAAGTTGGCATCGCTTTCTCTGGCGGTTTGGATACTTCTGCCGCCCTTTTGTGGATGAAACAAAAAGGTGCCGCCCCCTACGCCTATACTGCCAATTTGGGTCAGCCAGATGAAGATGATTACAATGCCATTCCAGCCAAAGCCACAGCATACGGTGCGGTAAAAGCACGGTTAATTGACTGTCGCCAACAACTTGCCCAAGAAGGTATTGCCGCCATTCAATGCGGTGCGTTTCATGTCAGCACAGGCGGTATGCCATATTTTAACACCACGCCTCTTGGTCGTGCGGTAACAGGCACGATGCTGGTATCGGCAATGCGTGAAGATGATGTCCACATTTGGGGCGATGGCTCAACCTACAAAGGCAATGACATTGAGCGATTCTATCGCTATGGCTTGCTCGCCAATCCTGAATTAAAAATCTACAAACCTTGGCTGGATCAGACCTTTATTGATGAATTGGGCGGTCGTGCCGAGATGAGTCAATTTTTGATTGACAATGGCTTTGATTATAAAATGAGCAAAGAAAAAGCCTACTCAACCGATTCTAATATGCTCGGTGCAACTCACGAAGCAAAAGATTTGGAGTATCTGGATGCCAGCCATAAAATCGTTGAGCCGATCATGGGCGTGCGTTATTGGGACGAATCGGTCGCAATTGCAGCCGAAACCGTCAGCCTAAGTTTTGAAGAAGGCATGCCTGTCGCCATCAATGGTGAGCGTTTTGATGATTTGGTGGCGTTGATTTTAAAGGCCAACGAAATCGGTGGTCGTCATGGACTTGGCATGACAGATCAAATCGAAAATCGCATCATTGAGGCAAAATCTCGAGGCATCTATGAAGCCCCCGGCATGGCACTGCTGCACATCTGCTATGAGCGATTGGTAACAGGCATTCATAATGAAGACACCATCGAGCAATATCGCATCAATGGCTTGCGTTTGGGTCGCTTGTTGTATCAAGGTCGCTGGTTTGACTCTCAAGCCCTAATGCTGCGTGAAACTTCTCAGCGTTGGGTGGCTCGTGCCATCACCGGTACGGTTACGCTTGAGTTGCGTCGTGGCAATGACTACAGTATTCTAAACACCGAATCACCAAACCTAACTTACGAAGCCGATCGTCTGTCTATGGAAAAAGTGGAAGATGCTGCCTTTACACCGCTTGATCGTATCGGTCAGCTTACCATGCGTAATCTTGACATTGCAGACACTCGCCAAAAACTTGGGCTGTATGCTCAATCAGGGCTGCTGGGACTTGGCGAAGGCAACACCGTGCCAAGACTTGAACAAAACAACAAATAAACCCATGCCACATTCCCAATCAACCGATTGGGAATTTTTTGTGCAAATTATTAAGTTTATACAAAAATAATAGCATACAACCCAAAATGACAATAATTGCACAAATCACTGACTGTGCGGTATTTAAGATTTTTGCAATAATGACAATTTATTAAAATTTTTTAAAGTATAAATTTATTTTAATGGTGGTTTAAGTTGAATAAATTTATAAATTTGGCTTTGCGGTAATTTTTAAAAATACAACGCTTAGGTCTGGTTTACACCCTCATTTATTATCATCATGCCAATCAAATCGGCACGGCAAAGGAGGGTATCAAGCCAACAAATCATCATCGGCACTTGACAAAGATGGCAATTGCTAGAATAATTAAGGGCTTGGCAATTGATTTATTTATCTTGGAACAAGTTTACTCATGACAACCACATTAACAATCATTCAGCCAGATGATTGGCATATTCATCTGCGTGATGGTGCTGCACTTGCCACCACAGTACCGCATGCGGCGACAAGCTTTAACCGTGTGATTTGTATGCCAAATCTTACACCCCCTGTCAAAACCGCCGCCCAAGCCATCTCTTATCGTGAACGCATTATGCAGGCTTTGGCAGACAGTGATGTTGATAAGGCACGCAAAGCAGCTTTTGATCCACGCATGGTGCTGTATCTGACCGATCATACAACCGCAAGTGATATTGACGATGCTGTCGCCACAGGCATTATCTCCGCTGTCAAGCTCTATCCTGCTGGTGCAACCACCAATTCAGCCGATGGGGTAACTGATATTCTGGCACGGGCAGAGGTTTTTGACGCCATGCAAAAACACGGACTGCCGCTGCTGGTACACGGTGAAATCACCCGCGAATCCATAGATATTTTTGATCGCGAAAAGCGTTTTTTGGACGAAGTGCTACAAAAAATCATCAGCACTTTTGCCGAGCTAAGAATTGTCATGGAGCATATCACAACCGCTGATGCAGCGGACTTTTGTCTGGCTCAGGGTAATCATATTGCTGCCACCATTACACCGCAGCATTTATTGTTTAATCGCAATCATCTGCTTGTTGGCGGTGTTAAGCCTCATTATTACTGCTTGCCTATTTTAAAGCGTGCCGTGCACCAAAAACGACTGCTGGAAGTTGCCACCAGTGGCAATCCGAAATTTTTCTTAGGCACAGATTCGGCACCACACGCCACCAGCACCAAAGAAGCCGCTTGCGGTTGTGCTGGTTGCTATACCGCCACGCACGCACTGCCGCTGTATGCAGCTGCTTTTGAGAGCGTAGACGCACTTGATAAGCTAGAGAACTTTGCCAGTGTTTATGGTGCCAAATTCTACGGCTTACCGATGAATACCAGCACCATCACCCTAATCAAAAAACCACAAACCATTGCGGCAAGCTATCCATATCTGGAGACTCAGACACTCACGCCACTGCTTGCAGGTGAAACAATTGCTTGGCAGGTTGCCCAATGAATGACACAGCCCCCCTTGGCATCGCCAATCGTTTTCGTGGATTTTTGCCTGTGGTTGTCGATGTCGAAACCGCAGGATTTAACGCCCAAACTGATGCCCTGCTTGAGATTGCTTGCGTGCCGATTTTGATGGACGAGACAGGCAAACTGTATCAAGGCGAGGTGCTAAATGCTCATATTGAACCATTTGCAGGGGCGAACCTTGAGCCTGCCGCCTTAAAATTCACAGGCATCAATCCAGACAGCCCCATTCGCAAAGCAATCAGCGAGGACGAAAAAACTGCCTTGCGCCGTATTTTTAAGGCACTAAAAGCCATCAAAAAACAACACGGTTGCCGTCAGTGTATTTTGGTGGGGCATAACGCACATTTTGATTTGGGCTTTTTAAATGCTGCCATTACACGCACCAACAGCAAAAACCACTCGCCCTTTCATGCCTTTAGCGTGCTGGATACCGCAAGTTTTGCCGCTTTGGCGTATGGGCATACGGTGCTGGCACGCAGCTGCATGATGGCAGGCATTGAATTTGACAACAGTCATGCACATTCGGCAGTCTACGACACCCAAAAAACTGCTGAATTATTTTGCCACATTGTCAATCACAGCACCCTATTGCCCATAGCAGACAATTTATCCGAACAAACCAACGATACCGCTGCCATGTAGCAGCACCAAGGAGACAACCATGCCATCTTTTGATGTTGTATCAGAATTACAGACCTTTGAGGTCAAGCACGCCGTACAAAATGCCGAAAAAGAAATCGCCACTCGCTTTGATTTTAAGGGCAGCGATATTCAAATTGAGCTGAACGAAAAAGCAAAAACCATCACCATCACCACTGATAATGACTTGCAGGCAGATAATGTGTATGCCATCTTAGAAAAGCAGCTCATCAAACGCAATGTGGATTTGCAGTCGCTTGACCCACAAGAAAAAACCCAATCAGGCAAACACATCAAGCAACTGATTAATCTAAAAGACGGTTTGGATGCTGACAGTGCCAAAAAGATTGCCAAAGCCCTCAAAGAATCTGATTTGAAGGTCGCCGCCAGCATTCAAGGCGACAAAGTGCGTGTTAGCGATAAGAAAAAAGACAATCTGCAACTTGCGATGGCATTATTAAAACAAAAACAGTTTGGCGTGCCGTTGCAATTTAATAATTTTAAAGACTAAAACGCCAAGCAGCAATGATATAAAAATTATTTAAATTCAATGACTTATAAGATTTTTGTTGATTTTTTTCTTTGGCTGCTTGACGATTTTTAAAAATTTGCTATAATAACGCCACTTTCGGTTAAACGGTGAAAGCGTCGAAAGTTGGTAAAGCAAGCAATTGACTTTACACACTGTGTCCCATTCGTCTAGAGGCCTAGGACACCGCCCTTTCACGGCGGTAACAGGGGTTCGAATCCCCTATGGGATGCCACTATTCCAGACACGCTCAAGTCATTGATTTGAGCGTGTTTTTATTTATTGATGATTGCTTGTCATAAATAGTGATAAAATTATCCGTCTGACTCAAGCCCACCCATTATACATAACTTTTTTGACGCAAAATAAAAGCCCTGATTTTCAGAGCTTTTATCACAGACCATTTTATAAAAATTTGGTCAGAAGCATAAATGAAATTGCACTGATACCTGCGGCAGCTGGCAAGGTGATAACCCACGCCAAGCCAATGGGTCGCATCAGTCGCCAGTTGGTATTTTTGTTCACCAAGCCAATGCCCAGTACCGCCCCAACCAAAATATGGGTACTTGATACAGGAATGCCCAGACTTGAGGCTCCCATCACCACCGCAGCGGCGGCAAGCTCGGCAGCAAACCCTGATGCTGGGTGCATTTCGGTCAGGTTGGTACCAACCGTCTGAATGACCTCTTTGCCAATAAACCACAGACCAACAATCAATGCCACGCCAAAAGTTACCATTACAGGGCCGGGTACACTCGCTTGTGCCTCAATGGCATTATTTTTGATGACATCCATGATGGCAACAAAGGGACCGACAGCGTTGGCAATGTCATTTGAACCATGGCTGAACGCAAATGCACACGCAGTAAATACCTGCATCCAGCTAAACATCACAAATGTTGCTTTGCCCAAATCTTCTTTGTGCTTGCCACGAATGGTCTTGGTATAGATAAATGCCGTCAGCCATACCATCGCACCCAGCATACCCATCACCAGCCCTGCTTGTAAGGTTGATAATGTCAGCCCTGTATTTGCCAAGCCCTTAAACACCACCATCGCAGTCATAATCACAGCACCCAAAGCCGCAATCAATGGTACCCATGTTTTTAGTGCTTTTAGGGTGTCAATATTTTCTCGCTTACGCTCCAAATCATACAATGAGCGGTAGTATTCGGTTTCCAAATCCTCACGCTGACAATCGCTGTCTTTGTAAACTTCCTGATCTCGCAGCATGGCATTGGTATATGGCAGTTTTTCCACCTCGCCCAATTTTTCAAAATACTCTTTTTGTTCACGCTTGAGATTTTTTTTCTGGGCTTTAATCGCCTTGACAACCACCTCAACCTTATCATTATACGCCAAGATATTTTTCTTGATAATGCTATAAAGCAGATAAGACAATGCACCGCCCAGCACAGGAGAGACTACCCAAGAGATGGCAATATCACGGATTTTTGACCATTTGACGGTCGAAAAAGCAAGCTCGGTACCACCAATACTAATCCCCAGTACGATTGAGCTGCCGACAATGCCGCCAATGATGGCGTGTGTGGTGGATACAGGCAGACCACGCTTGGTGGCGAATAATAACCAAAATGCCGCCGCAATCAATGCTGACAACATCAGGTAGATAAACTGACTCGGCGAAACACCCAGCTTGCCGATATCAACAATGCCACTGCGAATGGTGTCTGTTACCGCCGCACCTGCCAGCACCGCTCCTGAAACCTCAAAAATAGCTGCAATCGCCAGTGCTTGCGTAACGGTCAGAGTGCCTGCACCAACAGAAGTACCAAATGAGTTGGCAACATCATTACCACCAATGTTAAACGCCATAAAAATACCAAAAAAGCTGGCGACCATAAACAGCCCAACTTGTTGGTATAGCGTATAACCAAGTCCCCACTGAATAAAATAAATACTCATACCAATCAGTAGCAATGCAAAAAAAGCATTTGCCGCCATCGGTGTTGTTTGTTTTGTTGAATTTACCATAAATCCGCCAAAGTTTATAAAAAGCCAACTGTAATCATCAAACCCAAAACACAGCTGACATGATTGGTTTTGTGCCAATTATAAGTTGGCAATATGACAGTTTAATGACATTTTGCCACAGTTACAAAAGTTTTCTTGTGCGTGGCTAAAGGTAAGTTTTATTAATTAATTTTGCAACAGCCATTTAATCAGCAATATCAGCGTAACACAAAAAACATATCGCCCCACCCAAGCATTTTGGCGAAAGGCACGAAAACACGCCAGCCGCTCACGAGTGGCAATTGCGCGATACTGCCCAAAAAACATCAGCATCAGAGGTACCATCAGCCACAGCAACTGCAGCTTGCTGATAATGCCTGCAAAATACCGCCAAAATACCACGGTCATCAGCACCACAAACGCAGTATTTAATAGCACAATGATTAATACATCATGGCGACCAAACAAAATTGCCGTGGATTTGACGCCAATTTTTTCGTCATCATCGCGATCGCACATGGCATAGGCGGTATCATACGCCACCGTCCAGCACATATATGCAATAAACAGCAGCCAAGTATTAGCATCTGTATGTCCTTGCACTGCCACATAGGCCATCGGTATCGCCCAGCCAAAAGCCGCCGCCAGCACCAATTGTGGCAGATTACTAAAGCGTTTTACAAAAGGATAAACAAATGCCAACAGCACCGCCACCAACGCCCAATAAAAAACCGCCACTGGCAAAAATACCAGCAAACAAGCCGCCAGCAATGACAAAGCAACAAAAGTATATACTGCCGTTTTTGCCGCCAGTCGCCCATCAGCCAATGGTCTGCCTAGCGTTCGCTTGACCTTGCCATCAACCTTACGATCGGCAAAATCATTGATGGCACAGCCTGCAGCACGCATCAGCACCGCCCCCAAGGCAAAAATCAGCACAATCTTAACATCAGGCACCCTACCAATACCAACAAATGCCAAAATCACCGCCCACAGCGTCGGATATAACAACAGCTCCGTGCCAACAGGCTTGTCAAAGCGAATCAGCTGCAACCACGCTACACATTTCTCTTGCAGGCTCATCGGCAGCTTGGTATGGTGATTTTTCATACTATTTACCAGCAGCCAACAGATACAGTTGCATTGCCTGCTGTAGGCTTAGCTCAGGGTACTGCTGACGGATTTGCTTAATTGCTTGGATTTTTGGCAGATGCAATTGTGCTTTGGCAAAAGGCAGCCATTCGTCTTTTTTTAGAGCAAATAAGCTATCTTCAAGTTTACGAATGCGTTTTTTGTAGCTAAAATTTTGCAATAAAATCAATAAAGTTACGACAAGATATGCCCAGATAATCCAATTATTCATTAATCACCTTTTTTATGTTTTCAATAAACTTATCATATCAGCACCCATCGCCCCATCAGCAGCATGATGATTCATATCTATCAAAGCGGATTGCTGCATTTTGTACGCTTTGGGTTGGCGTTCGCCCTGCCAAATACGGTGCATGGATTGGGCGTTTGACAATCAAGCGACCCGTTGCCGACAACTGCTGCATGGCACGACAAAATAGCACTTCTTCATCATCGACTGTCGGCGGTTTTGCCAAATCATGCAGAAGCTGCATTTGCTTGCCGACTTTTGCTTTGTAGCTGCCTTTTGGGAACATGGGGTCAAGATACACGCAATCATACTCACCCGATAGCTGTGTGCTGTCTTGGTGAATGATTTGAATGCGACCAAGTAGCCCTTGCCAATTTTGTACCGCCAGCATCAGATGATATTCATAAAGAAGCAGCAACGCCATCACAGGGTGTGATTCGCACAAAGTAGTCCGTGCCGCCGCACTTGCCAATAGCAAACCATCATGCCCAAAACCTGCCGTGCCATCAAGCACGCTCATCTGCTGTGTTATCTTGCACGCTTGTAGCAGCAATTCTGATTTGCGTCCAGCACTGACAATGCGATGCGTCAATGACTGCCAATTGAGCGATGATTTGACAACCTCGCCATCAGCACTTTTAATCAGCATTGGTGTATTTTTGATAATGGCAAGAAAAGGCGTGTTATAATTTTCATAATATCTTGATAATATTTTATCATTAATCTTAATATTATCAACCCTCTCAACGCCCAACTGCAATCCCAGTGCGTGCTTATCATTCAACTGCCACAATGTATCAATGGCAGCACAATGCTCGTTGGTAATAATAGGTATCAACACGGTCGTATCTTCTAAGCAGCTTCTCAGCTTTGAATTTGATAATTAAAGCCAAAAAACGCAATCAGCACCACCACGCCCGTCAAGATACGCAAATAAGCAAAAATCATAAAATCTTTGCGACTGACCCACGATACCATCAGGCGAATACACAGCAAAGCAACCACAAAAGACACCGCCGTTCCCAAACCCAGCACCACCCAATCACTGGTACTGGTCAAGCTGTCTTTGTATTTTAACAAGTCAATCAAAGCCGCCCCGATGATTACAGGAATACCCAAAAAGAACGAAAACTCTGTTGCCGCCTTACGAGATGCACCAAGTAACAATGCACCAATGATGGTAGCACCAGAGCGAGAAGTGCCGGGTATCAATGCCAAACATTGACACAAGCCGATTGCCAATGCAGTCTTAAAGCTGATATTTTCTGCTTCGGCTGCACGAACGATGCGAGGGTTTTTTTCTGCATAGATGATAATCAACGCCCCGATAATCAGCATGGCCGCCACCACCAACGGATGAAACAATGTCTTGGTGATAAAATCAGCCGCCAAAAACCCCACCAACATCACAGGAATGGTTGCGATTATCAGCGATATGCCAAGCTGTCTGGGATTGGCAAGCCCTTCGGCACGCCCAGTAAGCAGTCCCATAAAAGCATGCCACAGCCTACCCCAGTAGTCATAAATTACCGCCAAAATCGCACCCAGCTGAATAAATACGATGAACAAATTACGCAAATCACCCTGCAAAAAATTCATCAAATCAGCTGACAAAATCAAATAGCCAGTGCTTGAGATGGGCAAAAATTCTGCCACACCTTCAACGATGCCCATAATAATGGTTTTGATGAGTAATACAATATCCATAAACACCTTTTATTGCTCGCACTGGCTTATGCCATCATGCTGTGATTGCCGCAAAAAACTACACTTTGCCCTGCTCGGTTAGTGTTTTCCAAGCATTGTCCCGAAGATAAACAGGCAGGGCTTGTGCAGCAGTGGTTGCACCACCTTGTTGATAAATACCAACAGCTTGGCGAGCGATATCTACCGCAGTTGGGTGAATGCTGACACGCTGTGCATCAGCACGCACCAACTCGCCACCATCGCCAACAATGACATCAGCCGCTATCTGTTCGCCATAATCCAATAAATACTCGTTGCCATGCGGGTTGTTATCCTCGTTTATGGCATTGATTTTGCCATCTTGGATAATAAATTGTCCAGCATAGAGCTGATTTTGTCGTGCATCAATCAGTGCCACAATGCGACTGCCGTCAGCATAACTTGCTGCTTGTTGTGCCGTATCGGCAAGCACGGCAAGGCTTGAAACACCAACGCATGGCAACTGTGCTGCCACAGACAATGCCTGCACCACCGCTGTGTTAATGCGAATACCGCTAAACGCCCCCGGCCCACGATTAAATGCCAAGCAATCAATCGCTGGCAAAGATAAACCTGTGGCAGAAAGTGCAGCCTCTGTCATCGGCAAAATCACCTCTGTCTGCCCACGATCTGTTGGCAGTGTCTGTTGGTACAACACCTGCTCATCATCACAAATTGCCACAGAACACTGCCCAAAGACCGTGTCAAATGCCATAAAAATCGCCATAATTTCCGCCAATTACTCGCACAACGACAAATCAAAATACAGATTTATTAAC
This sequence comes from Moraxella cuniculi, assembly GCF_900637105.1. Lineage (NCBI taxonomy): Bacteria > Pseudomonadati > Pseudomonadota > Gammaproteobacteria > Moraxellales > Moraxellaceae > Moraxella > Moraxella cuniculi. The sequence goes on along the minus strand of NZ_LR134343.1, from coordinate 1,093,381 downwards.
TTATTCTGATAATACTTAGAATCGTTTTTTAAAATTTGGCGGCATTTGCCCTTGTAGCTGCTGCATTTTTTGTTGCATTTCTTCCATACTTGGCAAATTGTTTGGGTCTAGCCCCATTTGCTGCATTGACTGTTGCATCTGTGCCATATCGGTCGCTGTGGCATCTTTGTTACCAAATAATGGGCCGCCTGACATACCTTTTGCCAAGCCCTGCACCGCTTTCATCATTTTGCTGATACCATCAGGGCGACTGATCATTTTCATCATTTTTGCCATCTGCTTGTGCTGCTTGAGCAGACGATTGACATCTTGAATCTGCTTGCCAGAGCCTGCAGCAATGCGGCGTTTGCGGCTTGGGGTGATTTTGTCAGGATTTTGCCGCTCAAACGGAGTCATTGAATGAATCAGTGCCTCCATTTCCTTAACCTTCTCTTCAGGCTTCGCCTCTTGCATGGCTTTTTGGATATCCGCGCCGCCAAGCCCCGGCATTTTGTCCAAAAATCCTGCCATGCCGCCCAAATTTTTCATTTGCTGAAATTGGTTTAACAAATCCTCAAGGTCAAATTCTCCACCTTTTTGGATTTTTTTCGCCATTTTTTCGGCTTGTTCGCGGTCAATTTTTTGCTCAACTTCCTCAACCAAACTTAGCACATCACCCATGCCAAGGATTCGCTGGGCAATGCGTTCAGGGTGGAACAGCTCCAAAGCGTCTAGCTTCTCGCCACGACCCAAAAATTTAATCGGCTTGCCTGTGATTGCACGCACCGACAACGCCGCACCGCCACGAGCATCGCCGTCAGTTTTGGTCAAAATTACCCCTGTCAAAGGCAAAGCATCATTGAACGCCTTGGCGGTATTTGCCGCATCTTGACCTGTCATACTATCAACCACAAATAAGGTCTCAACAGGCTCTACCGCTGCTGTCAATGCCTTAATCTCTGCCATCATCTCATCATCGATGTGCAGGCGACCTGCCGTATCAATAATCAAAATATCCTGATATTGTAGCCTCGCCTGTTCAATGGCACGGCGAGCGATATCAAGCGGATTTTCATCACTTTGCGATGGTACAAAACTCGCTCCGACCTGCACCGCCACTTGCTCCAACTGCTTGATTGCTGCAGGACGATAAATATCAGCCGATACTAACATCACCTTTTTGTTATGCTTATCTTGCAAAAACTTCGCCAACTTACCCGCCGTGGTTGTTTTACCCGCTCCTTGTAGACCTGCTAACAGGTATACCATCGGTGGCTTGGCTGTCATTTCAAGGCTCTGATTGGCACTGCCCATCATTTCGCTTAGCTCATCATAGACGATTTTGACAAATGCCTGACCAGGTGCCAATTCTTTTAGCACTTGCTGCCCCAAAGCCTCTTGCTTAACCTTTGCCACAAAATCTCGTGCAACTGGCAAGGCAACATCCGCCTCAAGCAGTGCCATACGCACCTCACGCAAGGTATCTTTGATATTATCCTCGGTCAGCTGCCCTGTGCCTGCGATATTACGAAGGCTGGTCGAAAGTCGTTCGGTTAAAGTGTCAAACATAATTTTTCCATGATAATAAGTTTGATGATTTGTCAAATTGATTGCGGTTTTTGAGATAATTGACAAAAACTTATCGCATTTGACAAAACTTGGCTACAAATACCTGCTATTTTATGCTAAATTAGGCAAATATTCCAATTTAATTGCATGATTGCTGACAAAAATCTTTATTTTAACCATAACTGGTTATTAATTGAGTTATTTTATCATGTTGCTTGCTGTTCTTGCCATCATTTCACAACCAAAGGGGCGATTGTGCTGCTGATTTTTTTACTGTGTCTTGGTATTTATACAGGTGTTGGCTTATATTTGGCTCATGCACTGATTCAGGACACGCCGATTCACCAAGGCATACTGGGACTGCTTGTCGTTGCCATTTTGTTACATGGCTATGTGCTGTATCCAGAGATTATCACGCTTTATGGGCTAAATTTTAACCTGTTTAATACGCTTAGCCTGACTGGCTTATTCTTTGTGCTGTTTTATGTGTTATTTGCTTTATATCGTCCGATTTTAAGCCTTGGGATTTTGGCAGTGCCTGCTGCGTTGGCGGGGGTGAGTTTGGGTTATTTTGGCAAAGTTGCCTATGAGCCTTTGACCAATTTATCCACCAGTTTGCAGGTGCATATTTTGTTATCATTTGCCGCTTACTGCGTGCTTTTGATGGCGGCAGTACAGGGTTTGTTGCTGCGTTTGCAAATCCGCGAACTAAAACATCAAAGCATTCACCGTTTTTGGGTAAGTCGCCTGCCTTCATTACAGAGCATGGAAAGTTTGCTGTTTGATATGGTGCTGACAGGTTTTGTTATTCTAAGCATTGCTTTAGGGCTGGGCTTTGTGGCGACTTATGATATTTTAAATCAGCATTTGGCACACAAGCTGTCATTTAGCATTGCCAGCTGGCTGGTTTTTGGCGTGTTGATTTTTGGGCATTATCGCTATGGCTGGCGTGGCAAGCGTGCGGCGAATTTTGCCATGTACGGCTTTGTCTTGCTGGCGGTTGGTTTTATTGGCTCAAAGGCGGTCATTGAATTTTTACTTAACTAAGCAAGGCTCTTTAAATTCCAAAAATCCACCCCATTTAACCGATAACTTTGCCAGTTTTGGCACTCACAAACAGCTAGGAATATTTATGCAAGACAACAATACCGCCGTGCCAACACGCACCGAAATCCAAAATCCAGAACTGTGGCATTTTCCGATGGACTATCCAATGAGCATTATCGGTCATGAGGGTCATCATGAAGATTTGCTTAATGAAGTCAAACTGATTCTAGCAGAGATTTTCCCCAGCTTTGACCATGCAACCATTCAAGTCCGCCCCTCTCGTACGGGCAGATTTCACTCGCTACGAGTCAATCTGCACTTGCAATCTGCCGATGAGGTCAATCGCTTATACACCGCTTTGGACAAAGCAAAAACCGTGCGTACCGTTGTTTAAAATCAAGCCAAGGCCGTGTTTATGCGGTCTTTTTTACCATTATGAATGTCTTTAAAACCCACCTCGTTCAACAAAGCCAAACGCCAGCTTTACCACCCAAGCCCAAAGATGCACTGCGTATTTTGCACACTTCAGATTGGCATTTGGGCAAATTATTATACAATCAGCCCCGTTATCATGAATTTGCCAATTTTTTAGATTGGCTACAAGATTCCTTGGCGGAGTTCGAGGTTGATGTTCTGATTGTTGCTGGTGATATTTTTGACACCATGACCCCAAGCAATCGTGCCGAGCATCTGTATCATCAGTTTTTGGCAACTGCCTTTAAAAGACACATTAAGCATATAATTATTGTCGCTGGTAATCACGATTCACCGACCAGCCTACAAAAAACCAAAGAAGTCTTGGGTGTGTTAAATACCCATGTTGTTGGCAGTATCAGTCAAAACATGGCGGACGATATCATCACTCTGTACGATGATGACACGCCGCTTGCCATTGTGATGACAGTTCCTTATCTTAGGGATCGTGATGTGCGTGGCAGCATCGACCCTGAGCAAGTCGAACATCATGATAAATTACTCCTATCTGCGGTCGCTGATTATTATCATTCATTAGCAAAACTTGCCAAAAAAAGACAAGATGAATTAAAAAAAACTTATCAAATATCCGTACCAATCATCGCCACAGGTCATCTGTATGTCGCAGGTGCATCAGTCTCATCGGCTGATGATGGCATGAGAGATATTCAGATTGGCACATTGGGACAAATCAGTGCTAGCATCTTTGACGATACAATAGACTATGTGGCACTTGGACATATTCACGCCGCCCAAAAAGTTGGCAAGCAGGAGCGTATCCGCTATTGTGGCTCGCCGATTGCGATGGGTTTTGGTGAAATTGGTCGACAAAAACAAGTTTTAATTATTGACATACATAAAGAAAATAATGATAAAAAACAACTATCTATAAACAGCTTGCCCGTGCCAATTTTTCAGGGACTTGCCAAAATTGCAGGTGATATGACCTTTATCCAAGACTGTCTTGATAAGCTAAAAGCCACCCAGCAAGAGGTTTGGCTGGAGATAGAATATACAGGCGAAACATTAATCGGCAACCTAAAGCAACAAATTGATACCCTGCTTGATGATAGCAAACTGGTTGCCATCAGCATAAAAAATAAAGCACGCCACCAAGGCAGCTTACAAGCAGCAGTATGGATTGATAACCCAAAAAATCTCGATGAAATGGATATTTTTCTTAAGCGACTTAATAAAGAAAAAATAACAAATGAAGACAAAGAACAGTTAATTTTAGCTTATCAAAGTTTACTAAAATCATTACACGAACAAGACGGAAATGCTTGACACTGGTGGTTATTGATGAAAATTTTAAAATTAATTTTTGAGAATATCAACTCAATAAAAGGCAAATGGCAAATCGATTTTGAAGATGAAGCCTTCAACAACCATGCTTTATTTGCCATCACAGGGCCGACAGGTGCTGGCAAAACCACCATCTTGGACGCAATCTGCCTTGCTCTATATGGCGAAACCCCTCGCCTGAATATCTCAGCAAACCAAAATGAACTGATGAGCATCGGTACTGCCACAGCCTCAAGCACGGTAATTTTTCGTGCCAATGGCAAAATCTACCAAGCCAGCTGGTCGCAGCGTCGTGCCAAACAAAAAAGCGATGGCAAGCTGCAAAATATCCATCGTGAAATCAGTGAGTTAAGCCACAGTCAAGACAACAAGGGCAAAATTTTAGAAGAAAGAGCAAGTCTGGTTGGCAAAAAAATTGAACAGATTTTGGGCATGAATAAAATGCAATTCACCCGCTCTGTCATGCTGGTACAAGGAGAGTTTGCTGCATTTTTGCAATCCGATGCCAGTGAACGAGGGCAGATTCTTGAGCAAATCACTGGCACTCAAATCTATGCCAAAATCAGTCAAGCCGCCTTTGAAAAACACAAACAGCAAGTAAATATTTTAAAAAATCTACAAGAAAAACTTGGCGATATTGATATTTTGAGCGAAGAAGAGTATCAAAAGCTCAGTAACGCCCTGCAAGAAAATCAGCAAAATAAAAGCAAACTTGAGGCAGAATTAAGCAAGCTAAGCGATTCGTTAAAACTTGCCGAAGAATATGACAATTTACAAAATCAAGTGGTGGTTTATAAAGATAAAGTTAATAAAATTCAGCAAGAGCTTGAGGAATTCTCCCCCAATCAATTAAGGCTCAACCTTGCCAAAAAAGTTAAGGAATATACGCCAATCTATCAAGCATTGCAAGAATACCAGCAAGCGTGCGAGCAAAAAAATGCTGAACTTAGCACGCTTAATAATCAACTAAAAAACTTGCAAGAAAATCTAAATAAAAATCAGCAAGATTACCAAAACAGCCAGCAACAGCTTGCACAGCTAATGGCAGCATACGAACAAGCCAAACCCATGCTGGCACAGGCTCGCTCACTGGATAAAGAGATAATAGCACTACAGCACGAGCAAGCCAGCCAACAAAAAATCTTAACAGATTATCAATATCAGCAAACAAATATTGACGACCAATTGCAGCAAGCACTGGCAGAGCAAGCCCAACTGACAGAAAAAACACAAGATATCAAGCAGCAAATTAACCAACTGCAATCAGAAAATTTATCAGAAAAATTAAATACTTACAATCAATATCTCTCTCAATACACCACTTTAATTAATACCCTACAACACACGCATACGCAGCAGCTCATTGATCGCAAAAAACTGCAAGAAAATCTAACCAAGTTAAATCAATTACGCAGCGATTATCAAAGAACCAAGCAAGCAAAGCTAGGTCAGCTTGAACAAAGCCAACAAACAAAAACAAAAATCATTAATTTACTAAAACTTAATGATAATGACTACACAGATGGCAAGCTGCGTCAAATATTCACAGAAAAACAAGAAGAGCTTAAAACAAGCACTCACAAGCTATACCTGCTTGAGCAAATTTATCAGCTGTATCAACAGCAAGCAAGCATACAAGATGAAATCAATCAAGCCAGGCTGGAACAAACAAGACTAAAGCAAAAGGAGCAAGAGATTGCCAATGCTTTGGCTGCAAGCAAGGAAAAATTAAAAAAATCCAAAGAGTTATGGCAGATGAGCCAAGCAAATTTTGACCTTTGCAAGCAAATTCTGGCAATGAAAAAGCAGCTTGAACAACTAAAGCAAGGGGATCGTTGCCCTTTGTGCGGTAGCACCGATCACCCTTACAAATCACAGCCAGAGCATGTTAATGACTTAAAAGCCGAAGTTGCCGAGCAGCAATTACACGCACACACCAGAGAATTTGAGGAAATCAGCACGCTGCATGACGAACAATCTCAAGAGCTGCACAGCATCACAATCCACCTAGAAAATAATTATAATAAATTAGAAAATCTAATCAATAAACTAACAACAAGCACCCAAGAAAGTAATAAAATCTGGGAGAAAATTCATCAGCAATTTACAACAAAACATCAGGTGGACAAAGATGGTATTGAGCGACTACTTGAACAGACAAGCAATGACATCAAACAAACCGAATTGATGCTCAATAAGGCAAAAATGCACTTTGATGAACTCTATGAACAAAATAACGAACTGACAAAACTGCTGACAAATCTGGCAAATATTCAGCAAAATGGTGAAACGCTTAAGCAAGATACTGATATGCTGCTTAAGCAAACCAATCAAAACCACTTTGAGCTTAGCAATAACACAATGCCGAGCTTGTTGCAACTTGTGCAACAAATTTGGCAATTTCACCACGAACATCGGGCAGAAAAAAACGATTCCACCGAGCCGCTACAAGCACTAAAGATACATCTAAATGACATCACGCCTAAGGATTTGCCAGTTGATATCGATACAATATCACCCAATCAGCCGCTGTCTGATATCATTAGTCTGCCTTCGGATATTGATAATTATTTATTAAGTAAAACGAAACAATATTTTGAAAACACCCATGCCAAACTTAATGCCAAGCTCGTAGATTCCGAAACATTAAATCAACTACTAAACCAACAAAAAAATAAGCTAAGTTATCTAAATGCTAAGATAAAAACACTAGAAAATCAATTAGCTGTAAGCAAATCAACTTATGACAAACATCAATTGCTTGTTAATTCTACCGCCCAGAATCTAACTGTGCTTATTGAGCAGCGAAAGCAATTATTAAATGCTCAAAATGCTGACAAGGTGGACGATGAGTATCAATCAAAAATTAACAATAAACGCAGCGAAAAAGAGCAGATTTTACAAAAGCTACATCACGATACCGCAAACTTGCAGGCAAATCAGGCGTACATCAGCAGCAACGAAAAGGCACTGACAGACCTTGGTACAAAACTTCATGACACCAAGCAGCGATTTGCTGAAGCATTAAATCAGCTGCAGCTGACTGACGAGAATGCGTTTTTGGCAGCGAAATTACCCGATACAGAGTTACTATCATTACAAAACTATTCAGAAAATCTGCACAATCAATTAAATCAAGCGGAGATATTTTTGGCAGATAACACAGAAAAGCTATCAACAATCAAACAGGATTATCCGCATATTGATAAATTAAGCATTAACGATATTCAAGAAAAACTACAAGAAATTCAACAGCATCTTGCCATTACCAACCAGCAAATCGGCACGCTGCTTGCAAGCCAAGAACTGGAAAATAAAAACCGAAATCAACAACAAGATTTATTATTAAAGATTAACAATCAGCAACAAGAAAACAGTATTTGGGAAAAATTAGATCTGCTGATTGGCTCAGCCGATGGCAAGAAATATCGCAATTTTGTACAAGGGCTGACGCTTGATATGGTGCTGCACCATGCCAATATTGTCTTGAGCAAAATGACCGATCGCTATCTACTTAGTTTTGACGGCGACCATAGTAAGTCATTGGAAATTCTGGTGATTGACAAACATCAAGGCGATGCGGTGCGTAGCAGCAAAAACCTCTCTGGTGGCGAAAGTTTTGTTATCTCGCTGGCGTTGGCACTGGGTCTGGCACAAATAAATAGCCAAAATGTACAAATTGAATCGCTGTTTTTGGACGAAGGATTTGGTACGCTGGACGAGGCAGCACTTGATTTGGCACTAAATACCTTGTTTGAGCTGCAACAAAGTGGCAAAAGTATCGGTATCATTAGCCATGTTGCCAGCCTAAAAGAACGCATTGATACCGAAATTACCGTAGAAAAACAGGCAGGTGGTAACAGCACGCTCTCTGGTGCTGGCGTTTGTAGATTGTGATAAGCGGCGGGCAAAGTCAGGCAGTGCCTATCAATCAATCTATGCCCACCCAAGCACTCTTAAGACCGCCATACCCACCGCCATGCCAATCATGCCAAAAACGGTGGTAAAACCCAAAATATTCGCCGCCAACACATCGTTACCGCCCATTGCTTTTGCCATGACATAGCTTGCTGCCGCTGCAGGGCTTGCCACCATCAAAAACAGCACGCCCATTTGCATTGGCGATAAAGCAAATAGCCAACCAATCAGCACCGCCATCAAAGGAGCGATAACAATTCGCCCAAGACTTGCCTGCATCGACAACCCCGATGGGCTGAGCATCGATTTCATATCCAAAGTCGCCCCTGCACAAATCAACGCCAATGGCAATGCCACCGCCCCAAGCAGGTTGCCTGTTTTTTGGATAAATTCTGGCAAAGCTGGCAGAGCAAGCCCCTTATAAACAAACGCAGCAACCAAAGCGATGATTAAAGGATTTTTGGCGATGGTTATGGCGATATTTTTTATTTGCACCATCAGACCGCCTGTGGTTTTTTTGGTGCGTGATAGCGTAATCACCGCCAGCACATTATACAAAATGGTAATCACGCCCATATAAACCGCACCAATGCCAAGCCCTGTTTTGCCATAAGCATTGGCAACGGTTGCCAGACTAATGATTGCCATGTTGGAGCGAAATACGCCCTGCACAAACACCCCTTTATCAGCAATATTTGGCACGAAGCATTTGGCGTACAATTCTGCCAAAATAAACAACAGCAAAGTGCTAATCGTCCCTGCGGTTAATAGCACCGATTGGCTGGCAATTTGTGCCTCACTGCCAATGACGCTAAAAAACAGCAAACAAGGCAAACAGTAATTAAAGACAAGGTTTGAGGCTGTCTCAACAAAGCCATCGCTGACCTGCATTCGTCTTTGCATAAAAAATCCCAAAGCCATTAATAACAAGTTTGGCATGGTGATTGATACAGCAAAGATGACGGCCGCCAACATAACAATACCTCAAATAAACTACCTATCCAAACCAATCAAAGCAAGCAATATGACTGTTATTTTAAGGCTTGCATTTTTTGTAACTTCTTAATCGTCATGGCAAGCAGGCTCACCGCCGCAGGAGTAACGCCACTGATACGGCTTGCTTGCCCAAGTGTGGCAGGTCTGATATGGCTAAGTTTTTGGACAATTTCATTAGAAAGTCCAGACACTGCCTGATAATCAAAATCCATCGGCAAAGGCGTGTTTTCAAGGCGTTTGATTTGTTCAATTTCGTCATTTTGCCGCTCAATGTATCCTGCATATTTTACAGCAATCTCAATTTGCTCACCAACTTCGGCAGCGACCGTGCTGTCTGACACTTTGGCAATGTCGGCAAAGCCGATGTTTGGACGCTTTAATAAATCCAGCAGTGTATTTTCTTTGCTTAGCACCTCGCCTGTATTTGCCATGAATGCCTTGCCGATGGCATTGGTTGGCGTTGCCCAGATCTCTGTCAAGCGAGCAGTTTCACTGGCAATGTCTTCCATTTTTTGATTAAATTTTACCCAGCGTATTTCATCCACCAGACCCAATTGGTATCCGATGGCTGTCAGACGCTCATCGGCATTATCCTCACGCAACAGCAGGCGATGCTCGGCACGACTGGTAAACATACGGTATGGTTCATTGGTGCCATGCGTGATTAAATCATCAACCAACACGCCCAGATAAGCCTCGTGTCGTTTTGGTGTCCACGCCTCTTTTTGTTGCACCGCCAAGGCTGCATTTGCCCCAGCCAACAAACCCTGTGCTGCCGCCTCTTCATAGCCTGTTGTGCCATTGATTTGCCCTGCAAAATACAGCCCATCGATTGATTTGGTCTCAAGTGTTGGCTTGAGATTTTGTGGATCAAAATAATCATATTCAATAGCATAACCCGGTCTTGTGATATGAGCATTTTCAAGCCCACGCATACTGCGGATAAATGCCACCTGCACATCAAATGGCAGGCTTGTTGAGATGCCATTTGGGTACAATTCATGCGTTGTCAGCCCTTCAGGCTCAATAAAAATCTGATGGCTGTCTTTGTCAGCAAAGCGGTGAATCTTATCCTCAATAGAAGGACAATACCTTGGTCCAACGCCTTCGATTTTGCCACTAAACATCGGACTTCTGTCCAAATTGGCACGGATAATCTCATGCGTACGCTCATTGGTGTGTGTAATATAACAAGGAATTTGTCTAGGGTGCATGGATACATCACCCAAATAACTCATCACAGGCAAAGGCGTATCGCCCTCTTGGACTTGCATGACCGAAAAATCCACCGTGCGTGCATCAATGCGTGCTGGCGTGCCCGTCTTTAGCCGACCGACTGGCAGCTTTAACTCACGCAAACGATCTGCCAAGCGAATCGCTGGCATATCCCCCGCCCGACCGCCGCTTTGGTGCTGCAAGCCAATGTGAATCACCCCACCCAAAAAAGTCCCAGAAGTCAGCACCACCGTATGCGTGTTAAAACGCACGCCAGTTGCAGTTGCCACAGCGACCGCTCGGCCATTTTCGACAATGACATCATCAACCGCTTGTTGAAACAGATCCAGATTTGGTTGATTTTCTAGCACATGGCGAATTGCCGCCTTGTACAAAATACGGTCAGCTTGAGCCCGTGTGGCACGCACCGCCGCTCCTTTTCGGCTATTTAGCACACGAAACTGAATGCCTGCCTTGTCCGTTGCCAGTGCCATCGCACCGCCCAAGGCATCAACTTCACGCACCAAATGCGATTTGCCAATGCCGCCAATGGCAGGGTTGCAGCTCATCTGACCCAAAGTTTCAATATTATGCGTAATTAGCAAAGTCGCCACGCCCATGCGAGCTGCTGCAAGTGCCGCCTCCGTGCCAGCATGACCACCACCAATGACAATCACATCATAAGTCTTAGGATAAGTATAAGTGCTTGTATTCATTCAAGATTTCCGATTTTTGCTGATTGTTAAATTTGTCAGCGACATAAAGCCAAATAAATTTGGCGTTATTTTAGCACAGTTTTATGACAAATTCGCCCACTGATAAACAAACCTTGCCAATTGCATTTTTTGTCATTATCGCTTATTATAAGTCTTTTGCTTATTGATATTATCATGAAAATTATTCGCCTGCTTATTATCACAGCCACCTGTTTATTGCTGTCTGCCTGCGTGCATAAAGTTGTTACCACCCCTGCCAAAATCGCCTACAAAACCACCAAAGGTGTCGTCAAAGGCGGCATCGCTGTCGGCAAAGCCATCACAGGCAAAAAAGACAAGCAAGGCAAAAAAGAAAACGACAAAGAATAATCCACCGCACACAAGGATTATTTGAACCTACCAGTTTGCCGATTGTGATTACTCTGCCAATAATAAAATAGCAGTCAATTTTAAAAATTTAAAAAACAGTTGCACAATGCCATCATAATTTGGTAAAATGGTCGCTGTTTTTTGAGAGCCCTTCGTTTCCCAACTCCAAAAACAAATAAAATCAAGCCATGCTTGAGATTTTTATTTGTATTACTCTCAAACTCAACTAAATAGGTTTTATATGACTACTACTATCAGTGCCAAGCCTGCTGAAGTTGTACATGACTGGTATGTCGTGGACGCTGAAGGCAAAACTCTAGGTCGCCTAGCTTCTGAAATTGCTTCTCGTCTGCGTGGCAAACACAAGCCATCATACACACCGCATGTAGATACTGGCGATTATATCGTTGTTATCAACGCTGACAAAATTGCTGTAACTGGCAAAAAAGCTCAGGACAAAAAATACTATCGCCACACTGGCTACCCAGGCGGCATCAAAGAAACCAATTTCACCAAACTACTTGCTCACAAGCCTGAAGATGTATTGTTCAAAGCCGTCAAAGGTATGCTTCCAAAAGGTCCTTTGGGTTATGCAATGATTAAAAAGCTAAAACTGTATGCAGGTAGCGAACACCCGCACACAGCTCAGCAACCTCAAGTACTAGACATCTAAGGAGACATTATGGAACGCAATTACGGCACTGGTCGCCGCAAGACTTCTACCGCTCGTGTTTTCTTGTCTAAAGGCACAGGTAACATTGTTGTAAACGGTAAATCATTGGACGAATACTTCGGTCGCGAAACTTCTCGCATGGTTGTTCGTCAGCCACTAGAGCTACTTGAACTAACCAACAGTGTTGATTTGTACATCACTGTTGTTGGTGGTGGTATTAACGGTCAAGCAGGTGCAATTCGCCACGGTATCACTCGTGCATTGATTGAGTCTGACGAAAGCTACAAACCTGCACTAAAAGCAGCTGGCTTCGTTACTCGTGATGCTCGTGAAGTTGAGCGTAAAAAACTTGGTCTACGCAAAGCACGCCGTCGTCCACAGTTCTCAAAGCGTTAATACCGTTTTGGTTGTACAAAAGCCCTCATTTGAGGGTTTTTGTTTTTTTAATCAAAACACACAAGCCTCACCGCCCTCTTTATTACACCAATCACCCTCACAATTTAAATAGCACCTTATCACTTCCGCCAAACCTAGCTAATATTCTAAGAAAATTTTGTACTTTTGTGCAATTTTTCATCAAACAATGCAGAAAAATTTCTTAAAATATGGTAACATTGTAGCGATAAATTTTTAGCAAAATAGTTGCTTTTTATAGATTTTATAAATTGATAAGTTAATATTATTTTATAAAATTGACTTTTTTATCAAATCAACAAAAATTTTATGACTTTTTTTGCCAACTTTGTCGCTGAACAATTTCTTTTATTACAAAAATAGCTTAAAATAGTCATATTAAATAAACATAGGCACAGCAAATGTGGTTGTTGTGATAAATTGTTTCTCATAATAGCCACACACCCAGTATGGGAATATCCCCATTCTTTCTCTGGAGGAAATTTTAATGAGCCATGCCGAAGGCGTGAATGTGAAACGCCGTAGAGTCCTTATCGCAACCACCGCCGCCATCGGTGCGGTTGGTGTTGGTGCGATTGCCACTCCATTTGTCAAATCTTGGTACCCAAGTGCCAAAGCCGAAGCAGCGGGTGCAGCTGTTACCCAAGACATCGCTGGCATTGAGCAAGGTCAAATGGTTACCCTAAAATATCGTGGCAAGCCAATCTTTGTCGTCAAACGCACCGAAGAAATGGTGGCAAATCTAAGCAAAGTTACACCCAAACTTAGCGATCCAAATTCTGAAGCTTCCGTTCAGCCCGAAGACTGCAAAAATGAAACTCGCTCAATCCAACCTGAAATCTTGGTTGTAGAGGGTGTGTGTACGCATCTTGGTTGTGCACCAACATTCCGCCCTGAGGTCGGTGCGGCAGATTTGGGCGGTGCTGACTGGTTTGGTGGCTTCTTTTGTCCTTGCCATGGCTCGCTGTATGACTTGGCTGGACGCGTTTATAGTGGCGTACCTGCCCCTACAAACCTACCAGTGCCAATCTATAGCATCGAAGGTACAATCTTGACCGTTGGGGAGGCTTAATCATGAGTATCGCGAAAAAGTTCATGAGCTGGGTGGATGCACGCTACCCTGCAACCGAAACTTATGAATACCATATGTCCAAATACTACGCACCAAAAAATTTCAATTTTTGGTATTTTTTCGGTGTGCTGTCGATGGTCGTTTTGGTAAACCAGCTGGTAACAGGTATCTGGCTGACCATGATGTTCAACCCAAGTGCCGAAGGGGCATTTGCTTCGCTTGAGTATATCATGCGTGATGTTCAAGGTGGTTGGTTGATTCGCTATATGCACTCAACAGGTGCTTCGGCGTTTTTTATCGTAGTTTACCTACATATGTTCCGTGGTCTGATGTATGGCTCATACAAAAAGCCGCGTGAGTTAGTTTGGCTTATTGGTATGGCCATCTATCTATGCTTGATGGCAGAAGGCTTCTTTGGCTACTTACTACCTTGGGGCAATATGTCGTTTTGGGGTGCTCAAGTTATCCTAAACCTACCTGCTGCCATTCCGTTTATCGGTGATGGTCTGTCAGAATGGGTGCGTGGTGATTATCTAATCTCTGGCATTACTCTGAACCGTTTCTTTGCTCTGCATGTCATCGCCATTCCGCTGGTGTTGGTTGGTTTGGTATTTATGCATTTGGTTGCCTTGCACCATGTTGGCTCAAACAACCCTGACGGCATTGACATCAAAAAACTCAAAGACAAAAACGGCGTACCACTTGACGGCGTACCATTCCACCCTTACTACACCGTACATGATATGGTTGGCATTGTAGTATTCTTTATCTGCTTCTTTGCTGTGGTATTTTTCGTCCCTGAAGGCGGTGGCTATTTCTTAGAAAAACCAAACTTTGAAGTTGCCAATGCCCTAAAAACACCACCTCTGATTGCCCCTGTGTGGTACTATATGCCATTTTATGCAATCTTGCGTGCCGTACCGCACAAACTGGGTGGAGTCATTGCAATGGGTGCAGCGATTGCCGTACTATTTGTTCTGCCATGGCTTGATCGTTCGCCTGTTCGCTCAATCCGCTACAAGGGCATTTTGTCAAAAATCGCTTTGGCTATCTTTGTTATTAGCTTTATCATTCTGGGTTACTTGGGCGGTACAGCCTCTACCCCAACAGCAACCATTATTGGTCGTATCTGTACAATACTGTACTTCTTGTATTTCTTATTGATGCCGATTTATACATCAATTGAAAAATGCAAACAACCACCAGAACGCGTTACAGGAGGCCACTAATGAAAGCACTTAATTCTTTGATTAAATTTGGTGCAGGTGCAGTATTGGTCGCCGCTGGTGCTTTTGCTAGCACCAATGCCATGGCTGCCGCTACCAAAGGCTGTGGCACTTATACCGAAGCTGATGGCACAACCGTTACCCTAGAATGTAGCAAAGCACCGATTGATTTGACCAACAAAGGCTCGCTACAACGAGGTGCAGCAATGTTTATGAACTATTGTGCAGGCTGCCATTCAGCACAATATGTTCGTCATTCACGCATCGCCAAAGATTTGGACATTCCACCTGAATTGGTCGAAAAATACTTGATGGTTACCAGCAAGTCAATTGGCGATCACATCACCGCTGGCATTGACCCTGAAGTACAAGGGCAGTGGTTCGGTGCAGCTCCGCCAGATTTGTCGCTTGAGACTCGTCTGCGTGGTGATGATTGGGTATATACTTATTTGCTGTCTTTTTATGAAGACCCAAGCCGTCCTTGGGGAGCAAACAACCTTGTCCTTGCAAACGCTGCCATGCCTCATGTGCTGATGAATTTGCAACAAGAGTTGGGCAAACAAGAGTACGAATCACGCGTTGGCGACTTGGTAAACTTCATGGCATGGATGGCTGAGCCTGTGCGTCATCAACGCAAAATCTATGGTGCATATGTCATCTTATTTCTACTAATCTTGTTGATTCCAGTTTATCTGCTCAACAAAGAATTCTGGAAAGATGTCAAATAAATTGCCAAGCCGTACCATTAATGACCGATGCCAACCATCGGTCATTTTTATTGACCTTAGTGCAGCACCAATGCAGCTTGACATTTTGCCATCAATCACACAATTTTAAGATTTGGATTTTTTTAAGAAAATACAGACTTTAAATAAAAATTTTGCTAAACTAGTAACTTAAACCATATCATGAATCATCATGGCAAATTCAGCACATTGTTTCTCAACACAATTTACACTCTATGCCGACCATGGGCTAAACAGCCATGTGGTTCGCTTATTGCTTGAAGAAAAACAGCTGGATTATCGGTTGATTGTTATCGAAGACGAACGACCCGAAGAGCTGATTGAACTCAATCCCTATCATACTTTGCCGATTTTGGTCAATCGCGATGTCGCTTTGTATGAAATTAATGTTATTTTTGAATATTTGGAAGAACGCCATCAAGCACCTCGCTTGTTGCCTGCCATGCCCAGTGAGCGTGCCAAAATGCGGCAATTGGCTTGGCGAATCCAAAAAGATTGGCTCAGTCAGGGGTATACGCTACTTACCCACCCTGATAGCTTTGATGAAATACAGGCACACCATGCCAAAAAATCCCTGTGCGATTCTTTGGTAACTCTCGCCCCCTTGTTTGGTTATCGGCCTTATTTTATGTCAGATGATTTTGGCTGGTGCGATGTATTGCTCTTGCCGCTGCTTTGGCGATTGCCACAAATGAACATCAGCCTGCCCACGCATTTGGTTAAGCCACTACTTGACTATCAGACCGAGCAATTTTCTCGCAAAAGTTTTTTATCCAGTATCAATTTTGAGGACATATCATGACTCCAAAACGCCCTTACATCATACGAGCCATGCACGAATGGATGGAAGATAACGATTATACCGCTTATCTCTTGGTTGATGCTAGCCATGCCGAGCTTGTGGCACCGCTTGAGTATGCAATTGATGAACGCTTGGTGCTGGCAATCTCTTATGCAGCCACCCAAAATCTACACATTGACAATGATGCCATCAGCTTTGAGGCTCGCTTTGGTGGCGTTTCTCACAAATTGTGGATTCCTATGCAGGCGGTTATGGCTATTTATCCCAAGGAAAATTCTGAGCAAATCACATTGTTTGACCCCAGTGAGTATGACGGATATCAGCCCACGCCAAAAGATAACGACAAGCCCACTGATAATAAACCAACACTGCGTATCTTAGATTAGCATTATGGGCAGTTTATGCCAAATAAAATGTGCTTTTCACAAGCATAACTTTTGCAATCTCACCCTAGCTCATTTTGCTGGGATTGGCATATCAACCGTTGTTGGTTATTATTAGCAAATAACGGAAAAAAGCTGCCCATCAATGAGCAGCTTAACAGCTTCCTACAAAGCCTTGCAATTAGGAAAAACCGTTCATGGTAAAATCTCTACCATAATGGTTTCTCCGCTTTGCACGCTTGAGCGGGCAAAACCCATCACACGGGAAGTCATGCCCAGCTGATATCAAATCAGCTAAAACGCAACTTCTCAAAAGCGAATTTGCCCTCACGCCATTCAACAGAAATCACATCGCCTGCCACGAATGCACCTGACAACAAAAGCTGTGCCAGTGGATTTTCGATTTCTTGGGTGATGGCACGCTTGAGCGGTCTGGCACCAAATACAGGATCATAGCCCACCGCCACCAAATGTTGCATCGCCTCATCGCTTAGCACCAGCCCAAGCTCACGCTCTTTTAGGCGACTGCGTAATCTTTCCAGCTGAATCTCTGCAATGCCAGCCATCTGCTCCTGACCCAAGCCATGAAATACGACAATCTCATCAATGCGATTGATAAATTCTGGGCGAAAATGTGCCGTTACCGACTCCATGACCGCTGATTTTAGCGTCTGATAAGGAGCATCAGGTGCTGCAGAGATTGCTTGGCTACCCAAATTGCTAGTCATGATGATGACGGTGTTTTTGAAATTCACCACACGACCCTGACTGTCAGTCAGACGGCCATCATCAAGCACCTGCAACAAGATATTAAACACATCTGGGTGTGCCTTTTCCACCTCGTCAAACAATACCACACTGTATGGCTTGCGGCGTACCGCTTCGGTCAAGATACCACCCTCTTCATAGCCCACATAGCCCGGAGGTGCACCCACAAGACGAGAAACGCTATGCTTTTCCATAAACTCACTCATGTCAATACGCACCATCGCCTCTTCGGAGTCAAATAAGAAATTGGCAAGTGCTTTGGTAAGTTCGGTCTTGCCAACGCCAGTCGGCCCCAAAAATAAGAACGATCCGCTTGGTTTATTCGGGTCTGACAGACCAGAGCGACTGCGGCGAACGGCATTCGCCACGGCAACGACCGCCTCATTTTGCCCAATCACTCGCTCATGCAGCACCGCTTCCATTGCCAACAATTTATCACGCTCACCTTGCAGCATTTTGGCAACAGGAATGCCTGTCGCTGCCGATACCACTTCAGCAATTTCGTTATCGCTGACTTTGTTGCGTAACAATTTTGGCGTCTGACCTTCATCACTTTGCTCTTCTAACTGTTTTTGCAGCTCAATAATTTCACCGTACTGCAACTGGGATGCTCGAGCATAATCACCCTCTCTTAGTGCCTTATCCAGCGTGATGCGTGCTGCATCAAGTTTGGCTTGCAAAGTCTTGCTTTTTTCCACGCCTGCTTTTTCGGCTCGCCAGACTTGCTCAAGCTCATCGTACTGCTTTTGGGCATCGTCAATCTGTGCCTGCAATGAATTTACTTGCGATTTTGCCCCTGCGTCTTGTTCATGCTTTACCGCTTCTAACTGCATTTTTAGAGCAATGATACGGCGATCTAATTTATCCAAACTTTCAGGCTTGCTGTCTAGCTCCATCTTGATACGGCTGGCAGCCTCATCAATCAAATCAATTGCCTTATCTGGCAATTGGCGATCGGTAATATAACGATGACTCATCTTGGCAGCAGCGATGATTGCCGAATCCAGAATTTTCACCCCATGATGCAGCTCATAACGCTCTTTTAAACCACGCAAAATCGCAATGGTGTCCTCAACACTCGGCTCATCAACCAATACCTTTTGAAATCTACGCTCCAGTGCTGGATCTTTTTCAATATATTGGCGATATTCATCAAGCGTTGTCGCACCCACACAGCGTAATTCACCTCGTGCCAAGGCAGGCTTTAACATATTGCCCGCGTCCATCGCACCGCTGGTTTTGCCTGCACCAACCATGGTGTGCAGCTCATCAATGAACAAAATCACATTGCCATCTTGCTTAGATAGTTCATTTAGCACAGCTTTTAGCCGCTCCTCGAACTCGCCATGATATTTTGCCCCTGCGATGAGCGACCCCATGTCCAAAGACAGTACCGTCTTGTTTCGTAGGCTCTCTGGCACTTCACCATTGACGATGCGTTGTGCCAAACCCTCAACAATGGCGGTCTTGCCAACACCTGCCTCGCCAATCAATACAGGATTGTTTTTGGTACGGCGTGAAAGCACTTGCACCGTACGGCGAATCTCGTCATCACGACCAATAACAGGGTCAAGTTTGCCAGCTGCCGCTCGCTCGGTCAAGTTAATGGTGTATTTTTCGAGTGCTTGTCTGTTTTGTTCGCTGTTTTGATTATTCACTGTTTCATCTCCTCTGATTTTCATAATTGTTTGCTTTAACTGCTGCTCATTCACCTCTGCTGCCACCAGTGCTTTGTGCGTCGTTTTGTCATAGAACAACGCAAGCAGCAACCATTCAACCGCCACATAATCATCGCCTGCTTCGGCTGCGTATTTTTCAGCTGCCTCCAACACTCTTACGGTCTCGGGCGAAATGCCCACCTGTGCTGCACCAGTGATGATGGCTTGGTGCGATAACAATGTTTTGGCTTGATTGCTTAGCACTGGCATATTCGCCTGTGCCGCCTGCAATATCGCTGCTGCTGTCTGATGCTCACTCGCCACCGTTAATAAATGCACAGGGGCAATCGCTGTATGCTGCTGATCGCCAGCCAAGCTCTGAGCTTTTTGCAACAGCTCTTGCAATGTGCGTGTGTATTTGTCAAAATTCATTATCGTCCTCAAAATTTTTGTCAGATAATTTATTAAGTTTAATTAAAAATTAATACTTAAAATTATCTTATTGCATTGTTAGCGATTATATGGTAGGCATTGGATAATTTTTCAATAAAAAAACAAATTTGTCTCAATATTTATTTGTAAGATATTGTTTTTATTATAAAAATTTAAATTTATTTTCTTTCCTTGTAATTTATAAAAAATACCCCATAGTAACAAAAATTTTTGACAAAACAAATTTTCTTAATAATAAAAAAGCACTTAAGCTTTTGCCTAAGTGCTTGATGGGCTATGGATATCAGCCCAGTATCAAACTATCATCACTAATCTTTTCGCCACGAGTTTGAGTAAATAAGTCTAACAAATCCTGCACCGTCATGCCCTTACGAGCCTCGCCTGAGACATCAAGCAGCACTTTGCCTTGATGCAGCATCACAGTGCGTGTACCGTGTGCCAATGCCTGTTGCATTGAATGCGTTACCATCATTGCGGTCAGCTGCCCCTGACTGATGATTCGGTCGGTCAAATCCAGCACAAAAGCTGCCGTCTTTGGGTCGAGTGCCGCTGTATGCTCATCAAGCAACAAAATCTTTGATGGTTGCAAACTTGCCATCAATAAGCTCACCGCCTGCCTTTGGCCTCCTGACAGCAGCCCCATGCGGTCGGTGAGGCGATTTTCTAGACCGAGTTTTAAGATGGCTAATTTTTCACGAAACAGCTCGCGATTTTTGGCATTTAATGCTCCTGACACGCCACGCACACCGCCACGCTTAAATGCCAATGCCATATTTTCTTCGATGGTGAGAGCCTCGCAAGTGCCAGCCATCGGGTCTTGGAATACTCGTGCCACCTGCCCTGCACGGCGATGGGTGGGCAAATGACTCACCTCTTGCCCGTCGATTTTTATGCTGCCGCTATCAACACGCACCGCACCACTGATGGCGTTTAAAAAAGTGGATTTGCCCGCACCATTGGTGCCAATGACGGTAACAAATTCCCCTTTGGCGATTGATAAAGACAGTCCTTGCAAGGCAGGGTTTTCAATTGGTGTACCTGCATTAAATGTCAGGCGTAAATCAGTTGCTTGCATCATAAGTGGCACTCCTATTGTTTTGTCTTGCGTTTGCCAACCAGCTTGTGCTTATAACCTGACAACACAAGCAGAATAATCACCAAAATAGCAGTGATGAGATTCAAATCTTGCGAGCGAAAGCCCACATCACGCAACAGCTCGCTAGACATCGCCAATTGCACAAACAACTTATAAATCACCGAACCTAATAATACCGACAAAGTAATCCAAAAAATGCGTTTGGCTGACAATACCGCCTCGCCAATAATCACCGCCGCCAGACCGATGATGATGGTTCCGATACCCATAGACACATCAGCAAAGCCCTGCGTCTGCACAAATAACGCACCTGACAACGCAATCAGTCCATTGGAGATTGCCATGCCCAGAATAATAATCCCTGAAGTGTTGATGCCTTGAGCCTGTGCCATGCGTAAGTTTGAGCCTGTGGCACGCATCGCAAGCCCTGTCTCGGTTGAAAAAAACCAGTCCAAAAGCAGCTTGACAACAATCACAATGGCAGCAACCACGGCAATTTTGGCAGGCGTACCAAATTGCGACACCGCATCAAATACAGTCGGCTCGCCAAGCAGTGATAAGTTGGGAGCGTTCATGATTCTAAGATTTATTGAATACAAGGCAGTCATCATCAAAATACCTGCCAAAAGATGCAAGATACCCAATTTGACATGCAGCCAAGCAGTTATCATACCTGCCACCATGCCTGCCACCATACCAAACAGACAGGCAAGCCACGGATTAAATCCAGCAATAATCGCCACGCCTGCAACTGCACCTCCCAAAGGAAAACTGCCGTCCGCTGTCAAATCTGGAAAATCCAAAATCCGAAAAGAAATCAGCACACCAAGTGCCATCAAGGCATAAATCAGACCGCTTTCTAGCGCCCCAAATAACGCAATCAAACTCATGGGCATTACTCGCCATCAAAAAATGCTTATTATAACAAAATCACTGGCACAATAGAATTATCATTTGTACAAAACCCAAGCAGTTGATACCGCTTGGGCTTGAAGTTTGTAGCACAAAAGAAAATATGCCACAAAATTAACCAAAAATCCACACGACAAAATCAATCAATGACTTTGGTTGCTCTGTCCAGCACTTCTTGTGGCAACTGTACGCCTTGTTCGGCGGCGTGTTTTTTGCTAATGTACAAATCCAAATTCTCTGAAATATACACAGGAATATCGGCAGGTTTTTCACCCTTTAGCACACGAGCGATGATTTTGCCCGCCTGTTTGCCCAAATCAGTATAGTTCACGCCCATGGCTGCCACCGCCCCTCGCTCAACAGTGCTGGTATCCGCCGAAATCAAGGGTATTTTTGCCTGTTTTGCCACCTGATACAGTGCCTCATAAGCATTAATGACATTATTGTCAGTTGAGGTATAGATAACATCAACCTTGCCAACCAAGCTGTTTGCTGCCTGTGTAATGTCGCTGGATTTTTGGGCTGGTGCCTCGATAACTGTAATACCAAGCGGAGCAAGTTTTTCTTTGAGATTTTTTAAGACAACGGTTGAATTAACCTCGCCTGGGCTATAAACATAGCCAACATTTTTTACCGTTGGAATCAGCTGACGAATCAGCTCAATTTGTGGCTCATAAGGCAAAACATCAGAAGCACCTGTAATGTTATTGCCAGATGATTGTAAATTATTCACCAGCTTTGCCTCCACAGGGTCGGTAACCGCCGAAAATACCACAGGAATCGTTGAAGTGGCAGCGGCGATCGCTTGGGCTGATGGCGTGGCGATGGCATAAATCGCATCAGGATTGTCAGCGACAAACTGCTTGGCAATTTGTCCTGCAGTTGCCATGTTGCCCTGCGCTGACTGGAAATTCACCGTTAAATTTTCGCCTTCTTTAAAGCCTTCGGCAGCCAGCTGCTCCAACGCACCTTGACGAGCCGCGTCCAAAGCAGGATGCTCAACAATGGCGGTAATGGCAACACGCTTGGCATCATCAGCTGCCTTGTCGGTGGTTTCGTTGGTGGTCTTATCGCCACAGGCACTTAGCAGCAGTGCTGCAAGGCTGGCACATAAAGTAGTTTTTAATAACTTTTTCATAATACTCTCTTAATATACAATTAATCACCTAGGCAGACTTGCTTTGTTTGTGGTGAGTGATATTTACAATCACACCAAAACACCAAGCCTGCTTTGGGCTGGCTAACCCACTGATTGGCGGTTAGTTTTGTGCTTGGCGGGCAGGCACGGTATCTACATTAATACTGTCTTGCAGTTTGGTTAAATCAACAGTAACCCCTTGTGCTGCAGCGTGTTTTGGGCTGATAAACAAGGTCAGCTCGTTCATTACCGCTGGGCTGATTTCATTGGCTTTTTTGCCATCTAATACTTGGGCGACCAACTTGGCGGTTGCCAAACCAAAGTCATAATCATTCACGCCCAAAGCAGCCGTTGCTCCACGACGCACCGAAAATTCATCAGAGGTGATGACAGGAATTTTTAGCTCATTTGCCACCTGCACCATTGATTCCATCGCCGATGCTACACCATTATCCAGTGATGTGTATAGCAAATCAACCTTGCCAGCCAAAGAACGGGTCGCATCACCAACATCGCTTGAGCGATTTGCTGGCACATCCACCAAAGTCATGCCGTATTTTGGCAAAAGCTCAAGCAGCTGATTTTTTATTGCCACCGAATTTGCCTCACCGGGGCTGTATACAAAGCCAATGCGTTTGGCTTCTGGCTTGACTTTGCTGAACAATTCAATCTGTGGCTCCAGAGGCAATTGGCTTGACAGACCTGTAATGTTGGCTTGCTTGGCTTGATTATTTTCATCAATCAATTTGGCAGCCACAGGGTCTGATACTGCCGTATAAACCAAAGGAATACTGCTGGTTGCTGCTGCAAGACTTTGGGCAGTTGGTGTGGTGATGGCAACGATTGCATCAGGATTGTCAGCGACAAACTGCTTGGCAATCTGCCCTGCGGTTGCCATACTGCCCTGTGCAGACTGAAAATTAATTGTCAGATTTTCGCCAGTTTTATAGCCCAAACTTGCCAAACCATCAATCACGCCCAAGCGAATATCGTTTAGCGAAGGATGCTCAACAATTGCCGAAATTGCCACCTTTTTGTTGGCTTTTTCTTGGGTTTTAACCGCCTGATTGCTGGATTTTTCAGCAGTATCGGTACTCTTAGCAGAATCATTACAGCCCATCAACGCCACTGCAATCATCGCTGGCATCACTTGAGCAAACTTATTACGAGGCAAATTCATCACAGTCTCCAAATCATCAATGATTAAATATCACCTGATTGTAACACAAAATCAACAAAAAGGGGTATTTTTGATAATACTGTAACAAAACAAATAAAGCCCCTTTACAAGGCTTTATTTGACATCACCACACTTTGACAAACTTAGTAGGTTTCATTGGTCTCAACAATGGTAATACCATCGCTTGTTTGCTCGGTTTGCTTTGGCTCGACTGGTGATTTGGCAGACGATGCATCGGCAGAGCGAGTTTCAGCAGGCTTTGGCTTGGCTTGTGCTTTTTCGGCAGCCTCTGCTGTTTTGGCAGAGTTTATCTGAGCCTGAGCTTGAGTGCTGCGTTTGCTGATAATTGCTGGCTGCTGGTTGCTTGCTTGAGCCTTGGCGGACTCGGTAGGCTCGGCTACTTTGGCAGGTGCTTTTTGTTCTGGCTGTCTGGTTCTGGGCAACTCATGTGATGGCGTGCGATTGCCTGTTGGCGTGCGTACCGCTTGATTGTCATGAGCTGCATCTGCAACAGAGTTTTGGCGTTCGATTCGGGTGGTGATTTGAGCATCACTGTTTATCTGTGCTGGTTGCGATGGCATACGCTCAACCACCTGAGGCTTGCTTACGCCATAAGTCGCATTGCTCATATCAACCTGCGTATTGCCCACCGCTGCCAACAAAATATCAGCAATCAAATTAATGGCATTGTGATTGTTGTTATACATAACCACATCGCCACCAACCAGCTGATAAGTAACTTGCTTGGCGACAATTGTGCCATTATTTAACTCAACCTGATCTTGAGTGGCTCGTTGCAACAAAGTCGCCCCTGACTGAGCAAAAGCATACTCCGCTGCGACCAAATCTTGATTATCAATGGCAATTGCAACATCAACCATGCAACTGTCAGCAAAATTTGTCGGATTCTGGCTGTCAATACGCACTGTATTTAGTCGCTGATTTAATGCGGTTTGGGTTGCCAAATTTTGCTCTGGCGATAGCCCTACCAAACGATTCATTGCCGCTGACAAGATGGCATTTTTGATAGACAAATCCAATCGACTCTTTAAGGCACTGTCCTCGCATACCGAATCCAGCTTTTGCACCACAGGTTCAGCAACTGCGACATCTTGTGTTTTTGGCTGCTCATCACAACCTGCCAATGCCCATGCCAATGCTGCTGACACGCCAATAACTTTGATGGTAGATTTTTTCATCGTGATACTCATCGCTATTTAGTTTTTCTGTTCAAGCAACCTGCCCTTATGCCAGCCATAAAATAAGCCCATACTCATCTGGCTGTGCTATAATAAGGCATTAATCCACTTGATAAACCAGCTCATTATAGCACAGCTTAGCCAACAAATAATCAAAATAAACCCAACAAAATGCACAGATACATTTATCCGTTCAACTTTTACAAAAGATTAACATGACCAAGCACATCAGCGATAGAAATTTTGACGACATCAGTGAGCATTTTGCCAAAAAAGTCTATGGCGGCATCAAAGGCCGCATTCGCCTTGCCGTACTTTGGCAGGATATTGACGAAGCCATCACCAACCACCCAAAAGATAGCCTGCGTGTACTGGATGTCGGAGCAGGATTGGCACAATTGAGCCTCATGCTCGCCAACAATCATCAAGTTACCATCAACGACATCTCTGCCAATATGCTCCAGATGGCAAAAGATAACGCCAAAGCACTCGGCGTTGAGCAAAAACTGCGTATCATTAACTGCCCCTATCAGCAGCTAAGCGAGCAACTTGCAGGTGAAAAATTTGACCTAATCTTATGCCATGCCTTACTTGAGTGGCTTGGCGAACCCGAAAAAATCATGGCATTTTTTGATCAATTTTTGGCAAAAGATGGCATACTTTCGCTGTGCTTTTATAACCCTGCCAGTAAAATTTATCGCAATCTGGTGATGGGGAATTTTTATCAGCTGGATACGCCACGCCCAGCCGACAACAAAAGCCTCACGCCCAATCACCCTGTGGCTGCCGACACTGTCGAAAACTGGCTAAATCAACACGGCTATCAAATCATGTTGCGTTCAGGGATTCGTGTTTTTTCTGATTATGCACCGCTAAAACGAGGCGGGCTGAATAACCCTGATGCTGTGGTGCAAATGGAGCTAAAATACGCACGCATGATGCCATTTCGGCAAATGGGTCGGTATTTGCACTTGCTAGCAAATAAACTTAGTGATTAGCCAGTCTTATCAATCTGATTATCAAGCAGGTTTTGCCTGCTTTTTTATTGTTAATAAATAAAAATTATATTGATAAAATCTTAAAAAGTTGCTCAAAATGCGTGCAATTTTTTAACCATACATATTAACAATAAAACAACGATATGATAAAATAGTTCAAAATTTATCCATATTTATATACTCTGATGCGGAGTGAAATCAACCCATGTTTTCATTTCTATCCATAGAATTTTCGTTATTATTTATTGGTTTTTTGGCGATTTATTGGTTGTTTCGCCATAGACCCAAATGCCAAAATCTGCTACTTAGCTGCCTAAGCTACTTGATTGTCTATCTGATGGCAGGCGGGCAAGCTGTCTTGATATTATTTATCTACACCATTTTGGTATTTTTTATCACCAGCATGATGGATCGCAGTCAGTTTAAAAAGCGATGGCTCGCCCTTGGTGTAATTTTCACCCTGCTTAACCTTAGCGTATTTAAATATTATGATTTTTTCAAACAAACAATTCAGCTAAGCCTAGATGCCCTGCAGCTTGATTCGTCAGGCTTGATGGCAAATATCATCTTTCCGCTGGGCATTTCTTATTATTCATTTCAAGGCATAAGCTACATGGTCAGCCGCTATCAGCAGGACGAACAAACGCCACGCTTTGGCTTTATGGAACTGCTACAGCATTTGTCATTTTTTGCCACCATCAGTGCAGGTCCTATCGCTCGTGCCAAGTCGGCAGCAGGATTGACCGACATACAGGGCAAACCCTGTGGCATGAGCGAACAAATCCGCACCATCGCACCACGGCGGATTTTGTTGCCGACTGTGGCTCTGGCACTGATTTTGTTGGCATTAATCAAAAAATGGTGGCTGGCAGGTTGGTTGGCTGACAATTGGGTCAATCCAATCTTTGCCAACCCCATGCAGTACCATAGCCTAGAAGTACTGGTGGCGATTTATGCCTACACTTTGCAGTTATTTTTGGACTTTTCGGGCTATAGCGAGATGATGGTGGCGTTTGGTTTATTGCTCGGTTTTCGTTTGCCCATAAACTTCAAAGCACCACTCATCGCCCATAATATTCGTGTTTTTTGGGACAGATGGCACATCAGTCTATCCACATGGATTCGTGATTATATTTACATTCCCTTGGGTGGTAGCCGTGGTGGCTTTGCCAAAACACAAATCAATCTGATGATTGCCATGGGATTGTCTGGCATTTGGCACGGCTCAAGCATTAATTTTTTGCTGTGGGGATTGTTGCACGGCTTGGCGATTGTACTGCTAAACTGCACCGACAAGCTGCACCAAATCCTCTACAAAAGCACCCCAAAAACCGCACGCAATGCCCTCTATCGGCAAGGCTGGCTGGGCAAAATGCTGGGTATTTTTTTCACCATCAATTTTGTGGCATTTTGCTTTGTGTTTTTTCGAGCAAGCAGCTGGAATGATGCTACGCAGATTTTTCAGGCATTGGTATTTAATTATCAAAACATCGCATGGAGTGCCAATCCTTTGTATATGCTGGCGATTTTTGTGGTTGCGTGGCTTATTTATCCGTGGTACACACGCCACACGCCTGCCATTGTGCGTTTTTTCTCTTGCCTGCCAAAGGTTGTCATCATCAGCCTATTGCTCATTGGGTTATTAACGGTCATTATCTTTGCACCATCAGGGATTCCAGGGTTTATTTATGCCAATTTCTAAGCAATCATCAACGGACAATAATCTGCCAACATACCCCACAGCCAAGCATATCAATCTAGATGACTATCCTGTGGATTATATGCACTCAAAAAGCTACAGCTATCTTTTGGCGGTGCTGTGCTTTTTTGCAGCATTGTGCCTATGGGTCATGCAAAACTCGGTCAATGCCTATTATCTACAAACCTACCACAAAGACAGCCCCTTGTTGTACCTAAACAACAAATTTGACGCGTGGAAAAAAGGCGGCGAAATCGGCAACCAATTATACGCTTGGCATGGTCAACTCACCGATAATATCACGAATAAAAATCAACAAGTGGTTGATTATTTTAATAAAAATTTTGCCTACACTCCGCAATATCTTGCCAAGCAGCAGCTGATACAGTCCAATCAAGCACCCAAAGCACAAGACCAAGTATCTAGCATACAAGCATCCACTACAGATGTGTATATTCTGCGTACTGGCGATGAAATCTTTTTTGCTGGAGACTCTATGATGCAAGGCGTTGCACCGCATGTGCAGCAATATCTTCAAAAAAATTACAATATAAAATCAGTAAATCTATCCAAACAAAGCACAGGACTTGCTTACCCAAGCCTATTTAACTGGCCAAAAACCATCGAAGAAACTTTGGCAAATAATGCCAATATCAAGATTTTGGCGGTATTTTTGGGGCCAAATGATCCATGGGATATGCCCGACCTAACCAATGGCGGTCAGTTGAAATTTCAGACCCCACAATGGGAAGCGGGCTATCAAGCTCGCATGGCAAGCATTCTTAATACTGCCAAAAACTACGGCGTAAAAGTTATCTGGATTACGCCACCAAATATGAAAAAAGCAAAACTAAATGAACAGATGATTTATTTAACTGCCGTCATGAAAGCCGAGCTGCAACGCCACGATGTCAAGGTTTTGGACGCACGCGAACTGTTAGGTACCAGCAACGATGTTTACAATGATTATCTTGTAAAAGATGGCAAATCAATTAAAATGCGTAGCTCCGATGGCATTCATTTTAGCGTACAAGGGCAAAAACTGATTGCAAAAGCCCTACAAGATGAGCTGACCATTATCACAGATTAACCGAGTAAATTTATGAAAAAACTGTTTGCACTTTGTGCCTTATCGCTGACAAATATGGCTGCTTGGGGTGGTTTTTTGACCAACTATAATGAGCCAAATACCAACAAATTATTGAACGCACTGGCAAACAATAATATCCACATCGTCCAGCTTGGCGACTCGCATACTGCAGGCGATAGCATGACGGACGCTCTACGCAACAATCTTCAGGAACGCTATGGCAATGGTGGCATGGGCTGGGCAATGCCAATGTACTTTAGCGGTCAAAGATTAGCTCGCTATGGCTATGACAACAACCAATGGACAGCCATTTCTAGTCGCCGCAATCAAAACGAAAATTACACACTTGGCGGTCTGATTGCCAAGCCCAATCACACAGGCAGCAGCCTAACCATTAAGTCCAAGGGCTATGAACCAACCCAAACCATGACAGTCAGCATCCGCCAAGCGGCCAATGATGGTGAGCTTATTGGTATTGACAGCGATGGCAACCGCTTTAGTATCGCCGCTCCCATCAAAAATAGCACTTGGCAACGAGTCAGTTTTGATGCCAAATTACCCTTTACCATCACTGCACAAGGCAGCGTCTCTGGCACTGCCATCGGTGGCTGGTGGGGCAAATCAAAAACCCAAACAGGAGCCATCGTATCAGCACTGGGCATTAACGGAGCTGAACTGTCCCACTGGAATCGTTGGAATGACACCGCTTGGCAAAATGAATTGGGAGAAATTGCCCCTGATTTGATTATTTTAGCCTATGGCACCAACGAAGGCTACAACAGCGTATCAGCAGAGCGTGTGCAAGCGGTGCTAAGCGAACGCATTCGCCAAATTCGCCGAGCCGCACCCAATGCAGCCATCATGATTGTCTCTGCACCCGAAGCACTGCGAAGCACTGGTGGTGGCTGTGGCACACGCCCAAGTGGATTGTCTGCCATTCAGCAGATTCAGCGACAAACCGCCCAAGATGAACAAACTTTGTTTTGGGATTGGCAAGCAGCAATGGGAGGTAGCTGCTCAATGATGAACTGGATTCGCAGTGGCAAAGCTGCCAAAGACGGCGTGCATTTTACCCACAAGGGTTACAGCGAGCTGGGCAATCAGCTGGCAGAAGACATCAAGGCACTGTCATACACCACGCCAAACAACAAAACCATTCAGCCAGTTCCCTACATCAACTATCGCCAACTGGATAATAAATAATCTCAAAAAACGGCAGTTGCACATAGCAATTGCCGTTTTTTACATAAATCATAACCGCTTATAAAGTGATTAACAAGCTGACAAAAACCGCCCCAGCAAAGCATTTACCGCCGCCTCGGTGCGTAAAATACGCCTGCCCAAACTTGCAGCCACCACCCCAACACTGGCAAGCAGCTCAATCTCATAAGGGATAAATCCCCCTTCAGCCCCAACCAATATAACGCTCGGCACACAAGAACTGCCAAACTGCCCAAAACCAACCTGTGCATACGGATGTGCCACCACCGCCTGCCCCTCACCAATCAAGGCAGGCAATTGATCCTCCACAAAAGGCTTGAATCGCCTAGCCAGTGTCAAAGTTGGCAATACCGTATCCACACCTTGCTGTAGCCCCTCGATAAGATACTCATCAAGCCGTGCCAAATGTGGCGATGACCAGTAGGATTTGTCAGTGCGAAAGCTATTAACCAGCACAATATGCCGAACACCAATCGCCGCCATATCCATCATCAACCGCCTTAATACCTTGGGGCGTGGCAGTGCCAAAACAACGGTCATCTCAAGTTTTGGTGGAGGTGGTGTGTCAAGATAAATATCTTTTAAAATCAATTGCTTATTATCAATTCGCTCAATTGTTGCCACACCCAGATTGCCACCAATTTCACCAACTTTTAGCTCATCACCAGCCTTAGCCCCCAGCACCGAGATGACATGATGAATGATTTTTTCATCATAAATACAAGCCTGTGGCTGGTAAGTGTTTTCTGCATTTTTATTAATAAAATTTTCAGAGTTTAATAAAATAACATTCATAAATTAACAACGCAGCTTATTCGTTAGGCGAAAATATCAATCATCATTGCCTTGCTCTTTTATGGCTTGTAGCACCAAGGACAGTTGCTCGAAGACCGCTTGTTGCTTGCTTGCAACCAACTCCGCTCCGCTCTCTCCCGTCCAGCGATACAGATACGCTTGCATGATTGCCTCAAACAGCCTAATCGCCACTTTATCATCTGTTGCATCAAGCTGTGCCAACGCACCAACGCGTTTTAATGCCCTCACCAATTCATGGCAATTGGTATCATAACTGCCAATAATCACAGGCTTGCCAAGGCTGGCTGGCTCTATCGGATTATGCCCACCCATCGGCACAAACGAGCCACCAACAACGGCAATATCTGCAAGTTGATACCAAGCCAAAAGCTCGCCCATACTATCTGCCAAATAGACCTGCGTATGCTCATTGATATTTGTCTGCTGCGATCGGCGTACCGTTTCAACCCCTGATTGCTGGCACAGCTGATACACCGCCTCAAATCGTTCTGGGTGGCGTGGCACCAAAATCAACAAAGCATTGGGCAATTGTTTGATGAGTGCTTGATGTGCGGCAATCGCCAACGCCTCCTCGCCCTCATGCGTACTTGCCATTACCCAAATATGCGTCTTGCCAGCACGCCCAAACTCCTGTGCTTTTTGTTCGGCAAGCAGCTGCTGGGCATAGGTCAGCTGACTGACACTTGCCCATTTTAAAGAATCAGCCACCGCCACTTTCTTGGCTCCCAGTGCCAAAAATCGCTCGGCAGAATCCTTATCTTGTGCGATTACACTGTCCAGATTTGCCATCATGGTCTTGCTTACTTGGGCAAATTTGGCATAACCTTGATATGATTTTTCGGTCAAGCGAGCATTTATCATCACAGTTGCGATACCACGGCGGCGGCAAGCATACAGTGTATTTGCCCACAGCTCGGTCTCAACAAACAGTGCAGCAACAGGATTTGTATGTGCCAAAAATCGCTCCAGTACCACAGGTCTATCCACAGGAACAAAACTGTGCGACACACTACCTGCTGCTATCTGCTCAGCAAACAACCGCTTAGCACGCTCAAATCCTGTCTGCGTTGTGCTGCTAATCCACAGCCCAAAACCATGCTCCAGCAACTTCTCCAAAAGCGGATATGCCGTATTTAGCTCGCCCAAAGAGACCGCATGGCACCAAATCACCCCCTTATCAGCCACAGGGACAGGCAAATACCGCACCGCAAATCGCTCATCAAGCTCCCTTTGGCGTGTCAATCGTGATTTGGATTTATAAGCAACCCACAGGCGATACAGGGGAGATAGCATCGCAATGGCAGCACGATAATACACAGGCGGCTTGGTGGCGATTGACATGGACGCTCCAAAGTTTGGCAAAAAAGCAATTGTAGCATTTTTCTTTAAACTTGCCCAACAATTAATTAAAAATATATAGATAGATAATATATTTTAAAAATCAGAAAAATTGGAAAAATTAAAATTTATGCAACAAATAATAATCAACAAGCGAGCCTGCCACTTGTTGATTATCAATAAAAACACATCAAACGGTCAGCATATTATCCAAAAACTCCAGTACATTTTTCGACTGTACTTTTTGTTTTAATTGCTCAAGATTGAACTGTGCCATCGCCTTGGCATCATCACCAAGCGTATACCAGCGAGCCAGTGCCGACAACAATCGTGCCGCCAAAAGCGGATTTGAACCATCAAGCCGCTCAACCGCCGATAGGTATAACGCCATGCCCTGCTGTGTCCATAACTGCACAGGTTTGGCAGCCAATGCTCCCAAAGTGGTACGCACACGGTTTGGCGTATTCCAGTCATAATCTTGACGCTGCATCAAGGCGGCAATATCATCAATGCTGGTACGGCTTGACAATGCCTGTGCATTAAACCAAGCATCGATCACCAAGTTCTCATTGGCAAATTTTTCATAAAAATTAGCAATGTATAGCGATTTTTTGCCCAAATCATGATTGATGATGGCGGTAAACGCCCCCAGTCGCTCACTCATGCAAGTTGCATTATCATATTGGTAATAGGCATCTTGTTCAGCGGTAGCATCGCCTGCCAGCAGACGCAAATCAAGCAACACATTGCGTAACAGACGGCGACCCCGTGCCAATGGTGTGTCTTCGTACGCCTGTATTGGCAAGGCTTGATACCATGTTGTCGCCTTATCCGCCAACGCACACGCAATCAATTTAATAAATTCATCACGGCGAGCCTTGACCGCCACAGGATCATAATCGCTGTCATATGCCATCGCCAGCTCTTTTTGACTTGGCACATCAAACAATCTGGCTGCCAACATCGGATCACAATCAAGCAGTTCATCTGTTACCGTTTTTAACAGCCCTGCAATGCTATCAACATTATCAAAGCTGCCAAACAACCAACGATTTACCAGAGTTTGCATGGCTTGCCAACGGTTAAATCCTTCGGTTTCAAACGACACCAAACGCACCAAATCCTCATCACTATAATCAAACTCCAGTCGTACAGGTGCGGAAAAATTACGCAAAACAGACACGACAGGGTGGCCACCTTCGGACAGCTGTATCCCATCAAAGACAAACTCAGCACTATCGGTGGTCAGTAGCAACATTTTTTCGGCAAGCAACTGCCCTGTATTGCTGTCAAAAATTGCCGTATCCACAGGAATTGGCAAAGCAACTGGTGCGTCATAATTTGGTACATGGCGAGTTTTTTGGGCAAGGCGAACCACCACCTTATCTTGTTCATATTGCACACCGCCTGACAGCACTGGTGTACCCGGCTGGCGATACCACGGCATAAATGCCAAAACTCGCTCGTCCGCCACCGACAACGCCGACAAAAAATCCTCCACAGTTACCGCTTGCCCATCATAACGGGCAAAATACTCATCGGTGCCTTGTCTGAATTTTTCTTTGCCCAGAAAATTGGCAAGCATACGCACAATCTCTGCACCTTTTTCATAGACCGTTGCGGTATAAAAATTATTAATCTCCACAAAGCTCTCTGGACGCACAGGGTGAGCCAATGTGCCAGCATCTTCGGCAAACTGTGCCGAACGCAATATCGCCACATCTTCAATGCGTTGCACCGCCTTTGAGCGAAAATCCCCCGAAAAACTCTGATCACGAAAAACCGTAAAGCCTTCTTTTAGGCACAGCTGAAACCAATCACGGCAAGTGATACGATTGCCCGTCCAGTTGTGGAAATATTCATGAGCAATCACCGCTTTGACATTAAAGCTTCGTTCATCGGTTGCCGTCTCAGGGCTTGATAACACGCAGCTGGTATTAAAAATATTCAAGCCCTTATTTTCCATCGCCCCCATATTAAACTGGCTGGTTGCCACAATCATATAGCGATCCAAATCATAGGCACGCCCATAATTATCCTCGTCCCACTTCATCGAATCTTTGAGTGCTTGCATGGCAACATGACACTTGTCAATATCCTGAGAAACCGCATAAAGTTCCAGCAAGACCTTGCGACCCCCGCTGGTTGTATAATGGTCTTGTAGCACCTGCAAATTGGCAATCACCGCTGCAAATAAATAACTTGGTTTTTTGGTTGGATCATGCCAGATGGTATAATGGCGGTCATCGCCAACCTCGCCTGCCTCCACCAGATTGCCGTTCGCCAACAAGGTTTTGAATGTTTTTGGTGCTTCTAGACGCGTGGTATACTCACTTAGCACATCGGGACGATCTGGAAAAAAGGTAATCTTTCGAAACCCTTCAGGCTCACATTGTGTAACAAACATCATCTCATCATCTAAGCCTGACTGATACAAACCCTCAAGCGTGGTGTTGGTCTGTGGCTTGATGATAACTTTGGTCTCAACAATCGCTCTATCAGGAGCATCAATCAGAGTCAAACTCTCCGAATCCAAGCGAAACTGTGCAGGGCTGAGCACCTCACCATTGACCGAAACCTGCTGCAATTGCAAATCTCGCCCAAGCAGTACCAGCTCACCTGCTGCCTGTCTTGTCATCTCAAGGCGACTACTAACAATCGCCTGTTGTTCATATAGGCAAATGTCCAAATCCACTTTCTTAACCGCATAGGCAGGTGGCGTATAATCCTTTAGGTAGATTTTTTGGGGTGTGGTTGCTTGACTCATAGTATTATCCAATTTATAAATATATAATTTAATAAAATTTATCAATAAACAGTGATTTTGACACGATTATGTGCCAAATGACCTATGGTAACAGACTTTTGAAATTTCGGCAACAAATGGACGAATCACTAAAAATATAAAACCACCACAATCAAAGTCTCACAAATGCAAAAATATCTTGTAAATTTGTTATAAATTTGTCATTATATAGCCATCTGAAACAACTTTGCACAATTGTGCGTATAACGATTAATATTTGTTAATAAATACAAAAGGTGTTTTTATGCCACATTTAAAATTTGCTCTTGCAGGCCTTGCCTTGGTGGCCGTGATGACAAGCACAGGTTGTGCCCATAAGCCAACTGGCAATGTCGTTGTTGCACCAAACGCCCCAACAGGCTACACAGGTGCTGTATACAACCCAAGCAAACCTTTGGTCGAAAATAGCGAAGCGGTTAAAACTGCAGCAGCAGCCCTGCCAAGCCTTGTTCATTTTGATTTTGACTCTGATGTCATCAAGCCACAAGCTGCAGCAATCCTAGATGAGCATATTAAGCTATTAACCGCCAATCAGACCGCTCGTGTGTTGGTTGCAGGTCATACCGATGAGCGAGGTGGTCGTGAGTACAATATGTCGCTGGGTGAGCGTCGTGCCGCTGCTGTGCGTAGCTATTTGACCAGCAAAGGGGTCAGCGATGCCAATGTTGAGATTGTCAGCTTTGGCGAAGAACGCCCCGTTGCCACTGGCTCAACCGAAGAAGCATGGTCGCAAAACCGCCGTGCCGAGCTATCATACTAAACAGCTAACGCAATACTGGCTTGGTGGCATATCCATCGAGCAAGTATCTGCATAAATTTGGCTGTCGCTCTGCATGACTGCGTGTAGTTTGCACAATCCTACCTTTGCCTTGTTGCATGACAAGGCAGTCATTATCGCCCATGCCTATATCGCCAAACCAAACACCAACAAAGCACAACACAAACGCCAACAATCTGCTTGCGTGCGTGCTTTATTATCAAAAACTTTATGCAAATTTAATATCACCGCCAAGCTGCAAGACACGCATCTGCCCTATCGGCTTATCGGCGGTCGGCATGGTTTTGTGAGCTTTAGCCATTCTGGCAATCAGGTCGCACTTATTATCAGCCCCACGCCCTGTGCCATTGATATCGAAATCCACCCAGTCAGCCCTGCCATTGCCAATCGCTATTATCACCCCAATGAGCTTATGCTCATCAACCAAGCCATCGCCAAACAATCACTGATTGCTGCATTATGGCGAATCAAAGAATGTTGGATTAAGCTGTATCACGGTCGCTTGCACGCAGGTCTTGGCGTTGATTTTTCGGCAATGACTTTGCCTGATGCCAGCACACAGTTACAACTGGTGCGGACAAGTGTAGCAGCTGGGCATTGGGTTTATCATCAGCCCAGATTGCAGCTGAATGCGATTTTTGCCGATGATAATGTCGCCTTTGCTTAATATTAATTGGTGTTTTTATTAAAAATATATTAATTATTTTTTAATATTTATCTTATTTTGCTTTTTTATTCTAAAATTGACTGCTTGATGGCAATATAACTGCCATTTGCCATACTACTTTGCCTGATGATAATTCTTAATTTATCTATAAATTTTTACAGCTTAATCAGTAAATATCACACCAAAATACAATCAATGTCATTGCCATTAAGAACTTATACAAAGCCAAAAAAAGACAGTGCGATTGCACTGCCTTTGCTATTTATCAGAAGATTTCTGATTTAGCGATTAGAAGCGATAAGTTACGCCAACTTTTGCAATTGGGAACCAGTTTGCATATTTTTTCGCTTCGATGTCGCGTTCAGCTTGATCAGCCAAAGCAGATGTATTGGTAATGGTACTGTTATCAGTTGAAGTTACAACACGATTGCTCACATTGTTGATTTGAGCGTCAACCTTGCCTAGATAAGTTGCACCAATTTCACCGAATACACCCCAGTTGTTGTTAATGTTTGGACGGAAGCCAACAGTCAAGTAAGGGGCAAGTTTGTTACGATGCTCAAGTTTACCTTCTAGCACGCCAACATCGTTTTGATCGTATTCTTTACCACCGATACGGTAAGTGCCATTGCTTTGTGGGTTAGCTTTTACTTCGATTTCATTGTCAGGCACGATTACGCCAGCACCAACGGTGAACCAGTTGGCAGCAGGACGCATTTGTACGCCTAGGTATGGGTTAGAAAAGTCGGTTTTTACTTGGTAGTTTACGCCATTGGCATCGAAGTTATCATTGATGCTAGAAGCGATGTTACCGCCAGCCCAACCAGCTTGTAGTTCGGTGGTATCATTCACCGCCCAAGCGATGTTTGCACCATAACCCAAAGTACCAACTTCAGCACTTACTGCTGCTGGCTTGGTTAGTGTTTTGAAAACTGTGCGAGTACCATTAGCAACAGCGGTGCCAGTGTTAGTGATAACATTTGCCATCGCAGAAGTTGATAGTAGTACTGCAGCAGAAATTACAGACAATTTTACAGCTTTCATTGCTTTCTCCTAAAACGATGCACCGAAGGCACATCTTGTTATTGATGGTTACATTTTAATACGATTGCTCGCTCAATGCACCAGTGTTTTTATGGTATTTTTATGTAATTGTGTAAAAAATGATTGCTTATTGTTCAATCATTTTTCTATCAGACAAATTGCTGTGAGTATTGTTACAATTTATTACAATTTCACCGCAACGCCCACAATTCAACCAAAAACTGTGGCATTTTACCATAATTTGGCAAAAAATCCAGCCAGTCAGCCGATTTTTTGTGAACGCTTGGTTCATGCCAGCTATTCTCGCACCAGACGAATATCATAACTGCGTAATGGCTTGATAAATAAGACACTATCAGTAGCAGGCTCTGAATCACTATTATCAGCCTGCACCACCATAAGCCATTCGGCAGTCGATGCTGCATTGGCGACACTGTTGTCCGTTAGGCATTTTATCGCTTGATGCTGATACATGGGCTGCGTTTGGCAAAACCGCCCGTTGTTTGCTGGCATTGCCACCACAAACAGCTGAACATGGATATATTGCCATGTGTTTGGCTGGGCTGTGGTATCATCAGGCTGTTCGGCTGTTGGCAGTGTTATATTGGCAGCCTGCCACTGCCGAACCAAAAAATGCGTCTGCGGCAGCCTCTTGGCATATAACCACTGCTTTGTTATTACCGTATCACCGCCACAAGGTGCCGACTGCTGACCAGTCAAATTCTGCCGTATGTCCACCTGCCTACTGCCAAAATTCAACAGCCCATCGCACGAGGTCATCTCAACCATCTCATCATCAGTTGTGATAATGGTGTTTAGCCAAGTTTGCGGACTTTTCGCCTCATTGACCAACTCATCTGGTGATAATCGCCAAAAACCCTGAACCATCGTATCAACACTGACAAATAGCGACTGCTGACGCCAATTTAACCAAGCACTGCTTGTATTTACAGCATTTTGATTGATAAGCCAAGTTGTCAGCACGCTCATGAACAGCAAGACAATCAGCACAACGAGCAGTACAAACCCCGATTGCTTCTGATAATATCCCATCATGGCACCTGCTGTTTGACATTGACAAACATTACATCTGCTGTATGTAAGCGGCGTGCGATACCATCTGCTGGCAAGCGAACAGGCTTGACAAAAATCTGCACCAACTTGCTTGATTGATCAACAGATAAATCACTCCTGGCACGGCTGATGATGGCAAATTTTATCCCAATAATAGGAGTTTTGGTTGGTTGATTACGATAATCATCAATGGATATTTGGCGAATTTGTCCCGCTTGCATGGTTAATAACTGCACCCAAAAACCATCAATATCTGCCATAATCACCGTGCCTGCTCTATTTTGTGTGCCAGCACCTTTGAGCTGATAGGGTTTGCGTATCGCTGGCTGATTTTTTAGGTGGCTTTTTACCTGCTCATCAATCACCGCATTGGTATACATACTGCCACGCCTATCCCGACTGCCATCTCGCTCAATTGAATCGGTGATATAGCGAGCCGCATCACAACGCAATGCCAAGCCATCATCATCGCTGCTGACAAAATAACGCTCGATAACCACCTGCCCATCAACCATCACAAGCTCACCATTGGTTAATCGCACCCGTCTTGGCCCAAGCACCAAATCACCCTCACAATCATACATATCCATCGGTGCAACATAGCGTATCGTCAGCTTATCCGATGCCGTCATGCCTTGGGTTGCCTGCCCATGATTGGATTGGGTCAAAAATCGTGTGGACAATGCACTGCCGCCCTGTGTCAGCCCTGTCAGCTGTGC
This sequence comes from Moraxella cuniculi, assembly GCF_900637105.1. Classification (NCBI taxonomy): domain Bacteria; kingdom Pseudomonadati; phylum Pseudomonadota; class Gammaproteobacteria; order Moraxellales; family Moraxellaceae; genus Moraxella; species Moraxella cuniculi. The sequence goes on along the minus strand of NZ_LR134343.1, from coordinate 1,053,823 downwards.
AGGGTCTATCAGCACAGCTTGGGCATAATCATCATCTATGCCAAGCCCTGCCAAACGCAGCTGCTCAACCAAACCTGCTACACCATAAAGCTGCTTATCCATTAATATGGCAGTGTTATCAGTCCAAGTGGCAATTTTTAGGCTCTGTGCATACATTGCTGCTGCCGTCAGCACCACCAATGTGCCAATCGCCAAAGCCACAACCAACTCAAGCAGTGTCAGCCCTCGTTCAGCATTCATAAGCCACCCATGATTAAGCAATCTGCACTGGCTGTACTCGCCAGACGAGCTTGACAATCATACCCAGCAAAAGCAGCGCTGCCCCACATCGCCACCCAACAATAGCCCGAAGGGCAGGTTGTCGCTGTGATGACCACATTGGCTTGTGCAGCGGCATTGGCAGTCTGAATTGCCAATGATTGAGCATAGGCATCAGCCGAGCAGCCCTGATAACAATCCATGCGAGGTGCTTGTGCTGCCCTGCGATATTCTTGCAATGTCGTGGCACTGCTGGCAATTTGCGACAGGGCAAGCCGATAACTGCGTTTTTGATTGTCGTCAAAATTACGCAACGCATGATAATCATTATTAATCAACTGTACTGCTTGAGATTTTAAGTCCGCCGAGCTGCTACTAATCAACAACCTACCCTGCACCAACAACAGCCCCAAAGCCACCACAGACAATAACAACAAAGCCATCAGCACCTCAAGCAAACTGCTCCCTGTCGACTTTTTGTAGATTTGCTGATAAATTCTTGCATTCATCGCTTGGCTCCATGCTTGGGCGTGCCATGTGCCAAACAAACTCCAAGCAGGCGAACCTTGTCATTTTGCCCACGAAGCAGTCGTGCAACAGACGCCATCGTCGCCCCTGTGGTTAATACATCATCAAAGATAATCACCTGACAAGCAGGAATCGCTTGGCGCAAATAAAAATCCATTGTGTTGTTTAGTCGCTGCTTGCGATCCAGCCCTCGCTGGCTTTGGCTATCGTCATGCCGTGCTACACCTTGCCAAATCGGTAGGCCCCAGTGTTTTGCCAGACATTTGGCAAGTATCAGCACAGGGTTGAATCCACGCCTACGAATGCGGCTTGTGGTGGTAGGTATGGGCAAAATGACTGTGTTTTTTGCATGACACCCGATTGGCTTGGGCAGAGTCATAATCAGCCCATACAGTGCCAATAAGGCGGTTAATTGCTCATTTTCTTTAAATTTTTTAATAAGAAAATTGATAGGATATTGATAATAACTGATGGGATAAACTCGCAACCATGCCGCCGCAACATTGTCAGATTGATTGGCAGATGGCCGACCGTCCAAATCACCAACCATGTCAAGCGGTATGGATTCTGGAGCAAGTTTGGTGGCAATCCGTGCCATGCAATGCTGACAAATCAGCTGAGCTACAGACTGACGCTGACCACAGATACTGCAATGACGATGCAGTCTGTATAGCCAAACCGCCATTTGATAATGCACATACTGCACCGTCCAAACCACAGGGTTGTCTGGTGCAGATTTTTGCCAAATTGGGCTTTTATAATCCATCATGCAAGCCGCCTTTGTTTAGGTTATATCAAATTACAAGCCCATCCAGTCATTTAACATCAAGCCTATGCCAATGCTGGTTGCGTTATGATTGTAATCAATCAGCGACTGTCCATAGCCCTTGAACAACTGCACATAGCCACTGACACCTTTACCCAGTGGACGCACATAGTCAAGCTGCAATGCACCTTTGCTGGTTGATGGGTTATAACGCATCAAGCCTGAGATATTGCTCTTATTTGGCAATTGATACAAGAATCTAACATCGCCATAGCCATAATAATCCAAGATATCTGGATTGTCATCAACTTGTCCATCACTGCCTTTGGCAACGCGAGCCCAAAGGCGTGGCATGACAGTCAATTTACCCCACTCCATACCCGCCATCAGATAAGCACGATTCCACGAGCGGGACAATGGATTGTCCTCACCATTTGAGTGATGCACGCCACCAACACCCAGCATACGCAGCTTACCCCCAAAAGGCAGATTGGAGTACACAGGCTGTGTCAAAAACAGCTCTGGCTGGTAATCATGAGAGCGAAATGGTCGCGAGTTATCCTCATTATACACCTGCCAATGCGATTGCTGGGTGTAACCAAACCACAAATCAGCATCTGTACCCAACAAATTCTCTGCCGCCTTAACCTTAAACGACAGCTGGAATTTTAGTTCCATGGCTCGCATATCATTGGTGCTAAAATGTTGCGTGCTTTGTGTTGGCGTGCTGGGGTCTCGATTTGGTTTGGCATTTAAATATAATGGCAAAATATACATGGGGTTATGCGGACGCGTTGTCCACAATGGTGTATTGTTGCGATCAAGGTCAAATGCCAAACTAAGTGGCGTGAATTTTTTGGCGATTTGTTCCAGTTGCTCGGTTTGCTTGTCTGATAATTGATCATTTTGCTGTCCATCAAGCAAAGTAACCGTCTCGGTCTCGCTGTACACAACCTGCGGATTGCCCTTGATGGTCTGCCACAGCGTATCGCCAAGTTTGATTGGTCGTTTTGCTTGAGTGGCAGTTGGTATATCGCCCTGCATCAGGGTGTCATAGCACGCCAAACGCATGGCATCTTGTGTTAATGAGGCACAATTTATCAACATCGTCTGCATATCCGCTGGCGAGCCAACATCTGCACTGACCGCCTCAACCAATGGCTCAGGCACGCTGATAGCTGTCTGCTTGGCAGTTGGCTGCTGTGCTTGCTCAATTTGTTCAGCTGACACAAGAGGCTCGCTTGTTGCCTGCTCTGTCAGCAAAACAAATGGTTTATTTTGCACCGTCTCTGTAGGCAGCCCCATCGGATTTGGTACAGCATACGCCATCGGCACTATGCCAAAACCCGCCAAAACAGACGCTGATAAGGTAGAAAGTGAAATTTTCATCATAACCACTCTATATTACATTGATAATAAATTAACAACAAATAAAAGCAAATAAGCCAGCTTGTATATTATTGATATCGCTGCCCTTGGTGATCAATGTAGCCATCTTGACGGCGTGCCGCTGGGTCTTTGTGCGTCCAATGCACCACACCGCCTTGTTTGGTGTATTCATATTCACCATAAAAATCCACCCAATCGCCTTGTTTGAGCGTGTCAATGCGTGGTGCCAAATCAATATTGTGTGCCATCAATACTGTTTGCTGCACACCCTCCAAGCGAACAATAAATCGCTGATGGCGACTGCCTTTTGTGTCGTCTTTTAGCACTGATTTTACCACACCACAGCCACGCACTTGTACATCTGATTGCTGCTTGGCAAAACTTTGCTCAATCTGCTGATTATTACACAATGCCGATTTTGGTGCAGATTGCTGACAGGCACTTAAACCAACCGCCATGCCAGCAATGACAATGGCAGTGGTCAAAATGGCAACTGTCCGCTTTGGATGCACAGCATTCATGGCTTAACGCTCACCCAAGCCCTCTGACAAGGTCTTGGTAATTGGCTTGGTCAGATAAGACAGGACGCTACGCTCCATTGCCTTAATATCAACACTGGCAGTCATACCAGGACGAATGACGATATCTTCAGCACGCCCATCAAACTCCGCTCCCGATATACGAATCTGCACGCGATAATACGGCTGCTCGCCCTGCGGTGTCTGCTCTGTCAAAGTGTCTGGACTGATATAGAAAACTTCCCCATTCATCGCACCAAAGATTGAATAATCATAAGCATCTAGCTTGACGCTGGCGGTTTGCCCTTCTTTGACATAGGCAATATCGGCAGGACGCACTTTTGCCTCAACAACCAAATCACTGTCGGTCGGCAAAATCTCCAAAATTACTTCACCAGGCTTAACCACACCGCCAATAGTAGTAACACGGATATTTTTCACCTTGCCTTCAGTTGGGGCAAATAGGCGTTTTTCTTGCAATACTTGACTGCGATCACGAAGCTGCTCTTGTTCAGACTGCAACTCTTCTTGAGCCTTGGTCATCTCGGCTTGAGCGTCCTCAAAATACTTGTTGCGTTTGTTGGTAATCTGTGCCTTGATATCAGCAACTTGGCGACGCAGACGAATGACATCAGCCTGACTGACATCACCATAAGCCAGCAATGGTTCATTGAGCGACAATTCCTGCTCGGCAAGCGACAACATCTGCTCAAGCGAGGCAATCTCTTGCGAAATCGCTTGGCGGCGACGATTGTACAGTTCCGTCTGGTTCTGTACATATTCAGGATACCGTTTGACACTTTCGGGAAATTGCAATGGGCGATTTAAGATTTCTGCCTCTAGGCGAATCACTTTTGCTTGCAGTGCAGCAACTTTCACCGCCGAATTATCCACCGCTGCCTGTGCACGCTCCTCTTCTAGCACAAGCAAAAGCTGCCCACGCTTCACATCTTCACCTTCTTTGACAAGCATTGATGACAAAACGCCGCCATCAGAGGCTTGGATTTCTTGCGTGCGAGAGCTGGCAATGACGGTCGCTGATGCTCGAGTAACCTGATCAATCTTGGCAAAATATGCCCAAGTTAAAAGCACAACCACCGTAACCAGTGCCGTCCAAATAATAATCCGTGCCCGCTTAGAGTTGGGCTTGTGTGGCTGATAACGATATGAATTTGACATTATAAATCCCAAAACAAAAATTAAAATTAGGCCTGTGGTGGCTGTTTGTCATTATCAGCCGCATCAGCTTGCTGGGCAGCTTGTTGCTTCGCCTGCTCAAGCTGTGCTTGTCGTCTGGCAATGGCAGCTTCTTCATTTTTGCGAAGTTGGTCAAGCACCGCCTGCTTTGGCCCATCCATCACCACTTTGCTGTCGTCCATGATGATGATACGATTTACCAAAGCAAGCAATGCAGGCTTGTGCGTGGATAGCACCAAAGTCTTTTGGGGATCTTGAAACTCTTGTGCCAGCACCTGAATACACTGCTGTTCTTGGGCATTATCCATAGAAGCGGTCGGTTCATCAAGCAACCACACCGATGGCTGGGTCAGCACCAGCCGAGTAAATGCCACCAGTTGTTTTTGTCCACCTGACAAGCCTTTGCCGCCCTCGCTGATGTTCAAATCCAGACCGCTTGAATGCCCTGACACCAACCGAATCAGCCCCGTTCTGTGCAATGCTCGGCTCAGCACATCATCAGACGGAGTCGGCATACCGATAAGCAAATTATCCCGAAGCGTTCCCTGAAATAGACGATGGTCTTGTTGCAAATATCCAACCTGATCACTTAGGCTCTCACGGCTGATTTGAGAAATGTCCAAGCCATCAAGCAAGATATGCCCAGAACTTGGTGCGTACAACCCTGATAGTAATTTTAGCAGCGTTGATTTGCCAGAACCAATCGCACCCAAAATCGCCACTCGCTCGCCTGCTCTGATGGTCAAATTTGGCACTTGTAACGCAGGTCTGTCATTATCAGGATAATTAAATGTCAATTGGTTGCACTGATAATTGCCATAAATTTTTGATGGCGACAAAGGATAGCTCACGCCCTGATTGTCCTGCTCAAGCTTAAACAAATTCTCAATATTCATTTGAGCTGCTTTGGCGTGCGAATACTGCACCAACATATTTGGTGCATTCATAATCGGAGCCAGCACACGACCGCCCAAAATGGTCGATGCAATCAAGCCACCCATGGTCATATCGCCCTGCATTACCACATAAGCACCTGTAATGACAATGCTGATATAGCTAATCTGTTGTAGCATCTGCACTGTGTAGTTAAGGTTGTCATTGGCATGACGCATCTTTAGGTCGTTTTGGGTGGTGATATTCATGATATTTAGCCATTTGGACAAAAATTTCCAATTGCCCGACCCTGCCTTAATGGTCTCAATGCCCTCAACCGCCTCAACCAAAATCCCTGTTTTTAGATAAGAAGCCTGTGCACCTTCTTGGGCAGCTTGGTTGATTTTTTTGCGACTATAAAACCCAAGCAGCAGCCCAATAATCGCAGCAATTAGCGGTACAGCTGCAACCAGCGGCGAGGCAATGACAGCGATAAGAAAGACAAATATCAAACTCATCGGAATATCTACCAAAGTAAACAGTGTGCTGGCAGTAAAAAATCCTCGCACCTGCTCATAACCCCTTAGCTGTGCCGCCAACGAGCCGACAGAATTTGGCATTCTATCAACACGAACCTTGAGCAATCGCTCAAACACCGAGCGAGACAAATCCTGATCCATGCCCACCACCATGCGATCCATCACCCGCGAGCGAGCAAATTTCATGAAAGTCTCAAACAAAATCATCAACGCCACGCCCGAGCTTAGAATAATCAGCGTATATTCACTGCGTGTTGGAATGACGCGATCATACACCTGCATCGAAAACAGCGACACCGCCAATGCCAATAGGTTGATGATAAAAGAAGCAATCATTGCCTCAATGACAATGCCCTTATGCTCAATAATACTCTCGCGTAGCAACTTGGTAAAGGTGATGTTTTGTCGCTCATCAGTCTTGGCATGAATGTCAATTTTTGCCACCAAATCAAAATCGCCACTGCGGCAGCGATGCGTATTTTCCTGCTGAACAAAAGACCAGTTGTCTTGTTCAAATTGTACAATTCGCCCAAAACCCAAGGATTTATGATGAGCAATCAATGGCATAAATGCAGCATCAGGTGCTTGCAAAATCTCTATGCCACCATCAATGCCCAGAGCCTTTAACATATTAAAAACAGCAGCATCTGGCGTAGGGGCTGTCAATACCGTCTCAAGACTGGACTGCAAGCGGTTTTTGTCGACAGGGTATCCCTGCTCTTTTAAGAGAATGCTGACAGCATACGCCAATTCTTGAGGATTGCTGCCTTGATTGGTTTGCACCGCATTTGATGGGAGCGACATGGTTTGATTCCTTAGGGCTGATGATAATTCATCAAAACTTTACTACAAAATTATTAATACTTAATATTAAATATCTCAACAATCACCAAATTCATTGGCTTGGCGTGTCATCTGTAGACACAGGTTTGGGGCAGATTTCTGCATTTTGACACTGCTGATTTTGTGCCACTGCCTTGATTGTTTGGGTGATTGTACGCTGCTCACCTGCTGCATAAGGCTGGCTTGGCTCATTTGATGGCACAGGCGACAAAGCAGCTGATGCCTCATCTGACTCATCAGCAAATACCCACTCGCCTTCTGCCAGCGGTAATTGTCTAATCATCGGCTCATCGGTTGGCAATACCGAAGCAGGATAGGCCACACCATCTGACGCATCATCGCCTGCTTGATTTGATAAATTATCAATAGGTGTATTTGGTACAAAATGGCTTAATTCATTTTTTAGATAGCCAAATGGGCTAAACTCAACCACAGGTTGCTGTACAAATTCAATGCCCTGCTGCTGCCATGGCATCAAGGCAAAATCCACTTGCAGTTTATAAAAATTTGCCACCATCTGTGCCTGAACCTGCCGCAGCTGCTGCTCGTATTGCGATTGCTCTCGCACGGCATTTAGCACCTCAAGCCAGCTTTTGCGACCTGCAATAAATTGTCGGCGATAAGAATTTAGGACAATTTGTGCACCCGCCACCGCTGCCGTCAGGGACAATTCCTGATCTCTGGCACTGATGAACTGCTGATACTGCGTCTGGATATTCTCCATGACGGTGCGTCTTGATGCCTCTTGGCTTTGTACCAAACTTTGCACGCGTGCCTCAGAGGCTCTGGACAGTGCCACATTCGAAAAACCCGCACCGGGTGAATAGTTCAGCCCCAGTGCAACCTTATCCTCAAAGCGATTGTTGCGATGATTATAATCGGTCTGGTACTGCACATAGACCGTTGGCATTTGTTGGGCTTTTTGTGATTTAACCGCATAGCGTGCCGAATCAATCTCGAAGCGTTGGCGAATGACCGTTGGGTGATTTTCGCTCACTTGCGAAAAGGCAAGCTGACCGTAGTTTTGCGATTGATCTTTGGCATATTGTGCCAACTGGGCGATGGTGGCACCATTTGGTGAACCAACTGGCACGCCGATGATTTGCTGCAAGCGTGCCTCAGCGATTTTTTGCTGCTCGATTGCTCCTTGTAGGGAATTTTGGTCTTGCAAGATGCGGTTTGTTACCAAATCCAATTCAATTTTTGCCGACACGCCTTGACTGACACGACGCTGCATCATCGCCTCAAATTCTGCCAGCTGTTTTAGGTTATTGACATACAATTCTTGTAGCGACAAGGCATAAATATAGCTTTGCCAAATATCAATGGTGTTTTTGGCAACTTCATTTTGTCGCTCCATGATTTTGGCAGTTGCCGCCTTATCATCATTGATGGCACGATTGGCATCGGCTTTGAGCTTGCCGCCTGACCAAATCGGCTGGCTGACAGCAAAGCGAGTAACCGTGCCGTCATCACCATTGTATTGCGATGAGATGGTCGGTGTGGGCAAATAACCCAATTTGGCTGCAGTTACGCCCTCTTTGGTCGCCTGCTGGTCGGCAACGGCCGAACCAACCAATGGGTGAGTCTGCACCGCCAAAGTGATTAAATCATTGATTTGCAAAGGATTAACATTGGCGGACGCAGGCAAACAAGCCGCACCAATAAGTGCCGCCACCAAGCTACCAAGTCGCAATTTTTTCGTTGCCGAAGTCATCGAGCATTTATAAACAGATACGGTCATTATCCATACTCACACAATTTGGCAAAATCCGTCAAATTGCTTGTATAAAATTACTTAAAATCACACCGCCAACAAGCAGTGCAACCGTTTTTGAAGTGATTGTCAGTGATTGTTCTGATTACATTCCAACTGACTATTATACCAAATTCTACAATTTTTTTTGGGTTTTATTGATGGTTTCACAAATTATATACAATAGCACAAGCAAAAACAGCTAACAGATTGCTGATTTTGTGCAAGCATGGCTGGCATATATCGGATTTGCCATCGGCAAGCTGCCATTTATCAAGACAATGCAAACTTTATCAGCCCAGCCAATTATGCTATACTATATCAACAATCAATAACATAACGCCATGCGACTGCCTATATTTCTTTGGGCAATGTGGCCTTGCGATTTTATTTTGCTCATGAGTACCACACCACCGACCAAACCTCGTGCCAATCAAGGCAATTTTTTTAAACGCTCGCCACTGATGAGTGCATTGCTACTTTTGGTTATGCTAAGTCTATTGGTGATTAGCATTGTTTATTTGCTGTCCCAGTACAAGCCAAAACCTGCCGATGAACCAAAGCCAGTTAGCAGCAATCTGCAAGTTCAGCCACTAGAGCCTGTTTCGCTTGAGACGCTCAATGATGATAATGTCGCAAACCCAGACGCACAAACAGACGAACCGCCGAGCGATGCTGACAATCAAAGCGACAAGCCGCTGACAGTGCAAGATCGCCCAAGTGATGGCTCCGCAGAGATCACCGCCCAAGCAGCCACCCCTGCACAAGCTGACGCTGCCGCCAAACCTGCTCAAAAGCAGTCCACCAACAAAGCAGCCGCCAGCACCCCTGTCAGTGCTGATGATCTGTACCTGCCATCTCGCCAAAACACCGCTACTACAGCCGCCAGCACTGAAATCTATGACGCTCAGGCAGCACAGCAAGCAGATGCGATTGATGAACAGCTATCCATCGCCATTAATCAAGTTCGCCGCCTGAATGAAGAAAAGCTCGCCAAAGCCCTAGAATCGCAACCACAAAGTCAAACGCCACCAGTTGAAGAAGTCAGTACCGATAATCCCTAATCAATCTCATTGATTGATGCGAATCGCCACCTGATTGGCTTGCACCGTTGCCCCAGCCAGCACCGAGCGGGCCACCTGCATTTGTCTTTCATCAGCAAAGCCTGAAAAGCGATACTCAAGCCCACGATCCTTGACAATCAGCCAGTTGCCCACCTGTTCAATCTTGGCATCATCAGCCAAAGTCAGTGCAATCTGATTAATACTAAATCGCTTGGGTGTCAGTATCAGCTCACCTTGCGTGAAGCAATGCTGAGATTTTGCCCTATGTTTTTGGATATTAAACCCAAACATCAGCACCGCAAAAACAAACAGACTGCCGATGGCGTACGCCACAGGCAATGCCATGCACGCTATGGCGACAACAATGCCAACCAGCACCAGCGACAACGACCACCAAAACAGTCGGTTATCTGCCCGACCATCAAGCCGAATAATCACACCATCATCGCAGACTTTTAGCATATTACCAGCCCAATGCTTGTTTTTGGGCAGTGATAATTTCAGCAATGCCAGCTTCGGCTAGGCTTAGCATGGCATCTGCCTGCTGCCGAGAGAATGACTTATCCTCTGCCGTTCCTTGAATTTCGATAAAACCGCCCGCCTGCGTCATCACCACATTCAAATCCGTATCACAAGTTGAATCCTCAGCATAGTTCAAATCCAACAATGCTTCAGAATTTTTGATACCAACCGACACAGCAGCCACCAAGCCTGTCAGCGGATCTTGGCTAAGTTTTTTATCACGCTGCAAGCACTCCAAGGCATCAATCAACGCCACAGCTGCACCGCTAATGCTGGCAGTGCGTGTGCCGCCATCGGCCTGAATGACATCACAGTCAATATAAATGGTGTTTTCGCCCAATTTTGACAAATCCAGCATGGCACGCAACGAGCGACCGATTAACCGCTGAATCTCTTGGGTGCGTCCTGATTGCTTGCCACGAGCAGCTTCACGCTGTGTGCGTGTGCCTGTGGCACGAGGCAGCATACCATATTCGGCAGTCAGCCAGCCCTTGCCCTGCCCCTTTAACCAGCGTGGTACGCCAGCTTCAATACTGGCTGTGCATAGCACCTTGGTATCACCAAAGCAAACAAGCACCGAACCTTCGGCGTGCTTGGTATAATGGCGGATAAATTGAATGGGGCGAAGTTGATTGTTGGTACGGCCGTCAATACGCATAATGATTCTCGTTAAGTTGTTTGTATGGCAATCATTTTACCAAGTTTGGTATCAGAATACAAAACAAACCTGCCAATTTTTCATGGCAGGTTTGTATTCTTGGCATCATCGGTCAAATGGCCGATGCTGATTATTTGCTCTCTTCAAGTTTACGCAGCTCTTTGCGTAAAATCTTGCCAACATTGGACTTTGGCAGCTCTGAGACAAACTCAATATATTTGGGGCGTTTGTAACCTGTTAGGTTTTCTTTTGCCCATTCACGCACCTCTTCGGTGGTCAAAGAAGCGTCTTTTTTCACCACAAAGATTTTTGGCACTTCGCCACTGTGCGAATCTGCCACCCCAATCACTCCACATTCAAGGATTTTTGGGTGTGATGCCATCACTTCCTCAACTTCGTTTGGATAAACATTAAAGCCTGATACCAAAATCATGTCTTTTTTGCGATCGACAATTTTTACAAAGCCTTTTTCGTCCATGATGCCGATATCTCCAGTGCGGAAATAACCATCTTTGGTGGTAACTTTGGCGGTTTCATCATCGCGTTTCCAGTAGCCTTGCATAACCTGTGGGCCTTTGGCACAAATTTCTCCTGCCTCGCCCAAGGCAACTTCATTGCCCTCGTCATCAAACAGCTTAATGTCTGTTGCAGGGAATGGAATGCCAATTTTGCCCGTATAGCCACCCGGTGGATTTAGCGTCAAGACAGGCGAAGTCTCTGACAAGCCATAGCCTTCAACGATGTAGTTACCTGTCAAACGCTCCCATGACTTGGCGGTGTCTGACAGCACCGACATACCACCACCTAGGGACAAACGCAGGTTACTGTGGTCCAAGGCTCTAAAGCCATCATGATTCACCAAGCCATTAAATAGCGTATTCACCGCTGGGAAAAATACGGGCTTATATTTGGCAAAATCCTTGCACACTGCGGCAAAATCACGCGGATTGGTGATAAGCAGCATACTAAAACCCAATTTCATGCCAAGCAGGCCACAGGCGGTAAATGAGAAAATATGATAAAGTGGCAAGGCAACCGCAATGTATTTGCCCGATAGGTCTTTTTCTGGAAATACCTTACTTACAAAAGGTACGCACTGCTCAACATTTGAGGCCAAATTACGATGGCTAAGCATCGCTCCTTTTGCCACGCCTGTCGTACCGCCTGTGTATTGCAAAGCAGCAATCTCATCAAGCTGCAACTCTGGGCGGGTATAATTGGCAGCTGGCACGACATTAAGTGCATCTTTAAAACTGATATGACCCGGAATATTCCAATCAGGCACCATTTTTTTGACATGACGCACCACGGCATTGACCAGCAAGCCCTTTAGCCCCAGCATATCACCAAGCGAGGCGACAATCACATGCTTAACCTGACCTTTGTTGGCAACCTTCTCAAAAGTATGGGCAAAATTCTCAACGATAAACAACGCCTTTGCTTCAGAATCATTTAATTGATGCTCAAGCTCATGAGAGGTGTAGAGCGGGTTGACATTGACAAGCGTAAGACCTGCTCGCACAATACCAATCATTGCAATCGGATATTGCAAAATGTTCGGCATCATCACCGCCACTTTGTCGCCCTTGGTCAGCCCCAAAGACTGCAAATAGGCAGCAATTTGGCGACTGTAATTGTCCAGCTCGCGATAAGTGATGGATTTGTCCATGCAGGTGAATGCCACACGCTCACCAAAACGAGCAAAGGCTTGCTCAAAAATATCCACCAACGAATTGATATTATTCGGCAGGCTAAAATCAAACTCAATGCCATGCTCTTGATAAGTCTTATACCACGGGACATCTTTTGATACGGTGAATAGTTGCTCAGTCATTGTCTTTCCTTAAGTTTGCTTTTGTAAAATCCATCATCAAGGTGATGATTGCGTATGAATGGTTTCATTGTGTTTCAATGACATCTAAGCAATGTCATTACTGTCAATCTAACATAAGATGGCAAATTAAACAAGCCTTTTATCCACAAAAACCACAAAACGCCACAAACAACCAACCTTATCAGTCCAGTGCCGTTTATGCCAATGCTCGCAGCTCTTTTCTTAGGATTTTGCCCACATTGGATTTTGGCAATTGCTCAACAAAAACAATGTGCTTGGGGCGTTTGTAACCTGTGAGGTTTTGTTTGCACCACTGCTTGATGGCATCGGCTGTCAAGGCAGCGTCTTGCTTGACAATAAACGCCTTGATTGCCTCGCCGCTATGCTCATCAGGCACGCCCACCACCCCGCATTCCAGCACGCCTGCACACGCTGCTATCACCGCCTCAACTTCATTGGGATAGACATTAAAGCCAGACACCAAAATCATGTCTTTTTTGCGATCGACAATCTTAAAATACCCCTGCTCGTCCATCACGCCAATATCCCCTGTGCGAAAATAACCATCAGCAGTCATCGCCTTGGCTGTTTCGTCATCGTGCTTCCAGTAGCCCTTCATCACTTGCGGGCCTTTGGCACAAATCTCACCAGCCTCACCTTCTGCCACTTCATTGCCTTCATCATCAAGCAAAATAATATCAGTTGAGGGAAACGGAATGCCAATTTTGCCTGTATAACTGCCCAACGGATTAAAGGTCAGCACAGGTGAGGTCTCTGACAAGCCATAGCCTTCAATGATATAATTACCAGTAATTTTCTCCCAATTGGCAGCCGTGCTGGGCAGAACGCTCATGCCACCGCCTAAGGATACTTTTAGGTTACTATGGTCAAGCTCCACAAAACCCTTGTGATGCGTCAAGGCATTAAACAGCGTATTCACCGCTGGGAAAAATTGCGGACGGAATTTGCCAAACTGCTTGGTCAAATCGTCCAAATCTCGTGCATTGGGAATCAATAACAACGCAAAACCCATTTTCATGCCAAGCATCGCCACCATGAACGAAAAAATATGATAAAGCGGCAAGGCAACCGCCATATATTCGCCATGCTGATAAGGGTTATTAAAGCCTGTTTTGACATAAGTCATGCACTGATAAACATTGGCAATCAAATTGCCATGAGTGAGCATCGCTCCTTTTGCCACGCCTGTCGTACCGCCTGTGTATTGCAATATCACCACATCATCAAGATTCACCACAGGCTTGGTATAAGGGTGCGATGATTTTAAAATTTCCTTAAAATTTACTTTATTAGGAATGCAAAAATTCGGCACCATTTTTTTGACATATCGCACCACAGCATTAATCAGCAAGCCTTTTAGCCCCAGCATATCACCAACACCTGTAATAATCGTGTGTTGAAGTTTGGCTTTGTTCTTGACCTGTTCAAGCGTATGGGCAAAATTCTCAACAATAAATAACACTTTGGCATCGCTATCTGCCAGCTGATGCTCAAGCTCGCTTGCGGTATAGAGTGGATTGATATTCACCAGCACAAATCCTGCTCGCACAATCCCCATCATGACCGCCAAATATTGTGGCGTGTTTGGCATCATCACCGCCACTTTGTCGCCCTGCTCAAGCCCAAGCGATTGCAAATAGGCGGCGATTTTTAGGCTAAGTTTATCAAGCTCATCATAGCTGATGTGCTGCCCCATAAAAGTGATGGCACGCTGCCCACGATTGGCACGAAAATTTTCATCAAAAAAATCAAGCAGCGAATTTATCCCTTTGGGCATATTCAGCTGAATATCCAAGCCATGCTGGCGATAGGTCGCCTGCCAAGCACGGTTATCAGGGGTAACAAATCCAGCATAATCAGTCATGATAAATCCTTACATATTTATAAATCAGTAGCCGCACGGCGATTATTTGTGGTGCAAAAATACATTCAGCACGATTATCTTATACCATATCGCATTGTGGCAGTTTTGGCAAATGTTTTGGGCAAATTTGCCAAGCAAGAGGCAGTCGCTTAACCGCCCTGCACATTAATAATCACCACCTCTGATTGCGACCCCAAGCGAAATGGCACCGCCCAAAAACCAAATCCTGAGGTAACAATATAATTCCCCTGTCCGATTTTTTGTATGCCGTAGTCCATAAAATGCACAATTTTGGTAATTAAGTTCGCTGGAAAAATCTGCCCCTTGTGCGTATGACCTGCCAATTGCAAATCTATCGGCAGCTGCCCTTGATGCTCAAACTCACTGGGGCGATGCTGTAGCATAAACACAGGCTTACTGCTGTCAATCTCTTGTAATAACTGCTCGGCACTTTTGCGATTTGTAATGACATCGTCTTTGCGACCAATCAGATAAAACCCACTGTCCAGATACACAGATTCGTCTTCTAGAACCTTAAGCCCAGCTTGGCTTAGGGCTTGGCGAATCCTATCAGGCTCGACCATATAATCATGATTGCCCAAAGCAGCATAAACGCCAAGCGGTGCTTGTAATTGCCGCAAGTTTTGTTGTAAATTTGCCGATTCATAGCCCTCAAGCGTATCATCAATAATATCACCAGCCAGCACAATCACATCAACTTGTTGTTCTTGGAAAATCTGCACCAGCTTATCAATGGCGGCCGCACCCACCAAGCGACCCAAGTGCAAATCACTCACCAAGCCAACACGAATTGGACGCACAAAGGGCTTGTTGATTTTCACATCGTACGAAACCAGCTTGGACGTATGGGCATTGTACCAACCAAGCCCCAACAAACCAGCAAAAATCAGCAGATAGGTGGCTTTTGACCAGTGATTGCTGCCACTGCCAATAATCTTTTGCAAGCAAAAAACCACCGCACTGGCAAAAAAGGAAAACAACAACAAAGTCATCACCAGTGCAATAAATTTAAAATCCACCCCAAACTTGCGTAAAAATGCCAAGCCAATCAATGAGTTAATTGCAACAAATGCCAGCACAGTCAGCCACCGCCTGCCATGCGATTGTAGATTGGCAAGCCAAATCACAGTCTTGACAAAACCATAAGTCAGCAGCTGTAGCAGAATAATCGCCGCCAAAAAAGTAATATAATAACGAAGTGGCATCACTGATTTTCCCAAATTAGATTAAGTTTATCTGTCAGCATGGCAACGCACGATACCAACTGCTTGGCGATGGTTGCTTTTGCGGCTTTTGGCAATTGCACCTTGCTGCGTGCGTATTTTTTTGCAAAAAACACCGTCATGGCATTGTCATCACTGCCAAAGCCAATGCTGCTGTCTGAAACATCATTGACCGCTATCATGTCTAGATTTTTGGCGTCAAGTTTGTTTTGGGCATAAGTTTCGCCGTCTTGGGTTTCGGCAGCAAAACCTATCATCAGAGCATTGGGGAATTGTTCTGAAATTGTCGCCAAAATATCAGGATTTTTTATTAATTCTAAGGTCAAGCCATCACTGCCAGCGGTTTTTTTGATTTTTTGACTGGCGATATTTGCCATCTTAAAATCCGCCACCGCCGCTGTTGCAATAAAAATCATCTGCTCATCATCACGCATTTTGGCTTGGCAGGCTGCAAGCATCTCGTCAGCCGTGCCAACATCAATCCGCTCCACCCCAAACGGTGTCTGCAATGCCACACGGCGACCTGCTATCAGGCTAACTGTTGCCCCAGCATCATGGCAGGCTTTGGCAAGTGCAAAGCCCATTTTGCCAGATGAATGATTGGACAAAAATCGCACAGGGTCAATCGGCTCAAGTGTCGCCCCTGCGGTAATGATGACAGTTTTGCCAGCCAAAGTCTGGGCGGTGTTTTGGACGGTTAAAAAGTGAAGGATTTGCTCACACAACTGCTCAGGCTCAGGCAGTCGCCCTGCTCCGACATCACCACACGCCTGCTCGCCACTGTCAGGGCTGATGATATGGTAGCCAAATTTGTGTAATTTTGCCAAATTATCCTGTACGATGGCATTTGACCACATCTGCTGATTCATCGCAGGAGCAAGCAAAATCGGTGCATTGGTCGCCAAACACACCGTTGTCAGCAGATTGTCCGCCAAGCCAGCAGCCAGTTTACCGATGGTATTGGCAGACGCTGGGGCAATCACCACCACATCCGCCCACTTAGCAAGCTCAATATGCCCCATGCCAAGCTCGGCAGTCTCATCAAGCAACTCGGTATGCACCGCCTGCCCTGTCAATGCCTGAAAGGTCAGCGGTGTAACAAACTCACACGCCGCTTGTGTCATCATCACACGCACGCTACAGCCTGCCTTGATAAGCAGGCGAGCCAGCACTGCTGATTTATAAGCAGCAATGCCGCCTGTGATGGCAAGAAGGATTTTTGGATTGGTCAAATCAGTCATGGCAAACGCCCAAAATATAAATGGTATATTATAGCGTATTTTGAGCAGACAGGGAAAGTGAATGTATTTTATCTAGCAAAGCAAATAAAATCGGTGATTTATTATTTAATTTTTATAAATAAATATTATTTTAAAATTAAGCCGATAAATCTTGAGCAATAGTTATATTCATATCTCTTTGCGGTAAATTTATAATGCCCAAACCGTCAAAATGCCCAATGTCAATTTGATGACAGTGCCATTTTTATGGCCGATATTTACAAAGAAGAAATTTTGCACAATAACGATATGCTCGCACATTCACCAAAACACATACCGCACGACCATCGCAAAGCACATCAGCACAATCACAGGACGGATAAATTTTGCCCCACCTTTTACCACCAACTGCGAACCAAAAAACGCCCCAATCACCTGCCCTGCCATCATTATCAGTCCAATCTGCCACAGCACCTGACCGCCTAAAATAAAGAAAATCAAGCTGGCAATATTGGTAGCAAAATTCAGCAATTTGGCGGTGGCAGTAGCACGGATTAGCTCCATGCCACGCAAGCTGACATTTGATAGAGCAAAAAAAGTTCCTGTTGCTGGCCCCAGATAGCCATCATACAGACCGATGAGTGGCACGATGGTTTTTTGCCAAGTTTGCTGGCTGATTTTTGGACGACGCTCAAGCTCGCCAAGATTGGGGGCGATCAGCGTATACAACCCCACTGCCGCCACCAAAAAAGGAATGATAACTCTTAGTGCCTCAGGTGGTGATAATTGCACCAAAATCGTACCAATCGCTGAGCCCACAAACGCCATTATCAGAGCCATCTTAATCTGGCGTGGGCTGATGAGCCGCTTTTTTATCATGGTTAATGATGCCGAAAACGACCCTGCAGCTGCTTGTAGCTTATTGGTTGCCAATGCCGCTACAGGATTGATACCCGTTAAAAGCAGTGCAGGAATGGTTAAAAGACCACCACCCCCTGCCATCGCATCAACAAAACCTGCAATCATCGCCGCAAAAAACAGCACCGCCAATATATCCGCACCAAATGTCATCAACCAAACTCACTTGCCAGCATTATAATTTGGCGAGCTATCGCCGCCTTTGGCTTGTTATCATACAAAAGCACGCCGAGATTCTCAAGTGATTTGTGATTTGACGATTTGTTAAATAATCTTATTAAATATGTGGCGGTTTGTATCATTATGGTTTATGATAGTTTATCCTCCAGATAATTCTGCACATCAACTGTTGATTCTTTGGCGGATTTATCTTTAACACAGTAGCCTTATTGTTGATTTATAATATAATATTATTTTTATAATAAATAATTTTAATAAATTAATCATAAGCATTTCACTTAAGGACAAGCTTTATGTTGTCTATTTTTAAACTATATTTTCAATCAAACCTACTCATTCGTATTTTGCTCGCTTTGGTTTTGGGGGCGATTTTTGGTTTGATTTTTCAGGATTCGCCAACCGTTTTGGCAATTTTAAGCCCTTTTGGCGAGCTGTTTGTTCGTTTATTAAAGATGATTGTCGTGCCTGTTATTGCTGCCACCTTGATTGTCGGTGCAAGCAGCATTACGCCATCACAGCTGGGTCGCATTGGACTAAAAACCATGCTGTACTACATCATCACTTCTATTTTTGCCATTTTAATCGGCTTGGGCGTTGGTACATTGCTAAAGCCCGGCTTGGGTCTGCAATTGACCGCACAATCTGCCGTTGATGGCAAGGCTGCCGAGGCTCCAAGCATGCTCAATGTACTGCTAGAGATTGTACCAACCAATCCAATCGGCGTGATTGCTGATGGACAAGTGTTGCCGATGATTTTTTTCTGCTTGATGTTTGGTATCGCCTTGGCGTTTGGGCGAGACAGCAGCGATGCACAAATCCAAAAAAGCTCCGATACCGTCTATGCTTTTGTTGATGGTGTCAGCCAAGCGATGTTTCGAATCGTCGGCTGGGTAATGCAATACGCACCGATTGGCGTTTTTGCTTTGATTTTTGTTGTTTTTGCCAAAAATGGTACTGCCGCCTTTGGTTCCTTGGCTGGCGTAACTGCTTCGGTTTATCTTGGGCTGCTGCTGCAAGTTGCCTTGGTATATTGCATAAGCTGTGCGATTTTTCGGCTTTCTCCATGGATTTTCTTAAAAAAAGTGCGTCCTGCGATGATTACCGCCTTTGTTACTCGCTCATCTGGAGCAACTTTGCCTGTGTCCGTACAAAGTGCCGAGAGCATGGGCGTGCCAAAGCATATTTATAGCTTTGGGCTGCCTGTTGGCTCAACCATGAACATGGACGGCACAACGGTTTATCTTGGCGTGTGTGCGATATTTATCGCCAATGCTGTCGGTATGCCACTCACGCCTGAGCAGATGATGACCGTTACGCTGACCACCGTGCTGGCTGCAGTCGGTACAGCTGGCGTGCCAGGTGCAGGGGCGATTATGCTGCTGATGGTGCTAGAATCCATTGGGTTGCCTGTTGAAACAGGTTCGGCAGTTGCCATTGCCTATGGCATGATTTTGGGCATTGAGGCACTGCTTGACATGGGGCGAACTGCGATGAATGTGGTTGGTGATATCGCAGGTGTTGCCATCGTTGCCAAGCACGAAAAATCACTTGATGAAGCCACATGGCGTGCATGATTCATCTTGCAATCTGTTGGTTAAACTGCCAACAGATTGACCGTCCATCGTTGCTTTTTTAATTTAACGCACGATTGCCAAGCACTCTGTAGCACAACTGATATTTATCACAATGCCAGCAAGCCTTATGCCAAGCTGGCATTTTACCCAACCTCCTATCCATTACCCAATCAGCCAAATCATTGATTAATACAAACTCAAGACCTTTACCAAGCCAATTTACCCATTGCTAATAATCACCACAGCCTTTAGCCAACTTTTTTGTCAATATCAAAAATATCCCCAAACCCATTCAATAAAATGTTCTAGCCGTTTTGGGAGGTGTTTGCGTTGGGGATAGACAATCCACGCGGTTTTGGCAGGTGGAGCGAGATGAGGAAGGACGGTTTGGAGTTGCCCTGTGGCTAAATAAGGGGCGACCAGTAGCGTGGGCATTTGCACAATGCCAAGCCCTGCCAAGGCACAGTGCAATAACGCATTGGAATCATTCACGAGCGTTTTATTTGGCAATTTGAGACGAATATTTTCGCCTTGTTGCAAAAAATGCCAGCTCATTATTTTGCGTTGTTTGCCCGAAAAATAATGCACCGCCCTATGCTGTTGCAACTCATCAAGTTCGGTGGGCAAGCCGTTTTGCTGTAAATAGTGGCTTGTGGCACAAGTCGTCATCGCAATCGGGGCAAGGGGGCGAGCGATGTAACTGCTGTCGCTTAATTCGCCCAGTCGCAAGGAGCAATCTAAGCCCTCATCAATCAAATTGCTCAGATGATCCGACACCGACAAAATCAACTGAATTTGCGGATATTTTTGGTAAAATTGCAGCAAATGGGCGATCACAAAAGGGGCAATGGCAGAGGGCAGTTCAATGCGTAATTTGCCCTCGGCTTGACGGCTGGCGGAGGACAAATCGTGAAAAGTATCAGCCAATTCCGCCAGCAGGCTTTGGCTTTTTTCATAAAACGCCTCGCCTTCTGCCGTCAGCGAAATTTTACGGGTGGTGCGGTTGAGCAGGCGTGTGCCAAGCTGATGTTCAAGGTATTTGATCGCTTTGGAAACCACCGAAACGTGCAGATTTAACTGCTCGGCACATTTGGTAAAACTGCCCGTCTCGACCACCAGCACATAAATTTGTAGGGATTGTATTCTGTCCATTGCCATTCTCGTTAAAAAGATCGCCTCATCATAAACTTTCCGCCAGCTGCATCAATCACTTGTAGCGAGCCGTTTTCAATCAAGGGGCGAACCTGTTGCCACACTTCGCTTGCGGTTAAGCCGAAGGCGGCTTGAATTTCAAGCGGTGAGATCGGCGGATGTTTTTGCAAAAGTCTAAGGCTTGGGGCGAAAAAGTGGGCACAGACGGCATAATTTGCCCACCAGACACCTGCCGAATCGCCATCGCAAAATCCGCATAAGTCAGCACGCCCGAACGCAATAGGCGTTTGCCTTGATATTCAAACAGATAAGCTGGCAAACCTCGCACGCCCACCTCATTTAAAAAGGCAAAATCGCGTTCAAGGGCGAATTGTGCCGAACCATCTTGATAATGCTGTAAAAACGCCGTGAGATCAATATCGCACTGTTTGACGACTCGCACGATTTCATCAAATTTGGTGGTGGGGCGACATTCCGCCACGGTCGCAAAGCGTAAGCGGTACAAAAACGGCTCGGCTTTGCTCGCACAGGCAAGCTCGACCGCTTTATATGCCAGATTAAGCGGTAGCGATGAGGGGCGTTCGGGCGAAAACAGCTCAAGATGATCCATTTTGATCGGTATTCCGCTAATGCTTTGCTCGCTTTGATAGATTTGTGCCAGCCGTTTGTTGTAGCGGATAAACGCCTTTTCTGCCCCCTCTTTAAAATCATCTGGGATCATAAAATCCGCCACATTTCGCACCAAGTAGCTAATTATCGGGCGAAAGCGGATCTGCTCACCAAAATGGCTTTCCACTTGGCGGAAAAACGGCTCACTCTCATACGACAGCCCCATCATCGGGTCGGTAAATTGGTAAATAATCAGTGGGTTTTGCATAAATTTTGCCCTAGCGTTCAAGATATTGCCCTGCCACGCCCCACGCAGTGATGTCCTCAAAATGCAGATAAATGCGGTGTGGAGCAATCTGTAAAATGTCGGTAAGGGACTCTGTGATCGCCGCCGTCAATTCAGGGTAGCCCCAGTGCTGTTCGTTGGCAAACAGGCTGATTTTGACATAGGCGACAGGGTGCTGATTTTCGCCAGCAAGGTAAAAACGGCATTGATCTTGTAGTTCCAGCAATAAATTTGCCTCAGATTTATAAGGGACGACTTCGATCGCTTTGCCCAGTGCGGTTTTTAGGGCGGTCGCTTGGGTAGCATTGAGCGACAGGTTGGTTTTTAAGGTCATAAATGGCATAGAAAATCCTCGTTACAAGCGGTGAGATTTTTAGAAATTTCAAAAAATCCCACCGCTTGCTTAGCTTATTAGGCTCGCCAATGTTGAATCAGGGCTAACAGGCGGTCGGCAACTTCTTGCTCTTTTCGCTGGTAGGTATGCCCCGTGTTTTCGATAAAAATCAGCTCGTTTTGCTGATGCTTGGGAAAATGGCGGTTGATGGTGCGTAAAAACTGGCTCGGATCGCCATAGGTAAAGCGGTCAAAAGTGCCAATCAATAACGCCCCCGTGTGCGAGATTTGCTCGATTTGAGAGAAATCTTTGTCATCTTCCAAATGCACATTATCCAAAATCAAGCTGTGCAGCCATTGATCTGCCGTATCCGCCACGCACGGTAGCCAGCCGAGTAGCTCAAAGGGTAATAATTCTTGCCCTCGTCCGTGGGCGAGATAATCGGCAATTATCGCTTTTTGCTCGGGCGTTACCACCGAAATCAGATGGGCGATATTGGCAGGGCTGAGCAAAATAAATTTCTGCACACGCGGATCTTGGGTTTTCGCCAGATAATAAATCACCTTGTTCGCCCCCAAGGAATGTCCTGCCAAAATAATGTGGCGATAGCCAGCCGCGGCAGCATAATCCACATAGGCTTTCACATCTTGCTCGGCAAAGCGAAAATCCTCATTAAAAGAGCCGACAAGCTCAGGCTTGCCTGTGAGATGATTGACGGTGTCAATTTGCCCGAAGGCGTTGCGAGTTTGGGCATAGATAAAATCAATCTCGCCTGCGGACAGGGTCTTACCAATGTTGTAATAAAAGGGATTGGAATAAAAATGCCGTGAATGCCCGTGATGGCGATCATCACAGTATCCGCCTGCTGGGCGGAAAACAGCACGCCCTGCAACGCCGTGCCTTGTTCGGTTGATATGTTAAGTTTTTGCATTTTTC
The DNA here is from genome assembly GCF_900637105.1 of Moraxella cuniculi. Taxonomy (NCBI): domain Bacteria; kingdom Pseudomonadati; phylum Pseudomonadota; class Gammaproteobacteria; order Moraxellales; family Moraxellaceae; genus Moraxella; species Moraxella cuniculi. The sequence goes on along the minus strand of NZ_LR134343.1, from coordinate 1,030,740 downwards.
TCACCGCTTGTTAGAAATGTTCGGTTTTGTAACGCACGCCACGCTGTTTTGAGGGCGGATAAAAATCCGTGCCAGCCATTGTGCCTTGTAGCATCGCAGGGGTGTAGCGATAGCTGTCGGCTTTTTCCCAATCGAAAGTGGTTTGGATTTCCTCTTCATGCCCTGTTTCGATCAATCCCACCAAATTGGGGTTCAGCATAATGCTTTTGCCGATGGAAACCGATTCCACCCAGCCTGTTTGATAGGCTTTTAGCATATCGTCCGCCGTGTAAAGATTGCCAGAGCCCAAAAACGGCAAGCGTCCGTTAATGCGGTCGTGTACCACCTGCATTCGGGTCAGGCTCGTATCCGCCCCACGGCGAACTTTTTTGTAAAAATCCCACAGCGAAATGTGCAGATATTGAAGCGGTTTTTCGAGCAAGCGATCAATGAGCGTGAGCGTTTCTTTCATCGTAATGCCTCTCTCGCCCGGCTCTTCGGGCGAAAAGCGGTAGCCGATAATAAAATCTGGGCGGTGGTGTTTTTGTCGCATTTGGTCGATCGCATCGACAATCGCCAGCGGAAAACGCAAGCGGTTTTCAAGGCTACCGCCCCATCGATCTTGGCGAAAATTGGTGGCGGCGGAGACAAATTGTTGAATCAGCCAGCCATTTGCCCCGTGAATTTCCACCCCGTCAAAGCCAGCTTGCATCACAAGCTCGGCAGCTCGGGCGAAACTTGCCACCATTTGCCCTACTTCGTCATCGCTCATCGCACGAAAACGACCGTACATATCGCCTGTTGGAGCGATTACATCGTGTCCTTGCGTCATCGCAGGATCGGCACGCAAGCCCGAATGGGCGATTTGCACCACCGCTTTTGCCCCTTGTGCGTGGGCAAGCTCGGCATATTCTCGCAAAGTCGGCAAGTGGCGTTCATCAAAGGCATTGGGCGACTCAAAGCCGATACCACTCGGGTGCACATTGGTAAACGGCATAATATAAAGCCCAAAACCGTTAAAACGATCTCGCCAAAAGTGGCGACCTGCCTCGGTAATCTCGCCGTCCGCCCCTGAGTCGTAAATGGTCAGCGGTGCAACGGTTAAACGGTTTTTAATTTCCACCCCGTTGTTCAGGGTGTAAGGCTCAAACAGTGGAGCATATTTTGGATTCATCATTTTTTATTCCTTGAAGCCTAACGAATGTCGCCATTTTAGTGGTTTTATTTTTCTTAAAAAAGCAACAATAAATCAAATGACTTTTGATTTATTGGCAAAAATACAATAACAAATCACAATCCCTTATCGGCACTGCACAGCTACACAGCCGCCAAAGCCAATAAAAACACACGCTCATAATTACAAACTTCGCCCAATGACTGCACCGTGCGATGAATTTTTTGATAAATTTACAAAAAAACTTATCGCCTAACAAAATTTTATGATAAAGTGATGGATTGATAGCGATTTTTTATGTATGAATTGCCTGCATAAAATCAACTTGCCACCATTTTGATTGGCTGATTGCGTTAATTTATTAATACTCATAAGATTATTAAGTTTCAGCCAATATGAGGAAGCTATGGAAAAAATCAAAGCCTTTTTTCAACTAGAAGCCGCTGGCGGTATCGTGCTTGCTTTGGCAGCGGTGCTTGCCATGATCGTTGCTAATTCGCCATTGCAGGAATTTTACAACGCCTTTATTCATGCCCCTGTGGTCGTGCAAATTGGCAGTTTTGAGATTGCCAAAGATGCCCAGCACTGGATCAATGATGGGCTGATGGCGATTTTTTTCTTTTTGGTTGGTCTTGAACTCAAGCGAGAGGCACTGATTGGCGAGCTGTCTGACATCAAACAAATTCTCATGCCTGCACTGGCAGCGGTCGGTGGCATGATTGCTCCTGCACTGATTTATGCAGCATTTAATTACCAAAATCCTGAGCAATTGGCTGGTTGGGCAATCCCTGCTGCCACGGATATCGCTTTTGCACTGGGGGTGATTAGCCTTTTGGGCAACCGCGTGCCAAACGCCCTAAAGGTATTTTTGGTATCCATTGCTATCTTTGATGACTTGGGTGCAATCATTATCATTGCCCTGTTTTATACCAGCGAGTTGTCATTATTTTCATTGGCAGTGGCGGCTGTCTGTTTCCCATTTTTGTATTTTTTGAACAAAATCAATGTAGTACGCATTACACCCTATCTGCTCATCGGACTTATTCTGTGGGCGGCGTTATTAAAATCAGGCGTGCACGCAACGCTCGCTGGGGTTTTGCTGGCGTTTTTCATCCCACTTCGCAACAAAAAAGATCCAGAGCATTCGCCACTAGAAGAGCTGGAGCATGATTTGCACAATACCGTTGCCTTTGGTGTATTGCCTTTATTTGCCTTTGCCAATGCTGGCATTTCGCTCATCGGTACCAATCTTGACACGCTGCTGCACCCAGTGCCGCTCGGCATTGCCGCAGGTTTGGTTTTGGGCAAGCAGTTTGGCGTTATGGCAGCGGTGCTGATTTGCCTAAAACTTAATCTGGCAAACCTGCCAAAAGGTACAAATCTGACGCAGTTATACGGTGTTTCGTTGCTGTGCGGTATTGGCTTTACCATGAGTTTGTTTATTTCAGGGCTGGCTTTTGGTGGCATTCCAGCAGAGTTCGATCCGCGACTTGGCATTATTATTGGCTCACTCATTTCAGGCATTGCAGGCTATCTTTTGCTTCGCCGCACCATTCCCAATGCCGACAACCCCACACTTGCCAAAGATACTGGCGATGGTTTTATTCCCACAACGCACGACTAATCCTGACCCCAAGCCCGCCGCTTGGGGATTTTTATGTCCACAGATAAGCCAGCAATCAGCCAAAGCATTCATCAGGCATCGCCAGACAGATTGCTAAATCATAGCAAAAAGACAAATCCCATCACCAACTCAAGCAATCTGCCTTGTTATCATTTTACTGATTGCACAGAAATTTTAAATTATGAAAAATAAAATAATATTTTATTAAATATATAATATATCAAGCACAAGCACCGTACTTTTGATCATATTTGTCATCAGTAAGCTATACAAAACCACAAGCACAACGCTTACTTGCCATCTTGGCAAATACAGTCATTTTAATTAAATTATAAGATACTTAAATTATATTAAATTAATTCATTTGCCACAAACTCACTCAACTTTATTGGCTTTATTTTGCCAAAATCAAACTTAATCAGCCATCATTACACCAAAGTTATCAGCAGCCAATGCTTGTTGTAGCAATCTTAATGACAAGACTTAATCGCAGCCAAGCCTTGCCACCAGTTGTGATATGGTCTCATCACGGCAATGCTCCACCCCCATGCCTGCCCACAATGACATCATCTCGGTGTTGTGCATTTGCGTGCTAACGGCTCGCAGTTTTTTGGTCATGGCATTTAACATTGGATATTCAGGAATTTGTGCATGCCGTTGCAAACCATCAAATTGGGCAAATTGCCGCATATATTCGGTAATAATCCCCCTTGCCAGCTTGCCCGAGTACAGTCTGGTCAAGGCAGTATCGCAGGCTTTGGCGGACAATAGGCGTGCTTGATACGCCTTGTGAATCACCGCCTCATGCGTGGTCAAAAATGCCGTACCCACCGAAACAGCTTCGGCACCCATGCTTAGATATTTTTGCACTTGTTGTCTGGTTGCGATTCCACCTGCAACAATCAACGGTATCGATTTATCCGCAGTCGCCAAAGCCTGCTTGGTTGCTGCCCACAGCTCATCGAGCATTAACGGCTTACTTTGTTCGTACAGCCAGCCACCACGATGCCCGCCCGCCTCGGCACCTTGTAGCACCACCGCATCAGCACCCGCCTCTATCCATGCCAACACCTCATCAGGGTGATTTGCCGTGCCAATGACTTGCGTGCCAACAGCGTGCAATGCGTCCACTTGTGAGGCTTGCAAAATCCCAAAAGTAAAACTTGCCACAGGTACAGGATTGTCAAGCAGCACCGCCAATTGCTCGGCAAAATCAGGAGCGGGCGGCATCTCAATATCGGCTGGCTGATTGATGGATTTATAGCACTGCACCAGCCATGCAGGCATCGGTTCAATCACTCTGTCCGTCAGCCGTTTGGGCAAAATCATCAAATTAACCGCAAAGCAGCCTTGAACCAATGCCTTGATTGCGTTAATCTCATCGTTGATTTGCTCAGGTTTCATCATGCCAGCCCCAAGCGACCCTATTATTCCTGCCTGACAAGCTGCAACAACAAAACCAGCATTACTCGCCCCTGCCATCGGCGCTTGGATAATCGGTATCATAAGCCCCAAGCGTTGTAAGAATGTTGTCATCATCACCCTCTGGTCATTTGTCAGATTTGGCAATCGCTTCAACTTTGCCACAGCAATCAGTTTATAAAATTTTGCACAATCGCACAATATGATTCACCATTTGACTACATATTTTTGCACATTATGGCTGATAATTGACTATTTTTTTATTATAATATACCGATTTGTCAGCATCGTTGCTGATTTTGTGTAACTTTTGAGGATATTTATGAAAAAATCACTAATCATCGCCAGTTTGGCTGCTTTTGCTATTGCAGGCTGTGCCACCGCTCCCAAGCAACAAGTTCAAGTAAAACCCACCCACAAGCCCAACAAAGCTGTCCATCATCAGGGCAAAGCCAGCGACAAAGCAACCAAACCCGCCCTTACCACCAGCTATCAATGTGAACAAGATGCCAAAGTGGTTGCCAGCTATCAACCACACCGAGATTTGGCGGTGCTAAATATCAATGCCCCCAGCTGGAAACTAAACAATCAACAGCTAACCCTAAAAGCTGAAAAAACAGCCTCTGGCATGAATTTTGTGAATCGCACCAACCCGAACAGTCAATACCAATGGCACACCAAAGGCGAGATTGGACTGCTGTCAGTGATTATCGGCGATAAAGAATATACGCTAAACTGCAACAAGATTGCCTAATTAAAAAGCAAATAGAGACAGCAAATGGATCTTCCTCAATGGCAATTTGGCGTAAAGCCTGATTATCTGGCAACACTGGTCGTGGCTGGCTTAAAAACAGCCACATCATCGGGCAAATGTTTTTACACCTTAGCCGATGAGCCGTTACCCAAAGTAGGCAATCAGCACATTATTTTGGATAGTGCCGACCAGCCTGTCGTCAAAATCGAATTGCAATCGGTTGAGATCATTGCATTTGCACAAATCACCGAAGAAAAGGCACAAGCAGAGGGTGAAGGGAACTTGGCAGACTGGCAATCAGCCCACCTCGCATTTTTCCAAGAGCAGTGCCAAGCATACAACTTGGCAACGGAAATTGCGGGGGATTTTGAGGTCGTTTATGAAAAGTTTTCGGTTGTGCAACTTTTCCCCAAAACCTATCAGCAATGGCTCACTTTCGCCACTGCCACCCTTGCGGAAAATCAGGGGAACGATCCTTTTTTAAATCCAAAAACCGATGCGAATTTGCTGTTGCAAGCGGTAACCAAACGCTCAAAATCCGCCATTTTTGCCTTTGCGGAAACGGGGTTGAGCGAGGCAGAATTAAAACAGTTAGCCACTTTACTGGCACGGCGTGCCAAAGGCGAACCGATGGCGTATATTTTGGGCGAAAAAGAGTTTTGGTCGCTGCCGCTCAAGGTCTCCCCTGCCACCCTCATTCCTCGCCCTGATACCGAACGGCTGGTCGAATTGGCACTCGATTGGGCGAACAAGCGGTCGGATCGTGAGGAAATTTTGCAAATCCTCGATCTCGGCACAGGGACGGGGGCGATTGCCTTGGCGTTGGCACGGGAATTGGGCGAAAAGGCGCAGATCGTGGCAGTCGATAGAGAGCCACAAGCGGTTGAACTTGCCGAACAAAATCGCCAAGCCTTAGGGCTAAATAATGTTAAAATTCAGCAAAGCGACTGGTTTACCCAAATCTCGCAGAAATTCCATTTGATCGTGAGTAATCCGCCCTATATCGATCAAAATGATGAAAACCTCACCCAAGGCGATGTGCGGTTTGAGCCTCGTTCGGCGTTGGTCGCTGGGCAAAATGGGCTGGCGGATTTGCAAAAAATTATCGAAAACGCACCGCTTTATTTGCACCCAAACGGGGCGTTGATGTTAGAACACGGTTGGCAACAAGCCCCCCAAGTTCAACAAATTTTCAAGAAAAATCAATGGGTTGAAATTGAAACCGTCCAAGATTATGGCGGCAACGACAGAGTAACCAAAGCAGTATGGACAAAATCATCGAAGACTTTTTAAAAAATTATTCAGCCCATTGATGGCAATTGTCGATGGATTGCTGTCGTCAGTGGTAAATTTGTCAAATAAAGGCGGATTTATGACAACAAAATACACGCCAAATTACAGAAAGACTGCCCAATTATCAGCATAATAATCTAAAAAGCCCAAGCTGTCTGGTTTTGAGCTTGACCATCTGCACAGGCTTTTGTTAAGAACGCTCGCTGCGTGATTTTTTTGACAAGGCTTTGCGTTTTGCCATCGGCTCAATGTTAAGTGGACGATAAATCTCCACACGATCACCCTCTGCCAAAGGCGTGTCCAAGCGTTTTTTTTGGCTAAAAATACCGACACGCCATGCTTTATGATTTGGCTCATTGGTGCGATTTTGGACGCACCAAGTGGCAAAGTCGGCAAATTTGGCATCATCAAGCCACCCTGTTGCTAGCAGTGCTTCATAAATCGTTGCCCCTACCGCCAAATCCAGCTCTGTATAATACTGCTGCAAATCCGCCGTTACACAAGCCACCGATATACGCATCAGGCAACCAGCTCCAGCACCACGCCTGCCAATGCCGCCACAACCGCAAGCGGAACAATGATACGCACCAGCACACGCCAAATGTTGTAACGCAGTTCAGTTTTCATGTTAAAAGTTTTGCGTAAATGACTGATTTTCATCACAAAACCTGAAAATATCGCCAAGCACAACACCGCCAGCAAACTGATAAAAATTACCGCAATCACCAAAAACTGCATCGGCACAACGCTAAGTGCAAATGCCAAAAGCACAAGCACAAGCACCCCTGTCAATAGCCCAAAACGCAGCACCAGTTGCACGCCTGCATAGTGTAGCAAAAATGCCGCAATCAACAGCATGCCCACACTACTCACCAAAAAAGACGGCACGCCAATCATTGCACTGCCTGCCAAAATTGCCAATGCCCCAAAAATTAACTGCGTCAGCCAAATTGGCAAAATATAGCCCGCCAAAGGTTTTTTGGCTTGCATGACATTATTGGCAATGGTTGCTGAACCAAACCAATACAAACCACTGCCCGCCCCGACGCTTAATAATGCCAACAACACTGCCTGAGACCATTCACCAAGGCTTGGCTCAGTAAGCAGTGGCACGCTCACCGCACTGTCAAGCAGCGACAACATCGCCCCAAAGATAACAAGTAGCGTGCCAACAAATAACAAACGCACTCTTAATAAACTTAAGATTAATGCCACCGCCATCACCACCGCTGACATCGCCATCATCGGCACGCCTGCTTGTCGCACCAACTCACTGAACTGTGCCGCAACGCCAACCGCAATCCGCGAGGCAATCCCAGCTGCCAATAATACCGCCACCAGCACTGACAATGCTGCAAACGCACGCCAAATCATGCCAGCATCAGCTTCACGAGTGAGTTTTTGAATGCCCTGCCATGGCAAAGCTGCCGACCGTGCCGACAATGCCAACTCAGCAAACAACACTGGCAAGCCAACCAGCACCATCGCAAGCAACCACATCAGCCAAAAATCCAGCTGATAAGCCATATTTGGTGCAATCTGCCCTGTGATCAATAAAGGCAAAGCACAAGCAACAAAAAATACCGTATATCGATGCAGCATATTTTCTACCATGATAAAATTTGCACTATTTTAGCACAAAATCCAGTACAAGCCCATAAGCCGAGCCAAAACAACAAAAGCCCCACAACGGAGGCTTTTGGCAAATTTTGACATACAGCAAAACTATCAATCAATGCACCGCTGACAGATATTCAGACAAAATCTTAATATCACGGTCAGATAGGCGTGCTGCAACCATTTGCATCATGCCTTTTTCGCCTTTTTTGGCAGCATCATTGGTACGCACTTCCATGTCAGTTGCCACCTCATCTTCACGACCTGCAGCACGGAATAGTTTTAGTTGCAATGCCAGATAAGAGGCGTGCTGACCGCCCAAACGAGGGAATGCAGCAAAGGCATTGCCCGAACCTTTTGGATCATGGCAACCTGCACAAGGGATAACGCCACGGGTCTTATCACCACCTAGGTACAACTTGGTCGCTTCGGCGGCAGTTGCCTTATTGCCGTAGCCCGGTGTCCATGGTGCTTGACTGGCATAATATCCTGCAACATCTGCCAAATCCTGCTGGGTCAAGCCCACCAATTGAGCCTCCATCACACCATTGCGGCGAGCCTTGGTTTTAAAATCCACCAGCTGCTTGTATAGGTATTTGATATTTTGTCCGCCAAGGTTTGGCTGTAATGGAGCAACGCTCACGCCATTGGCACCATGACAGGCAGCACAGTTATTCTCAACAATGGCTTTACCTGCCTCAATATTATAAGCAGGCACGGGATAAGAAGCAGCATAAGCTGACAGGCTGGCGATGCCAATTGAGCTTGCAAGTGCGAATTTGGCTAAAGTTGCTTTTTTTGCAGGTTTCATAACAATTTCCTACTAACTTGGCTAAGTCTTGGGTGATGTTGTAATTGGTTGCGGCTCGGTCTTGATAAGCTGAACAACTTGCCAATTGGCGTGCATTGCTTGGCGACCAAAACCAAAATATCATGAACAATGGCTATATTATAGCAAGAATTGGCTCAATTTTCCTACAAAAATTGTGGCTTTGGCAACATTTTTTCAAAAAAGTATGATTTTTTGGCAAAATTTCATCAAAACAATCCACACAATATCATAAATCATGGCAAATCCAGCACAAACTGCCCAAAATATCACCAATCTCCAAGCCCAAACCAAATCAATGATTAAAATTGGTGATTTTAGCGTGTTTAATGATATACTACAACTTATTTTGTTAAATTTATCAAACCATGTCAAATCATCACGCCAACGATTATTTAAAAAAAATCCATCAGACGGAATTTTTGTTGTCTGCTCCCACCTTTAAGCTCTGCCCTGATGATGCAGGTTTTGAGGTGGCTTTTGCTGGGCGTTCTAATGCAGGCAAGTCCTCTGCCATTAATACCATCACCCAACAAAAACAGCTGGCTCGCTCCTCAAAAACCCCCGGTCGCACGCAGATGATTAACTTTTTTGGCGTTGGCAGTGAGAATTCTCGTATTGTTGATTTGCCCGGTTATGGCTATGCTGCCGTGCCTGAGGCAATGAAAATCAAATGGCAAAAAGAGCTTGAGGAATATCTCGTTTCACGCAAATCACTGGTGGGGCTGGTGCTGATGACTGACATACGCCACCCCTTAAAATACTTTGATGAGCAGATGCTGCATTGGGCAAAAGACGGCGGACTGCCTGTGCATGTGCTACTTACCAAAGCCGACAAACTAAAGCACGGTGCCCAAAAATCAGCTCTGCTTGCCACCAGACAACAATTGCAATCTTTGGAGTTGCCCTTTAGTATTCAGTTGTTTTCAGCACTAAAAAAACAAGGACTGCAAGAGCTTGCCTTGGTGCTGGGCGAATGGCTACAACTGCCCGTTGCCGAGTCATCAGACAATCACACAGGTGCATGATATGACAGGTCTGCTATATATCGTTGCTACGCCCATCGGTAACTTATCCGATATCAGTCAGCGTGCCATTGACACACTAAAGTCAGCTGATATTATCGCCTGTGAGGATACTCGCACTTCGGCAGTTTTGTTAAAATTTTTTAACATCAACACCCCAACGCTTGCCTATCATGAGCATAACGCCGACAGCCAAACGCCCAAACTCATCGATAAGCTACAATCAGGGCAATCGATTGCACTTATCAGTGATGCTGGCACGCCACTTATCTCAGACCCAGGCTTTCGCTTGGTGCGTGCCGCCCACGAGCAAGGCATTGGCGTTGTGCCTATTGTTGGGGCTTGTGCGATGATTGCCGCCCTGTCTGTCGCTGGATTGGCATCAGATAAGTTTAGCTTTTTGGGATTTTTACCTGCAAAATCCCATGGACGCATCACCGCCTTGAACAGCTGGCAAAAACGCAGCGAGACTTTGATTTTTTATGAAGCACCGCACCGCATTATTGACTGCTTGACGGATATGATTTCTGTATTTGGCGGTGAGCGAGAAGCCACTTTATGCCGTGAACTTACCAAAACTTTTGAAACCATAAAAAAACTGCCACTGGCACAGCTACTGGAATTTGTCAAACAAGACAGCAATCAACAAAAGGGTGAAATCGTACTGGTTGTTGCAGGCAACACCAAGACGCATAGCACTACCGAATATGACGAATGGCTATTACGCATCGCCCAAGAGCTACCCCCAAAAAAAGCCGCCGCCATCGTTGCTGATGTGCTGCAGCTAAAAAAATCCACTGTTTATGACAGATTGCTAACGCTACAAAACAACGAACAAACCATAACCACACAGGAGCCATCATGAGTCTAAAAGATACGCTAAATGACACCATCAAATCTGCAATGAAAGCACGAGAAATGGACACCGTCAAAGTCCTTCGCAATGTCCAAGCTGCCATCAAAAAGGTAGAAATTGATAGCCAAACTGAGCTTGGCGATACTGCCATCTTGGAATTGCTACAAAAACAAATCAAACAACGCCAAGAGTCTTTGGGGATTTATACAGCCAATGGCCGTGAGGATTTGGCAAATACAGAGCAGTTTGAGATTGATACCATCAGTCAGTTTTTGCCAGCCCAGCTTGACGAGGCAGAGCTTGTTGCCATCATCAAAGCCACCATCTTGGCAACCGAAGCTCAAGGCATGAAGGATATGGGCAAAGTGATGAATGCCGTCAAAGAACAAACGGTGGGTCTTGCTGATCCTGCCGTGATTTCAGGATTGGTAAAACAAGCACTCACCGCCTAAATCAAGCCTAAGCCTGCCTTTGGGCAGGTTTATTTTTGCCAAATTCGCTTGTATTTTGCCAACAATTCATCATTATCCTCAGGATAATTGGGATCTTTGATGATACAATCAATCGGGCAGACCTTATCACAGGTCGGTTCATCATAAAAACCCACGCACTCGGTGCATAGGTCGGGGTTGATGACATAGGTTTTTTGACCTTTTTGGTCGTAGCTTATCGCATCATTGGGGCATTCTGGCTCGCAAATGTCGCAGTTGATACAGTCAGTGGTGATTTTTAGTGCCATTGGGATAAAATGATAAATAAATACTATTATATCAAACTTATTTGTTCACGAATTTTTTGTTTTAGGAATATTTTTGTATCATCATTGATGGCAAGATAGCGATTTTTGGCAATTTGTAAATATTGTCGCTCTTGGTCGATGCCGATAAATCGCCTCTTGAGCAATGTGCCACGATGCCCAGCATGGGAAGTTTTGCCAACAGGTGATTGATTTTTGCCATCAGCCCAGTTATCATGCTTGGTATCACAGCAGCGTCTTGAGTATTTGCATGAACACTGTTTAATTGAAGCAACAGACCACCCAATCAATGAACTTATATTTTAATACCGATTTGGCAAAAAATTACCAAAGCAGCTCGCAAATTATTCGCATACTAACAGAAAACTGGCTTGCCAACAATGTTTATTGTCCATGCTGTGGTACATTTCCCATTAATCAATTTGACAACAACCAACCTGTTGGTGATTTTTTCTGCACTGTATGCCAAGAGCAGTATGAATTAAAGAGCAAAAATGGCAAAAGCTTAGGCAACAACTTTGCTGATGGTGCCTACCACACCATGCTTGAGCGGATTGCATCAGATAGCAATCCAAATTTTTTCTTTTTAAGTTATGATAAAAAAGATTATAAAGTCAATAACTTAATTATTGTACCCAAGCAATTTTTTAGTGCTGATATTATCATTCCACGCCAAAAAGGCATTCCCAACCGCCCAAACTATGTCATGTGCTCCATTAACACCAGCACAGTGCCAAGCAGTGGAAAAATCAGCATTATCAGGGAAGGTCAAGTCATCAACCAAGACAAAGTAATGCAAAAATGGCGACAAAATTTCTATCTACGCACAATGAAAGCTGAAAGCAAAGGCTGGCTTTTGGCAATCATGGGCTGTCTTGACAGATTGCCAGACAATGTTTTTTCACTCAAGCAAATGTATGCTTTTGAGCATGAATTGGCGATCAGATACCCAAATAATGCTCATATCAAAGACAAAATTCGACAACAGTTACAAGTTTTACGAGATCAAGGCGTGATTGAATTTTTGGGCGGTGGACGCTATCGTAAGGTGCACTAAAAGGCAGCATCTCAACTGCCTTATTTACACAACTCAAGTATAAATCGCCTCACTCACGCTTTTCATCACAAGAGCAAATTGCAAATCCTCATGCGATATATCGCTAAATGGATTGGCGATTTTGGCAGTCCAGCCAGAACCCAATGCACCATCTATTTCATTGCCTTTTTTGTCCCACATCTTGGTAAGCGTGTAGGTCAAATTGCCTTTTGGGGTCATGATTTCGATCTCATCGCCCACCATGAGTTTGTTTTTTATTTCTAAGGTCAGAAACTTCTCACAGATATCCACAACTTCCGCCACAAATTGCTGATGGTCGGTTTTTGATGAACCATATTCATAATTTTGATAATCAGCATGTACATGACGGCGTAAAAAACCCTCGGTATAGCCACGATTGGCAAGCCCATCAAGAGCGGTGATGAGACTTGTGTCAAACGGCTTACCTGCAACCGCATCATCAATGGCACGGCGATAAACTTGGGCGGTGCGAGCAACATAATAATGCGACTTGGTACGCCCCTCAATCTTCAAAGAATGCACGCCCATATTGACCAAATCAGGCACCAACTCCACCGCACGCAAGTCCTTGGAATTCATGATATAAGTGCCATGCTCATCCTCATACATTGCCATTAACTCGCCCTTGCGGCCCTGTTCTTCGATCAGCACCACTTCATCGGACGGTTTTTCTACATAATCATCACCCATCACCACATCGCCGTTTAGATTGATATTACCAATGGCGTTGCTGTCAGTGGCTTGATTTGGCACAAAGACTTGAGCGGTGTTCGTGCTTTGGGTAACTGGTACGATGTCGCCCGTTTCATTTTCTGTGGCTTTATAAGTATTATAAGACCAACGGCAAGCATTGGTACAAGTGCCTTGGTTGGCATCTCGTTTGTTGATATAGCCTGATAATAAACAACGACCCGAGTACGCCATGCAGAGTGCCCCATGCACAAATACCTCAATCTCCATATCGGGCACTTCGGCAATGATTTGTTCAATCTCTTTTAAGGACAACTCACGACTAACAATAACGCGACTTACACCCATCTGTTGCCAAAATTTTACCGTTGCCCAATTGACCGCGTTGGCTTGCACTGACAAATGAATCTGTTGATGGGGAAAATGCTCTCGCACCATCATAATCATGCCAGCATCCGACATGATTAAGGCATCAGGCTTCATCTCAATCACAGGGCGAATGTCTTCGATAAAGGTCTTGAGTTTGGCGTTGTGTGCTTGGATATTTACCACCACATAAAACTTTTTGCCAAGCGAATGTGCATAAGCAATGCCTTTTGCCAAATTCTCTTCATCAAAATCATTATTACGCACACGCAAGCTGTAGCGTGCCTGCCCTGCATAGACGGCATCCGCCCCATAAGCAAAGGCATATTGCATATTTTTAAAAGTGCCAGCAGGACAGAGCAGTTCGGCTTTTTTGGTGGTTTGGGTTGTCATTGTCATTGCCTAATTAATCTTGGGTTGCTTATTATAACAAATTTTGCCAAAGATAAAAATCAACACGCACATTTGTTGCCGCTGCCCACCCCAGACTGCTTTTTGGCATGGGCGATGCTAAATTTGTCCGTTGATTCAACAATTCACAGCTAGTGTCTTGAAAAAATCATTAAAAAATTATCAATAATCTGCTATGATAGCGGTTATTTTTGTCAAGTGTTGTTTGATGAACATTCCAAACCAGCAATCGAGTAAATTATGAATACACATCAAGCCTTTTTGGACGCCATCGCCATCGCCCTGCCTGAACTTAGCATCAAAACCGACAGTGAGTCTTGCACACACTGGGGTCGTGATTGGACGGTGCATTTTCAGAGCAACTGCCAAGCGGTACTTTTCCCAAAAACCACCGAAGAAGTTGCAACCATTGTGCGTTTGGCAAATGAGCATCGCACGCCACTGGTGCCAAGCGGTGGTCGCACAGGACTGTCAGCAGCAGCTGTGGCAGCACAAGGCGAGGTGGTGGTCAGTTTTGATAAAATGAACAACATTGGCAAGTTTTATGCAGCTGACCGCATGGTAGAAGTTGAGGCAGGTGTTGTTACCAAAGCCTTGCAAGAGTTTGCCGAAAGTCAAGATTTGTACTATGCGGTGGATTTTGCCTCCTCTGGTTCAAGTCAAATCGGTGGCAATATCGGCACAAATGCAGGCGGCATCAAGGTGATTCGCTACGGCATGACACGCAACCAGATTTTGGGTCTGACTGTCGTTACCGGCAAAGGCGATGTGCTAAATCTCAATGGCGGTATGCTAAAAAACGCCACAGGTTATGATTTGCGTCATCTGTTTATCGGTGCCGAAGGGACGCTGGGGTTTGTTACCAAAGCCCTGATTAAACTTGAAAAACCCCCTGTCAATCTGACAGCCATGGTGCTTGGCGTGCCTGATTTTGACAGCATTGTGGCACTGCTTGATAAATTTGGCAAGGCATTGACACTGACCGCTTTTGAATTTTTTGACCAAATCGCTGTTGATAAAGTCATCGACGCAGGTCATACCAAAGCACCTTTTGACAGCCAAACGCCGTTTTATGTTTTGCTTGAGTTTGAGGCGGTAAGCGATGAGGTGCTAGAGACTGCGATGGCAGTGTTTGAGTCTGCTGCCGAAGCTGGCTTGATTGTTGATGGCGTGATGAGCCAAAGCATCGCCCAGCTCCAAGAGTTGTGGAAATTGCGTGAGTGCATTTCTGAAACCATCTCAGTTTTCACCCCTTATAAAAATGACATCTCGGTACTTATCAGCCATCTGGGCGATTTCATTGCCGATATCGAAGCTGTGGTCAAGGAAAATTATCCTGATTTTGAAATCTGCTGGTTTGGGCATATCGGTGATGGCAACCTGCACCTAAATATCCTAAAACCTGCCACACTTAGCAAAGAAGAGTTTTTTGCCAAATGCCAAACGGTCAATGCTTTTGTCTTTGAGACCGTCAAAAAATACCACGGCTCAATCTCTGCCGAACATGGCGTTGGCATGACCAAAAAACCCTATCTGCACTACAGCCGCAGTCCCGAAGAAATCGCCTACATGAAAGCCATCAAGGCAGCATTTGACCCAAATGGCATCATCAATTCAGGCAAGATTTTTGACTGACTGCACCGCTTTGGCAGGGCAACAAAACACAATGGTGACTGACAATCTTGTGTGGCATTTGTGCCAGTTTGTTACAAGTTGCATTTTTGTCATAATTTTGTTGCCATGCTCGAAAATTCCGCCCAGATAGGGTATGATGGTAGCCAATCGCTGGTTTTGGATTTCTTACCACTTTTAAATGCCAAAGTACACCTTGGGATTTTTGTGCTTTTGAGCCATTGCCAAAACCGCCATAATAACTATCAACCAAACCAAAATTTATCATGTCAAACAATACTCATGTCTTAAAGCAGCATTATGAACCCAGATCGCTAAGTGATGGCACGCTTGGCGACACTTTATTGATTGGCTTAAGCTATCATTTCACCAGCCTAGAAAAAACAGGGCTGGCAGCCATGCTTGCCAAATTGCCACTTGTCAGCGATGCACCAATTGCGATGGATATTGATTTATCCTGCATCGTGCTTGACAAATCAATGCAAGTTGTCGAAAAAATCTGGTATGGCAATTTGCGTAATGCCAATGAATCCATTCGCCACCAAGGTGATGCACTGGTTGGTGCCAAAAGTTTTGAGGAAAGTTTGATTGCCCAAGAGCAAATACAATTACGCCTCAATGAACTGCCCAATACCGCCAAACATTTGTTAGTTGTACTAAACAGTTATCACAATCAACCACTGCGTGCCGCCGACAAAGGCATAATACATCTGGGCGATAAAGACAATCCCAAAGCACACAGTATCAGCTTTTCGCAGATTGAACCTGATTGCAAAACCTTAATCGCTTGGCAACTGTCTTATGAAGACAACGGCTGGCAACTGCATACGCCAATGCAGGCGTTAAAACTTGGCAAACTTGCCAGTCAGTCAATTGATGGCATCAGCAAAGCGGCCAGTGATTTTTTGCAAAACAGCAATAACAACCGTTGGTAAAAACGGCAAGCCATTGACTTGCCGTAATCTTATTGTTCTGACAGTTATTTTAGCAAATTTTTAATCACGCCCATCAGACCACGGCTGATGGCACGGCTCGCCTGCTTATTCAACTGACTGCCCAGCTGATCAGCGACATTATACGCCACGCCCTGCCCTGATTTTTTGCGTCCACCTGTCAAGCCGCCCAAAAATCCCTCAAACACGCCCGCTTCAGACTTTTCGGCTGCTTTTTCTTTGGTATTGGTGTCATCAGATGGCTGTGCTGTGCGTTCCTCGCTGGCGGCACGCTCATCAGCCAACGCCTCAAACGCTGAATAATTATCCAGCATATCTTTATAATGAGGGTATAAAATATCCTGCTGATAATTCGCCTGCTGCTCGGCTGCACTAAGCGGAGCCAGCTGTGATGACGGCGGCAAAATATACGCCCGTTCAACCACACTTGGCATACCATCTGCGTCCAAAAATGACACCAAAGCCTCGCCAACGCCAAGCTCACTGATGGCGGTCGCAACAGAAAATTTCTCAGTACTGCGAAAAGTCTCTGCGGCAGCTTTGACTGCCTTTTGATCCCTAGGCGTAAATGCACGCAAGGCATGCTGAATGCGATTGCCAAGCTGTCCTAAGATTGCATCTGGCAAATCCAGTGGATTTTGGGTAACAAAATACACACCCACGCCCTTTGAGCGAATCAACCGCACCACTTGCTCAATCTGCTTGGTCAGTGCTTGTGGCATCTCATCAAATAACAAATGTGCCTCGTCAAAAAACAGCACAAATTTTGGCTTATCCAAATCACCCACTTCAGGAAAAGTCTCAAAAATCTCTGCCAAAAACCACAGCAAAAATGCCGCATACAAACGAGGCGAACGCATGAGTTTGTCGCTGTTTAGGATATTGATTACCCCCTTGCCGCCGTCAGTTTGTAGCCAGTCTTGCAGATTTAATGATGGCTCACCAAAAAACTTATCCGCCCCCTCGCTCTCAAGCTGCAATAACTGCCGCTGGATTGCACCAATGCTGGCTGCTGAGATATTGCCATATTGCGTGCGAAATTCGGCAGCATTCTTAGCCACAAAGCCAAGCATGGCACGCAAATCTTTTAAGTCAAGCAAATGCCAACCTCTGTCATCAGCAACCTTAAAGACAAGATTTAGCAAGCCTTCTTGAGTGTCATTTAGCCCCATCAAGCGAGATAGCAACGCACTGCCAAGCTGCGATATGGTAACTCGCACCGCAATCCCAGTCTCTGCATACACATCCCAAAACCGCACAGGAAAGCCTGACAGATACTCATCAGACAGCCCAAATTGTGCCATACGCTCACCAACTTTGCCTGTGGCGGTGCCTGCCTGCACCATGCCTGACAAATCACCTTTTACATCGGCCAAAAATACAGGCACGCCTGCCTGACTAAAAGCCTCTGCCATTTTACGCAAACTGATGGTCTTGCCCGTGCCTGTCGCTCCTGCAATAAGTCCGTGTCGGTTTGCCATTTTTGGTATGATACCCAAATTATCCTGCGTGTCGGTGGTTTTTGCAATGCTTAGCATAAATATTCCTTGATGGTTGCCAAAATTAATATTATACCGCTTACTTTAGCCAAGCGGTGAAAACAGTGCACAAATTTTTGTATTTTTTATCAAGCCAGCCTTAATTTCAATAGAACATTTTGCCAAATTGACAAAAACTTGCTATAGTGAATGGCATACTGGCACAATAAACAACAAATCCATGCAAATATATTTAGTCGGCGGAGCGGTGCGTGATATGCTGCTTGGTCTGCCTGTTACTGACAAAGATTTTGTGGTGGTCGGTGGTAATCAGAACACCATGCTATCACACGGCTTTCGCCAAGTGGGGGCGGATTTTCCTGTATTTTTACACCCTGATACGCATAACGAATACGCACTGGCAAGGCTTGAGCGAAAATCAGGCACAGGTCATCGGGCGTTTTGTATCGATGCCAATGAAAGCGTCCGCCTGCAAGATGATTTATTGCGGCGAGATTTGACAATTAACGCCCTAGCCATACAGGTGCAAGGTCTTAATGATGACACGCCCATCGATGGCACGGTGGTTGATTTTTATGGTGGCTTGGCTGATTTGCACAATAAAATCCTCCGCCATGTCAGCCCAGCTTTTAGCGAAGATCCCTTGCGAGTGCTGCGAGTGGCACGATTTTATGCACGGTTATCACCGCTTGGTTTTGTGATTGATGACACAACTTGCACTTTGATGACCGACATTGCCAGCCGTGGTGAGCTTGCCACGCTTAGCCGCGAACGCATTTGGGCAGAGTTTGCTCGTGCCTTAATGCAGCCGCACGGTCATCAATTCATCAGCTGTTTGCAGGATAATGAGATTTTGCTGCATATTTTGCCAACGCTGGCACAGACATTCACCGATAACAACAGCTATGCAGCGGTTTTGGCACGGCTACAACACGCCTGCAAACAAAATGCTCCGCTTGATGTGCGTTTTGCCATGCTGTTTTCTAACTTATATAACAATAAAGATAATCTAAACGATTGCTTAACACGGCTCAATGCCCCAAAAGCCATCAGCCAGTTTGTCCACGCTTTTGCCAATTATCATAAAATTTTACTTAATTTAGAAAATATAAATGCTGAACAATTGCTTACTATGATTGAGCATACCAAAGCCCACAAAGATGATGCACTGTTGATGCTGTTGTATGATGCTTGTCAGATTTATCAAGATAAATCAATTGCTTATAAAAAATCATGGCTGAATGATGCCATCACTCGCTATCAATCTGTTAGTATGGCGAATATTAATCCAACGCTCACTGGCAAAGCAATTGGCGATGAGCTGACACGGTTACGCTTGTTGCAATTGACAAAATTTTTACAATCATCAAAGCACACACATATCGCACCCAACCAAGGCATACAACCATCATGAAATCGTCCAAAGTTGCCCTTGTTACAGGCGGAGCAAAGCGTATCGGAGCCGCCATTAGCAGGCTTTTGCACCAGCACGGCTACCGCATCATCATTCATTATCATCATAGCACCCTTGAGGCGACAAATCTGGTCTTGGCACTCAATACCGCTCGCCCAAATTCCGCCGCCATGATTCAGGCGGATTTACAAATCGTTAATGATGGAGCCTTACTTGCACAATTTGTCCAAAATTGCTGCGAATTTTTTGGCGGTATTGATGTTTTGGTTCATAATGCCTCAAGTTTTTATGCAACAAATCTACACGATAATCACCAAAATCTGCTATCGCATTGGCAAGATTTGTTCTTAACCAATGCCAAAGCCCCCTTTATGATAAGCCAAGCCTTTTTGCCAATTTTGCAAGCCAACAAAGGCAGTATCATCAGCCTGATTGACATTCATGCAGATGGCAAGCCTTTTGTCGGCTATCCCATCTACAACATGGCAAAAGCCGCCCACCGTGCCATGGTACAAAGCCTCGCCCTAGAAGTCGCTCCACTGGTGCGTATCAACGGTGTTGCCCCAGGTGTTAATATCCTTCCTGAAAATGACCAAAACCTCCAACTAAATAGCCAAACCGTAGCAGAGCTTATCAACTCAGTTCCCCTATCCTGCATTGGCACACCAAACGACATCGCCGAAGCGGTGCTATTCTTGGCAAGCAGTCGCTATATCACAGGGCAGATTCTCGCCGTTGACGGCGGCCGCAGTCTAACGCTAAAAGGCGGTTGATATGGCAGCGATGGTAGCAATTTTGTCAATTTATAAAAACCTTGTAGCAAAAATTTTAACAATTTAGCAAAAAACAGCTGACAAATGGTTATTTTTGGGCTAAAATTGCCCAAATTTCCCAAAATTAAACAGCAACCACTGTTTGATTATTTTTCTTTCATTAAAAAACTGGAGCAGATAGCCTAATCGACCAAGCATCAAACCTTGCGTTTGATACGATAAAGCTGTACTCCCTTTTGTGTTGGCTGCATTTTGCACACTTAAAAGGAATACCATCGTTGAATACTTTACCCACCTCTAATGTCGCTCGTCTGAAGCGAAATCTTGGCCTATGGCATGTTATTATCATTGGTCTTGCCTACATTCAGCCCATGACCTTGTTTGATACCTTTGGTATGGTTTCTCGTGATAGCGGCGGCCATGTTCCCATGTCTTATCTGTTTGCTTTGGTGGCGATTTTGCTAACCTCCATCAGCTATGGTCATATGATTCGTGCCTATCCATCATCAGGCTCTGCCTATACCTATACCCAAAAAGCCATCAACCCAAGCATGGGCTTTATGGTGGGCTGGTCAAGCTGGCTTGACTACCTGCTCTCGCCAATGGTTAATATCATTCTGGCAGTGCTGTATCTAGAGGCTCTGTTCCCAAGTGTCAATCACTGGGTCTGGGTCATTGGACTGACAGCATTGATGACAGGGGTAAACCTATTTGGCTCAAAAGTGGTGGCGTATTTTAACAGCTGGATTGTCTTTGTACAGCTGATCGTTATCGCTGTATTTACCTATTTGATCTACACCAAGCTAGGCATGGGATTGTACGCAGATGGCACGCTCAAAGAAGACGCTTATCAGCTATGGAGCCTTAAGCCATTTTGGGACAAGATGACCTCTGTTGGTGCATTGATTACTGGTGCGACCATTTTGTGTTTCTCATTTACAGGCTTTGACTCAATCTCAAGCCTTGCCGAAGAAACCAAAGATGTCAAAAACACGCTGCCAAAAGCCATGATATTAACCACTCTGATTGCAGGTGTTGTGTTTATCATCAGTGCTTATTTTATGCAGACTTTCTTGCCAAGCGACCCTACGATTTACTTTAAGGCAGTGGACGAAACCCAAGCCGAAATCCTACTGCTGGTTGGCGGCTCGGCATTTCAAGCCATTGTACTGGGCTTTGCCATTGTAACTGTGATGGCATCGGGCATCTCGGCACATGCTGGCGTTTCTCGTCTGATGTATGTGATGGGTCGTGATGGCGTTATCAGCAACAAAATCTTTGGGAAAATCCACCCCAAGCTACTCACCCCAGTAAACAACATTCTCATCGCAGGTGCTGTGGCTTTAACCGCAGGCTTTATTAGCCTAGAAACTGTGGTGAACTTGATTAGCTTTGGTGCATTGACGGCATTTAGCTTTGTGAATTTGTCAGTGATTTTCCGCTATGCCATTCGTGATAAGATGGTAACAAGTGCCAAAGAAATATTCAGCTATGTCATCGTGCCAGTGCTTGGCTTTATTGCGATTTTCTTGATGTGGCTAGAAGTAGACGGCACAACCTTCAGCGTTGGTCTATTCTGGGCAGCACTTGGCTTTGTTTGGCTGGGCATCAAGACCGCAGGCTTTAAAAAACCTGTACCGCAGTACAAAGAAAGCGATGTCTAAACATCACAAAAAATACCTCAAGCTCGCTTGGGGTATTTTTTTATGCGAATAAAACTACTGCTTGCTGGGCGTGGGTATGATATTTTGTCCAATCAACTCGGCAAGCTCTTGGATTTGCTCCTCATTAATACCATCAAGCATCGCCAGTTGCTGCCTGTATTCTTCGTCAGTGGTCGGTGCCAGTCTGGGGTACAACTTTGGCAAATCCAACATCTGTCTTACCAGTGCTATCTTTAGCGTATCTCGCCTACCCAGATACATCTGATAAAAACTTGAATTAAGCAGACTTGCACCCCCCTGCCCAACCGCATACAGTGTCGCCATATAATCACGGATATTCATGTCGCTATTTTGTTCATCAAGATAAGTGTGTACAATTTTTGACATACGCACCATGCGTTCACGACGCACACGGTACAACTGTGCAAACCACTGATTTAGCCCCGAAGTGGTCGATGATAACCGCTCCTCGATATGGTTAAACAATATCGCACGGTGTGGCAAATTCAGCAGCTGTAGCACCAACCTTGCCACGCCCGCCCCTGCACCGTCATCAACACTGATGATTTGTAATTTTCGCTCTTCATAACGAATCAAAATACGCAACAAAAGCTCATCTTTGCTACTAAAGTGCTTATACAGCGTCCCTTTTGCCAAATCCAGCTGCAACGCCAGATTGTCCAAAGTCAAATCCCCTTCGCCAGATTCTAGCAGCAATTGTTCAGCAGTTTGCAAAATACGCAACTGACGCAGCTCAAACTGTTGCTTGCGATTGTTCATGTTGCCTGCTCCACTCCAGATTTTGCTAGATTATAACAAAAGCAAACGCCCTTGGTGCATTTTTTTATTTCCTTTATTTATATATGGTTATTTTTGGTGCCTTTGTTCATCATCTTATTTATTTAATAATATTTATCAATAAATGATAAAAATATTCACAAAATAATCAAGCATCACGGCAATTATTCCAAATCATCATCGCCAGTTTGCTGTTACAATTTTATCAAAAAAATATGCAAAAATTGCGTGAATAATTGTTCACTTTCTTGACAATCTGTGATAGTATGGATACAGACAGTCAGTATTCCAAAATTTTTAATACAACCAAGCCATTTGTTTGTCAGACGATGGCTCGCCTAGCAACAACAGGCGTTGGCAAAATTTTGTAATATTGTTGCTGTGTGCAAACGCACTGTTTACCTGACTATCTTTGAGGATATTTATCGCTTATGAGCATCGAACGCAATCCTGAAGCCTTTAAAAACGCACCAATCAACTGGGTTCCTGCCATTGTATTGCTATCAACACCGCTACTTGCCATTATTTTGGTGCCTTGGTATCTGTGGACACACGGTGTCAATCCCGCTGTTTGGACCGCCTTTGCGTTGTTTATGGCATGGACGGGTCTTTCCATCACTGCAGGCTATCACCGTCTTTGGGCTCACAAATCATACGAAGCCCATCCGATTGTCAAATACTTCTTGCTACTTGGGGCAACTTTAGCAGTCCAGAGTTCGGCATTTGACTGGTGTTCTGGGCATCGCACGCACCATCGCCATGTTGATGATGAATACGATGATCCGTATTCGGCTCGCCGTGGTTTTTGGTTCAGCCACATGGACTGGATGCTGCACAAATATCCAAGCGGTCAATATGATTACAAAAATATCCCCGACCTAAAAAAAGACAAACTGCTGACCTTGCAACACAAATATTATGGCTTTTGGGTGGTTGCAACCAATCTTGTGGTTGTGGGCATTGCAGGGCTAATCACAGGTGATATGCTTGGCACTTTCTTGATTGCAGGCTTGTTGCGTCTGGTTTTGACCCATCATTTTACCTTTTTTATCAACTCGCTCTGCCATATGTTTGGCACACGCCCTTATACTGACGAAAACACCGCTCGAGACAACCCACTGCTTGCGATTGTAACATGGGGTGAGGGCTATCATAATTATCATCACTATTTCCAATACGACTATCGCAATGGTGTTAAGTGGTGGCAATACGACCCAACCAAATGGTTCATCAGCATCTTGTCAAAAATTGGCTTGGCACAGAACCTAAAACGCGTTGACGACCTTACCATCAAGCACGCAGAAGTTACCATGCAGTTTAAGCGAGCTGCCGAACGCATTGCCAAAGGTGGCGAACCAAGCCTAGATGAACGCTTGGCAATGTTCAAAGATCGCATCAGCCAAGAGTATGAAGAATTTACCAAAACTGTCGAAGAATGGCACGCCCTAAAAGCCAAAGCCATCGAGCTAAAGCGTGCTGAATTCGCCGACCGCTTACACGAAGCTGACGAAAAGCTCAAAGCACAATTCGCCCAAATTGAGGTAAAAATCTTTGAGCATAGCAAGCGGATTGAGCAAGCATTCCTACAACTCAAAGGCAAACCTGTCGCTTAATCAGACCAGATGGCTTTTCTCCACCCTTTGTTCACTTGTTCTGAACAAAGGGTTTCTTTTGCTTAATATTTATAAGCCTCACAATCATAATGGCACATCGCATGATGGCAACCTTGTCAAACGCCCCAACTGGTGCTATTATGGATAAGCTGCATTCATATTTAAGACACGCCACTATCAAACAAAAGCCCAATAATCAATCATACAGTGCATGAAATTTATCCACGATTACCTAAAGCATGACGACAGACTGTATCGCCATATTCTACCAACACCACTTGACAACCCCACATTGATCGCTCTTAATCGCCCATTGATTGACAGGCTTGGGCTGAATAATCTAAACGATAATCAGTGGTGCAATATCATCAGCGGTCGGCTTGCTGATTTGGCAAATATCATGCCAACTGATATACAGCCGATTGCCATGGCATACGCTGGTCATCAGTTTGGGCAATGGGCAGGTCAGCTGGGCGATGGTCGTGGACTGCTGATAGCACAGCTAAAGGATAATCAAGGCAGGCTGACCGACTTGCACCTAAAAGGTGCAGGGCGTACTCCCTACTCTCGTCATGGTGATGGCCGTGCAATGCTTGCCAGCACCATTCGTGAATATCTGTGCGGTCATGCCATGAACCAACTGGGGATTGACTCATCAGATGCCATAGGATTGGTGATAAGCGATACCACGATTCGCCGTCAATACCCAGAAAAAGCCGCTGCATTATTGCGTGTCAGTGATTGCCATGTGCGACTGGGGCATTTTCAGTGGGTGTCAATGTATACGCCTGATAATTTTGGTGATTTTGTTGGCAAGATTGCCCAAAGTTATTATCCTGCTTTATATCACAGCGGCACAAAAACTGTGGACATACCTACCCTGCTTTGTACCATTGCCAATCGCACAGCCTTGATGATTGCCAACTGGCAGCTGGTTGGTTTTTGCCATGGGGTAATGAATACGGATAATTTGAACATTACAGGCAGCACGCTGGATTTTGGGCCTTTTGGTTTTATGGAGCGTTTTAATCCTCATTGGATCAATAACCAGTCCGACCACATGGGGCGGTACAGTTATCATAATCAGCCTGCCATCGGACGCTGGAATTTGGCAAAATTTTTACAAAGTTTTGGACAATTTATCAGCCAAGATGACATGGAGCAAGTGCTGATATCTTATGACAATACGCTACAGCATAGTTATCATGACAAACTGTGCCAAAAACTTGGCATCAACAAGCCCCATACGCAGCACCCTGCCATCATACAGCTTGGCAATCATCTGCTTGATTTTATGCAGACGCATCGACTTGATTTTACCAATACTTTTCGCAGCCTAATTGCCCTTGTTGATGGTCAAAATCACCCTTATGAAAAGCAGCTATTGCATCATGGACTTGCACAACTGCCACAACACGCCCAAGCCCACTGGCAACAATGGGCGACAGAATACCTGCACGAGCTTCGCCATACTAGCAAATCCGACATCATCAGCACATTGCAGCAGCACAATCCCATCTATGTGCTACGCAATCACATGGCGGATCGTGCCATCATGCAG
Organism: Moraxella cuniculi; assembly: GCF_900637105.1. Classification (NCBI taxonomy): domain Bacteria; kingdom Pseudomonadati; phylum Pseudomonadota; class Gammaproteobacteria; order Moraxellales; family Moraxellaceae; genus Moraxella; species Moraxella cuniculi. The sequence goes on along the minus strand of NZ_LR134343.1, from coordinate 1,004,958 downwards.
GCTTATCAAGGGGATTTTGCCGAAGTCCAGCGATTATTTGCCCTGCTGTCCAATCCTTATCAGCCAAATGCCATCGCAACCGCCGATGACACTCGCCCTGCACGGCATGATGAAATCAAGGCAATCAGCTGTATGTCCTAAGTCTATCTGATAAAGTCTGTATCACTGTCATACTGTGCTGTATATGAATGAAATTTGAGCAAATATTGTCATCTGGTTATGTTTTTGATAAAATATTGTAATCAATCGGCTTAGTAGGTGTGGTTTATGCTGAGTATTTATTTATTAATCCCCTTAAGTCTTATGCTGTTTGTGGTGGCAATTTGGGCAATTTATTATGCCGTCAAATCCAATCAGTTTGAAGATCTGGACAACGCACCAGAGCAGATTATTCTTGATGATCGCCAAGCACGCCGCAATATCACCACTAAGGATCACCAATGACCATCGCCCTGATTTTTGCCGCCTTTAGCATGGGGCTATTAGGCTCGCCACATTGCTTGGGTATGTGTGGTGGTATCGTAGCAGCTTTTGGTGTTGCGATGAAAGAAGTCTCGCCTACCAAAAAAGCCATGCTGATGGTTGCTTATCATGCAGGCAGGCTCGGCAGCTATATGATTTTGGGCTTGCTGGTGGCGGCATTTGGCAACAGCATTCTTGCTCCTTTGATGGCAAACAGCTCCATACCAAAATACCTATTGGGCGGGGCATTGATTTTTGCTGCCCTGTTAATGCTCGGTCTGCCCATCTTAAACCAACTAGAAAAAGCAGGCTTAAAATTGTGGAATGCACTTGCCCCCTTGCGTAGCAAAGTGTTGCCCATGGATAGCCTACCAAAGGCACTGGCGGCAGGCTTGTTGTGGGGATTTTTGCCATGCGGTTTGGTTTATGGGGCTTTGGGTGTTGCACTGGGTCTGGCTGCCGATGGGCAATTTGGCTTGACCGCCACGGCATTTATGGCGTTTTTTTGGCTGGGAACTTTGCCCATGCTACTAACCACAGGCACTGTCATCACATGGCTAAAATCAAAAATCCACCATCTGCAATTACGCAAATTCAGCGGTGCTATCATGCTGATTTCGGGGCTTGCCATTGCCTTTAGCTCGCCCATTATGCAGATGATGATGTCAAAATCTGGACACGACATGAGTAATATGAATGGCACAAATATGAGCCAAATGGACACCAATCAATCAAGCAATAACCATTCCGCTCATTAATCCACAAAAAATACCCCAAAAGCCGACTTTTGGGGTATTGTTTTTTGGCAAACTTATAAAATACCGTAAGCCACCAGAGCATTGGCAACTTGTACAAAACCTGCGACATTTGCCCCAGTCATGTAATCAATCGCCCCTTTGGTTGTGCCGTATTTTTCGGCGGCAGCACAGGCATTGTCATGAATGGTTTTCATGATGTTTTGTAGCTGCTTATCAAGCTCCTCAAAACTCTTGTATTGACGCACCGAGTTTTGGCTCATCTCAAGACCCGAAACTGCCACACCGCCAGCATTGGCTGCTTTGCCCGGTGCATAGGCAACGCCATGCTCACGCACCACATCGATTGCCTTAGCATCTAGTGGCATATTTGCCCCTTCGGCAATGTATTTGACACCATTTGCCACCAAGGTCTTAGCTTCGCTTTCATTGACCTCATTTTGGGTTGCACAAGGCAGAGCAATATCGGCAGCAAACTGCCAAGGCTTCTCACCAGCCAGCCACTGACCACCAAATTGCTCCACATAGTCAGACAGCGGTTTGCGTTCTTGTTTTTGTGCTTTTACCCAGTCAATTTTTTCTTGGTCAAAGCCATCTTTGTCATACAGCGTGCCAGTAGAATCAGAGAAAGTAATAACCTTGCCGCCCAACTGCACCACTTTTTCGGCGGCGTATTGAGCAACATTACCAGCACCAGAGACCAGCACCGTCTTGCCAGACAGCGTGTCATCATTGGCTTTTAGCATATTATCCAAAAAATACACCAAGCCATAACCTGTCGCCTCGGTACGAATCAAGCTACCGCCAAAACCTACGCCCTTGCCTGTCAGCACGCCTTCATATTCGCGGGTTAGATTTTTGTACATGGCGAACATATAGTTCACCTCACGACCACCAACCCCGATATCACCTGCTGGCACATCCATATCTTTGCCGATATTTTTGTGCAATTCACGCATAAACGCATAGCAAAAACGGCGAATTTCGGCATCAGATTTCCCTTTGGGGTCAAAATCCGAACCCCCTTTACCGCCGCCCATCGGCAAGCCTGTCAGTGCATTTTTGAAAATCTGCTCAAAGCCCAAAAACTTCAGCACGCCCTCATTGACCGTTGGATGGAATCGCAAACCGCCTTTGTAAGGGCCGATGGCATTGCTAAACTGCACACGCCAGCCACGATTGACCTGCACTTCGCCCTTGTCATTTTCCCAGTTCACGCGGAAACTGATGATGCGGTCAGGCTCGCACAAGCGTTCAAAAACCTTCAATTCGGCAAATTTTGGATTGTCAGCATACACTTGCTCAACCGTCATCGCCACTTCTTGTACCGCCTGAATAAATTCGGGCTGATGGGCATAGGTTTGCTCGATTTTTTTGACAACAGATTGGATACTCATGGTTAAATCCTCAAACTAAAAAACATCTGTATGATGGACAAGTGTTGTGCTGGTCATGCACGGTGCATTACAACATATCACAAAAACTTGTAATATCATAAGTAAATATGATATACCGCTACAATATACCGATATTTTTGATAAATTACAAGCCATCTTTGGCGAAATAATGATTATTTTTCTAAAAAATACCCAAACCAATCTCAAAACCCATCACCAATCACCCATAAAAAAGACCGCCTATCGGCAGTCTTAAATAACAAAATCAGCGTTGTTTGGCGATGCGTCTGGCAGCCTCCAATTTACAATAGGCAGCACTGCTTCTGTCTGCATTACTTAAATTATCAAAACCAAATACCTCATATTCCCTTTCATCTTCTGCACCATATTGCACCGCACAGCGTGCTCCAAATACAAACAATCTTTCTCTTTTCTTTTGGCTCATTGCATCACTGTAATCGTCCACAGCCTGTATCATACAACTTCCTTCCCCATACGAACCTCTGACATCTTTTAAACACTGCTTAAGCTCTCGTTCAATCTTATTAAACTTGGCTTGGTTGGCATAACTTGGGCTGGATAATGCAGCCAAAGCACACAGTGCGGTTAGGCTTAGTGTTTTGGTGATTTTCATCATACTCTCCTGTTGGTTAAAAAGCGGCAAATTTCCGATACCGCCTACGATAGCACATTCAAAAAAAAAAAAAAAAAACGGTTTTTTATTTTTTTGGCAATTTTTTTTGTAAATAAGCAAAATTTGGCGATGATTATCTGCTTTGGCACAGATTTTTATCATTTTTCTCACATCAAAAAACCGCCCGTATCACACAGGCGGTTTTGGCAAATTTGATTATTGCGGTGGAGCTGTCGATGTTTGGGTCGGATTTTTGGTATCGATCACACCCTCTGGCAGCTGTAGTGGGGAATTTTCGCTAGGATTGTACAGTGATTTTTGCAGCTCTGGCAAAGCAAGCTGTATCAGCTCACCGACCACCAGTTGTGGTTCAGACGGCTCAAATCCCATCAGAATCTCTCGCTCTTTAATCTTTGGCACAGCGGCATAAAACGCCTCGATAATCCCATCGGTCTGTAGCATACTTTCGGCAAAAAATGCCCTGCCAAAATAAGTCAGCTCGGCATCATCGGTACAGCCAAACGAGGCTTTGTCCTCTTTTGATGCTGTGATGATAAGCGTATAAGGGTCTTTTAAAGCATTAATAAAAGTGCCTGAATAACACGCCGAAATCACAATCACCCGCCAGCGAATGCCTGATTTGTCCAGTGCTGATTTTAGCCAAAACGGGTCAATCTGTCGCAAATCCAGCGGCGGGTTGCTCACCGCAAGCTCACCGATTGGCTCGCCATGCTCATCAACCGAACCATGTGAGCTTAATGCCATAAACAGCACATCTTCATCACTGTCCATACGCTCGCCAATGCGTACCAAACTCCGCTCAATGCTGGTGCGTGTCGCCAGTGGATATTCACCCCAAGTGTTAGGATTGTTAATCAAAGCCAGCGAGCGTTTCGCCGAGTCAAAACGCCCATCAAAAATCTGCTTGGCTTGCAAAATCTCATTGGCAAATACATTTTGTTCAGCATAGGGAGCCACGCCCAAAAAATACCATTCGGCACGACCTTGCTTATGTTCGGCGATGCTATCAAGCGTGCGTGAAAATACCGCAGGCTGTTCATAAAATGCCGCCTCGTCCAGCAAAGTCTGTGTGGCATCTGTCTTAAAAATCGGTTGGCTGATGGTGTTTTTTTGCCAAACAACCAGCAGTGCGATGGTTGCAATCAACATCAGGCACCGCTCCCACCACGGCCAGCCAAAGCGTTTGGCAAAAATCAGCAGCAACGCTGTCGTCTGCCAGACGAACAACAGCAAAAACAAGCTCGGCAAAATACTGCCCAGCCAATATGGCAACAGCCCCTGATTTTCAAGAAACTGAATGCCGCTTTGGAACAGCACCAGCAAAGTATCCGCCGCCAGCCACAAAATCGCAGGCACGAACAACAGCGAATAATTCACCGACCGCTGGGCAATGATAATCCCAGCCGCCACAATAATCACAGGCCACACCAGATAACTGATCAGCCCCTGTTCATTAAAATAACTGTCATCAGTCGCAACCAGCCAAGCAAATAAAATATTTGATGACAGTGCCACCACCATCAACAGCACAAACTGCCCAAAGGTTGGCTTGGCACGCGTAAATGCTCGTTCGCTACCGATCAGCATCCACAACGACGCACCCAGATTTGAGAAAAAATTTGAGAAAAAACTCATGCAATACTCAACCATGCAACAAGGCAAAAAAGGTGAGATCATTGTACCACAAGCCATGCCAAAGTGGGGGAAATTTCTTGCCAAGCCAAATAACAAAAAGACCGCCAAAGGACGATCTTTTTGGGCATAATAAAAATCAGCGTTGTTTGGCGATGCGTCTGGCTGCTTTTAATTGGCAATCGGCAGCATTGCCTCTGCCTGCATTACTGAATCCCTCTAAACCATCGTTGTCATAATCATAATCAAATCTTGACTCTTCTCTTGCTACCTTAATTGCACAAGCTCGTTCTGCTTGCTTTAGCTTGGATCTTTTGCTTGCATTCATCAATTTTCTGTAATCATCTACAGCACCTATCGCACAACTTCCTGCTCCATACGAACCTCTGACATCTTTTAAACACTGCTTAAGCTCTCGTTCAATCTTATTAAACTTTGCTTGGTTGGCTTGGGCGGGGGCTGTGGCAAGCAACAACAAAGCTGCGGCTGTGGCGGTGATTAGATGGTGGATTTTCATCATAACTCCTTAATAAAAATTAAATAAAATGAACAATCAAACCCAAACAATTTGCTTAAGTTTTGCTCAAGATACCATATCCAAAAAAAAAAAAAACGATTTTTATTTATTTTTACATTTTGTTACATTTTTTGCCAAAAATCATACCGCAAACACAAAAAAAACTGCCTGTATCTACAGACAGTTTTTATTATTTCTTAATTACTTCATAAGCAGTGCATTGATACGCTTCAGGTATGCTGCAGGGTCATCAAGCTGTCCGCCATCAGCCAGCACCGCCTGATCAAAGATAACCTGTGCCAGTGTGTCAAACTCACCATCTTGCTCAAGCTTGTTAATCAATGGGTGGTTTGGGTTAATCTCAAGCACAGGCTTGACATCAGGCACGCTTTGTCCCATCGCTTTTAGCATCTGTGCCATCTGCGGGCTAAGCTCGCCCTCACCCACCACCAAGCACGCAGCACTATCCACCAGACGGCTAGAGACTCGCACATCTTTGGCACGACCGTCCAGTGCGGTTTTTAGCTTATCAACGATGGGCTTGAGATTTTCTTCGGCTTGTTTGGTTTGTTGTTTTTCGCTCTCGTCCGTCAGCTCGCCCAAATCCACCGCCCCTTTGGCAATATTTTTTAGTGGCGTGCCGTCAAACTCGTGCAAGAAATTCATCGCCCATTCATCAACTCGTGCTGTCATCAAGATAACCTCGATGCCTTTTTTGTTAAACAGCTCAAGCTGTGGGCTGTTTTTGGCAGCAGCCAGATTATCCGCTGTCAGATAATAGATAGCTTTTTGACCCTCTTTCATGCGAGCTTTATAATCGGCAAAGCTGGTCTTTGTCGCATCATCGGTGCTGGTAGCATAACGCAACAATTTGGCAATGCGTTCTTGGTTGGATTGATCTTCGCCCAAGCCCTCTTTTAGCACATCGCCAAATTCTTGATAAAACTCGGCAAATTTCGCCTGTTTGTCCGTATCTTCGCTACCTGCAAGGCTGCCAAGCAAGGTCAGTACACGGCGAGCATTACCATCGCGAATTGCCTTGACATCACGGCTTTCTTGCAAAATCTCACGGCTGACATTGAGCGGTAAATCAGCTGTATCAATCACCCCTTTGACAAAACGCAAATACATCGGCAGCAGCTGCTCGGCATCTTCCATGATAAACACTCGCTTCACATACAGCTTCAGCCCACGCTGCTGCTCTCGTGCGTATAAGTCAAACGGTGCTTTTTTGGGAATGTAGAGCAACTGGGTATACTGCACACGCCCCTCGACACGATTGTGCGTATAAGCAAGCGGATCGGTATAATCATAGCTTAGGTTTTTATAAAACTCATTATACTCATCATCGCTGATATCCGCTGGCGATTTTGTCCACAAGGCGGTGGCTTGGTTGATGGTTTCGTACTCGTCCGTCAAGACATACTCGCCTTTGCCTGCGACCACTTCGCCATCATCGTCCAGCTCATCTTGCCATTCTTGCTTACGCATCTGAATTGGCAGACTGATATGGTCAGAGTATTTGTTCACCAACTGACGCACGGTATGGCGATCCAGATAATTGCTCTCGCCTTCGCCCTCACCTGCATAAATGTCTTTTAGGTGCAGAGTAATGCTCGTGCCACGACTGTCTTTGGTAATGGTCTCGGTGCTAAATGACCCTGTGCCATCTGATACCCAACGCACGCCCTGCTCGGCAGGCTCGCCAGCTTTACGGCTCTCAACAGTGATTTTGTCAGCAACAATAAACCCTGAATAAAAACCCACACCAAATTGACCGATAAGATTGCCGTCTTTTTTCTCACTGTCGGATAATTTGTCCAAAAACGCCTTTGTGCCTGACTTGGCAATCGTTCCCAAATGCTCAATGGCATCAGCTTCATTCATGCCGATACCGTTATCGCTGATGGTGAGTGTTTTTGCCTCTTGGTCAAAATCAATCTTAATCGCAAGCTCGCCATCATTTTCGTACAAGCTGTCATCAGCAGTTGCCAAAAAACGCAGTTTATCACACGCATCAGAGGCATTGGACACCAGCTCACGCACAAAAATATCAGCATTAGAATACAAAGAATGCGTTACCAAATGCAAAAGCTGGGCAACTTCAGCCTCAAAATGATGATTGGTTGTGGTCATAATTTTCTCCATTAACTTTCAGATAAAACTTGCTAAAAAATAGGGATAGTATGAGAAATTTTCAAGCCAAATGCCAAAAAGTCGCAGACCGTCATGATTTGTGCCGTCATTGCGGACAATTTTGCTGATATTTTGTATCATAACAACAGCAATCAACGCCAAAAAAGCAAACTTATGGCAAAAATAGTACAAAATTTAATCAGGTTACAATGAAATACTGGCTATTATTTGCCGAACCTAGTAAAATAAACCGCAAAGCTATCTTGAAGTATTATCACTTATGTCAAACCAGTCTTTTTCTGCATCATTTTTTGCCATCTTAGCCAAACTGATTTTGGCAATATTGGCACTGTTTGCCATTTTATTGTTGGCTTTTCCGATCGGTTTTTATGGCATGGCGATGTATCTTGAACCCACTTTGCCTGATGTCAAAAAAATTGACAACACCAAGTTTGAGATGCCATTGCAAATTTATACCGCTGACAACAAGCTCATCGGTCAGTATGGCAATCGCTATTCAATGCCTGTGCGTTTTGAGGAAATTCCCAAGCCGATGATTTCGGCATTTTTGGCAGCAGAGGACGATACTTTTTTTGAGCATAGTGGTATCAGCGTCAAGGGCATGGGGCGTGCCATCACCGAAGTATTGACCGATAATGACACACAAACAGGTGGCTCAACCATCACCATGCAGGTGGCAAAAAACTACTTCTTAAGCTCAGAGCGAACCATCAGCCGCAAACTGACCGAATTATTCATCGCTCGTAAGATTGAATCTGAGCTGAGCAAAAATGAGATTTTGACACTGTATGTCAATAAAATCTATCTGGGCGAAGGCACTTATGGCATTCAAGCGGCAGCACGGCGTTATTACAGCAAGACTTTGGATCAATTAACCATTGCACAGATGGCGATGATTGCAGGTTTGCCAAAAGCCCCTTCTGCCTACAACCCTGTGATTAACCCAGATAGAGCAATGGAACGCCGCAACTGGATTATTGGGCGTATGTTTGAAGAAGGCTTTATCAGTGCTGCCGAGCGAGATGCTGCCATTAATGAGCCGATTGACTTAAACCTTTATCAAGAAAAACTTGATTTAAACCTCCCCTATATCGCAGAAATGGCTCGTTCATCATTGGTTGAACGCTTTGGTGAGGCGGTCATGGATTCTGGCTGGCGTGTACAAACAACGGTCAGCAGCAGCTCACAACTTGCCGCCGATCAGGCATTGGTTGGCGGCTTGCGTAGCTACGATCGCCGTCATGGCTGGCGAGGTGTGGAAGCAGAATCAGGCTCACTTGATGGGCGAAAAAACTTTGACAACATTTATCCTGCCAAAGTTACCAAGGTTAATAACAACAGCTTTGAGGCACAGCTACAATCAGGCGAAACAGTTACCATCGGCTGGTCAGGCATGAGCTGGGCAAGGCGTTACTACAGTGCCAACCGTGTTGGTGGTGGCTACAGCAATGCCAATCAAATGGTCAAGGTCGGCAACATTGTGCGTATCTCGCCATTAAACGAGGCAAAAACCGCTTGGAAAATGGAATCCATTCCAAAAGTACAAGGGGCATTGGTATCGCTTGACCCTACAAATGGTGCATTGCGTGCTGTTGTTGGTGGTTTTCATTTTAACCAAAGCAAATTCAACCGTGCCATTCAAGGCTATCGCCAACCTGGTTCCATCATCAAGCCATTTGTTTATGCTGCAGCATTAGAAACTGGCAAATACACGCCTGACAGCATGGTATCTGATGCCGCCATTCGCATTGGCAGCTGGCGACCAAAAAATGCTGACGGTCGTTACACAGGCAACATGACGCTACGCCGTGCTTTGGCATTATCGCGTAATACGCCAGCCATTCGCCTAATGCGATCGGCAGGTATTGACGAGACACGCTCTTTGATGAATGCGATGGGTGGACTTGAGATGGAGCGTATGCCACCGACTTTGGCGGTCGCTCTGGGTGCAGCCGAAGCCACGCCACTACAAATGGCGACAGGCTTTGCCACCATTGCCAACGGCGGTCATCGTGTACAGCCTTATATCATCGAACGCATTTATGATTTTTATAGCAATACCATCTACCAAGCCAACCCTGTGCAGGCTTGTGCGGTATGTTTTAACGACCAGCTACAAACAACCAATGCCAAATTGCTAGAAACATTTGAGGCAAATAAAGCCAAGCAAGAAACCCTTGCAGCAGCAGGTACACCACAAGGCGACAGGCTACAGCCAAAAACCGCACCGCAATACAGCACCGCCACCCAAGCCCCCCGTGTGTTATCACAAGAGACCTCTTATAATGTCTCAAACATGATGCGTGAGGTTATCACCAGTGGTACAGGTCGCCGTGCTCGTGCCTTGGGTCGTGGTGATGTTGGGGGCAAAACAGGGACAACCAACCTTGCCAAAGATGCATGGTTTGCAGGTTTTCATCCCACCAATGTCGCCGTGGTCTGGGTCGGCTTTGACACACCTTCGCCACTGGGTGCAAAAGAATACGGTGGTTTTGCCGCCTTGCCTATTTGGGTGAATTTTATGCGTCAAGAGCTAAAAGGCACACCATCACAATGGGTAAGCAAAGAGGATCGCTCAAAGGCAATTAAAGCCACTCAGCGGGTCGTCAATTTAACCGATTAACCAAAAACCAGCCCAATGGCTGGTTTTTTATACCCAAAGCACAGACACTTCACAACTCATCTACAAGCCCTACCCATCGGTTAATTGCTGCCATTTCACTACTCATGCCACAACTAAGATTTTTATCTATTTTTTAATATAAATTAAGTTATAATCTACAATAGCCCTTGATAAATATACCTCAAATTGGCAATACACTGGCAAATTGGCATAAAAATAACCAAAATGCCCCATCAATCATCTGGTGCATTTTGGTTGGTTTGGCTGGTTGATACAAGTTGCTTGCTTGGGCTACAGATTATGAAATAAGTCATCAGCTTGGCAAAAGACAAGCAAATATCACGCTGTCAAAACGCGGGCATGAAGCTGTGCCAGACCTTGCTCCATTGCCGCCTGCAACACCGCTGTCAATTCACGCAAATCACGATTTTCTGGATAAATCGGTGCCAGCGGCAATACATAAGCGGTAATGTCATGATCAGCAACTGCCTTTAGACTCTGTGCCATCGTGCGATCGCCATAATACGCTGCCTCATCTGACAATGTGCCATCTTTATTAACATAAGCCACCACCATCGGACAAATTGGCAAGTTGCTATCAATGGCTGCCTTTAATAACTTGCCATAGATTTTTTTGATTTGCTTACCATCTGTGGTGGTCGCCTCTGGGAAAAATACCACCGATGAACCTTCGTGCAAAAATTGAGCTATCTGGTCGCTGACAGTTGTCGCATCTCCCGAACCACGCTGAATAAAAAGCGTGCCACCTGCCTTTGCCAAGCGTCCAAAAATCGGCCATTGGCTAATCTCCGCCTTTGACAAAAAAAACACAGGGGCGACTGAGCCAACCACAGGAATATCCAACCATGAAACATGATTGCTTACCCACAGACCGTGAGTTTGTGGCACAGGCTCAACTTGCACCACTTCCACGCCAAAAGAATTAACCATTTTGCGGCAAAAGGTTTGGATATATTTTGGCAAAACATCTCTGGGAGGCTCTTTGAACGCTCCAATTTTATAGGCGACACGAAAGCCCCCCACCAAAGAATTGCCTATACCTGCGATAATTTTGGTGCGTCTTAATTGCTTATTAAAAAAATTTGTCATAATCTGTCTAATCGGCTAAAAAGTCTATCCTATAAGACTTCTAAGAAAATTGCAAGCGTTTTTGGTGAATGGTTGTTTTGCCTATCTTTTTGCTATAAAATGCATCATTATGTGCAAAGGTTTAGATTTTGTAAATATTTTATTATATTAATAATGCTTACACTCATAAAACAGGTTAAAATAGTGATGAAACGAATCCTACCAACCGCTTTATTGGCAGTCAGCATCTCAAGTTTTGCCAATATAAATCCACACAAATGCCTAACCACCGCTTATCCTGATATTAAATCAGTGGACGGCGGTCAAGTGCTTTTTAAAAATGGCAAAACACTGCCATGGGGGGGGGTGGATTCTAATGCCGCTTTCACCACTCGCCTGAAAAATGCCAGTATCGCTGACCAACTATCACAAACTTACCCCTTGGATTTTGCCATTCCCAAACAATATAAAGACGCAGGACGACTAAGAAATGATGCTTTTTTTAAGGTGTTATATGGCAATACCGCCAAAGAAGTACAGGCGAACATGACAACCGTACAATGGCGACCATCGGGCAAAACTTTGCAGTTTAATAAACGCAATAATGCCAGTATCCAACTACAAAAAGTTGGTGATGAGATTGCCAAAGACAAAGCCCTGTCTGCTTATGTTGCCAAGTCACTTGGTACGCTTAATTGGCGAATGATTGCTGGCACCAATCGTCTGAGCAGCCATAGTTTTGGCGTGGCCGTTGATTTTCACCTGCCCAAACACCTACATAAATACTGGCGTTGGGACGGCTGCACCAGTGAAGATAAACCCTGCCTTTATCCCAAGGCACTCCTACAGGATCCCAAATTAAATCAAGTGGTGAAAATTTTTGAAAAACATGGTTTTATTTGGGGTGGCAAATGGGCAAGTTATGACAGCCCACATTTTGAATACCGCCCTGAACTTTTAATCAAAGAGTGCCGTTAATTTTCCTAAGAATTTCTTATGAAAATCAAAACTTTGCTCGCAGGCACACTGTTATTTACCAATGCCACTTGCGTTCATATTAATGCTCGCTAATAACCATCAATAAAAAAACAGCATTTATTTTAAATGCTGTTTTTTGTACATCAATTAGGCACTTGGCAATGGCGGTGGCAGTTCATCATTTTTGACAATATTCACCGTTGGCACCTCGTGCTGATATTCTTTGGGTTCACGAGGTTCTTCGCCTGCCATGATTTGCAAAAATTGCTCTCTGTCAATGGTTTCCCATTTCATGAGTGCGTCCACCATGGCGTGCATTTTGTCATGATTGTCATCAATCAAACGATAAGCCACCTGATATTGTGCCTCCAAAATGCTACGAATCTCATCATCAACTTTTTGTTGTGTTGCTTCAGAAATCGTGCGAGTACTGCCACCAAAGTAGCCGCCATGCTCCTCTGCTTCATAGACCATCACACCCAGTGCATCAGACATACCATAGCGTGTAACCATCGCTCGTGCCATTTTTGTTGCTCGCTCAAAATCATTGGACGCACCTGTTGATTTGCGATTAACAAAAATCTCTTCAGCGATGCGACCACCGAACATGATGGCAATATCGCTAAGCATTTTGTCTTTATAGCTGCTGACAGCATCTTGCTCTGGCAACTGCCATGTTACCCCCAATGCCCAGCCACGGGGCATGATGGTTACTTTGTGTACAGGGTCAGTGCCAGGTAGCAATTGTGCCACCAGTGCATGACCTGCTTCATGATAAGCAGTGGCACGACGCTCTTCTTCTTTTAGCACCATAGACTTGCGTTCAGGCCCCATGTACAGTTTGTCTTTGGCATCTTCAAAGTCATTCATGTCCACGCTGCTTTTATCTCGGCGAGCTGCGAACAATGCCGCTTCATTGACCAAGTTTGCCAACTGTGCCCCACTAAAGCCCGGCGTACCGCGTGCCAAAGCGTTCACATCCACCCCAATGGTTGCAGGCAATTTCTTCAAATGCACATTCAAAATCTGCTCACGACCTTTGACATCAGGCAAGCCAACACTAACCTGACGGTCAAAACGACCGGGTCGCAACAATGCCTTATCCAACACATCCACACGGTTGGTTGCAGCGATAACAATCACGCCATCATTGCCCTCAAAACCGTCCATCTCAACCAGCAGCTGATTTAGTGTCTGTTCACGCTCATCATGACCACCGCCCATGCCACTGCCACGATGGCGACCAACGGCATCAATCTCATCGATAAAGATAATACAAGGTGCGTTTTTCTTCGCTTGTTCAAACATATCACGCACACGAGAGGCACCGACACCGACAAACATCTCAACAAAATCAGAACCTGAAATGCTAAAAAATGGTACTTTTGCTTCGCCAGCGATGGCCTTAGCAAGCAAGGTTTTGCCAGTACCAGGCGGGCCAACCATTAACACGCCACGCGGAATGGTTGCACCAAGTTTGGTGAATTTGCTTGGGTCTTTTAAGAAATCAACAATTTCAGCAACTTCTTGCTTGGACTCTTCCACACCAGCAACATCGGCAAAAGTTACCTTAACCTGATCTTCTGAGAGCATTTTTGCCTTTGATTTACCAAAGCTCATGGGGTTGCGACCAGCCATACCGCCACCAGCACCGCCGCCACTCATGCCTCGCATAATCAGCCAAAACAGACCAACGATGAGCAAAATCGGAAATGCTGCCATCAACAACTGCATACCAACACCTTGGCGTTCAGGCGTTGTGCCTTGTATTTCAACATTGTTTTTGCGTAACAATGGCATCAGTTCATCATCGGCAAGGGCGGGACGAATGGTCTCAAAATCATCGCCATTGACTTTTTTGCCCGTGATTTCCTCGCCATCAATTTTGACATTTTTAATTTCGCCATTGGCAACTGCGGTTACAAATGCCGAATAGTTCAAAGAATCAGCATCAGCGCGACCGCGATCCAAATTGCCAAAAATCGCAACTACGATACCGATAATCGCCAGCCACAATAAGGTATTCTTTACCATATCACTCAAACTTTTTATCCTTAGCTTATGAAAATCAGGTGGACAAGCCACCCAATGCCTATTTGTGTTATATATTGCTTGTTTTGATGATTTCAAGCCCTATTGGTGGTTTTATTTAATCGCCACCCAGAACATTTCTTTGGAACGAGGACGAGAGGCAGCAGGCTTGATACTTTTAATTTTGCTAAACTGCTTTTGCATATTGGCACGCAACTCTTGTGAACCTTCACCCTGAAATACCTTCATGATTAACGCCCCGCCCTCTGGCAGCACCTTTAGGGCAAAATCTACCGCCAACTCGCACAGATACATCATGCGTGGCTGATCTACCGCTGCCATGCCTGAGGTGTTTGGTGCCATATCTGACAGCACCACATCAACCCTACGACCACCAACCTCATCCATGATTTGATTAAATACCGCCTCTTCACGAAAATCACCCTGAATAAAGGTAACATTCTCCAGCGTATCCATTGGCAAAATATCCGAGGCGATAAGCATGCCACCGTCTCCGACCAGTCGCCCTGCAACCTGCGACCAACTACCAGGTGCCGAACCCAAATCCACCACAGTCATGCCTTTTTTTATCAAGCCTGTTTTTTCGTTAATTTCCAGCAGCTTATAGGCGGCTCTTGCTCGATAGCCCTCTTTTTGGGCTTTTTGCACATAAAAATCATCAATATGCTCTTTCATCCACGCACGGCTGGACTTGGAGAGTTTTTTATTTTTGATTCTGGTTGCCATATACCTGCCTTTTTGTCAAATTTATCGCCATCTGGTCTCAGCCAAAGTTAGTTTCGCCATCATTCATTCATACAATGACATCGTCTATATAATAGCCCAGCTAGAGCCAATCGGAATGTTCTAGTTTACCATTATTGGCAGTAAATTTGGTGAAAATCTGCTATAATAATGTAAATTTCTCACTGCTTGCCAGCTCAATTTGGAGATTTTATGAGCAAAAAATCAAAACTACAAGACATCAAAGCCCTGCGTGGCATTGGTCATCAGCTTGATCCCGTGGTGATTGTCGGTGCCAATGGCATCAGTCCAACTGTCATTGAGGAAATTTCTCGTGCCTTGCATGACCATGAGCTAATCAAAATCAAAATTCCTGCTGGCAGTAGCGAAGAACGCAAAGCCTGTGCTGACGCCATCGCCAACGCCACCGAGTCAAGCGTCATTCATCATATCGGTCGCATGGTGCTACTACTTCGCAACAATGACGAGGCCAATCCCAAACTATCAAACTTAAGCCGCTTTGGCTTTGCCTAATATCCATAAGTAACATCTATTAAAATGGCAGCAAGTTCTTATGGCGGTATATCGCATGACGCTCTTGGTCATTGCGAACATTTTGTCTTGCAAGCGGTGATTGATGATGCTTATCGGCAATCGGTCAATCACTTCACACCAGCAAAAATCACTGCCAGCTTGTGCAATCAGGGCGATGCTTTGCAGCTGTGTTTTTATGTTGAAAAAACCGCCCATACGCACGCACTCTTTGACCCTATGATCAATCAGTCAAAAGCCGCTTGCCGTGCTGATTTTTTGTGGGAGATGGATTGTTTTGAGTGCTTTATCGCCGAAAAACAAGCCGATAGCTATATTGAAATCAACGCCGCTATTGATTCTCGCTACAACATTTATCGCTTTGAGAACTATCGCACACCAAGCACCCTGCCACCAATCATGGATTTTGAGCATGATTTACAACAAAAAATAAGCAGCACCCCTGATGCTTATGTGCTAAAGCTACAGATTCGCCATACACTCAAGCCACTTTTGCGTGCCAATCTTGATATCAACATCACTGCCATCTTATATCCATTGATTGATGATTGTCGTGCGCCTGTGTATTATGCCATCACGCACGCCACCACACCTGATTTTCATCAACGCCAGTATTGGCATTAATACAAACTTACAACCAGTTATACAAATAAAAAAGCCAGACTTAGTCTGACTTTCTGTACGGCATACAATCATTGTCCATTGATGGCAAGCATTGTGCCAGTATTTGCCGAAGCATCTACAAAGCGTGCATCACGCCACACGCTGTAGCCATTATGCTGTGCGTATGGGCTAAAGTTCGGCTGGCGAGTCTCTGAGATGGATTGGCGAAAATCAGAAATCCAGTCTTTGCCATCATAAATCTGAATATGTCCATGTGGATTTTTTGCCGTACGGTTAAATACCGCAACATCACCCGCCTGTGGCACATAGTTATTATTGTCAAGTTTTACAAAACCTGCTGATGCCAATGTGCCATTGCTGGCGTACTGATACGCAGAAACCTGTGGGGTGAATTTATAATCAGCAGCCTGTAGAGCTTTGCGAACATACATCGCACAGCGACCGATGCTGCTTTTTAGTGCGGCACGAGACGCCGCTGCTGCTGCAATGCTTGGGGCACTGTTGGCAGTAAGGCGTTCGCTGGTTTTTGGTGCTTGAAAGTTGCTGCTAAATTCAGCAGTTGCACCCTGACGATAAGTCTGTGCTTGTGCGTTTTGACTGCTGATAATCAGACTATTAATCACACTGTCAATATTGTCTGGCACGCTGGCAGCATAACTGGCTTGAGCGGTGTTATTGACATAGTTGTTTTGTGCTGTGCTTGATTGCACAAAAGTTAATCCCACGGCTGATAGTAGCCAAAGTACTTGTTTCATTGATTTTCCTTACACAGCCGAAAGAGATTTACCGACAAAACATCTGTCAGCTTGTCAAACCGCTACGGTTGTGCCGTTGGTTGGTTTTGATTAAAGCCAGTGCCACACAATACACTTCCTTGGTGTACTAAAAAAACAGCCCAACGCTTGCATGATGGTTGTTTTTCTCAAAAGGTGTGATACACTTGCTCTGCGGACACCATGTCCAAGGTCAATTATTCTCTAGGTGAGCCATGTCTGATTCCACAAAAACCACACGGATTAATGATTTGTTGGCAAAAACTCGCATAACCAATCATCTTGCCACACCGCTTGAAAAACAAGCGGCAGCAGGTGCCATGCTGTCAAAACCACTGATGTCAAAATATCGCTATTTGCAATATCATACGCAACTACTTCGCAATGCTCTTACGCCCATTTTTGACGAAAAGACGCTTAAAAGCTGCTATGCCATCTATGTTTCGCCGACCGAGCTTACTCTATCGCTAGATTCGCCGACCGCTGCCAATCATGCACGCTATATCATGGAGGATTGTGTTCAAGCTTTGCGTGCTTATGATCAGCGTTTTTGTCATTTGCAGTCAATCAAGTTCATTACTTCGCCCAATTTACTGCCATCAGATGCTCGCCCAGTGGCTAAAAAGACCCTAAGCGAAAACACAAGGCAAATGATAACACAAAATATCAAATTAATCAGCAAAAATCCGCATTTGATTGAGGCTTTGCAAAAACTTGCCAGCGAAGACTGAACCAGCCATGATTGTTATTTATTAATAAAAATAAATTTATAATTAAAATAAATAACAAATAAACCATCACCACCCAGCCAAGCTTTTTGTAAAGTTTTGTAACCAAGCAAAGAACTTGGTATTTTATTACAATATGTTTACAGTTGATGATTTTTTAATCATTAATTAACCATCTGGCTACTTTTATCAAATAAACTGTTGATTTTATTTACTATTTTGTATTTTATGGCAATAAAAAAAACCAGTCAGTCAAATTCACTGTGGGTTTTTTCATTTTTGATATGATGATTATGCAAAATCTGAAATATGTCTGTGCTTTTGCAGCTAAATTTGCCTTTGGGTGGCATTCATAGACTGATACTAGGATTGGCTGTAGCAAAAATTGCGTTATGCCGCTTCCACATAGTCAATCGGGCAATCATTTTTGTCATAAAATGTTACAATTTTATAGCAACTTTCATCTGCCAAAACTGCACGAATCAGTGCATTATTTAACGCATGACCTGATTTAAACGCTGAAAATTTGGCAAGCAACGGATGTCCGATGACATACAAATCACCCACGGCATCAAGCATCTTGTGGCGAACAAATTCATTGGGGTAACGCAATCCATCTGCATTAACCACCGAATTATCATCAAGCACAACCGCATTATCAAGACTACCGCCCAATGCTAGGTTATTTTTTTGTAGATATTCCAAATCCTTTAAAAAACCAAAAGTACGAGCCTGCCCCACTTCAATGGCAAAATTGGCGGTGCTAAAATCAAGCCGTGTGCTTTGTTCTGTTGCTGCAATCGCCGCATGAGCAAAATCAATCTCAAAATCCATCAAAAATCCTGCCTCATACGGCTCAAGGCGAGCCCATTTGTCGCCATCGCTTACCTCAACAGGCTTAATGATTTTAATGAATTTTTTTAGAGCAGTTTGCTCAGCAATGCCCGCCTTGTCAATCAAATACAAAAATGGTGCAGCACTGCCGTCCATGATGGGAATCTCTGGTGCGTCTACTTCAATGATGAGATTGTCAATACCGCACGCCGCCACTGCCGAGAGCAAATGCTCAACCGTCCCTACACGAGCATCACCTTGCACCAGATTGGACGACATCATGGTATCTTGCACGAGATTTGCCGCCATAGGTATCGTCTTGCCCAAATCGGTTCTTTCAAACACAATGCCAGTATCTACTTGGGCAGGCTTTAAGGTCAGCGTTACTTTTTTACCACTGTGTAGCCCAATGCCTGTTGCAGCAATCGCTGTCGCCACTGTACGCTGATTAAGCTTTGTCATAGTTATTCTCGGTGATGCCTGACAAAATCACAAGGCTGATTTCATCAAAATATTTCAAAATGTGTCAGCATAGTTTACCATTTGGTGTATTTTTTGTCATCTATTGACATGGCACTTTTGGCAAAATTATGTTGCATTCGGTTGATGATTTGTAAATTTGACATCATTTGCCAAGCCATATCATCAAAACAAACACGCCTGCACAAAAAAACAGTGCCGATTGGCACTGTTTTGCAAGATAAGATTAAGCAGAAACACGCGTTTGGTATTCGCCAGTGCGGGTATCGACACGGACGATTTCGTTTTGTTGAACAAATAGCGGTACACGCACTGTCGCCCCTGTCTCCAAGCGTGCAGGCTTACCGCCACCGCCTGAAGTATCGCCACGCACACCTGGATCGGTTTCAACAATCTCAAGCTCAACAAAATTCGGTGGCGTAACTGATAGCGGTGCTCCATTGAACAAAGTAATGGTGCAAAGTGCGTTTGAGTTTTCTTTTAGCCACTGTGCCGCATCGCCCATGGCTGTCTTGTCAGCTTGCAACTGCTCAAAACTTTCTGGGTGCATAAAATGCCAAAACTCACCATCGTTATACAGATAGTTCATCTCAACATCCATCACATCGGCACCTTCTAGCGTATCGCCAGATTTGAAGGTTTGCTCAAGCACTTTGCCTGTGCGTAGATTGCGTAGCTTAACACGGTTAAACGCCTGACCTTTGCCCGGCTTAACATATTCATTTTCAAGGATTGAACAAGGGTTGCCGTCAAGCATAACCTTCAATCCAGCCTTAAAATCATTTGTAGAAAAACTTGCCATAATTTACCTATTGCTCTTTGGTTTGTTATCAAGTTAGCCAAGCACGCTCGGCAAAATTAATTCACAGCCAAAAATCCGCTGTGCTATAATGTTTTGGCGATTTCGCCCATAAACACTCCATTATATAAAGTTTTAATGATTTTTGTCAAAACCTAAACCATGATTTCTACAAAAAAAATTCACCCAAGCGACAAAATGCCAGTTTTTCAGACTTGGCAAGACGAATTATCAGCCGTTGTTGATAATATTGATGAATTATTTGCCTTGCTTGAGCTACCAGCACCGCCCAAAACCCAGCCATCGCCCAAAAAATTCCCCTTGCGTGTGCCACATGCCTTTATTAACAAAATGCAAAAAGGCAATCCAAATGACCCTTTGTTACTGCAAGTGCTGCCAGATACCAAAGAAGCTCTGTCTGTGCAAGGTTATAGCACCGACCCCCTTGATGAAAATCATCACAATCCCACCAAGGGCATACTGCACAAATACAACAGCCGCGTCCTGATAACAGCAACTGGCTCATGTGCTATACATTGCCGCTACTGCTTTCGCCAGCACTTTGATTATGCTGGCAACCAGCCCAACACCCAGCAAATTGATGACATTGTGGCATATATAAATAAAAATTCACAAATTAATGAAGTAATACTAAGCGGTGGCGACCCCTTAAACTTAAGCAACAAACGGCTTAAACTGTGGCTAGATAAACTTAGCACAATCAATCACTTGCACACCATTCGCCTACATACACGCCTGCCTGTGGCGCTACCCAACCGCATTGATAATGAGCTGATTGAGTTATTAAAATCCCAATCAAAAAGCATCGTATTGGTGCTGCACATCAACCACCCCAACGAAATTGACACATCGCTTAGCGATAAATGCCACGCCCTAAAAGCGGCAGGAATTACGCTACTTAACCAAACTGTCTTATTAAAAAATATTAATGATAATGCCGATACGCTTGCACAACTAAGCCATGCGTTATTCGCCGCTGGTATTTTGCCTTATTATTTGCATATTTTGGACAAGGTGGCAGGTGCAGCACATTTTGACCTGCCCATTGAGCAAGCGGTAGCGATTTATTGGCAATTGCTTGAGCGACTCTCTGGCTACCTTGTGCCAAAGCTGGTGCAAGAACTGCCCAATCGCCCGTTTAAAACACCGATTGACATCTATCAATTTGACCAAATGGCAAAAAATACAAAATCGCCATAAAAATGCAAAAAACGCTTGCTTTTTGCCAAAAGTTTGCTAAAATAGCACGCAATTACACAGGCGTATAGCTCAGTTGGTTAGAGCACCACCTTGACATGGTGGGGGTCGATGGTTCGAGTCCGTTTACGCCTACCATATAAAAATCTAGGGCTGTCCACAATTGTGCGATAGCCCTTGTATTTTCTAGCTTTAAGCCCTTTTTATTGTCTTTGGTTGTCTTGCGTTATCCTTTGCAATCTATAATTTTTGTTGGTATCAGCCTTATAGCATCACCAACCAGCATCTTCTAAAGCCCAGCTCGTCAAGCAAACAACTGGCAAAATAAAAGCAGGACAAGCCCGCTTTTATCAAATAATTGATTATTCTTGTGTATGAAACAATAAAAACAACTCTGTGATATTATCCTCGAGTGCATTTGCCATTTGGGCAAGCGTTTCATCATCACGCATATCGTCCATTTCCTCATCAATACCTGACAAAACAACCATCGGCAAGGTCAGCATCGCCACCTCTTCTTCGGTATCAGGATCGTCAAACCAATCAACATTTTCATCAGAATACATGGCATCAACAAAACCAATTGCCCACGCCGCCAAATCACCATCTTCGCTAAAATCTTCAGCCTCTTCACTGGCATCAAATGGCAACTCAATCGGCTGTTCGGCCTTTAAGGTATCAACAAGCTCCTGTTGCCATGCCACCAATGCTGCCTTGACATCATCAGGCACGCGACTATCGCCACCCTCAAAAAATGCCGACAGCCAATTTGGTAAAGGCTTGCCCACTACCGTTGCCGTCAAAAAACCATGAGCAGCGATTGGGTCAAGCCCTATCTCATTGGCAGGTGATTCTAGGTAATCAAATAATTGTTGTTTGTTCATGAAATATCCAGTTGTATAAATAGTCAAGATTGACCACGATGGGCAACTTTGCCCCAAAAGTCAAATCAGCTGGCAAATCAAACCATGATTTAACGATTAAAAATCGTCATCTAAATCCAAATCGTCCAAATCATCAAATTCTGCAAAATCATCACCATCTTCTAAGGCACGCTTAAGTTTGTTCAGTCGCTGCTCTTCTAATAAAGCATCGATTTTTAGGCGTTTTTCGAGCGGTTTTGCCTTGGATTCGTCTGCCAGTTGTGCATCGGCATCTTCTTCAAAATTATCATCATCAAAATCATCATCAATATTACTCATAATGACTCCTTAGTCAGATTGTACGCTATGGCACAGTTTGCCGTATGGATTGATAGCCTTATAAAACAAAATAGCCATTTTGTCAAGCATTATCTTCAAAAAGCAAGACTTTATCACAAGCAATTTTTAGACGCTCGGTGGTGGCATTGGTTACGCTGACAATCTCGCGAGCATCTCTTTCGTGGGTGCTTCTTGGCTGCTTGAGTGCAGATAGGCTCATGTAGGTTGAGACCTGATTTCGCCCTGCTTCTGGCAAAATAATCAACAGCTGCTCTTTGCGGTTTAAAGAGATTAATTTGGCAATCTCGGCCGAATCAGCATCGCTACAGACCGCCTTGACAGGCAAGGCAAAGCGTCTGATTTCACGGTGCTTTTGGTACACCACTTCATTGACCATCACCAGCAATTTGGACAAAAGTGCCGCCGCTGTCGCTGTCTTGGCGGTTGGCTCTTTGGCATGCAGTGTGATTGATACGCCTGAGTCGTCAAAGGTTTTTTTGTTGGCGGTCTCCACGCCTGCAAACAAAGGCAACTCAAGCAACGCCTGACACGCTTTGTCAAACAACTGATCGCACAGAGCCAAATAAGCCGCTTTGGTATCAATACTCACAGTCGCCAATAAATGTCGTGGATCATCATAGCTTAACTGCACCGTATAGGCAGCCGACAGCGTGGCTTCATCGCTTGAATCATCAATTTGCAGCTCATCGTCCTGTTCGTCATCGCTTGCTTGTGATGGCGACTGCTCTGGCTCAGCAGCTTCAACCTTGGCAGGTTGCTGCTCGCTTAACAAGCCTTTGTTTAATAAATCCGTTCGTACACGCTGGGCAATTTGACGCTTTAATTCGGCAGTTGGTCGTGCAACATAGCCATACACCAACCACAAGATGATGTGTAAGCCAATAACGCTGAGCAAAAACACCCAATTATCCGACAAAATTTGTGCACGGCTGATTGGTTTGGCTTGCACCGCAACCTTGCCCAGCACCTGATCGCCTGTAGCGATGATTTGCTCGGTGCGATAGCCATCGCTTGCCTCTCCTAGAGGCACCAATATACGACCTTGGCTATCATAGATGCCAATATAACCCACCGCTTGCTCATTGGTATACGGCTCGGCAATTACGCTCATGCTAACCCTGTCATAGGCTGCCAACGGTGCGACCAATTCTTGGCTTAAAGCAGCAACACTATGGTTTACTACTTGCTGATTTTGAGCATTAATGCCACGCTCGGCACTGATGACAAAAAACAATAAATGCAGTGTCAAACTTGCCAAAACAATCGCCGCAAAAATACCCTGTCTGGGTGCTAGATAAGTCATGATAATTGCCAAATTATAATTCAAACGGTTAAATTGTCCCATTATATCATCAAATGACAATATAGTTATCAGCTTTGGTGAATTTTCTTAACACTTTTGTGGTTTGTTGTCAAAAATCCACTTAATAGACTCCCACAATCAACCAATAAGCCCATGGGTGGCGATGGCAAGTTTGGCACTTTTGCCCAAAATGCTTATCAGAAAATGGCACAAATCCTGCGTTTGCTCTTTTAAAATCACTCATTACCTGCTAATATGGTAATTCTGACAACAAGGATAATTTGGATATGTCTTATACCTATCAGCTGCCAAAAAATAGCAAAGCATGGCAACATACCCTAAATAGCTTAAGCGACAAACTGCCCAGCGTGCCAACAGGGGCGGACTTCGGCACCGATGACGCTTATGCCACGCTTGCTGCGTTGCCTATTTTTGCCATCATCATTGTCAGCCCAGCGACAGAATCAAACATTGACACCCTTATACAAAACTGGGTGCAATCACAGCCCAATTGGCAACTGCATTCACTCATAGATGATACCACCACAGCCAGTACGCATAAAATCAGCAGTGATGAAGCACTTGCCGATGTAGCAATTCACCGCTATTTACTCGCCCCAAAAACCAATTTTGCGATCAATAAAGACGCTGCCGCCCATATCCTTGATGAACAAATCAGCAGCCATCTGTCCGCCCACATTCATGCCGATGTGCATATTTTATCCATAGAAAAAATGCTCAACGAGCATCGCTTGGCATGCTTTGATATGGATTCGACTTTGATTGAGCAAGAAGTCATCGTTGAGCTTGCCAAATTCTGCGGCGTGGCAGAAAAAGTCGCCGAAATCACCGAACAAGCCATGCGTGGCGAGATTGATTTTGCCACCAGTTTTGCCCGTCGTGTTGCACTGCTTGCAGAGACACCCATTGAGATTGTTGATGAAATTATCGCCAAGCAAATCAGCTTTAGCCGTGGTGCAGCAGCAACCATTCATGCCCTAAAAGCACTGGGCTATCATACCGTGCTAATTTCGGGTGGATTTGAACCATTTGCCAAATATGTTGCAAACACGCTTGGCATTGATGAGTACTATGCCAATCCACTGATAAGCGATGGCAAAACTCTCACAGGCACGATTGGCGATACCATCTTAGACGGCACCCAAAAAGCCATCATCACCCAACAAGTTGCCGAGCGTCTGGGATTGTCGCCACAGCAGATCGTCTGTATTGGCGATGGTGCCAATGACTTGCCGATGATGAACATCAGTGATATTGGCATTGCCTATCACGCCAAACCCATCGTACAAGCCAAAGCCGATGCCGCCATCAATACAACAGGGCTAGAAGGCGTGCTGTATGTGCTTGGTCATCGCCTTGACAAATGCAGCCGATGATTTTTAGATATTTTTAAGGAAGTGTTATGTTTACAATACCCGTTATCAATGTCAAAACCAATCCACTTGATGCACTGCTGGCACTGCTTGGCTTACGCCTACAAAACCTTGCAAAAAACCGTGATAACGAAACTTTTAATAATCTTATCAAAGACCGCAATGTCTGTATTCAGTTTGTCGCACCTGAGATGGCACGCTATTTTCGCTTTGAAAATTCTCACTTCGGTCAGTCGCTTGGCACGGCACACAATGCCGATTTGACAATTGATTTTAAAGACGCAATGACTGGCGTACAACTGCTGACCAAAGGCGACATAACCGCCTTCATGACTGCCATTCAAGATGGCGACATAACCATCACTGGTGATTATAAATTGCTGCTTTGGTTCGCCAGTATCGGCAAACAAGCCGCCAGCGTCCCAGAAGCATATCAGCCCTATCTTGACCAAGTCAAGCCACTGGTGGCAATCGCCAAGCCCTATGCACAAAATGCCAAAGAATTGCTTGGCAACCTAAAGCAAAAACTGCAAAAATAGCCAAAACTTTGGCACAGCCATCAAAGCAGCACGGTCAAATAGACAGCGATAACTTGTTGGCATTGTCAAGGTGATTTGCTATTTGATGAATTTTTCGCTACAATTGTTCACTTAGTCATCAGCATCGTGCTTTTGGCGATTTAATCAGTTAATTTTTGGTATTGGTAATTAATTTGGCAAAAGTGAGAAAACCATGATGACCACAATAAGCAAGGACGAAATCACACGCTTGTTTGATTTGCCACTGATGGATTTGTTGCTGCAAGCACAAACGGTGCATCGCAAGCACTTCACCGCAAACGAAGTGCAAATCAGCACTTTGCTATCCATCAAAACAGGCAACTGCCCTGAGGATTGTGGCTATTGTTCGCAGTCGGGTCATTATCGCGACAAAACTGGACTTACTGCCGAAAAACGCCTAGAGATTAACAAAGTCTTGGCAGCCGCCCGTCGTGCCAAAGCACAGGGTTCATCAAGATTTTGTATGGGGGCAGCATGGAAACACCCCAGTGCCAAAGATATGCCCTATTTGGTTGAGCTTATCAGTGAGGTTAAGGCAATGGGGCTTGAAACCTGCATGACTTTGGGCATGTTAAATGCCAACCAAGCACAGACACTGGCGGAGGCTGGGCTGGATTATTATAATCACAATCTGGATACCTCGCGTAACTACTATGACACCGTTACCAGTACTCGCAGTTATGACGACCGCCTAAACACCATTGACAATGTACGCAATGCAGGCATCAATGTCTGCTCGGGCAGTATCGTTGGCATGGGCGAAAGCCGCGAAGATCGTATTGATTGGATTTATGAACTCACGCAAATGCCAATACCGCCACAGTCCATTCCTGTGAATTTGCTTGTTCCAATTCAAGGTACGCCACTGGGCGACAAGGTACTTGCCGAAGGTAAACTGTCCGTCATTGAATGGATTCGCACCATCGCAGTAACACGCATCTGCTGCCCGACCAGCCATGTGCGACTGTCGGCAGGTCGCGAAAGCCTAAGCGATGGCGAGCAAGCCTTGGCATTTATGGCGGGTGCCAATTCGTTTTTTTATGGTGATAAGCTGCTCACCACAGGCAATCAATCCACCTCACATGACGATCGTCTCATGGCTGAACTGGGTCTGGTTGCCGCCAAAGCAGCACCCAAACCAACAATCATCGATGCCATGAGCGGTGTTGCCATATCCGAACAACCACCCAGCCATTGCCCATTGACCGCCTAGTGCCATCTGCTGACTGAAGGATAAAAACTGTGCTATAATAGCAAGCCCAATTACCCTTCAGCCAGCGATAAAGACGAGCATAAGCATGATTGATTACCTAAAAGCCTTTCATATCATCAGCATGGTTTGTTGGTTTGCTGGAATTTTTTATCTGCCAAGACTATTTGTCTATCACGCCATGAGCGAAGATACCCCCAGCCAAGACAGATTTTCCTTGATGGAACGCAAGCTCTATCGCGGCATTATGACCCCTGCCATGATTGCTACTTGGGGCTTTGGGCTAAGCATGATTGCCCTAGCACCGAGCGTTTATCTTAGTCAGGGCTGGCTGCATATTAAACTTGCCCTAATCATCTGCCTAACCGTCTATCATCTGCTCTGCGGTCAATTTCGCAAACGCCTCGTGGATAACCCTCATTATAAAAGCCACACTTATTGGCGTATGTTTAATGAGATTCCTGTTGTAATTTTGATTGCCGTGGTGATTCTGGCGGTGGTCAAGCCACTTTAAGCACTTATCTTGGCAGTTTGGTGCTTTTGGCAAGTCAATCAGCCAGCACGCCCTGCCAAGCAAATGCTGTCAGCAATTTTTGGTACGCATCATCAAGCGGTGCAATCACCGACAAATGCCGCCCTGTAACAGGGTGCACAAATGCCAAACGATAAGCGTGTAACATCAAACGACGCACTCCTACATGGGCAGCAATGGCACGATTTTGCACCTTGTCGCCATAGGTGGTATCACCAACGATGGGGTGAAAAATATGCTTCATGTGTCGCCGCAATTGATGCTTGCGTCCTGTGATTGGTGTTAATGCCACCAAACTATAACGAGAAGTTGCAAACCGCTTACAAGAAACAAAAGGCTGCTCGGTCGTTGCCAGTACTTGATAATCGGTAATGGCAGCCTCTGCTGGCTTGTCAGGGTTGCTAAATTTATCAGCAATCTTATCCAATCGTGGCTTGAGCGGATAATCAATCCTACCCGAATCAATCACGCCACGCACCACCGCCAGATAACTTTTTTCTACTTGATGAAGCTCAAACAATTCAGCCAGCTGCCTTGCAACCTGACTGGACAAGGCAAATAACAACGCCCCCGAAGTCGGCCTATCTAAACGATGCACAGGATACACATGACAGCCCAGCTGATTACGCAGCTGCTGCATGACGACATGACGCTCGTTTTTATCCAGCCATGAGCGATGAACCAGCATACCTGCAGGTTTATTTACCACCACCAGATATTCATCTTGATAAATAATGGACAAGGTCTGTTGTGGCACATCGGTCATTTGTTCACTTTGTTGTTTTGTTAAATTTATCATTAAAATATAGTTATTATAAAATTTAAAATATAGCAGTTTTGTTACAAAAAGTCCAGCCAATTTTGTCAAGACTTTAGCAATTGTGCTATATTAATAAAGCCAATTTGGCAATCATGCCCAAACCAATTACCCAACTGGCACATGGATAATCATTTAACCACTTATACTTGGTAGCGGATATATTATGATTTATGACATCATCGGCGATATTCATGGACACGCTGACAAACTCATCGGACTGCTTGAGAAACTGGGCTATCGCCATCAAGGGCAATACTATCAACCACCAGCCAATCATCAGGCGATTTTTGTTGGTGATTTTATTGATAGAGGCCCTGCTCAATTGCAGACTTTACAAATCGTCTTTGACATGATTGATGCTGGTGTCGCCCTTGCTGTGATGGGCAACCATGAATACAATGCTATCGCCTACGCCACAGCACACCCTGATGGCGGTTATTGTCGTCCGCACACTGACCGCAACACCCATCAGCACCAAGCATTTTTGGCAGAAGCACCCTTTGGCTCGGCGACGCATACTTATTGGCTGCAGCGAATGTATGAGTTGCCACTTTGGCTTGATTTGCCAGATTTGCAAGTTGTGCATGCCTGCTGGGATAACGATGCCCAAAAAACGCTCACGACACACCTAAGTGCCAACAACTGCCTCAATCCACGCACTGTGATAGCGAGCAGTACGGCAGATTCTGCTCCATATCACGCCATTGAAAATCTGCTAAAAGGCATTGAGGTGGCTTTGCCCGCAGGCATGGTGCTGACCGATGGGCAAATCATACGCCATCGCACGCGTGTCAAATGGTGGCTGGAAAACTGGCAGACACTGCCATTGGCTGCCGCTGCCCAACTGGGTGCAAACACCATGCTACACCCAGCTGCCGACAATCAGCCAATGGTCATCACAACGCCATTTCGGGCAAATAACACCAAGCCGACTTTTATCGGGCATTATTGGCTGACAGGCACGCCTACGATACTGTCCGACAGCGTGGTCTGCACGGATTATTCTGCAGGAGGCGGAGGCCATTTGACCGCTTATCAATTCGATACCGACAACCCAACATTATCCGATGACAAATTTGTCCAATACTTAGGTGGCTAAACTTCCTTATGGCAAATTTTGGCAAGCACATCTCTTGGCTACCATCTGCGGCGGTGCAATTTTATCACCGCCAAATTGTGCCATTTTGTATCGTGATAACAATCAACCACAAACGATACTAGCCAAACCACCAAATATCACACGCCAAAAATCAGGTCAGCCTGCTGGATAAATTGCTATTTTTGTGCAAATGTGCTAATTTATCAGCTTGGCTTATTTATTGTTTTATTTGAAATTTTAAGGGAAAAACATGACTACTACCCAGCCTGCACCCATCTCCTCCCCTGCTGGCGTTGCAAAAGTTGGCATTATTATGGGCTCTCAATCTGATTGGGCAACCATGAGCGAGGCGGCACAGCTGCTGGCAGACTTTGGTGTTGCTTTTGAATGTGAAGTGGTCTCGGCTCATCGCACACCTGACAAATTGTTTGATTATGCAAAATCCGCCCAAGCAAAAGGCTTGCAAATCATCATCGCAGGGGCTGGCGGGGCTGCCCATCTGCCCGGTATGTGTGCCAGCCAAACCGCCCTACCCGTGCTTGGCGTGCCTGTCAAATCCAGCACACTAAGCGGTTGGGACAGCTTGCTATCCATCGTCCAAATGCCCAAAGGTGTCGCTGTTGGCACGCTGGCCATCGGCACCGCAGGGGCGTTCAATGCCGCCTTGCTTGCCATTCAGATTTTGGCACTGCATGACAGCAGCCTTGCCAAAAAACTACACGATTTTCGCAGCCAACAAACCCAAACTGTGTTAAACAGCCCCACCCCTGGCATCATCAACTGATGTTGGACGTGAAATTTATGGCAAAATATGCGATAATAGCCCCATTGTTATTTTGGATAAATTTTGGATAAATTATGACTACCACCGCTATCAATACAAACAGCAAAACCATTGGCATTTTAGGCGGTGGTCAATTGGGCATGATGTTGGCTCAAGCCGCCTTAAAACTTGGTCATCGTTGTGTGTTTTTGGAAGATGCGGACAATCCGCCAGCAGGATTGTATGGGCAGGTTTTTAAAAGCCATCAACTTGAGGCATTTATTGCCGCTTGCGATGTTTTTACTTTAGAATTTGAAAACACACCTGTAGAAACCGCCGAATTATTAAATCAGCAAAAACAAGGCATTTATCCACCGCCAAACGCCTTGGCAATCGCCCAAGACCGCTTAATCGAAAAAGCCTTATTTGACGAGCTAAACATTGGCACCGTACCTTATCGTGTGGTTAATTCATTAGCAGAACTACAAGATTCATGCAATAAACTTGGTCTGCCATTGGTGCTAAAAACCTCTCGAGGTGGCTATGATGGCAAGGGACAATTTGTCATCAAAACAACCGATGATATTGCCGCTGCTTGGGGGCAGCTTGGTAGTGCAACCACAGGCGAGGGAGGCTTGACAAGCACTCCAGCACCACTGATTGCCGAAAGGTTTATTGATTTTGAACGGGAAGTCTCCATCATCGCTGTGCGTAGCAAAAATGGCGATGTTCGCTTCTATCCTTTGGTCGAAAATCATCATCAGCAAGGCATTTTGTCCAAAAGCATCGCTCCTGCTGTCGATGCCGAAATTTTAAACAAACAAGCCCAAAAAAGCATTGAGAGAATTTTAACTCATCTTAACTATGTTGGCGTCTTGACGCTTGAGTTATTTGTCAGCAAATCAGAACTGATCGCCAACGAAATTGCCCCACGCGTGCATAATTCTGGACATTGGAGCATTGAGGGTGCGGCTTGTAGCCAATTTGAAAACCACATTCGTGCTGTAGTAGGATTGCCGCTTGGCGACACTAGCATTATCAAACCCTCTGTCATGCTCAATATCATCGGCAAATACCCAAACCTTGATGACATCTTGGCAACCGATGGGGTGAATTTTCACCACTATCACAAAAGCGAGCGAGCTGGGCGTAAGATTGGGCATTTGACCATCATCAGCGAATCAATCACCGACCATCAGCACATTGAATCCATCGTACAGCAGTCCAATTGCTAGGTGCTTTGTGCAGATTTTTGTTGATGCTGATGCCACCCCTGCCATCGCCAAGACATTAATTATCAAAACCGCCTTGCGTTGTGAGGTGATGAGTACATTTGTCGCCAATCACCCCATCAGGCTACCGCCCTCGCCCTTTTTGGCGAATATCGTTGTTGCTCATGGCTTTGATGTGGCGGATAATTACATCATCAACGCTGTCAGCAAGGGCGATTTGGTTATCACCAATGACATTGTGCTGGCAGATGCTGTCTTGGCAAAATCCGCCAAAGCACTAAGCGTACATGGCGAAGAGTTTATTGCCGACACCATCAAATCCAAATTAAACGCCCGTGATTTTATGGATACAATGCGTGCCACAGGTCTACTAAACCCCAACCAAATGGGCAAGCAAGCACGCTATGGCGACAAAGATAAAATTGCCTTTGCCAATGCACTCAATCGCTTGGTGCGATAATATTCATCAAATTGTCATTTGCAAGATGACAGTATTTTTGGCAAAATACAATAAATTTTTCGGTGGCAAGTTATGATTGAGCAGTGGAGCAAAGAAATTGTCCTGCAGCGACTGTTGGCATTTATTTTGTTGGCAGTTTTGGTAATTCTGTGCCTGCAAGTGGTGCGTTTTTTTATCTCGCCTGCGATTTGGGCAGCGATTTTGGCCTATGTTACCTTTCCTTTGTATCAATTTTTTCACCAAAAAGTGCGGCTTAGCCCCACTTTAAGTGCATTAATCATGACTGTCTCCATCACGCTGATCATTGGCATTCCGCTTGCCATCGGTGTTATTTATTTGCAGCATGAAGTAGTGAATTTTTATAGCATGGCGGTCAGACGGCTACAAGCAGGCTATGTGGATTTGCCAGAAAATATCAAAAACCTACCTGTCATCGGTCAGCAAATCAAAGACATACTCTGGGAGATTAACAAAGACCCAGAAAGTTCAATGGCAGCTGTACGCAACTGGATTCAGTCGCATTTGCACTATGGCAAAATCGCTTTTGATGCCGCCTTGAAAAACTTTGCCAAACTCGGCATGGCATTGATGACTGTTTTTTTCTTTTATCGTGATGGGTTAAGTTTGGTCAAGCAAATCCGCCAAGCCATGCGAAATATCATCGGCGATCGCATTGATCACTATATCAACGCCATCGCCAGCACCACGCAAGCGGTGGTTTATGGCATTGGCTTGACCGCTCTGGCTCAAGCATTACTGGCTGGTATCGGCTATGCTGTTGCTGGTGCCCCCAGTCCGATTTTGCTCAC
The DNA here is from genome assembly GCF_900637105.1 of Moraxella cuniculi. Lineage (NCBI taxonomy): Bacteria > Pseudomonadati > Pseudomonadota > Gammaproteobacteria > Moraxellales > Moraxellaceae > Moraxella > Moraxella cuniculi. Next base: position 972,505 of record NZ_LR134343.1, on the reverse strand, counting down.
GCTCATCACCTTTGTGGTGGCGATGATTCCGTTTGGCACGCCTTTTGCTTGGGGTGCAGTTTCGCTTTGGCTGCTTTCGCAAGGCTTTACCACGCAAGGGATTGGCTTGGCTGTTTGGGGCATTTTGGTTATCAGTTGGGTGGATAATTTGATTCGCCCCATCGTCATCAGCGGTGCCACCAAAATTCCTTTTATCATCATTTTTATTGGTGTGCTTGGCGGCTTGACGGCATTTGGCTTTGTGGGACTATTTATCGGCCCTGTTGTGCTTGCCATTGCTTTGGCGGTCTGGCGAGAGTGGATAAGCCAGCACAAAAGCGAGATTTTTGCCAGTCGCCGCAGTGGTTTTGTGGTTGCTGACGGAGAGGCGTTGCTTGCCGATACCGACCCTGCGCCAATCCTAGACCACGATGCCATCACAAAAAATAATCCCGAGCAGCCACAGGATAAATCATGATTACCGTCATTGCTGATGAAAATATCAGCCATCTAGAAAGCTATCTGAATCATCACAAGGTTCGCCTGATTAAGATGGCAGGTCGCGATATTACTGGCGAGGTGCTACAGCAGCACCGTGCTGATGCATTGCTCATTCGTTCGGTTACGCCAATCAATGCACAAAACCTTGCCAACATATCGCACCTTAATTTGAAGTTTGTTGGCTCGGCAACCATCGGTACAGACCATGTAGATGGTGATTTTTTGCAAAAATTTAACATCAGCTTCGCCAATGCCGCTGGTTGCAGCAAACATTCTGTTGCACAATATGTCATCACTGCCATCTTACACACCTTGCCAGAGGCACGCCACACGCCAATCAAGCTTGGCATTATTGGACTTGGCAATATTGGCAGCACACTGGCAAATTATGCCAACAAACTCGGCTGGCAAGTGTTGGGGTATGATCCATTTTTGGCACCATCAGCCATCAACAATGCCACTTTTGAACAGCTACTACAATCCGATGTCATCAGCATTCACACACCACTGACACACACAGGCACGCACCCCACTGCCAAGCTCATCAGCCATGAACAATTGGCACGCATTCGCCCCAACGCCCTGCTTATCAATACCGCCCGTGGCGAGGTGATTGACCAAGCTGCCCTATTAGCTGCCATAAATAATAAAAACTTAACTGCTATATTAGATGTATTTGAAAATGAACCCCATATTGATGATGAATTGCTAAAAAAAGTATCGCTTGCCACGCCGCACATTGCAGGCTACACACTTGAGGGCAAAATTCGCGGTACGGACATGATTTATCAAGCGTTTTGTCGGCATTTTGAACTGCCAATCAAACAAACCCTTGCTCCTTTATTACCCCCCAATCCTTATTTTTTTGATGAACTATTAAATAAATTTAATTTAGAAATTCTTAAGAATTTTTATGACATTGAAGCTGATTTTGCCAAGCTACAGGCAATCAATCACCATGGTGTGCGCGGTGATGATTTTGACCGCTTACGCAAAAACTATCCACTGCGGCGTGAATGGATTTTTTAATCATCAAAACAAACCCAAAAGCCAACATTATGACAACCACCTATATGCCGACGCTAAGTCTTGCTCATGCTCAAAAAAAAGCCCAACTGCTCAGCAGTATCCGTCATTTTTTCCTGACAAAAAATGTACTGGAGGTAACAACGCCCATTTTGTCGCACGCTGGCAATACCGATGTTTATATCGAATCCGTGCAGGCGTTTTTTCATCACCATGGCAAAAAGCACACAGGCTATCTGCACACTTCGCCTGAGTTTGCCATGAAGCGACTTTTGGCGAGCTACCAAGTGCCAATTTATCAGATTTGCCAAGTATTTCGTGATAATGAACAAGGGGGGCGGCACAATATAGAATTCACCATGTTAGAATGGTATCGGCCAAAATTTGACTTGGCGATGCTAGCTTGTGAGCTAGAGGAGCTGCTGGCAGCGGTATTTCACCACCCCATCAAGCTGCAACAGCTAAGCTACGCCGATGCTTTTGAAAAATACGCCGCCATTCACCCATTTTCCGCCAGTCTGACAGAACTCAAGTCCTGTGCCACGCACCATAAAATCAGGCTGGATATGGGTGTAGATAGACAAGGCTGGCTTGATTTACTGTTTAGCCATTTGGTTGAGCCCAAGCTGGGCTTTGAGGCACCGACACTTATCACAGACTATCCGCCTGCCACTGCCGCCCTTGCCAAAATCAGCACAGATAATAATGGGCATCTGGTGGCAAGCCGATTTGAATTGTATATCAACGGTATTGAGATTGCCAATGCCTATGATGAGCTTGCCAATAAAAACGAGCTGTTGGCGAGATTTCAAGCTGACAATGCACTACGAGCCAAGCTAAATCTGCCCACCATGCCCATTGATTACAACCTACTTGATGCGTGCGATGATTTGCCCGTCTGCAGTGGGATAGCACTGGGTATTGATAGACTGTTTATGGTTTTGCACAATTTGCCGGACATTAATCACGCCATCGCCATCACCAGTGAGCGTGCTTAGTACCATCTTGCCAAAGCCGCTACCAACATGACGGTATGGCAAACGCATAAATTGACATCAAAAACCAAGCCTACAAAGTAAGCATTTGCCGATTTGAATACGGTCAGATTTTATTAAAAAGCTATCACGGCAGGCAATCAGCCAGCGAAAGATTGGCTTGATCGCCATCAAGCCCCAAGTGGTGATGACAATCAGCATTTACCACTGGCACATGGTGTAGGGAAGTTGGATCAGTGGTGGGAAGTTTACCGCAAAAGATGAATCGAAACCGCCCAAACTACTTGTCAAGCAGTCGCCTTGCCCACTGTATTAAGGGCAAATCCACCATTTTGCCGTCAATGGCAAAAGCAATTTCGCCTGTTTGTTCATGCCTTTGATAAATCGCCTCGGCAAATGCCCAATCCTGTTCATCTGCCAGTACACGCCGTGCAATCGCCACTTGCCTTGGGTGAATCAGCAATTGCCCAGCAAAACCAAAATCACGCCAATACGCCACACGGTCGGCAAAAGCCTGCTCATTGGCAAAATTGACAAAAATGGTCTCAATCGGTGGCTGCAATCCATAAGCGGCTGAATATACCAACAAATCCGTGCGGACTTTGTCAAGCAAGGTCGCATAAGCAGCCGAATCTGGACGCACCCCCAATGACTGTGCCAAATCCAAACAACCAAAGCTCAATGCCTGCACACCTGTCGCCTGTGCAATCTGCACAAGATTGGCAAGCCCTGTCGCTGTCTCAATCATAGCGATGATGGGCTTTTGGCTCTGCTGATGTACCTGTGTCGCCTGTTCGGCAGATTGGCATTTTGGCAACAACAAACCATCTAGCTGCACCAGCTCATTCACGCAGGCGATATCGGCTTGGTAAGCTGCCGTGTCATAGGCATTAATCCGCAACCAATAACGATGCGTCATCTGCTTATCAAAATCCAGCAACGCCTGACGCACCGAATCTTTGGCATTGTCTGCAACCGTATCTTCCAGATCGATGATGACCTTATCAACACCTGTGGCAATCGCCTTTGATACTCTATCAAGACGCACCGCAGGCACGAACAGATACAGTGTCTTTGTCATCGCTTGCATCATGATTAATCAAAAAATACACGGCAAACTTTGCCAGTTAATATCTGCCCCATAAAAGGCGTGTTTTTGCCTGCAGACAGCATGGTCTCTGCCGACACTGTCCAATTCGCCTCTGGGTCAAGCAGCACCGCACCACCGATGGCATGATAGTTATCAATGCCTGCAATCTTGGCAGGATTTAGGCAGATTTTTTCAATCAACTGCTCGGCGGTTAGCACGCCATCAGCCACCAACTGACAACCCAAAGACACAAAGGTATCAAAATTACTAATGCCTGCTGTGCTTTCGGCAAACGGTGCTTGCTTGGCACTCATTGACAATGGCTCATGATGGCTACAAATCGCATCAATCGTCCCATCTTGCAAACCTGCAATCAATGCTTTTTGGTCGGTATTGCTGCGAAGTGGTGGCAACACATAGGCATTGGCATTATAGCCCTCAATATTATCATCGGTCAGGTGCAGCTGGTGCATGGCAACATCGCAAGTAATCGGCAGCCCTTTTTGCTTTGCCCAGCGAATCAGCTCCACCGAAGTACGACAGGTAATCTGGCTAAAATGCACGCTTACCCCTGTTTCTTCTGCCATCAGAATTTGCTTGGACAAAGCAATGGTCTCGGCAAGCCACGGTATCCCTTGCAGCCCATGAAATGAAGCAATATAGCCCTCATGTGCCACACCGCCACGCGACAGGCTTGGCTCGTCAGGATAAAAAAATACCTTAATGCCAAAAGTCGCCGCATATTCCAAGCAGCGTAATAATGCCAAATCGTTGGCAAAACCTGCCCCAGCATTACTAACAGCAATCGCTCCGCCTTGCTTTAATCCAGCCAAATTGGCAGGCTGCTCACCCTTTAGACCTGCTGTCATCGCCCCCAAGATATGCAAATGCACGCCGCCGTCATTCAATGCTTTTTCACGCAAGCCCTTTAATAAAGAGCCATTTTCTAGCACAGGGTCGGTATCAGGTGGCAGCACAATGTGCAAGATACCATTTGCTCTGGCGGCCTGCCCTTCGCTTGCCAATGTGCCATGCGACTGATGCCCTGGCTCTCTTAATCTTGCACACAAATCCACGATTGGCGGTATTAGCCATTTGCCCTGCGTGTCCACGCCTTCTAGCTGGTTTTGGTCAAATTGCCAATCGCTGGGCAATAAATTTGTCAAAGAGGCGTGTTGTTTTGTTGAGACAGTCATTTATATTTATCCTTATCATGAGCAAAATTTATCAAGCATCAACCGATGGTTGTCAAGTCCATAAGCCAAGCGAGCATTTGGCAAAATCCCAATCATCACTGGTATCATTCTACCACCAGCAAACCCAAGCAAAATGCACGATGGCGATCACCACAGCCAGTTGCTATCAGCAAAATGAACAAACCGCTTAAGGCTGGCAGCTTAATTGGTCAAATTGGCTCTGCTGGCTTTTTGCCCTGCCAATGCCATCGCCATCACCGCCATGCGGACAGCGATGCCGTTATTCACTTGCTTTAAAATCACCGATTGCGGCCCATCTGCCACCGCAGACGCAATCTCAACGCCACGATTCATAGGGCCTGGGTGCATGATGAGTGCCGAAGGATTGGCAAGGCGAACACGACTCTCGGTAATGCCATACATCTTAAAATATTCGCTGGTTGATGGCAAAAGCGGTGAGCCAATGCGTTCATTTTGGATACGCAGTCCGATAATCACATCCACGCCTGCCAAGCCCTTGTCAATATCCTCAAAAACACGCACGCCATAACGCTCAATACCTTTTGGCAACAAGGTCTTTGGGGCAATCACACGCAAATCCGCCACGCCCAAAGTCTGCAGTGCCGCTATGTCCGAGCGTGCCACACGACTGTGCTTAATATCACCAATGATTGCAACAGACAGCTGGTGAAATGGCTTATTCGCCTCACGATAGATGGTAAGCATATCAAGCATTGCCTGCGTTGGGTGAGCGTGCCAACCATCACCTGCGTTAATAATGGCAACATTTGGCGTTACCTGCGTCGCCATAAAATGTGCCGCACCAGAGGCACTGTGTCGCACCACAAACATATCAGCACTCATTGCCTGCAAATTCCACAGCGTATCACGCAAGGTCTCACCCTTATTGGTTGATGAGCGAGCAATATCAAGGTTTAATACATTTGCCCCCAGTCGTTTTTGGGCAGCCTCAAAAGTCGTGCGAGTGCGTGTTGAATTCTCAAAAAACAAGTTCATCACCGTACAACCAGCCAGCTCATCGGTATTTATCAGCCTGCCATTGGCATCAAAATAACCCATCGCCTTGTCAATAATGCTCTCAAGCTGGCGACACGACAAACCCTCCACGCCCAAAAAATGCCGAATACCATCATTAGGTGCCAGCTGCGGTTGTGCCAGCTGTGCATTGAGGCGTGCCTGAACATTATTCATGTAAATTCCTTAGATCAAAACCTGAAATAATACAAAACTTGCTTTGCCAATGGTTTTTGCCAAATTGCCAACTGGCGGTCAAAAAAATAAATTAAGTCATTTTAGCAAATTTTTCCCCACAAAAACAGTGCCAATTTTGCAAGTTTTCTTGATAAAATCATGATAAAATATGGCATTATCACACGATTGGCTCGTGATTGACACCACCATAAGCCTTAGCCCTGACATTGTTTTTGGTGGTGATTTTGTTTGCTATTTTTAACAAACTTAATATCAACCAAGCCTACCAATTTTAATGATAAGGATAAATCATGATAACACTTGCTCAGTATCTGCAAAACCACGCCAATGCCACCGTTGCCAGCACCATCACCACCTTGGCAACCGCCAGCATTTCCATCAGCCACTTGCTTGCCAAAGGTGCATTGGCTGGCATTCATGGTGATGCAGGTGGCGAAAATGTACAAGGCGAGGTCCAAAAAAAACTTGATGTCATCTCAAATGATTTGCTGCTTGGGGCATTGACTCGCAACCCAAACTGTGCAGGCGTCGCCTCCGAAGAACTTGATGAAATCAGCCCTGCCAACCAAGACGGCACTGTACTTATCACCTTTGACCCTTTGGACGGTTCAAGCAATATCGATATCAACATGACCGTTGGTACGATTTTTTCTATTTTGCCGTATCATCGCGTAGGCGAGATAGCAACTGAGGCAGATTTTTTACAATCTGGCGAAAATCAGCTGGCGGCAGGGTATTTTATTTATGGTACTTCCACCATGCTTGCACTGACCTTGGGCAATGGCGTGGCAATGTTTAGCTTTGATCCAAATACCCAAACCTATCTGCTGATTAACGACAATGTACGCATCAGCCCAACCACAGCCGAATACGCCATCAATGCCTCTAACCATCGCTATTGGCTTGCACCCATCAAGCAATATATTGATGAATTGGTTGCAGGTGATACAGGCATACGCAATAAAGATTATAACACTCGCTGGGTGGCAGCAATGATTGCTGATGTGCATCGGATTTTGATTCGTGGTGGCGTGTTCATGTATCCATTTGATACCAAGATTGCAGGCAAGGCAGGCAAATTACGACTCATGTATGAGGCCAATCCGATGAGCTTTGTCATTGAGCAAGCAGGTGGTGCCAGCACAGACGGCGTTCAACGAATCATGCAGATTCAACCAACGCATATTCATCAGCGGATTCCAGTTGTACTGGGGGCGACACAAGAGGTTGAATATGTCAGACAATTGCACGCCAAAGCAGGCATACTGGCAGATGGAACAGTGGCATGACCCCAATCAGCTCACTTGCCAACCCAACCATTAAGCACGCCGCCGCCTTGCTTACGCAGCATCGCATACGCAAAAAAAGCGGTCAGACCGTGCTTGAGGGTGTGCATTTAATAGAAGCAGCAATTAAGCAAAACTTCACAATAAAGCAAATCATCATCGGTCAATCTGCACTCAGCCACCCTGAAGTTGCTGGGCTAATTGAGCAGATTGCTCAGTCGATTATCCTTGCCACAGACGCTGTTTATAAACAAATTCGTAGCCTAGGTACAGGTGTTGATATCATGGCAATTGTCGAGATACCAACGCCTGCACTGGGTGTTATCACCAGCGATTGTCTGATTTTGGACGGGTTGCAGGACTTGGGTAATATTGGCACTTTGCTTCGCACCGCATCCGCTGTCGGCATCAGTACCATCATCAGCACTACAGGCACCGCCCATCTTTGGTCGCCCAAGTGCTTGCGTGCTGGCATGGGGGCTCATTTTTCTTTGGCAATCTTTGAGCAAGTCGATTATGAAGCCATTCTACAAAAAGTCAAAATACCGCTATACGCCACCAGCAGCCATACTGACAAAGTCATCTATCAGCACAACTTAACGCAACCGATCGCATGGGTGCTGGGACATGAGGGTCAAGGCGTATCCGAGATATTCTTACGCACCGCCACCGCCATCGCCCTACCCCAACCCAACGGTCAAGAAAGCCTCAATGTTGGAGTTGCAGGCTCGGTTTGTTTTTATGAAATGCTAAGACAGCGACAATTTGCCCAACATTAACCTTGCTTTTAATGATTGGCTTGGGCATTATAATTAGCAAGCCCTATCAATACACCCAAAACAAAACACACCCAATTGAGTGCGTTTTTGTCGATATTATAGCTTGTCAGTGAGCTCTGGCACCACGCTGAACAAATCCCCTTCCAAGAAATAATCAGCGACCGCAGCAATCGGTGCTTCTGGGTCATTGTTGATTGCCACGATGGTCTTAGAATCTTTCATACCTGCCAGATGCTGAATCGCTCCAGAGATACCAACAGCAATATACAAGTTTGGTGCAACGATTTTGCCTGTTTGACCAACCTGCATATCATTTGGCACAAAACCTGCATCAACTGCTGCACGGCTTGCACCGACTGCCGCACCCAATTTATCCGCCAATGGCTCGATATATTTGGCAAAATTCTCACCACTTGCCAATGCACGACCGCCTGATACCACGATATTTGCCGAAGTAAGCTCAGGACGATCAGATACCGCAAGCTCTTCTTTGACAAAACTTGATTTGCCAGCATCAAGCGTAAGCGGCACGCTCTCTATCGCTGCTGCACCTGTTGATTCAACAGGGTCAAATGCCGTTGCACGCACCGATACCACAATGATGCTCTCGCTGGATTTGACAGTTGCGATGGCATTGCCTGCATAAATCGGACGCTCAAAAGTATTGGCATCAATGACCGCTGTAATATCTGACACCATACTCACATCAAGCAATGCCGCCACGCGTGGCAAAAAATTCTTGCCTGTGGTGGTTGCAGCAGCAAGAATATGGTTATAACTTACCGCCAGCTCCTTGACCAACAAAGCGACATTTTCGGCAAGTTGATTGGCATAGGCGGCATTATCCGCCAGCAAAACTTTGCTCACGCCTGCAATCTTGGCAGCTTGCTCTGCAACCACCTGACAGCCAGAGCCTGCCACCAATACATGTACCTCGCCACCGATTTTGCTTGCTGCTGCAACCGTTGATAGCGTTGCTGATTTTAATTCTTGGTTGTCGTGTTCTGCATAGACTAAAATTGTCATCTTAATTATCCTTATTATCTGTTAATTAAATCACGCGTGCTTCATTTTTTAGCTTGCCAATCAGCTCATCAACTGATGCTACCTTAACACCTGCCGAACGCTCTTTTGGTGCTGTAACCTTGAGTGTTTGTAATTTTGAGGTCATATCAACGCCAAAATCTGCTGGAGTTTTGTTTTCCAGTGGTTTTTTCTTGGCAGCCATGATGTTTGGCAGTTTTGGGAAACGAGGCTCATTCAGACGCAAATCGGTGGTAATCACCGCAGGCAATGGCAAAGCTACTGTTTGCAAACCACCGTCAATCTCACGAGTAACCTTAACTGCATCACCCTCAACTTCCACTTGAGAGGCAAAAGTACCCTGACCAACACCCATCAGTGCAGCCAGCATTTGTCCTGTCTGGTTGTTATCATCATCAATCGCCTGCTTGCCAAGCAAAACGATTTTGGCATCTTCTGCCTGTGCAACCGCTTTTAGGATTTTGGCAACTTGCAGTGGGTGGGCTTTTTCGTCAGTTTCTACCAAAATACCACGATCCGCCCCCAATGCCAATGCCGAGCGAATCTGCTCTGCTGCCTGACTTGTGCCAATTGATACAGCAATAATTTCGCTGGCAATGCCTTTTTCTTTTAGGCGTACCGCTTCTTCAATGGCAATCTCACAAAAAGGATTGACGGACATTTTGGCATTGGCAAGCTCCACGCCTGACTCGTCCGCCTTAACACGCACCTTGACATTGTGATCGACAACGCGTTTTACCGCAACTAATATTTTCATAATTTCCTCTTTTAATTAAAAACAAACAACAGCTATACAATACACATTTCAGACAAGTTTGTAAACCATTACAAGCAAATTTTCGCCAAACAATGGCAAATTTGACCCATTGGTCATTTTTGTAACATAATTTTGCCAATTTTATAAACAGTTCTCATGGCACGCTTGTTTTGTACGCCAATTTGCTTGTGATATAATAGCACTCTGCTTTTTACCAACCGCTTGCCATGAAATTCTTTCGCCACCTAAGCACCACCCAACAAGGCTATTTATTCACCATTATCACCATGTGCATTTGGGGCAGTTTTGGGCTGCTTGCTCGCATGAACGCCTACTGGCAAATCCAAGTTTGGGATGTATTGCTGTTGCGGTTTGGCATAGCAGCCTTGGTACTGATACCGATTTTGTGGCTAAAAAAAGATTATCGGTTTTTGTTTGACTGGCGGATGCTGATTTTGGCACTGGTTGGCAGTATTGGCTATTGCACTTTGGTTTATAGTGGATTTTTTTATGCCCCTGTGGCACACGGCGTGGTGTTTTTAAATGGTACTTTTCCGCTGTTTGCCGCACTGATAGGCTATGTTGTGCTAAAACAAGGCATTGACAAGCACACAGGCATCGGTCTTGGGATTATTGTGGCGACCTTGCTGCTGATGGCAGTGATGATGATTGCTGACAATGCTCGCTTTGGCATCGGTGATGTGTTTTTTATTTTAAGCGGTGCTTGCTGGGGGCTATTTTCTGTCTTATTACGGCAATGGAATTTTTCCGCATGGCACATCATGAGTGGCGTGGCGATATGGTCTGCCATTTTATACATTCCTGCCTATGTGCTATTTGTAGAACCAAATTTTGCCAACAATCAACCAGTGCATTTGGTCATACAAGGGCTGTTTCATAGTATTTTTGTGGTGATTATTGCCACAATTAGCTATGCCAAAGCCGTAGCACAAATCGGTGTATTTCAGGCAGGCAGCATTGCCAATTTGGCACCATTTATTGCCAGCCTGCTTGCCGTGCCACTGCTTGGCGAGATGATTGATACCACTTTGCTTCTTGGGCTAATTGGTATGGCACTGGGTGCATTGCAACCATGGCGATGGCTGCAAAAAGCCTAGAGCCATAAGCTGTTCTTTATTATCTTAAGCATTAACCATCAGTGGCGTGATTTGCCTGCAACAATGAGCTGTTTGAGTACATTTTGTCCAATCAAATAGCTCAAATCCGCAGGTCTGTCTATCTGCCAGATTGCCAAATCAGCATCACAGCCAACCGCCAATTTACCTTTATTTGGCAGCCCCAATGCACAGGCAGCATGAATGGTTGTGCCAGCCAACGCCTCCTCTGGGGTTAGGCGAAACAGTGTGCAAGCCATATTCATAGCAAGCATAAGCGATACCGATGGCGATGTGCCGGGATTGCAGTCAGTTGATACCGCCATTTTTACCGCATGGCTACGCAGCTCATCAATCGGTGGTACTTTGGTTTCACGCAAGCAATAAAAGGCAGTCGGTAGCAATACCGCAACCGTATCAGCTGCCGCCATTTTGACAATATCGCCACTGGATAAATACTCAATATGGTCAGCAGACAACCCCCGAAAACTTGCCACCAAGCCACTGCCGCCCATGTCGGACAATTGTTCGGCGTGCAGCTTGACAGGCAGATTCAAGGACTGTGCCACCTTAAATACTCGTGCCACTTGCTCAATGGTAAAGGCAATTTTTTCACAAAAAGCATCAACCGCATCCACCAGTCCTTCTGCGTGCAAAATCGGCAGCCATTGGCAGACTTTTTCAATATAAGCATCAGCATCGCCTTGGTATTCTGGCGGCAGAGCATGAGCAGCAAGGTAGGTTTTTTGTACGCTAATGCCATAATCCTCGCCAAGTTTTTTGGCGACTTGGAGCATTTTTCGTTCGCTGTCTAAGTCCAAACCATAGCCTGATTTGATCTCGATGGTCGCCACGCCCTGATTAACCAGTGCCAGAAATCTGGGCAGGCTTTGCTCATACAGCTGTTCAAAACTCGCCTGCCGTGTCGCACGCACTGTTGATAAAATACCGCCGCCATTTTTGGCAATGGTTGTATAATCCACGCCAGTTAATCGCATCTCAAACTCATCACTGCGATTGCCCGCATAGACCAAATGTGTATGACAATCAAGCAATGCAGGGGTCAGCCAGCCACCACAGGCATCAATCCTCTCGTTTGCATGGTGCGTGGGCAGCTCTGCCATACTGCCAATCCATGCAATCTTGCCATCAACAATGCCCAAAGCTGCATTCGCCACCGCCCCATAAGCCGTACCACGACCAAAGCCAAACTCTTCATTCATCGTGGCAAGGTTGGCATTGATAATCAAGGTGTCAAATCTCATAAATGCTCCCTATGCTGTCTTGTCTATTGTCATAGATGATGGTTTATTTTTGATTAAATTTTATTTGATTTTTTCTAATAAAAATGCCTGTGCCATCTGAGCCAATAATCGTGCCGCTACCTTTGCACCCCGTCCGTCAATATCATAATTGGGATTAAATTCAGCAATGTCTACTATTTTTACTTTGCCGCTTTTGATGGCATGAATTAAGCATTTTTCAACAAAATGCACATCCAGCCCCTTGGCATTGACCGCACTGACCGCAGGCATAAAGCCAGCTTGTAAACAATCCAGATCCAGCGTCAAATACAGCACATCCACGCCATCGATGAATGCATCAATCCGTGCCTTAATCTCGTCAAAAGATAGCTCATGACAGGCATTTTCATCAATGATATGCACGCCCAAACGCTCCGCCTTATCAAACAAAGCGGCAGTATTACCAAACTCACTGATGCCAATCGCCAAATAATGAAACGCCCGATTATGCTGAGCCAAAAAATCAGCAATCTGCAAAAATGGCGTGCCACTGGTTGCATATTTATCACAACGCAGATCAAAATGGGCATCAAGATTAATAATGCCAATGGATTTATCCTGACTGCCCGACAATGCCAATGCACGATGAAGCCCCATAAACGAGCCAAAGGCAATCTCATGCCCACCACCGATGGCAATTGGTAAGCTGCCACTGCAAATAATCTTGCAAATATCGTCAGCATACTGGCTCTGGCATTGCTCCAAAATATCCACAGCAATCTTATCATCATCAGCACACTGAATATTGCCAGCGTCAGCGACCAGCCCACCTGACAAAACCGCCTCGCCAAAAGCACGCCATAGCTTGCTGGAGACTGGCAGTTTGCCAAAGGCGGCCTTAATCACATCTGGTGCGTGCTTTGCACCAATGCGTCCTTGATTGCGTTGCACGCCCTGATCGCAGGCAAAGCCTAGAAGCGTAATCGGTTGCTGCTCATATTCAGCAATCGCCTGCTGCCAATAACTGGCAGTGTTATGCTCATAATTTTCTTGGCGTGCTGTATAAATGGCTTGATTATAAGCTGTTTTGATTATTTGTGCTGACATCTAAACCTCGCAAATTGCTGACCATCACTGCCCGATGAATAACCGATAGGCAAAAGCAAGCAAGCCAAAGGCAATCCACCACATAATACAACCGATAACAAATTCCAAAATTCGCCATGCTTTTGGTTTTTGGAACAAAGGCAACAAAAATCTGGCACCAAAGCCCAAACCAAAAAACCAGACAAATGAGGCAAGCAACGCCCCTGCCAAAAACTGTAATTTCTGCTCAAATGCCAGCGTCCCTGCGATACCACCAACAATCACCACTGTGTCCAAATACACATGGGGATTTAATAAAGTTACCGCCAAAGTGGCAAGCACTGTGGTTTTTAGCTTGTCAGAAACTTGATTTTGACCATCAATAAGCAATGAGTCATTGCCAGCAAATGAGCTTTTAAAGGAATTAAACCCATAAACACCCAAAAATGCCGCACCAAAAATTGCCAATCCGCCACTTAGCCATTTGTTGGTTGCCAATATTGACCCCAAGCCCAGCACGCCGATGGTCATCAGCAAAAAATCACACAAAAAACAAATCAAACTGACGGCAAAAACATTGTTTTTCTTCAGTCCGTTTTTTAGCACAAAGGCATTTTGACCGCCAATTGCCATGATTAGACTTGCCGAAACCAACGCCCCTTTCACAAACATCGCTACCACCCTAAGTCTCTCGGCCGTTATGATTATACAAATCCGCCCTACAAGCCATCATCGGCAAATAAAGCGGTCTTTGGGCGTGGTCATTAATAGGCTAAATTTATATAGACCAAGTGCAAACATTAATGCTGTGCCTTTGACATTGACCCAAAGGCACCATGCTATCACAAATCCTTAAAAACACAACCCAAAATCCAAAAAAGATCTTGGGCGTGCGTGCTTATTCTGCCAGATACCACTCATCACGCAAATTGTCCCAATGGGCAAGCAGCTCGCCTGACAACACCAAGTTTTTGGCATTTTCAATATCAGGGGCAAAATAGCGATCTTTGTCATAAAACGCCACTTTTTGACGCAGCAGCTGGTGCGTTTTGGCAAGTAGCGGCGAGGTACTAAGACCTTCTTTGGCATGAAAATCCACTCCCTGTGCCGCTGCCAATAATTCAATGCCGACAACCGCTGCGGTGTTATGTGCCATCTCATACAGGCGGCGACCAGCATAAGTTGCCATCGACACATGGTCTTCTTGGTTGGCACTGGTAGGAATGCTATCAACACTGGCTGGGTGTGCGTGTGATTTGTTCTCACTGACCAAAGCCGCCGCCGTAACATGAGCAATCATAAAGCCTGAATTGGTGCCAGCATTTTCCACCAAAAACGCAGGCAGACCTGATAAGGTTTTGTCAATCAACAAGGCAATGCGGCGTTCGCTCATTGAGCCAATCTCACTGATGGCAAGTGCCAGCATATCAGCAGCAAACGCCACAGGCTCGGCATGAAAATTACCGCCACTGATTGCTACTGCTTCGCCGTCATTATCAAAAATCAACGGATTGTCAGTTACCGCGTTGGCTTCTTTTAATAAGGTTGCCCCTGCCTGATTGATGATATCAAGACACGCCCCCATCACCTGCGGCTGGCAACGCAAGCAATAAGGATCTTGGACACGGTCATCGTCAATCTTATGCGATTCACGGATTTGACTACCATCAATCAAACTGCGATGTGCTTTGGCAATTTGGATTTGTCCATGATGGCCACGCACCTTATGAATGCGTGCATCAAATGGTGCATCCGAGCCTTTGGCAGCATCAATTGACATACTGCCTGTAATGGTCGCTGCTGCCAACAAATCTTGTGCCAAAAACAAGCCGCGAATCGCAAGTGCTGTTGAGGCTTGTGTGCCATTAATCAGTGCCAAGCCTTCTTTGGCAGCCAGCGTAATCGGCTCAAGCCCTGCCTGTGCCAATGCCTGTTTGGCTGGCACAAGCTCGCCATGCACTCGCACTTGTCCTTCGCCCAAGATTGCCAAAGTCATGTGCGATAGCGGTGCCAAATCACCCGATGCCCCCACCGAACCTTTGGCAGGAATGCACGGCATGATGTCATGATTGATAAGATTAATCAGTGCATCAATCACGCAAGCACGCACGCCCGAATAGCCCTGAGCTAGGCTTGAGATTTTCATTACCACAATCAGTCGCACCACCTCATCAGGCAACAGCTCGCCTGTGCCAACCGAATGACTTAGGATAAGATTGCGTTGCAACAATTCAAGCTCATCGTTGGCAATGCGTGTTTTTGCCAGCAGCCCAAAGCCTGTATTGATGCCGTACGCCGCCTTGTCGCGTTTGATAATCTCTTGCACTGCTTGATGTGATTTTTCGATCGCCGCATAGCTGCCTTCGGACAAACGAATGGTGGCTGGCTTGGCATAAATTTGGCGCAACTGCTTAAAACTTAGCTGACTTGGTATGATTGTCAAGGTTGGCTTCATGATAACACTCCTAAAATCTGGTCAAATGTTTTCATATTGTCAAACAACAAATAAAATCGTGGTGATGCAAGCCTGCCGCTCAATTAACTGCAAATAGCCCAAGCATCATATCAAAAAATGACTATAGCAACAAAATAGTATAATTTCAAGACATATTAACTACAAAACTCATACCCTGCCAGTTGCCATCAAGTTGCATTCGGCTTATTTTTGGGTATAATGAAAACTTGCGATTACTATTCTCCATAGAATCAGGGCTGATTACAGTTCTGATTATCATTCACTTAATAACCAACTGAGGGTTTTATGAAAAAAATTCTTCTAGCAGCTGCCATTTTGCCGTTGATGCTAACCGCTTGTAATCAACAAAAAGCACCAGAACAAGCCAAAACAACCGATGCCGCCGCAACCACCACAACCGAAACTGCCGCCGCTCCAACAACACAACCAGCAGCTGATACCGCTCAAGATTCAGTGCTGACAGAATACATGAAAATCGTTGCTGAATCTTTGGACAAAAGCCTAACCGCCGAAGCCAGCAACAGTGCCGATCGTATGTTTGCCCAGAGCGTGCAACCACAGATTGACAGTGCGATTGCCATGGCAAATCTACAACTAAAAAATGGCACCGATCCACTATTGACTGGCATTGCCCAAAAAATCGCCGATAATGCTACAATCAGCAAAACTTTGGGCGACTATTTGGCAAACAATCAAGATGCCAGCGAAGCATTTGCCGAAAAAGAAGAATTCAACAAAGAACTTATCGAGCTGCACGAAGATCTGATGGGTACAGCGGACAATGCCGAAGCAGCCATCAGTGCCGATAAGATATTTGCCAAAAACCTACTTGCCAACCATGAAGCAGTGGTTGATTTGGCAGAACAACAACTCAAATACGGCAAAGATGACAGCCTAAAACAACTGGCTCAATCATTAATCAGCAACAATGAAGCGGTCATCACCAGCCTAAAAGATTGGCTAAAAGCCAACTAATCACCCAAACGCCCTAGCAATAGGCAGTTTGGTGATTTGATAAGCAAGACCTAAATTTGGGTCTTGCTTTTTTTGCCTGTTATTTTTGTACCGCACAAATCCAGTGCGGCAAGCCAAAATATCGCAACCGTCTTCACTTAGCCTAAGCCAACCAGCCCAATGCCAAAGCCAGCTGAGCAAAAGCACACGCAAGCACAATGCTTAATGCCGTACGGATAAACCAAATCAAAATCATTTTTGGCACGGACAAGGGGATATTGGTCGCAAGCACACAAGGTATCATCGCCGAGAAAAAGATGATTGAACTCACTGGCACGATTGCCGTTACAAATCTGGTTAAAATATCGCTATCGGCAAGCAACAATGCAGGCAAAAACACCTCGGCAAGCCCTGCCGACAAGCCCTTGGCAACCACCATCGGCTGAGGCAGCCCACCCAAATAAGTAAAAGGATACAATGCCATGCCCAATACATCAAACACAGGCGTATACTTGGCAAAAAGCAGCCCAAGTAGACCGATGGCAATGATGGACGGTACAATTGCCGCTGCCATCTCAATACCATCTTTGAGATTTATCCACAAAACCTTTAGCAAACCATCGCTGGCTTTGGCAGTATTAATACCAGTGTCAAAAGCAAGTTTTAGGCGGCTTTGACCCTGTGCAGTAACATCGGCAATTGGCTTACTGTTATCCATCGTAGCAATGGGCGGCAAGCGTGCGGTTATCGCCGTTACCAAAAAAGTAATCACCAAGCACGACCAAAAATACAAATTCCAAAAATCCATCAGATTAAGCGTTTTGGCGATAATCACCATAAAAGCTGTCGAAACGGTAGAAAATCCCGTGGCGATAATCACCGCCTCTTTGGTGGAATATTGACCTTGCAAATACACGCGATTGGTAATTAACAATGCCACCGAATAGCTGCCGACAAATGACGCTACCGCATCAATCGCTGAAGCACCGGGAGTTTTCCAAATCGGTCGCATCACAGGTTGCATCAGCACACCCATCAGCTCAAGCAAGCCAAAGCCAAGCAAAAATGCCAACATCATCGCCCCAATTGGAACAATCATACCAACAGGCAAAGCCAATTTATCAAACAAAAACGGCATCATGTCTTTTTGCATGATGAGCTCTGGTGCCAGACCTGTGATATAAAGCACTGCCAATATCAAGCCTGCCACCTTAAGGGCGGTCAAAATCTTATTTGTTAAGTTATGCTTATAACTACCTGTAACAAATGGCTTTGCCACACCATAAATCATCAAAGCAAACAGCAGCACAATCGCCAGTGGTTTTTGTTCATTCACCAGATAGCTTGCCGCATGGTCAAAAGCAATCGTGCGTTTGTTACCAATAGTAAATGGCACAAAAAACATCACGATTCCCACAAGGCTAAAGACAATCATCTGCCAAAGGGCAAGCTGGGTGGATTTGTTGTGTTGTGTCATCGTTTTATCCTTAAAACACGCCAAGCAAAAGGCGGCGTGATAGATGATACAATCAAGCAGACAGCTTGGATATTGTACTGCCTATCCGCCTTGCTGTTTAAACCGAGTTGCCACAAACAGCAAAATCATCATCAGTCAAACAGCAAGGCACATCTATCACGCTTATACTTTGGCAACTGCTTTGGTTAAGCAATGCCAAACAGATACATCATTTAATCATCGGCAGATTTAGCCCAAAGTTTTTTGCCGTCTCGATGGCAAGCTCATAACCTGCATCAGCATGACGCATCACACCGCTGCCACAGTCATTTACCAGCACATTGGCAAGGCGTTTGGCGGCAGCATCAGTACCGTCCGCTACGATAACCATGCCCGAATGCTGGCTGTAGCCCATGCCAACACCACCACCGTGATGCAAGCTCACCCAAGTTGCCCCGCCTGCGACATTGAGCATACCATTTAACAATGCCCAGTCTGACACAGCGTCCGAGCCGTCTTTCATACTTTCGGTTTCGCGGTTGGGGCTGGCAACAGAGCCTGTATCCAGATGATCTCGACCGATGACAATGGGGCCTTTTAGCTCGCCATTTTTGACCATTTCATTAAACGCCAAGCCCGCCTTATCACGCTCACCAAGCCCAAGCCAGCAAATACGAGCAGGCAAGCCCTGAAAATGAATGCGGTCTTTTGCCATATCTAGCCAGTTGTGCACATGGGCATTATCAGGGAACAGTTCTTTGATTTTTTGGTCAGTCTTATAAATGTCCTCAGGGTCGCCAGACAACGCCACCCAGCGAAACGGCCCTTTGCCTTGACAAAACAAGGGACGGATATACGCAGGCACAAATCCCGGAAAATCAAAGGCATTTTTCACCCCTTCATCAAAGGCAACTTGGCGGATATTGTTACCATAATCGGTTGCTGGTACGCCCATCGCCTGCAAATCAAGCATTGCCTGCACATGCACGGCACAAGATTTGGCAGCGTCTTTGGTGAGGCGTTCGTGCAAAGCAGGGTCAGCCTGTGCCGCTTTCCACTCATCTACCGTCCAACCGATTGGCAGATAGCCGTTGATCAAATCATGAGCCGAAGTTTGGTCAGTAACAAAATCAGGCTTCAGATACGCCGTGTCAGCCGTGGCGGTTTTGGCTCGCTTGACAATCTCTGGCAAAATCTCGGCAGCATTGCCGAGCAAGGCAATTGACACCGCTTCACCTTTGGCAGTATGTTCTTTAATCAGCTCATAAGCATGATCCAAATTATCCGCTTGCTTATCCACATAGCCAGTACGCAGGCGGAAATCAATGCTTGATTGCTGACACTCAATATTTAGACTCGCCGCCCCTGCAAAGGTCGCCGCCAGTGGCTGAGCACCACCCATCCCACCCAAGCCTGCTGTCAAAATCCAGCGACCTTTCCAGTTGTTGGTGGATTTATCCACACCATTGCCAAAGTGCTGACGACCTGCCTCGGCAAAGGTTTCATAAGTACCTTGGACAATCCCTTGCGTGCCAATATAAATCCAGCTGCCCGCGGTCATTTGTCCGTACATGAACAAATCTTTGCGGTCAAGCTCATTAAAATGCTCCCAAGTTGCCCATTTTGGCACAAGGTTTGAGTTGGCAATCAGCACTCGTGGTGCATTTTCGTGCGTATTAAACACGCCCACAGGCTTGCCTGACTGCACCAACAATGTCTGATTATCCTCAAGCGTCTTTAGCGTCTCAAGAATCTTATCATAACACTCCCAGTTGCGAGCCGCTCGCCCAATGCCACCATAAACCACAAGGCTTTGTGGATTTTCGGCAACATCTGGGTGCAGGTTGTTTTGAATCATGCGAAATGGTGCTTCGGTCAGCCAGCTTTTGCAAGTCAAGGTTGTGCCTGTCGGTGCTTTGATAACGCGGCTTGTGTCAGTGCGAGTAAATTTGCTCATAAAATATCCTTTTTTGGCAGGTGAAAATTAGACCAAATAAACTTGCCCAAATCATTGGTCAAATTTATATAGACAAATTTAGCAAAAAAGCCAACGCATTGCAAGCAAATCAAGCAAAATTGCCAAAATAAACGCTACTTATTGATTTATTTAACTTTTATGAAATTTTCAATTTATATTTTGGTAATATTTATCGCCATTTGTCCCAATTCTTGCTTGCTTTGATGATTCATTTGATAATATTTAATTAATTAATACTTAATTATATAATAAATTTAATGACATCAATCACCATTGGCAAAGTGATGCCACTGGCTTTCTTGACAGTTGGCAGGCTTAGGGTTTAAGATATCAACAGTCAAGCACAAGGAGTATCACCATGGATATTAGCAAACTTCACTTTGTTCAGCCAGAATTTGCCAAACACGCACAAGCCGTGCTGGATTTTCGCCGCAAGTTTAATGCCGTCAATCCTGAGCTGCATGGTGCCAGCGAGCTAAACGCCTTTAGCGACAGTGGTATCATCGGCTGGTTTCATTATCTGAACGCCCCTGCAGGCAGCAACTGGTTTGGCTATGCCAAAGTGGCTGACAGCACTTATCTGGCAATGCTTGATGAAGTGGTTGTTGGCATTGTTAATATCCGCCATGAGCTTAATGATTTCTTATTGCAGTTTGGTGGTCATGTTGGCTATAGCACCCACCCTGATTATCAAGGGCGTGGCATTGCTACCGCCATGTTACGATTTGCTGTGGCACGGCTAAATGAACTGGGCGTCAATCGGATACTCATCACCTGCGATGAGCATAATATCGGCTCACAGCTTGTCATCAGCAAAAATGGCGGCGTGCTTGAAAATACCCTCGCCCACCCAAGCAACGCTGGCAAAAAACGCAGACGCTACTGGATTGGTAACGAGAACTAGCCCAAACACTACCCTTTTGGCATATAGCCCAAGTCAATCAAGCGGTTATCTTAGATACACATGGATTATCATCACTGCTTGATTGACTGCATTTGACAAAATAATTGAAAATAATTGATAAACTTGCACTGTCCTGTCGCCAGCCAATCCACGCCAATCAGCGATAGCTTAATGCCTCGGCAAGATGCACTGTAGTAACCTTGTCGCTGGCCGCCAAATCAGCAATGGTGCGTGCCACCTTTAAGATACGATGATAGCTGCGTGCCGATAGATTAAGTCTCGACTGTGCCAACTGCAACATTTGTTGCTCGGCAGTACCCAGCACAACCACCTGATCAAGCTGACTGGGGCTAAGCTCATAATTGGCCTTGCCCTGCCGTGCGATGGCAATTTGTCGTGCTGCCACCACTCGCTCACGCACAACAGACGAAGCCTCGCCTGCTGGTGCATTTTGCAGCTCATTGATGGGCATGGCTGGAACTTTGATATGCAAATCAATGCGATCAAGCAGCGGCCCTGAAATTTTATCTTGGTATTTTTTCACCTGTTCAGCTCGGCAATGACAGCGACCTGATAAATCACCATAATAACCACAAGGACAAGGATTCATTGCTGCAATCAGCTGAAAATCTGCAGGAAAAGACACTTGAGAATTGGCGCGCGAGATGACGATCTGCTTGGATTCGATTGGCTGACGCAAAGTCTCCAGTGTCCTGCGGTCAAACTCTGGCAATTCGTCCATGAACACCACGCCACGATGTGCAAGGCTAATCTCACCGGGTTTGGGACGCGAACCACCGCCAACCAATGCCGCTGCCGATACCGTATGATGAATGGCACGAAATGGTCTCTCGCCAAAACGACACTCCACCCCAGCGATGGAATAAATGCTCGCCACCTCCAATGCCTCTTCTTCAGCCAGTGGTGGTAGAATGCTTGGCAGTCTTGATGCCATCAGCGTCTTACCCGAACCGGGCGGACCCATAAATAATAACGAATGCCCGCCTGCTGCTGCCACCTCCAACGCTCGGCGTGCATGATGCTGACCTTTTACATCCGCCAAATCAAGTGCATATTCCACCGCCAGATTATGTACAGCGGCGGTAGCAGCTGGCAACAAATCCGCCTGATTACTGCTGACACCGCTAACCACCTCCAGATGGCGACAAACCGCCTCAAGCGACTGTGCCGCCAACACGGTAACGCCGCCTGCCTTGACTGCCTCTTCGGCATTGGTGGTTGGGACAATCAGTGTGCGTTTGCCATCTTTGGCGGATTTGACTGCACGAGCCACAGACAACGCCCCAGTAACAGGTCGCAGCTCGCCATTTAGTGCCAACTCACCGACAAACTCATACGCTGCCAGCACCGACTCATCAATCTGACCACTTGCTGCCAAAATCCCCATGGCAATCGGCAAATCCAGCCTAGCTCCATCTTTTGGCAAATCAGCAGGGGCAAGATTGATGGTCAAACGGCGATTGGGAAATTCAAAGCCTGAATTAATCAGTGCCGAACGCACACGATCCTTGCTCTCTCGCACCGAAGCCTCAGGCAATCCAACAATGGTCAAGGCAGGCAGCCCTTGTGATAAATGCACCTCAACAAGCACCTGTGGTGCGTGCAGACCAACCACCGAACGGGTATATACTTTGGCAAATGACATCAGATATCCTTATTTGGTTCATTTTTTATCCATCATAGCACACTCTGGCGTATCTGGCAGTGTTTTGTGATAAATTTCACCAAAACTTCTGCCAAGCGGCTTTGTTAATCGCCACTTTGTCAGCCTGATGATAGCACCAGACGAGCCGCAAGCATTATTTGTCCATCATTTTACAAATCATCAGCCTTCAATCAATCAGGTGCGACCACCACCAACACCCGAATGCTGTCTGGTACCAGCGACAATCCACCCAGTGCCTGCATTCCTTGCTGTTTTAGCTCCTGCAAGGCAGCGATTTCATCATGACGCACATTGGGATTGATTGCCTGCAATCTGGTCAATCTGCCAATCTCTTTATCCATGTGTTCGGCAAAGGCAGTACTTGCCTGACGGCTGATTTCATCAAGCTGAGCCGTGGCGATTTGCTTGGCATCTTGGCTGCGGTTATCAATAATATCGGCACGCACTTTGGTAACTTGGCGAGCACGAGCCTTATCAAGTCGCTCAATCAATGGCAGGATTTTTTCGCTGGTTGCCACCGCTGTCAAATCATCACCACGCTCGCTCAAAAACACACGCAAGCTCTGCTTAGGCAGATAAGCTGATAAATTTAATCGCTTGGCAGCAATCGCCTCAATGCGGAAGTGGTTTTCAATCAACAGCATGCCTTTTGGCAGGGCGGCAGATTTTAATAAAGCAACCTGCGTATTGCCAAAAGCACCTGACAAAACCCCCTCCAAAATCGCCTGCACCAACGGATGTTCATAGCTCATAAACTGCAAATCTTCACGAGCCAAAGCCTGCTTGCGGCTAAAGGTCAAACTCATGCCATCTTCGTCAAGTGGCAAGCTCTCAATGCCCTCTATATCAACCTGAGAGCCATCAATTGGGTGAATAATCCACGAACCATCTCGCTGCACGCTATAATCAATGCCAACCGCTGTCAAATATCTGTCCAAAAATACAGGCAGCAGCTTATTCTCATCAAGTTCTTGCATTGCCGTTTCGATACGCGCAGCGACATTCGGGCGGCATGAATTATACTCAAGCAGACGATCTCGCCCTGCCTGTAGCTGCTCCTCTAGCTGCTTACGGTATTCCAAGGCGTCTGCAATCAAGCCAGCCAACGCCTCACGATTATCAGGGGTATCCGCCGCCTCAAGCAGTGGCTTAAGCTGTGGCAAATACGCCTCTTGCACCGCTTGGGCAGTTGGGCTGATTTGATGAAAGATATTTAACGCCCCATCATACCAATGATACAGTCGCTCTTGGGCAGTTCCCACGACAAATGGCACATGCAGACGGATTTGGGCAATCTGTCCAATGCGATCCAACCGACCAATGCGTTGCTCCAGCGTGTCAGCATTGGCAGGCAAATCAAACAGTACCAAATCCTGCACAAATTGAAAATTACGCCCCTCCGAGCCAATCTCTGAGCATAACAAAATCTGTGCCCCTGCCTCATCGGCAAAAAACGCCGCCGCCTGATCTCGCTCAAGCAAGCTCATCTGCTCGGTAAACACCGCCGTCTTTATGCCAGCGTGCAATCGCAACGCCGCCTCTAGGCTTTCGATGGTTGCTCCACTTCGTGCAATCAGCAGCACCTTTTGGTGCTTTAATTGTTCACGCAATAGCCCAATCAACCACGCCACACGCGGGTCATGCTCAAGCCATGAGCCATCAGGATAATTTTCCTCGCCCCACAGCTGCTCACGCAATTTGCCTTGTGTATAATGGGTGTTTTGCCATGCCATCGGCAGTGGCAGCGGATACGGCACACTCATACGCCCAAAAAATCCCTGCACGCTGTCTCGTGTATTGCGAAACAACACACGCCCAGTGCCATGCCTATCCAAAAGCTCATTAATCACATGGGTACGCAGTCTCTCATTGGCATTAATATCGGCCAGTTGCACTTCATCAAAGCCAAGCAATCCTGCCACCGCACGAATCTGTTTGGCGGACAATTCCACGCCATCAATCAACAAAGTTGCCACCATCGCCACATCGGCAAAAGCATCTTGGGCAGCAACAAAATCCTCCAAATCATCAAAACGATGCGGATCAAGCAATCGCAAACGAGCAAAATGACTCTCCACGCCCAGCTGTTCAGGCGTTGCAGTCAATAACAACACGCCTGCAATATTGGCAGCAAAATCCGCCACCAGCTCGTATTTGTCATTGCCACCTTGTTCGCTGTCCCAATGCAGATGATGTGCCTCGTCCACCACCAACAAATCAAACCCTGCTGCATAAGCCTGTTCATACAAATCATGATGATCAAGCAACAAATCAATCCCTGCGATGATAAACTGCTCTGTCAAAAAGACATTTTGCTCAGGATTATGCTCTTTGATGGATGCAGTACGCACCAAATCAAACAACGCAAAGTCCAAATTAAACCGCCGTTTTAACTCAATCATCCACTGATATTGCAAACTGTCGGGCACCAATATCAGCACACGCTCCACTTTGCCTGTGATGATTTGCTGATGGACAATTAGCCCAGCCTCAATTGTCTTACCCAGTCCAACCTCATCAGCCAGCAACACACGAGGAGCAAGTCGCTTACCGACCTCATGAGCAATATACAACTGATGCTTGATGATATCCACCCTTGCTCCTATCAGACCACGCAATGGGTGGCGACTTAGCATGGCTTGGATACGCAAAGCATCTTGACGCAATTCATACTCATCTGATGAGGCAATATGCCCTGCCAGCAGTCGCTCCAGCGGCTTTGCCAGAGTAATATTGGCAGCCAATCTGGTCTCCATCAGGCTTTTGCCACAGCTTAAGTGGTATCGCACCACCCCTGATATTTCCTCACGGCTTGCCACTGTGTACAGATTGCCATCTTGATCTGTAATGCTATCGCCTTTTGAGAATATGACACGAGACAACAACGCCGATGCTTTGGCATAGACTCGCGTCTGTTCACTTTGGGGGAATAAAATATGCACACAGCGATCATCAACATCTATCACCACACCCAAACCCAGACTTGACTCACTGTCGGACAAATAACGCTGACCAATGGCAAAATTTTCACTCATAGACTGCTCGATTTTTTGATTATTGTCATACGCCAATATTTGGCAAAAGCAAACTGTTTATTTTACTTGAGTTGGCAAAATTTTTCACATATTATTTTATCATTATCAATAATAGTCACCAATTTGGCAGTCTGGTGCAATCTTAGGCTGGCTTGGATTTTTGGCTCATCAATAGCCACAAGCTCCCACTAAGCCAAGGGTCAGCAGTCTACAATACTCACAGCAAACGGTCATCGCCGCCACGGTTTTACCAAACTTACCAACTATCTTCTTGTTTTTATTACCTTTTGGGATAGCCAGTTAAAAAAGCTAAACAAAAATTTCTAAATTGCAACAAAAATTCTTGTTTTTTTGGATCTGTACCAGGTACTAGAATAACACTTTATATTATACTAGTTTTATAAAGATAACCCATTGTAAATAAACAAAAACCCAAAAAAGCCTGCTTGAATTTTTGTACTTGAAGTAACTGCTCGTTCAGCAACTTTATTTTATTACAAAATCAGGCTTGCAATAGACTATCATTTAACCCAAGAAACCAAAGAGTTCTTTGACGGTGAAATTGAACTTGATTAGGATAACGAAGGCGGTACTCAAAAAGGCAAGCGTGGTCGTGGTGCTGATAGCAAAACTGCCGTGTTTAGTCTTTTAAAACACAATGGTAAGGCTTATACTGTTGTTGTTAAAAATACCAAGCAAAGCACTCTAATGTCTATCATCACAAGTAAAGTCAAGCCCAACAGCATTGTTTATACCGACAGCCTTTATCAAAGAATGTGAGCTTAGATTTAACTGTGGCATACCATCTAGTCAGCTTAAAGCATTGAGAAAATGGTACGGAGTTTTGGCTTGTCTACTAAATCCTTTTTTATTCTCCATTTGCCGCGACCAATAAAATCATCATAGAAGACATATTTTTTTATGAGCCAAAAATAACAATCTCTTCAATAATTTGATCTGGATATTCTTTGGAAAATTGAATTTTATAGTTTGTATTGAATTCTACGCCCAAAACAGTAATTGTATCATTTATATCATATATGATACTCATTACATCAAAATCATTTTCTATATCAATATCATATAAATCATTATCAAATATATATTTTTCTAAAATTTCTCTATTTTGATTCTTTTCAACCAATAAATGCACCTCAAAATAAAATAAAAAATAATACTTATCTAACAATATATCCAATCTATCGCCAATGTTGACTTTATCAAATAATTTTCCTTGATAGTCATTTTTTAAACTGATAATATTGAGCTTGTTATCATCAAATATGAGTGTTACCGTATTATTCCAAGATGCAATCTGTCTATTCGGGTAATGTTCACTGAAAAAAAATTCCACCACCCAAACATCTTTCTCGGTCAAAGATAAGTCAATATCTTCTCTTTGATAAATAAAATTTGTAGATATTGTCTGAAAAAATTGATTAAAATCCATACCTATATGATAACCAGCAGCAGACTGCTCAGGAATAATATCTGCCATTAAATCTGGCACCAAGGGTATGTTTTGAACACTCATCATTCCCAAATCATCCACTTTTCACCTTTATATATTAATCGCTGACCTTGAGGGTTTAAATAAATCTGATTTCGAGTTATGGTTCCTGGCTTGTAGCCACTATTTTTCTCTATAATCTTGACTATGGTACCATCATTTTTAACTATTTTGTAATAAGGTGCACCATGAACACCTCCACCTGCATGATACTCAAACTCTCCAATTCCTGATGAACCACCTTTAACTTCATAAACCTGACCATTGCCTGAAGATCTAGCTCTGTGAGGTTTTTTGGTAACAACAGCACCGTCCATTTCAAGGGATTGTTTAATCTGATCGGCGGCTTTACCCCAAATGCTGGTAGGGTTGTTGATAATATCCCTAGGGATGCCGGCTTGGCGAGCCAAATCTTCTCTGTAAGTCTGTGGATTGTTATATCTTACCCTCTTAGCTTCCGCTAAGACTTTTTCAGCTTCATCTTTGCTTTTAAAAGTCTTGCTAAGAATTTTACCTCCAGCTTTAATCACATACCCACCAGCACCGCCAGTTACAACTGCAATAGCAATTTCTTCTGGAGTGGTTGGTATAATGAACAAGCCTATTTGTCTGAGGATTTCAAGGCTTTTCTCACCATGATACTTGCCACATTGATTTGAAGGTATGCCCAAAGATTTACATTCATTTTGTTGTCTCTTTGAAATACTTGCGATTTGTTTTGCTGAGTGTCCAGCATTCCACTCAACCCCAACTCTCCCAATCTCAGCTCCATTAACTGCATCGGCTACACTACCGCCTGTTGTGGTGTAGGTAGTTATGGCAGTGGTTAAGCTTAAGATACTTGTGATGGTATCCTTTTCATCTTGACTAAGCTCGTTTGGTTTTTTGCCATATAAATAATTTGATAAAACTGGAGCAACAGCTTCACTGCCTACTGCTGATAAGGCACCTATGGTTGGGTTATTACCTGTGGCATAGCTTACAGCAGCACCTAGTATGGTATGGGCTAGTAGGTGTTGTGGGCTTTGTTCTTCTGGACGATTACCATTGTCTAGTTGGTTTAGGGTTTTGTTTTGTTTAAAGTATTGTCCTATGTTATAAGCTACTTGTGGGCTTACTGCTCTTGCCACATCGCCTATGATACCATTTGAATTAGGGGCATACAAGACTGAGGTAATGCTATCGAAGGGTCTTAGGTTGGTTTGTATCTTTTGGGCT
This sequence comes from Moraxella cuniculi, assembly GCF_900637105.1. NCBI lineage: Bacteria > Pseudomonadati > Pseudomonadota > Gammaproteobacteria > Moraxellales > Moraxellaceae > Moraxella > Moraxella cuniculi. The sequence goes on along the minus strand of NZ_LR134343.1, from coordinate 943,956 downwards.
TTAGCTTCCAGTTCTATTTTTCTTGGGTCATCATCTGGTAAGTCTTTGGCTTGTTTAAGGTAGTCTTCTGCTTTTTTTGTACTGAGCCAAATAGGACAACAGAACCATAAAAAGCAATGTTGATGGTATTAATAAAATCACATAGTATATTGCTTCGTCCTGCGTAACAATCCAACTAAATTTTTCATAATCGCCTGAAAACCACGCAAACATAACATATCCATACAATATCATTACTATAAATGATATTGTATTTTTTATTTTTTTACTCTTTATCCACCACTGAATAAAGCATACAAGCAACAAAACTGGAGAAAAAAATATAGTAGCAGTAAAGCCAAGTAAAAATGGTGCAAATGCCGCAATTTCCATGAAATCAATCAAGTTGATGGTGCTGTATTCCCCCATTTCTATACATAATACTGGTATCAAAAAAATAAAATAAGATACAATATAAAATGATAAAAAAACCAAAAACAATGTTTTGAAAAATAAAGCTTCAGTCCTCATGGTTTACACCCTTGTTGTTCTATCTCATGCTCACTGCATACAAAAATATCAACGACGATTCTCTAATTGTAAATAAGAAAAAAATAGAAAAATATATATTAAATTTATTTAATATATATAATAACATGAATGCTATATAAATCGGCATGGTTAGAGTTGTATAAAAAAATATCATATTTGTAATATCTTGCGTCTTATCAATATAAGGGTATGTAAGAATATCCAAAGAAAAAACCAAGTAATTGAACAAAATAACCAAATCAACTATAATTAATATAGAAAACTTTGTGCTAGTATTCACTTTTTTACCTTTTTATCATCAATTTTCTTAAATTTCTTTAAAGCATCATTTTTATCATCATAAATGGAGAATTCCCCAAATATTTTTCCAGTAATACCACTCCGTCTTAATTCATAACTTGTGCTATCACCATTACCATTTCCAAAATCAGCCCAAGGATCTACATCATAATCTTTATGCCCTATCAGATCTGAATAATAATTAAAAGTCCCTGCATTAACTGGATTGGTAATAATAGTTCCAGCTTTGTTCACAATGACTTCAAATTGACCATTTTTATGAACATATTTTATATTTGGATACGAGCCATCAGGATCTTTTAGAATAACCGATCCATCATTTGAAAAATTATGGAAAGCATTTTGAGAATCTGGATATCTTGTCCAGGTCTTATTGAATTCATAAGACTGCTCATTCAAACTTAGACTAGGGTTAAACTGTTGTTTAAACAATCGAATACCATGCTTATTCCACTCATTTCTCTGAACAACATGCAAATAATAAAACTGATTACAGTCAATGCCAGCACGACAATTTGCATAAGCGGTATCAAATTCTTGATTTCTTTGCTTACTTAATTGTTCAAGCTCAGTAATTTGTTTTGATATTTCTGCACATTCGCTGGATATACAATAACCATAAGCATTTGACAGTTTTTGCTTCTTTGCTTTTAGTTCTTTTAGCTTGGCATTTTCCCAATGATTTAAATAATTCCACCTTGTCTGCCCAACATTATTCACCGTGCTTGCAGTATCACCACCAACAGTCGCACCAATGCCTGCTGATAGGGCAAGTAAAGCGGTTTGTCTTGTGGTTTCATCAAAGCCTTGTTTTGTGAGATATTCATCAATCTTTGGAATGGTATAGGCAGTTGTACCTGCTGATACAGCTCCTTTTATTGTACCTGTAGCAAGAACACCTGTTAGGGTGTGTAGTGCTATTCGGTAGATGCCGTCTTCTGCCCACTTATTAGCTTCTTCTTGATTGCCTTGTGCGGTCAGTTCAATCTGTTTGGCTTGGGCATAATCACCGATTGTCTTTGGGGCTTGTTTGCCAAATTCTGTGGTGATAACTGTTTGAGCATTTAACTCTTTAATTGCTTTGTCTTTGTTAAAATCATTGTTGATGATTTGGTTAAGTTGGTTTTGGGTTTGTTGTTGGTTGAAGCCCATAGGTTGGATTTAGGTAACAAAGCCCAACAAATTCAATGGGTTACATCGCAATGCTGGGTTGCGCTATCGCCAACCTAAGCGATGACTACTGACCTTAGCCTACATCTATTATAAAATAAATGCAAAATAAGAGCAAAACGAACAAAATGAAACTACGCCAAACCAAATAATAAAAAATTTATAGAAATATGATTTATTTGAGATAAATGGTTTTATCATTAAAAAAATTGGTGGCATTATCCAAACTATGGTCAACATCGATAGAGGATAACCACTGTAAATAAACATAATAAAAGCCCACAATGCTTTCACATAAAATATCGAAACAATCAATATTGCAATCAAGGTAGCTGTTGGAAATACACTAAGAAAAGAGAATATTCTAATGTACTTGTCTAAAAGTTCTTTATTTAGACCATGATAAAAAATCCGTACCAATAAATAGATGTATAGCAAAAAACTTAATGTGCCAAAAGTTATCCAGAAAAAGAAATTTAAAATCATGATTGATACAACGATCTTATCATTTATATTCATTATTGACATTCCTTAACTTCTTTCATGCCTTCACAACCAACATCAACCCTATGATTTGGATTTAAGAATTTGCCTGACCAATCCCATTTTCTAAGCTTTATCATTGCATTTACCGATCTTTTACTAAACCAATTCCAAGAATTATAATATTTCTCGTGAACTCTTTGCAATTCTGGATCATTTTGCTCATTGATCAATCGCCAATAGCTCCAGCTTAAAGTTTTGTTTTGGTGATTTTTATAAATATCTTGGAATTCTTTTTTGCCGTTTTTCATAATTACAGCACCAGCTTCATCACGCCAATTATCCAATGACGGTCCATATAAATCAGAAGCCGCATTTCCAGCAGAATATATCCAGCCCTGAAGATCCTCTCTAGAAACGTCCTCAGCCACCCTAAACCACGGCTGCCCAATATGCTCTAGTGCAGATTTCATCTGCCGTGTAAGGAAAAATCAAACACTAATATACCCAAATGCAACCAATAAATAAGCAATGATGGTTTTTAAAAAGGCAATCAGTAGCACAAAAATAAAAAACATAAAAATAAAAAATATATCATTTTTCATAATTGCAATTATCCTTGTTTGCCTCACATAATTTTTCAGCTTCATTAAAAGCATCATGGGCAATTTTGATTTTTTGATTAATAACTCTGTTAGCCCTTAGGGTTTTAGGGTTATTTGTAGGCATTGGCAACTTTCCAAAAATTTTACCCGAATTCAGATGCAGGATAGCAGGCACACTCCTTCTATTACCCAAACCAGTTTCATCACCCAGTCCATTCCCAAAATCAATATAAGGATCAACATCATATCTCTTATGTCCTAGTCCGTCCTGTTTTGGTCCGTAATAATTATAAGTCCCCGCATTGGTTGGATCTCTAACAATTCTATTATAATCATCTGTGCTTAGAATTCCATCTTTAGTATCGATAATAATTTCCATCTGTCCATTGTTATGAACAAACTTTTTGTATCTATAACTACCATTGGGCATTTTCTCAGGAATGCCTTGATTGTTAAAATTATGAAATATATTTTCTGAATCTTTCATTAAGATCCAATCATTGCGATTTTCTTTAAATGATTTTTCAGCTTCTTTATTCCACTCATTTCTCTGAATAACATGTAAATAATAAAACTGATTACAGTCAATGCCAACACGACAATTTGCATAAGCAGTGTCAAATTCTTGATCTCTTTGCTTGCTTAATTGTTCAAGCTCGGTAATTTGTTTTGATATTTCTGCACATTCGCTGGATATACAATAACCATAAGCATTTGACAGTTTGTGCTTCTTTGCTTTTAGTTCTTTTAGCTTGGCATTTTCCCAATGACTCAAATAATTCCACTGCGTCTGCCCCACATTATTCACAGTGCTTGCTGTGCTATCGCCTATGGTTGTGCCTAGCGTGGCTGATAGGGCAAGTAAGGTTGTGTCTCTTACTTGTTTGGTGTAGCTTGCTTGGTTAGGTATTCGTCCAGTTTTGGGATAGTGTAAGCAGTTGTACCTGCTGATATTGCTCCTTCGATAGTACCTGTGGCTAGGGCTGCGGTTGCGGTGTGTAGTGCTATGCGATAAATACCACCTTCTGCCCACTTTTTAGCTTCTTCGGTGTTGCCCTGTGCAAGCAGTTCAAGTTCTTTGTCTTGGGCATAATCACCGATTCTCTTTGGAGCTTCTTTACCAAATTCTGTGGTAATTACCACTTGAGCATTTAGCTCTTTAATTGCTTTGTCTTTGTTAAAATCATTGTTGATGATTTGGTTAAGTTGGTTTTGGGTTTGTTGTTGGTTGGGGGTATTGTACCATAGCCGATGCTTTATAAACCAGTATTGTTACACACCATTAAAATTGCTTTAATGGTGTGTTGTACATATTTTACCATACTAATAGCTAAAGAACTGATGCTCCATACAGTAATATTGCAAAATACTCTTTAATAGTAATAAATATAATAATAAACATCCAATAGTAGTTATATATCCTTGGAAATAATTTTGATATAGTATAATAAAAAAATAAAAGCACAATACTAATAGCAAAATAATAGTGAAAAACCTTAAATAAAAAATGATTTTTAAAAGGCTCAAAGGCTAAACCCATATTAAATATGATAATAAAATCAACAGCCATCAAAAGAAATATTTTTTCAAACTTACTCATCTATCTAACCTTATCAACTTTTTTAAATTTTTTAATAGAATCTTCTTTATTATCCCATAGTTTGAATTCACCAAAAAATTTTCCTGAACCAGAATGACGAATATCATAGCTTGTATTGTCGCCATTGCCGCTACCAAAGTCCGCCCAAGGATCTACATCATAATCTATATGACCTAAACTGTCTGCATAGTAATTAAATGTGCCTGCATTAGATGGAACGGTAACAATTTTCCCTGTTTTTTTATCTACAATCACTTCAAATTGACCGCCCTTATGTACATATTTTGCATGAGGATAAGCTCCATCAGGATTTTGTAAAATTTTTGTACCATCAGCAGAAAAGTTATGAAATGCATTTTTATAATCAGGGTACTCATTCCAGTTTTGTCGAAACTCTTGTGACTGCTGTTCATAGCTAAGCTTTGGATTAAATTGTTTTTTAAATAACTCAACCCCCTCCCTATTCCACTCATTTCGTTGAGTTACATGCAAATAATAAAACTGATTACAGTCAATGCCAGCACGACAATTTGCATAAGCAGTGTCAAATTCTTTATCTCTTTGCTTGCTTAATTTTTCAAGCTCGGTAATTTGTTTTGATATTTCTGCACATTCGCTGGATATGCAATAGCCATAAGCATTTGACAGTTTTTGCTTCTTTGCTTTTAGTTCTTTTAGCTTGGCATTTTCCCAATGATTTAAATAATTCCACCTTGTCTGCCCAACATTATTCACCGTGCTTGCAGTATCACCACCAACAGTCGCACCAATGCCTGCTGATAGGGCAAGTAAAGCGGTTTGTCTTGTGGTTTCATCAAAGCCTTGTTTTGTGAGATATTCATCAATCTTTGGAATGGTATAGGCAGTTGTACCTGCTGATACAGCTCCTTTTATTGTACCTGTAGCAAGAACACCTGTTAGGGTGTGTAGTGCTATTCGGTAGATGCCGTCTTCTGCCCACTTATTAGCTTCTTCTTGATTGCCTTGTGCGGTCAGTTCAATCTGTTTGGCTTGGGCATAATCACCGATTGTCTTTGGGGCTTGTTTGCCAAATTCTGTGGTGATAACTGTTTGAGCATTTAACTCTTTAATTGCTTTGTCTTTGTTAAAATCATTGTTGATGATTTGGTTAAGTTGGTTTTGGGTTTGTTGTTGGTTGAAGTTTTCTGTGTTGATGTAGTCAAGTCCTGCTTGGTCTGTGATGGCAGAGTGAGTGGTGCTGGTTTTGTTGGTTGGGGTTATTGTACCATAACCTAAGTCTGTTGGCGATATGCCATTTTGGCTGATGTTAATGCCAGTTTGTAGGGCTTTGCCATTGATGGTGAGATGATTTTCTATATTTTGAGTGTTTATCCCTTGGGCAAATTGGGTTTGGTTTTTACCCTGATCAGTGATGAGATAGCCACCAGTGAAGCTACCTTGTCCTTGTACAGATAGGGTTGATTGATTGGCTTTGATGCCTGATTGGTTGGTTACTTGGGCGTAGCTGATATCTATGTTGGTTTTGCCCCCATTGACACTAAGGTTTTGGGGTTTACCATCAAAGCCAACATCGGCACTAAATCCTGCTTGTTTTTGATTGTAGGTGTATTGGTATTGGTCTTGACGGCTTGAGATGATTAAGTCTTTGGCAACAGTGCCTGTTAAGTGTTGGGTGCTAAGGTTGGCACCGTCTAGGATAAGATTGCCTTTGATGTCATTATAAGTGGTGCCACCTACTTTGATTTGGGTGTTTGTATGTGTTGTGGTTTGCTCTGTGCTACTGCCTTTTGCTTTGTTGGCATTAGCGGTAAAGCCAGCAGAGTTTGAGCTTAGTCCATCGGTGCCAAGATTGGCAGAGGCATAGACACCCACGCCCCAGCCTTTGCTGCTGTTTTGACTGTCCGATGTGCTGGTCTGGGTTGAGGCTTGATAAGTAACATCGCCTTCGACCAGATTGTATAAATCTTTTCCAACACTGATGTTTGAGCCTGTGACGGTAAGTGTGCTGTCATCGCCTTTGCCTTTGACATCAAAGATCAGATTGCCATCTGCATGAATGTTGGCAGCGTCATTGGTCTCTTGATGGCTTTGGCTGTTGCTTTTGGTGCTTTGTGAGCCGACGGTGGCTTGGGCACGGATACTGCCGAAGTTTTTGTTTTTTAGGTTTTTGGTGAGTGTGTAGCTTTTGGAGACAGCTGCAAGACCTCCCATCAGTTGCATTCTGCGAGAATTGGTGTCTTCGGTAGCGTCTTTTAAGCTTTCGATGCTTTGTATGTCGCTCACAAGACTGCTAGAGACGCTGGCGGTAACACCTGTGGTTTTTTGGGTGAAATGGTTGCTGGTCTCATTGATGGCATTTTGGCTTTCGATGGTAACATCGGTGGCTTCAATAAAGATATTGCCTGTTTGTTTGTCTGATGCTGTATTTGTGCTATTTTTGGTTTGGGCGATGACATCGCTGTTGGTGACATGTAGGCTATTACCGCTAATGAGTGTAACGCTGCCATCTAAGGCAGCGATGGTTGATCCTGTATAAGTGGTTTGCTTGGTTGTTGTGTCATCTTGGGTGCGTTGTTTGCCCAAGGTAGCAGAAGTTGGTGAGGTGCTAAATAACCCTGATTTTTTGGTGAGTATCTGTGATTGGCTATTTAGGGTATTGGTGGCAGAGCCAATGCGTATCGCACCATCTGATAGCAAAGTGGTATCATAATCAGCAATGACATCACTGCCCATGATGCTTATGCCATTATCTGCCTTCATCAGCACAGTCTTACCACCCACCGTACTTTGAATGCTGGTGTTGCTGTCCATGTGGTGGGCGATTTCGTGGTTTAGGGTTTCTATGGTTTTACAAATCTTAAGTCATTATTACGTTGCAACTCGCACCTAGCAACTTCGCCCAGTTGTTCTATTTGGATATTGGTGTATTTTAATAGAGCACCTATTGAATAATAGTATGTTGCAGGATGCCAATATACAAAAAGACCAATTGAGATAATAATAAATATAATATTGGTAGTTGATTTTTTTTCTTTAAAGAAAAACCAAAATAAGAAAAATAAAAAATTTAACAAAAACAAAATAGAGGATAGAATTATGGCGACAACTACGGAACTATCATGATAAATACATACCCCCTCGGAAATACCCCAAGAATCATACTTGTTTAGAAAGAAAAATATAAGAAAACAAATACACATCGATAATATAATATTAATTATTTTCATTTTATTAACTCTTTTAGTTTGTATTTTCTTTTCAAAATGCTATCTCCGTATGATGTATTTTGCATAATTTGTTCCTTTGTTAACTCTAGCCCTCGATTGTATCTTGCACCAGCAATTCTAATATGTTCATCACCCATATCTTTTGCAGGAATACCAGCATAATCCACATTTAGAGCCACTCTTAAATGTTCTGCCGTCAATTCAATATTTTTTTCTGGAATCTTTAGCGATGCTATAATTCTAGCATTACTCCAAGTAGGGCGAGCCTCTCTTACCCTGGCAATTTGAATACTTGTATTGCCAAACGATGTTTTGTCAGCTGGATTTCCAGCACCTACAAAATTAAGGATGGAGCGTCCATTGTATGCCACATCATCCACAATTAAAGGATCTCCTCCAAACTCATTATACATAACACCAGCTAATAACTCTGGAGGTATGTCATATTGTTTGGCATACTTCTCAATCTCATATTTATAATCAGACACAAACAATTCTTTTTTTCTATGCAAAAAACCACTCCCTTGTATTTGCCATTGGGCAAAATCATAAGAACTCCAAGTTGCCTTCTTATCATTTTGGTATCTGGTGCACATATCTGCGGATACCTGTGCAACTTGACACATTTGTGCTTTGTGTTGCCTTTCACTTTCTTGTCTATTGGTACCAATCCGACCAGCAACAGTTTTATTTTCAAACCCATCCCCACTCTCCTTCTCCTCCTTAAGCTGTTCTTGATTGGCATCAAGCAAGGCTTGATTTTGAGCGTGATAAGCAAGTTGTTCTTTAGTGCTTAGGTTTTGTAGGGTTTGAGTTGTTGGTGTAATTGCCTGCCTGTGGGTGTTGATGTCCTCTTGATTGAGACTTGTGCCAATATTATACGCCAAATTACCCAGTTTGCCCATTCTTGTGGCAGAAGTTTCACCTTGTCCATTGTGGTGGGCGATTTCGTGGTTTAGGGCTTCTATGGCATTGTCTAGATGGTCTATGTCAAGGTAGGTGTGTCCTTTGGTGGGATTGGCAAGCCCTTGAACCATCTCACCTTGTGGATTGGTGGTGTTTTCGGTTAAAAAGACAGTCGTGCCATCAGCACTGGTGTTTTGGGTCAGCTGTGCGTTGAGCTCATTTAGGATATCTTGGTTTTGGGCGACATCGGTTAGGTTGCTATCGGTGATGACATCTTTTTCTCAAGTTGTCTTTATTATTTTTATCTCAGCATACTTTTCAAACTACTACCAATTATTTAACTTGGTAAGCTCTTGATAAATGTTCATTACTTATGTCAGCTCTTCTTGACAGTCCTCAAACCACCAAGGAAACATAAATTCACTATCCCAGTTGATCGTGGATGTGTCTTTGGATAAGTCAAGATAGCTTTGTGGGTATTTAAATCCCTCTGGTAGCATTTCTTGGGGATAGGGATTAAAAGAAGTTTGTTTATTAAGTCCAACCATTTTGTTCTGCCATTTCTAGCCATTTATCAAAGTTATCACAATAGCTAACATATTTAGGATTGCCTAAATCAATAACAATTACTTGGGGACTACCTGAAATGTCATTGGCATTAAAGCAAGCAGCCCAATCTCCGTTTCTAGCAAAGGGGATTAAATTATTTAACTCAGTAAGCTCTTGATAAATGTTCATTACTTCTGTCAGCTCTTCTTGACAGTCCTCAAACCACCAAGGAAACATAAATTCACTATCCCAGTTGATCGTGGATGTGTCTTTGGATAAGTCAAGATAGCTTTGTGGGTATTTAAATCCCTCTGGTAGCATTTCTTGGGGATAGGGATTAAAAGAAGTTTGTTTTTTCATAAAAACTCCACTATTTTTTAGGTTGGCAAATTTGGGTTTCTTGATTACCCGCTTTCACTTTTTTGCAATCATAGGTGATTTTGGGGTCATAGATACTGCCATTAGGGTATTGAGATGACCATTCTTTGGGAGTGAAGCCCATATCGCTTTGTTTTTGCACTCTAAGTTGAATAGCTTCACCCCAAGTTTTAGGTTTTATGCCATTATAAGTAAAGCGAGTTGCTTCAGCTTTTGTCAAAGGATCATCAAAATTATGGACATTCGCCTCTACTTTTACACCTGCTTCACGGGCAGCCAAAATACGGGTGTTGTCCATACTGGTTGGGGCTTTATCTGGCATATTAACCACATCAACAGGGTCGCCTATCCAACCTTGTTTTTCTTTCATGGCAGAGACAATGCTATCATAATTATAATCTTTTGGCACACCATTTTCCATCTTTTGATAACTGACCGTTGCTTGTGAGAATGAAGTTCTTGTAGGGTCTATGGTTTGAAGACCTGTTGGTAAAATATAGTCTCCATATTCAGAATTGACATTATTGTCAATAACTGTTTTGGGATTAGCATCCAATCTTGATAATGCGTTTGCACCATCAATCACCCCATCCGCACTCTTGGCAATTACAACTGCACTAACACCAGTACCTAAACCTGTGCCAAGTTTGATAAGGTTAGCATTTTGTTCATCCACACCAAGATTTTTTAGCCCAAGTGAAGCGATTTGTTCGTCAATGGATTCATTGTAATTGACAAAAGCAGTTGAAACATTATCAACACCATCAACAATGATTGCTGTGGCAACCACACAACCTGCGACACTAGGGCAAGTTGTAAGGGTGGTTACACCTCCAATAACCTCTCCAATACCCAAAGCAGCTTGAGCAAGGGGCAGTCCTTTTTCCAATCCTGCTTGAATAAGTTTTTGGGTAGCTATGCCATTTTGAATTTTATCATAATAATAGACGTCAGATTTTTTGAATTCCCTGAACTGCTCATCACTCCAAATATACTTTTCATCTCTCATTTGTTCAATAAATTCTTTTTTATAAAATAAAATATCGTCTTTATCAGTGCGAGTTTGAGCCTCCTTTGCATTCATAAGGGTATCATTTGCATAATATTTGTTGCCAGTGAAAGGGATAAAAATTGAATCAGAAACTCCCATCTCTTTCATAGCTTGACTGACTAACTTATAAAATTCTTCATCGTTTGCTTTAAAGACATCTGGATAGTTTTGCTGCAAATAATCATAAACCATTTTTTGGGTGCCATTAAACATTTTATGGCGAGCAAGTTGTTCTCCATCTTTAGTTGTAATAATATACTGCCAATTTTCTGTGTTTTTTACCCAGTCCTTAAAGAAGGTCTTATTATTCCCCTCAAGCAATGCTTGATTTTGAAGGGTTGTTTGTGCATCTTTGCCATCCTCTAGCTGTGCTTTGATGGGGTTGATTCTGTCTTTATTAGCACTGATGACAGCTTCGGTATTGAGCTTGGCGGCAAGTCCTGCTAAATCTGCCAAGGTTTTGTTTTTGCCACCACGGATGTGGTCTAGCTCATGACCTAGGGTTTGGATGCTGTCTTGTCTTAGCCCGTAGGTTGGGTTGAGTTTACGAAACCCAACAAAATCAAGGGCTGAATTTAAATGTTGGGTGGAACGGCGGTTCAACCCAACCTACGAGCTAGGTGAAATCACAAAATATCAATTTCATCCCATAAAGGTTGCAAGTTATGGCTAACCAAGTAGGTGCTGAAATCCGCAAAATTCAATAAGTCAACATCTTGATTTTCAAGCCACATAGCTTCACATTCTTCGCATAAGAAAATAACCTCATTGTTTTTTTTAATTTTTGCTTTAAGCAAATAGGCTTGTTCGCATCTTGGACATATTAACATAGTGTATACCTCTAAGGAGTGGGATAAGCTGTAATAACTTGGTTGGTGCCAGGTTTTACAACAATACGAATTGAAGTCTCTCCACGAGTCCCGACAACTTTACCCATGGGGATAACATAAACGCCAGGATCTGATGGTAAAGGATTTCCTCTTCTTACCCACGCTTGATCAACCAACGATAAAATTTGATTTCTTTGCACATTAAACACCGTATGATTTGGCTTATTACTATTGGGTTGCGCATGCTCTAACACATGCTTGACCCTATTTCCTTCTCTTGAGCCTTGACCATAATTTAATCCAGCTGGAGAACTCCAAGTTTTACTTGAGCTATTGTCATGTAAGCGAATAGGAGAAATACTTACATTTTGACTTGAATTGCCAGCATTAGAACTAACTGTAACTTTCCCACGCCCAGCCGCTACTGCACCAACCGTACCAGCACCAGCTTGCATTAGCAAATCCTCAGTACTTCCAGGTGTTACTCCGCCATCTCTTCTAAGAGCTTCTGTTCTCGCTATATGATCAGGCTGATTCCAACTAAATACCTCTGATTGAGCCAAGCTATGTTTTTTGTTTTGTATAGCGGATAAGTGTGGCGTAGCAGTACCAATACCGCCTTCAAATTTGTCAAAATCCTCCCAGGTCAAAATGCCTTTTACAACCAAATCTCGTTCTATTTGGCGTGTGATTTCTGATTGCTTGCACCATTCTTTTTCTACTTCTTTCTCGCAGACTTTATTTCCTTGGCAAGCATTGAATTTTTTCTCAATCTCCTCATAAGAAACAGCACCAGCATCTTTTAGGGCTTGAATATGCCTTCTTTGCCTGCCAGTTAACTTGGGGTTTCTTAATCCAGACTCATGATATAAATAACTCCAAACCCCATCACTCTCCATCTCCCCCTCTAGCTGCCTCTTATTCTCATCCAAGAGTGCTTAATTTTGGGTGTGATAAATAGATTGCTCTTGTGGGCTTAAGTTTTGCAGCGTTTGAACAGTTGGTGTGATGCCTTGTCTATGGGTGCTTATGTCCTCTTTGTTAAGACTGGTACCTATATTATACGCCAAATTACCCAGCTTGCCCATTCTTGTGGCAGAAGTTTCGCCTAAGCCGTTGTGGTGGGCGATTTCGTGGTTTATAAAAATCCGATTGTCTTCATGGTATATTAAATCATATCATATGGCTACACTCCACCCTTTCTACCTTGATATGATTTCTTATGAGAACTGGGACAATTTTTTCCAAATACCAATTAAAATCCGTTAAGGCAGTTAATGGGTTTTCAATTCGCTTTATATTCAATACAAAAGACAATCCACCCTCTGGGTAAAATAAGAAATTTCCACCGATATTAGTATCAAGCCATGTCAATTCCAACCCTATGATTTCTTTGTTTTTAAATTTTATGGTACAAATATCCATAATCTCATCATCAGTTATGGATTTTGAGTATTGCCAATCAAAATCATCGATATCTCCAATGGGCAGGTAAGATTTACCTCCACAACCCAACAAAGACCAACCATTTGATATTAAGATGTTTATTAATAACAATGGTGTAATCTCTACACTACTTGAATAAAAATTAAAATCTATGCTTGCTGAAATTGACATGATTCACCTATTTCCTTTTTTCTAAAAAATTCCATACAGAAATGATAATCATCACAATCAATATAGCAATCATCATAAAATATTTTATGATTCAAACTGTATTCTCCCACCATTTTTAAATCTTCTTCAAGAAAAAATTCTAACATGGGTAATATTTCTTCCAAAATTATATCCACATCTTCTTCTATTTCAGAAATTAAATAAAAATAAACAGTAATATTTTTATATTTATCAAAAGACCAATAAATTCTGGAAAAATTTTCACTAATTTCACCTAAACAAGCCTTTGATAGGCAATATGTCACATAGTAAATATTCATTGACGTGGACCTTTGGGACTGTAAGGAACAATACTCACTTTTTTAGTTCCTTTAATAAGATAATAGTTCGTTGGAGAGGAAAACTTTTCTCCGCTACTGGTATTGGTTGCATAGATACCATTCCCTTTGTCATAATTCTATGATTTATAATTAATTTACATATAGTGCAAAAAAATTTGATAATTATTATCAAGGTAGCTTACCAAGTTTTTATGCATTTCAGCAATCAAGTCAAGATAGTACTCAGCATCATCATTAATTAAGTCTGGGCTCATGTTACTAAAATCTATCGCTTTCAAATTTTCTAACAATAGATTTTTATCAGGTATTTCCCACCATCCTCCCAACTCATGATTTTGAAAATCGAAATCAAAATCCAAACCAGCATCTATAAATTTTTCTAATAATAAGCAGTAATTGCTATTAATTGACTCTGACATCATTTTTAAAATTTCTTCAAAATAACAACCAGGTAATGTAAACAAAAAATTTTCATCTTGATTCTTGTAGCAAAATATATAAGCTGACATACCATAATAATCACTATCGTAATAATCGTACATATCCGTACCTTCAATCATAAAAACACCTAATTCATTCAACATCTTTTATATGCCCTCCATCCAGTATTTCTCTACTCTCTTTTGTTTCTTTTCCTTGCTTTCTTAATTTTAAAGCATGATTCCATTTGGATTCAGAGACCCACTGACCATTATTTAGCAAATATTCTGTATCTCCAGCCTTTTGCGTTCTACTTCCTTGAACTTTTCTGGTTACAACCCAAGAATTGGTTTGGTTTGCAGGAGCCCCTGGGGTTCTAGTATGCCATCTAGATTCATACTTAACACCGTTCTCAATCCAAGTATATTTTATTTGAGCATACCCAGATTTTTGGTCAATCTTTTTAGTGGCATTATTGGGAATTTTTACAGGTGAACGCACGCTAATTTTGGTAGCAATTTCTTCCGCCTCTGTTTTTGACATTAAATTAAAATTATAATACTCCCTTCTTCCACTCGCAGGACTACCCAACAAATTATTATCAGGCTCATATCCATTTGGAGTATCTTTTTTTGAAATCCTCTTAGCCTCAGCCACCACCTTCTCAGCTTCATCTTTACTTTTAAAGACTTTACTGATTACTTTACCACCAGCTTTAATGACATATCTGCCTGCTCCACCTGTAACAACAGCAAGGGCGATTTCCTCAGGGGTGGTTGGTACAATAAATAGACCCACTTCTTTGAGTGTCTCAAGACTTTTGTCGCCATGATATTTACCACATTGATTCGCAGGAATGCCAAGCTGATTACATTCTTTGTTATGCCTCTCGGTAATTAGCTGACCTCGTTTTGTAGTCATCGGAGCATTGTAAATCCCATCCCCGCTTTCCTTCTCTCCCTTAAGCTGTTCTTGATTGGCATCAAGTAAGGCTTGGTCTTGTGCTTTGAGTAAGTTTTGCGTTTGTTGGTCTAAAGTTGCTTTGGTTTGAGCCGTTGGTGTGATGCCTTGTCTATGGGTGCTTATGTCCTCTTTGTTAAGACTGGTACCTATATTATACGCCAAATTACCCAGCTTGCCCATTCTTGTGCAGAAGTTTCGCCTAAGCCGTTGTGGTGGGCGATTTCGTGGTTTAGGGTTTGATATAATTTTTTACATTTATGGATATGGCATAAAGATTTTGTAGCCATGTTTTGATGTTATTAAGCAACCATCTTTTAGCCATTCAACTTTTAGGCTACCATAATCCGAAAAATTATCACTTACTGTAATTAGAGTCCCACGAGGGACGGTCTTTCCATTTGCATAAGGCGTTAAGAAAAAACTATGGTAATCTCCGAAAGGCAAAGACCCATAGTTGGTTCCATTGTGGCTAACCGACAAGATTAAGGTGTTTGATTTGTTTTTCCATTCATATACTGGCTTTGATGATGTATTGTAAGCAATAAATAATATAAAACCAACCAAAGCACCAGTTAAAAATATAAAAATTTTAGAATAGTGTATTTTCATGGTTGCTACCTTAATTTGGATTTATTGATTGTAATTTTTGGTTTTGGATCATCTTTAGACCATGTAATTGTTAAAGGTACAGCTCCATACATATTATATTCTTTTGCTATACCAGCTCTGTGCATGGCTCCCAGTTGGTCATCGGTAATCTTTTGTCCCAATATTGTAACAGATTTACCACCATCCCAATTATATCTATCATAAGACATTAAGTTAAAGTCCATTGTATAATTACCTTCACCATCATATGTAGCACTACCACCCCCATATATTAACACTCCTCCGGTCGCATAAAACCAATTCTTACTCTCTGCATAAGCCCCACTTGCCCCAGTAGAATGAAAATCTATTGTTCCTTTTGAAGTCAGATTTTGCTCAATAAAGGATTGAGCGTAATTAATTTCCTTTTGAACAATCGGGGCAATACCACTATCTTTCATCAAGCCTTCAAGATCTATTTGATAATTTTCCCCAGAGTTTGCCAAATAGTGTCTTAATGCAGCGGTTGCATCTGGATATACAGGGGAATTCAGGGCTACGCCCATGGCTATACTATAATCCCTATATACTTCAAATGATGCTTGTTCACTACCCCATTCTCCAGCACCAGCATCATATTTTAGCTTAGGGTAGCCTTTCCCTAGTTTATAATCTTTGCTCCAAACCCTATCACTCTCCTTCTCCCCCTCCAACTGCGCCTTGTTCTCATCCAAGAGTGCTTGATTTTGAGTGTGATAAGCAAGTTGTTCTTTAGTGCTTAGGTTTTGTAGGGTTTGAGTTGTTGGTGTAATTGCCTGCCTGTGGGTGTTGATGTCCTCTTGATTGAGACTTGTGCCAATATTATACGCCAAATTACCCAGTTTGCCCATTCTTGTGGCAGAAGTTTCACCTTGTCCATTGTGGTGGGTGATTTCGTGGTTTAGGGCTTCTATGGCATTGTCTAGATGGTCTATGTCAAGGTAGGTGTGTCCTTTGGTGGGATTGGCAAGCCCTTGAACCATTTCACCTTGTGGATTGGTGGTGTTTTCGGTTAAAAAGACAGTCGTGCCATCAGCACTGGTGTTTTGGGTCAGCTGTGCGTTGAGCTCATTTAGGATATCTTGGTTTTGGGCGACATCGGTTAGGTCGCCATCAATGATGGCATCCACATGGGCGTTTAGGCTGGTATTTGCTTTATCTACCCCTGTTAAGAGGTTATTTCTGGCTTGGGTTAGATTGTCTTTGGCTTTTTGAATACGAGTGTTATCATTGATGGTTTTTTCATTATCCATTAAGCCTGTTGTGATGGCAGCAGCTGCGATGGCTGGCATGCCAAAGGCAGCTTTGGCGTTGTTGGGTAGTTCCTTTTGCTCCTTTTTAATCTCCTGCCTACCTGTTTTGGTGAATACTCTGGCATCTATGGTGGTGTTGATGTCAAGACCACCTGTTTTTTGGTCTTTGATGACTTTTTGGGTGTTTAGGGCATCGGTGTTGATGTTTGTTTGGCTAAGGTCGGTGGTGGTTTGGCGTTGTCCGTTATGGGTGATGGTGTTATTGATGGTAGCACCTTGACCAATGGTGGCAAGAGCAAGGGTTTGTTTGTCATGACCTTGATTGTTTGCAGATATGCCGATATTGGATAAATCAATATCGCCTTGTTTGTTGGTAAAACCTACATTGATACCAAAGCCCTTGTTTTGGCTAGATTCTGTTGCCAGTAGGTCTTGGGTGATTAGGGTGTTGGTGGTGAAGTTTAATTGACCATTGGTTTGATTACCTTGCTCATCTACATTGATGGCGGCAATGATACCACCCGTAATAGAAGTATGATTGGCAGTTAGGCTGTGGTTTGGTTTATTGCCAGTGTTATCTGTAGTGATATAGACAATGCCTGATGGTGTATTACTGGCAGTGATATCGCTTTGGCTGTTTTGCTGATTATAGCCTAGGCTTAGACTGTTGGTACCAACGCCGATATTGCCGCCTTTGCTACCACTTTGGCTTTTTTGGGTATTTTGGCTGGTGGTAATGTTAAGCGTATCTGTGCTGTAATGACCGCCTTGTGCGTTGATGGTAGCACCGTGTAAAGTGGTGTTTTTGGCATGACCGTTCAGCTCACCCAAGTTAAGTTTGGTGTCATGAGCGGTCGTGCTTGTACTATGGCTGTGGCTTTGTTGTCTGCCCATGCCTGCTGATAGATTGCCTGAAGTGCTGATACTGGCATCAATGGTGCTCGTACTACTTTTACTTTGGCTTGTATCTTGGGTGGTGGCATGGGTTAGGGTTAACTTGTTTAGGTGGTCAATATTAAGCTTATCAATGTCGGCTTGCAATCCTTTGGTGGTAAACTCATCACCAACCAGCGTTGTATTGGCGGCGGTGATCTGAGTGCTTACAAAGTCTTGGTTGGTTTGTGTTTGATGGCTTTGGCTTTGGGTATGCGTTGCACCTAATTTGGCACTAAAGCCAAGTGTCGGTGCCGTATTAGCCGCACTGGCTGCTACTGCCCCTAAAGCGATTTGGGCATTGGCGATGTTGGCGGTTGCCATAGCCAGATTGGCTTCATAGTCGTTGATGGCATCCGCTTCAAGTTTGCCTGCCGCCACTTCATCTTGAGCATTTTCTAGTGCTTTGCGAGCATGATTGGCACTTTGGATAGCTTCTTTGACGTTTTCGGCAGCTACAGCGGTATCAACGGCGGCATGATGAATACTGGCTTCAAGACGAGTGGTATTGGTTTCGTTGCTTTGAGTGTGAGTGCTTTGATTGATGGCACCATCAAGCAAGGTGTTTTTGGCACCAATGAGTAAAGTACCTGATGTGCGATCCAAATCAAAGTTGGTAGCTTGCGTGGTTAGACTGCCGTCATTCATATCGCCAAGTACAGCCGCACTATTACCACGAACGGTTACGCCATCATGAGTGGTGCTTTGGGTAGTTTGGGTATCTGTCGTATCTGTATAAACTACAGCACCAAGTTGTAAGCGATCTTTGCCAAATTGCATACCCTCGCCAGTGATGGTTTGGCGTGTTTGGGTTTGTGTGTTTGTTTGACTGTGCTTGGCGGTGGTAAATAAAATATCATCACCCAAGACGCTGACAAAGCCGTCATCTCCTGCATCTATTACACTGCCTTGTGCGGTAACTTGGGATGCACCCAAATGGATTTGATTGGCGTTGAGTTGAGTGGTAGCCTGGGTATGGACAGTGGTATGATTGCTTTGCGATTCGGCAAGTGCAATACCCTTACCAAGTCCTAAAGCACCAGTTACCACGCCAACACCTTTCATAACATCTTTGACAAAACCACGATAGGAGCTAGAGCTTTCTTGCCAAGTTTTATTGGTTAAATCTACTGTGCCTAAATTTAGGTGCTGCATGTCGCCTGATAGGACAATGGGCTTGCCATTGTCATCAAGCTTCAAGGTACCATCATCATTAGTGGCAAGATGGGCATTGCCAACAGTGATGACTCCGTTGGGAGCTTGTAACTTGACCGCATTTAAATTGGTAGAGTTTCCTTGAATGTCAATACTACCCGCACGAACACCTGTTTGAGCAAGGGTTTCTTGGTAAAAACCATCGACATTGCCTGTATTTTTATAAAAGTTTTGAGTGGTTTGGATGGTGTTTTGATAAACACGATCTTTGACGGATTCGATGGCGACATCACCTTGCTTGGCACTGATGCTTGCTTGCTCGTTGGCTGTGATATTGGTGCCAAAAAGATCAATATCAGAATTTTTTGAAATGACATATATCTCATCGCCATCTATGCTGCTAAGCACAGCAGTGTTGCTGCTGGACTCATAGATTTTTGTAATGTCTTTGGAGCCATACCATTTGCTCTGTTGATGGGTGGATGAGCTTTGAGTACTACTTGTCGCGCGCCCTTCGCTAAAATGCACACCACCTGTAGCAATAACAGCACTTACACCCCCTGACCGAATATTGGCGGCCTTGCCTGTAATGTCTGCCCCCTGACCTGTTGTTGCAATCACAGTATCACCATAACTGCTAATATTTGGCCCCACATCTTCTGTTTGGCTGTACTTAAAGTAATTGTTGTCATCTGCCACCGCACTAATATGGTTGCTTACGGTAACAGTGCCAATGTCGATGCCGTTTTCGGCGGTGATGTCGGTACTGCCGCCATCGTTTTGTATGTTGGCAGCTTTGTTTAGGACATAGTTACCCGCTTGGATGTTTAGAGTGGTTAATGGATTACCCTGTTCATCTGTTTGGTCTTTTAAACCATCTCCCACACGGATGGTGGCGATGTGTGTGATGGTGGTGTTGGATGAAGAGCTTTGTCCTTGTGTGTTTGTTTGGGTAGCTGTTAGGCTTTCGTTGATGATTTGGTTTTTGGCATCAAGGCTCATGGCACTGTTTGCGTATATGGTGCCATGGTTGGTGATGTCATTGTTTGCTGTGATGGCAATAAAGTTGCCTTGCACAGCACCTTTATTGGTGGCGTTGTTTGCGGTGATGTTTATGCTGTCTTTGGCAATGACATTACCGTTGTTATCTAGATTGCCCGTCAGCTCTATGTTGATGTTTTTGCCAGACATGGCAGCATACCTACCATCAGGGCTAAGTGTGCCTGTCGTGATATTGGCAGATCTTAGATATAGCTTGGGTACTAAGGCATCTTGGGTTTTGGTGATGGTATTGCCATCTTTGTCTTTGGTGGTGTAGGTGATGGACTCTTTGACCAGCCAGACGATGTCGGTGGTTAAGTTTGCCATCTGATCAGGCGTAAGTGCCGTGCCAAGTGTGTAGCCGAACTGTTTGGCTGCCGTGATGCCTTGATTCATCAGCTGTTTAAAGGCTTGTTCTTGATTGGTATAATCGGTGTTGATGTGTCTGCCTGTTAATAGCTGATATTGTTCTTTGAGGTATTGCTGTTCTTTATAGCCATCAGATAGGCGTTTGTGGATGTGATTTGGGTCTGATTGTAGTGCTTTTAGCATATAATCGGACGATAGCCACTGTTTGTAATTGGTAAAGGCGGCATCGGTCTGAATCAGCGGTTGATTTGGGTCATCAGCATTGATGGTGTATAGGGCTGATGTTGGGATGATGATGTTATTGTCATTGCTGTTGATATCAATAATGACAGAGTTGTTATTGATTGTGGCTGGCTTATCAATCCTTGTGCTGCTTGCTGTGGTGTTGATGGTGGCGTTTAGGATAGGCAGCTCGTAAGTTGCCAGCGGAGCAAAGGATTGTACAAAGGCACCGCTGCCGATATCAATACGCTTATGCCTACGACCTGCACCAGAGGAGACAACTGTGCGGCTGATAAAGCGGCCATTTTCGGTTACTTTGGTTTTTTCACCATACAGACCGTTGTCAGGGTTTTGGATGACAGTATCGCCAAGCACTGCAAAGCCTGCGCCTGCATTTATCTGACTTTTATCATTAATCAGTGTATTGCCCTGAATGATAAGGTTGCCTCCTGCCACCATGCGAGCAGGGTCAGAGGTTAAAGTTTTATCCTCATAAACAACAAAGTCTACAGTGATTTCATCAATCTCTTCACCAACACGCTGGTGGCTGCCATTTGCTTGTTTGACATACAAAGCCCCAGTTGGTGCACCTTTACGGCTGGTTGGACCTAGGTAGGCTTCATCGGTGGTGTAGATATTGAGAGCCAAATCAACATCACTTTTGGTTTTGTTAAATTGGCGGTTGTATGCTCTGATGGCAAGTTCCAATGCTTCAATGGCAGCAGCATTGTTCTGTTCCCATGTTAATAAAGGAGCCATGGCTTTGGTGTAATTTGCCAAGTCTTCATTGTATTGTGTGCAGGCTTGGTTGCTTTTAGGTGCCAAGGCACAGCTTTGGGTGGTTTCATTTTCTGGCAGATCAGGCTCATCTAACAGATCCTGAGCTTTAATGCTTGGGATAGGCTCTTTGGGCGGCTCAATTTTAAAGTACGACCAGATGGCAGAATCATTGCCGTAGTTGATGATGCAGTCGCTACCCTCTGGGCAGTCAAACAATCCTGCCATTGGTTTATTGCCCAAATCATCAGTATTGGTGCTTTTTTGAATGACAGGAGCTGCCCCTGACTGCTCACGGTTGCGATAGAGTGTTTGTCCATAGACAGATTCTTCCTCTACCTTGACTGTATGCTTGTTAAAGTCGGCATTGGTGTTTAACAAGGTTTTGGTATTAACCTGCATCTGCCCACCAGATTCAATGGTTGCACCGTTATTGATGATGGCTTCGGCTTTGCCTGTGGCATGATGATTGTCATCAAGACTGCCGCCAATGTTAAGACTGTCAAGACTTGTGATTAAAGCTTGACTGTCGAAGTTTTCGTTGAATTTGCCCGCTCTGTCAGGGTTGGGGTTGTTGTTTAGGGTGTTTACACCAATATCCAGACGCTCTCTGGCTGCAATGACTGGGGCGGTGTGATGGCTGTCGGTATCACTGGCTTTGGCTGGGGTGTTGTTTAGTGTGTCGGCAGTAATGGCAAGGTGTGTGCCATAGATACGACCACCAGCCAAGTTATCAATGGTGCCTGCAGCTTTGATGAATGTGTTTTCACTGTTGATCAAGCCTTGGTTTGTGATGTCATTGGCATTCAGTGTCAAATCTTGATCGGCGGTAAATTGACTTTGGTTAATCAGCTTGCCACTTGTTGTAAACGCTAGGCGATTGGCAACAAGCTTATCCTGATCCGTGTGGGTATAGTCTGCTTGTTGGGTGATGGTCAGCGTATCAGCCGTGATAGTACCGCCATTTTGTAATTCTTTGGCAGTGATATCTGCTTGTTTGACTGCGGTAATGGTGCCGTCTTGATTGATAATACTGTCCTTGGCGATAAGTATCATATCACCACCGCTTGTCAAACTACCCTCTGCATTAATGATGGTAGATTCACTGTCAATCACCATACCATCTTTGGCACTAATATCGCCTTTGCTGTTGTCAAAGCTGGTTAATTGCCAGTTAACGGTGTCTAAGGCGATTTTACTGTCGGTGTTGGTAAGAGTCTTGGTGTTTAAGGTTTGTGCGTCAATGGATGCTTGATTGGTGTTCTTTGTCTGATTGGCGGTGATACTAATGTCGCCTGTGGCTGTGATGAGTGCTTGATCGTTTGTGTTGGTCAAAGATTTGGCTGTGATAAAACCATCAGCACTTGGTACTGGGATGGACTGAGTTGTGTCTGTGGTTGCAGGTAGTGATGGGTTTGATGAGTTGGCAGTGTTGGCTGTTGTATTGTCTTTAGAATCACTACCAATAGTACCAGCACTCTGATCGCTGCTTGGCGTGCTTGGTGCATCGAGGGTGGTTTGCTCATACAGACTTTGACCGATGACGGCTTTATTGCTGTTGGTGAGTGTGTCTGTGCTGATATTAAGACGGCCTGTGCCTGTTTGGATGAGTTTGCCTGTATTATCAAGCTGATTGGTGGTAAGTTGTAAAACACCGCCATAAATACTGCCTTGATTGTTTAAAGTATCAGTGGCATCAATTTGGGTGGTCTGAGTGCTGTGGATGGTGCCTGCACTCTCAAGGTCTTTTGTATTGATGGTGAGATTGGCTTGTTCGCTAAGCAGTGTGCCATCGTTTAGAACAGAATGATTATGGGTATTGATGGCAAGTTTGTCTTTGGCAGACAGTATGCCAGCATTGACAAGATTGCCCTGAGCATCTAGGGTGAGTGTACCGCCTGCCTGTACGCCTTTGCCAGTTGCGGTGATGACACCAGTGTTATTAACCCCAAAGCCTTTGTCCGTGCCAATCAGATGGATTTTACCAGCATACATACCACCCAAAGATGAGATGTCTAGGGCAACGCCTCGCTGTTCTTTATTGGTGGTTTGACTGGCGGATAATGCACTGGTTTGTTTATTAGTGGCATTAAGCTTGGTAAAATCACCATTTTGAAGACTGATTTGATTTTCGCCTAGAATAATATCAAGCGTATTACCTGCATAAATCTTATCATTGATTTGGGCAGTTTTGGTAATTAAAGCGGCATAATCGGTGCCTTGTAGGTTTAGTTTGCCATTGACTTCAATATGAGCAGCAGAGTTGCCACTGACTTGATAACCAGATACCTGCCCTTGATTGACTTGGCTGCCTGCTGCTGCCAGATGGGCATTGCCTGCATTGATAAGCCCTGCACCATTGACCACTAAGCCTGATGGATTAGCAATGATGACATCTGCCTTTTTACCTGCCACTTCAATGAAGCCGTTCAAATGACTTGGCTTGCTTGAATTGATTTGGTTTAAGATGGTAGAAGCTTCACCACGAGCCATAAAGGGGTTGGCTGCCACAAAGCCTGCAATTTGGGTATTTGTTGCTTGGCGGTTGTTATTTAAAATAACACCAGAACTGCCGACATCAAATTGGCTATAATGGTTATTGGATAAACCGCGAGCATTGGGGGGTGGTGATGTTGACTGAAGTGATGCCACTGGCTGTGGGTAGAACAATGGGTTGTAGTGATTTATCGGCGGATTTGTCGGCTAAGATGGTTGTTGGGGTGTTGGCGTGGGCTGACTGTAAAGCCACAAATACTGCAAAGGATAAAGCGGTTACTTTGCCCATCATGCCTTTTATTGACGGCTTGTTGCCAGCACTGACACTGTTACAAGACACACCACGAGCATATTCACAAACCGCCATCCAAGTCTGTGTGGATTTATTAAAGACGATTTTATAAATATGGTTCACGGTTCAAATCTCTGACAGATAAAAACAATAGTGATATGATTGTAACATTTTAGTATAATGATAGCAATAATTAACAATTTGTGCAGATTAACACCGCTTGATATATTCTTTTTGATATTTTTGGGAAATTTGGTGATGGCTAGATACTCCGTTCTTTTTATTTGCATGACAGCAATTTTTACTCACGGCATCGCCCTTGCCAACACCAAAAGCCAAGCCCTCCTGCAAACCCAAGATGCTCGCAATCAAGCTCTGCTTAACCAATTGGTACCCAATCCAACGGTATTAACAGGTATTGATTCCATCCCGTCTGCCATCAACGATGAGCAAGCTTTGGCAGATGATAGCAATATTTGCTTTGATATTTATCGGATTGGCTATTCGGTGTTATCACAAGATGATATTGCCTTTGCAGACAAGCTTGGCTTTGCTTTACTTCCTGAAATTATGGGCAATGGTAGTGTGTTAGGCAAGTGTATGGCGGTAGGTGATATCAATGCTGTCTTGACTCGTGTACAAAACCGCTTAATTGAACAAGGCTATGTTACCAGTCGTATTATGGTGGCTGATCAGAATTTATCTGGAGGTGAATTAAGATTAACCTTAATTCCTGGTAAGATTGCTAAAGTGCTGGTAAATACAGCAGATAGTAAAGTGCCTGTCTATGTTAAACAGACAAACATGGCTTATCCTGCTGTTTTAGACACAGCACTTACCACACAAACAGGCAAGCTATTAAACATCCGTGATTTAGAAACCATGCTTGAGAACTTTAAACGCGTGCCAAGTAGTGATGCTAATTTTAAGATTGTGCCGTCTGGTGATAAGCGTATTGGCTTTAGCGATATTTTAATTGACTATAGTCAAAACCGCCGCATTCGTGGCAGTCTAAGCGTCGATGATTCAGGCTCTAAATCCACAGGTAAATATCAAGGCATGGCAACCTTGAGTGTGGATAATTTGGCAAATTTTAATGATTTACTCTATTTAAGCTTTGGGCGGGATTTGGGTAATCAGCTTAATGACGATAAAGATTATCCGTCTAATAAAAGCAAAGGCTCTAAGAATTATGGTATTGGTTATGTATTGCCAATTAAAAATAGTTTATTACAACTAAATGCCAATCGCTACACCTATCATCAAACCGTAGCAGGCAGCACCCAAGATTATGTTTATGGTGGTACTTCTCGTGGGTATAATGCCAAATTATCACACTTAATACACAGAGATGCTCATAGCAAAAGCCATGTGTATGTCGGTGGGTTTATCAAATCTCAAGAAAGTGATATTGATGGTACAATCATCGATGTACAAACTCGTAAGATTGCTGGTTATCAAATGGGCATTACTCATGAAACCTACCTAAAACAAGGCAAGCATCAACTTACGACAGATATTTCTTATAAACGCGGCAGTGCAGCTTTTAATGCCTTGCCCTCACCAGAAGAGCTGTTTGATGAGGGTTCTGCCCGTGTTGGTATTTATCAATTAAACGCCAATCTAACAAGTAAATACAACCCAAGCATTAACAACAAACCACTACCCATCATCCACAGTACCACACTCAAAGCCCAATACGCCACAGACAGTCTAACACCAGATTTAAAGATGGCAATTGGTGGTAGGTACACTGTTAGAGGCTTTGATGGGGAGCGTTCATTATCAGCAGATAATAGCATCTTGGTAAGACAAGATATCAGCTTTTATCCAAGCTTTTTAAATCAGCAAAAAGCAAACAGCCAATCAAGCCATGCCATCTATTTGGGATTGGATACAGGTTACATCACCAACCACAACAAAAGCCAAAATGAGCTATTGCTGGGACAGCATCTAGCAGGTGCCGCCATTGGCATTAAAGGACAATACATGCCAAATACCAAGAATCCTTACTTAAGCTTTAACTATGACATTTTCACCTCAAAAGCAATCAGCGAGCCCACAGGTTTTTCAAACAAAGATTGGGTGAGTGGGGTGAGTTTGGGGGTGGGGTTTTAAAAGCAAATTGACATCAAAACCATCAGTTGAGCAGATTGGCTTGGCTGGTGGTTTTTTATGGGGTGGTCATTTGGGGTGGGGTATGCATAATGATGGCAAGAGTGGATGATAGATAACGAAATTTCACAGTTTGCTCCTTTGGCGAATAACACTTAACCAAGTAGTAAATATAGCCATCTGATGACGGTTTGGTGATTTATGGCTGGTATATTGGTTTTGGAGCCATAGTAGATTGGTACTTATTCTATACTATAAAGATCAAGATAATTCGTTGTAAATTAAGTTTGGGACCATCCTAGATAATGACTAAAAACTCCATTTAGGTTAAAATAACCCAATGAGAAAAAGTCGTCTAAGTCAGTATAAACAAAACAAACTCATTGAGCTATTTGTTGCAGGTGTTACTGCAAGAACGGCAGCTCAATTAGCCAATGTAAATAAAACAACAGCTGCTTACTATTTTCACCGATTACGCCTACTCATCTATCAACACAGTCAGCACCTAGAAATGCTAGATGGCGAAGTTGAAGCTGATGAGAGCTATTTTGGCGGAACACGCAAAGGTAAGCGTGGTCGTGGTGCAAGCGGTAAGACTGCGGTATTTGGCTTATTAAAGCGAAATTGCCCATTATACGAGAAAAAGTAAAGCCTGACAGCATTGTTTACACAGATTTCTACAAAAGCTATGATGTGCTTGATGTTAGTGAATTTAATCACTTTAGAATCAATCACAGTACGCACTTTGCAGAAAAACAAAATCACATTAACGGAATAGAGAATTTTTGGAATCAGGCAAAACGCCATTTACGCAAATTTAACGGTGTTCCCAAAGAACACTTTGAGCTTTATCTTAAAGAATGCGAATGGCGTTTTAATAACAGTGACCTTAAATCTCAAATTTCCATTTTAAAACAATTAGTTAAGGGTAGTTTGGGTTAGTTATCTAGGATGGTCCTACAAACAAGTAGATTATTGTATGGTACTAGATATTGCAAAGTCATCAACTAAGGTAATATAAGCATCGCTTAAATAATATCCGCAACTAACACGCAAGCTATTTTCCTTCTTCCTTTTCCCTTCGTAACCCCCTGTAACAACAAACCCCCTCCATCACTCGATGAAGGGGGTTTAAAAGGGATGCTGACGATGACCTACTCTCACATGGGCGAACCACACTACCATCGGCGCTAAGACGTTTCACTTCTGAGTTCGGGAAGGGATCAGGTGGTTCCATCTTGCTATTGTCGTCAGCGTAAAAGGATTAACAACGCTGTTATGAGTCTGTTATTTGCATTTAACTTGTTTTGTTAAAATCAATTCAAGATATTTTCTTTATCAAGCTTATTAGGTAAAATCTTTACACTTATTCATACTAAACCACTTGGGTGTTGTATGGTCAAGCCAAACGAGCAATTAGTATTGGTTAGCTACATGTATCACTACACTTCCACACCCAACCTATCAACGTCGTAGTCTACAACGGCTCTTTAGGGAAATCTTATCTTGAGGTGGGCTTCCCGCTTAGATGCTTTCAGCGGTTATCCCATCCGAACATAGCTACCCGGCAGTGCTACTGGCGTAACAACCGGAACACCAGAGGTTCGTCCACTCTGGTCCTCTCGTACTAGGAGCAGATCCTCTCAAATTTCCAACGCCCACGGTAGATAGGGACCGAACTGTCTCACGACGTTCTAAACCCAGCTCGCGTACCTCTTTAAATGGCGAACAGCCATACCCTTGGGACCTGCTTCAGCCCCAGGATGAGATGAGCCGACATCGAGGTGCCAAACACCGCCGTCGATATGAACTCTTGGGCGGTATCAGCCTGTTATCCCCAGAGTACCTTTTATCCGTTGAGCGATGGCCCTTCCATACAGAACCACCGGATCACTAAGACCTACTTTCGTACCTGCTCGACTTGTGGGTCTCACAGTTAAGCGCGCTTTTGCCTTTATACTCTTTGAACGATTTCCGACCGTTCTGAGCGCACCTTCGTACTCCTCCGTTACTCTTTAGGAGGAGACCGCCCCAGTCAAACTACCCACCATACATTGTCCTTGATGTTGTTACATCTAAGTTAGAACCCCAACATAACCAGGGTGGTATTTCAAGGTTGGCTCCATGGCAACTGGCGTCGCCACTTCAAAGCCTCCCACCTATCCTACACAAGTTAGGTCAAAGTTCAATGTAAAGCTGTAGTAAAGGTTCACGGGGTCTTTCCGTCTAGCCGCGGGTACACAGCATCTTCACTGCGATTTCGATTTCACTGAGTCTCTGCTGGAGACAGCGCTGCCATCATTATGCCATTCGTGCAGGTCGGAACTTACCCGACAAGGAATTTCGCTACCTTAGGACCGTTATAGTTACGGCCGCCGTTTACTGGGGCTTCGATCAAGAGCTTCGCATACGCTAACCCCATCAATTAACCTTCCAGCACCGGGCAGGCATCACACCCTATACGTCCACTTTCGTGTTTGCAGAGTGCTGTGTTTTTAATAAACAGTTGCAGCAGCCTGGTATCTGCGACTGCCAACAGCTCAAAGAGCAAGTCTTATCACCATCAGCAGCGTACCTTCTCCCGAAGTTACGGTACCATTTTGCCTAGTTCCTTCAGCAGAGTTCTCTCAAGCGCCTTGGTATTCTCTACCTGACCACCTGTGTCGGTTTCGGGTACGATTTGTTTATGACTATCGCTTAGAAGCTTTTCCTGGAAGCAGGGTATTTGCCACTTCGCCAGTAAACTGGCTTGCTATCAGATCTCAGTAATAGTCTAGCGGATTTGCCTACTAAACCTACCTACATCCTTCCACCTGGACAACCAACGCCAGGCTGACATAACCTTCTCCGTCCCTCCATCGCATCATAAACAAGTATCGGAATATTAACCGATTTCCCATCGACTACGCCTTTCGGCCTCGCCTTAGGGGTCGACTCACCCAGCCCCGATTAACGTTGGACTGGAACCCTTGGTCTTCCGGCGAACGGGCTTTTCACCCGTTTTGTCGTTACTCACGTCAGCATTCGCTCTTGTGATACCTCCAGCATACCTTACAATACACCTTCACAGGCTTACACAACGCTCCCCTACCACTTAATTGAAACAATTAAATCCGCAGCTTCGGCTCCTAGTTTGAGCCCCGTTACATCTTCCGCGCAGGCCGACTCGACTAGTGAGCTATTACGCTTTCTTTAAAGGGTGGCTGCTTCTAAGCCAACCTCCTAGCTGTCTGTGCCTTCCCACATCGTTTCCCACTTAACTAGGAATTTGGGGCCTTAGCTGGCGGTCTGGGTTGTTTCCCTCTTGACGACGGACGTTAGCACCCGCCGTCTGTCTCCCGGATAGTACTCTTGGGTATTCGGAGTTTGCATCGGTTTGGTAAGTCGGGATGACCCCCTAGCCGAAACAGTGCTCTACCCCCCAAGGTATTCGTCCGAGGCGCTACCTAAATAGCTTTCGGGGAGAACCAGCTATCACCGAGTTTGATTAGCCTTTCACCCCTATCCACAAGTCATCCCCTACCTTTTCAACGGGAGTGGGTTCGGTCCTCCGGTGCCTGTTACGGCACTTTCAACCTGCTCATGGATAGATCACTCGGTTTCGGGTCTATACCCTGCAACTAAAACGCCCTATTAAGACTCGGTTTCCCTACGCCTCCCCTACACGGTTAAGCTTGCTACAGAATATAAGTCGCTGACCCATTATACAAAAGGTACGCCGTCACGGAACAAGTCCGCTCCGACTGCTTGTATGCACACGGTTTCAGGTTCTATTTCACTCCCCTAACAGGGGTTCTTTTCGCCTTTCCCTCACGGTACTGGTTCACTATCGGTCAGTCAGGAGTATTTAGCCTTGGAGGATGGTCCCCCCATCTTCAGACAGAATTTCTCGTGTTCCGCCCTACTTAATATGTTAAAATTGCAGTTTCGCATACAGGACTATCACCTACTATGGTTGGCTTTCCCACGCCATTTTGCTACTACAAATCTAATCGGCTACTCCCCGTTCGCTCGCCGCTACTTGGGGAATCTCAATTGATGTCTTTTCCTCGGGGTACTGAGATGTTTCACTTCTCCCGGTTCGCCTCATAAAATAAATTATGATACCTAAGTTATCTTAGGTGGGTTTCCCCATTCAGAAATCGCCGGGTCACAGGATATTGCCACCTCACCGACGCTTATCGCAGGCTATCACGTCTTTCATCGCCTCTGACTGCCAAGGCATCCACCATGTGCACTTCATTACTTGACCATACAACCCCAAATAGTTTGTTGTCGTATGGGTAATGTGTAACGATTCACCTATGTTTACGCTTGATTCAGTTCTCTTTACTTTGTATTGATTGCTCAATACTGGTTAATTATTTGTTGGAATAAATAATTAACCCAGACTCATTACATGTTGTTAAATAATGTTATAAACTTCGTCAGTTTATAGATAGTTTCTACATTAAGTAGAAAGAAGAAATCTTCTAAAAGATTGCTTATTTCTAATTAATGGTGGAGTTAAGGAGAGTCGAACTCCTGACCTCCTGCGTGCAAGGCAGGCGCTCTACCAACTGAGCTATAACCCCATAAATGGTGGGTCTAATAAGACTTGAACTTATGACCCCCGCGTTATCAACACGGTGCTCTAACCAACTGAGCTATAGACCCGAAAGCCGTTAAAAAATTGCTTTTGCAACCTTCTAACTTTTATTCAACTAAAGAACAACTTGTTGTGAATTCTTGCCAATCAGATAACTTCGTTAAGGAGGTGATCCAGCCGCAGGTTCCCCTACGGCTACCTTGTTACGACTTCACCCCAGTCATCGACCCCACCGTGGTGATCGCCCTCTTGCGTTAGGCTAACCACTTCTGGTGAGATCAACTCCCATGGTGTGACGGGCGGTGTGTACAAGGCCCGGGAACGTATTCACCGCAGCATTCTGATCTGCGATTACTAGCGATTCCGACTTCATGGAGTCGAGTTGCAGACTCCAATCCGGACTACGATTGGCTTTTTGAGATTAGCATCACATCGCTGTGTAGCAACCCTTTGTACCAACCATTGTAGCACGTGTGTAGCCCTGGTCGTAAGGGCCATGATGACTTGACGTCGTCCCCGCCTTCCTCCAGTTTGTCACTGGCAGTATCCTTAGAGTTCCCGACTTAAATCGCTGGTAACTAAGGAAAAGGGTTGCGCTCGTTGCGGGACTTAACCCAACATCTCACGACACGAGCTGACGACAGCCATGCAGCACCTGTATCACAGTTCCCGAAGGCACTAAGCTATCTCTAGCGAATTCTGTGTATGTCAAGACCAGGTAAGGTTCTTCGCGTTGCATCGAATTAAACCACATGCTCCACCGCTTGTGCGGGCCCCCGTCAATTCATTTGAGTTTTAACCTTGCGGCCGTACTCCCCAGGCGGTCTACTTATTGCGTTAACTGCGTCACTAAGTCTTCAAGAGACCCAACGACTGGTAGACATCGTTTACGGCGTGGACTACCAGGGTATCTAATCCTGTTTGCTACCCACGCTTTCGCACCTCAGTGTCAGTATGATGCCAGGAAGCTGCCTTCGCCATCGGTATTCCTCCAGATCTCTACGCATTTCACCGCTACACCTGGAATTCTACTTCCCTCTCACCTACTCTAGTTACCCAGTATCAGATGCAGTTCCCAGGTTAAGCCCGGGGCTTTCACATCTGACTTAAGTAACCACCTACGCGCGCTTTACGCCCAGTAATTCCGATTAACGCTTGCACCCTCTGTATTACCGCGGCTGCTGGCACAGAGTTAGCCGGTGCTTATTCTGTGGGTAACGTCAGGGCTAATAGGTATTAGCTATTAGCTTTTCCTCCCCACTTAAAGTGCTTTACAACCAAAAGGCCTTCTTCACACACGCGGCATGGCTGGATCAGGCTTTCGCCCATTGTCCAATATTCCCCACTGCTGCCTCCCGTAGGAGTCTGGGCCGTGTCTCAGTCCCAGTGTGGCTGATCATCCTCTCAGACCAGCTACAGATCGTCGCCTTGGTAGGCCTTTACCCCACCAACTAGCTAATCCGACTTAGGCTCATCTAATAGCGAGAGCTTACGCCCCCTTTCACCCGTAGGTCGTATGCGGTATTAGCTATCCTTTCGGATAGTTATCCCCCACTACTAGGCAGATTCCTAAGCATTACTCACCCGTCCGCCACTAAGTATCAGGAGCAAGCTCCCTAACTTCGTTCGACTTGCATGTGTTAAGCCTGCCGCCAGCGTTCAATCTGAGCCATGATCAAACTCTTCAGTTTAATCTTTTAAAGCTCATTTAGATATTACTAGCAAAATTTGCTCATCGTGTAAATGAATTAACTTTGAGATTTTTTGTCAATACAAGATACTTAAATAAATGATTTATTTTTTAATTTATTTAAGTATCTTGTATTGACAAAAATCCACACAAGTTGTTCTTTAGTTTGGATTTTAAATAGTGTATAATACATCGTCTGTATTATTAATCAAGGCTGACTATTTTATCACAGAATTTTGTGTTGTCAAGACCTTTTTAATTTTTATTTCAACATTACGATTAAATTGTGTAACGCTGAAAACGAAATCTATTATAGCAGAAAAAAATTACCCGTCAATAACAAAATTCACAAAAATGTAAAAAATTATTCAACTTATTGATTTTTATATAAAAAATAAATCATGGTTTGATTTTAGCCCCATGATGATGGTCATAAATCACCAAACCAAGGTAGATTAATACGGCGGCAAAACTCAATAGCAAAAACCAAGCTATGCCAAAATAAGCAGGTTGCTGCGTGATAAAAACAAAGCCAAAACTAACAACCATCATAATATAAGCCAATTTGCTTAATAATTGTGGCTTTGTTATGTGGAATTTTTTGGAATGTCGTTTGCTTATCATCATTAGTGCCAGCAAAGCCCAAAGATTTGCCATAAATATAACAAGATAAATCAGCCAATCACTCATAGCTGCTCCATTGCTGACTGTTTTTTGAAGCGTGTTGGTGGCTGGTATTGCCAGATTTTATGAGCGATATAACAAAACAACAAAGCAAATAGCACAAATAAAATATCTGCAATCACAAATAGCCAATCTTTGTTTATCCAGCTATCAACAAAACCCCTATCCGTCATCACCATACTGACTACGGGTAACAATAACAAAGCCAAAGCCGTGGCATAGCCTAAGAATGCCCATGCTAATTTTTTGGGCAAAATAAACGCTAACACCAAGGCGGTAGCCCATGTTATAAAAAATATCAAAATTTCGGCATTATCCCTGCCTAGATACTGGCTTGGTAAAATACGATTTGCCCACAAAAATGCCACTGTTGCCAAGGGCAAGCCCATGATGGTTGCGATATTTAGTCCATCAACCAGCACAAAACCAAAACCTGCCTGCTGATGAGCTTTTAATTTTTCTTTTCTTTTTATTGTCCACAAAACAAGACCTGTGGCAATCATACCAACGCCCAACGCCCCGAGTATAAATAAGATAACACGCAACCAATAATCAGCAACCTTACCTTCATGCAAGCCAACCAATGCTGTCTGTGCCAGCACGCCAGATGGAATGGGTGGCGTCTGGCGAATCAAGGCAGACTGCTGATTATAAACATAAAAAGGACGAATGACTGAAAACTGCTTATCCACATCAGCCTCAATGGCGACAGTCATGTCGCTGGTATTGGGGTAATTAATGCTGATTCTGGCAATTGCATAATCTGACTGGATTTTCCACGATTTTTTACTTTTATCAATCAACTGATAAATATCAGGTGGCGGACTAGGCTTGACACCCTCGCTGGGTTTTGCCCACCAATCAAACGCCAAAAATGGTGCTCTGACATCACCAGATACGCCTGCAACTTTTTCTGAAAATGGCAAATACATACCAACCAGTGTAATAATCCCCGTAAAGGTGATAAAAAAATGAAACGGCAAAGGCAGAACCGACAAAGCATTGTGTGCATCAAGCCAAGAACGCTGACCTTTTTTGGCTCGGAATGTGAAAAAATCAGCAAAAAACTTTTTGTGTATCACAACCCCTGTGATGATGGCAATCAGCATCATCATGGAGGCAAATCCCACCAAATATCTGGCATAACGAACAGGCATATAATGTAAATCAAAATGCAAACGGTAAAAAAATTCACCGCCCTGACTGTAATTGTCGGCACTGACAAATCTGCCGTCTTGACTGGCGACAAGTTGCAGTACATTGTTGCGATCATTGCTTGGCTGCACTCTGATTGTCAGCGGCGATCTGTCATCACCAGAATCAATAAACATCTGCTTGGCATCAGGATAGTTGCGCACGGCATACTCGGCAGCGGTGGCCAATTGCCAATCC
This sequence comes from Moraxella cuniculi, assembly GCF_900637105.1. Lineage (NCBI taxonomy): Bacteria > Pseudomonadati > Pseudomonadota > Gammaproteobacteria > Moraxellales > Moraxellaceae > Moraxella > Moraxella cuniculi. Next base: position 909,369 of record NZ_LR134343.1, on the reverse strand, counting down.
TGACTTTTGCCAATTTGCTGGTAAATGTGCGGCATTGACCAGATATTAATTTCATCTTTAAAATAACTTAAAGTCCCCATAAAAAATATCAAAAACAACAGCCAGCCCAAAATAAGCCCTGTCCATGTATGCACAGGGGCGAGAATCTGGCGAAAATTCGCCTTTTTGACAGCTTGTTTTGTCTTAGTATTCATCATAAATCCCACTCAAATCAAGCAAAAGCCAGCAATCCTAAAGAAAATTGGGTATCATAAGCCAGCACAGCAAAAATAGCACAAAAATCATGGTCAAAATCATAAGCCACGCTTGGAACAAAGACCTAATCAAAAAAACCCAAAGCACAATCAAACAAGCAACCACAACAGCAATAATTCTCCCCCAAGTAATCGCAGAGATGGTAGATATCGGTAACGCCAGTGGCAACAAAGCAATCAGACTTGCAATAATATAAGAGCCAACAATCGCAAGCAAGATACGGCTGGCAACTTTTAGATTTGTCCAGATTTTTTCACGCATAAACACGAGCATGACGGTCTACTCTGATGGGTTATTTATTGATTGATTTTGTTACATTATAATAAGTATTATTATCAAAATCAATTGATTATTATTTGATATATTAACTCATTTGATAATTATTATCATAATAAAAATGTGCTTTTATTCCATTTAAACAATTTTCCTTTATGGCTATAAAATTAGCACTGCAAATATTTGAGCAAAAACCGTGCAGAATTGCTTGATTATCGATAAAATAAAAACAGCTTTTTAATTTCTTAAAAAGCTGTGATTAATATTAATACAATGTATTTTTCGTTAAGATTTATAAAAAGTCGTTACCAGCCCTGATAACACATAGGCAACGCCAATCGCCAATAGCCCAACTGGCACATCATAAAGCACGATGCCAAAGAGCAATACAGCAAGCAATAACACCACAAATGGCACTTTTTGCTTATCAAATTCCTTAAAGGAATAGTATCTGATATTACTCACCATCAACAGACCGCAGGCAATCACCCAGCTGGCAAAAAACCAAGTGAGTGCATCGGCATGATGGTCGGCTTGCACATATTTTAACGACACCAACACCGCACAGGTCAAAAGCAAGGCAGCAAGCGGGCTGGCAAGCCCAATGAAGTATTTTTTGTCCACCGTGCCAATCTGCACATTAAAGCGTGCCAAGCGAAATGCTGCACACGCCACATAAACAAAAGCACACGCCACGCCAAACCGCCCCAAAGGCTGCAAAGCAAAACTATAAACCAGCATGGCTGGAGCCAGCCCGAATGCCACGCAGTCCGCCAAAGAGTCATACTGCTCGCCAAAGGGGCTTTGGGCGTTGAGCAAGCGTGCGGCACGGCCGTCCATACCGTCCAAAAATGCCGAAGCAAAAATCGCCAACGCTGCCCGATAAAACTCCCCATTGGCACTTAGGATAATCGAATAAAAACCTGCAAACAACGACAAGGTGGTGATAAGATTTGGAATCAAATACACCCCTTTGGTCAAGGTTGGTTTATCACCAGCAGGCTCAATCACCTCAAAGGTAATGCCGTCATGCTCTGGTGGGTTTTTTTGACTGTTTATGTGTTGGCGATCTGACATGATTTGCCTTTTTACTTTCAATAATCACAAAGCAGCAACTGCCGAAAAATAACAAGTCTGTGGCAAAAGCACTTCATCAAATTACATACTGCATTTTGCTTTGTTGGCTGCATTACCCAAACAGCTGATGACTTTTGCCAAAATTTGTATAAATAATAACCAATAAATGCTTGCCAAGCTATTCGCCAACCAACCATTGAACCACTGCCATCTGCTCAATGGGCATTGCTGGAGCGTTGTCTGGCTGCAAAATCGGTGCCAAATACTGCAAAATCTCTTGGGCGTGTATATCAAACTGCCAAGGCGGATTGATAATGTGCAGTCCTGTGCCATTTAGCCCAACTGCGACATCATTGGGGTATAAATTCAACTCACAAATCAGCTGTTTTTTGATGCCTGTGCGTTTCATTTTTTTATAAAATAGCGTTACCGCTTCCAGATTTTTGATTGGATACCAAAGTACAAAAGTTCCTGTGGCAAACTTTTTGTGGCTGACAACCAACAAATCCACCAAGCGACCAAAATCCTTATGCTCTTGCTCAAACGGCGGATCAAGCAAGACAATGCCTCGCTTTTCTTTGGGTGGCAAGACCGCAGGCACGCCCTCAAAAGCATCACGGTGGTGGATGCCGATTGGCAATTGGTACAACTGGTAATTAAGAGCATCGTACTCGTCCGCCACCGCCTCAAAGGCTTCGGCACGCACAGGAGCGTGTTCGCTGTGATTGCTGGCATGATTGGCAATCCACCACGGCGAACCGGGGTAAACATGCTTATCATAAATCTTGCGAGCGTGTGCCAAATCCATCAAATATTGACGCACCGCCTTTGGTGGGTTATCAGCACTTGCCTGCTCCAATGCTTTGATGCCCAGCTGTGCCTCGCCTGTCTTGGTCGCCTCAAGTGCCTCAAGCGAATACAATCCACGGCCACCATAAGCATCAAGCACATAAAATGGCTTGCCTTTGGTGGAGAATTGAGCAAGCAACTGCAATAACAAAATATGCTTGGCAACATCAGCAAAGTTGCCAGCGTGGTAGGCGTGTTTATAGTTCATGATTTAACTGCTTAAAATAAATGCTATACTATCACAGATACGCTGGTTGTACAATTGACACGGTCAAATTAAAACGCATGGTCGTCAAGGATTAATATTGATTGGTTGATTATTATTTGTCATTGCTATTAGCAATATCAAAAATCAACCAAATGATTTATAATAATATCAGAGGCTAAGCGATAAGATTCTTGCTGTCTCTACGATATTTTTATGATGGCTTGGTGGTGGCAGTGCAGAATATAGCCATCACTTATTATCTGTTACTAATTTTTAACCAATAATTAATCCGTAATTACAACCAAACCCAAGATGATAATCACAAAGGAGCAATATGCCAGCATTTGATGTCAATTGGCAAAGCCTAATCGAGCCAAAACTTGACGACTTCATCAACACAGGTGTTATGGTGCTTGATGAGGTATTTGACGAGGCTGATTTGGGCAAGTTGCAGGCAGAAAGTGGCTTTGTTGAGTATCGCGAGGCAACCTTGACACATGGCGAACGGCAGGCAAATATCCGTGGCGATAGTATTCGCTGGATTGATGACAACTGCCCTTTTGGCACGGCATATCTTGAATCAATCAATCAGCTGGGGCGATACTTTAACCAGACGCTCTATACAGGCATTCGCCGCAGCGAGGCTCATTATGCCTGCTATCCTGCTGGATTTGGTTATCAGTGGCATACCGACAATCCCAAAGGTCGTGATGAGCGAGTGATTTCGGCAGTTTTTTATCTAAATGACAATTGGCAGGCTTGTGATGGCGGTGCGATTTGTGTGATTGATAAGCAAGACAATACAGCCCAGCTGCTGCCACAACGCAATCGCCTAGTGCTGTTTGATAGCAATCTGTTGCACCAAGTCGCCATCACGCACCGCAGACGGTTTTCGATTGCAACTTGGTTGCGGCGTGATGAGCTGATTTGCTAATATCTTACCAATTCACCACAACAGGTATCTGAATATGAAGCACGCCCTACTTGCCACCACCATCACCCTGATGCTGTTTGGTTGCACGCCTACCAAGATTGAATCTACCGACCAAACCACAAGCCAAACCACCACACAGCAGACCATCACGCTATCAAACCTAAGCGATGAAACAAGCTACAAACAAGTGCGTGATACGCTGGTGCAATACCTAGACCCAAGTTCGGTTGATACTGTCATGGCATGGATCCAAGACTATAACACCACCATCGAAAACACCAGCCTGACAGATGGCTTTGTCAATAGCGAGCAACCTAACTATGATGTGGTGCAGATTGACAAGCTCTGGCAAGCAAAAAAGGGCTGGTTTATCGGCACCAACTGCCGCCTGAATACTTTTATGCTGCTAAAAAATACCATCAAAATCGGCACCAACACGCCAGCAGATGATCGCTTACTGTTCTTGGATCGTGAGGCTGTTGAGACTGGCAAGCTATTAAATGCCCAAGAATTACAACAGTTCAATCAACTATTTGCACGCGTGGCAACCGATGCCACCACCGATGTAACAGTACACGCCAAAAAAATGCAGGCACAATTTGCCAACATTCGCTTTGATGACACTGCCACCATGCTATCGGTAGTCATGCATGACAATCTGGACGGTGATTATCTATTTATCGGTCATGTTGGTGTCTTGGTGCCTGCCAAAACTGGCTATCTATTCCTTGAAAAACTCTCATTTCAAGAGCCCTATCAAGCGATACAGTTCGCCAGCAAAGACGCAGCCTATGACTATCTATTAAATAAATACGCCATCGATTATAATCAGCCCACCGCCCAGCCATTTATCATGGAAAATGACAAGCTGGTCAGATGGGCAAAAGACAGCACCTAGTCCGCCAGCTGTGCGACAACCAAGCCAATCAGCCTGCTGTATGAATAGTCAGCCTGTGGCGTGGCAATTGGTTACTTGGATTATTTATCAAAAATTTGTAAGAATTTATTGAGAGTTTTTATGACACCAACTTTACAATTAAGCATTGATTTGCTTCGTCTGCCGTCCATTACCCCTGATAACTCCAACTGCCTACAGCTGATTGCTGATTATTTGGACAAATTGGGCTTTGAATGCGAATTTATGCACTTTGGCGACCCAAGCGACACAGGCAAAAACGCACAGGTTAATAACCTATACGCCAAAAAAAGAGGAAGCAACCCCACCGCACCACACCTATGTTTTGCAGGGCATACCGATGTCGTGCCTGTGGGAGATGAGAGCCTTTGGGCTTATCCGCCCTTTTCGGCAACGATAGCAGATGGCAAGCTCTGGGGGCGTGGTGCCGCCGATATGAAAACCGCCATTGCCTGCTTTGTCGTGGCGTGCGAGCAGTTCATCGCCAAAAACCCCAATCACAAAGGGGATATTTCGCTGCTCATTACCGCTGACGAAGAAGGCGTGGCGATTAATGGTACGCATAAGGTCGTACAAGCATTGGCACAGCGTGGCGAGCAAATGAATTATTGCTTGGTTGGCGAGCCATCAAGCACCAACACACTGGGCGATGTCATTAAAAATGGTCGCCGAGGCTCACTAAATGCCAAACTCACCGTTACTGGCAAACAAGGTCATATCGCCTATCCGCATTTGGCAATCAATCCCATGCACGCACTGGCACCTGCATTGGCAGAACTTGTGGCAACAGCATGGGATACGGGCAATGAATATTTCCCTGCCACCAGTATGCAAATCTCCAACATAAACAGCGGCACAGGTGCAACCAATGTCATCGCCCAAGATGCACAAGTCCTGTTCAACTTCCGCTATTGCACCGAAAATACCGCCGACAGCCTCAAGGCAAAGACCCATGAGATTTTTGACAAGCATTTCAATAACAGCAAAGCAAGCTATCAGATTGACTGGAGCCTCTCTGGTGAGCCATTTTTGACCAAAAAAGGTCAATTTGTCGATGCAGTGGTCTCCGCCATCAAGCAAGTAACAGGCACAACCGCCCAACTGTCCACTTCAGGTGGCACTTCTGATGGTCGTTTCATCGCCCCCATCATGAATGCCGAAGTGGTAGAACTGGGTGTAAAAAATGCCACCATTCATCAGATTGATGAATGTGTTGCGATTGATGATTTGGAAAATCTCACCAAAATTTATGAACAAATCCTAAGCCAGCTCATCGCCTGATAGGTTTGGTAAAGTAAAGCGGTACGCCCTGCTTTTGTGCTTTTTATGCCTTGATAAGCCAAGCACCGCTTCAATCAGCTCACGCCACACCAAATAAAAACACCCTGAGTGCAGGGTGTTTTGTTTTCTCTAGGTTTGGCAGATTATTTATAACCTGCTTTTTTCATCAACATGATGGCTTTTTGTTGGTTTTTGCCAGCCACCGAGACATTGATAAAGTCTTGCTTGAATGCACCCCAGCGAGCGACCGATGGAGCTGAGCCTACGCGTGGGCTTGCTGGATATTCAAAGTTGCGATCAGCATATAGGCGTTGGGCTTCGGCACTTGATAGCCACTCAATGAACTTTTGTGCCTCGACTGGATTGTCGCTATATTTTACCACGCCAGCACCAGAGACATTCACATGGGTGCCTTTGCCTTGTTGGTCAGGGAAGAAAATTTTGACCGTGTTTGCCAGTGCAGGTTTTTTGTCCAACAAGCGACCATAATAATAAGTGTTGGCAATGCCGACATCACAGCGACCAGCCTCAACCGCCTCAATCACCCCTGAGTCGTTAGCAATCGGTGCAGTTGCCAAATTATCCACCCAGCCTTTTAGGATTTTTTCGGTGGCGGCTTGACCGTTATTGGCAATCATTGTTGCCACCAGCGATTGGCTGTAGATATTGCTAGAGGTACGCAGACACAGTTTGCCTTTCCATTTTGGGCTGGCAAGGTCAGCATAGGTAGAAAGCTGGCTGGCATTGACTGTTTTTGGATTATAAAAAATCGTTCTTGCACGCACAGACAGACCAAACCATTGATTATTCGGGTCTCTTAGGTGCGATGGAATATTGGCTTTTAGCACGCTTGAGTTGATTGGGCGTAGCACGCCTGCTTGAGCTGCTTGCCACAGATTGCCACCATCAACGGTAATTAGCACATCGGCTTTGGTATTTTTGCCTTCTGCTTTTAGTCTTTCGACCAGTGGCCCTGCTTTGTCGCTAACAACCGTTACTTTTACGCCTGTTTTGTTTTGATAGGCATCAACGATTGGCTTTAGCAATTCGTCAATGCGTGCCGAATAAACCACGATTTCGTTGGCAAATGCTGGAGTTGCCACCGCCAAAGCCAGCGATGCGGCAAATAACTTTTTCATAATCAATCCTTTTGTTGGTGAAAATTTGCAATTTTGTCATCATATCCACAAATGTGCGATATATTTCACAAAGATTGCATCATATTTGCAAGTTTTATAAAAATCCTGCCAATCTTGTGCTATTATAATAAAACAATTTTCAAATGAAAACAAGAATAATTGTCATTCAATCTTGATTGTTATACAAATTGCGTATTTGTATATTTTTGGTTATCATTTTATCAAGAATATCCAATCAAATAATGATGATGGCTTGTTGCCAAGGATTTTGCTGCATTTGTTAATCTTAATAAATAGCCAGCCAAGTCAATAAAGATAGCTTGCTGTTTATGATGGAAAATTAATCAAACTTATCATTTGGATTATGATGAATTTATCCTTATTTTTTGCTCGTATTTGGCTGATACTGTGTGCCTTGCTCGTTATCATTCCGCTTGCGGTGATTGCCGCTGCCCTGGGTGAGTTTGATGCCGAGATTTGGCAATTTTTGTTGGAATATGAGCTACCATTATTACTAAAAAACACCCTGCTGCTGGTTGTTGGCGTGGGCATTGGCACGGCAATCTTGGGCACAACAGCTGCATGGCTTACGGCGATGACGCAATTTCCGCTTAGGCGATTTTTTGGCTGGGCAATGATGCTGCCATTGGCGGTGCCAGCTTATGTGCTTGCCTTTGTGCAACTTGGGATTTTTGATTATACAGGGCCGATTAGCAGCTACCTGCGTGCGGTTTGGGGCTTACAAAACGGACTTCCTGATGTCAGAAATGGTCTGGGATTGACGGTGGTGATGAGCTTGACGCTCTACCCTTATGTGTATCTGCTTGCCAAAAACGCCTTTGACAGCATGGGCAATCGTGCCTTAGAGGCAGGTGCGTCCTTGGGGCTGGGTTCTGCACAAGCCTTTGTCAAACTTGCCCTGCCAATGGCTCGCCCATGGATTGCAGGGGGCGTAATGCTGGCACTGATGGAGGTTTTGGCGGATTTTGGTGCGGTGAGTGTCTTTGGTTACGATACCTTTACCACGGCAATTTATCAGGCATGGTTTGGCTTTTTTTCTATTGACACTGCCAAGCAGCTGGCAAGCCTATTGATTGCCTTGGTGTTTATTTTTTTGGTGATGGAGCAATTAAGTCGTGGACGCCGCCGATTTGAGACAGCAGGACAGGCGAATTCCCATCGCCGTATCATATTGACAGGCAACAAAAAATGGCTCGCCAGTGCCTACTGCGGTGGTATTTTGCTGCTTGCCTTTGTCCTGCCTTTGGTGCAATTGACTATATGGGCGGTACAAAGCTGGCAAGAAGTGGTGGCAGCTGAGATAGTTGCACAAATATGGCACTCGGTCAGTATTAGCCTGCTGACGGCAATCGCTGTTGCCATCATGGCATTGCTACTGTCAATCGCTGGACGCTCTGATGGCAGCCGCTTTGGTGTCATCACCACAAAAATTTCAACACTTGGCTACACAATCCCTGGTGCGGTGCTGGCAGTCGGCGTATTTTTGCCTGTGGCGTGGCTTGATAATTGGCTCATCGACACTGTGCCTGCATTTGCCGAGAGCAATGCTATTTTTAAAGGTACAATTGCCGTGATGGTTGTTGCGTTGCTGATTCGTTTTTTGGCACTGGGCGTACAGTCAATTGACGCTGGCATGAAACGCATTAAGCACAGCCACATTGAAGCAGCTGCCTCACTGGGTGCCAAGCCTATCCAAACCATCTGGCGGATATATCTGCCGCTGCTTAAAGGGTCGCTGGGCGTGGCACTGCTGATGGTGTTTGTTGATACCATGAAAGAGATGCCAATTACCTTAATGATGCGTCCATTTGACTGGGATACGCTGGCGGTGCGGATTTTTGCCTTTACCAGCGAAGGCTTGTATGACAAGGCTGCTCTGCCTGCACTGGCGATTGTACTGACAGGGCTGATTCCTGTGATACTATTTAGCAAAATTGGGCAAAAATAGCCAGCATACTTGATTTGACTTGTGTCAATTAGAGTAAAACCCGCCCAGTTAAATGTGCATTATATTTAAAAGATATTAATTATTTAGCAAAACTTGAGAACAACCATGCTGCGTATTGATAATTTATCCATCAGCTTTGATAACAAGCCCATCTTGAATAATGTCAGTCTGCAATTACAAACTGGCGAAATCGCTTGTTTGCTCGGCAGGTCGGGCTGTGGCAAAACCACCCTGCTGCGTTGTATTGCAGGTTTTGAGAAGCCAGACAGTGGCAGTATCAGCATTCGTGGTGCAACTTTGTTTGATAAAAATACGCACACGCCTGCCCACAAGCGACAGATTGGCATGGTGTTTCAGGACTATGCTCTGTTTCCGCATTTGACTGTCGCGGATAATATCGCCTTTGGGCTAAAACTTGACAAAACCGCCACCAATCACCGCATTGACGAAATGCTGGAGCTTGTCAATATGCGTGAATATCGGCACAGCTATCCGCACGAATTATCAGGCGGTCAGCAGCAGCGTGTGGCACTGGTGCGAGCCTTGGCGTGTTCACCGAGTTTGATTTTGCTTGATGAGCCATTTTCCAATCTTGATGTTGAGCTGCGTGCCAGCCTGTCAAAAGAAGTGCGTCAGTTGCTCAAATCTCAGCAAGTCTGTGCCATCATGGTAACGCATGACCAAGCCGAGGCATTTGCCATGGCGGACAAGGTCGGTGTCATCAGCCAAGGCGTGCTACAACAATGGGATACCCCAGATGCTCTGTATCACACGCCTGCCAATCAGGCGGTGGCACAGTTTATTGGTGAAGGCGTGCTGATTGATATCCATCAGCTTGCAGCCCTACCGCTTAATGAGCATCTAAAAGCAGCCCTCAATCCTGCTGCCAATACAGTGCTGGTTCGTCCACATGATGTCAGCCCAGCTAATGCTGATGACAACCATGCCATCAGCAGCACCATCTTGGACAAAGATTTTCGTGGTGGTTATTGGCTATACACACTCGGCACCCAGACAGGACAGACGCTGCTGATGCAACTGTCATTGTCAGAGTCGCAATATGCACTTGGTGATACGCTGATGGTATCAATCAATAGATTCTGCACACTGTCGTAATTACCAAGACTGTCTCCATGTCGGGTCTCGCTCGCGTGAACTGCATGATGTCATGCCACCTGCGGTACGGCAGTTGGATATTGTAAAATTGCTAGATGCTTGCTCTGTACTGGGCTTTGATACTACCAAGCTCTTGGTGGCTTGGCAATCACCCAGTTAAAATAAGGCGGTCAGTCATCAATGAGCCGCCCAAATTTATCACCTGCTAAGTTTACAACTCATCAAGCCATGCCATCTGAATGGCCTCCAAAATCCGCTCATTTGATCTGTTCGGATTGTCAGCAAAGCCCTCAAGCTGGCACACATAACTGTGCAAATCAGTAAAGCGAATATACTGCACATCAACATCAGGATATTTCTCCGCCAAAGCAATGGCGATATCCAAAGTGTCTTGCCAAGTTAATTTCATTGTTGCCTCCTGTTTTATTTGTCTTATTGTAACATAGTTTAGCAGATGATTGATTCAAGTAACTAGGGATAAGATTTTGCCATTTGCTTTATTGTAAGTCAATCATTTATAATAATTCTGCAAATCGTCAATTGAATTCATAAGGCAAATAAACCACAGGTGAATTATGAAAAAAATAATATGTGCCAGTTTGGCATTAGCATTCTCATTGCCAGCCTTTGCTATCCCTATGTATGATTTTCTCGCCCCTTTTGCAATCAGCAGCAACGGAATTTCTCCAAGTTATCACAATCTACGAAACAATCGACAAGTACAATGGCAAACAGGTGCTGGCATTTCGGCATTTGTCAGCAGTGGATATTTTACCAAAATGTATGCTCGTAATGTTGCCATTGACAATGTTGCAATAAGCGATGGCATTGGTCGTTCGCCAGCAGAGTTCAGCATTGGTTACACAGGCATTGGTGATAAACCATCTTTTTTTGCCATCAATACAAGCATTGTGACAGGTCAGCCTGATATTCGCAAATTAAAAGATAAGCGTCTAAATATCAAACTTATCAATGAAGACCCCTGTGGCGACAATCAGTGGCTTGATGAATATACTAAAAAAGATTCCAAACTATATCAGATTGAAATGGAAAATAAATTACCCATCTGGCTTTTGCAAACAGTTTATCATCTAGGTGCATACAGTGCCACAACTTTCTATTTCACTAATGAAAGCAGTGAGAGATATTTTTTGTGTAATTTTTTAGTTGATGATGTAGATTTGCTTCGTGAAAATCTATAAGCCCATCATTGGCACCAAAAAACTGCATAAAATAAGCCTTTATATTTAACAAATTAAAAAAGCACCCTGCCTAACAGCGTGCTTTTTGTTCTATCTCTTGAATGTGTTTTAACCATTCATCATCAGATATTCAAAGGCAGCCAGACCTGCTTTTGAGCCTTCGCCCATGGCGATATTAATCTGCTTATATGGCACAGTGGTTACATCACCACAAGCAAAAATCCCCTCACGGCTGGTGCGACATTTGGTATCAATCTCAATCTCGCCATGTGCTGTGGTTGCCACCAAGCCTTTGGCAAGCTCTGAATTTGGCACCAGACCAATTTGTACAAATACCGCCGACAGTGGCAAAGTTTTGTTTTCACCAGAGGTTCTGTCCTGATAAATCAGACCATTGACCTTGCTGCCATCTGTGGTGATTTCGCTGGTGGCTGCTGATTTGATGATGGTGATATTCTCACGGCTTGTCGCCTTATCCACCAGCACCTGATCGGCACGCAAAGTATCGCCAAACTCCAACACTGTTACATGGTTTACGATACCTGCCAAGTCCAGTGCCGCTTCTACGCCAGAATTACCGCCACCGATGACAGCAACATCTTTGCCCTTAAAGAACGGACCATCACAATGTGGGCAATATGCCACGCCATTACCGATATTTTCATCCTCGCCCTTGACGCCAAGTTTTCGCCATTTGGCACCTGTTGCCAAAATAATAGTGCGTGATATCCAGCTTGCACCTGTGTTTAGCAAAACTTTATAACCACCCTCAACAGGCTCAATGGCAGAAACGCTGACATGCTCTTTAACTGTAATGTTATACTCTTTAATGTGCGTGGCAAGATTGGCTGCCAGCTGATTGCCATTGGTCAGCGGTGTTGAGATAAGATTCTCAATATCTTGCGTGTCTTTTACCTGACCGCCGATACGATCGGCAACCATCGCCACTGCCAAGCCCTTGCGAGCGGTATAAATCGCCGCTGCCGCCCCTGCAGGCCCGCCCCCAATGACGGTAACATCTTGGGTATCAAGCATTGGTTCATCGGCAGCTGATAACAAATCAGGGTATTGCTCTTGTAGCTTTTCAATCAATTTGGCGGTGTCAATTTTGCCATTGGCAAATGGCTTACCATTTAAAAATACCGCAGGCACACCCTGCAAGCCTTTTTCGGCAACCAATTCAGGAAATACCCCGCCATCAATCATCTCGCTGTTAATATTATCATTAAGCAATGCAAACTGGTTTAATGCCTGCACCACATCAGGGCAGTTGTGGCAAGACAACGACACAAAGGTTTGGAACTGTAGCGGTGCTTGGATACGCTTAATCAGGCTTTGGATACCTTCATCAAGTTTTATCGTATGGCCACCTGATTGTAGCACTGCCAGCACAAACGAGGTGAACTCATGACCCCCCGGCACACCACTAAACACAATGCCTGTATCACGCCCATTGGTTGTGATTTTAAAGCTCATCGGCGACAGTGTTGCATCGGTTTGGGTTGCATCAAAGTTGATTTTGTCGCTGGTTTGGGCGATTTTTTGCAAAAAATCCACCAGCTCGCCACGCTTATCATGCTCACCCTGACCAATAACCAGCTCTACAGGGCGGGTCATATTTTCGCTATAAGATTTGACAGCATCTAATAAATTTTGATCTAACATTTGCTCACCTTGTTATTTTAACAAAAATCATCATTGACAATCGCTTTGCAGCCTTGTTGTCAGTTGTGCCTATTATAGCCCAGTTACCGCACAAACCAAATTTTAGATTTTTAAACACCGTCATCACATTCACAAAACCATAAACAGCCACAATCTCACCCCGCCCAGCCGCCCGATTGACAACAAGCATGGTTTGGCTTGATAATTGGCGATATTCTTGCTAATATAAGCACATAAACCATGCTGATTTTTCAGCCCAACCCAAGGAGAACCTCATGCTACCAGAATACAGAGAATTGATGAGCAAGCTAAAAGCCGAAGGCGATTTGCACTTTTTAAAACTGTTTGACGAGCATAATGAATTAGACACACAAATCGACAATCTAGAAAAAGACCCAGTTGCCTCTGTCAGTCGCAAAGCCGAAATTGACGAAATGAAGCACAAAAAACTTCACCTAAAAGACGAGCTGCGTGCCTATCTAGAAAGTCTAGAAAAATAAACCAGTTTATAAAAAAGCCAACATCTCTGCGTGTTGGCTTTTTTGTGGGCATTTATAAATGCAATATAGCCAAAATCACACCAAGATCCAAACACCGACCATGCGGTAAATTGTTTACAATGTTCGAAAAATAAGCAAAAATATCTTTTATTTTACCTATTTTTATGATAAATTGACAACAATGAATAAATATTGAGCCAATTTATGTCCGCAAAAAACTTCATGTCTGACGATTATAATGACAATGATTGCCAAGATAATCAACGGCTAATCACCCGAGCTGAACACGCCTATCAACAAATCCAAAGTGCCATCGTGCGTGGTGAGATTGCCGCAGGTAGTAAAATCATTGAAACCGACCTTGCCAAAACTTATGGCATCAGTCGCGGCCCCTTGCGTGAGGCAATCCATCGTCTAGAAGCCCAAAAACTACTTGAACGCACCGCCCATGTCGGCACACGGGTGGTTTGTCTTTCGCTGGCAGAGCTGAATGAACTGTATCAAATCCGTGCCAATCTAGAATCGCTGGCTTGCAAACTTACCGCCGAAAAACAAGATCCAGCGGTCATTGACGAGCTGCATGATATCCTTCGGCTGCACGCCAATGATGAAAACTTACAACAAAATACCGACTATTATCCGCAGTCTTTGGACGATGATTTTCATTACTGCATTATCAAAAACAGCGGCAATACGCTACTTGCCAAACTCCTGTGCGATGAGCTGTATCATCTGATAAAAATGCACAGAATTCGCTTTGCCAGAACACAAGGCAGACCAAAGCAAGCCCTAGAAGAGCATCGACAAATCCTGTCTGCCATCGCCTGTGGTGACGGTCAGTTGGCACAGATGCTCATGCAGCGGCATATCATGGCATCTTATCAAAATATCCGAGAGCATTTTGCCAAACAATCAACCCAACATCACAACCAAACCAATCAACAGGAGTGCTTATGAATGCAGGATTAAAATTTCGCCAAGCCATCGCTGCCGAAAAACCCCTACAAGTGGTCGGCACAATCAACGCCAATCACGCCCTACTTGCCAAACGAGCAGGCTTCAAGGCGATTTATCTGTCTGGCGGTGGCGTGGCGGCAGGCTCACTTGGACTGCCTGATTTGGGCATCAGCACGCTTGATGATGTACTTACGGATGTGCGGCGGATTACCGATGTCTGTGATTTGCCACTGCTTGTTGATGCCGATACAGGCTTTGGTTCATCAGCATTCAACATCGCTCGCACAACCAAATCATTGAGCAAATTCGGTGCCGCTGCCATGCATATTGAGGATCAAATTGGTGCCAAACGCTGCGGTCATCGTCCCAACAAAGCCATCGTTTCCACCGCCGAAATGATTGACAGAATCAAAGCTGCCGTTGATGCCAGAGACAGTGATGACTTTGTGGTGATGGCTCGCACTGACGCATTGGCATCAGAAGGGTTGCAGGCGGCGATTGATCGTGCTTGTGCTTATGTTGAGGCTGGGGCAGATATGCTGTTTCCTGAGGCGATTACCGAACTTAATATGTATCGTGAATTTGCCGAAGCCACAGGCGTGCCAATTTTGGCAAATATCACCGAATTTGGGGCAACGCCTTTGTTTGATACCACCGAGCTTGCCTCTGCCGAAGTTAGCATTGCCCTGTATCCGCTGTCGGCATTTCGTGCGATGAACAAAGCCGCCGAAAATGTATACCACGCCATTCGTACGGACGGCACACAAAAAAATGTCGTGGATATAATGCAAACTCGTGCCGAGCTGTATGAACGCATTAATTATCATCAGTTTGAAGAGTATTTGGATAAAACATTTAATAAATCCAAAACCTAGCCAAGCCCAGCAGTCAATAAGGAAAATCCATGCAAGAATTGCTACAGTCCATTGCCTTTGCCATCGCTGCCATCTTGCACGGCATTACTGGTATGGGCTTTCCCATGATTGGCACAACGGCATTGGCTTTTGTGATGCCGTTATCACAGGCGGTGGCAATGGTTGCCCTGCCCAGCCTTGTGATGAGCCTGTTTGTCATTATCGCCAACCGCAATCGATGGATAGCAAGTGAGATTTGGCATTATTGTTATACTTATCGTGTACTTGCCATCACAAGCATCATTGGCAGTATCATCGGCGTGGGGCTACTGATATCGCTGCCCAGCACGCTTTTGTATCTGATAATGGCGGCGGTTACGCTGTATTATGCCGCACAAGGCTTATTAAGCCTACAAGGCAAACTGCCCGAATTGCGTGTGCCGACAACAACGCTTAGCATGGCAATTTTTGGCTTGATGGCAGGCGTGGTTGGTGGAGCAACCAATGCCATGTCGCCAATTTTATTAATGTTTTTATTAAGTTATAGTAAAGATAAAAATGAAATCGCCAAAGCCAGCAATTTATGCTATCTGCTTGGCAAATTGGTACAGCTTGTTTTGCTAAAAAATCAATTCATCGCCTTTGACCGTCAAGACTGGTTGATGATGCTGATGCTTATTATCATTGCCATTGGTTTTTTGTTTGTTGGCATTTATTTACGCAACAAACTAAGCATTAGCACCTTTAAGGCACTGACTTATGGCGTGTTGCTATTGCTTGCCTTTAAAATCGGTCATGTTGGCATACAAGGATTATTCAGCTAACCCAACTGCTAAAATTGCAAAATTTTAGCCAACTTTGTCAAACAAGGAGTAGATTATGACAAATCAAGACAATCAAACCACCTTCAAAGCAAAAAAGAGCGTCGCCCTGTCAGGCGTGCCAGCTGGCAATACTGCTCTTTGTACGGTCGGTCGCAGTGGTAATGATTTATCGTATCGCGGTTATGATATTTTGGATTTGGCGGATAAGTGCGAATTTGAGGAAGTGGCACATTTGCTCATTCATGGGCATTTGCCAGACTTTTTTGAATTAAAAGCCTACAAACAAAAGCTCAAGAGCTATCGCACCTTGCCCATGCGTGTCCGCCATGTATTAGAAAATCTGCCTGCTCACACGCACCCCATGGATGTGATGCGTACAGGTGTCTCGGCATTGGGCTGTACTTTGCCTGAGCGTGAAAGCCAACCAGCTTCGGAAGCTCGCGATATTGCCGATCGCTTACTTGCCTGCTTGGGTTCTATTTTGCTGTATTGGTATCAATACACTCAGCATGGCAAAGTGATTGATTTAGAAAATAACGAAGACAGCATCGGCGGACATTTTTTGCACCTATTATACGGCAAAGCCCCCACCAAAGAGCAAGTGCGTGCCATGCACATCTCGCTAATTTTGTATGCTGAACATGAATTTAATGCCTCTACCTTTACTGCTCGCGTCATCGCAGGCACAGGCTCGGATATTTATTCGTGCATTGCTGGAGCGATTGGTGCCTTAAAAGGTCCAAAGCATGGCGGTGCCAACGAAGTGGCTTATGATATCCAAAAACGCTATCGCAGTGCCGATGAAGCCGAAGCGGATATCCGTGAGCGTATCGCACGCAAGGAAATCATCATCGGCTTTGGTCATCCTGTTTATACCATTAGTGACCCACGCAATGCGATTATCAAAGAAGTGGCTCGCAAGCTGTCGCAAGAAAGTGGCGATATGTTGTTGTTTGATGTTGCCGAACGCCTAGAGACCCTCATGTGGCATGAGAAAAAAATGTTCCCAAACCTTGACTGGTTCTCTGCCGTTTCCTACCAAAAACTTGGCGTACCAACAGCCATGTTTACGCCACTGTTTGTCATCGCTCGCACCACGGGCTGGTCGGCTCATATCTTGGAACAACGAGCGGACGGTAAAATTATCCGCCCCAGTGCCAATTACACAGGCCCTGAAAATTTGCCATTTGTGCCGATGGATGAGCGGTAATCAACATACACAAGGCATATTTTTAATTGGGAAAATGTGCCTTGTTTTTAAGATTTTTTAATGAGGTATTTTTATGAAATTTCACAAAAAAATTGTCTTAATTTTATTCTTATTCCCTAATTTTGCCTTTTCTCAAAATTGGATGCAATTACCAGCGGAATATCCAGATGAAAAAGCAATTTATATTGATACAGACAATATTAAAAAGAGCAATTCAAATCAAGTAATTTATAATTTAAAAAGGGATTACAATAGCCCACAACAATTTGATGAGTATCGGCAATACCATTCTCAAATTGTAACCATTAAAGTTAATTGCAAAACTAAAAAAATTGCCCCTTTACAAGTAAAATTTTACGATAAAAACAATTTAGTTATTTACCAGCATCAAACCAAAAAAGCAGTATGGCAAGACATTGGCAAAGAACCCGCCATCAATGCACACTTTAATTTTGTTTGCAATTATGGCAAATCGTCGTAGGTTGAGTTAGCAATAGCGTAACCCAACATTTTAAATACGATATTAAATTTGTTGGGTTTCGCAGGCTCAACCTAACCTACGCCCCATTTTTCAATAAACCCATATTCACAACCCAAAATTTTTCACAGCCAAAGAAAGGAAACTTAGCAATGAAACACCATCAAAAACCCCTACCAAGCACCAATCTGCATTATTTTGATGCAGAGCAGGCGATTAATGACATTCGCCCCAATGCCTATGAACGCTTGCCCTACACCGCCAAAGTGCTTGCCGAGCAATTGATTCGCAACAAGCACAATGACCCGCAACTCGGTGAATACTTGACACAACTCATTGACAACAAAAAAGAACTGGACTTTCCGTGGCATCCTGTTCGTGTGGTATGCCATGATATTTTGGGTCAGACGGCATTGGTGGATTTGGCAGGACTGCGTGATGCGATTGCCAAGCAAGGCGGCGACCCCAGCCTTGTCAATCCTGTCGTACCGACACAGCTGATTGTCGATCATTCTTTGGCAGTGGAGCATGGCGGCGATGATTCTGATGCCTTTGCCAAAAACCGTGCCATCGAAGATCGCCGAAACGATGATCGTTTTGACTTTATTAACTGGACAAAAACCGCCTTTAAAAATGTCGAAGTCATCACAGCAGGCAACGGCATTATGCATCAAATCAATCTAGAAAAAATGTCGCCTGTGGTGCAGGTGCGTGATGGCGTGGCATTCCCTGATACCTGTGTTGGCACGGACAGCCACACGCCACACACTGATGCACTCGGTGTGATTTCGGTGGGTGTGGGTGGACTTGAAGCCGAATGTGTCATGCTAGGAATGCCATCAATGATGCGTACGCCTGACATCGTGGGCGTGCATTTGCTCGGCAAGCGGCAAGCTGGCATTAGTGCGACCGATATTGTACTGGCTTTGACCGAATTTTTACGCAATGAGCGAGTGGTCGGGGCATATTTGGAATTTTTTGGCGAAGGAGCAAACTCGCTGTCGGTGGGCGACAGAGCAACCATTGCCAATATGACCCCTGAATATGGGGCAAGTGCAGGGCTGTTTTATATTGACCAAAACACACTGGGCTATTTGACCCTAACAGGGCGAGAGCCAAGCCAAGTAAAATTGGTGGAAACTTATGCCAAAACCATTGGACTATGGGCGGATAAAATGACAAATGCCCATTATCCACGCGTTTTAGAATTTGACTTATCAAAGGTAACTCGCAACATCGCAGGCCCAAGCAATCCGCACGCACGAGTGGCAACGAGCGATCTTAAATCCAAAGGCATTGCAGGCATTGTAGAAAATCGCACAGACGGCTTGATGCCTGACGGAGCGGTGATTATCGCAGCGATAACCAGCTGTACCAATACCTCAAACCCAAGAAATACCGTAGCTGCTGGACTTTTGGCAAAAAAAGCAAACGCACTTGGCTTGACTCGCAAACCATGGGTCAAATCGTCCTTTGCCCCTGGGTCTAAGGTTGCCCAATTATATTTAGCAGAGGCAGGGCTGCTACATGAACTGGAGAAATTGGGCTTTGGCATCGTTGGCTTTGCCTGCACCACTTGTAATGGCATGAGCGGTGCCTTGCGACCAGAAATTGAACAAGAAATCATCAGTCGTGATTTATACACCACTGCCGTACTATCTGGCAATCGCAACTTTGATGGACGCATCCACCCCCATGCCAAGCAAGCATTTTTGGCAAGTCCGCCACTTGTGGTTGCCTATGCGATTGCAGGCACGATTCGTTTTGATATTGAAAATGATGCGTTAGGGTATGCACAAGATGGTCGTGCAATTTATCTAAAAGACATTTACCCCTCTGATGATGAAATTGATGAGATTGTCGCAAAATGCGTCAAGCCTTCCCAATTTCGTGAAATTTATATTCCAATGTTTGATTTGGACAAATCACAAACCGCCAAAAGCCCACTGTATGATTGGCGTGAAAAGTCCACTTATATCCGCCGTCCGCCTTATTGGGAAGGAGCGTTGGCAAAGCCCTGTGAGCTAAAAAACTTACGACCACTTGCCATTTTGCCTGATAATATCACAACCGATCATTTATCACCATCGAATGCAATTTTGGCAAACTCGGCGGCAGGTGAATATCTGCTCTCAATGGGCGTGCCTGAGGCAGATTTTAACAGCTATGCCACCCATCGAGGCGACCATTTGACCGCTCAACGAGCCACGCTTGCCAATCCTAAATTGTTTAATGAAATGGTATTAAATGATGATGGTTCGGTAAAACAAGGCTCGCTGGCTCGCATCGAGCCTGATGGGACGGTCGTGCGAATGTGGGAGGCGATTGAAACTTATATGCAGCGTGGTCAGCCGTTAATCATCATTGCAGGGGCGGATTATGGACAAGGGTCAAGCCGAGACTGGGCAGCAAAAGGCGTGCGACTGGCTGGCGTGGAGGTGATTGTCGCCGAAGGGTTTGAACGAATTCACCGCACTAACTTAATTGGTATGGGCGTGTTGCCACTGCAATTTATGAACGGTGAAAATCGTAAAACGCTGAATTTGGACGGTACAGAAATTTATTCGGTACAAGGGGAGATCTCGGCTCGCTGTACTTTGGATTTAATTATTGAACGCAAAAATGGCAATGTCCAAACCGTGCCTGTCTTATGTCGCCTAGACAGTGATAGCGATATTAAGACTTATAAGGCAGGAGGCGTGCTAAGGGAGTTTGCGGGGAGATTCCTAAGCTAATGGGTGCAAAAATGTAGTATAATTGACAGATAGCGTTGTGCTGTCTGTCAGTTAGTATTTACTAAGGATTGTAAAATGGCTATTGTGTATCCAAGTATCGAGAATATTAAAAATTGGACTGTGCAACCTACCACAGGTGAATGGTTTTTGTTAAATTATCTAAAATATAATTTGGATAATTCTTATGAAATATTCTTTAATCCCTTTTTGGACGGAGATAGACCAGATTTTGTTATTTTAAAGAAAAGTGTTGGTGTTTTTGTTATTGAGGTGAAAGATTGGGAAATAAATCATCAAAATTACAAAATTGATTTATTTAATAAATGGTTTTTTAATTCAAATGTTGGTTATAAACCAATTAAATCCCCATTTTCACAAGCGTTTAATTACAAAAAGAATTTTTATGATATACATATTCCATTATTAGGAATTAAAAATGTTATCAACCCTAATTTTTTTAATGTTATTGATGTTTTTGTTTATTTGCACTGCACCAATAAGGAAGTTTTTGATAGTTTCTACGAAGAAAACAATAGAATATTTAATAGATATGTTTCTGATAATCAAAAAGGAATTTCTGTAAACTTCCCTATGGATAAAATTGAATATTTTAGAAAAAAACAACAAAGAGATAAAAATTTGGCAATATTTCAAAAAAATATTGACAGAATGGTTGAGCGAATTAAAGGCAGAAAAAAACACCCTTTATTTACTGATGATATATATGATGAATTTAAGCGTAGATTATCGCCTTCTTTATTTATTTTAGAGCAAGGAAAAATTATCCATTTAGATAAGAAGCAGGAAAAACTTGCTCAAAGCAATGCAGGATTACAAAAGATAAAAGGGGTTGCTGGTTGTGGAAAAACAGAAGTGTTAGTTAATAGAGCGGTTAATGCTATTCAGAGAACTAACACAGACAATATTTTAATTTTAACCTATAATAATAGTCTAAAACCATATTTAAGATATAGATTGTATAGTGTTTTAAGACGAGTTAATAAAGAAAAATTTGACGAAATAGATAGAGATATATTTGAAATTACCAATTATCATCGTTTCTATATCGCACAAGCCAATAACTTGAATATAGGTATTCAAGTTATGAATGCTGACGGCTCAATAAATGAAAATCAATTTAAACAGAATATATTTTTAAATAATGAAGAAAGATATGATGTGATTTTAGTTGATGAAATTCAAGATTATGAAGCAGATTGGATAAAGATTGTCCGAGATAGTTTTTATCAGAAAATGGTGAAATGATTATTTTTGGAGACCAAACTCAAAATATTTATAAAAGAGATATAAAGAAAAGAGAAAGTTCATTGGTTCACGGTTTTGGAGAATGGCAAGCGTTAAATAAATCTTATCGTTCTTGCTAAAAGTTGATTGATGTTTTTTCAAAGTTTAAAGATGAGTTTCTACTTGAATACAAAGAAGAAGAGAACTATGAATACAAAGAACTCATACAAGGTAGCTTTGACATAGGACACGAGATTATTATTCATCAGAATATTAGTTCCATAAATGATGCTTGTGAGTGCATTAGAGCCATTATCAGAGATAATAAGTTGGTTCAAAATGATACTTGCATCCTATCATCAAAGATTTTAACTTTGCAACAAATAGAAAATAAGTTTTCCAATTATGAGAAAACAACAACAGCATTTGAAACATTTTCAGATATTAAGGATATTGAAATATCAATAGAAAAAATTCCTAATGAGCAATTAAAGAAAAATAGTAGAAAATCCAAAATTGAAAAACTAAGAAAAATTAAAAAAGACCATTTTCATATAAATTCTGGATTGGTTAAATTTTCTACCATTCATAGCTTTAAAGGCTTAGAGCTAAAAAATGTATTTATTATTGTCCATCAAGATGATATTCCTGAAATTATATATACAGGAATAACTCGTTCTATTGAGAATCTATTCATTATTAGTATTGGTAATACACAATATGATGAATTTTTCAAATCTGTTGTAAGTAAATGAAAAGGAACTTAAAATGCAAACCCCAATCCCAGCCACTTATATGCGTGGTGGTACATCAAAAGGCATATTTTTTAATTTGGCGGATTTGCCAGAGCCTTGCCAAGTGGCAGGGCAGGCACGAGATGAGCTGCTTTTGCGTATCATTGGCAGTCCGGACCCTTACGGCAAGCAAATTGACGGACTGGGAGGCGGTTCATCAAGCACCTCCAAAGTCGTCATCATCTCGCCTTGTACAGACGGCATACACGATGTCAATTACCTGTTTGGGCAGGTGGCGATTGACAAGGCGATGATTGATTGGTCAGGCAACTGTGGCAATCTTACCGCAGCAGTGGGCAGTTTTGCGATTTTTAATGGGCTGATTAATAAAGACAAAATCCCCCAAAATGGCATTTGCACGGTCAAAATTTGGCAGCAAAATATTGGCAAAACCATCATCGCCCATGTACCGATGGTTGATGGTCAAGTGCAAGAAACAGGTGATTTTGAGCTTGATGGCGTAACCTTTGCCGCCTCAGAAATTAAAATTGAATTTATTGACCCTGTGGACGATACGGGCGAAATGTTCCCAACGGGTAATTTAAAGGACAAATTAAGCGTGCCTGATGTGGGCGACTTTAGCGTTACGATGATTAACGCAGGCATTCCCACGATATTTTTACACGCTCATGAGCTTGGTTTTACAGGTACAGAAAGCCAAAAGGACATCAATGGCAATGGCGAAATTTTGGCAAAACTTGAAAAAATCCGTAGCTTTGGTGCTGTCAAAATGGGGCTGATTGCCGATATTGCCGAGGCCAAAGCTCGCCAGCATACCCCAAAAATCGCTTGGGTTGCCAGCCCAACCGACTATATCGCCTCAAGTGGCAAGACAATCAAGGCAAGCAAGATTGATTTGCTCGTTCGTGCCATGAGCATGGGGCAGCTACATCATGCGATGATGGGGACGGCATCGGTTGCCATTGCTACAGCAGCGACGATTGTCGGAACAGTGGTGAATGAAGCAGCAGGCGGTCAGGCACTGACAACGGTTTGTTTTGGTCATCCATCAGGGACGCTGTTGGTGGGCGGTCAATCCAAATTGGTTGATGGCAAATGGCTGGTTCATAAGGTAACAATGAGTCGCTCCGCTCGCCGTCTGATGACAGGTGAGGTGTGGGTGCCGCAGCTGGTACAACAAACATAACCGATGGTGTTACGCCATCAACATTGTACAATCAGGATTTCGATTAAATTTAGAAGGCTAATATGAGAACTATCGCACTTGCTCTTTTGGTTACCTGATTGGCAGGCTGTGTCAGTACACCGCCATCAGTCTTAACCCCTGCTTATATTGCCAAAAACGACACCCCTTTGGTGGACGAACAAGCAACCAAACTACTGCCATATGATGCCAATCCTTATCACATGGGCAGTCGATAGCTGTGGTATATGGTGCATTTTTGGGGCGAGGGTTGTATTTATCTTCTGCAAAAAATAAGAAATACACCGCCTCCTTCCCAAAACTGCCAGAAAGTGGCGTATTATGAAATGAAAGGACAAGATTCTAACACTAAAAGATGCCGATGATTTGCCACAAGTGTTTGAATCTAAGATGGGCGATACCATTGGCACCAATGGGCATTACATCGATTACAATCCCGACATTACCTTCAATCAAAGCAACAGTATCAAAAAATGCCTCGCCAAAGACGGAGTTGCCTTTGTGGATGATGAGTATGCACAATCTAAGCAAAGAGCTTGCCGAAAGCCTAACCTACGGCGACTTTGACAATCCCCCAAATAACAAACAGGATATCAAGCCCCAAAGCCAATAAATATTGGCAAATAATTAGCACTTCTTAAGCTGTTTGTCAAGCAACATAAAAAACCAAGCCCATCAGAGCTTGGTTTTTTGGTTTAAGGAGGTAGTTTGGCTTAGATTTTACCAACCAAATCTAGGCTTGGTTTTAGCGTTTCTTGACCTTGTTCCCATGCTGCTGGGCAAACTTCGCCATCATTTTCACGCACATATTGAGCAGCTTTCACCTTGCGAACCATGTCTTTGGCAGAGCGACCAATGCCCAAGTCGTGGATTTCAGCAACTTTGATGAAGCCATCTGGATCTACCAAGAAAGTACCACGCAATGCAGCGTTGTCTTCTTCGATCATTACATTAAAGCCACGAGTGATTTTGCCAGTACCATCGCCAAGCATTGGGTATTTTACTTTGCTAATCGCTGGTGATGCGTCATGCCATGCTTTGTGAACAAAATGAGTATCTGTTGAAACTGCATACACTTCTACGCCTAGGGCTTTTAGCTCGTCATAATGAGCTGCCATGTCTTCAAGCTCGGTTGGGCAAACAAAAGTAAAGTCGTGTGGGTAGAATAGGAAAATTGCCCAGCTGCCTTTAACATCTTCAGAAGTGATGGTTTTAAATTCGCCATTAACAAAGGCTTGGGTTGAGAATTCTGGGATTTGTTGATTGATGATTGCTGCCATAATGGACACCTTTTTTGTTTGTTAAAAATTAATTCTCACCAAATCAAATGCAGTATTTGCTCTGGCTTCGTTAATTATCATACCAAAAATTGTCAATTTATACAGTTAAAACTTTCAAAGATGCTGTTTTATTTTATAAAACTTCGGTACAATAGTGGTGCAATTTATCAAACATCACCACGCCAAAATGCGTTGGCAATCACAACCGCTGTTATTTTACAATTTAAAAAGGAAAACTATGATTACACTGCGTCAATTGGAATTTGCTTTGGCAGTTGCCAAACATCGGCATTTTAAGCGTGCTGCCGAAGAATGCAACATCTCGCAATCGGCTCTAAGCCTTGGTATTACTGAGCTTGAAAAGCAGCTAGACACCCAAATTTTCGAAAGAAACAACAAACAAGTACTCATCACGCCCATCGGTGAAGAGCTGCTTGAGCGTGCCCAACGCATCAAAAGCGAGGTCAGCGATTTGATGACTCGTGCTCATAGCCACCAGACACCGCTTGCCTACCCGATGACCATTGGCATTATCCCAACGGTTGCACCTTATCTGTTGCCAAAAGTACTGCCCGTGCTAAAATCCAGCCAGCCGCATTTTGAGCTGTCTGTCATCGAAAAACAAACCGAGCGACTCATCGATCAGGTGCGTTATGGGCATATTGATACCGCCATCATCGCCCTGCCCTATCCACTGGACGGTTTGCACGCTTTTGAGTTCTGGGCGGAGAATTTTTTTGCCATCTTGCCAAATGGCGACACGCCAATTCATGCTGACAAAATCAGCAGTGATGATTTGTCCAAAACCAATTTATTACTGCTTGGCGAAGGGCATTGCTTAACCGATCATGTGCTGTCTGTCTGTGCCTTGAGCAAGAGTGAAATCCACTCAAGTTTTTCTGATGCCAGCCTAAATACACTGATTCAGATGAGCTTGGCAGGTATGGGAACAACCTTGGTGCCAAAAATGGCTTTGGATCAAATTAGTACCACCAAATCAGTACACGCCCTACCATTAGCAGAAGCTGGTCCGCATCGGCGGTTGGCATTTATTACACGGCTCAATTATGCTCGTGTCAATGATGTACGCCTATTGAGTGAAATTTTTGGTCAGGCATTGGCACAAGGCGAACAGCAAACAGCCAGCACATCGCCCACCCATACGGCATGACAATGACATGGCGGTGCTAACCTTTTAATCTATCATGCCACAGGCGATATTCTGGCATAAAAGATGCAACGCACGCCCAAAACTCTGCACTGTGATTGGCATGATACAAATGGCACAATTCATGCACCAACACATAACTTAGGCACTCGGCAGGATAAGCAGCAAGACGGCTATTGATGGTGATTTGGGCGGTGCGTGTGTTGCAGCTTCCCCAGCGGCTTTTCATGGCTTTAATGCTGACCGTGCTTGCAAATTTGCCAACTTTGGGTTGCCACTTTTGCAACAGCTCTGGCAATTTTTGGGCGACTTGTTGCCGATAAATCCAAGCAATCAGCTCATCATCAGGCATGGCTTGCAATCGCCGATAACTGCGTGTGTGCAAGTTATCCTGCTGCATGGCAAGCCAAGCTCGTGCATCAAACGGCTCGCCCCATAGACAAGTCGGCTGCCGCCCCCGTGCCAAAATCCGCTCATGACCTTGTATTGCCCAATCTATTCGCTGCTCAATGGCTTGTGCCAGCAATGCTTGCGAAATATGAATGGGCGTACTGACCACAAACTGCCCCGCTTTTATGCGAAAGTTGATATTTTTAATGCGTTTTTTATTAATAATTAACAAAATGCCATGACTTGCCAAGCGATTGCTTAGCGAAATCATGGCTGATGATTGTGGCGATACAGATGCCAAAATTATGCCGTCAGCGTCTGTGCCAAGATTTGTACGCACAAATCAGCAAGGCCAACACCGCGAGCCTGAGCTGCCATTGGCACAAGGCTATGATCGGTCATGCCGGGAACTGTGTTAATCTCAAGCAAATACAGCGTGCCGTCATCACTCTTTAAAAAATCAACCCTTGCCCAGCCACGCCCACCCAGAGCATCAAAGGCTTTTTTGGCAAGCTCGCCCATTTCACGCTCTTGTTCACTCGTCAAATCAGACGGACATTGATAAGTCGTATCATCACGCAAATATTTGGCCTCATAGTCATAAAACTTGCCCGTTGGGATAATGCGAATGCTTGGCAATGTCTCGCCACCAACCAAAGCACAGGCGTACTCGCCACCTGTGATGGCTTTTTCGGCCAAAATTGCACCATGATACTGCTTAAGCGTTGGGTAAATTTTTGCCAAATCGCCTGCATTTTCAACCATGGTTACGCCAACGCTTGAGCCTTCGGCGGCAGGCTTGACAAATAGTGGCAGACCAAACTGCTGCTCCACCGCAGCAAAATCGCTGTCATCATGCAAGACAACATAAGGCACATTGGGCAAATTAAACCCCTGCCAAATCAAACGACAACGAAATTTATCCATCGCAATCGCCGATGCCAGCACGCCGCTGCCTGTGTAAGGGATATTAAACCCATCAAGCACGCCCTGCAAACCACCGTCTTCGCCAAAAGTGCCATGTAATACATTAAACA
Source organism: Moraxella cuniculi (assembly GCF_900637105.1). NCBI lineage: Bacteria > Pseudomonadati > Pseudomonadota > Gammaproteobacteria > Moraxellales > Moraxellaceae > Moraxella > Moraxella cuniculi. The sequence continues at coordinate 881,845 of NZ_LR134343.1, read as the reverse complement.
CACGGTCAAATTCACGCAGCTTAGAAATATCGGTTTGTTTTGGGTCAAACTGGTGTGCATCCACGCCTTTTGAGAGCAAAGCATTTAGCACGGCTTTACCACTGTTTAGCGATACTTCACGCTCTGTGCTAAAGCCACCACAAACAACGGCAACTTTACCAAATTTGGTTACATCAATCATGATATTCTCCACATATTTGTTATTTTTTAATTACTTTTTAATCAGTGCAGCTTATCAATCACGCTCTGATAAATACAAGCCATGTTCTTTTAGCTCTTGGCACAATTGCCCCACATTGCCCGCCCCTTGGGTGATGAGCAAATCGTTTGGTTTTAGGGCGGCTTTTAGCACCTGACTGATCTGCTCCTTGTCATTAACATTTAGCACAATTGGCTCAACCTGTCCTCGTTCACGCAATGAGCGTGCCAAATCATCACTGGTCGCACCCTTAATCGGCTCTTCGCCAGCACCATAAACATCAAGCAAGATCAGCTTGTCCACTTGCGAGAGCGTTGCCACAAAATCATTAAAACAATCTCTGGTGCGGCTATAACGATGCGGCTGGAACATCACCACTAGGCGGCGATCAGGATAGCTTTGGCGAGCAGCCTTGATGGTGGCAGCAACCTCTGTTGGGTGATGACCATAATCATCTATCAATAGCACATCGCCATCGCCCAACGCATAGCTGCCATTATGCTCAAAACGCCGCCCCACGCCTGCAAATTTCTCAACAGCACGACAGATTGCCTCATCGCTCACTCCTTCATCTGTCGCCATCGTGATGGCTGCCAACGCATTATATACATTATGCTCGCCCGGCACATTTAGCACCATAGGCAACGGCTTGCAGTCTTTACGCAGTACGGTAAAATGTGTTTTTGCCCCTTCAACACGCAAATCCACCGCCTGCACATCATTATGTGGCTTAAGCCCAAAGGTAAGCACAGGGCGGGCAATATCATCAAGCATACCCAGCAGCACTTCATCATCACCACAAATTGCCGCCAAACCATAAAACGGCATATTGTGCAAAAACTGGATATAAGCAGCTTTTAATTTCTCAAAACTGCCCTCATAGGTATCCATGTGATCTTCGTCAATATTGGTTACAATGGTTGCCATCGGTCGCAAACTTAAAAATGACGCATCAGACTCATCTGCTTCCGCCACCAGATAGCGACTGCCTCCAAGCGAGGCATTTTTGCCAGAGGCGTTTAATTTGCCGCCAATCACATAGGTTGGATCTAGCCCTGCTTCGGTTAGCATCATCGTCAATAAACTTGTGGTTGTCGTCTTGCCGTGTGCACCTGCCACCGCAATGCCATGCCGATAACGCATCAGCTCACCGAGCATATCAGCGCGGCGAACCACAGGGATATGACCGCTCAGGGCAGCAACAATCTCAGGATTGCTCTTGTCAATGGCACTTGACACCACCACAACATCAGCATTGGCAATGTTTTTGCTGTCATGCCCAATGAATATCTGCACGCCCAAACTCTGTAGCCGTGCCGTAACGGTGCTTTGTTTAATATCCGAGCCAGAGATGGTATAACCCTGATTCAGTAGCACTTCGGCAATGCCACACATACCAGCACCGCCAATGCCAACAAAATGAATGGTCTGAATGCGTCGCATTTCTGGGATTTCAATTAAGCGTTTGGGTAATGATTGCTTGCTTGGCATGGCAAATTTCCTTGATAATCAATTTAAAATTGGGTCGCCGTTTCACATAGTTGTTGTCATCTGATACTTGTTGCACCGATGGCGATTTTATTGCACAGTTTTCTCGATAATATCGGCAACGACCACATCGGCATCAACACAAGCCTGCGCGCGAGCAATGCTTGCCATTTGCTTGCACTGATTACGATCCAAGCCATCAAGCACCTCTGCCAACGATTTGCCGTCAAGTTCGGTTTGTGGTATCAAAATTGCCGCCCCAGCCTCAACCAGTACTTTGGCATTGGCGGTTTGATGGTCATCAACTGCGTGTGGTAATGGCACAAAAATCGCCGCCACGCCTGCATTACTGATTTCGCTAACAGTCAAAGCCCCAGCACGGCATACGATAATATCCGCCCATGCATACGCTGCCGCCATGTCATCAATAAACGGCTTTAGCTCGATGATATGCTTAGTGGTGTCAATGCCTGCCTGCGAATAAGCCACCAGCATCTGCTCGTGATTGTCTTTGCCGCACTGATGCTGTACCGACAACGGACGATTGATTGACTGCAACATCTCAACCACCGCCTGATTGATTGCCATCGCTCCCAATGAGCCACCAACCACCAGCAGTTTTAGCGGTGAATTATCCTCAGCATACCGCACACTTGGATCGGCGATATTGCTAATGGCTCGGCGTACAGGGTTGCCGACCGTCAGCAGCTTTTGGCTATCTTGGGCAAATGCCCCTGCAAATGCCTGCAAAATCACATCGGCATGACGAGCCAAGTTCTTGTTACTCATGCCAGCGATGGCGTTTTGTTCATGAATCACCAGTGGCAATTTGCATAATTTTGCAGCCAGCCCGCCCGGTGCTGTTACATAACCACCAAAGCCAACCACCACATCAATATTCTGACTTTGTAAAATATGCCGCACCGCCAGCACGGATTTAAATAGCATAAATGGCAATTTTACCATGCGTGCCAAACCCTTACCACGCAAGCCCTGCATGGCGATGGTATGCATCTGGTACCCATGCTTTGCGACCAAGTCATTTTCCATGCCTGTTGGTGTGCCAAGCCAATGAATATTTGCACCACGGCGTGCCAATTCATCAGCCACTGCTAAGGCAGGAAATACATGACCACCCGTGCCTGCCGCCATCATCAGTACATTAAGTTGTTTTATCATCGTTATATCCGTTGTTTAATTAATCTTTACAATTTCACCAGTTGCTTTTGTTATTAAAATATCAATAAATCAAGCAAATATTCATATTGACACTTACTGATTGCTACTTATCAATCACTATGTTTACTGATCGATTATCAGTCATTATCAATTAAATTAACTAAAATTTATCTTGTGCAATACTTATCAATATTATGCTCAATAAACGCAATAAAATCGGTTGCAATATCCGTGCCACATTGCTCATCAATCTGCCTGATGCAAGTTGGACTGGTTACATTAATCTCGGTAATCAAACCACCAATGATATCCAAGCCAACAAAATACAAGCCTTTTTCTAACAAAATCGGTGCAACGGCTTCGGCAACAGCTCGCTCCGCTTGCGACAACGGCATTGCCACGCCACGACCACCTGCCGCCAAATTACCACGCGTCTCGCCCTCGCTTGGAATGCGTGCCAAGCAATAATCCACAGGCTTGCCACCAACTATCAACACCCGCTTATCACCCTCCTTGATGGCAGGAATGTACTTTTGTGCCATGACGGGCAAACTGCCAAGCTCGGTCAGCATCTCAAGCGTTGCACCGATATTATGCCCTGTATCAGTCAGCCGAAAAATACCCATACCACCCATACCATCAAGCGGCTTGACAATCACATCTTTATGCTTGGCGATAAAGCTGCGGATATGCGATTGCTTATTGCTAACGATGGTTGGCGACATCAGATGGCTAAATTGTGTAGCGAATAGCTTTTCATTGCAATCTTTGACGCTTTGTGGGTCGTTCACCACCCAGACACCTTCTCGCTTGGCATAGTCAAGCAAATGCAATGCGTACAAAAATTTCATGTCAAACGGCGGATCTTTACGCATCAAAATCACATCAAATTGCGAAGATGGCACGCTTGTTATATCGCCCAATTCATAAAAATGCTCAGGGTCTTGATAAACGCTCAATGCCTGTGCATCAACCTGCAACCTACCCTCATCAAGCCACAAATCCTGAATCTGACAATAGCTTAATTGATGCCCCCGCTTGGCAATTGCCCACATCATCGCAAGCGTTGAATCTTTGTGATAATTAATGGTTGCAATATCGTCCATCACGATTAGGAAATTTAGCTGTTTCATCTTGCCCTCATTTGTCTTAATCACAGCCATACTGGTTGCGATAATCAATCATCTGTGCAAGCTGTTGTGGCGTGCCTTGATTGGCAACATACTCAATAATATCGTCCATCGTAACCAATGCCAGCACAGGCACTTGTAATGATTGGGCAAGCTCGGCAATGGCGGATTGCTCACCCTGACCTTTTTCTTTGCGATCAAGAGCAACAACCACGCCTGCAACTTTTGCTCCTGCATTGTCAAGCAATGCCACCACTTCACGCATTGCCGTCCCTGCGGTCATGACATCGTCTATTACCCAAACCGACTTGCCAGCCAAGTCTGCACCAACCAACACGCCGCCTTCGCCGTGATCTTTGGCTTCTTTGCGATTATAGCCCCATTCGGCGTTGATGCCATGAGCTTGCCATAGCTGCTGTGCGGTCGCCGCCACAAACGGTATGCCCTTGTACGCCGCCCCAAAAATCACCAAATCATCTGTGGCGTTTTTTGCCAAAGTCTCGGCATAACCTTTTGCCAATAAACTCAACAACTCGCCCGTCGCCAATAATCCTGCATTAAAAAAATATGGGCTGATTCGACCTGATTTTAGGGTAAATTCCCCAAAACGCAATACATTATTCTTTAGTGCAGCTTCAATAAACTGCTGAGGGCTAAATGCTGACATAATATTCCTTAGCTTGACAACAACCCCACGGCAATGCCTGCGGGATTTTTATAAACTGATGACTATTGTACTCTGTATGCCACGCTTTTACAATGAAATCAACAGGATAAATACAAATAAACACAACCGCGACAATTGGCAATCCGCCAAAGAAGGACGGACGGCATCATTGCCCAAAATGGTGTGAATGTTTATGATATCATTCCTAAATAAAATTTATAATAAATTCAATAAAATCATAGACTTAATTCAAAGGTCAATCACAATCCCATCATTAAGCTGATAAAAAAGCCCAGCAAAATACTGGGCTTTTTGCAAAGATTGCAAAACTTAGGCTTTTGCAGCCGCTTGAGCAGCAGCAACTTCGGCAGCGAAGTCTTCTTGCTTTTTCTCGATACCTTCGCCCACTTCTAGGCGTTTGAAGCTAACAACGGTTGCACCTTCTGATTTTAGTACATCGCCAACTTTTTTGTCATTGTCCATGACATATGGTTGGTTTACCAAAGTTACTTCGTTTAGGTATTTTTGGATACCGCCAGTGATCATCTTCTCTACCACTGCCTCTGGCTTGCCAGATTCTTTGGCTTTGGCTTCAATGATGTCTTTTTCGCGAGCCAAAATGTCTGCTGGTACATCGGCTTCGTTCACCGCCAATGGGTTAAATGCCGCCACTTGCATCGCAACAGCCTTACCAACTTCTTCTGAACCGCCTTCATAAGACACCACCACGCCAATGCGTAGACCGTGGCGATAGGCAGCCAAATTAGCACCTTCGATGATTTCGGCACGGCGTACTTGAATGTTTTCACCAATTTTTTGCACCAGTGCTACGCGAGCCTCTTCAACGGTTGCACCGTCGCCATATGGCAATGCAGAAATTGCAGCAACATCGGTTGTGTTGTTTGCCAAAGCAAGCTCGGCAACTTGGTTGGCAAATGCAGTGAAGTTGTCATCTTTTGCCACAAAGTCAGTTTGGCAGTTTACTTCCAATAGCAGTGCCTTGCCAGCAGTCTGGGCGATGATAATCGCACCATCAGCGGCGATATTACCTGCTTTTTTGGCAGCTTTTGCTTGACCTGATTTACGCAGATTGTCAATGGCAAGCTCGATATCGCCATTTGCTTCTTCTAGTGCTTTTTTGCACTCCATCATACCAAGACCAGTACGGTCTCTTAGCTCTTTTACCAGCTTTGCAGAAACTTGAGTCATGTAGTTTACCTTAAAAACTTAAATTCAGCGATGGCCGAACGCTTGGCATTCGGCCGCTTGAGTGATTAGTAGTTATTAACCACTTGACCAGCTTGGTCGATTTTGTCTTCAACTGGTGCAGTTGCATTATCACGGCTTGCTTGCTTATCAGCATCGGCTGCATCAGCACCGCCTTGAGTTTTGGCATACTCTTTACCAGCGATAATCGCATCAGCCATTGCAGTTACATACAAGCTAACGGCACGGATTGCGTCATCATTGGCAGCGATAACATAATCAACATTGTCTGGGTTTGAGTTGGTGTCTACGATACCGATGACTGGGATACCAAGGTTTTTTGCCTCTTTGATGGCGATGGCTTCGTGATCAACATCAACCACGAACAACGCATCTGGCAAGCCGCCCATGTCTTTGATACCGCCCAAGGCACGCTCTAGCTTTTCCATTTGGCGAGTACGCTCTAGTGCTTCACGCTTAGTTAGCTTGGCAAAAGTGCCGTCTTCGGCTTGCTTTTCTAGCTCTTTTAGGCGAGTGATTGACTGACGCAGAGTCTTCCAGTTGGTTAGCATACCACCCAACCAGCGATGATCTACATAAGGCATACCGGCTCGTTGTGCCTGCTCACGAATAACAGCACTGGCAGCACGCTTAGTACCAACAAACAAAATTTTGTTGCGAGCAGCTGCTTGCTTATTTGCAAAGGTCAAAGCCTCATTGAACTGCTTCACAGTATGCTCAAGGTTGATGATGTGAATGCGGTTGCGAGCACCAAAGATGTATTGGCTCATTTTTGGGTTCCAAAAACGAGTTTGGTGGCCAAAGTGAGCACCTGCTTCTAGCAAATCACGCATTGAGATTTGGGTTGGGTTTTTGTCTGACATAAAAAATCCTAAAAGTTGGGTTACGCCTCCACGAAAACAAAATATCAAATCTGCCAGCACGCATTCATTATAGTGCTAATGAATTAATCAAACCGACAAACACCCTGATATTTCAAAGATTCTCGTGTGTGTAGTGTTAATAAAAAATACGCCCATAAAAAATGGACGCATTATTATAGCAAAAATTTTTGGCAATGACAAGCAATCAAACAGCCAACGCCACAAGCCTACACTGCTGGTTCAAGGTATTTTTCGGCCTCCTGCAAATCAACCGTAACCAAACTTGAAATGCCAGCTGTCGGCATGGTGATGCCTTTTAGTTCATCGGCAATCTGCATGGCAAGTTTATTGTGGCTAATAAAAATAAACTGCACATCACAAGCCAGCTCACGAATCAGCCCTGTAAATCGTGCCACATTGGCATCATCAAGCGGTGCGTCCACTTCATCAAGCACACAAAACGGTGCAGGGTGCTGCTTGAAAATCGCAAAAATCAAACTAAGTGCCGTCAGTGTTTTTTCGCCGCCCGATAGCACTGCAAGCCGAGAGTTTTTCTTGCCCTTGGGCTGTGCCATCAAGACCAAACCTGCTCGCCACTTGTCTGCTTTTGGCAAGCTGTCATCTTCCATCAAGCTCAAACTTGCCTGACCGCCACCAAAAACTTTGGAAAATAAGGCATTAAGCTGCTCATTGACCGCAGACAATGCACCCAAAAATAGCGATTTTGTTTTCTCGTCAATGGTGCGAATGGCATCTTCAAGCTTTGTCATGCTCTTTGTAATGTCAGCAATTTGCTCGTCCATTGGCGATACTCTCGCCTCAAGCTCGGCAAGCTCAGCGGCGGCGGCAAGGTTTACCGCCCCAAGTTTGGCAATCTGCTCTTTTAACCGCTCACGCTCGGCAAAATTATCCACAAATTGCCTGTTGGGATTGGCACGAAAATCCGCCAACATTGCAGGCAAGTTAAACGCCTCATCAAAGCGGGTCAGCTCATCGGCCAAATCTTGTAGGCGACTCTCACCAACCGCAGTATCAGCACTGACTTGAGCGGCGGCTGTTTGGGCGGCGGTAAATTGGTTGTGGCAATCGGTCAGCTCTTCTTGCAATTTTGCCTGCCCAAGCTGCAAAACCTTAGTGGCAGCTTCGTACTCATCGCTTGCCACTTTTAGCTCATGGCTTGTCGCCTGTGCTTGCTTGAATGTCGCCAAAAGCTCTGGCAATTTGTCATGCAGCTCATCTTGACTGCGTTTGGTCGCCTCACTATCAGCCTGCGTCTTTGCAAGGCTTGTCTTTGCCATCTCAAGCAAGCGTTCGGCGTGCGTCTTATTTTGACTAAGCGTGTTGATTTGTAGCTGCAACTGATTATGCGTTTCGCTGCGTTGTTTTAGCAGTGCATTGACCTCATCGATACGCAGCGTCTGCACACTCATGCTCTGATTGGCAAGTGTGATAAGCGGAGCAAATTCAGCCAACTTTTCTTGGCACTGTTGCTGCTGTGCCTGTAGTTGCTGCAGCTCTAGCGATAATGCCTTTTTTTCTTCGGTCAGCTGCTCATGCTGAGCCAACAAGCTCTCACGGCGGATTTGCTCATTATCAATCTTTGCCGTCAAAGTAGCAATCATCTTCTCGGCATGATGCAGCTGTACTGTGGCTGCGTTTTTTTGGGCGAGCAGCTCTTCGAGCTCAACCTTTGCCGTTTGTAGCTGGCCACTTGTCTGCTTGAGCAGTTTTTGTTCCTTGCCAAGTACTTCTTCGAGTGCATTTAGCTCATCGTCCAGTTCAGCAAGCCGCTGCAAATGCTTGTTTCGCTGCACCAAAAACTCACCACTTTCATCACCAAGTTTACTGATGTGCATCATGCCAAAACTGCCAAGCAACCAGCCTGTCTTGGTCAAAATCATCACCCCAACCAGTGCCGTACAATCAAGCTCATCAGGCAGCGTATCGCCAAGGTATAAATAGCAGCGGGTGAATATCTCAAGCGTCGGCGTTGCAATCAGCTCATCGAGTCTGACAAGATGACTGCTGACAGATTGTGGTAATTTTGCCAGCAAATCACTGGCATACAATGCCGAAGCAATCACGCCTTTGTCGCTTTTTTTGCCTGATTTTAGTATCAGTTTCACACTTTGGGCATCGTTTTGGCAAATGGCAACAGAAGGGTTATCGGCAAGTCTCGCCCCCAGCCAAAAACCCAAAAATTTATCCAGCACTCCAGCCAAATCTCTGCCCTTTGCCGTCAATGACAAAGCTGTTTGTAGAACTGGCAAGCTCTCCAATTCTTGCACCATGTCAGCATTAACCGCCGTATCTTGCTTGGCTTTTGGTGCTGGCGTATGTACAAGTTTGTGCAAAATCTCATACTCACCCATCAAACTGGCGTGCTGCTTATCTTGGGCGGTGGTGGCTGCTTGGTGTTGATTGACAAGCTGCTGCAATTTATCCACGCCAGCTTTTAATTCTTGCTCATCGCCAAAACCATCAAGCCGCTGCCTAAGCGACTGTGCTACCGCTTGCTGTTTTTTTAGTTCAGAGGCTTCCGTGTCGGTATTGGCAAGGTTTTGTAACGCTGTCGCAAGCTGCTCTTCACGGTGCCGAGATTTCTCAAGACTCTCCTGTACTCGTGCCACCTGTGTCTGTAGCAACTTTTGCTCGGTTTGCAGTGCGTTTTTTTGTTGCATAAGAGCATTTAGCTCATCACGCTGTGTCTGCCAAGCGTTTTGGGCATCATTTTGGGTATCTTTGGCAAGCTCAAGCTCACGCTGTGCCTGCTGTGCCTGTGGCAACAATTCGTCCAATTGCTGTGTTAATTGCTCAAGCTCACTTTTTGCATGCTCAATATTTGCCATCGCTTCGGCGTGCGTGTTCTTTAGGCGGGCGATTTTTTCATCATTTTGGGCAATGCTGTTATTAACCGTCAAAAAATTATGCTGAGCGGTTTGTTCAGCCATTTGGGCGTTATGATATTTGTCTCGTGCATCGTCTTTTAGCCACTGGGCTTCTAGGACGCGTGCAGAATGCTCATCGAGCCGTTTGCGTACTTGGCCAACTTGTGCCTCAAGAGCTGCCAAAACTTCCGCCGATTTGCCCTGTTCGCCCTTTTTTAGCTCATGATATTGCCAAGCCTCAAACAATCGCCGCAACAAATCCTCATGGTGCAAAATGTGCAATTTGTCATTTAGCTGATTGTACTGCTTGGCGGACTCTGCTTGGCGAGCCAGCGTTTTTTGTTGCTTTTTTAACTCACCTTGCAAATCGGACAATCGCTGCAAATTCTCACGCGTCTCGGCAAGTTTTTTCTCGGTATCAACTCGGCGTGCCTGATAGCGAGATACGCCAGCTCCCTCTTCGATAAACTCTCGCAGCTGCATGGGGCTAGAATCAACAATGCGGCCAATCATGCCCTGCTCAATCACCGCATAGCTGCGAGCACCCAAGCCTGTTCCCAAAAACACATCAACCACATCACGCCGCCGCACTTGCTGACCGTTGATAAAATAAGTTGACTTGCCGTCTTTGGTTACTTGGCGACGCAATGACAATTCTTGATATAGATTCAGCTCATGGCGAATGCCGTGCTTTTCGTCTTGGGTATGCTCAAACACCAGCTCCACACTGGCAAGGCTCTTGGCGGCACGACCTTCCACGCCTGCAAAAATCACATCGCTCATCGCCCCACCACGCAGCTGCTTGGCTGAAGTTTCGCCCAATACCCAGCGAATGGCATCAATCACATTGGATTTGCCACAGCCATTTGGACCGACAATGGCAGTGATGTCATGCTTGAAAGTGAAAGTCGTTGGGTTGGCAAAGGATTTAAACCCTGCCAGCTTTAGGGATTTTAATCGCATGGTAATTACGCCAAACAAGTCCGCTGGCACTTTGTACTACAACAAAGACCAAGCGATAACACAGACCCTGCCATCAGACAGGGCAAACAAAAGCTGCCATTTTAACAAATTTTGGCAAGCGGTGCATGATTAGATTATCAGCAACGACAAGACACGCCTGCCAGCTGCTGACATTTATATTTTTTGACTAACGCCCAGCGGCTTGGCGATGAGCTGGTACAGCTTCGATCAGCTCGCTTAATGCCCGCTGATATACATTGCGTTTGAAGGGAACAACCGCCGTCAATGGAAACCAGTAGCTGACCCATTGCCAATCATCAAACTCTGGAATACTGGTATCAAAACGAATGTGCTTGGTATCTGCCTCATCAAGGTATAACAAAAACCACTTTTGTTTTTGTCCAATGCACAACGGCTCCTGACCCGCTCGCACGAAGCGTTTGGGCAAGCGATAACGCAACCAATCTCGTGTAACTGCCAACACTTTGACATGCTCAGGATACAACCCAAGCTCTTCGTACAGTTCACGATACATCGCCTCAAGCGGTGTTTCGCCATAGCCAATCCCCCCTTGGGGAAATTGCCAACTGTCATGCCCTATGCGTTTGGCCCAAAGCAGCTGCCCATGTGCATTTACCAAGATGATGCCGACATTTGGACGAAAACCGTCTGCATCAATCATAACTAAACTCTTTTTATAAATAAATTTTACCGAAAATCATCGGCATTTCCTGACTGCCTATTAAACCAAAAAACCGCCCAAAAGTGTAATGTTTTTTTGAAACAAAATTACATTCGGCGAAATTTTCACCAACATTATCCCATATCTTTAACCAGCTCATGACAATTGGGTGGTAGGCACAGCACAAAACAACAAATCATTTGCCAAAATCCATCAAAGCAAGTAAAATTAAGCCTAAATTTATCATAAAAGGTGGCTTATGGCAGAGTTAAACGCAGAACTCGTATGGCAAGATGGTGTGCATTTTACAGGCACTTCGCCTTCTGGTCATCGTGTCGAAATTGACGGCGACAAGACCGCTGGTGCCAGTCCAATGGAGCTGATTTTGTTGGGTCTGGGTGGTTGTGCCAGCTATGATGTTGTCAGCATCATGAAAAAATCTCGCCAAGAGATTCACGATGTGCGTTGTCAGATGCGTGCTGTGCGTGCCGATGGCATACCAGCAGTTTATACCGATATTCACCTGCATTTTGTGGTAACTGGCAAAGACATCAAAGAAAACCAGCTTGCCAAAGCCATTGAGCTGTCTGCCCAAAAATACTGCTCCGCCTCACAAATGCTCTCCGCTGGCGGTGTGAACATTACCCACGATTATCAGATTGTTGCCGCATGATTGTCTCGTTATTTGCCACAACAAGCATCAAGCTTACCATCGTGCTGATGATCATCGCTGTCTTATTGCCCTATGTCTGCACCATACTGTGCAAGGCTTTGGGCGGTTTTCGTGCCAAAGACAATCAATCCCCCAGAGAGTTTTTGGCAAAAACCACAGGGGCAGCAGCACGCCTAAATTATGCTCAGCTGAACAGTTTTGAGAGCTTGCCGATTTTTTTGGCAAGCGTCATCATCGCCCTGTATACCTTTGTGCCTGTTGAGATTATCAATATGCTTGCGACAGGTTTTGTGCTGTTTCGCCTGTGTTATATTTATAGTTACGCGGCCAATTTATCACTGTTTCGCTCGGTGTCTTGGTTTTGTTCATTGAGCTGCTGCCTGATGTTGCTTATCCTGTCTTATCGGATTGGCATTTAGGCATTCTCGGTGTGGCTTGACAGCTTTGATTTGCCACAAAAATACCGCTGCAAACCCTTTAATAGCAGCTCTGCGTCAGTTTGTACGCCATCAAGATGGACGGATAACATATTAGCACCACCACCTGTTAGAATAACTTCATAATCTGGGTACTGCTGCTGAATATTTTTGACCGCTGACACCACGCCAAACAGCACCCCATGATTGACCGCATCATCAGTGCTTAAGCCCAAAGACAGCTCATCAAATCGCCCTTTTTTCACGCCGATTTGTTGTGTGCCAGCATACAATGCGTGCCGCTGCATATAGACATTTGGCAAGATATAACCGCCCAAATGCACGCCTTTATCAATCACATCAATGGTCAGTGCCGTACCGCAGCCAATCACACACTGCTGCTTATTGGCATCAACCACGCCAAGCATTTGTAGCCAGCGATCCACACCCAGTTGCTTGGGGTGATAGTGGCTTTTTAGCATTGGGTGGTTGTCATTGACTTTGGCAAATTCAAACGCCCTGCCGAACTCTGTCAGCGTATTGGCAAGCGTCTCATTAATCCGCTCTCCCAAGACGCTCGAAATACCGATAAATGCAGGGTCAAACTGTGCAAAACTACCAAGCAACCCCAAAAGCAGCTCATTGGGTGCTTTTAGATGCTCTTTGGCATCTGATAAGATTATTTTATCATGCTCAATCAGCCAATATTTGAGCCTCGTATTACCCAAGTCCAACCACAATACACCTTGCTTCATACACCCTCACTTAGCCAGCTGAACCATGCCTGCAAATACCGCTTGCACGCCATCGGTCGTATCAATCAACAACGCCCCCTGCTCATCAATGCCCAGACAGCGACCTGCCTGATGAACCGTTGTCATATCATCACGCACATAAATGGCAATTTGCCGATTCGTCAGCACATGACAACGATTAAACTGACGGACAAAATCCGCCCTCGCTTGACTGCCATCGCACAATCGGTTGTGGTGCATGATCGCCTGATAAATGCCATGACAGATGGGCTGGTACCACTCATGTGCTTGTGGCAACTTGCCAAGTGATGACTGCCAAATATCAGCCATGCTGGCCGCTTGATACAGGCCATCGGCAATCACAGGGCTGTTGGCAACATTTAGCCCAATGCCTATCACCACGCCTGTCAACGCCACTGGTTGTTTGGCAAAAACAGGTTCAATCAAAATACCAGCCAACTTCTGAAACAGCTGCCGATTATCATCATAAAACCCCACATCGTTTGCCCACTTTACGCCAATAAGTGGCAAATGCTCTTTTGTCCGCTCATGATTGATTTGTTCAATCACTGGCAAGTTGGCAAGATAAAAACCCACAAGCAGCGACAACAAGCCCGTCAAACGCCCCAGCCCAAATCGTGCATGGCGAGTGTGCATCGGCACATACAAAGACAAAAACACATTGCCCCGCCCACTGAGCCAGCTGCGTCCATGTTGCCCACGCCCAGCACTCTGGCTGTCTGCGGTGAACAGCACAAATTTATCATTATCAACCCTGCCCTCTACAACAGCATCAATAAGCTGCGTATTGGTGCTGTCGGTCAAAGGCTTATGGTGATGGTTTTGGCAAATCTGCTGCCACAAGTCATCAAAATCACTGTCTGCCATAAAGGTTATTGCATCGTTCGGATAAATTTGCGTTATAATACCACAAATGTTAGAAAATAACGGAAAATAGCATGATTTATCTATGGTTTGTACTGGCAGGCAGCATTGCTGGACTGTGTGCTGGCTTGTTTGGTGTCGGTGGCGGCATGGTAATTGTGCCTGCGTTGATTTGGATTTTGGCGTATTATGGCATACCCAATGACATCGTGCCGCACATTGCTGTCGGTACGGCACTTGCAACCATTATTCTAACCTCCATCAGCTCAATGACCGCTCACCACAAGCGAGGCGGAGTTCGTTGGGAAATTTTTCGCCACATGGCTAAGGGCTTGGTGCTTGGCAGTCTGGTCGGTGCATGGGTGGCAACACTCATCAGCGGCGAAGCACTACAGGCGGTATTGGGTGCTGGTGCTGTACTTATGGCGATAAAAATGCTCTTTTTCCCCAATCAAGAAAAAAGCACCGCCACCCCACAAGCTCCCTACCAGCAAGGCTTTGCAGGCATTATCATTGGTATGCTTTCGGCGATTTTTGGCATCGGCGGTGGCAGCCTAACCGTGCCATACCTAAGCCATAACGGCATTGCAATGAAACAAGCGGTCGGTACCTCTGCTGCTTGTGGCTTGCCGATTGCCATCGCAGGTGCGTTGGGTTTTATTTGGTTTGGTCAAGCTGGTGGCACCACCACAGGCATTGACGGCTTGATTGGTTTTGTGCATATTGGTGCATTTGTCAGCATCAGCATTGCAAGTTTTATTATGGCAAAAGTCGGTGCAAAACTGGCTCATATTTTGCCTGCACAAACACTCAAGCGAGCATTTGGGGTATTGCTCATGATCGTTGGTGTACAATTAATCGCCAGTGGCTTGTAATACGCCCCAATACAGCAAAACCAAGCGACACGCAAACGCCGCTTGGTTTTGTTTTTAATGAACAATAAGCAATCTATCGTTATTAATGATAAAATATCGTAAGACAAACTGAACTTACAGATTAAATAGTTTAAAAAACTTAAAAATTAACAAAGTTTTGTCAATTAAGCTCATGGCTTGTAGTTTATATTTACCATGACACACCCAAATCACAAACCTGCATAAACACCTCCCAACTGATTTATCTCTTAATCAGCCGATTGCCAAATCTGCCTTCGTCCATGCCGCACGGATAACGGTGAATTTGACATACGGCAATGATGGGCAAAAACAGACAAATTAAAAACCCTCAAAGCAGTCGCCTTGAGGGTCTTGATATGGTGGCGAGAGGCAGGATCGAACTGCCGACACACGGATTTTCAATCCGTTGCTCTACCAACTGAGCTATCACGCCAAAGTGGGCATATTAAACCAAAATTTTATCCGCCTGTCAAGCAAATTTATAGAAAATTTTTCAATTACTGCGGCAGATTTTTGTTGGCATCAAACATCAACCGTGCCGCCTCCAGCACATAGGCCTCACTTTCGGGCAATTTTGGACGCTCATTTTCTTTCATCGCCACTCGCTCTTCCGCCAATGCCTCCAGATGAGCCTGATAAGTCGTCCAGTTGGCAAATGGTTGCTCTCCTGTCGCTTGACGGCGGGCATTTTCGGCAAGCAAAGTACGGTTCTCTATTTGCTGCATTTTGGCACGGCGTTTGTCCAGATTGATTTCTGATGGCTTTTTGTCATCATCTAAGGCACGAATGGCGTTTAGCTCTGATAAGTACACAAATTGCGGGTCAGTTTTTTGGCGTGCTTTGGATTGCTCGCTAAGAGAGCTGATGGTCGCCTGCGAATACTTACCTGCTGCAGTATAGTTGGTCGGCTCAATGGTATCCCACGGCAATGGGTTTTTGTACTCTCGTTCGCCAAACTCAATGCCTT
Organism: Moraxella cuniculi; assembly: GCF_900637105.1. Lineage (NCBI taxonomy): Bacteria > Pseudomonadati > Pseudomonadota > Gammaproteobacteria > Moraxellales > Moraxellaceae > Moraxella > Moraxella cuniculi. The sequence goes on along the minus strand of NZ_LR134343.1, from coordinate 865,967 downwards.
CGTAGATATTCACCAGTTCAATGTCAGGCACCACGCCCTTGTTTTGGGTGCTGCCGCCATTGACGCGATAAAACTTACGCTGTGTCAAAGTGGTTGAACCAAGTGCAATATCATCACGCTGCGACTGTGCCGAGCCTTTGCCTGTGGTGGTGTTGCCAATCACCAACCCCAAACCATAATCTTGAATCGCTGCTGCAAAAATCTCACTGGCAGATGCCGAACCCAGATTAATCAGTACCGCCAAATTGCCATCGTACAACTGCCGTCCACCATCTTTGTCGGTGAATACCTGCACATTGCCACGATTATCACGAATCTGCACCAATGGACCTTCTTTGACAAACATTGCTAGCATTTTTGCCACTTCATCAAGCGAACCACCCGGATTGTTACGCAAGTCCACCACCAAGCCATCAATGCCTTGCTCGGTCAATGCCTTGAGTGCTTTTGCGGTATCATTGCTAACGCTGCGATACTCACTGCTGTCCATGCCTTGTCGGCGTGCTTTGAAGTTCAAATAAAAACTTGGGATTTCAATCACGCCCACACGCTTAAGCCCACCCTCATAAGGCAGCTCAATCACTCGATGCTGCACGCCTGACTCATCTTGGCGAATGACATCTCGTGTCAGCGTTACTGTGCGCGCTTGGGAATCTGGCGTGTTTGGCTGCTTTACCTTGACGGTAACTTCGGTGCCACGCGTGCCACGAATCAGCCCAACAATCTCTCGTGTGGTATAGCCAACGGTATCAACCATCTCGCCTTGGGCTTGGGCAACGCCGATGATTAAATCATTGGCATAAATCTGCCCTGACTTGGCAGCAGGCCCGCCATCAACCAAACTGACAATGCGAATATAATCTGGATTCTTGCGGTCAGGTCGAATCGACACGCCAATACCCTCAAGCTGCAAGCTGGTCTGCACCTGCATATCTTGTGCTTGCACAGGGGCATAATAATTGCTGTGCGGATCATAGGCACTGGTTGCAGCGTCAAGCACCATTTCCATGATTTCGTCATTTTTTAGGCGTGCCAACTGTTCTTGTTGGCGTTTGAGGCGATTTAGCAAAATCTCCGTTGGTGTGCGTTGTTCCGCCTTGATCAAATCCTGACCCCTTGCCAACTCTGGATTGTCCAGATAGGCTTGGTCTTTTGCTTTGTCGTCCTCTTGCGACAGCGTCAAGCCAATCAGCGACAAGGCGGTCTGATTTTGCCAATAAGCCAGCTGTTCTTGCTTGTTGGTGAATCTTGGTTCATCCTCTCTGTCTAGCACAATGCTCTTATCGGTGTACAAATCCACCTTAGTGCCAAGATAGTCGGTGGCGGTTTTGTAATATTCCATAGAACGCGTGCGATACCGCTCAAAAATCTCAATCCCAGCCGTCAAGTCGCCACGCAGCAACATAGCAGCATAACTATCGGCATATTTTTGGGTAAATTCATCAACATCCGATTGCAAAAACAGCGTGCGATTTGGGTCTAGTTTGTCAAAATACATTGCCAAAATCTTTTGCCCCATCTGCTTATCGAGTCGCTGATCTGTATAATGGGCTCTATCAAGCAAAACCGCCACTTGGCGTGCCGTCAGACGCTGCTCTGGCGTTTGCTCAAATACCTTACGATCTGCCGCCTGTGCCAATGACGAAAAACTGCTGGCAAACAAAGCAGCAGAAAGTGCAACCGCCAGTGATGATGCAACATACTGTTTTGGGATTGGTTTTGAGATGATTTTTGGCATAATTCTTTCCTGAGTTGTTATCAAACCGCAAAGCGGCATCTTAAATTTATCAAGCGTTGCTATATTAACACAAAAATGCCGAAAGTTTTTTGCACAAGTGATGGTTTTTGTACCAAAGACCCTAAGGCTTGGTTACAAAGCACATAAATTTGCCAAAAATGACAGCAAATGACCGCTTTTTAAGATGCCATCACCATTGGCTCGGGCTACAGACTGGCTTATTCGCCCAAAATACAAATCTTATCACAACCACGCACAAATTCATGGCATAATATACAATCATCTCAATCCAAAGGAAATAAAATGGCAACAGGTATCATTATGGCAGATGTTGCTGGCACTGTGCTTGATGATGGCGACAAAGCCCTGCTGGCAAACCAACAAATCGGTGGCATGATTTTGTTCGCTCGCAATGTCGAATCAGCAGCACAGGTACGCACACTGACCGACCAAATGCGTGCAATCAACAATAATGTGCTTATCGCTGTCGATCAAGAAGGCGGACGCGTGGCTCGCTTTCGTGAAGGATTCTCGCCACTGCCTGCAATGGGTAGGCTTGGCAAGCTCTACGACGCCGACCCAGCTCATGCACTGTCGGTTGCCTATGACTGCGGCTATCTGATGGCAGCAGAAGTGCTGGCGGTGGGGGTTGATTTTAGTTTTGCACCTGTGTTGGACATTGATGGGTGCAGCCAAGTCATTCAAGATCGTGCCTTTCACCAAAACCCTGATATTGTCGTGGCACTCTCCAGCCGATTTATGGACGGCATGAAAGCTGCAGGCATGGCGACCACAGGCAAGCATTTCCCAGGTCATGGCTCTGTCGCCCCTGATTCGCACATCGCTGATGCGATTGACGAACGCAGCTTTGATGAAATCATCAGCATGGACACTCAGACCTTTATTAAGACGCTTGATAAACTCGATGCTCTGATGCCTGCCCATGTGATTTTTCGCCAAGTTGATGATAAGCCAGCAGGTTTTTCGCAGATTTGGATTGAGCAAATCATTCGCAAGCAACTTGCCTTTGACGGTGTGATATTTTCGGACGATTTGTGCATGAAAGCCGCCCACATTGCAGGCGATGTTGATGCACGCGTGATTGCCGCCATCAATGCAGGCTGTGATATGGCATTGGTATGTAACAACCGTGCAGGTACGCTACTTGCCATTGAGGCTGCCAAAAACCTAGCGGACAAGCCGCACAATCGCTTTGCTCGCATGAAGGGTAATATCCCTCCGTGGCAGGGCAGCCTTGAGGCGACTTGTCAGCAATTTGAGCATTGGCAGGCAGCCAGACAGCGGGTGCAAGAGACTTTTTTTGCTGACAAGCCTACCAAGCCCAGCCATGACCCGACCAGTTATCAAATTAGCAATTAATGCCGCAAGATACCCTTTCGTCCAGCGGTATGCAGTGTGCTACAATAAGCAACTTGGCAGGATAACAAATACCCAATCGGCAAGGTTGGGTTGCTATTTTTGACAAATATAACACAACTAACTATTAAGGATTGATAATGAATATTGAGTTTATTGAAGTGTATTCTGACATTGGTGCAGGCAAGCACGGCACAGTACATGGGGTGGATTTGATAAGCAAGCACGCCAAGCGATTTGCCCACGATACGCACCGTATCATCGCCGACAAAATCACCCAGCCACCAGCCCACCCTGCTGCCAAATACATCGAGCATTTGTTGCCGTTTTTTCGTGATAAGCTCGTCCCTTTATCGCACAAATTGCTTGGCAACATTGAACAAAATGGCAACTTCCCTGTCATCATCAGTGGCGATCATTCCAACGCAATGGGCAATTTGTCAGCATTCATGAATCATCATCACGATGCTCGTGTTGGCGTGGTGTGGATTGATGCTCATGCCGATTTGCATTCGGTATTCACCACACCATCAGGCAATATGCACGGAATGCCACTGGCTGCGGTGCTGCGTCTGGATAATACCGACTGTCAAACACAGACGATTGATACCCACACACAGCAAAAATGGCAAGCACTCAAGCAGCTATCCATGCACCAAGGCATCATGTCAAGCGATGTGTTTTTCTTGGGTTTGCGTAGCTATGAAGCACCCGAGCGACACCTGCTAGCAACCCAACAAATGTTCGCCTATGATGCACAAGGTCAGGCGGTGATTGGTGGCGACAAACTGCCACTTGGTCAGATACTCAGCCAGCTTATTGACAAACTTAGCCAACTTGACGCTGTCTATGTCAGCTTTGATGTGGACGCTTTGGACAGCTCGCTCATCGCTGCCACAGGCACACCTGAACCGAACGGCTATCAGCCTGATGACTTGCGTTTGATTTTTGACAAATTGCTTGGCTTGCCAGTGGTAAAGGCCTTTGAAATCACCGAGTTTAACCCAACGCTTGATGATGACAGCGACAAATACCGCACCGTATTTGATTTGTTCACACACGCTTTGGGCGTGATCGCCAATCGTCAAGCAAGCTAACACTTGCCAATCAGACACACAAAAAGCACCATTGTCCATCAAGGTGCTTTTTATATTTAGCCACAATGTGAAGACTGCGATTTGGTAGCTGTTTTGCTGCAACAATCAGCCCAAAAAATACACAATCAAACCATACACCACCAAGAAAAATAAGAAACTTGGTATGATTTTTTTGGTTTTGATGGTGATAACAAAGGTTAAAATCAAAAACAACAGCTTAATCAAATCTTTAACATCAGCAGTTTCAACCAATTGTGTTAAATTCTTACCTGAAAATGCACTGTTAAAAACAATCAAGCCAATCATCGCTTGAGCAGAATAACTGATTGATTTATAAAGAAAACTGTCTTTATCATTCAGATATTTATTATTTTTAAATAAAAATGGAAAAACCCGAAAAATAAAAATCGTTATCGCAGAAAACACCAGCAAAAAAGTAAAATTAGCCATTTTTTCTCCCCAGCTTGTCAAATAGTGCAATTGAGATGCCAATCGCAAAAGGGGCTATCAGCATTGTGTACTCTTTTAACAATAACAAAAACACAGGGGCAAGAATCAAGCCAATCCAATAAGCACTGACATCAAAATAATCCGGCCAATGCTTGGCAGCAAGAGCGGTAAATTGTAGCGGCAACACGATTTTTATCACTTCATAAAAAAGCGGCGAGGCGATACTGGCTCCGAGATAATAACCGATAAGCGTTGATAAAATGGACGCAAGATAAATGGGAATGCCAACGCCCAAAAAATACGCAAAATAATCCTCTTGTTGATTTTTAAAGCGAGAAATGCTTGCCGAAAAAACCGATGGCACGATTAAGATGCTTGATGCCATGATTTTTTTGATTGAGGTTTGTTTTAGGTACAACGAAAGAGCAGAGGACATTAAAATAAAACGAGAGTTCAACGCCAAAATCATCGGCAACAAAGTCAATCCAGCCTCATAGCTTTGCACCAAGATAAACTGTAGCGGCGTTGAGAAAATCAGCAAACTGGTTGTCATCACCTCCATAAGACTTAAGTTTTGACTTGCCCCCAATGCCCCAATCGGAATGTACAAAAAAATAAAAGCAAGCCCAAAAGAAATCGAATCCTTAAGCCCTGCTTGAAATGAATTGTTTTGTAACAGGCTCACCAAAAATACCTCGCATTACTGGCATCAAAAAACTGCTTTCTCGGACCTTTACTTCTGTAAAGAAGTCGAAACGCATCTTTTGGACAATCATACCCTTCACTAGGATAATATTTAATATTGCTTCTAGCGTGCAAAACTTTATAATTGTCAATAATTAAAAATGAACCTAAGCCATTATCAACCGTGTTATGACTGATTGCTTTTGATATGGTGAATAGTTTATCAAAAACATCAATCTCCGCCTTTGATGGATTTTCATTCGCAATCGTCATTCTTTGACCATTAAAATCATCGATACGAAAATCCAGCCTGCAAAGAAATCCTCGTTGCTCACAAAACTCTAAAATCTTATGCTTTTTAATCTTTAAGCCATTAACATTTTTTCCCGAAATAAAGTTTGCTTCAATATTTAGCAAAATATTCAGCTCATCATCAGTTAGACAATTCAAAATATCTTTGGCTAGTGCATAAGAGGTTGGTGTATTGCTTAAGTCCCTGCAAGTGGTAAGTGCCAAATAATCAGCGCTGATGTCTTCATACAAGTCATCGGAGTGCAACGAAATATCTCCAGATCCATTACCCCATTCCCCAACTTGTTTTTTGGATTTTTTTAAATATAAAGCCTTATGATCTTCATATGGATATTTAATATCAATTAAATTAAAAATATCAGCTAAAGATTCATGAACCAACAAAGCCAAATCTGGGCTGTCTATCTTAAATAAATTATGTAAAACAATACCAGAAACAAATTTATTAGCCCTGCTCAAATTATTAAATATCGTGTAATCTGATGGGGTTATTTTAGCAAGTAGCAAATGGGTTAGTGATATTTTCTTAGCAAAAAATCCACTATCTATCTTAACTTCTTTATTCCACCAGCTTTCAATATCATCAGACAGATAAGACAAATCCAAAGAAATAATTTGCTCTGAATTGAAATGCTGTCTAAAATCAGCACTGTTTTTAAACATAGGCACTCCCTAATAAATGGCGTTGTCAAGATATTACAAAAAGCACCGCCAAGCAATCACTTTTACAATTTCTTACAAATTACTACTGATTTGTAAAATTATGTAATTAGTGATAATAAACAATCACCGATAGTGAGTTTGTGGTTTTTAAGTGTTTGACAAAATCCCCACCGCTCGATAAATTCTAGATTTTTGGGCGATGGGGATTGCTTAGGCTGCCAAGGGTTTTGTGGCGTAGCGTTGATTAATTATTAAATTACACTTAACGCATGGTAACAAATTCCTCCGCCCCTGTTGGGTGAATGGCGACCGTATTATCAAAATCAGCCTTTGTTGCCCCCATCTTAATGGCAACAGCAAAACCCTGAATCATCTCATCAACCCCAAACCCAATGCCATGCAGACCGATGATTTTCTCATCATCACCCAGACAGATGAGTTTCATGCGGCACGGTTCACGGTGCTGCGTTACCGCACTGTACATTGGCGTAAAATTGGCGGTATACACCTTGATATTTTCGGCACCGTACTGGCTTTCGGCATCTTTTTGACTAAGTCCAACCGTACCAATCGGCGGGTGACTAAATATCACGCTTGGCACAAGATGATATTGCAAATGCTCATCAGGCTTATTATTGAACAATCGCTCTGCCAGTCTACGCCCAGCCGCCACCGCCACAGGAGTCAGCTCAATACCCCCTTCGATAATATCGCCAACGGCATAAATCTGCTTGGCTGTGGTATTTTGGAATTTATCAACCTTGATTTGACCTCGGCTATTAACCGCCACACCAACTTTATCCAAGTTCAAATCCGCCGTTGCAGGCACACGCCCTGTTGCCCAAATCACGCACGCCACCGTCTGACTGCGACCATCTTTTAGCACGACGGTATAGCTGTCGTCATGATTCTTGTCAATGCGTGCCACATCAGAATCGGTATGCAGCACAATGCCCTGCTGGCTCATGGTCTGCGTTAGCACCTCAACAATATCCCCATCAAAGCGTCTAAGCGGTCGCTTGCCACGCACAAATAAATGCGTCTTTGCCCCAAGTGCGTTCAGCACACCTGCAATCTCCACCGCCACATAGCCCGCTCCGATGACCGCAACCGATTCTGGCAGCTCGTCAAGCTCAAAAAACCCATCAGAATCAATGCCATATTCACTACCCGCAACATCGGCTCGCACAGGCTTGCCACCTGTCGCAATCAAAATATGCTCAGCGGTAATCGTGCTAACTTTGCCATCACCATCGGTAACTTGCACGGTATGCTCATCAACAAAGCGTGCAAAACCGTCAATCAGCTCAACTTGGTTTTTTGCAAAACCATTCTTGTACGACTGATGGATTCTGTCAATGTAGCTTTGACGCGATTGGATTAATTTGGCAAAATCAAACTGATACTCACCAACCCCAAAGCCATAATCAGCAGCATATTTGCCCAAAGCCTCGGCAATGTGTGCGGCATACCACATGACTTTTTTTGGCACGCAGCCAACATTAACACAAGTGCCGCCCACATGGCGTGCCTCAATGATGGCACATTTTTTACCATAACTGGCCGCACGATTGGCAGAAGCAATGCCGCCACTGCCGCCACCAATGGCAAGATAGTCATAATCGTATTGTTTGCTCATTATTACCTCTTTTATTGTCGGTTCATAGCATTTTATCACAAAGACATTGGCAAATAACACGCTTAAAGCACAAAGCCATGCAAAAAACAAAGCCGCCAGTAACCCAGCAGCTTGTCAATCATGGCAAATTGTCCATACAGACGGTCATTTATGCCAGTTTATCAAAACAACACACGCACACGAATGGTTTCAGCCACAGCACGCAAACGCTGCAATGCCTTGTCCGAATCGTTATCATCAACATCCATCACCAAATAACCAATATCACCCTTGGTCATCAGCGATTGGGCTGCAATGTTGATCCCTGCATCGGCAAAAGAGGCGTTAATCTGCGACAGCACACCAGGGACATTGCGGTGAATGTGCAATAAGCGGTGCGTACCTTCGGCAAAAGGAATGGCAACATTGGGGAAATTCACCGCACTGGTGGTATCGCCCTGATCTGAATAGCGAACAAATTTCTCCGCAACCTCCAAGCCGATATTGGCTTGTGCCTCTTGGGTAGAGCCGCCAACATGCGGGGTTAGGATAACATTATCAAAGGCACGCAATGGCGACTCAAACTCCTCGTCGGCAGATTTTGGCTCTTTTGGGAAAACATCAATCGCCGCTCCCAGCAGTTTTTTGCTTGCCAGTGCATCAGCCAACGCATCAATATCCACACAACCACCACGAGCAGCATTAATAAAAAACGCACCGTCTTTCATTTGGGCAAATTCTTTGGCGGTCATCATATTGCGAGTGCTTGGCAAATCAGGCACATGCAAAGTTACCACATCTGCCTTCGCCAGCAGCTCATCTAGGCTGCCCACTTGTACAGCATTGCCCAGCGGCAATTTGGTTACAGCATCATGATAAATAACTTTCATGCCCAGACTCTCAGCCAGCACCGACAATTGCGAGCCGATTGAGCCATAGCCCACGATACCCATTGTTTTGCCACGCACTTCGTAACTGTCTTTGGCAGACTTATTCCAGCCACCACGATGCACAACGGCATTTTTCTCAGGTACACCACGCATTAACATGATGGTCTCAGCCAGCACCAATTCGGCAACCGAGCGAGTATTTGAAAATGGTGCATTAAACACTGGAATGCCAAGCTCCAACGCCGCCTCAAGATCGACTTGGTTCGTGCCAATACAATAGCAACCGATACAAATCAGCTTCTGGGCAGCCTCCAGCACCTTGCGTGTCAGCTGCGTGCGAGAGCGGATACCAATAAAGTGAGCATCTTTGATTTTTTCAATCAATTCTGCCTCGTCAAGTGCAGATTTGATGTATTCAATGTTGGTATAACCTGCTTCGTTTAATACCTTCAGTGCATTTTCGTGTACGCCCTCAAGCAACAAAAAACGAATCTTGTCTTTATTGAGAGATAAAGTCATGGCAAATCCTTCGGTGAAAAAATTAATGTTATACACGCATTGGCTAAATTTTGCAATAGACAAATGCCACTATCAATATGAAATCTTGGAATACTGGCTCTTGCCAATGGTTTGCCAACCATCACTCAATCAAATACCAAGTAGCAAATTTCTGGCAAAGCCCAACACGATCATAATAATCACGCCATCTGTCAAGGTAAATTTCACCAAACCCTGCCACCTTGTCTGTAGCTCAAACCAGTTTTTTTGCAGGTTAAATTATCAAGCTCAAAAAACAAAAGCCCGTTATCAAACGAGCTTTTGTTATGATGATAGGTTTACTCTTGTGAACCAAGTTCGTCAGCAAATGCCTTGGCAAAGCTGTCCTCAACACTGCCAGCGGTATCACCAAGCAATGTCTCTGCCAGCAGATCATCTGCCTGAACCTGACTGTCAGCAGCATTTTGTGCTTTGCGTTGGCGGTTTTGATGATAAGCCAATCCTGTACCTGCTGGAATCAAACGACCCACCACGACATTTTCTTTTAGACCGCTCAAATCATCAACCTTGCCCATGACCGCAGCGGCAGTCAAGACGCGTGTGGTTTCTTGGAATGATGCTGCCGAAATAAAGCTTTCGGTTGCCAGACTTGCTTTGGTGATGCCCAGCAATTGGCGTTCGTACTGCACAGGGAATTTGTTATTCTCCTGCAATTCAGCATTCAATGCACGGATTTTTGAGTACTCTGCTTGGTCGCCCTTAAAGTAGCTCGAATCACCGCCATCAATCACCTCAACCTTGCGTAACATCTGACGCACAATCACTTCGATGTGCTTATCATTGATTTTTACGCCCTGCAAGCGATATACCTCTTGCACTTCATTGACAATATAATTGGCAAGTGCTGTTTCGCCTTTTAGACGCAAAATATCATGCGGGTTTTGTGGCCCATCTGACACAACTTCACCACGCTCAACCGTTTCACCCTCAAAGACATTGATTTGACGCCATTTTGGAATTAATTCCTCATGGACAGTGCCATCTTCGGCAGTGATGATAAAGCGGTTTTTGCCTTTGGTTTCTTTACCAAAACTCACCACACCGCTAATCTCTGCCATGATGGCATGATCTTTTGGACGGCGAGCTTCGAACAAATCAGCCACGCGTGGCAGACCGCCCGTAATATCTTTGGTGCCTGAGGTTGCTTGCGGTACACGACCCAAGACCGAACCTGCTGCAACTTGTTCGCCATCTGCCACACGGATAATGGTGTCGTTTGGCAAGAAATACACCACTTCTTTGCCAGAATCGGTATCAAGAATAATCGCTGGGCGTAAATCTTTGGCAATACCAGGGCGATCTTTGCTTGGCAGAATCTCAAAAGAGCTAACGCCTGTTATTTCATCAACCTTGACCGTTGCAGTCATACCATCGGTAATATCACTAAAGCGAGCCGTACCAGAGAATTCGGTGATGATTGGGTGGGTATGCGGATCCCATTTGGCAATCACCCGACCTGCCTCTACTGCATCGCCATCACGCACCAAGATGCTTGAGCCATAAGGCACTTTGTAGCGTTCACGCTCACGGCCTTGGCTGTCCGCCACGCCAATCTCCGCAGAACGAGATACGATGACCAAATGCCCATCGGTATGCTCTACCGTTTTCATGTTGTGGAAACGAACCGAACCTGCATTACCAACAGAGACGCTATTGTCCACCGAGGCTGCCGAAGCGGCACCCCCCACATGGAAAGTACGCATGGTCAGCTGTGTGCCTGGTTCACCGATTGACTGGGCAGCCATAACGCCGACAGATTCGCCGATATTTACCAAATGACCTCGTGCCAAATCACGGCCATAGCATTTTGCACATACGCCTTGAGCAGCTTCACAAGTGATGACCGAACGCACATACACTTCATCAATGGCATTGGTGTCAAGTTTTTCGACCAGACGCTCATCAATCAAAGTGCCAGCTGCAACAACCACCTCACCATCGGCATTGACAACATCGGATGCTGCCACACGACCCAATACACGATCGCCCAAACGCTCAACGATTTCGCCACCATCAATCACAGGTGCCATACGCTGACCTGCTTGTGTATGACAGTCATCTTGGGTAATTACCAAGTCTTGTGCCACATCAACCAAACGACGAGTCAGATAACCTGAGTTTGCAGTTTTTAGGGCAGTATCAGCCAAGCCTTTACGCGCACCGTGTGTTGAGATAAAGTACTGCAAAACGGTCAAACCTTCACGGAAGTTTGCCTTAATTGGCGTTTCGATAATCGAGCCATCTGGCTTTGCCATCAAGCCACGCATACCAGCCAGCTGACGAATCTGCGTTGCACTACCACGAGCACCAGAATCCGCCATCATGTAGATTGAGTTAAATGATTTTTGTTGCTCAGCTTGACCATCAGCATTGACAACTTCATCTGTTGATAGGTTTTCCATCATTGCATTGGCAATCTTGTCCGATGTTCTTGCCCAGATATCAACAACCTTATTGTATCGCTCACCTGCGGTTACAAAGCCTTGCTCAAACTGATGTTCAATATCACGCACTTCGGCATCAGCAGCATCAACGATTTGTTTTTTGGTTGGCGGAATTACCATGTCTTCCATACCAATTGAAATACCAGACAAGGTTGCTTGAGCAAAACCTAGATACATCAAATGGTCGGCAAACAATACTGATTCTTTTACGCCAAGTTTACGATAGCAAGAGTTTAAAAGTTTTGAGATGTTCTTTTTGGTCATCTCAGTGTTGCACTCATCAAACGCCATGCCTTCAGGCATGATATTCCAAATCAGCAAACGACCCGCAACAGTGTCGTAAATGGTTGAACGGCTGACCTTTTCGCCAGTTTTTTCGTCCAAGATGGTCTCGGCAACACGCACTTTGATTTTTGCATTGACGCTCAAATCCTCTGAACCGATGGCACGCAATGCCTCATTGACTGTGCTAAAAATCATGCCCTCACCGCGAGCTGCCACATGGCTACGGCTGATATAATACAAGCCCAATACCACATCTTGCGATGGTACGATAATCGGCTCGCCGTTCGCTGGAGACAAGATGTTATTGGTAGACATCATCAATGCACGAGCTTCTAGCTGTGCTTCTAGTGTCAATGGCACATGCACCGCCATTTGGTCGCCGTCAAAGTCAGCGTTAAATGCCGCACAGACCAAGGGGTGTAGCTGGATTGCTTTACCTTCAATCAGCACAGGCTCAAACGCCTGTAAGCCCAAACGGTGCAGGGTTGGTGCACGGTTTAGCAGGACTGGATGCTCACGAATGACCATCGCCAACATATCCCAAACTGCTGGCTCTTCACGCTCAACCATTTTTTTGGCAGCCTTGATGGTGCTGGCAATGCCATTTTGTAATAACTTGGCATAGGTAAATGGTTTAAATAGCTCAAGTGCCATTTTCTTTGGCAAACCACACTGGTGCAGACGCAATGTCGGACCGACCACAATCACCGAACGACCCGAATAATCCACTCGTTTACCCAGCAAGTTTTGGCGGAAACGACCTTGCTTACCTTTAATCATGTCTGCCAATGATTTTAGCGGACGCTTGTTTGAGCCCGTAATAGCACGGCCACGGCGACCATTGTCAAGCAAAGCATCTACCGCCTCTTGTAGCATACGCTTCTCATTTCGCACGATGATATCAGGTGCGTTCAATTCAAGCAAACGCTTCAAGCGGTTGTTACGGTTGATAACACGGCGGTATAAATCGTTCAAATCTGAAGTGGCAAAACGACCACCTTCAAGCGGTACCAATGGACGCAAATCAGGTGGCAATACAGGCAATACTGTCATCACCATCCATTCAGGCTTGTTGTTTGAATCACGGAATGACTCAAGCAATTGCAAGCGTTTTGACATTTTCTTTAGCTTGGTTTCAGAGCCTGTTTGCGGAATGGCGGCACGCAGCTCATCAATCTCACCATCAACATCAATGTCTTTTAGCAAGTCTTGAATGGCTTCTGCACCCATCTTGGCAACAAATTCATCGCCATATTGCTCAAGGGCAGTAAAATACTCTTCGTCATCAAGCAATTGATACTTATCAAGGCTAGTCATGCCCGGATCGGTTACGATATAGCTCTCAAAATATAGCACGCGTTCAATATCACGCAGAGTAATATCAAGCAACAAACCAATACGGCTTGGCAAAGATTTCAAGAACCAAATATGAGCCACAGGGCTAGCAAGCTCAATATGACCCATGCGATCACGACGCACTTTGGCAGCAGTTACCTCAACGCCACACTTTTCACAAATAATGCCTTGGAATTTGCGGCGTTTGTATTTGCCACACAAGCATTCAAAATCTTTCACAGGTCCAAAGATTTTGGCACAGAACAAACCATCACGCTCAGGCTTAAAGGTGCGGTAATTGATGGTTTCAGGCTTTTTTACCTCGCCATGCGACCAAGATTTGATGGCCTCAGGTGATGCCAAAGAAATTTGAATGCTGTCAAACTCTTTTACACCGCCATCAGCAGGGCCTTTCATGATATCTAATAAATCTTTCAAAAGGTTTCTCCGTTAATTTTCTAATCTTTAGTCCCAAACCATCACACAGGACAGTTTGGGCAAATGCGGTCTTGGCTAATTTACTTTTTTTCTTTTAGGTCAATGTTAATGCCCAGCGAGCGAATCTCTTTGGTCAATACATTGAACGACTCTGGCATGCCTGGGGTCATGTATTGCTCGCCATCAACGATGTTTTTATACATTCTGGTACGACCTTCAACATCGTCTGATTTGACTGTCAGCATCTCTTGCAAGGTATAAGTTGCACCGTATGCCTCCAATGCCCAGACTTCCATCTCACCGAAACGCTGACCACCAAACTGAGCCTTACCACCCAATGGCTGCTGCGTTACCAGCGAATATGAACCTGTTGAACGAGCGTGCATCTTATCATCAACCAAGTGGTTAAGTTTTAGCATATACATATAACCAACGGTTACAGGACGATCAAACTTCTTGCCCGTGCGACCATCGTATAGCGTTTGCTGACCTGTGGTGGACAAGCCTGCCAGCTCAAGCAACTGCTTGATTTGTGTTTCTTTTGCACCATCAAAGACCGCAGTACCCATCGGCACACCGCCTTTTAGGTTTTGGCAAAGTGCCAACAAATCTTCATCAGACAAGCTGTCAAGATCCACCTGCTCCCCGCCAACTTGGTTATAAATCTTGTCCAAGAACTCACGCAACTCGGCAATGCTTGCTTGTGAACGGAGCATATCATTAATGCGATCGCCCAAGCCACGAGCCGCCATGCCCAAGTGCGTCTCAAGCACCTGACCAATGTTCATACGAGAAGGTACACCAAGTGGATTTAGCACGATGTCCACAGGATTGCCGTTTTCATCATAAGGCATATCCTCAACTGGCATAATGCGTGATACAACCCCTTTGTTACCATGGCGACCTGCCATCTTATCACCGGGCTGGATGCGGCGTTTGACTGCCAGATACACTTTGACGATTTTTTGCACGCCATGTGCCAAATCATCGCCCTGTGTCAATTTGCGTTTTTTCTCGGCAAATTTATTATCAATGTCTTTTTGTTTATCGCTCAAAAACTCAGCGATTTGTTGCAGGCGTTCTGACACTTCTTCTTCGGCAGGTTGAATGTCAAGCAAGCTCTCCAGCGGTAGATTTTCAAGATCTGCCAAAGTCAGCACCGTACCTGATTTAAAGCCAGCACCGCCTGAGACTTTCTTGCCATCAAGCAAACTTAAGATACGACCTCGTGCCGCCGCCTCAAAGATAACCAGCTCTTCTTTTAAGTCTTTGCGATAATTATCAAGCATCGCCTTTTCAATGGCTTTGGCTCGGCTGTCTTTTTCCAAGCCATCGCGGGTAAACACCTGCACATCAATCACCGTACCTTTGGTCGATGATGGCACACGCAATGAAGTATCTTTAACATCGGCAGCTTTTTCACCAAAAATTGCACGCAGCAGTTTTTCTTCTGGAGTTAGCTGACTTTCGCCTTTTGGTGTAACTTTACCCACCAAAATATCACCAGCGTCCACTTCAGCACCGATATAAACAATGCCCGCCTCGTCCAAATTGGCAAGAGCAGCCTCACCGACATTTGGAATATCGCCAGTAATCTCTTCAGGGCCAAGTTTGGTATCACGAGCCACACAGGTCAGCTCTTGGATATGAATAGTGGTGAAGCGATCTTCTTGCACCACTCGCTCAGACAACAAAATTGAGTCTTCGAAGTTATAACCATTCCACGGCATGAATGCCACACGCATATTTTGACCCAATGCCAACTCACCCAAATCGGTAGACGGGCCATCTGCCAAAATATCACCACGAGCAATCGCATCGCCTTCATTGACAATAACGCGTTGGTTGATACAGGTATTTTGGTTTGAGCGAGTGTATTTAATCAGGTTATAAATATCAATACCTGCCTCACCTGCGGTCATTTCGTCTTCATTGACACGCACAATGATACGGCTGGCATCAACCTCCTCAATAACCCCACCACGCTTGGCAACCACGCATACGCCGCTGTCTCGTGCAACATGGCGTTCCATGCCCGTACCGACAAGCGGTTTGTCGCTACGCAAAGTTGGTACTGCTTGGCGTTGCATGTTCGAGCCCATCAAGGCACGGTTAGCATCGTCATGCTCCAAAAATGGAATAAGGCTTGCAGCAACAGACACAACCTGACGAGGCGAAACATCCATATGGGTAACTTTATCAGCACTCATGCGGACAAATTCACCATCATAACGCACACTGACCATCTCTTCGGTCAGCTCACCATTTTCGTTCATTGGCGAGTCAGCCTGTGCAATCACCATGCCAACTTCTTCAATGGCAGAGACATACTCAATCTCATCGGTAACACGACCATCAACCACACGGCGATATGGTGTTTCCAAAAAGCCGAAATTATTCGTCTTGGCAAATACCGCCAACGAGTTAATCAAACCAATGTTTGGACCTTCGGGCGTTTCGATTGGACATACACGACCATAATGCGTGGTATGCACATCT
The DNA here is from genome assembly GCF_900637105.1 of Moraxella cuniculi. NCBI lineage: Bacteria > Pseudomonadati > Pseudomonadota > Gammaproteobacteria > Moraxellales > Moraxellaceae > Moraxella > Moraxella cuniculi. The sequence continues at coordinate 849,579 of NZ_LR134343.1, read as the reverse complement.
CGCACCTCAAAGCCTGCACGCTCACGAGTCAGGCCGCCTGGGCCAAGTGCCGAAACACGGCGTTTGTGGGTGATTTCAGACAGCGGGTTGTTTTGATCCATAAATTGCGACAACTGGCTTGAACCAAAAAACTCCTTAATCGATGCGGCAACAGGTTTTGAGTTAATCAAATCTTGTGGCGACAAATTGTCCGAATCCGCTGTGGTCAAACGCTCTTTTACCGCACGCTCCACACGAGCCAAACCGATACGGAATTGGTTTTCGGTCATTTCACCAACCGAGCGAATACGGCGGTTGCCCAAATGGTCAATGTCATCAACCTCGCCACGACCATTGCGAATCTCGATCAGTTCTTTTAGCACATCAACGATATCTTGATTTGACAGCACGCCTTGATCACGCTGCACATCAATATCATCGGTTTCGACAAATTCACGACCCAAGCGGCGATTAAACTTCATACGACCAACATTGGATAGGTCATAACGCTCTTGGCTAAAGAACATTGATTCAAATAATTTTTCGGCAGTTTCTAGCGTTGGTGGCTCACCGGGACGCATGACTTTATAAATCTCAATCAATGCCTCTTCACGCGTCAATACTGTATCGGCACGCAAAGTATCAGCGATGAATGAGCCATGATCAATGTCATTGGTGAACAAAATCTTAAATGATTTTACATTTTTTTCAGCCAGTTTTACCAATACTTCATGATCGATCAAGGTGTTGGCACGCACGATAACTTCGTCCGCCACGATAACATCTTCGCCAATAATGCGTTCATAAAGGTACTCATCAGGCACTGCCAATTTGGTCAAGCCAGCATCAATGATTTGTTTGATTCGGCGAGCATTGATACGCTGACCTTGCTCAACGATAACCTTGCCTTCTGCATCAACAATATCAAACTGTGCCATTTCGCCCTTTAAGCGATCAGCGATCAGCTCAATCTCAAAAGACTCTTCGCCCTTGAATACTTCCACTTTGTCAAAAAAGGTATCCAAAATTTGTGCGGTATCCATGCCGATGGCACGCAAAATAATGGTGGCAAGCAACTTGCGGCGACGGTCAATACGAGCATAGACCAAGTCTTTGACATCAAACTCAAAATCAAGCCATGAACCACGATAAGGAATGATACGAGCATTATAAAGCACCTTACCGCTTGAGTGCGATTTGCCCTTGTCATGATCAAAAAACACGCCAGGTGAACGGTGCAATTGTGAAACAATCACACGCTCTGTGCCATTGATGATAAAAGTACCATTATCCGTCATAAGCGGAATTTCGCCCATGTAGACGCTTTGTTCACGGACATCTTTAATGGCAGTTTTGTTGTCTTTGTCTTTGATAACCAAGCGAATTTTTACACGCAATGGTGCAGCAAAAGTCGAGCCACGCATGATGCATTCACGCTCATCAAACTCAGGCTCACCCAGATAATATTCCACAAACTGCAACTGAGCATTGCCAGAGTGGCTCTCTATTGGGAAAATTGACGAAAATGCTGCCTGCAAACCCACATTGGCACGGGCTTTGGGTTTTTTGTGCTCTTGTAGAAATTGCTCATAAGAATCCACTTGAATGGCGAGCAGATACGGCACATCCATGACATCTGGAAGCTTTGAAAAACTTTTGCGAATACGTTTCTTTTCGGTATAAGAATATGCCATTAAGATTCCTTAGATTAACTAAATTTATGTTGCCAACAGGCAAACACTGCCAAACATTCCCAAATCATTGGGCGATTTCAAACTTTTGCAAATCGTTGCAATTTGCTCATGATGCACCGATTTTGAACTTTTATGGGCAAACGCAAGAACAGCAGACACAACAAAACACCAAATACCTTCTGGTATCTAGTTTAGTCATGATATGCCAAAAACTGTCTGAACTTGCATCGGTGCGTTTGTCCTTTTTGGGCGTGCCAACCATTTTGTTGTCAAAATGCTTACACAAAAGGTCAAATAACAAATTATAATAAAAAAAGGCATATAAAGCAAGTCAGCTGATGAAATTTTTCTTGTGATATTGCGTGTGGTCAATCCACAAGCCAGAGTTTATTAACAAAACTATATTTTACCTTGAGTATCCACAACTAAATACACTGTAAAATAGCCAGAGTATCCAAATCCAATCAGCTTAATTCAAAAATCAACAGCTTTAATCACGGTGCTGTTTTACTTTATTAATCTGATTATCAACAAAGAAATTTGCCAAATCAAATCAGCTGTCCCAAACCATCAATATTTTACAATAAAAAACGACAATGCAATCACATTGTCGTTTTTGTGCGATAATTTTTTGATTGATGACAAATCTGCCACCTTCTCAAAACAATTATTTAAGCTCGACGCTTGCACCAGCTTCTTCAAGCTTCTTCTTAAGCTCTTCAGCTTCTGCTTTAGAAGCACCTTCTTTAACAGTTTGTGGTGCACCTTCAACCAAATCTTTGGCTTCTTTTAGACCCAAACCAGTTACTTCACGAACAACTTTAATTACAGCTACTTTCTTGTCGCCGCCGTTGGTTAGAACAACATTAAAGTCGTCTTTTTCTTCAGCTGCTGCACCAGCGTCGCCACCAGCTGCTGGAGCTGCTGCCAAAGCTGCTGCTGATACGCCGAATTTTTCTTCCATCGCAGAGATAAGCTCAACGATTTCCATAACTGATTTTGCCGCGATTGCGTCTAGGATTTGTTCATTAGTTAGTGACATAGCAATTATTCCTAAATAAAGGTATAAAAATAAAAAGTAAAATTAAACGGTAAATTAAGCCGCTTCTGCTTCCATCTTGTCGCGAAGTGCTGCCAATGTGCGAGCCAATTTGCCTGCTGCAGCTTCTTTCATCGTACCCATCAAGCGAGCAATAGCTTCGTCGTAGGTCGGTAGTGTTGCTAAGCGATCGATAGATTTTGCGTCAATAAATTCACCTTCAAAAGCTGCGCCTTTGATTTCGAACTTGTCATTGGTCTTGGCAAATTCTTTGAACAAGCGTGCTGCTGCACCTGGGTGTTCGTTCGAAAATGCAATCAAAGTAGGACCAACGAATACATCGTTCATGCACTCAAAAGCAGTGTCTGACAAGGCACGACGCAACAAAGTGTTACGCACGATACGCATATCAACACCTGCTTCACGAGCAGCTTTACGAAGTTCGGTCATCTGTGCTACTGCAACGCCGCGCGAGTCGGCAACTACAGCAGAGAGCGCACCTTTGGCAGCTTCATTTACTTCAGCAACAATTGCTTGTTTGTCTTGAAGATTTAGTGCCATGGGTTGTCTCCAGTTTTATTGCTTAATCTAAGCAATAAGCCAATTTCACAAGCATCACTGCTTGCACCAATACGGCTGACAATAGTCTCACCGTCTGCGTAGGTGTTGGACATTAAACTGCAATGCAGTGCCTACGGTCTTAGACAGCACAACCCGTTGTGCTGAACTAATAATAAAATCTATTATAAGTGGCATAATACTAACTTATGCCACCATTGTTATATCAAATCAATTTCAAATTATATTACAAATCTGATTACTTGTTTACACGATGCGGCACTGGATCGATAGCAATACCCGGACCCATTGTGCTAGAAAGTGTGATTTTTTTGATATAAATACCTTTTGAGGTTGCAGGCTTAGCACGCTTTAGATCGTTAAGCAGTGCTGTTGCGTTTTGCTCAATTTGCTCACCAGTAAAGCCAACTTGACCGATTGAAGCATGGATAATACCAGCTTTATCAACACGATACTGTGCCTGACCTGCTTTGGTATTTTTTACCGCAGTTGCAACATCAGCAGTTACTGTGCCAACTTTTGGGTTTGGCATCAAGCCACGAGGACCTAGAATTGTACCCAATTGACCAACAATACGCATCGCATCTGGTGAGGCGATAACAACATCAAAGTCCATATTGCCAGCTTTGATGCTTTCTGCCAAATCTTCAAAACCAACAACATCTGCACCTGCTTCTTTTGCAGCTTCAGCAGCAGCACCTTGTGCAAATACAGCAACGCGTTTGGTTTTACCAGTTCCTGCAGGTAGGTTGGTTGCACCACGAACCACTTGGTCTGATTTACGAGGATCAACACCTAGGTTGATGGCAATATCAATCGATTCTTTGAATTTAGCCGCTGGCAAATCATTCAAAATTGCAACCGCTTCTTCGATGGTGTATAGCTTGTTGCTATCTACACGCTCTTTGATTAGTTGCTGACGCTTAGTTAGCTTAGCCATTATACACCCTCCACAGTGATACCCATTGAGCGTGCTGTACCAGCAATGGTACGAACAGCTGCATCAAGGTCAGCAGCAGTTAGGTCTGCTTGCTTGGTTTTAACAATCTCTTCAAGTTGTGCACGATTAACCGTACCAACTTTAGCACTGTGTGGCGTACTTGAACCTTTAGCAATACCCGCCGCCTTACGCAATAGTACAGCTGCAGGTGGTGATTTCATCACAAAAGTGAATGATTTGTCATTAAATACTGTGATAACAACAGGAATTGGCAAACCTGGCTCAATGTTTGCTGATGCAGCATTGAACTCTTTACAGAAAGCCATGATATTCACACCTTTTTGACCCAAAGCTGGACCAATCGGTGGTGATGGATTTGCTTTGCCAGCAGGCACTTGTAGCTTGATGTAGCCATCAATCTTCTTTGCCATAATACTCTCTCCGATATGGGTAAACGCTTATTCAGCTCCCCAGTGAAAATTCAGCCTCGGACGAATCCTAAGACCCAAACCACATATTATACAGCAGTTAGTTAATTTTTTCAACTTTTGTGAATTCAAGCTCCACTTCAGTTGGGCGATTAAACACACTTACTGTCAAATGCAGTTTTGATTTATCATAATCGACTTTTTTGACCAAGCCTTTAAAGTCAGTAAATGGTCCATCAATGACCAACACTTCTTCGCCCGGCTCAAACATTGTTTTTGGACGCGGTGCATCACCTGTCTTGTTGATGCGATTTAAAATACGATCCGCCTCAACTTTGGTAATTGGTGCTGGATTTTCGGGCGTGCCACCAACGAAACCTGTAATATTTGGACATGATTTTACAATATGCCAAGTATCTTCGTTCATTTCCATATTAATCAGCACATAACCAGGGAACAGCTTTTGTTGCACGGTGCGTTTTTTGCCCTCACGCATCTCAATCACTTCTTCGGTTGGTACCAGCACCTCACCGAATTTATCCGCAAATTCGCTGCGTTTGATTCGCTCAATAAGCGAACGCTGAACTTGATTTTCGTAGCCAGAAAATGCTTGAATAATATACCAACGCATCAATCCAATCCTTAACAATAATTAATATTTTAAATAATAAAGCCAATAATATAGTTAAAAAATAAATCAAGCAACCCAATGATGACCCCGATGATAATCATCACAACGATGACCTGCCATGTATAACGCGTGGTCTCATCTTTGCTCGGCCAAGTAATGCGTCTTAATTCAATTCCTGCATCTTTTAGCAATGTTTTGAATGCACTACCCTGATTGGTGAACGCCAAGCAAACAAAGCCAAATACAACCAGCGCCACCGTGATACCGATTTGTACCCAGATATCGTTTGCCGCCGCCCAATATCTTGGCAAATACTGCGATACCAATGTTGCCAAAATCATTGCAACAATAGCAAGCAGCCACAAGATCATGTCTTTGGCTGAATGTTTTTTGGCAACCTCTACCACGCTTTCTTTTGAGACGGTGATTGGTTGTTTTTGCTCATTAATATCAGAGCGTACGGATTTTTGGATGTCCAAATTGTCTTTATTATCACTCATGCAGGAACTTGCCTTGGAATGACCAATTTTTATGAAATTAAAAGAATGGTGTGAGAAATAAGATGGCAGGCGATGAGGGACTCGAACCCCCAACCCTCGGATTTGGAGTCCGATGCTCTACCAATTGAGCCAATCGCCTAGGGTGTTAAGGCTTACTATTATAGCAGAGATTTTATTTTTTGCAAGCATTTTTATAAAAAATTTCCAAAAAAAACAAGCCCCAAAAGGAGCTTGCTTTATAAGGTGTTGTGATTAGTCTTTAACAGTAGCAACAACACCAGCACCTACGGTACGGCCACCTTCACGGATAGCGAAGCGTAGACCTTTGTCCATAGCGATTGGGTGGATTAGCTCAACGCTCATCTCAACATTATCGCCTGGCATAACCATTTCTGTGCCTTCTTGTAGAGTGATGGCACCAGTTACGTCAGTGGTACGGAAGTAGAATTGTGGGCGATAACCATTTAGGAATGGCGTGTGGCGACCACCTTCTTCTTTTGATAGTACATACACTTCTGCATCAAACTTGGTGTGTGGTGTGATTGAACCTGGCTTAGCAAGTACTTGACCACGCTGAACTTCTTCACGCTTAGTACCACGAAGTAGGATACCACAGTTCTCACCTGCACGACCTTCGTCTAGCAATTTGCGGAACATTTCAACACCAGTACAGGTAGTTTTTGCAGTTGGTTTGATACCGATGATTTCGATTTCGTCACCAACTTTGATGATGCCTGATTCTACACGGCCAGTTACTACAGTACCACGACCTGAGATTGAGAATACATCTTCGATTGGCATTAGGAATGACTTATCGATATCACGCTCAGGCTCTGGGATATAGCTGTCTAGAGTGTCTAGCAGTTCCAAAACTGCAGGCTCACCGTATTTGCTGTCAGCACCGTTTAGGGCTTCTAGGGCAGAACCTTTGATGATTGGAGTGTCATCACCTGGGAAGTCGTAGTCTGATAGTAGCTCACGCACTTCCATTTCAACCAACTCTAGTAGCTCTTCGTCATCTACCATGTCGCACTTGTTCATGAATACCATGATGTATGGTACACCAACCTGACGAGATAGTAGGATGTGCTCACGAGTTTGTGGCATTGGACCGTCAGTTGCTGATACAACCAAGATAGCACCGTCCATCTGAGCTGCACCAGTGATCATGTTTTTAACATAGTCAGCATGGCCTGGGCAGTCTACGTGTGCGTAGTGGCGGTTTGCAGTGTCGTACTCAATGTGAGAAGTGTTAATGGTAATACCACGCGCTTTTTCTTCAGGAGCTGAGTCAATAGCAGCGTAGTCTTTTGCTTCACCACCGTGATGCTTAGCAGCAACGGTTGCGATAGCAGCGGTTAGAGTGGTTTTACCATGGTCAACGTGACCGATGGTACCAACGTTTACGTGTGGTTTTACACGCTCAAACTTGGCCTTTGCCATGATGGTTTCCTCGTTTTGTTAATAAAACTTCTATGACAATGCTTTGGTCGAATCAGACAAAACGGTTGTCATATCAACAGTCATTATATCACACTAGATTGCCCTTGAAAACACCCAATCAAGATTTTATGACTTTTCTCTTTGCTCTGTCTGTATTAGTTTTTGACTAATCAATGAGCCAATCACTCCTACCCTGTCGCAGTTGCAGTTTGATTGATTTTCGCTGACGGCGATGAGCGGCTCGAGGTTTTTCACTGGCAAATTTGCCACCTTTTTTCATTAGGGGTGATAAACTTGCCAAGTTTCTTCCCTTGCCTGATTTGGGCAAGATAATCGTTATTTTTTCCATAATTGTCCTTAAAAATTGTTAGCAGATTAACCTTTGATGCACAGCACTTGACGCAAAGTATGCACCACCTCAATCAAATCCTGCTGATTTGCCATGACGCTATCAATATCCTTGTAGGCAGCTGGTATCTCATCGAGCACACCTTTGTCTTTGCGACACTCGACACCTTGAGTTTGTTCAATCAAATCCTGCTGATTAAACAGCAATTTTGCTTTTGCCCTGCTCATACGGCGACCCGCTCCATGTGAGCATGAACAAAAAGAGTCTGCATTGCCTCGACCTTTGACAATGTAGGATTTTGCCCCCATTGAACCCGGTATGATGCCGTATTCATCTTGTTGTGCCGAAATCGCCCCTTTGCGAGTAACAAAAACCATCTCGCCAAAATGCAGTTCTCGTTGCACATAATTATGATGACAATTGATTGCTTCTTTGGTTGCAAAAAATTTCGGCAACAATGGACGCATTGCCTCCAAAATCACTCTCATCATTTCACGGCGATTATGAAAAGCATATTCTTGAGCCCACTCAACCGCCTGCATATAATCATCAAAACTTGACGAACCTTCGACAAAATAAGACAAATCACTATCTGGTGCCCGTCCAAAACGGTCTTGTGCCTCTTTTTTGGCACGCTCAATAAAATAACTGCCAATCACATTGCCTATGCCACGCGATCCTGAGTGTAACATCACCCAAACATCATCACTTTCGTCAAGGCATATCTCAATAAAATGATTACCACCACCCAAAGTTCCCAGCTGTTTTTGCCATGTGGCATCAAATTGTCGCAACATGCGACGCAGTGCTGGGTGTTTGTCAGTAATCAGCCGCAATCGCTTATCAAGCGGTGCCAGCGTTGATGCTTTTGCCAAAACTTGCTTATGCTGAGCAAAGCCAACAGGAACCATGCGTTCGATGGCGTTGCGTAATGTCGATAAATTATCAGGCAACTGATGAGCCTTTAGGCTTAGGCGTATGGCATTCATGCCACAACCAATATCAACGCCAACAGCCGCTGGAATGATGGCATTTTTGGTTGCAATAACACTACCCACAGTCGCCCCCTTGCCCATGTGTGCATCTGGCATGACTGCAATGTGCGAATGAATAAAGCCCAGCTTTGACATTTTGTGCAATTGTGCCAAAGTCTCGCTATCAATATCTGTGGTATGGATTTTTACAGGCACGCCCTTGCCTGTAGTTTGTGTTTGTTGATTTAAAATAAGTTGGACAGCCATTGTTAATACTCTTATTTATGACAAATAAAAGCGTCCAAGAAATATCCCCAAAACCCTGTGGCTGATTTTAGACATTAAAAAAGCCCGACCATAGCCAGACTTTGATGGGCTTGGACGCATGATAAATGGATATTTAGCACACGCCCATAGGCATCATGCTATATAATTACCCCAAATGATTTATTAAAATACCGCATGATACCTCCTTTATGATAAGCAACACATCGTTACCAAAACCGAACCCCTTGAAACCATTGAGTTTCAAGGGGTTGTATATGGAGCTCTTGACGAGAATTGAACTCGTGACCTCTCCCTTACCAAGGGAGTGCTCTACCCCTGAGCTACAAGAGCAAATATGGAGCGGGTGGCGGGAATCGAACCCGCACCATCAGCTTGGAAGGCTGAGGTTCTACCACTAAACTACACCCGCAGGGTAGTAAACTTAGGTAGTGAATAATGGTGGTGGGGGAAGGATTCGAACCTTCGAAGCTTTCGCGACAGAGTTACAGTCTGTTGGGTTTGACCGCTCCCCAACCCCACCAAATTGAAAAGGTTTGCTTTTACTGGTCTTGGTAAAAGATAAGCCCACAAAATGTCGATGGGCTTGACCTGATAATACTTGGAAAATGGTGCCGGCTGCCGGAATCGAACTGGCGACCTACTGATTACAAGTCAGTTGCTCTACCAACTGAGCTAAGCCGGCGGTGTATTTCCTAAGTGGTGCATATAATAGCAAATTTTTCAGATTGTGCAAGCGTTTTTTTTATTTTTTCATAAAAAATCTGAGATATTTTTATAAATCATTGATTTTATTTGGATTATTTTTTTCAGAAAACGCCCCAAAATACCGCCCATCAACTGCCATGCTGACAACTTGATGCACAGCTGCCAGATTTTTTCGCCCATTAAGACTCTGGCAGCTTAGCCAATCTGTCAATGTCCTGCAATCTGAATCACTTGCAATCGGTGCAAATTCTCAAATCGTCATAAGCAACAAAAAGGTTAATCAGCAAAGCAATTGTTAGATATTTAATCCATCACAAGCCAGCTCCACCGCCTTCACCAAAGCCAAGGCTTTTTTGTTGGTTTCTTCCCATTCGGCAACAGGATCTGAATCCGCCACCACGCCTGCACCTGCTTGCACATGAACCTTGCCATCTTTCATGACTGCTGTACGAATGGCGATGGCGGTATCCATATTGCCGTGCCAGCCCACATAGCCCACCGCCCCGCCAAACACTGTGCGGCGTACTGGTTCAACTTCATCAATAATCTGCATAGCACGAATCTTTGGTGCACCAGAGAGCGTCCCTGCTGGAAAAGTAGCACAAAACACATCAAGTGCATCAACATCATCTCGCACAACGCCCTCAACATTACTGGCAATATGCATCACTTGCGAATATCGCTCAATAAACATCTTATCAGTAACTTGCACTGAACCTACTTGGCAGACACGCCCAATATCATTACGAGCCAAGTCAATCAACATCAAATGCTCGGCGATTTCTTTTTGGTCAGCCAACAGCTCCTGCTCCAATGCCAAATCCTCTGCTGCATCTTGACCACGCCTGCGTGTCCCAGCCAATGGTCTGACCGTAACCATGCCATCTTCGATACGGGATAAAATTTCAGGCGATGCACCAATAATATCAAAAGGCGACTTATCCGTACCAAAAGTTTCGCCATGCACGATGAACAAATACGGTGAAGGGTTCAGATAGCGAAGTGCACGATACACCGACAACGCATCGCCATCAAAATCAGCACTCAGTCTTTGGGCTGGTACAACCTGCATCACATCACCAGCTAAGATATATTCTTTGATTTTTTTGACATCTTCGCAATACTTCTCTTTGCCCGTTTGTGAAACAAATTCTGGCTTGGCTCTGGTTACGGTGCTCAAATCCGCTTTTTGTGCAACCGCTTGCTCAATTGCTTGCAGACGCTGTAATGCATCTTCATAGCCATTTTCTACATCACAATTGGCATACACCACAATGGATAAAGTATGTTCAAGATTATCAAAAACCACAACCTCGGTTGATAGCATAAGCCACAAATCTGGCAAATTCAAAGGGTTGGGTGCATCTGATTGCCCGACACTTGGCTCAATGGTGCGAATCAAATCATGGCCAAAATAACCCACCAAGCCACCGCTAAATACTGGCAAATCTACAATTTCAGTCGCTGACGGCATACGAAATTGCTGCATAAAGCGGCGGATTTCATCAAAGGGCTTGTCTGTTTTTTGGCTCGATACCGTACCAACAAGTTCAGAACCAACACGCATGGTGCCGTCTTGATACTCAAAATACACGCCCTTGCCCAGCCCAATCATCGAATAGCGTGCAAAGCGTTCGCCGCCCACCACAGATTCAAACAAATACGCCTTTGGATTGAGTTTGCGAATATTGGCAAAAACCGCCACTGGCGTAGCATCGTCCATCAAGCGTTTTTTGATAAGCGGTACATGACTGTACCCTTGTTGCTTGAGTTGCAAAAATTCATCTTTGGTCATCGGTTGCGACATGGTGTCAATTCCCTTAATTATCCGTCCAAGAAATTGGTAAATTGAATTATCATAGCACAAAAAACATCACATAAAAAGAGCAAATATAATAAGTTTAATTAACAAATTTTATTATTTATATTAAATTTTTATCTTTTCAGATGGATAGTGCTAATTTGTGTGATTGGCAAAAAAGCGTTTGTTTTGCCAATGCTTAATCCTGTTATGCTTGGGTGATGGCAAATCCGATTCATGAGCAACCATCTCGCAGGCAAATAAAAACCTTCAAATTTTACTTTGAAGGTTGATAATGCTGGCTTAATAATCCTCAACATCGACAGTCTGATACACTTCGTAGGCTGGCACTTCATAGGGGTGTGCTTGCTTGTAGGCGGCAACAACATCGCACAGCTTATTCTCCGCCACGATCATTTCAACTTTCCATTCGGACACTTGGGTGATTTCGCCAACTGTCCCTATGGTTGGGTTCGCTCCAGCCAAAGGTCGAAACTGTCCAACGCCCAAAGTTTGCCAGCTGCAACATTCATAATTACCAAAATGCCCTGCACCTGCCTCAAACATTGCATTTTTTACACTCTCGAGTGCATTTTCTGGAATATAGGCAACAATCTTATACATCTGAAAATACATGACGATAATCCAATATCAATATCAGTTGCAATCATCAAACACCACAAGCTGCTTGACTTGTGGTGTAGATTTTATATTTATAGTGGCACACCGATACGGCGAGCGACTTCTTCGTAGCCCTCAACCACATCGCCCAAGCCTTGACGGAAGCGGTCTTTGTCTAGCTTTTTCTTGGTTTGCTTATCCCACAAACGGCAACCATCTGGCGAAAACTCATCACCCAGCACCACTCGCCCATGGAACAGACCAAATTCCAGCTTAAAATCAACCAACATCAAGTCTGCATCATCAAACAGTTTAGATAGTACTTCATTGACTTTCATGGTCAATGTCTGCATTTGTGCCAGCTCATCAGCAGTGGCATAACCAAGAGCGATGGCGGTTGATTCGGACAACATCGGATCACCCAGTCCGTCATCTTTATAAAACAGTTCATAAGTTGGTGGTAGCAGTGGCAAGCCTTCGGCCAATCCCAAACGCTTCATCAAGCCACCAGCAGCATAATTACGCACAACCGCCTCAACAGGAATCATTTTCAGGCGTTTTACCAACACCTCCTCATCAGACAGTTGTTTTTCAAAATGTGTCTCAATGCCTGCTTCGGCAAGTTTTTGCATAATAAAGGCATTAAAGCGGTTGTTTACCATGCCTTTGCGATCAAGGCTTGCCAATTTTTCGCCATTAAACGCACTGGCATCATTGCGAAAATGCAAAACCAATAAATCAGGATCGTCAGTTTCATAAACAGATTTGGCCTTGCCAGTGTACAATAAAGCTCTTTTTTCCATGATACTCTCAATAATATAAAAGGTAATGCTTGGTAAGTAAATAATGCCAACTAATTAGCGAACCGAAGGCGGTCTGGGCAACTGGTATTGCTTGCCAGATTCATTAACAAAATTTGGCAAAGCACCGTTTGCTTTTGGCGTTTGGTATAAGGGGATAAATTCAGCTGCTGGCTGATTGACAGGCATTTTGATGGGGTCAAGTGTCTTGGCAGTGCGATAATCCAAGCTGCCATTGTCTCTTTTTGCCAACACACTTTTGGTGGCTGCACAGCCTGTCAATGCAGCAACCGCCACCGTCAATGCAATCATGTGTAAAATTTTCATAAAATCCCCGATTATTATCAATTTTGTCATTATGCCGACAACAGTCCTGCTTTTAGCAATGCTTCATCAATTGCAGCATGATACTCTTGCGATAACCACACCATAGGCAAACGAATGCCTGTATCAATTCTGCCCATTTTGTGCAAAGCATATTTGACAGGTTGCGGACTGGTTTCGATAAATAAATCATGGTGCAGATGGGCAATTTGCTGGTGAATAGCTTCAGCTTCGGTGAATTTGCCAGCCAATGCCAGTTCAAACACTTGACTCATTGCCTTGGGAGCAATATTTGAGCTGACAGAAATATCCCCCACTGCACCATGATGCATTAAAGTTAGGGCAGTTGGATCATCGCCAGAAAATACTAAGATACGATCGCCAACTCGCTCAATCAACCGCTTGCCACGCTCAATATCGCCTGTGGCATCTTTAATGGCAATGATATTGGGCAAATCCGCCAAGCGATTAACCGTGTCTTCGGACATATCGACCACGGTACGCCCCGGTACATTATAGAGCATCTGCGGCATATCCACCGCTGTTGCAACTGCCTTAAAATGCTGATACATACCCTCTTGGGTTGGCTTGTTATAATAAGGCACAACCAACAAAGCACAGTCCGCTCCTGCCTCTTTGGCATGGGCGGTCAGTTCAATCGCCTCATGCGTAGAGTTTGCCCCTGTGCCTGCAATTACAGGGACGCGAGAGGCTACTTGCTCAACAAAAAAACGCAACACTTTGATATGCTCTTGCATTGGCAAAGTTGCTGCCTCGCCTGTTGTGCCAACAGCAACCAAGCCATGAATACCCTCGGCAATCTGCCAGTCAATCAGCTTGGCAAGTGCGTCATAATCCACGGAACCATCAGGTTTCATTGGAGTAACCAAAGCGGTAATTGCACCTTTTAACTTGGATTTGATATTTTGATGTACATCTGCCATAACAAGCCCTGATGAATCAGTGGTAAATATTGAAAAATCTGCGTGATAAATGATGGTCTTGGCAGCATTCGCTCAAAAACCGAATAATCTTTTGCTAGTTTACCACATTAGCGGAGATTGTTGATAGTTATTTTTGATTTTTCTGCCATCTGCGGCTTTGATATTTGTTGTGATCAAGTGGTCTTGGCAAAAAACTGCGGCAACACAATCCAAAGAGCTCAAAGACCCAGTGCCGCATCAATTCTTGTGGCCACTTCATCAGCACTGCCGCTGGCATCAATACGATAAATTCGCTCTGGATATTTTTGCTGCTGATATACCAAGCCCTGATATACTCGTTCAAAAAATGCCAAATCATTTGCCTCAAGCCTGTCTGCAGCGGCACGCTTGCCTGCACGCTGCATACCTGTTGCAATATCCAAATCCAGCCACAAAGTTACATCAGGTACCACAGGAACAAATTGCTCAATCAATGACTCAATCTTTGCCAATGCCGATCTGTCGCCCTTATAACGCCCAAAACCCTGATACGCCACTGTGCTGTCAAAAAACCTATCGCACACCACCCAATGACCCAGTTTCAAGGCAGGCAAAATGGTTTGGTGCAGATGATCGGCTCGTGCCGCAAACATCAGCAAAATCTCTGTGTTGGCATCAATGTGGTTATCGGGGTTTAAAAACAGCTCACGCACCCGCTCGGCAAGCTCGCTACCACCCGGTTCTCTGGTGCGTACCACCTGAATGCCTTGGCTTGTTAGCCTGTGGCATAAGCCTTCTATGGCAGTGGTCTTGCCCACACCTTCTGTTCCCTCAAAGCTGATAAATCGCCCCATGCCCATCGTTATCTCGCCTGTATTGATTGATTTTATTTGTCAGTTTGGTTTTTTTGCAATGGTTGCTCGATACTGTGCCACTGCTTGTTGATGCTCTTGATAAGTGCGACTGAATTTATGCCCACCCTTGCCTGTGGCAACAAAAAACAATACATCGCTGTCCTTGGGGTGCATGGTTGCCAAAATTGCTTCGGCTGACGGCAGAGCAATTGGTGTCGGTGGTAGCCCATCAATTTGATAAGTATTATACTCGGTTTTTTCGGCAATATTACTGCGATAAATCTTGCCATCATATCGATCAAACAACCCATAGATAATGGTTGGGTCTGTCTGCAATCTCATGCCTTGACGCAAGCGATTGACAAACACAGCCGCGACCAGATTGCGTTCGGATTTTATCCCTGTTTCTTTTTCGATAATGCTTGCCATAATCAGTGCTTCATAAGGCGTTTTGTAAGGCAGATTATCCGCTCGCTGTGCCCATGCCTGCTCCAAGATTTTTTGCTGGCTTTGATACAGCCGCTCCAAGATTGCAATATCGGTTGTGCCTTTGGCAAATTGATAAGTATTGGGAGCAAACCACCCCTCCAAATTACCATTGGGCGTTTGGATATTTAACGCTTTGGCAACTGCTTCGTTATCACGCATGACATCTGTCCACGCATAACCATCAGCAGGCGGTGTCAGCACGGTCAATACCACGCCATCGGTATTTTTGAGCAATTGATATAAATCTTTTACCGTCTTGCCCTCGATGATACGCAGGCTAAATTGGCTCACCTTTGCCCCTTCGTCAAAAATACGCACCACCTGTGCCAAACTTGCCTGACTGGGTATTTGATAGCCGCCTGCTTGCAATGGTTTGTTTGCCATCAATGCCACATAAGCTCTAGCAATCCAGCGACTCGCCAGTGGCTGATCTGACCACAAACGCGTAACCAAAAGACTGTGATAAGAATCACCTTTATCCACTGTTATCGTCTGTGCAGGTCGGCTTGATTTGGCATAAATCGTCTGATAACAAGCCGCCGCCACGACCAATAAGATAACTGTTATGATTGACACAGCCACTGCCAGCGATGATCGTCCAGATCGCTGACGCTTGTTGTTTCGTTTGGATTTTGTTGCTTGGGTTTTGTTGCGTTTTGTCATAGTCTAATAAAAATCAAATTTTGCCCATTTTAGCAAAGTTTGATGACAAAAAGCCAATCAATGTCGCAATAATGCGTTAAAAAATTGTAAACCGCCAACCGATTCATCAATATCAATAATCAAAACTTTGCATCTGATTGCGCCAAAAACCATGGTGATTTTTTAACTCATCAAATAAAAACAAGCCTTGTTTTTGGCGGATATTTTGCGTTTACAATATAGCCAAACCAGTTTGTCATTTTGATAAGCCGTCACTTCAGGCAATGATTTACAAAGCATATTTTCTCACCCTCATATGAACAACAACAGCGGTCAATAAAAGCAATATGCCCAAAACAGATACAGCCCTGCTGTTGCTGCTTGACCTTAGCTGCAGCCGTGGGACTTGATGGAGTTTTTAATAAAATAAATAATTGCACTAAATTAACCCAGATCCTACACCATTTTCTCAATACCTTAAGCTGATTATATGGTGCATCATAGTTGAATCTAAACTCACATTCCTTGTATAAACAAATGAATGTTTTTCTTGTCAATGCCATTATACTTTCTAAGTACTTGTTTGGCTTGTAACCAGAAGTTTTCAATGCCGTTGATATGATTGCAATCTTTAGAAAATTCTTTAGAATGGTTGGTTCTAAAATGCTTAAAGTCATTCACATCAAAAGCATGGTAACTTTTGTAGCTGTCAGTATAAATAATAATACTATCAGGCTTAACTTTGCTTGATATCTTTAACAACAACCACATAAACTCTATCATTTCGCTTTAACAAACTAAACGCAGCAGTTTTGCCACCAGCACCACGACCACGCTTGGCTTTACAGATGTCATCAAAATAGCTTTCATCAAGTTCAATTTCACCATCAAAGAACTCTTTGGTTTCTTGGGTTAAATGATAGCCTATTACAAGCCTGATTTTGTGATAGAATAAAGCGGATGAATTATACCGAATATCAAGTAGTCACTTGCTGTTCTGGCAGTAACTTGTGCCACAAAAATTCAAGCAAAGTTTTTAGGCTTTTTACTTATTTTACAATGGGTTATCTTTATAAGACTGGTATAAATAATATGTTTATTAATCTAATTTGCTCCTTTATTTTTACTCAAAGCGCCCCGAGCCAATGTTTTTTGTAAGTAACATTTAACTTTTTTTAAAAAGTTGTAGAATATCCACATTTTTACTAAAAAAGGAACACTTAAATGGCAATTTTAGTCACAGGCGGTGCAGGTTATATCGGCTCGCACACCGCCGTAGAATTATTGAATGCAGGGCAAGAAATCGTTGTGTTAGACAACTTACACAATTCCTCAGAGATTTCCCTTGAGCGTGTCAAACAAATTACTGGCAAAGATTTTCCGTTTTATCAGGGCGATATTTTAGATCGTGAAATCCTGCGTAAAATTTTTGCAGAACACAAAATTGACTCAGTCATTCATTTCGCAGGCTTAAAAGCGGTGGGCGAAAGCGTGCAAAAACCGTTGTTCTACTACGAAAATAACGTGGGCGGTTCGATTGTGTTGCTGGAAGAAATGCTCAAAGCAGGGGTAAATACCATCGTGTTTAGCTCGTCCGCCACCGTTTACGGCACACCAAAAACCGTGCCAATTACCGAAGATTTTGAAGTGGGCGGCACAACCAACCCTTACGGCACGTCAAAATATATGGTTGAGCGTGTGTTGGAAGATACGGTCAAAGCCAATCCGCAATTTAGTGCGGTGATCTTGCGTTACTTCAACCCCGTCGGTGCTCACGCAAGCGGTCTGATTGGCGAAGATCCGAATGGCATTCCAAATAATTTAATGCCGTTTATCAGCCAAGTTGCGGTGGGCAAATTGCCGCAACTTTCCGTCTTTGGTGGCGACTACCCGACCCCAGACGGCACGGGCGTGCGGGATTATATCCACGTGGTCGATTTGGCGATTGGTCATCTCAAAGCCCTTGAAAAACATCATCAAGACGCAGGGCTACATATCTACAACTTGGGCACGGGCGTAGGTTATTCGGTGCTGGATATGGTAAAAGCCTTTGAGAAAGTAAATCAAATTGCCGTGCCGTATAAAATTGTCGAACGCCGTGCTGGGGATATTGCTGAATGCTATTCCAACTCTCGCAAAGCCCTTGAAAAGCTTGGTTGGAAAACAGAACGCGATCTGGAGCAAATGATGGCAGATACGTGGAACTGGCAAAAAAATAATCCGAACGGCTACAAAAGCTAAAAATAGAGGGGAAAAACAATGACCGCAACCAAACCGTCCCTTTGGCAACAGATTTTTACCAAAAATATGTTGCTCTGCATTTTCACGGGGTTTAGCTCAGGCTTACCGCTTTATGTGCTATTCCAACTTGTGCCAGCGTGGCTCACTTCGAGCAATGTCGATGTCAAAACCATCGGTTTTTTCACGCTGTAGGTCAGCTCTCAATTTCGCACCATTTTCTAAGTACTTTAAGCTGATTAAATGCCATTGCACCTCCCAAGTGCTAGCTTGGCTTGATTCCATAGGTTTTCAATACCGTTAATGCGATTATGATCTCAATAAATTCTTTGGAATCATTAATTCTAAAGTACTTAAAGTTACTCATATCTAGAGCATTATAACTTTTGTAACTGTCCGCATAAACAATACTGCCAGGTTTAATTTTGCTTGTAATAATAGGCATCAGGTGTCAGCTTTGGTATCTTTTACGACAACAGTATAGGCTTTGCTATTGTGTTTTAAAAGAATTCTTTGGCTTCCAAACTTAAATAATGGTCCATCGCAAGACAAACTTTGTGATAATATAATATAGATGTATTCGCTTAAATGCCTATCATGTCAGTTGCTATTCCGACCATTACTGTAGCAGTAAAAATTCAAGTAATTTTCTTTGCTTGGATTATGTTCATTTGCAACGAGTTAGCTTCACATTTGTAGCATAATATTTCCAATACTAATCCATTTCAGCCCCTTAAATTATCAAATGCTTCATAAGGCTCTAATGTTTTGATATTTTTTTCAGCAAAATTAGACATATACCACTCATCAACAATGGGGTTTTGCTCTAAATCTGCCAAAAACTCATTGAATTTTGCAAAAAACATAATTAATTTTCAAACTTAAAATCAGTCTTTGTTCATTTCTGCTTACAACTGTATTTTATTTTGAAATAAAAATTGTATTGATACCAATGGAAAAATGGGCAAGCATCGGCTTACGGTGCATGTTCATGCTATTGGTTTTTTGCCATGATATCGTATCTTAGCCAAGGGCTTTTAGGGCAAGGTGATTTTATCCAAATCAAGCATCTTGCCTGTCCACAGTTCAAAAGACAGCTTGGCTTGCTGAATCAACATACCAAATCCATCAAAAGTTGCCGCCCCTTGATGCTGAAAATGTGCCAAAAATTCTGATGGCTTGCCATACATCATATCATAGGCAGCACTGGCTTGGCAATTGCCCAATGTCAATGTCTGACCTGTTGTGGTGGCTGATGTGGCATTGATAATAAGGTCATAGCGTGCCGTTGTCAAGTCTGACAATGGGCGTGCTGATAAGGCGGGGTGATTGAATTGCTCAAGCAACTGCCAAGCCTTATCAATGGTGCGATTATAAATATCCAGCGAGCAACCTGTGGATAATAGTGGCAAAATCGCCCCACGAGTCGCTCCACCTGCCCCAATGATGGCGACTTTTTTATTTGCCAAAGTGATTCCATGTGCTTGCAAATCGGCAACCAAGCCACGACCGTCAGTATTATCGCCATACAATTTGCCGTTTTTTATCATCAGGGTATTGACCGCTCCAGCATGGCGTGCATCATCGCTGATTTCGCCTTGTGATTGTACCAGCTGATGTGCCATTTGTTTAAATGGTAAAGTAACATTCGCCCCCTTACCACCCCCTGCAAAAAATGCTGAAACAACAGCGACAAAACTGTCAAAATTATCAGGACAAAGCTGTCTTTGATAGCAGATGGGCAGCCCAACACTGGCAGCGAAGGCGTGATGAATTTCTGGGCTTTTTGAGTGATTGATGGGGTTGCCAATGACGATAAAATGTTGCATGAGGGTTCCAGATAACTAAGCATCACCAGCGTGGCGAATGCTTTTAAAAATAAAGCAGTGTGCTAATTTTAGCAAAAAATCAAGCAAATGGGTGCTGATTGTTGTTATTTTATGCTACAATCATCAAAAAATATCTTACTGATTCGCTATGACAAATCTCACCAAAAACTCCTCTCATAAATCATGGTTATATCGCCGTCAGTTTTGGCTGCTTGCAGCGTTGTTGTTGGCGGTGGTTTTGGTGTTGTTTTTGACATTTCGTCCTGTGGGCAATGAGCAACTGGTTCAGGACGATGGCGAGAAAAAAATCTACAAAGCGGTGGTTTATGACACCAAAAATTGGCAAGTGGCAGGGGTGGCAGCCACAGATATCACAAGTCTAAAGTCATACATTGGCAGTACCGCAACCCAAGAAGAAACGCTGGATTTTTATGGCAAACCTGCCTCAAGTTTTCGCTACAGTGCCGCCCATGAGCCACCTTTGTATGTGGTTGAATCCGATGGTTTGCTAGAGCTGGTTTGGTACTATGCCGCCGCCAGTGATAATGAGCCAACTAAGTCATCTTCGCTTAATTTTGCCAAGCGAGCTTATTTAATGATGAGTGCCGCCGATGCCAAAAAGGGGACGAATATCGTTCATCAGATACTGCAAGGAGTGCCAATGGCAGAGCAGACCGTTGGTGCGTTTGAACTACTAAATGCCCAGTGCCAAGATTATCGTTGTCAGATTGTCTTAAGGCAACGCTGAGTTGTTGATGGGTCAAATTTTCAAAATAAATAATCATGCAAGATAAGGGCAAGGCTGTGCCTATGCGTGATTTGGTTTTTTGCTGATTAATTATGGACAAAATACAATTTTATCAATGGAATCATGCTACTTTGGATCAGTGCGATGACCGCATGGACGAGCGGGCATTTGCCTTTGGCGATGGTTTTTTTAGCACAATGGGCGTGTTTGCTGGGCAGATTATCGCCTTGGATTTTCATCATCAGCGTATCAATCAGGGCTTGGTGGCTTTTGCTTTGCAGCTGGATGTTGCGTTGTTGTTTGCTGAGCTTCGCCATTTGGCAACCAAAGTGCATCAGGGCATCATAAAAATCATCATCACCCGCCAAAAACAGACTCTGCGTGGCTATGGCTTTGTTGATGATGGCAACAATAAGGCACAAGTTTATCTAAAAACTTCGCCCATCAACACAAGTTTTGCCACAGGATTTATCCAAGATATACCAGTGCAAGCACCGATTCGCGTCATCACGCTGGGCAGTCAGCTCGCCCATCGTCCCAGTCGCTTGGCAGGATTGAAACTCATCGGTTGCACTGAGCAAGTGCTGGCACACGCAGAACTTTTGGCAAAGCAGGCGTTCGATGCCAGTATTGATGATGGGCTGGTTGCCAATGTGCATGGCGAGTGGATTTGTGCCACGATGGGTAATATTTTTTATCAGCTGTCAGATGATATTTGGTACACGCCACCTGTGGATAAATCAGGTGTAGCAGGGGTTATGCGTGCCAAAATCATGGCAAGCGGTATTTGTGGCGTGGTGCGTGAACGGGTGCTGGCTGATGGTGATTTGTTAAAAATCACACGACTTTTTATCACCAATGCGGTGCGGGGCATTACGCCAGTGGCAGAATTTAATATCACTAGCTTTGGTGATGATAAGCAGCGGTTATTAGAACCTATTTTTACACGCGATTGTTTTGATCGATGTTAAAAAGTAGCTGTATAAATCAGGCTCAAACTTACGGCAATCAATTTTTGATTGTGGTTTATCATCAAGGTGTGTATAATTCCAAGCAAGAATACTTGTAGCCTTATCATCAGCAAGGACATATCGTCTGTTATTTTGTATTCCATCGGGCGCACTGGCTGATAAAATTCCCAAAAAAATAAGATCATTGATTTATACACCCAAGAACATAGTAAAGTAGTTATCAATGAACTGTTTATTTGATTTTGAAAATTTTGGCTTTAAACCGAGCTTTTATTGAGTGATGATACAATACTGCTCGCCTTTTAACACCGCTGTATGGGCATCATACAACCTTTTTATTTTACAAGCAAATCCCATTAGGAGACATCATGAGCGACACCACACTGGCAGCCGATGGGCTGGATTTTGACAATTTGGATGATTTATTTAATGACTTTGACGGCATGGCGGTCGAAGGTGGCGTAGATAGTAGCAATGACGATGGCTGTGAAGGCGGTGCTTGTAAATTATAACCAAGCCAAACACACAAACAGCAATACCTGCGTCTGCTTCGGCGGACGCTTTTTTATAACCAAAAATTATCACAAAACATGATTTGTATGAAAATAAGTTATTAATAATCCGCAACCCTTTCCCAAAAGCAAAAATCTCTGTATAGTAAGGACAAGTTTTGGCAAATTGGCAAACTTTTATATCAACAAACAGCAAAGGAAAAAATCATGCTAACCTACAAAGCACCGCTACGCGACATGAAGTTTTTGATGAATGAAATGTTTGATTATCAAAGTCATTATCAAACCTTAAACAACGGTTCAGCCGCCGATGCCGAAACGGTTGAAATGATTTTGCAGGGTTTTGCCGGCTTTGCCGAAAATGTACTATCGCCACTGTACCAACCTGCCGATGCTGAGGGTTGTCATTTTCAAGATGGCAAAGTAACCACGCCAACAGGGTTTAAAGAGGCTTATCAGCAATTTGTTGAAGGTGGCTGGCAAGGCATCAGCTACCCTGAAAACTATGGCGGCATGAACCTGCCAATGTCGCTTAATCTCATCAAATCCGAAATGATGGGAACAGCAAACTGGCCATGGGCAATGTACCCTGGTCTGACCATCGGCTCGGTCAATACCATCATGCAATATGGTGATGAACAGCAAAAAAACACCTACCTACCCAAACTTGTCTCTGGCGAATGGTCTGGCACAATGTGCCTGACTGAAGCACAATGTGGCACAGATTTGAACCAAATGAAAACCCGTGCCGTACCAAATGACGATGGCAGCTACGCCATCACGGGCAGCAAAATCTTCATCTCGGCAGGCGAGCATGACCTAACTGAGAACATTGTGCATGTTGTCTTGGCACGATTGCCTGATGCACCTGCTGGCACCAAGGGCATTTCGCTATTTATTGTGCCAAAATTCTTACCAACTGCCACAGGCGAAGTCGGAGAACGCAACCAAGTTGCTTGTGGCTCTATTGAGCATAAAATGGGCATCAGCTCATCAGCCACTTGCGTGATTAACTTTGACGGTGCTACAGGATTTTTGCTTGGTGAACCAAACAAAGGGCTAAAAGCCATGTTTACTTATATGAACACGGCTCGTATTGGTACGGGTATTCAGGGCTTGGCTCATATGGAACTTGCTTTTCAAAATGCCCTGCCCTATGCCAAAGAACGCCGCTCAATGCGTGCCTTAAGTGGCACAAAAGAACCAGACCAACCTGCTGATGCCATCATTCATCATGCTGATGTTCGCCGTATGCTGCTTACCCAAAAGGCATTTGCCGAAGGTGCTCGTTCAATGATTTATCACACCGCCCGCTATGCAGATAAACTTGCCGAAGCCGTAGCAGAAGGCGATGAAGCAGAAATCAAAAAATGGGACGACAAAATCGGTTTCTTTACCCCGATCTTAAAGGGCTTTTTGACCGAATTGGGCATTGAGTCCGCCAAGCACGGTCAACAAATCTATGGTGGGCATGGATACATCAAAGAATCAGGCATGGAGCTGATTGCTCGCGATGCTCGCATTGCAACCTTATACGAAGGCACCACAGGCGTACAGGCGTTGGATTTATTGGGTCGCAAAGTGCTGCTGCAAGGTGGTGGCAAAGCAATCCGTGATTATACCGCTGGCATCATGAAGTGGTGCGGTGAATACGCCCTTGACAAAGATATGCGTAAATTTGTCTGGAGCTTGACCAAACTGTGTGCCGAATGGAACATGCTCACCGCCCGCCTATTGCTAACCGCACGCAAAGATCGTGATATTGTCTCGGCTGCCTGTGATGACTTTTTGATGTACTCAGGTTATGTGATGATGGCATATCACTGGGCTCGTATGGCAGCGGTGTCTTTTGATAAGCTTAAAAATGGTGGCGAACAGCCCAAGGAATTTTATCTTGCCAAAACACAAACTGCCGAATTTTATTTTGAAAAAATCCTACCAAGAAGTTCGGCTCATGCCGAAAGCATGACTGCACCAAGTGAGGTGATGATGCAAATGCAAATTGACCACTT
Organism: Moraxella cuniculi; assembly: GCF_900637105.1. NCBI lineage: Bacteria > Pseudomonadati > Pseudomonadota > Gammaproteobacteria > Moraxellales > Moraxellaceae > Moraxella > Moraxella cuniculi. The sequence goes on along the minus strand of NZ_LR134343.1, from coordinate 825,266 downwards.
CGCCTTTTTGGATTAATACAGCCAAGCTGCCCAAGTCTGTGATTTGGGCAGTTTTTCATTCATCATACAAACCCACCTTTGCCAAACCCTGCCATCGTGAATTATTCATCAAAGAACCAAGCCAACACAAAAACAACCCTCCCATCTTTGCCTTGTCAAAAGTAAGTTTAAGGGCAACGCTTCTTGTCTTTATGTTTTTGCTCCAAAGAATAAAGATGCCATAGTTGCAACCAACAAGCCAAAAACCAAACTAATAGTTATTGAAGCAATCTACCACAACAGATTGTTTGCAATAGGCTTATCAATGCAGTATCAACAGCCAGCTTTTTCGTAGGCAGGCTAAGTTTATGAATAGAATCTCTCAAACAGAGTTATTGTCATGATATTGCGACTTGACTGTATTGATGGCTTGTTATTTTTAGTGAGTTTGTGATAACTTATCGGTTTGGTTGGTGTGGCACTTGCAATTTACCAATCACACCTTATATATGTCTTATATTTTTATCGAAGGAATTGTTATGGCAGCCCATCATCAACTCATCATCTTAGGCTCAGGTCCTGCAGGTTATTCTGCCGCCGTCTATGCCGCTCGTGCCAACCTAAAACCTGTCATCATCACAGGCCTGCAAGTCGGTGGGCAGCTCACCACCACCACCGAAGTGGACAACTGGCCTGGTGATGCCTATGGTCTGACTGGCAATGGATTGATGGATCGCATGAAAGAACACGCCGAACGCTTTGGCACAACACTCATCTACGACAACATCACTCATGCCGATTTACAGACTCGCCCTTTTGTGCTGACAGGCGATAGTGGCACCTATACCTGCGATGCTCTCATCATCGCCACAGGTGCCACTGCCCAATATCTGGGTCTGGATTCTGAACAAAAATTCATGGGTCAAGGTGTCTCAGCCTGTGCAACTTGTGATGGATTTTTTTATAAAAATCAAAAAGTTGCTGTCATCGGTGGTGGCAATACTGCTGTCGAAGAGGCTCTGTATCTCTCCAATATTGCAAGTCATGTAACTTTGGTGCATCGCCGTGATGGCTTGCGTGCCGAAAAAATCCTACAAGAGCAACTGTTCGAAAAAGTAAAACAGGGCAATATCAGCATAGAGTGGAACCATGAAGTCAAAGAAGTGCTTGGCGATGAAATGGGTGTAACTGGCATAAAAATCGCCTCAACAATTGACAACAGTGAAAAGACCCTTGAGGTGATGGGTATGTTTGTTGCTATTGGGCACAAGCCAAATACTGCATTATTTGATAGTCAGCTTACCATGAAAGATGGCTATATCGTTGTTAATAGCGGACTTGATGGCAATGCAACCGCCACCAATATCGCAGGTGTGTTCGCCGCTGGCGATGTAGCCGACCATGTCTATCGCCAAGCCATCACCTCAGCTGGCACAGGCTGTATGGCTGCCCTAGATGCCGAAAAATACCTAGATGCCTTGAGTTAACAAACAGCAAAGCAAATGCCACTGTCTGATATCAGTGGCATTGTTATTTTGGCAGCTGATGATTTTGATAATACATTGTCCAGATTTATAATCGTGCAAATCACCCCAACAAACTTAAGAAGTTTTGATAATTAGCCCAAAAAGCAACTGCAGGACTCTTGAGTCTTGAAAGTAAAATTTATTAACAGTTGCAATTAATAATATTTCATTATATTTTATAAAAAATAATTATATATTATATTAATTATTACTCCAAGGCAAAAAAACAAGCCCCAAAAGGAGCTTGCTTTATAAGGTGTTGTGATTAGTCTTTAACAGTAGCAACAACACCAGCACCTACGGTACGGCCACCTTCACGGATAGCGAAGCGTAGACCTTTGTCCATAGCGATTGGGTGGATTAGCTCAACGCTCATCTCAACATTATCGCCTGGCATAACCATTTCTGTGCCTTCTTGTAAAGTGATGGCACCAGTTACGTCAGTGGTACGGAAGTAGAATTGTGGGCGATAGCCATTTAGGAATGGCGTGTGGCGACCACCTTCTTCTTTTGATAGTACATACACTTCTGCATCAAACTTGGTGTGTGGTGTGATTGAACCTGGCTTAGCAAGTACTTGACCACGCTGAACTTCTTCACGCTTAGTACCACGAAGTAGGATACCACAGTTCTCACCTGCACGACCTTCGTCTAGCAATTTGCGGAACATTTCAACACCAGTACAGGTAGTTTTTGCAGTTGGTTTGATACCGATGATTTCGATTTCGTCACCAACTTTGATGATGCCTGATTCTACACGACCAGTTACTACAGTACCACGACCTGAGATTGAGAATACATCTTCGATTGGCATTAGGAATGACTTATCGATATCACGCTCAGGCTCTGGGATATAGCTGTCTAGAGTGTCTAGCAGTTCCAAAACTGCAGGCTCACCGTATTTGCTGTCAGCACCGTTTAGGGCTTCTAGGGCAGAACCTTTGATGATTGGAGTGTCATCACCTGGGAAGTCGTAGTCTGATAGTAGCTCACGCACTTCCATTTCAACCAACTCTAGTAGCTCTTCGTCATCTACCATGTCGCACTTGTTCATGAATACCATGATGTATGGTACACCAACCTGACGAGATAGTAGGATGTGCTCACGAGTTTGTGGCATTGGGCCGTCAGTTGCTGATACAACCAAGATAGCACCGTCCATCTGAGCTGCACCAGTGATCATGTTTTTAACATAGTCAGCATGGCCTGGGCAGTCTACGTGTGCGTAGTGGCGGTTTGCAGTGTCGTACTCAATGTGAGAAGTGTTAATGGTAATACCACGTGCTTTTTCTTCAGGAGCTGAGTCAATAGCAGCGTAGTCTTTTGCTTCACCACCGTGATGCTTAGCAGCAACGGTTGCGATAGCAGCGGTTAGAGTGGTTTTACCATGGTCAACGTGACCGATGGTACCAACGTTTACGTGTGGTTTTACACGCTCAAACTTGGCCTTTGCCATGATGGTTTCCTCGTTTTGTGATGCAAATGGGAATACTCCCATGCATAGGATAATAAATCTATGACAATGCTACCCATCTGTTTATCTATTACAACAACAAAAAAGTAGCATTGTTGTCAATCAACCGATTGATAATGACTTATTCGTCATCATCTTTGGCGGTGAATTTCTTAATAATCTCGTCAGCAACATTCTTAGGTGTTTCTTGATATTTCAAGAATTCCATTGAGTAAGTTGCACGACCTTGCGACATAGAACGCATTTGGGTTGCATAACCAAACATCTCTGCCAGCGGTACTTCGGCACGGATTGACTTAGTACCACCAGGTAGATCGTCCATACCTTGAACCATACCACGACGACGGTTCAAGTCGCCCATGATATCACCCATGTAATCTTCTGGAGTTTCTACTTCAACTTTCATGATAGGCTCAAGCAGAGCTGGACTTGCTTGCAAGAAACCTTTTTTGAATGCCATAGAACCTGCCATCTTAAATGACAATTCGTCAGAGTCAACATCGTGGTATGAACCATCGTACAGGGTTGCCTTTACGCCAACAACTGGATAGCCTGCGATAACGCCATTTTTCATGCGTTCTTGGATACCTTTATCAACAGCGGCATGGTATTCTTTTGGTACAACACCACCAACGATTTCTTCGGCAAATTCGTACTCAACATCACCTGTTGGGTCAAGTGGCTCTAGGCGTAGCCATACATGACCGAACTTACCACGACCACCAGTTTGGCGAACGAATTTACCTTCAACCTCAACTGATGAACGAATAGTTTCACGATAAGCAACTTGAGGTGCACCAATATTCGCCTCAACATTGAACTCGCGCTTCATACGATCAACGATAATGTCAAGGTGCAATTCACCCATGCCTGAAATGATGGTTTGTCCTGACTCTTCATCAGTGCGAACACGGAATGATGGGTCTTCTTTTGCCAAACGACCCAAAGCGATAGACATTTTTTCTTGGTCTGCTTTGGTCTTTGGCTCAACTGCCAATGAAATCACAGGCTCTGGGAATTCCATACGCTCAAGCGTGATGACATGATCGTTATCACACAGGGTATCACCTGTGGTTACATCTTTCATACCCACCAAGGCAGCAATATCACCCGCACGGATTTCTTCAACTTCTTTTTGTTCGTTGGCGTGCATTTGTACGATACGACCGATACGCTCACGCTTCATTTTTACAGGGTTATAAACGCTGTCGCCTTGTTTTACCACACCTGAATATACACGAACGAAAGTCAAGTTACCAACATATTTGTCGTTCATAATCTTGAACGCAAGTGCAGAGAATGGTGCTTCATCAGACGCTTCACGAGAATCTTCGGTCTCGTCTTTGTCGTCCAAAATACCTTTGATTGCCTCAACATCGTTTGGTGCTGGCAAGAACTCAATAACAGCATCTAGCATACGCTGTACGCCTTTGTTCTTAAAGGCAGAACCGCATAGCATTGGCTGAATTTCACTTGCCAAAGTACGGATACGCAAGCCCTTGACGATGTCTTCTTTTGACAAATCGCCATCTTCTAGGTACTTGTCCATCAATTCTTCTGAGGCTTCGGCAGCGGCTTCAACCATGTTGGTACGCCATTCATTAGCTGTATCAACCAGTTCAGCAGGGATTTCACCATATTCAAACTTCATGCCTTGTGATGGCTCGTCCCAGATGATTGATTTCATTTCGATCAAATCAACCACGCCAGTGAAGGTCTCTTCGGCACCTACTGGGATTACGATAGGTACAGGGTTGCCGCCAAGTCGAGTTTTCATTTGCTCAACAACGCGGAAGAAGTTTGCACCTGTACGGTCCATTTTGTTTACAAAGGCAAGGCGTGGCACTTTATATTTATTCGCCTGACGCCATACGGTTTCAGATTGTGGCTGTACGCCACCAACCGCACAATAAACCATGCACGCACCATCAAGTACACGCATAGAACGCTCAACCTCAACGGTAAAGTCTACGTGGCCTGGGGTGTCGATAACATTGATACGATGCTCTTGGAACTGATTGCCCATGCCAGACCAAAACGCTGTGGTCGCAGCAGAAGTAATGGTAATACCACGCTCTTGCTCTTGCTCCATCCAGTCCATGGTAGCAGCACCATCATGCACCTCACCGATTTTGTGCGATACACCTGTGTAGAACAAAATACGCTCAGAAGTAGTAGTCTTACCAGCGTCAATATGTGCCGAGATACCAATATTGCGGTAACGGCTAATAGGGGTTGAACGAGCCATAATTTTTCCTAGAAAAATTCTGTTTAATTGGGTAAATCTGCCGACCGTCATTGCTGCAGTCAGGCAGATTTTTGAGTATTGTTTGGGAATATCCCAAAAACAATCGCAATATTTGACAGTGGATTAACCAATCCTTGCTCTGCCAATTAGAAGCGATAGTGCGAGAATGCTTTGTTGGCATCAGCCATACGATGCACATCATCACGCTTCTTGATTGCTGCACCTTTGCCTTCTGAAGCATCATTTAGCTCGCCTGCTAGGCGTAGTGCCATTGATTTTTCAGAACGCTTAGAAGCAGCATCGGCCAACCAACGCATTGCCAAAGCGGTACGACGGGATGGGCGTACTTCCATTGGCACTTGGTAGGTTGCACCACCAACACGGCGAGCTTTTACCTCAACGGTTGGGCGTACATTTTCTAGCACTTCTTCAAAGAAAGCCACAGGATCTTCGATGTTTTTCTTGGTGGCTACTGCTTCTAATGCACCATAAACAATTTTTTCTGCGACTGATTTTTTGCCATCAACCATCACATGGTTAATGAATTTAGCGATTGTTTGGCTGCCGAATTTTGGATCTGGTAGGATTTCACGGGCAGCGACGACACGACGTCTTGGCATAATAAATTTCCTTGTTCTTCAGGATTGTCTGGTATAGGTAAGGTTAGTTGCCTAACCAGCCTTACTGCACGACTTGGGTTTGACACACCAAACCCTTTCATGCAAATGATGTCTTAGGCTTATGCCTTAGGACGCTTAGCACCGTATTTAGAACGGCCTTGTTTGCGGTCTTTCACGCCTGCACAGTCAAGTGCACCACGCACAGTGTGGTAACGCACACCTGGTAGGTCTTTTACACGACCGCCACGGATAAGCACAACGCTATGCTCTTGAAGGTTATGACCTTCACCGCCGATGTAGCTTGATACTTCATAACCTGAAGTTAGACGCACACGGCATACTTTACGCATGGCTGAGTTTGGTTTTTTTGGCGTAGTGGTGTAAACACGAGTACACACGCCACGACGCTGTGGGCATGCTTGCAACGCAGGAACTTTTGACTTTTCCTTAATCGTTGTGCGACCCTTGCGGATTAGCTGGTTTGTAGTTGCCATAGGGCAATTCTCTCCCGTTGTTGTTAAAAATTCGCCATTGGGTAATACACCCAATAACGCAAATCCCCTTTTTGGGGCAATATATTATAGAGCCAAATCAACAAAACTGCAAGATATTTGCACAAAATTCATTGATTTTCCCTATCAAAACAGCATAGTGTCATGCAAATCCTTCTTGGCTTTAAGCTATTATGATTGGGACGGCAACAAATAAACCGCCCCAATTCTTAAACAGCTTAATCCTGCTATTCTTGGGTTTTTTCTGTCATACTTGCTTCAAGCAGGGCAATCTCGCCACTACCATCGGTAAAAGTTGCCAGTGCCGTGCCAATTACCTCATCAATCAATTGATTGTTATAATACGCACCGACTGCCACCGAGCCGATGGGCAGTAATTTATGCAGCCAACTTGAGTTTAGCTTGTCCAAATCAACAAATTTATCCAAATCGACAAATTGTTTGGCATAGGGCTGGCTTTCGCGATAACGATTTGCCAAAGCTGTCAATTGCTGCTTGACGCCTGTTTGTTGGGCATTGGCCAACATGGTGCTGCCCAGTGCCAAAGCGGTCAAAATCACTTGCTTTTCTTGCAATTTTTCTAAATTTGCCCCCGCCAAGATGCCATAGACCTGCTTAATGCCCTGTTTGCCTTGCAAAGGTTTGCCATAAATTGCCGCCACTTGGTATACCGTTTTTAGTGATACCATAAGTAGCCATGCCATATCTGCCAGCACGCCCTTTAAACCTGCCAGCCCTGCAACGCCACCAAGAACTGCCAAAGCACGATTTTGATGGGTAATATCCTGCACAAAACGCTCTTTTTCGTCATCACTTAGCGTTTCAACGATGGCAAATCGTGCATCTTGTTGCAAATCTTTCATTGCCCATGCATCCGCCCACTGGGCAACTTTCTGATAAACCGCCTCGCTTAGCGTCTCAAGCCGACCTGCTGGGATAAATTTATTGGCGAAATTCTGTGCGGTCGCTGCTTTGGCACCGAACAAATAATTCGCCACTTGTGAGCTTTGTTCATGAAACGCATCTTTAGCAAAGCTGTCCTGCTGTAGATTAACCGCTTGATATTGCTTATTTTTTGCCTGATTGGCACCATAGGCAGCCGCCAAATACGCACCCAATTTACCCAGTTTTGTTGCCATGCCTGTCTGCTTGTGCGTCTTATCATACGCCTCGCCTGCTTGCTTGGCAGCTTGTAGCGACTGTTCGGCAGAAGTCTGCCACGCTTGTGCTTCTTGCTTAACCGATTCGCTGGCAAGCGTAACCGACTCACCAAGCTCGGCAAGTTTTTCGCTGGTACCATATTTTTCGTCAAGTGCCTGCACTTTTAGCTCCAAAGTTGATTTGCCCTGCTCAAGCAAGGTTTGTAATTTGTCTTTGGTTGCTGCCACTTTGTCATGCACTGCCACCGACCCTGTCAAAACGGCCGCTTCTGTCTCGGTGCGAGCCGTGTCTATCGTTTCGCTGACTTGTTGTTTTAGCTCATCGCCAGCGTGCAACAAATCCGCCTTGGTCTGCTGTAGCTGTGTTTTTAGCTGCTTGGCTTGATTTTCTGCCTGTTCTGTCAATTGCTGCACCTTATTTGCAACCGTTTCTTGTGCACGATCGGCATTTTGTTTTAGCTCATCAATCCCCTCTTTGGCGGTCTTTAAAAGCTCATCTGCCCCATCAGCCGCTGCCTGCTTATGCGACTGGGCAAGGCTGGTTGCTTGTTCGGTTAAGTCTTGTGCTTGTTGCTTGACGGCTTCAAGTGGCTCTTCAGCTGCTGGTTGCTCATCTGCATTTTGCGATGATGGCTTAGCTTGCTGTGTTGAATTATCCGTCTCATTGCCCTCACTATCACGGATAATCAGCACATCAGAGACGATTTTGTTATCAATATTCACCTCAGCGACAATTTGTACATCATCATGCTCGGCAACCTCTTGTGCCAAAGCCTGCATTTGCTCATCGTGCTGATTTTTTGTGTGTGGTGCTTGTGATTTGTTATTTTTTGACATCGCTTGCTCCTTGTTGTGTCTTTGTCTGCTGATAAAATAGCCATGCAAATCATGCCTACTCAAATACCACTAAGAGTATCACAAAAATACAGCCACGCCCAGTAAAAATATATAAGATAAATGTTAATTTATGATACAAAAAATCCCCATCTGACATATGCTGTTGGTAATTTTTTGTGCTTTTTTTGGATTTATGAGAAAAAAGTGCCATTTTCTGTCAAATAATTTGTTACAATACCACCATTACAACTGTAAACTTTTATGGATTGAATTATGAAACGAGTGGTTATCACAGGTGCAGGCATTGTCTCTTGCTTGGGTAATGAATTACAAACCGTCAAAGAAGCCTTGCAAAATGGTCAATCAGGCATTCGCTTTCAGCCTGAATATGCCGAACGAGGCTTTAAATCACAAGTTGCTGGCAGTATTGACCACGACAGCTTGGACACAACAGGCATTGATCGCAAGCTCAAACGCTTTATGAGCGATGCCAGCTTATATGCCTATGTCAGTGCCTTGTCCGCCATAAAACACGCAGGGCTTGAGATGGCACAAATCGCCGACAATCCCCGAGTGGCAGTGGTTGCAGCCTCAGGCGGTGCCTCAACGCATGATGTCGTAACCGCTGTTGATGCCATGCGTGATAAGGGCTTGCGTGGTGTCGGTGCAATGGCTGTGCCAAAAATCATGGCAAGCTCCGTATCAGCAACTCTTGCCACAGGACTAAAAATCAAAGGGGTGTCTTATTCACTATCCTCTGCCTGTGCCACTTCCAGCCACTGCATAGGTCATGCCATGGAGCTGATTCAGCTTGGCAAGGCAGACATTGTGCTTGCTGGCGGTGGCGAAAGCGAGCATTGGACACAGTCATGTATGTTTGACGCCATGGGAGCGATGAGCACCCAGTATAACAACACGCCACAAACCGCAAGCCGCCCTTATGACACCACTCGAGATGGCTTTGTGATTGCAGGCGGTGGCGGCATGGTGGTGGTTGAGAGCCTAGAATCTGCCCAAGCTCGTGGTGCAACCATTTTGGCCGAAATTACAGGCTACGGTGCGACTTCTGATGGTGCTGAGATGGTCGCTCCCAGTGGCGAAGGTGCGGTACGCTGTATGCAGCTGGCACTTGCCCAAGCAGGGCTGGATAAGGTTGATTATGTCAATAGCCATGGCACAAGCACACCGCTTGGCGATATCACCGAACTAAACGCCATTGCGACTGCCTTTGGTGGCGTGGACAAAACCCCTGCCATCAGCTCAACCAAATCCATGACAGGTCATAGCTTGGGTGCTGTTGGCGTACAAGAGCTGATTTATTGCCTTTTGATGATGACGCATGATTTTATCGCCCCAACCATCAATGTCAATACACTTGATGATGGTGCCAAAGGCTTTGATATTGTTACCAGCACTCGCCAAACCGCTATCAATTCGGCAATGAGTAATAGCTTTGGCTTCGGTGGCACTAACGCCGCTTTGATTATTGAAAAATTCCAACCATAAGGCAAATGGCAAAACTGGGCAAAACTGGATATAATTATCGCAATATCCACAGCCTGATGGCTGAGTTTGCTCAGTTGGCTCGCTTAAGCTGGTGCAGTCTGTTATGTATAAAGCGTTTTTTTTAAGCCCATTGACCATCGCTGAACTGACAGCGTGCATCAGCCATCATTATCCAACATGGCAAGTGTGCTTTTTGAACAATCAGCACGCACCTGTGATTGGTATTTTGCCAAAAATCAGCTGGCGATTACAGGCACAAGATACAGCACAAGACTTTGTGCTAACTACCACAAAACGCCATATCTCTGATGATATTGGCTATCAACATGAGCGTACAAATAGCGATTATGCACACTTTTTGACAGTTATTGAAAACTACAGCCAGCAAAATTATCAAGCAACGCCTGCCAGCCCAAATGATGCGATTGTTTATCATGAAGGGCTGATGGGTTTTGTTGGTTATGACATCGCAGCTCATGCACTAAGTCATGACATTGTTGTGGACAATCGCCAACCTGCTGCTTTTTTTGGGCATTATGATATTTATATATCGCCGTGCGTTGGCGGCTTTGAGCTGATTGGTAATGACGCAGATTTGGGTATTTTGCCACAAATTGCCTCGCAGCTTTGTAAGCTGACACGCCAAGACCTGCCTACTGCCACTGCACTACAGCTGACCGCACTGTGGTCCAAGCAAGACTATCTTAATGCCTTTGAGCAAGTCCAACGCTATCTGCATGCAGGCGATGGCTATCAGATAAACCTTACCCAAGTTTGGCAATCAAATACCCCTCATCAGCGTGTGCTTGCTGCACATCTTCCTTGTCTGATGAGTATCAGCAATGCCCCTTTTGCTGGGTTTGTTGATTGTGGTGATTTTGAGCTTTTGTCCATCTCTCCTGAATTATTTTTTAGCTTTTATCAACAAGATGATGGCATTCATATCATCACCAAGCCCATCAAAGGTACTCGGCCGCGTGCAATCAACATTCAGCATGACAATCAGCTCAAAACCGAGCTTGCCACCAGCGACAAAGACATTGCCGAAAATTTAATGATTGTTGACTTATTGCGTAACGATCTTGGCAAATATGCCTTCACAGGCAGCGTCAAAACTCCGCACCGCTTCGCCATCGAAAGTTTTCACAATGTTCACCACATGGTCAGCACCATCACCGCCCATCTGCACCCTGACAATCACCCCTTGAGCGTCCTGTTTGGCTCTTTGCCCGCTGGTTCCATCACAGGCACTCCCAAAAAACGAGCCTGCCAAATCATCGCCGAGTTAGAGGCACTGCCCAGAGGGGCGTATTGTGGTACGCTTGGCTTTATCAATTTTGATGGCACGGGTCGATTTAATGTGCTTATTCGCACCCTGCAAGCCAATGCCAGCTCCGTCAGCGTCTGGGCAGGTGGTGGCATCACGGTGCGTTCTGATGCCTTGGGCGAATATCAAGAATGCTGGGATAAAATCAGCACAATTCTTGACGCCCTCCAGTCTCCCCAAAGTTCATCATAAGACTGCCTGATATAAACTTACATTGCAAGTATTGGCTTATTTGCCCTAAAATCCATAACCCAAACCTGATGGCTGTGCAGGTGCCAAACAGGCAATAAAAAACACCTTCTTGTCCACAAGAAGGTGTCAATCCAAACCATCACACAGGTTTTGTGCGTTCAATCAGCCACTGCTTGGCATCACCGTCCACACGATCAATCAGCTCATCATGGACACGCTGGTGATACGCATTGAGCCAGTGTTTTTCTGCCTCTGTTAATAACTCTGGCAAAATCAGACGAGTATCAAATGGGCACAAAGTCAAATCATCAAACTTCAAAAACACCCCAAACTCATTTTCGTACGCCACAGTATGCACCACGCAATTTTCTAAACGAATGCCCCATTTGCCTTCACGATACAGCCCCGGCTCGTTGGTTGTTACCATGCCACGCTTGAGTACACGCTCGGGCGTTTGTTGGGCAAGTACCGATATCACTTGTGGGTCTTCATGCACATTCATAAAATACCCCACCCCATGCCCTGTGCCATGGCGATAATCCAGACCACAACTCCATAAATGTATGCGTGCCAATGCATCAATATGTGCCGATGGCAAATTTTCTGGGAAATACGCCTGTGCCAAGCCAATATGTGCCTTTAGCACATAGGTTACATCTTGTTTTTGTTCATGACTGACCTGCCCCACACCTGCCACACGGGTAATGTCGGTTGTGCCATTATAATACTGCCCGCCTGAATCAATCAGCAGCAAGCCATCGCCCTCGATGACACTGTGATTATCCGCTGTGGCACTATAATGGACGATGGCACCGTTGGCATTAAACCCTGCGATGGTATTAAAACTTGCTGACACATGGTCTGGCTGACGGCTGCGTGCTTGGTTTAGCATTGTATCAATATCAAGCTCAGTTATCGTCTCGCCTGCTGCAAGTTTTTTCTCAAACTCAGCAAAAAACTCGCACAACGCCGCCCCATCTTGTCGCATTGCCTCGCGAATATGAGCAATGTCCGCCTCGGATTTGATGGATTTTAATAGCGTTGAAGGATTAATGCCATGGGCAAGCTGTGCTGAATTTGATGTCAGTGTGCCAACCGCCACACGGCTCGGATCTATCAGCAGCACACCCGAAACCTCTGCCAAAGCTGCAGCAACCGCATCATAATCCGCCACACCAACACCAGCTTGCGTAAGTGTATCAATGATGACATCGGACAGTTTGTCTTGATGCACAAACAAAGTCGCCTTTTGCTCATCAATCAACAAATGCGACAAAAATACAGGGTTAAACTCAACATCCGACCCTCGCAAATTCAATATCCACGCAATATCATCTAGGCTACAAACCAGATGATGGCTCGCTCCCTTTTCTGCCATCACCTGACGCACTTTGGCAAGTTTGCCCGTGATACTGGTATCAACAAATTTGTCAGGGTGCTGATAAATCGGCTGCATTGGTAGGCTTGGACGGTCATGCCAAATTTGTGCCAAAATATCAATATCTGTTACCAAAGTAATATTTTTGTCAGCAAAAGCTGTCTTTAGCTCTTTGGCGGCACTCACCGACAATACATTGCCATCGATGGCAACTTTTGCACCTTGGGGCAAATGCTCTGCCAAAAATACAGCATAAGTCGGATCAACTTGTATTTTTTTTAGTTCAATACCTGTGCCAGCAAGCTGCATGGGAGCCTGCACCCAATAACGGCTATCCGTCCACAATCCTGCAAAGTCCTGCAAAACCACCAAAGTCCCCATTGAACCTGTAAAGCCAGACAGCCAGCTACGACCCTGCCAATACTCTGGCAGATATTCTGACATATGCGGATCGGCAGAAGGGATAATCAAAGCATCTACGCCATGCTGTTTCATCAGTTGGCGTGCTTGTTGCAGTCGCTCTAGGCGTACTTGGGCTGAATCAATCATGTCTCGTCCTTAAAATTTACTTGGGTTAAAGCTATCAACTCTTGCTAGTTTAGCACAGAAATCCTAAGCTGATAATAGATATTTTGGTGCCAATGGTATAATTTTCAACCATGATTTGACACCAATTTGGCAACTTTATAAAGTTTCATCATGCAAATAACAATACCATTTGTCAATTATGCCAATCAAGCAAGATATACTGTCAAATTTGACATCAATCCCAAGCCTTGGCTCTACTTGCCACAACTGAATAAATCATAGATACAAAAAAACCAAGCATAGCGGATATGCTTGGTTTTGTAGATATTGCAGATTATTTTTTTGCTTCTGCTGGCTGTGCTGCCGCATCTTCTGCTCCAGCCGCTGCATCAGCCTTTGGCTGTTCGGTTGCTGCCTGTTCTGGCTGGGTGGCTGCTGGCTGCTCGGTCGTGGCTGGCTGTGCCGCTGGGGCTTCGGCTGCTGGCTCGGCAGTCTGTTCTGTAGCTACCTGCTCTTTGGCAGGATGCTCGCCTGCAGGTCGTAACCATGCCGATATCGCAATACCACCAATCATCACAAGCAGTAGTACGATACCAACAAGCGTCATCACCGATTCTTTTACTGGGTTGTTTTCTGAAGCATCATGTGCCATAAATTACCTGCCTAATTTTAACTGGTGTGAAGTTTGAAATAAATTTTCTCTATTATATAACAAATTACTGCTTTTTGTACAATTCCTTCAAAAAATTAAGGGTATTTAGCACAATTAGCGATCTGCCACGCCTTTTGCGGTATAAAATTTTTCACGCTTGGCGGTGGTTTTGCTCATCTTGGCAGCAACCATACTAAGCACAATCAGCACAGCCGCCAATACCAAAACAGGATAATATCCCCACAGCATATATGGCGTTTTACCAACAAAACTTGGTACATCGCCACGCAATACGCCCCGCTCAAACTGTGGCAATCTGCTGACAATCCGCCCTTTTTGGTCAATCAGTGCCGTTACTCCATTGTTGGTAGCACGCACAAACCAACGCCCCATCTCAAGAGAACGCATCTGCACCATTTGCAAATGCTGAATCGGCCCTGCCGAAGTGCCAAACCATGCGTCATTGGACACAGTTAATAAAAAATCACTGCCAAGTGCATTGCGGCGAGTGGTATTTGGATAAGCAACTTCATAACAAATCGCCGTGCCAAGTTTCTGCCCATTGGCAACCAATAACGGCTGGGTGGCATCACCACGGCTTAAGCCTGTCATATCCATACCTTCCAAACCTGGCAAAATATTTAATAAGCCACCAAACGGAATATATTCACCAAATGGTACAAGCTGCTGTTTTTGATACACCAGTGGCTGTTTGCCATCAAACAACATGACGCTGTTATACAGCTTTGGCACATCGGCAACATCATCAGGCAGCAAACGGTACACAATACCTGTAATCCATGTGCTGCCAGCAGCATTGGCTTGTGCAGAGATGGCTGCAGTGTCCGCCTCGGCATCATCTTGTAACATAGGAATTGCCGTTTCTGGCCAAATCACCAAATCACGCCCCCATTCAGCCTGCGACAGCCCTGCATAAATCCCCAAGGTCTGCACACCAACGCCCTCACGCCATTTTAAGTCTTGAGGGATATTGCCCTGTACAAGCGAAACGCTGGTGGTTGTGCCTGTTGGCTTAGTCCAAGCAATATCAAGCAGCGAAATAGCCACCGTCAGCAACAACAAAGTCGCCGAAATCACAAAATATCCTGCTTTTTTGCGAATTAACTCAACGCCAGAGGCTGCCAACAGCACCGCCAAAAACGACAGACCAAAGACGCCAAAAATCGGAGCAATGCCATTTAACCAACCAACTTCGGTGAATGCATAACCAACAAACAGCCAAGGAAAACCTGTCAAAAGCCAAGTTTTTAGCCATTCTTGTACGACCCATAACCCTGCAAACGACAGTGGTTGTTTGGCAGTAAAGCGTGCAAAAATCCACGACATCACCGCATGAAACAGCCCCATGATGATTGCCATGATACCAATCAACACAACCGACAGTGTTGGTGAGACATTGCCGTATTGGTTAATGGAAGTGTACAACCAAAATCCACCAACCGCCCAAGTGCCAAAGCCATAAATTTCCCCAAGCCAAAATGCCTGTCTGCTGTTTTTGGCAACGCTCAGCAATGCATACAAAACAGCAGGGGAAAGAACTGCCAAGGGGTATAAATAATACGGTGCCAAAGCAAAGCTAAAAATCGCACCAGCAAATAATGCAATCAAGCACAAAACCACATAAGGAAACTTCGGGCTTGATTGGGTGGATTTTTGGGCTGTTTGGAAAATTCGTGTCATGACAATCCGCCATTAAAATATAAGTCTACTACCAATAAATCACATCTAATGATGCACCAATACGCAAGATTATTAATCAAACCAAAACAAATCATTTTAGCATAATTTTTGGCTACTTGCGAAAAACACCGCCTATCGCTAAGCGGTGTTTGGTCAATCTTCATACAATCAAAACGACCATGCAAAGTGTATGTATTTGATGGTATCTGTTAAGGTTTAAATGCCATGCGGTTAAGATTATGGACCTTCTTGCACTTCTGCATCTTTTGTGGCGGTATCAGCAGTTTCGTCAATTTCTATCACTTCGGCAATTTGCGTCTCTTCGCCTTCTTCTTGTGCCTCAAATGCCTCTGGTACTGCCAGCTCAACCGATTCTGTACTCTCGTCCACCTTTGCCACAATCATCGGCTCGGCAGGTTCGGCAGACATTGGCACTTCTTTTTCTTCGGCAGGTTCGGCGGTAGCTTCTTCGGTTTTTTGGGCACACGCTGTCAGCATCAGCACGCCTGCAAGCATCGCAATTTGCCAAAATGCTTTTTTCATTATTTTGCTCCTTTGTTTTGATAAATATGCAATACGATTATCTGCACATTTATTGGCAAATAAACCGCCTTTAACAAATCAGCCACAAGCCGATGATATAACCAGTATAACACAGTTATTATACACAACTTCAACAAGTTGGTTACAATAACTTACTGCAATCTATACGCTTAGCTTAATTTGCCGTGGCATTGCTTGTATTTTAAGCCAGAACCACAAGGGCATGGTGCATTGCGATTGATATGTTCAGGTATCACCAAGTCATCATCTGCAACCATCGGTTGTGCTTGCTGACTGCCAGCTCCCAAAGATACTGTCATGCGTTGCATGGCTGGTGCTTGTCTTAGCTCAGGGTCTGGTGTCAGACTGCCGTCCAGATTTAGCTCATTATGCTCAAACATCATACGCATCTGCTCAGCCTGCTCGCGGCGTTGTTCCTCAAGTGCTGCCAGCTCTTCAGGCGTTGGCACATGAACTCTTGCCAAATCCTGCACCACATCAGATTTTATCGCACCCAGCATGGATTGGAACAGCTCAAACGATTCTCGCTTGTATTCTTGCTCGGGGTTTTTTTGGGCATAGCTACGCAAATGAATGCCCTTGCGTAACTGATCCATCTGGGTCAGATGCTCTTTCCAGTGGCGATCAAGGCTCTGTAGCATAAAATGACGCTCCAGCTGAGCTGCTGCCTCTTCACCCATTTGCTCACGGCGTGCCTGATAACGATCAATTGCGGTTTGGATAATTTTTTTACGCAAACCATCTTCGTCCAAACGGCGATCCGCATCAAGCCAATCATTGATCGGCATATAAAAACGAAATGCCTCCTCAATCTCATCTTCTAGCCCATCAATGTTCCATTGATCATCAACCGACCCTGGTGGTACGAATTGATCAATCAAGGCATTGTACACCTCATGGTGCATGGCTTTTAGACTGTCTTGCAAATCAAGCTTGGCAAGCAAATCATCACGCTGACTGTAGATAACTTTACGCTGCTCATTGGCAATATCATCATATTTTAATAGGCTTTTGCGAGCATCAAAATCACGAGCCTCAACCTTGCCCTGTGCCCCTTCAATTGAACGAGATACCATCTTATGTTCAATCGCTTCGTCTTCTTTTAGCCCCATCGCACGGAACATATTGGTAATGCGATCGCCTGCAAAAATACGCATCAAATCATCTTCTAGCGACAAGAAAAAGCGTGATTGACCTGGGTCGCCCTGACGACCTGCACGCCCGCGTAGCTGGTTATCAATACGGCGAGACTCATGGCGTTCTGAACCAATAATATGCAGACCACCTGCCGCCAAAACCGCCTCGTGTCGCTGTTGCCATGCAGCTTGTGCTTGTGCACGCATCTCATCGCTGACCTCTGGATATTGCTCAAGCTCCGCCTGCCAATTGCCCCCTAGGATAATATCCGTACCACGACCTGCCATGTTGGTGGCAATGGTAACCGCCTTTGGTCTGCCAGCTTGTGCGATAATATCCGCCTCTCGCTCATGCTGTTTGGCATTTAAGACATTATGCTTGATGCCTTCTTGATTGAGCAAATAAGACAACTCCTCAGAAGCCTCAATGGTTGCAGTACCCACCAGCACAGGTGCACCTTTTTCGGTGATTTGTTTGATTTCACGGATAATGCCTTGATATTTACCCAATTTGGTCAAGAAAATCTGATCGTCCATATCAACACGAGCGATTGGACGATGCGTTGGGATAATTACCACATCAAGATTATAGGTGGATTTTAGCTCAGCAGCTTCGGTGTCGGCAGTACCTGTCATGCCAGAGAGCTTGTCATACAGGCGAAAATAATTCTGGAAAGTGGTGGTTGCCATTGTCTGGTTTTCGGCTTGGATTTCCACCCCTTCTTTTGCCTCAACCGCTTGGTGCAAGCCATCAGACCAACGGCGGCCCGGCATGGTGCGACCAGTGTTTTCATCAACAATAATCACCTCGCCGTCTTGGACGATATAATGAATGTTTTTGACAAATAAATGATGTGCACGAATCGCCGCTTGTGCATGAGCCAGCAAAGGCAGACGAGCAGGACTGTATAGGCTTTCATTTTCGCCAAGCTCGCCAACTTCTATTAAGAATTTCTCAATCTTCTCATAGCCTTTTTCGCTGATTTCAATGGTGCGGTTTTTTTCGTCAATCCAAAAATCACCTTCGCGGTTTTCTTTGTTCGCCTCTTCGTCCTGCGAACGCACCAGTCGCTCAACAATCTTATCAATCAGTGCATACAGATGGGCAGAATCCTCAGCTTGACCTGAGATAATCAGTGGTGTGCGAGCCTCATCGATTAAAATAGAGTCAATCTCATCAATGATACAGTAGTTCAGTGGTCGTTGCTTTTTTTCAGATAAGCTAAACACCATATTATCACGAAGATAATCAAAACCATACTCATTGTTGGTGCCATAAGTAATGTCAGCACGATAAGCGGCAAATTTCTCTTGGGGCATTTGCTGGCTATAAATCACCCCCACAGTCAAGCCCAAGAACTCAAACAAGGGACGGTTTAGCTCGGCATCACGCCCTGCCAGATAATCATTGACAGTAACAACATGCACGCCCTTGCCACTGATGGCGTTAAGATAAATCGCCAGCGTTGCCATCAAGGTCTTGCCCTCGCCTGTTTTCATTTCGGCGATTTTGCCCTCATGCAATGTCATGCCACCGATAAGCTGCACATCATAATGACGCATGCCATTGACACGCTTTGATGCTTCACGACAAACCGCAAAAGCCTCTGGCAAGATGCTATCTAAGTCCTCTCCGCCATTATAACGACTCTTAAACTCTTCGGTTTTTTGACGCAACTGTTCATCAGACAGTGTCTGAATGCTCGGCTCAAAGGCGTTGATTTTATCAACCACCTTACGCATTCGCTTAAGTTCTCGTTCGTTTTTTGTACCGATGATTGTGCTGACAATTTTTGTAAACATACTAAATTTTCCGTAAAATGGAAATTATCCATGATAAAACTAGCAAAATACCGCTTATTGCTGGTGCATTTTTTGTAACTTCTTGAGTTTTTGGTCAGTTTTATATTGACTTAACGCATACACCGACCAAATGGTTGCTGGCAACCAGCCAACCAATGTCATCTGTAAAATCAAACAAATCACACCCGAAATTGGACGACCAATGGTAAAAAACTGCAACCAAGGCAACAAAAATGCCAACAATAAACGCATAAATAATCTCTGTGTTCAATTTAATTTTAATAACAGACCCTTTATCAGTTATAAGGGTCTTTGTAACAAAATCAAGTCGCCGACTGTACAGGCTTATAATTTGGCAAAGGCTCGCATGGCAGCAGCGATGGTGCGATCCAAATCCTCATAGCTATGTGCCGATGACATAAATGCCGCCTCAAATGCCGATGGTGCCAAATATACGCCTTCATCAAGCATGGCGTGGAAAAATTTGGCGAATTTTTTGGTATCGCAATTTGCTGCCACTTCATTGAAGTTCTGTGGCAATGACTCGGCAAAGAATAGCCCAAACATACCGCCTACCGAACAAGTCTGCAATGCCACGCCTTGTTTGGCTGCAGCTTTTGTTAGCCCTTCTAATAAATATTGAGTTTTTTTGCTTAATTCATCATAAAAACCATCAACAAGCAACTCATCAAACATCGCCTTGCCAGCACGCATTGCCAGCGGATTACCAGACAAAGTTCCTGCCTGATACACACCACCCGTTGGTGCGATATGCTCCATAATCTCTCGCTTGCCGCCAAACGCCCCAACAGGCAGTCCTGCACCGATAATCTTACCAAATGTCGTCAAATCAGGCGTAATGCCAAAATACGCCTGTGCCCCACCGAGCCCAACACGAAATCCTGTCATCACCTCATCAAAAATCAGCACCACGCCATGCTTGGTGCAAAGCTCTCGCAGCGTTTCGTGAAATTGCTTGCTTGGGATAATCATGTTCATATTGCCAGCAATCGGCTCTAAAATCACACAAGCCAGCGAGTCGCCAAAACGCTCAAAACACGCCTGCAATGCCTCAATATCATTATATGGCAAGGTCAAAGTATGTTTGGCAAAATCCGCTGGCACGCCTTTTGAAGTTGGCTCGCCAATGTCCAGCATGCCTGAACCTGCCTTGACAAGCAGGCTATCGGAATGCCCGTGATAACAGCCCTCAAACTTGACAATCTTATCACGCCCTGTATAACCTCTTGCCAAGCGAATTGCCGACATGGTTGCCTCTGTGCCTGATGACACCATGCGTATCAGCTCAATGCTTGGGATAATTTGAGCAATCAAATCTGCCATCGTGGTTTCGGACGGCGTTGGTGCACCAAATGACAGACCGTCCTCTGCGGCAGCCTTCACCGCATCAATAACCGCATCATGAGCATGACCCAAAATCATCGGCCCCCATGAGCCAACATAATCAATATAGGGCTTGTCTTGGGTATCGTAGATATACGCACCTTTGGCACGAGCAACAAAGACAGGCACACCGCCCACCCCTGCAAAGGCACGCACAGGCGAATTAACACCCCCTGCGATATGGCGTTTGGCTTGTGCAAATAGCTGCTCATTGATTGTATTGGTATGCACAGATTGGCTCATGTTTTGCTCTTTTTAACTAATTGTAATCTTTGACGACCAACCACACAAGATGGATTTGTCGCCGTGTTGCATGAGAATTTAGGCTTTTTTGACAACGCTGGATTTGAGTTTCATTGCCCCAAAACCGTCAATTTTGCAATCAATATCATGGTCATCTGGTGCATCATAAATCAAGCGAATTGATTTAACCTTTGTGCCAACCTTGATTGGCGTGCTTGACCCTTTGACTTTTAAATCCTTAATAACAGTTACCGCATCGCCATCAGCAAGTACATTGCCAACAGCATCTTTAATCACAGGCAACTCATCAGAAACCTCGCCGTCTTGCCACTCATGGCTGCACATGGGGCAAATAAATAATGCACCATCAACATAAGTATAATCTTCGCTGCACTTGGGGCAAATTGGCAAACTCATAACACACCTGCTACTGTATTAACTTGGGGAAATTTGTCGCCTATTGTAACCGATTTTGACCAAAAATTGTTGCACGCTTTGGCTTTTCGTACAAAATTTTAACACTTTTTGATAAAATTCCCCTATAATGACCTATCAAAACACGATGGCAGACGCTCCATCTGACAAAATTAAGCAAATTCCAAGAGAAACCGATGAGTGATTTTTGTTATTTTAGCCTGACAGGCAACGATGGCGAAAAATTTTTGCAAGACCAAGTTACCGCCGATGTCCAAAAACTCAGCCCCTTGTTTACACCCACAGCAATTTGTAATTTGGCAGGGCGAGTGCAATTTGGTCTATGGCTACAAAAACTTGATGCTGGCTTTGGTATCGTAATCAGTGCCGATTTGGCAACGCAATTTGCCAATCATATCAAAAAATACGGTGCATTTTCTAAGATTGAGCTATCGCAACCTACGCCTATTTATCCTTGTATTTGGCAGGATATGCCAAGTTTTGCCGCTATTGACCATCAACAACAAAATGACTGGCGAAAGCTAAGCATTGCTCAGGGCAACTATTGGCTAAGCCAAGCCACCAGCGAGATTTTTCAGCCTCAAGAATTGCGACTGCACCAACGAGGTGGTGTGGCGTATGACAAAGGCTGCTATCTGGGGCAAGAAGTGGTTGCACGCTTGTACTTTAAATCCAAGCCAAAGGCCTACTTGCACCGTGTGGCAGGCAAGGGAGCAGTGCCACAAGCGGGTGATAAATTGGACAAAATCACCATCGTCAATGCGATAGCAGCCCAGATGGGCTACGAGGCATTGGTTGTGGCACGGCCAGAGGATATTTTGGCAAGCTCGCTGGAACTTTTGCCACTGCCCGAAGCACTACAGACTGATGTTGGACGGGAATAATTAAAATAAAACAGGTTCATGCAGAACCTGTTTTTTAAGTGTCAGTCATCATGCGTTTCGCTTTGTGGCATTAAGACCAGCTCTAGCAGGTGAATAAACCTGCCCTCAACATCAACCACCGTGATTTGCCAGTCGTCAATTTGCACCACTTCGCCCTCAAGTCGCCCAACAGAGCCCAATGCTTGCATGACCAAGCCACCCATCGTATCAACATCAGCATCATCAAAATGACTGCCCAAGATTTCGTTGCAATCACTAATCAAAGTTGAGGCTTGCACCAACCAAACGCCCGCCTTGTCAGGGTGTGGTATGATATTGTTAATGTCGCTATCTTCATCAATATCGTCATGCTCATCGACAATATCGCCAACGATTTCTTCAAGCAAATCCTCCATCGTAACCACGCCAGAGACCGAGCCAAATTCATCAACCACGATCGCCATATGCACTTGGGCTTTTTGCAGTGAGCGAAGCAATGTATCAGAGCGAGCCGTTTCGCTAATATACAGTGGCTTGCGGACAATGTCTGCAAGTTTTAAGGGTGTATCTTCGCCATCGGCTTTTGATTTTAGCAATGGAATTAAGTCCTTGACAAGCAAAATCCCCACGACGGCATTATCGTCCAAACTGTCAAACACAGGATAACGAGAATGCTCAGTCTTTAGCACCACCGACAAAATATCAGCCAAATCATCATCGCTTGCCACAGCGTGTACTTGAGGGCGTGGTGTCATAATCTCACGCACTTGGGTGGCAGGCAAATCAAGCACCCCCTCCAACATATCCACCGTGTCAGGCTCCAAAAATTGACGCGAATCCTGCACCAATTTTAACAAATCATCTCGGGTCTCTGGTGCTGTTGATAGCCACCTTTTTAACCCACGCATTGACCAACTGCTCGAACCGTCATCAGACATAACAAGTGTAATTTAACCTCGCATTATCAATAAGGCACATTGCCGATTTTGTACAATGTAACGCATTGATGGTAATTATTCAAGAGATTTTATTCATCTGGGTCAAAATTATTGCTTTTCTTGGCATTGCCTCACGGTGATTTGTTTGGCTAAATTTTCACCCATCGCACCACCCTTTCTTCAATCGCGGCTTCATCAAATTCCAACTCGCTGACACAGCGACCAGCGACAGAGTATTTGGCAAACTGTGCTTGATGCTGCGTTGTACCATGCAGCAATCTATGCCAACTGGGCAATTTTTGTCCCAAATACAAGCGCTTATAGGCACAATGGCGGGGCAACCACAGCATCTGTGGCAACATATCTGCCGTCAAGCGGATACAGTCTGGTACGACACTTTGGCGGTTTGGATAATTACTGCACTGCCCTGTCTGACAATCAAGCAACTGGCAAGCAACATCTGTATATTCGGTAAACCGCACTTGCTCATCGTCCAAAAATTTTACCAAACAACACACGCCACAACCATCGCACAACGCTTCCCATTCGTCATCAAAAAGCTCATGCAGTGGGTATTTTTCCCAAAATTTTGGACGCATTGTCATATTGCTAAGCTCATTTTAGGCATTTTGCCAACACCATTGTTCATGATAATCCTACACAAATCTTGGCACAAACCGACCATCAATGCCCACAATCAAAAACCCCTGATACCGCAGCATCAAGGGTTTGGGTTATTTGCGTTCGCCCAGTTTGGCACTGATTTCACGCAACAGTAGCACTTCTTCTGATGGCTCTTCGGGTGCTGCTGGCTCTTCTGATTTGCGGCGTAGATGATTCATGCCTTTTACCATCATAAAGATAATAAACGCCAAAATGATAAAATTAATCACCACAGTGATAAAACTACCATAGGCAAGCATTGGTGCACCTGCTTCTTTTAGTGCGTCATAAGTGGCTGGTACGCCTGCTGGTGCATCGCCCAACAAAATGTACATATTTTTAAAGTCAAGCTCGCCGCCCATGATAAACGATACGATTGGCATAATTACATCTTCAACCAAAGAAGTTGTGATTTTGCCAAATGCCGCACCAATAATGACACCGACTGCCAAATCCATTACATTGCCTTTTAGGGCAAACTCTTTAAACTCTTGAATCATGCTCATGATAATCACTCGATTTGTTTGATAATAAAAAGACCCAATCCTTGTCAGACTGGGTATGGCGTCCAGACCAGCACGCCATAAATTTTGCGTAATTTTAGCACAGCTTTGTCAATCAACTGTAGCATTTGATAGCAAGTGTGTAAACTATTGTTAATTAATCTTAATCAATTAACGCTACCCACTTGCCATCAGATTGTCTTAGTCTTTTTTACGACCAAAACGCTTGCGTTCATTCTCGGTCAGATAACGCTTGCGAATACGGATTGACTTTGGCGTTACCTCAACCAACTCGTCATCTTCAATAAATTCCAGTGCCTGCTCAAGCGTGTATTCCAACGCAGGTGTCAGGATAATGGCATCATCAGAGCCACTGGCACGGATATTGGTCAGCTGTTTGGCTTTGGTTGGATTGACCACCATGTCATCAGAACGAGAATTAATCCCGATAATCATGCCCTCATAAACCTCAAGCTGTGGCTTGGCAAACAAGCGGCCACGCTCCTGCAAACTAAACAAAGCATAGGCAAGGCAAGTACCTGTTACCATGGATACCAGCACGCCATTTTGTCGCTTGGCAACTGTGCCTTCTTTGGCGGCACCATAATGGCTAAAACTTGAGGTCATGATGCCTGTGCCTGAAGTCATCGTTAAAAATGCTGAACGAAAACCAATCAGCCCACGAGAAGGAACGGTTGCTTCGATGCGGATACGACCCTTGCCATCAACCTCCATATTGGTCAAATCACCCTTGCGGTTGCCCATCTCTTGCATTACTGCCCCTTGGTGCTGCTCTTCAACATCAAAGGTAACATTTTCATAAGGCTCGCACATCACGCCGTCAATCTCTTTCATGATGACCTGAGGGCGAGACACGCCCAGCTCAAAGCCTTCTCGACGCATATTCTCAATCAACACTGACAAATGCAGCTCACCACGACCAGAGACTTTGAATTTCTCTGGGCTGTCGGTATCTTCGACACGCAATGCCACATTATGAATCAGCTCACGATCAAGGCGTTCACGAATGTTGCGTGAGGTAACAAACTTGCCTTCTTTACCTGCAAATGGCGAATCATTGACCTGAAAAGTCATCGATACCGTTGGCTCATCAACCGACAAGGCTGGCAACGCCTCAACATGGGCAGGGTCGCAGATGGTATCTGAAATATTCAGTGCGTCAATTCCAGTAATGCACACGATATCGCCTGCTTGTGCCGAATCAACATCAATCCGCTCCAAGCCATGATAGCCCATGATTTTTAGAATTCTGCCATTACGCTTGTTGCCATCTTTGTCAATCACGGTAACAGGCGTGTTGGTTTTTACCGAGCCTCGCTGAATGCGTCCAACTCCAATAACACCAACAAAGCTGTTATAATCCAGGCTTGAGATTTGCATTTGGAATGGCCCATCAACATCAACCTTGGGTGGCTCAACGATATCAACAATCGTCTCAAATAACGGGGTCATGTCATCTGCCAAAGCGTCAGGCTCTAGCCCTGCAATGCCGTTAATTCCTGATGCGTAAACAATCGGAAAATCCAGCTGCTCATCGGTTGCATCTAGGCTATCAAACAAATCAAATACCTGATCAATCACCCAGTCAGCACGGGCTGCTGGCTTGTCAATTTTGTTAATCACCACAATGGGTTTTAGCCCTCGTGCGAATGCCTTTTGGGTTACAAAGCGAGTTTGTGGCATTGGGCCTTCTTGGCTATCAACCAACAACAAGACACAATCAACCATTGACATCACACGCTCAACTTCACCACCAAAGTCAGCATGGCCCGGTGTATCGACAATGTTAATGCGGTATTCGGTATTACTGCGTTTGTCCGTCCATTTAATGGCTGTGTTTTTTGCCAAAATGGTGATGCCTCGCTCACTTTCTAATGCGTTTGAATCCATCACTCGTTCGATTTCGCCCGAACGGTCGCCCAATGCACCCGATTGTTGTAATAATTTATCCACCAAAGTGGTTTTGCCGTGGTCAACGTGAGCAATAATTGCGATATTACGCAAGTGCTTGATGTCATTTGCCATAAATACTCATTAATTCATAAAGATAGAAAAATAAAAAACCGCCCATTATACCACATTGCCAGCTATTATTAAAGTCAGCCTGCTTAAGTTTATGCACAAAAAAGCCACCCCAGTGGAGTGGCTTTTGAACTAACCAAAGCTAAGTATTATTGTACTACCATGTCTTTGGTTTGGTTCACAGTGGTAGTCTTAGTACCAGTGATAACCGCTTCTACGCGACGGTTCATTGCACGACCTTCAGCAGTGTCGTTTGGAGCGATTGGGCGGTCAAAGCCATAACCAACAGCATTTAGGCGAGTTGGAGCAACGCCAAATTCGTTAGTTAGCATAGACTTCACAGCGTTCGCACGAGCTTCAGATAGACGCTGGTTGTAGCGTGCATTTGAGCGAGCAGATTCACGAGATGCGTGGCCTTCGATTACAGCAGTTGCGTTCGGGAATTCACGCATTTGTGCAGCAACTTTTGCAACTTCTTCACGATATTGTGGCTTGATTGCTGACTTGTCATAATCAAAGAATACACGCAATTCTTGACGCAATTCTTCTACCAAGTTTACTTGTACTGGGCAGCCGCGAGCATCAACAACAGTATTAGCTTCGGTACCTGGGCAAGCGTCTAGATGATCTGGCACACCATCACGGTCAGTATCAACGATACGATCTTCAACAACAACAGCTGCTGGCTTAACAGGAGCTACTGGCTCTTGTACTGGAGCTACTGGTACCACAGGTGCCAAGCGACCACCTAGAGTTACCTCTAGACCTGCCAAAGCAAGACCTTCCCACCAGTCGTTGTCAAAGTTGTGAATACCACGAACTTCACCACGAAGTGCCAATGCATCATTTACCAAGTAACGAGCACCTAGACCGATGTTACCGATGGTGTCTTTTGACTCTTTAAGCTCTTGGCCATTTACTTTGTCTTCGATTTTGATTTTTGATTGGCCAGCACCAACCAATACATAAGGCTTGAACTTAGTTGCTGGGTTGTAGCCAGTGAACTGCTCTGTGCCGATCAAGAAGTTACCGCTGATGGTTTGTTGCTTAGCATCTGCTGCCCAAGCTGGCACTTCATTGCCATTAACAGAATAGTTTGCATCAGTGTTTGATACGCCGTATTCAACTTGGAACTGAGTTGATGGAGTAAGCTCTAGACCAAGAGCTGCACCAGTCCACAAATCGTTGTCTAGTGCATAGCCTACTTTTTCATCACCGTCAAAAGTTTTACGCTGTGCGTCTGCTGCTTCGTCAGTGTAATGATAGCCTAGCAATAGTGGGCTAACGGTAACACCTGCTTGAGCAGCAACTGGTGCTGCAACAGCAGCAATCACTGCAAGAGCGATTTTATTAAATTTCATAAATTCCTCCAAGGAGTGGTTGGTTTTTAAAGATTACCATGCGTATTGTAGCATAGCCAGCCAGTTTCTGACAATAATCTGTTACAATTTTTTTATGATTATCAGCATGATTGGTGATAAACCCTACTGGCTGATTGATTTATGGGTGTAGCTTAACTGCAAAACTTAGCAATGGCAACTACTTTTTGTGAAAAACTACATAACCATTACACAAAAATCATATTTGTTTACAATTTTTTGGTTGCTGAACGCTTAAGTTGCCGAAAATGCCGCTTTCATCGCCTGCACTGCCTTCTCCAGACCCATAAAAACAGCGTCAGCAATCAAGGCATGGCCAATATTTAGCTCATGAATTCCCTCAATCTGTGCGATAGCAGCCACATTATCACGAGTCAGCCCATGCCCTGCATTAATAAGCAGGTTGCTGCTACTGCGTACGTATGCCACCGCCTGTTCAATACGCCAAAGTTCAAAAGCTGTCTTGGCAGTATCATTTGCCAAAGTTGCGTGTGCATAGCTGCCTGTGTGCAATTCGATAGCGTCCGCTCCCAGTGCCATCGCTGCATCAATCTGTGGCAGATCAGGGTCAATAAACAACGACACTTGTATGCCTGCTTGTTGCAACTTGGCAACAAAAGCTGGCAAATCGGGCAAATTGACCACATCAAGCCCGCCTTCAGTGGTTAGCTCTTGGCGTTTTTCTGGTACAAGACAAACCCAAGCAGGACGCACTTTTAAGGCTATTGCCAACATTTCATCAGTAACCGCCATCTCAAGGTTCATGCGTGTGGTGAGCTTGTCTGCCATTTGATAAACATCATCATCTCGAATATGGCGACGATCCTCACGCAAATGCAAAGTAATGCCCGCTGCCCCTGCTTGCTCACAAATCAATGCTGCTTCCACAGGGCAAGGATAATCCACACCTCGTGCATTTCGCAAAGTGGCAACATGGTCAATATTCACGCCTAATAATGGTATGTTCATAAAATTCTCCACTTGCTTATTTTTCAGCCAAATAGCGTATGCTTTGTTGCCACAAGGTTCGGCTGTGCAGTGGTTGATAGTCCAACAAAAAGTCCACCAACTGCTTTTGAATTTGGCTGAATTGATCCAAATACGCCACCGAAGTCTCGTCAGACAAGCTGTCTGCCATTTGTATAATTTCTTTGCCAGCAAATCTTGCACGGCTGATTTTGGCATTTTGGCGAACGCCCTCAAGCACCGATACCTTGTCAGGCACAAAGCCCATCTGAGGGACGAATCGATACCACTGCTCAGCACAGATCGGCTCTGCCAAATAATCATTAATAAAATCAATCGCCACGCCAAGCTCAGCAAATAACGCTCGCTCAAAACCACGCAAATATACCCGCATTGCTTGCAATTCTTCGGCGACAGACAGCTGCATGGCATCTAGGGCGTATAATTTGACAGCGGTATTGTGGTATGCCTGCCATAACGCTGGGCAGGGATTTTCTATCGCCAATAACTTATACAGCACTTCATTAAGATAAAGCAGTGCATACTGCACGCGACCTTTGGGTATCTTGGTAAAACTTGGAGCCGTTATTGCATCAAAAGAGGCAGCAAAACCCAGCGTCAATTGCCCAAAACTTTTGAGCGTGCGTGTGCCAGTTGCCATCAGACAGATTGGCACAAACAGCGGCATGGCTCGTACGCCCACGCCATGCACCACCCCATGCTCATAAGAAAAAAACCGATAAATCGCTCGCTTTTCTTGGTAAGCCTTGGCGTGCAGAATATAACCATTAAGCAAAGATTGTTTCATTGTCTAAGGCTTGGAGTTGCTCAAATAAACTGACATGGCACATAATGTGTACACGCTAAGCCACCACTGACATTATCTAGCTTTATTCTTTTGCTAAAAGTGCAGCAATTATCACAAATTATTGCAAGCAGTAAATTGATGACTGGTAATCTAAGCCGCCCTGCTTGCATTAATAACCCAAGCTGTTTAATGCTCGCTCATCATCCGACCAGCCACGCTTGACTTTTACCCACAAGGTCAGCATGATTTTGCGATCAAACAACAGCTCCATATCCTTGCGTGCATCAATGCCAATCTGCTTAATGCGACTGCCTTTATCACCGATGACAATGCTCTTTTGCCCTGCTCGTTCAACAAAAATTGTCGCATCAATAAAAGTAACCGCACGCCGCCATTTGCCTGTTTCTGGGTCTTGGTGGGCAGGCTCGTCTTTAAAGGTATCAATCTGCACGGTCAAATCATACGGCACTTCATCGCCTGATTGTCGCATGATTTTTTCACGAATAATCTCCGATGCCAAAAAACGCTCGGAACGGTCTGTGATTTGCTCAGCATCAAAAATCGCCTCTCTTGCTGGCAGATATTCGGCAATAACCGTCTGTAATCTATCAAGGTTATGACGACGCAACGCTGACACAGGAACAATATCAGCAAAATCAAAACTGTCATTGAAACTATCAATCACTGGTAATAATTCGGACTTGTCTTTGATGGTGTCAGTTTTGTTAATCACCAAAATGACAGGCAGATTGGTCGCTGACAACTTCTCCAAAGTCAGCAAATCATCTTCACGCCACTGCAAGCCATTTACCACAAACAGCACCACATCAACATCGGACAGAGCAGAGATTGCCGCCTTGTTCATGCGTTCATTGATTGCACGCACTTCATTGGCGTGAATGCCGGGTGTATCAACAAAAACGATCTGCATATTTTCATCAGTTAAAATCCCGTGAATGCGATGGCGAGTGGTTTGGGGTTTGCGGCTGGTGATAGAAAGTTTTTGCCCCAATAAATGATTCATCAAGGTTGATTTGCCAACATTTGGACGACCAACAATCGCCACAAAGCCCGCCTTAAACACCGCATTGGTGGCTGGCTTTTTGTCAAAAAACGCCGAGATAACATCATCATTATCGGTTGTATCTGTGCTGTCGGCAGTCATATCAATCATACAATTCCTTGAAAAAGCGGTTGTGTTACAGTTTTAGGGCAAGTTTATTGAGCTGATTAATCATTAATTCAGCACATTTTTGTTCGGCAATGCGGCGACTGGCACCTGTTTCAACGACAGGTGCTACATTGGCGGTGGCAACACTGCATCTGACCTCAAAAATCTGATTAGGGGCATTGCCATGCGTTTGTAATAGCTCATAAGTCGGCAATGGCAAGCGATTGCCCTGTAGCAGCTCTTGTAGGCGTGATTTGGCATCTTTTAAGACCTGCTCTTGGCCAACTTCGTCAATCAAATCAGCATACCATGCAGTCACCATCTCGCCAACCAATTGACAGTCATCATTGTGAATATTGTCCAAATACACAGCAGCAATCAACGCCTCGACCGCATCTGCCAAAATTGATGCGCGATGGCGACCACCGCCCTTTCGCTCACCCACGCCCAAAATCAAATGCCGCGAAAGCTCAAGTTTGTCAGCGATACGCACCAGTGTCTCTTGTCGCACCAAAGTGGCACGCATACGAGTCAATTGACCTTCGTCATGATTTGGATAATGTAAAAATAACGCTCGTGCAATGATAAGTCCAAGCAGTGCATCACCCAAAAACTCAAGTCGCTCATAGCTGTTTTTTGGGTCATAGGAGCGGTGTGTTAATGCCTGCCGCAGCAAGGACACATCATTGAATTGATAGCCCAATTTGGCACACAAGACAGCCACCCCTTGTTCAAATTGGGCAAAATAAGGCTGCTGACTGATTTTACTAGAATTGGTATTCACACAATGCCTTTTAGTCAATTGCACCGTTGCGAGCAAAACTTGGCAGTTTTAACCCTGGTTCTTTGTGCATCCAAATATAAGTTGCCTTGCCTGACAAGTTCTCTTCAGGCACAAAGCCCCAAAAACGGCCATCATCACTGCGATCGCGATTATCACCCATCACAAAGTACTGACCCTCTGGCACAGTGATTGACCATGAGCGACCACCAGTTTCGGTAAGTGCTGGTGAATTGGCGAGCAAAAATGGGGCTTGGCTGGCGGTATTTTCATCAGCCACATAACGCACCAAATAACTGTGCTTGCCCAAATTCTCACGCTGATAGCGTGCTGCCAGCTCCTCTTGACGACCCAAAGTCGCACGCTGCTCACCATCAATTGGCTGATTGTTAATGACAGCTGGCAACATCTTATCAACCAACGATTGTGGCATTTGATAATTGGCTGCCATCGTTGATACAGCCTCACCATTGATGCTTAGCACGCCATCATTGAAGCTCACCGTATCACCTGGCAAGCCAATCACTCGCTTGATAAAATATACTTTGTCATTGAGAGGATAACGAAATACCGCGACATCGCCACGCTCGGGACTGCCCGTATCCAAGATTTTGGTATGCGTCAATGGCAATCTTAAGCCATAAGCTGACTTATTTACCGCAATAAAATCCCCCGTGTACAAAGTCGGCACCATTGATGACGAAGGGATATTAAATGGCTCAATGATAAATGAACGCACAATCACAATCACCGCCAACACAGGCAAAAATTCATACGCCCAACGCACCCATGCAGCTTCGCTTGGCGGATTGCCCTTTAGCGAGGCAAGTTTAATGCGTTGTTGCTGAAAATCCTGATAAGCAGTTTGAATTTCGGTAGGGCTGTCAGCACTTGGTACATAAGCATCGGCGTGGCTGGCGATTTGATGGTGAGACAAGCTGGCATCAAGCCTATCTTTGGCTTGTTGTAATTGCACTTCGGCAAGCTTTAGCTCTTTTGAGTAAAACTTAACAGCATGGTGTTGTTTGAGTATGAATTTATCCACCAGCCAAATCAGCGAAAATACCAAAGTTACTGGCACAATAATCAAATTAATGTCAAATTCCACCCAACTTCTCCTAGTATTGTGATAGCACGGTCAAACGCAAACTCTGGCAGCGATTGTGCTATTAATCTCGCCCCAAATGCATTATACCAACTGCGTGTATCACCAATCAATCAATAGGTATAAAATATGTATAAAAACTTAACTATTATCAATCATCAGCTATCGACTTTTAGTACCGCCAAGAAAGCCTCTTGAGGGATTTCTACCGAGCCGACCTGCTTCATACGCTTTTTGCCTGCTTTTTGTTTTTCAAGCAGCTTTTTCTTACGGCTGACATCACCGCCATAGCATTTGGCAAGCACATCTTTTCGCATTGCCTTGACTGTGCTACGAGCGATAATCTGACTGCCAATCGCCGCCTGAATCGCCACATCAAACATCTGGCGAGGAATCAGCTCTTTCATTTTTTCAACAAGCTGATTGCCACGACGGCGTGCGTGTTCTTGATGGCAAATCATGGCAAGTGCATCAACTTTTTCGCCGTTAATCAACACATCAACGCGTGCCAATTTATCAGCAGAATAACGCTCAAAACCATAATCAAGTGAGGCAAATCCACGGCTGGCTGACTTTAATTTGTCAAAAAAGTCCATCACCACCTCACCCATCGGAATGTCAAACACCACCTGCACTTGACGAGCCATAAACTTCATATCCACCTGCACGCCACGCCGTTCGATGGCAAGCGTGATGACATTGCCCAGATATTCTTGCGGCACCAAAATATGACAGCGGGCAATCGGCTCACGAAACTCAGCAATCACACCTGTATCTGGCAGCTTAGAAGGGTTGTCCACATAGACGATTTCGCCATTTTTTTTGACAATCTCATAAATCACCGATGGGGCAGTGGTAATCAAATCAAGGTCATACTCACGCTCAAGTCGCTCTTGGATAATCTCCATGTGCAACATGCCCAAAAAGCCACAGCGAAAACCAAAGCCCAATGCTTCTGAAGTATCTGGCTCAAAAAACAATGCCGCATCGTTGATTTGTAATTTTTGTAAAGCCTCACGGAATTTCTCAAAATCGCTTGAATCAATGGGAAACATACCTGCATAAACTTGCGGCGTTACCTTTTGAAATCCTGCAATACTCTCCACATCAGGCGTTTTGGCAAGGGTGATGGTATCGCCCACAGGTGCTCCCTGAATGTCCTTAATCCCTGCAATCACAAAGCCCACCTCGCCTGCACGCAGCACATCGGTTTCTAGCGATTTTGGGGTAAATACACCAATAGAGCTAACAATGTGGCTTTCGCCTGTTGATTTGATAAAAATTTTATCGCCTTTGGCAACCTGACCTTCTCGCACACGCACCAAAGATACCACGCCCAGATAGTTATCAAACCAAGAATCAATAATCAATGCCTGTAGCGGTGCTTCACGATCACCTGTAGGTGCAGGAATGGTATCCACCAAAGTTTGCAACAGCTCCTCAATGCCCACGCCTGTTTTTGCCGAAACTCGCGGTGCGTCTGTCGCTTCAATGCCGATAATGTCCTCAATCTCCTCAATCACCCGCTCAGGCTCAACTTGTGGCAAGTCAATTTTATTCAAAACAGGCAATACCTCAAGCCCCTGCTCGACTGCAGTATAGCAGTTTGCAACCGATTGTGCCTCCACGCCTTGGGCCGCATCCACCACAAGCAACGCCCCTTCGCACGCTGCCAACGAACGAGAAACTTCGTAGCTAAAGTCCACATGACCCGGCGTGTCAATAAAATTCAGCTGATACCGCTCTCCATT
This sequence comes from Moraxella cuniculi, assembly GCF_900637105.1. Lineage (NCBI taxonomy): Bacteria > Pseudomonadati > Pseudomonadota > Gammaproteobacteria > Moraxellales > Moraxellaceae > Moraxella > Moraxella cuniculi. The sequence goes on along the minus strand of NZ_LR134343.1, from coordinate 791,070 downwards.
TGGGTGATTGTAATACAAAGTTACCGACTGTGCCTTGATAGTGATACCACGCTCACGCTCGATATCCATGCTATCGAGTACCTGTGCCTGCATTTCTCGATCGGACAGACCGCCACAAACCTGAATAAATCTATCAGCAAGCGTACTTTTGCCGTGGTCAATATGGGCAATGATGGAGAAATTTCTAATATTGGTGATGTTCATAAATTTGATCTAGTATCGGCTGGTTGGTAAATGTACACATACCGACTGGATTTGTGCCATTAGGCTGATAACAAATCTATCGGCAATCTGTCATTATAGCGTATTTTTGATAAAGTTACCACAAATCCCCCGCCCAATAAACTGCCCATTTTTCATTGCCAAAGACAAATCTATTGACTGATAAATAGCCTAGGCTTGCCATCAAAACACAACCTGCCTGCATATTGCCAAATCAATAAGCACCAATCAGCCCTGTTCTTACAAACAACGCTTGGATACTGACACAAATGACAACAAAATAAGAAATTATGGCTTTTGCCCTTTTCTTTTGCATTGGCATTGTGTATAATTACGCCCATCAACATGATGATTGCACAACGCCAAGTACAATACTTGAGCTGTTGATACAATCATGTTTATTATGATAAACACCATCAAATCAGGGCCTATAGCTCAGTTGGTTAGAGCAGAGGACTCATAATCCTTTGGTCGCAGGTTCAAGTCCTGCTGGGCCTACCATCTTCATTAGACTTGCTTATTGCAGGTCTTTTTTATTTAAAAAACAAGCAACAAAAAACCGCCCAATCTAGGCGGCTTTGTCAAAAATTCATCAAATCCTGCTTAGGCAGTCATTGGCAAAACTTGTGGATTGCCCTTGGCAAGTTTTTTTAATACCGCAGCAATCATCTCGGCGGTGATTGGTTGTTCTTTGCCTTTTGATACAATGTTCATTTCGGTCATTTGGCGAGTTGGCTGATTCATGGCGACACCTCTAAAAACTATGACATATTGGCGATTTGCTGAATATATGTCTATATTTATCTTGTTGTGATGTGTGTAGTATAACCCATGCGTACAAATGTAAACAATGCTTTATTGGCGATTTTGCCCACTAAAGTGTAAACACTTGTTTCATCTTTGACACATCTTGTCATACTTTGCCAAAAAACGGTCATCATCTCTGATTTGGTATCATCAACACCCTTCCGCTGCATTCATCAGCGTACAAACCGCAAAAAAAATCCCGCACTTAATCGTACGGGATTTTTTATCAGCCCAGTGCATTTTCCCATCTGGGCACAACCAGCTGCATTAATGGTTTTAACAGTTTAACATTGCACGCAAACACCGAACCTGTCTGCATGGCGTTTGACGCACCTTGATGATCGACCACCACGCCTCGTGCTTCGCTTACAATCAGCTCGCCTGCAGCAATATCCCACGGCTTGATGCTCATCTCAAAATAACCATCAAAACGCCCTGCCGCCACATAGCACAAATCCAAAGCCGCCGAGCCAAAACGACGCACCTGACCGCCATTTTCACAAATCGCCTGCAGGCTGGCAAAGTGCTGTTTGGCAAAGCTAACACGCTCGTTGCCCACCATACGCTCATACGGATGACCCGTGGTAAACAGTCCACCTGCGATTGTCTTGCGATCGCTGACTTGCAGACGGCGTTGATTCATGACTGCACCTCGACCACGACTGGCAGAGAACAGTTCATCTCGCACAGGGTCATAGACCACGCCATGCTCGGTAATACCGTTTTTTTGGACAGCGATAGATACACAAAAATGCGGCACGCCATGGACGAAATTTTGTGTGCCATCCAGCGGATCAATTACCCAGCACCACTCGGCATCGGCACCCTTGCCCTCTTGTAGTCCAAACTCTTCGCCCAGATATGAATGGTTCGGATAGCTTTCTTGCAAAGTGGCAATGGTAAGCTGCTCGGCATAACGGTCAATTTGCGTAACCAAGCCGTCCAAGCCCTTTGATTCAACTGCCAAATCTAGGCGGTGGCGATTTAGATGTGCCCGCAAAATTTCATGACCTACTTTTTTGGCCGCATTTGCCGCCATCACAACCATCGGTTCCATAGAGTACCTACTTGTTAATTTGTTAAAAGATTTAAAACAGTTTATTTGCACTCATCATGCAAAAATTTTATTATACGCCAAAAGCCACAAAAAACCAATCCTTTGCCCAATCAATGCTTAATTTGCGATAAGCAAGGACAGTCTACCGACCAACGAACTGGCTTAGAGCATGATAAATACCCGCCTCGTCAAGACCGCAATACGCCAGCTGCTCGGCATGGCTTGCATGATGGATAAATTCATCAGCAATGCCCAAATTAATGATCTTGGGCTGCTGCGTCAAAGCAGTTGTGATGATAAATTCATTCACCGCACTGCCTGCACCACCTGCAATCTGATGCTCTTCAATGGTAGCAATATGCGTAACGCCCTGTGCCAACAAATCGCTGATTAATGCCTTATCCAGTGGTTTTACCCATCGCATGTCAACCACAACACAAGCAATGTGCTGCGTCTGGTACAGTCTTTTGGCAGCCTTTAGTGTATCAGCAAGTCGCGTACCAAATACCAACACGGCAAGTTTTGGCTGATTATTAGCCACATTATCAGACTCATCAAACGATTGCCAGACAATATTTGCCTTGCCTATCGGATAATGCTCATCATCAATCCCAACCGAGCGACCAGCCCCCTCCCCTCGTGGATAGCGTACCGCCGCCACCCCTCGATGGCGATAGCAACTATTAAGCAGCTGATGGCATTCATGTTCATCGCTTGGCGTGGCAATGATGATATTCGGCACACAACGCAAATATGCCAAATCAAAAACCCCTGCGTGTGTCGCTCCGTCCTCACCAACCAACCCAGCTCTATCAATGGCAAAAGTTACATCAAGATTTTGTAATGCCACATCGTGAATCAGCTGGTCATAGCCACGCTGTAGAAATGTTGAATAAATCGCTACCACAGGCTTGATTTTCTCAGAAGTTGCCATGCCTGCCGCCAGCGTTACAGCGTGCTGCTCGGCAATCGCCACATCAAAAAACCGCTCAGGATAGCAAGCTGCATACTCAACCATGCCAGAACCTTCTGCCATCGCAGGGGTGATGGCAACCAACGCCTTGTCATGCTTGGCAGTGTGCAATAGCCATTCGCCAAAAATTTGCGAGTATTTTTTGGCGGCAGGTCTAGCTGGGGAATCGGTGGCTGGTTGCTTGTCGGTGGTTTTTGGCAATTTGCCAATGGCGTGATAGCCGATCGGATCTGCCTCTGCTGGCAAAAACCCCTTGCCCTTGACTGTATGCACATGCACCAGCACCGCCCCTTGTAACTGCTTGGCTCGCTCTAGCACGCTGATAAGTTTTGGCAAATCATGCCCATCAAATGGCCCAAGATAAGTAAAGCCGATCGCCTTGAACAAATTATCCGCAAACAGCTTATCACCGATTTTTTCGGCAATTTTGTCAGGCAGTGGTGATAATGGCACGCCATGCAACAGCTCGCTGATTTTTTCGCCAATTTTGCTTGGCAGACGATTCGAGACATTTTCAAACGCACCATTTGCCATCTGTAGATAATGCCGAATGCGGCGATCATCTGCCGAAATATCTCGCTTGACCATCAAGATATTGCCATTTTTATCAATATCCATCGCCAAGCCTCGCTGCCACAGCTTGGCAAGATGGCGAGAAAAACCGCCAATCGCTGCAGAAATGGACATATCATTATCATTTAGCACCACCAACAAATCGGCATTTTGTTGTACAGCATCATTCATCGCCTCAAACGCCATACCGCCTGTCATGGCACCATCACCAATGACCGCTGCCACTTTCCGCTCTTCGCCCAATAATCGTGCCGCCAAGCTCATGCCCAAGGCAGCCGAAATCGAAGTTGATGAATGCCCCACGCCAAAAGTGTCATATTCGCTCTCATGCCGCTCAGGAAATGCCGTCAAGCCATCTTTGGCACGAATGCTAGGCAGGCGTTCGCGGCGACCTGTCAAAACCTTGTGGGCATAGGCCTGATGACCCACATCCCACACCAGCAAATCTTGTGGTGTATTCAGCACAGTATGCAGTGCAATGGTCAGCTCAACCACGCCAAGATTTGCCCCAAAATGCCCACCGCTGACACCTGTTGAATACAGCAAATAAGCTCGCAGCTCATCGGCAAGTTGCACCAGCTCATCAACGCTTAGCGTCTTTAGGACAGCAGGGCTGTCAATGGTATCCAAAATCGGCGTATCGGGACGGGTTGCCAAAATCTGATCAAAAACTTTGGCTTGGCGACTAAGATGAATGGTGGCTGAATCCGACATGGTTAATTTTTTCCGAATTTATGGCTAAATGCAACAACTTCAGCATTGCTATCAATTGGCAGTTCATCATCAAATAAAAATATGGCATAATAGCACTTTTAACCGCCAGTGCGTGTAGCAGCAAGTATGTGCTGTGGCAATATGTAAGCTATTTTACAAGATAGCCTGTGTTTTTGCTAGAAAAAACCGCCATTTCGTGATTTTTTTGACAAATTGCAACAAAGCATAAAAAATCATTGCATTTGCCACACAAAATAAGGGGTAAACTTTGTATCAATTCATCACCAAAGCCAAATTACCGACCATTCATGGTGAGTTTGACATTCATGCCTTTGAGAGTGAATCAGGGCAAGAGCATATCATGCTAACAACAGGTCTACCAACCGACCAAGACATCTTACCACTGATTCGCATTCATTCAGAATGCCTAACAGGCGATGCCTTTGGTTCGTTAAAATGCGACTGCGGCCCCCAGCTAAATCATGCCATGCAACAAATCATTGCACATGGCTGCGGTGCTATCTTATATTTACGCCAAGAAGGTCGTGGCATCGGACTGGTGAATAAAATCCGTGCCTACGCCCTACAAGACCAAGGTCATGATACGCTTGAGGCAAATCTCATGCTGGGGCTACCTGCGGACGCTCGCAGCTATGAAATGTGCGAAATCATGCTAAAATCCGTTGGCATCAACAAAGCCAAACTGCTGACCAACAACCCAAATAAAGTGCAAGGCTTACAAGACTTAGGCATACAAATTGTCGAACGAGTGCCGCTGATTGTTGGGGTAAATCCGCACAACGAATCTTATCTGGGCATTAAAGGCAAAAAAATGGCTCATTTTATTGACAGTGCGGATTTAAACCAAAGCAATATTAAGTAGATATTTTTAATAATTAATGAAAAATATCATATAATTAATCCACTTTTTAATCCACAACCCTTAACCGCTCATCGGTGGCAATCATGCAAAACAACATTCAAGCAGTCAAACAGTTCTTACTTGGCTTACAACAAACCATCATCGACGCACTGGAGCAACAAGAACGCTTGGGAGGTGTTGATGGCTCAAGCGATAGCAAGTTTGTCATTGATGTCTGGCAACGAGATGAAGGCGGTGGCGGTCGTTCGGCAGTTCTGTCAGGCGGTCAGGTTATCGAAAAAGCAGGGGTAATGTTCAGCCACATTCATATCTCGCAACTGCCAGCCTCTGCTACATTACGCCACCCAAAACTGGCAGGTTCGACAGCACAAGCATTGGGCGTATCGCTGGTTGTTCACCCCAAAAACCCCCATGTGCCTACCAGCCATGCCAATGTTCGTCTGTTTGTTGCCACACCCAATGATGGCAGTGAGGCGATTTGGTGGTTTGGCGGTGGTTTTGATCTTACGCCATTTTACCCGAATCTATCAGATGTTAAACACTGGCACCAAGTCGCCCACGAGCTTTGCCAGCCGTTTGGCGATGATGTCTATCAGCAATACAAAGCATGGTGCGATGATTATTTTTATCTGCCGCACCGTGGTGAGTGTCGTGGCGTGGGCGGTCTGTTTTATGATGATGTCAATACCGACAACACAGGCTGGGATTTTGCCAAATGTTTTGCTTTTATGCAGGCGGTAGGTCAAGGCTATCTTGATGGCATCGTGCCGATTTTTGAGCAGAATAAACACAAAAGCTACAACGAGCAACAACGACAATTTCAGCTGTATCGGCGAGGTCGCTATGTTGAGTATAATCTGGTCTATGATCGTGGCACGCTGTTTGGGCTCCAGTCAAACGGTCGCACCGAATCAATTCTGGTCTCCATGCCGCCGCTGGCAGCGTGGGAATATTGCTATACGCCAGCAACTGGCACGCCAGAATTTGAACTGACCGATTTTTATCTCAAGCCAAAAGATTGGCTGGCATTATAATCATCTTTTGCCCAGCTGGCATTTTGTTGCAAATCGTTACCAAAATTGTAAAATTTTATGAACAGTTAACAAAATATCAGTATTTTGCGATGATTTTTTGCTAAAATAAAATGGCACCATTGCAATTTGGCGGCGTAATGTTGCCACTGGCATAGCCCTCCGTCCAATTGCCGTGCCAAATTAGCCACCTAACAGGAAGCCATTATGTCAAAATACACTCTATCCGCCTTAGTACTGGCGACTTTATTCGCTGGCAGCCTTGGTTTGACAGCTTGTAGTAGCAATGCCGAAAAAACTGCCAATGCCACAAATTCACAGCTTGATGATCGTGCCAAATTAATGCGTGATTGGCGACAAGCCAACGAAAGCATGAAGACAATGATTGAAAATCCAGCCAGCTTTGATGCCGCTGCCTTTAAAGAAAGAGCCGATTTTATCGCCAAAACCGCCGATACCATGTGGCCATATTTTGAAGGTGAAGTGAGCAAAGGCGGCGATGCCAAAGATACGGTCTGGACGGATGCCGCTGGATTTAAAGCAAAAGCTGATGAATTTACCGCTGCCGCTGCCGCTCTATCTGCCGCTGCTGCCAACGCCACATCAGCTGCCGATGTTGAGCAATTGTACAAACAAATGGCAAGTAGCTGCGGCTCATGCCACAAAGAATACAAAAACTAATCAGCAACAGTCGTCATAGCTATCGCCATGGCGACTTTTTATATTGGGTGATTTTATGGTTTGCTGCCCAAAAGGATAAACAGTTATTTTTAATTATATCTTTATTCTTGCTAATATATTAAATTATCGAAATTGTCGCTTAACAAAAGTTATGCCGTCCTGATATGCCTTGGCGATTGCCAAGCGGCGATTTTTTCCTATTAGTAATTTTAGCTGCCAATATTTTTCTTGATACAGTGCTGCATGGTTGATGCAATGAGCAGCATTGACCACGCGTTTGGCAGCCAGTACCGCATCAGGCGAACGAGAGCTGATTTTGGCAATCAAATCATCAGCCATCAGCTCTGGCATATCACTCACATGTGTCATCAACCCAAGCTCACAAGCCTTGACCGATGATAACATCTCGGCGGTCATCGCCAGCTGTTTTAGCACATCGCTACGCACGCCATAAGCTGTATGGGTAATGCCCATATCCGCCACCAATCCCCACTTCGCCTCAAGCAGGGCAATCTTGGCTTTGTGATCAACAATGCGAATATCTGCACCCAATGCCAATTGCAAACCGCCACCAAGGCATACGCCTTGAACCACAGCAATTACAGGCATTGGCAGTTGCTGCCAGATCAAGCACACACGCTGGAATTTACTCATGCTGGGCTTTATCAGCTGATATATTGCACTTAAGGTATTTTTTGGATTGTTTAGCTCACCCAAATCCAGCCCAGCACTAAAATCCCCTTTTGCCCCCATGATCTTGACTGCAAAAATATCCCGACTTTTTTGCAGTTGTTTTGCCACATCAAGCAGCTCGTCAATCATCAAAAAATTAATGGCATTTTTCTTATCAGGGCGATTTAGGCACAAAGTTGCAATGCCATCTTGCACTTGCAGGGTAATGGTTTGATAGCGTTTCATCATCAACCTCCTTGTTGCAACCATCATCAATGAATATCCACTAGCCCAAGCCATACTGGCGAATTACCGCCAGCACATCTTGGCGAATCATCTGCGTGCTGGGCATTTTTTCGGCATGAAAGCGAATGATGGGAATGCCAGCACTTGCCAATGCCTTGTCTTTTTTGGCATCTTGTTTTTGTCTTGCTTTGCTTTCGTGCGTCCAATCGTCAAGTTCAATGGCAACCAATACTCGCTGCAAATCTTGTGCAACCAGTACAAAATCAACGCTTTGACGACACACACGATTGAACCAAAACTGCCGCTCGCTTGCCACCTCATCGCTTGGCTCAATCATGCGAGACAATTGCACCTGCCCAAAAATCTCATACTCTGGCAAGGCACTGCGTAATTTTTTGAAAAACAACACCTCGCTGTCAGTCATCAATGCCATCGGCACAAAAGGCCAAACGGGCAAATCATCGCCTTTGACCTGCTTTTGTTTTGGTCGAAAAATAACAAACAGCACAACGACAACAATCGCTGCAATCAACAAATAATCATTCATGCTTGCCATGATTTTGCTTTAAATTTTACTCGCCCAATGCGGCTGATTTGTTAATCACAAACCAAAACCGCCAGCAATGCTCGGTTGCTATTGCACCTGATGGACAAATGCTCCTGATGAATTGACGCGTGAATCATTGGCAAGTTTGTTGCGTAATGCTTTGGCACCCTCTTCGGTTTTTTCGTTGCCGACCAACACACGCAGACCACGGCTGGTATTACTCGTTGTTACACGATAGCCAGCATCACGGTATTGTTTGACAACCTCATCAATCTTTTGTTTATCAGGCGAGATGGCAACTTGCACTGTATAGCGTCCTGATAATTTTGGATTTTGTTTATTTTCGCTCTGCTTTTGTTCAGATTGTGCCTTGTTGTCTGTATTTTTTTCAGCAGTTTTCTCGGTGGGCTTTTCTGCTTTTTTCTGCTGTGTTTGAGCGGCTGGCTTGGTCTGTTCGCTACGCTTGTTATCTTGGGATTTTTGCTGATTTTTGGTAGCAGCAGGGATTTTTATGCTACTGCCTGCACGCAAAATATCGTTTGCCGTCATGCCGTTTGCCTGCACCAATGCCGACACCGACACACCATGACGGTTGGCAATACCCTGCCAAGTCTCACCTGCTTTTACCTCATAATTGCCCACCACTTTAATATTGGCAGGTTTGTTATCAGGCTTTTTTTGTGCCTGTTCGGTTTTTTCGGACTTGACTGTCTTATCCTGCTGTTTGTCTTTGGTTTTGGCGGTTTGGGCTTGTTGCTCAGATTTTTTGGCAGTTTCTGCTGCTTGCTTGGCAGCTTTGGCAGCTTTTTTTGCCTCTTCGGCTTTGCGTGCCGCCTCGATTGCCTCTGGTCTGGTTTGTATTGTCGGTGCTGCAATCAGCTCACTTTTTGCTGCCGAATCAGCAGACAGTTGCTGATTGGTGGTAGGATTACGCCCAGAAAGTTCTGCATTTGCCTTATCTAGGGCTTTTTTGCGTGCATTGTTTTGCTCTTCAAGCAGAGCTGCTGCCTGTTGCTGCATCTGGAGTGTATGAGCCTCTCTGGCACGCTGCTTTTGGCTAAGTAGCTTCTCTTCAGTTGCCACATCAGCGGTCAAAGGCTGCACTATAGGCTTGGCGACCTTACTTTGGGCTGGAGCATTGCTGGTGGTTTGCGTATCCGTGCTGGTGCTGTCATTTTTTGTCAATGCAAACACAGCCAATCCGCCACCGACAATCAGTGCCATGCCCAACATTACCTGCCTTGATACCATAAATCTACCACCAAAAATTTGTGAAAGTTAAGATAATTTTGCCAACAAACATGGCAAAATCCACCCAAAAAATTAATTAAAAATATCTGTTTTTTGTCCGCTTGTCAAGATTTTGAATCTGATTTTACAGATAGATTGTAAATAAAAATGTCATCATCAATCATACGGTTTGCCAAGCAAAGCAATCAAAGCCTCGCTGATGGTGTGAAATGAACCAAACACCACAATCAAATCCTCTTCGCGGCTATCAGCAATCACCGCCTGCACCGCCTTATCAAGGCTTGGGTGCTGTTCTACATTGCACTCATCAACATAATCAGTGGTAATCTGCAATAATTGCTCAAGCGACATCGCACGCGGATTATCAATAGCTGCAATATGCCATTTGTCCGTCGCAATACGCCCCTGACGGCTTGCATTCTGGACGCATTCAAGCACCGCCGCCACATCTTTATCGCCAAGCATTGAAAATACGATTTTTTGGCGAGCTTCTGGATAAATCGCCAAATGTGCCTGCCACGCCGCCGCCCACTGCTCAAGAAAAAACGCCATGCCATGTGCATTGTGTGCCACATCAAAAATCCAGTGCCTATCAGCAATGATTCTCTGGTCAAAACGCCCTGCCAACTGCACGATATCAAGACCTGTCTTAACCGCCGCCAAATCAATTGCCAGTGGACTTGCCAGTACGGCTGCCACTGCATTGACCGCATTTAATAATGACAGCTTAGGCTTGGGCAGTGTCATGGTTAATGCCGCATTGGCAAAAATCCACGACTCGCCGCAGTCTTGGTAGTGATAATGCTCACCCAATTGGTGAATTTCGGCACCTTGCTGCTGTGCTATCTGACTGGCACTGGCTGGCATTGGGTTTGAGCCAAAAATCACAGGAATATTGGGGCGAATAATACCTGCCTTTTCGGCGGCGATTTTTTCAATATCATCACCCAGCCAATCCACATGGTCAATGCCAATATTGGTTATCACTGCCACATCAGGGTCGATAATATTCACCACATCCAATCTGCCGCCCAAGCCAATCTCAAGCACCCACACATCACAACTTGCTTGGGCAAATATCCAAAATGCCGCCAAAGTCGTCATCTCAAAAAACGACAATGACAAGCCTTCTGCCAGCCGTGCCTGCTCGACTTGTTCAAACGCCTCAATCAAGGTTTTGTCATCAACGCATACGCCATCAATACGCACACGCTCGGTAAATGACAGCAGGTGTGGCGACTGATACAGAGCGGTTTTGTATCCAGCAGCCTGACAGATGGCAGCAATTGTTGCTGTGGTTGAGCCTTTGCCGTTTGTGCCTGCAGCGCTAAAAATCATTGGTTTATTTGGCAAATCCTGATTTAACACGCCAAGCCGCCTCGCCACAGGCAACACTCGCTCCAGCCCCATATCAATGGCGGACACATGAATGCTTGCCATATACTCAAGCCACCACCCAAGCGATTTTTGCATGACGATTTTTCCTATCTAAAAATTACCAATTATTTTACCGCCCTTTGGCGATTTTGCAACCAAAGCAAACCCACAATCAACAAAAACCACCCAAAACCAAGCAGTTTTGGGTGGCTTATCAAACCAAATTATGCTGCTTTTTTTGACAGTTTTGCCAAAATGCGATGCGTGGTATCAATCAGGTCATGCCGATGCACCACCATATCCACCGTGCCTTTTTCTAGCAAAAACTCAGCTCGCTGGAATGGCTCATCAAGCACCTCGCGTACTGTCTGCTCAATCACTCGCTTACCTGCAAAGCCAATCATCGCACGCGGCTCGGCAATATGCACATCGCCAAGCATGGCAAGGCTTGCTGTTACCCCGCCATAGACAGGGTTTGTCAAGATGACCACATAAGGCACGCCCGCCAATCGTAGCCTTTCGATCACTGCCGAAGTGCGTGCCATCTGCATAAGCGACAACAAGCCTTCTTGCATTCTTGCACCGCCAGAGGCAGCAAAACACACCAAAGGCTTGCGTTCTGCCAGTGCTTTTTCGGCAGCTTGGACAAATCTATCACCCACCACCGAACCCATCGAACCGCCCATAAAACGAAAATCAAAAGCACAAGCAATGACATCAAGATTTTTTAGCTTACCTGCCATCACCACCAAGCCTTCGGACTCGCCTGTCTTGCTCTGGGCTTCTGCCATGCGGTCAGGATAAGGCTTTGAATCCACGAATTTCAAAGGGTTGCCTGCACGAAATTCCTGCCCAAGCTCCTGCTCCACACTGTCAAAAAACCACTGCAATCGCTGGCGAGCGGTCATGGTCATGTGATGGTCGCATTCAGGGCAGACATAGTGATTGAGTGTCAAGACAGTATTGGTTGTCAGCGAATGGCAATTGCCACATTCTGTCGAAGGCTCTGTTTCCACAGCGGTTAAAGTCGGCACGGTTGTGCGTTTGACCTTTGGCACTTCTCGATTCAGCCAGATGGTTGGCTCTGCTGCGGTTTGTGCTTGATTTGACATAAAAAATCCCATTTAGCATCACTATAAATTTAATATAGTTTACACTTGTATTATTTATTTGGCAAACGAAATTTGTGCCTTGCCGAGAATTAGTTCGGCATTTGCCCAAAATCAGCTCAATATCACAGCCCCATGCTTGCCACATCAAACCCAAATCAAACTTGGACAAATGACAGCAAAGCACCTTGATTGCAATTTCACACGGTCAATTTCACCAAAAATCCGCACACTGCCATCGCAAGACAAACCAGCCAGCAAGCCTTCGCCTGGCAGCCAATGATGGATAAATTGCCGTTTTGCCAATCTTATGGCAAAGTTTACAATGGGCAGATACAGCTCTGTTAATTTACCGTGGTATGCCACCTTGCTCGCTCGGTAACAATCTTGCCAAGGACAAACTTGGGCAAATATCAATCCACCCAAGTTAACATCATGGCAAAATGTCATCAAATGCCATCAATCGCTGTTCTTAGCTCGTCCATTTTTGCCAAAACTTTGGCGACTGCCAGTTGCAGTTTTTCTGGATCTTCACCAGTGTCGGCAAAATTTTTCACCAATTCACTGCCGACAATCACACCATCAGCCACCGCACCCAATGCTTTGGCAGAATCGCCATCACGAATGCCAAAACCTACACAAACAGGTATGCTGGTTTCTTGCTTAATGGTGGCAACTTGCTCACGCACCGCATCAACATCAAGTGCAGATGACCCTGTTACCCCTTTTAGCGATACATAATAAATAAATCCGCTGCAATTTTCGATAACTTTGGCACGGCGTTCGGCGGTAGTGGTGGGCGACAACAAGAAAATCTGATTCATCGGATTGTCCGTGCGAGCGGTTAGCTTGCGTGGGAATTCGCCTGCTTCGTGCGGTGGCAAATCCACCATCAAAATCGCATCAACGCCAGCATCAGCACACATATCAGCAAACGCATCATAGCCGATGATTTCGATGGGGTTTAAATAACCCATCACCAACACAGGGGTGTGAGTGTTGGTTTTGCGAAATTGTGCAACCATCTTGATGGCATCACGCGTACTGGTTTTTGCTGCCAACGCTCGCTCGGCAGCATGAGCAATGACAGAGCCGTCCGCCATCGGATCGCTAAATGGCAAGCCTAGCTCAATGATATCAGCCCCGTGTGCCACAAGCTGGTGCATAAGCTCAACCGTCAGCTGTGGCACAGGATCGCCTGCCATGATATAGGGAATAAGGGCTTTTTTGTTTTGTTGTTTTAATTTAGCAAAAACGCTTTCGATTCGAGTCATGATTTCTCTCTTAATTTATCATAATTTGGCAGCTGCTGTTTATTACATATCCATGCCATCAGCTTGCATCACCGTATGCAAATCCTTATCGCCACGCCCTGACATATTGATAATGATGGATTGCTCAGGTTTCATGGTAGCGGCCAGTTTTAGCCCATACGCCACAGCGTGCGAACTCTCCAAAGCAGGGATAATCCCTTCTTTTTTGGTTACTTCTTTAAATGCTGCCAATGCCTCTTGATCGGTTGTACCGACATATTGCACACGCTTCATGTCTTTTAAGAAACTGTGTTCAGGGCCGACACCAGGGTAATCAAGCCCTGCCGAGATAGAATGTGTGCCTAGCACTTGCCCATCATCATCTGCCATCAGATAGGTGCGATTGCCATGCAAAACGCCGACACGCCCTGCCTGTAGCGGTGCTGCATGGTGCGGCGTATCAAGACCCAAGCCATTTGCCTCCACGCCATAGATTGCCACTTCTGCATCATTTAAAAAATCATAAAACAGCCCAATGGCATTACTGCCACCGCCAACACAAGCAACCAGTGCATCGGGCAGTTTGCCTGTTTTTTCTAGGTGCTGAATGCGTGCCTCTCTGCCAATAATCGCCTGAAAATCACGCACAAGCAGCGGATAAGGGTGTGGCCCTGCCACCGTGCCGATGATATAATAGGTGCTATCAACATTTGCCACCCAATCACGCATCGCCTCGTTCATTGCGTCTTTTAGCGTGCGTGAGCCTGAACTGACAGGCACGACTTTCGCTCCCAAGAGTCGCATACGATAGACATTCATCTTTTGGCGTTCGACATCATCTGCCCCCATATACACAACGCATTCTAGCCCCAAGCGTGCTGCGATGGTTGCCGTTGCCACCCCATGCTGTCCTGCACCTGTTTCGGCGATGATGCGTTTTTTGCCAACCATCTTGGCAAGCAATGCCTGACCGATGGTATTATTGACCTTGTGGGCACCTGTGTGGTTCAAATCCTCACGCTTAAAGAAAATCTTCGCACCGCCGATTTCTTCGGTTAAACGCTTGGCAAAATAAAGTGGCGTTGGCCGACCCACATAATCGGTCAAATCCGCCATAAATTCATTCCAAAACTCAGGGCTAGCCTTGGCGGTCTGATAAATCGCCTCAAGCTCTTCTAGGGCTTTCATTAAGGTTTCGGATACAAATCTTCCACCATGCACGCCAAAATGCCCGTCATCATTAGGAAATTTGGTATAATCAATCTGCTTACCCAAATCTGTGTTACTCATTGTTTGTTCCTTGTTTTGTTGATACTGTCAAAGCCACCAATCAGAGCCTTTTGTGGCATAAAATCAAACGATATGTCTGCACCACGCCACCTTGTAGCATTGCCATCGCTGCGGTGTTTGCAATCTCATTGATACAAAACGCCTTGCCAGCACTGATATACTGGGCGAGTTGTTCATCTGTGCTTTTTAATCAAATTACCACATTTTTCATCAAATAACAAATAATCAAAAATCACCTGATTGCCCACTTGCGATATCTGCAGTGCATTCGTCAATGAAGCGATTATGAAATCTGTCATAGGCTTGCAAAGACAGCATTCTTGCCAATTCATTGGCTGATTTGCCTGCGTTTTTGGACAAAATCAGCATCGATTTGATTTGGTGATACGGTGGTTGCGGTCGCTTTTGTGCCGACAACCATCACAATCATCAGAGATGCCACAAAAGCCGCTTGTGCTGATTTTTTAATATCTTAACCATCAAGCTAGATGCCGCGTGCCACCGTCAGTCCTGCATAAGTCTGTGCTGTTGGCATCAGCTCCATAGAGTTGATATTGACATGCCATGGCAACGAAACCACCCACTGCACGGCATTGCTAATGTCTTGGGCGGTCAGATATGCCACTTGCTCATAAACCGCTGCCGCCTTGTCATCATCGCCCTTAAAGCGGACATTGCTAAACTCCGTACCACCACACAGCCCCGGCTCAATGTTGGTTACTCGCACACGCACGCCCAGCAAATCAGCTCGCAAATTATTGCTAAATTGCTTAACAAATGCCTTACTTGCACCATAGACATTTGCCCCAAAATAAGGGTGATTGCCAGCCGTTGAGCCGATATTGATAATCGTGCCTGAATTTTTTGCCACCATATGTGGCAAGAGCAAATGCGTTACCGTTACCAAGCCTTTGATATTCACATCAATCATCGTCTGCCAATCTGTACTGTCAGCACGATGGGCAGGCTCAAGCCCCAACGCAAGCCCTGCATTATTTACCAGCACATCTATCGCTGACAAATCAATCTTGGTCAATGCAGCCACAGTCGCCTCACTGTCAGCAACATCAAAACACACAGGCAAAAACCGCTCACCCAGCTCATCTTGCAAGGCAGCAAGCCTGTCTGCCCGCCTGCCTGTACCATACACCGTATGACCTGTCGCCACAAAATCGCGAGCGATCTGCTCACCAAAGCCCGAAGTTGCACCTGTAACCAAAATATTCATATCGCTCTCATCTATATCCCAGCTGCCGCTCATCGCAAGCGGTTAATACCATAGCATTTGTTAGCCCCATTATGCAAGCAGATTTATGGCAAATGGGCATTTTTATCACAAATTTCTTTGCCATGCCTTACAAATTACCTCAAGCAACCAAAAACCGATATGCCAAAGTCGCCATCATCAAGCCCACCGTAATCATCAGCACTTTTTTGATAATCACTCCGTCTGATTTGATGGCGTGCATACTGCCCAAATGATTGCCAAGCAGATTTGCCAAAATCATCGGAATGCCAATCAATAACGCCATCTGCCCTGCCATCGCAAATGCCACAAATGCCCCGATATTTGAAGAAAAGTTAAAAATCTTAGAAGTTGCAGAGGCTTGTAACAAACTTAGGCGGTTGATTAAAAACAACGCAATGATAAACAAACTGCCTGTGCCAGGGCCGAAAAATCCATCATAAAATCCCACCAAAAGACAAGTAATAAATACAGCAATAACAGATTGCTTAATCGGCATGTCTTGTTTTTTATTCACCACTTTGCCTTTAAATAAGGTCGCCACCAGCCCCACAGGCAATAAGGCAAAAATGATGTATTCAATCACCTTACTGTCAAATGCCAAAATCGCCTTTGCACCCAAAAACGCCCCCGAAAGCCCTGCGATGATACCCACAGGCACGATTTTCCAAATGATGGATTTGGCTTTAATGAAGTTTTTAATTGCTGCAATCGTGCCGATGGTGCTGACGAGCTTTTCTTGACCCAAGGCAAGCTGTGGTGGCATACCGACCAGCATACACGCAGGCACTAAAATCAGCCCAGCACCGCCTGCAATGGCATCAATATAACCTGCAATAAATGCCGCCACAACCAGCACACCCACACCAATCATAAAATAATTGGCAAGTAAACTACCGTCAATAAACATAGCATTCTCCAAAATAGATTAGATAATTTAGAATAAATTTAAGAAATTTTTAGATAATGGCGACAACCATCAGCGAAAAAATGGCGATGGTCTGGAGCTTGGTATAATCCAAAAACACGAACCAGCCATCTGTCTGTGCTGTCAAATTTTGGTGAAAAACCACTGCGTGTATGCAGCACTCGCTGGTTATCAAAACTTAGCACCTGCCCTGCTGTCAGCGTAATTTTTCGCCAGCGTTTTTGTTGCGTGCTAAGTGCCTTAAAGCTGTTTAACGCCTCGATATGCTCTGGGCTTGTTGTGTGGACATTATGATAATCAAATCGTGAAACAAAATAGCCGTCATGTCTTACAATCAGTGGCAGATTGCGACAGACGGCATGGTTTTGGAATGATGCAGGTCTATGAATATCAAAACAAGGCTCTTGCAAGCGTTGCAGATGCACATTGGATAAATCATCAAGAGCATCATCAAGTCTGATAATACTGGTTGCAACCGCTTCGTGGGTTTTTGGGCAAGATGGCAAGCCTAGGCTGCTATGATAAGGACTGCATTGCAAACCAGAAGTGCTTGGCTGCTGATAAGCAAGCTTCAGCACGGCAAGCCTTGTCATGCTGTCAATAAGCGGGGGGGGGTTGGCGTGTGTAAGAGCGATACATACCACAAGCCGTGCTTAATGTTTGCACAAAATGCTTGGCTTATTGTCCGATTATGGTTATCGGCTGACTTGGCATTGACAATCACACTGTATCCTTTAATAAAACAAAAATCCATGTAACGCATTATAATCCAAAATATTTATTTTTGTAAATATTTTTTATAATAATTTTACAATCAATTGGCAATCTTTATCAAAGGGCTTGATCATTCCGCCATCAGCTTAGGCTTGTCCATCAAACTGCTGACAATGACGCAAATTGGCAACAAAACGCTGCATCTTATCAGCATCTTTAATGCCTTTATCTGCTTCAATGCCGCCACTGACATCAACAGCATAAATCGCCAACTGTGCCGCCAAAGATACATTCTCAGGGGTCAATCCCCCTGCCAAGATTATCGGCAAACTGGCTTGTTTGGGGATAATTGACCAATCAAACCGCTCGCCCGTACCGCCAAATTTATCTGCATGATACGCATCAAGCAGCACCGCTGATGCCCCTGCGGCAGCCAGCTCATCAATCATCGCCCCAATGCTTTGCTCATCGTGCAAGGCAGCATTAATACGCAATGCTTTTATCCACCGTCTGCCAACCAACGCTGCCTGTCTTTGGCATTGTTCTGGGCTTTCATCGCCATGAAACTGAATCAAATCCAGTGGCAGTGCCTGAAAAATGTGCTGCAATTGCTCATCATCAATATTCACCACCAGTGCCACCGTGCTAACAAATGCTGGCACGGCTTGCACCAACTCGGCAGCCTGTGCCACGCTGACTGCTCTTGGACTTTTTGGATAAAATACCAAGCCTATCGCATCCGCACCAGCTGCCACCGCCGCTTGCACATCAGCCCTGCGAGTCAGTCCACAAAATTTGATTTTTATCATCTTAATTACCAACCGTATTCTTACTGATAATTTATAGCCACCAACGCCTTTTAGATTATTTGCTGGGCAACTGGCACGACCCTGTGCCTTGGGTGATTAGCTCAACCGTTGTGGCAGTGAGCGAAAACAACTTCTGCACCTGCTCGGACGCATTGCTCATCGCCAATGTCAGCACATCGCCTTGGCAGGCTTTTTGTAGCACTTCACGCTTGGCATCGGCTTGCACTTGAGCAAAAAGCTTAGGGTCTACTTTGGTTGCACCAAACAAACCTGTCTGCCAATCATACACCACAATATCGTCCAAAAACACCTCAAAAATCTCAGCAGGCGGTAGCGTAATTTGTAATTTACTCGTGCCGTCTTTTGTAGGCTCAAGTTTTACCATGGTTTCATTTAAGTTTGCCAAATCCACCCCTGCCAGCACTCGCCCCTTAACGATAAACAGTCCCTTTTGCCTATCTTGCCACAGTGCTTGCCAAGTGCCATCTTTATTTGCCGTAACAATGGTATCCACCGAAAACGCCACCGTCTGTAGCCGTGAGAGTGATTGAATCTGGCTAACAATGCCCTCTGTGGTCATCACGCTTGCTTTTTTGTTGTCATTTTTTAACATCATGGCGGCAAATGCCAGTGCCAACGCCATCATGATTAACATGATGATATACACGCCCTTGCCTGTTTGCTGGTGCAAATTCTCTCCAGTCAAATGCTTTGTCATTTCCAAAACCCTGCAATCTGCCCAATAATGCTCTAAAATACCACAAAAGCCAACAATTTTGTGCAAAATTGCCGAAAATTTGTTGCACAACGGCAAAAGTTTGCATAATATAGACATTTTATAACAACAACTTTGTAGCAAGGTTTATTCATGAAAGCCAGTCAATTTTTATTTGCCACCTTAAAAGAAACACCGAACGATGCCGACATCATCTCAAGCCAATTGATGGTGCGTGCTGGACTGATTCGCAAACTGGCTTCGGGGCTGTATGTGTGGCTACCAATGGGGCTAAGAGTGCTAAAACGCGTTGAGCGTATCGTGCGTGAGGAGATGGAACGCATTGACAGTCAAGAGTTGCTCATGCCTGTTACGCAGCCCGGTGAGCTGTGGCATGAATCTGGTCGTTGGGAGGATTATGGAGCAGAGCTGTTGCGGTTCAAGGATCGTCATAGCCGTGATTTTGTCTTGGGTCCAACGCATGAAGAGGTCATCACAGACATCGCTCGCAACGAATTAAAAAGCTACAAACAGCTGCCTGTCAGCTTTTATCAAATTCAAACCAAATTCCGCGATGAGATTCGCCCTCGCTTCGGGGTGATGCGTGCCCGTGAATTCACCATGAAAGACGCGTATTCTTTCCATATTGACACGCACTCTTTGGCACAAACCTACCAAGATATGTACGATGCCTACAGCCGTATTTTTAGCCGACTGGGGCTGGATTTTCGTGCCGTGCAGGCAGATACTGGCTCTATCGGTGGTTTTGCCTCGCATGAGTTTCATGTTTTGGCAGACAGTGGCGAAGATGATATTGCATTCTCCAGCGAATCGGATTTTGCTGCCAATGTTGAGCTGGCTGAAGCGATTTGCACCAGCACGCGTCCAGCCGCCACGCAAGCACGAAGCAATGTCGCCACCCCAAATATGCCGACCTGCGAAGCAGTTGCTGAGCATTTGGGCATTGCACTTACACAGACCGTAAAAACGCTAATTGTCAAAGGCAGTCATAGCGAAGACAACCCAGACGCTCCAAAATTTGTCGCACTGGTGCTGCGTGGCGACCACACACTCAATGAAATCAAAGCCGAAAAAATCGCCGCCGTCCACACGCCTTTGACCATGGCAAGCGAAGATGAGCTAAAGCAATTGGGGCTAATTAAAGGCTATATCAGCGTTGATTTACCCATACCGACTTATGTCGATCGTGCCGCAGCGGCGTTGGCGGATTTTGTATCAGGGGCAAATATTGAACATCAGCACACCACAGGCATGAATTGGGAGCGTGATGCCAAGATTGCCGAAGTAGTTGATATTCGCAATGTGGTTGATGGCGACCCTTCACCTGATGGCAAAGGTGTGATTCAGATCAAACGAGGCATTGAGGTTGGGCATATTTTTCAGCTTGGTGATAAATATTCCAAAGCTTTGGGCTGCTCGGTGCTTGGCAAAGAAGGCAAGCCTGTTACCTTAATGATGGGCTGCTATGGCATTGGTGTCAGTCGCATCATTGCTGCCGCCATTGAGCAAAATCATGACGACAAAGGCATTATCTGGGCAAAAACCGACAATCCTGCGGACAGCATTGCACCGTTTTATGTCGCCATCGTGCCTTTGAAATCGAAAACTGGCGAAGCCGAACAAAAAGCCGAAGAGCTTTATCAAATGCTAAAATCTCGTGGCATTAATGTACTGCTTGATGATCGTGATGAAAGAGCAGGTGTCAAATTTGCCGACCTTGAGTTGATTGGCATTCCGCACCGCATCGTGGTATCAGAACGCAATCTTGCCGAGAATAAGTACGAATACGCCGATCGCACCGCAGAAGATAAGCAGTTGCTTAGCCTTGAAGAAGTGCTGGCAAAATTCTAAGCTCACAAATAACAAAAAGACCAGTCTTGTGATTGGTCTTTTTTTGTAAAATACTGACAACAATCCAGCCAGCAATCATTATCCATGCAACAACCCTGCAAAATTAGCTTATTTGGCAAACAAGATTTAGCAGATGGTGGTTGTTTAAGGACGCATCATCTGCCAAAATTTATTTTTAGAACAAGCAAATGGCCAATTTGCTATATTTGACAATCAAAAAGACCAACTACTGCTGGTCTTTTTAGGCTGTCAGCTACTGCCTGATTTGTCGTCCAATCTTTGGCACAGGGTGGTTTTTTACCCGCACAGGGTTGATATCAATGCCGCCACGCCGTGTATAATTGGCTTGAACCATCAGCGATGTGGGTGCAAACAGTCTCAAAAAATCAGCAAAAATCCGCTCAACGCACTGCTCATGAAAGCCATTATGCTGACGAAATGTCAAAATATACGCCAGCACTTGCTGATAATCCACCACCTTGTCCGTGCTGATGGCAACCGATAAAGTCCCCCAATCGGGCTGATTGGTAACAGGGCAATTTGATCTGAGTAGATGACTGTGAAATTGATACTGCATCATCTGACCTGCCTTGGGTTGTAGCAGCGTGCTATCAATATCATCGCTGAGCTCAACTGCCACCCCTGCACGACTTAGCACATCATCTATGCACTCACCCAGCGGTGCAACCAAATCAAACGCTGTCGTATTGAGTGGCTCTATCTGCACCTGCACCATCGCCCCAATGCACGCCGACACATCACGCTCAATCACCGCCTGCACCGCTGACACCGTGGCAAAACGGGTGAAATTTAGACTGTTTAAATACAGTTTTAAAGATTTTGATTCAACAATATTTGGCGAATCGGCAGGGATAATCAATCGTGCCACAGCCACCTGCGAGATGCCAAATTCATCAAGCCATGACAGCTCAAACGCTTGCCAAACATCAACCCCCACCGCCAAATCGTCACTTGCTACCGAAGTGGCTTGATAAATCTCATCACGACCCAGCGTGCGAGTGATGGCGAACAGCACGCTTGCATCATAAGTTTTTGGATAACTTGTTGTCTCGCCCAATACCCCATGGATACTCATCATTCCCCCATCAGCAATCAGCTACAGTCGCAATCTTGAGCCATCAACCAGCAGACGGTAACAAATGGCATACAGCAACACACAAAACGCCAAAATCGCCATAAGCGACCACCATACATTCACATCACTATGCCCCAAAATACCATAGCGAAACGCATTTACCATATAAACAATCGGGTTTAGCAAGGATACATTTTGCCAAAATGGCGACAAATTTTCCAATGAATAAAATACACCGCCCAAATAAGTCAGCGGAGTCAGCACAAAACTTGGAATGATAGAAATATCATCAAACGAACGAGCAAAGACCGCATTGATAAACCCTGCCAGCGAAAATAACACAGCTGTACCAATGATGGTCATCAGCATCACTGTCAGATTTTGTATACCAAGCTGTGTAAAAAACAGTGCCACAATGCTGACAATCAGAGCAATCATCAATCCACGAAACACGCCACCTGCCACATAACCAAGCAAAATAGTATGCTTGGACACAGGCGACACCAGCAATTCCTCAATACTGCCTTGAAATTTCATGCTAAAAAAGCTCGACACCACATTGGAATAACTGTTGGTAATCACCGCCATCATAATCAACCCTGGCACGATAAATTGCATATAAGACACGCCACCCATCTGCCCAACACGACTACCAATCATCTGCCCAAAAATTACAAAATACAGCGTCATGGTAATCACAGGAGGCAATAAAGTCTGCGGCCAAATACGCAAAATACGATGAATTTCTCGGGTTAAGATGGTACAAAATGCCACCCATTGTTGATTTGTGTTCATGATTTTCTCACTCTTGGCTGGGCAGGTTGCCATTTACCAATTTGGATAACTTGTTGTTTTATTTATCAAAATAAGGCAAATCTTGCCAAATGCCGATAAGCGTCGCTACAGCAAACTTGCAGCTACACTTGGTCATTTAATTTGGTGGTTAGTTTGTTTTCAACCAAATTCATAAACAACTCTTCTAGGCGATTGGATTTGTTACGCATACTGGCAATCTGCACGCCCTGATTGGACAATTGAGCAAAAATCCCATTAAGACTGTCGCCTTTTTTGAGAGTAATCTCAAGGCTTAAATTATCAATTTTTTGATGGCGTAATGTATGTTGCAGGGTGATTGGTTCATGATGCTCCTGTGCAAAATCCAGCACAAAACTCTCCACATCAAGGCTTGCCAATAGACTTTTCATGTCAGTATTGATGCGAATTTGCCCCTTATCCAAGATGGCGATATGCTTACACAATTGCTCTGCCTCCTCCAGATAATGCGTGGTCAAAATGATGGTGGTTTTTTCTTCTTGGTTGATATACTCCATGAATTCCCACATTGAGCGGCGTAGCTCAATATCCACACCTGCTGTCGGCTCGTCCAAGATAAGCAATCTGGGCTTGTGCATCAAGGCACGAGCAATCATCAAGCGACGCTTCATACCTCCAGAGAGCATTCTGGATTTGGTATTTCTTTTGTCCCACAACCCCAAAGCCTTGAGCAGTTTTTCGGCACGAGGTTTTGCTTGGCTTTTTGCAATGCCATAATATCCTGCTTGGTTAATCAAAATATCCTGCACATTCTCAAACTGCATGAAGTTAAATTCTTGTGGCACCACGCCCAAAAATTGCTTGGCTTTGGCAGGCTGACGAATCAAATCAACCCCAAAAATCTCAACCGAGCCAGCTGTCGGCGGAAAAAGCGAACTGATGATGCCGATTGTCGTTGATTTGCCTGCACCATTTGGGCCAAGCAGTGCAAAAAAACCACCCTGAGGCACTGTCAAATCTATGCCTTTTAAGGCATGAAAGCCATTGTCATAGACTTTGCTTAGCCCTTGAATTTTCAAGGCTGGCACATTGGTATTATCATGAGTATTGATGTTCATAGATGATTTTGCTTGCAAGTGTTGGCGGTTTTTATGATGGCAATGCTGATTTTTTCAAGGGTCAAAAATTAACAACAAAAAGCCCCAAGCCATTTAATAAAATGACTTGAGACCTTGATGATAATTAGCTTGATTGTTCAATAATATAATCAACAGCGTTTTGTACTTCTTCATCAGAAATATCAGCACCACCGCGTGCTGGCATGGCATTAAAGCCATTGATGGCACTTTGGTACAATGCCGCTTTACCTTTGGCGATACGAGGTGCCCAATCAGCCGTGCCAATCTTTGGTGCACCCACCAAGCCTGCATCATGACAAGTTGAACAAATCGCCTTGTACAAATCCTTGCCCTCTCGTGCCTGTCCCTCAACCGCTGGTGCCAGCACGGTGATATTAATATCACACTTATCCTCTTCATCAGCAAAGCAAACTTTGCCATATGGGGCAATGCGAGCAATCAGGTTTGGGTACATTGCCACCAGTTTTTGTACCTGCGGACTGTCTTGTGGCACTTCTTCTGCTTTTTCGGCAGGGGCAGCTGCATCGGTTGCCCCTGCATCTTCGGCTGGTGCTGCATCACTACCATCGGCTTTAGCAGCACTATCCGCTGCTGTAGTGTCTGCTTTGGTAGCGTCTTCTGTCTTGGCAGTTTCGGCAGGGGCAGTTGTGGTGGCAGTAGCAGCTTGAGCTGGCTCGGTTTGCTTGGTCTGGTTTGCCATAGTTGTTGCCGCAAGCATCGCAGCAACAGAAAACAGAACGGCTTTTTTCATTGTCATCATCTCGTTTTGGCCTTGAGCAATTGCTCTGGGGTGTCAAATCACCTCTGTTGCTGCCTTATCGACAAATTCAAGCAAAGGCGATTCAAACGATATAAAATTTACCTTACTATTATAAGGGAAAAAGCAGGCAAAATGCCATGATTTTTATCAAATCTGTTAAAAATTAGCAAAATTTTTCACAAAATCGCCATTATTTTATCATCATAGGTGGTTTTTTTTGTAAAAACTTGCTAGAATTTGCCCACAAAATATTTTTAGCTACTGCACCTATAGCTCAGTTGGATAGAGTGTCAGCCTCCGAAGCTGAAGGCCGTGGGTTCGATTCCCGCTAGGTGCGCCATTTTATCAACGATTGTTGTTGATCTCGATAATCTCAATCCAGTAACCATCTGGGTCTTTGATAAAGGCGATGTCTTTCATCGTGCCATCTTCTGGGCGTTTTTGAAATTCTACGCCGTTTTTATCAAACCACGCAACCGCCGCCGCCAAATCTGGCACACTAAAGCAAATATGCCCAAAGCCTCGCGGATCGCTGTTGCCGTTATGATAATGAAAATCAGCATCGTCTTGGGTGCCATAATTATGCGTCAGCTCAAGAATCGAACGCTGACGCGAAACAAAATCTTTTAGCTCGTCGCCTGATGGCAAATTTTCTCGCTCTTGTTCGCTTAGTTTTGCTAAAAAATATAAATCAAATTTTGCTTCAGGAAAGCTGCGATGCTTCAGCAAAGTCATGCCCAGCACCCCTGTATAAAATTCCAATGACTTGACTGCATCTTTGACGCGTAGCATGGTATGGTTAAAGATATAACCCTCTGATTGCACAGGAATATCCTGCACGCCTGTTGCTACAGGTGCAGAAACTGGTTGCTTAATTGTCATTACAAACCTCTTTTTTGTTCATCATTTGGATTTTTTGATAAAATCAATTTATTAATATTATCTAAAATATCAATCTTCAAAAAAGTTCACTTTGCCCGTTGCCACATCATACTCTGCACCGACAATCAATAAATCACCTGCATTGACCATATCTTCCAAGATGCGAGAGCCATGCTTGAGCTGACTGACCGACATGCCGACATTGGCACGAATGGAACGGTCAATCAATTCGTCCATGTCCACATCATCGCCTGATGCGGTGGCAATCTCGTGCAAATTCAGCACACTGGGGCGAATGCGATCGACAATTGATTGCAAATTTGGTGAATAATACTGCTCAGGGTTCACCAACGCCTCAATGCAAGCAGTTACCGCACCACAATGCGAATGCCCAAGCACCACCACAAGACGAGTGCCGAATTTTTCGGCAGCAAATTCTACCGAGCCGATCTGGCTGGGAGCGACAACATTGCCTGCGACACGAATCACAAACAAATCGCCAAGCCCCTGATCAAACACCAGCTCCACAGGCACCCGTGCATCCGAACAGCCCAAAATGATGGCACTTGGCTTATGCTCATGCACCAAGGCAGGTGGCGGTATGCTGACATGCTCAGTACTGGCAAGACTGGCAACATAGCGTTCATTGCCTGCCTTGAGTGCCGCCAAGACTTGTTTTGCGGTGAGTTTATCGGACATATACTACCCTAGTTCATTGTGCCGTAGGACGCTTATTGACCTGATTCGGTCTGGTTATCGCCAGTGGTGGCTGGTGCAGGTTTTTTCTCGGCAGCTGGCGGCTGTGCGGTGTGCGGCTCTGGCTGTGCAGTTGGTGCCATTGGTAGCTCCTCATGTGCTGGCGTTGGTGCCGTCTCGCCTGCCTTAGCTGGCGGCACAAGCTGCGACTGCTCTTGTGCTTGGGCTGCTTGCTGTGCTTGTTGCTTGGCTTCTTGCTCTTGGGCACGCTGGCGGCTGATTCGTGCCAGTTCCTCATCGGCGGCAGTTGCCGCTCTGACAGGAATTTCGTTGCCTGTAGCTTGTAGGCGGATACGACGCGGCTGTGTGCTTGCCAAATCGGTAATATCTTGACCTCGCTCGTAATTGTCAATCATTGGCAACAAGCTGGAGATTTTTACCGCTGTTGGCTTGATGCTGTCAGGCAGGGCGAAATTCACCGAAGCCAAAGCAGCTTTTGCCTCTTCGGCAGTGGTAAATTTGCCATAAGTCAGCACATATCGCTGTTTTTTATTGCCATCGGTATAACGAAAATAAGCAAAATCTGCACGGTCTTTGCGTCCATTGAGATAATCCACAATTACCTCATTTTCGCCAACATCCATCAGCTGCACCGCATAACGACTGCCAATATCGGTGAAATAATTTTTGTCCTTAAACTCATCAGGATAGCTACGCAAATCTCGTACCAGCACCGCATTGTCCAAAGGTTTCACCAAAGTCTTCAGCTCATTTAACTCGGTGATGGTGGCAGGCAGTGGCAAATCTGACGATTTAATCTCATTATCTGCTTTGTTGGCAATCACAGGGGTAGCACTAAGTAGCCACACCACCAGCCAAAGCACCGCCACCACAGCTGCCACAATCAGCCAATACATTGCCTGACGGCGGAAATATTTCTCGTTCATCGCGACAGTTTGCGACATAACCTCACCTTGCTATTTTTCAAATTAATTAATCAAACCATCAAGCCGTCTCTGCCAACACTTCTTCTAGTGCCGACAGTTCAAAATCAGCCGTAACAAATGCCTTGCCAATGGCTTTTAATAATACCAAACGAATCTTACCCTGCTGTACTTTTTTGTCATGCCCCATCAGTCCAAGTGCCGTCTGGGTGTCGATGGCAGGGGCGACTGTAGGCAAATTAAACAGGGTTAAAATACGCTTGATACGCACGACATCTGCATGGTCAATCAGCCCCAATTTTGCCGACATCAGTGCTGCCTGCACCATGCCAACCGCCACCGCCTCGCCATGCAACCAATTGCCATAGCCTTGGTGGGTTTCTATCACATGACCAAAAGTGTGCCCAAAGTTTAACAACGCTCGCACGCCAGACTCTCGCTCATCAGCAGCGACAATTTGTGCTTTGTAGGCACAGCAGCGATAGACCATCTGCCCAAGCACCGCCCCATCTTTGGCACGGATTGCCTCTGCATTGTCCTCAAGCCATGCCAAAAACCCATCATCCATAATCAAGGCATATTTGATGACCTCAGCCATGCCAGCGGCAAACTCTCTGTCAGGCAAAGTCCTAAAAGTTGCCATATCTGCCAGCACACACTGCGGCTGCCAAAAAGCCCCAATCATATTCTTGCCCCGCGGGTGATTAATGCCTGTCTTGCCGCCCACGCTAGAGTCCACCTGTGCCAACAATGTGGTTGGTACTTGGATAAAATTCACCCCACGCATAAAACTTGCCGCTGCAAAGCCCACCATGTCGCCAATCACACCACCGCCCAAGGCAATCAAGGTGCAATCACGAGCAAAATGTCGCTCAAGCAAGGCATCATAAATCGCCGTGATGCTGTGCTGATTTTTAAACTGCTCACCATCTGGCAACACGCAGTCATGCACCATAAAGCCGTGCGATTTTAAACCTTGTGCCAGCTCAGACAGATACAGTGGTGCAACGGTTTCATTGCTGACAATCAGCACCTGCGTCCCTTTGATAAAAGGCACAAGGCGACTGACCAAATCCACTTTATCAGCACTTGACTGGATAAAGATTGGATAATCATGACTTTGTGTGTTTACGATTAATGTTTGCTCTGACATGAGCTTTCCTTAATTGTATTTTAATAAATATAAAATAATCCCAGTCAATCACGGCATCTGCTGTGAACTGCTTTCGTCTTGTTGCCGCAGATATGCATCAAGTGCCAACAAAATCTCACCAATCATCTGCTTGGGATAAGCCCGACCTGTTGGCACGATGATATCAGCAACCTCACGGTACAATGGGTTTCTTTGCTCATAAAGCGATTCAAGCACGGCTTTGGGATTATCCGATTGTAACAAAGGGCGATTTTTGTCTTTTTTGGTGCGTGCCAATTGCGTCTCGACACTTGCGTCCAAATAAATCACCAAGCCATTTTTTAGCAATGCACGGTTTTGACTGCGACCAACCGCCCCACCGCCTGTTGCCATGATGATATTTGGCATCGCTGTCAAATCCATCAATGCACGCGTTTCTCGGTCGCGAAATCCTGCCTCGCCTTCTTTTTCAAAAATCCACGGGATATCCGCCCCTGTTTGATTGACGATATACCAATCACAATCAACAAACTGCCTTCCCAAAGATTTGGCGAGCAATTTGCCAATGGTGGTCTTGCCTGCACCCATCGGCCCCACCAAAAAAATCGCAGGCAAGTTCTTGGCTAAATAACTGTTGGCTTTTTCGACAATTATGCTATCAATAATCGCCGAATCCTCTTCGTGCATACACTGTTCCAATGTTTAATAAATAGAGCATAAGCTCAATATAAATCATCTATGATACAATGTTTGGCGGTTTGTTGCCAGTATTTTTGTTGATTGTTTTGCCAAAATTTACAATCAGGATTGTTTTAGCAGGGTTGGCGTGATAAAAATCAGCAATTCCGACTTTTCTTGACTCTTGCTGTCATGACGAAATAACCGCCCAAGCACTGGCACATCGCCCAATTTTGGCACTTTGTTTGTGCCATTTTGTGAGTTTTGGCGATAAATGCCACCAAGCACCACCGTTTGCCCATTTTCAACAATGACATTGGTTTCGATGGCATCTTCTTGGATAGCGACCCTGCCCAATGTTGCCACAGGATTGCCGTTTTTGATGCTAAGCCTTAGGGCAACTTTGCCATCTGGGGTGATGCTTGGGGTAACTTCCAAAATCAGCGATGCTTCCTTAAAGGTGGTGGCAGTCGCTCCAGAACTGGTGGTTTCTTGATAAGGAATCTGCACACCTGATGAGATGCGTGCGGTTTGTTTGTCGGCGGTAAGCACCTTTGGGGTAGAAATCAGCTCGCCTGCATTTTGTGCCTGCATGGCAGACAACTCCAAATCCAGCACCGCCTGTGGTAGATTTAATAAACCAAAAGCAATCCGCCCCATCGCATCACCAACGCCCAGATTGACATTGGTGCCAGTTGCTGTACTATCGGCTGACCATAGACTCGCCCTTGAGCCAGCATATCGCACATTGCCAAGCTGACCCTTTGCCCCCAGACTTATCCCCAGCTGCCGCCCAAAACTTTCGTTGGCAGAGACAATGCGAGCCTCAATCATCACCTGATCAACAGCAACATCAATGTTGGCAATCAAAGCTTTGATGTTCTCAATGCTGGCAGCAACATCTTGGATAATCAAAGTATTGGTGCGTTTGTCAATCGTTACCGTGCCTCGTTCTGACAGTAGTGTACCTCGTTCTGTGATGGTGGTGGTTTCGTCAATTTCGCTACGCTGCACTCTGCTTGGGTTGATACGCAGCACCTCGCCACGCCGAGCACTATTCAGATTGCTACGCTCAATTTTCTCACCACGAATCAACGCCGCCACTTCTTCTGCCTGTGCATAATGCAGACGAATATATTGCGTCAAAACAGGCTGATTGCTCTTGATGGATTTTGAGCTGATAATCCAGACATTGCCCGTCTTTAGTACGGATAAATTCTGCATCTGCACGATAATATCAAACGCCTGATCCCATGCGATATTTGTCAAGCGAATGCTGATATTGCCTGTTACGCTGTCGTCTGTGATGATATTAATTCCTGTAAAACTTGCCAAAATATCAAATACCGCACGCACAGGAATATCGGCAAACTCAAGGCTAATGGGTTTGCCTTGATAAATCTCCTGTGTCTGCTGGCTGGGATTTTTAGTCTGCTCCGCCCATGCTGTCGTTGCCAAAATACCAGCCATCAAAATACCGAAACTGCCATATCTCATAAGTCCGTCCTGTTGTTATTTACCCAAAAACGCCATGGTTGTCTGGTGCGAATAATACCGCCCATCTGCCGCCATCATCGCCTCATTGATGACAATGGTGCGTGCATCTATCCTGACAACCTGTCCATGATTTTTGCCAATATACTGCCCCACCGTCAGCTGATGAATCAGCCCATCAGGGCTTGATATTAATGCCACTTGCCGTGTTTCATCAAAGATATTGCCCTGATAACGCAAACTTGACAAGTCATAACGCTCCAGCGGCTGCCTAACCCTGTCATTATCCACCATCGCTTGTGGCAAGTTGGGTGGCGGTGGCTTTGGCAGGCTCATTGGCTGTGTTTGTTTGGTTAATGCAGGCACATCAGCAAGGCTATTCTTATTAACCGATGGGTCGCTTGGCTTGTCATCAGTATTCATCGTTTGGGCATTGGCATTGGTAGGCTTATCATTTGGCTGATGGTTGGTGGCTATCCTGTTTGCATCATAAAAAGGGTCGCCAAAATCCTGATAGCCTCGTGGCATCGCCACAATCTCAGGCAACCCTTCATTGGTGGCTACAATGGGCTGCTCTGTGATGGCGGCAAGTTTGCCATCAACTATTTGCTTAGGATCATCAGCACACGCTGCCAACATGACGCACGCCCAAATCATCATAACTCTAGCAATCATAAGCCCCCATCTGTTTTGTCTGTTAAAGGCACAACAGGCTTTTTGCTCGCCTGATAGGTGATAAATTCTGCATCAAATACCAAGCGATTATCCGCCTGTGCCTGCAAGCTGACATTTTGCACCGTCAGCAAATGCTCGCTTTCTACCAAGGCAAACAACCACCTGCCCAACGCATGATATCTCCCCACAGCACTGACCGCAATCGGTCGTTGGGTATAATACTCCTGCTCACTGCCTGCCTGCACCTTGGCACTGATGATTTGCACGCCTGCATCTTCAGCCTTGGCATTTATCATGGCAACAATCTGCGTCATCGGTGCCGAACGGGGCAATTTGGCAAGTTCATTTTCTAACAACTCGTTTTGTTTTATCAACTGTTCACGCACCGCTTCGTATTGCTTGCCTGCTTCGTATTTTTCGGCAAACTGCTGTAGCAAAACCTGCTCTTGACTGCGTACTGCCTTAAGCTTGTTTGTGCTGGGTGCAATCAGCCCAATCCATGCAAAAGTACCAACAATCAATAACAAAATCAGCAGCACCGCCCATTGTACAGAGCTGTCCGCATCGGCAATGTTATGACGATCAACCTGCTTTAATTTTTGCCAAAACCGCCAAACAGAATCAAACTTATTCATCACCACCTTCCTGCGGTGCAGTGTCGTCCGCCACTGGCATGGCATCAAGCGTATCCACCGCCACCATCTCAGCAAATTGTGCCGAATCAAACTGCAATACTGTGGCACTCATCGTAAAGTTTGTGCGTCCATCTTGGGCTTTTTGCATGGCGACAACCAACACATCGCTATAAAATCCCGACATCTCAACCGCTCGAGCAAAGGCAGCCACTGCTGGCGTGCTGCTTGCCATGCCTGTCCATGTCAGCTCATCACCTGTCTGCACCAAGCTATCCAATGAAACGCCTTGTGGCAACAGACTTGGCAATTTCTGCCAGCGATACAGCAATTGACCATCCATACTCGTACCAGCCATTGCTTGTCTTTGCTGGCGTGTCTGTTGCAACTGCTGTTGCCAAGTTGCCATCTGCTCAATCCGAGCTTGCAGATTGGCAATTCGCTGTGCAATCTCGGCATTGATGGCACTTTGATGGCTGATTTGCCGACCAATCAAAGCATATATCACAATCACAGTCAGCAGAGCAATCGTCAGTAGCGTGATGCACCTTTGCCGAAATGCTGCCTGTTTTTGCACCCGCCTATCATCTCGCCATGGCAACAAGTTGGTGGCAGGCTCGGTGCGTAATGCCAAAGCAATCGCTCCAGCAAATACAGGCAATTTTGCCACATCAAAGCCATTTGCCACCTGTAGCCATGCTGGCTGGAAAAATTGGCAAGGCATATTCAGCCGTTGATTTAGCAAGGTATCAAAGCCAGCATTATCCGCTTGATTGATACCCACAATCCAAACAGCGACAATCGGCTCATGGTGATAACTGCGATAGCCGTCAATCAACTCAGCAATCTTATCGGACAATATCTGCCATCGGTTCCCACAATCTGTATGCACACCACCCAAAGTCGCCGAAGTTGTCTCAATAGCGGCACTGCTTGGTGGTGCCATGGTATCATCAAAGCGAATCTGATATTCTGCCGTAGGGTCATTATTATCCAATGAATCATGCTTGGCAAAAGCATTATCTGCACGCAAATTATCAAGGTGCGTCTGGGCGGTGGCAAAATTGGCAAAAGCAGGTGAATCGGCTTGGGTGGTGTCAATATCAGCCAAAGGCACATCGCCAAGCTGCTGATAGATGATTTCATGATTGTGATAAATCATCAAACGAACCTGTGGTAGGTCTATGTGGATAATTGCTGTGCCATTATGAGCCTTGTCAATGGACAACAGCCGTGCCATGCTATCGCCATGCACATCGACAGCGTCCGCCTTGGCACCCGCCATCGCCAAAATCTCAACACAATCATCAACCGCACTTTGATACGCCACGGTCAATCTGATGGCAACATCCGCCCTGTCGGCATGGATTGCGGTGGGTGTTGGTGTGGGCAGTTGCCAAAAATCAAAACAGACTTCTGCCAAGTTTTGTCCGATATAGCGTTCGGCATCAAGCAGAATTTGAGCCTCAATTTCTTCATCGCTTAGATTCTCTGGCAGCCAAATTATCTGACTCATCACCGACTCATCGGCAATACCACCAACAATCAGCACATCTGTCGTAGCCAGCCTTTCAAAGATTGCAGCAAGCACGCCTGCCAGTTTTGCTTTATCAACAATTTGCCCAAGCGATATCGCCCCATCGTGTGGCGACTGAGCGGCTGACAATAAATGCCACCGCCCCTGATGATGCGTCAAGACAGTGACATTAATCGCCGTATTGGTAAAATGCACGCCCAATATCGGCGACTCATGACGCTTTGGTTTAATTAGCGAGCCGATTTTTGTCAGTTGTTGCCATCGCACCACCCTGTGCCTCCTTGGTATTATTTATATTACACTGCCATGCTGGCGGTCATTGTCCATCTTGCTGCTCTGCTTCTTTTATTTTCTGTTATTTGTCATCTTGTGCCATGACAAAATCAGCCCAACACCTCGACCAACTCCCCTTCGACCAGATGCATACTGATGGCATGATTGACACGCACAAGGACGAATTTGCCAAGCAGCGTATCATCTCCCTGAAAAATCACTGACCGTGTATTATCCGCCGTACCATGTAAGTACCCCTCACGGCGATTGGCAGGCTCAATCACCAGCACTCGCACAGTCTGCCCAACCATTGCACGGGTTTTGGCAAAGGTTGATTGCTTAATCACCTCTTGAAATTCTGCCAATCGCTGTTTTTTGGTTTGCAAACTAACATCATCGGGCAAATCAGAAGCAGGCGTGCCGGGACGCTTGGAATAAATAAAGCTGTAGGAATGGTCAAAATCAAGCTCCTTGGCAAGATTCAGCGTATCGGCAAAATCCTGATCCGTCTCGCCCGGAAAGCCGATAATAAAATCGCTCGACAAAT
This sequence comes from Moraxella cuniculi, assembly GCF_900637105.1. Classification (NCBI taxonomy): domain Bacteria; kingdom Pseudomonadati; phylum Pseudomonadota; class Gammaproteobacteria; order Moraxellales; family Moraxellaceae; genus Moraxella; species Moraxella cuniculi. Next base: position 756,841 of record NZ_LR134343.1, on the reverse strand, counting down.
GCAAATCTGGGCGAATTTCTCGCAACTTATTGATTTGATTGATATAAACATCAACCGTATGGTTGCGTTTCATCGCTGCCAAAATGTTATTTGAGCCACTTTGAATCGGCAAATGCAAATGCGATACCAGCTTATCAATATGCTTATAAGCATCGATAATATCATCGGTAAATTCTAGCGGGTGGCTTGTGGTATAACGAATCCGCTCAATGCCATCAATATGCGATACATAATGCAAAAGCTCACTAAAGCGGCAAATCGTGCCATCGTCTTTTTGTCCACGATATCCATTGACATTTTGCCCCAAAAGGTTAATCTCTCTAACGCCCTGCTCCGCTAGGCTATCAATCTCGGCAAGCACATCATCTAATGGGCGTGATAATTCCTCGCCACGAGTATAAGGCACCACGCAAAATGAGCAATATTTTGAGCAACCTTCCATGATAGAAACAAATGCCGTATAGCCCTCCACTCTTGGCTCTGGCAAAAAGTCAAATTTCTCAATACTAGGAAAGGACACATCAACCACGCCGATACGGTTTTTTGGTGCGAGCAAATCGGCATCGTGCTGTCTGGCTTGGCTGGTTGTCGCTTCGTATAATTCAGGCAAGCGGTGCAAAGTCTGCGGCCCAAAAATCATATCCACATAAGGGGCTCGTTTTTGGATATTATCCCCTTCTTGTGAGGCGACACAACCACCAACACCAATCACCAAATTGGGATTTTTTTCTTTTAATTTACGCCATCTGCCCAGCTCAGAAAATACCTTTTCTTGTGCTTTTTCGCGAATCGAACAAGTATTCATAATCAGCACATCAGCTTCGCTGATGTCGGTTGTGATGGTCATGCCATGACTGCTGCCCAGCACATCGCCCATTTTTTGGCTATCGTATTCATTCATCTGACAGCCTTGGGTAACGATATAGACTTTTTTGCCTATTTTTGAGCCGTCATCTGCCACTGTGGTATTTGGCAGCATCTGGGTAGTATGCTGATTTTGGCGATCTAAGGCTGGATTAAAAGTGCCAACGGTCATGGTTTTCTCCAAGGGTTTGCAAAAAGATAAATTTCAGCTATTTTAACACATCAGCCATGGGCTGTACATACGACCTAGCCTGACAAATCCGCCAAACAGGTTGTATCTGCAGGCAGATTTTGTTATTATAATAATAATCATTTTTATCAAAACTTGAGTATTTGCTTGATGCAAATAAACAGCCAGCATATCTCAAGTCAAATAGGATAAAAATAAACAACAGGGTTGTTTTAAGCGGTTGATTGTAATTGAGCCACAAATCGGATAAGTGATATTTGTCATTAGGCTTGTGCTTTTTATAACTTGGTTGGATTGTGCCCAAAGGAGTAGTCATGGCATTTTTTGATGCAGCATTGCTGGTTGGCATTGCCGAGAGTCTCATGTTTGTCATACCAATCTTCATCATTGCCCACACCATCAAAACCATCTGGCATAATCACAAAGCAAAACAAATGCTCTTTTTGCCAAATGCTCAGCTAAAAAAATATTGGCTACACGGTACGCTGATGATGTTGATTTGTTTGATTATTTATTTTGCTTTTGGTAAAAATTAGCAATTGTTAGGGTTAGGCAAAACCAAGTTGCTTTATATCGATAATCTTTTGGTGATCTTTGGCTTATAGAGCTTAAAAATATAAAAGCTGTTGATTTTTTATACAATTTATTGCAATATAACAATCAATTATAGTTTTGTTATTTTTTACTTATTTTTGTGCACAAGGAGAATGCTATGCGTGAATTGTCATTAAAAGAAATTGAGATGGTTAGTGGTGGTATGCGAGATAATTTTACCAATGGTGGCAATATGGGCGGTGGTCGTATTGCGGATTCTATAGCTGTTGGTGCATTGTCTAACATGGCAGGTTATTCAGCTGACAAGCTGGCTTCAGGCGAATCTCCCACTCAACAAGGCATGATAATCAGTGCATTCATGGGCGGATTTACGGGATTTTTTGGTGGTCCAATCCAAAGTGGGAAACAAGCAATTAATATCATTGGGTCAAATGCCGCCGCTGGTGCAGCTGGATCAGGTCTATCCAGAATAGGTCGAACAAACTCGCAGCAAGCTGGAACAGACTATCAAAATACATCTCAAGCAGGCACAAACTATCAATAGACATCAAAACAAACAAGTTAATATAAATATGGAATTATTTTCGTTAAAAGAAATTCTGCCTATTGCGATCACTAATGGCTCATTCATCACAGTTTCTTTTTTAATCATTGATCGCCTGCTGCCAAAAATTGGCTTGAATATCATTCATGGTGCCAAAATTTGGCTTGCGACCTTTTTATACCTGATTGCCCTATGGTTGTTTGGTGGCTATGTTGAATACTGGCTATCTTGTATCTTAAATTATTTTTTTAGTTGATATAAATTACATCAAAAAGAGGGGGAATTTAACAAAGGGTTACTTTTTTGCATTTGGTTATAATGAGCGATACAAACCAAATCAATGATGGTTTTAACATTTTATTTGGTTTTATGTTTTTTATGATCTAGTTGGATTGTATTGAAAAGGAGTATTATCATGCGTGAACTGTCATTAAAAGAAATTGAGATGGTTAGTGGTGGTATGCGTCAAGATGTGGGAAAGACTAGCGGTGGGAACGGCAATAATGGTCTTGGAGGGGCTATGGCGGTTGGTGCAATATCCAATGCAGCAGGTTACACGGGTGGCAAACTAGCAACAGGCGAACCTGTTACAGTAGGAGGTATTGTGCTCAGCGGGGCAGTTGGAGCAAACTATGGCTACGCTGGCGGTCCTCTTCGGAGCAGAATGCAGACAATGGACACGATTGGTCTGAACTTTAACGGAAGTTTTATTGTTTCAGCATATGACAACTTTATGAAGAAAAGCTCACAAAGGGCTGGGACAGACTATCAAAATTCATCTCAAGCTGGAACCAATTATCAATAAACTCAGCTCAAGGATAGGTAACTATGATTGAAATCGCACCTTTTAAGCCTAGAGAAGAGTTGGCATATCTGCTGACAAGGATTTTATTTATAATAATAAGCATGTGTATCACAATCTATTTATCAGCAAAACTAAACTTAAGACCAGACTCGATGCGCAAGCCAGTGCTATTTTTCTTTTGTTACTTTATTCTGATTGTATTGTTCAGCAATTCTCTTGATAGCTGGCTATTTTGTGTTTTGGGTTATTTTTTTGATTGATATAAATTGATATGAATAGAAGAACTTGAAATATCTCTTGTTTAAAACAAAATGGTAAAGGATTAGCATATTATGGTAAATCTTAACAAGCAGACACAGCATGATTTTTTAACCAATTATCAAGATAAAAAGCCCTATTTATTTAAAAATATTGCTGGTATTGATTGGTTTGACTGGTTGCAAATCAATCAAATTATTGAACGAGCAGATATTATCTCGGATGATTTTAAAATCGCTCATCAAGGCATTGTAGAAAAACATCACTATGTAGAAAGCTTTATTGAAGTGGGTATGCTTCGCCATCGTCTAATAAAACCTGCGGTGTATAACCTACTCCAAAACGGTGCTACGGTAATTGCCAATAAAATCATTAACGAACCTGCTGTTGATCATTTTGCTCGTCAGATTGCACAGATGACCAACAGACAAACAGTAAGCAGTATGTATGTGGCTTTTGGCGATAAAGATTCGTATAAGGCACACTGGGATACAAGAGATGTCTTCGCTATTCAAATAAAAGGTCGTAAACGCTGGGTAATTTATCAGCCGACTTTTCCCAATCCCTTATATATGCAGCAAAGTAAGTATTATGAAGACACGCACCCCTGCCCAAAAGAGCCAATCATGGACATTGTCCTAGAAGCAGGCGATATGCTATATATACCTTGTGGTTGGTGGCACAACCCATCGCCACTAGGCGAAGAAACGGTACATTTGGCAATTGGGACATTTCCTGCTTTTGGGCTTGATTACACAGAGTGGCTGTCTCAGAAATTACCTGAAATTCTAGCTATCAGAAAGCCTTTATCAAATTGGCAAAATGACCAAGAAAATATACAATCATTAGCTAACAACATAGCCAACATAATTGCCAATAAAACCAATTATGATCAATTTATGCAAGAATTTATCGCCAATCACAGATTGCCAAGCAAGCTAAATTTAGAACTTTTGGGTAATAATCAAGTCAGTAAACTACCCCTATCTGCCACATTAAGGCTAAATTCCACCCAAAGCTATGATGATGACAGCGAATATATCATTACCAATGGCATTAAATTAAATTTAGACTCTGACTTAAAGTCAGTGTTGATCCATATTGCCAAAAACCCAAATATCAGTGTTGATGAAATCTTGACAGTGACTAATGCAATAGATACAGATAAGATTGCAAAAACACTATATACCTTATGTGCTAACGATGTGCTAGAGGTTGTGAAATACTAGATGACAAATCCACTATTTCGTCCAGAAGCCTTATCTGCCCAAAAAGCCAAACACCAAAGATTCACAATAGGCTTTTTGTATAATGAATCTGTCTTGGCTGCAAAATAGGAAAACTTATGAGTAATTTAATCAGTAGTGAAACCATGTACGAAGTGATGGAATGGGCGTACAAAAAGGCAAACAACGGCATTGGCTTTGGCTCGGCAGAAGAAATGGCAAATGATTATTTGTCTGAAAGTGGCAGTTTGGAGGATAGAATCAACTCGCTTATTCGCTGGCAAAATGCCAAAGCAGGCTCAACAGGATTTGCCACAGGTCTAGGAGGGCTGATTACACTTCCTGCAACCTTGCCAGCCAATATCGCCTCTACTTTATACATACAAATTCGCATGATTTCTGCGATTGCTCACATGGCAGGTTATGACATCCAGCACGACAAAGTAAAAACAATGGTATATATGTGCTTGCTTGGTAATGGTGCAGGCGAAGTCTTAAAGGATTTTGGAGTAACAGCTGGCACAAAATTTGCCGAACAATTTATCACAAAAAAGATTACTGGCGAAATGCTCACCAAGATTAACAAAGCAATCGGCTTTCGTTTGGTAACAAAGGCAGGTTCAACAGGTCTAATCAATCTTACCAAGCTCGTACCCGTATTGGGTGGTGTGGTCAGTGGTACTTTTGATGCAGTAACCACCAATATAGTTGGCAATACCGCTCGCAATATATTTCTGGATACAAAGAATCAAAATTTTGATGGTTTTCGCGGCAATGTCTACAATCAAGATGGAACAAAGGCAGGATAATGCTTGATGATTAAAGGGTGTTGCAGCCTCAAAAGCACACCCAACCCAAACCCCACTGTGCCTACAAATAACAAGCCCAAGTGTATTTTTCATGCACAAGATTTGAAATAACGCTTGGTTTTGTATTTAAACCTTGCAAGACAGACCTATCCTTGAACAGCCATAACTCTCGATGGCAAATGTTTCGTCTTGCCTTGTCGGTGTTTTGACATTGGCATTATCTCTTGATAAGGCTTTTTACCATCAGAATAAGGTAGCTTGTTTTGGTCGGTATATGAAATCTCAACCATGTGCGTTGAATTATTTTGGCTGATATAAATCATGCTCAATAATAAATGACCCAAACTTAGACCATCGCTTATTGAGCATTGCTTTTTGCCGTCTTAAATCTTATATCAACAGCCCAAGTGTTGAATTTTATTAAAAATATCGACGCAATGCACCCTGAAGGGCGTCGATAAGCTCTTGTGCATCATCTCCATCAACTTCAGCAATTTTCTTGATTAAGGAACTTAGGCTTTCTTTTACCAAAGGTTTGTTGTCATACTTTCCGCCTTCGGTATTTGCATAATAATGGTCTAAAAACACCTCAGTTAGCATATAGCCATTCCGATGACATGCTGCGATTGCAATTGCTCTTTTTTGAGAAGTTGTTTCATGGGCTTCAATAATACGCCCCAAAGTATCCTGATTTTTTCGCTTATAGGCATTCCAAGTCTCAATTAAGGTGGCGTTATAGATATCGCCTGCCGCACTCATTGCTGTTCCAGCTGCTTTTAGCAAAGAATTCCAAAAACTCATGGTATATTCTCCTTGGTGGTATAAATCAATAAAGCCATAAATTTATTTTAAATTACCCCCCCCTTTTTTTTTGTCAACCAAATTTTACATATTTTTAAACCCAAAAAAATTACAACTTTTATACACGCAAACAGTAGCAGACTTATTACCCTAAAAGTGTTAAAGTGTTATAATTTTCTATTTATGCCCAGTGTGCTAAATGGCAATTTAATCAAAGTATTAACCCAGATTGCCAAGCTCAGCTTTTTTATTTGACAGATTATGATGAAACCTACCCCAATTCGCCTTGTACTGACGGCTGCCATGTGTGGCTTAACCTTAACTCAGCTTGCCTGTGCCAATGGCAACGCCAACGATGGCAGCATTTATCAATTTATCGATGCCGAACGCCAAAAATCCAACAATGCCGCCCTTTATCAATACGAACAAAGCATGAAAGGTACATTATTTGCCATGTACCCAACCTATTGGCGGTTAAACAACGAATTATCCAGCCACACACCTGACACCATCAATGGCTTTGTGCGTCAATACCCCAGCAATGTCATGAGCGAAAAACTGGCCGCCGACTACGCCGAAACCAAAGCCCGCCAAGGGGACTATGCTGCCGTGCGTGCTGTTGCAAATAGTATCGAAAACCCAGATGCCTCGGAGAGTTGTGCCATCGCTTTGGGATTCAACCAAAGCTCAGAATCCATGCGTGCGTTATACCAAAAACCCAATGTCTGGCTAAATACCCAAATCAAGCAACCACTGTGCGACAAATTGGCAAGCGAATTAAGCCAAAATAGCCGCATTAGCAACACTGACAAGCACGAACAATTGGTGCGAATGCTGCGAATAGATAAGCGACAATTATCCAGCCGCCAGCCAGCACTTGACAAAACTGGCGATATTTTATCGCTCATGCAGCAGCTCAATCTCCCTGTCAGCTACCAAACCCTGCAAGAGATTCGCAACAACCCAAATGGCTTTTTGACACGCTTTTCCCAAGAAGGCTACAGCCAAACCAACCAATACTTATACATCTACGCCATCAGCCTGCTGGCACATCGCTCTTATCAGGACGCTGCCTTGCAACTTGAGTTTGATATCAACCAAGACAATCGCCGCAGCCCAAGGCTGCTCTCAGACATGGCACGCCGTTATGCATGGCGTAGTATTGCGGTCAAACGCATGAACATGAATACCGATGATGGCTACAGCCGTGATGCCCTAACTTGGTTTAATAATAGCTTGGGCGAGCCGTTTAATTATGAAGAAGCCGAAGATTATGCCCAAGCGGCGATTCATTTTGGGCAATGGACAGACCTTGTCAATGCCATCGGTGCCATGACTGCCGTTGAGCAGCAAGAGCGAATGTGGCAATATTGGCTGGCACGCGGTTATGAACAAACAGGCAAACAAAGCCAAGCACGGCAAATTTATCAAACGCTTGCCACAGGCATTGATTATTATGGCTTGTTGGCAAAGGATCGATTGGGTCAGCGACTTAGCCTAAATGATATCGGTGGCAATACCCTGCCAGCCGTTGATGCCACAACCGCACAGCGTGTGATGGACAATCCTTATTTTGCTCGTGCTTTGTTATTGATGCAAAATAATGCAGGGCTTGAGCATATCAACCGTGAGTGGAACTGGGCGGTCAAAAAAGCCAGAGACGCAGGTGATATGCCACTGCTGCTCGCCGCCGCCAAAAAAGCCCATGACTTGGGTTATTATCATCGCAGTATCCAAGCGATTGAGACCACCGATATGGTGCGTAATGCCGCCTTATCGCACCCAACGCCATATTTGGATAGTATTACTCGCCACAGCCGTTCGGTTGGCATTGACCCTGCTTGGGCGTACGGCATTATCAGACAAGAAAGTCGCTTTCAGCCCACAGCCCAATCAGGTGCAGGTGCAGGCGGCTTGATGCAAATCATTCCCAGCACCGCCAACCAAATCGCTCGTGGCATGGGCGAAAGCACGGGAAGCATGAGCAATCCTGATACCAATATTCGCTATGGCACTTGGTTTTTGAACAATTTGGCAAATCGCACAGCAGGACAAATCGCTGTTGCCACCGCAGGTTATAATGCAGGGCCTGCAGCAGCTGTCAAATGGCTACCAAAGCACGGCTCCATCAGTGCTGACCAATATGTCGAGGCGATACCCTACAGCGAGACACGAGCCTATGTCAAGCATGTGATGGAAAATGCCACCATCTACAGCTTGTTGCTTGGCAACTACACACCCATCAGCCAACGCATGGGGCAGGTCAGACCACAATAATCAATCTTGAGAGATATTTCCATCAACTTAAGATGCAAATGATTTGTCTTTGGGATTATAAAATGATACACTAACTGCGATTTGGCATTTTTACCAATGCCTGTTGCAAAAATGTCCAATCATGCAATTTTTGGATTTCCCTTAATACATCAAGAAGGATTTATTCATGAAACAACCTGTTCGTGTTGCCGTTACTGGTGCTGCTGGTCAAATTGGTTACAGTTTGCTATTTCGTATCGCATCAGGCGAAATGCTTGGCAAGGATCAGCCAGTCATTCTGCAATTGCTAGAAATTCCTGTCGAAAAAGCACAACAAGCCCTAAAAGGCGTTATTATGGAGCTAGACGATTGTGCCTTCCCACTGCTGGTTGATGTTATCGGCACTGACGATCCAAATGTCGCCTTTAAAGATGCCGACTATGCCCTGCTGGTTGGTGCCAGACCTCGTGGACCAGGCATGGAGCGTGCTGATTTGTTGCAAGAAAACGCCAAAATCTTCACCGTGCAAGGCAAGGCTCTAAACGATGTGGCAAGCCGTGATGTGAAAGTTCTGGTGGTGGGCAACCCTGCCAATACCAATGCCTACATCGCCATGAAGTCAGCACCTGATCTGCCAGCGAAAAACTTCACTGCCATGCTACGCCTTGACCACAACCGTGCCTTGACCCAAGTTGCCAAAAAAACTGGCAAAGCAGTCAAAGACATCAAACAACTGACCGTTTGGGGCAACCACAGCCCAACCATGTACGCTGATTATCGTTTTGCCACCATCAATGGCGAAAGCGTCAAAGACATGATCAACGACCAAGATTGGAACGCCAATGTATTCTTGCCAACCGTTGGCAAGCGTGGTGCGGCAATCATCGAAGCTCGCGGTCTGTCTTCAGCTGCTTCAGCCGCCAATGCCGCCATTGATCACATGCGTGATTGGGCATTGGGTACCAATGGCGAATGGGTAACGATGGGCATTCCATCAGATGGCTCATACGGCATTCCAGAAGGCGTGATGTTCGGTTTCCCTGTTACCACCGAAAACGGTGAATACAAAATCGTTCAAGGTCTTGAAATTGATGAATTTAGCCAAGAGCGTATCAATATCACGCTCAACGAGCTTGAAGAAGAACGCGCGGCAATTGACCATCTGTTCGCTTAATCAACAAGCCAAAAGCACCGTCAAAACTGGCGGTGTTTTTTATTGCTTATCAAGTTTAGCTACATAAAGCATACATAAAACCCTTGTTTTAACTCCATCGGACTGCTACAATCAAAATACCTCCGCCACACTTGCAAGGAGGTTATAACAATAAACCCTAAACAAGGAGAGAGCCATGCTTGGTGATATTGACTACACCATGAATGAATTATTTGCCCAGTTGGGGCTAGAAAATAGCAATGCCGACATTGAGGCATTTATCGCAACCAACCAGCTTGATGAAGACACCACGCTGGCAACAGCTGAATTTTGGAATGACGCACAGCGTGCCTTTATTGTAGAAGAGTGGAAAAAAGATGCCGTTTGGGCAATGGTACTTGACGAACTCAATGCTCGATTGCATGAGGCCAACTAAGTTATCTTCCCAATGCAACCCTGCTTTTTGGCAGGGTTTTTATCAGCCAATCTTAAACGATTAATCCTGTAAAACCAATATACCAACCACAAATCACCGAACCGTCATCAGGCTGTCATCAGATGGTTATATTTGCTACTTATACTTGGTGAAGCGTCATTCACCAAAGGAGCAAACTGTGAAATTTCGTTATTTGTTACCCACTCTTGCCATCATTACGCAGCCTGTGATGGCAAAAAATATCATCTATCCGATTGATCGAGCCACCATAATGACAGGGGCAAAGTTTGATTTTAAAATTGAATTTGATGAAATTATCAATCCTGCCCAAGCCAGCATCTTAATCAATGGCAAAAAATTCAACACTGTACTAAGTAGCGATAATCAAGTTGAGTTCATTGCCAATGAAGAAGGTAAGAACGCTTCTGCTTTATGGCTTCGTAATGTCAGCCTAAAACAAGCAGGCGATTATCAAGTACAAGTGAGCGTCAATGGTAAACAAAGCACGGTCAATTGGTCTGCATACAACACACCAAATAAAGCCCAAGCCAAAAATGTCATCTTAATCATTGGCGATGGTCTATCCATTGCCCATCGCACAGGGGCTCGCATTTTATCCAAAGGCATAACAGAAGGCAAGGCAAACGGTCGTCTGGCTATGGATGATTTACCCTACATGGGTCTTATCGGCACCTCTAGCACCGATTCTATCGCCACCGACAGTGCCAACACCATGAGTGCTTATATGACTGGGCATAAATCTGCCGTCAATGCCCTAGGCGTATATGCCAGCCGTTCTAATGATAATTTTAATCATCCAAAACAAGAGCCTTTAGGTCAGCTGATTAAACGCTTAACCAAAAAATCGGTCGGTATTGTTTCCGATGCCGAAGTCCAAGATGCCACCCCTGCCGCTGTGGTTGCCAACACACGCCGCCGTTCCGAAAAAGCCGCCATTACCGAAATGTTATTTAATGCCAAGCCCGATGTGCTATTGGGCGGTGGATCTGCGTACTTTTTACCCCAGCATATGGCAGGCTCCAAACGAAAAGACGACAAAGACTTTATCACCGCCTTTAAGAATTCAGGCTATCGTGTGATAAGCAATGCCAGTCAGCTAAAACAAATTGATGGCAAAAATACCAAAAAACTTTTGGGCTTATTTCACACAGGTAATCTAAATACCGTACTCGATCGGCGTTTTTTAAATAACGGCAACACCGCCAAGTTTCCAGATCAGCCCGATCTAACCGAAATGACCAAAACCGCCCTTGATGTGTTATCGCAAAATAAAGATGGTTTCTTTTTGATGGTAGAATCAGCACTTATTGATAAAGCATCGCACTCGCTGGACTGGGAGCGGGCGATGGCAAGCACCATCATGATGGATCAAACGCTGGCAGTCGCCAAGGATTTTGCTGCCAAAAATCCAGACACACTAATCATTGTTACAGGCGACCACACGCACGGCATTTCTATCATTGGCACGGTTGATGATAATAAGGCAGGCGATCTGCGTGAAAAAATCGGTGTATATCAAGATGCAAAATGGCCAAATTATGAAGATAAAAATAACGACGGCTACCCTGATGACTGGAATGTCAGCAAACGCTTAGCAGTATTTTTTGCCGCCTATCCAGATTATTATGAGACTTACCGTCCTAAACTAGATGGTCAATTTAGCCCAACCACCAAAGATGCCCAAGGCAACTACATCGCCAATGACAAGTACAAAAATACCGCTGGTGCTGTGCTGCGAGCAGGCAACTTACCACGCGGTGCTGACAGTGGTGTGCATTCTGTTGATGATATGGTGGTTCAAGCCATCGGACCTGGTGCTGAAAATATCCGTGGCTATATGGAAAACTCAGATTTGTTTAAAATCATTGTCGATGCCCTAGCAATCAAATAAATAAAGTAAATCAAACAACAAACCCCCTCCATCACTCGATGAAGGGGGTTTAAATAAGGATGCTGACGATGACCTACTCTCACATGGGCGAACCACACTACCATCGGCGCTAAGACGTTTCACTTCTGAGTTCGGGAAGGGATCAGGTGGTTCCATCTTGCTATTGTCGTCAGCGTAAAAGGATTAACAACGCTGTTATGAGTCTGTTATTTGCATTTAACTTGTTTTGTTAAAATCAATTCAAGATATTTTCTTTATCAAGCTTATTAGGTAAAATCTTTACACTTATTCATACTAAACCACTTGGGTGTTGTATGGTCAAGCCAAACGAGCAATTAGTATTGGTTAGCTACATGTATCACTACACTTCCACACCCAACCTATCAACGTCGTAGTCTACAACGGCTCTTTAGGGAAATCTTATCTTGAGGTGGGCTTCCCGCTTAGATGCTTTCAGCGGTTATCCCATCCGAACATAGCTACCCGGCAGTGCTACTGGCGTAACAACCGGAACACCAGAGGTTCGTCCACTCTGGTCCTCTCGTACTAGGAGCAGATCCTCTCAAATTTCCAACGCCCACGGTAGATAGGGACCGAACTGTCTCACGACGTTCTAAACCCAGCTCGCGTACCTCTTTAAATGGCGAACAGCCATACCCTTGGGACCTGCTTCAGCCCCAGGATGAGATGAGCCGACATCGAGGTGCCAAACACCGCCGTCGATATGAACTCTTGGGCGGTATCAGCCTGTTATCCCCAGAGTACCTTTTATCCGTTGAGCGATGGCCCTTCCATACAGAACCACCGGATCACTAAGACCTACTTTCGTACCTGCTCGACTTGTGGGTCTCACAGTTAAGCGCGCTTTTGCCTTTATACTCTTTGAACGATTTCCGACCGTTCTGAGCGCACCTTCGTACTCCTCCGTTACTCTTTAGGAGGAGACCGCCCCAGTCAAACTACCCACCATACATTGTCCTTGATGTTGTTACATCTAAGTTAGAACCCCAACATAACCAGGGTGGTATTTCAAGGTTGGCTCCATGGCAACTGGCGTCGCCACTTCAAAGCCTCCCACCTATCCTACACAAGTTAGGTCAAAGTTCAATGTAAAGCTGTAGTAAAGGTTCACGGGGTCTTTCCGTCTAGCCGCGGGTACACAGCATCTTCACTGCGATTTCGATTTCACTGAGTCTCTGCTGGAGACAGCGCTGCCATCATTATGCCATTCGTGCAGGTCGGAACTTACCCGACAAGGAATTTCGCTACCTTAGGACCGTTATAGTTACGGCCGCCGTTTACTGGGGCTTCGATCAAGAGCTTCGCATACGCTAACCCCATCAATTAACCTTCCAGCACCGGGCAGGCATCACACCCTATACGTCCACTTTCGTGTTTGCAGAGTGCTGTGTTTTTAATAAACAGTTGCAGCAGCCTGGTATCTGCGACTGCCAACAGCTCAAAGAGCAAGTCTTATCACCATCAGCAGCGTACCTTCTCCCGAAGTTACGGTACCATTTTGCCTAGTTCCTTCAGCAGAGTTCTCTCAAGCGCCTTGGTATTCTCTACCTGACCACCTGTGTCGGTTTCGGGTACGATTTGTTTATGACTATCGCTTAGAAGCTTTTCCTGGAAGCAGGGTATTTGCCACTTCGCCAGTAAACTGGCTTGCTATCAGATCTCAGTAATAGTCTAGCGGATTTGCCTACTAAACCTACCTACATCCTTCCACCTGGACAACCAACGCCAGGCTGACATAACCTTCTCCGTCCCTCCATCGCATCATAAACAAGTATCGGAATATTAACCGATTTCCCATCGACTACGCCTTTCGGCCTCGCCTTAGGGGTCGACTCACCCAGCCCCGATTAACGTTGGACTGGAACCCTTGGTCTTCCGGCGAACGGGCTTTTCACCCGTTTTGTCGTTACTCACGTCAGCATTCGCTCTTGTGATACCTCCAGCATACCTTACGATACACCTTCACAGGCTTACACAACGCTCCCCTACCACTTAATTGAAACAATTAAATCCGCAGCTTCGGCTCCTAGTTTGAGCCCCGTTACATCTTCCGCGCAGGCCGACTCGACTAGTGAGCTATTACGCTTTCTTTAAAGGGTGGCTGCTTCTAAGCCAACCTCCTAGCTGTCTGTGCCTTCCCACATCGTTTCCCACTTAACTAGGAATTTGGGGCCTTAGCTGGCGGTCTGGGTTGTTTCCCTCTTGACGACGGACGTTAGCACCCGCCGTCTGTCTCCCGGATAGTACTCTTGGGTATTCGGAGTTTGCATCGGTTTGGTAAGTCGGGATGACCCCCTAGCCGAAACAGTGCTCTACCCCCCAAGGTATTCGTCCGAGGCGCTACCTAAATAGCTTTCGGGGAGAACCAGCTATCACCGAGTTTGATTAGCCTTTCACCCCTATCCACAAGTCATCCCCTACCTTTTCAACGGGAGTGGGTTCGGTCCTCCGGTGCCTGTTACGGCACTTTCAACCTGCTCATGGATAGATCACTCGGTTTCGGGTCTATACCCTGCAACTAAAACGCCCTATTAAGACTCGGTTTCCCTACGCCTCCCCTACACGGTTAAGCTTGCTACAGAATATAAGTCGCTGACCCATTATACAAAAGGTACGCCGTCACGGAACAAGTCCGCTCCGACTGCTTGTATGCACACGGTTTCAGGTTCTATTTCACTCCCCTAACAGGGGTTCTTTTCGCCTTTCCCTCACGGTACTGGTTCACTATCGGTCAGTCAGGAGTATTTAGCCTTGGAGGATGGTCCCCCCATCTTCAGACAGAATTTCTCGTGTTCCGCCCTACTTAATATGTTAAAATTGCAGTTTCGCATACAGGACTATCACCTACTATGGTTGGCTTTCCCACGCCATTTTGCTACTACAAGTCTAATCGGCTACTCCCCGTTCGCTCGCCGCTACTTGGGGAATCTCAATTGATGTCTTTTCCTCGGGGTACTGAGATGTTTCACTTCTCCCGGTTCGCCTCATAAAATAAATTATGATACCTAAGTTATCTTAGGTGGGTTTCCCCATTCAGAAATCGCCGGGTCACAGGATATTGCCACCTCACCGACGCTTATCGCAGGCTATCACGTCTTTCATCGCCTCTGACTGCCAAGGCATCCACCATGTGCACTTCATTACTTGACCATACAACCCCAAATAGTTTGTTGTCGTATGGGTAATGTGTAACGATTCACCTATGTTTACGCTTGATTCAGTTCTCTTTACTTTGTATTGATTGCTCAATACTGGTTAATTATTTGTTGGAATAAATAATTAACCCAGACTCATTACATGTTGTTAAATAATGTTATAAACTTCGTCAGTTTATAGATAGTTTCTACATTAAGTAGAAAGAAGAAATCTTCTAAAAGATTGCTTATTTCTAATTAATGGTGGAGTTAAGGAGAGTCGAACTCCTGACCTCCTGCGTGCAAGGCAGGCGCTCTACCAACTGAGCTATAACCCCATAAATGGTGGGTCTAATAAGACTTGAACTTATGACCCCCGCGTTATCAACACGGTGCTCTAACCAACTGAGCTATAGACCCGAAAGCCGTTAAAAAATTGCTTTTGCAACCTTCTAACTTTTATTCAACTAAAGAACAACTTGTTGTGAATTCTTGCCAATCAGATAACTTCGTTAAGGAGGTGATCCAGCCGCAGGTTCCCCTACGGCTACCTTGTTACGACTTCACCCCAGTCATCGACCCCACCGTGGTGATCGCCCTCTTGCGTTAGGCTAACCACTTCTGGTGAGATCAACTCCCATGGTGTGACGGGCGGTGTGTACAAGGCCCGGGAACGTATTCACCGCAGCATTCTGATCTGCGATTACTAGCGATTCCGACTTCATGGAGTCGAGTTGCAGACTCCAATCCGGACTACGATTGGCTTTTTGAGATTAGCATCACATCGCTGTGTAGCAACCCTTTGTACCAACCATTGTAGCACGTGTGTAGCCCTGGTCGTAAGGGCCATGATGACTTGACGTCGTCCCCGCCTTCCTCCAGTTTGTCACTGGCAGTATCCTTAGAGTTCCCGACTTAAATCGCTGGTAACTAAGGAAAAGGGTTGCGCTCGTTGCGGGACTTAACCCAACATCTCACGACACGAGCTGACGACAGCCATGCAGCACCTGTATGTAGATTCCCGAAGGCACTCTCGCATCTCTGCAAGATTCCTACTATGTCAAGACCAGGTAAGGTTCTTCGCGTTGCATCGAATTAAACCACATGCTCCACCGCTTGTGCGGGCCCCCGTCAATTCATTTGAGTTTTAACCTTGCGGCCGTACTCCCCAGGCGGTCTACTTATTGCGTTAACTGCGTCACTAAGTCTTCAAGAGACCCAACGACTGGTAGACATCGTTTACGGCGTGGACTACCAGGGTATCTAATCCTGTTTGCTACCCACGCTTTCGCACCTCAGTGTCAGTATGATGCCAGGAAGCTGCCTTCGCCATCGGTATTCCTCCAGATCTCTACGCATTTCACCGCTACACCTGGAATTCTACTTCCCTCTCACCTACTCTAGTTACCCAGTATCAGATGCAGTTCCCAGGTTAAGCCCGGGGCTTTCACATCTGACTTAAGTAACCACCTACGCGCGCTTTACGCCCAGTAATTCCGATTAACGCTTGCACCCTCTGTATTACCGCGGCTGCTGGCACAGAGTTAGCCGGTGCTTATTCTGTGGGTAACGTCAGGGCTAATAGGTATTAGCTATTAGCTTTTCCTCCCCACTTAAAGTGCTTTACAACCAAAAGGCCTTCTTCACACACGCGGCATGGCTGGATCAGGCTTTCGCCCATTGTCCAATATTCCCCACTGCTGCCTCCCGTAGGAGTCTGGGCCGTGTCTCAGTCCCAGTGTGGCTGATCATCCTCTCAGACCAGCTACAGATCGTCGCCTTGGTAGGCCTTTACCCCACCAACTAGCTAATCCGACTTAGGCTCATCTAATAGCGAGAGCTTACGCCCCCTTTCACCCGTAGGTCGTATGCGGTATTAGCTATCCTTTCGGATAGTTATCCCCCACTACTAGGCAGATTCCTAAGCATTACTCACCCGTCCGCCACTAAGTATCAGGAGCAAGCTCCCTAACTTCGTTCGACTTGCATGTGTTAAGCCTGCCGCCAGCGTTCAATCTGAGCCATGATCAAACTCTTCAGTTTAATCTTTTAAAGCTCATTTAGATATTACTAGCAAAATTTGCTCATCGTGTAAATGAATTAACTTTGAGATTTTTTGTCGAGATAATAAATAAATGATTTATTTTTTAATTTATTTAAGTATCTTGTATTGACAAAAATCCACACAAGTTGTTCTTTAGTTTGGATTTTAAATAGTTGTTGAACACTGTCGTCCAGTTGTTCAATGAGTTGCGTATTATATACGCTTTTAATTGTTTGTCAAGGGGTTTTTTATTTTTTGAATAAAAAATTTCAAACCGTATGAGCATTCAATTATACAGTATTAAATTTCGATGTCAAGCATTTTTTGAAATTTAATCTAATAATTGGTGGCGATGAAGAGACTTGAACTCTTGACCTCACGATTATGAGTCGTGCGCTCTAACCAGCTGAGCTACATCGCCGTTACAGGAGGCATATTCTAGCACAAATTTATGCCCTGTCAATAGAAAATTTGAAAAATTTTTGGCAAACCGATAAGCCGGGTTCTGTCGTGGACAATCATTCATCTAGGCGTGCCGTCGCCGACACGCTCAAGCAACCTACCCGAACTCTGAGCGGGCCACCCATTGAGTTCCTATTTGGTCTTGCTACATGTGGAGTTTACCTTGCCATGAACTGTTGCCAGTCATGCGGTGGGCTCTTACCCCACCGTTTCACCCTTACCCAACCACTCAACCGAAATTTTTAAAACCCGATAATCAATCAGCAAAAAATTCGGTTGAGTAGTCGGGCGGTCTATTCTCTGTTGCACTTGTCGTAGGCTTACGCCCCCTAGCCGTTAGCTAGCACATCGCCCTATGTAGCCCGGACTTTCCTCCCTTTAAGCAATTGCTTAAACAGCGATTGTCTAGTCTGCCGAATTTATTATAGCATAATTTAAGCATCGGCGGTAAGTTTTTGATATTTTGCCAACAATTGCTCTTGGGTTTCTGGGTAATTTGGGTCTTTGGGAATGCAATCAACAGGGCAAATGTCCACGCACTGTGGCGTTTGATAATGCCCAACGCATTCGGTACACAGGTCAGGATTGATGACATAAATATCCTCCCCTGCAAAAATCGCTTCATTGGGACAAACAGGCTCACAAACATCACAATTAATGCATTCTTCGGTAATTTTTAGTGCCATTATCGCACCTCTTAAGCTGTGGCAAATTTATTCTGAAAAGCCAGCTGCACCGACTCGGGGACAAATTTGCTGACATCGCCACCTAATTTTGCCACTTCTCGCACCAAGGTTGATGAAACAAAAGAATATTCTTGCGATGGCGTCAAAAATACCGCCTCAAACTCATCATCAAGGCTGCGATTCATATTGGCAAGTCCAAATTCGTACTCAAAATCACTCACCGCACGCAAGCCTCTTAAGACCGCTGTCGCTCCTTGTTTGCGTGCAAAATCCACCAGCAAACCTTCAAAACCAACGACCACAACACGCGGATTGTCGGCAAAATATGCCTGCACCAAGTCAATGCGTTCGTCAAAATCAAAAAGCGGTTTTTTGTGGTGAGCAAACGCCACAGCAATCACCACTTCATCAAACAGCCGCAAAGCACGCTTGACCAAATCAATATGTCCATTGGTTATCGGATCAAAAGTACCTGGATATAAAACTTTGGTCTTGTGTGCTTGAGCAATCATTGTTATGCCTACTGGGTGTAAAAGCAAAATTAAAATCAAAACGCCTATGGTAGCAAATTTTGGGGAATTTTTAAACCAAAATTCAAAATGGCGATGCGTCAATTATGTCTGCCCAATTGACGCTTTGAATGATTTAACGCTTACAAAATCCCTGTTTTTGTAAAAATTCCAGCATAAATGGACGCACCTCTGCACCAAAAGTTGCGGCGATTTGGGCTCGCCAGTCCAAATCCAAACCACGCCCTTGGTAGTATTCTCGCACCACTTCATTATATTTTTCAAGTTTGCTCTCATCTGCCACCTGATAAGTGTCTGTTGATACCAAAATATCCAGCGGCAGTCGAGGACGCTGCGATTGGTTAATTTTTGAGCTCATGTCAGGGTGCCCAAGGCATAAGCCAAATAATGGCACAACATGCTTAGGCAAACCTAGCACTTCGCTGGCTCTGGCAATATCATTACGCAAACTGCCAATATACACGCCGCCCAAACCCAAACTCTCAGCAGCTGCCAGTACATTTTGTGCCATTAATGCCGCATCAATCGCCCCAATAATCATCACCTCTGTCCAGTCGGTTTGCACTTTGGCAAGCTGATTATGGCGATGGCTGTCCATACAAAATACCAAATATTCGGCACAATCTTCAACATAGGCATGACCCAGTCGCTTACCTTCTGCCAACGCCTGCTCATATTGTGCTTGGCTTAGGTCGCAAGAAATTTGTCGCAATGCAGTACGCTTAGCCTTGTCCGTTACACGGATAATACTACAAGCCTGCAAAAAACTTGATGTCGATACTGCACGCCCTGCCTCAAGCACGGCACTTAGCATCTCTTCTGAAATTGGCTCGCCTGTGTATTTGCGAATAGAACGGTGGTTGAGCAAGGTTTCGATGGTTGGCTGGCTGTTTAGCATAACTTTTCCTCAAGTATTATTAATCATAAGCATATTAGCAAATTATGGCACACGCACGCAACCTCAAAAACAGTTTGCAACAAAATCAACCTTCACAAAAGCCGCCTTGTATGATTGCACAGAATTTATTATCTTTGCTATAATTGGCAGCAAATTTATAAATAGTCGCCAACGCCACCACCAAACCATGGCAACTGCGGCAACCAACGCAAGCAGGACAATCGATGGCAAAAAAACCTGACAATCAAATCTGTGCGAACAAAAAGGCACGGCATGAATTTTTTATTGAGGAAACTTTTGAGGCAGGATTGGTGCTTGAAGGCTGGGAGGTCAAATCAATCCGTGCTGGCAAAATGTCAATCACCGAAAGCTATGTTATCTTTAAAAATGGCGAGGCGTTTTTATTTGGTTCGCACATTCAGCCACTGCTGACCAGCTCAACCCATGTCAATCCTGACAATATTCGCACACGCAAACTGCTGCTTAATCGCCGTGAGATTGATAAATTATTTGGCATGGTACACCAAAAAGGCCATGCTGTTGTCGCCTTGTCATGCTACTGGAAAAATGGCCGTGTCAAATGCCAAATCGCCCTTGCCAAAGGCAAAAAGCTGCACGACAAACGAGCCACGCTCAAAGAGCGAGATTTCGCCCGCGACAAGCAGCGTGGGTTTAAGCACCAATTTTGACAGACCAGACAAAATACAAAACACCACCTGCCCAAACCAACCAACAAAGAGCTGATGGCAATGAATTTGACAAATAACCACACACTTTATATCGGTCGCATTGGCTTGATGATTGCCAGCTTGATATTTGCTGGCTGCCAAGATACACAAACAGCAAAAAATCTTGCCATCATTGACACCAGTGAGCAGAGCCAACAAACTGCCGACAACAATTCGCATAATGCCGATAATTTGTTAAATAAAACTAAAAAATCCAGCAGTGAAAGTGATGATACAACCAACAAACTCATCACCACCGATGATGGCAAGCTGCGACTAAATTGGGCAGTCATTGACAGCAAAACAGCACAGGTTGATGCTGATAATTTTCAATATCCTTTTGGCGTTGATAGCCAGCCTGTGCTTAATTATGCCAACAACTTTAATATCACTGCCAAGCAAGCACAGTACGCCATGATGCTATCCATGGCAAGTCCTGAAGCACTGGGAAAAATCATTAATCAGCTAGGTGGTAACTATCTGGGTCATACTTTTCAAGATGGTGCAAATCCTGCTCTAATTATCCAAACCACCCCAGCAATCATCGCCGAAAAGCATGATTATGTCATCGCCGATAGCTTTGCACAAGGGTTGGTTTTGCCAATTGAAATTGTTAATAAAAACTAATCTTATAAACCGATAAATCACCCAAGCAATCATCAGCTGCTGGCTATGCGTTTTTTCTGTTGATTGATCCCAAATAAATAGCAACAAGCGTCAAGCACACCCCCAGCCACTGCACGCTGTCAATTGCCTTGCCCAGCCAAAAATAATCAAGCAATAATGCAGCCACTGGCTCGGACAATAATAACAAACCCGTCAGTGTCAAACTTAATTTTGGGATACTATAGGCAATCACACCCCATGCCAAACACTGCATGATGGCACCATAAATCACAATCCAACCAATCTCGGTCAGTGAACTGGGCAATATCCGACCGCCATCAAGCCATAGCATCAGTGGCAACAATATCATCATGCCACCGATTGCCACCAAAGTCATCAATGGCAAAATCGCCACCGTTTCGTATCGATGTGCTTGCCTGACCCAAGTCATGGACAATGCCAAGCACGCTCCAGAGGCAATACCTGCCACAAAGCCAAATCCCGCTTGCATATTGCTGGCGAATTCAGGGCTGGCAATCAATCCGATGCCAAAAACCGCCAGTACTAAGCTGATAATCCGAACCATGCTTTGTTTTTCTGAATAAAACAACACACCAATCAGTGCCAAAAAGAATATCTGCAAGCTGTTTAGCAAGGTTGAAATCCCAGGACCGACAGCATGAATACTTTCGTGCCACAATGCCAAATCCAGACCCAATGCCGCCCCTGACAGCAACGCAAAGCCGATCGCTCGCCTTGAGCTAGGGAAGTGCTGGCGAAAAATCACCATCAAACAACCAAATATCAGCGATGACACCAACAACCGCCAAAATGCCATGGCATAAGAACCCACCGACACATGTGCAACAATCAAACTGCCCATGCCAAATAATACACACCCCACCAAAAGCCCAAACACTGGCAAGCTCTGGTTGTTGCGACTTATCTCTGGACTATTCATCTATTTCTTCCAAAATTACTCGATTGGTGGGTGTATCTATCAATATTGACAAGTCATTTTTGGCGGTTATTGGTTGGCAACATGACGGCAAACTGTCGGTTGCAAAATGCAGCACTCGGCAGGCATGGCTTGGGTCTGCAAATAAATCCATCACTATGCTCAACTATTAATTATTTTTTCATTATAAAATTAGCTATAATCATTAAGCAATGCCAAAAATTGCTCTTCGGATACCACAGCAATGCCCAATGCCATCGCTTTGTCAAGTTTACTGCCTGCTTTTTCGCCAGCCAGCAAGCGTGTGGTCTTGGCAGAAACACTGCCAGCAACCTTTGCCCCCAATGCCATCAGCTTATCTTTTGCCTCATCACGCCCCATCTGATGTAGCGTACCTGTTATCACCCAAGTCTCGCCAGTCAGTGGCAAACTATCGCTATCAGGAGCTGTCATCGTCGCCCAATGAACGCCAGCATCAATCAATGCCTGCACCACTGCCATGTTGTGCTTAGCACGGAAAAAATCATAAATTGACTGTGCGGTAATTTCGCCAATATCAGGCACTGCTTGCAACTGTGCCAATGTAGCATCACAAATTGCCTGCAAAGTGCCGAATTGGCTTGCCAGTGCCTGTGCTGTACTCTCGCCCACGCCACGAATGCCCAGTGCAAAAATAAAACGAGGCAAAGTGGTGCTTTTGGATTTTTCGATGGCGGTGAGCATATTGGCAACTGATTTTTCGCCCAAACCCTCAAGCGTCATCAGATGCTCTTTGTGCTGATGCAGCTGATAAATATCCGCCACGGTTTTAATCAGCCCCATTTGCCAAAATTTCACCAGCCACTGACCGCCCAAACCGTCAATATCCATCGCACGGCGTGCCACAAAATGAATCAAAGCCTCCTGCTGCTGAGCGGCACAATACAGCCCACCTGTGCAACGAGCCAATGCCTCACCCTCAGGCAAAGCCACAGGTGAGCTACAAACAGGACAGTGTGTCGGCAGGGTAATGTCTTTGGCATCGCTTGGTCGCAACTCAACAATCACGCCTGACACTTTGGGAATAACATCTCCTGCCCGATGGACATTGACCATATCGCCAATTTTGATCCCCAGCCGTCCAATTTCGCCAAAATTGTGCAAAGTAACATTGCTCACCATTACGCCACCGACATTGACAGGCTCAAGTTTGCCCACAGGTGTCAATGTGCCTGTGCGTCCAACCTGCCATTCAACATGAATCAGTCGTGTTGGCACAATCTCGGCAGGGAATTTATACGCCGTAGCCCAGCGAGGTTCTCGGCTCAAAAAACCCAGTTTTTCCTGCAATGACAGTGAATTAACCTTAACAACCAAGCCATCAATCTCAAACGGCAAGCTGCTGCGTGTTTTGATAATCTGATGATAATAATCCTCAATGCCATCAAGAGTGGTCGCAGTTGCAAAAGGTGCAGTCTGAAAGCCCAGTTCGCCCAACCACTGCAAAGCCGCCGATTGTGTCTTGATGCCATCTGGCAGCCCTTGATTGACCGAATAGGCAAAAAAAGCCAGCGGTCGTGCGGCAGCAATGGCAGGATTGAGCTGACGCAATGAACCTGCTGCTGCGTTTCTTGGGTTGGCAAAAGTTTTCTCGCCACGAGCCAGACTGTCTCGATTAAGCCTCTCAAACCCTGCCTTTGGCATCAATACCTCGCCACGAACCTCCAGCCACTCAAGCTGCTCACACCCCGCCAAAACTTGTGGCAAATTGGCAATGGTTCTGACATTGTGCGTAATATCCTCGCCCACTCGCCCATCGCCACGCGTTACCGCTTGCACAAACCTGCCATGATGATATTTCAGCGAAACCGCCAAACCATCAAGTTTTAGCTCCATCTCATACTCATCAATATGGACACCAGCACGCTCATTGGCTCGCCGCAAAAAATTCGCCAAATCCGTTTTGTCAAAGACATTGCCAAGCGACAACATCGGTACATCGTGTGCCACCTGAGTAAAAAACGGCAACGGCTCTCCACCAACCGTCTGAATCGGACTGTCTGACTGCACCAATGCTGGGTGCGTCGTCTCAAGTGCCATCAGCTGCTCACGCAACTTATCATACTCGCCATCGGTGATGGTCGGTGCATCCATCACATAATACGCATGGTTGTGTTTTTTGAGCAAATCAATCAAAGCGCGCATTTGCTCAATGATTGCTGCATCGGTCGTTGGCTCGTTGGTCGTCAAGGAGAAATTTTGGTCAGTCATGGTACAATCTTATCATCGCCCAGCTATGAAATTGATTAATATTTAATCAATATTGATGGTTATTCTGATAACAACTGGTGGTCATCAGCGTGCATATTTAACCAACTTTGGACAACTAAGTCAATCGATAAATAGCTTTGTGGCACTTATCATTATCAAGATTTTGGCAATAATTTGTCAAATTGGCACAAGTGTTGTTTAACCCATGGAAAATCAGCAAAACGAGCAAAACAAATCGCAAGAAACTTATCGGCAAGAGTGCAATTTGCCAAGAAAATTGCTATCATTAGTAGCTGTTGATGACCGCTGATGATTTTGGTCATTTATGTTTATTATTTTTATAAAATAAATTAAGGTAAAATGTATGACAGATTCGCTAAATATCCACATTATCAACCACCCACTGGTACGCCACAAACTATCGCTGATGCGAGAAAAAGACTGCAGCACTTATAAATTTCGCACCCTCGCCAAAGAGCTGGGGCGACTGATGGCGTATGAGGCGAGTCGTGATTTTCAGATAGAACGCTTCGCCATGCAAGGCTGGTGTGGCGAAATTACTGGTGAACAAATCAAGGGAAAAACCGTAACGCTGGTGCCAATTTTGCGTGCAGGATTGGGCATGCTAGATGGTGTGCTGGACTTGTTGCCCACCGCCAAAATTTCGGTCGTTGGTCTACAGCGAGACGAACAAACGCTTGAGCCTGTGCCGTTTTTTGAGAAATTTGTTAATGACATTGACAAACGCCCTGCACTCATTCTTGACCCAATGCTTGCCACAGGTGGCAGTATGGTTGCAACCATTGATATGCTAAAAAAACACGGCTGCACCAATATCAAGGCACTGGTGCTGGTTGCCGCCCCAGAGGGGGTGCGTTGCGTCAATGCCGCCCACCCCGATGTGAAAATCTATACCGCCGCCCTTGATAGCCATTTAAATGAAGACGGCTACATCATTCCCGGCCTTGGTGATGCTGGCGATAAGATTTTTGGCACACCACAGGTGGTTGGTTAATTTGCATATTTAATCATGCGTCAATACATGGCACACTTGATTGGGCAATTCTCCTTGGATATTTGTACCATGCCACACAAGGCCATCTAGGGATTGCTTGAAAGTTTATCAAGCAAATATTGTTGTCAAATAATAAAAACACCATTTTCATAAATTTGGCAACATTTATCCTAGATTTGCACAACCATTTGGTACCCATCTTTTTAAGTCATCATTATAACCCCATGACTCAAGAAACAATGGCGAAATATCCAAGCCTTCTTGTGAAATAAATTTAGGGACCATCCTAGATAACCAACCCAAACTACCCTTAACTAATTGTTTTAAAATGGAAATTTGAGATTTAAGGTCATTGTTATTAAAACGCCATTCGCATTCTTTAAGATAAAGCTCAAAGTGTTCTTTGGGAACACCGTTAAATTTGCGTAAATGGCGTTTTGCCTGATTCCAAAAATTCTCTATTCCGTTAATGTGATTTTGTTTTTCTGCAAAGTGCGTACTGTGATTGATTCTAAAGTGATTAAATTCACTAACATCAAGCACATCATAGCTTTTGTAGAAATCTGTGTAAACAATGCTGTCAGGCTTTACTTTTTCTCGTATAATGGGCAATAAAGTGACCGACTTTGTATTAGGTATAAACCTTGCCATTTCGCTTTAATAAGCCAAATACCGCAGTCTTACCGCTTGCACCACGACCACGCTTACCTTTGCGTGTTCCGCCAAAATAGCTCTCATCAGCTTCAACTTCGCCATCTAGCATTTCTAGGTGCTGACTGTGTTGATAGATGAGTAGGCGTAATCGGTGAAAATAGTAAGCAGCTGTTGTTTTATTTACATTGGCTAATTGAGCTGCCGTTCTTGCAGTAACACCTGCAACAAACAGCTCAATGAGTTTGTTTTGTTTATACTGACTTAGACGACTTTTTCTCATTGGGTTATTTTAACCTAAATGGAGTTTTTGGTCATTATCTAGGACAGTCCCATTTTTTATTATTTTATGAAATGAAAAACTTGTAACTGTTACCACTTTTAAACAAAATACCCGATGTCGGGTAATTTAGAAAATGAAACAACCTTTCAAATGTATCGCTGGCGAGACATTTGAAATTTAATTTCAAAAACAAAAAATCAGATAAGGATAATAATCACATAAATGGATGCCAGTGTCCGTTTTAAACACCCGAAAGAGGGCGTAAGAGAGCTTATTTTTATGTTCGCAGATGTCTGCGAAACAGTCATTAAAATTATCAACCGTTAGCAAAAGCCCCGATGTCGGAACAAGTGAAACATTGTTTCATCTTAATACAAATCTCTTAAAATGACCGATGTCGGTCATTTTGACAATCTTTTAAAACGGGAAACGTTTTCCGTTTTGCAACAAAAACCGCCCCAAAACCTTAGAAATCAAGGATTTGGGGCGGTAGCGAGAATGCTTAAATAAATCCAATCGTTGCACTTGTTGGCGGATGTATTATAACCCAAAATGGGTAAAAGCGAAAACGTTTTCGCTTTTGGGCGGTGATTTTTTAAACTTGTTTGAGAAATTTGCATAAAAAGCAAAGGCCCTGGTTCAAAAAGTATGCTACACCCACCCATAGTTGATATAATGAAACACCAAGTCAAATGCTTTAAGATGATTGGTTAGGTTTTTAGAGAAACAACACGTTTTTCTAAATGCTCGCCTAGCAAAGGTTCTAAGCCTTGTGTTATTGCCTTCAATACCAACGGTAAAGCGTTTACCCACTTGTTTGATAGAGTGCTTAAAAGCCGTCAGAAAGCTGTCCCAATCATCACAAGCAATTTTATCAAAACTTATACCTAAACTCATCAGTTTTGACCTTAACTGTTTGGCAGTAGCAAGGTTTCTTTTGCCCCATACATAGGCAACAATCTCACCTGTGTGTCTATCGTACGCATAGATGAGCCAAACTTTGTTTTTCTTGTTACCCACACAAGTCCAAAACTCATCTATCTTTCAGGTATTGTAATGCTTTTGTCTTGGTTTGATTTGGTGATTACTGTTTGCAAGCACACTAAGCACTTTGCCCTTACTCACTTGTTCAAGTATCACAATGTCAGCAATGCTACAACCACGAACTAACATTAAGCGTATTTTGTTATCTATGTAAGATTGACAACCTTTGTAAGTAAGCTGTAAATGATGAACAAACTGTTTATGACAATCTTTGCAAAAATAGTTTTGTTTGCCATAGCTTTTTATGCCATTATGTAGCACTTGCACAAAACCAACCACAATAAAAGCAGCTCTTTGGCTACTTTTTCTTTGATTTCTTATTGCTTTTAATGGGTTTAACTACTCTCTGGGGTATTTGTCGCCCACTGATAACGTGTTTCGCCTTTTCTTATTCCTGTTTGGATAACCAAGCCTTGTTGAACCAGTGGTCTTAGTACGTTATAAACAGCTTTGCTTTGTCTTTTATCAGGCTCTGCGCTTGTGTTTTCGACACTGTCTAGCATCAGCGCTTGTTTTGCGATTTCATGCGTTAATAATGGCTTATCTGCTTGTTTTAACACCTGCACTACTAGGGTTTTGATACTATTTTTAAAAGCAGATGTTCTTAATTTGGGCAGTTGGTCTATTTCGCCCATGATTTTAGCAGCTTGGGTGAGAATGTGAATTTGGTGGTCAATCTCTTGGATTTGTTTGTGTAGTGCCTGTTTGTGCTTGATAAGTTTATCAATTCTATTGGCGATACCGCTGTTGATATGAGAATCTGCCATATTATCCCCTTATTGTTTTGGTTTTTTCATTGGTTTGTCGGTGTTTGTTAAGCTGCTAAAGTTTCAACGCGCTTTTTATTGCCTTGCCAATATCCACGCCAATCATCGGGTGGTAAGCTGGTCAAACATTTAGATACCACATCATTAAAAATGACGCCATTGCTTAGACGGCGAGTATCTTCACGATAAGCAATTTCATTGGCGTATTCGTATAGGTAGGTATTGTTCATTTTGTGAACTTGCCCGTAGTACATGCGCTTAAAGCGACTAAAATAGCTTTCTGCTAAGTTATTGGTCACACCAGCATCAGAGCGATATTCCTTTTGGTGGTTGACGCGCTTTAGGTCATGAAAATAAATCAGGTTGTCATAAGCTGGGCTTTCATCGGTATGGATGGTACTGCCTTTGGTGATATGCTTGTTGGCAAGCTGATTAACAACTTTGCTGTTTTCAGATTTGGCGATAAAGGCAATGGTGCTTCTTGCACCAATTTGTTTGGTGTTTTGTTCATCATCTTGCTTGGCAAAACTATCCCGCATAACTAAAATCGCACGTTTTAGTGGGTTTTCGTGTTGCTTTAAGCGTCTGTCAACACGCTCACTCTTTTTATTCTTGGGTTTTTGACTAGAATGGACATAAGTGGCGTCCATATGCACAATACCGCTCAACTGCATCGCTTCTCGCTGCTTATGCACCTTTAGAGCTTCTTTGATTTTATGTAGCAGTACAAAAGCAGTTTTGTATTGTACATTTAAATCGCGAGCAATTTGTAAAGCAGAAATACCCTTAGCTGCATTCACATACAAGCTACAGGCAAACAAAATATCACGAAGTGGCAATTTGTGATGTGCAAATAACGTACCTGCTGTCACTGAAAAGCGGTAATTGCAGTGCTTACACTGCCATTGATGACGTGTTTTAATGAAATAGGCTTGATGCTTCTCACCACAACGAGGGCATACCACCGCTCCACCAGCGCCCCAACGCAACTTCTTCATTGTCATCACCGCCTCATATTCGCTCATGCGAGCAATAGCAATCGGTGATAGATTGCGTGCTTCAGCAGAGAGAAGGAAGTGTTGTGGCATAATATAATCCTTTTATATATCGTATATGATGATTATATACTAAGAACCAAACTTTGACAAGTATAAAAATATCGTTTATAATGAAAAAAATTGTTAAATGATTTTCTGGTATGTATCCATGAATAAAGAAACACAAGCCTTGTGGCGAAATAAAGCCAAAGGTATTTTAAAATCTGAGATTGCACTGCGAAATCTTAGTTATGCCGATGTCGTTGAAAAACTCAAAGAAATTGGTATTGAAGAAACGCCTCAAAACTTAAGCAACAAAATCACTCGTGGCGCTTTTGGGGCTGATTTTATGTTGCAGGTATTAACTGTGATTGGGTGCAAAAGTCTAAATCTGAATTAATGGTTATTTATGAGTACAAATGAAGTTGTAACGGAAGATGGTATCTTACCAGAAATCCACCTGCATTCTGAATATATGAACTGGTTTAAAAGTTGCGGAGTTAGGTTTAAAGCCTGGGGTAGTGCAGGCCCTGATTTTATTTTAACTGAACTAAATCTAATAGGAGAGGTCAAAAATAAAGATACAAATTCAAATTTAAAGAAGGCGGTGAAAGAAATTTATGAAAGAAAAACCGATATTGGCAAGATTGATAACTATGAGGCCTTCTTTATAGTTGCAGGTGAGACAATACGATACTACAATCAAACGAAAGAAAAACACTGGCAGGATGTGAAACTGGATAAGTGTATTGTATTCAAAGAAAAAGATAGGGATCAGTTTTTAGACTTTATCAAACAAAAAGGCCATAAAATAAAAATAGACTCTCATTTGGAGTACGCTTTAGATTTTATTCTAAATGATAAATTTAAACTAAATGTCACGGACGCTTTTCAAATTTTATTCAATCTTGATAAAGAAATAATTACCACTAATAGATATCTGTTTATCAACCAAGCAACCGAGAATGAGATCGAAATTCATTTGGTAATGGACAAGGTTAATAGAGAAGAACTTTTAAATTTCATCAATAAATTTACAATTGATGATGTAAATAAAGTAAAAGAATACATAAAACACAACTACTCCAGCCACATGCCAGATGATAAAAAAGCCAATTTGGGTAAATACTACACCCCAAAAGAAATAGTGGAACTATTAAGAGAGAGCATACAGGAGCGAATTACTTTTGATACCACTGTGATGGATCTGTCCTGCGGTTGTGGGGCTTTTCTTGAATTATTTGATGATTGTAAAATCATAGGGGCGGATGTAGACAAAACTGCCATTGAAATACTTGACTTGTTTAAATTCTCCAATATACTTCATGACAATACATTATTAAATGTAAGTCGTGGTAAATATGGGCTAGACAAGGACGACAGAGTTATTATCATTGGGAATCCTCCTTATAACGATTCAACTAGTATTAATAAGCGATATAGCACAAAGCAAAAAGCGGAACGACTGATTCAAGATGAAGATATCAAATGTAGGGATGTGGGACGTTCTTTTTTGGAGGCATATGCCAAACTTGAACCAGAATACATTTGTGTTCTGCACCCACTATCCTATCTTATCAAGAAAAACAATCTAAGAGATATGAAAAAACTAAGGGCTAACTACCGCCTAGCAAAAGCAATTATTTTCTCTAGCCATTACTTCAAAGATTTAGCGGGGGGCACTCCTTTCCCCATAATTATGGCTACTTATGAAAAGAATGCCGAAGGGATGAATTATGAGTTTATAAAAAACTTTATGTTTGACATATATGGCAGCGACTTAAAATTTTCACTTAGTGGTGTAGAACAAGCGGGGAATGATTATATACACCAAACTGTCACAAGTTTAGACAAAGGTTTTTCGGATATAGATGTATATCACTACAATTTTCGCGATTTAAACTCGATAAATAAAGCCAATTTTCAAAGTAAAGAATATAGAGAAAAGCATAAAAACTCGATGTTGGTTGTTAATTTCGACAATCTATGGAAGTACTGTTATATAAACTGTATAAAAAAATTTTTATTACCAATGCTTGCTGAGGAGCACAACTACATTTTGGGTAATTTAAATCCAATATTGGATAAGCGATTGATTGAGAGTGATTTAGAATATTGGAGTGATTTATTTATTATGGGTGCTATACTTAAAAATACGCACAGACTCGATGTTTTTAATATAGACAACATAAATCGTAACTTTATGTCTAAAAAGTTTGTTCTGAATCGATTTAAACACAAAGTAAAAAATGAAGAAAGCTGCGGCGGGAAACCGAATATATACAGAATGTTCCTGAATTATCTTGACACAAGAGATTCCAACATTGAGAATGAGATATATCAGGTTATAAGAGATTATTTCAAGCAGTTAGTAAACCAGTGTTTTTTTAAATAGGTGTATCAGCACCTATTTTTTCTTTTATATTTGTGCAGGTGCTACATAATGGCGGCTTTTTATGCCATTTTTCTTTATACTAACCGATAGGCAACTTGGGCAAGTAATGGTAATTTGTGTCTTCATAACCGTAAATTACCAACTTTTGTGCAAGTTGTCTTTTTAGTTTTTGTTACAGCATACTTTTGGGCTACTGCCAAAGCAAAAAATGCTTGACAGTGTTCCATAGAATTAGCATAATGTATCTGCTACTGCAAAATCAGTAGTCAGCCGTGAGAAGCTGAATAAACAAGGTAAGCAAACCGTTTTGTTTGTTGCCTTCGCAATAACCAAGCGGTATTTTTATGCTTGCGATTTCCCTGTGCCTTTATTTATTATGGTAGGCAAGGGGCGGCTAGGCTTTTATGCCTGCTGGTTACTTGTTGCCAGTTTCTCACATCCGTCCTTTGTCTACCGCCCTATCCGTGAGAAGACAGGCTGGTATTTATGACCAAAACAAGTAAAGGCAAACCCTATGACCACTTCCAACCATTCTCATTCTTGCAATCCTAATTGCAATAGCATCAACCAATACCCCATCAGACCAAAACCAAGCTGTGTCTAGAAAAATGGGCAATGGATACTCAATGATGAAGCCTACAATCATCTTTTGAATGTGCGTGATACTCTACTTGCATTTAGTGGTTATACTTGTATCAATAATGATAAATGCAGTGTGCCTTATTAAACACTTTGGGTATGCTGTCGGATATGCTGACTAATACCTTAGAATCCCAAGAATCCTAGCCAATATTGCAGTAACTTTTTGATTAAAACCGCCTAAAAATGTTTTTGGGAGGGTTTTTGTTTTTAAAGCATTTGCTTAAAATGTTTTCATGGAGAGCTTGTTGCCTGTTTTTGTAAAATGTTTTTAAAAAATTTGGCAAGCCTTTTTTTGGGCATGCTTGATTTTTTTGTTATTTACTTATCACTTTTAAGGGTGTTTTATGAGCAAAATCAATGCACAAGATGAACAGCAGTACGAAATGGTGATGGTAATCTCAGAATTTTTAAAAAATGAGAATCTTGTCGCCAATGATTGTGATGGTGTGGCAATGCGATTGTATGAATGTTTGCAAAAGGTTTTTGGTGGTTGCAATATTTATTTTAAAAAAGGCATTGCTGGGCAAGCAGATGAAGAAGGTCGGCAAATGCTGATAGATCAAGACAAAGGGCTTAGCATTCATCAGATTGCCCAAAAATATCAAAAGACTTGTCAATCTGTCTACAAGAAGCTATCCAAAGCAAGAACGGAAAGACGCAAGCAAAATAATGAAAACTTTGGAGCTTTATAAGGTGGCAAACAATGAATGACTTAGAAGTAAAACGCTTTTAAATTTCAAGAACAGGCGTGCATACAGACAGTAACGGCAATGAGCATACTTTTCTGATGTGCTATTTAATAAGCTGATAATACGATTTAATCAACTGGCACAAATCATAGCAATCAACAAACGTCCCTATATCTTGAACATCCCCAAAGCAAAGCTAATAATGACCCAACACGCCATCAAAGCTACGGCTATGTGTCTGGTCTTGAACTGGATAATGGGCGATTGTATGCGGTGGCGTGGGTTAATCGTAAACTTATCAATTTGATAAAAAGCGGACAATATAAGGCGGTATCAGCTGGCTTTATGAAAGTGGATGATGATTTGTGGTTAGACCATGTCGCTTTTGTCAAAAGACCTGCGGTAAAAGACATGGAAGTACTTAGTTTTTCAGAGCATTCTTTTGTGCAAAACTGCGTAATGGCATTGGTAAATACCCATGATTTTAATGCTGGTAATGCCATTCACAAAAAGGCTTTATCATGGATGAAAGCCTTTAATACCGATTACGAAACAGCGGTCATTTCAATCATGCGTGAGTAAGCAAATACTGCTAATTTTTCAAAAAGAAACAGCAATAACCAATCCTATCAGTTGCACCAAAAAGCCTTAGCTTATCAAGCTCAATGCGGCGTAAGTTATAAAACGGCGGTGCGTGAATGCTTAAAACAAGAAGCTGCTCTATGAGTAAATCGACCATTAAAAATGATATTGCCAAAATCAAAAGTGAAATTCAAAAATGGTACGATGAATTAAAGCAGTTGAATCAAGAAAAATCAAGCTATGAAATGCAAATCAAAGAGCTTGAAATGATGCCTGTAAACCGTACGGATTTTGGTGTATTACTGAAAGAATCTATCGCTCAAGAAGCGAGCAACTATACCAAAAACATTGCTCAAAGCCTGCTGCAACCTGAATTTGTTGATAAAGAAATGCAGGAAAAATATAACGGATTTAAGGCGATGAATGAAAGAAGTCTTAAAGACTTTGAGTGGTGCAAGAATAATCAAAGGTTTGAATGGTTATTTAATGCTTTTCGTAGCCATAAAAACCTAATCACACCAAGTAACAGCACAGAAACAAGACAAATGTTATACTGGTTAATTCCTGATGTGGTGTATGAAAAAAACCATGCATATTATCAATGCTGAAATAGGTGAAAAATGGGGAAATGATGACTTACCAAGCATTGATGAAAGATATAAACTAATTTTATCATTAAGGGAGAAAATTAGTTTATGCCAAAATCGGATTGATGAATTACAAGGAGTTGTTACTGGGATGAGTTCAATATCAATCAACCCTGAAATTTAAGTGAAAGAAAACACCTTTACTGTGAAAATTAAAGGTGTTTTTTGTTGCATATCACAAATAAATGAAATAGCCTTGCACCAAGTGAAAGAAAATTTTGTTTGTCTGATTGCAAAAATTTGAGAGTTTTATCGTGTTGCGTAACACTATGGCTTGCTATCCATTATCCCCAACGCTTTAAAAAAATCATTGTTAGCAATACTGCTGCCAAAATTGGACAAACAAATGCTTGGCAAGATAGGGCAAATATCGTGCTGGAACAAGGGCTTAAAAACATTGCCAATTCCGCCCCCAGTCGTTGGTTTGGTAAAGACTTTATAGTCCACCATGGTGCTGTCGTTGCTCGCCTGGTTGATATTCTTGCCCATCAAAATACCAATGGCTATGCTGCTTGCTGTCAAGCTTTGGCAGTTGCTGATGTACGAAACAAGCTTGGCAATATTAATACGCCTCTTTTGTCCATCGGTGGAGAATTTGACCTCATCACACCTATTAGTGACGCTCAGTTTATTGCCGACAATATACCAAATGCCGCCATTGCCACCATTGCCGCCTCTCATATTTCAAATCTTGAGCGTCCAGATGGCTTTAATGCAATCATCGAAAGATTTTTATGCACCAATTATTACTGATTGGTGCATAGCCAATTAACCTTTAACAGTAATGATTTTTGGAATTTGCATTAGACTGTCTATTATTATACCCTGCTAGCGGTTACCACCCAAAAACAAAACCCATAAAACATCATACAGTTTTATGGGTTTGATAAGCGGTCAAATTATTTGGCGTAACCGCTTACATCAACGGTTACACGACGGTTTGGTTGTAGGCAGTTTTTTAGTGCCTCACGACCAAGACTGTCTGAGCATTGTACAACAGGTTGGCTCTCGCCAGCACTGGTTGCACTAATTGGAACCAAGATGCCTTTTTGTTGCAGATATGCTTTGACCGTATCGGCACGGCGTTGACCCAAGGCAAGATTATACGACTCGCTGCCTAGGCGGTCGGTATGTCCTGTCAAGGCAATGCCTGAGATTTCAATAAATTCTTCATTTAGGACACGAGCCAATTCGTCCAAGCGAGCTTTGCCCTCTGGCAACATATCCGCCATGCCTGATTTATCAAAACGAAACAGTGCATCAGCTGCGATTTCGATTTGTCTAACTGGTGGCGGCACTGGTCGCTCTGGTTGAACGGGCACAGGCTCAGGAATAATAACAGGTTGCTCAACCACAACTGGCGGAACCACCTCAACAGGTTTTGCTTCCTCAGGCGGACACCAGCGGTGAATGACATCACGAGCTTGTGCTGTGCTGCCTAGTGTGGCAAGGATGCAGCAAGCGGTAAGAAGTTTCATTTTTTTCATAATATTATCCTAATCGGCTGCCACCCGATGGTGGCAGCGTTTGCGTTGATAGATGCAAGTGGTTATTTCCAAGTATATTTCCAACCCACCGTACCACGATAGCCATCACGGTTGGCACTGCCGCCGAGTTCACGCTCGTAGCGGGCATCTGCATAGACATAGCTTTGTTTCGAGGTTGGTAATTGGATACCGACACCCACTTCACCCCAAGTTGAGGCATATTTTTCTTCAAGTGAGCTGCGTCCGATATTGACTTTGCCCGAGCGAACAAAATCGTGTAACACATTGGCGGTGGCGTAGAATGTTTTGGTGTTCAGCTCTTTGGTTGGAGCATTGTACGCCAAACGAACGCCCACGCGGCCGCGTAAGCCATGTTGGGTATCTGGCTCAACTTGACGAGTGCCGTCGTTAAAGCCGTTCAAACGCAACGCTTGGTAGCTTAGTTGAGCTTGTGGCTCAAGCATCCATACGCCTTCGGTTGGTTGGTAATCGCTCAATGCATAAGGGCGACCCACTTCTGCAGAAAGGGCGGCTCTCCAGCCGTTTTGGGTAGCTTCGATACCACGGCGTGATTCATAGCGGTTACGCAAGTAAGACACTTGACCCACCAAATCAAGGTAGCTACCGTTTAGGGCGTAGCGTGTGTGGCTTGCCCCAAGGCTGAAGCTCTCTGATTTGCCTTTGCCTGTGTATTTGTCTTGGCTGATGATGCCGTTTTCGGCACGCAAGCGGTCGTTGAAGTCGGTGTTCGCACGGGTGTAAGCGAAGTAAGCACCGCTTAATTGGTGGCCGCCTTTGTCATCACGGTTGATGGCGAAATCGTGTCCGATTTGCAGACCGTACATATCGCTATCATAGCCAAAGCGTGTTTTGCCGTCTTCTTGTAGGTTGCGACCAAAGATTCGTGCCCAAGATTGTGCATCAGCATCTTTGCCACAAGTACCACACTCGTCCCAAGCCAGCGTTTGGTTTTCGCCACGGCGTTCGTGCAAGGTCGCCAAGCTCGTGTAGCCCATTTCCATATTCACTTTTGGCATCGCCACATAGGCAGCTACCTCTGGTGCATAGATTGGCGTGCTTGGTTGCTCTGGCTGTGGCTCAGGTTGTGGTTCTGGCTGTGGCTCAGGTTGCGGTTCTGGCTGTGGCACAGGTTGTGGTGGTTGTGGCACAGCAGTCAATGTCCACGCATAGGTGTTGGTTCCTCGCACTTTGGTTAATTGTGCCTGTTCTGCGTTGGTTGTTTCGGCAGTACCTGAGAATGTCGCACTGTCAGTGCCTTTTACTTCCACCACTGTGGCAGAATATTTTTGGGTTTCGCCTGCTTTTACATCACCGATAATTTTACCGTTGGTGCTCACCGTTGTGCTACCTGTCGCATCACCGTTGATTGTCAGTTTATCGCTGAAAGTTTTGCCATCTTGATACCAAGAGGTATTGACGATAAGGTTGGCATTATCGCCTGTGTAGCTGTCAGTCGTGATGGTTTTGAAGTTGCGCGCTAATTTTGGATCTGCCGCCGATGACAATGGGCTAAAGCGTACAGTGGAGTTATTCACCGCAAGATTTGTCATCGCAGAATCTGCCGTTACACGCCAAGTGCTATCTTTTAAGGCAACCGTTGAGGTAGCATTATCAGCTTTGACAAAAGCACCCGCAAGGTTTGAATTATTAGCCGTAAATTGCGTTACGCCACTTTGTGCATCAAGGAGACGAGTCGCATTAAGCGTAGCGTTATTCGCGGTAAAGGTATTCGGTGTCGCTGTACTGCCTTCGGTGGCTTTTACTAGCGTGCCATTCGTATTCACATTCACCGTGCTGCCATTGACTTCAACCACGCCGCCGTTGTCGGTACTAAAGGCCGTGCTGTTGTTGCCAGAGAGGGTAAGTGTTTTGGCATCAAAAACCAATTTACCTTGGTTGCGTGCGATATAAGCATTCACGCCTTCTACATTGGTGGTGGTGTCAAGGGAAGAATTTAGGGTAGAGGCTTTGATACCGCCATCTACATTGTTATTGACATCATAACCTTGACCATCAACCACGCCGATAACCGCACCTTTGCCCGAAATATTCACGGTAGCGTTATTATCGATATTACCCGTAGCACCGCCTTCGATACGAAGGGCATTGCTGCCTTCGCCCGTGAGATTAAAGGTGAGCGTATCGGCATTGATGGTGGTGTTAGAGCCCGTGCCGAGCACCGCAATGCTATCTTTACCTGAAGTGGTGATTTTGGTTAAACCATTGGCAACGAATTTTGCTCCATCGGCGATGCGATAAAGGTTAGAACGCTCGGTACCTACGGTCATTTCCGCTTCGTTAGTGGTGATGGAAGCGTTTTCGCCAAAGATATAAAAACCGATTTGGTCTGTCCCTTGGTTGAATTTTGGTGAAGAGCCTTGTTCAACAGTCAAGGCAGCGTGATTACGTGCATGCACACCAATGGCACCTACACCATTGAGGTTGATTTCACCGTCAATCGTACCCGTTGCTTGGCGGTCGGCAGAATAACCTTCGGCATAAACCGCATAGTTACGTGTGCCGCTTTTCGGATCTTGTCCACCGTTAATGGTGATGTTCGAGGTTTCGGTAGCGTCCACTTTGGCTTTGCCGTCAAGTTTTACCGCCACGCTGTTGATGCCGTCTATGGTAATCGCACCAGCGGTTTGAATCTTGGCATCGCCAGAATCTTTGGCCAATAAACCGATATTTTGCAGTGGAGGTGAGCCGTTCGCATTTTGTGCGGCACCTTTTAAGATGATTTGGCTGCCCTTGTCAAGGGTGATTTCGCTACCAGCCGCTGTTTGAGTTACAGCGATGGCTGTCGCATTTTGAGCCTTCTCTCCCACCGTGATAGTGCCGCTATGGGTCACCGTAGTGTTAATCGGTGTGCTATTGGTTGATTGGACCAAAATACCCGCCGTCGGTAGGTTCGGGTTGGTCTCTTGTGTTGCCGCACCTTTTTCATATTGAGCAATACGACCGATATAAATCTCACCATCATTGCTAACGGTTGAGCCTTCGCCATCGGCGATGATACCATAGGTAGGACCTTGAATATCATTATTAACCGCCACATTAATCACGCCTGTGCTAGAGTTGATCACTGTGCTGTCATTGCCTGCTTTTACGCCATAATTGACACGACCTGTAGTGGTGTCAAGCGTCCAGCCTGCCACATTGATAATGTTGTTATTCTCAAAGCGTCCTTTGTCATACACGGTAACACCCAAGCCCTCAACATAGCCACCATTAGCATTGTAGTTGCCTTTTTGGGCGGTATCGTAGCCATTTCCAGAATAATAACCCGTTGAAATCACGCCGTTATTCACGCCGCGTGAACCTTCATCACGCACCACCATTTGGTAGAAGTGGCCAGAGATTTTTGCCCCTTGTTCAACGATGGCTGTACCACCGTTTTCGGCAAGCATGGCACCGCCCGCACCGCCTTTACGCACGCCAGCAACACTGGTACTAGGCAATGAGCGAACATCAAGGAAAGCACCGTCTTTTACGGTAACGGTTGAACCTGTACCTGAAGCTGCCATCACCCAGCGTTCGCCACGCACTTCAGATACATCATCAGCAGGAATGGTTTCGTTATAGGTGTAACGAACTTGCTCATAAGTGAATGCTTTATTAAACGCATCATCATAGGCTTTTTGTAGACCGTTTTGCTCTTCACCTGGGAAGAGTCTTGGCTCTTTTAAGCGAGCGATTAACGCATCGTTATAGGCCTTGAGGCTTTCAGCATCGGTAACATTATAGGTTTGACCATCAAACTCCACTTGACCTGCATATTTTGGCACTGCGCGAGTTAGTGCGATGGTGGTGGTTTCACCAATCTCTGCTGGTTTGTTTGGATCAGCATTTGAGGCACGGTAAGTATTGGCATTACCAAAGTTAATGCGGTTTTGGCTTGTCCAATCAATATCCGCACCTGATTCTGCCTGTGCCAATGTGGTGCGTTTAGCATACATCAGCAATGTGTCTCTGTCTTGCTCAATGTTTACCTCTGCTTTGGCTTCGTTTGACGCATTGACAAAGCGAGCATTGATATATTGATTATCGCCAACGCTAAGATTTGGCACTTCAACACGCTCGGTCCCCCAAGTGCCGCCAATGATATTGTCGCTGTTGTAGGTGGCAACGGTATTCACTGAACGGGTCGGTACATTGGGTGCACCCACGCTGTTGTTTTTTTGACCCACAGTAAGACGCTCGGCGTCTCGCATTTCATTGCCATTTTCATCTTGATACGACACCTGATCAGGCGTTGTCGAGATATGAGACTCAATGCCCTGCTCAACATTACTGGCTTTACCTGTCAAACGTAGGGTTTGACCTGCGCCATCAACAAGAGCTTGACCTACTCTTTCATCATTTAATCGAGGATTATAGCTGTTTCCTTGGGTGGCATCTTGTAGAGCGGTAATTGTACATTCGGTGGCAGTTGATCCATCACCACAGGTTGCAGCCTCCGCAGGTAGGGCAATGCCGCCACCGACAACCATCGCTGACACCAACACCGCAGCACGCGTGCTGCCTTGCTTTTTACGACTACCCAGTTCAGAACAAACAACCCAAGCACCTTGAGTGGCTGACCAGATGAGTTTATATATTTGGTTCATGAAAAATACCTTAAGATTATGTCAAGATTTGCAATATTTACCCAGTCTAACTTAGACAAGCAAAATAGCGTAAGATTTGCACTGCAAAATTCTACACAAATGTTTTGTTTGTGCAATAAAAG
The DNA here is from genome assembly GCF_900637105.1 of Moraxella cuniculi. NCBI lineage: Bacteria > Pseudomonadati > Pseudomonadota > Gammaproteobacteria > Moraxellales > Moraxellaceae > Moraxella > Moraxella cuniculi. The sequence goes on along the minus strand of NZ_LR134343.1, from coordinate 716,723 downwards.
AATTGTATTAATTTCTTAATATGAAGGGGGGGGGGTGATGAGGCTGTTGCCATTGATTAAAAAGCTCAATAGCAGCTAAATAATTAGCAAATCTTAATTAAAACAAACAGTTGGTATAATAGAAAAGTACACTTGTACCGATTTTCGGCAAATCTTGTTTGTTATTGTATGTTTATTTTTGTGTAGTTATGTAAGTTTTCTTGCTGTTATTTGTCTGGTCATTTTGACTGCCAAAGGCTGTCTTGGGCATTGGCACGCAGTTTGCTTATTCATTATTGATGCTGATATTTCGCTACACCAACACACCAAAACAAAAAGCCCAAATCATTGACTTGGACTTTTTAAAATTTGGAGCGGGAAACGAGATTCGAACTCGCGACCCCAACCTTGGCAAGGTTGTGCTCTACCAACTGAGCTATTCCCGCATATTTGCTTTATGGGTGCGTATTATACAGTAAATAAAATTGCCGTCAAGCATTTTTTTGAAAATTTTTTGATTTTTTATAAAAATTTGGCAACTTTGGTTAATTTGCCATCACCCCAAGGGCAATCCCCCACTTGGCAAGCCAATCGGCGTCGTCTTGCAAATCCAACACACAGGCTTGATGCTCAGCACGGTCAATGCGTACATCAATACGCCAAGATTTCGCTTCTTGGTCGATGATATAAAGCCGCAATTGCTGCTTGGCAATATCGCTTCTGCCATGATGCACCAGTACCGACATTCGCAGCAATACCGCCAGATATAACAAGCCTTTGCCACCAGTTTTGATAATGCGTTCGCCATCATCGGCACGGATAGCACGGCGATGATAACGCACAAGCAGCGATAGCTTTTCTTGGGTGGTGCGTGAAAAACCCGCCATGTCAGCATATTTTAGCAAATAACTGCTGTGCTTTTGATAACTGCTATGACCAATCGCCAGCCCCACCTCGTGCAGTATTGATGCCCATCTTAATAATTGCTTGTCTGATGATGTCAGCCCAAGTGCCTCTCGCACCTGCTCAAATAATGACTCGGCAATCTTGGCGACTCGTTTTGCTTGTTTTTTGTCCACACCAAACCGTTCGGATAATTGTCGCACGCTGTCATCACGCACATCATCATAGTCCATGCGTGAAAGCATATCGTACATCACTCCCTCGGACAATGCACCATCGCAATAGTGCATTTTGCGTATGCCGAACACTTTCATGACAGCGAGCAATATCGCCACCCCAGCAGGAAAAATCGCCTTGCGATACGCACGAACCCCAGCAATATCAATCATATCAACATGACCGCAGGATAATAGCGATGCCTTTAATTGCTCAACAGCTGCAAGCGTGATGGTATCACCCAAGCCAAAATCAGCCACCGCTCGTGCGATGCTCTTGATTGCCCCTGATGAGCCGATGACTTCGGCAAAGCCGACTTTTTTGTAGCGATTGGCGTGCGTGATGATTTCTTTTTGGGCGGCATAAATCGCCCTTTCAAAACGATGACTGTCAATATAGCCATCGCCAAAAAACCGCTGGCTAAAACCCACCACGCCCACTTGGGCACTCTCTGTCAAAAGCGGCATCTGTGCCTGACCGACGATCAGCTCGGTTGAGCCACCGCCAATATCCACCACCAATCGCTGCCTTGGACTTGGGCAAGTATGTGCCACGCCCAAATAAATCAGGCGAGCCTCCTCACGACCTGACACCACCTCTATCGGCACGGGCAAAATTTCATTGGCACGCTCAATAAATGCCTGACTATTCACCGCCTGCCGAAGTGCATTGGTCGCCACCACTCGCACACAAGAGGCATTGACATCGGCTAACCTGCCTGCAAAACGCTGTAGGCAGTCAAGCCCTCGCTGCTGAATCAGCTCAGACAGATAATCATGCTCGTCTAGCCCTGCTGCCAGTTGTACTTTTTCGCTCATGGACGCCACACGCCGCAATTTATCACCCTGCCGCTTGGCAATGGTCAGATGGATACTGTTTGAGCCAATATCAACAGCCGCCAACTTCTCGGTATCTTTTGACAACATAAATCGCCTCACTTCATCAAGCCATCTGCCAGTTGCGTTGTTGGGAAAATCATGCGAAAGGTTGAGCCTCGTCCTTGTTGTGAGCTAATGTGAAGTTTTGCATGATGCTTTGCTAATATATGCTTAACAATCGCCAGCCCAAGCCCTGTGCCGCCTGTAGCACGACTGCGGCCACTATCAACACGATAAAACCTCTCCGTCAGCCGTTTTAAATGCTCATCAGCGATGCCGATGCCGTTGTCAGTAACGCTTAACTGTACGCCATCAGCAATCTCTTCGTAACTAATGTCAATCTCGCCACCTGCTGGCGTGTATTTGATGGCATTCACCACCAGATTAATGATGGCACTGTACAGATAGCTCTCGATGCCCAAGATATTTTTGTCCGTGTCCAAATGCAAATCAATCAAATGCCCAGCCTTGTTGGTTGCTTGTGCTTCATCAAAAATTTGCATCAATAGTCGTGGCATATTCACCGCCACCATTGGCTTGGTTTCATCGCTTTCTAATCGTGATAACATCAGCAAATCATTAATCAGTGCATTCATGCGTATCGCCTGCTCGTGCATAAGCTTCGTGCCACGAGCCAAAGCAGGGCTTAAATCATCCATCATGCCAAAATTTTCAAGATAGCCCAAAATCACCGTCAAAGGCGTACGCAGCTCATGCGAAACATTACCCACAAAATCCGTACGCATCTGCTCAAGTTGCCAAGTACGCGTGTAATCCTTGATGACGACCAACAGCTGCGGGTGGTTTGGCACGGCTGTGATACTAAGCTGTAGCACGCCATCGGTGTGAGCGTTTTTTTGATAAAAACACGCATCAGCCGCCCCATCTTTATCGCCATGTGTCAATCTATCAAGCAAATATTGACCAATTTCATCATCAAATAGCTGCACAAGATTGCTGGTGTCATCAGAACTGGGATTAGACATACCAAGCAAAGTCTTGGCAGCAGTATTGCCAAAAACCACCCGAACACTGCCAGCCTCATAGGCGACCACAACCACGCCATCAGCCAGCTGGTGAAGCAACTTGCATTCATCAATCGCCTGATTCATCAGCATTTATCCGAAAAACGATAGCCCGTACCACGCACTGTCTGTATCAGCCTATCCGCCCCAAATGGCATCAAAAGTTTACGCAGTCGTCTGATATGCACATCAACCGTCCGCTCGTCAATGTACACATTACTCCCCCAGACAGCGTCCAATATCTGTGTGCGTGTATATGCCCGCTCGGCATGGCCAACAAAAAAGCACAACAGTCGATACTCGGTGCTGCTCATCACAATCTCATCATCGCCTGCCATGACTCGCTGACTGACAGTATTGATTGTCAAATTTGCCACCTGCAACACGCCCTTTTTGTCGCCACCGCCCAACCGTCTTAACACCGCATTGATACGACTGACCAGCTCACGCGTACTAAATGGCTTGGTGATATAATCATCAACGCCAGCATCTAGCCCATAGACCTTATTATCCTCCTCGCCTTTGGCGGTGAGCATGATGATGGGAATCTCATCGGTATTGGGCGTTTTTTTTAGCCGTCGCACAAAGTCAATGCCAGACTCGCCATGCGGCATCATCCAATCAAGCAAAATCAAATCAGGCAGCTGCTCAACAACTGCCAAATATGCCCCTTGGATATCAAACGCCTGCACCACCTGAAAATCTGCCAGCTCCAGCGTGCTTGCGATTAGCTCATTGATGGCTGGCTCATCTTCAACGACCAAAATTTTTGCACACATTGTCCACCCCTTAAGTTGATGGTTGTTTGCCACTGTAGTTATTTTGCTTTATTTGCCTAAAAATCACAAACCTAAATATCAGCATTGTAGCACAAATTTATCAGCCATGACGACCTGCGATATAATCAGCAGTGGCGGCGTTTTTTGGCTGTTCAAAAATTTGCCGAGTCGCCCCCATCTCAACCAGCTCACCCAGATACATATAAGCAGTAAAGTCCGAACAGCGTGCCGCCTGCTGCATATTATGGGTAACGATGGCGATGGTGTAATCGTTTTTTAAATCAGCGATCAGCTCTTCGATGGCAGCGGTTGATATCGGATCAAGTGCCGAAGTCGGCTCATCAAGCAGCAGCACTTCAGGGCGTGTGGCGATACTGCGAGCAATGCACAGACGCTGCTGCTGACCGCCCGATAATGACAGCCCTGACTTTTTTAATTTATCCTTCACTTCCGTCCACAGTGCCGCTTTTTGCAATGCCCATGTAACGCGTTCATCAAGAGCGTCTTTGGATAAATTTTCGTATAATCGCACCCCAAATGCCACATTGTCATAAATTGACATGGCAAAAGGCGTGGGCTTTTGGAACACCATGCCCACCCTTGCTCTTAGCAGATTGACATCAATATCATCAGCCAAGATATTTTGATTATCCAGCATAATTTTGCCTGTGGCACGCATGCCCGAATACAGGTCATACATACGATTTAGGCAACGAAGCAAGGTTGATTTGCCACAACCTGACGGCCCGATAAAGGCGGTAACTTTTTTGTTTGCGACAGTCAGATTAATGTTGTTCAAAGCATGATAATCGCCATAATAAAAATGCAAATCACGCACGGTTAATTTGGCGATGCTGGCTTGATTGGCAGCACTTTGGCTGTGATGATTGTCCATCAGCTGAATATTGATGGGCAGTGTGTTTGATACAGTTTGCATAAGCTCTCCAGTTGTATTTTATGATGATTTGGCAGACAAGGTGCGTGCGATGATATTAATCAGTAACACCGCAGCGGTAATCAACAACGCCGCCGCCCAAGCCAACGCGTGCCAGTTGTCATAGGGACTCATGGCGAATTGGTAGATGGTATTTGGCAAGTTTGCCATCGCCTGCGACATATCCGTGCTAAAATATTGATTATTTAACGCCGTAAACAACAGCGGTGCCGTCTCGCCTGCAATGCGTGCAAAAGCAAGCAGAACGCCTGTTATCACACCTGCTTTGGCGGATTTTAAGGTAATATGCCATGCCATCTTATATCTTGGCGTACCCAGTGCATAAGCCGCTTCACGCAAGCTGTTTGGCACAAGTTTTAGCATATTTTCGGTACTGGCGACCACCACAGGTATGACGATGATGGCAAGTGCCACAACCCCTGCCCACCCCGAAAATCCCCTACCCTGCACCATCAGCGTAAAGACAAATAAGCCGATAACAATAGAAGGTGCGGATAACAAAATATCGTTAATAAAGCGTGTGCTGCGACCAAGCAGTCCACCTTGGTCAAATTCTGCCAAATACACCCCTGTCAAAATCCCAAGCGGCGTACCGACAAATAACGCCGCAAAACAAATCATCAGCGAGCCGACAATGGCATTTTTGACACCGCCTACTGCCATCGGAGGTGGCGTATCCATGCTAAATACAGGCATACTCATCAGCCCCTGTATGCCGTGCGACAACAAAGTCAATAAAATCCACGCAAGCCAAAACAACCCAAAGACCATCGCAGCTATCGCAAAAGCCATGGCAATGCGACTGATGGCACGGCGGCGATGGTATTTTGGCAAATGAATGCGTTCAACAAACGCTGGCATTTGGTTATTCATAATCCCTCCTTTTGCTATAAATCACTTGCCCAGCTGTCTATCAATCCGCATCAGCATAAGTTTCGAGGCGGACAAAACAATCAGGCTTATCACAAACAGCACCAAACCCAAATGCAAAAGCGATGACAAATGCAGCTGACTGCTTGCCTCGGCAAACTCATTGGCAAGTGCCGAAGTGATGGACACGCCAGAGGCAAAGACGCTGGCATTTATCGTAAAAGTATTGCCAATCAAAAAAGTAACCGCCATCGTCTCACCCAATGCCCTGCCAAGCCCCAAAATCAAACCGCCCACCACGCCTGCTTTGGTATAAGGCAGCACCACTTTGACAATCACCTCCCAAGTGGTCGCCCCCATGCCATAAGCTGACTCTTTGAGCATATCAGGCACAACCAAAAATACATCACGCATGGTTGCCGCCATAAACGGAATAATCATGATGGCAAGCACAAGCCCAGCGGTAAACAGCCCAATGCCAATCGGTGCACCGACAAACATCTGCCCGATGATTGGCAGTTTTGCCAAGTTATCAATCAGCCACGGCTGCACCATCTCACCAAACCAAGGAGCAAAAACAAACAGCCCCCACATACCATAAATAATCGAAGGAATGCCAGCCAATAACTCAATGGCAATGCCCAGTGGTTTTTTTAAAAAATCTGGACAAAGCTCAACCAAAAATACCGCGATGCCAAAGCTGACAGGCAGTGCAATCAGCACCGCAATCGCCGAAGTAATCAGCGTGCCATAAATCGGTGCCAATGCCCCAAATTCACCTGCCACAGGATCCCAGTTGCTGCTTGTATAAAACCAAATACCAAACTGACGAATGCTTGGCATAGCCCCGACAATCAGCGACAACAAAATACCGCCCAGCACCAAAAGTACCAGCATTGCTGACAGCTTGGTCAAAGCCACAAAAGCCACATCAAGCTGCTTTTGGCGGCGGATTTTTTTTATTAATGCTTGTTGCCCAAAATCCATAGCAACCATTTCCTTAATATGTCAGACAATTCATTGTTTATATAATCTTAATTGATAAATAATATTATTTCTGCAACACAGGCTTGCCATCTTTATCGGTAATCTGTTGCCAGCTTTGTTTAAACAACGCCACCGCCTCATCACTAAATGGCACATAATCCAGCTCCAGTGCCGCCTTGTCGCCATTGTCATACGCCCATTCAAAAAACTTCAGCACGCCTGCCACCTGCTCGGGATTTTGTGGTGATTTATGCACCAAAACAAAAGTTGCCGCAGCGATAGGCCACGCATCAGCCGTTGCCGAATTGGTCAAGATTTGATTAAACCCTGCCGATTTTGACCAATCAATATTCCCTGCTGCTGCAAAACTCTCTGCTGATGGCTGCACGAACTTGCCAGCGGCATTTTTTAAGGCGACATGAGCCATGTTGTTTTGTTTGGCATAAGCATACTCAACATAGCCGATGGAGTTTTTGATACGCCCCACATAGCTTGCCACGCCTTCATTGCCCTTGCCTGCCGCCCCTGTCGCTGCTGTTGGCCATTTGACAGCCTTATCCACGCCGACCGAAGTTTGCCATTGGCTGGAGACCTTTGCCAAATAATCGGTAAAATTAAATGTCGTCCCTGAGCCGTCCGAGCGAAACACGGTAGTGATGGCAGCGTCAGGCAAGGCAATCTCTGGATTTAAGGCGGTGATGGCAGCATCATTCCATTTGGTGATTTTGCCCAAATAAATATCAGCCAATATCGCCCCGTCCAGTTTTAACGCCCCTGCTGCCACGCCGTCAATATTCACCACAGGCACCACACCGCCTATCACGGTTGGAAACTGCACCAAGCCCTCGGCGTTTAACTCCTCAATGCTAAGCGGTGCATCTGAAGCACCAAAATCAACGGTTTTGGCGATGATTTGCTTGATACCACCTGATGAGCCAATGGACTGGTAATTCACCTGTCCACCTGTTGCAGCACGAAAATCTGCCGACCATTTGGCATAAATCGGCTGTGGAAAAGAAGCCCCTGCCCCTGTGATACTTAGCGTTACGGCCTCGCCTTCGGTGCTGGCTGACTGTGCTGGCTGGTTTGCAGACTGCGTTGTTGATTTGTCGCCAGACTCGGCTTGCTGGCTGTTTTGTTGTCCACAAGCAGTCAGCGTCATGGCGGCAAAAAGTGCAAGGCTAATACACGACAAAGAAAATTTCATGATTGCTCCGTTTGGTTGGATAATTTGGATTATGCTACGCACCAAATGTCAACGATTTTTGCCCTTGGTGCATTGCCTGCCATTGTAAGTGGCATAAATGACAATGGCATGACTGGCAAATGACAGCTTGATGAACATTGCATGACAACTTGATGACAATCCCCAAACCACCCTGTTCATGATTTTGCCATGCACCACCCAGCCCAAAGTAACTTGATTGACAAAATTTTGTGAATTTTTGTTGTCAGCACTAGGATAATGAGGTGAATTTGGTTTATAATCTTAGCCATCGTTAGAGGTTTGACTTTTTAATTTTAAGGACAGACAATGAAAACACTCAAACACAGTCTACTTGCCTTGGCAGTATCTGCCGCTGCCATCATGCCCATCGTTGGTTGCACCAGCACCACCAGTGCAGGTGTGGTCGGTGCCGATCGCAAACAATTACTGCTTGTCTCAAGCCAAGAAATTCTCCAGCTGTCCAATCAAGCCTACGCCGAAACCATCAATCAGGCTCGCCGTGCAGGAAAACTTGACAATAATTACGAGCAAGTCAAGCGTTTACGCAAGATTGCCGACAAGCTAATTACACAAACCGAAGTACTCCGCCCTGATGCCAAAAACTGGGACTGGAAAGTTCATACCATCACCAGCGACTCAATCAACGCCTATGTTATGCCAGGTGGCAAAATTGTCTTTTATACTGGCATTATCGAAAAACTTCGCCTAACTGATGCCGAAATTGCCGCCATCATGGGTCATGAGATTGCCCATGCACTGCGTGAGCATTCTCGCGAAAAAGCCAGCCGCAGCTTTGCCACCCAAGGGGTGCTACAACTGGCAACTGGTGCATTGGGTCTGTCTAGCGGTCAAGCACAGCTGGCAGGGGTCATTAGCCAATTGGGTCTGGACTTGCCACACTCACGTTCCCAAGAATCCGAAGCTGACAAAATCGGGCTTGAGCTGATGGCTCGAGCAGGCTACGACCCAAACGCCTCTGTCAGCCTCTGGAAAAAAATGCAAGCAACAGGGGGAAGTGTGCCACAATTTCTTAGCACGCACCCCAGCAGTGCTACTCGCATTAGCCAGTTGCAATCATTGATACCAACGGTCATGCCTTTGTTCCAAGGCACAACACGCTAAGAGGAATTATGGATACAGCCACCGCCTTATTGGCAGCTTTGCAATCCTTGCAACCTGTACATCTTGCTTTGGAAAATGAAAGCCATCAACACGCAGGGTATTATGATGGCAAGCAAAGCCATTTTAAGCTCACCATCGCAAGCCAAGCCTTTGATGGCATACGCCTTGCTGCCAGACACCAAAAAATTTATGCACTGGCTGATGAGTTTTTGATGAGTAAAGGTGGCACCATTCATGCGTTGGCGATTTTTGCCTATACACCAGATGAGTGGGCAAGCATTGCCACATCGCCCGACAGTCCGCTCTGTGCTTCACGGCGTAACAATAACAATCAGGCATGACAGGCAAGCAGACCATAAAATCATCAGCAAAATCACCATACATCTACCAAGTTGCTTGCGGTTATCATTGCCATGCCAGCACTTTTTAACTAGGAATTATCATGAAATTTAGCAAAATTCTCCTTGCCGCTCTCATCGCCAGTGGCGTTCTGACAGGCTGTGCCACCACAGGCAACATCGCCCCACAGTATGTCAATCCAACCACCTATCAAAACTATAACTGCGAACAATTACAATCAGAGACGGCACGCATTGGTGCTTTGGTAGAAAAAACCAAAAAACAGCAACTTAGCCTGTCATCAACAGGGATTGGTATCGGTCTTGCAGGTGGTCGCCATGGCATCTATCCGACCATCAGCCTAGGCATGGGAACAGGCAGCGGTCAGCGTGCTGCCAAAAATAACGCCCTTGCCAAACTTTATGGTGAGCACGATGCGATGATTGTGGCTGCACGCCAAAAGAACTGTAGCTTCGCAGAAGGCGTAAAAATTTACGGAGAATAACCCATGCGTTTGCAAAATCTACTGCCCAACTGGATTTTGCAATTTATCCAGCAACCACGCACCGCCCTACCAGATATCCAAGCAGGATTGATGATGGCGGTGCTTGTCATTCCCCAAAGTCTTGGCTATGCAGCCTTGGCAGGTCTGCCGCCCATCATGGGTCTGTATGCTGCCATTGTGCCTGTGCTGATATACTCATGGATTGGGGCAAGCAGCGTCTCCTCAATCGGTCCTGTTGCCATCACTGCCATCATGACTGCATCAGCACTGTCTGACTATGCCACAGGCAGTTTGCAATACATCTCTCTTGCCATTACTTTGGCACTCATGGTTGGTGCGATTTTGTTGGTGGGTGGCTTGATTCGCTTGGGCTGGATTATGCAGTTTGTGAGCCGTGGCGTGGCAGCAGGATTTATCAGCGGTGCAGCGGTGCTGATTATACTTGGACAAATCAAGCACCTACTAGGCATACCGCTCAACGCCGACAGCCTGATTAACCTTGCCGTCAGCATTTATCACTCAAGTAAGCCGATACACGCACTCACCGCAATGATTGGTCTATTGGCACTGGGGCTATTGCTCATCAGCCGTTATGGTGAGCGATGGGTATGGGCGTGGTTGCCTCGCCAATGGCGTAGTTTTGGCAATCGTTTTTTTGTCATCGTTCTTGTTGTGGCGTCAATTTGGGCAAGCCATCGCTACAACTTACCTGCTTATGAAGTCAATGTCTTGCAGCCACTGCCCACGCACCTGCCCACTGCCAGTCTGCCCAGTTTGTCGCCCACTACTTTATTGACATTACTGCCATCAGCACTGCTGATTGCCTTGATTGCCTTCGTCTCATCAAGCACCATCTCAGCACAACAAGCCAGATTGCGAGGCGAGACCTACAGTGCCAACAAAGAGCTTGGCGGGCTGGGTCTTGCCAATATCGCCAGCGGCATTTTTGGTGGTTTTGCAGTAGCAGGGGGTATTTCTCGCACCAGCCTCAACTTGCTTGTTGGGGCAAACTCCCCATTGGCATCGGTCATCTGTGCATTGGGCGTGTTATTGATTTTGCTATTTTTTGGGGCATATTTGACAGGCTTGCCCTATGTGGTGTTGGCATCGGTCATCATTATCTCTGCCATTGCCATGATTGATACCAAAACTCTCGCCCAAGCATGGCAACATGACAAGGCTGATGCTGTCTGCTTTGTTATCACCTTTACCACTGCGATTGTCTTTGGCTTAAATAGCGGCTTGGTGGCAGGACTACTTGCCAGTTTTGCTGCGATGATTTATCGCACGCATCAGGTGCATATTGCGGTGTTAGGTCGTGTGGGTAACAGTGAGCATTTTCGCAATATTGAACGCTATCAAGCAACCACTTTTGAGGGGTTGTTGCTATTACGCATTGATGAGAGTTTGTATTTTGGCAATGCCCAATCAGTGCGTGCCAATTTATTAAAACTTAGCGATGATTCTGCCATTTGCGATATTGTGCTTATCATGACGGCAGTCAATCATGTGGATTTGGCCGCCCAAGAGATGCTGCATGACTTGAATCAACACTGCCAAGCCAACAACCAGCGACTGCATTTTGCCGAAGTCAAAGGCCCTGTCATGGACATTTTAAAATCCAGCCAAGTTTTTGCCAACCTATCAGGGCAAGTTTTTTTAAGCACCAACCAAGCGGTGCAAACCCTGCGTCCCAAGTCATAACCTTATGCCAAATCGCCATTGCAACAGGCTTTGGCTTGGGGTAAGATAGAGCTGTTTGCCAAGCACACAAGCGATAATTGTGTACAAGCTCATCTTAATCCACCCATTTATGCGGAATCTACCATGTCAAGCCAGATTACTTTGTACAAACAAATCCACCCAAGTCAATGCACAAGCCTTGCCAATCTTGGCTTTAAAAGCCTCATCAATCTGCGTTTTGATGATGAAATTGACGGTCAGCCAAAAAACTGCGACTTGGCAGCCAGTGCCAAACAAGCAGGACTCGTCTATCACAACCTACCCATTGATGGTGAATCAATTCACCTGATTGAGGTACAAAGTTTTGCCAAATTATTAAGCGACACGCCCAAGCCTGTCATGGTATTTTGTGGCACTGGCTCTCGTGCCAAGCGACTGTATCAGTGTGCTTGTATCTCTGGACTAATTTAACTATTAATCAGTACTTAAGAGCCAAATTCACGCCTGCTTGCCAAGCTAAAACGGCACAGGACTGCTCCACTGCATCCATACCTCATGCGTTGGGTGGCGTAATCGCAGCTTGTGTGCGTGCAAATTCAACCTACTGTCCAAGCCCAACGCCACGCCCTCGGCATAAATCGGATCGCCAATCATCACATGACCCAAGTGCAACATATGCACACGCAACTGATGGCTACGCCCCGTAATCGGCCACAACGCCACACGGGTAACGGCGTGTGCCTTGCCCATATCATCGCACCGCAGCTCATGATGCAGCACTTGATAATGCGTCAAAGCTCGTTTGTGCCACCCTTCATCAACGATATGCCTAGGCTTGGTGCTAGGCTCATAGCGGACAGGAATGTCAATTGTGCCTTGTTTGTCTTGTTGAATGATGCTACCCATCACCACCGCTTGATATTCTTTTTGGGGAACGCGGTCAATAAATTGCTTGGCAATGTGCGTCTGTGCCTGTGCTGATTTGGCAAAAATAATCAGCCCTGAGGTATCCATATCCAACCGATGAATCAATCGCAACTTGGAATTGACTCGCAGCAGTCGTGATTGCAAACTCACCTTTAACAGTCGCCCATCAACGCTAAGCAGCCCTGCTGGCTTATCCAGCACCCAAATATCCTCATCTTCGTAGACGGTGATTGATTTGGCAAAATCAACAAAAAACGCCTCACTTTGTGCCGCTTCGTGTTGATTCATGTTGATAATATCAGCTTCGGACAGGGTCATGGCAGCTCTCGGTCAAATAACAATAGTCATCTTTGATTTGCCCAATCGGTGAATTTGATAAATTCAATCATGCCAGCACAAGCCTTTGGGCAGAAAAGCTGTTATTATAACACGCAATCTGCCACAAACCGCACCTGACAGATGATTCGCTCTTGAATTTTTTGCCAGTCGCCCCATTTAGGCAATTATACAAACTTAACAAAGGTGAAATTATGTCTATTATTAACGCAACCGATGCCAGCTTTGATGCTGATGTGCTAGGCTCCGACCAAGTGGTCTTGGTTGATTTTTGGGCACCATGGTGTGGCCCTTGTAAGGCAATCGCTCCCACCCTAGAGGAGCTGGCAGCAGACTATGCTGGTCGTGCCAAAATCGTCAAAGTCAATGTTGATGACAACCCAGAGTCTGCCGCTCGCTTTGGCATTCGCAGCATTCCAACTTTATTTGTATTTAAAGATGGTGAGCGTGTCGAGGCAGTGGTTGGCGGTCGCCCAAAATCAGAATTTGCCGCCTTGCTTGACAAGCATCTATAAACCTACCCTCAAGCCAGCATCGTGCTGGCTTTTTTTATCACGCAAAAGTGTCATAAATTTGCCACACAGCACTTGACAAAATCATCAATTTGGCTTAATATCTATGCACCTGCAATCACATTCTGCTGATTGCATTTCTTTATTTCTACCCAATCATTTCCATCAATTTGCCCAAATTGGGCTTTATTCATTATTTACCTATCCATGAATCTGACTGAATTAAAACGAAAATCCGTTGGCGAATTGCTACAGATTGCCGAGTCTATGGGGCTTGACAACATGGCAAGAAGTCGCAAACAAGACATTATTTTTGCCATCTTAAAAACCCACGCCCGTAACGGCGAGGCAATTTATGGTGATGGCGTGCTTGAGATTTTGCCTGATGGCTTTGGCTTTTTGCGTTCCTCTGAAGGATCGTATCTGGCAGGCCCTGATGATATTTATGTCAGCCCCAGCCAAATTCGCCGCTTTAATCTACAAACAGGGGATTCCATCGCAGGACAAATCCGCCCCCCTAAGGATCAGGAACGCTATTTTGCCCTACTAAAAGTCAGCGAAATTAATTTTGACACCCCAGATCGCAGTCGTCATAAGCTCATCTTTGAGAACTTAACACCGCTATTTCCTACCAAGCAGCTGGTGCTGGAGACTGGCAATGGCACAACCGAAGATTTGACAGGGCGTATGATTGACCTGATTGCCCCCATCGGCAGAGGCCAACGCTCCATCATAGTCGCCCCTCCAAAGGCAGGCAAGACGGTGCTATTACAAACCATCGCCCAAGCCATCACCAAAAATCACCCAGAATGCTACCTTATCGTACTGCTGATTGATGAACGCCCAGAAGAAGTTACCGAAATGCAACGCACCGTGCGTGGCGAAGTGGTCGCCTCAACTTTTGACGAGCCGCCACAGCGACACATTCAGGTTGCCGAGATGGTCATCGAAAAAGCCAAACGCCTTGTTGAGCATAAACAAGATGTGGTTATCTTATTAGATTCCATCACCCGTCTGGCTCGTGCATACAATACGGTCATTCCTTCAAGCGGCAAAGTTTTGACTGGCGGTGTTGATGCCAATGCCCTAGAACGCCCAAAACGCTTTTTTGGTGCCGCTCGCAATGTTGAAGAAGGCGGCAGTCTGACCATCATCTCAACGGCACTCATTGACACTGGCTCTAAGATGGACAGCGTAATTTTTGAGGAATTTAAAGGCACGGGCAACCAAGAGATTACCCTCGAGCGAGACCTTGCCGAGCGTCGCATTTTCCCAGCGATTAATATCAAAAAATCCAGCACACGCCGTGAAGAGAGATTGCTTGACGAAGAAACGCTACGCCGCGTTTGGATTTTACGCAAGCTCATGCAACCGATGGAAGATTCGCAAGCAACCGAGTTTTTGCTCGAAAGACTCAAAGATTCCAAAACCAATGACGAATTCTTTGAACAAATGATCAAAAAAGCTCAGAGCTAATAACCGCCAGCCATTATTCTTAATGGCTGGTTTTGTTATGTTGTACCGTTAATTACCTGTGCTACAAATTTTTATCACAAATTTACAAAAAAAGACTTGTCATTTCGTTGTCATCTTTATTTTTTTGTGCTAAGATACGCCCAACACTAAACCTTGATACAATTTATTGTCGCTTGGCTAAAGTGGCAAGCAGATTAATTGTTATATTTTGTTACAAAATTAAGCATTTATTAATAAATTTAACTTTGCATCTGCAATAAATTGTTGTATCATGATACGAATTTTGTATCGACCTATGGACGAGGGTTTTCTCATGTATCAATGAGATTGAGCTTGCTCATGGGTTGTTTTTATTTCATATCCACCTAATTGGAGTTTTACCATGCAAACTAAACTAATCGCATCTGCACTAATCGCTGCTTTGGCTCTAACTGCTTGCTCAAAGCCAGCTGAAAAAGCTCAAGACGCTGCCTCTACTGCTACTGAAGCTGCTGTAGAAGCTAAAGACGCTGCTGCAACTGCTGCTGCTACCACTGGTGAAGCTGCTGCTGACGCTGCTGACAAAGCTGCTGAAGCTGCTGCTGACGCAACTGCTGCTGCTGGCGACGCTGCTAAAGCTGCAACTGACGCTGTAGCTGGTGATGCAAACGCTGCTCAAACTGCTGAAGCTCAAGCTGCTGCTGACCAAGCTCAAGCTGCTGCAGAAACTGCACAAGAAGCTGCTACTACTGCAACTGAAGAAGCTAAGAAGTAATTTTACAGCCACGCTGTTAAAATCTTATAGCAAAAGAGAGTCTTTTAGGCTCTCTTTTTTATTGTCTGATTGTAGCAAAGACAGCAACGCCATCACTTCTGGTAGCAATCATACTCATCAAAGACTGACAAATTAGCCAGCTCCGCTAAACCCTCTTAATCGCCATCACGGCAAGCACAATTTAGCAATCAGTCCAAACAACCGCGCACAGCAAGATTGCCAATAAACAACCCAGACTGTTTGGTTTTAGCAATGATTGGTACAAAAAACCACCACAATAACTGTGGTGGTTGGGTAGTGGCTTAAGCATCTACAACAGGGATTTTGCCAATTTTTGCCTGCCAAATCTTCGGTGCCGTGGCATGGACAGAACTGCCCTGACTGTCTACAGCCACAGTAACTGGCATATCCTTGACCTCAAATTCATAAATCGCTTCCATGCCAAGCTCGGCAAATGCGACCACTTTGGCATTTTTGATGGCTTTTGATACCAAATAGGCCGAGCCGCCAACTGCCATCAAATACACCGCCTTGTTATCGGCAATCGCTTGACACGCTGCCTCGCCTCGCTCTGATTTACCAATCATGCCGAGCAGCCCTGTCTGTTCAAGCATTTGTCGTGTGAATTTGTCCATACGCGTTGCGGTCGTTGGACCTGCTGGACCGACAACTTCATCACGCACAGGATCAACAGGTCCGACATAATAAATCAGCTTGTTGGTGAAATCCACAGGCAGGGTTTCGCCCTTGCTTAGCATATCTGTCATGCGTTTGTGTGCTGCATCGCGACCTGTGTAGATTTTGCCAGACAACAGCAATACATCGCCCGTCTTCCAGCTTGCCACTTCTTCTTTGGTCAGCGTATCAACATTCACTCGCTTGCCATTGTCTGGGCTGTAAGTAATGTCTGGATAAGCATCAAGACTTGGCGGTGTCAAGGTGGCAGGCCCTGTACCATCTAGCTCAAAATGAATGTGGCGAGTGGCGGCACAGTTTGGAATCATGGCAACAGGCTTACTGGCAGCGTGCGTTGGATAATCCAAAATCTTCACATCAAGCACTGTGGTTAAACCGCCCAAGCCCTGTGCACCGATACCCAGTGCATTGACCTTCTCGTACAGCTCCAGACGCAAGCTCTCGGTTGTGGTCAATTCAGCACCGCTGTCGGCTTTTGCCTTTAATTCATGAATGTCAATATGGCTCATCAGCGATTCTTTGGCAAGCAATGCTGCCTTTTCTGGCGTACCGCCAATGCCAATGCCCAAAATCCCCGGTGGGCACCAACCAGCACCCATGGTTGGCACGGTTTTTAGCACCCAATCAACAATACTGTCCGAAGGGTTTAGCATCGCAAGTTTTGATTTGTTTTCACTGCCGCCGCCTTTGGCCGCACAAGTTACATCAACAGTATCACCAGCGACAATTTCCATATGAATGACCGCAGGTGTATTATCCTTGGTGTTGGTGCGTTTGCCAGCAGGGTCGGCCAGCACTGAGGCACGCAGTTTGTTGTCAGGGTGGTTATAAGCACGGCGAACGCCCTCATTGACCATCTCTGCCACGCTCATTGTGCTGTCCCATTGCACATTCATGCCCACTTTCAAAAATACAGTTGCAATCCCTGTGTCTTGGCAGATGGGGCGTTTGCCCTCAGCACACATACGACTATTTACCAGAATCTGCGTCATCGCATCACGAGCGGCAGGGTTTTCTTCACGCTCAAGTGCGGCACTAAGTGCAGTAATATAATCGGTTGGGTGGTAATAACTGATGTACTGAAAAGCATCAGCAATGCTTTGGATAAAGTCTTCTTGCTTAATCACAGTCATGATAAATCCTTCTGGCTAATTTGGTGCAATCAGCACACAAACGGCTAAATTTAATGCAAGGCATTGTTGGTTGTCATCACCCACATTAGCGGTGATAATCTGTACCATTTTAGCATTTTTTGACAAAAATTGATAACACTTGGTGCGGTTATCTTGTTACCTTTCTCGTCATTTTATCCATGATTGGCAAATCATCATCACAATCAGCCAATTCTGCCAACAATCAAGTTAATGAGCCGCACTTTGTAAAGGCATTGACACCCATCAAAACAAACTTTGGCATTTCTCCTGATTGTGGCAAAAGCCGACTGATAAAAGATTTCACCCACGCTGCCTTAAAAAAGAGGGATTGGCAAATAAAAAAGCAAGCACCGATACAATGCTTGCTTGTCATCAAATAGCACTCTAGCCGCTGATGCGTTCGATATTGACACCCAAGGCTCGCAATTTATTTTCAACATCATCATAACCACGATCAATATGATAAATGCGGTCAATGATACTCTCGCCTTCGGCACAGGCAGCCGCCATCACCAAAGACATCGAAGCACGCAAATCGGTCGCCATCACAGGTGCTGGCATGAACTTCTCCACCCCTTCAACGATGGCAGTATGCCCATCAACACGCACCTTTGCCCCCATGCGTTGCAACTCTGGCACATGCATAAAACGATTTTCAAAAATATTCTCAATGATTGTGCTGGTGCCGTCCGCCAAGCAACACACCGCCATCAGCTGTGCCTGCATATCGGTCGGAAAACCAGGATGCACCTGTGTGCGAATATCCACCGCCTTCGGTCTGGTGTGCATAACAGCACGAATCCAGTCCTCGCCTGTGGTGATGGTCGCACCCATCGCCTCGAATTTTTTTAGTACAGGGTGCAAAAATTCTGCCGAAGTATTCTTGGTCAGCACATCGCCACAGCTCATCAAAGCCCCAGCCAAATAAGACCCTGTCTCAATACGATCAGCAATGACACTGTATTCACAACCATGCAAACTGTCCACGCCCTCGATCACCATCGTGGTGCTGCCAATACCGCTGATTTTTGCTCCCATCGCCACCAGCATATTTGCCAAATCAACCACTTCAGGCTCAGTGGCACAGTTTTCTAGGCGTGTTGTGCCTTTTGCCAGAGCTGCCGCCATGATGACATTCTCTGTACCGCCAACAGTTACCATATCAAAGCTAAAATCACACCCTATCAACCGACCGCCTGCTGGTGCTTTGGCTTTGACATAGCCATTTTCGACAGTGATGGCAGCACCCATCGCCTCAAATGCCTTTAGGTGCTGATCAACAGGTCGTGAACCGATAGAACATCCACCCGGCAATGACACTTCTGCCTCGCCAAATCGTGCCAAAAGTGGCCCCAGTACCAAAATTGACGCTCTCATGGTTCGCACCAATTCATAAGGTGCGTAATAATTATTCACCGTGCGTGCATTGGCGGTTACTGTGTTGCCTTGCTTATCAATCTTAACGCCTGTGCCTGCGATTAGCTCGATGAGCGTTTGTGTGTCTTTTAGTGTTGGCACATTGTGCAGTACAGTTTCATCATTGGGTAACAGCATGGCAGCAAGCAAGGGCAATGCGGCATTTTTTGAGCCAGAGATACTCACCTCGCCTGCGATGCGACTGCTGCCTATGATTTTAAATTTGTCCATAAAATTCTCGTATTATCAAGCCTGTTTGCTGGCATATTCATCAGGAGTCAGAGCATGGATTGTCAAGGCGTGCATGGCACCGCTTTGGATATGCTCATTGACCAATGCAAAAATCATCTGCTGGCGTGCTACCAGTCGCTTATTATCAAATGCTTCATCAACAATCAGCAGCTCAAACTTATTGCCCTGATTGACTGCATCAATATGAGCCTTTGGAAAATGTGGACGCAACAGGTCAATCAACTCTTGTGCATTCATAAAACTTCTCATCTGTTTGCAAATCAACTATTATAACAAACTACTGCCCAGCTTGCGTAATTTTTGTCAATTGATAACAAAATTATTCACTTGGCGTGCCAAATACAGGCGGTGTATTACTCGGTGCGGTATTTGTCGCATCGGGCGTATAAATCTCTTGGAGCGTGTAACTGCCAGTTGCACCATCAACCGCTGGCAAATCCTCAACCGCAGGAGCCACCTCAACCAAAGTGGTCAAAGTTACCGCCTTTGCCATGCCAGAGGTAGCCTGCACCGCTGCCAAAATCTCATCTTGCTGAGCTGAGGTAAGATAACCCATGATATAGGCGGTGCTATCACGGACGATGATTTTGTATTGTGAGGATTTGACATCACGATTGGCAAGCAGCCGTGCATTAATCTTAGAACGAAGATAGTTCTCATGCACTGTGTGGCTTTGGCTTTTGGGAATATCAGTAACGGTAAGGTAATTGAACACTTTTGCCACGCCACGCATTGATTCAATGGTGCGTCCGATTTCTGCTTTGATTTGCTCGCTTGGCACTTCACCTGTCAAAAGCACCTCTCGCAAATAGCCATCGATGGCAATGCGTGCATTATTTTGATTAATGCCGTCAATGGTTGCCAAATTGCGGCGTGCCGTCAGCTCAATGCTGGTGTCGCTTAGACGCTCTGGGATACTACGCCCCATCGCATCCGCCCCAACACTACCCCCATTGGTGGTGCAAGCGGTCAATGCCATCATTGATGCCATCATTGCAATCAATACTTTATTCATAATACAAACTCTCTTTAATAAATTTGCTATTTTGTCGTTATTTGACTGTGTTGCCACATTATCATGCCATGCCCAAGCCTGTCCAAGCTAAAATGCCGCCACCAACCATTCATGCACCACGCCATCTGCCATCACATCAAACAATAGCACATCAAAACGGCACTCATACTCAGCATATTCAGGGTGCTGCTGCAAAAAATACTCGGCAGTGCGATAAATTCGCCCCTGTTTTGTCGGGCTAATGCTATCAGCCGCTGTGCCAAACTGTGATTTTTTGCGACTTCTGACCTCAACAAATATCAGCAGCGATTGTTGGCTGGGTGTGGCAATGATGTCAATCTCACCAATGCCTGTAGCAATAAAATTTGTAGCGACAATCTGTAGCCCTGCCTGACATAAAATGAGTTGTGCCTGCGTTTCATAAAACGCCCCCTGTCGCATTTTGGCAGTTTTCGCCATTTTGTTTAGCGAATGCGTTTAACAACCACAGTGCCAGCAATTTTATCATGCCAGCCTTGCTTTTTGGCATCAAATCCTGCCCAAATAAAGCCCAAACCCAGCACCAGTGCCGACACCGTATAGCCAATAAAATAGCGAAGTAACGCCCTTGGTGCACTGATAAACGCCCCTGTTTTGGCATCACGAATTTGTAAACCAAACAGCATTTTGCCCGGTGTTGCCCCTTTTTTCACCCAAAAGATAATCACCGCCACCGCAAACACAAGGTTTATCACAATATCCATAGGGCTATAAACAGGTATCTCCTCAATCGGCATATTTGCCATCTGCTGCCACTGATAATACATAAGCGGCAAAGTCAGCAAGACAAATATCAAGCTATCCACCAATTGGGCAACAAGCCGCACCCAAAATCCTGCGTATTGATATTCGCTGTCGTCATAGCGAGGGTCGTGTTGTTGTACCATAATCACCTCCAAATCTTGTACGCTGTAGCATAGCAAAGTTTTGGCATTTTCGCCATCATCTCGGGCGATTTTGCTGGGATTTTTTGTGAATTTTCGGTAAAATATCGTTATTTTGTGGAATTTTTTATGAAATTAAGAATTTTAAGCATCGGTCATAAGATGCCAAGCTGGGTACAGACAGGGTTTCAAGAGTACCTAAAACGCATTTTGCCCATGATGAGCGTTGAGATGGTGGAACTGCCCCCTGCCAAACGCAGCAAAAATCCATCGGCTGCCGATATCGAAAAATACAAACAAACCGAAGCTGCAACCATACTTGCCGCCAAACACCCAAAAGAGCAACTGTGGCTACTTGAAGTCAAGGGCAAAATGCTCTCAACCGAAACCTTGTCAGACAAGCTGTCCATCGCCATGCAAGACGGCAGTGATATCGCACTGGTTATCGGCGGAGCTGATGGCGTGGCAAACTCGCTGTTGCAGGCGGCGGATTTTCAGTGGTCGCTGTCGGACTTGACGCTGCCGCATCCATTGGTTCGTGTCATACTCATTGAGCAGCTGTACCGTGCGATGAGTATTATTAATAACCACCCTTATCATCGAGGTGGTTAAAATACAACCAAACCTCACACCAAGTAAAAATCTTTTGGCACCAATCCATCAGCCACGCCTGCCACAGTTTGTGTTGATATAATTAACAAAACCCCATCATCAGACGGGGTTTTGGCTTGCTATCAGCTCAATTTTTGGTTATTCAATGCCTTTCATGGTTAGCTTAATGCGACCACGATTGTCAATGTCTTGCACTTGCACCTTGACCGTTTGACCTTCTTTTAGGTAATCGCTGACATTTTCAACGCGTTCATCAGAGATTTGGCTGATATGCACCAAACCGTCCGTACCTGGCAAAATGGTAACAAACGCCCCAAACTCCACGATGCGAGCAACCACACCTTCGTATACCGCACCAACTTCCACTTCGGCAGTAATCGCCTCAATCTGTGCCATGGCAGCACGCGTTGATGCTTTGTCCATACCAAAGATACGGATTGTGCCATTGTCCTCAATATCAATGGTCGCCCCTGTGTCTTCGGTCAGCTGGCGAATGGTTGCCCCACCCTTGCCGATGACATCACGGATTTTTTCAGGATTGATGCTCATTGTGGCATAGTTTGGTGCATGAGCATTAATCTCGGTGCGGCTTGATGAGATAACCTCATTCATCGCCGATAGGATATGGATACGGCCTGCATAAGCTTGTTTTAGTGCCTGTTCCATAATGTCGGCAGTGATGCCTTCGATTTTAATGTCCATTTGCAAAGCGGTAATGCCTTCGGTGGTACCTGCCACCTTAAAGTCCATATCGCCCAAATGATCTTCATCGCCCAAAATATCTGACAAAACAGCAAAGCGGTCGCCTTCTTTGACCAAGCCCATTGCGATACCTGCTACAGGGGCTTTTAGTGGTACGCCTGCGTCCATCAATGACAATGACGCACCGCAGACCGATGCCATTGATGATGAGCCGTTTGATTCGGTGATTTCGGACACCACACGAATGGTATATGGGAAGCGATCGACAGATGGCAACATTGCTTGTACGCCACGGCGAGCCAAGCGTCCATGGCCAATTTCACGGCGTTTTGGAGCCCCTTCACGACCTGTCTCACCCACTGAATAATGTGGGAAATTATAATGCAGCATGAAATGATCTTGCTTGGTGCCAGCCAGTGTATCGACCAAATTCACATCGCGAGTGGTGCCAAGTGTTGTTACTACCAAGGCTTGGGTCTCGCCACGAGTGAACAATGCCGAACCATGCGTATAAGGCAATACACCAACCTGAATATCCAACGCACGCACTGTCTCAAGATCACGGCCATCAATGCGTGGTTTGCCTGATAGGATATTATCACGCACGGTGCGGTATTTTAGCTCCTCAAACAAACTCTTGATTTCTGCAACCTTGTCTGCATAATCCTCGCTGTCAGCATCACCAGCCAAGGTCTCAATCGCTTCATTTTGTAGCTCATCTAAACGAGCATAGCGATCTTGCTTGACAGTAATGGTATACGCCTCGCTCACTTTTTCGGTGAATGCGGTTTTTAGTGCCGTGTTTAACGCCTCATTAATCACAGGAGCGACAAACTCTTGTTTGGCGTTGCCAACCGCTGCGGCAAAGGCATTGATATTATCAATCACCACTTGTTGCTGGGCGTGTCCGTACAATACCGCACCAAGCATCTGATCCTCTGACAGTTCTTTGGCTTCTGATTCCACCATCAGCACAGCTGCTTTCGTACCAGCCACCACCAAATCCAAATCGCTCTGCTTCATCTCGGCAAGATTTGGGTTTAGCACATATTCGCCATTGATAAAGCCCACACGAGCGGCACCGATTGGTCCATTAAATGGTGCTGGTGAGATGGCAAGAGCAGCTGACGCACCAATCATGGCAGCAATATCAGCGTCTTGGGTCTTGTCCGATGAGATAACCGTTGCGGTTACTTGAATTTCGTTATAATAGCCTTCTGGGAATAGTGGACGAATTGGACGGTCAATTAAGCGGCTGGTCAGCGTCTCAAACTCACTGGCACGCCCTTCACGCTTGCCATAACCACCGGGGATTTTGCCCGAAGCGTACATTTTTTCTTGATAATTAACCGTCAGTGGGAAGAAATTCTGTCCAGCAACTGCCTCTGGGCGTACCACCACAGCAACCAGTACCGACACGCCACCCATATGCACCAGCACGCTATTGGCTTGGCGAGCGATGCGACCAGTTTCTAGCACAACTTGTTGATTGCCATATTGAAATTCTTGACGAATGGTATTAAACATAATGATTCCTATCTATGCAAGCCAGACCAAATCTAAAGCCCTAAGGCATCACATCTGTCAGCACATCTCATGCCTTAGAGTTCTAAATTTTTGTCGCAGCTTGGTGATGAATGTGATTGTTAAGAAAAATTTCAAAGAAAAACGGCACGCCAACGCACGCCGTCTTTCATGGATATTATTGCACGCTGGCAATTAACGACGCAGACCCAATGAACCGATAAGGTCAGTATAGCGGTTCAAATCTTTGCCTTTTAGATAGTCAAGCAATTTGCGGCGTTGGTTTACCATGCGAATCAGACCACGACGGCTGTGATGGTCAGCTTTGTGTGCCTTAAAGTGGTCTTGTAAGTCATTGATGCGAGCAGTCAATAGAGCAACTTGCACCTCTGGGCTACCAGTGTCGTTCTCGCCACGCTTGTATTTGGCGATGATTTCTTCACGATCTTTGTTCGTTAGCATAACAGTTTCCTATTTGGGCAATGCGATATCATTCGGGCAAGCATTGCATTGCGAAAGCCTGCCTAAGCCAATTGGCACTGATTGATAATTATAACAAATTTTTGTCAATTTGTCAGCTTTTTTTATAAAGATACTGCCATGCCAATTGAGATTGACAGTCGGAAGATATTGGGGCATTTGTTAAGATTACGGCAAAAAGCCCATCAGCAAAACGCCCATGGGCTAGATACATCGCTGTTAATTGGCGTGATTAAAAATTATAACGCAAGCCAACTTTTGCACCGTATTGATCTGCTTTAATTTTATCAAATTTACCCAAATAGTTATACTCAACGCCAGCATCTACTGCCAGCTGTGGATTGATGGCATACTGTACACCAGCTACCACGCCTGCACCAACTTTGGTGCTTTTGGCTTTGTTTGCTTTTTGTGTGTTGCTGGAGGCAACGCCATTGATCACCATATCAGTCGTAACAGCCACATCTGCTTTTAACTGATTCACACCCACTCGCAGACCTGCATACGGCGTAAATGCCGAATTATTAGCAAAATCATAAATCGCTGACATACCAAGCGACTGGGCTTTAACCTTAGTGATGACATCGCCTTTGGCTGATGAAATAAAGACAGTCTGCCCTGTAACCTGCTTTGTAATGTCAGCAACTAAATTTCGCATATCGGCGTCAAACACCACCGTTTGTCTTTGCTCAAGCGTACCAAAATTGGTATAATCTACTGCATAACGCACATTGCCAGTGTCTTTACCAAAAGCCACGCCAAAACTTGTGCTGTTATCTTTTAGCTTCTGATTGCCCTCTTTGGTCTGTAATTTGGCATAGCCAACATTACCTTGTACATACAGACCATCGCCTAACACATTTGCAAAAGCTACGCTTGATACACCTGCCAATACGGTAGCTAAAATCATCTTTTTCATCGCAATACTCCAAAATAAAATAAGCCAAAATAAACCAACACTGAAATTCTACCCCCCCCCCTGCTTAAACTGTCAAGGAGTTTTTGGCAGGTTTGGTATAAATGTTACAAAATTTTACAAGAAAATCTGCAATCAAAAAAATCCACCGATAAAACATCGATGGATTTGATAATGCGACTGTAGTAGTCAGGCATTAGAAGTTATAGCGAAGACCTAGCTTAGCACCGTATTGGTCTACTTTTGCATCAAAAGGACCGATTTTGCCAAGGTAATTGTACTCAACACCAGCATCTACAGCCAATTGTGGGTTGATATTGTATTGAACGCCAGCCAATACGCCTGCACCAACACCTGTCTTTTTCTCTTCAGTTGTGCTTGCTGTACGCATAACTGTATTTGGTGCTACTACTTCAGTTCTTGCAGTTGCACCTTCGTATTTTAGCTGGTTAATACCAAGACGACCACCCACATACGGAGTAAAGCCAGACACTGGTTGGAAATCATAGATGGCAGAAATGCCTACAGATTGTGTTTTTAGCTCACGATTGTCAAGTGTTCTGGTTGTGTTAAATGATCTATCACGACGCTCAACTTTACCGTAGCCAGTGTAATCAATTGCCACACGAACATCACCAAGGTCTTTACCAACAGCAACAGAGTAGCTAGTGTTGTTATCGCTGATTTTATCACCTTGTTTAGCTTGTAGTTTAGAATAACCAACATTACCTTGTACATATAGGTTGTCAGTGTTTAGTAGGTTGGCTGAAGCCATGCTTGAAACACCTGCCAATACAGCAGCTAGAGCGATCTTTTTCATAATAAATCCTTAAACCTAGGAGAAAACATTGCCATAATAGGCGAGCTAATTTTATCGCCAGTACCTTGTACTGTCAAGTATATTTATAAAATTTGCTCAATATGTTACAAAATTTTACAAGCATAAAAAGCTATGCCAGCATTTTTTTGGGCTGTAGTCTGCCTGTGATGGCAAGCTCCCCTAGGCCAACAAAAGCACCGTCAGCATACAGTCGCACCATACACGATGGCTCTGCTTGCTCGGTGAACAAGGCAGCGGCACGCTTGGCAACATTGAGCCGCTGTCCAATCTTAAGTCGCTGCGATTCATCAGCATCAACCGTCAATATCGGCAAATGTGCCACAAGCACATCAACAGGCAGCAGCTGAAGCAGTCGCTTGGGCATATCCATCGCCTCCAATGCTGCAAAATCCACCGCCTCTGCCAGCATAAAACCACCCGTCTGCGTCCGCCGCAGACCAATCAGATGCCCAAGCGTCCCCAAACGAACAGCGATATCCTCTGCCAAAACACGCACATAACTGCCTTTTGAGCATAATACAGACAATGCCAGCGTCCGCTCATCAATACGCCGCAATTGCAACTGGTGAATAACGATACGGCGTGGTTCTCGCTGTAGCTGTATGCCCTCGCGTGCATATTCGTAGAGTTTTTTGCCGTCTTTTTTTAGTGCCGAATACATCGGCGGTGTCTGCCACTGCTCGCCTATCATCGCCAAACTAAGCTCATCAAGCATCGCCTGATCTATCGCTGGCACGGCGGCGGTTGCAATCACAACCCCCTGCATATCGCCAGTGTCTGTCTGCTCGCCCAACCGAATCGTGGCTGTATAGCCCTTGTTGGCATCAAGCCCATATTGGGCAAATTTGGTCGCCTCACCGAAGCATAAGGGCAAAAGCCCCGTTGCCATCGGGTCTAGCGTGCCTGTATGCCCTGCTTTTTTTGAATCTTGGCTGTCTGATTTGAACAAATGCTTTGCTCGAAAAAGAGCCGTGTGCGAGCTGATATCGGCAGGTTTGTCTAATAACAAAACACCTGAAATAACCGTTTTTTGCATCAGTTGTCGCCATCGTCTGCCGTTGCTTGGGTTTTTTGCATGGCTTGATTGACCAAGTTCATCATGTGATTGCCCTGTGCGGTTACTTCGTCATAATGAAAACGCAAGCGTGGCGTTGTGCGAGTTTTCATCGTGCGACTAAGCTCGGTACGCAAAAACCCTGCGGCGTTGTTTAGCACTTTTAGGCTCTCACGATGTGCCTCAATGTTCATGCCACCGTCTTGGCTCGGCTCAAGAATGGTTACATAAATATCAGCATAGCCCAAATCTGGGCTGACTTTCACCGCCGAAATGGTAACAAATCCAGTCAATCTGGGGTCATTAATCTCATCACGGATTAAAATTGCCAAACTGCGTTGGATCTGATCGGCCAAGCGTTGTAATCGTTGATTCATAAATATCCTTTCATGCTTTATTAATATTTTAAAAATTGACCACTGTGCCTAATGCCAGCACTACCAAGTGGCGATGACACATGAGCGTTGATGTATCATCGCCACAAAGCAAAACCCCGCCAGCTTGACAGGGTTTTTGTTGGTTATAGCTCTCGCTTGATTTCGTGAATTTCAAACACTTCAATCTTATCACCAACAGCAACTTCATAGCCCTTCACCGCCAAGCCGCACTCGATGCCTGCCTTGACTTCATTGACATCATCTTTATAACGGCGTAACGATTGTAGCTGACCTGTGAAGATAACCTTGTCATCACGCAATACACGGATTGGCTTGTTGCGATGAATGGTACCCTCTTGCACCATACAGCCTGCCGCCGCACCGAATTTGCTTGAGCGGAAGACCTCTCGCACTTCGGCAATGCCCAGAATCTGCTCACGATGCTCAGGTGCCAGCATACCACTCATTGCCGCCTTGACATCATCAATCAGTCCATAAATCACGCTGTAGTAGCGAATATCCAATCCTGCTGCGTCAGCTTTTTTCTTGCCTGCATTGTCGGCACGCACATTAAAACCAAGCAATACCGCCTCGCTTGATTCTGCCAAGATAACATCAGACTCAGTGATGGCACCAACGCCAGAGCTGATGACACGCACTTTCACCTCATCGGTAGACAGCTCATCAAGTGCCCCCAACAATGCCTCCAGCGAACCACGCACATCGGTTTTTAGGATAATGTTTAAGGTGGCAACTTCGGTACTGTTCATGCTGTCAAACAAGGTATCCAGTCGCATTTTATTTTGGCGTTCCAAGATGCGATCACGCTCACGAGCAGCACGGAAATCCGCCACTTCTCGTGCTTTTTTCTCATCTGATACCACCAAAAATTCGCTGCCTGCCGCTGGTGCTTCTGGCAAGCCCAAAATCTCTACAGGAATCGAAGGGCCTGCGGTTTTGATACGCTGACCATTCTCATCGGTCATGGCACGCACCTTGCCATAATATTCGCCCGCCAAGACCAAATCGCCTTGGTTTAGTGTGCCTTTTTTGACAAGCAGGCTGGCAACCGCTCCACGACCTTTGTCCAAGCGAGACTCGATCACCACGCCCTGTGCTGCACCATCAACAGGTGCTTCTAGCTCCATCAGCTCCGCCTGAATGCTAATCACCTCAAGCAATTCATCAATGCCCATGCCTGATTTGGCAGAAACCTTGACCATCGGCGTATCGCCACCCCATTCTTCTGGAATCACTTCTTTGACCGACAATTCATTAATCACACGATCAGGATCGGCGGTGTCTTTATCCATCTTATTGATGGCAACAATCAGCGGTGTGCCAGCTGCACGAGCGTGGTCAATCGCCTCTTCGGTCTGTGGCATCATGCCATCGTCCGCAGCGACAACCAGTACAACAATATCGGTCGCCTGTGCACCACGAGAACGCATTGCTGTAAATGCAGCATGCCCCGGTGTGTCAAGGAAAGTAATCACGCCGCGATCTGTGGTTACATGATAAGCACCGATATGCTGGGTAATGCCGCCTGCCTCACCTGAGGCGACTTTGGTGGCACGAATCTTGTCAAGCAGAGAAGTCTTGCCATGATCAACATGACCCATGATGGTAACAACTGGCGGACGGGTCTGGATATTGCCTGATTTTTCGTCTACTGCCACTTGCAGATCATCTTCTAGCTGCGTATCACTAACAGCGATGAAATTATGACCAAATTCCTCAATCACCAAAGCAGCAGTCATCTGATCAATGGTGTCAGACTCTCGCACCAGCTCGCCCATTTTCATCAAGGCTTTAATCACTTCACGAACCTTGACCGCCATTTTTTGTGCCAAGTCAGACAGTACGATACTCTCACCAACTTCGACATTATGCACGATTTTTTCAACAGGCATTTCAAACTTATGCTTATTTGCCTGTGATGATTTTAGTCCTTTTGAGCGGGTTTTGATTTCTCGCTCTTCTTGCTGACCTTTGCGGCCTTTTTTGCCGCCTTTGCCTGTTGTGCCAGCACTGCCTCGTTTAATCTCACGGCGTTCTTTTTCGAACGACTCCTCCAAAGCCGCTCCCACCAAGCCATCAGCCAGCGGTGCGTCATCTTTGGTGCGTACGATGGTTGCCTGTGTACTATCATCGCTATCGCTGTAGCGTGATGCCATCTCTTTCATTTGTTCAAGCGTGCGGTTTTGGGCATCGATGGCAGCTTTGCGGCGTGTTTCAGCCTCCATCTGACGCAGGCGTTCTTCTTCAGCCTCACGAGCTTCACGGGCTTTTTTGTCTTCGGCAGATTCTTGTTTGGCTGGCTTTGCTGCTTTTTTCTTATCGGCTTTTGGTGCAGCTTTTTGCTCATCGTCTTTTTTGGCTTTTTTGACGACAACAGCACTGCTGGTATCGCTAGCTTTGCTTGGTTCGGCACTGGCACGCATTGCTGCCAAAGTTGCCGCTTGTCGCTCGGCGGCTTCTTTTTTGCTGCGTTCAGCAGCTTGTTTTTCTGCCGCTGCTTTTAGGCGTGCTTCTTCAGCTGCTTTGGCTTGAGCAGCAATCTCTGCCTCAATCTTGGCAGGGTCTGGCTTTTCATAAACGACTTTTTTGGTGCGTACCACATTGATGGTTTTTGCCTTGCCAGAAGCACCTGTTACCTGTGCTGTTGAAGTGGTTTTTGACTTCAAGCTAATGCGAGATTTTGGCTTTTCGCCATGACTTTGTTTTAAAAATGCCACCAGTTTTTGTTGCTCGGCATCACTAACATGGTCATTTTCGCTGCGTGCTGGCAACCCAGCATCGGCAAGCTGCTTTAAGATGGTTTCGGTTGTTGTGTTTGAAATTTGAGCAAGCTCTTTAACTGTTTTTGCCATTCATATCACCTAGTTTTTGCTTAGTGATGGGCATTGGCATCATCTTCATTTGCCTTTTGACAACGCCCATCGTATCTTGTCTGCCAAACACTAGGTCTGGCAGGTTATGCTCTTGACTGCACGCTCATTGCTGTGCGTCCATTATTACCGCCATCATGATTAATCAAACCACGATTGGCGTGCTGCCATGATCAGCTTACCAGCCAATTCGCTGTCCAAGCCTTCGATATCATCAATATCAAATACCGCCTGCTCTGCCAAATCATCAAGGCTAATGATGTCTCGCTCTGCCAATTTATAGGCGATCGCTGGGGTCATTTCATCGAGTGCCAAAAGCTCA
Source organism: Moraxella cuniculi (assembly GCF_900637105.1). Classification (NCBI taxonomy): domain Bacteria; kingdom Pseudomonadati; phylum Pseudomonadota; class Gammaproteobacteria; order Moraxellales; family Moraxellaceae; genus Moraxella; species Moraxella cuniculi. The sequence goes on along the minus strand of NZ_LR134343.1, from coordinate 686,074 downwards.
GCACTTGGCTCTTTGATGTTTTGTTGCTTGGCAATCTCATCGCTGATAATTACCTCTTTAGCACGCTCTTGGATAGCGGTGATGGTCTCATCATCAAGACCTTCGATTTCATAAAACTCTTCAATAGGTGCATAGGCAACGGTTTCAATATCGCTAAAGCCAACCTCTGCCAATACTTCTGCCAAATCACGATCAACCTCTAGACGCTCATAGAACATCTCAATCACTGCTTGATTTTCAGAAGCCTGACGCTCATTGTATTCCGATTCCAAAATCATGTTGAGCTTGTAGCCTGTCAGCTCTGATGCCAAGCGAACATTTTGACCTTGCGAGCCAATCGCTCGTGCCAGCTGCTCGTTGGTTACAAAAATCACCTCAGCAGTTTTGGTGTCTTCGTCAAGCACCAAACCACTGACATCAGCAGGCTCCAAGGCACTGATGATATACTGGGCTGGGTCTTCATTCCAGACGATTACATCGATACGCTCACCGTCAAGCTCTTGCTGCACCGCTTGGATACGCGTACCACGCATACCGATACACGCCCCCACAGGGTCAATGCGGTGGTCGTTGGTTTTGACCGAAATTTTGGCACGAAGCCCCGGCAGGCGAGCCACATCACGAATCTCGATAATCTGTTCGCTAATCTCTGGCACTTCTTTGTTCATCAAAGCAACAAGCATTTCGTTGCTGGTGCGAGACAATACCAATTGTGGGCTTCTGCCATCACGATTGACTTGTTGCAAAATCGCCGAAACGCGGCTTTTTGGACGCAAAGTCTCTCTTGGCAAAGTATTGTCTTTTGCCAAATACCCTTCGCCACCTTCGCCCAAGTCAATGATATAAGCATCACGGCTTTGTTTTTTGACCTCGCCAGTAACAAGCTCGCCCAAGCGAGACTCAAAAGCATCGGCAATTAACGCTCGTTCCGCCTCACGGATTTTTTGGATAATTACTTGCTTGGCTTGGGTTGCTGCAATTCGCCCAAACTCAATTGACTCAATTTGTTCTTCTTTAATGTCGCCGATTTTCCACTCGTTTTCGTCCAAGTCGCTGATGGCAAGCTGGCAAGCTGGCATTTCATGGTCTTCATCAGCCACCACCGTCCAGTAGCGGAAAGTGTCATAGTCGCCAGTTTTGCGGTCAATATGCACACGAATGGCAACCTCTGGCTGCTCGGTGTAGACTTTTTTCTTGGTAGATACAACCAACGCCTGTTCGATTGCTTGAAAAATATCTTCAGGGTTTAGCCCTTTTTCATTACTGACGGTCTCAACCACGGTCAAAATTTCACGACTCATCTGTGGATTCCTTGGGTTGGGTTAATGGTTAATATAATGATAAAATAGTTAATTTAATCAAATAGTTAATAAAAATCCCAGCTTGGGAAGATTACTAATTTTGAAAATCTGCTTAAAATAAATAAAAGTTAGTCTTGATAAACCAAATGTGCCTTATCCACACTGTCAAAGGCAATATCAAATTCCAACTTATCCTCGGTGAGGATTTGCATACCGCTATCAGTAACCGACATCAGTCGCCCAACAACCTTGCGACGTTTGTTCTCTGCTGTGCCAATCGCATGAATCAAGCGTAAATTCACCACCTCGCCGACATATTCTGCCACCTGCTCACGCGTGAACAACGGTCTATCAAAACCAGGGCTTGACACCTCCAGCACATATTCGCCTGCGATGGGGTCGTGTACATCAAGCACGCCTGACACCTGATGATTCACCGCCGAGCAATCCTCGATGGTAACATGCTCACCAGCCGCTCGCTGCTCTGGCAGGGTCTCAATATAGATACGCAACAACGATTTGCGTCCTTGTGGCATAAACTCAATGCCCCACAAGTCCACACCACACGCAGCCACAGCAGGTGCTATCAATTCGGTCAATTCAGCAATTTTGCTTGATGGTTTCATGGTTGAATGATATTTCCTAAAATTTAGCCGAACACGGATAATAAATACAAAAAAACCCACAAAACAATCGTTGGTGGGCAATAATAATACCAGCCGACAGCTTGGCTAAGCAAGCTACCCAAATCCAATGATAACAATCTGAACTTAGGATTTTAAAAAGTGGTAGCGGGGGCTGGATTTGAACCAACGACCTTCGGGTTATGAGCCCGACGAGCTACCAGACTGCTCCACCCCGCATCAATTTAGAATGCCTATTATACAGCAAAATCACCCCATGTCAAGCAAAAATTTTATTTTAATTATTTTTATTGCAAAATATAATTTAAAACGAAACTTTATTTATCAAAATCTAAAAATAACACTACTTATCACAGCCTTGGTTGGCTTTTTTGATAATCCATAATCCATCAGCCATCAACACATGGATAATGATACTGCTGGCTTAGATTATTCACAATGCCAATCATATCCAAATCTCTTTGCTCGCTGCTTGGAGATTTTAGCACAACTGCAATGCCTGTATAGCCAAACTTTAGGCGGACATGGCACAGCAAATGATAGCCCCAGTGTGAAAAACTGCCCGATTTGCCACCCAAGCACCACGGCATATCTTTGATTGCTGCAAAAGAGGACGCCACACGAATGCTGCGTGCATTTGCACCTGTAATCGTCAGCGTTGCAACCGACAAACCCCAAAGCCGTGCCAAATCCCGATGCTTTACGGCAGCGACACCCAAACGCATCAAATCCACCACCGTGGATAGCTGCTGCCTATCCGACAGCCCTGTGGGGTTTTTAAAGACGGTTGCCGTCATGCCAAGCTGCCTCGCCTTATCATTCATCAGCGAAACAAAACCCAAACCCGACACTTCAGTAACTGCCCGAGCAACTGCCTTGGCAGCGATATTGCTTGAGGGCAACATCATGTTAATGATTAGATTTTCTACACTGATAATATCGCCTGTTTTTAAATTATAGCCAGAACCAATCACCAAATCATCATCAATAATCATCACCTGATGATCCAACTTAAGATATTCCAATGCAACCAATGCCGTCATGATTTTGGCAAGAGATGCAGGAAATATTTGCTCGGTTATCTGACGGCAATGCAGCAGATTGTCAAAATCAGCCACACCTGCAGGGCTGATGGGCAATACCCCAAAATAATCAGCCGCCAAGCCAGACAACAACCCATCAGACCCATCAGCTCGCCTAACCGCCCTTAAAAAACTATCAATATTGTCCATATGCCCACTCATGCTATCGTTTTTGTCGTAAAACCATCAAACTTGGCGACTATTATAACCAAATGCCATAAAAATGTATGCAAACGGATTGGTTTTTGGCAAGATGTGTCAGTGGCAATTCCCAGATTTGCCGTGTCATCTTGGCAGGATTTGAATCATTTAAAATGGCAATCTGTTTGGATGCTTGATGTAAAAAGCAGTTAAAGACAGATGATTGATTGGGCAAATTTGACAAATGCAAACCATCAAACAAAAAACCTTGATGATAATCAAGGTTTGGTAAGTATAAATAAAGATAAAATTTGGTGCGATCGGAGGGACTTGAACCCTCACGCCGTGAAGCACCACCCCCTCAAGATGGCGTGTCTACCAATTCCACCACGATCGCAAACTTGCTGTATTTTACCCAAAAAATCCAGCAAACGCAAGTTTTTTCGGTTAGTTATCGGCAGGAGCAGGTGTGCTGGTCGCTGCTGGCACATCTAGACGCAACTGATCTTCTGCCTGTTTTTGGGCAAAATGTGCCAATGCCAAACTGGTGATAAAAAATATCGCCGCAAGTACTGCCGTGGTGCGTGTCAGAAAATTCGCCGATCCTGCTGCACCAAATACCGTACCTGCTGCACCAGAACCAAAAGACGCACCAGCGTCCGCCCCTTTGCCATGCTGAATCAAAATAAACCCAATCATGACAACGGCAACAATAATATGAATGGCTAAAAGTACTGTAAGCATAAATTTCTCAATCACAGTGGCACAACTGTGCCAAATTAATTAATCTTAATTGTCGGCAAATGCCGCAACAATCTGGGAAAAAGCCTCAATTTTTAGGGAAGCACCGCCCACCAACGCCCCATCAACACCAAAAGCTGTGGCAAATTCGGCAGCATTTTTCTCATTGACACTGCCGCCATACAGCACGCTTACGGTCGGCATGGCATAACCAGCCAGCACCTGCTTGATATGTCGATGCACGCCGATGACCTCGTCAATGCTCGGTGTGAGTCCCGTGCCAATCGCCCATACAGGCTCATAGGCAACGATAAGCCTGTCAGCTGGTACGGATTTTAGCACTGACAATTGCTCATCAAGCACTGCCAGCGTCTGCTGTGCTTGATACTGCGACTTAGTTTCGCCAACACAAAACACCACAGTCAGACCAGCGTCCACCGCTTGTTGTATCTTTGCCTCCAGAAGGGCATTGTCCTCACCATAATACGCTCGACGCTCCGAGTGGCCTATGATGACAAACTTCACCCCAATATCAGCCAACTGCCCTGCCGATACATCACCAGTAAAGGCTCCCGTTGTTGCTGTCTTGGCACAGACATCTTGGGCTCCGAGCAGTATCGATGATTCTGCCAACAATTCGCCAACCGCTGACAGATGCACAAAACTTGGCACACAACCAACCTGCACTGATTTATCCATCTGCACCAAAGATGATGCCAGCTGGCACGCTTGGCTAAGCGTGCCAGGGTTTAGTTTCCAGTTGCCGATGACATATTTTTGTGCATTCATGTATTTTTCCAATGATAAATAATTGTCAGTTTGTGCCAATCCATACTGGCATATCAACCCTTAATTTACCTTAATTTGTCAAACTTGCCCAAACTGCAAAATTTGACCAAAAGGCGAGGCAAATGCTCATTATACCGCAAAATCGCCTTTATCGTCAGATTTTTTGCAAACGGTCTTTAAAATCAAAGCCGCCGCCATTAGCGTAGCTTTAAAGTCATCAATCCCAAAATCACCAAAATAATGCACACGATATAAAAGCGGGCAACAACTTTGGTTTCTTTCAATCCCATTTCCTCAAAATGATGGTGCAGTGGTGCCATCAAAAAAATGCGTTTTTTGCGTAAACGATACGAGCCAACCTGCAAGATAACCGATACCGCCTCTGCCACAAAAATACCGCCCATAATCGCAAAAGCAAGCTCCTGCCTTGTCATCACAGCAATCGTGCCAAGCATACCTCCCAGCGATAACGCACCAACATCACCCATAAAAACATCAGCAGGGGCGGCGTTATACCACAAAAACCCCAAGCCAGCACCGATGATTGAGGCACAGACAATGACAACTTCGGTATTGTAGATAATATGCGGCACATGCATATATGCAGCATAATTTGCCGAGCCCGAAATATAAGCAAACACGCCCAAACCTGCCGCGACCAGCACCACAGGCAAAATCACCAAACCGTCCAGACCGTCAGTTAAATTCACCGCATTTGACGATCCTGCCAATACAAAATAAGTAGCAATAATAAAACCCAGCCCAAGCGGTATCGCCGAGAACGGAATTACCACGCCCTTAAACAACGGAATCAGCATATCTTGCATGGCGGCAAGCGTCGTGGCATCTTGTTGGGTTGCGATATAATACATCGACACCCCTGCAAATAATGAACCAAGCGACAGCCAGAAATACTTTTTGCGAGCAATCAACCCTTGGGGGTTTTTGTGCTTGATTTTTAGCCAGTCGTCTGCCCAGCCGACCGCTCCAAATACCACCATCACCACCATCAAAATCCACACATAAGGATTGGATAAATCCGCCCATGCCAAAGTCGCGATGCCTATCGCCACCAAAATCAGCACGCCGCCCATCGTTGGTGTGCCTTGCTTGGCAAGGTGCGTTTTTGGCCCATCATCACGCACAGCCTGACCGTATTTGAGCGTGCGTAAATAATTGATGACAGGCTTACCTGCGATGATAACAATGCACAATGCCGTCATCACTGCCAATAACGCCCTTAGCGTAACCGAAGCGATGGCAATATCCGTTTGTTGTAACAACCAATAAAGCATGAGTTTTCCTTATTTTTAATAATTAGTACAATCAGCAAGCGGTCAAATCTGCAATCAAACTTTCCATTGCCATACCACGAGAACCCTTAAATAGCACGGTTGCCTGCCCTGTCTTGAGTAGGTTTTGTAAATCAATCAGCAGGCTTGGCTTATCGGCATAGTGCTTGGCAATCATCTTGTGGCGGTTGATTGCTTGGGCGGTATGTGCCATGTGCGTACCGACTGTCAGCACATGGTCAATGGCAAGCGTGGCTATTTTTTCGCCAAGTTTTGTATGCTCATCAACACTGGCATCACCCAATTCAAAAATATCGCCCATTACCAAGATTTTTATGCCCTGTTCAGCCTCCAGCACCGAAGCTGCGGTCAGCATCGAGGTTGGATTGGCATTATAGGTATCATCAAGTAAGCTATGATTACCAAACGCCACTCGTGTCAAGCGACCCTTTGGCGGTGTGGCATTCGTCAATCCTTGTACAATCGTTGGCAAATCAATCCCCAGTGCCACCGCTGCTGCCGCTGCTGCCTGTGCATTGGCAACATTATGCTCGCCAATAAATGGCAGCTGTACAGGCAAGCTCTGCAATGTATCAATGTCAGGATTTAGCACCAAATCAAAACAGCTGTGCGTTGTCAATGCCTCCACTTCATCAGCAAAAACATCGCCCATCATTTGCACCGTCTCTACGCCTTGCAAGCTGAGCATTTCATAGTCTGCTTTGGCAAGATTGGCTGTCTTTAGTGGTACCGACCGCTCGCCAAAGCTGATGGTGCGTTGGGTGAATTGCTTAGCGGCAGCTGACAGCTCTTCATAAAACTCATCAGCAAATGGCAACACCGCCACGCCCTGCTCGGTCAATGCCGAATAAATTTCAGCTTTGGCTTTGGCGATATTTTCACGACCACCAAACTCACCCAAATGTGCCGTGCCAATATTTAGTACCATCGCCACATCAGGACGCACCAGTCCTGCGGTATAGGCAATCTCGCCCACATGATTCGCCCCCAGTTCAACGACCAAAAAGCGATGCTCATCTGTCAGCTCCAAAAGCATCATTGGCACGCCCAAATCGTTATTTAGGTTGCCTCTGGTGATGAGCGTTGGAGCAATTTGACCCAAGATTGAGCCAAGCATTTCTTTGGTGGTGGTTTTGCCGCTTGAGCCTGTCAATGCCACCACTGTCAAATCGGTGTGCTGATCGCGGCGAAATTTACCCAAATGACCCAATGCAAGCCTGCTGTCAGCAACAACAAGCTGTGGTATATCGCACTCAACTTCTCGCTCAACAATGGCTGCCACTGCTCCGTTTTGCTTAGCAGTTGCAACAAAATCATGAGCATCAAATCGCTCACCACGAATCGCCAAAAACACATCGCCTACAACAATCTGGCGTGTATCGGTGATGATACGCGTGGCACGGATATCAACAGGCGGTTGATGCCAACGACCAGCTGTCGCTTGCTGTAGATTATCCTTATGCCACACATAGGCGGTTTGTTTGCTCATTGATATACCTTAACTTTTATATTACAACAAATCTGGCTTGTAGCACAAACCGATTCTAAACATTGTACAAATCTACCAAATCATCAACACGACATTATCGGCAATATTAATCGCATCATCGGTGAATATACGCAGATTGTACCTTTGGCACCATGCTCTGTTTGCTGTGCTGTTATTTTTGATATTTTGTCAAAAACTCATTTAGCACCGACAAATCATCAAAATCATGACGCACGCCATTGATTTCTTGATAAGTCTCATGCCCCTTGCCTGCAATCACCACAATATCATGCTCACCTGCACAACGCACTGCCAGCTCTATTGCCGCCCTGCGGTCAGGCTCAACCATGATTTTATCATAATCATCAGCCTTTAGCCCTTCTTGCATTTGTGCCAAAATATCCAGCGGATCTTCCGAACGGGGATTATCTGCGGTCAAAATCACTTTGTTAGCATGAGTCAATCCTGCCTGTGTCATCGGCATACGCTTGCTGCGATCTCTATCGCCTCCACAGCCAAATACAGCGATTAGCTCACCTGTGCAATGTCGTCTTAGGCTTGATAATACCTGCACCAGAGCGTCTGGCGTATGTGCATAATCAACAATAAACGAACCCAGCTGTGATTTGGCACGCTGCATACGCCCCCTTGCTCCTTGCAAGTTTGCAACCAATGCTGGCAAATCCGTCCAATGCTCGGCAAACAATCTGTCAAATACCGCCACACTTGCCAATAAATTATCCACATTAAATAAGCCAAGCAATGGGCTGTGTAGCGAAAGCTCGCCCTGTGGCGTTATGATTTGTAATGCTACGCCGTCAAGACTTGGCTCAACTGACTTGGTGCGATAATCCGTCCTTGTCTGCTGACCGTAGCCATACAGCTCATAGCCACAAGGCTTGGTATAATCAAATAATGCGTACTCGGCATCATGATTTATCACCCCAACTGACAAAGTTGGAAAATATGCCTTGTCAAACAATCTTGCTTTGGCGGCACGATACGCTTGCATATCAGCATGATAGTCCAAATGATCATGCGATAAATTGGTATAAACCGCTGCCACAATCGGCACGCCCTGCAAGCGATACTGATCCAAGCCATGAGAGCTTGCCTCTAGGGCGATAACCTGCACCCCTTGCTGTGCCATTTGATGAATAAATTCATGCACGGACAAGACATCGCCTGTGGTGTTGGCAGCTTGTACCAATGCACCCAGCCTGCCATTACCTGCCGTACCCATCACCGCTGCTTGTATGCCCGCCGCCTGACACAACTGGGCGATTAATTGACTAACGGTTGTTTTGCCATTGGTGCCTGTTACCGCAATTACCATCGGCAAAGACACAGGCTGACATAGTTGCAGTCTGGCAGCAATCAAATCGCCCAGCACCGTGCGAATCTCTGGCACGCACAGCACAGGGATTGATACATCGCACAAATCCAATTGCTCGGCTGCTATCTCACTGATGACAAAACTGGCTTTATCCTTTATCGCTTGTAGATAGCGGTTGGCGTTGGCAATGCTGGTTATTTCATCAAGGCTACTGCTGGCAAGCAGCACAAAGCCATCGCCTTGATTGACCTGCCGAGAATCTAAGCAAAATCGTCCAAATTGACAAGCCAAAATCGGTGCAAACACCTGCCAAAGCCATGCACTTTTTGTCTGTGCAACCGTGCTTGGGGTATTGACTGCTTGCTCAATGACTTGCTTTATGCTGACAATATTATTCTGAAAACTCATAATCATTCCTTGAAACTATGACAAAGGTGCCTGTGTCGCTTGGCGAAGCGGCTTGTCATACGGCACATTATAAAGACGCAACGCCTCTTTCATGACATTGGCAAATACAGGTGCTGCAACCTGTCCTGCATAGGACTGTCTGCGTGGATCTTCCACCAAAATTGCCACTGCAAACCTTGGGTTGGACGCAGGAGCAACACCAACAAAAATCGCACGATGCTGATCGGTGTAGTATCCACCTTGTGGATTGGTACGGCGGCTGGTACCTGTCTTGCCAGCAACACGATAACCATCGATGGCAGCAGCCTGACCTGTACCGCCTGCACCTGTTACCAGCTCCATCATACGCACAACCGCTTCTGCATGCTGGGCACCGATGACTTGGGTTGGCTCTTTGCTTGGCTGATCCTTTACCAGACGCAGCGGATACATTAGCCCACGATTGCCAAGGGCTGCATAGGCTTGGGCAAGCTGTGCCAAAGTTACCTGCTGTCCATAACCATAACTTAAGGTTGCACGGCGTGATAGCTCACGGTCTTTAGGGACGATAACTTTGCCAGCAGATTCGGCAGGAAAGTCCAACGCTGTCTTGGCACCAAAGCCAAATTTCATCTGCATATTGGCAATGGCATTGGTCGGCAAATTAAGAGCGATTTTGGTTGAGGCAACATTACTGGATTTTTGGATTAATTTGTCCAGCGTAATCACGCCATAATTACCGCCATCACGAATGGTATAACCACCAACTGACACACTGCCCGGCGATGTATCAATCACCGAATTGGTATTGTATTTGCCAGATTCTAAGGCTGCTGCCACTGTAAATGGCTTCATTACCGAACCAGGTTCAAACACATCAAGCACGGGGCGGTTGCGTTCATTGGCACCGTCTCGCTCGGACAGATTGTTTGAGTTAAATGACGGCCACGAACCCATTGCCAGCACTTCGCCCGTTTTAACATCAACCACCATGCCAGAGCTTGAGCGAGCCGACTGCAATCGCCCAACCTGTTCAAGCTCCTTATACAAGACATATTGCAGTCGTGAGTCGATGGTCAGATTGATATCTCGCCCCTCGACAAGCGGTTCAATTTGCTCAATTTCTTGAATGACCTGACTGCCTCTGCTACGCAAAGTTAAAACCTTGCCATCTTTGCCAGCGAGCAACTCGTTGTATTTTGCCTCAATACCAGCACGCCCAATATAGCCACTGCCATCGCTTGATTGCCCCATAAAGCCCAAAATCTGTGCATTTGGCTCGGCTTGCAAATAATAGCGTTGGAAATATTGCTCTCGCCCAACCGCAAAAAACTCAAGCTGCATGACCGATTCGGCAATTTCGGGCGACACACGATTTAACAAGACCAAACGGCGTGAGCCTGCACCTTTTGGTAGTGCTGCTTGGACTTTTTTGTCATCACTGGCGTCCAATTTGGGGTCAATTTTTACCGCTGCTTGCAATTTTTCTAAAGGAAAGTTGGCCGCCGCTGCCAATTTGACCAAATCCATGTCTTTTAATTTTGTCAAAGTACGCTGCTTGACGGCATCTTTTTTGGTGCTGTTCATATCAGCAACCAAGCGATAGTATTCTTCGGCATACGCATAAGGATCAAAAAACACCGTATAAAGCGGAGCATTTGCCGCCAAAGGAGCACCAGCTCTGTCGGTAATCACCCCACGATAACTCGGCTCGGTACGCACTGTGGTGATGAGTTCATCGCCTTTGTCAATGTAAAACTGTGCATTAAAAATCTGCAAATAAGCCGCTCGTGCGATAAGCACAAACATCGCCAGTGCCATAATCAACCACACAAGCAAATATCTGCGTGCGTCTTGCTTGCCGCCAACCAAGCTCGCCCCAGTGCGTTTTTTTACACCAAACGACCACCATGATCTTTTTTTATTCTGCGTATCACGCTCTAAAGGTGCGGTAACACTTGCCGAGCCTAGTTTTGGTTTTTTGGTTGATTTGCTCATCTTTACTCACTTGCTTGGCTTGATGGCTTGGCATTTGGGGCAATGACACGGCGATTGTCATTATTGGGAAAAAACATTCCCAGCTCAGTTACCGCTCGCTGGGCAACTTGTGGTGTGGCACTGAAGGTTTGTTGCTCAATCATCAATCGCTGTTCTTCAATTTTTAGCTTGGTTAATTCTCGGTTGAGTTTTTGTAGCTCAATATACGCCTGATGCCTTGCTTGAGTTTGTTTGACAATCAAAATCGCCGTTGCAAAAATCAGCACAATCAAAACAGCAAGCACCAAACGCAACAGCTGACGCATATCAGGTGCAGATTCAGTTTCGTACAGATGATTTTTGTTCATAATATTGCTCATTATCGTTACTTAAAGCACCGCTGGCTCATCGCTACGCACCGCACCACGCAACCACGCACTTCTTGCTCTGGGATTTTGGTGAATCTCTGTCTGCGTTGGTGCTACTCGTTTGGGCTTGGCAAAATACTTTGGGCGAGCAGGCACAATCGGCAAATGCTGCTCTTCGTCATAATAGCCACGACTGTGCCGCTGCAAAAACTGCTTAATGCGGCGATCCTCAAGCGAATGAAAACTAATCACCGCAAGCCTACCACCTGTTGCCAGCAGTTCAATGCTCTGCTCAAGCAAGGCATCAACATCGCCAAGCTCATTATTAATAAAAATCCGCATCGCCTGAAAACTTTGGGTTGCTGGGTGCTTGCCTTTTTGCCAGTTTGGGTGAGCTTGCTTGATGACCTCAGCCAGCTGCAAGGTAGAATCATAGCTGTCCATCGCCTTGATTGCCCGAGCTATCTTGCGTGAATGCCGCTCCTCACCGAACTGATACAGCACATCTGCCAGCTCGTCTGCCGACACGCGTGCAAGCCACGCTGACACAGGCTCACCACGGGTGGTATCCATACGCATATCCACCGCCCCGTCTTTCATAAAGCTAAAGCCACGACTGCCATCGTCAAGTTGCGGACTAGACACGCCCAAATCCGCCATCAACCCATCAATCTTGCCAATGCCCAGTTTGTCCAAATCCTTGGCAACATTGGCAAAACTGTCATGCACCACCTGCACTCGCGAATCCATCGCCGCCAATTTTTGGGCAACTTCGATTGCTTCTGGGTCTTTGTCAAACACCACAAGCCTTGCTGATTCGTCCAAAAATTCAAGCAACCTGCGACTATGACCGCCACGCCCAAAAGTTGCATCAACATACACACCTGATACCGATGCCAGCTCCAGCTCTGTCAGCTTTTTGATATTTAACAGCATCGCCACCGTCTCATCAAGCAAAACAGCCGTATGCACAAACTGCTTTGGCATATCGCTTGCTGTAGTGATTGAGCTGACATCGTTCATGGTTGTTCACTGTGATTTTGTGCAAATTGATTAATAAATTTTAGATAATAATTTATCAAAAATTAACTGACTTATCAGTCAAAATAATCATAAACTATTACAAAACTAAAACCTTACTATTTTAGCAGTAAATGATGAATTTGTGGGGAATTTGTCGCAATTTTTTGTGTTAGATTGTTACGAGATTTCAACAATTGCCAAAATTTTGCCACATTTTGCACAGTTTGCACCAAACTCTACCAAAAATAGTGCCAATTTGCTATCATAGCACCTTATCTATTGTTTCAGTTGAAAGTTAAGAGCATCATATGACACGACCAGTTCGCACTCGCATCGCCCCCAGTCCGACAGGATTTCCTCATGTTGGCACCGCTTATATCGCCTTGTTTAATCTTGCTTTTGCCAAATCAATGGGCGGTGAGTTTATTTTGCGTATTGAGGACACTGACCAGACTCGCTCAACCAGTCAATCTGAACAAATGATTCTAAACGCCCTAAAATGGCTTGGGCTAAGCTGGTCTGAAGGCCCTGACATCGGTGGGCCGCACGCTCCTTATCGCCAAAGTGAACGCAGCGAAATCTACAAAAAATACGCCGAAGAACTGCTGGACAAAGGCCATGCTTTTCGCTGTTTTTGCACCCCAGAAGAGCTTGACCAAATGCGTGAGGCACAATTGGCTGCTGGTTTGCCTGTCAAATATGACGGACGCTATGCCAATCTTAGCCGTGAAGAATCCGATGCATTGGTCGCACAAGGCAAGCCTTATGTGATTCGTATGCGTGTGCCAAGCGAAGGGGTCTGCACCATTCACGATATGCTGCGTGGCGAGGTGGTGATTCCTTGGGAGCAAGTGGATATGCAAGTTCTGCTAAAGACAGATGGTATGCCTACTTATCATCTTGCCAATGTGGTTGATGACCATCTCATGCAAATCACCCATGTGCTGCGTGGCGAAGAATGGCTACCCTCTGCACCCAAGCATCAATTGCTGTACCAATACTTTGGTTGGCAAATGCCCGTCTTGTGCCATATGCCACTGCTTAGAAATCCTGACAAATCCAAACTGTCAAAACGCAAAAACCCCACCTCCATCACCTACTATCGTGATGCTGGCGTATTGCCTGAGGCACTGCTAAATTACTTGGGTCGCATGGGTTACAGCCTGCCTGACGAACAAGAAAAATTCAGCCTAGATGAGATGATTGCCAGTTTTGATATTTCACGCGTCTCGCTTGGCGGCCCTGTATTTGATATCGAAAAACTCTACTGGCTAAATGGCGAATACCTGCGTGCAATGGACACAGCAACGCTCAAGCATGCACTGTTATCTTGGGCAAATGATGACGAAAAACTGACCGCCATCACCAAGGCGATTCAGCCACGCATTAATTTATTATCCGATGCAATCAATTGGGCGGGATTTTATTTTCAAAATCTACCCGATATCAGCAGCGAAGATTTTGCCCACAAAACGCTTGATGGCGAACAGATTCTTGAGATTTTGTATTTGGCAACTTGGCAACTAGAAGCCCTGCCAGCATGGACTGAGGATAATATTTATCAAATCATGAAATCCTTGGCGGCACATTTTGACATCAAGCTCAAAGACTTCATGCAGCCGTTTTTTGTTGCCATTGCTGGCAGTACTGCCAGCACGCCTGTCATGAACTCAATGGCCATCATCGGTGCTGACATGACTTTGGCTCGCCTAAGACACGCCTGCGAAGTGCTGGGCGGACTTGGCAAGAAAAAACTCAAAAAACTTGAGGAAAAAAACAAAGCCCTGCCAAACTTTTTGGCGGACGGTGCAGTATAGCCTTGTGCCATAATCTCCAGATATCGCTTGAACAGGCAAAAATCTTGGCGATAAAAATTGAGAAAATTTACAAAAAATGCTTGACAGCTAAAAATTATGCTGTATAATACGCAGTCATTAAGCATGGGGCTATAGCTCAGTTGGTAGAGCACTTGCATGGCATGCAAGGGGTCAGCGGTTCGACTCCGCTTAGCTCCACCAGATGCTTAGTATGAAATGTAAGCACCTAGGCAATTTCTTGCATTTCATTTGCAGCAATATTTGCAAATTTTCTTGCGTCCCATTCGTCTAGAGGCCTAGGACACCGCCCTTTCACGGCGGTAACAGGGGTTCGAATCCCCTATGGGATGCCACTTATTTTCTTAATAAAGAACAAAACGCCAGTCTGATTTGACTGGCTTTTTTGTTTGTACAAGTTTGCTTGGTGAATCATGGCCAATTTTAATACACACTTAACCGCTGGCGTGATTATTAGCAGTACTGTTGCTGGCTTGGGGTTTTATTTTCAGCTTTATGGTCTGACAACTGCGGTGCTGTGCGTGATGGTTGGCACATTGGGCAGTCTGCTGCCTGATATCGACCTTGACAGCTCCAAGCCTGCCAAACAAGGTTTTTTTACACTATCGCTCATCAGCTCAACGCTGATTACCATCATCTATGCCAATCGCTACCAATCTGGTCAGTTGCTGCTGCATTCATTGCTCATCTGGGCGATTGGGTTTGTGATTATGCGTGGGGCGACCGAGTTGTTTAGTCGCTTAACGGTTCATCGTGGCATGGTGCATTCTGTGCCCTATATGGCAGTCTTTGCACTTGGGGTGGTTTATGGTGCATTTTATGGATTAAAATTAACCGCCTTTGTCAGCTGGATATTTGGTATGATGCTGTTTATTGGAGCGATGGTGCATTTGGCACTCGATGAAATCTACAGCGTCAATGTTTATGGACTAAGGCTCAAAAAATCCGCTGGCACGGCGATGAAATTTATCGAAAAAGACAAGCTGATTTGGTACGCTGGCTTGTACAGCTTGATTGCCGCCCTATGCTACAAAGCACCGCCTTATGGTGATTTTGTGCGTGCCATCACCAAAATAGCAAGGGGTATGGTTTAGGCTGGAAGATTGGCAAAAATCAAGCTCTACCCAAACCGAAACGCCACGCCCGTTACAACAAACGCAATCGCCCACAGACAAATCAGTCCCACATGAACCATCATCAGACGCATGGTCTTGGCATCATGCACGCCCTTTTCAAATCGTGCCACCACTCGCAAGCGAGCGTGCAAAGCGGTGATGATGGTCAATAGCAGCCAAAACAGCTTGGCATAAATCAGCCCGCCAAGCTGCCCCAACGGTGCCAGCCACTGCGACATTGGCACCATTGCATTGAGCATATACGCCCCTGTTATCACCTGCACGGCGAGTGCCAAAAGCCCAAGCGGCTCATAGCTTTTTTCAAATTGCAAAAAAGCTGCCACATCTTGATTACGCACAAAGCGTGGCATTAATCGCACAAACAAATACAGATGCACGCCCACCCAAATGCTGGCAGCAATAATATGCACAATAAGCAATATCCGATACATAATTCACCTCTGATGTCGCCGACCCTTGCGAAAAACGAATTCGTCTTGATAAAACGCGGCATCTGCATTGTCCCAAAAGTGCGGCACGCCCAAAATCGGCAAAGGGCTAAACTGTCGTGGCGTTACACCTGCAACCAAAAATTTATCAAGACGATCGCACAGCAGCTCATCAAGCATCGACAATTGCATGGCAAGCGGTTTGGCAAAAAAGACTTGTGGCACACGCACAATCAGCGTATGGGCACATAATGATTTGTAGGGATTGAGCATTTGCTCAAGCAAGGCATGGCCAAAAATAAACGCCCTTGCCCCAGTGTACCGCTTGGCAATATCAGGATTGTGCCAATATTGGCGATTCTTTACCAAGCAAGTCTGCCAATCAAACCCCACCAAAGCATCTGCGATTTCGCTGCCGATTTCATCATCACTGACTGCGATGATTGCCCCATTTTCGTCAAATACGGTGATGGTATCACGCACACGATTGCGGCCATTGCCACTATCCACCGCATCAAAATGGGCTATGTGTTTGGCGTTTAATAAGGCTTTTGTTTTGGGAAATTTTGCCCAGACGCAAGCACCGAACCAATCATGCAGATTGTCTCTGGTGGGAATTTTGGCATATTTGTGAATAAAAGCCTCATACGCTGTGCCATGTGGCAAATCATCTTGACTGACAAATGACAGGGGCGTGGCGGTGGCGTGGAGCTTTGGCGTGATATTATTTGCCAAAAAATAACCGTTAAGCCACTCTGCCAAAAAGGTCGGGCAGTCATCAACAAAGGCATGATGAATATCAGCATAAGGACGCAAATGCACAGGCAGGCAAGCGGTGCGTGGCAATAAATAAGCAAAATCAACTGATGGCATGGTCTTATCTTGTACAAATATAAGACATTATACCACCAAGCTGATTAACAAAACGAGCCTATCGGTGTAAATTTCAACCAATTAAAATACAAAATCCACTTGTGCTAAATACTGTCGCCCAACTTCGGAACGCACCGTGCTGCCACCTAGGTATTGGCTACGGCGATTGAGCAGATTATTGACAGTTAGGCCAAATGCCAATTGATAATCGCCACCAAACTCATAGCGAGCATTCATGTCCCACTTAACCGTGCCACCCATGCGTTTTTTGCTGTATTCTTGTCGCACCACCGAACCTGCATAATCAAACTGTTTATCAATTGGCAGGGTTGAGTTGGCAAGACCAATTTGTCCAGCACGATAGCTAAGCTGATTATTTAGACTAAAGCGATTAAAGCGACTGTATAAGTTCAAAGTGGCACGCCACGGCTGATTGTAATTCACAGCTGGCAAATCGGTATGTTCAATCACACGCCCTTGATACAATACATAAGGATCGTCTCGCAAGGTGGAATCATCAAAATCATTAAAATTACGCAAAGTTTTGGTATAGCTGCCACCCACAGACAACTGATGCTCACCACCAAATAACTTTAGTGGCTTGGCGGTTGTTAGCTTTAGGCTATAAATATCCGATTGGCTTTTGCCCAAATTATCATAAGCCCAAACCAGCGGCGTGGTGCTGACACGATACTGACGTATCTGATCTTGATAATTGCGGCGAGTGTATTGCAATTGCCAATTTGTGTTGTATGCTTTGGCCGTGATACCTGCAACATATTCATCTGTAGATGGTGATTTTAGGGCATTGCGAGCGATTCTAGCACCTGTCAAATTACCAATGGTTTGCCAATTATCATCTAAATTTGTGCGTCTTTGATCCCAAGCAAAATTCTTAATGCCGTCTTGCAACGATAAATTAAACGCATTTCGCCCATAATAGCGGTTTGCCCCCAGTGTTAGTGCCAAGTCTGAATTAGCAAAAGGCTGATAAGTCAAATGAAAACGCGGTGCAATGGTGGCTTTTTTGGTCATATTGTCATCATCGTATCTTAAGCCCAGATTGACAGCAAGCCGCTGACCAAATGTCAATTTATGCTGCGTGAACGCCGACCAGCCAAGCTGTTTGAGATTAATCGCACCTGCCTGATAATAGGTGCGGCGAGTATGGTACTGACCAACGGTTTTGTTGTTACGCTCATAAGTGCTGTCGCAATATTTATCAATACTGCCGTCCGCACGCTGGCAGTCCGTGCCATTCGCTCCCTTAATTTCAGGAATAAAATACCAATAATAATCGCTCGTACGCCGCCAATCTGCCTGCTGCTGATTCAGGCTGGCACCTACAGTCATTTGATGGCTAAACCTACCATTTTCATAAGGATTAAAGGCAGCTTTGAGCTGATATTGCCAGCTGTTGCCATTTTGTTCAAGCGGTGTGCCTGTTGTACCCTCATTGACCGCAGCACCCACGCCCCAATCCTTAGCGGCGGATTTTCGCCATGATATGTATTCATCAGAGCTAACTTTGCGTTGCTGTTTTTCTTGCTTGTACACCAAAGCGTGTTTTAGTTGAAAATTCGGCAAATCATGACTAAACGACAAATCCACAATGTAATTTTGCTGATCAACCGTGTGCTTGCTATCAGCAACATTTGGCTGATATCTTAGCGAGCCATTATTGGTATATGACAGATTCAGCTTGACGCTGTTGTTGGCATTAATCTGATATTCGGCATCAAGCATGGCATTATCAGCAGTCCGCTGCTGGTTATACGCTCTGGCATCGGGCAGGTTGGCTTTTAGATAAATATCTGACAGACGGCGTGATAATGATAAAGACAGACCAAGATTATTGGTTGGCTTGCCATAAACAGTGGCACTTAGCCCTTGCTTTTTAAAATCTTTTTGATAGTTGATATTGTTATTTTTGTCAAAATCCTCAAGCTCGCTGGCATTGACATAGTTATATTTGGTCCAGTCGCTGCTGGTATAATCGTAGCTGATTTTACCGTATATTTTGCCTGTGGCGGTTTTAGGCACACAAGTTTTTGCCTTTACCACACCGCCGACAAAACCACCATATTCTGCTGATACATTGCTATCTAATACGCTAAGCTCGCATAATAACGCTGTATTGATGGTTGCTGTTTGTGCCGAACCTGGTAATTTATCCGCCGCAAAGCTGTTATCACCGCCAACAGGGTTGATTTCATTGGCAATGCTGGCGTTATTTAACAAAATCTGATTATCATACTGCAATGCACCATTAATACTAAAATCAGTGGCAAAAATCTCCCCTTGAGTGCCAGCCGCCTGATCTGCACGGTCAAACTGCACATTGGGATGTTGTTTGAGCATCTCGGTGATGGTGCGATTGATTGCTGGGGTATTTTGTAGTTTTTCGGCATCATAATAAGTACGCCCAATATCATTTTGGCGTGGCACTGACGAAACATATACCGCTGGCAGGACAACACTTGGCACTATGCCCGTAGTTTGTGGTGCTGCTTTTTCTGCCGCTACCTCTTGAGCATTCGCCCAATTGGGCATCAAGATCATAATTGATGCACTAAGTAAGCTCAAACTGCTTTTCATTTTATTATCCCAAATTAGCATAAATAATAACAAGAAATTTATGGATAATGATTATTATTTATTTTGTAAAATATGTCAACAATTTTGACAAATATTTTTATTTGTTAATTTTTCTTATTTAAATTGCAGTTTGTATGCGTAATTTATCTACGCAAACTGATAATTTTGATTATTTGATTTTATAAAGTCAGCAAAAATGCCACCACTGCTTTGCGTTCTTGACGCGTTAGCCCAAGCGGTACAATCAAAGCATCTTTATGATTTTGGCGTGCCAAAGGCGGTGCGGATTTTGGCAACCGTTCAGGCATGGCTTGATTGTACATCTCAACCACGCCCTCAAGATTGGTAAATCTCCCATGATGGAACCATGGCTTGCTTTGTGCCAAATTACGCAAAGATGGTGTTTTAAATTTGCCAAAATCGGCACTGTTGCCAGTGATGGCATAAGCACCAAAATCAGCAAAAGCACTGCCTGCCAAAGTTTGGTTCAGATTGTGCAGTTTGCCATCGCTCATTGCTTGCCCAAAATGACAATTCATGCAGCGTGCCTTGGTGCGAAACAAATGAAAACCAAGTAACTGCTGGTCATCAAAAGCGGACACATCGCCCAAAAGCACTGTATCAAAACTGGTCTGTGCAGGTGTTAGGCTTTGTAAATACGCCACCACTGCTTGGCTGAACTGTTCAATGGTTATCGCTTGCACCTGCTGACCAAAAACTTGACGGAATTTTGGCAAATAGCCCACTTCTTGCAACCGCCAATCAATACTGTCAAGCGATATTGCCATTTCATTGAGGTTTGTTAATGGCAACAACACCTGTTCGGATAATGACTTGGCTCTGCCGTCCCAAAAAAATTGCACCTGATTTGTCATAAGCCCCAAATGCACAAGCGACTGGCTATTGCGTTCACCTTTGCGTCCAAGCACGCCAACAGACACAGTGCGAGGATCGGCAAATGCGTATTCTGGGCGATGGCAACTGCCACAGGAAATTTGACCATCTAAAGACAACGCCGTCTCAAAAAACAACCGCTCTCCCAATTTTGCCTTTGCCGACAGACTGCTTGACAAGCGATTTGGCACAGGTGCTAACTCTTGCCACGCCACACCTTTGTCAATCACAGGCTGCGGCCACTTGCTGACTGGTTTGGCATATTGTTCACGCAAACAAGCCATGTCATAGCCTTGTTCATGCTGACAAATGGTATAATCCCACGCCCCAAAAGCACAAAGAGTCATGACGGCAAGCCAACCAAGCAGCAGCCAGCCAATCTGCCGTATCACTTTGCTCCACGCATACTGCATACACATAGATTTTAGCTTGCTATCCATTCATGACAAATCTGGATAATCGGTGATAATGTCCGTCCAATTCTACTGTTTGCCAAGTTACTACTTCGGATTATGAATCAACACCGCATTCCTTGTGGTGCAAACCTGATCACCACCCAATGTTAATGTCAAAAAACCCAAGCTGCAACTTGGGTTTTAGGACTTGCATCAGAACTGGTATTTGATGCTGGCAAAATATGAGCGACCCGCTTCGTTGTAGGTTCTAGCACCGCTGTTGGTGCGTTTGATTTGCTTGTCCAAGACATTATTTACACCAGCTCGCACAGTGATTGCGTCATTCCATTTGTAACCAGCATTTATCCCGAGTATGCCATAGCTTGGCACTTCGGTTGGACGCATTTCCTCACGCTCACGCGGTGTGGTTGGCACGGTGCGTGGTTTTTGGCGACCGTATTGTGTATAAGTCAGATTGGCATCTAGATTGTCTGTTACCAGCCAATTCAAACTAGAATTAACGGTGAATTTTGGAATCACTGACAGCGGGCTGCCAGTTTCCTTGTCCTTAGATTGCATCATATAGGTAAAGTTATTCACCCAACGCAGCTTATCTTGTGCCAATGGCAAGGTCAGATTACCCTCAACACCCTCAACAATCGCCTGCTTGCTATTCTCCCACTGCAAAATCTCAGCACCCAATGCTGTTGTGCCCAGCACTTGTGTGCCTGCAACTATCTTGTTGCGATAGTCGTTATTAAAATACGCAATAGAAGCTCTAAGTCCATCTTTGGCATATTCTAGACCAATTTCCTTATTCCAGCTGGTTTCAGGCTTTAGATTCTCTGAGCCGAGCAAGTAGCAAGATTGGGTGCCTTGTGGCAAAATGCGACAACTTCTGCCTGCACTGTACAGCATATAATTAGGATTTGCTTGGTAGAGGTTTGGGTTTTTGTAGGTGCGAGCAATGCCGCCTTTGATTTTCAGATTATCAGTGATATTATGGGCAATATTAATACCGCCTGTAACCACCGAACCTGCATCGCTGCTGTAGTTGTACCGTACAGTTGGCACAACAAAAGTGCCTTTGGCAACAGCAATATTATCCTCAGCAAATACCGCCCAGCTGGTGCGTTTAATCTGCCCTGTACGGTCTTGGCGAATGCCGTCATAACTGTCCGCCTGACCTCGACGATTGGTAGACAGATTCTGGCTGGTAGACGCACCATCATTTAGATCGGTACGCACCACTTCAG
This sequence comes from Moraxella cuniculi, assembly GCF_900637105.1. NCBI lineage: Bacteria > Pseudomonadati > Pseudomonadota > Gammaproteobacteria > Moraxellales > Moraxellaceae > Moraxella > Moraxella cuniculi. The sequence goes on along the minus strand of NZ_LR134343.1, from coordinate 664,068 downwards.
CACCAACTGTCAGCATCTGCTCAAAGCCAAAATTCAGCGGAATATTCAGCTCAGAGGTCAGACGCGTATTCTTAAGCACGCTGTTTGTAAAGCCTTGATTGCGGCTGTCATAAGAGCCTTCGGTGCGACCTGCCAACGCCTCTTTTAGGCGACTGTTGGTGGTGCGATCATAGCTTAGCACCGTTTTGCCATCAGCCCAGCCATATTGAGCCGTGTGCGTGATTGCATAATTTTGGCGATACAGTCGAGCGGTTTCGGCACCGTTTAATGATTTGGTATAAGCTTCACCATCTGCGGTGCCACCAGCATTATTAAACTGCGTATCGCCATTATAGATATTGCCCTGACGGCTAAACCCAGTATCAAAACTTAGCTTATGATTGTCATTAATCTGCCAATCCATACGAGCAGAAATGTCTTTATTGCGTACGCCCTCACGCCCTGCACTCAATGGCGGTATTGGGTCATTGTTGGTTCTTTCGGCTGGATTAATATCCATCGCATCAGCATCTGTTTTGTTCTGGCTGGCATACAGACGCATACCAAGTTTGTCCTTAATCAACGGCCCGCTCAACAACAACCCAACTCGCTGTGTCGCCCCCTCTTTGTCATCTTGGGGCTGATTGGTATAATAATTAACACTGCCAAAAAATTCATCTGTTGTTGGCTTGGTCTTGATATTCACCACTCCGCCCATCGCACCAGAGCCATAACGAGCTGCCGCAGGGCCTCGCAATACCTCAATGGATTCAATCATTTCTGCTGGCACCCAGTTGCTATCGCCACGCGTATTGCGTTCGCCCGAGCGACCATAGCGTTCAGCACCGCGTGAGGTTACAGGTCTGCCGTCAACCAAGATTAGGGTGTTTTCTGGTCCCATGCCACGAATGTCAATTTGGCGTTTGTTGCCACGAGCTGCACCTGCGGCATTGCCTGTCAAGTTCACCCCTGGCATGGTACGCAAAATCTCCGATACATCATTTTGCACAGGGCGTTTTTCCAAATCCGCCTGATTAATCCTTGATACGCCCAAAGATTGCTTAACTTGGGCTTCGGCGGTAACGACTTGAGTTGGTAGTACAACCGTTGGTAGGGTGGTTTTGGCTGTTTCTTCTGTAGTATTTGCAAATGCTGCACCACTCATGCAGGCAAAAATACACAATGCCAAAGATTTTGGCTGAAAGTTTGACATAAATCCTCCAGTAATCATCAATCCATAAAATTGCAACAATGCTGTAACCAGCTGATACGATATTATTATAAAAGCTGATTGTATGTTTGTAAAGTATAATTATTATCAATATGATAATAATTTTTAATATTATTAATAATCATGGTAAGGCACGTATGAGCTGTGTTGCAAAATCAACCAACCAATCAGCAAAAATAAAACCCAAGCTGTAACTTGGGTTTTAGGACTTGCATCAGAACTGGTATTTGATGCTGGCAAAATATGAGCGACCCGCTTCGTTGTAGGTCTGATTGCCGATACGCAATAGCTGCTTATCAAACAAATTCTCAACACCAACTCTGGCACTGATATTGTCATTGAAGCGATAACCTGCATTGATGCCTGCAATGCCGTACGCCTTCACTTCGGTCAAATCCAGCCCCCTATCAATCTGCATATTACCCTCGGCGAATTGGCGTGGTTTTTGCTTGCCATAATGCGTATAGCTGGCAACAACATCAACCTTATCCGACACTTGATAATTCAAAATAGAATTCCAAGTATAGCGAGGGATAATGGACAGTGGGTTGCCCGTTGTTTTGTTTTTAGAATCCATAATATAAGTTAAATTATTTGTCCAGCTTGCCTTATCAAAGCGATAAGTAATGCTACCCTCCACGCCCTGCACCAGTGCCTTTGGTACATTTTCCCATTGCAAGAGATTGTAGGTATCTTGACCTCTGGTTACGCGACCAAGCACAGTGTTGCCACTGGCGATTTTGTTTTTATAATCGCTTCTAAACCAAGTTAAGCTGGCATTAACTTTGTTATTCTTAAATTGTACACCAAGCTCACTATTGATGGCAGTTTCGGGCTTAAGATCTTCGTTCGCCATCAAATAGCAGTTGTTGATGCGTGTAGCCTGACCACTTGCCGCATAATTATAGGCATTGCCCTGATAGGTGTAGTTTACAGGACAGCCATTGCCACGCGTAAACAGCAGATAACCCGGTGCAGTTTGGTACATATTGGGTGCTTTGTAGGCTTTGGCAATGCCACCTTTGATTGTCCAGCCATCGGTCAATCTGTGCGTGATATTCATCGCTGGGCTGAAATTTGACCCTGATTTGTTGTGATTGTCATATCTAAGTGCCAAAACCAAATCGGTATCATTGCCAAGCGTGATATTATCCTCGGCATACACAGAATAAATGCGTGAGTTCATATCGGCACGATTGCTCGGTAATTGCACCAAGCCTGAACTGTCCGCCATCACGGTTGATACAGGATCATTAAAATCATCACCGACATACTCTGCACCCACCGTCAAGACATTAGGCACAGCAGCATAAAATGGCACAACCACCTCGCCTGATAAGCGTTTGGTTTTTAGTCGTGAAGTGAACTTGTCATCGCTGTTAAATGCCCCTTCGCCACCGCCAGCCAAGCCTTCGCCTTGACGATAATTGCGAGTATAATCATATTGGGCGATCAATTTGCTGCTGATATTGTTGGCATATTCGCCTTCGTGGGTGATGGCATGGCTTTGGCGGTACATGGTGTTGGTTTCTGCACCAACCAAGTTGTTAATTCGCTTAGCCGTCTGATCAACCTCCAGCACGCCTGTGCGTCTGTTGGGAGTCATCGGGTTATTATTGGCGGCATCATAGCCGTTCGACTGGGTATCGCCTGCATAAATATTACCTTGGCGACCATAAGAGCTGTCCAAAGTCAAGCTGTGGTTTGGGTTGATTTGGTATGCCAACCGCAGTCCAGCGTCTTTGTTAATCACGCCCTCACGACCAGCAGCACGCCTGCCATTAACCACAGGGTTGATATCCACATCATCAGCGTCAGTCTTGTTATAGCCTGCATAGACACGCATACCCAGTTTATTGTCAATAATCGGTGCACTCAAAGTGGCATTGACTCGCACACTGTCACCTTCTTTGCTGTTTTCGGGCTGGCTGGTGTATACACTGACGCTGCCTGTTGGCGTATCAGTTATTTTTTTGGTTCTGATATTCACCACCCCGCCCATCGCACCAGAGCCATAACGAGCTGCTGCAGGGCCTCTCAATACCTCAATGGATTCAATCGCACCACTTGGAATCCACTGCGAATCTCCACGCGTATCACGCTCACCACCCCAGCTATAACGCACCGAATTTCTTGAGCTGACAGGCTTGCCATCGATGAGAATTAGCGTATTTTCTGGACCCATGCCACGAATGTCAATTTGGCGATTGTTGCCCCTAGCACCGCCGACACTGTTGCCTGTTAGATTGACGCCCGGCATTTTGCGGACGATTTCAGCAACATCATTTTTGACAGGCGTGCGGTCAAAATCACTGCCTGTAATGGTTGATACGCCCAAAGATTGCTTAACTTGGGCTTCGGCGGTAACGACTTGGGTTGGTAGTACAACCGTTGGTAGGGTGGTTTTGGCTGTTTCTTCTGTAGTATTTGCAAATGCTGCACCGCTCATGCAGGCAAAAATACACAATGCCAAAGATTTTGGCTGAAAGTTTGACATGATTTTCTCCATAGCAAACAAACTCTAAGCAAGTTTTGCTGATAAATACGCATACAAGTTGCCCAATTATAAAGCTTCAGTGTTATTTTGTAAAGTATAATTATTATCAAATGAGAACAAATCAAGCAGCAGATAATCTTGAAAAACAACCAACCATTTGCCTCCGCACTGGTTTGCGGTGATGATAAATTGTGCTACAATAGCCAAAAACCAACAGGATACACTTGTGAATTTATTTGCCCTAGCCCAAACCCTGGTCCCACAGCAGGCGTTGAGTGAGCTGGCAGGATACCTTGCCGCCAGCGAAAATCGCCACATCAAACGCACCTTAATCAACAGCTTTGCCAAAGCCTATGACATTACTTTGGACGAGTATGCACGAGAATCACTGGGTGATTATGCCAGTTTTAATGATTTTTTCACTCGGGAACTAAAAGATAACGCACGCCCAATTGATGGCACAAGCGGTGGCATCATCTGCCCTGCCGATGGCACAGTATCGCAAATTGGCACAATCCAGCAAAATGCCATCTTGCAAGCCAAAGGGCGTGATTATGAGGTTGGTCAATTGCTCGCTGATTATGATGACGGCAACTATTTCGCCAATGGCAGCTTTGCAACCATCTATCTTGCCCCAAGCAATTATCACCGTGTGCATATGCCATTTGCTGGCAAACTAATCGCCACTCGCTATGTGCCAGGCACGCTGTTTTCGGTCAATAATACCACTGCCAATGCTGTGCCTGACTTGTTTGCTCGCAATGAACGCTTGGTGTGCTTGTTTGATACAGAGTTTGGGCGTGCTGCGGTGGTGCTGGTCGGTGCGATGATTGTTGCAGGTATTGAGACAGTGGCAACAGGCAAAATCAAACGCACGCCATACATTCAGTACCGCACCCATGAGCTGTCGCTATCAAAAGGCGATGAGCTTGGCAGATTTTACTTGGGTTCAACCGCCATCATAGTCCTGCCCAAAGCAGCAAATACCCAATGGCAAGCCGACATCGCACATGGCACAAAAGTCATGATGGGGCAGCATTTAGGTCTTGTTAGCAGCTAATTATCAAGCCAAATCACCTGCCACCAGTTGCTTAACTGCGTGGCATTTTTACAGCTCGGCTTCGACAAACCGCTCCAGTTGCCCTGTGTCAATCACAATTATCCTTGTCGCCACAGCCAAATCAGCCCAAGCCTTCGCCCTGATAGCGTCCGATAACAACATCTATCTGCACCGCTTGCAACGCATCTAGTGCGTCAATCAACGCACGATAAGCAGGTCGCATGGCGATAAACTGACTGGCACTGACAGCAGCGATATCAGCACGGCATTTTTGTTCAAATAATTCGGTAGCCGCACGCATTCTTGGCACGCCTGCATAGCGTGTCGCCCCAACCATACGATGAGCGATTTGTGCCAAAGTCGCACGATCACGATCTGCCCACGCTCGCTCTAATGCCTGTCTGTCGCCATCGGCACCATCAATCATCATCTCAAGTAGCTTTTTGGCAAGCTCTGGCTTGTTTGCCGAACGCTCCAACGCATCCGCCCAATCGACATCAGGCAACTGCTCGGCAGTCTCAATGCTGGCAGATTTGCTGGATACTTGCACCGCCGAAATTTCAGCAAGCATGACAGGCTGACTGGATAACATCGTAGGCAGCTCTGTCTCTGCACCACTGCGATTGAGCCATTTTTGTAGGGTTTGTGCCAACTGCACCTCACCGATGGGCTTACTGATATAATCATCAAGCCCCGAGCTGACCATACGCAGCTTTTCATCTGCCAGCCCATGAGCTGTCAGGGCAACGATTGGCACAGGTTCGCTTAGATGAGCCTGTTCTATCTTGCGAATCTCAATCGTCGCCTCCAGCCCTGACATTCTTGGCATTTGTATATCCATAAACACCATATCAATCGGTGCAATCGCCCCTGTGATGCTTTGGGTCATTTTTTCAATGGCATCAAAGCCACTGCTGGCAGTTACCACCTCAATCCCCAGCTCACCAAGCAGGGCATCAAGCACCAGCAAGTTGGGCAAATGATCATCAACCGCCAAAACTCGCCTGCCGACAAATTTCGCTTGGCGTGTGTTTGTCATTAGAATCTGGCTTTGGTTGGACAATAACGCATACAGCTGCCGTCTGTCCATCGGCTCGTGCAGTGCGTGGGTCTGGTATCGCTCAAGCAGCTGCTCATTGATGCCCACCTGATAACCATAGCTTGCCAAGCTGCCACGATATCGCTGGCGAATCTGTCGCAAAATCGCCCCGACATCATCTTTGGCGGCATCTTGACCAAAATTATCCACAATCACCCAATCATAATTGGCATCATTTTTATCCAGTTTTTCTAATAAATCCGCCAAGCCGATTGCTACTGTCAATTGGGTTTTGCTGGCAAGCAAACTCGCCTTTAATACCTGTAGTGCAGGTGCATGATTGATCCACACCAAAATCTGCTCGGGCATCTGTGCAGGTATCGGCACGCCACTGCCAGACAGGGCAACATCATGCTCAAGCACGCCGCTTGGCATCTCAAACCAAAAAGTCGCCCCTGCGTTGGCAATATTTTCGCTGCGATTGTCAAAAAAGCCTATCGAGCCACCCATCATGGTTGTCAGCTGTTTACAAATCACCAAACCCAGACCTGTGCCACCATAGCGGCGTGTTACCGACAAATCACCTTGCCCAAAACTTACAAACAACTGTGCCTTGTCGCTTTCGCTAACCCCTTTGCCACTGTCCTCAATTTCGATACGCAAAAAATTTGCCTTGTCCGCCAAACTGACACGCACCACCACGCCACCTGAATCGGTGAATTTAATCGCATTGCCGACTAGGTTTGTTAAGATTTGCTTCACTCTTAAACTATCGCCAACAACTTGGGTCGGCACATCATCATAAAACAACACCGCAAGACGCAAGCGTTTTTCTAATGCCGCAGGCGAGAGCATATCCACCACATCATAGACGGTGGCATACAGATCAAAGTCATGGCTGTCCAAAACCAGCTTACCTGCCTCCATCTTAGAAAAATCAAGCACATCATTGACCAATGCCAACAGATGAGCACTGGATTTTTTGATGGTTTGCACATACAGATTTTGTTCGCCAGTCAGTTTTGCTTTGCGTGCCAACAAGTTGATAAAACCATCAATACTGTTTAGCGGCGTTCGCAATTCGTGGCTGATATTTGCCAAAAATGCTGATTTTGCTTGGCTGGTCGAGATGGCAGCATCACGAGCGTTGCGAATGGAGATATTTTGCATTTCCATCTCATCAAACGCCTGCTGCAAATCTCGCTCAGTTTCTTCGGCGTGGTTTTTTAGTTCAGAAAAACTGCTCTCAAGCCGCTCAATGGCACACACAAAGTCGTCTTTTAGCAAGGCAAATTCCCCATCTGCCTTTAACGGTGGCACTTTGGAGAGATTGTGTGCATTGAGTTTTTGTAGATACAGACGCATCTCATAAATCGGTGCAATCCAGCGTTTGGAGTAGATATTTAGAATCAACAGTAGCAGCAAAATTGTTGTAAGCCCCGTGATGGTCAATGCCAATGCCACACGGTATGAGCTGATGGTCAAGGGCGTGCTGTCCATGTCCACCACCAGCCAGTAGCGTTTATTCTCAAACACAAAAGATTTGCCATACGCCATGCCAACAGGGGTTGGTACGCGTGCAATTTGTCTGCTTTGTAAATCAAACTTGCCCCACGACAAATCCGCCTGTGCACCTGTGCTAAATAGCACCTGACCGATGCCGTCCATCACCGCCACACGCAGCACATGCTGACTGCCAGATTGTTGCAACTGAGCAAACCAATTATCCGTCTGCACCTTGCCATTGGTCATCACCTCATGCGGCACGATTGGTTGCAGCAGTGCATCGGTCGCCATCTGTGCCACCTGATTATCAAGTGCCGATTGTCGCTTGATATCCTCAAGCAATGGTCTGACTATCGCCTCATAACGCACCAATGCCGCCTGTGCCATCGTGTCTTGCTCTGACAATATCGCACGGCGTGTCTCTGTCATCACCAGATACGAGCCAACCATCGCCAGAATCACAATTGGCAAAAACACCAACAAAATCAGCTGCCCATAGGCACTTTTTACGCCAAACAATTTATCATCTTGCACGCTTTGTTCGCCCCGCCCAGTTACCCATACTCTCACACTGCCATCTGGTTTGTATGGCAGCTTGGCACACTATAACAAAAAAGCCATCATCATGCTACATTTTTGCCAGCACCCATCTTGGTGGCAAAGTCAGCCAACAGCACATTTTGCTGCCAATCGTCATTTATCAAGCAAACCTATCGCCTGCCTTGTCTTGGCAAATTATCTCAAAAACGCTCAAGTATGAACAGTGTATGAATATCTTGTGCCAATTATGCTATAATCTGCACCATGATTTTTGATTGAGAATATGGCCATGACGACCAATTTTATCCAGCAAATCACCAGCCTATCTGAATGTGTCGGCAATACGCCACTGGTTGAGCTTAAGCACTTGGGCAAAGACAGCGGTGCAACCCTGCTTGCCAAACTTGAGGGCAACAACCCAGCAGGCTCTGTCAAAGACCGCCCTGCGTTTAATATGATTTATCAAGCCGAACAGCGAGGCAAAATTAAGCCAGGCGATACGCTCATCGAGGCAACCAGTGGCAATACTGGAATCGCCCTAGCCATGGTGGCAGCGATGCGAGGCTATAAGATGACACTGCTCATGCCCGCCAACTCTACCCAAGAACGCAAAGATGCCATGACCGCTTATGGTGCGACCTTAATTGAGGTTGCAGAAGGCATGGAAGCAGCACGAGACATGGCTCTACAAATGCAAGCGGACGGCTTGGGCGTGGTGCTTGATCAGTTCAATAACCCCGATAATAAAAACGCCCACTACCTAACCACAGGCCCTGAATTGTGGCAACAAACCGCTGGTAAAATCACCCATTTTGTCAGTTCAATGGGGACAACAGGCACCATCATGGGTGTCAGCCAATACCTAAAAGAGCAAAATCCTGCCGTGCAAATCATCGGTCTACAACCTGATGAACATTCGTCAATTGCAGGGATTCGCCGCTGGCCAAGTGAATACCTGCCAAAAATTTTTGATGCCAGTTTGGTTGATGCCATCATTGATGTCAATCAGTCAGATGCCGAATACTATATGCGAAAACTGGCACGAGAAGAAGGGATTTTTTGCGGAGTCTCATCAGGCGGTGCCGCTTGGGCAGCCCATCAAATCGCCCAACAAAACCCTGACGCTGTTATTGCCTTTATTGTCTGTGATCGTGGCGATCGCTATCTATCCACAGGTCTATTTGGCATCAAAGATTAGCCCAATTACTCAAAAATTAACCCATTTCATAAACCAAATTAGCCAAATTTATCCAAACCACCAAGCAAGGAGATGTCATGTTAAGCAACACGCCGATATTGGTATTTGATATTGAGACCATACCCGATGTTGCCACAGGCAAAAGACTTTACCCTGACATTGCCACGCTAAATGACGCCGATGCCCTAACCGCCCTGACTGCCCTACGCCAAGCCGAAGCAGGCACGGACTTTATGCGTCTGCCTCTGCACAAAATTGCCTGTTTGTCGTTTTTGTGGTTTGATGGTCAAAATTTTCACCTAAAATCACTCTCGCTTGAGAACTTGAGCGAAAAAGAAATCTTAAGCACTTTTTTGCGTGCGTTTGACAAAAAACCCACCTTGGTCAGCTGGAATGGCTCGGGCTTTGATATTCCTGTCATTATGTATCGTGCCATGCACCACAAAATCGCTGCTGCCTCGCTGTTTAACTCCGCCCAAAAACCAGATTATCTGTATCGCTACGGCGATATGCACATTGATCTGATGGACAAAATGTCGCTGTATAACGGCTATCAACGCCAAAGGCTCGATACCGTTGCCAGCTTGTGTGGATTTGCTGGCAAGGGCGATATTGACGGCTCGCAAGTTGTGCCAATGGTGCAGGCAGGCGAGTGGGAAAAACTGTGCAATTATTGCGAAGCTGATGTTATCAATACTTGGCTGATTTATTTGCGTTGGTTGATTTTGACAGGCAAGGCAAGTCTTGATGACTATGAAGCACTGATGACAGATACTTATCAGTTTATCTCAACATTGTACAATCATGATGGCAGCGTTCGGCATCAGCAGTTCTTGGACGACAGGCAATAAAATCACAACCATGTTATAATAATCAATTAATTTTTGACCCATCTGACGACAGGCAAACTATGACCCATTCACTGATTGCAAGCCCCAGCAAAAAGGGCAGGCCAACCGCCCGTATGCGAAAACGCTTGGCAGAGGTAGCACCGATTGACTTTCATATCACCAATTTGGCACATGATGGCCGCGGTGTCGCCATCTATGAAGCAGACAACCCGCAGCACAATCCCGACAAGGCAGGCAAAAAAGTCTTTATTAGCTTTGCACTGCCAAACGAAACCGTCTGTGCCAAAGTAACCAGCAGCAAAAAAACCTTTGAGGAAGCTGATACGCTTAGCATCACCAATCCCCACCCAGAACGCCAAGAGCCGCCCTGCCCCCATTTTACCCGCTGTGGCGGCTGTAGTCTCCAGCACTGGGATCCTGACGGTCAGATTCGCTTTAAGCAATCGGTACTGGCGGAGCTGCTGCTACATCAAGCAGGCACCGCACCAGAGCATTGGCTGTCGCCCTTGGTGGGGGATAGACTGGGGTATCGCACCAAGGCTCGCCTAGGGGTGCGTTATGTCGCCAAAAAACAATCGGCATTGGTCGGCTTTCGTGAGCGTGCCAGTAACTTTTTGGCAGATTTGCAAGAATGTCATATTCTCGATTCGCGACTGGGTTATGAGATAACAAATCTCAAAACACTCATCACCACCTTGCAAGCCAAAGATGCCATCGCACAGCTAGAGGTTGCAATGGGTGAGACCCTAGACCATGTGCCTGACAGTGCCAAATCAGTCGCTGTCATCGTCCGCCACATGGCACCGCTGTCTGATGATGATTTGGCAAAATTAAGTGAATTTTTTGCCCAAAGACAATGGCAATTGTTTTTGCAACCAAAAGGCTCAGACAGCGTACATCGCATTGACACAGACCATGCTCGTGCCAGCTCATTGACCACGCCTCCAACAGGCGGACTGTTTTATCATTTGCCAGAGTTTGGGCTGACTTATGAATTCTCTCCTCTGGATTTTACCCAAGTAAATTTATCGGTAAACCGCAAAATGATTGCTTTGGCTTGTGATTTGCTGGATTTGCAAGCAGGTGAGCGAGTGCTAGACTTGTTCTGTGGCTTGGGCAATTTTAGCCTTGCACTGGCAAAAAAAGTTGGCGAAACAGGCTTTGTGGTTGGTGTTGAAGGCAGCAATGAAATGACCGAGCGTGCCGCCATGAATGCCGCTGCCAATGGCATCAGTCATGCCAAGTTTTATGCCCAAGATTTGACCCAAGATTTTAGCCATCAGCCGTGGGCAACTGGCGAAAATCAATTTGACGCACTGCTGATTGACCCACCACGATCAGGTGCATGGGAGGTCATGAGTTATTTGCCAAAATTTAACGCCAAACGCATTGTCTATGTTTCGTGCAATCCTGCCACGCTTGCACGAGACACTAAGGCACTCATTGACGCTGGCTATCGACTGACGCACGCAGGTGTGATGGATATGTTCAGCCACACAGGCCATGTTGAGAGCATCGCTCGATTTGAAAAAATCACAGACTAACCCCATGCCAACCTTAAAAAACCTCATTGTTATCCCAATGAGGTTTTTAAATTACACATTATTAATCATAATTGCTATGAGTATAGATTAGCAATACTAATCAATTTGCCCAAATTTGCGTTTGATATTTTTGGCTTGACGCTTATCAAAAAACACTTCCTCTATCACCGCAGGGCGTGCCTTGGCGGGTTGATTCATGCTGTGCTGTGGTTTTTTGCCACGCTGCCTCGTGGTGCCTGCTGCTTGATTGTCAGCATAACCAAGAGGTTTGGGCTGATAATGGGCGTTTTTTGGCTTGGCGGGGTATTTTTTGGCACCATGCCAATCACGCTGCTTATGCTCGCGATTGTCAGCATGATGGCTGCCTTTATCACGCTTTGTTTGATGATTGCGATGTTTTGATTGCTCGCTGGCAATGCCCCATGCGTCATCGTGGCGATTGCGATGCTGTGCACGGCGATGTGCTCGCTCATCACGCTTGCCAACCGACGACTCATCATAGCTATGCTCATGGCGTGCTGCCCAACTGCGTTTTGGGCGAGATTTGTCCTTGTGGCGAGTGCGGCGTTGTCTGGATTCTGGTCCAAAATTACGGCTTGGCTCCAGCCCCTCTACCGTCGCAACCGTCATTGACCGCTTCAGATATTCATTGATGCGTTGCAGCTGGCGATTGTCATCTTGACTGCACAGATTCATCGCCACGCCCGTACGCCCTGCTCGTCCACAGCGTCCGATGCGATGCACATAATCCTCAACTTGTCGTGGCAAATCATAATTAATCACATGACTGATTGCCGAAATATCAATACCTCGTGCCGCCACATCGGTCGCAACAAGCAAATCACATTTGCCCGATCTCATCTCACCAACAATGCGATTGCGTTTTGGCTGTGGCAAATCACCATGCAGATAGCGTGCCTTTAGCCCCGCCTCGACCAACTCTGCTGCCAAGCGTTCTGTTGCTGACTTGGTTGCCGCAAAAATCACCGCCTGCTTGATTTGTGGGTTGTTTAATAGCTCAAGCAAAATTTTGTTTTTGTGGTGAAAATCATCACAAAAATACACACTCTCATCAATGTGGGCTGACTCAACCTTGATGGCGATTTTTTCAGGGTTTTTGGTAAAACTTTCGGCAATTTTGCCCACCGCACCGTCCCAAGTTGCTGACGACATGATGGTTTGTCTATTGCTTGGTGTATTATTAAGAATTTCTTGAATATCATCAGCAAATCCCATATCAAGCATACGATCCGCTTCATCAAGCACCAGCATATCAAGTCCAGACAAATCCACCCGACCCTCACGCATATGGTCAAGCAGTCTGCCCGGCGTGGCAATGACAATCTGCACCCCCTTACGCAAGGCACGCAGCTGTCCACCATACGGTGCCCCACCCACCAATGGCACGCTGTACAGATGGTGCATGCCATTGCCATAGCGGCGGACACTGTCTTGCACCTGTAGAGCAAGCTCACGAGTCGGTGTCAAAATCAGTGCATAAACCTGCTTATTTAGCTTGGGTAGGCGACTTAGCTTGTCCAAAATCGGCAGTACAAATGCCGCCGTCTTGCCAGAGCCTGTCTGTGCAGACAAGAGCAAATCTCGCCCTGCTCGTGCATGGGGAATCGCCTGTGCCTGAATGGGTGTAGGGGTGGTATAGCCGCTTTTTGTCAATGCCTTTAACAGAGGCTTGTTCAGACCCAAATCAGCAAATTGCAGCACAAAATCTTCACACGCACCGTCATCGATAGCTGTGATTGTTGTCGTATTTGTCATAAATCTACCCTGATACACCACCATTGATGAGTATTTTATAATTAATAAAATCTTAATAAAAACATTTTGCTGTGGTGGCATGGTTGTCGCTTGCTTGCAGCCTTGGGCAACAAGCCAAAATCATCGCGACAGTATCAAAGCAACAACTGGCATGACCAAGATACCAGTGCCGATGCTCGTTGAAAAGATTATGCTGGCATTATCAATTGCATGATAATAAAAAGAAATCTGCCGCCCATGGCAAGATACCAAACCATGAACGCTCGGTGGCGATGTCATCAGATAGCGAATATAAATTTAAGCGGAAAATTATAACACAAACAGATGATAAAATCTTGATTTTTCTTTATTATTTATAAAAATTGGTGGCATTTGCGATTTTTTGTCGTACTGGGCAATAATTTTGCGGATAAATCTTGCTTTTGCCTTTAAAAATCACCGATAAAGTGCCATAATAAGCAACAACATAACAATACAGCTTGCCATATCGGCATAAAGCGACCGATTTTGGCAATTGCTTTGGTATGCTGGCACACCGTAGCCGACTGCCAAATGGCTACAAATTGTGCATCAACAAACAAAATACAAGGATTTGCCGTGGTACAAATTCGTGAAAGCCTGCCATTATTGGGAGGCAATAGCAGCAGCATGGACAGTGCGACCTTAGCAGCCAGCCTTGTTGCCAAACAACTGCACCCTGATTTTCAGGCACAACTTGCCAATCCCAAGCTGGTCAGCACCCTTGACCATTCCAACAGCCCAGTCGCCCCATGCAATATCAGCGTCTCAGACATTGATGTTGAGGCATGGATCGCCAATGTCGCTGCACGCATCGGCAAAGAGGATTTGCCCATTTTGCGTAAGGCGTGCCAGTTTGTCCAAATTCAGGTCAATAAGCCACACATCACTCGCTCTGGGGCGTACATCACAGGCATTGGCATGGCGGATATTTTGGCGTATTTGTTCCAAGACGAAAACGCCCTCGCCGCTGCCATGCTATATCGCACCGCACGCCGTGAGCTTGTCAGCATAGAAACCCTTAGCAAAAATTTTGGCGATGACATTGCTCATTTGGTGGCTGACACACTGGCGATGGGTAAATTATCCGAAAGTATTGAGAATAATCAACGACTTGAGGATTATTTTAATAGCAATCAACGCGATCAATTATCAAATATCTACAGCATGCTCATCAGCACCACCAATGATGTGCGTGCTGTGCTAATCAAACTTGCCGAGCGTACCTTTGCCATGCGTGAGCTGTCATTTGCACCGCCCGATCGTCAGCAACGGGTCGCTCGTGAGGTGATGACCATTTATGCACCGCTGGCACATCGGCTGTCTATCGCCCAGCTAAAATGGGAACTGGAGGATTTGGCATTTCGCTACCTTGCCCCTGATGAATACAAAAAAATCGCTTCACTGCTTGCCGAAAAACGCAGCGAGCGAGAGGCTTATATTGAACTGGTCAAAGACAACCTAAACCAAGCTCTCATACAGGCAGGTATCCAAGGCGAAGTCTCTGGACGAGTCAAGCACATCTACTCCATCTGGCGTAAGATGAAACAAAAAAATCTGTCCTTTGATCAGCTGTATGATATCCGTGCGTTGCGTGTTTTGGTCAATAGCAATGCCGAATGCTACTACACGCTTGGCATTGTCCATGGTCTGTGGCGACATATTCCAGAGCAGTTTGATGACTATATCACCAACCCCAAGCCCAATGGCTACAAGTCATTGCACACCGCTGTCATCGCCGAAGGACGAACGCTGGAAGTGCAGATACGCACCTTTGATATGCACTTTGAGGCAGAGCTTGGCAAATGCTCTCATGTTAATTATAAAGAAGGGCTAAAAGCCAAAAAAGACGACTATCTGACCCAAAAAATCAGCTCCTTGCGTCAATTGCTTGGCAATGACAAACCAGACGGCGATGAAGACAGCGACATTGAGATTGATGATGCCGAACGCATCTATGTCTTTAGCCGTGATGGTGATATTACCGAACTACCCAAAGGAGCAACGGTGCTGGATTTTGCCTATTATGTGCATACCGAAGTTGGTAACCGTGCCCAAGGGGCTCGTGTCAATGGTCGCTATGTGCCACTGACGCACCAGCCAAAAACAGGCGATCAGATTGAAATCATCACCAAATCCAGCCGTGAGCCGAATCGAGATTGGCTCATGGCATCACTTGGCTACATTCATACCAACCGTGCCAAATCCAAACTGCGGCAATGGTTTAATAAACAAGACCGTGATAAAAATATCGACACAGGCAAGGCGTTGTTATCAAGAGAACTTGATCGCTTATCAATTCTGCCAAGCCAGATTGATCTAAACGACTGCCTAAGCGAGCTGAACATCAAGTCCGAAGACGACCTGTATGTGGCACTGGTAATGGGCGATGTTGGCGTGAGCCAAATCAGCAACCTACTTGCCCAAAAACTCAATCTATCCGAGCCAGCCATTGATGAAGCCGCCATTGAAATCAAAACACCTGCTCGCAGCAACCGCTACAAAATTGAGCTTGAAGGACTTGATAATGTTGAGTTGCACCTTGCCAAATGCTGCAATCCTGTTCATGGCGAGATGATTGCTGGCTTTATTACATTAACAAACGGTATCAGCATTCATAATCAAGGCTGTGCTGAATATCTGCGATTGGTAGAACGGCAACCAGACCGCTCAGTGGTGGCTCGCTGGCAAGAAAGTTTTGGCCGTTATCAGCCTGTGGTGATTCATGTCGAAGCCCAGAACACAAGCGGATTATTAAGAGACTTGGTGCATGTCATTGACCGTGAGAAGGTGAATATCCATCGTGCCGAAACCATCAATAATGATGGCACAATCAGCCAAATGCGGTTTTATGTCGAGGTGGCAGGCATCGCCCATTTATCACGCCTGCTAAATAAAATAGAGCAACAACCAGCCGTGCTGTATGCACGCCGTGTAACAAATTAGGTGTATCATGCCAGAGCTGCCAGAAGTCGAAACCACCAAAACCAGCCTTATGCCACTAATCGGCAAAACCGTCAAGCAACTACAGCTGCGGCACACCAAGCTACGCTACCCGATTGCTGCTGATTTGGACGGTTTGGTGGGCTATACGCTTATCGATATCAAACGGCGTGCCAAATATCTGTTGCTTGATTTTTATCACCAAACTGACAATCTGCACAAGACGCTTTTGATTCATTTGGGAATGTCAGGCAGCTTACAACAATACATTGACGAGCCCCCAAGAAAGCACGATCATCTGCTGATATGTTTTGGCAATGCTGACAATGATCAGCACGACATCTGGTTGCATTATCACGATCCCAGACGCTTTGGCATGATACTTTGGCTACAAAATGACAGTCATCTTGACACGCCTGACACCCATGAGCGTTTTTTGGCACATCTGGGCCCAGAGCCTCTTGATGCCGCTTTTGATGGTGATTATTTGACTCGCCATATCCATAATAGCCCAGTCGCCAAAACTGTCAATAAAGCCATCAAAGCTCTGATTATGGATCAGAGCGTTGTTGTCGGCGTGGGTAATATTTATGCTGCCGAGAGTTTGTTTTTGTCAAATATTCACCCGCTGACCCCTGCTTGCCAGCTCAGTCCTGAGCAATTGGCACGGCTGGTTGGCAACATCAAGCAAGTGCTTAGCAAAGCCATCGAACAAGGTGGCTCAAGCCTGAAAGATTTTCGCACTGGCACGGGAAAAACTGGCTATTTTCAGCAGACCTTATCAGTCTATGGGCGAGCAGGTCAGCCATGCTTTGTCTGTGGTACTGTCCTTGAAAATGTCAAAATCGTCTCTCGTGCCAGCGTGTACTGTCCGCATTGTCAGCCGTATTGCTGCTCAACAATCACCGCACGCAATTTATCAAAATAAGCATCATCGATTACATTGCCTTGCTCATCAAGCATATCTGCTGACAATTCTTGGGCAATCATCTTTGCCACCGACACCATGCTATCAAAGCCGCATACAGCCTGTGGGTGCGGCAATGGCAAAAACAGCGTCAACCCAATGAAATGATCCTCATGCAGGGTATTTAGGTCAAATGCTCGCACACCCTCATAGCCCATACCCATCATGCTAAACCACAAATCGCCTGTGCCGTCCTCATTTTCGTAGCGATGAAATAGGTTCATCACGCCAAATTTAATGCCATAAGTCTTGGCAATGTCCAAGATGGTCTTGCCCGGCAATCCTGCAAAAGAATGCCGTGGCATGATGGCGATACTGACTGTCTCGGTGGCGTGCAGCAAAGGGTCATTGTTTTGGTCAAACTGACGGCGTTCGTCCAAATGCTTATCTAGCACTGGCGAATTTTGTTCAAAATTAATCTGCTCAACCGCTATAGGTTCGCCGTCATCGTCATCTTGTTGTAATGGCAACTCTTCGCTGTGTGGCAGCGGCTCATCTGCCACCTTGGCAGCTTTGGCATCATCAGCAGTCTGCACAATGACAGGAGCAGCACTCATTGCCGCCGCCATGCTAGACAACGCATCAACCTCTTCACTTTCTGCCGCTGGTAATGATGACAACTCCCTATCTTCCCGTGCGACAATTGGCAAGCCATGCTTGGTTTTTTGTTCCAGCTCTGGCACTGCCACCTGAGTACGGCGTAAACTACGCACCACCATCAGCACACCGATGATTATCACAACCAAGGCCAAAACCAGCCAAAAACCACTCCACTGCATAAGCCACCTCAAGTTTTTATTTTATAATAAACAAAGCAATCATCAGCCAAAATTGAGCAACTGCCCAAATGGCTCTTTTTATAACCATAGTTTATCAGACTTAATATTATTCGTCATCTATTGTCTGGCATATTGGTCAAAATTGTTACAATTTTATGAACAGTCTTATAAATATAGCCTTGCAATTCTCATCGCCTGCTGACAATGCAAAAACCAACACACCAAATCCGACTTATAAAAAATCGCCCCAATGGAGCGATTTGATGACACAATGCGTCTGATAGCCGTGCAATGGCTTATTTTTTGCCACGATTTGCAAATGCACCAAAACGCTTGTTGAAACTTGCCACACGACCTTCGTTGGCAGTTTTGCGTTGCTCGCCTGTGTAGAATGGGTGAGAAGCACTAGAAATATCCAATGGGAAATATGGATACTCTTGACCTTCGTATTCACGAGTGGTCTTGGTGCTTGCTGTTGAGCGAGTCAAAAAATACACATCAGCGTTGGTATCGTGGAACAATACTTCGCGGTATTCTGGGTGAATGTCTTTACGCATAATAAACTCTTATCCAAAAAACCTAAGCACTAATAAGCACCATATCTGTCGGTCGCCAAACCAAATCACATACGGTGGAACATAGCCACGCCATCACCAACCAACTTTGGTACGCCGCACCATGCCTGTCTGTGTTATTAGCCAACTTAAGTGGGAAAATAAAACAATATTTTAGCAAAAAACCAAACGGTTTTCAAGTACTCTAAGATGGTTAATCCACCTTATTATACTGACCATCTACCCAGCCACGCAATTTTTGCCCTGCCTTAAAAGTTACCACACGGCGTGCTTGCACAGGGGCGTTTTCGCCAGTTTTGGGATTGCGGCCCGGTCTGGCTTTTTTATCTTTTAGCTCAAAATTACCAAATCCTGATAATTTAACCTCATTGCCCTCAATCAGATTTTGGCTGATTTCATCAAAAAATCCATCAACCAGCTTTCTGGCTTGCTGGCGGGTCAGCCTAAGTCTAATCGTTAATTGATTGACCATATCCGCCTTGGTCAGTGCACTCATGATTTATCCTTATTTATCAAAAGCTACCAAAAAACCTTATCGCCTTTAATGTATTATTTTAACCTTAATTAAATATTCAATGCAATACAATTTTGAAAAATAATACACGATTCTCATTATTCACTTGGCTGCCGTAGACAACATGCCTACAGCAGCACGGAATCAATCACGCAATTGGGCATGGTGCTTGTCGGCAAGCATTGCTATCACCTTATCGGTGGCTGCCTTGACTTGTTCATCTGCCAAAGTTGCCTCATTGTCCTGAAAAACCATCGCAAATGCCAATGACTTTTTGCCCGCTGGCAATCTATCGCCTGTGTAGACATCAAACAGCCACAATTCTTGCAAATATCTGCCAGCCTGCACACGAATGTCCTGCTTGAGCATCTGCCACGGTGTATCTGTATCCACCAATACCGCCAAATCACGGCGAACCGATGGGAATTTGCTCGGTGTTGCTATGCTTGTCTTGTTGCCAAACTGTGCAAGCAATGGCTCAATCTGCAACTGTGCAACCCAAATAGTCGGCAAATCAAGTGCTTTGGCGATGCTTGGGTGTAGCTGACCCAGCCAGCCTACCGCCACGCCATCAATCAGCAACTGGGCGGATTGACCAGGGTGCAAAAAGCTCAACTTCGCTCGCTCATAGCTGACGCTTGCTTTGTTCAAGGCTGCTGGCAGCAGACTTTCGACATCTCGTTTTAAATCATAAAAATCCATCGCACGGTTGGCATGGTGCTGCTCATGAGCGACATCACCTGTGGCAACAAGAGCAATGCTTGGCGTTTGTTGTAGATTTTTGACATCAGCACCAACAAAGCTAAGCCCTGTTTCAAACAACCGCACACGAGATTGCTGACGGTTCAGATTATAGCCAACAATCGGCAGTAGGCTTGACAGCAAGGTGCGACGCATTACCGCCAAATCGCTGGAGATGGGATTGGCAATCGGCAATACCGCCCCTAGATTTTCGTCATCGAACAATGCCTCAACCTTCGCATCAGCAAAACTAAAGCTCACCGCCTCATAATAACCTGCATTTACCAAAGATAATTTGAGTGATTGCACAGCATCGGCAGCGATATCATCGTTCATGGATACGGCAAACTTTGGCAAGCTCGCGGGGATATTGGCATAGCCATAAATGCGAGCAATTTCCTCAATGATATCTTCGGCAATATTAATATCAAAACGATGGCTTGGTGCTTGGCACTGCAACACATCGCCCACCTGTTCGGTTGCAATTTCAAGTCTATTTAAGCCATCGACCATCTGCACAGGGTCAATATCAACGCCAAGTAGCTGGGTAACTTTAGCAATCGGTACGCTGATTTTTGGTCGCACAGGCAGATGCTCTAAAGATTCTGTGAGACTGACGGCACTTGGCTTGCCACCTGCCACCGATACAATCAAGCTACTGGCACGCTCAAGAGCCAATCTGGGCAACCAAAAATCAACGCCACGCTCAAAGCGTTGCGAAGCATCGGTATGCAAGCCAAAACGACGGGCTCGCGAAGCGATGGCAAGCTGGGCAAAATGTGCACTCTCTAGCACAATATTGGTCGTCTCATCGCTGACAGCTGATCGCAGCCCTCCCATAATCCCTGCCAAAGCAAGCACGCCAATATCATCAGCGATAACCAGCTCATCACCTGTCAAAGTAATGGTCTGTTCGTTTAATAGCTCAAGTGTCTCGCCAGCGACTGCATGGCGTACCACAATGTCGCCAACTATTTTGTCAGCATCAAAAGCGTGTAATGGCTGACCCAATTCCAACAAGACAAAATTGGTAACATCAACCAAAAAATTATGCACTCGCACGCCAGAGGCAGTCAGAGCATCAACGATAAACTGCGGTGTCTCAACGCTGCGATCAATGCCATCGATACGCTGAGCCAAATAACGAGGACAGGCTGTACTGTCAGCAACACGCACAGTCGGCACGGTGGTATCACCAGCACAGACAGCCTCGACCGATGGACGATTCAGCGGCAGCTGGTTGAGTGCTGCAACTTCTCGTGCCAGCCCTAATACGCTTAGGCAGTCGCCACGGTTTGGTGTGATGGCAATCTCAAAAATCTTGGCATCTAGGTTCAATAGCTGTCTGATATCCATGCCAATGGGTGCATCACAATCCAGCTCCATCAACCCATCAATCTTATCTGGCAAACCAAGCTCTGAAGCACCACACAGCATGCCTTGCGATTCAACGCCACGCAGCTTGCCTTTTTTTATCTTAAAGCCCTTGCCATCATCGCTTGGTAACACCGCACCAATCGTTGCCACTGCAACTTTTAGACCAACACGCACATTTGGTGCACCACAGACGATTTGCAACAGCTCATCGCCGATATTTACTCGTGTTACTCGCAAACGGTCAGCATCTGGATGCTGTGTACACTCAATCACTTCGCCAACTACAACGCCACTAAACGGCGGTGCAATTGTCTGCATACCGTCCAGCTCAAGCCCTGCCATTGTTAATTGTTCGCCAAGTGCGGCACTGTCAAGTTGTGGATTGACCCATTGTCTTAGCCATTGTTCACTGATTTTCATCACAATCTCTATATTATCTTAATATTTAGCCCAAAAATAACCACTGTTTCGCCATCAATTTGGCAAATTTATCAGCCAAACTGTCTTAAAAAACGCAAATCATTTTGGAAAAATAATCGCAAATCATCAATGCCATAATACAACATGGCAAATCGCTCAATCCCAAGCCCAAAGGCAAACCCCGTGTACTCATCAGGATTAATGCCACAATTTTTTAGCACTTGTGGGTGTACCATGCCACAGCCTAGCACCTCAAGCCATTTACCACTGTCGGACAAAATATCCACTTCAGCCGATGGTTCGGTAAATGGAAAAAACGAAGGGCGAAAACGCACAGTCATTTTCTTGCCAAAAAAAGCGTCCAAAAATTCATGAATCAAGCCCTTTAGCTCAGCAAAATTGCTTGATTTGCTCACCATTAATCCCTCCATCTGATGAAACATCGGCGAATGGGTCTGGTCAGAATCACAGCGATACACACGGCCAGGGCAGATAATGCGAATCGGTGGCGTGCTCTGCTCCATCGTGCGAATCTGCACGCCTGAAGTGTGCGTACGCAACAAATAATGTGCATCAAAATAAAAAGTATCATGCATGGCACGCGCAGGGTGATGCTCTGGGATATTTAGTGCCTCAAAGTTATAATAATCACTCTCAACCTCAGGGCCTGTCGCCACCACAAAGCCCGCCTGCACAAAAAACTGCTTCATGCGTTCGGCAGTCTGCGTGATTGGGTGCAATCCACCCTTGTCAACCCCCCGAGCAGGCAAACTGATATCGATGGTCTCGCTGGCAAGTTTGGCATTGAGTGCCACCAAAGCCAAACTGCTTGCTTTTTGCTCAAATGCCTGCATGATATTACCACGCAGCTCATGCAAATAGCCACCGTATTGCTTTTTGGCATCGGCATCAAGCAGCCCCATCTGCTTAGATAGTGCCGTCAAGGCAGATTTTTTACCCGTTAAATTTACTCGCAACTCTTGCAGTTGCTGCTCATTTTGAGCTTGCTCAATCAGCTGAACCGCCTGCTGTTCAAATGCCACAAATTGCTGCTTATCAAGCTCGGTTAAAGCCTTGTCCAAATTTGGTATCATACTCATAAAAACTTTCATCAATTTTATCAAGCCAAAACGGTTTATTGTAAATAATTCACCCAAAAATGTAAACAACCGATTGGCAAATACCAGCAGGCTATAACAATTCACACCCGAGATGCTCACTTAAATAAATCCAGTCAAGCTATTTGACAAGCCTATCATCAGCTTGCCAAAAAATCACCATCAATCTACCAACAAAGCCTAAAAAACCAGACCATAAACCGAACTTGTAACAAATTGCAAAAAAAATGTTGCCACTTTGTATTTTTTCAATTATATTAAGAGTGTAATTTTGATTTGGCATCAAAATTACTAGATTGGGCATTATATATAGTTGTGATTTGTGCCCAATCTGATGGATTATATATTCGCCAACAGCTAAGAAATTAAGGACATATCATGAAAAAATCACCCACACTAACCGCCATCATAAAAGCCATTAGTGTCGCCACCCCCCCCATTTTACTTTTATCCTTACCGATAAATGCCACAGCTGAGCCAAAAATCTCTGGTCGGTTTTATTTGACTACTCTGCAAGAAAAGACAGACAAAAAAGAGACCAACCTAAGCACAGGTGTGATAACACAGAGTAAAGACAACCGAACCACGCTTAATTCAGCTGGCTCACGCGTTCGCTTAACTGGATCAGAAAAACTAACTGATGATGTTGATTTAGAATATCGCTTAGAATATTCTGTATATTTAGACAATGATGGTAATGGCAATAATTTTGCCTCACGCAACACCTACTTGGGGCTTAAACATAAAAAATACGGCACAATGTTGGCTGGTCGGCTATACACACCTGATGACGACATTGACTATGTCAATTGGGGCTACCTATATGCCGCAGGCACAAGCTCACCTTTTGGCTATCATGGGCAACGCACCAACAACACCATTCAGTACACCACGCCAAAATTTAATGACGGCAAAACCCAAATCAAGCTACACTACGCCATGGATGAGGTGGTTAAAGACGACACAGACAGCAGTAATGGTGGCAAATTTACCGTCTTTGGTGCTGATGGCAAACCAAACGAAAAAAGACGCGACATGATTGTTGGTCATATGCTGCATGAATCTGAAAAGTTTGACACAGGCATTGCCTATACCAGTGCAGGTGATTTTAAGGCATTGCGTGCCATGGTGTCCGTCAAGCCAACCAAAGAGTTGACTGTCGGTCTCATCGCCCAGCAAACCGACTATAACAGCGGCAATAAAGAGCTTGGGGCATTGGTATCAGGCTATTATAAGCTCAATCAAACCACCGATATCTATGCCCAAGCAGGTACAGCTCGCAACTATAAAGGCTATAAAGATGGCGAAAAAACCACCGCCAGCACAGGGGTCATCAAATGGCTAAAACGAGACGGAGCTCGTGTGCGAGTTTTTGGATCACTGTCATATAGTGACGAAACCAGCTTTAAATACGATGGCGATGATTTGGTGCGTGTCCAATCAGACGCTCTTGGCTTAGAAGCTGGCTTACGCTATGACTTCTAGGTTTTACTAAATCCGTAGCCACATAAATAAAACCGCAATGATGGCACATTGCGGTTTTTTAAGTGCCAAACACCACCATGTATATTATCCGCCTAAATTTACCATCAGTCTTTAAAAAATGCTGATGTATCGCCACAGCTGTTTGCGTTTTTCAAGTTTATATTTTAGCCAATGCTTTTTTGATATTTTCATCAATCAACCAAACCAACAGGCGACTTATTTGCCAAAAAATACAACAAAAACACCAGCAAAGCCACGACAGCTGAAAGATAAAACGCAGAATTTATCTTGCCTGCGTCAAGCAAATAGCCTGTGATAAGATAAATGAGAATGAGCAGCAATGAATCAAACAGCGAGGTCAATGACTCAGCGGTGTTGCGAATACCATCCTCGACCTGCTCATGAAATAAAGAAAAAATAAAAATACTGCTTAATACATGAAAAAACACATGCAAAAATATCGCCGCCGTCAATATCAGCACATTGCCTGTAGCAAGCGGAATGCACAATAAAATCAAGCCATTTGCCAGCATGGCGGTGTATTTGTACTTTAAGGTGATGTTGTGTCTTTTTACCACATAAGAAGCTGCCATCGCTGCCGCTTGCAGGCTGACAAAGCCCAAGACCAACCCAAAAGCAAAGCCATCAAACAGCTTTTGCCACACAAGCATCGGCGTAACCGCCCCAACACTTATCCACACGCACGCCCAAAATATAGGGCGTGTTGCTTGGTTTTTTTATCAGTATGGGTAGGTTTTTTAAGCTTAGTTTTCGTTCATCTGTTTGTGCAAAATGGTCGGTATTGTGTTGATTTTTATCATTATTTTTTAGTTCAATCGCCAAAGGCATGATACTGACACACGCCAAGAAAAAACAAATGCTGGCAAAGACCCATGGATAATAAATCTTATAACCAAACAGCACATAACCCATCAGACCACCCAAGACCAAAGCCAAACTCTTATAAAAACCGACAGACGAAAACGCTTGTTCGGTTTTTATCGCTCCTTTGAGCCTGATGGTTGCGGCGTTTACTGCACCTGACAAAAAAGCAATGCCGATGGCGGCAAGCGTCGTGGCGATAACAAAATTACCATAAAAATCAATAATATAAAAAATGGCAGCCAGAGAGCGAAGCAGCGTACCAACCAAAAGTGCCCGAAAAACACCAAATTTATCCGTAATAAATCCTGTCGGCACCTCGCAGATCATCACCACAACATTGAGCAAAGTCGCCAAAAAAGCAATCTGCTGAAAACCCAGCCCCTTTTGTAGATAAAATAAAGTGTCAATGATAGAAAAAGCACCAAGTGCCACAGAAGACAAGCACACAAAAAGAATAAATCTATAATTTATGACAGTCCTTTGGTTTTGTTGATAAAGTCGGCGAAATAAGTAAAATGGATAGAATTCAAAACCAGCTCATCTTATAGTTAAATGCCGCAGCCTAGCAGCAAGTACGCAACTAAGATTTATTATAGCCTAAATTTTATCCATTCGGCAATTTGACCCTAGCTACTGTTTTTAGCGTATGCTGATAGATTTTGCGGTCTTTTAAGATATTTTAGACAAAACAAAACCCACCAAAATGGTGGGTTTGCTCTTAAATATACAATTTAAGATTATGCCAAAGCAGCTTTTGCCTTTTCTGCAATTGCAGTGAAAGCGGCAGCATCGTGCATCGCGATATCAGCCAAGATACGGCGGTCGATTTCAATATTTGCCTTTTTTAGGCCATTGATTAGACGGCTGTAGCTTAGACCATTTAGGCGAGCACCAGCATTGATACGAGCAATCCACAGACGGCGGAAAGAACGCTTTTTGTTGCGGCGATCACGATAAGCATATTGACCTGCTTTCATGACAGCTTGTACTGCTACACGATACACACGAGAGCGTGCACCATAGTAGCCTTTTGCACGAGCTAGAACTTTTTTATGACGGCGATTTGCTTGTACACCACGTTTTACACGAGCCATTGTTTTCTCCTAAAATATCCGAAAAATTGATTAGATGTATGGGCACATACGACGGATTGATGCCACATCAGATGCGTGAACCATAACACAACCACGCAATTGACGGATACGCTTTGGAGATTTCTTGGTCAAGATATGACGCTTGAATGCTTGCTTACGCTTGAAGCCGTTTGCGGTTTTTTTGAAACGCTTGGCCGCACCACGCTTGGTTTTTAGTTTCATAATAGCCTCTTAAGATAAGTTGATTGCTCAACGATAAACCTTTTTGCCTAGTGTCAAGAGTATACTTGGACGCTGACGGAAGGTGGGAGACTTATTGTAGCAAATCAATCAAGCAAAAACAAGCCTAATTGCAACATTCCTTTCATCTTATCTTTACTTGCTCGCCTGCAAGCGGTACAATAGCATAACAAAAGCAATTTTTGAATTATTATCAACTATCAAGGACACGAGGTGCATTATGGGTTCATTATCTATCACGCATTGGCTGATTTTTTTGGCAATTGTTGTGATTGTTTTTGGCACAAGTAAGCTAAAAAGTGCTGGCAAGGATTTGGGCTCTGCGGTCAAAGGCTTTAAAGATGCCGTCAAAGATGATGACAAGCCACAACTGCCCGCTGGCGAAAAAACCATCACCGCCGAGCAGGTTGAGATTAAAATTGAAAAACCAGACCAGCACAACTAAGCTGACACAACATGGCAAATCTTGGTTTTTTTGAGCTGTTGCTGTTCGGTGTTATTGCACTGATTGTACTTGGCCCTGAAAAGTTGCCCGTTGCCGCACGGACACTGGGGCGATGGTATCGCACTTTTCGCCAAGCCAGTGCACGCCTGCAACACGAAATCTCAAGCGAGCTGCAACTGCTTGAAACACAAGAAATGCTCAAAAAAGAGCTGGCACAAATCCGCCAATCTGAGGCCGACATGAAGGCACAGATGGACAAACTTCAGCAGTCAATCAACCAAAGCAACCGCCAAGCAACCAGTGCATGGCGAGAGATTGCCAACATGGCAGACGCACAATCGGCGACACTGCCGATGACCAATCGCTGGTTTTTGCTCGGTGAATACGACCGCAAACACCGCTTGCCACCTGCTCCATTTTTACCCAACCATACTGCCGACCCATTGCTAAACAAGGCTGTGGCACAGGAACATCAATCATGAGCCACGACCCAAATACCGATGACACCCCCTTAATGTCGCATTTTGCTGAGTTGCGTACTCGCTTTATTCGTATCTTGATTGCCGTCTTGGTGGTTTTTTTGGCTCTGGTGGGATTTAGTCGTCAGCTGTATGATTTTATCTCAAATCCACTGGTGGCACTGCTGCCAAACGAAGCCAGCCTGATTGCAACCGATGTGGCATCGAGTTTTTTGGCACCCATTCGCCTAAGTTTTTTTGTTGCCTTATTTATCACCGTACCATTTATTTTGGCACAGATTTGGGGTTTTGTTTCCCCAGCCCTATATCGCCACGAAAAACGCACCGCCATACCACTTTTGCTGTCATCTATTGTGCTGTTTTATACAGGAGTGGCATTTGCGTATTTTGTTGTGCTTGTCCCTGCACTGAAATTTTTTGTTATGTTCGCTCCTGACAATGTGCTGCCGATGACTGATATTGACAGTTATCTGAACTTCGTGGTGAAATTGTTTTTGGTATTTGGGGTGATGTTTGAGATTCCTGTGCTGACGCTGGTGCTGGTGCTGGTGCGACTGGTCAGTGTGCAGAGCCTTGCCAGCAAGCGGCGTTATATTATCGTTGCTTGCTTTGGCATCGCCGCCATCGTAACACCGCCCGATGGGGCAAGTATGCTGATGTTGGCAATTCCCATGTGCCTATTATTTGAGCTGGGGTTGGTGCTTGCCAGATTGCTGGTAAAAGACAACCCTCAACAACTTCCCGACAGCGACAAATCCGCTTAACCAAACCGACAGGAGAAACCATGAGCAACCCCGATCAACAAGCAACGCTTGATGCCGCCCAAACACTGTATCGTGAATGGCTGGCCGCCAAATCAGCACTACAAAATACCCGTGAGCAACTTGAGCACGCCCTAGCCGTGATGGAAAAATTGCAACAAACCTACTACAGCCCTGCCTTTAATGAATTATACGATGCCGATGAACGAGGTGAGCTCAACACGACCACACAGGGCGAATACAGCGTCATGAGCCAAGATACCATCTACAATGAGTTTATCGAAAAAGACCAAGAGCTATGGCGGTTGTTAAAGTTATGCGTGCAGCATTTGGAAAACTAACCCCAGCTAAGTATGCTGACAAATCTGCCCAGCAGTGTACATATATGCTGCTGGGTGATTTTTTGCCTAAGATAGCACATCAACAATCACAGGCTTGCCCTGATGGGTCAGCACCGTTACATCAACTTGGTAGAGCGTGCGAATATTCTCGGCGGTCAGAACCTCTGCTGGCGTGCCGACATTCATCACCTGCCCTGATTTCATCATCACCACTGTATCAGCAAATTGGGCAGCTTGATTGATATCATGCAGAACGATGACAATGGTCTTGCCCTGCGTTGCCAAGGCTTTGAGCTGTCGCATGAGCCTGCCTGCATGGTACATGTCTAGATTATTCAGTGGCTCATCGAGCAGCAAATAGGGCGTATCTTGACAAACAACCATCGCAATCAGCACACGCTGCCGCTGTCCGCCAGATAAATCTGACAAAAATCGATCGGCAAACTGTGTCAGCTCAAACTGTGCCATAACTTCTTGCACTTTTTGATAATCTTGCTCACTGGGATTGCCCTGATGATAAGGGTAGCGACCGAACATTAACAATTCTGCCACTCGCAATCTGCCCTGTATGTGATTTTCTTGGGTGAGTATGGCAAGCGTTTGAGCCAGTAAGCGATTGTCAGTATCTGCCACCGAACGCCCAAAAAAACGAACGCTGCCCGTCTGCAACGGTATGATGCGTGCCATCAAACCAAACAAGGTGGATTTGCCAGCACCATTTGGTCCAATCAGTGCAATCACCTGCCCTGTTTGCAAAGTCAAATTAATATCTTGCAAAATGGTCAGCGTATCATTCACTTGATAAGATATATCCGCAATCTCTATCATGCCACTCTCTTTTTATATTGATGAAACACAATCCACAAAAACACCACACCGCCAACAAACTCAATCACCACCTCAAGCACGCCTGCCATATTCAACAGCTGCTCAAACACCAACTGCCCCGCCACAAGGCACAGCATTGCCAATAATGACACCATCACCAAACGCTTGGCATGATGCATGGAGGGTGATAAGCGGTTGGTCAAGGCACACACCAACAGTCCAAAAAAGGTAACAGGGCCAACCATTGCTGTCGAAACACAAACAAGCAACGCAATGGTTGATAGCAGCACCAAACCCAAGCGATGGTAATTGATGCCCAGATTAATCGCTGGCAGTCGTCCAAGGAGCAAAATATCCAACTGATGCCTCATGCGATACATCAGCACCGCACACAGCATACACAGCAGCATACCTATGGCTAAGGCTTGGGTATTGATGGTGTTAAACCCAGCATAACTGACCGACTGAATGGTAACAAATTCCTCAGGGTCAATCATGCGAGCCACCAAATAAGACAGGCTACGAAACAATAGCCCAAATACCACACCGACCAGCACCAGCCGTGTCAAATCCTGTGTCTGTCGCCCAAAAAGTACGCGAAACATCACAAGCGACAGCGACAGCATAATGACAACCTCAAGGGTGAATTTGCCCATGCTGGGTATGGCAGCCAGCCCCACCGAGCCCAAAAAAAACACCATCAAACTTTTGATAAGCACATACAAACTATCAAAACCAAGCAATGCAGGGGTCAAAATGGGATTGTGCGTCAAGGTCTGAAACAGCAGTGTCGATGTACCAATCGCAAACCCTACCGTCATCAATGCCAAGAGCTTCTTGCCACGCAATGATAAAACAAAATCCCAATTGCCTGAGACATTAATTGTCAAAAATAACACACACGCAACAGCAAGCAACACAGCAAATATCGTGGACGGATACTGCTTTAGGTTATACAAAAACTTCAGCGATTGCATAAATATACACTCTACAAGCGACTAGGCTACTTTGTGTCAAAAGACTAAGATGGTCAGATTGGGCAGTATCTAAACCTTGGAAATTGGCGAGCATCAGCCATGGTGGCTGGTTATTTTTGCTTATACAACAACCACAAAAATATCACCGCTCCCAGCACGCCAAATATCACCGTAACAGGAATCTCAAACGGATAACGAATCAGGCGACCAATGATATCAGATAACAGCACCGCTGAGGAGCCAAGCAAAGCCACTGCAGGCAGCGACAGCCTCAATCTGTCGCCCACCATACGGCTGACAATATTTGGCACAACAAGCCCCACAAAAGGAATCATGCCCACCGTTGCCACCACCACCGAGCTGGTCAATGCCACCATCACCACCGCAAGCCTTAGCACCATCTCACGATTAATGCCCAGATTAGTGGCAATATGGTCGCCAAGCCCAATAATGGTTAGCTTATCGGCAAGCACATAAGTCAGCACCGATACAGCACCGACAAGCCATAATAGCTCATAACGACCTGCCAAAATGCTAGAAAAATCACCGAACCGCCATACACCAAGCAGCTGCACCATCTCTGTTTGATACGCAATAAAAGTACTGATTGAGTCAATAATGCCGCCAAACACAATGCCCACCAATGGCACCATCAGATAATCAGTCGCTGGCAGACGGCGAATCAGACGCATAAATATCGCCATGCCAACCATTGCACAGACAGTGGCAATGCCAATTTTTATGGCAACGGTTGTCGCTGGCAAAAACAGTGCGGTCAGCAACATACCCAGTGCGGCACTTTGGGTTGCTCCCACCATTGACGGCTCAACGAAACGGTTTTTTAGCACCACCTGCATCATCATGCCACTGATTGCCATGCCTGCCCCTGTCAAGATGATGGCGAGCGTTCTGGGAATGCGACTTTGGATCAGGACTTGGGCATCATCTGTCAGCGGTTCGCCAAAGCCAAACAATCCCTGCCAGCTAAAATCCGCCACACCAACAGACAAACTGACAAGCACCAATACCACCATGATAGCCAGACTTGCGATATTGGTAATGATGGCTTTTTGCCAAGAATGCTGAGAAGTGGTGTTAGAGCGACTGGCAAACATACTGGACATATTTTTGTACCAATTGTTAAAATTATTAACAAAATTTATTAATCATACAGCATGAATGCCAAGCACTTTGGTGAATAACACATCACCTACCCATCTGATGAGCAAAAGCATTTGGCGGCATTTTATCATGCCGAGCCAATCAAGCATGACATTTGGCAGCCGCAGCCACCAAATTCACACATCAAGACAATAAACAGGACAGCCTGTCCAAGCAAGGATTATTTCTTGGCATTAAAAGCATCACGCACAATCTGTGCATCGGTTAGCCATTGATAATAGCCACCAAATGCCAAATAACTATCAGCACTTAGATAGACGATTTGTTTGTTTTTCCATGCTTTGGTATTTTGCATCAGCGGGTTGTTTAGCACCTCTTCGGCAGACTGCCCTTCCTCACCAATTGCTGCCCCACGATCAAGCACGAACAACCAGTCTGGATCAACTTTTTGTAGGTATTCAAAGCTGATTGGCTGACCGTGTCTGGCTTCTTCAATGTTGCTATCAGCCATCGGGATACCAAATGTCGTATGCAAAAAGCCATAGCGAGAATTCTCACCATACGCCGATAGTTTATTGCCATTAACCAAGATTGCCAGTCCATTGCCCTTGCCTGCAACTGCTGCTTTGGTTTCTTCGATTGCCTTGTCAATTTCGCTGATGGCGGTAGCAGCTTCGTTTTGTTTGTTAAACAACTTGCCAAAATCTGTCAGCTGCTGCTTGGTGGCTTCATAGACATTTTTGGTGTCGATGGTCAGATTGACCACTGGGGCAACTTTGGCAATCTCTTCGCCCTTTTCTGCCATACGAGAGCCGACAAATACCGCTTTTGGTTGCAATGCGTTCAATGCCTCAAGATTTGGCTCAAACAAAGTACCGATATCGGTAGATTCTGGCGTGTTTGGTGCTTTTAGATTATTGCCACGCAAATTCGCTGGCAAGCCCTCAACTGGCACGCCCAATGCTGCCAAGTTTTGCATTGCTGTCATATCATACACTGCCAGTGGGTGCGGATTGGCAGGCAGAGCCATCTCACCTGTTGCCGTTTTGATGGTAACTTCACCCGCCTGAGGTACTACAGTGTCAGTGGTAGCAGTTTCGGTGGTTGTGGCGGTTTCGGCAGCTGGCGTCTCGGTGCTGGCGGTATCTTTGTTCTTGTCTGTACAAGCTGCCACGCTCAAAGCTGCCATCAATGCCACGCTCAATGGATAAAGTTTTTTGGTAATCATAAATTGCCTCTCGGTTGAATTGGTATCATTTGTGCCTAAATTGGGTCAGTTGCCCAAATTGTGATATTGTACCGTATTTATCTTATCAATTCAAACCAAATAAGAATTTATTTTATTTGTAAATGATTGGTAATCAGAAAAGTCATCAACCATCGGCATTTTGTTGATGAATAGGCAGCTGTTTTTGAAGTGCAGCAGGTTGTCTGCATATTGGCATTATTCCACCAGCCAAATAACACGCAATAAAAAAGCGGAGACAAGCTCCGCCATCAGCCCAAATGGGTATTCTTGATAAAATCAGTTGATGGTTGCACGGTATTTGACCACAGCAGTTGCACCGATGCCAAGCTCTTCAACCGTCCAACGCAAGGCTTGATATTGATCAAACGGCACATTGCTTACAACGCCATTGACGCTGGCACGAACTGGCATAAATACAAAACGGCCGCCATCAACGCTTGCCTGCACGCCCACAGATGGCGATACATAACCTGTAAAACTTATCCCCTGTGGCAAGCTAAGTGCAACCTGCATATTACGCACACGGTCTTTGCCATTGTTGGTAAGCAAAAGTTGATATTCAACCAAATCGCCTGCTTTGATATTGCTATTGGCCGTTACAGGTTCAAGGGTTTCTTGACCATTAACCGAGCGTACCACGAACGCATTCATCACTGTATCAACATTGTTGCTGGTAACAACGGTCGGTCTGGTCGCTGGCACATTGGCAGCAGCTACTTTGCCAGTTGTGGCAACAGGGGTAGTGGTTGGCGTGGTGGTTGGTTGAGTTGTTACACATGCCGTCATTGCAAATGTTGCAGCCACAACTGCTGCCAGTGCAGAAATTTTCATAGCGGTTTCCTTATGGTTTGCGTATATTAATAAAGCATAACACAGCTTGGCAAAAGAGTGTATATGCTGACTGTTGAATTATGGTAACTGTATCGGCGATTTTTTGCAAATGCCACTTTGTAACCGCCAAAAGTTTTGGGCAGTGATTATAAAACCTTGCCAAGCAGTCGCCCAGCATTTGTCAATTTGGCAACCAAACCAAATCACAAGCCAGCAAAGCATACCAAGCCTGCCAATTTAGCAGCCAAGCCACAAACATCACAAAAAAGCGTGCGACAATTGATTATTCAGCCAAGTTGCTTTATTATGGGCAGTTAATCATAAAAACAACCTCGGTTGAGTCATCAGCTCAGCGATTTACGCCCACTTGACCACTCGGAGAAAAATATGCAACCAGCCCCCACTCAGACCCAGCTTACGCCCGTGCATTGGTTTCGTAATTCTGCCCCCTATATCAACACTCACCGTGGCAAAACTTTTGTAGTGATGTTTGGCGGTGAGGCGGTTGCACAGGATAATTTTAACAGCTTGATTCATGATTTTGCACTATTGCACAGCTTGGGAATTAAGTTGGTGCTGGTGCATGGTGCTCGCCCACAGGTTGAACAGAGTCTAAAAAATCGCGGTCTTGACTCAACCCTGCACGCCGATGTCCGCATCACGCCACACGAGGCAATGCCTGCCATACTAGAAGCTGTTGGAGCAATCCGCCTACAAATCGAAGCCCAACTGTCAATGGGGCTTGCCAATTCGCCAATGTATGGCTCACGCATTGATGCGATTTCGGGCAATTTTGTCAGTGCCAAGCCCTTTGGGGTGCGTGATGGCATTGACTATCAAATGACTGGCGAGGTGCGGTCAATTGATGTTGATGCCATTCGTCATAATCTTGATAATAATCATATCGTCATCTTGGGGCCGACAGGATTTTCGATCACAGGAGAGATTTTTAACCTGCTTGCCGAAGATGTTGCCCTGACGGCTGCCACCGCACTGGGAGCGGATAAGCTGATTTTCTTGGGTGAACAGGACGGTATCATGGGTCGTGATGGACGACTGCTGCACGAGATGATTCCCAACGAAGTTGATAGACTGCTGCGAGATCGCCAAGACCAGAGCGAAATCAGCCATTTTTTACGCTGT
Organism: Moraxella cuniculi; assembly: GCF_900637105.1. Lineage (NCBI taxonomy): Bacteria > Pseudomonadati > Pseudomonadota > Gammaproteobacteria > Moraxellales > Moraxellaceae > Moraxella > Moraxella cuniculi. The sequence goes on along the minus strand of NZ_LR134343.1, from coordinate 629,515 downwards.
GCTGCCAGTGCCTGCCGACAAGGCGTGCATCGTACGCATATCATTTCTTATACCAAAGACGGGGCATTAATCGAAGAGTTGTTCACGCGTGATGGTTCAGGCACGCTGGTGAGCCACGACCCTTATGAAGAGATTCGCCGTGCCACCATTCACGATGTTATTGGCTTGCTTGAGCTGCTAAAACCGCTTGAGGAACAAGGCATCTTAATCCGCCGCAGCCAAGAACGCCTAGAGCAAGAAATCGAATTTTATAGCGTCATCGAAAGAGACGGCACAATCTTGGGTTGTGCTGCCCTGTATCCACTGGATGTGCAATCAGCCGAAGTGGCAAGCCTTGCCATTCACCCAGATTATCGCAAAGGCAGCCGTGGTGCAGATTTATTGGCGTTCTTAGAGCAACAGGCACGCAGCCACAGCTTGCACCACTTATACGCACTGACCACGCACACGGCTCATTGGTTTGTTGAGCAGGGCTTTGTAGAAGTGGCGGTTGATGATTTGCCAGCACCTCGCCGAGCAAATTATGACCACACACGCAACTCAAAAGTGCTAAAAAAACACCTCTAATCCCATCACCCTACGAGTGCCAAACTGGCAATCCACCCAAGCGATACTTGACTTGTGTATCAGCTTGGGCGGTGGCGTGATAATCTGCCAGCATTGCCAAAGATGACAAATCAACGCCCCGTAGCGGATAAATCCCCTGTCCTTTGACAAACCTGCCAAAATCCACAACACAAAGCACGATGATGCTGGCAATATCAAATACAAAGCTTGATTTTGTTTTTAATTTGCCAGTTTAATGGCGTGGTGTTGATTGTACTCATCACTAAGCTGTATGTTTTGGGCTTGATTGTGCATTATTTTTGGTAAATTTGGTAAAAATAAAAACGCCCAAACAGCAGTTGGGCGTTTTTGACTGGCAAAATTACTTGATGAAATTGATAAATCCTTGCAAAATCACCAAGTTCATAATATCAACAAAGAACGCACCCACCATCGGCACAATCAAAAATGCCTTGTACGATGGCATATAGCGGTCAGTGATTGCTTGCATATTGGCGATTGCTGTTGGTGTTGCACCCAGCCCAAAGCCACAATGACCCGCTGCCAAAATTGCCGCATCATAATCTTTGCCCATCACGCGGAAAGTAATAAAATACGCATAAGCAATCATCAGCAAGGTCTGAACAGCAAGAATAATCACGATCGGCCCTGCCAAATCAGCCAGCTCCCACAGTTTCAGCGACATCAATGCCATCGCCAAAAACAGCGACAACGCCGCATTGCCAAATACATCAATGGCACGATCAAACATATCAAAATTAAACACCGCGGTCAGAACATTACGAATCACCACACCACCAAACAATGCCCAGACAAAGGTTGGCAGCTCAAACCAAGTATCCTTGGCAACCCCAGTCATAAAGTCAGCAAATACCAAACACGCTGCAAATAATGCCAGCGTCTCAATCGCCGAAGTTGCAGTAATCAGACGCACATTGTCCGAACGCTCAAACATCGCTTCTTGCGTTGCAACTTCTGTGGTTTGGGTGGTTTGCGGAGTATTTTTGGCTGCGGTTGGCGTAATGCCCATCTTGTTAATCAAACGCTTGGCAACTGGACCGCCAATCAGACCGCCTGCCACCAAACCGTAGGTTGCACAAGCAATCCCTAGCGTGGTTGCACCGACAAGATTATACTTATCTTCAAATGTGCCACCCCAAGCACCTGCCGTGCCATGTCCACCAGTTAAACTGATAGAGCCTGCAACCAAGCCCATCAACGGATCAAGCCCCAGTGCTGATGCCATGCTGACACCAACTAGGTTCTGCAAGAACATAAATGTCGTTACCACAAGCAAGAAAACCACCAGCGACACGCCACCTGCTTTTAGGCGAGCAAAATCTGCCGATAAGCCAATTGAGGCAAAAAACATCAGCATACAGGCAGTTTGTAATTCTTTTTGGATGGTAAAACTATAGCCAAAGAACGCATTGAGTGCAAAGACAACCGCCGCCGCAATCAAACCGCCAGCGACAGGCTCAGGAATATTAAAATCTTCCAAAAATTTAACTCGCTTCACCAAAAAGCGTCCAAGTAGCAACACAAGCGTTGCCAAAATCAGCGTATAATAGCCATTGAGAGTGATTTCCATGATGGTACTCCATGTGGATAAATGTGGTTGGCTTGCAATGTGCAAACCATCTGTAACAACCAACCGATACTGTCATCACCACAGAGCCAAACAAACCTTGTGCAAGATGATTCAATATGCAATATATGGCAAATGCGGTGATTGTTGTTGATTTGAAAATTTGTATTGATTATCTTAATCGTTGGGTGGCTCATTATAAAGCATAACGCAACAAGTACTAAATAACTTGTCAAAATTAGCATGGGTAATTGTTACAAAATATTTCATACATAATCAAAAGTTTGCTCATCTTATAAAGTCATATCATTTTTTAATCATCAGCATTTGGCAAAACAAACCAGCTCCAATGACGATAACATCATAGTTTTTTGTTAATCTCATAAGACCTTTTAACAAAAATAATCAATAAGGCACTGGAGATAAAAGACAACAAGGCTGCAAAAAAATATGTAATCATAACGCCACGCTCTGCTATCAAATACCCACCAATAAAACTTCCAACAATGCCAGACAGGGCTACCAATGTTTTTCTGCTTGTTCCGATCACTCGCCATTGTGAAGCCGCAGAATATTTTTGAAAACAATCTTGCCAAAATGGAATCGAAAAAGCGTGAATAAAATTTAGAATAAATACAGAGACTAAGAAGTACCAATAATTTGTAGAAAATGCCACAATAAAAAACAATAAAGCGTACAATGCACGCAGGTGTGGGGCTATATAAACAGGCAACTCTTTATTTTTTGATAATTTGGTCATGAGTAATGATCCCAAAATTACCGAAAGCATCATCACAAAAAAATAAAAAGAAACATAAACATCATCAACTTTATAAATACTTTTTAAAATATATATAAAAGTTCCATTATAAATAAATAAACTGATTGCAGATATGGCATGAGCCATGCTTAAATAAAATATATTTTTTGCAAATAAAATTTTATAGACTGCCTTTTTAATCTCATTATCTCTTGGTTTGGCATTGTCTATGGGAATACGATGTATAAAGATAGCAGATAGTATAAATAACACCCCGCTAATAACAAACACCGATTTGTACTCCAATAAGCTCAAGACAGTACCACCAAAAAAGAAACCTAATGCCGAGCCTATCCCTGAAAATATTTTTGTTTTTGCTATGATGGTTTGCCTGTTTGTGTTTTCTGTTATTTTTGAGATAAATGAAATCAAACTCTCTACATAGCCGCTTGAGCAAGTATCTAAAAATGTCGCTACAAAACTTATGATATAAAGCCAATAAATAATGTTTGAGCTGCTAAAAAAGTATGACAAACATAATAAAAAACTCAAGGAAAGATTGATTGCAACAATATGTTTTTTATCACTCTTAAATACATTAAAATTATTGACAAAAAACAAGAAAACAGGCTACCAATGGCGTAAGATTGTTACTTGCAGTGCTGTAGATATTGCACTGCCCGTGAGATAATAAACATATAATGGCAGTACAATTAAATATATGGAAGAAGCCAAACTTGATAGCAGCATTCCGCCACAAAGGTATCTGATATAATTCTTCAATTTCTATCCATAAATATTAAAAAATTATAAAATTAGCAAAAAGTGTTTTTGCTTGGTGCTTTTTGATGGTAACGCCAAAGCCATTGAGCCTGTCATCATCTTTTGACTGATTTTGTGTTATTTTAGCCGCCTGTTTGGTTTACTGAGGCTGGTGTTGTTTAAGTTTGTTTGCTTAATGATAATTTAATTATAATTTAGGTTTTTAGATTTGTTGGTAAAAACCAAAAAAAATCCCAAGCTGCAACTTGGGATTTTGTAATGACAGCACAAAACTTAACGCAAAAACGCTCGAGCATTGCGGAACAGACGCATCCACGCACCATCGCCTGTCCATGATTCTGGCTTCCACGAATGATTCACCGCACGCAAGGTACGCTCTGGGTGTGGCATCATCAAGGTTACACGCCCATCGTTGCTACAGATGCCCGTGATGCCCTGTGGTGAGCCGTTGGGATTTAATGGATAATGCTCGGTTGGGTTTGCCTGACTGTCCACATAACGCAGAGCAATCTGACCATGCTTAGCAAGCTGCTCGATGGACTTATTGTCCAAATCAGCATAACCCTCGCCATGGGCAACGGCAATCGGCAGAATGCTGTCTTGCATACCTTTTAAGAGTACAGATTTGGTGCGTTCAACTCGCACATTGACCGTGCGTGCCTCAAAGCGTGCTGACTTGTTGGCACGAAAGCGTGGGAAATGCTCTGCCCCTACCATCAAATCTTTTAGCTGGCTCATCATCTGGCAGCCATTACACACGCCCAAGGCAAAAGTTTCTTGGCGGTGGAAAAATTGTGCAAACTGCATTCGCAACTCATCATGGAACAGCACTGAGTTCGCCCAGCCAGAGCCTGCACCCAAGACATCACCGTAACTAAAGCCACCGCACGCCACCAAACCCTCAAAATCTCGCAACTTAATGCGTCCGCTCATCAAATCGCTCATATGCACATCAATCGCCTCAAAGCCTGCACGCACAAAGCCTGCCGCCATTTCCAGATGACCATTGACCCCTTGCTCACGCAAGATGGCGACTTTTGGCTGGCTGGTGCGACTATTGACATAAGGTGCCTCAACCGCCAAATCCAAATCATAATTGGCATCAGCAATCAGACCATGATGATTGACATCGCTAATTAGGGCAAATTCTTGATCGGCACAAGCAGGATTATCACGCAAGCTGGCAATGGCATGGCTGACTTTCGTCCATTCTTGTTGCAAACTGCTGCGATCAAACGACCAAGATTGGCTTGGTGTGCGAATGTTCAGCGTATCAATCGCACCGCCGCCTGCTGGGGTTTGTTTGGCTTGACCAACAAGGCTTAATAGCCCATCAACACCATGCTGTGTCGCAAGTGCGACAAATGCTTGGGCATCTTCGGGCAATACCTGCACCACCGCACCCAACTCTTCGGCAAACAACTGACCAAGCACATTATCGTCATCTAAGGTCAAATCCACCGCCATGCGACTGGCAAACTGCATCTCGGCAACTGTCGCCACAAGTCCGCCATCGCCAATGTCATGATATGCTTTGATAAGCCCTGCCTGTGCTGCCGCTTGGACAAACCCAAAAAACTTCGCCAACAACTCTGGACTATCCAAATCTGGACAATCATCGCCCAACTGGCTTAAAGTCTGAGCAAGGATTGACCCACCCAAGCGGTATTTGCCCGCTGATAAATCCAAGCGATACAACGCCGAATCTTGATTGACAAGTGCAGGTGTCAGCGTAGTAGCGACATCTTGTACTGGAGCAAAGGCGGTGATAATCAGACTCATCGGCGAGCTGACCGATTTGTCCCCTGTTTCGTCTTGCCAAACTGCCTTCATCGACAAGCTGTCCTTGCCTACAGGAATGGTGATGCCCAGTGCAGGACATAGCTCTTCGCCGACAGCGTGTACCGCATCAAACAAAGCAATGTCCTCCGCCTGATCGCCACAGGCTGCCATCCAGTTGGCAGATAGGGTAATATCGCTGATTTTGGCAATGCGTGCTGAGGCGATATTTGTTACCGCCTCCCCAACCGCCAAGCGTGCCGATGCTGCTGGGCTGATTAATGCCACAGGCGAACGCTCGCCCATTGCCATTGCCTCACCTGTGGTGGCGTTGATGGCGGTGCTGGTAACGGCACAGTCCGCCACTGGCACTTGATAGCGACCAACATATTGATCTTGAGTTACCATGCCAGTGATGGAACGATCGCCAATGCTGATTAAGAAAGATTTGCTGGCAACAGTTGGGTGTCTTAGTACTTGTTTGATACTGCTGGCAACATCAACCATGCTGGTGTCCAAAGGTTGTAGCTGCTTGCTTTGACGCACGGCACTGCGTTTCATCTTTGGCGTACCGCCAAGCAGCACCTGCATTGGCATATCTACAGGTTGCTCAGGCAACAAACTGTCATCAACCACCAGCTGACGCACTGCGGTTGCAACGCCCAAGATGGCGTATGGACAACGCTCTCTTTGGCAGATTTCGTCAAATAACTTTTCGTTTTCAGGGCGAATCGCCAGCACATAGCGTTCCTGTGCTTCGTTTGACCAGATTGCCATCGGCGACATACCAGCCTCAAGCGATGGGACTTTGCGTAGGTTCAAATGTGCCCCCAACTCATGGTCGTCCACAAGCTCTGGCATGGCATTAGAAAGACCACCTGCACCGACATCATGGATTGAGATGATTGGGTTGTTGTCCACGCCATCTTTTGCCATTGCCCAGCAGGTATCAATCACCTCTTGGCAACGGCGTTCCATTTCGGCATTGTCTCGCTGTACCGAGGCAAAATCCAGCCCCTCGTCCAGCTCACCACTATCAACCGAGCTTGCTGCTCCACCGCCCAAGCCAATCTGCATCGCAGGACCGCCAAGTACGATGAGCAAATCACCTTCGGCAATGCTGTTTTTTTGTACCAAATTGCGTTTAATGTTGCCATAACCCCCTGCAATCATGATTGGCTTGTGATAGCCACGCATTTGGCTGCCGTCTTTATCCGCTGAAGTATCCAGCTGAAAAGTGCGGAAATAACCTCCCAAATTAGGGCGACCAAATTCATTGGCAAATGCCGCCCCGCCCAGCGGGCCATCAATCATGATATCCAATGCCGATGCCATGCGTGCAGGCTTGCCATAATCAGCAGCTGATACTTTGCCTGAGGTTTCCCAGCTTTCGGGCATGGTAGGCAGGTGCAAATGCGATACGCTAAAGCCCGTCAAGCCAGCCTTTGGCTTACCGCCACGACCTGTCGCCCCTTCATCACGAATCTCACCGCCAGCACCCGTTGCCGCCCCTGCAAATGGAGCAATTGCTGTTGGGTGGTTGTGCGTTTCTACTTTCATCAGAATGTCAATTTGTTCATTATGAAAGCCATATTCTGCCTCGCCTTGGGCATTTTTGGTGGGGTAGAAACGCTGTGCAACAAAACCCTCCATCACCGCTGCATTGTCCTTATAGGCGGACAAAATTCCTTCAGCGTGCTTTTCGTGGGTATTGCGAATCATCTTAAACAGTGATTTTGGCTGTACTTTGCCATCGATTGTCCATTCAGCATTAAAAATCTTATGACGGCAATGCTCAGAATTGGCTTGGGCAAACATCATCAGCTCAACATCGGTCGGATTGCGTCCCAAGTTGGTGAAATTTTCCACCAGATAATCAATATCTTCTGTGCTTAATGCAAATCCATACTCAATATTGGCAGCAATTAACGCCTCTTTGCCACGCCCAAGAATATCCACCACATTTAAATGTGCAGGCTCGCCATCAATGAACAGTGCCGCCACTTGTGCCAAATCATAGACCAAGCTTTGGGTCATGCGGTCGTGCAAAATAGCCTCGGCAACAGCTGGCAGACGCTTTGGCAAATTCTGCCCTGTCAGCGTATACACAATCACTCGCTCAATGCGTCCAATCTGCACGCCACAGTTCTTAAAAATATCAGTCGCCTTGGACGACCATGGGCTAATCGTGCCAAAGCGTGGTGCAACCACCACCTGCACTTGCTCATCGCTGGCTTGGGTTAGCGTTAGCACACGACCTTGATTAAGCAAATCAATCGCTTTTTTGCGGTTGGCTTCTGACAATTCATCATCAAAAACATAAACCTGCTGACTGCTCAAACCGCTGACCTCCAGCCCTGCTTTTGTGCGTAGCTGATTGGCTAATTTTTGTGCTTGAAAGTCGGTCAAAAAACCCAAACCTGCGATGGTATTCATCATGTGTTTTGCCCTTGCTAAAGACGCCAAAAATGGCAATTGCATTAAAATAAATGATTGCCATTATAGCAGATAACGGCGTTGTAAGCCAATTTTTCCTCTGCCCAACCAAGACAGCTGCCAACAGCACGCCCAAAAACAAAAACAGCAACCAAACCCATGCCAAACAAAGATGAGCCAATACCATCAAACAAGGCAGGCAGTGGCATTTGCCAAAGCAAACAAAACCATCTTGGCTTGTTTGGCAAATTTACCAAGGGCTTGATGATGATTTGTCCAGCTGCCTGTTGGTGTTGATAATTTGGCACAAAATCAACCTACCAACCGCTCAAGCCTTGCAATCACCGCTGATGGCTTGATTTTTTTGCCAAGTTAATTAAAATAATAACTTCTCCTACAATCATGACTTAGTGTGCGTATATGGATCATCAGACACACCATCAGCCAAACTCACAAACCAGCCAACAAATCATCCGCCAAGCGATGCAGATCAGCTTATCTAAATTCATCGCTTTGTCGATGCCGATGGTGGATTTGGTGATGCTGTCTTGGTGGGCAGCTGACACGGCACTGGCAGATTATGCTCTGATTACCCAGCTGGTGCAGGTGTTTGTGGTGCTGTCGCTGGCGTTGTCAATCGGGGTGCCGATTTATTTTAATCAGCACAGTGATGGCGTTCTTGCCACTCGTCAAGCCATTGGCTATGCTTGCTTGATTGGTATCGCTCTGCTGGCTTTGTCATGGCTTTATTTTGTGGGGCTTGATGCCGTTCATGCCTTTAGCCCACAGCAGACGCTGGTTTATGTTTTGCTGATTGGTGGCGTGCTAAGCCTGCCCTGCTATATCGTGCTAAATCACATCTTGGACGCACTTGGCAAATCTCGGCAAGTGATTTATTTGACGGCAATCATGACCGTGCTAAATATCGCCCTAAACTACCAGCTGTTGTTCAACAGTTCATTGTCGGCACAGGCTGCCATCGCGACCGCCACAACAGCGGTGCGAATCATTGGGCTGCTGGTTCTTATGGCGTGGATTGGGCAACAGCTTGGCACACACGCCCTGCGTGCCACATTGCACCCACCAGCAATCAAAAAAAACTACTCGGCTTCGGTCAGAGTGAGCTGCTGACAGGGCTTGTCTTTACGCTTGGCTTTGCCTTATTGTCGTTTTATCTGAATGCCCGTTTTGATGAAAAATTGGTCGGTGAGTTTGGCATTTTTTTAAACATGATTAACTTAAGCTTTGTGGTCTATGTCGGCTTTGCTTCGGCATTGGTGATTTATTTATCCAAACTGCCCAATCAGCCAATCAAGCTGCACCGCACCACAAATCGCCAAATCGACTGGCTCATTATCCGATTTGTTGCAGGCAGTCTGCTTGCTGGGGCGGTGCTATCGCCCCTCTTGTGCTGGCTGTATTTTGGGCAATTTGATACCAAGCAGCTGCTCATTGTGCTGGCCGCTTTGCTGGTTGCTGCGATAGATGGCTTGGCGATTGCCACCATCGCCAAGCTGCGTGTGGCAGGCGATACCAAAAAACCGCCGCTATTTCGCCTCTTGCTGGTTGCTGTTGGACTGCCGCTGGGCGGTTGGTTATTGAGCATGGCTGGACTGTTCGGCGTTGGCATTGCCTTTATCATCGCCAATGCTTGCAGCGTCATCGCCCTGAAAGTTTATCAAAAACGACTGCTGCTTTGATATTTAAAAAAATTAAAAACTTTTCTAATTTTTAGAAAATTAACAGGCATTAGGATAAACCCAGCTGGGTGCGTTTGGTATATTTGACAAAAGTGGTAGCAACTGCCATCTGCCGAAAATAATAATTTAGAAAAATTTAACCTTTGGCTGGCTTAATTTGTGCCATTTGGCTATATTTTGGCAACGCCATTTAATTAAGCAATCAACAGAGCGTCAAATTTTCTGCTAATCCATCTTTGACAAATCAAGTTTTGGGTCAATGCTATGCACAAGCAGCGTGCCGATTGCCACCAAGATGGTTGTGATAATGCCCAGTTTTAGCACAGGATTGGCATCAAACAACCCAATCAACAAGCCACCAAAAATCCCCACCGAAAACTGCAACGCACCCTGCAATGCACTCGCCATGCCTGCACGCTGCTTTTGGAATGCCAACGCAATCGCCCCTGCGTTAGGCTGTGTAAAGCCAAGCCCTGCAATGCACACAAAAATACTACCAAATACCAAATAAAAACTGGCAGTTGCCCCAAAAGTGAGCCCAAGCAACAACAAACAACTTGCCGCCACCAGCTGAATCATCGCCCCAAAGCGAAGCAGCTGCACCAGACGAAATCGCTTGGTCAAAAACTGATTCACCTGCGTTAATGCAATAAAGCCAAAGGCATTTAGCCCAAATGCGATGGCAAACTGCTGCTCGTCTAGGGCATAATTGACCATAAACAGCTCGCTTGAGATGGACAAATAAATAAAAAACGCCCCCTGCAACAACCCTGCTGCCACCGCTGGCAACATAAAACTGCGATCTTTCATTAGGCTAATGTATTGCCCAAGCGTCTGCGTCATCGGTGTGCTGTTGCGGTATTGTGGTTGCAGCGTTTCTTTTAAGAAGCATTTGGTCAAAAGGATATTTAAAGCACCAAACGCCGCCAAAAACCAAAATATCTCATGCCACCCTGCCACACGCAAAATCAACGCCCCCAAACTCGGTGCCAATATCGGTGCAATGCCCATCACCAACACCATCAAGCTAAATGCTCTGGCAGACTGTACAGGCGAGAGCGTATCACGAATCGCTGCCCGTGTTACCACTGCAGTAACGCACGCTCCCAGTGCCTGTGCTGTGCGTGCCACAAACAGCACATACTCACTGCTTGTCGTGGCACAAATCACAGAGGCAATGATAAAAATCACCATGCCAATATACATCGGCAGCACTCGCCCAATGCGGTCGGACAAAGGCCCATAAAACAGCTGACCTACCACCAAACCAATAAAATACGCTGGCACAGATTTGGCAATGCTTGCCACACTCACCCCAAAATCCTCTGCCATACTCGGAAAAGCTGGCAGGTACATATCAATGGACAAAGGCCCAATGGCAATCATCACGCCCAGCATCATCACCCATAACACAGGAAAAGATTGCTGGCGGTTATCTGTAGTCGCTGTCATTATCGTATCATTATCATCAAAATTACAATCGCTTGGCACTGCCATCGAAGTTGTGTAGGTTATTAATGCCGTTCATTATAGCACATTAATCCGCCCAAACTAAGTGTCTGACTGTCAGGTCAAAATTGCCTGCAAGCCTAGCCACTTGGTAAATTTCCTGTATATGTAGCCTGCCTGCCCCGTACACAGTTGCGATTTATCAAAGGCGATTTCACTACTGGCAAAAATTTGGGCATAATGATAAATCATATTTGGCATTTGGCATTTGGCATTTGGCATTTGGCATTTGGCATTTGGCATTTGGCATTTGGCATTTGGCAAAGGCGATTTTATGCCATTGATACGATTTGTGATACGATTTGGCTTGATACCAAACCAAAAAGTCATTACAATGGATTGAGATTCTTTAAATTGTGGCATAAAAATCAGCAAAATCTACCACACAAGGCTTACAAGGTCAGAAAGATACTCTGCTGTTTATTATCAGCCTTGTCAATACAGCTTGCAGGATTTGCCATTGGCAGAAAATCATTTGCACAGATAAAGTAAACAATACTACAAATTTAATTAAGATAAATTTACCAAAAACTTGCCGAAAAATTACAGCCTCAAGATTGATGATGGCGTTATGGTGAAATGATTTTTAATTATAAATAAACCTTATACTTACTCATGATAGATATTTTAAGCTTAAAATAATACAGCATTTGTGATTTTAAGGTGATTTTTGTATGTATTGCAAACGATGATAAAATTAAGCGTGCAAAATCACAAAATTATGCCATCAACAGCATAAAGCCAATGCTGGTGAATTTGTGGCAAGGGCAAGCAGATGGGGTTTGGACTTTTATCAGCAAAAACAAAAATGCCTTGCCCACAATCTTATCGCAAATGATGAATTTTGCCACACAAACAAACACAAAACCACAGCCAAGGACGATTGCACATGGACAAGCCAAACCAGCAAGCTGCCACACCTGTAAATTTGCCACCTTTGGCACAGCTCATCGCCCAGTACGGATTGCTCGATGATGCCACTTTGGCACAGGCGGTCAGTGATGCTGCTGTTGCCAACATACCGCTGATTAGCCACTTGGTGTCATCGCAACTGCTCACCGCTCATGAGCTTGCCAAGCTCCAAAGCCAGCACCTAAAGCTGCCCATCTACGAGCTGACCGATGCTCAGCTTGAGCTTGTTGATGGCATTGGTGATGACAAGTTATTTGTACAGCACCACGCCCTGCCCCTGTCTTGTGAGGCAAATACGCTCAGGCTTGCTGTCAGCGATGCCACTGACCAACGCACGCTCCACGCCATTCGCTTCCACACGCGGCTCATGGTGCAGCCTGTGCTGGTCGAGGAGGATAAGCTGGCTGCCTTGCTTGGCACGCATTATCTGGGCATGGAAATTGCCCTGCCTGATGATGAGCCAGACGATACGCCCCTACCGACCAACGACACGCCAACGGTGCGATTCGTCCAAAAGCTCCTTACCGATGCCATTCGTCTGCGAGCTTCTGACATTCATTTTGAGCCTTATGAATCCAGCTATCGCATTCGCTTTCGTATCGATGGCGTGATGCAGGTGGTGCAAAATCCGCCAAAATCACTCGCCCCAAAAATCGCCTCCTACCTAAAAGTGCTGGCACAATTGGACATTGCCGAACGGCGTCGCTCACAGGACGGTCGGCTAAAATTCCCCAGCCCTGATGGTTCGGCGGTGAATTTTCGTATCAGCACACTGCCCACGCTCTATGGTGAAAAAATCGTACTGCGACTTTTGGATATGAACCATGCCCTTATTAACCTTGACAAACTGGGCATGAGCGATGTGCAGATGGCACAGTTTCGCCACGCCATCACCAAGCCACAAGGGCTGATTTTAATCACAGGGCCAACAGGCTCTGGCAAGACGGTCTCGCTGTACACCGCTCTTAATCTACTCAACAGCCCCGAGATTAATATTCTAAGCTGCGAAGACCCTGTTGAGATTTATCTGTCAGGCATTAATCAGGTCAATATCAATCCCAAAATTCAGCTTGATTTTGCCGATGTGTTGCGGGCTTTTTTACGCCAAGACCCTGATGTCATCATGGTTGGTGAGATTCGCGATGGCGAAACTGCCAAAATCGCCACAGCCGCCGCCCAGACAGGGCATTTGGTGCTATCAACACTGCACACCAACTCCGCTGCCGCTGCCATCACACGGCTATCGAGCATGGGCGTGCCGTCCTTTCATCTAGCTGGCAGTCTAAGCCTGATTATCGCCCAGCGACTTGCCAGACGCCTATGCGATGCGTGCAAACAAGCGGTGCAAATACCTCAATCGGTGCTGGCACAAGCAGGCTTTCAGCCAGAGGAAATCGCCCAAGCCAAACTGCTATACGAGCCTGCTGGCTGCCACAAATGCAAAGATGGTCATCTGGGTCGTGTGGGGATTTTTGAATTCTTGCCCATCAGCCCTGCCATCGCCTCATTGATTTTGACAAATGCCAACGAAGAGCGTATAGAGGCTGCCAATTTTTGCCAAAATCACAGTCTAAAGCGTGCAGGCATTGCAAAAGTACTAAATGGTGAAATTAGCTTATCTGAAATGCACCGTGTGCTTGGACAAACTTGACACCAAATATATCAGCAAAAAACCTATTGTGGATAACTGGAAAAAATACTGTGAAAAATTCACATAAAATGTTTATAAATCAACAAGATAAAAACAATCAGCCTAACAAAAATTACCCTGTGGAAAACTCACAATCCACCTTTGTATACACCGCTATCACCCCACAGGGCAACAAAATCCATGGTAAGATTCGTGCCAAAAATAGCCTGCTGGCACACAGTCAGCTAAAAAAACAAGGTCTTGGCAATATCCGTCTGCACGCCCAGTCCACGCCACGCTACAGGCGAGCCATCGCAACCAAGCACATACTCATCACGCTAAACACATTGGCAACCTTGTTGGACGCTGGCATTGTCCTATCAACCGCACTTGCCATCAGTGCCGAAACCTGCACAGACGCTCGCCTTGCCGCCAAATTAACCCAAATAAAAACCGATATCGAAGCAGGAGACAGCTTTGCCAAAGCCATCGCACAGCACCCAGAGTTTGGCAAGCTCACCCTAGCCTTGATTGACGCTGGCGAACAATCAGGCTCGCTGGATATTATGCTACACCGTGCCGCCAACTATGCCCAAAAACAGCACCAATTGCGAACGCAGCTGCTCCAAGCCACTCGCTATCCGCTGGCAATCATCATTACCGCCTTATTGGTCGGTGGTATCTTGTTATTAAAGGTCGTGCCGAATTTTGCTGCCAATTTTGCCGCCACAGGCGATACTCTGCCAACACTTACCCTGATGGTGCTTGGTCTGTCCCAGTGGCTTGGTCGCTATTTTTGGTGGTTAATCGGCACTGGGGTTGCCATGATGACTTTGGGATATTGGCTATACCAGCATAAGCCTAGCTTTCGGCAAAGGATTGCCGCCCTTAGCTTACGCTTGCCCATCATTGGCAAACTTATTATCGCAGCGAATAATGCCAAATTTACCCAGACGCTTGCCACCACCTTAAGCTCTGGCGTGCCATTGACCCAAAGTATCATGCTGGCTGGCAAATCATGCGACAATCCACTTTTTGTGCAAGCAGCCGAACAAATCGCCAAAAGTGTCCAAGCAGGCACACCGCTTAGCACAGCGATGACAACGGGCAAGCTATTTTCACCGATTGGCATACAGATGATTAAGGTTGGCGAAGAGTCAGGACGGCTTGAGATTATGCTTGATACCGTGGCAGAGTTTTACCTAAAACAAATCAGCACCACCACCCAAGCCATCATCAGCATGATAGAGCCTGCCATCATCATCGTGATGGGCGTGGTGATTGGTATCTTGGTGCTGGCGATGTATTTGCCGATATTTAGCATGAATATCGGTATCTGATATAGACGAGGAAAATCCATGATTGACACCACGCCTACATGGGTCTGGCTACTGACAGCGTGTGTCGGTGCAGTTGCTGGCAGTTTCATTGGTATGGTTGCCCACAGGCTGCCCATGCTGATGATGCGACAGTGGCGTGCCGATGTGGCAGAATTTTTAAGCCAAATGCCACTTGATGGCACGCTTATCACACCCATCAGCACCGCCCTGACTACAGACAATCCGCCCCCAACTGCCATACATTGTCCCCACTGTCGGGCATCGCTTGCCATCTATGATGCTATCCCCATCATCAGCTACCTATGGCTACAGGGCAAGTGTCGCCAGTGTCGCCATGCCATCTCGCCACAGTATCTGGCAATTGAGAGCATTAGCATTGTCCTGACACTCATGGTGGTTGCCGTGCTGGGCGTTGGTATCCATGCGGTGCTGGCACTGATATTTGTCTGGATAGGCATTGCCCTGTCTGCTATTGATTATCAGACCAAGCTGCTGCCTGACCGCCTCGTGCTGCCACTTGGCATGATAGGTCTTGTTGCCAACAGCATGGGTCTGTTTGCCAGTGCAAGCCATGCTATTTTTGGAGCGGTGGCGGGTTTTGTGCTATTATGGCTCATCAACGCCCTGTATCGGCTCATCACCAACCAAGACGGCATGGGGCTTGGCGATGCCAAATTGCTCGCCGCCATCGGTGCATGGCTGGGGGTGTGGCAGCTGCCGATGGTGCTACTGATTGCCAGCACGCTCGGTGTGATGGTTGGACTGCACAAGCGATGGCGACTGGGGCAGAATGCAGCTTTTGCCTTCGGGCCTTGCCTTGTTGTTGCTGCGATTGTCTCGCTGCTGTTTGGCGAGCGACTTTTGGCATGGTTGTTTTCTTATTAAATAAATGATAATCATTTCCATCGGTGAAAATTGAAAATTGAAAATTGAAAATTGAAAATTGAAAATTGAAAATTGAAAATTGAAAATTGAAAATTGAAAATTGAAAATTGAAAATTGAAAATTGAAAATTGAAAATTGAAAATTGAAAATTGAAAATTGAAAATTGAAATTGAAAATTGAAAATTGAAAATTGAAAATTGAAAATTGAAAATTGAAAATTGAAAATTGAAAATTGAAAATTGAAAATTGAAAATTGAAAATTGAAAATTGAAAATTGAAAATTGAAAATTGAAAATTGAAAATTGAAAATTGAAAATTGAAAATTGAAAATTGAAAATTGAAAATTGAAAATTGAAAATTGAAAATTGAAAATTGAAAATTGAAAATTGAAAATTGAAAATTGCAATTAATAAAGCGAGCTTAGCGATGTTTGTATTGGGTTTGACAGGTGGTATCGGCAGTGGCAAGACGGCGGCGAGTGATTTTTTGGCGACGCTTGGGGCGGCGGTGATAGATGCCGATGTCATCGCCCATCGCCTAACTGGGGCTGGCAGTCCGCTGCTTGGCGTGCTGCAACAGGTGTTTGGGGCATGGGTGCTGGACGCACAGGGGCGGTATAATCGTGCCGCCATGCGTGCTTATGTCTTTGACAAACCAGCCGAGCTTGACAGGCTAAACGCCATCATGCACCCTGCCATCATGCACGCCATCAGCGATGAGTTGGCGGTGGCGGTGGGCGAATATGCCGTACTGTCGGTGCCGCTATTGTTCGAGGGACGGCACAAATCCCCAAGCCTGCTTGAGCTGTGCCATCATGTGCTGGTGATTGATGTTGCCGTCAGCACCCAGCTGGCTCGTGCCACACGCCGTGATGGCAATGACACCGCCCAAATCATGAATATCATCAATCGGCAAATCAGCCGTCCAGACAGGCTTGCCCTCGCCCATGCCATCGGTGCTGATGTTGTCAATAATGATGGCGATGTGCCAAGCCTTCACCAACAGCTTGCCAAACTGCATGACAAATACCAACAGCTTGCCCTCAAGGCACAAACAAGCACCACCAAAACCATCTAGCAAACACAAAATCTCGCCCATGCCAGCTTAAGCGTCTGTAAATGGATTTTAAAGTAGCATGATGGTTTTGGCTAAGTATAATTTATAATTTGCACGGCTGTGGGATACGCCACCAAAGTTGTCTTGGGCGTTGCCTGCCAGCAAATGGCTGCTTTTTTATGCCTGATAATGGCTGGTTTATTTGATAATTATTGACAAAATCTGTACAATAAATGCCACAATCATACCCTAAGGACGGAAAAATGAAAAATTAACACTTGCCCTATTAACCAGTACTACCATCATGCTGACAAACCCAGCACTGGCACAGACCCCCAGCAATGAATCCATCGCTCGCCTGTTGCAAGTTACCAACTTCGCCAAAGAGACTCAAGCCAGTTTTAGAACCAGTATGGTGGAAAGTTTCACAACGACAACAATAGAACAAGCCAAACAACAAAATCCAAATTTAACTGCGGGGCAAATCATAAAGATTGACGAAATTGCTCGCCCATTCGCCAATCAAATCGCCGATGAGCTGTGGGCTGACCCTGCATTTCTTAACATCATGCTTGGTGATATAAACGCTCTATATCAACAAGTCTTCAATCAACAAGAAGTTGATGCAATGATTGCGTTTTATGACTCGCCCATCGGTCAGAGTATCAATCGCAAACAAACCCAAGTCGTCCAAGATTTTTATACCAATATCCTGCCAAGAGTGGATAACTATAAAGCAGCATACGCAAAAAATAATCGTAAAAAGTTTCTCCAATTTGAAAAACAGCTACTTGAAATCCTAAGCGAATAAATCGCCAAGCTGCCACATATAAACAAAAAACACCGCAATACTAGCGGTGTTGTTGTATTTAGTAAGGATTAGAATAACGATCGATACATGGGGTATTTTTACCAGTCATTGCAGCTTCACAGCCATATTCTTGACGACCATTGGCATCAAGTAGGCGTACACGGTTTTTTTCAAATTTTAGATACTGACTATAACCATCGATGGTATAGCCAATCGTAGGCTTAAACTTGCCTTTGTATAGCGTGCGTTTGGCATCGCAACCAAGCGATGAGCAGCTCCACCATTTTAGCACCGCTTGCCCATTTTTATTGATGCTAAGCGAATAATTTTCATTGTATGCTGGCACACCACCAAAATTAAAATACTTCGTACCCACAAACGGTACGCCATTATTTGCCGATGCCGACAGCGACATCACCCCCCCAATAGGGCGGTAAGCAGTTGTTTTTTCATTATGAACTCCTGATGATTTGGTTAAATTATCACAAAATTAGCTACAGTATTTTTTGGCATAGGCATTAAATGATCTGCCATACAAAATTATATCGTCAATCTTATATTTGCCATTTTCTAATTTGACGACATAAGCAACCGAATGGGAAGTGCGATACCGTGAACTATAAACAGACGCCACCACCCACCCTCTTGAATTCATGCCCACAGATACTTTGGCAGTAAAATCTGGATCGCTGCTGCCATAAAATGGATCGCCACCACTACCCCAATAAAAATAACAAGGCACGATGTCAAAATCAGGATCGGTCTCGTCAAGCCCAAGATTATAATTTAAATTTGCCGTGCCGTATCTGCGTAATGTTGCCAGCCAATCTTGCACTTTTCTTACATTGTCATAAGCCTGCTTAACCACAGCGATTTTTTGGGCATTGTTTGCTTGGGCATTGGTGGTGGCAAATGCCAAGATGGCAGACAGGGCAAGGAGTGATTTTTTCATAATTAACCTTGTGTAATGTGGCTTGTACGCCGTATAAAACTTGACTTTTGGCTCATCTTTTGATGAAATGATACCACCAAGTATAGCAACAAGCACCGCCTGATAACAGCAACCATCAGGGGGATTTATTACACTTTTTGTATGGTTTTTAGTTTGTCATGGACGATTATCCAGCCCACAGTCTACATCGGCACATCTATCAGCTAAGAAAAAGTCGCCAGCTCACCCAAGAGCAGATGGCGGACAGACTGGCACTGTCGGTCAATGGCTATGCCAAGATAGAGCATGGCAAAACTCGCCTAAGTGTCGAGCGGCTGGGGCAGTTGGCACGGATTTTTGAGGTCAGCATCCATGAGTTATTAAACCCACACCAAGATTACCCCCCCCTGAAATCTGCCAGCTACAGGCGACCATACGCCATCAAGAGCAGCTGATTGCCAAGCTCAATGAACAAATCCACGACCTACGACTGCTCAATGAGCTGATGCACGAGGCACTACAGCACGCCAAGCAATCGCACAGCACCACGCCACAATGACAGGCATCAGCTGGCAGATCGCTTAAGCAGCCTGCCCAAATCGTCCATCAGGGCATAAAATACAGGAATCACCACAAGGCTCAATAAAGTAGAGGTAATCAGACCGCCCAGCACCGCCACCGCCATCGGACGGCTAAAGGTAGAATCCACGCCACCCAAGCCAATAATCAGCGGCAGCATACCTGCCCCCATGGCGATGGTGGTCATGATAATCGGCTGAGCCCGCTTGCGACACGCATCAATCAATGCCGCAAAGCGTGGCAGACCCTGCTTGTCTTGGGCAGTGATGGCATAATCAACCAACAAAATCGAGTTCTTGGTAGCGATACCCATCAGCAGAATAAAGCCAATCATCGCAGGCATGGACATACTGCTGCCTGTCAATAGCAAGCCGATAAATGCACCACCGATTGACAATGGCAATGCCACCAAAATGGTCAAAGGCTGCAATACACGATGAAACAACAACATCAGCACCGCAAAAATACAAAACACCCCAACCGACATCGCCAGCACAAAGCCTGTGAACAGCTCTGCCATATTTTCCGCTTGTCCTTCGTCTGTAGCACGGATACCCTGTGGCAGATTGGCAAGTGTTGGTGTTGCCTTGACCGCCTGAACCAACGCCCCCAGCTCGCCTTGTTTGGGCAGGACGGTGATTTTTATTGCACGCTCACGATTGAGACGGCTGATACTGGCATTGGTCATGCCAAAGCGAATCTGTGCGACATCTTTTAGTTGCACAGGCAAGGGCTGAGTGCTGGGCAGATATAGATTTTGCAAGTGATTTAGGCTTTGTTTGTCAGTATCGCCAAGCCGTGTTACGATGGGGATTTGGCGTGTGTCAAGGTTTAGTTTGGGCAGAGCTTGGTCATAATCGCCCAAAGTGGCAATGCGTAGCGTATCGGACAGATCTTTGGTAGTTACCCCTTTATCCGCCATCGCCAGCGTATCTGGCAGGATACCAAGCTCAGGCTTGGGCAATGGGCGGTCATTCATCACACCTGCCACCATCGGCAGTGTGCGAATCTGTGCCATGATCTGCTGCACCGTCTTATCCAGCAACGCCTTGTCCGTCCCCATCACCGAGAATACATAACCTGCTTCACCACCACCTGTTGAGATGCCCACAGCAAATCTGGCAGATGGTACCTTACCAAGTGCTTGGGTGATTTGGCTTTCGATGGCTGCCTTGCTGATACGCTGATTGCGATCAACAAGCCGCACCTGTAGACTGGCGACATTCACCGAGCCACTGCGTCTGCTGCTGGGATCGCCTGAGTTCTGTCCTGCACCGATGGTAATCAGCACGCTCTGCACCCCTGATATGGCTTGGACTTTTTGTTGTGCCATTGTGGCGATTCGTAGCGTGTCATCAATCGTGGCATCAGGGCTAAGCTCAATGCTGACCCGAGTCTGATTCATCTCATCGGCAGGGATAAATGCCGTTGGCAACAGTTTGGCAAGAGACAATGAAATAACAAACAGCCCTGCCGCCATGCCGATTGTCAAGGCACGATGGTTCAGCGTCCATTTGACGATATTTAGATACATAACCATCAGCCTGCCATCGGCTTGCTTGGTGTGTTTGGCAGGCTTGAGCAAATATGCCGCCATCATCGGTGTCAATAAGCGTGCCACCATCAGCGAAATAAAAATCGCAATCACTGCCGTCCAGCCAAATTGACTAAAAAACTGCCCAACCACACCACTCATGAATGCTGTCGGCAAAAACACCGCAATCAGCGTAAAGGTAGTTGCCATTACCGCAAGCCCAATCTCATCTGCCGCTTGGATTGCTGCTTGCATGGGGGTTTTGCCCATCGCCAAATGCCGTACAATATTCTCAATCTCAACGATGGCATCATCGACCAGCACGCCGATTACCAAAGTCAAGGCAAGCAGCGAAATCATATTCAGGCTAAAGCCGAACCAATACATCACAAAAAATGTTGGAATGATGGACAAAGGCAAAGCGGTCGCCGCCACCAAAGTCGCTCGCCAATCACGCAAAAACACAAACACCACCAGTACCGCCAAAATGCAGCCCTCGATGAGCATACGCATGGTTGTCTGATAGTTTTCTTTGATGGGAGCGGCATAATCAACGATTTTTTCGATCTGTAACCCTGCCGTCTGTGCTTGTAGTTTTTTGATGGCTTCATCAACCGCTGCCACCACCTCCACCTCACCTGCCCCCTTTGAGCGTGTGATACTAAACGCCACCACCTGCTTATCATCTAGCTGTGCCAGCGAGCTGATATCTGCATGGGTATCGCTGATGGTAGCAAGATTGTCTAGGCGTATCGCTGTGCCTTGTGGCGTGGTGATTTGCATGGCTTTTAGCTCATCGATCCGCCCGCCTGCACCGATAATATTGATGGTTTGTTTTTGATTGCCGATACTTGCCTCACCACCTGCGGTATCCTGCCATCTGGCAAAAATCTGCTGCGACAACTGCCCGATTGGCATGGTGAGAGCTGATAACATATCCAGCTTTGGCTGCACCAAAATCTGTCTTTCGACACCGCCAATTCGCTCAATCTTGCCCACGCCTGCAATATTTGATAACTGCTTGGTCAGCTTATCATCAACGAACCATGACAGCTGTGCCTGACTCATGCCTGAGGCTGCAACCGAATAAGTCGCCACGGGCATTCCTGCCGTTGAGACTTTGGAGATAATCGGTGTATCAGCCGCCGCTGGCAACTGTGCCTGCACTTCACCAACCGCCGAACGCACATCGTCCAATGCCTCATCGTTGGGCTTTTCTAGTTCAAATTCGCTAAAAATCGTAACCACGCCCGTTTGTAGCGTCGTGCGGATATTTTTGATACCCTCAATATTTGCCAATCTGTTCTCAACCTTGATGGCAATCTCGCTTTCAAGCTGCTCTACAGAAGCCCCAGTTAGCGTGATGGTCGTTACCACGCCCGGCAAATCAATGTCAGGGAATTGCTGAACTTTCATTTGCAAAAAGCCAAACACGCCAAGCAAACTAAACAGCACAAAAAACAATATCGCTGCCAGTGGATTTTTGATTGAATACGCCGAAATGTTCATCGCAGCCTCTTGTTATTTGCCTTCACTGGTTGGCTGATTGTCAATACTGACCAGAGTTACCAAGTCATTTTCGCCCAAAAAACTCACCCCTTCTGCCACCACCAACGCATCTTGTGGCACATCGGCGATAATCTTGTCCTCTTGATAGCTGATGATGCTAATATTGTGGCGTTTGGTGCGGTATTGACCTGCTGTTTGGGTCGGCTCAAGCAGCCACAGATAATCATAGCCATCAGAACTCATCAAGGCACTTTTTGGCACGGCAGGCAAAGTTTTTTCGGCAAATATCAGCTCACCTGCTTGATACATACCTGCACTGGCACCGCTGTCTTTTGGCAAATCCACCCAAACTGCCACCTCGCGACTGTCATTTGCCACAGGGCTGATACGCACCACCTTACCTGTGATGGTGCGATCTGCTATCTCAAGCCTTGCCAGCTGCCCAATGCGTACTCTGTTTGCCTCAATTGGCGAAAGTGCCGCCCGCCATTGCAACTGCCCCTTTTCAATGATGCTAAATAAAGACGCACCAGTTGCCAGCATACCAATTTGGGCATTTTTGGCACTGATAATACCAGCCACAGGAGCGACAACTTGGCTGCGTGCCTGATTGGTGCGAGCAGTGGCAAGCCGTGCATTGGCGGCACGGACATTGGCATCGCTTTGGCTGACTGCCGCACGATAGGCATCGACCTCTTGGCGACTCACCGCATCAATCGCCAACAGTGGCTCGGTGCGTGCCAAATCCGCCTGTGCCTTTTTTTGGGCAGCGACAGCAGCAGCAAGCTCCGCCTCACCAGCTGCCACCTGCTCGCTTAAGGTGCGTGTATCAAGCACCGCCAGCACCTGCCCCTGACGCACCCAATCACCAACCTCTACCAGCACCTGCTCGATGGCAACCCCTGACAGCTGTCCGCCAACTTCGGCAGTCTTGGCAGCTGCTATCAGTCCATTTGCCGACAGCGTGTCTTGGACACTGACCGTCTGTGGTCGCACGGCACGCACCGCCATGACCGATGGCTGTGTTTCTGCCGCCTGTGGCGATGGCTTGTCATCAGATTGCATGAGTGGCTTTAACAAAAATACGCCAATCACAATACCCAGCACAAACAGCACCAAGCCCTTGGCGTGGTTTCGCATCTGCGTGGCGGTCTTATAGTCTGGTGATGAATCTGTCATAAGCGATACCAAATTTATCCATGATTTTATTTGCCAGTGTAGCAGTCTGCCAGTAAAATTGCACGCACGCTTGGCAACCAAACGCCCTTAGCCCGACTGGTCGCAAAAGTGCCGATGACCTAGACATTGACATAGTTTTGTGCCTGTGGCAACCAAGTATTCATGATGGCGGTGGCTGTTGCCATCATCTCTGCTGTGCCGATAAGCTGTGCGGCGATTTTGCCCGCTGCCTCAAGCAAGACCTCATCACGCACAATATCCGCCAAATAATAGCCCATATCACCCGTTTGTCGCTTGCCAAGCAGCTCACCTGCACCCCTTAACTGTAGGTCTTTTTGGGCAATGACAAACCCATCACTGCTGTCTCTTAGGACATTGAGCCGCTCAATGCCTGTTGGCGATAGCGGTGCTTGATAAAGCAGCACACAAAAACTTTTTGCCTCGCCTCGCCCCACGCGTCCACGCAACTGATGCAGCTGCGACAAGCCGAGTCTTTCGGCATTTTCTATCACCATCAAAGAGGCATTTGGCACATCAACCCCCACCTCAATCACTGTGGTTGCGACCAGCAAATCAATCTTGCCCGCCTTAAACTCTGCCATCACCGCCTGCTTGTCCACCGCTTTCATCTTGCCATGCACCAGACCGATACGAATATCCAACCGCTCCACCAAATCCTCATAAGTCAGCTGTGCCGACTGTGCGTCCAGTGCGGTTGATTCTTCGACTAATGGACAGACCCAGTACGCCTGCTTGCCAGCCTTGCAATTGTCAAAAATACGAGCAATCACCTCATCACGCCGCTCACGGTTGATGGTAACGGTAGTAATCGGCGTGCGGTTTGGTGGCAACTCATCGATCACAGACACATCCATATCGCCATACATACTCATCGCCAATGTGCGAGGAATCGGAGTGGCGGTCATCGTCAGCTGGTGCGGCGTGCTGCCCATCAACGATTTGTCCGTCAATCGCAATCGCTGCTCAACACCGAAGCGATGCTGCTCGTCAATGATGACCAAGCCCAATTTGGCAAAAACCACATTGTCCGAAAATAGTGCGTGCGTCCCCACCACGATTTGCACCTGATTGTCAGCGATTGCTTGCAGTGCCATCGTGCGTTCTTTGGCAGTTTGCTTGCCAGCCAGCCAGCCAACATTGATACCAAGCGGAGCAAACCACTTCTGAAAATTCGCCAAATGCTGCTCTGCCAAAATCTCGGTCGGTGCCATCACTGCCACTTGCCAGCCGCTGTCTAGGGCGTGGCACGCCACCATCGCCGCCACCAAAGTCTTGCCAGCACCAACATCACCCTGAATCAACCGAAGCATTGGCTGTGAGCTTGTCATATCAACAACCGCCTGATGAATCACTCGCTGCTGGGCTTGGGTTAGGCTAAAGGGCAGACTGTCCGCCAGTTTTTTTGCCAACGCACTGTTTGCTTGACACTTGGGGGCTTTTTGGCGATAGACATTATTACGGCGAAACAAAAAACTTAGCTGATGTGCCACCAATTCCTCAACAATCAAGCGGCGACACGCAGGGTGTGAGCGGTCTTTTAATTGGCTTAATAACTCAGTCTGGGCAAAAATATCTGCATGGCGGTCAGGCAGGTGCAACTGCTTTAAGGCGGACAAAAAATCACCCGATAGCCGCAGTCCCGCTGCCGACAACATCGCATCAGGCACGCTATAAATCCTATCATTTGCTACCGCCTGTAGTGCCAACCGCACCAGCTGGCGAAGTTTGTTTTGGTGCAATCCTTTGACCGTTGGATAAATCGGCAATAGCCCCGTTTGTGTCTGTTGTGTGCCTGTCAGATGATACTCTGGGTGCGACATCTGCACGCCATAGCGACTGACCTTAATCTCACCAAAAGCGGTAATTTTCGCCCCAACCGTCATCACGCCAAGCAAGCTGGCATAAGCCTTAAAAAACCGCAAAACCAACAATCCTGACTCATCTTCTAGCGTAACCGATAGCCCTGTGCGATTTTTTTCTACCCAAGTTACCGTGCCTGACACCATCACACTCATGCCATGACTGACCATGCCAATCGGCACGATACGGCTGCGATCTTCATAATCTCTAGGCAGGTGCATTAACAAATCAAAAATCCGAACCACCCCAAGCTGTGCCAAGCGATTTGCCAATGCCTGACCCACACCAGCCAAAGCGGTTACAGGCAGATGAATACTCATAGCAGGGTTGGTCATGGCAAGCCGTCCAAAAAAGCGTTTGTGATACTAATAAGAGCTGATAAGAATTGTAAAATAAATCCCCCAAAAAAGCAAAACTGCTTGACACCCCCCCCCTGTTTAACTTTTACAATAAATCATGCACTGATAGCACACAAGGAATGTTAGATGATGTACACACCCAACCATCAAGACAGCTACAAGGTTTTGGAATTGCAATTATCCAGTGCTGATAAATCGCACTTGGAGCATCTTGTTGCCACCATTCACCAAGAATGTCCCAGCCAAATACAGAGTCGCTATTTGTCTCGTATTGGCACGCTTTCCATGCAGCTAAAATCCACGCACCTTGCACAAATATTTTATGGCAATCCAACCAAGCCCATTCATATTACCAACCTGCCACATTTTGACAATATTGAGCAAACCAAAATTTTATTATTGCTAATTGGCGAAACCATAGGCAGGTGTATAAGGTTTCAAGGCAGATTTTGCTCACTATCTTAACTCTGTTGGTTCTTGATACGCAGAACAACAACCCAATCATGGAATTAAATTAACGAGATATAAATCTGTCCACCCTAAGCTCTTTATTGGTTTATCGCTTTGCGAATTTATTTTTGGGTGAATTTATCCAAAAAATCATACCGCTGCTGATTTATATCCAAACAGACAGCCTGACATGGCTTGGGATTTCGTTTGCTAGTATTTGGCTGCCACGCGTGATTTGCCAACCTTTTTTTGGGGTGATTATTGATAAATTTGACATCAAATCCATCTTTATCAGCACCGACTTTGTCCGAGCGATGATCATACTGCCACTATTTTGGCTGGACAATCCTTATATGCTGTCTGTCATCGGAGCGGTGTTTGGCTTGCTGGCCGGGTTGTCTTATATGGGCATCGAATACGCCATCACGCACGCTTTGGATATAAATAGAACGCCCAGCACCCAAGCCAAGATCCAAAATGCCGAGCAGTTGGCGATGATCTTAGCTCCCATTGCGGCAGGATTTGTGGCAGGCGGTGGGCAGTTGTTGGCTTTTTCGCTGGTTATTATCGGCTATATCATCATGCCACTTTGGTTTATCAAATCACTAAAAGCACACGACAAACCCATCGGCAGTTTTTTGCTCGCACGACTAAAAAGCGGCTTTGGTGAAGTGCTGTTTGGCAAGCAGCTGCTTAGCTTGGCACTGGTTACTGCACTCATTAACCTTGCTGAGGGCGTGCTGTTTGCCATCTTGCCTGCCATCATCATGGGACAGTTTAACCAAAGCAGTCAGATGGTAGGTTTTGTCATCGCCCTAGGCAGTGCTATCAGCATTGTGGTTTTGTCGATTTTGTCCTTATCGCCCAAGATTAAACCTACACTTTGTTATTATTTGGGGCTTGGGCTTATTGGCACAGGGGTGCTGCTATTTGGTCAGCCACAGAGCCTGTGGCTGTGCGTGGCAGGCTATGGGCTATTGATTGTTGGACGGGTGATTTTCGTGGTATATATGCGAATTCACCGTGCTGCATTGATTAAGCCTGAGAATTTTAGCACCACCATGGGCGTGTTTTTGTCATTGATTTTATTGCCCATGCCCTTATCAGGGGGTATTGTGGCGTGGCTTGATGAGCCAAACAGTATCACCGTTATCAGCTATCTGCTTGCTGCGATATTTTTTGGTATTGTCGTTTTATCCGCCATGAAAAAAGGAGCAAATCATGCCGACAGCCATCATCGTTGAGAGCAATACTTCAGGCAATGCCTATCATGTCATCAAAGCCGCCCAAAAGCTCGGCGTATTTTGCCATTTTCTGACCAGACAACGGACGCTGTAGCAAACCGCCAAATATGACCCTGTCAGCATTGCCGATAAGATAAGTATCGCTGACACCATCAATCCTGCCGATATGCTATCAGCAATCTGTGCCGACAGCGACATTACCGCCGTCATTTGGTTTGATGAGATAAGAATGCTGCCGTGCGTCATGCTGTCCACCACCTTAGGCTTGATAGATGCCGATACTGCAAACAATCTTATCACCGCCCGCTACAAAGACAAGGTCAGAAATACTGTCAATCAAGTCTCACTGCCGATTTGTCATCAGCTGGTTGATGATACCACCGATGTGCCAAAGTTTACTGATGCTGCCAAATTCCTACCTTGCGTGGTTAAGCCTGTTGATGACAGTGGCAGCTTTGGCGTGGTCAAATGCACAAACAGCACGCAAGTTATGCAAGCGATAGATTTCATCAAAAATCGCCCACAACACATCTCAGGCTATCGCCGAATGCCCCAAGCCCTAATAGCAATATATCGCAGGCGATGAATACAGTGCCGAGTTCGGCTGGTGCAGTCTGGCAGGCTGGGTACTCATAGGCTACACCAAAAAGATCAAATCACCAGAGCCTACCTTTGTGGAACTGGCACACATTTTCCCTTATTCGTTTGGTAATGGGCTTGACGACGATATTTGCCAAACTTTAATTGGCTGCCTACAAGCACTTGGGCTAAAAAATTGCGTGGCTCATGTGGAATTTAAGTTGCACCAAGGGCAGGTTTTTGTTGTTGAAATCAATCCAAGATTGGCAGGAGATATGATTGTTGATTTGGTGCGGACAGCTTGCGGTGTGGATATGGGTAAGATTGCCTACTTATCACACACTGGCACGCCATGGGCAGCTGATTTGGCTATCAACCACACTTGCCATGCTGCCACCGCCTACCTATATAGCGAGCAGACTGGCACTGTAATGACAGTCCGTACCGATGGCAGCGAACAAGACCTGTGGCTGCGTCCACTGCCCAGATACAACACAGGCAACCTGACATCAAGCGATGACAGGCTGGGCTGCGTGATTGCCACCGCAGACACATGGCAGTCCGCCCTACAAAAAACCCAGCACATCGCCGATACTACCGTCATTAGCTTTGGTGAAATTTAAGGAGTATTTATGCACATCGTTTTGTTTGGTGCGTTCAAATCTGTCATCAATGCCGCCAACGAGCTTGGTATTAGGCTTACCATCATTGACAAGGTGCAATTGGTGGATACCAGCCTGTTACAGCCCAATCATCAGTTTATCTTGCTTGATTATCATCAAAAAAACTTGGCAAAAAACATCATTGCCGCCATCACCCAAAGCCAAAAAGTAGACATGATATTAAGTTTCACCGAGCCTGCCCTGCTGCTTGCCAGCCAGATTGCCGAAGAGCTCGGCATCGCTACGCCATTTTCGTCCGAAGTGGTAAAAAACACCAAAGACAAACAGCGTATGCGACAAAAATTGGCTGACAGCCCCCATACCATCGCCCATCAGCTTGCCTGTGATGCCAAGCAGGCAGCTGCATTTGTCAAAGAACAAAACCGAGCCGTCATCATAAAACCTGTCGATGGTGTGGGCAGTGAGTCAGTCGTATGCGTTACACCAGATAATCTAAATGCACTACATCGCCTTGATTTTACCAACCAAGAATATCTGTGCGAATAATTTATCCATGGTCAAGAATTCTCTGTGGAGTGCTTTAGTTTTGCAGGTAGGCACAAGCTACTATCTATTCACCAAAAGTTCAAAACAGGTGCAGAGTATCCCAATCCTTTTGTAGAAATTGGGCATATCGGACCTGCTGATTTGACCCCACAAACATGGCAGCTGATTGAGACTGTCGTATTTGACTGCCTAGATCGTATGGGTATTTGTGATGGTCCATCGCACACCGAAGTCATCTTAACCGACACTGGGGTGAAAATTGTTGAAACACATACCCGAGTCGGTGGCGACAGGATTTTTCATCTGCTAAAACTTAGCACGGGCATTGATATATTTAGATTATCTTTACAATGGTTTTGTCAAAAAACAGGCTACATAGGCACCATCAGCAGAAAAGGCGTGGCGGCAGTTTACTTTTTTCACGCCCCCAAGGGCATCATCAGCCAAATCACAGGCATTGATAAACTACAGGCAAGTCGTGGCGTTATTGAAGTTAAACTACACAAAACCATCTGCGATACCGTTAATGAGCTGCTGGGTTCGTCCGACAGGCTTGGTTATTTTATTTATTATCAAAACAATGATAGCCCCTTGGATTTTCGCACCTTAACCAACCTTGCCAACCAAGTAACTATTTGTACCAAACCATCTACACCAAAACAACAGGAGAGCTAAAATGCATGCATTAAACTTGGATAATATCATCGACAATGGTTTAAGTTTTGATAAACAGTTTTACCACAAACATGGCTTTGTCAAAATACAACATTTACTCACGGTAGCCTGTGAGTTATCTAAAAAATTTAATTGATTGCACGCCAAGCAAGTCAACATTTGATACCATCAAAAAGAATACTTACAATGTCGGTATTGATAATCAAAATATCAAGCATTCACACAATTTACCTGCAACCATAATCGCTTCTACGCAATGGCTCAATATGCCCAATCCGCCAGCCAATAACAAAACACTTACACAACACAGCACATCTGTATAAAATTTTTAGCCAAATTATGCTATAGTTTCGCCAAACGCATAACGCTTATCTTTGGAAATTGTATGAAATTATTCGCCCTTGCCCTGCCTGCTGCCTTGCTATTATCCGCCTGTAGCACCAAACAAACGCCCAGCCCACAGCCTGTACAAACCACCCCCAAACGCCCTGTGGTGGCGTTGGTGCTTGGCGGTGGTGGCACACGCGGTTTTGCTCATGTTGGCGTGATTCAAGCCTTAGAAAAAAATGGCATTCGTCCTGATATGGTCGTTGGCACCAGTGTTGGGGCGATGGTTGGGGCGTTGTACGCCAGTGGCAAAACCGCCGATGAACTAAAGCAGATCGCCATCACGCTGAACGAAAAAGACATCATTGAACTAAGCCCGTCCAAACAAGGCTTGATTGACGGCACACGCCTACGCCGCTATGTCAATCAGCAGGTCAATCATCGCCCCATTGGCAGCTTTGCGATGCGTTATGCTGCGGTCGCTACCGAACTGCCAAGCAAGACCACTGTTGTGTTTGACACAGGTGAGGCGGGCATTGCTGTACAAGCATCAACCAGCGTACCAAAGCTGTTTATCGCACCACGCATTCCCGAAAATGGAGGCAAAAAATACATTGACGGCTCGCAATCTGCTCTTGTGCCTGCACGCATTGCACGCAATTTGGGTGCAGATGTCGTCATTGCTGTGGATTTGATGACACCAGCCCAAACCACCACAGATGACCAAGCCGCCCAAAACAAGGGTGAAATCAACATCACACGCACAGACACCGCCATCAGTGCCAAATGGGGCGACAAAACCCTCGCTCTGCCGATTGATTTGACACAGCTTGATAAAGCAACTGCCGAGCTGCCATTTGAGTTGCCACTGGGCAGTATTGTTGGCAATATCATCAAATCCATACCAGCCGACACCACCATCGCCTTGCCTGATAATCTGCCAAAAAACCTGCCGACCAGCCCAGCCGATCTTTGGCAACTGTTTGATCAAGCTGGCAAAAACTTAGCCATCAGTGCTGATGATGTTGCGGCAAGCGATGTGCTGATTCGCCCTTTGGTAACCGAAGTATCGCCCTTTGATACCAGCAAGCGTCTTGAGCTTATCAATGCAGGCAAAATTGCCACAATCGCACAACTGCCAGCCATCAACACGGCGATTGACACTGCCAACAATCGCCACAGTGGCAAATAATAACAAATAGAACAATACACAAATACCGCCTGTCTTGGCGGTATTGTTATGCGAACGCTTGCTCGGTACAAACTACTTATTGGGCGGCGTATCATCAAGCGTTTGTGCATATTTTCTAATCATCTCATGCACCTCTTGCTCTCCCTGATTATCGCCCCGTTGGCGATTGTCCTGTATGATTTGCCATGCTTGCTGCTCAGACTTTGGTTCGCCATAGTAATCAGCAGCCAGCAAAACATTATAAACCGAATAAGTATCAATGTATGATTGACAGACCTCGATGAGTCTTTCGCTTTTTTCTTGCTTGCTCATTTCAGGAAACATTGCCCCCAGCCGATACCAGCTGCTATCAAGGCAGTACAAAAGCAGCATGCCTGACCTGTCGGCATTTTTGCTAAGTGCCTCACCTGTCATAATCTGTTGCCCAAAGCGACCATCATTTGTTGCGGTATCCACCGTGCTGTCAGCATATCCCAGCAAACTTAGCGATAACAATGCCAAGCCAGCAAGCCATTTGCCAGATGCTCTCATCTTAATCTCCCTAATGATAAACCTATGGCTGATTATGCCCAATCAATCAAGCCTTGTCAATATCACCCCACTCACCCTGCAGCACAAGCCATCACGACACCGCCTATTTACTGCTGTAGCATGGATTATCAAACAAAAATGGCTTGGATTTTGCCAAAAAGGGGTTTTTATAAAAAGGTTTTTGTAGGTCTGGTGCTGTTATTGATGGGTTGTAATATTAATGGCGTATAATTTGGTACAAAAGCACTGGGGCTACTAAGGGTGCAAATACCAATGGTGCAAACAAAGGGCAGTGCAATTTTTCTATATAGTCATGGATTATATGCCAGCAGGCTGGAGCGTCCTTTATGCCAATAAGAATGAACAAAACCCAAGCTATAACTTGGGTTTTGGGTTTGTTTGACAAAAGGCGGTACTAGACTCGCTCAATGATGGTGCTGATGCCTTGACCCAAGCCAATGCACATGGTCGCCAGCCCCAATTGGGTATCTTGTTGCTCCATGACATTTAACAAGGTTGTGGTGATTCTTGCCCCCGAACAGCCCAAAGGATGCCCCAGAGCAATCGCACCGCCGTTGTGATTGACGATGTCTTGTTTATCAAGCAAATCCAAGCCTTTTAACACGGCAAGACCTTGGGCGGCAAAGGCCTCGTTCAGCTCGATGGTCTCAATATCAGACAACGCCAAGCCTGCTCGTTTGAGTGCTTTTTGAGTGGCGGGTACAGGGCCATAACCCATGATTGCCGCATCACAGCCAGCGGTTGCCATCGCACGGATTTTTGCACGCGGTTTTAGCCCCAGCTCACCTGCTTTTTTGGCACTCATGACAAGCATTGCCGCCGCACCATCGGATAATGCCGAAGCGGTGGCTGCTGTTACTGTGCCATTTTTTGGGTCAAACACAGGACGCAATGCCTCAAATGCCGCCAAATTGGCATCAGGGCGAATCACCTCATCAGTGGTGCATAATTGCAAATTGCCCTGCCCATCATGCCCCTTCACGCCAACAATCTCATTGGCAAAGCGTCCTTGCACGGTCGCCTCCCATGCTTTTTTGTGCGAATTTACCCCAAATTCGTCTTGCATTTGGCGTGTGATGCCATGCAGTCTGCCCAGCATTTCGGCGGTCAGTCCCATCATGTTGGAGGCCTTGGCATAGTATTTACTGGCACGCGGATTGGGATCAACCCCATGCGTCATCGCCACATGTCCCATATGCTCAACACCACCGATGATAAACATATCACCTTGATTGGTCATGATTTGGGCAGCGGCGGTATGCAGTGCCTGCATTGATGAGCCGCACAGGCGATTGACCGTTTGAGCAGCAACAGTCTTTGGCACGCCTGCCAACAATGCCGCATAGCGTGCGATATTCCAGCCTTGTTCTAGCGTCTGATTGACACAGCCCCAGATAATATCCTCAAGCTCGCTTGCATCAATGCCATTACGCTGAATTAACGCACGAATCAACTCGGCCGACAGCTCATCAGCACGCACATTGGCAAACATACCATTTTTGCTTTTGCCCATGGCGGTACGCACGCCATCGACAATGACAACATCGGTTGGGTTTAGTGCAGTCATTATATTTTCCTTAAACTCTATTTATATTAACTTTATCCAATAACCATCAATAAAAAGTCTCGCCAGCATCACACATTTGACGCAGCTTATCTGGTGCTTGATATGCCTTGCCCAGATGAGCATAGCGATCGCACAGTGCCACATAATTTGCTACACCCAGCTGGTCAATATAACGGCACGGCCCGCCACGAAATGGTGGAAAACCCACACCCATAATCATCGCCATATCCGCCTCGGCAGCACTGGCAACGATACCGTCCTCTAGGCAGCGTACCGTCTCATTACAAAACGCCAACATCATGCGGTCGATGATTGCTTGTTCATCAAAACTTTGTGCATCTGTCTGCACTGCTTTTAATAATGCATAAGTCTCATCATCGGCAAGTTTTTTTGGCTTGCCTTTTTTGTCCATCTCGTATTTATAAAAGCCGATGCCGTTTTTTTGCCCCAAGCGACCTTGCTCATACAAATGCTCAATGCTGCCCTTGTAGTCAGGTTTCATGCGGTCAGCAAAACCTTCCGCCATCACCTTGGCACCATGCACGCCCGTATCCAGCCCCACCACATCGATCAGGTAGGCAGGGCCCATTGGCCAACCGAATTTTTCCATCGTTTTGTCAATCTGCACAAAGTCAGCACCTTCTTTGATTAACAAATCAAATGCCCCAAAGTACGGAAACAGCACACGATTTACCAAAAACCCCGGGCAGTCATTCACCACAATCGGTGTTTTGCCCATTTTTTGAGCCAATGCCACTGTGGTAGCAACCGCCTCATCGCTGGTTTTTTCGCCACGAATCACCTCAACCAACGGCATACGATGCACAGGGTTAAAAAAGTGCATACCCACAAAATTCTCTGGGCGTTTTAGTGATTTGGCAAGCCGTGTGATGGAGATGGTCGAGGTATTTGATGCCAAAATTGTGTCATCTTTTACCAAATCTTCAACCTCAGACAGCACGGCCTCTTTGACGGCTGGATTTTCTACCACGGCTTCGATGACAATATCAGGCGTAGCAAAATCCCCATAGTTGAGCGTTGGGCGGATTAAAGACAGCGTGCGACCCATCTTTTCGGGCGTAGATTTGCCACGCTCTACTTCTTTGGCAAGCAGTTTGCTCGCCTCACTCATGCCAAGCTCCAGCTGACTGTTTTTGATGTCTTTCATCATAATCGGCAAGCCCTTGCTGGCAGCCTGATACGCGATACCACCGCCCATGATGCCTGCACCCAGCACAGCCGCCTCGTTGATATCAAGGGCGTGCTTGCTGTAATCTTTGGCAAGTTTTTTCACCGCTTGATCGTTTAGGAACAGCCCCACCAATGCCGCCGCCTGTGGTGTCGTTGCTGCTTTGGCAAATGCTGCCGCCTCAACTTTTATTGCCTCATCAAGCGGCAGATTGACATGATTTTCGATCGCCTCTACAGCCAATGCAACCGCAGGATATTGCTTGGGATTTGCCTTGGCAAAAATCATCGCTTTGGCGGTCGTAAACGCCATCGTCTGCTCGATTTGGTTTAGCTTGACTGGCTCTAGTTTTTCTTGGCGGCGTGCCTGCCAATCAAACTGCCCATCGATACATTTTTTTAGCAAATCAACCGCCGAATCCATCACAGATTCATCAGCGACCACCGCATCCACCAAGCCGATTTTTAAGGCATCGGCAGGCTTGTACGCCTTACCTATGGCTATCGCCTCCAGAGCATTGTCAATGCCAATCAAGCGTGGCGTGCGTACCGAGCCACCAAATCCCGGGAAAATACCCAGCTTGGTTTCGGGCAATCCAATCTGTGATGAGACCCCCGCCACACGATATTCGCACACCAAAGTCATCTCGCAGCCACCGCCCAATGCTGCACCATTGACAGCGGCAACTTTTGGAAAAGGCAATCTCTCAAAGCGGTTAAACGCATCATTAATCTGCAAAAGCCATGTGTACAACTCATCGGCTGGCTTTTTAAAATATTCTACAAACTCGCCAATGTCCGCCCCTGCGATGAATACTTTTTTGGCAGAGCTTACCACCAAGCCTTTGATATTGCTTGATTTTTCTAAAATTGCCACTGCTTCAACAAACTCGTTATTGGTTTGTTTGTCAAATTTGTTCACGCTGCCTTGTTTGGCATCGAACCGAAATTCAACAATGCCTGCCGCCTGATCCAAATAATCAACTTGAATGCTGTTTCCTTGATAAATCATGGTCGCTCCTAAATTCAAAATAACCGCCAAACAAGCAGCGGATTTGTCCGATTTTGTTTAATATAGCACAGCCACAGACAGATTGCACCTGATTACACCAGACAATCATGACCGATGGGTCATTGCCCCAAAAATTAGCAATCATCAAGCCCTGCCAACACTTGCCACAAAATCAACAATCATCACCGACCACTCTTTACAAACATTTGGCTAATTGTTATCATTAGCAGATTTACCAAACCAAATCTCCCTGCGAGTTCCCATGACATTGCAAACTTATTATGATATTTTGGGCGTCTCTGCCAACGCCGCTCCTGAAGTTATTCATGCCGCCTATCAGACACTGGCAAGAAAATACACCCACAGCACCAGTCCTGAAGCAGGGCAGATGGCAGCACTGATCAAACAAGCCTATGATGTATTGTCAGACCCTGTTCGCCGCAGCGACTATGACGCATGGCTGCGACTCAACCAAACCAACCAGCCAGTTACCCCTGTAGCACCGATGCCAACCGCTGCATACCACCCACCAAAAAAAGGCTCGTCAGCAGCAGCGTGGATTATTGGGGTTTTGGTTGTGTTATTGGCAGTGGCTGGGCTTGCTTATTATTTGGTATCCTCCACAGGATTTTTTGGCAACAAAGACGAACCAGTTCAGCCAATCGACACATCAGCCCAAACCAACACCCTAAAGCCTGTTAGCCCCATTGATAATGGCATCACCGCCGAGCAACAAAATGCACGCAATCAAGCACACGCCGACTATCTGGCAGCGGTAAATCGCATCAATGCCGTTTGGAATAGCCTGCCCAAGAACACTCGCAACGCCTTGCGTGATGAACAGCGTGCCATCAATGCCGCTCGTGAAGCTAACTGCCAAGCTCAAGCCGTCAGTGAATACAGCTCACCCATCGAAATCGAAACCGCACGCTATCGCTGCGAAGTACCCCTGATGGACGAACGCACCAATGAACTGCGTGTCTATATTCAAAGCGAACGCAACGCACCTGTTTATGACGAGCCATCGGACTATGATGTCAGCTATGATGAACCAAGCGAATCGCATGACGACAGTTATGACGACCCTGTCAGCTATACTAAGCCTGCCGAAGCACGAGCCATGTATGATGAAGCGGTAGCGAACATCAACGCCATTTGGAATAGCCTATCTGACGAAACTCGCAACGCCTTGCGTGATGAACAGCGTGCCATCAATGCCGCTCGTGAAGCAGGCTGCAAAGCCTATGCACGCAACAACTACAGCACTAAATACGAGCAAGACACGGCTCGCTATCTGTGCGAAGTCCCAGAGCTAAACGATCGTGCTGCACAGTTGCAAGAATACGAATAAATCACCACAACCGCTTGCACTGCGAGCGGTTTTTTGTTGCAAAACCGCCACACAGCCACCCCTTGCCCAAACTGGCAAATATAGACACAGCGGTCAAACTTAGCCACCGACAACGCTGGATAAATTTGTTATCATGGCAAAAATTTTGGAGAAAATTATGTATCCTTTTATCCGACTGGGCAAAACCATTGCCAAAAGCACCCTGCTACAACTACAGGGCAAAACACTTGCTCCGACCGACACCAGCGAAATCAGCTTTGTCAGTGGCATTCATGATATTGATAATTTTCTTGAGATGAACAATGGGCGGATTTTTACCCTGTTTGACTTGGGGCGGACGGATTTTGCCATTCGTACAGGGCTTGGCAAAAAACTGCTCGCCAACCGCTGGGGCTTGGTCGTGGCTGGCAGCAGCATTCAGTATCGCAAGCGTGTTCGCCTGTTTGACAAAATCACCATCAAAACTCGGCTGTGTGCCATTGACGAACGCTGGTTCTATATCGAGCAAACCATGTACAACCAAGGCACGCCCAGCTCACAGGCACTGCTGCGTACTGGCGTTACCAATCTGATGACAGGCAAGACGATACCGACCCAAACTGTACTGACCGCCATCGGTCATGGGGATTTGCTCATGCCTGCTGATGACTGGGTGGCAGCTTGGATTGCCGCTGATAAATTACGCAACTTTCCCATAGATTAATAATATATTATAGTTAATATAAACAATATCGCTGGACTGGCGTAACAATTGACAAATCCTAGCCACTGTATGATAATATCACTACTCACAATATCAGCTGTGCAGAGACATCGTTTATCATAAGGGATCATCATGAGAATCACCCCCCCCCCTCGCTTTTTGGGTAGCTGCCTAGCTGTGCTATTTATCTTCATCAGCCCAACTGCCCATGCTGTTAATTGGCTTAAGACTGGCAAGACAGCTGATGGATCACGCCGTGCAAGCATTGATACTGATAGCATTCGTTACCATGGTGGGCTGTCTAGTTTTCGATACTTGTCTGTTTGGATAAAATGGGATTACGCTGCTGCTCAAAAAACCAGTGCTGGTAAACTTTATCGCCAATCAAAAGTTTTTTACTATATTGACTGCGGTGGCAAAAAATTAGAATTCGTGCAAGGAATGGATTACACCAGCAAAGGCAATGTAGTAGACAGTTTTAATCGCAACTACATTTCCACATTATCATCAGACAGCTGGAATGCGACCGCGCCAGAAACTATCGGCGAAAGTATTGTAGATGAAACTTGTTACTACGCCCAGAATAAATAACCATTTTTTACTGACATAACAAAGCCGACACTCACAGACTGTCGGCTTTTATGGTTATTGAGCGATTGGCTTATCGCCTTTGGTGATGACGGATTCGCTCACGATGATTTTGCTCACCCCTTGCATACTTGGCAGCTCGTACATGGTGTCAAGCAAGGCATTTTCGATGATTGAACGCAAGCCCCTTGCTCCAGTTTTGCGAACCATTGCGGCCTTGGCAATGGCGGTGAGTGCCTGTGGCTCAAACTCCAACGCCACCCCTTCCATCTCAAACAGATATTGGTACTGCTTGACTAGGGCATTTTTTGGCTCGGTGAGAATCTGCACCAGTGCCGCCTCGTCCAGCTCTGCTAGGCTGGCAATCACAGGCAGACGACCGATCAGCTCTGGAATCAGACCGAACTTAATCAAGTCCTCCGCCTCCACCTCGCGAAACAGCTCGGTAATGCTTGATTCGTCCTGTGCCTTGACATCGGCATTAAAGCCAATGCCTGTCTTTTCGGTGCGTTGGCGAATCACTCGCTCAAGCCCTGCAAATGCCCCACCGACAATCATCAGAATATTGCTGGTGTCCACCTGAATCATCTCTTGGCGTGGGTGCTTGCGTCCACCTTGGGGCGGAATATTGGCAACCGTGCCTTCGATAAGTTTTAGCAGGGCTTGCTGCACGCCCTCGCCAGAGACATCTCGTGTGATGGACGGATTTTCGCTTTTGCGAGAGATTTTGTCAATTTCATCAATATAAATAATGCCTTTTTCTGCCTTGCTGACATCATAATCGGCAGCTTGCAGCAGTTTTTGGACGATATTTTCAACATCTTCGCCGACATAGCCTGCTTCGGTCAGGGTTGTCGCATCCGCCATCGCAAATGGCACATCAAGCATTTTTGCCAGCGTTTGTGCCAGCAGCGTCTTGCCAGAGCCAGTCGGCCCGATAAGCAAAATATTACTTTTGCTTAGCTCAACCGTCTCATTGTCGCTGTTGTCTTTGGCGGCGACTTTTAGGCGTTTGTAGTGATTGTATACCGCAACCGACAGGGCTTTTTTGGCGGCATCTTGACCGATGACATAATCGTCCAGATGCTCACGCAGCTGCTTTGGCTTGGGCAACGGCTTATCCAGCCACTCGCTTTGCTCTTGATTCTGTGGGTCATAAGAGGTGCGATCGCTGTCTGTTTTGGTGTCTTGGCGGTGTTTTTTGCCAGACTCTTTTCGCAATAAATCACCGCAACCCTTGATACATGCATCACAGATATTGGCATCAGCCC
Organism: Moraxella cuniculi; assembly: GCF_900637105.1. Taxonomy (NCBI): domain Bacteria; kingdom Pseudomonadati; phylum Pseudomonadota; class Gammaproteobacteria; order Moraxellales; family Moraxellaceae; genus Moraxella; species Moraxella cuniculi. The sequence continues at coordinate 589,919 of NZ_LR134343.1, read as the reverse complement.
CTGCAATCAGCTTATCCACTTCGGTCTTTTTTTTGCCACAAAAGGCACAGCTCGGCACTTGTGTATTGGTCATGCGTTATCCTTATTGGCAATTATAGTGATTTTGGGCGTTTATCAAGCACCACATCAACCAAGCCGTATTCTTTGGCTTGTGCGGCACTCATGAAGTGGTCTCGGTCAGTATCTCGCTCCACTTTTTCAATCGGCTGACCTGTGTGCTTGGCAAGCAATGCGTTTAATTTTGCCTTCAGCTCGATGATTTCTCTTGCATGAATCTCAATATCCGATGCCTGCCCACGAAAACCGCCCAGCGGCTGATGAATCATCACGCGTGAGTTCTCCAGTGCGTAGCGTTTGCCTTTTTCGCCTGCAGACAACAAAAACGAACCCATCGAACACGCCTGACCCAAGCAAATGGTTGATACATCAGGCTTAATAAAATTCATGGTATCATAAATCGCCATACCTGCCGTTACCACGCCACCGGGCGAGTTAATGTACAGGTGAATGTCTTTTTCAGGATTGTCCGCCTCCAAAAATAACAGCTGGGCGACAATCAGATTTGCCATGCCGTCCTCGACCTGACCTGTCAAAAAAATCACTCGCTCACGCAACAAACGAGAGAAAATATCAAACGATCGCTCACCACGACCAGATTGCTCAATGACCATCGGCACAAGGGCATTGGTAGGTGCATGATAGGCATCTGCCAACTGGTCATAAAATGGGTTTTTTGTCATGTTATTCATAATTTTCCTTAAATACGACTGGTGTGGCATAAGTCTGGCTACTTTGTCAAATCCAGCAACCAACCTAGACCACCAAGTCATCACCGCTGTGATAAACTTAAGAATAAAAACCCCAATGCATGACGCTTGGGGCATTTATCTTGATGACTAAGACGCATCAACTCTGATGGCTAAGCCCACATTAGATGGCTTGTTGCTGTGCCGCCGCCAGCAAGTCTTGGTATTTTACCTCTTTTTCGCTGACTTTGGCTTGACCAAGCAGATAATCCACCACCTGATCTTCTAGCACCACAGATTCAACTTGGCTGCGTTGAGCCTTGTCATTGGTGTAGTACTCGATCACCTCTTGTGGATCTTCGTAGTTTTCGGCAGCTTCGGCGATAAATGCTGTTACACGCTCTTGATCCACTTCGATTTTTTGAGTTTCGATGATTTGGCTAACCAATACCCCCAAACGCACTGCACGCAATGCCTGATCTTCAAACAACTCATTTGGCAACATATTGGCATCAAAAGTTGCTGGATTGGCACCGAACTGCTGTGCAAAACGATTTAGCATCAGCTGGCGTTGGCGGTCAATCTCTTGATCTAACATGGCTTTTGGCACTTCAAATTCATTCTTCTCAAGCAGTGCATCAAAGGCAGCTTGCTTAACTTGATTGCGTGCTGCGTGCTTAACTTCACGCTCCATATTTTTGCGAACATCGGCTTTTAGCTTGTCCAAGCCGCCTTCGGTTACGCCAAACAAGGCAAAAAATTCATCGTCCAATTCAGGCAATTTGGCTTGCTTCACTTCTTTGACGGTGATAACAAACTCGGCTTCTTTACCCGCCAAATGCTCGGCTTGATAATCCTCTGGGAAGATAACTTTGATGGTTTTTTCTTCGCCAGCTTTCATGCCTTTCATGCCGTCCTCAAAGCCGGGAATCATGCGACCTGAGCCGATGACTAGGCTGTAATTTTCGGCACTGCCGCCTTCGAATTTTTCGCCATCAATTGAGCCTGCAAAATCAAAAACTGCCTCATCGCCATCAACCAGCTCGCCATCTTTGGTCTCAAAAGTTTGGCGTTGTTTTTGCAAGTTTTCGATCATGGTATCGACATCTGCATCAGAGACGCTGGCAACTTGACGCTCAACCTCAATCTCGCCCAAGCCCTGAACCTCAACTTTTGGGAAAGTCTCAACGGTGGCTTGGTACACCAAAAAGTCATTTTCTAGTTTCACATCGTCAATGCTTGGTACGCCAACGACACGGATTTTCTCGCCTGCCAGTGCTTCAAATACTGTATCACGAATCACATCGTTGATAACTTCTTGTTGAATGCCAGCACCGTACTGGGCACGAATGTGTGATACAGGCACTTTGCCCTTGCGAAAACCGTCAATCTTGGCAGTTTTTGCCACGCTGCGAATGCGGCTTTCAACTTTGCTTTGGATATTGCCCACAGGCACTTTGACTGTCAGCTGGGTTTCTTTGTCAGAGATGACATTGACAGATACTTGTAAATCGCTCATAACTCACCTTTTTGTGTAATTAAAATACCTAAAAGACTGGCTCTTGGTTTGCCAATCAAAATCTGTTTATGCAGATATTTTTATATCTATGATTAGATATCATTAACAATCAGCATATAAATATAATAAAAGCAATACAGTATAGCCAATTGATGATAAAATTACAAGCCTTCGCAGACAAACGGGCGAATTTCTCCGCACGCTTGATACAACCATCACGCCCATGGCACACGGCAAATTGCACAATATGCAAATTTAGAATAAGCAAAATCACCAGCGATTCGCTATAATAAGCACTGTTTTGTTTTTATGACAAAAACATCAATCGCAGCAAGCCAAAACACCCACCAGACAGGACTCTTATGAATACGCATACCAACCCCTCCCAAATCCCCCAAGCAGGTGTCGTCGTTATCGGTGGTGGCACGGCAGGCTGGACGATTATCGAAACTCTGCGTAAACTTGATGCAACGCTTGACATCACGCTCATCACTGCCGACAGTGGCGATCGCTACATCAAGCCACAACTTTCTGCCGCCTTTAGTCAGAACAAAACCGCCGCCACGCTCATCAACAAAACTGCCGAGTCGCTCGCTGCCACGCTTAATATCACGCTGCTGGCACACACGGTTGTAACCAGTATTGACAGCCACGCTCAGACCATCACGAGCAATCACGGCATGATTGGGTATCATCGGCTGATTTTGGCGACAGGAGCCGTGCCTGTGCTGCCAGCCAACCTGCCCTGTGAGCATACTTGGCAGATTAATCATATTGATGATTTTGACAAATTACAACGCAAACTTGCCACCAAACCCAATCAGCACATTGCCATCATCGGTGCTGGCATGATTGGCGTTGAGCTTGCCGAAGACCTAAGCCGTGCAGGTCATCGTATCACTCTGATTGGTCGCGATCAGCTGCCATTGCTTGGGGTACTGCCACCCATTGCAGCTACCAGACTGCACACAGCACTGACCGATATTGGCATTTGTTATCTTGGGGATACGCACATTCAGAGCATTCACCCTAAGCAAGGACAATATCAGCTAAGCCATGCCAATGGCGAACTGCTGGTTGATGAGGTCATCACCAGCACGGGTCTTATGCTGGATAAGACGCTGGCAGCAAGTGCAGGGATTGACCACTCTCAACATGGCATCATCGTCAATCCAACAACGCTACAAAGCTCAAACCCTGCCATCTATGCCATCGGCGACTGCATCAGTATCTATGGCAAGCCCTGCCGATTCGTTGCTGTGCTGCGTGAACAAGCCTCTGCCATCGCCCATCATATTTTGGGGCTAGATCATACAGGCTATCAGCACAAACCCCCCATGATTCGCCTAAAAAACAAAGCCATCACCGTCAGCATCACAGGCGAGCCAACGCCACAGGCATGGCACATTGACAACGATGATGAATCGCTACTGCTGCTTAGCCAACGCATTGATGATACCATCACCGCCAAAATTGAGCTAAAAGCCCCCAGCAAATAACCGCTTGATTGCCATGGCAAGGGCGCCAAACTTCATGGCAGAACTTAGCTAGCAAGATAATGATAAAAAATAACTTTTTTTGGCAAAAACCTTGTATAATGAACAATTAATCCTATTTAGATGACACATTTGTTTATAGGTTTATCAAAAGGTATGAATACAAATCTTACACTCACCGACAGTGCCGCTGCCAAACTTGCCAAACTAAAAACCGCCGAAGGCAATGACACACTCATGTTGCGTGTATATGTAACAGGGGGTGGCTGCTCTGGTTTTAGCTATGGGTTTGATTTTGCCGAAGAATTGGGCGATGATGATGCCACTTTTGAGCATGGCACAGAGACTTTGGTGGTGGATTCATTAAGCTATCAATATCTGGCTGGCTCAACCATTGACTACATTGAGGGGCTAGAAGGCTCACGGTTTATTGTCAATAATCCAAACGCCACCACCACCTGCGGCTGCGGCTCGTCATTTTCTATCTAAATTCGGTCAAATCGTGTAGCCTTAAGCATGGTGCTACGCCACAAAAATAAGCCAAGCATGAGCTGTGCCAAATCACAAACCAATCTCGCAAGTGGCGTGCTGGCTTTGTTTTATGGCATAAACACAAATACAAATTCCAACAAGTCATACCAAAATCCCTTTGCCAAGCTAGGTTGTGTGTTTTATAATAAAGCAATTTTCTAAATAAAAGAGCAGTACAATGACGCAATCAGTTTTTCGCTTGCCAGTATGGTTTAGCCCCAGTCTTGTGGCAGGTATGCAACGCGGCATCGAAAAAGAAGGCTTGCGTATGCAGCCCGATGGCTATGCCGCCAAAACCTTCCACCCTGCCAAGCTCGGCTCAAAGCTCACCCACCCTTATATCACGACAGATTATTCAGAAAACTTATTAGAGCTTATCACCGACCCAATGCCCTCCATCAAACAGGCGTTGGATATGTTGCGAGATTTGCATGTCTTAGTCCATCGCTCACTAGAAAACAACGAATTGATGTGGCCACTGTCCATGCCGTGCATGAGTTCGGATACCGACAGCGACATTCCGCTGGCTGATTATGGCAGCTCCAATATCGGCAAGCTAAAAACTCTCTACCGCTCAGGGCTTGGTGTGCGTTATGGACGCAAAATGCAAACCATCGCAGGGTTACATTATAATCTCTCCATCGGTGATGATTTGTTTGCCGCTTGGCACAAAGCTGCTGGCACAGGCAGTTTTGGCGACTTTAAAAATGACAAATATCTGGCACTGATTCGCAACTTCAAACGCCTAACGCCGCTGGTGCTGTATCTGCTCGGAGCAAGCCCTGCTGTTTGTGGTACTTTTGTCAGCGGTCGCAATCATACGCTCAAGCCCTTGGGCGGCACTTGCAGCTATCACGAACCTGACGGCACAAGCCTACGCATGGGTAAGCTTGGCTACACCAACAGCGTACAAGAAAATCTGGACATTCGCTACAATCAGCTGGACGAATACATCGCAGGTCTACAAGCTGCCATCGGCACGCCGTATGCTGATTTTGAACGCATTGGCGTAGACGATGCAGACGGCAACCCAATTCAAATCAACAGCCACATTTTGCAAATAGAGAACGAATACTACAGCCCAATCAGACCAAAACAAACCACCAAAGCTGGCGAAACACCCACCGCTGCACTGGCGGCTCGTGGCATTGCGTATGTTGAGTTTCGTGCAATTGACCTTGACCCTTATTCAGACATCGGTATCGAGACCTCAACTGCGTGCTTTTTGGAAGTGTTGGCATTGTATTGCCTGCTGACTGACTCGCCCTATCTTATGCCTGATGAAGAAAAACGCCTAAGCCAAAACATCGACACAGTTGTCAATTATGGCAGACGACAAGGCATTACCATCACCACTAAGACAGGTGAAGTGTGCCTACACGATTGGATTGTGCATCATCTATCACAAATGCAAGTCATCGCCGATGCCTTTGATGCACATCACGGCAGCAATGATTATCGCAGTGCATTGGCAATGATGCAAGGCAAGGCAACCAACCCAGAATTTACTCTGTCGGCACAAATCATCGCCGACTCATACCGTGTTGGCGGTACTTGGGCATTGGGCAAACTGTTGGCACAAAAGCACCAAGCCGAACTGCTAGGTCATGCCCTAAGCCGTGAGGACGAAGCCAAATTTGATGCCATCGCCCAACAATCGCTTGCCAAGCAAGCCGAACTTGAAGCTGCCGATGATATTGAATTTGCTCAATATCTCCAAGCCTACCGCTAAGCCCAGAGGTTTTTTATGAATACATTTAACTGAGGTTTTTTATGAATACATTTAACTATCGCACAATCAATCTGCTGCTGGTCATTATCATGGTAGCTGCCAGCATTTTTGCCATCGGATTTTTACAAAAATACCTTATGCTAGAACCTTGCTCGCTGTGCATTTTTCAGCGTATTGGGCTGTGGACCATGGGGGCTTTTGCTCTGCTTGCGGTACTGTTTAACCCAAAAAATTTCACCGCCCGCCTGTTGTTGTGGCTAGGTAGTCTTGCTGGCACACTGTGGGGTGGTGGTGTGGCTGCACGCCATACTTGGCTACACTATGTGCCATCAGCCGAACCGCCTGCCTGCGGCCCTGGTCTGGAATATTGGGTGCAGACTCTGCCTTTATCTGATGTGCTGACCACCGTATTGACCGCCAATGGCGACTGTTCGGTGATTGATTGGACTTTTATGGGTCTGTCAATCCCTGCCCAAACACTGATTTTATTCGTGGTTATTTTTGTCATTCAGTTAATTCTGTTGAAAAAAATTATTAACAAACAGCCATAATTATTCACCATTTATCATCGTACAAGGTTCGTCATGCACATTCATATTTTGGGTATCTGCGGCACATTCATGGGGTCTTTGGCACTCATTGCCCGTGATTTGGGTCATCGTGTTACAGGGTCAGATACCAATATTTATCCGCCCATGAGTACACAACTTGCCAATGCTGGTATCGAAATCTGGGAGGGATACCGTGCCGAACACCTAAACCCTGCTCCTGATTTGGTGGTGGTGGGCAACGCCTGCAAGCGAGGCATGGAGGCGGTTGAATATATGCTAAATCACCGCCTGCCCTATACCTCAGGGCCGCAGTTTTTGTACGAAACGGTGCTAAAAAATCGCCATGTGCTGGCGGTGGCAGGCACACACGGCAAAACCACCACAACCACCATGCTGGCATGGATTTTGCAATATGCAGGGATTGACACGGGATTTTTGATTGGTGGCGTGCCACTGGTAAATAGTACGGACAGTCGCCTGCAATCTGCCTTTGCTCACTCTGGTCATCTGGGTGAGCGGTATTTTGTGATTGAGGCAGACGAGTATGACTCGGCATTTTTTGACAAACGCTCAAAATTTGTACACTATCGCCCAACCACAGCCATTTTGAACAACTTAGAATTCGATCACGCTGATATTTTTGCCGACTTGGCAGCGATTCAGACGCAATTTCATCACATGATTCGCATGATACCGTCCACAGGTCAGATTATCATGCCTGCCGCTACCGACAGCCTAGAACAGACGCTTGGCTTGGGCGTATGGACACCTGTATTGCGTACCGCCATCGACCAAGATGCCGACTGGCAAGCGACACTGTCCGAGGCAGATGGTTCGGTCTTTGGCGTGCGTTTTGGGAATGAAATCGGCGAAGTTCGCTGGGGCATGAGCGGTCTACACAATGTCAATAACGGCTTGGCAGCCATCGCAGCCGCTCATCATGTAGGCATAAGCATCAAAACCGCGTGCGAGGCTCTGTCTGCATTTGCTGGCATTAAGCGGCGTATGGAGCTGATTGGTGATGTTGGTGATATTTTGGTTTTTGATGATTTTGCTCACCATCCAACCGCCATCACCACCACACTTGATGGAGCAAAAAAACGCCTAAAAAACCGCCGCATTTGGGCAGTGATTGAACCCCGCTCCAACACAATGAAGCTGGGCAGTCATCGCGATCAACTTGCCAGCTCGGCAGCGATTGCCGATCAGGTGATTTGGTATGAGCCAAAAGACCTCTCATGGGGGCTGGCCGATGCCATTGGTGATACCTCTGGGCAAATGGTGCTGGGCAGCACCGATGCCATCATCGACCACCTAAGTCTGCACGCAAAAGCAGGAGATGCGATTATCATCATGTCAAATGGTGGCTTTGAGAGCATTCATACACGACTACTGGCAACACTGCAAGCCAAAGCCTAAACACATCGCCACAAGTCAGCTAGGCTGGCTTGTTTGGCTTGACAAGAATGACAAGTCTGTGGCACTTGGCTGGCATCATCAGCCATTTTATGCCAGATTGCGACCAGCTTATGATTGTGCATTGTTAGTGATTTTTTATGCTTAAAGTGAGTCATCACCATAACCAATTACTGCCAATGCCAAGCCATAATTAATCATCTAAAATAGCCACAACACCAACCCAAATTACAAATCACCACTGCCTCTTGGCAATCCTGTCCCATTATGCACAATCCAAACCCCTGCCACCAGCCAGAACATCTACTGGCGATGGAAAATTTTGCCAACGATGGCTTGGATAATCCCAATACAGCCACAGATAAATGATGGTGGTTATATTGGGCTTTGGATAGCCCGACCCCACCCAACAACGCCACCTTGATAACGCCCAAAAATCACTAAAATTCCCTGCCTTCAAAGGCTGCAACTTTGGCTCGCTCATCGCCCGACCAAGCAATCTTTGACATCGTGCGATCGGTTCTGACTATCACCGCCTCGCCTGTTGCCACCACTGCCTGTTGAGCTTGGCTAAACATCGCATATTCTTGCACAATGCTGGTTGTGCCAAGATGCTTAATTCGCACACCGATTAGCAGCGTATCTGGATACACCACAGGGCGATGATACTGCATTGAGGCGTGTGCCAAAATCGTCAATAAATCCTCTCGTGCCTGCAAAAAACCAATCGCTCGCATATATGCAATTCGTGCCGATTCGGCATAGCGATAATAAACAACATTATTCACATGATTAAAGCCGTCCATATCCCCCCATGCCACAGGCTGTACGCACACCACAGGATAATCTTGTAGCGCTGCTGGGCGAGCATCGCCAGTTAAGATAGGTTCAAATATTGTGTTGATTTTTAGCATCATCTTTCCTTATTTGAATTTTGGCAGATATATTTGGGGAAATTACTTCCTCCAAATTGCAAGCAACTTATCACAAACCTTCATTTTGCCTTGGGCTTAAATCGTATCCACCAAGAGTCATGTCGACAAGAACGGTCAAGGTTATTGCTGCATTTGTTGTGCAAAACAAAACCTGCCAGCTTAGCCAATGTATTGTCTTATGGTATAATAAGCCCCCATTGATTGCAAGCACAAACACCAACCCAGCCATCATGCCCAAAACAAAACACCCTGCCTGTTACCAAACAGAGTGTCATCATCAGCAAAATGCTACGACTTAAGACCTAGCGTCCGACTTCCAAATCAAAAATCGTAGCGAAGACCAGTCTCAACGCCGAAGCTCTCGCTTTGGGTTTTTGTCAAATTATCAGCCTTATAACCAAACACGGTCGCATCGGCATAGTTTAATGAAGCAAACGCACGCACACGGGTGCCGCTTTCTTTTTTGAGCCATTTGACAGCACCGATACTGGCAGTGGTTTTTTCGCCATCTTTAAAGCCACCATAATTATCAGTGCGACTTACCTGCCCATAAAAATCCAGCTTGTTTTTGTCATATTGATAATAGGCACTGACCGTTGCTCCAAGCTCATTATCACCACTGCCATAATCCACTTGCTGTGCCAAAGCACCGACCGTCAGCTTGTCATTGACCGCATAGCTCACCATGCCACGCACGGCACTAAAATCGCCACCATAAGTATATGCCGCACCCAGTTTTAGTTTATCACCATTGTGCAAAATATTGGCAACGAACAAATCACGATACTTGTCAGCTGGCTTGCCGTCCTTAAAGGCTCTCACTCTGGCGGCTGATTCTAGCGTATCGCCACCTTCGTCCATTGCATAGTGCAGTCGCACAGAATTTTTCTTATCTTTGCCAAAACCAGGCGACATATAGCGAATTGAGTTATTGGTACGCTGACCATGATAACCAAAAGAATTGCCCGAGCCATCAGCGTACAAATACCCCTGTGCCACATAATCAATGGCATCATCAGGCGTGTACATACGACCAAAGTGCAACTGACCATATTCTTTATGCTTAACGCCCAAATAAGTATTACGGGCACCAAAGTTGCGGCCTGCACCGTCATTGTCCAAAAACACGCTGTATTCTAAGTGATAAACCAAATCCAACTTATCATTCAGCTGCTCACTGCCCGAAAGCCAGATACGCGAACCACTTGAGCTAAACTTAGTGCGATCGTTATTGGTCTCAATCACAGGCTGGCTTGCATCGCTTAGGTTGGTTTCGGTTTTTTTGGTGTCTTGGTACAACATGGAGGCATACAAGCGACCGTTAATCTTGGGTGCGGCGACAGCCTCGACAGCAAGACCCATGGCAAACAGGCTAGCTAGGGCGAGAAAAGAGGGGGGGGTGTAACGAAAATATTTCATAGATTATCCTTAATTTATCTATCCAAGACAAATTTATCAAACACAACTGTTTGAATCCCTTGATGTCTTCATTGGCATCATGTGTATATCAACACAGCGACTGACCGCCGACATTACCACCTTGTTGATATCCTTACTATAACTGATAAAATTTGTTTTTATTTTTTTATTTTTGTATATTTTATGTTAAATTAAATTGCTAAATTGTATACAAAGATATCCGTGCCTGCATTAATCATCTCAGCAAACCACAATGGTCAATCTGCTGGCAAATCCACCGCACAATACACCATGTATCTATCACTAAAAAAGGAGCAGCTGCCACGCTTAATTTGCCAAGCACTTTTGCGGTTTTGGGGTAAGAAAATTATCCCTTATAAAAGCATTGGCATATGTTTGGCGGTGCGTTTATCAATAAGCCATCATAGCCATGCAAATAAAAACCATCATAGCCTCATTTATCACCTGATTATGAAATACTTAGCCAAAAAAACCGCCAACAGCAGCTGGCGGTTCTGGTTTCATGTGAAACATCAAACACATTATGTGCAATGCTCTTGGTGGGCTCGTGTGCGTTCATTTTGAGCATCGACAATTTCATCGGCAATGGTCATCGCCTGAAAACTGTTCGGATCAGCAAGTTTCCACATATCATCAAGCACACGGCGACCACAATTACCCGTCAGCAGCGAACCTGAATCGATGAACTGATAATGCTCGGACAACAGCTTAATCCAGCCATCTGGCTGACGGCGAACGATATGGTGCGGCATCAACTCATTGGGGTGATTCAGCCCTGCACAGCCGACAATTTCGGCAAGTGCCTTGAGGGTATTTTGGTGGAAATTTGCCACACGGCGTGATTTGTCAGGCACATCAAGGGCTTTTTGTCGAGCAGGGTCTTGGGTGGCGACCCCTGTTGGGCATTTGTTGGTATGGCAAGAGCGAGACTGGATACAACCCACTGCAAACATAAAGCCGCGTGCCGAGTTGCACCAATCAGCCCCCAGACCCATCAGCTTGGCGATATCAAAACCAGAAATCACCTTGCCACTGACGCCCACTTTAATCTTATCGCGAATGCCAGCACCGACCAAAGTATTTTGGACAAAAATCAAGGCATCAACCAGCGGCATACCGACCGAATCCATAAACTCCACAGGTGCAGCACCCGTGCCACCTTCGGCACCATCAATGACGATAAAATCAGGATAGTTGTCTTCTTCAATCATCGCCTTGACAATCGCCATAAACTCCCACGGCATACCGATACACAGCTTAAAGCCAACAGGTTTGCCACCTGACAGCTCACGCAATCTCTGCCAAAAATGCACCAGCTCGCGTGGCGTGCTAAACTCTGGGTGAGTTGGTGGCGAGATACAATCAATGCCCATCGGAATATCACGAGTTGCAGCAATTTCTTCGGTGATTTTTGAGGCAGGCAGTACGCCACCCTTGCCGGGTTTTGCCCCTTGTGATAACTTAATCTCAATCATCTTCACCTGTGGCAAGCTGGCACGCTGCACAAAGGTCTCTGGATTGAATTTGCCCTGTTCATCTCGGCAACCAAAATATGCCGTTCCCAACTGCCAAATCAAATCACCGCCATGCTTTTGGTGATATGGGCTGATGCCCCCTTCGCCCGTGTCATGGGCAAAACCACCCTGCTTTGCCCCTTTGTTCAGCGACTCAATCGCCGCTGCCGACAACGCCCCAAAGCTCATCGCCGAGATATTAAACACCGACAAATCATAAGGCTGGCTACAGCGTTCGTTGCCGATACGCACACGGAAATTATGATCGCTGATTTTGTGGCTGCGTCCTGAATGCAAAAACCAGTCTGTGCCAGGCTTGCTTAAGTCATTCAAGCTGCCAAATGCTGTCGTGCTATCAACATCTTTGGCACGCTGATAAACAATCGAGCGTTGCAAACGAGAAAATGGCACTTCTTCACGATCGCCCTCGATAAAGTACTGACGCACCTCTGGGCGGAAATTCTCAAACAAAAAACGAATGTGTCCGCTGATTGGATAATTGCGTAAAATGGCGTGGCGTTTTTGGTTGATATTATAAATCCCAAGACAAGTCAGGCACACTGTGATAAACAGCAGCCACCAAATCTTGAAAAAAAATGAAATAGGAATCAATAAGATACAGACCCACAGCAAGGCAAAGCGTGGCAGTACCAAAAACAGATAATTGGCAGAATCCTGCGATGGTTTTGATGGTGTCATGTGATTTACTGTCATTATTAAAGAGGCTAAAGGCTTGCACACAAAATAAACTTGGTGCTTGCTGGCTTTGGCACAGTGCCAAATGTGCAATTTACAGCCAATTATTATAGCACAGCTATTTTTTGATAATATTTGCCAAAAATGATAAAGCTATTATGAAAACAAATAAGTAAGCCAAGCACGGCTTTTGATTGCCACCAAACGCTTGCATCTTGCTGATGGTGGTTGCCAATTGCTTTATTTTTTGGTAGATTTTGGTTACAATATTTCAAGTATTTGTTCAACCAAATTAAAATCAGCATGGCAAACAAAACCCCTATTTATCTGCGTATCAAACACGCCATTTTGGAGAATATTCACGCTGGCATTTGGGCATCGGGCGTTGCAATTCCTGCCGAAATAACGCTGGCTCAGAACTTTGGCGTTTCTCGCATGACGGTAAACCGAGCCATCAAAGAACTAGAAGCCGAACGCATCTTGCAGCGAATCCAAGGCTCTGGCACTTATGTTGCCCAGCAAAAATACAACAATGTCCACATTGAGATACAAAACATCGCCAATGACATTCGCTCAAGCCATCAACGCTACCACGCCCAAGTGCTAACGCTTGGCTCATTAAACCATGAACAACTCACCACGCCCGAGAACCGCTGGCTGGCTGAGCTGTTTTTTGGTGGCACGCCAAGCGATGACGACCAGCTGCACCGAGTTGATATTGTGCATCATGGCGATGATTTGCCCATTCAGTACGAGCAGCGATGGGTAAATGCCAAGCTGTGTGCCGATTTTATCCATCAGGATTTTGAAAAAACCAATACCAGCGACTATCTTATCAACCATGTGCCACTTGAATACGGCGATTATCAAATTCAAGCAGTCATGCCGCCCCATGAAGTGCGTACAGCCCTGCTGATGACAGAAGGTGAACCAGCCTTGTTGCACACTCGCCACACCAAATCACAAGGCATGGCGGTAACTTTTGTAAATATGTGGCACGCAGGCAGTCGCTTTTCGTTTGGTGGTCAATTGTAGCTTGGCAGCTCATCAGCAAGCAGCTTGTACCAACTACGCCAAGCTGTGATATAATAGCTTTTTTGTCAAATGTACGCCCCATGAAGCACAGCGATTATCAAAGCCCTGCGATACACGGGGTCAGCACCGCCCACACTCGCCCCACACCCACCCAAGAGCAACTTGCGGCACTGGATATGGCACGCACAGGGCAGTCTTTTAAGATTGTCGCCTATGCTGGTGCGGGCAAAACCACCACCTTAAGCCTTATCAGTGAGAATTTGCGAGGTCGCGGGCTGTATTTGGCATTTAACAAAGCAATTGCCACCGAAGCACAGGGTAAATTTCCGCCCAATGTTCGCTGTCAGACCTTTCATTCGCTGGCATTTCGTCATGTCAATCGTGATATCACTGCCAAAATCCAGCTGCCACGCCTGACACCTGCACGACTGGCGGACGAGCTGGGATTGACTGCGATTGGTTGCGAACGCACCATTGACGGTGTCAAAAAATCCGTTACGCTCACGCCTGCCAAACTTGCCAATATCATCAGCGAGGCGTTGAGTACTTTTTGCAAAACCTCATCAGCCTACCCTGCACCACGCCACATCACCGCCCCCAGCTGGATGAATGAGACCGATGCCGCAGCCCTGCAACAAACGCTCTATCCTGCCTTTGAGCAACGCTGGCTACAGTCCATTGACCCACGCCATCAAGCAGGCATTAGCCACGATATTTATCTGAAGTTATGGACGCTGTCAAATCCCATTATCCCTGCTGATTTTATTTTATTTGACGAAGCCCAAGATGCTGACCCGCTGATGATGGGGGCGTTGATTCGCCAAGACAAACAAACCATCTATGTTGGCGATGCTCACCAGCAGATTTATGAATGGCGTGGAGCCTTGAACGCTATGAAGCGATTGCCCTATCCGCAGACACTTTTGACGCAGTCGTTTCGCTTTGGGGAGGCGATTGCCGATGTTGCCAATGTGTTTTTGACCGCCTTACAAGAATCCATTCCCTTGCAGGGCAACCCAAATCAGCATTCAACACTTGCCAAAAGTTTGGTGCATGGTGCCAAAGATGCCATCTTGTGCCGCACCAATGCCACGGCTATGGCTCGCCTGCTTGAGGGCTTAAAACTGGGGCATAAGGTTGCTTTGCAAGCCGACAGTCAGCGAATTTTGCGATTTTGCCAAGGTGCAGAAAACCTAAAAAATGGCAAATCCGCCTATGGCATTCCTGAACTTGCTTACTTTGGGCATTGGGCAGAGGTACAAGAATTTAGCGAAACGGGCGAAGGTGGCGACCTGAAAACTTGGGTCAAGCTCATCGAGGAGCATGGCACTGCCACCATCACCCACGCCATCAACAGCCTAAGCACCCAACGCCACGCCGACTATGTCGTATCCACCGCACACAAGGCAAAGGGGCTAGAATGGCAGCGTGTACAAATCAGCGATGATTTTTTGTACGACATCAATCAATTGGCGGTAAAAATCACCCCCGAAGAATTGCGACTATTGTATGTGGCTTGTACGCGTGCCAAAACCCTGCTTGACATTCATAATATCAGCGATTTGATTCATAGCCTACCGCACAAAAAGCTGATTTATGGCTAATACAGTGAGACTTGCCGTGCCTTTTTCTGAATTATTCGCCCAGCCTGTTCGCCTGCTTGCACCGATGGAGGGTCTGACCGATCCGTTGATGCGGCATATCTTAACAAGCATTGCTCATCGGCTACATGCACCGTATGACTGGGCGGTCAGTGAGTTTATTCGTGTTACGCATTATCCTTTGCCTGCTCATGTGTTTTATAAGGCAGTGCCTGAACTGCATCACGGTGGACGCACGCCCAGTGGCACGCCTGTGCATATTCAACTTTTGGGCAATAATCCTGAAATGATGGCACAAAGTGCGATGGTTGCTACTAAGCTAGGTGCTTTGGCGATTGACCTTAATTTTGGCTGCCCTGCCAAAACAGTCAATAATCACAAAGGCGGCTCGGTGCTGCTGCAAGAGCCAGACACGCTTTTTGCCATCATTAAGGCGGTGCGTGATGCTGTGCCACAAAGCATACCTGTCTCTGCCAAGATTCGCTTGGGCTATACCGATGACAGCTTGGCAGGCGACATTGGGCTGGCGGTGCGTGATGCTGGTGCAAACTGGCTGACTGTACACGCTCGCACCAAGGTTGATGGCTACAAGCCACCTGCCTATTGGGAAAAAGTTGCCCCCTTTACCACGCTTGGCATACCTATCATTGCCAATGGCGAGATTTGGCACGCCGAACACGCCCACCGCTGCACCGAACAAGCAAACACACCACACCTCATGCTGGGTCGTGGGGCAGTTACTCGCCCCGATCTGATTGCTTGTATTGCTGGCAGCGGCACTTTGGATTGGGCAACTCTGTGTGATTATCAATTGCAGTTTTTGTCAGACAATACCGACAACCAAAGTGGACTGATTGGTCGCTACAAACAATGGCTGGGTATGCTAAGCAAAGGCTATGCCGAAGCGGACGCACTGTGGCAAACGGTCAAACGACTCAAGGACAAAGACCAGATTACAAACCTGCTCATCGGTACGCCACCCTAACCCAGCCTTACGCTTTGCGAAAATGACGAATATCAATCACCAATTTTTCTTTGGCAATCTCATCAAGTTGTTTATCCAACCGACAGGCGTTGCTTGCATCAAGATTTGCGTCCCATTCGTCCAGCAGCACCGTCTGCACCCCAAGCTTAGCAATCTCATCTAGCTCGGCAATTAGCTTTTGCCCTGTTGATCCTTGTATCCTACCATTAAAACACAGCTCATGCTTAGCTGGCAGATAAAAAGCTGTACTGCCAAGCTTTCGTTTTAATAACAATAGCTGACTGCTCTTGCCCACGCCATTTTTACCAGTTAAGGTCAGCCTGCCGATTTTCGGTAAATTCTGCGGATTAAAAACTTGCTGGCTTTGTTTGATTGTGATGCCATCGGCACAGATACGCTGTGCCAAATCAGGCTCACTCATCGCCAACGCCTGTGCTAGTCCATCAAGCCTTGAACGCACAACGCTAAGATTCACGCTTTGGTTAATCAGCGCATAGCACACCTGCAAAATCTGCACCTGCCTTGGCAATCTCGCCACCAGTACCGCAAACACTGGCAAATCGTTCATATTTTGATAAAACAGTGCCGCAGTGATCGCCATCACAGGAACAAGTAGGCACAGCATACCGATATTAGATACAATGTGGCTTACCGACTGACAATGCACATTAGCCCACTTGGCTTGATTAAATTTATCTTCAAGTGCGTCTGATAAATATGCTGGCTGTATTGATTACCCAAAACCACATTGTCCCACGCTCTATTTAGCCACGCAATCAGATTAAGCCTGTTGTTTTGGGCATCTTTAGCGATTTTATCAAGTTTGCCAAATTGATTTAAATAGCAAAACGCCAATAGCACGCCAACGACATAACCCAACAAAATGCTACTATCTAGCACCAAGACAAAAACCAAGATATTAAGCACAATGTTTAATAACAGGCTTGAAATTTCAAACAAAGTATTGAGCGTGCTATCGATGGTGGCTTTGCTCTCTTGGCTGAGCATGGCTAGGCTTGTCTGCTTGGTTGTGTCATCAGGATAAAAACCAACCCTGCCTAAAAATTTATCTTCAAAGCGCTTGATATAGCCAAGCCATGCAGTATATTTGGCACGCTCAAGATACACCATGCAAAAGTAGGCAGGTACATACACCACGACCAGTGAGATCACAAACAATACCGCATAGAGCATGGAAATCTCGCCCTGCCCCACCCCTGCTGCCAAGCGAGCGATAAAATAAGTAGAGGACGCAACAATCAGCTGCTGAATACACAGACAAAGGGCGGTGATTTTCAGCTCTGTATTGAGTAAATATGGATATTTGGTAAACATACCATCTTCCATGATCTATTAAAAAACTCTCAATATTTCAATTTATTGACACACGATAAGAAATCATCCATCTGCGGCACCAGATTAATTTTTATCATTCAATGCAGACTGCGTGATGAATAAATCTGATAAATATTACTAAAGAAAATCTTCAGTAATAATACCAAATCTAAAAGAGTTCGGTCTTACTACCTCTGGTTGATAATACCGCAAAAAACCATGAAAAGAACTCTCAAGATCTTGCGTATTTGAAAACACATAGTTTTGACTTTGGGTTGCAGAAAGCACAATCATATTCGTGTAAACGCCATTCAAGCCCAACGACTGCATCATATCAATTTCCTTTTGATTAGCCAATGATGAATAAGAGAGAAACTCCTTGTAAAACAAAAATACCAAGAAAAATCCTTGGTATTTCATGCCATTGTAATTTTTTGGGCTTGTCAAACCTTTTGATAAATTTTGTAACCCAGCGATTAGACAGGTATGACATAAGCCAGCTGTTCATTAAACGGTGATGTGCAAGGTCTTATTATGATGGACAGCCAAACCGCTGCGATGACCGACACTGACCACGATAGCATGGGGCAGATGCGTACCAATCAGCTCATACGCCAGCTGTTCATTTGCCTCATCTAAAGCAGAAGTCGCCTCGTCCAAAAACACCACATCAGGTCGAACAAGCAGCACACGAATAATACCAATGCGTTGCACTTGCCCTGGGGTCAGCTGCGTTTGCCATGTACGCACTTCGTCCAGCTTATCTGACAATGACCCAAGCCCAAACACTTCAAGCCATCGGCAAATTTCCTCATCTTTGGCGTTGATATTAGGATAACAAATCACCTGTTTTAGGCTGCCCTGTGGCACATAGCCTCGCTGCGGCACAAACCAAGTTTTCACCGCTGTCGTCAGCACCATCGCCCCCACCGTTGGCAAGGGATAAATCCCCGCCATCGCACGCAACAGGCTCGTCTTGCCCACACCCGAAGCCCCTTGGATTAACAGCCTATCGCCCGCCTGTAGATGCAAATCAATCGGTGCAAACAACACGCCCCCTGACACTGTGGTTAGCCCAAACTGCTGCAACACCAGCTCGTGCTTTTGTGTTTGTGATGACTCATCAGCAAGAGTGGTGGTTTGATTAACCGTGCCAATCTGTGCCAAAGAATTTAAAAATCCATACAAACGATTGACTCGTGCTTGGTACAAGGTAAATTGCTCATAAAACAAGCGAAAAAACGACAACGCACGCATAAGACGGTTAAACGACTGCACCGTCTGATGCACATCGCCAAGTTTAATCTGCCCTGCAAAAAATCTCGGTGCCTGAATCATAATCGGCAACAACATGGCAAATTGCGTTACCCCTGTATTAAACCCTTCTAGACCCAAAGAACGCTTGATAATCGCCCAACGATTGCTAATGATGGCGTTAAAATAGGCGGTCAAATTAATTCTCTCTCGCCCCTCGCCACGATAAAATGCGATGCTCTCGGCATGATCTCGCACTCGCACCAGTGCATAACGATAATCGCCATGCCGATGTTCTTTTTCAAAATTCAGCCGAATCAGCGGCTTGCCAATCCATACTGCAATCGCTGTCGCCAAAAGGATAAAGATATACACCAAAAACACCGCAGCTTTGGGAATCTCAATTCCTGCAATCACCAAAACGCCCGACAAACCCCACAAAATCAGCGTAAATTCAATGGAGGACAAAATCGAATTTAGCACCCCGCGAACCATCTCTAGTGTATCTGTGATAAAAGCGGTGGCATCTTGTTCGATACGCTGGTCAATGTTATCTGGCACATCGTCATTGTGGCTGATGCGATAGTAGTTTTGATTATCCAGCCATCTGTCCAAAAGCACCGCATTTAATTTCTCAAGCCAACGAATCTCAAATACCTGACCGACCAAAATATCGATAATCTCTTGGATAATTTTTACGCCCACCAAGGCGGCATTAATCAGGGCAAAAAACCAAAACGCCGATGGCTGCATTTCTTGCAACGAGGTATATAGCCCATTATAAAAAAAGGTATTTAGCACGCTGATACGCACCTCAATCAGCACAAAGGCGATGAGTGCCACCACCATCAATACCACCTTTATGAGCGAAGTGTCGGCAAGACAGGGCTTGCTGATTGCCCAAAACTTGCGTCCCGTATCCGTCCAGCGTATCAGCCCAAAAAACACCACAGCAAAAACCACACAGACCCACACAAGCGTCTGCCCAAGCCAAACTGCCGAACCACTTAATTCACTCTGCCAATCCATAACCACCACCAAAAAACATCAAAAAGCCCTTTTTGGCAAATCACTTGGCACAAAAAGGGCAAAAAATTAGAAAGATTGCGTATAGCTGATGGTATAGCTGCGACCACGACCACCAGAGAATCTATCCGAAGTTGGCAGCACCGTACTGGTTAGGTAGTTGAGGTATTCTTCATTGAGCAGATTATTAACACCGATACCCAACTCGCCCTTGCCAAGCGGCTGTCTGTAGGCGACATCAACCAGCGTATAACCCGAAAATGACGACTCTCTGCTGTCCACCGCTGGATAATCTCGTGAGAACAGATGGGTTGCAGTGGCGGTGAATCGCTTGTTATTTGGCAATTTATGCACCAAGCCAAGGCTTAGCTTGTTTGGGCTGATATTGCGTGCTGGCATATCCACCATGACGCCATCGCCAGCAGCATCGTATTTGCCTTGGGCATAAGCATAGCTTGCTGACAGTTGCGTGTTGTCAGTAGCCTGATAGCGTAGGGCAATCTCTGCACCCTTAATGTCGGTTTTTTGGCGAACTGCTTGATACCCTTCGGTGAGCGGATTGTATTGCAATGTTGAGCCTAGGTCTGACTTGGACTGATACACGCTGGCATCGGCGGATAATTTTTCGCCATAGAATCTCACACCAAGCTCAGTGTTGTCTGTTACAATCGGTTCAAGATTGGTATTGGCGACACTGCGTCCCACATCGGTAATGCCACGCAAAGCATTGCCAACATCTGGCATACCAAGCCCTTTGGCATAGTTGGCAAAAAGCTGTGTGTTATTATTCACATCATAAACCACGCCTGCACTTGGTAACAGCTCGTCAAATTTTAGCTTGCCGCCTGCCACCTGCGTGGTTGTCCAGCGTCGATTGCCAAATCTGGCTGCACGCGTATATCCTGCCAGCGTCTGAAAGTCATCTACCGTCAATTCACCATTTTCATAACGCACGCCTGCACTGATATTTAGCCTATCAGCCAAACGCACACGAGCCTGCACAAAAGGCGATACGGTGCGATACACCATCTTAGGTGCCCACGAGCGATTATAACGAATGAGTCGCTGCTCGGTGGTGTCTTGCATGGCATCAACCCCTGCAGTCAGTGCCAATTTATCCTGCCACAGATTGTCTTTATTAATGGTGAATTTGCTGCCGATTTTTGTTGATTCATTTTGTGATTGGTCAAGCAGCTGACCATTGGGTGCGATACTTATGTCTTGATAATTGGCGGCATAATTTGCCCCATAGCGTGCCGCAAAGTCATTATAAAAAACCTGTGCCGACAAACGCGTACCAAAAAAATCCTCATCGTCATAAGTGGCATTAACCGTCAGCACATCGTTATAAGGATTTTCGCCTTGCTCGCCATCGATGGCTGGGTTGTATTTGCGTGCCGTATCCGTGCGTCCTGTGCTGCGATCACCTGCGACATTGACATAATCTTGACTGCCCTCAAGATGATAATAATTCACCGAGGCGGCAATTTTCTTATTGTCATCAAGGCGATAACTGCCCTTTGTCAGCACATCGATACTGTCCGAGCCTTGCACATCGCCTTGGTTGCCATAGATGCCCATCATGCGGCCATCTGCTTGATAATACATGCCTTCTTTGGCATATTTGACAGCAAACAAGCCATCAACCTTATCATTGCCATAGCTTGCCTGATAGCGTACATCGCCGCCCAGACCTGCCGACTTTAGCTCACTTGATGAGCTAAGCGACACGCCAATTTGCTGACTTAGTCCATCTTCACGATTGGATTTGGTGATGAAGTTGATAATACCCCCTGTTGCACCAAGTCCTTGCTCGGCTGAGGCACCATAGACCACCTCAATGCGATCCACCATCGACAAATCAATGGTGCGACTCTCGCGGCTGCCGTTTCGTAGCGGATTGGACTGCGGCACGCCATCAATCATAAACAGCACATCACGCCCACGGAAACTCTCGCCCACCGTACCCAATTTCTCGCTTGCTGGTGCATAACCCGGAATGAGCTTTGCCAAGGCTTGAGAGGTATCACCACTAATCAGCAGCTGATCGTTGATTTGTTCACGATTAATAATCAGCACCTTTTGGGCGGATTCTTTTAGGGTCTGCTGACCTCGTTTGGCGGTTACATATTCTGTTGCCAATACTGTGGTTGGTTGTTCGGCTGCCTGCACGCTGGGCGATAACGCCGCCAAAACAGATACACAAAGTAGCGATGGGGTAAAAACGGATTTGGTCATGATTATTTCTCAAAAAATGAACGATTGTCTCAACAAAAAAACCACTTGTCTTTTAACAAGTGGCTTCCTTTAAATAAAAATCATTCTTATTAATAAAACGAGTGTCATTATATATTTATTTTGACAAATAATCCATGTATATTTTGGGGAATTTTATGGTTTTTTGTGATGAAATTCAGCAGTTTTATGACCAAATGCCAACAAATTATACCAAAAAAGCAGCCTGCCATCGCAAGCTGCACAATTTTTGGTGCAATTTTGCGTAATGCTTAGCCAACCGACACCTTGGCGTAGGATTTTTTGCCCGCCTGAATCACCACCGTCTGTCCTGCTGTCATGGCAAACGAGGCATCAACCACCACGCCATCAACCTTCACCGCTCCACGAGACAGCATATCTTTGGCTTGGGCGGAATTTTTTGCCAAATTCGCTTGGTTTAAAATCTGGGTGATAAACAACCGCTCTGCCCCTGCCAAAGACAACTGAACCTCTGGCAAATCAATTGGTAGCTCACCATCAGCCAAGCGATTGCCTGCTGATTTGTGGGCATTTTCTGCCGCTTGCTTATCATGAAAACGCTCAATCAGCTCCTGTGCCAAAATTTTCTTTAGCTCTTGCGGATTGCGACCATTCGCCATTTGTTCAAGCAATTCATTGACCTCGCTCATCGGCTTGAAGCTCAAAAGCTCAAAATACCGCGAAATCAGCGTATCAGGCATGGAGAGGATTTTTTGGTACATGACCCCAGCAGAATCATTGATGCCGATATAATTGCCGAGCGATTTGCTCATTTTTTGTACGCCGTCCAACCCCTCCAGAATCGGCATGGTCAGGCACACTTGTGGCTGTTTGCCATAGCGTCCTTGTAATGTACGCCCCATCAATAGGTTAAAAGTCTGATCGGTACCGCCCAGCTCAACATCTGCATCAAGGGCAATCGAATCATAGCCCTGCACCAGCGGATACAAAAATTCATGAATGGCAATTGGTGTCTGGCTGGCGTAGCGTTTGGCAAAATCATCTCGCTCAAGCATACGCGAAACGGTAAGCTGACTGGCAAGTGCAATCATGTCCCCTGCACTCATCTGACCGAACCATTGTGAGTTGAACACGATGGTGGTTTTGTCTTTGTCCAAAATCTTAAACACCTGCTCAGCATAAGTTTCGGCATTTGCCTTGACTTCTGCTTCGGTCAAGGGCGGTCGTGTGGCATTTTTACCAGATGGATCGCCGATGCGTGCGGTATAATCACCAATCAAAAACAGCACCTCATGCCCCAAGTCCTGAAAATGACGCAGCTTATTTAATACCACCGTATGCCCAAAGTGCAAATCTGGTGCGGTCGGATCCATGCCAAGTTTGATACGCAAAGGGCGTTTTTCGTCCAGCTTGGCAATCAAATCTTCTTTGGAATAAATATCTTGCACACCACGCATGATAAGCTGCAATTGCTCTTCGGTAGATAAAAACTTGCTCATGGCACACCCTTGTTCATTGGTCGCCCACTTATCAAATCTGATGTCGGCGATGGCTGTCATTATAATAAATCGCCATTATAGCAAAACTTGGCAAAAAAACCTACCGATGATGGCAATACGCAGGCTTTGAAAATAATTTGTAAAAATATACCAAAACAGCTTGCAATTTTAATCACGGTTGCTATAATGAAAAAATCACCCATAATGGATAACAAAATGAAACTCCCCCAAATTCGCCATCATCACCACCATTTTTCCTGATTCTTTCGGGCAGTTGGTGTGTTCGGAAGAAAATTCCGAGCGAGTTTGAATTTCACCCTATTTTAACCCCTCGGAAACCAAAATTCCGAGGGGTTTTCTTTTGCATTTATCGATAACAAGGAACACAAGATGACAACACAACGCTTACGCATTGCCATGCAAAAATCAGGGCGGCTTAGCCAAGAATCGCAAGCCTTACTCAAACAGTGTGGGGTAAAAATTAACTGGAACGAACAGCGGTTGATCGCCTATTCACAAAATCTGCCGATTGATATTTTACGCGTGCGAGATGATGACATTCCGGGGCTTATTTTTGACGGCGTGGTCGATCTCGGCATTATCGGCGAAAATGTGCTGGAAGAAGAGGAACTCGGTCGCCTCTCGGCAGGCGAAACGCCAAGCTACAAAATGCTCACTCGCCTCGATTTTGGCGGTTGCCGTCTGTCCCTTGCCGTACCGCGTGATTTTGCCTACCAATCCGTGCAAGACCTTGCCAATGCTCGTATCGCCACCTCCTACCCCAACCTGTTAAAACGCTATATGGCAGAACAAGGCGTGCCGTTCAAAAACTGCTTGCTCACAGGCTCGGTCGAAGTCGCCCCCACCGCAGGGCTTGCCTTGGGCATCTGCGATTTGGTCTCATCAGGGGCAACCTTAGAGGCAAACGGCTTAAAAGAAGTTGAGGTGATTTACCAATCGAAAGCCTGCTTAATCCAACGCACCGCCCCTTTATCAGATGAAAAACAGGCGTTGGTCGATAAATTGCTCACTCGCATTCAAGGCGTGCAACAAGCCAGCGAGTCCAAATACATTATGCTCCACGC
The DNA here is from genome assembly GCF_900637105.1 of Moraxella cuniculi. Lineage (NCBI taxonomy): Bacteria > Pseudomonadati > Pseudomonadota > Gammaproteobacteria > Moraxellales > Moraxellaceae > Moraxella > Moraxella cuniculi. Next base: position 565,306 of record NZ_LR134343.1, on the reverse strand, counting down.
CCCGAAAGACAAGCTCTCCGCCATCACCGCCCTGTTACCGGGGGTAGAAAATCCAACCCTCTTACCGCTTGCCAGCGACCCGAACAAAGTCGCCATGCACGTGGTCAGCCAAGAAAATCTCTTCTGGGAAACGATGGAACAACTCAAAGAGGCCGGGGCAAGTTCGATTTTGGTGCTACCGATTGAGAAAATGCTGGCATAAATATCGCTTGCAAGCGGTCGGATTTTTTAAAATTTATACAAAGGAAACAAGATGCAAACCCTGATTTGGAAAAACTTAAGTTGCCAAGAAAAACGACAAGCCCTCACTCGCCCTGCGATTAGCGGTAGCCAAAGCATTGTTGAGGCGGTAAATCAAATCAAAGATGCGGTGCTAAGCCGTGGCGATCAGGCATTATTTGAACTCACCGAAAAATTCGACAAGGTCAAATTAGACAGCCTTATCGTCTCCGCCGAGCAGATCGAACAAGCCGCCCAGCGTGTGCCTGCCTCGCTTAAGCAGGCGATCCAAAACGCCAAAGCCAATATCGAAAAATTCCACACCGCTCAAATTCCGCCCGTGGTCGATCTTCAAACTCAAAACGGCGTGCGTTGCCAAGTGCTAACACGCCCAATCAACCGTGTCGGCTTGTATATTCCAGGCGGTTCGGCACCGCTATTTTCCACCGTGCTAATGCTCGCCATTCCTGCCAAAATCGCAGGTTGCAAAAGGATAGTTCTCTGCACGCCGCCCCCAATTGCGGACGAAATTTTGTACACCGCCCAGCTTTGTGGCGTACAAACCATTTACGCCATCGGCGGTTCGCAAGCGGTGATCGCAATGGCGTTCGGCACGCAGACGGTCGCCAAAGTCGATAAAATTTTTGGGCCAGGCAACGCCTTTGTTACCGAGGCGAAACGCCAAGTGTCGCAGTCGGTCAATGGGGCAGCGATTGATATGCAGGCTGGGCCGTCCGAAGTGCTGGTGCTTGCGGACGAATTTGCCGATGCCGATTTTGTGGCAAGCGATTTGCTCTCGCAAGCCGAACACGGGGCGGACAGCCAAGTAATTTTGGTTACGCCAAGCCAAGCCCTCGCCCAAGCGGTCGAACAGGCAATCGAACGCCAATTGGCAAAATTGCCGAGAAAACAGACCGCTTGTAAAGCGTTGGAACATAGCCGAATTTTCATTGCCGAAAGCCTTGAACAAGCGGTCGAAATCAGCAACGAATATGCACCTGAACATTTGGTGGTGCAGGTTAACAACGCTCGCTCACTGCTCGACCAACTCGACAACGCTGGCTCAATTTTCTTGGGGGCGTACAGCCCTGAAAGTATGGGCGACTACGCCAGTGGCACCAATCATGTTCTGCCGACCTACGGCTACACTCGCACCACGTCAAGCCTTGGTTTGGCTGATTTTTGCAAGCGAATGACCGTGCAAGAACTCACTCCGCAAGGCTTTCAAGATCTCGCCCCAACCGTGATCGCAATGGCAGAGGCGGAACAATTAGAAGCTCACAAACAGGCGGTGGTGGTGCGACTTGCAAAAATGTCCCAAAATCAACCAATTTAAGGAAATAAAATGCGAAAATTTATCTATATATTGATTGTAATTTTACTCTTAGTGCTATTTATCAAACCTACTATCCAAGAATTTTTTGCCAAAGATGATTGCTTGGATAGAGGTGGCAGTTATAACGCCCAAAGTCAAATTTGCGAAGGGGCAAGATCGCCCAATTAACCAGCTTAAATAAGGAAAAATATGCAAATCACCAAACTTTCTCGGAAAAATATCCAAGCCCTCACCCCTTATCAATCGGCGCGCCGTTTGGGGGGTCGTGGCGATGTGTGGCTAAACGCCAACGAATACCCGACTTCGCCTGATTTTGACCTTTTAACTCGTCAATTTAACCGCTATCCAGAGGCTCAACCTGCTGCCGTGATCGATGGCTACGCTCAATATGCTGGCGTGGATTCTCAAAATGTGCTGGTCAGCCGTGGCGGTGATGAGAGCATTGAGCTGATTATCCGTGCTTTTTGCGAGGCAGATGATAGCGTGTTGTATTGTCCGCCGACCTACGGAATGTACGGCGTTTCTGCCGAAACCTGTGGCGTGGCGGTGAAAACCGTGCCTTTGACGGCGGATTTTCAGCTTGATTTGCCCGAAATCGCCCGCCATCTGGACGGCGTGAAAGTGGTGTTTGTGTGTAGCCCGAACAACCCGACTGGGGGGCTAATCAAGCGGCCTGATTTGCTTGAGCTTTTGCAAATGACGGCAGGGCGTGCCATTGTGGTGGTGGACGAGGCGTACATTGAATTTTGCCCAACTGTGACAATGGTCAATGAGCTGGGCAATTTTCCGCATTTGGCGATTATCCGCACCCTGTCCAAAGCCTTTGCACTGGCAGGCCTTCGGTGCGGTTTCACCCTTGCAAGCCCAGAGCTTATCGGCATATTGCAAAAGGTGATCGCCCCTTATCCGTTGCCTGTGCCTGTGTCAGATATTGCCGCCCAAGCCCTTGCCCCACAAGGGATCGCCACAATGCAAGCAAGGGTGGCTAAGCTTAACGCCCTGCGTGCCGATTTGCAAAAAAATCTTGCCAAACTACCGCTTGTTGAGCAGATTTTTGCAAGCGAGGCGAACTATCTTTTGGTGAAATTCAAAGACGGGCAAAAAGTGTTTCAAGCCTTGTGGGATCAGGGAATTATCCTGCGTAATCAGCACACGGCGTTATCTCTTGCCAACTGTGTGCGGATTACGGTTGGCACGGCGGACGAAAATCGCCGTGTGGTGCAAGCGATTAGTGCGATGAGCTAGACGAAAACAGGTTGATCACCAGCACACCACCGATAATCATCGCCATTCCGATAAAGCCTGCCAAATCAGGCTTTTGACCGAATAAAAAGAAGGCGACCAACGCGGTCAGCACGATTCCCACCCCCGACCAAATGGCGTACACAATCCCAAGCGGTAGGGTGCGGGTGATGATAGAAAGTAGGTAGAGTGCGATGACAAAGGCGACAATCGCAATGGCGGTTGGAATGGGCTTGGTAAAACCATCGCTCGCCTTGATTGAATTTGAGCCGATCACCTCAACAATAATGGCAATGCCTAATAAAAACCAAGCGTTCATAAAAAAATCCTCGTAAAAAAGAGGGCGTATTTTAACCCAAAATCATTTTTTGCCTAGACTTGTTTTTAAAAAAGTTTATGCGCAAAATAAGAAAATTTGACAAAATCTCACCGCTTGTAACTGCTTTTTTTGCGTTGAGATGATGGCAAATATAATTTAGTTAATTTAACAAATTTATCGCACAATAAGGAGATAAAAATGCCACAACAATCTATTTTATTTATCGACCGAGACGGCACGCTTATTGACGAGCCAAAAACCGATTTTCAAATTGATAGTTTAGAAAAATTACAATTTGAGCCGAATGTGATTCCTGCATTATTAAAATTAAAACCCTATTACCGTTTTGTGATGGTCAGCAATCAAGACGCCTTAGGTACGCCTAAATTTCCGCAAGAAAATTTTGATAAACCGCATAATGCGATGATGAAATTATTTAATTCACAAGGCATTTTCTTTGATGAAGTGTTAATTTGTCCGCACGCCCCAGAGGATAATTGTGAATGTCGTAAACCCAAAACCAAATTATTAACAAAATATATCGAACAAAATTTATTTGATCCTAAAACCAGTTTTGTTATTGGAGACCGTGAAACCGATTTAAAACTTGCCGAAAATTTAGGGATTCAAGGTTTACAATACACCAGAGAAAAATTAAATTGGGATCTGATTGCCGAAAAATTATTGCCAAAACCGACCGCTTGCAACCGCCCTGCTCGCTATGCCGAAGTCGTCCGCACCACCAAAGAGACCGACATCAAAGTGCAGGTATGGCTGGACGAAACAGGGGTAAATGAAATCAGCACCGGCGTGGGCTTTTTCGACCATATGCTCGACCAAATCGCCACCCACGGAGGCTTCCGTATGAATGTGCAATGCAAAGGCGACTTGTGGATTGACGAACATCACACGGTCGAAGACACCGCCCTCGCCCTCGGCACGGCTCTCAAACAAGCCTTAGGCGAAAAAAGAGGCATTGCCCGCTTTGGCTTTGTGCTGCCGATGGACGAATGCAAAGCCGAATGTACGATGGATTTGTCAGGGCGACCATACTTAAAATTCAAAGCGAAATTCAACCGCGAAAAAGTGGGCGATTTTTCCACCGAACTGACCGAGCATTTTTTCCAATCCCTCGCCTACACCCTAATGGCAACCCTGCACCTCAAAACCCGTGGCGACAACGACCACCACAAAATCGAAAGCCTGTTTAAAGTGTTCGGCAGAACGTTGAGACAGTGTATCAAGGTTGAGGGGGATCAGTTGCCGAGTTCGAAAGGGGTTTTATAATTTAACGCTCTGTTGTTATTAATAAATAAGAGCCAATCCATGCGGTAAAATTTTATAAAATCCTACCGCTTGTATTATCAACCTATGAGGAAAATTCACATGAAAAAACTCTCGTTATCTATCGCAACTCTCGTGCTTGCTGGCTGTGTTAATACAGAATTATCAACCAATCAAGCCCAATATGATGCAGCCAATCAGGCGAGAATTCGTTTATTCGGTCAAAATGGCAGAGCCACTGTGATGGAGGTCAATGCCAATGGCAACACCGAGACGGTCAGCGTTGGTGGTGGTATGGGGCAAGCTTTCTCGTCATTGGTTGGCTTAAAAGGCAACGAAAGCATTGGTATGCCTGCAACGCAATTTAGCAAAAATCCAGCACAATTTGCCAATATTGGCTCAACGCCTTTCTTTAAAGAATTTATTGTCCCTGCCAATGCTGAAATTACCGTCAATAATTCAATTAGAACGCCAAATCATACTTTTACAGATGCTTCAACAGGTAAAAAAACAACGGCTTATTCTTATTGCTCTGGTCAAAAAATAACTTTCACCGCAAAAGCAGGGAAAGATTATGAAGTAACGCCAAGTGCTTCAACACAAGAATGCGGCGTAACACTTTATGAATTAAATTAGTATAATTTAAAATCTGCTATTTTTTCCATAGAAAAGCAACCAATATTACCCTACCTAATATTGGTTGCCAGCAAACTTAAGGATAGAAAGTGCAAATTTTTTATAAAAACAAAGCCAATCTTTGCCAATTAAAAGAAATGCCCTTTCGGCGAGAAAAAGACATTCAGGCAATTTTTGAAAACAATTTGACCCAAACCACAGGTTTGATATTGGTTAAATCGGAATTTTCGGTCCAAAATCAACGAATTGACACGCTTGCTTTTGATGCTGAAAATAACGCCTTTGTCATTATTGAATATAAGCGAAATCACAATTATAGCGTGTTTGATCAAGGCATTAGCTATTTAAATACCCTGCTAAAACATAAGGCTGATTTTGTTTTGGAATATAATGAACGATTCGATCAATCATTGAGAAAAAATCAAGTGGATTGGTCGCAAAGCAAGGTTGTTTTTGTGGCTCCTGCATTTAATCAAACGCAAAAGCAAGCCGTTGATTTTAAGGATTTAAATATTGAACTTTGGGAAATAAAACAATTTGAAAATGATATTGTTGTGATTAATGGCTTGCCCAAATCCGCCTATCAGCCGAGCATTAAACTGTCAAATGATAAAAATAATGATGAATTGGCTAAAATCACAAAGGAGTTAAAAACTTATAGTGAAGATGAACATTTGCTTGGCAAATCAGATGATGTTGTTGAGCTTTATCAAATTTTTAAACAAGGCATTTTAAATTTAAATCCTGAAATTACCACAACGGCAAAAAAACTATATATCTCGTTTAAATTAAACGGCACAATCAGTGATATTGAAATTCAAAAATCGGGATTAAAAATAGCCATAAATATGAAAAAAGGCGAATTGGACGACCCGAAAAATTTAACCAAAGATGTTTCTGCCATTGGTCATTGGGGCAATGGTGATTATCAAGTCATCGTCAAAGATACAGAAAATTTAGAATATATTATGAGTTTAATTAAACAGGCATTAAAAATATGAACCTCACCATCATCGACACAGGCTGTGCAAACCTGTCTTCGGTAAAATTTGCATTCGATCGTTTGGGGATTTCGGCACAAATCACCAAAGATTTAGCCAAAATCAGATCGGCGGATAAGCTCTTGCTCCCCGGTGTGGGGACAGCAGCCGCTGCAATGAAGATTTTGCAAGATCGTGATTTGATTGAGACAATCCGTAACGCCACTCAGCCCATGCTCGGCATTTGTTTGGGTATGCAGCTGATGACCGAATTTTCGGCTGAGGGCAATGTGGAAACGCTCAAACTGATGAGTGGCAAAACCGAGCTTATCCCCAACACGGGCTTGCCGTTGCCACATATGGGCTGGAATAAAGTGCGTTATCAAACGGATCACCCCCTGTTTCACGGCATTTCGCAAGATAGCCATTTTTATTTTGTGCATAGCTTCGCCGTGCTGCCGAATGACAGCACCATCGCCACCTGCGATTATGGCGTGCCGTTTTCGGCGGCGATCGCCAATAAAAACTTCTACGGCGTGCAGTTCCACCCCGAGCGGTCGGGCAAAAATGGGGCGAAATTGCTGAAAAATTTTGTGGAAAATCTCTAATTTTGTGAGCTTGATCGAAAAATTAACACCTCGCCATTTTGCTGGCTAAAAATTGCGTTATACTTTTATCATTACTGGTATTTTTTACAGAGGATTTATGAGCGAGATTAAACTTTTTGAAAATAGCCAAATTCGTTCTGTTTGGCATAACGAATTAGAGGAATGGTTTTTTAGCATTGTGGATATTATTTTGGTGCTCACAGGCAGCTCAAATCCTCGCCGTTATTGGAGTGATTTGAAACGGAAAATCCAAGATGATGAAGGGGGCATCGAACTGTACGAAAAAATCGTACAGTTGAAAATGAAAGCTCCAGACGGAAAAATGCGAGAAACCGATGCCACCGATATGCAAGGCGTTTTTCGGATTATTCAATCCATTCCCTCTCCCAAAGCTGAACCGCTAAAAATGTGGCTGGCGGAAGTGGGAAAAAACTGATCGAACAACTTGTTCAACAAAACCACAAGCGGTAACTTTCCGCGAAATTTTTATTAAAAGGACACAACATCAATGAAAAAATCCATCATTATCCCTGCCCTTGATTTGATTGAGGGGCAGGTGGTGCGACTGCATCAGGGCGACTATGCCAAGCAGACGACCTATTGCGACAATCCGATTGCTCAATTCGCTCGCTATGTTGAGCAAGGGGCGAAGCAGTTGCATTTGGTTGATTTAACAGGAGCCAAAGATCCTGCCAAACGGCAAACGGCGTTAATCGCTCAAATCATCGAAAATACCCACTGCCCGATTCAAGTGGGGGGCGGTATTCGTTCTGAGCAAGATGTGGCGGATTTGCTCAACGCAGGGGCGAACCGTGTGGTGGTAGGCTCTACCGCCGTGAAAGATTCAGCAATGGTCAAGGGCTGGTTTGAAAAATATGGGGCAGAAAAATTCGTGCTGGCGTTGGATGTAAACATTGATGCAAACGGTCAAAAAATCATTGCGATTAGCGGTTGGCAACAGGCAAGCGGTGTGTCGCTAGAAACGGTGATCGAGGATTTTCAAGCGGTCGGATTACAGCACGTTTTATGCACCGACATTTCCCGAGACGGCACGCTGGCAGGTTCAAATGTGGAGCTTTACCGTGAAATTTGTGCCAAATATCCTAATGTGAATTTCCAATCCTCAGGCGGTATCGGCTCGCTGGCGGATATTGAGGCGTTAAAAGGCACGGGCGTAGCGGGCGTGATTGTCGGGCGTGCGTTGCTCGAAGGTAAATTTAATGTGGCGGAGGCTATCGAATGTTGGCAAAAAGAATAATCCCTTGTTTGGATGTACGAGATGGGCAGGTGGTCAAGGGCGTGCAGTTTCGCAACCACGAAATTATCGGCGATATCGTACCGCTTGCACAACGCTATGCGGACGAAGGGGCGGACGAATTGGTGTTTTATGACATCACCGCCTCATCGGACGGTCGCACGGTCGATAAAAGCTGGGTGGCACGGGTGGCGGAAGTGATCGACATTCCGTTTTGCGTGGCTGGCGGAATCAAAACCCTTGAAGATGCGGAAAAATTGTTCGCTTTTGGGGCGGATAAAATCTCGATCAACTCCCCTGCCCTTGCCGATCCTGCCTTGATTACCAAGCTGTCGCAACGCTTTGGCGTGCAAGCCGTGGTGGTTGGCATTGATAGCTGGTTTGAGCAAGAAACTGGCAAATATTGGGTCAATCAATACACGGGCGATGAAAAACGCACCCGCCAAACCAACTGGCAACTGCTCGACTGGGTGCAAGAAGTACAACGCCGTGGGGCAGGCGAAATCGTGCTAAATATGATGAACCAAGACGGCGTTCGCAACGGCTACGATTTGGTGCAACTCAAAAAAGTGCGTGAAGTGTGCCAAGTGCCACTCATCGCCTCAGGCGGTGCTGGCGAAATGGTGCATTTTCGGGACGCATTTACCCTTGCAAATGTCGATGGGGCATTGGCGGCAAGCGTGTTTCATAAGCAGATTATCAATATTGGCGAGTTGAAAGCGTATTTGGCGACGGAAGGGGTTGAGGTTCGTAGATAATCGTAGGCGAGGGTTTTAACCCTCCCGATAGGTGAGTTGAAACTTGCCCCTACGCAAATTTTGTAAGCGGTCAAAAAAGGAGTAAAAAATGCAAATATGGGATATAGTTTCCTCTTTACCAAGTCAGTGGAAAACGATAGCCGATTGGTTGGTTACCCAAAATAATCCGCCAAAATCTTATTCTCTTTTTCCCTTTAATTCAGAGGCTGAATTATTGGTATTTAAAAAAGATTTTCAAAAAGCACTTGGCATATCTTTAGGAAAATATGTGCGTTTAAGACGTGTTGATTATTTATTACATCAAATCAACGAAAAGTTTAAACAAGCCTTAAGTGCTAATTATATTGAGACTCCTTTGGGTGAAATGTTAGCCATATTCTCGGAAAAAGGCTTGTGTTTATTAGAGTTCTGCGATAGAAAAATGTTAGAAAGCGAGCTGTTGGCTTTACAAAAAAATCTCAAAGCGAATTTTATTTTTCAAACCACCGAACAAAGTATTCAACTTACGCAAGAGCTTAGTGAATATTTTGCTGGAGAAAGAAAAAATTTTAGCATTCCTCTTGATATTATTGGCACAGAATTTCAAAAAAGTGTTTGGCAAGCGTTACTGAATATTCCTTATGGGTCAACCAGCAGCTATAAATTGCAAGCAGAGTCTATGGGTAAACTCAGTGCGATTAGAGCCATAGCTGCAGCTAATGGGCGAAATCAAATTTCTATTATTATTCCTTGCCATCGTGTGATAGGTAGCGATGGTGATTTAGTAGGTTATGGCGGTGGAGTTGATCGAAAGAGAGCCTTATTGAAATTAGAAAAGACTTTTAATTAATGACCAATAGAGAGAAGTGAACATGCAAAATATTGATTGGCAAAAAGTGGGCGGATTACTGCCCGTCATCGTGCAAAATTATCAAACCTGCGAAGTGTTAATGCTGGGCTATATGAACGAAGAGGCACTGGCAAAAACCATTGCAGAACAACGCGTTACCTTTTATTCTCGCACCAAAGGCAGGCTTTGGACGAAAGGCGAAACCTCGGGCAATTTTTTAAATGTGGTGGAAATGAGCCTTGATTGTGATAATGATAGCTTGTTAATTCTGGCAAATCCAATCGGCGAAACCTGTCATACAGGGGCGGAAAGCTGTTTTCATCAATTTGACAAAACGCCCGATTGGATCTTTTTTGCTAAATTAGAACGCTTAATTGCTGAGCGTAAAGGGGCAGATCCTAGCACCTCCTACACCGCAGAATTATACGCCAAAGGCACAAAACGAATCGCCCAAAAGGTCGGCGAAGAGGGGGTGGAAACCGCCCTCGCCGCCACCGTCAAAGATCGAGCAGAGACCATCTGCGAAGCGGCGGATCTTGCTTATCATTTAACCGTTTTATTGCAAGATGCCGACTTAAGCTGGGCTGATGTGATTGCTAAACTTAAAGAGCGGCATAAATAATTAACACCCTCTCAAATCATGGATAATTTGGCAAAAATTTGCTATGCTAGCAAGCTGATAAGAAACTTAAAAAAGGCAATGACATGGCGACAGATTTTGTGGCACAGATGAGCCAGCTGTTTGATGATGCACAGGATTTAATGGCAGATACGCCCTATTTTATTGGCATGATGAGTGGCACAAGTCTAGATGCGATGGACGCTGTCTTGTGCCAATTTTTTGACGATGAACGCACAGTGGAGATTGTTGCAAGCCACAGTTTGCCTTTTACTGATGATTTGCGTGCCGTGTTGTTGGCATTGACTGTGCCAAATGGGGCAGTTTCGGTCATCTCGGATTATAATCTTGGCTTTGACAGCGAGCTTGATGTATTCGGTTGGGCAAGCGTCTATTATGCTTCATTTGCCGCACAGGTTGTCATTGAACTGCTTGAAAAAGCCAACATCAGTAGCGACAAAGTCTGTGCCATCGGCTGCCACGGTCAGACGGTCAGACACCGACCACAGTGGGCATTTAGCCTGCAGCTCATTGATCCCAATTTGCTCGCTGAATACACAGGCATTAGCGTTGTTAGCGATTTTCGTCGCCGTGATATGGCGGTCGGTGGTCAAGGGGCTCCTTTGGTACCTGCATTTCATCAGGCAATGTTTGGCAATCATGCAGCAATAAAAGCCGTGCTCAATCTGGGCGGCATTGCCAATATTACTTTGCTAAATCAGCCATTAGACAGCACCCAAGTGGGCTTTGATACAGGTGTGGCAAATCTACTTATGGACGCATGGATTGCCAAACACACAGGCAAACCGTATGACAAAGACGGTGCATGGGCGGCATCAGGACAAGTGATTGAGCCATTATTACAACTTTTGCTTAGCCACCCATTTTTTGCCAAAAAACCACCAAAAAGCACAGGTCGTGAGGAATTTCATTTAGAATGGCTTAACAATAATCTTGAAAAACTGCACCAAAATCACCCTTCACTTAGCTATCAGGCTGCCGATGTACAAGCCACGCTTGCCGAGCTGACCGCCGTCAGTGCCACCAGCGAAATCTCTCGCTTTGTTGATGATGGCGTGCTGGTTGTTTGTGGCGGCGGTGCCAAAAATCAGCACCTCATGCGTCGCCTGCAAGCCCATCTGTCAACCATGTCAGTCAGACCAAGCGATGAATTTGGCATCGATGTAAGCTTGGTTGAGAGCGTAGCATTTGCTTGGTTGGCACGCCAAACCATCTTGGGACGCACAGGCAATCTACCTGCCGCCACGGGAGCATCTAGAGCTGTTGTGCTGGGGCAAGTGTGCTTTGCTTAAATTAAAACGCACACCACGCCAAGCCTGACAACTTCCCAATGTGTCAGCGGTGGCGTGTTTGCTTTTGTCAATCAGCAAGGTGCATTTGACAATTAACCCAAGCATCAACCCATTGCCAGTGATTGATTAATCATGCTACATTTCAACAAACCAGCGATGCCAAACCATCAACCAATCGCTGCCATTTGACCAAATTTATCAATGCAATCTTGGCAAATGCCCACAAATAGTGCTATGATTTATAATAATGTAACAAACTAACAATAACCTTTGGGGTAGGCATGGAATTTCGACAACTGAGTTATTTTTTGCATCTGGCAAATACTGGCAGCGTCAGCCAGTCAGCAAAAGCCCTAGGTCTATCCCAACCATCTCTGAGCCGCCAAATTCAGCAGCTTGAGGACAATTTGCAGGCCCAGCTGTTCAAACGACATCACCGCCCCATGACGCTGACAGACGCTGGCGAATTTTTATACCGCCACATCAAAGAACCACTGCATGAACTTGAGCAAGCAATGGCACTGACGCGTCGATTTGGCGAAAGTTGCCAAAACCGCCTTATCATCGGTTCGGTTGGTTCGGTCATACATGGATTGTTGCCAGAAGTTGTTTCGAAATTTCGCCAAATGGTCAGTGATGATCATTCAGAGTTTGATATTAAAGTTGTTGAGATGAGCTTTGAGCAGCAAATCACGGCACTAAAGGCTGGTGAGATTGATGTTGGATTTGCTCGCAGTGTCAGCCATGACAGTTTGATTCATCAAGCATTTTTGCGTCATGAACCACAAGTTTTGGCGGTACCAAAATGGCATTCGCTGGCAAATCATACAAGCCCCATCAAGCTATCACAGCTTGCCACCGATACGCTGATTTTGTATCATCATACCACCGACACGCCAACAATGGCACAAAGCGACCCACTGCTACAACTGTTCGAGCAAGCACAAACGCAGCCAAAAAACAGTGTGCGAGTGCGTGATATTCAGATTGCCTTGGCAATGGTTGCTGCCAGTGAGGGTGTAACCATCGTTCCTGACAGCTTAACTGGTGTTCGTCATGAGCAGATATGCTATCTGCCACTGGCTCATGATTTTAGCTCCGCCATCTACATCAATACATTGGCACACAACCCTGTGCCGCATTTGGCGAGCTTATATCAAGCCATTATCAGCGTTTATGAACATCACCAAATTCACATCACAACCAAACTATCCGACATGAACTGCTGCAATGACAAATGACTATCTTTTGTCAGCCCAAGTCGCAGTCATGCGGTTTTAGAATTTTGTTAAGTACTGCTAAAAAATAACAAGTACCAGCTTAATGGAGCATACCCATCAATATTTGGCACTTGTTATCACTGGGTGGATTTGGTTGCTTGTGCATAAATTATGAGTCAAACAATTTTTGTCCCAAATATTCACCAGATGACACGCCACCAAAAACCGCAAACAAGCCACTGCCAATATGCGTGGTGTATTCGTTCATCTTGTCAATGCGTCCCAAGGCATTCTGAATTGCGATAAATTGCTCGGGCGATTTTTGAAATGAAATAAACAACAAGCCTGCATCAAACTGCCCCGTGCGTGCATCTATGCCACTGCTGTACGAATACGAACGCCGAAGCATCTGCAGCTTGGTGCGATTGGCAAGCGTTGTATGCCCAATATCAGGCATGATTGCCTCGCCATTGTTATCGGTAGCATCGGGGTTAAATTCATCAAATTCCTGTGCCGACCCCAGCGGTGCTCCTGTGTTGCGATGCCGAGCAAAAGTTTGTTCTTGTGCCTTTAAGGCGGTGCGATCCCAAGTCTCAAGGTGCATCTGGATAATCCGCGTAACCAAATAACTGCCACCAGTCAGCCAACTGCCATCATTCACCCAAATTTGCTCATCGGCATTTTGTAGCACCGAGCGATTGGCCGTACCATCTTTAAAGCCAAACAAATTTCTTGGCGTATCACTACCTTTGTCAAAAGAATTAAACCCCGCCTGCGACCAACGCATGGTAATTTTGTCGCGTGCCTGCCGAACAAGCTGACGCACCGCATGAAACGCCACTTGTGGATCTTCGGCACAGGCCTGAATGCAAATATCACCGCCTGATAACTCGGGGCGAATCTGCTCTCGTGCAAAACTTGGCAACTCACGAAATACCAAAGGAGCTTTGTGAGCCAAACCCAATTTTTGCAAAAAGCTGGGACTAATACCAAAGGTAAGCGTCAGCCCATACGCCCCCAGCCCATCTGCCTCGCCTGTGTCGGTCGGTGGCGTTTGCTGGCTTGTGCCATAATCGGCGATATTTTTACCCTGCATCAAGCGAGCTGCCGCCTGCGTCCATGCTTGTAGCATTTGCCGTATCTTATCAACATCTTGACTGTGCAAATCCGCCACCAAAAAATAAACATGCCGCTGAACGGGCGTGATGATACCCGACTGATGCTCCCCAAAAAACTCATACTGCAAATTCGCCATACAGTGCGTGGCATCTGCCTGATTCTTGCCAAAGCCTGTTGCGACTTTATTACAAGCGGTTAATAGCGGCGAGCTTGCCACCAGCCCAACCGCTCCCATGCCCTTTAAAAAATGACGGCGATTTTGCAAAAAATTCATATCCGACATAAAACAACACCAAAAAAAACGACAAACAAGCCAAGCTTATTTGCCGATTTTATTTACTCAAGGATAATGCCCATCTGTGCCAACGGCTCGCCCAGTTTATTGACCGCTTCGGCAAGCGATTTGGTCTGTTCGCTGGTTAATGTGTCGTAAGGTTTATAAACGCCGCCCTCTCGATATTTTGCCAATTCTTTGTACACATCGGCAAATCGCTCTTCGATGGTTGCGACCAATTTCTCATCTTTTGCCTTAAGTTTTGGGGTCAAGATTTCAAAAATCTTTTCTGCACCTTCGATATTTGCCTGAAAATCATACAAATCTGTTTTTGAGAAAATCTCTTCTTCGCCCGTGATTTTGCCTGTAGAAACCTCATTGAGCAAATCCACCGAGCCTTGTACCATCAGCTCGCCTGTGATTGGCATTTGTGAGACCTGCTCACGCAACTGCTTGGCATCAGCCAGTAGCTGTTCGGCGAGCTTTTCTGTGCCTGCTGTGGTGTTTTGTGTCCATAGGATTTTTTCGATGGCATGAAAGCCCGTCCAGACCTCTCCTGCTTCCAAATCCGCTTCACGGTTGTCAATGCGTGGATCGAGATCGCCAAAACTGCCAGCAATCGGCTCACTGCGTTCAAAATACACACGCACCTCTGGATACAGTGCCTTAGCCTCTGCAACATTGCCTGATTTTAGCACGGTGGCAAATTTTTCTACGCCCACCACCAGCTCATCAATCTCTGACTCAAGCCATGTGCGATAAGTATTAATCTCTTCGGACAAATCAACCGCTTGCGATGGCTGATTGTTTTGTGTTTCGGTTTTGGTGGTCTCACTTGCCACTTTGGCAGCTTGTTCGGTTTTTTTCTCTTGACAGCCAGCAAGCATCACCGCACAAGCAATCATCGACAAAACAAAAATTTTTTTCATAATGCACCCTTAAATTATCAATACACATAGCAATTATTATATGAAAAATGAAAATCATTATCAATGTTAATTTTATCAATTTTGCTTAGAATTTGGCACAAAACGCATCAAATTGATTGATAGTCGCTCCAGCTTGATAACGACACCAACTCCGTTGATACGCAAATTTAGCCTTATAAAAGATAATCCATCAGACGAAAGAACGCTCTTTATTTGGCTTAAGGCTGGGCGGTATCCACACCCACATACAGTTTGGGGTATTGTCTTTGATAAAAATTAGGCAATTTATCAGCAGTAAGCCGATACACCTGCTTGATTTGTTGATGAAAATAAATCACCCCAGACAACAGCAGCACAATCACCGCGGTTGCCATATACAACCACAGCAAATAACCACCGCTTAACGCCCAAGTGGTCGCCATCACACCCAAGGGTATCGGAATAATGCACACCGCCAAAAACACAAATTCAAAGCTCTGAGTCAATGCCTTGGGCGTAGCAGTACAGCGGATTGCTGTGCTATTGATATTAAACATCACCACCACCAAACCCAGCACAAACATCGATACCACCAGCACAGCGACATTTTGGCTAAGAGCTGTCATCACAATCCCCAAAGCAAATAATACTGTGCTAACAGCCACCGTATGATGCTTGCCAAGATAGTGATTAAACACCGCCAACAACCACGCACTGCCCATAATCATGCCCAAGCCAAAAAACCCCTCGCTGATACCGACATACAGCACAGGCAATGAAAATTCTTGGCTGATTTTATAAGGAATCACATAAGCCAAAATCGGCGTAACGGAAAAATTTGCCACCGCAGAGACGGTTGCCATAATCCGCTCAATGGGATTAAAAAGTAGCACCTTTAACACATTGACAGCATGGGTGTCGGCGGTGTTTGTAGAGACTTTGGGCAGTTTTATCGTAGAAAAAGCATACAAACTAAGCAATGCAACACTCAAACACAAAAACAAAATCTGCTGCCTGCTAAGATAATAAATCACAAAACCAGACAGCACAGGTGCTAAGATGGTATTAACAGAACCAACAAAACCCCGCACCTTAAATGCGTGATTCTTATCCACCCCAGCATACAGATCTGCCGCCAGTGCATTACCCAGTGGAGTTAATAAAATAGCAAATACAGAAGTGATGATAAAATCGTGGCAAACAGCCAAATCGCTTGGCTATAAAATAAAGCAAGCAGCCCCACAACGGTCAGAAAACAAAACAGCAGCAAAAGGTGCTTGTTATCAAACTGTAATCTGCTAGAGATTTTACCAAAAATCAATAAAGACAACACCTGACACAGCCAAGAGAGGGCGATAAATTCACCCAAATCCTGCACCAAACCAAGCCCATCAATCATCACCCATGCAAATAAAATACCAATGGTTCTGATGCTGGTGGTTAATAATAGCTCGGCGGCTTGATAGCGGTAAAAAAAATCAAGCCTCATTGCCTTTTTCCTCTAAAAATTTTTTATATGCTTCATCATGCTTGTATTTTTGTTACTTTTGATTGATTTTTAAAGTAACCAACTTGCTTAAGCCTAACCGCTTTAACATAACTCATCTCCTTATAAAGTTAAGAAACCGTCGCATAAAAATGCCTAGAGTGTTTCCTTATGACAGTTTTGGGCTACCATATAAAAACACCCTGTCAATACTTTTTGTATATTTTTGATGCAAAATAAAAATATTTTTTAATATTTTAAAAACGGCACACACTGATACCAAGCGGTACAATCTGCACCCAATTCACGGCGAATATAAAAATCCTCAACCATGCGTGCCTGCTGCTCGATGCCATAGCTTAAAAACGGTTTATTTTTGTGCCACTGATAGCGATAACGGCGATTAAATACAGCACGCCAAAACACCCGTATGCCTTGTTGCACCTGCCAAATATGCACCAGCTCATGAACAAGCCACGCACGCCGCTCAAGTGGCTGGCTGGCAAAATCCTCACACCAGTCATCAGGGTGAAAATAAATATTACCATCAGGTGAGACGGCATAACCCCTAATCACCCACCACGCCGTCTTTAGACGAATTTCATCAAGGCACAATGCCTCACCAAAAACACTGCGGGCAATTTGTTGCTCGCCATCGGTTAGCTTTCGCACCTGTTGTTGATGCCAAAATGGGTTTGTTATCATAACTGTGCCAGAATTTACCAAATTTTATGCTAAAATAACACAAACAATCACAAAAACCAATTGCCATGAAACCCCTTGCCGAAAGAATGCGACCCGCCACGCTTGATGATGTCATCGGACAGACACACTTGCTTGGTGAACAAGCACCGATTACCACCATTGTCAAACAAGGTTTTTTGCCCTCAATGATACTGCACGGCTCGGCTGGTATCGGCAAAACCACCCTTGCCATGTTGCTGGCTTATGCAGTCGGTCGCCCTTTTCGCCCCTTATCTGCCATCAATAGTGGTGTCAAGGAATTAAGAGAAGTGCTGGGCAGCGATGATGGGTTATTTCATCAGCCGCCTGTGGTTTTTGTTGATGAAATTCATCGATTTAACAAAGCACAACAAGATGCCCTGTTACACGCTGTCGAGACAGGCGAAATCATCTTTATCGGTGCAACCACCGAAAACCCCTCCTTTAGCGTCAATAATGCTTTGTTATCACGCTGCCAAGTATACAAACTAAACCCCCTAAGCCCTGACGAAATCAGCACACTGATTCATCGTGCCATCAGAAAAGATGCCCATCTTAGCAAAAAAAATATCCAAGTTTGTGATTTGACCGCCTTGATTGATTTATCACAAGGTGATGGCAGACGAGCGTTAAACTTGCTTGAGCTGGTCTGTAGTGGCGATACAGACCCCATCGTTATTGACAATGCCAGTGTTACCGCTGTGGCAGGGCAATCCTTGGTGCGTTATGACAAATCAGGCGATAATCATTATGACCTTATCTCGGCAATGATAAAATCGGTGCGTGGTTCGGATGCTGACGCTGCGATATATTGGCTGGCACGAATGCTTTCGGCAGGCGAAGATCCTGCCTTTATCGCACGCAGGCTTGTAATTTTGGCAAGTGAAGATATTGGGCTTGCCAATCCCAATGCTTTGTTGCTTGCCGATACTGCCTTGCGTTCAGTTCAGTCAATCGGTATGCCAGAGGCACGCATTATTCTGGGTCAAGTGGCAATCTATCTTGCCAACAGCCCAAAATCCAACTCAAGCTACAATGCCATCAATCGTGCCTTAAAACTTGCCGAAACTGACCAATCTGGCGTGCCACTGCACCTTAGAAATGGCGTAACCAAACTGATGCAAAACGAAGGTTATGGCATAGGCTATATTTATCCGCACGATTATCCAAACCATTATCACCCACAGCAATATCTGCCCGATGCCCTGCAAGGCGTTAGGTTTTATGAATTTGCTGACAATCAAAAAGAACAAGCCAGCTTTGCTTTTATCAATTGGCTAAAAAATTCAGCACAGTAGCATGGTGGAACTTTACCAAAGCACCCCTTTACAAAACACAAACCGCCCCCATTATTTACCAAAAATTCATCAGAGACACAATTATGGCACTAAACAGCATTCCTGAAATCATCGAAGACATTAAACTTGGCAAAATGGTCATCTTGATGGATGACGAAGATCGAGAAAACGAAGGCGACCTGATCATGGCAGCCAGCCACATCACCCCAGAGGCGATTAATTTTATGATAACTCACGCACGCGGTTTGGTATGCCTAACCTTAACCGAGGCTCGTTGTCAGCAACTGGATTTGCCACTGATGAGCGATAAAAACGGTGCAAAATTTAGCACCAATTTCACCTTATCCATCGAAGCTGCCGAAGGGGTCAGTACTGGCATTTCGGCCTCCGACAGAGCCACCACCATTCGTGCAGCAGTAGCAGCCAACGCCAAGCCCAGCGACATCGTGCAACCGGGACACATTTTCCCCATCATGGCTCGCAAGGGCGGTGTATTGCACCGTGCTGGACATACCGAGGCAGGTTGTGATTTGGCGAGATTGGCAGGGCTTGAACCCTCAGCGGTGATTGTTGAAATCATTAAGGCAGATGGCGAAATGGCACGCCGTGATGATTTGGAAATTTTTGCCAAAGAACATGGGCTAAAAATCGGCACAATCGCCGACTTGATTCAGTATCGCATGGCAACCGAACAAACCGTCAGCGAAGTTGAGAGTTTCAGCATTCAGACAGAATATGGCGAATTTCAAGCCTATCGCTTTGCCGAGTTTGGCTCCGATGACACGCATTTGGCATTTGTCAAAGGCTCGCCAACAGGTGGTGTTAGCACCGTGCGTGTTCATAGCTTTTCTCCGATGAAAGACTTATTTGGCATTCGCACAACAGGCAGCCGCTGGAGTGTACAAAACGCCTTGCAAGAGATTGCCACAGCTGAGCATGGCGTATTGGTATGGATAGGTCATGGCGATGAAATGGGTCTGTCAGATGCATTTGACGCACTCAAAAATCAACAATCCAGCAACCAAAACCGCCGTGCCCCTTACCAAACCATCGGTGTCGGTGCCCAAATCCTAAAACACTTAGGGGTTAAGGATATGCGTCTATTATCCAGCCCCATTAAGTTTAATGCTTTATCGGGATTTGACCTAAACATCATCGAAACAGTGGAATGAACCAAGACAAGAAAACAACAATTAATAACAGGCTTACTACCTAAGTTACAAAATATTATAAGTAATTTTCTGCTTAAGATTTTATAATAAATCATCCTAACCCCTTGGTTTTAGTAATAATACAAACCCAAAAAAGGAGACGATGATGATTTGGACTTTGATTGTTGGCTTTGTTGTTGGTCTACTGGCTCGCATGATTAAGCCGGGTGCGGACAGCATGGGCTGGATTTTGACCATTATTTTGGGCATTGCGGGTGCTTATGTTGGAACATTTATCGCCAATTTCTTGGGCATGAATGCCGCCTCTGGCATGAGCTATCTGATTTTCTCAGTCATCGGTGCGATGATTTTGTTGTTCGTTTATGAGATTTTAACTGGCAAACGCCGTTAAACAAACCAGCACTTATACCAAAAGACACGCTTGTTCGTGTCTTTTTTATTTGGCAAATTAGTGCATTTTTTGCCAGATTGCTGTTTAATGAATCAAAATCAGCACTTTTAACAAACTTTGATTTACAAAATAAAAATTACAATTTATAATAAAATCAATCATCTAAATCAAAACACGCATGAGACTTACCAATTACAGTGATTTTGCCCTTAGGTCTTTGATATATTTGGCGGTCAAGCCCAAGCCAGATGAATTTGTCAATATTGTCGATATTGCAAACAGCTATCGCATTTCAAAAAGCCACCTAACCAAAATTATTCATCAGCTGGGCAGGCTTGGCTATGTAGAAACTGTGCGTGGCAAAAATGGCGGCATTCGTCTTGCCATGCACCCAACAAAAATCAATATCGGACAGCTGATTCGCCATACCGAAAACGACTTTGCTTTGGTGCAGTGCTTTGAACAATTGCAACAAACCCAGCACAACAGTGCCATCATTCCTACTGTGAATTTCAGCACAAAAAGCACCGAATATTGTGCCATCGCCCCTGCTTGTATGCTAAAACCTGCACTTGCCGAAGCTGCCCAAGCCTTTATCTCGGTGCTGGACAAATACACTTTGGCGGATTTTTTATTAAACAAAGATGATTTGCTTGAGCTGTTTAATTAAGCAAATAATTAACGCCACGCGTACCCAGCCTTACTACCGAGAATAATCCTGATAATCTCTTAAAATTTTTAAGGATTTTTGTCAACATAACCGTATTTGGTTCAATTGCTAACACACAGCTATCTAAGCACCTTGCCAGTTGCCAGCTCAATAATACAGCTTGGCTGCACAAAACCCAGATTATCCGTATCCAAATAAGCAACGCTGTCAGCAAAATATCCATACGCATCAAGCAATGTCTGTGCTGGTGGCTGGCTTGCCAAATTGCAACTGGTCGATACCAAAAAACCATAAGGATTATGCTTGGATACCAAATTTTGACACAAAGATTGTAGCACAGGGTGGGGTGTAATACGCACCGCCAAAGTGGCAAATCCACCCAATAGCTCCTTTGGCAATTGTGTCAAATCAGCCTCAATCAGCCAAGTTACAGCTCGCTGATGTGTTGCCACAAAATGCTCTGTTTGCTGCTGGATTTGCTCAATATACCGCTTAGCTGTTTCATGTGAAACATTAGCAAATAATGGTAACAATCGCTCAGCATTGTCCGTCAAAACAATCAGCCCTTTGTCAAGCTGTCTGTTTTTTAAGGCAATGACTCGTTTTAGTGCAGTGGTATTAAACGCATCACAGCCCAGACCCCAGACGCTTTCGCTTGGATATGCCAACACAGCACCTGACCGCAGATAATCAGCCACCGCTGGCAGATTATGGGCTGATAATATCACATCAGGATTTGACATAATGACCTCCTGATTGAGTAATCAAACCCAAAATCTCAAGCTCCATCAACCCAGCCAATAACGAACCAACTTCTTGATTGGTTGCTGCAACCAAAGTATCTAAATCACACGGCTTATCCAGCACATGATACAGCTTCGTTAAATGCTCAGGAACCGCCACAGAATCAGGTGTGCCATGATTCACATCAGACTTACTGCTGTGATTTTTGGCTAGCTTATCATCGCCATCATACACCGACACCCCTTGGCTAAAAGTCTTTGGCAACATAGGCAAAAAGTCATCATCTTGCCTTCCCACATCCTCCAAAATCTGATCGGGGTGATATATCAAAGTTGCACCCTCGCGAATCAGATGATGACAACCTTCGGCATTGCTATTATAAATATTGCTCGGTATTGCAAAAACCTGTTTGCCTTGCTCTGCACACAATCGTGCCGTGATAAGAGAGCCGCTTTGTAATGCCGCTTCGGTAACAACCACCGCCTTGGACAATCCAGCAACCAAGCGATTGCGTCTGGGAAAAGTATGCTTGCTGGCAGGCGTTGCTGGTAATAATTCACTGACAAGACAACCGCCATCTTGGACAATTTGGGCAAATAACGCATTGTGATTGCGAGGATAACAAACATCAATACCCGTGCCTAGCACACCTACCGTGCGACCTGACAAGGCAGGCAATTGAGCCATCGCTCCCAAATGTGCCTGCTTATCTATCCCCCAAGCCAAGCCACTGGTGATGGTATATCCCGCCTGAACCAAATACTGTGCCAAATCAAAAGTGATTTTTTCGGCTTCGGTACTGGGCTTGCGACTGCCAACAATGGCAATTTGGCGATCGGTGAGCCGCTTAATATTACCACGATAAAACAGCACAGGTGGCGGATCATAAATTTCTTTTAATAACGGCGGATAATCATCATCGCTCAAAAAACACACTTGATAACTGCCAAGCGAAACCTCTTGCTTGATTTTCTCAACAAAAGCAAGCACATCAGCACTATCATGCCAGCGTTTGATATGCAGCTTATGAATGGCGAGATTTTGCCAAACAGAAGTATCAGCCAGCAAAGCATCTTTAGCATTATTACAATAAGTAATAAGTTTATAATAAGAAATTAGCGAAGTATTGACAATGTACCACAGTGCCAATACCGCTTGTTTATCTGTTAATGATGAATACGCCATCTTTAGCCGTCAGTATGCAGTTATGTGCTGCTTGATAATCTGTGCAACCGCTTCGGCATTATTTGGCACAACCGTTACATATTGTGGCTTATCCTCAAGCCCAATAGTGTGCTTAGGTCGTGGCAAATCAATCTTACCAAGTGCCTCAACAATAGTATCCTCAAACTTAGCAGGCAATGCCGTCTCAGCAACCAAAATATGCTCATCTTCTCGTTGAAGTTGCAAGGCAACCTTGACGCCATCTGCAGTGTGTGGGTCAATTAAACGCTGGGTTTTTGTGTAGATTTTCTTAATAGTATCCAAGCGATCTTGGTGCGTGGACTTACCCGAAACAAAACCAAACTTTTGTGATACTTCCGAAAGTTTATCTGACAAATCAAAGCCCTTGCCGAGCTTGACATCATTGAATAGCTGAGCAAGATAAGCACTGTCTTTATCAAGCAGTAAATACACAAAACGCTCAAAGTTTGATGCCTTAGAAATATCCATCGAAGGGCTGGAAGTTACATAAGTTTCGCTTGATTGGCGAGGCGTGTATTTACCTGTGCTAAAAAATTCATGCAAAACATCATTTTCATTGGTGGCAACAATCAAACGGTCAATCGGCAAGCCCATTTGTTTTGCAAACAATCCTGCACAGACATTGCCAAAATTCCCCGAAGGCACACAAAAACTCAACTTTTGCTCATTATTTGTCGTTGCTGCAAAATACCCCTTAAAATAATAAACAATCTGTGCCAAAATACGCCCCCAGTTGATAGAATTTACCGTCCCAAGGCTGTATTTTTTCTTAAATTCTGCATCTTCTTGCAGCGATTTGACGATATCTTGGCAATCGTCAAACATCCCCTCTACAGCAATATTGTGTATATTGGCATCATCAAGGCTGTACATCTGTGCCCGCTGAAATTCACTCATCTTACCATGCGGCGACATCATGAAAACACTGATATTTTTCTTGCCACGCAGGGCATATTCAGCAGCACTGCCTGTATCCCCCGAAGTTGCTCCGATGATGGTTAGTCGCTCATTTTTTTTGTCCAATACATATTCAAACGCATTGCCCAAAAACTGCATTGCCACATCTTTAAAAGCAAGCGTTGGACCATTAGACAACTCAAGCAAACTTAAATTGTCGCACAAAGGGTTAACAGGGGTAATTTCATCACTGCCAAAGGCTTGCTTTGTGTAGGTTTTGTTAATAATCAATCTTAAGTCGTCAGCAGGTATATCCGTTGCAAATAATGACATAATCTCAAAAGCAAGATCGGCATAATCCAGCTTACGCCATTTATTCAGCGTCTCATTATCAATCTGCGGATAATACTCTGGCAGCATCAATCCGCCATCTGGTGCAAGCCCCATCAAAAGCACATCACTAAACTGCATTGGTGCGGTATTACCACGAGTACTGATGTATTTCATGTTGTCTCCAAATTTAAACAAGTTAATCAATTTTAGCACAAATTATAAACAAATGGCGAAGTTTTGCCCCAATTCTCATGTTGCACATTTGGTCAGCATCACATAATAAAAACCATCACCACCAAATCTATCCAGTGGCAAACACTGATAGCCTACTGTTTGCTTGATTTGATTTGGCAAATCCAACACAAAAGGGGTGGCTTGAGCGTCTGTATTTTTTTTAATAAAATCAATAATTTGCAATTCATTTTCTGCTTTTAAGATAGAGCAGGTAACATACAATAATACACCACCTGTTTTTAACTGTCGCCATGTATTTTGTAAAATTTTGGCTTGCAATTCACAGGTTGTCAAGACATCCGCTTCTTGGCGTAATAACGCAATATCTGGGTGTCTGCGAATCACCCCAGTTGCTGTACAAGGTGCATCAAGCAATATCACATCAAACAATGACTTATCTTGCCAAGAAGTGCCATCTGCCGCCATGATTGTTATATTTTGCTGATTAAGGTTTAGGCGGTTTAGATTCTCATGAACGCGATTTAGACGACTTTCATCACAATCAATCGCAACAATATGTTTCATGTGAAACTTCTCAAGCAAATGTGCCGTCTTGCCACCAGGGGCACAACACATATCCAATACTCGCTTGCCTTGTGTGGATAATGACGGTTTCAATAAAAAAGCCGACAACTGTGCGTGCATATCCTGCACCGAAACCCAGCCTTGCTCAAAATAAGGCAGGGTCGCAATTTGTACAGGGCTATCCAAGCGTATCGTCTGATGATGCTCATAGCCAAGAAAGATAATACTATGGCTGATACCGTTACTATTAAGAATTTCTGAATATTTATCTATGCTGACTTTTTGCTCATTGACTCGCAAAAAAATAGCTGCCGAATGTCTCAATGACAGACTTAATTCATTATACACCAAAGGCCAATCTTGCTTTAGCTGCTTTGCCAGCCAGTTAGGTAAGCTGTGATTTTTTTGAGCCTTCTTTTGATATTTTGCCAAAGATTGTTGCACCTTTCGCAAAATTGCATTCACAAAACCCACAGCATAAGATTTATTCAGCTGCTTGAGTGCCTCAACCGTGTTATGTATCGCGGCATAATCTGCCGTATTCATATACAAAAGTTGATATAAGCCAATATTTAATACTGCCAACACGGCATGATCATCAATGCTCTTTTTTGCCAAACTTTCTGCAATACGAGTCAATGCCCACCATTGACGCAATGTTCCCATCAATAACTCATGGGCAAAAGGCTTATCAGAAAAACTCACCGACGCTAGCAATGTGTCAAGTAATAAAGACAACGATTTACCATTTAGAATTTCTTCAATAATGGTAACTACTTTTGTCCGAGTTGATAAGCTATCATTAGAAAGTTTTTTTAAATTATCAGTCATTTATTATCTCAATCAACCATCTCAAAATAATCACCATCATTAATCTTATTTGAATTTGCAATTTGCTCAGTATTTAATGGCTTGGCTCCAGCCCATTGCAAAACTGTTAAATTTATCAAACGCTTCATGCCATCATCAGATGTTCCACATGAAACCAAAATCGCTTTTTTGCCCACGCTCACAATCTTTGCTGCAGGCTCTGTTGTAACTTGATCTTGTTTAATGGATTGAGCAGCAAGCACCTTAATTCTCTCGTCATGCAAATAACTATAAGCGTTCAAAGCTCGAATTTGCCGATGGATATTCTCAGCACTGTCTTGCCAATTAATTTGACCTTCTGTACTATGAATCTTTTCTGCATAGGTTGCTTCATTATCCATCTGCTTTTCTGCTTTTTTTTGATAATTCGGCAAATCCTGTAAGACGGTAATAATCGCATCAGCACCAAGCAGGGCAAGTTTGTCATGCAAAGTCTGGGCAGTGTCCATATCGGTTATCGGACAAATATTCTTATATAACATATCTCCCGTATCAAGCCCTTGATTCATCTGCATAATAGTAATGCCAGTTAGCGTATCACCAGCCAAAATAGCACGCTGAATCGGTGCAGCTCCACGCCATCTTGGCAATAAAGATGCATGAATATTTAAACAGCCAAACTTTGGTATACCCAAAACACCCAATGGCAGTATCAAGCCATACGCTGCCACAACCATCACATCAGGACGATATTTTTCCAAAGTTTCACGTGAAACTTTTCCACTTACACCTTGTTCTGGGTTGTATTTAAGGCTAAAACTAACTGGCTGTTCAACAGGGATATTGTTAGCAATTGCTACTTTTTTGACAGCAGAAGCAGTAATTTTTTGTCCCCTGCCTGACTTACGGTCAGGCTGGGTATACACAGCGACAATCTCAATATTTAATATTGACTGTTGTTCAATCAGCCGTTGCAAACTTGTCGCTGCAAACTCTGGAGTACCCGCAAACACGACTCTTAACCGCTTATCACCTTGTATCATCATACACTCTTTATTTATTAATGGTTTAATTGATTAGTTTTTATGAAAAATAAAAATTAATACGATAAAAACAATAGACTGTTTATTGTTAAAAATAACTTAATAATTATAAATAAAATCCAGCCTTATTCAGCATTTCTTCTGTGATATTACCAGCTGTATTTTTACCTGATTTTTTATGCAAAAGTCGTTCTAAATATCTAGCAAGCAAATCAACCTCAATATTCACCAATGCACCCACCGTCCAATGATATGCGATATTTGTACGCTCAGCAGTATGAGGAATAATATTTAAGCATACTAGATTTTGTTCAGGCTTAATCATATTGGTTGTTAGGCTAATCCCATCCACTGTAATTGAGCCTTTGTCTGCAGTGTAATGCATGAACTCGGCAGGGATTTCTATCTCAATATAGACAGAACGGGCATCTTTGGCAATATGTTTTATTACTCCCACGCCGTCTACATGGCCTGCAACAATATGCCCCCCAAAGCGAGTGGTAGGCAACATTGCTTTTTCAAGATTAACAACATCTCCCACACGCCAATTTTTTAAGGCGGATTTGCTTAATGTTTCCCGTGAAACATCAACACTATACATATCTTTAGCAACCGATACGACCGTCAGGCAGATGCCATTTGATGCTATAGAATCACCCAATTTTACATCAGAAAAATCCAAATCAGGTGCATGAATAATCAATTCAATATCACCGCCAAGCTGATTAATTGCTTTAATTTTGCCAGTGGTTTCTATGATACCTGTAAACATATTTACCTCGATTTTCTTGTGGATAATTATCTTGGTTATAGCAGCCATTATGGGTTTTTATTTTTACAATAAAATTATCCACAGTTTATTTTTCTGACAACAATCAGAGAAATTTTTTATAAAAAATATATAAAAATCAAATAATTGTATAAATAACAAAATAAAATTTTATCTTATTTTTGATAATTATACACAGCCAAAATAATAGAAAATTTCACCCGATTTGATAAATTATCACTTATATCAACTGTGTATAAGTTTTTACAATATTTTAAAACTTCCAATAAAATTATCTACGGTAGACCAAACGCAAATCACGCCCTATGTGGTTGATTGATTGCAACCAAAATTGTTGGCGTTCGGATAAATTATCAACATTAAAATCAAACATCGCTCGTGCTGAACTGCCCAAAATACAAGGAGATTGATAAACAATTAATTCATCAACCAAATTTTGCTGAATGAATGTCGCTGACAGTCTCGCCCCTGCCTCCACCAGTACATCATAGCATTGATATTTTTGCACCAAAGTCTTCAGTAGCGTCAATATATCCTGCCGCCACAATAAGGTGTTATCATCACGCAATACCTGAAAATCATCACCTATGCTTAGTTTTTGACTGCGATCTATCACAACAATCTTTGGGGTGGGTATCTGTGCAACATCCACACCAAGCAGCTGGCTGCGTACAGACAAAGCAGGGTTGTCAGCAATTACAGTACCAGAACCTGTAATAATCGCAGCACTTCTAGCACGCAGCTTTTGTACATCTTCTCGAGCCTGCTCTCCTGTAATCCACTTGGATTCACCAGATGCCATTGCTGTTCGACCATCAAGACTGGCTGCAACCTTCAGACGCACATAAGGCATTTGCCACTGCATTGCCTTAAAAAACCCTCGATTAAGCTCGGCAGCTTCATCAGAGCATACACCCACATCAACAGTTATACCAGCAGCCTGAAGCTTAGCTATGCCAGAACCAGCAACTTGCGGATTGGGATCAACATTGGCAATTGCCACACGCCCAATTTTTGCCTCAATCAAAGCATCAGCACAAGGAGGTGTACGACCTGTGTGGCTACAAGGCTCAAGTGTTACATACGCCGTTGCTCCTACAACATCACAACCTTTATTATAAGCATCTTGCAAGGCAAAAACCTCCGCATGGGGCTGACCTGCCTTCGGATGAAATCCCTGACCGACAACCATGCCATCTTTGACAATCACACACCCTACAGCAGGGTTCGGTCGTGTGGTATAAATACCTTGCCATGCCTGCTTGATTGCCAGCGTCATATAATATGCATCATCTGCCTGCATGATTGCTGTATTCATGATTCTTCAACATCTTTTGGTAAATTTATTTTGTCAAGCTCTGCACGAAACTGCCCAATATCTTGAAAATCTCTATAGACACTCGCAAAGCGTACATAAGCAACATCATCCAAATCTTGAAGTTGCTTCATGACAATCTCGCCCAATACTTTGCTGGCAACCTCTCTTTCTCCCAGCGTACGCAGCGAATGCTCAATACGACTAATGCTTGCCTCCAGCTCATCGCTGCTGACAGGTCTTTTTTGCAATGGCAACGAAATTGAACGACGCAATTTATTTTGATCATAGGGTTCAATACGACCACTTGACTTGATAATGCGAGGCATCACAATCTCACAAATCTCAAAAGTTGTAAACCTCTCACCACACGCCACGCATTGACGACGACGGCGTACTTGGGCACCAGCTGCCGCTAACCTAGAGTCGGTTACTTTTGTATCATCTGTATTGCAAAAAGGGCAATGCATAACCATCCTTTTAATTTTATTTGTTTAGAAAAACAATATAATAATAAAAAATTAGCATAATTTTATCATTTTAATTTTTTAGAAAAATAAAATAAAACCGCTCATTTTTTTTATCATTTGCCAATACAAAAACTTGAGAAAATTTTTCCCAACAATTCATCGGCACTCATCTGACCTGTAATTTCACCCAAAGATTGCTGTGCTTGTCTTAAGCTATCAGCCACCAATTCACCTGCATGATAATAAACCAATTGCTCATGTGCTTGCAATATATGCTGTTTGGCACGCTTTAGTGCATCAAGATGACGAGTGCGTGCAATCAGGCTGTTTTCTGGCGGATGAAAACCGACTTTTTCTTTCAATAAATCAATTAATTGCGTAATACCTTCGGAAGTTTCACATGAAACATATACAGTTTTTGGTAAATTTTCTGTTTCACATGAAACATAACTGCTGGGTTTTGTTGTCAATAAATCACATTTATTAGCAACAAGAACAAGTTTTTTTGCAAAAATTTCCTCTATGTTTACCTCTGGCAAACCCTCACTAAACAATGATTTTGCCAGTGCAAGTGGGTCATTTTCTACACTGACATCATAGACCATTAGCAAAATATCTGCTTTATTTATGGCATCAAAAGCACGCTCAATACCGATTTTTTCGACCTGATCTGTGGTATCACGCAAGCCAGCCGTATCTGTCAAATGCACAGTCAAGCCGTCCAGAACCAGTGTTTCTTCAAGTGTATCGCGAGTAGTGCCTGCAATATCGGTAACAATGGCTCTTTGTGTACCAGACAGGCGATTAAGCAGGCTGGATTTGCCAGCATTAGGCCTACCTGCCAACACCACATGAACCCCATCTCGTAATAACTGCCCCTGCTTGGCGGTCGCCAAAATATCATCAACGCCTGATAATATTAGATTTATCTTCTTCTCAATAACGCCATCGGACAAAAAATCAACATCTTCCTCATCAGGAAAGTCTATTGCCGCCTCAACATATAATCTTAGCTGTGTTAATTTTTCAGATAAATCATTGATTTTATTTGAAAATTCTCCAGAAAGTGAGCGGATAGCACTGCTGGCTTGAGCCACCGAAGTTGCCGAAATGGCATCGCTGATCGCTTCAGCTTGCACCAAATCAATCTTATCATTTTCAAAAGCACGGTAAGAAAATTCACCCGCTGTAGCCTGACGAGCACCCAGCTCAAACAGCCTTGCCAGCAGCATATTTTGTAATATCATGCCGCCATGCCCTTGCAGCTCCACAACATCTTCACCTGTGAATGAATGAGGAGCCTTAAAATAAATAATCACCCCTTCATCAATCACACCATCAGAACCAAAAAAACTACCAAAATATACCACTCTAGGGCTAAGGCTTTGTCTTTTTGTGATGGCACAGCCTATTTGATAGGCATCTTTGCCAGACAAACGGATAATCCCCACCCCTCCTTGTCCGATGGGCGTGGCGATGGCGGCGATGGTTGGCTGTTGAATAATGCTCATAAATATCGATTTGTTATTATTTAACCTTTTATTGTATCACTTTTATAGGAGCAATTAAAATATTCCATCAAATAAATTGGTGCCGAATTAGTTTTAATACACCATCTAATTTTTTGGTGATTTTGCAATTAATTTGATTTTGATAATTTTATGGCAATAAAAAACCCCATGAAATCATGGGGTTTGTGTCTTATACACGCTGCTGCATTTGTTTTTCGATTCGCTTATTAACAATATGCTGATGAGTCATGCTAAACAAGTTATTAACCGTCCAGTACAACACCAAACCTGCTGGGAACCACAGCATAAATACCGCAAAAATCACAGGTAAAATTTTCATCATTTTCGCCTGCATCGGGTCGGTTGGCTGTGGGTTTAATAACTGTTGCACAAACATGGTTACGCCCATAAAAATCGGCAAAATAAACCATGGATCCATTGCAGACAAATCCTTAATCCACAAAATCCAAGGTGCATGACGCAATTCAACAGACTCAACCAACACCCAGTACAGTGCAAGGAAAATCGGCATTTGTAAGAAAATCGGCAAGCAGCCCGCCATTGGATTTACTTTTTCATCACGATAAATCTGCATCATTTCTTGGCTCATTGCCATGCGATCATCGCCATGCTTATCTTTTAGAGCTTGTAATTTTGGTGCAATGGCACGCATTTTTGCCATAGAAACATAGCTTTTATTTGACAGCCAAAATAAAGCAATTTTGACAATCAAAGTCAGTACAATAATCGACCAACCCCAGTTGCCAAGCACTTTGTGGATGTTATCCAAAATAGCAAATAACACCTTTGAGATTGGCCATAGCAATCCATAATCAACCGTTTGATTCAACCCTTCGGCCACTGGTGCCAACTGCGACTGCACTTTAGGCCCTGCGTACAAGGTGCTATTTAGAGTGATTTGCTTATTGGCGGCAACATTGATAATTGGGCTATTATAACCAATAAAATAATCATTGCCTGTTGTGCGTGCAAAAAATTTCGCATCAAAACTATTAGACGGCGTCCATGCAGACACAAAATAATGCTGAACGATTGCCACCCAACCATCTTTACTGCCAACATTTAAACCATCGCCAAAATCGCCAAATTTTAGCTTATTATAAGGATCTGCTGGTACACCCCAAGCACCACCCAAGTATGTTGCCAAGCCAAGCATGCCCTTGTCGTCCAAACCTGGATCTGAACTGCCATCACGCTTTAATTGTGCGTACATTTGCCCTTGCCAAGGCTTGGTTGAATTATTGTTAATATTGTAGCTTAAATTAATAGGATATTGACCTGCATTAAATGTATAAGTTTTGGTAATTGTTACCCCATCTTTTTGCAGAACCAATGGTACTTGCAACGAGCCTGCTGCAGGATTTAGCTCGTAACTGCTGCGAGAACTGCTATAAAACGCACGACCTTCGGCAGTATCCACACCATCTTTGCCAGTCAGACCAGACTGTGCCACATAAGTACGCGTGGCGTTTTGTTCAAGCAGTACAAAAGGCTCACTACTGTCCTTGGTTGCATTGTATTGCTTGAGTGCAGCATAAACAATATCCCCGCCAACAGGGTTGATTTTTATGTCATACAAATCTGTGCTAACGCTGATAAGATTGCCTTGCTGATTGGTTGAATCTGCCACAGTGCCAGCAGTCAGCGTTGGTACATCGCCAGCAGCTTGACTGCTTGGTATATCCGTATTGCTGCTTTGTGTTGCCACAGGCTGAGTTGTTGCAGGCTTGCCTGCATAATCATCACGCCAAGCCAAAATCAGCAAATACGCCGTAATCAGCATCGCCACAATGATTAAAATCCTAAGAATTTTTTGCATAAAATGAATCCACGAGCTATAAAATAAAAGCCAATTTATCTCAAAACTTTCTATTGTACTAAAAATAATTTAAAAATCCTAGAAAAACCAGCTCTTAGCAGGGTAAATATAAGAAAACCCACCCATTTAACATGATATTTTATTAAAATTATTTAATCAAAATTTATTTATTCATTAAAAAATTTAATCTAGCAACATAACTGGTGTTATCACAGGCGACCTTACACACAGTTAATGATGAAATCTGATAATGGTAACGATACAGCGGCAGAGGAACAAAATCAACACCCGAACCACCCCAAGGGTGGCAGCTTGCAACACGGCGTATCACCAACCACAAGCCTTTGGTTGTATCATGCCATAGCATCGCTTGCTTGCCATACAACGAACAGCTGGGATAATAACGACATCTGGCAGGGATTATGATACTGATATATCGCCGATAACTATTGATAATCCACAAAATTAGATTTTTTATCATATCTTATCAATTATAAAATTTCACACCTTTTCAATTCTGTACATCTTTTTAATTTTTCTAAATAATTCGGTGATTTCTTGGGCGATATCAAACTCTCTTTGATAGCCAGATTTAACAATCACCACCATATCAATTGGCAAAATATCATCTCTAACATGGCGAAAATTCTCACGCACCAGCCGTTTCAGACAATTGCGATCAACGGCATTTTTGAGCTTTTTTTTGGTGATGGCAAGCCCAAGTCGTGCTTGTGGGCATATTGATTCACCAACAAAAATCAACAAATGTGTGCTGTGAATTTTTTTTATTGGCTTATCAAACACCGCCTTAAATTCGGCAGGTTTTAATAATCGATGCTGTTTTTGAAAATTGGTCATTTTTTTCTGATGATTGTTATTTATCGTGATATACTTGTCAGGCTTGATTTTATGTTGCCACAAACCACTTTGGTTATTTTAGCAAATTTTAGGCACAAAAAAGCACCGCAAATTCGGTGCTTTTGATTTTCGCTTATACGGTCAAGCGATGACGACCTTTTGCACGACGGCGAGCCAAGACTTGACGGCCTTTTTTGGTTGCCATGCGAGCACGAAAACCATGAGTGCGTTTGCGTTTTAAAACGCTTGGTTGAAATGTACGCTTCATAATTCACCTTAAGATGTTGATGCTTGAAAAGCAAGCGGTGTTGTTCGTAGTACGACAAACAACAATGATAATTAACTAGTTAATGTTTTCGCTCTAAAAGATAGAAAACCTTTTAATTATAACAAAATAAAATTATTAGGTCAATATTTAAAAAATTAACAGCTGATTTTAAGATTACTGCCTTAAAATTTTATCTTTATTTTCGGCTAGAAAATTTATATTGTTTTTGTTAGTTGCCAACTTTTCAAAAAAGTTATCCACAGATTTGTAATCGAGCTATTATTAAAATATATAGATAAATATAATAATAATAAAGCTAAAAATTTTTGGGGAAAACTTAATTTTTTTGATAAAAATCATATATTTATATTGTGGAAATTAATGTTAATAATTTGTTTTATTTTTGGGGAAAATTGGCAATTTTAAGTTATCCACAGAGTTATTCATAAAGTTATCCACAAAAATAATGCTTGCTATTTGGGTAAAATATGGTACTATTTACTCACGCTTGTGATGAGTTTAAACAGGCGATGGTTATATTGATTAAAATACAGCCAAGCAGATAAGCAATAGGCTGATTGATAAAGATAAAATTGTAGGGCAGGTTATGAATCAGGTTGAAAATGAGGCATTATGGCGGCAGTGTCAGACCGAACTGCGATTTGTCTTGGAAGAAAAAGAATATTATCAGTGGATTGAGCAGTTAAAAGCAGAGATTGATGGCAGTGAGTTGGTATTGCTTGCTATCAATCCAATGTGGGCAAAACACTTAAGAAATAATTATTTAGAAAAAATTACCGAGGTTGTTCAAAAAATCAGTCAAGGAATAATACAGTCAGTTCGTGTCGATGTTATGGTAAATACCACGCCGACCAAATCTGACAATCAGGCGGCAAGCAACAAAACCGCAAAGAAAAAAAATTCCGTTGAAGGGCTGCCAATTGATCCTGCTTTTACCTTTGATACCTTTGTTAAAGGAAAGTCAAATTCTATGGCGTATAATGCCTGTAATGAGTTGTCCAAAAGAGACAGTAATCACAATTATGGTCCAATTTTTATTTATGGTTCATCAGGGCTTGGTAAGACGCACTTGATGCAGGCGGTTGCCCATCGCTATCATAGATACGAGAAGTCTTTTTGTTATTTTACAAAAGATCATTTTTATAGTCAGATAGTCAAGGCGTTTAATGCAAAAAAAATCGATCAATTGATAAAAAATATATGTCAGCATGATTTACTGATTATTGATGATGTGCATATGTTTGGTGTCAAAACAGGGCCAAAAGTCTACGATGTTTTGATGAATTTGGTTGATGATTTTTCTACCCATGGCAAGCAAAAACAGCTGATTCTTGCCTCGGATAAACCGCCTTCACAGCTTGATAGCTTTGGCGATCGTGGTATTTCCAGATTATCTGCCTTTTTGCAATTGGCGATTGAACCGCCAGATATGGATATGCGGGTGCAAATTTTGGAAAAAAAGGCAGCTGTGCTGGATCTTGATTTGCCAAAAGATTGTGCGTTTTATATGGCTCAAAACCTACCACCTGATGTGCGAGGGCTTGAGGGTGCATTAAAAAATGTGCAATTGGCAGCGGCAAGTTTAATGGGCAATGAACCCATTAGCATTGAGCTTGTAAAGCGTGCGATCAAAGGTCAAATACAGGTGCGTATCCAAGCACTAAATGCTGAAAATATCCGAGATTTGGTGGCAAAATATTATGATGTATCGCCAAAGGATTTGATTGGTAAAAAGCGATCTCGCCAAATTGCCCGCCCAAGACAGATGGCAATGGCATTGATTCGCGAACTTACCAGAGACAGCTTTCCTGAGATTGGACAAGTATTTGGTGGACGAGATCATACCACTGTCATGCATGCCTGTGAAAAGATTCATGAACTAAGAGAGATTGATGCTAGTATTGAAAAAGACTATCATTCGCTAAAAATGATGCTTGAATATGTCTAAGGGCAGGTTTGTTTACTAATTTTGATTAACATGGTGTATAAGTTTTATGAAATTATCTATCAATCGAGAGTTATTAATTAAAGCCATTAACATGGTGGTAAAAGCAGCTGACAAACGCCATCGCTATGTGATTTTGGGTAATATCAAACTGGTGCTAGAAGAGAATTTTTTAACCTTAACAGCATCGGATTTGGAGCTTGAATTAACCACACGCTTTGCCATTGCTGAAGGCGTGTGCATTCAGCCAGGGGCGACAACTCTGCCTGCCGAAATGTTTTTTAGTATTTGTAAATCATTATCTGAAGAAACGGTGGTAATTGACGCACCAGAAAATACCACGCGTTGTGTGATTACCAGTGGCAAGGGTCGCTATGTGCTTAGTTCTTTGCCAGCGGCTGATTTTCCAAGCATTGGTACGGCAACGGCGAGCAATGTTGTAACCATCAGTCAGGATGATTTAACCAGCTTGATTCATCATACTCGTTTTGCCATGGCAACCCAAGATGTTCGTCATTACCTAACGGGTATGTTGTTTGATATTGATGGTGATAAATTGACGGCGGTGGCAACAGATGGGCATCGTTTGGCGGTGGCACATCGCTTATTGACCAATCAGTATGAAGCCAGTCAGGTGATTATTCCGGGTAAGGCTGTGTTGGAGCTTGAGCGGTTATTATTAGAGCTTGCCAAAACCCAAGATGAGGACGGTGTTGTTGAGCTTGGCTTTGACGGTGAATTTTTGCAAGTTGGGCTGACTTTGATTGATGATGAAACCGCCATAGAGCTTGAAGTTAGCTTATCTGCACGCTTGATTGAGGGTAAATTCCCAGATTATCGCCGTGTTTTACCAACCAATAATGACAAAAAAGCAATCATTAACAAAGATCAGGCTGTTGATGTTTTGCGTCGTATTTCGGTATTAAACAGTAAAGAAAATCCCGGTGTGGTGTTAAATTTTGCTGATGCTGATTCTTGTAAAGTGGGGGTGAATAACAAAGCACATGGCGAGGCAGAGGAGGTATTGGCTGTTAGCTATGAGGGTAATCCGATTGAGCTGACATTTAATGAAGGCTATCTGCGAGCTGTGCTTAATGTGCTTGAGGGGGATATTTGTCTACAAATGAACCAACCAAGCTCACCTGCACTGATTTATCAAATTGGTGATGATTTGCATCAGTATGTTGTCATGCCAATGCGTAGTACCTGATTGTTGTGATAAATAAATTACAAATTCATCAATTACGAAACCTTAGCCAAGTTGTACTGGATTTGGCTAAGTGTAATTTGTTGATTGGAGAAAATGGCAGTGGCAAAACATCGCTATTGGAAGCGGTGTTTTTGCTGTCTCGTGGCAGAAGTTTTCGCCATCATGAATCCAAGCGTTATATCAGTCATCATCAATCATCTTGCACAATCTGGGCAACCACCAGTGAGCAACAACAAAGTGTATCTCTGGCAATTCAAAAAAAGATAGATACGACTGGTAAATCGGATACATTATTAAGATTTAATGAACAACCTGTCGCAAGCCAAAGTGTATTAAGCCTGCATTTGCCAGTCTTATTAATTGACCCTGTTGGTATGAATTTACTTGATGAAGGCAGTGCCTCGAGACGACAATTATTGGATTGGTTGGCGTTTCATATGAAATCTGAATTTTATCAGCACTGGCTTCATTATCAGCGATTATTAAAACAAAGAAATTCTTTACTAAAAAATCCTGCGATAAATCAAAACATTAGCCAGCTTGCTGCTTGGGATAAGCAGCTGTCAATCTATGCAAAAACATTGCACGAATGCAGAGAGGAGGTGTTTTATCAATGGATTGAATGCTTTGATGGAATGATAGCAAGACTGTTGCCAGCATATCATAATAAACTTTATTTGCAATATTTGGCAGGGTTTGATACTGAGCATAATTTATTAGATATACTAAATAAAAGAATAAAACAAGATATAGAGCTGGGCTATACTCGCATAGGGGCTCATCGTGCTGATGTTGCGGTTATGCTAAAAATACAGCATCAAAATGGTCAAAAGATTCGTGAGCAGGCAACCCATGTTCTTTCACGAGGTGAAAAAAAACTGCTCATTACTGCTTTAAGATTGTCGCAATTGCAGTTAATTTGTCATGCTGTTGCACAAGGCAGAGTGATGTTGGATAATCCACCGATTGTATTGATTGATGATATTGATGCCGAGCTGGATGCTGCGGCTGTGTCGATATTGTTAGATACGGTACTGTCTTTGCCCTGTCAGGTTATTATCAGTAGCTTAAATAACGCCATTCATGATGAAATATTATTAAAAATCAATCAATTAAATAACACTGGTGATAATAATACCAATAAACAATACAACCAATCAAATGGGCAAAATGTGTCTGAAAATCAACAAAAATCTTATCATATGTTTCATGTGAAACAGGGTGAATTTGCTCTTATGTACGCAGATTAACCAGTCAATCTTTATTAGTATTTTAATTTTAATAATAATTATTCGTCTGATAGGTTTGGATTTATAAAAACTGGATAACTGTTTAAAAATCAAGAACAAGGTGTGTTTGGGCTTAGAAAACCGATACAATCTATGGCTGATTTATGCTATAATAAGCGTTATTTTGTTTAAATATTTTGGGAAAAACCCTGAAATTATTTCAAGTTTATGTTTAAGGATTTGCTATGACCGAAACCACAAGCAGCAGCCAGCAGGTCGATGGACAAAATGCGGAATACACCGCCAAAAATGTGCGGGTTTTGCGTGGACTTGAGGCGGTGCGTGTCCGCCCTGGTATGTACATTGGCGATACTGACGATGGTACAGGTCTGCATCATATGGTGTTTGAGGTGGTGGATAATGCCATTGATGAGGCACTGGCAGGTCATTGTGATGAGATTAATATTGTTGTCCATGATGATGAATCGGTGTCTGTGATGGACAATGGCCGCGGTATTCCTGTGGATATTCACCCTGAAGAAGGGGTGTCGGCGGCAGAGGTCATCATGACTGTGCTGCACGCTGGTGGTAAGTTTGATGATAATTCTTATAAGGTTTCAGGTGGTTTGCACGGCGTTGGTGTGTCGGTGGTAAATGCCCTGTCCAAAAAATTGATATTAAATATTTGGCGTGATGGTTTTGCACATACACAAAGCTATACCGATGGGGTTGCTGATGCACCGCTTGCTAGATTACAAGCTTCATCACAGACAGGCACGCAGGTCAGATTTTATCCAAGTTTTGAGATTTTTAAGGGTGTAACGACCTTTGATTATGATATTCTTGCCAAGCGTTTGCGAGAATTGTCTTTTTTGAACTCTGGCGTGCGTATTGTGCTAACTGATGAGCGTACAGGCATCAAAGAGGTGTTTGAGCATAAAGGCGGTTTGTCAGAATTTGTTAATTATATCAATGGTGGCAAACAAACCTTAAACGAAATTTTTCACTTTACCGCTGATGGTCAAGAAGGCATCGGAGTTGAGGTGGCGTTGCAATGGTCGGACAGTTATAACGAAAAAGTGCTGTGCTTTACCAACAATATCCCACAAAAAGACGGCGGTACGCATTTGTCAGGATTTCGTTCGGCATTAACTCGCTGTCTAAATACCTATATGGACAGCGAAAATATCGGCAAAAAAGAAAAAGTGCAAGTAACAGGTGATGATGCACGCGAGGGTCTGACAGCGATTATCTCGGTCAAGGTGCCTGACCCGAAGTTTAGCAGCCAAACCAAAGATAAGCTGGTATCAAGCGAGGTAAAATCAGCCGTTGAGACAACCATGCACGAAAGGTTGTCTGAATACTTGCTTGAAAATCCAGCGGCAGCCAAAGCCATCGCCAGTAAGATTATCGAGGCGGCACGGGCACGCGATGCAGCACGCAAGGCACGAGAGATGACTCGCCGCAAAAGTACGCTTGATATTGCAGGTTTGCCCGGCAAGTTGGCGGATTGTCAAGAAAAAGACCCTGCATTGTCTGAATTATTCATTGTCGAGGGTGATTCGGCAGGTGGTAGTGCTAAGCAAGGTCGCAATCGCAAAATGCAGGCAATTTTGCCATTAAAGGGCAAAATCCTAAATGTTGAGAGAGCAAGATTTGACAAAATGCTCTCCAGTGCCGAGGTTGGTACGCTGATTACCGCACTGGGTACAGGCATTGGTCCAGATGAGTATAATCCTGATAAAATCCGCTATCACAAAATTGTCATCATGACCGATGCCGATGTCGATGGTAGCCATATTCGCACCTTGCTTTTGACTTTCTTTTTCCGTCAAATGCCTGAATTGATTGAGAGAGGCTATATTTATATCGCCCAGCCACCACTGTACAAGGTTAAGCGTGGCAAGCAGGAAGTATACCTAAAAGACACTGAGGCTTTGGATGCTTATTTATTGTCCTCAACAATTGATGACCATCAGTTGTTTGTCAGCCAAGATACGCCGCCTGTTACAGGATTGGCTCTTGAGCAGTTGCTAAAAGACTACAGCCAAAGCCAAGTTGTCAAAAACAAACTGCAAGCAAAATATCCAGCGGCTGTGCTTGATGCTTTGACCTTTGTGCCAAAATTTGATACCGCGGATATTGGCGATTATCAAAAAATGACCACATGGGCAAAATTGCTGGAAGATAAAATAAACCAACTGGCACCAAAACTTGAGGCAACGGTGGAGCTGGAGCAGGTTATCTCTGGCGATGAAAATGCCCAGTGGCTGCCCAAGGTGGTGGTATATATTCATCGTTTGCCACAACAATACCTGCTGGATTTGGGATTTTTGGCATCGTCGGATTATGCTCGTTTATTAAGGCTTAGCACTCAATGGAACACTGTGTTAAGCGAAGATGCTTTTTTACGCCGCAATGACAAAGATTTGGCGATTAAGGATTTTGACCATCTTTGGCAGCAATTAATGCTGGCGGCTCGCCGCGGCGTTGATGTGCAGCGTTATAAGGGTCTAGGCGAGATGAACAAAGAGCAGTTATGGGAGACAACAATGGATCCTGAAAATCGCCGTATGCTCAAAATCACCATCGAAGATGCGATAAAAGCCGACCATTTATTTAGTTGCTTGATGGGTGATGATGTTGAGCCACGCCGTATTTTTATCGAAGAAAATGCTCTAAATGCAGATATTGATGCTTGATTGGCAATGAAGCAATCGGTATTTTGTTTTATAAATTTGTTTGGAATTTTGCCATGAATAATATGCGATTTGTGGCAGTTTTCCTTAGTTTTATCACCAAAAAATGCTAAAATAACCACTCATTACACACCAAGACGGAAATTATTTGCCATGACCAATATCACCGCTGATCGTATTTTAATTCTTGATTTTGGCTCACAATACAGCCAGTTGATTGCTCGCCGTGTGCGTGAAGCTGGCGTATATAGTGAAATGTACGCTTATGACATTTCAGAAGAAGATATCCGCAATTTTAATCCAAAAGGCATAATCTTATCGGGCGGCCCAGAAAGTGTGCATATTGAGGGCAGTCCACGAGCACCACAGGTGGTTTTTGAGCTGGGCGTGCCTGTTTTGGGTATTTGTTATGGATTTCAGACCATGTCAGAGCAGCTGGGCGGTAAGGTAGAGGCAGGTGTGGTGCATGAATTTGGCTATGCCAAAATTGATATCACGCATCAAGATAAACTCCTACACGGCATCGCTGATGAAAATAATCAGTCCCAAGTATGGATGAGCCATGGAGATAAGGTTGCCCGCCTTCCTGAAGGGTTTGTAAGCACTTCTAGTACGCCAAGTTGCCCATTTGCCTCTGCCAGTGATGAGAATCGCAAGCTGTATGGTGTGCAGTTTCACCCTGAGGTTACTCATACCGCCAAAGGTGTGGAGTTGATTGCAAACTTTGTTCATAAAATCTGTGGTTGTGGCAGCGAGTGGA
Source organism: Moraxella cuniculi (assembly GCF_900637105.1). Lineage (NCBI taxonomy): Bacteria > Pseudomonadati > Pseudomonadota > Gammaproteobacteria > Moraxellales > Moraxellaceae > Moraxella > Moraxella cuniculi. The sequence continues at coordinate 523,939 of NZ_LR134343.1, read as the reverse complement.
ATTCTGACAATATCATTGAGATGCGTATTGCTCAATTAAGACAGCAGATTGGTGATAATAAGGTTTTGCTGGGTCTGTCGGGCGGTGTTGATAGCTCGGTGGTGGCAGCGTTGTTGCATCGTGCCATTGGCGATCAGCTGACTTGTGTATTTGTTGATAATGGCTTGCTACGCCTCAATGAAGGCGATCAAGTGATGCAGATGTTTGGCGAAAATATGGGCATTCGTGTCATTCGTGCCGATGCCGAAGAGAGATTTTTGGGGGCTTTGGCAGGCGTTACCGACCCTGAGGCAAAAAGAAAAATCATCGGCCGTGAGTTTATTGAGGTATTTAGCGAAGAGGCACGCAAGTTAGATGGCGTGAAATTTTTGGCACAAGGCACGATTTATCCTGATGTTATTGAGTCAGCTGCAAGCAAGCAGGGCAAGGCTCATGTGATTAAATCGCATCATAATGTGGGCGGGCTGCCTGACGATTTGGCATTTGAGTTGGTTGAGCCGCTTCGTGATTTGTTTAAGGACGAAGTGCGTAAACTTGGTGTGGCATTGGGCATTCCTGCTCATATGATTTATCGTCATCCGTTCCCAGGTCCGGGATTGGGCGTGCGTATCTTGGGCGAGGTCAAAAAAGAATATGCTGACATTTTGCGTGTGGCGGACGATATTTTTATGCAGGAGCTTAGAGCATCTGGCTGGTATGACAAAACTGCTCAAGCCTTTGCGGTATTTCAGCCTGTCAAATCGGTTGGCGTGGTTGGTGATGGCAGACGCTATGCGTGGGTGATTGCCTTGCGTGCAGTGGAGACGGTGGATTTTATGACTGCTCGCTTTGCCCATCTGCCGTATGAGCTTGTTGATAAAATTTCAACACGCATCATGAACGAAATCCGCGATGTCTCACGCGTGGTGTATGATGTATCAAGCAAGCCACCTGCCACCATCGAATGGGAATAATTTGGTATAAATTTTTATAACAAAACCGCCAATGACAGCAATTGGCGGTTTTTTTTGTGATTTTTAAAAAATAAAGATTGTTTTTTTTTTTTTGATTATGATAGCCTTTTCCTTAATAATGTATTTATTAACCAATTGGGAGAAAATGATGAAAAAATATCTGGCAGCTGTTGCACTGGCATTGATAAGCTCAAGCAGCTTTGCTTATTATTGCAGCTACACAACTTATATTAGTAATGATGATAAATTTAACACCAGTGGTAAATTTTTGGGCAATTCTGTAACCAAAAAAGCAGCCGCTGCTATTTTACGCCAAGAAAGGGCGTATGCAGGCTCATGGGAGTGCGGTCTGGGCGATGCTGATAGTCGAGCCAGATTTGAAGAAAAAGTAAAAAGAAGCAACCTATCGCCAGCCGTAATCAAAAGAATCGTGCGTGGCAACCCGACAGTTAGGGTAGAAATTTATGATTCTTATGTAAAAGTATATTGATTTGTCTGATTAAAAGCTCTTTTTTGGGGATTTTGTAGTAAATCAGCAATAATTGAGTAATATTAAATAATCATTGTTAAAAAATGTCAATGACCGCCAAAAAAGATATATTTTTTGGCGGTTTTTGGTTATTATTGGCGGTTTGAATTGTAAGGAGAAATCCATGAAAAAGTTTCTGGCAGTGGCGATTGCACTAAGTGCCACAACTGTACATGCCCAGCAGGTTGCAACCTATTACGGCGGCAAATTCCACGGTCGCAAGACGGCAAGTGGCGAAATTTTTAACCAAAATGCCATGACTTGTGCCAGTAATAAGCATAAATTTGGCACACGCCTAAAAGTTACCAATGTCGCCAATGGCAAATCGGTGGTTTGTCGTGTCAATGACCGTGGCGGCTTTGGTAAATATGGCATTGCACTGGATTTGTCAAAAGGAGCATTTGCCAAAATCGCTCCCTTGTCGCAAGGTCGTGCCAGAGTTACCATTGAGCTTGCAAATGACGCTGATGTCGCTGATAACAAAGATGCAAATCTGGTAGCAGATGCCGCTCCAGTTGCCAATCAAGTTGATGAAGCATTATCAAAAATCGCAGCAGTAACAACCACACGCACAGTAAAAGTGGTGCTGGCAAACCCAACAAATGACTAACGGCGTGGTGATGATGTCACAGTTTGTGGTAGAGGATGTGGTGATTGGCACAGGCAAGGCTGCTGAGCGTGGGGCGTTAATCACAGCTCAGTATACAGGTCGTTTGGCTGATGGCACGATATTTGATGCGTCTAATGAACACGGATTTGAGTGCGTCATCGGCACAGGTCGAGTGATAAAAGGCTGGGATTTGGGCATATTGGGCGATAAAATCGGTCAAAAATTATGCGAAAAATGGGGCATTGAGTTGGATTTGCCAACATTTGAACCGATGAGAATTGGCGGTACAAGAAGACTTGTTGTGCCTGCTCATTTGGGCTACGGCGAACGCCATGTGGGCAAAATTCCACCGCATTCTGATTTGTACTTTGAGATTGCTTTGTTGCAGGTAAAAACCCGTGATGACTGACAATGGTCTGACACCCAAAAGCCTGCTATAATAACTATGGCAGGTTTTTGATTTTAAAACCAAAAAAACTGTGTGATAATCTGTGATAAGTACAATTGACAATTGCAATACAGATGGGCTGTTGCACAGATAACTTTAATAACAGGGAGCTAAGCATGATTAAAATCGATCAATATTTTGACAAACAACAATGGCAAAAATTCACCGATGCTGCCAAGGGCGAAGAAACGCCACTTTTGGTGGTGGATTTGAGCCGTATTAAGACCAAGTATGAAGAGATGGTGAATTTGTTTCCAAAGGCAAAAATTCACTACGCCATGAAGGCAAGCCCTGCTGTTGAGGTGGTGAATTATTTGGCGGATTTGGGGTCAAATTTTGATTGTGCGTCCATTTATGAATTGGATCGTGTGCTGGGCTGTGGCGTTTCGCCTGATCGCATTTCTTATGGCAACACCATCAAAAAAGCCGACCATGTCAAATATGCTTATGAAAAGGGCATTAGATTGTATGCCACAGATTCTAAGGCTGATTTGATTAATATTGCCAATAATGCCCCTGGTTCAAAGGTGTTTGTGCGTATCTTGGTGCATGGTGCAGATACTGCCGAGTGGCCGCTATCTCGTAAGTTTGGTTGCCACCCTGATATGGCGATTGATTTGTTGGTACAGGCTAAAAATCTGGGTCTTGTGCCTTATGGCATTTCGTTTCATGTTGGCAGTCAGCAAAAAGATGTGGCGGCATGGGACGATGCTTTGGCGAAGGTCAAATATATGTTTGACTGGATGAAATACGAAGAAGGTATTAAACTGCAAATGATTAATTTGGGCGGTGGTTTTCCAACCAATTATATCAGCGAGGTGAACCCAATCAGTGTCTACGCCGAAGAGATTCACCGCTATCTGTCTGAGGATTTTGATGAAGATGAAATGCCAGAGATTATCCTAGAGCCGGGCCGTTCTATGGTTGGTGATAGTGGCGTGCTGGTGTCTGAAGTGGTGCTGATTAGCCGTAAATCACGCACAGAATTAACCCGCTGGGTCTATACTGATGTTGGGCTGTTCCAAGGGTTAATCGAGACGCTTGGTGAGGCGATTAAATACCCTGTTTATACACCAAAAATGGAAACTGCCACCGAAAAAGGCACGGTGATCTTGGCAGGGCCAACCTGTGATAGCACTGACATTATGTACGAAAATGCTGCTTACAAACTGCCACAGAACCTTGAGATTGGTGATAAGCTGTATTGGCTGACCACAGGAGCTTATACCAATTCTTATTCATCGGTGGAGTTTAATGGTTTTCCGCCATTAAAGGTAAAATATATCAAGTGATGTTTCATGTGGAACATTCAGTGCCAAAGAATTATGGTATTGATAAGTGAAACAAAACCACCCCAAAATCGGGGTGGTAAGACTCGGCTTGGCTTAGACTGCGGCAATAACCATGATCTCAACCAGCCAGTTTGGATTGACCAGCTTGGCCTCGATGGTGGCACGAGCAGGCGGAGTTGTACCTTTGACCCAGTTATTCCACTCTTCATTAAAATCAGCAAAATTTGCCAAATCGGTGATAAAAACTTGAGCCGAGAGGATTTTTGATTTGTCTGTACCTGCTTTGGCAAGGGCGGCATCAATATTGGCAAAAACCTCACGAGATTGACCTTTTATGTCCAAGCTGTCATCATTAGGCACTTGCCCTGCCAAATAGACCACGCCGTTATGAATGGCGATTTCGCTTAGGGTATCGTTGCTGTCAATTTTGATGATATTACTCATAAATATTCCTTAAATGATAAATTAATTATAACGAGCGGCAGACAGCCCCTCAAGGCTAATTTGTGTCGGTGTATGCGTGATGATGTCGGCAATCAGCTGACCTGAGCCACAGGCCATCGTCCAGCCAAGTGTGCCATGCCCTGTATTGATATATAAATTGGCAAATCGACTCTCGCCAATAATAGGCGTGCCGTCTGGTGTCATTGGACGCAAACCTGTCCAAAAGCGAGCATTGGCAAAATCACCACCGCCAAACAACTCTTGGCTGACCATCTGTAGAGTTTCGCGGCGTGCAATGGGCAAATCGGTATTAAATCCGCTTAGTTCTGCCATGCCACCAACACGAATGCGATTATCAAAGCGAGTGATGGCAATCTTAAAGGTTTCGTCCAGTACGGTAGAGACAGGGGCGAGCGATTCATCAATAATCGGCACGGTCAGCGAGTAGCCTTTGACAGGATAAACGGGGAGCTTTAGCTGGAGTTTTTCGGCAAAAGGGCGAGAATAGCTACCAAATGCCAACACATAATTATCCGCTGTCAAACGCTCTCCATCTGCGGTGATAATGCCCGTGATGGCATTGTTTTGATGTTCGATATCTGCAATGGTCGTATTGAATAAAAATTTCACGCCCAAGCCTTCGGCGATTTTTGCCAAGGATTTGGTAAAAATATTACAATCACCCGTTTCGTCATTGGGCAGTCTTAAGCCGCCAACCAGCTTATCTTTGGCATGAATTAATGCAGGTTCGATGGTGGGCAGTTCATCGCGGTTGAGCAGTTGATAATCAACGCCGCATTCTTTTAAAACCTCAATATCGCGACCAACAACATCCATCTGTGCTTGCTTGCGAAACAATTGTAGCGTGCCACGCTCACGATGCTCATAGCTGATATTGGTGTCTTTGCGTAACTGTTGCAGGCAGTCTCGGCTGTATTCGGCGACTCGCATCATGCGTTCTTTGTTGATGCTATAACGATCGGCATTGCAGTTGGCAAACATTTGCATCGCCCATTGTAGTTGCCACAGTGAACCATCAGGACGCACAGCAAAAGGAGCGTGCTTTTCAAGCAGCCATTTGGCAGCTTTTAGCGGAATGCCGGGTGCTGCCCAAGGTGTTGAATAACCGGGGGATATTTGCCCTGCATTGCCAAAACTTGTCTCTTCGGCAACATTGTGCTGCCGCTCAACAACTGTAACCTCTACGCCTTGTTTGGCGAGATAATACGCTGTGGTTGTGCCGATGACACCGCCACCCAAAACCAAAACTTTCATGAACTATTCCACAATTAACCGATTTAAAACCACACCAAATTTGGGCAATCATGCACAATTTGTAAGCTGTTTTGTGGTTTTTTGTTCCATATTTCCTTGCCACAGACGAACTGGCAAAGGTTAATTAAATATATAATAACAGGCAATGACAATGCTTGACAAGCTAAAATTTAATCAATTATTCAAGGTAAAATCCGCTGGCTGCTTGCACTGGTATTATTGACAAGTTGTGCAGAATTGACACAATTTGCCAAAAGAATAAAAATTAACCAATCTAAAAATTTGTGCTATACTGTTGTTATAACTTGACGGAGTACAGCCAATAAGCTGTTGAGACTGTCTTATAACCCAAGCGTTGTTGCAGACAGATACCGTTGAACCTGAAGGTTAAGACCTGCGTAGGAATCAAGTTAATGAAAGTAAACCCATCTGTTTGTACCCAAAATTGGCTTTTCTTTGTTGGCTTGGTTTGTGCGTTTTTGCAATTAATCACCCATAAAGGAATATGCCATGACTCAGTCTAGCAGTACCAGCACGCCATATTGTGTTGAAAGCGTTGATGATTTTGCCAAATTTGATACGCACAAATCCACCCAGCATGAACAAGATGCCAAAGATTTAACCCGTATTTTGCCTGCGTCCAAAAAGGTCTATGTGCAAGGCTTGCAGGCGGATATTCGTGTGCCATTTCGCCAGATTACGCTGTCTGATACCCCAGAGGGCTTGGCTGATGGCAATTCACCAAAAAATGAACCGATTTTGGTATATGACACTTCAGGCGTTTATACCGACCCTGATGCTCAGATTGATTTAAATCAAGGATTGCCAAAGCTGCGAGAGCCATGGATAGACAGCAGGGCTGATACGATAATTTTGGATGAACCCAGTTCGGATTTTGGCAAGGCACGGCTAAAAGACATCACCACTGCTAATATTCGCTTTGCTCACATCACCAAGCCTCGCCGAGCCAAAAAGGGGCGTATCGTTACCCAAATGCACTATGCCAAAGCGGGCATTATCACGCCTGAGATGGAATATGTCGCCATTCGCGAAAATCAACGCCAAGCACAGGGCGTGGATACCAGACAGCATCAGGGAGAGAATTTTGGTGCAAATAATCAGCAGGAAATCACCGCCGAATTTGTTCGTCAAGAGGTTGCCGCAGGTCGTGCGATTATCCCTGCCAATATCAATCACACAGAGCTTGAGCCGATGATTATTGGGCGGAATTTTTTGGTAAAAATCAATGCCAATATTGGCAACTCGGCACTGGGTTCAAGCATTGATGAAGAAGTTGCCAAGATGACTTGGGCGACTCGTTGGGGTGCTGACACCATCATGGATTTATCCACAGGCAAAAATATCCACGAAACGCGTGAATGGATTATCCGCAACAGTCCCGTGCCAATTGGCACTGTGCCGATTTATCAGGCATTGGAGAAGGTTTTTGGTGTCGCCGAAGATTTGTCGTGGGAGATTTTTAGGGATACGCTGATTGAGCAAGCCGAGCAGGGCGTGGATTATTTTACCATTCATGCAGGGGTGTTACTTGACCACATACCACTGACCGCCAATCGCTTGACAGGCATTGTTAGCCGTGGCGGATCGATCATGGCACAGTGGTGTTTGGCACACAAGCAAGAGAATTTTTTGTACACACATTTTGATGAGATTTGTCAAATCATGCAAGCGTATGATGTCAGCTTTAGTTTGGGCGATGGGCTGCGTCCTGGCTGTATCCAAGATGCCAATGACAAAGCACAGTTTGCCGAGCTTGCTACTTTGGGCAAGCTAACCTGTCGTGCGTGGCAACATGATGTACAGATAATGATAGAAGGGCCGGGTCATGTGCCGATGCAGCTGATTCGGCAAAATATGCAGCAACAGTTGCAACTGTGTCATGAAGCACCGTTTTATACACTTGGGCCGCTCACCACAGACATTGCCCCCGGCTATGATCATATTACCAGTGCCATCGGGGCGGCGATGATTGGTTGGTATGGTACGGCGATGCTGTGCTATGTAACCCCAAAGGAGCATTTGGGATTGCCAAATAAAAAAGATGTCAAAGACGGCATTATCGCCTACAAAATCGCCGCCCATGCTGCAGATCTTGCCAAAGGACACCCTGCTGCCCAAGTGCGTGATAATGCTCTGTCAAAAGCACGCTTTGAATTTCGCTGGGAAGATCAGTTTAATCTGTCATTAGACCCTGATACTGCACGCAGTATGCATGATGAAACCATGCCCAAGCAAGCACACAAATCGGCACATTTTTGCTCGATGTGTGGGCCGAAGTTTTGTTCGATGAAAATTACCCAAAATGTGCGTGATTATGCCAAAGACCATCAAATGCCAGCTGGTTGTGTTGATGACTGATTGACTGCCGTGTTGGCTGTGTGGATTGATGTAGGCTCGATGTTGCGGTGTGTCTGGCTTGCCATGCCTATAATATGCGGTATAATGGCGGTATTTTTATAACCAAGAGAGCGATATGTCTTTGTTTTCTTATTTTGAAAAACGCCTAAACCCTTACCCAGACACACCGATGCCAACCAGCCAAGATGGCTTGTTTGCTTTTTTGTGGGCGTGTACCAAAGGAGCAAGGGGCTGGATTATTATTCGCATGATACTGGCGGTATTGCTGGGGGTGTTTGGCTCGTTGCTGTTTGCATGGGTTGGAGATGTGATTGACTGGCTGACTGTCTACACACCGCAGACGCTGTGGCAACAAAAAGGCAGCACCGTCATGGTGATTTTGGCATTGTGCGTTTTGTCAATTTTTGCTGAATTTTTGGGCAATTTGATTCATTATCAGACCCTACAAGGGGTGCTTCCGATGCGACTGCGGTGGTGGTTTCATAAGCACATGCTTGGGCAATCATTGCAATTTTATCAAGATGAATTTTCTGGGCGTGTCTCTGCCAAGGTTATGCAAACAGCACTGTCGGTGCGTGATGCGATTATGACCATGGTGGAGATGATGGCATTTGTTACAGCTTATCTTATCACCAGTGGCGTGATTTTGTTTCAGTTGGATTTTTGGCTGTTTTTGCCATTTTTGTTATGGTTTGGTTTTGCGGTACTGATTATCAAGTTTTTCTTACCACATCTAAGACGCACCGCCGAAAAACAAGCAGACGCACGAGCGTTAATGACAGGGCGAGTAACCGATGCCTATGCCAACATTGGTGCGGTGAAGTTATTTAGCCATTCGCAACGAGAGCTGGGCTATGCCAAGACAGCGATGGACGAGTTCATGACAACGGTTCATGCCCAGATGCGTTGGGTGAGCTTATTGGCAACCACAATCGAGGTGCTGTCGCTGGTGATGATTGTTGGCAGCATGGTTGTTGGTGTGTATCTGTGGAGTGTTGGGCAGGTAACGGTGGGGGCGATTGCGGTGGCAAGCGGTATCGCACTGCGACTAAAGGGCATGATTCACTGGATTACTTGGGAGACAGCAGGATTGCTTGAGCATATTGGCACGGTTCAAGATGGCATGACTGCCTTAACCACACCGCACGCCATCGTAGACAAGCCAGATGCGACACAGCTACAAGTGGTTGCAGGCGATATTATTTTTGACGATGTTACATTTAATTATGCACGCCGTGATGTCAATATGCAACTATTTAGCAAGTTTACATTATCAATAAAAGCAGGAGAAAAAGTCGGGTTGGTTGGGCGAAGTGGTGCGGGCAAATCCAGCTTGGTTAATCTGCTGTTAAGATTTTATGAATTGGACGGTGGCAGAATATGTATTGACAATCAAGACATTAGCCATGTCAGCCAAAATTCATTGCGATCACAGATTGGCATGGTAACACAAGATACTTCGCTATTGCACCGCAGTGTGCGAGAAAATATCGCCTATGGCCGCCCTGATGCCACCGATGATGAGATTATTGCTGCCGCCAAAGCAGCCCATGCGTGGGAGTTTATTGAAAATCTACAAGATAAATATGGCAACACGGGGCTAGATACCCAAGTGGGTGAGCGAGGAGTTAAGCTCTCTGGAGGTCAGCGGCAGCGTATTGCCATCGCCCGAGTGATGCTAAAAAACGCACCGATTTTGTTGCTTGATGAGGCGACCAGTGCCTTAGATAGCGAGGTGGAGCAAGCCATCACGGACAGTCTTGATGACATGATGGCAGGCAAAACTGTCATTGCCATCGCTCATCGTTTATCAACGATTGCCTCAATGGATAGGTTGGTGGTGATGGATAAGGGGCAAATTGTCGAAATGGGCAGTCATGATGAGCTGCTTGCTTATGGCGGTGTTTATGCGTCGCTGTGGGCAAGGCAGACAGGCGATGGTTTTTTGCAAGAATAAAAATTATTAAAAATCAAATGGTTGCATAAATTTTGTTTGGTGTTTTTGATAAATTTTTATCCCTTAAGGTTTAGTTAAGGTTGATGTGGTTTAATATGCACCATCAACTGATGGCAATAACCATCAGCCAAAACAAACAGTTTATTATTTGGAGTTTATTATGACTTTTATGAAGCAAATTTTGGCAGCGGCATTGACAGTTTCTGTGGTAGCAGCACCGATGGCTTATGCCAAAAACAATCAACAACAAGGTATCCAAACCGTTACCGCAGCCACTGTTCAGTCAGTTGGTGATGACAGACAAGTAACCATCACGGGCAAGATTGTGCGTTTTTTGGGCAATGAAAAGTTTGAATTGCAAGACCAAACAGGCACTGTGATTGTTGAGATTGATGATGATTATTATCAAAATCCACAAGAGTTGATTGGCAAGACAGTTACCATCAATGGCGAAACTGACATCAGTTTACGCAAAAAACGCGTAGAAATTGACGCTGATTATGTTCAATTTCGCTAAGATTATCCGTTAAGTAATCAGTTTTGTTTATAAAAAATCCCCAAGCTGAAGTTTGGGGATTTTTGTAATCAGTGTTTGTGGTCGCTATGGTCGTGATTGTGATTATCATGATTATCATCACTATTGGCGTTTTTGATTCTTAAAAAAGAAGCCTTAGTTACCATGATGCCACTTCTTAGGATAAAAATACTCAAAATCACACTGGCGACAATATCTACCCATAGCCAGTTCAGTAACCACGCCGCCAAACCTGCGATGATAGCAACCACCGAGCCGAGCAAGTCCGCCAACACATGCAGATAAGCAGAGCGGATGTTTAGGTTTTCTTGGTCGCTTTTTAGGATAAGCCAAGCAACGCCGATATTAACAAGCAATCCAATGATAGCAACACCAAGCATTGGCAGAGCCAGCATTTCTGGTGGATTGCCCCAGCGGTTGATTGCCTCAATCAGTACATATACAGCGATGACAATGAGTGATAGTCCATTGAGCAGTGCTGCCCACATTTGTACTTTGGTGCTAAAATATAAAGCGACAAATGCCAAGAATAATGCTAGGCTGTCATTTGCCATGTGTCCTGCATCTGCAAGTAGGGCAAGGCTTTTGAAGTACCAACCACCAGCAAATTCGATGAACATATAGCCAGTGATGATAACAAAGCTGATAAGCAAGATGCGTTTGTCATTGGGTACATGACTATGACCATGTCCGCCGTGATCGTGGCTGTGGTCATGGTCGTGATTATCGCCGTGAGGGTGGCTGTGTTTGTGGGTGTTGCTGCAAGAGGACATGATTTCACCGTATGTGTGATTATTCATTTAAAGCATATATTATATACGCAGGCGGAATGATTTGCAAATACCCCGTAGGTATTTTTGCAAAATTTGTCAAAAATGCCATTAAGGATTGTAGCTTTGTGGGTGGTTGCTGGTTTATTTGTCGCATTAAAAACACCCCAATTTGGGGTGTGTTGTTGCTTAGCTGATGCGCTGTCTGCCTCTGATGATGGCTTGTTTGACTTGATTGGGGGCCGTGCCACCAAGATGGTCTCGAGCCTGTAGCGAGCCTTCGAGGGTTAGGCAATCAAATACATCATCTGCAATCAGCGGACTAAAGCTCTGTAATTGTGCCAATGATAATTCTGACAAATCAACGCCTGTCTGCACCGCCAAAGCCACTGCCTTGCCAACAACTTCATGGGCATCACGAAACGGCAAGCCTTTTTTGACCAAATAATCTGCCAAGTCGGTTGCGGTGGCATAGCCTTTCATGGTTGCTGCACGCATATTTTCGCTATTTGGCACAAGGTTTGGCAGCATATCAGCAAAGGCAAGCAAGCTGCCCGTAATAGTATCCACGCAATCAAACAATGGTTCTTTGTCTTCTTGATTGTCTTTGTTGTATGCCAGCGGCTGATTTTTCATGAGTGTCAATAAAGTGGTCAATTGCCCAAAGACCCTTGCCGCCTTGCCACGCACAAGCTCTGGCACATCGGGGTTTTTCTTTTGGGGCATGATTGATGAGCCTGTGCAGAAGCGGTCAGGCACCACCACAAAACCAAATTGTGCCGACATCCACAGAATAATTTCTTCGCTCATGCGTGATAGGTGCATCATCAGCAGCGAGGCATTGGCGGTAAATTCGATGGCAAAATCACGATCTGATACCGCATCAAGTGAGTTTTGGCAAATGCCCTCAAAACCCAGAAGTTCGGCGGTAATCGTGCGATCGATTGGATATGTTGTTCCTGCTAGGGCGGCACTGCCCAGTGGCATTTGATTGATGCGGCGGCGAGTGTCGGCAAATCGCTCACTATCACGCACAAGCATCTCAAACCACGCCATCACATGATGGGCAAAGCTGACAGGTTGTGCGGTTTGTAGATGGGTGAAGCCGGGCATGATGGTGGTGGTGTGCTTGTCCGCCAAATCAAGTAAGCCTGATTGCAGGCGTTTTAGCAGTGCCAAGATATTATCCGTTTCATCTCTTAGCCATAGGCGAATGTCGGTTGCCACCTGATCATTGCGACTTCTGCCTGTGTGCAACTTTTTGCCGACATCACCGATTAGGGCAGTCAGGCGAGATTCGACATTCATATGTACATCTTCTAGGGCGACCGACCATTGGAATTGACCAGCGTCAATTTCGGCTTGTACTTGCTTTAGACCACTGATAATCAAATCACTTTCTTCGCTGGTGATGATACCGCAGCGACCCAGCATGGTGGCATGGGCGATGGAACCTTGAATGTCTTGTTTTGCCATGCGTTTATCAAAATTGACCGATGCGGTAAATTCAGCCACAAAACCATCGGTTGCCTCACTAAAACGACCACCCCACATGCTTGAAGTTTGTTCTGTCATAATCTGCCTTCTTGATAATAAAAATATCAAAAAGTATACCATATTTGCTGACAAGAATAACGCTTAATCAGAAAAATTGCCAAAACAGCGAACAAACTTTGCCATTTGCGTGCCAAAACTCTTATAATAGGCATAAGTAATATAATTTGGATTTTGTATGAATGCACGCACTCTAACCATCGCTACTCGTCAAAGCCCCTTGGCTCTGTGGCAGGCGAATTTTATTAAACAAGCACTTGAGACACTGTATCCGCAGCTGGTTGTTGAGCTTTTGACCATGGTTACTCGTGGCGATAAAATTTTGGACACGCCACTTGCCAAAATCGGTGGCAAGGGGCTGTTTGTCAAAGAGCTTGAGCAGGCACTGTATGATGGCAGGGCTGATATCGCTGTGCATTCTTTAAAAGATGTGCCAATGGTGCTGCCTGATGGCTTGGTGCTTGGAGCATATTGCCAACGACACGCCCCAACCGATGCATTTGTATCCAATCAATATGACAGTCTGCAAGCATTGCCAGCTGGTGCTGTGCTGGGAACTTCGAGCTTACGCCGTGAGTGTCAGTTGCGACAGGCACGCCCTGATTTATCAATCAAAAGTTTGCGTGGTAATGTTGGCACACGCTTAGCTAAGCTGGACGCAGGCGAGTACGATGCGATTATCCTTGCCACCAGTGGGTTACAGCGATTGGGGCTTGATGACAGGATTCGTCATGAGCTTGATGATGAGCTTTGTTTGCCTGCGGTTGGACAGGGGGCGTTGGCGATTGAGTGTCGTGCCGATGATGCTGCTGTTTTGTCGCTGCTTGCACCGCTAAATCATGCAAGCACTCGCCTGTGTGTCATGGCAGAGCGAGCGATGAATCGCACTTTACAAGGCGGTTGTCAAGTGCCGATTGCAGGATTTGCAACCATCGCTGGGGATAAACTTAGCTTGCGTGGACGCGTTGGTTCGCTTGATGGCACAGTTCTGTTAAAAAGCCAAAACAGCATTGTGCTGACAGGCGGTGATGAATCCGCTGCCGAAAATTTAGGCACAGCAGTTGCCGAAGATTTGCTGGCACAGGGGGCGGATAAGATTTTGCAAGCGATATATCAAGACAACGCATGACTCCGCTACTTATCAATACCAGACCCAGCCACCGAAGTGCGGCAATTGACCAAATCACGGTAGTGCCTGTGGTGAATTTGCCACTGCTTGAAATTGTTTCGCTGTCCTTGAGTATCAGCGAGCAGGCAATGATGACAAAGTGGCTGACTGGCGATTATCATGCATTGGTTATCACCAGTGTTGAGGCGGCAAAGCGAGCATTGGCATATCTTGGGCAGCTTGGCGTGGATTTGACAACTGTCGCTACCACGATGACCGCACCGATAATTGCCGTTGGTGAGGCGACCGCCAAAGTGTTATCAGCTCGTGGATTTTCGGTGATTTTGCCAGCTGTTGCCAGCAATGAGGGTATGCTGGCATTGCCAGAGATTGCCACTTTGCAGGCGGGCGAGCGGGTGCTGATTTGGTGCGGTGTTGGCGGTCGCAGGCTATTAAAAGACACTTTGTTGGCAAAAGGTGTGCAGGTTGATGATGTTTATTGGTATCAGCGGCGTGTGCCAGATAATCTAGAGTTGCGATTTAATCATTTGCAGCCTTTGCTGGACAAGCACAATACCTGTGTGCTAATTAGCAGCCAAATGGCATATCAAGCATGGCGGACACTACAGCACACTTGTCGTTATTATTTGACGCTGGGCGAGCGATTATCACAGCTTGTCCGTAGCCAAGAGCCAGCCGCTCAAGTTGCCAAGATAGATACCCTGCACCCTGATGAGATTTGCTTGGCAATTGATGGGTTAATGCAACACACTGCCTAAGTGTTTGTCAAATTATTATATAAACCGCCAATAAGATGGTGGCTATGATTAAATTATCAGGATAAAACTTCATGAACGCAACCAACAAAAAACGCCCAAACCGAGGCGATTATCGCAACTTGCCAAAGTCATCTGCACACCAAAAAGGCGAGGCTAGGTCAGCCAAGGCAAAAATGCCACATTTTTATGGTATTCATGCAGTAACCATGTTATTAAAACGCCGTCCAGAAGAGGTGCTGGCGGTGTTTGTACAATTGCGTGAAGATGGTCAGCCAAGCCACGAACACCAACGCATCATTGAGATGGCTCAAGCGTTTGGTATCAGTGTTCAGTATGCACACAAGGATAAATTATCGCAGCTTTGCGACAGTCATCAGCACCAAGGCGTTGTCGCTTCAGCCAGAGCCAAGGCGGTTGCTGATGAGGCTTTGCTTGATGTATTGATGGATAAGCCTGATGTGTTATTTTTGGTGCTTGATCAGATTACCGATGCTCATAATCTGGGGGCTTGCTTGCGTTCAGCGTGTGCGATGGGCGTTGATGCCGTCATCATACCCAAGCATCAATCAGCACCGATTACGCCGACAGTTGCCAAAGTTTCGGTTGGGGCATCAGAGGTGATTGATGTTGTCTTGGTAACCAATTTGGCACGCACTTTGGACAAACTGAAAAAAGCAGGCGTGTTTGTTTTTGGCACAGCACTTGATGAGACTGCCAAGCCAGTGCAGGCGTGTGATTTTGTTGGCAAGGTTGCAATCATCATGGGTTCAGAAGGCGAAGGCATGCGGCGATTGACCCAGCAGATGTGCGATACGCTGGTTTATATTCCGATGGCAGATAGGACTGGCCGCCCGCAGAGTCTCAATGTCAGCGTCGCCACGGGCATGATGTTATATGAAGTGGCAAGACAGCGACAAAAATAAATCAGCTCGCCCACAAGCGTAACTATTCATGTTACGCTTTTTGCTTTTGGTATTTAGGCAGGCTTGGATAAATTTTTGGCTTTGGCTTGGGTGGCTTTGTCAAAATCGTTGTTGTTTTCGCATTTATTTGGGTCATTGCCACAGAATTGACAATATTCATCACCCATCAAATTTGCCACACCGCCACACGAGCCTTTGAGTGGTTGTTTTTTTACCAAATAACCAATACCCATAAACAAAAAGAATAAAACAAAAACGCCAAGAGTAACAAAAAAAATCGGCAAAAATTGGCTGATGATATCATTCATTGGCTGATTCCTTTGATTGGTTGTGCCAGCCATTTGGTTGGCGGGCTGGTAGTTGTGCTTATTATAGCATTTTTATTGTTCGGTGGCGACCTTGTCAGGGTTATAAATCGCATACATGATTGGGCGTTATTATCTTGATGGGCAAGGTGGCTTTGGCTTGGGCGGCTTTGTTGTGCTGGATTGTCCATCTATTGTTTGGCTAATGCAATAAAAAACAGCCCATGCAACATGAGCTGTTTTTTTTGTTTGGTAATGCTGACTGATTATTTGTCTTTGACTTCGGTAAATTCAGCGTCAACGACACCATCGTCAGCTTGAGCTTGTTCTGGCTGTGCTTCACCAGCTTCGCCACCTGCTTGGGCATAGATTTTTTGACCCACTGGCAAGAAGGCGTTGTCCAATGCCTCAAGTTTGGCCTTGATGTCATCAACATCGTCTTCTTTGGCGGCAGCCTCTAGGGCAGTGATGGCTGCCTCAACTGCTGCTTTTTCGTCATCACTGACCTTGTCAGCAGCGTCTTTTAGGGCTTTTTGTACGCCATGAATGCGACCATCGGCTTCGTTACGCACATTGGCAAGGGCGGCAAATTTCTCATCTTCGGCGGCATTTGCCTCGGCTGCACGAATCATCTCCTCGATTTCTGCCTCTGATAGACCAGAGTCTGCTTTAATCTGGATTGATTGTGATTTGCCTGTGCCTTTGTCTTTGGCAGAAATGTTCATAATACCATCAGCATTGATGTCAAAAGTAACCTCAATTTGTGGCACGCCACGCGGTGCTGGCGGAATGTCTGTCAAATCAAAATTGCCAAGCAGTTTGTTTTGGTTGGCGATTTTGCGTTCGCCTTGATATACCTGAATGGATACCGCAGGCTGGTTGTCGGCTGCCGTTGAGAACACTTGTGATTTTTTGGTTGGAATCATGGTGTTTTTCTCAATGATTGCCGTCATCACGCCACCCATGGTCTC
Source organism: Moraxella cuniculi (assembly GCF_900637105.1). Taxonomy (NCBI): domain Bacteria; kingdom Pseudomonadati; phylum Pseudomonadota; class Gammaproteobacteria; order Moraxellales; family Moraxellaceae; genus Moraxella; species Moraxella cuniculi. The sequence continues at coordinate 507,107 of NZ_LR134343.1, read as the reverse complement.
AATGCCCAAGGTTAGCGGTGTTACATCAAGCAGCAGCACATCTTTTTTGTCGCCAGCAAGCACAGCCCCTTGGATAGCAGCACCCATTGCAACCGCTTCATCAGGGTTTACATCTTTTCTTGGCTCTTTGCCAAAGAATTCCTGCACTTTTTGTTGTACCAGCGGCATACGCGTTTGACCACCAACCAAGATAACATCGTCAATGTCGCTTGCTGATAGACCAGCATCTTCTAGTGCGGTTTTGCAAGGAATAATGGTGCGAGCAACCATCTCTTCGGTCAAAGACTCAAGTTTGGCACGGCTGATGGTAACCACCAAGTGCTTTGGACCTGAGGCATCGGCAGTAATATAAGGCAGATTTACCTCAGTTGATTGGCTGCTTGACAGTTCAATCTTGGCTTTTTCGGCAGCTTCTTTTAGGCGTTGCATGGCAAGCGGATCGCCTTTTAGATTGACATTTTGTTCTTTTTTGAACTCTTCAACCAAATAATCAATCAATGCAAGGTCAAAGTCCTCACCGCCCAAATGGGTGTCGCCATTGGTCGCCAGAACTTCAAATTGTTGCTCGCCATCAACATCAGCGATCTCGATGATTGACACATCAAATGTACCACCACCCAAGTCATACACAGCCACGGTTTTGTCGCCGCCTTTTTTGTCCATGCCATAGGCAAGTGCAGCAGCAGTTGGTTCGTTGATGATACGCTTAACATCCAAACCTGCGATTTTACCCGCATCTTTGGTGGCTTGACGCTGAGCATCGTTAAAGTAAGCAGGTACAGTTACAACAGCTTCGGTTACGCTTTCGCCCAAATAATCTTCGGCGGTTTTTTTCATTTTGCGTAGCACTTCGGCACTGATTTGTGGAGGTGCTTGTTTTTTGTCGTTTACCTCAACCCAAGCATCGCCATTGTCGGCTTTGACGATTTTAAAAGGCACAAGCCCAATGTCTTTTTGAACTTCTTTGTCCTCAAAACGGCGACCGATTAGACGCTTGATGGCAAACAGTGTGTTCTTTGGATTGGTAACCGCTTGGCGTTTGGCAGCTTGACCCACCAAGGTCTCGCCGTCTTTAAATGCCACGATAGATGGCGTGGTACGCGCACCTTCGGCGTTTTCAATTACTTTTACTTTGTCGCCTTCAAGCACTGCCACACATGAGTTGGTGGTGCCTAGGTCAATACCAATTACTTTAGCCATAGTTTACTCCAATTTAAAATTATTTTAATGATTAAGGTTGTTTGCTTTAGCCAGACTTGAAAGTTTAATTCAAAATCCTGCCAGAGTAAGTGCTATATTTGTATGATTTTTGGCTTTTCAAGGGAAAATTTTGAAATTTTTTCAAAAAATTTTGATTTTTAAGCCATTGAAATTATTCAATAAATCCTTAGGATTATGCTCCAACCAGTACCATCGCAGGTCGCAGTGTTCGCTCATTGAGCGTGTAGCCTTTTTGTAGTACTTGACCGATGGTGTCTTTTTCGGCATCGGCAAAAATACCCACCGCTTCGTGCAAATCTGGGTTGAATGCCTCGCCAACTTCACCAACAGCAACTACGCCATTTTTTTCAAGTACGCCAAGCAGCGATTTGTGCGTCAGGCGAATACCCTCCAGTGCCGCCTCGTCTGTGCCTGTTTTTTCGCCATTGTCAATGGCACGCTCCAGATTGTCCACGACATCAAGCAGCTCTTTGGCAAATTTTTGCAAGGCAAATTTTTTGGCTTTTTCGGCTTCTTGCTCCATGCGGCGTTGGGCATTGTAGCTTTCGGCATTGGCACGAGCTGCCGTTTCGGTTGCTTCTTTGACTTGTGCTGTCAGTGTTTCGATGGTTGCTTGTAGCGTGGCTAGCTCATCGGCTTTGGCATTGTCGGTGCTGGTCTGTAGCACTTCATCAGTGCTGTGTTCGGTATTTTGTTCAGTCATAATCATCGCCCCAAAGGTTAAAATTCCCCATCTTGATAGTGGTAAAATACGGATTTTTCAAGGGCGATTGCTAAATTTATCATCAATCATGCTGTTTTGGGCGTGGTTGATGGTAGTTTGGTTGTGCTAAAAGGGAAAATATGTTTGGCTGATTTTACGCATTTTTAGGCGACCAATGAGTCAAGGACGCCTAAACCATGCTTACGCCCGAAATGTCGCGTGCCAAGCGGGCGGCAGTGTTGTCGGTCAATCCGCCAATAAAATCCAGCACGCTCATATAGTCTTGGTACAGGCTATTTTTGGCTGATTTGTCAAAACCTATCAAATCCAGTGCTAGGGCGTGTTTGGTGCTGATTTGTTGATTTTGATGATGAGCAAAGACCGCAGGAATCAACAAATCCAGTATCGAACCTAGACAACCAAAAGCGGCAATTTCGGTAGCTAGTTTGCTGTCATGGCGAAAAATTTTGTTGGCAGCGAGGTTTTTGGCTTCTTTTAGGGTGTTTTTGATGGATTCATCGCAGACGGCGAGCAGGTCTTTGTGGGTAAATTTGCCCATCAATAACTCGTCATGATGCAGCATAAAAGCATGGCTAATGCCCTGTATGGCTTGTCCGATGGCGGTGCCACGCATCGCTCCACAACGCTGTTCAATATTGCTGATGTTGGTCAATTTGGCAACGCCATCAATGTTGCCCAAAATATCTTGAAAATCAGCAATGTCAATCAGTCCAAGCTCTACAGCATCCTCCAAATCAAGCAGGGCATAGCAAATATCATCAGCAGCTTCCATCAGGTATGACAAGGGGTGTCTTGCCCAATGGTCGGTGGCAAGTTCGGGCAGTTGCAATTCGGCGGCGATGTGGCGAATGAGTGGCATTTCGCTTTGATAGATATTAAACTTTTTGCCCTTGGCATGGGGGTTGTTGCTTGCCCATGGGTATTTTAACAAGGCACCAATGCTGGCACAGCTTAGCCGCATACCGCCTTGATTTTGGTACATTTCTAGCCGTAACACGGTACGCAGACTGTGGGCATTGCCTTCGTAAGTGCAGATATCTTGTCGCTGTATTTCGTTAAGATTTTCTAAATAAATCTCATGCTTTGGGTTGGCAAACCATTCTCGCAATGCCGCCTCGCCTGTATGACCAAAAGCTGGGTTGCCCAAATCGTGAGCAAGGCAAGCCACTTGCACAATGGTGCCGATATTGCTCGGGCTGTAGCCATCTGGCAACAGGTGGGCATCTTGTAGCTTGGCACCGACAGCATTGCCCAGACTGCGACCAACGCTCGCCACTTCTACGCTGTGTGTCAGGCGGTTGTGGGTATGGTCGCTGCGTGCAAATGGGTGGACTTGTGTTTTGCGTCCCAGTCGGCGAAATGCTCGACTAAAAACCACACGATCGTAGTCCACATGAAAATTGGTGCGAATGGCGTCTGTATCGATGGATTTTGGTTGGATTTGTTCATCAATCACGCCAAACCGCTTGGTGGACAATCGTGCTTGCCAGTGGTTTTTCATTTGCACAAAATTCATAAGTTATCCTTATCAATTTTCTTTGACCGCCATGGTGATGGTGTAGGTTTTGCCTTGTTTGACCTTGGTTGCATTGCCAAAAACTTCGCCAAAAGATCGTTTCATAAAATCACGCAGTCCGTTAATTGTTACTACATAAAACCTTGCCCCGATTTCCATGGCTTGATAGGCATCAATCAGATACAAATAATGTTGTTCTTTGCTGGCTTTGGCGGGCAGGTTGCTCATGACGAGGCTGAATTTGTAAGTTTTATCAACATGATAAAAGCCGTTTGAGAGCATGACTGTGGCGTTGTGCAGCTGATTGTTTTGGCAGTTTAATTTGGCGTATTCCACCGCCACAAAGTCTTTGTCAATCAGCAAGTGCTGTCCTTGTGGACATTCTCGTGCGGCGGTCATGCCAAGCACACCGTAGCCGCAGCCTAAATCAATGCTGTTGTCATCTGACCGAAAGTCAATATGGTCAAGCAGCATCAGACTGCCGTCATCGAGTTTTTCGGGCGAAAAAATCCCCCAAGTGCTATTAAAATGAAAGGTTTTGCCAAGCACTTCTTGACTAAAAACAATGTTTTCTCGCCATTGTACAGCTTTGGCAAAAAGTTCGGAATTGTGATGGTGCATTGCAGCTCCCCGTTGGTTGATGGTGAACTGATTTTATTGTAGCACATTTGGGCAGGGCATGGGTATTTCACCTTGTGGTTAATTCGCTAAGCGACCTATGCGGTCGTGAAGCTGCACAGTTGTCAGCACCAGCGAGCTTTTTATTTCTAAGCGACCTATGCGGTCGTGAAGACCAAGCAAACGTACATCGAAGCTGGACTAAATTTCTAAGCGACCTATGCGGTCGTGAAGGCAAAAGCTGCACGCAAGCGTGTAGACGCTTGTTTCTAAGCGACCTATGCGGTCGTGAAGTTCTCATGGCTTTTAATGTTAAATCTAAATCTTTTCTAAGCGACCTATGCGGTCGTGAAGGTGCAACAAACTCATGTGGTCAAAATGGTTTGATTTCTAAGCGACCTATGCGGTCGTGAAGAGAGAATACCGCTCTTGGGTGATAAAACATAATTTCTAAGCGACCTATGCGGTCGTGAAGATCAAATCAGACGGCACAGTATTAAGCTATGTTTTCTAAGCGACCTATGCGGTCGTGAAGAATGGGTATTCTGAACACCACACAGGACTTACTTTCTAAGCGACCTATGCGGTCGTGAAGAAGCAACACTAGAAAACGGAACTTTAATCTTGTTTCTAAGCGACCTATGCGGTCGTGAAGTCTGTGGTCGCACAAGACCTACAAAAACGCTTTTTCTAAGCGACCTATGCGGTCGTGAAGACCCAGAAAGCGTGGAAAAAATCAAAAGAAACTTTCTAAGCGACCTATGCGGTCGTGAAGGGAAACGTATAAAAACTGGTGTATCGGTGCACTTTCTAAGCGACCTATGCGGTCGTGAAGACATGACTAAATTACACCCAACCGAAATCGCCTTTCTAAGCGACCTATGCGGTCGTGAAGCGCGATTATGATGGCAAGTATCCAACTTTGGATTTCTAAGCGACCTATGCGGTCGTGAAGTTAACCTCGCAACTCACCAACATTGACGATATTTTCTAAGCGACCTATGCGGTCGTGAAGGGGCTGGGGACAATGCTTCCTTCGTTACGGAATTTCTAAGCGACCTATGCGGTCGTGAAGGGAGATAATATCTTCACTAAAGTGCGGTCAACCTTTCTAAGCGACCTATGCGGTCGTGAAGAGATGACGATCAACATCTCCCTGTAGACTTCATTTCTAAGCGACCTATGCGGTCGTGAAGCACTGATGATTGAACAATCTTCAACGCTACAGTTTCTAAGCGACCTATGCGGTCGTGAAGTAAACATTACTCGGCTTGGTGCTTTACCTCTATTTCTAAGCGACCTATGCGGTCGTGAAGATGGCAACTAAGTAACAGTAAAACTAATTGGATTTCTAAGCGACCTATGCGGTCGTGAAGTAGCCCGCTTATATGAAGACGTAGAAATGTGTTTTCTAAGCGACCTATGCGGTCGTGAAGTGTAGCGTTGTGGCTAACCACTGGGCTATTATTTCTAAGCGACCTATGCGGTCGTGAAGCTTAAGGATAGCAAAAGCTAAGCTCTGACAAATTTCTAAGCGACCTATGCGGTCGTGAAGGGGCATTGTTGTTTCAGCGATACGGAGTTAATTTTCTAAGCGACCTATGCGGTCGTGAAGGAGCTGGCGAAAAAATCCATTGTGAAAGAACATTTCTAAGCGACCTATGCGGTCGTGAAGTTACTTCTGTAGTGCGAACATAGCCAAAGGTATTTCTAAGCGACCTATGCGGTCGTGAAGCGAAACCGGCCCTAAAGGTGATAAAGGTGATATTTCTAAGCGACCTATGCGGTCGTGAAGTTGATTTTGATGTTGAATATTTAGCTTATGGTTTTCTAAGCGACCTATGCGGTCGTGAAGATAACCGTAACTGGTTTGCCCAAGTGATGGCTTTTCTAAGCGACCTATGCGGTCGTGAAGTTAATGCTCGCCAATCACAATCAGGGGGTAGTTTTCTAAGCGACCTATGCGGTCGTGAAGGCTTAAAACGGCTAAAAATGGCGATAATGAATTTTCTAAGCGACCTATGCGGTCGTGAAGGGCTGGATGAGATCCCAGTACCAGATCACTTCTTTCTAAGCGACCTATGCGGTCGTGAAGAGTAATTATACGCCAAAAAATTAAGAAATAACAGTCATTTATGATGAATTGACCCTTTTTACCCAATCAAAATTTGACCAGTTATAACTTATTGATTTTATTAAGTTTTTAAATAGTTAAAAAAATAAAGGTTTTTTACTTCCATCATCATCTGACGGCAAATTTAGTATAGCATAACCAATGTGGCAGATGGAAAATATAAGCTTATAATTTGGTCGTATCATCGCTTGACAGGCTACAATGAGTGTGATTAAATTAAATTCATCATCAAGGAAATTGACGCCATGGACACGCTCAAGCCTAAGGATCTCAAAGCGATTTTGCATTCAAAGCGGGCAAATATCTTTTATCTTGAGCATTGCCGAGTGATGCAAAAAGATGGTCGCGTTTTGTATCTGACCGAAGCCAAATACGAAAATCATTATTATAATATCCCCATCGCCAACACCACCTGCATTTTGCTTGGTACGGGAACATCAATTACTCAAGCTGCTATGCGTATGCTTGCCAGTGCAGGTGTTTTGGTTGGTTTTTGTGGGGGTGGTGCTACGCCATTATTTTCGGGTGCCGAAATTGAATGGCTTAATCCGCAAAATGAATATCGCCCGACCGAATATGTGCAAGGTTGGTTGTCATTTTGGTTTGATGAGCAAAAACGATTGGTTATTGCCAAAGAATTTCAAAAGCAACGAATTGAATTTATTAAGCAAATCTGGTCAAAAGATAAACAATTACATGAGTTTGGATTTTATGCCGATGAGGTTGATATTTCGCAGGCTTATACTTCATTTCAAAATAAAATTTCCAAAATCAACACGGTAAATGAGTTGTTGCTGGCTGAAGCCATGATGACCAAACAACTTTACAAAGCAGCAGCCACAAGATGTCAGTTATCTTTTGAACGCAATCATGAAGCAGGCGATCTTGCCAATAATTTTTTGAATCATGGCAATTATTTGGCGTATGGACTGGGTGCGACAACGCTATGGGTGTTGGGCATTCCGCATGGTTTCGCGGTAATGCATGGCAAAACACGGCGTGGTGCTTTGGTGTTTGATGTGGCGGATTTAATCAAAGACGCGATTGTGCTCCCTTGGGCGTTTATCTGTGCCAAAGAAGAATTTACTGAACAAGAATTTCGTCAGAAAATTCTGCAAAAATTTACTCAATATCAAGCCTTAGATTTTATGTTTGAGCAAGTCAAAAATGCTTCACAACATTTTCAAGTTCGGACAGCCTGAAAATTTCAATAATTCTTTTTTATTCAAAATTGACTATGATTGTTACCTTTATTTCTCAATGTGAAAAGAAGGCTTTGCCACGCACAAGGCAGGTTTTGGACGCTTTTGCTAATCGTATTGGCGATAATACATGGCAAACAGTGATTACCGAAGATGGTCTGGCAATGGTGAAAAAATTGCTATCGCGTACGGCAAGCAAAAGTACTGCGGTGAGTTGCTATCGTTTTCATACACGTAAACACAGTGAACTGTTGTGGATTGTGGGCAATCGCAATAAATTCAATGAATGGGGCTTTGTGCCTGTGAATTGGACAAAGAAGGAATTAATTATGGATATTGAAATCAATGTAAAAGATATTTATGCCAATAGCCAAGGGCAAATATTAAGCGAACACTTATTTGCGGTGGGTTATTTGGCATATCATTTGATAAAGAGCTTAAATTTAAATAAACCCAAATTGGCACAATCTGCCCTCATTGCAGGGATGCTGCATGATGTCGGTAAATTAGATCCGCAGTTTCAAGAGTGGCTAACCAAAAAACTGAACAAAGAACAAGAAATTGTCGTACTGCCAGAAGATGGTGTACATATCAATCAAAGCGATCGGGGGTTTGGCAAGTTTGGTTTTGAAAACCACCCAAGGCATAATGAACTCTCATGGCTGCTTGCGGCGTCATTATTAAAAGAAAATAAAGAAAATGGCGAGTTAAATTCGGCACAATATGGGCAAATCACCCATAGCATTTATTGGCATCATACTCGCCCTTATCGCAAAGATGACAAATTTTTTGATCAAGCAAAAGGCATTGATAAGCTGTTTATCAAATCGCTTGGGACGAGCAGCATAGCTAAGCTGATGGATAAGTTAGAAGCGATTTTTAAGGATATTTATAAAATCGCTGAGCGGTTTTGCCAAGATGATTTTGATTTGACCAAGTTATTGCCTACTTTGTCCTACCACTATGAGCTGACACGAGATGATTTACCACCTTATAAAGCATATGAAAACATCGCTACAGAGATTGATGAGATTGTCGCTGATATTGCACCCAATGCTTATCATAATTTGGTGAGAATGGCGGTCATTACAGCCGATCGCATCGTCTCAAAGATGTCGTCAGAAGATTTGCAAGATTATCCAAAAGAAGGTACGCTGGCGTATGCCTTGGATGATGTGCTAGCGACAGACAGTCAGCTTGGCAAGCATATCCAAGCGTGCTTGGATGGCTTTGAGCGTCAATATCCTAACAGCGAACGCAATCAGGCACAAAGCACAGTCGCCAAAGAGTTGTCTGAACTTACCATGATTGCAGAGTTTGAAGATAGTGATAATGTGGCAGTGCTACAGGGACCGGCAGGCTGCGGCAAAACCAAAATTGCCCTAGAATGGGCAATGAAAACCCATGCCCAAAAAATCATTTGGGTCTGTCCACGAGTGCAGGTGTGTTTGGGTTTATTTCATGATTTGACCCAAAAAGAATATCTGTCCAATAGCCGTATTGAAATTTTTACAGGCGAATTTAAGAAAATCTCTCAAGGCGATACGCCGCTGATAGCATTGCCTGATACCAAGGTGGAAGATTATTTTTCTGGTGATGTCATCATTACGACCATTGACCAGATTTTAAATGGCATTATTTCGCACCAAAAAATTACCAGCATGATGGATTTTATGCAATATCATGTGGTGTTTGATGAATTTCATGAGCTGATTGTCATCCCAGCGATGAATTTGTTGTTTGCCGAATTGATTGAAGCTAAAAAACTGCAAGGTGCCAAAGCCAATACTTTACTTGTGTCAGCAACGCCGCATGATTTTTTTGTGAAAAATGTGCTAAAGATTGATGATAGTCGCGTGGTTCGTATGGATAGCTTTAATCTAGCAAAATATCAATTCGTATTTGATGTATATGATGAGACCGAGCAGATCAGTCCATTGATAGTGAATGCTGTAAGTAGCGACAAAGCCACCTTTGTAATCAGTAATACCGCTCAAGATGCTCAGCTTGGTTATCTACTTCACCAAGATGAGGAAAATGCCATTTTGCTGCATTCAAAATTCATCAAACAAGACAAGGCTGATCTATTTGCCAGCGTGCTAGACAGTTTTGGCAAACATGGCAATGGTCAATATCAAGTCTTACGCAGTGGCCCGATTGTACAAGCCTCACTCAATATCAGCTGTGACGAGATGATTACTGACCTAACGAGCCCAGAAAACTGGCTGCAACGGCTAGGGCGACTCAACCGTTTTGGTGAAGCCAAGCAATGCGTGTACACAACGGCGGTACCACAGTCATTGATGACCAAAAAACAAAGCAGTAGTAAAGCCAAATTTTTGGCAAATATGTGCGTGTTTCACAGTAGTGTCGCATGGCTTGACTATTTACAAAGCCATCTGTCAGATCATGGCAATGTGATGGGGTTAAATGAACTGTATCGGCTGTATCAAGCGTTTTATCAAGATAAATCAGCAGTAGAAAAAATTGCCGAAGATATTGCAAAATCACTCAATCAAAGTGTGCAGATGATTCATCGTAAGCTGGTTGATCCCATCAGCATCAGCAGTAAAAAATCCATCAAAACAGATCAAATTGCCAAAATCGCCAGAGTGTCTTTGCGTGGGGATAATCGCTTTGTGCAGATGGCGGTCTGTATGGTAGATAATCAGCTCAATCCAAGCTTTATCAATGAATATGCCTATGATGAAGACACCGATCACAGTCAGGTGTATATCGGTCTGACCGAAAGCACAGATCGACTGCAAGGCGGTAGATTTGAGATGAGAGATAGCGAAAAAGATTTGCTGGCTTTTATGCACAAAAAACATCATCAGATCCTAAATGGACGCAGTGGCGAGAATACGCACAAAAAGTCATTTGCTGATTATGAGCTGCTGAAACTGGCTCGCTCGCCAGAATATCCGATTTATACCAGCTATACGCCAGAAGATTTGGCATACATCGGGGGCGAACGAGAGCGACATAAGTTTGCCATGTATTATGTACGCACACCCAAGCAGGCGGTTGGTATGATGCCGATTAATGTATTGGCAAGCCCAAAATCTATGGATAATGAGCTTGTTGATGAAGTCGGTTAGATGTAGTATTAACATTTTGCAAGCTTATAAAAGTAAATCTGCATACTCATGTATGCGATAATATCATTCACAAACAGTTAATCACTTAAATGAGTTTAATCAAGGAGTAAATCATGCAAAAAGTAACAGGTATCAAAAGTGTTGATTTTAAAATCAAGGCTTGCGGTCATGGCGTGGTGAATTGGAATGGATCGACAGAGCTCAAAACTTTAATTGATGGCTCATGGAAAACCGTAACCAATCATAATATGCCAAAACTAAGAGGTTACACAAACAAGAAACTGGCTTCAAATGATAAAGGTGAAAAATTCGAAACCTTAAAAGAGGCTACAGAAGTTGATTTTGATGAGACTCCCCTTTATATCAGCCAAAACTGCATCCGATATCATTTGTTTAAAGATGATGTGATTAATTGGCAGCATCCAAAAATTCATGAGAATGTTGATAAGATTTTATGTTCAATGACGGGATTGTTAAGGGGTTATGTTATCCCGAGAAATGAGAATAAGCGTACAAGTCCGTTGCTATTAACAGACTTCTTAGAATTGGGTAAAAAAGGCAATTTTGAACAATTAGGAAGAGCGGGCAGCAAAGAAAAGCAGGAAACCAAATCTGGTAAAGATAAAAGCAACTCATTATTTTCTAAGACAACTTTTGGCGATACGGAATATATCGCTTACGGTTCAATCAATATTGAACAACTGCAATTTATTGCCTTATCCAATGACTTTGGCCAAGAAGCTATACAGATTACTACTGACAAAGAGGGTATCGCATTGGCTGAAAAAATTGAAAACTATATTAAAACCTTAGATTTTGCTCATGGGGATATTAAGGCAACCTATCATAATAACTTTGTTCGCAAAGGAACAATTTTTGCAGAAGGACAGAAAGGTATTTTGCTAAATGAAGATGCCATCAATACTTTGGTAAAACAAATGCTTAATATGATAGAAAACTTGGGTTTTTCTCAAGCCAAAGGCTATGTGTATGTAGAAAGTGTTGAGGTTGATTACAATAACTTTGAGCAGCCTAAAGATATGTTCCGTATCAGAAAGGATATTAGCAAAATTAGCCCGCAGAAAAGTGGAGAATATGCTATTTATTATCAACAAGGAGAATAATAATGAAAATTATCATTGATTATGAATCCTCTTGGCAAAACTCATTTTTAACAGGTTCAAATGATGAGCCTGTTAAAAAAAGAGAATTTAAGGCATCATCTAAGTCAAAAGAAGCAGAGGATGTAAAAGAAATTTCTCATAATACGATTTTGGGTATTTTGTCTAGGTTGATTGGAGATCAAAGAAAGTTGTATCAGGTAAAAAATAATGATGATTTTTATTTCAAAGATATGGAGATCTCTTTTCAACATACCAAACATTCGAAAACATGGATTGAAAAAGCTTTTTTAATTAATAAATCTGAAAATAGACCGCCGCAAAGTAGCTTTATTGGTGTGTTAAAAGAAGACGAGCCTTTATTTTTCTCTGATTATTCTGCCACTTTATGGTCTGTTTTAGATTTTACTTTTGAAGAGTTGCTTGATTTTATTATCAATCCCAAGATAAGAAAAATTGAAAAGGAGGTGTCTGTATCGCATATTTTAAACAAGGTTCAATTTGATATTCAACCAATGGAGGCTGTTCAATTTTTCCAAGATAAAATTAATCTTGTTAAAGACAAATTAACTCAAGAATACAAAAAGGAAAAACCAAGTGATAAGCGAATCGAAAGTTTACATGAGCAAATTTCAAGATTTGAGAATTTAGCAAACAAGGAAAATGTTGTAAAATTTGAGAAAAAATTGAAGGATTGTTTGGAAGTTCTTGAACATTTGTTTCCTGAAGAATCATATGTTGAAAAAAATAATACCATTGATCCAATAAGGTTGTACTCCGCAGGTCTTTATGTGATGGTAAACGAACTTGAGCAAGGAGGTGTTGATATCTCAAAATATATTTCAACGAGAGGTACAATTAAGGGGTTTTCAAAAAGAAACTTCAATGGTGTTCGAGATTTTCTAAATCCTTTAATGGGTAACAAGAAAAAAACAACCCATACTCCCTATAATCTCACCAAAGCCAGTGGACAGCTTGAAATCATTTTGGATATTGACCTGCCAAAAGCGATGGAGCTAAAGCAGATGATAGATAATGCAGGCGTATCATCATTTTATCTGGGTAAAAAAGGCTTGGCGTATGTGTCTGATATTCGTCTAAAACAATGAGAATGTTTATGAATTATTACATTGAACTGACCGTCATAGATAGTCCTGAATTAACAGCTTATCAAATTTGGAGCAAACTCTACACCCAGCTCCATCTCGCCTTCGTTGAGCAACAAGACGATGATGGTGAAATCTCATACGGTGTGGGTTTTCCGCAGTATCGTATAAATGCCGATAAACAAATTGGTTTTTTGGGTTTTAGAGTGCGTATTTTTGCCCCAACCGAACAAGCATTGCAAGACCTAAACTTGGCAAAATGGCTAGAGCGGCTCACCGACTATGTGCATATGACCAGCATTCGTGCTGTGCCACAAGATAGGGTTACTGGTCATGCCTGCTATTATCGCACCGCACCCAAGATACCTTTGCGGCACCGCATTTTGCATCAAGCAAAACGGCGTGGCATTTCGGTGGAAGAGGTGAGAGCGTATTTTCAGGATTATCAAGAGACAAAAACAGCCGAGCCATTTGTGCAGTTAAACAGCTTGACCAATGGGCATTCGTTTCGCTTGTATATTGGCAAAACAGTCAAGATGCAGCCACAGTCAGGGTCGTTTAGTGTATATGGTTTAAGTCGTGAAACGACGGTTCCTGAATTTGCCTAAGCGATTTACCCATGCAACTTTGCAGCCAATCACCACAGCATAAATTGACCATGCCATCAGCTTTATCAGATATTGCCAGTGTGCGTTGCTGTTTATATGGCCATCAAGCTGATGGAAAAATACCAAAAAGCGGTCTACACCAGAGTGATGACCGCTTGATTTTGTCAAATCATTATGAGATTTAGCCTTCGGCACCATCTGGGACAAACACATAACCCACACCCCAAACGGTCTGGATATAGCGTGCTTGCGAAGGATTGTCCTCAATGAGTCGGCGTAGGCGAGATACTTGCACATCAATGGAGCGTTCCATTGCACCCCATTCACGACCGCGTGCCAAATTCATCAGCTTGTCTCGTGTCAGAGGCTCTCTGGGGTGCTGTACCAAAGCCTTTAATACGCTAAATTCCCCTGTGGTCAGCGTAACCACATTGCCGTCTCGTTTGAGTGTGCGTGTGGACAAATCAAGTGTCCAAGGGCCAAAATCCACCACTTCTACTTGCTGGCTAGGGGCACCGGGCAATTCACGATTTTGGCGGCGTAGCACAGCCTTAATGCGTGCCAGCAGCTCTTTTGGATTAAATGGCTTTGGCAAATAATCATCAGCACCAGCCTCAAGCCCTGCAATGCGGTCAGCATCCGAACCTTTGGCGGTAAGCATAATGATGGGAATGTCAGCATTGTCGGCACGCAATCTTTTGCAGATGGCGATACCATCTTCGTCAGGCAGCATCAAGTCCAGCACAATTAGCGAAAACATTTCACGAGCGATGAACTTGTCCATTTGTTTGCCATCATGTGCCACACGCACCACATAGCCGTCATCTTCCAAAAAACGCTGCAACAATGCACGCAGACGAGCATCATCATCAACCACCAAAATGCGATGAGTCAAATTATCAAGAGTATCAGTCATTTTTCCTGTCCTTTTGCCATGATTTGTCAAAAAGTATAATTATAGCTAGTGTACAATATTGCACAAAAAAATGTAACTATTTTTTGTTAATTTCTCGGTTTGGCGATCACTTTTGGGTCAAAATTGGCAAATCAAGGCAATTTTGGTGTTTTTGCCGAAACTTGCTATAATACGACACAGTGTCCACCATGTGCTTTGGTGGCTTAATTTTCGTATGTTTAATAATGGTGTTTAATAACAAAGAGTTGCTATGACACAATCTGCCCAAGATACCGATTTTCAGATTGATAATCAGTCTATTTATCAAAAACTTGCCATACAGCACAATATTAAGGTGCAACAAGTCGCTTCATTTGCCAGCTTGTTTGATGAAGGTGCCAGTGTGCCATTTATTGCACGCTATCGCAAAGATCAGACGGGTGGGCTTGATGATGAAATGCTACGCCAGCTTGAAAAATCCCTGATCGCCGAGCGAGACCTTGCTGCTCGCCGCCAAAAAATATTGGGGCTATTGACCGCCCAAAATGCCCTGACCGATGAGCTTGCCGAGCGAGTTGCGGCAGCGACAAGCAAGATTGAGCTGGAAGAAATTTATCAGCCCTATCGTCCTCGCCGCCGCTCAGTGGCTGCCAAGGCAAAATTGGCAGGGCTTGAGCCAATCGCTCATCATATCTTGACAGGTGTTGCTCCGCTAGAGGCGTTGGCTGGTTTTAATCCACCGCAGACATTGACCGATGAGTCTGGCGAGACTTTTGAGGCGGATTTTGAGGACATTGCCAAACAGTTGGCAGGCGTGCAAGCGATTATTTTGGACGAATGGGCAACTAGGCTGGATTTGTTAGATGAGGTACGCATAGCTTTTAATAAAACTGCCAATATCCGTTCGGCATTGGTTGGTGAAGAAAAGCGTGAAGCAGGCGAGAAATTTAAAGATTATTTTGAGCATAGCGAGCCATTTGCCAAGCTGTCCAACCATCGCCTGTTGGCAATGTTGCGTGGTCGCCAGCAAAATGTGCTGGTGTTGTCGGTGGAGGGAGAGGATACGCCATTTGTCGAAAAAATCATCAGCTATTTTGATATTAACCAAGCATCGCCAAGTGGCGAGTTTCTTGCCGATACCGCCCAAAAACTATGGTCGGTCAAATGGCGACCGCAGATTGAGCATCGTCTATTGACCGAACGCCGATTGACAGCCGAGAGTGATGCCATTGCTGTTTTTGCCGAGAATTTGAAGCATTTGCTGATGATGGCACCTGCAGGTCGCAAGGTGATTTTGGGTGTTGATCCCGGCATTCGCCATGGTGTAAAAATGGCAGTGATTGATGGCACAGGCGAGGTGTTGGCTACCGATACGGTGTATCCGTTTAACCCGCACAATCAGCTTGATGAAGCCAAAAGCAGCATCGCAAATCTCATCACGGCCCATCAGGTGCAATTGGTGGCGATTGGCAATGGTACCGCCAGCCGCGAAACCGAAGAATTGGTAAAATCGGTAATCCGTGAGTCAGCATTGTCTGCAACTGCATTGGTTGTCTCTGAAGCAGGTGCATCGGTGTATTCAGCCAGCGAGATTGCTTCTGCTGAGCTGCCTGATTTGGATGTTTCGGTGCGTGGTGCGGTGTCGATTGCACGGCGATTGCAAGATCCTTTGTCTGAGTTGGTAAAAGTTGAGCCAAAAGCCATTGGCGTTGGGCAGTATCAGCATGATGTCAATCAGACCGAGCTTGAGAGTAGCTTGGATAAAGTTACCGAGGATTGTGTGAATGCGGTTGGCGTTGATGTTAATACCGCAAGTCCTGCAATCTTGACACATATTTCTGGGCTGAACAAAAATGTCGCCCAGCAAATTGTCGATTATCGCCGTGCCAATGGTGCTTTTGGCAATCGTGAGCAGCTAAAAAATGTCCCAAGATTGGGCGTGAAAACCTTTGAGCAGGCGGCAGGATTTTTGCGTATCAAAGATGGCGATGAGCCACTTGATGCCACAGGCGTTCACCCCGAAAGTTACGGCTTGGTGTATGAGATTTTGGCAAAGCATGGCAAATCGCTTGATGAGGTGCTGGGCAACGAATCACTTGCCAAGTCGCTCGGTGATGGTGATGCGTTCAGCCAGCTGACGGGCGTTCTAAGTGAGCTTGCCAAACCTGCACACGACCCTCGTGGAGAGTTTCGTACCGCATCATTTCGTGATGATGTTAATGACATCAAAGATCTAAAAATTGATATGGTGCTAGAGGGCGTAGTAACCAATGTTACCGCTTTTGGTTGCTTTGTTGATGTTGGTGTGCATCAAGATGGGCTGGTGCATATTTCTGAGCTTTCTGATGATTATGTGCAAAATCCTGCCGATGTTGTCAAGCCACAAGACATTGTCAAGGTGCGAGTCATCTCGGTTGATGAAGCAAGAGGCCGCATTGGCTTTAGTATGAAGCTACAAAAATCTGACAAAAAACAGGCAGACAAGACAAATAAACGCAGGGAGCAACTTGCTGACAACCCTGCCAAGCAGACTGCACGCAACTCGGTTAAGACTGGCAAAAAAGTGGAAAAAACACTGGGCAGCTTTGGGGCGTTATTGCAGCAAGCAGGTCTGGGCAAGTCATGATCCATACCAAAAACCTGCCGATGCTGGCAGGTTTTTTATAACTGCATCGGTTAAGACATTGTCCATTAATTCTACAAGATTAGGCAAATCGCCATTGGATTGGAGCATGGTTGATGCAATAATTTTGAATAATTGACAAATAAAAATCCCCAAGAAAACTCTCGGGGATTGTACGCCTACCAAGCGATCGCTTATTTGCGTTCATTAAGTGGTACAAATTTGCGGTGTGTTTCACCTGTGTAGCGTTGGCGTGGACGACCGATTTTGAATGCTTCAGAGTGCATTTCTGTCCAGTGGCTGATCCAACCTACTGTACGAGCTAGGGCAAAAATTACCGTAAACATTGAGGTAGGAATGCCGATGGCTTTTAGGATAATGCCCGAATAAAAATCAACATTTGGGTATAGCTTGCGTTCAACGAAGTATGGATCGTTCAGAGCGATTTGCTCAAGTTTCATGGCAAGCTCAAGTTTTGGATCGTTGATACCCAACGCACCCAATACCTCATCGCAGGTTTCTTTCATCACTTTGGCACGAGGGTCAAAGTTGCGATAAACACGATGACCAAAGCCCATCAGTTTGACTTCTTTGCGTTTGACTTTTTCCATGAACTCTTCAACTTTGTCCACAGAGCCAATCTCATCTAGCATCTCTAGGACAGCCTCGTTGGCACCACCGTGTGATGGTCCCCATAGGGCAACGATACCAGCAGCGATACAGGCATAAGGGTTGGCACCTGTTGAGCCAGCCAAGCGTACAGTTGAGGTTGAGGCATTTTGCTCATGGTCAGCGTGCAGGGTGAATATTTTGTCCATGGCTTTTACCAGCACAGGATCGACCTTATAATCAGGCTCGCCCGGTGTAGCAAACATCATGTACAAGAAATTCTCAGCATAGCTGAAATCTTTGCGTGGATACATGAACGGTTCGCCGATTGAGTACTTATAGCTCATTGCTGCAAGTGTTGGCACTTTGGCAATCAGATCCACTGCTGTGTTATCACGATGCTTAGGATCTGAGATGTCAAGATGATTGTGATAAAATGCAGACAATGCACCAACCACACCTACCATGATTGCCATTGGGTGAGCATCGCGGCGGAAACCTTCGAAGAATTTACGCAGTTGGTCGTGTACTGCCATGTGGTTTGATACACGCTCATAAAATGCTTGTTTTTGCTCAGCATTTGGCAAATCACCATACAGCAGTGCATAGCATACTTCTAGATATTCAGCATTTGAGGCAAGCTCATCAATGGCATAGCCACGATGCAACAATTCGCCTTTTTCGCCATCAATGTAGGTGATTTTTGACTCAACTGGAGCAGTTGCCATAAAGCCAGGATCGTATGTCCATAGACCTGCTTTGGCGATGGCACTGACATCTAGTACAGGGCGACCCAGTGTACTCTCCAGTACGGGCATTTCGTATTCTGTGCCGTCCACGACTAATTTTACATCTTTTATATCTGACATAATCACCTCGTTATTAAAATGATAGGATAAGATAGAACTTCCGTTCTTTTGGCAAATTCTTTGCCAGCCTTTTTGTCTTGTAACTTCGCTAAGTTCCTAATAGTTGTCTGTTACAGTGATGATAATAGCAAATATTTGTTGTTTTGCAAATATTTTTTTAGCAAATGACAGTTTTTATCACAAGCAATTCAATGAAATATTTAGTTACAAATTGAGCCATAAAATACTTGACATGATGATTTTTTATACATAGTATAAAATTGTGCTTAGGTTTATTATTATGTAAATTTTATAGTGCATGTCATTTTCAATACAAGGAGTTTTTATGAAAAATGCTGGATTTCGCAGGTTATTATTAAGAAAAATATGACAAGTAGGGTAGTGAACGCACAAGAATAAAATTGCAGGGTGTGGACAGTATCATCGCAGAGGTCAAGAGTGCCAAATACCACCAGATGGTGCTGATGATGAGTAATAATTAGTTTACCCCATCTGTAAGCACACCTGCATAATTTTAAAAATGCTAAAACTTTGAAGTTGTGGTAGGCGTGCTTACCCATCATTGTTCAAGCTAAGATGATAGCTCAATCAAGGAGAGAGATTTATGACAACCGCTACTACTGTCCCAAAAAAGAAAATCCCTTGGTCTAAAATCGCCTTGGGTGTGATTTTGGTCGTGCTGATAGGTTTGCAGGTATTTCAGTTCAAAATTAGTGCAATGTTACTTGAGAAAATACAAATATCACAATTGCAACACGAAAAATTGGAAATAAAGCAAAAGATAGCAGACGATCGGCTTGAAGTAATGATATTGGGGGATCGTTTGGAAAATCAGTTACAAAAAGATCAGTAAAATATCAACCTAAACTGCATTAAGCAAATAAGTATATCTGTGCAAGCACCTGTAAGTCATCAAAAACCAGCTTGACATGGGCGTGCTTTGGCGTATTACAAAATTATTGGTTCAATCAAGGAGAGAGATTTATGACAACGACCACCCCTACGAGCACCACCAAAAAGAAACTACCTTGGTCTAAAATTACACTTGGTGTTGTTTTGGCTGTCATGCTGGTATTTCAGGTTTTTCAGTTTATGGTGAGTAAGGTTTTATTTGATGATATTAAATTATTGGAATGGAAACATAAGGTAGGAGATAAAGAGCTTGCAATAGAAAATCAGAACACGCGTTCAAGGGTTCTGGAAAATGAGGAAAAGATTCATCACCTAGAAGCACAAGTAAAAAAAGTGCAGTAGCATAAAATACAAAGCCACACCGAGAGCATCAGGTGTGGTTTTTTGTTGATTATAAAGAGCTACAGAACACATGACCGATGTGTCATCAAGTCGTTATTGGGTTAATGAGAAGCATTTTGGTTAATGCTGATAAGATTGAGAAAAGTTACAAAAAATAAGGGGTTTTTGGCAATTTTTGGCTGCAAAGAATTGTAATTCACCGCAAAGCGATTTATAATCTAACAGTTTACCCATTCATTTTTATAAATGATAATCATTTGTGTTGTCAATAGGCAAAGATAACAAAAAGCATGAGTGGTTGTGCATTTTTGTGGCCTATGTGTTTGATGATTGATAAGTATTTATAAAAATAAATGTCAGTGGTAAAAAAGTATGCCAGCACAAACCTACCTTTGTGATGGGTGATGGCTTGGTTGCTCGTAGGCGGTTTTGGGCAAAACAAAAACCAATACATATACTTTTTACCATTACTAATAAATAGAAATAATGAAATGATTTGATGTTTTTGGATATCAATCATAAAAGCCAGCTCTCCTTGCCGTGCTGATGACGGCATAAATTAGATCTAATCAAATAAGGATGCCCGCTGTGAAAAGCAACCGACCGATTAACTTACCATTAAGCCAAGTGATTGCGGTAAACTCCAAATCACCGATTGCTATGGCCTCTATTTTGCATCGCGTCTCTGGAATCGTGCTATTTTTGCTTGTGCCTGTGATGTTGTGCTTGCTTCAGACTTCGCTGTCATCAGCCGAAGGGTTTGAGAATGTTTTTAATAACATTGCTGTGCGTTTTGTTGCATGGATCTTTGTGGCAGCGACAGCGTATCATTTTGTGATGGGGATTAAGCATTTGCTTGCCGACCTTGGCATGAATGAAGAGTTTAATTCTGGCCGTACTGCCGCAATCGTAAGTTTTGTGATTGCAGCGGTATTAATTGTCGCATCATTTGTATGGGTAATGTTCTGATGAGAAATAATTCTGGTATTAAAAGTGCGACTGGCTTGACAGGGTCAGGTTCACGCGATTGGATTTTGCAGCGTATCAGTGCCGTTGTTTTGGCGATTTATAGCGTTGTTGTGGTTGGGTTTTTCCTATGCACTGAGGTGAACTTTGAGGCATGGCAGGGCTTTATGCTGAGCTTGCCGATGAAGTTGTTTAGCTTGGTGGCGATTTTGTCATTGGTATTTCACGCATGGGTGGGTATGTGGACGGTATTGACCGACTATGTCAAATCCTCAGGATTGCGTTTGGTGATCCAATCTTTGGTAATTATCGCTGTTTTGGTATATCTGTTTTGGGGCGTGATGATTTTTTGGTAATGCCAAAATCATAACGCTTTGACAGCAATGAGAATAATTAGGAATAGACATGGCAACAAACCAAGATAAAATTAATAATATCCCAACGCTTAACTTTGATGCAGTGATTGTTGGCGGTGGCGGTTCAGGTATGCGTGCATCGCTACAATTGGTCAATGGCGGCATGAAAGTGGCGGTCATTACCAAAGTTTTCCCAACCCGTTCGCACACTGTAGCAGCCCAAGGCGGTATCGGTGCCTCGCTTGGTAATATGAGCGAGGACAATTGGCATTTTCATTTTTATGACACAGTCAAAGGCTCTGACTGGCTGGGCGACCAAGATGCCATCGAATATATGTGCCGTGAAGCACCAAAGGTGGTCTATGAGCTTGAGCATATGGGTATGCCTTTTGACCGTAATGCTGATGGCACGATTTATCAACGCCCATTTGGCGGTCATAGCTCGAACTATGGCGAAAAGCCAGTGCCGCGTGCTTGTGCTGCAGCCGACCGTACAGGTCATGCTCTGCTGCATACGCTGTACCAAAAAAACCTTGAAAAAGGCACACAGTTTTTTGTTGAGTGGATTGCCCTTGATTTGATCAAAGATGACGAAGGCAACATCAATGGGGTGATTGCACTTGAGCAAGAAACAGGCAATATTTCGGTATTTCAGGCACATACCACAGTGCTGGCAACGGGTGGTGCAGGTCGTATCTTTAAGGCATCAACCAACGCCTATATTAACACAGGTGATGGCTTGGGTATGGCGGTGCGTGCAGGCATTCCGCTGCAGGATATGGAGTTTTGGCAATTCCACCCAACAGGCGTAGCAGGTGCAGGTGTACTATTGACCGAAGGTTGTCGCGGTGAAGGGGCGATTTTGCGTAACAAGCATGGCGAGGCCTTTATGGAGCGTTATGCACCAACCCTAAAAGACTTGGCACCACGCGATTTCGTTTCTCGTTCAATGGACCAAGAAATCAAAGAAGGTCGTGGATGTGGTCCAAATGGCGACTATATCGTGATGGACATGACGCATTTGGGTCATGATTCAATCATGAAACGCCTGCCATCGGTATTTGAAATCAGCCGTAATTTTGGTAATGTGGACATTACCAAAGAACCAGTACCTGTTGTGCCTACCATTCACTACATGATGGGCGGCATTCCGACCAATATTCACGGTCAGGTAACTGTACCAAATCTTGAAGGTCCACAAGATGAGCAAGGTCTATACACCGAAGGTCGCATCATCAAAGGGTTATATGCCATCGGCGAGTGTGCTTGTGTGTCAGTACACGGAGCGAATCGCTTGGGCACGAACTCTTTACTTGACTTGGTGGTGTTTGGTCGTGCAGCAGGTCAGCACATCATTGACAGCTTCAATCAGTCTGATCGCAGCTACAAACCGCTAAGTCCACGAGTTTTGGACTTTACCTTGTCGCGTCTAAACAAGCTACAAGACTCAACTGACGGCTATAATGCCCAAGAGATTGGTGATGAAATTCGCCAAATCATGCAAGACCACGCAGGTGTTTTCCGTACCCAAGAATTGATGGACAAGGGCGTTGAGCGTATTTTGGCATTAGAGCCAAAAATCAACCAAATCCATTTGGCGGACAAGTCGCAAGTGTTTAACACAGCTCGCATTGAGGCATTGGAAGTGGCGAATCTGTATGAGGTTGCCAAGGCGACCATGATTTCGGCATCGCTACGCCACGAATGCCGTGGGGCACATATGGTTGTTGATTATGAACACCCAGCCGACTACGAGCCAGCTCCACTTGGGCGTAATGACAAAGACTGGATGAAGCACACCTTGTGGTACTCACAAGGCAATAAAGTTGTTTATAAGCCAGTTCGCAGAACGCCATTGACGGTTGATTATTGCGAGCCAAAAGTCCGTACTTTCTAAGCATTTGCCAAATATGAAGGGCTGTCTACGCCCTTCCAACTTCGGAGAAAAATAATGAGTCGAGGCACCCGTATCATCGAGATTTATCGTTACGACCCAGACAAAGACAAAGCACCATATATGCAATCATACACCGTTGAGCTTTTGGATTCGGATCGTATGTTGCTTGATGTATTATTGCGTCTTAAGCGTGAAGATGAGACCTTAACTTTCCGCCGTTCTTGCCGTGAGGGTATTTGTGGTTCTGATGGCATGAACATTAACGGCAAAAATGGCTTGGCGTGTTTGATTAATATGAACACACTACCAAACAAAATCACCGTTCGCCCATTGCCGGGGTTGCCTGTGATTAAAGATTTGGTGGTGGACATGAACCAGTTCTATGAGCAATACGAAAAGGTTCACCCTTATCTAATCAATAACCAGCCAGCACCGCCAAAAGAACGCCTGCAATCACCAGAAGATCGTGAGAAATTGAACGGTCTGTATGAGTGTATCTTGTGTGCGTGCTGCTCAACTTCTTGCCCATCATTTTGGTGGAATCCTGACAAATTCTTGGGCCCATCAGCACTGCTAAATGGCTATCGTTTCATCATTGATAGCCGTGATGGCGATACTCAGGCACGCCTAGCACGCCTAGATGACCCATTTAGCTTGTTCCGTTGCCGTGGCATCATGAACTGTGTGTCAGTGTGTCCAAAGGGTCTAAACCCAACACGAGCCATTGGCCATATCAGAAATATGTTGCTTGACCAAGCAGGCTAATACCAAAAGCAAGCAAAAACCGCACAAACTAAGTGCGGTTTTTTTGACTGTCCTTTTTATTTATCAGATAAGAGGTATAATAGCAAGCAATATACCCAGAAGGCAGCAAAGGTTTTGTCGCATGACTGGGTTGTGTCGGCGTATAATTATCAATTAAAATTGTTTTTTATTTATTATTAATCAATAAAGGATTTTTACAATAAAACGGAGGCGTGATTGTGCGGTTTGTGCAAAATATTATCAATGATATCAACACGCTTTGTTACCCTCTCAAGATGTGTTTATTGGCAAGTTTTTTACAAAAGCTTGTTACAGAAGGCATGATACCTTTTGTGATGCTGTTTTTGGTGCTGCAAGAAGGGGAATTTTTGGCAGGTATGATTGCTTTTGCAATTTTGGCATTGGGGACATTTTTAATGGTTATGGAGGCAAAGCAGTTGCCAGCCAAAATATCAAAAATGCCTTAATCTGGGGTGAATTTGTGCAGTTTATTGCGGTGCTTTTGATGGCTATTTTTGTAAATAGCATCGTTTTTATACTGCTTTATTTGTTAAAAAATGTGATATTTAGCTACCTAGTTCCCTTTGGCGAGGTATTTGTTTTTGAGCTGACAACAAAAGAAAACCGAGCCGTTTTGTACCAGCTCAGTGGGCTGATGAACGGTCTGGCTGCTCCTTTGGGGGTGTTGCTGGGAGGATTTTTTATGCTTATGGTTTAAATATACTGATTTATGTGTTGTCTGCGTTTTCTTTTTTGATATTTTTGCTTTATTTTTTTGGTTTTGCTCAATTATCGCACAATCAGCTGGCAGGGCAATCGATTGATTCTTAAACCAAAACGCCCACAAAAAACAACCAATTTTCCAGAATTTTGGACGACAAATCAGCGGCATATTTGCTGTTATCATCAGTTTTTATTCACAGTTTATTTTTTTCTTTAAGCCAATTTTTGCCAGCATGTCTTAGTAGGTTTGACAATGGTTCACAGCTTTTGTCTTTTTCAAGAACGATAAGCGGTGTGGTTGTTTTGGTTGCTGGACTGGCATTATTGGGATTTATCAAAAAAATCGCCCGCTACACCACCATGTTATGGACAACATTTTTATACGGATTACTGTTTGTGTTGCTATTTTTGGTGATTGATAATGAGTACTTATTTTATATGGTATCTGCTTTGGTGAGTGTTTTTTATTTTGTATCAGTGGTGGGCATCAAGACTATTTATGCCAATGACATTGGCGATAAAAATGCTGGCATCTATTTAAGTGCCTTTTCGCTAACAGGCAGGGCTGGCAATATCATCGCTGCCTTAATTTTGATGATAAGCGGTTTTGTGGGATATGGTGGGACGGTGGGAATTTTGGCGTTGTTTGCTACCTTAGCGACAGGTTGGCTGTTGTTGGCAAAAACCGCCTAACTGGCCACCCTGATGGTGGCGAACCTCGATAATCAGCTTGTCTTTGGCAAGTGCTACAAGCTGTTGATTAAGCACGGTGATATGATAATCGTCCAAATTGGCGTCCCATTCATCAAGCAGCAGTATGGTATTTTGTGGGTCATGGATAAGTTCGGTCAATCTAAGCAGTTGCTCTTGTCCTGTGGATAGTGCGGCTGTCGTATACTGAAAATCACTGTCTGGGGTGATGAGCGTGGCAGCTGGATTGTGCTGCTTTAATAATTTAAGCAAGGAGGATTTGCCAGCACCATTCGCCCCTGTCAGGCGTATGTGGTCTGGGTGCGTGCCAGCTGGACGGCTAATTGTGTCAAATAATGCCTCGAGCGTGAGCGTGGTTTGTTGTTTATTTGAGTAAATTTGGAGCTTATCAGGCTGAATGTGAGTAGCCAAATCACGATAAGCGGGCAGAAAATTAACCACGCCTTGATATTTATTTTTAATAAAATTAAACTGGGTATTGATGGTGGCAACAGTATGTACACTGCCGAGTAGTTGTAATGCTCGAGGCAGTACCGCCACCATCATCGCCAGTTGTACAAGTGGCACATCAGCGATGGATAAATAACCAACCATTGCCAGTACGCACACGGCAACAGGGGCGATGACGATGACTTGCTCAAGGCGGACATACCGCCGCAAGCTGCCAAAATAACCATCAAGGGCAGCATCAAGCAAGCGATGATGGCGGCTCGCATTACCAAATAGGACATAATCCCACTGCACAGGCAGTGCTTCGTTGAGCTTGATGTTATCGGCTTGGTTGGTGCAGCTTAGCTTTTGTATGCGTTGCCGACTTGTCAGCACCAATAGGGCAGGCAGAGCAAAACAGGCAAGAATAATAAGGCTAATCACAGCTCCCACTGTCTGATAAAACACCAAAAAAGTGATGAGAATATGTAAATACAGCGACCATGCTTGATTGATAAAATCAATGACGGCGGTTAAGGTTTGGCGTACCTCGCCTGATAGCCAAGCGATTGTTTGTATTTTGCCGTGTTTGCTGTTATAGCCTTGATTGTTATGTATTTTATTAAAAAATCGAATGAAATATTCTGTACAAATATGCTGTTTGGCACGCACAACAACCAGCTTATCCACACCGCTGACCAAATACGCTGCCAATGCCAGCATAAAAAAGTAGCACATCGCTTGCACCGTAGCTTGGGTATCTTGGGCAGCAAGATAAGCCCCTGCATTGGCAATCAAATAAGTAGATGCACCAATAGCAGCTGCTGGATAAGCACCAGTGATATGCTGACAAGCAAAGCACGGTTATTGAGCATTTGATATTTCCTGCAGGTAGTCGTTTAATAGTTGTTTTGCTTGTAATACCTCTTCTTGATTTTTGATTGAGGTAGTATTGTTAAATCGCTCAATAAATTTTTGTAAAAAGTTTATTCGTTGCTTAATAGAGTAATGCTTGGGATTTAAAAATAATAAATCATGAACGGTTAAATCTCGCATTACCAAGCATGGAACTTGTGTCCGCAAAGGAAAAAAAGAAGTGCTATGTAGGCTTGGGGCATTATTATCTGCAAACAGTACACCGAGCATGATATGGTTATTTATACAGGGTATTTTAGATTGTATATGAACCTTGGCAAGAGTTTCGATACTATAATTTTCAGGAAATAAGACAATAATAGATAAATATTTGTTTTTTGAAGCATTTTTGATGCCGAGATATTCAGTGATTAGTTTGTCAATCAAAATACAGACTTGATTCTCATCGGCATTGTCAAAATAAGTAAAATATATGTTGTTATATTTTATTGCTGAGGGTACAAATGGACACACAGCCCCTTTTCTAAAAGGATGGTCTGCACACAAAAAACCTTGAATGTAGGGATAGACTTTTTCATACGCATTTTTTGCTTCTTGATTTGTTGAGATTTCATCAGGGGTTTTGGATATATCCCATAAATCAAATTTTTCCTATCAATATCCTTTTGAGCGCTTTGCAAAGATGATTGAGCAATCCAATCGTCTATTGAGCCAGCAATTTAGTCTAATTTTTCAACTGCAACCATCAATCATGAATGGTGCAGGAATTGAACCATTTTTGACACATAATACTGGAACCAATTACCAGTGGTTTTCTTGTCAAAATATAGACTTGATGATGGATTTGAAATTTCTATATTAAACCAAAATCAATTAAATTGCCAAGCGTTCTAAATGAATAGAACTCAATGAAATCATGCCCTAATCCATTAAGAACAGTTTTATCCTAGCAAAAAAATATCTTGATTCAAGTGTTTTTATCAATTTTTGATTTCTTTACCCAAATTTTAGCTGGTGTGATGTAGAGAGAAGTTTGTTTGAATGAAAAATCACGCTTACCCTTGTTATCTTTGCCCAAATGGCGTAAACTATATCAAATGTGCGTATTGTAAATAGCCAGAGGGAAATTTGCTCAATTATTGGGCAAATGACAACAACCAAAGAGTGGTAGGTCATGACAAAAAATAGCAAAGATACGGTTGCTTATCAAAGCACCGAACTGACAGCCGATGGTGCGGCTTATATCGAAGCCCTTTATGAGGAGTATTTGGCGGACAGCCAAAGCGTAAGTGAGGATTGGCAGCGATATTTTGCTGATTATCGCCAAGATAATGATGCACCGCATAACGCCATCAAAGAGCAATTTTTGTTGCTTGCTCGCAACCAAACCAACCAAACGGTGGCACCAGCAGCACAAGCAGGTGAGTATAGTCCTAAGCAGATGGCAGTGCAGCAACTGATTTCTGCTTATCGCCGTCGTGGCCATCGCAAGGCAAATCTAGACCCATTGGGATTGCAGCCTACCCCAGTAATTGCTGAGCTGACTTTGGCATATCATGGGCTTGATGAGTCTGATTTGGCGGCAACTTTCCCGACCAATGATTTGCTCATCGGCAAATCTGAAGCGACCTTGCGTGAGATTATCGAGGTTTTGGAGCGTGTGTATTGCCAAAGCATTGGCTATGAATATATGCATGTCTTTACCACAGAAGAAAAACGCTGGTTTGAAAATTATATCGAATCATCACGCGGCCATATCCAGTTTGATAAAGCCAAAAAGCTAGAAATCCTAGAACGCCTAACAGCCGCCGAAGGGCTTGAGAAATATTTGGCACGCAAATACACGGGCGTAAAGCGTTTTGGTCTAGAAGGTGGCGAGAGCTTTATCCCTGCGGTGCATGAAATGGTGCAGCGTGCAGGTGGTTATGGCTCAAAAGAAGTCGTCATCGGCATGGCACACCGTGGTCGTTTGAACCTGTTGGTCAATATCTTGGGCAAAAACCCCAGCGATTTGTTTGATGAGTTTGATGGCAAAGTACAGCCAACACAAGGTTCGGGCGATGTCAAATACCATAATGGCTTTAGCTCAAATGTCATGACACCGGGCGGTGAGATGCACTTGGCATTGGCATTTAACCCTTCACATTTGGAGATTGTCTCACCTGTATTACAAGGTTCGGTGCGTGCCAGACAGGCTCGTCGTTCGGAGCAATACGGCTTTGAGATTGACAGCAGTACCGTGATGCCTCTGGTGGTGCATGGCGATGCTGCTTTTGCAGGTCAGGGCGTCAATCAAGAAACTTTTCAAATGTCGCAAACCCGTGCCTACAAAACAGGCGGCACGGTGCATATTGTCATCAACAACCAAGTTGGTTTCACCACTTCACGCATTGAGGACGCTCGTTCAACCGAGTATTGTACCGATGTTGCCAAGATGGTGAATGCACCGATTATCCATGTCAATGGTGATGACCCCGAAGCGGTGGTGTTTGCATCACAATTGGCGGTGGATTATCGCCGTGAATTTGGCAAAGATGTGGTGATTGATATTGTTTGCTATCGCCGCAATGGACATAATGAGTCTGATGAGCCATCAGCAACACAGCCACTGATGTATAGCGTCATCAAAAAATTACCAACCACTCGCACCCAATATGCCGACAAGCTAATCAAAGAAGGCGTTATCACAGCAGCCGAAGGGGCGAAGTTCGAGGACGATTATCGTGAATCGCTTGACCGTGGCGACTTTGTAGCTGGTGGTTTGGTCAGTGAGCCAGATACGCAGCTGTTTGTAGATTGGCAGCCATATCTGGGTCATCAGCTGGTTGATGATTGGCAAACAGGTGTTGATATTGACAAGCTAAAAGCATATGGGCAAGCGATGGCAAAAGTGCCAGAGGGCTTTGTATTGCAGCGTCAAGTTGCCAAAGTGCTGGAGCAACGCCTTGCCATGCAAACAGGCGAAGAGCCACTAAACTGGGGGGCTGCTGAGACTTTGGCGTATGCCAGCCTTGCTGACGAAGGGGCATTGGTGCGTATCACGGGCGAAGATGTGGGTCGTGGTACTTTCTCGCATCGCCATACCGAATTGTACAACATGACCGATGGCAGTATGTACATTCCGTTGCAGCATATTTCACCAAACCAAGCTCGCTTTGCTACCTATAACTCACTGTTGTCCGAAGAGGCGGTATTAGCATTTGAATATGGTTATGCGACCACAGTGCCAAATGCCTTGATTGTCTGGGAGGCACAGTTCGGCGACTTTGTTAATGGTGCACAGGTGGTGATTGACCAGTTCATCTCAAGCGGTGAGACCAAGTGGCAGCGTGTGTGTGGCTTGGTTATGTTGTTGCCACATGGCTTTGAGGGTCAAGGTCCCGAGCATTCATCAGCACGACTTGAGCGGTTCTTGCAGTTGTGTGCCGAAGATAATATGCAGGTGATTACCCCAACCACGCCAGCACAGATATTCCATGCGTTGCGTCGTCAGGTGGTGCGTCCAATTCGCAAGCCATTGGTGGTGATGTCGCCTAAGAGCTTATTGCGTCATCCGCTTGCTACTTCGACACTTGATGAGTTGGCAGTCGGCAAGTTCGAAACCGTCTTGCCAGAGATTGATGCCATCAACCCTGAACAGGTAACACGCCTTGTGTTGTGTGGTGGCAAAGTGTATTATGATTTGCTTGAACAACGCCGCAAACTAAGCCAAGAGCATATTGCCATCGTGCGTATTGAGCAACTATATCCTCTGCCAGAACAACGCATTTTGGACGAAATTGCCAAATATCCAAACTTGCAAGAGATTATTTGGGCACAAGAAGAGCCACTGAATCAAGGTGCGTGGTATTATCTTGCTCCTGAATTGTTCCGCATTGTGGTGCCAGCACCAACCAAAGCGAAGATTGTGCCACCATCGGCACGCCCTGCTGCCGCCGCACCTGCAACTGGCTCGCCAAAATTGCACGCAGAGCAACAAAAAGCCCTAATTGCAGCTGCATTGGGTGTAACTGTTGATGAGTTGAAATAATACAACTTCAGCCGAAGCGGTGGTTGCTTTGGCTGATATTGTTAAATGAATTAAACTAATTTTTAATGATTTATAAACTTTCAAGGAGTTTATTATGGCTGAAATTAAAGCCCCTGTATTTCCAGAGTCAGTGCCAGATGGTACGATTGTTGAATGGCATGTCGCAGAAGGCGAAGCG
Source organism: Moraxella cuniculi (assembly GCF_900637105.1). NCBI lineage: Bacteria > Pseudomonadati > Pseudomonadota > Gammaproteobacteria > Moraxellales > Moraxellaceae > Moraxella > Moraxella cuniculi. The sequence goes on along the minus strand of NZ_LR134343.1, from coordinate 476,575 downwards.
GTGAGCCGAGATCAGCTGTTGGCTGAAGTTGAGACTGATAAAGTTGTGCTAGAAATCGTTGCACCTGATGACGGCGTGATTACCAGCATTGTCAAAAATGTTGATGACACTGTGTTGTCTGCCGAAGTTGTTGCAACTTTTGAGGCGGGTGCTGTGGCTGCTGGTGAGACTAAGGTTGCCAGCGAAGATCAGGCTGATGGTAATACTACCGTAGATCCAGCATCGGTTGCTGCTCCTGTACAGCCAAAGAGCGATGCCAAAGAAGAAGAGTACAAAGACCAAAGCCCAGCGGTGCGTAAGGCTGCCAAAGAAACAGGCATCAACCCTGCCGATGTACAGGGCAGTGGTCGCGGCGGTCGTGTAACCAAGTCTGATATGGTTAATCCAACCTTAAAATCTGACAATGGTCAAGTGATTGCCACAGCGGTTGGTCAGCGTATCGAAAAGCGTGAGCCAATGACTCGCTTGCGTAAGCGTATCGCAGAGCGTCTGCTATCAGCAACCCAAGAAACTGCCATGCTAACCACCTTTAATGAGGTGAACATGAAGCCGTTGATGGATTTGCGTGCAAAATATAAAGACCGTTTCGAAAAACGCCATGGTGTTAAACTTGGCTTTATGTCGCTGTTTGTGAAAGCGGCAACAGAGGCCCTAAAACGCTTCCCAGCGGTAAACGCCTCTATCGATGGTGATGATATTATTTATCATGGTTTTTATGATGTTGGCGTAGCAGTATCAAGCGATCGTGGCTTGGTTGTGCCTGTGCTGCGTGATACTGACCGCATGAGCATGGCAGATGTCGAGGCAGGCATTCGTGATTATGCCATCAAGGCTCGCGAAGGCAGACTGTCTATTGATGAGATGACAGGTGGTACATTTACCATCACCAATGGCGGTGTGTTTGGTTCGTTGTTATCTACACCAATCATCAACCCACCACAGACTGCGATTTTGGGTATGCACGCCATCAATGAACGCCCAATGGCGGTAAATGGCGAAGTGGTGATTTTGCCAATGATGTATCTTGCCTTGTCTTATGACCATCGCCTCATTGATGGTAAAGAAGCGGTGCAATTCTTGGTAACAATCAAAGAGCTGATTGAAGATCCATCAATGCTATTGTTAGATCTATAAGATCTAATTGCTTGAGCGTGTTACAAAGAATTGCTGGATTGTACTGGCAATTCTTTGCGTGTTTTAAATTAACAAAAAAGAGAAAATTATGAAAAATTCATACGACTTGGTTGTTATTGGTGGTGGTCCTGGTGGCTACGAAGCCGCAATCCGTGCAGCACAGCTTGGTCTGAGCGTGGCTTGTATCGAAAAGCGTGTTCATAAAGGTGAGCCAGCATTGGGCGGCACTTGCTTGAATGTTGGTTGTATTCCATCAAAGGCGTTGCTTGACAGCTCGCATCGTTATGAGGCAACCAAGCATGAGCTTGCCGATCATGGCATCACAACAGGTGATGTGCAAATTGACATTGCCAAAATGCTTGAGCGTAAAGACGCTGTGGTGAAAGGTCTGACAGCTGGTGTGGCAGGTTTGCTTAAGGGTAATGGCATTGACTGGTTGCAAGGCTGGGGTACGCTACTTGACGGCAAGGGCGAGCAAAAACAAGTAAAATTTGCACCGCTTGAGGGCGAAGAGACCACAATCACCGCAAAATATGTAATTTTGGCGGCAGGTTCTGTGCCAATCGAGATTCCAGTTGCCAAGACTGACGGCGAGTATATCGTTGATTCAACAGGGGCATTGGAATTTAGCGAAGTGCCAAAACGCTTGGGCGTGATTGGTGCGGGCGTTATCGGACTTGAGCTTGGTTCGGTGTGGCGTCGCTTGGGTGCTGAAGTGGTAGTTTATGAAGCAATGCCAGAATTTTTGGCAGTGGCGGACAAAGAAATCTCCAAAGAAGCTGCCAAATTACTGAAAAAACAAGGCTTGGATATCCGTGTGGATACCAAAGTTACCAATGCTGAAGTGGTCAATGGTGAAGTGGTTGTTACCACAGATGTCAAGGGCGAGACCAAGACTGAGACTTTTGACAAGCTGATCGTTTGTGTTGGTCGTCGTGCGTATAGCGAGAAGCTACTTGCAGAGGGTTGTGGCATTGAGCTGACCGAGCGTGGCTTGGTGGCAGTTGATGATCAGTGCAAAACCAACCTAGACGGTGTATATGCCATCGGTGATTTGGTGCGTGGCCCAATGCTTGCACACAAAGCCATGGAAGAGGGCATGATGGCGGCCGAACGCATTCACGGCGAAAAAGCACAGGTGAACTATGACACCATCATCAGCGTTATCTATACGCACCCAGAGATTGCATGGGTGGGGCTGTCAGAACAAGCTGCTATCGAAAAAGGCTATGAGGTGAAAACTGGCTCATTTAGCTTGGCTGCCAATGGTCGTGCTTTGGCACAGGGCGAGGGCGTGGGTCTGATTAAGGTTGTTGCCGATGCCAAGACTGATCGTCTGCTGGGTATGCATGCTGTTGCTGTGGGTGCAGGCGAGATTGTTCATCAGGGCATGATTGCGATGGAGTTTGTTTCTAGCATCGAGGATCTGCAATTGATGACTTTTGCTCACCCAACGATATCAGAAGCGGTTCATGAGGCGGCATTGTCTGCTGATGGTCGTGCAATCCACGCCATTCAACGCAAAAAACGCAAGTAAGTTGTACTACAAATAAAAAAACAGCCCTAAGTTGGGGCTGTTTTTTGTTGGTTTGATTGTCAGCTGGGGTTAAATTGCTTGTGTTGTAATATTATCAAAATGACGGAGGAATACCTGCCAAGTTATTTATGGTTTTACGCTCTTTTAACTGGGTAAACCAGCAATATATTAAATAGATATTTGTGTTTATTGGAGTGTGGTATTGAAATAATCTTGAATCAAGCAATTTTCTTCCGCTTTCCTTATTTCGACCCAGCCCCCCAATTAAATCCCCAACCATAATAGTGATCGCACTCTTTGTGTCCGTTGTGGAACGTGATTTCTTTACGCACTGACATTTGATTACCGTGAAATTCAATGGAAGCGATTGCACAGAATGTTCTTGGATCAGTTTGTCTGCCCATTTCTACCACAATATCAGGCTGGTTAGGCACTTTTACCGTGACAATAGCATCAGATTCACCCCATTTTGCTACACCTTCATAGATAAAACAGTAGACAATAATCCGTTTGATATAATTTGCTCCGATAGGATTAACTAAAATATTTTCACCAGAAGAACTACCTGAACCACGATCATCACCACAATGCCAAATATAGGGAGCTTCTGTATAGCAACCTTGTCTAGTACGTTGATTTTTTGCTCCGCCTCGATTATGGGAAAATTGCAAACCATCAATGACCGAAGCTTGTCCATTGGTTAATTCATAGTAACAACCTAAATCTAGGTCAATATCTTGGTTTTTATTAAATAAGTTGGCAAATAATCCATCATTTTTCTTTTGTGTCCAGTTTAAATTGATCACAATATTTTGATCATTACTTTTAGATAAATCAATACGTGTAGAATCACCTGATTTTTCCAATACTACTTTACTTAATGATATTTTAGGTTTCTTTGTTACATCAATAGCCATAATGATTTCTCCATAAAAAATGGGTAATTTCTTACCCATTTATGTTTTATTAAATGTTAATACCGTAATTTCTTGCTAATGCAGCTAATCCGCCAGCAAATCCTTGTCCTACGGCACGGAATTTCCATTCTCCATTGTGGCGATAAACCTCACCAAAAATCATTGCAGTTTCAGTTGAAGCATCTTCGCTTAAATCAAAACGAGCAATTTCATTATTATTAGCCCCATCGACACAGCGAACAAATGCACCGACAACTTGACCAAAGCTCTGCTTTCTAGCCTCTGCATCATGAATAGTAACTGTAATCGCAATTTTCTCCACTGTAGTAGGCAATTTGTCTAGGTGAATAATAATACTTTCATCATCACCATCACCTGCTCCAGTACGGTTATCACCAGTATGCTCAATACTACCGTCTGAGGCTTTTAGATTATTGTAAAAGATAAAATCAGAGTCCGAGCGGACTTTTCCGTTAGCACCAAGCATAAACGCACTACCATCAAGGTCAAATTCTGCCCCATCAGTCGTTCTCACATCCCAACCTAATCCAATCACTAATTTAGTGAGATTTGGGGCATTTTTGCTTAAACTGACGTTTCCGCCTTTTGATAAAGATACTGACATAATAAAATCTCCATTGAGTTTTTGAAAAAATTAGTTGCAAGATTGATAGGGCAATCCCTTTTGTTGGTTTAATTTTTTTGCTGCCTCACAGGCGGAACGAGATTGTTTTCCTGCACAATTTTGATTAAACCAATTTGTTGATCGATTTAATTTGGCAACATTTTGGTTGTACTGATTGACTTCATATTATGAATATTGATTTACTGAGGTTTGCTTTAGGTCTTGTTTTAACCACTCAGCTTCGTTATAAACTTTCACACATTGTTCCATCAATTTATCGCTGATGACTGGTACATAACCACTGGTTGATGAAGTTGGTGGTATTTTGTAAGATTGTGCAAATACCGTAGTGGAAATAAATAGTAGAGCCATTGAAAATTTAAATTTTTTCATTATTTTCTCTCTCTGGAAAAATAAAGGAAGCTAATACCCCAATCGCTAATGTGCCTAACACAATAAATAAGCTTGTATTGGCTGAAATATGAATACCACTATCGCCAAATGCGTGATTCCAAGATTGAATCCCCATTTTGATACCAATAAAAAATAGTAAAGCAATAACGGCTTTTTCAAGATGGACTAAATATTTTGTGAGTGCAGCTAAAATAAAATACAAACTACGCAATCCGAGAATAGCAAAGATCATTGCTGCATAAACAAGTAACGGTTCTTGCGTAACAGCGATCACTGCTGGTACGCTGTCAAAAGCAAAAGCTACATCGGAGGTTTCGATTGCCATTAAGCAAAGAAATGCAGGTGTAGCGTAACGCAATCCTTTACGAGTAACTAATGCAATATTCTCTGGACTAAGTTCTGAATGTTTAACAAAGAAACGTTCTGCATATAATTTAGGTAACACTGGGATCAATTTCCCAGTGAAACGAACACTCCAGTGGTTTGAATAATCTTCAATCTCTTCTTCAGAATCACTATTACTACTGAGCATTTTATAGCCACTCCAAATCACAAAACCTGCAAAAAGGAAGCCTACATAAGGGCTTACTGTAAATAAACTTGTGCCAATCACAACAAAAATTGCACGGAAAATCAATGCCCCAATAATCCCCCAATAGAGAATGCGATGTTGTAATTTTCCAGTGATGCCAAAAGAGGCGAAAATAGCGACAAACACCATCAAATTATCAATCGATAAGCTCTTTTCTAACACATAGCCAGCTAGATAAAGATTTGCGTATCCTTGATCAAATCTCGCCCATAGATAACCATAAAATGCTAATGCCAACCCAATCCAAAAGATTGACCAAAATGAAGCATCTTTTACGCTAATCTCGGTTGTTTTGCGATGAGCAAACAAATCAAGATAGACAGAGGAGGCGATAACACCAAAAAAGATAAGAATTGTTTCTGTGGGGAAACCAAAAGCCGTCATAATATGAATATTCTTTGCTTGATAAATGTACGGATAAAAACTAGAATGTTACTGATATAGTATAGTTTTTTCGTTTTTGCATATTCCACTCCAAATGATCACTTATTCCACTCTTCACGTGACCACTTATTCTACTCTTCATGTGATCATCTAGTAGTTATTTTGTATAATGACTATATTAAATTAATTTGTAGAGGTGGCTAACAGTTGTTAAGACGTGATTTGCTTAGTCTTTTGGATTATATCGAAAATCTAGCGTCATGTGCCGGATGGTGTAATCAAGACCTGAAGAAGGATGGGTATGCGTACTATAGAATGCAAGGCTGTTATTTGCGCAAGGACTGTTGGGCTTGATTATTGGAAAGCAGGAATCCTGCAATGACTTGAACCATTTATCTAGTATCTGCTTTTGGTTGAGATTTGTGCTGTCAATATAAATCAAAAGCCCACCTGCATTTTGACCTTCTAGTCCAGTGGAATAGCGATAAGCAAGCTGATTTAAGCCTTTAGTGGTATAAGTGGGTCCGCTATAAATTTTTCCTTCACCAATCCATTGATAACTCATATATGGCAAAGTGACGACAATATCAGCGTGACCATTGATAGAAGTGTCATGCCCAGCTTGCCAACCACGAGCGGTCAGAATGACGCAAATAATTACATTAATCAGGTTTTCGCCCTGGGTGGGGTTATTTTTAATCCCCTGAGAGCAAATATTTTTATATTTTGCAAGCTCTGCGATAGCAAAATCTAGATCGCAATACAAGGCATCCAAAAATTCTTGATAGCTTTTTGGATTGGGTGTTATGGACAATTGGCGTATCTTATTATTGGATAGTTGCGAATTATTTAGCATTAAACATTTCCAATAATTCATCTGAGGGTGAAAAAAAAGTTAGTACCTGCTCTCCAAACTCCTGTTCGGTTAAGCTCTGCCCAGTAAAAGGATTGAAGAAATCGCTAGTTTTCATTGCCTCTATGATCTCTTCTTTATTTGGTACAATTTTAAAGCCATCTCTTGGATGCTGAGCTTCAAAGTTCTGAGTTAGAATATTATATGGATGCCTGGTTAACAAAAATACCGCTTGATAAAAGCTATCGTCATCAACTCTCGGGCTAATTCGATATAAATCCATAAAGCTCAAGTGAGAGAAAGCTTTTGGGGATCTTGACACATGATTGATAATCGCAAGACAAACACTCGCTACATCTTGGGGGATGTGGCGAGAGTCTAGCTCATTTTTTGCGTTATCAACAATATTCATGATCAAGCAGTCAAGCGATTAATTGCAAAATTCAAATCAGACAAACTCCTACTGCCGTAAATAAAAGCACCATAGACATGTGAAGCATTGGCTGTATGCAGAGCTCGATAACTGCTCTTGATGGCGATATCCATGTCTCTATTATCCACGCGATAGAATCTTGTGTTTATTTTATAAGGAGTGATATCATTATTCAACAACTGCCCGTTGTATTTTTGTCCACGAACTGCTTTTACACCGCCATCATGGTAAGGAGCTTGGCGCAAATCCGTTGCATTTCCTTTTAGTACTTCATGATGAGCCGTACCTGCTGTTGTGATGAATGAAATCTCGGTAACGCCATTGTCGCTATTCTGTGGCAAGTCGTAAAATGCTCTAATTTTTGGGAAAAAATCCACTCGCTTATCCAACCGAATGTCAATTTCCTTGTTTAAAAAATTAAAAAAGTTATTTTCGGCAATATTTAGCTCATTGGCACCAAGTACGTCCGCCAAATCAATTCCAACCACAATCCACTTATTATCAATCATGATAAAATCATGGCAATTTAGCGGAATTTTTTCGATGGCATATATTTCTTGATAATTGCCATCAACTTCCTTTAAATCATTCAAACTAAGTTGAACCTTAACATTAATCTCTCGGCAAACAAAAAAATGATAGAAATCACATAATTCATCAAGCTTCTGTTTTTTGTATGGTTGATAACTTCCAAAATTTTGACCATCAAAATATGCATCAAGCTTAGTTTTTATCTCATCTTCTTTTTCAAAAATAAAAATCAACTTGTCATCAAAGAAAATATGTGCGTTTATTATGTTAGACAAATTTTGATGTAATGTCGTTAATTTAACACTGTCGTACTCGCCACCCAATTTATTTTTAAGATGAATAAATGTTCTGCCATTTAACGAATTTTTGACAGATTTAAAAACCGATTGTATTTCAGAAAAGGAAATACGGCGCTGCTCAGCCACATCTACTAAATCAGCGATTCTCTCTAATCACATTTAAGTCCATATAGTTCACCATTACTTTTTTCATTGATGTAAGCATCTATACACCAATTATGTGTATATTCACAAAACCAAAACAACCATGTTTTTTACCAGCTTGATATACCACCAAACATTCGAAGATTTTAATACCTTACCCAAACATCAGATGATTGGGTATAATTTTGCACAATTGTTACATAAAGGTTTATATATTTTAAAACAAGAGATGGCAATGTGCAAGTATTACAAAATATTTGTAAACATTCTACCCACCCAATAAAAAACCACCAGCCAAGCCAATGCCTAACTGATGGTTTACGCAGGATTTATTTGTCTGCTGGTTTAAAAAACCGTTTGGTTAGAACTCCACCCCCAAACTCATTCCACCAACCCAATCTTTATCACCAAAATACTTAGGCTGTCTGATGGGATGCCCTGCAAAGAAGTCGTAGTTTAGGCGCAGTGGCTTAATTTGCCCTTTGATGCCGATGGCACCACCGATGGGTGTGTGTCCAAGTAGCAGATTGTCTTGCTCTTTGTTTTACATGGCGATACTGCCAGCATCTAGGGCTAGATATAGACTGTGATTTGACTGCTTAATGGGAAAGCTGACATCTTGACGAAGGATTGCTCCGATGTCGCCTGACAGTGTCCGCTCGCCATCAAAGCCACGCACACTGTATCGTCCACCAATACTCATTCGCTCACTGGGGACTAGGGCTTCTTGGGTGTATTGGGCTTTTAGGTTTGCCTGATAGCCTGCTTGGTAGTTATCGCCCATTTTGAGAGGTGTAGCAAAGTTTAGATTAAGCTTATAAATCGGTGTGCGTGCCGTGCCTTCGTTAAACAGACTCTCAGGTGGTGTCAAGGCATTAAATGCACCTGTACCTCTTTGTATGCTGACATCTGTATTTAGCTGACTTTGCCCCAAGCGTGTCTCATGGCGAATGCCTGCCGTCCAGCCTGAGATTTTGCGGCGTTGTACATCGATTTGGGTATCATCAATATAACTTTTTTGTGATTTGGTGAAGCCACCTGCATTGAGCCATGTTTTGCTCTTAGCATCTCGATGTACCAAGTGGCTGGCATTTAGACTGATGTTATCAGAATCACCGCTGTAGAGATAGTCTTGATTCACCCCTGCCACGGTTTGATGATAGGTGTAATGGCTGGCATTGGCATGAAAGACGGTGTTGTTAATAGGTAATACATAGCCCATACCATAGTTTTTACTGCCACCTTTATCAGTCTTATTGGTATATTCGTCTTTATTGATGTGATTGCCTAAATCACGGCTATAGGTCAGATAGAGTAAGTCATTATGCCAAGTGGGGTTGCCAAAGCTTAAGGTAACACTGCCTTGATATTTACCTGTGGTTTTTGACCCTGAGTCATCAAGACCAAGGCTGCCTCGCACTTTTCTGGATGCGGCGTATTTGATGAGTACATCGCTTGCTCCCACCTTGCTAGTCTCACTTGGCATGATGGCAAAATCAGCATCAGAGCTTGGCACTCGTTTTAGGTTTTCAAGGGCGGTTTCAAGCTGTCTGATGTTTAGTACATCACCAAATTTAAAAGGCAAAGCGGTATTAAAATTGGCAGGCAGTCCTGTGGGGTCTGTATAAACTGTATAAATGGGCTTGGGACTATTTGCCGTATCTGCCTTAATCTGTCCAATAACACCTGGTACGACAGTACAAGACAAGCTGACCACCAGATAAGTTTTGATTACCAATAAAGACTCTGGTGGTGGCAAAGCCACGCTCAATCAAGCGGTTTTGTACATCACGGACAATGTGATGTATATCATTGATGTTTAAACATTGACCCAATACACTACTTTTGCCATGTGTTAAAGGCGTAAGAGCAAAGGCGAATTGATTCAAATCTGCTCTATCAGCATCGCCAGTAATATCGCTAGCAGCATCAATCGGTGCATAAGCGATTTGATTGATGGTAAAGCAAGGCAAATCATCGTGGCTGTTTTGACTGTCAGTATGAATAGAATCCATCTTGGCAATAGACTCAAAGGCGGGCACATCAACTTGCACGCTAGGGCTTGTCATCAATGATTGATTAAGCACCGCTTGTCTTTGTTCATTAAGCAAGATTTGCTGATGGGCAATCTGTTCAGGGGTATTGGCATATGCTGAACAGCATAAGGTCAAAGAGACAGCCAATGCCAATCGTGTTGGTAAGGATAATATATGGCAAGATGGGTGGTTGGTATAGGTCATGGGTTTGGGTCTTTTTGGGTTGTGGGTTGGGTTAATAGGTTATAGTCTTTAAGGGTTGGGTTAAGTAAAGCGAAACCCAACAAAATCAATGAGTTACACTATAAATGCTGGGTTACGCTGTCGCTAACCCAGCCTACGGGCTAGGGGCCAAAATAATCAGGGCGAAAGTTTACAAAGTCGTTGAATTTAAATTAGGCATATTGTTTCATTATTTCATAAATTTCTCTTACCCATTGTTCGTCATTCTCACTTGGCAGCCAACTTTCTAAAATTGTTTCATTGTCATTGATGATATTATGAACATTCCCACCTTTTTGAAGCATTAACTCTAATACATCCAATCTATCTTTAGTATAACCCACCATAGACAGCGGTCGCAAATTATCAATATTAGGAATATTCGGGTCAGCACCTGCTTCAAGCAATGCAATGGCAGCATCAGCATTATGACTACGCATGGCATAATGCAATGGGGTCATACCATATATGTCTTGGGCGTTGACGGGGATATTTTTGTTGATTAAGTACTTAACACTTAAACTAGATGGCTTATTTTTACTAAGTTCAAGCCCTGACAATATTTTATGCAACCAATTCCAATTTGTATCTTCTGATATTTCTAATAGGTTGCGTTGCGGATATTTATTTAACACAGCTTCCAAAAGCGGAATATCACCCATATTTAGAGCATTCCATATTTCAGTACCACTTATATCGTAACTCATCACTTAATACCTCTTTGTGTTTTAAATTTATTAATATCTTCAATAATTTTCTGTAAATCTCCATTGCCCGGCTTTTCATAACGATGACTTTGGTTGTCGGCTCTATTTTCAAGCCTAAAATAATCAGGGCGAGAATTAACAAAATCGTTAAATTGAGCTTGAGTAAGTCCCGTTTGTTGTGCAGCTAGAACCAATCGTCTGTGTTCATAACCATAGGCATGACCGAAATCAACGGGCGCTTTAACAACAGTTCTGGTAGTTTTATGACGGTAGTCTCCGTTGGGAAGTTTTTCATAATCCGCCATAATTTGCTCTTTAATATTCACTCTTAGGCTTGGTCGGCTATATAAGTCTCCCACTTTAGGGTTATCTGGGTTGCTCACATAACGCCCTTGACTGTCTCGCAACCTACCTTGAGTATCTCTACTATACCCAACAGGAACCGCTTGTCCGTTCTCTATCTGCCGAATGGCTTGACTACCAGAGATGGGTTGGCTGACATTAGGAACACCAGCTTTCCCTTGCTCCTGCTTTAAAACATCCACCTTGTTGAATGGCGGCCTTCATGTTCGTCAAAGCATTTTGCATACCACTGGTATTATTGGTGGACTTTGCAGTCTCGTATGCTCGCTTTGCTTTATGGGCTTTTTGAGCTGCATCTCCGAGACCAGGCACAATACCAACTGTGGCGAAAACATAATCAGCGACAGTTTCAGCTTCAACAAATCCTTTTCGATTGGTTACACCATAAATGCTGGGTTACGCTGTCGCTAACCCAGCCTACGGGCTTGGTTTATGGGTTTGATAATTTCCACCCATTTTATAATTCAAAATTTATTAAATTCATTAATTTAAGAAACTCTTTTTCATTAAAAACTCCGTTTTCCAAAAAACATGATTTGCTTACAAATAAGCAATCAATCCAATCTTCATCGGGTATTAGCTTGTTAAGTTCATTGACAATTTCCATTTCTGATTTTTTATCAAAATTTTTATTTAATAAACTATTAACTAAGGAGATAATATATTTATTTCTTTGGTATTCATCAGATTGTTCATATTCTGATATTTTTTTGAAGAATTTATCATAATTTAATGAGCCATCTTCATGATGATAATCATTGCTCCAAAATATATAATCACTCCATTTTGGATCAATTATGATATCATCCAATTCGGACATAATATAATTTTCTCTTTTTTCTGATGATTGAAATGTCATCAATTCTTCAATTAGTTTTTTTAAATCATGATAAATATTTTTCATATTTATCTGCCTCTCTTGCTAGTTTTTTCTTTATGATCTTTTGGGGTTCTAATGATGATATTATCTAGGTTGTAGATAGTTCCACCATCTCTAATTTCTATATTATGATCTAATTCATATCTTTTGTTATCTCCATTATGCTGGGATTTTGGAGCAATAGGGGCTTTTCCTTGCCTCATAAGAGCTAAATTTGAACGGTCAAAATTTTGAGCAACTGCAGGGTCGCTTGCCATTTCTTTCCAAAAAGCACTTCTAAATTCGCCAAAATTATTAAAGCCTCTGCCTGACAATTTGTCAGCCACTTGTTTTGGTACTGGTGCTGAATTGCCACCTTTAAACAAGCTTTCGCCAGCTTTCAGTTCGGTTAGTTTAGTTGATGAAAATACCTTTCCTGCACTATTTCGTCTCTCATTTGCTGTTTTTGGGGTTGGTAATAATAGTGTGGTAATCTCCCCACTTTCCGCTTTTTTAACAGCCTGCTTGCCAGTAAGCTGTTGTGCTTTTCCTTGTGCCTTTAAGGCATCCACCCCTTGTTGAATGGCGGCTTTCATACCATTCACATCATTGGCGGATTTAGCAGCATCATAAGCCTTTTTTGCTGTATGGGCTTTTTGAGCTGCATCTCCAAGACCAGGCACAAGACCTATGGTAGCAAAGACATAATCACCAGTAGTCTCAGCCTCAACAAAACCTTGGATATCACCAACAATAGGCAGCAAGCTCGTTCCAATTAGGATGTACTGTTTATTATCCTTAATTAAGTCACCCAAAGTTTTGACATTACAAGCACTTACATCGCCATTTCTGCATTTTTTATTATTGATCGCTCTGCTTTTTTGTACAAGATTTGCGCCACCATTCCACTCCACCCCCACTTTTCCAACTTCAGCCCCACTCACTGCATCAGTGGCGCTGCCATCAGTTGTGGTGTAGATGGCTGTCGCAGTAGCTAGGTTTAGAATGCTGACAATGGTGTCTTTTTGTTCTTGGGTTAGGTCTTGTGGATCTTTGCCTTGATATAGGTAGTTTGCTAAAATCTTAGCACCTGCTTCATTGCTTACGGCGATATTGCTCCTGTGGCGATGTCATTGCCTGTGGCATAGCTTACCGCAGCACCTAGTACGGTATGGGCTAGTAGATGCTGTGCCGAACCTTCTTGGTCTTTGCGTTTAAACTCCTGCCCAATCCGATAAGCAAGCTCAGGGCTTGCTGCTCTTGCCACATCACCTATGATACCATTTGAGTTAGGAGCGTACAAGGCTGATGTGATGCTGTCGAAGATTCTTAGCTTTTGTTCGATTTCTTGGGCTTGTTGTTCAAGTCTGAACTTTTCTGGATTGTCATCTGATAGCTTTTCTGCTTGTTTACGATAATCTTCCGCTTCTTTCGCAAATTCACTTCTAATGGCACGGCGTTCAGCGTCAAATGCTTGGGTGATGGTTACTTGAGCCCCAAGTTCTTTTAATGCTTGCTCCTTATCAAAGTCATTGGTGATGATTTGATTTAGCTCATCTTGAACTTCTGGTTGGTTGAAGTTCTCTGTATTGATATGACTAAGCCCTGCCTGATCTGTGATGGCAGAGTGGGTGGTGGATGTTTTATGTACTGGGTCTATTGTACCATAGCCTAAGCCTTGGAGGGCAGGTTTTGCTTTGCCATCTAGACTGCTGGCGTCTGCACCGATACCAATGCCGACACTGATGGAACTCCTTGATAGGTTGGCTTGATCGACAACAAACCTCAAAGTTTTAGATTGAGTCATTGAATTTGCTTAGTTTGGTAAACTCAACCCACGAGCTAGTAAGCATGGTTGCTAATCGGGTTCAGTCCCAAAAAAATTATAATTCGGATGAATTTTATTATATTTTTCACAAGCCTCATATAGTAAATTTTTAAATTCATCATCAGATACAGTCAATTCTTGCCCTCCAATAAAAAAGCGTACTCCGTCAAAATGATCTTCTTCATAATAGCTATCAGGATCTGGAAATACACATCCAATATCATCAGAAACAAAACCGTGCCTATCAATAAGATAATCTATAACCGTCAAAAAATAGTTATCCTGATACACTAAATTAAAAAATAATTTAGCAGTTGAAAATTTATCCAAAACATCTATGTTGTTAAAAATTGTGTTCATTTAGTTAACTCCTATTTTGGGTGAAAATTCGTTACCTGACCAGTTTTAGAATCCAGATAAACTCTAAAAGTTATGCCATTATATGTTGAATCATATTGGGTTAATCGTTCTGATATTGCTCGTTGATACCCTTGTTTAGCAGCTTGCCTTCCGTATTCTAACATCATTGAATCACTGTATATTTTTGGATCATAAACAGTTTTATAAAAAATCTGTTTTTTATAACCTGTTATATTTCCCATCCTGTCTTTTGATGGAATTTTATACCAAGCAGTGTAAATACCATCTTTGGTACTCAACCTAACATCTATTATCTGAATGTTGTGTTCTTTAGCAACCTTGTAAAACTCCAATCTATTGTGAGTACCAGAAATACCCCCGCTTTGAGAAAATTTACCATCCCTAACCATATGTTTGCTTATATCTGGATTAAAGGAAATGTCAAGATTATTAACTTTTCTTCCACTTCCAGCTAAAAGAGTGGTGGGGCGTAATTGACTACCTGCATATCCCCCTACCGCTTCATAAGCACCATTTTGCATAACTTTTATACCATCAGCAACAATGATACAATCTGCAAAATTGGTGTTAGCACACGAAACAAGTGAATTATTGCGAAATTCATAGGCACTTAAAATATTGCCAGTGTCTTGATATTTGTGATAGGCATCTTGTAAGCTAGCAAAATTTACATCTTTGTACTCAGTTCTGATTTTGTTTACACAGCTCGGCGTGGGGTTGTTTTGACAGGCTTGAATTTCCTTAAAGTTGTCATGAGCTAATTTTGCTGCAAGACTTCTGATTCTACGCATCTCTTCATCGAGTTTAACACTATCATAATGCCTTCTAGCGTAGGCTATCTGCCTTAACAATTCATCAACATCACTTTTCTTTAATGTATTATTCTCAACCCCAACTCTCCCAATCTCAGCTCCATTAACTGCATCGGCTACACTACCGCCTGTTGTGCCATAAGCAGTGGCAACTGTGGTTAGGTTTAAGATACTTGTGATGGTGTCCTTTTCATCTTGACTAAGCTCGTTTGGTTTTTTGCCATATAAGTAATTTGATAAAACTGGGGCAACAGCTTCATTGGTTGCTCCCGATAAAGCACCTGTTATTGGGTTATTGCCTGTGGCGTAGCTTACGGCAGCACCTAGTATGGTATGGGCTAGTAGGTGTTGTGGGCTTTGTTCTTCTGGACGATTACCACCATCAATTTCGTTTTTGAGTTTGTTTTGTTTAAAATATTGCCCAATCCGATAAGCAAGCTCTGGACTTGCCGCTCTTGCCACATCACCTATGATACCATTTGAATTAGGAGCATACAAGACTGAGGTGATGCTATCGAAGATTCTTAGGTTGGTTTGTATCTTTTGGGCTTTAGCTTCCAGTTCTGCTTTTCTTGGGTCGTCATCTGGTAAGTCTTTGGCTTGTTTAAGGTAGTCTTCTGCTTTTTTGGCGTATTCGCTTTTTATTTTACGGCGTTCACTGTCAAAGGCTTGAGTAATTACCACTTGAGCATTTAGCTCTTTAATCGCTTGCTCCTTATCAAAATCATTAGTAATGATTTGATTTAGTTTATTTTGCACTTCTGGTTGGTTGAAGCTTTCTGTGTTGATGTAGTCAAGTCCTGCTTGGTCTGTGATGGCAGAGTAGGTTGTGGATGTTTTATGGACTGGGTCTATTGTACCATAACCAATGCCTTGCAAACTAGCGTTGTAGCTGGTTTTGTTTTGGCTGCCCTCGCTGTCTTGCTCTTTGTTATTAAAACCAATCCCTACACCGACACTGATGGCATCACCTTCATAGCTTAGCTGATTTTCAATGTCTTGGGTTTGGATGCCTTGGGCAAATTGAGTTTGGTTTTTACCTGCATCAGTGATGAGATAGCCACCAGTGAAGCTGCCTTTTCCTTGTACGGATAGGTTTGAGGTATTGGCTTTGATGCCTGATTGCTGGGTGACTTGCTTGTAGCTTGCGTCTATGTCTGTTTTGCCGCCATTGATACTGGCAGATTGTGGTGTGCCTTGGAAGCTGACATCAAGACTGCCGCCCATTTGTTTTTGGTCATGGGTGTATTGATATTCGTCTTGATGGCTTTTGACGATCAGATCACCGCCTACTGTGCCTGTTAGGTATGTGGTATCAAGATTGGCACCATCTAGGATAAGACTGCCACCAATGTCATTGACGGTTGTACCGCCAACAGTGACTTGGGTATTGGTGTGGGTTGTGGCAATCTCTTGGCTACTGCCTTTTGCTCTATTGGCATTAGCGGTAAAGCCAGCAGAGTTTGAGCTTAGTCCATCGGTGCCAAGATTGGCAGAGGCATAGACACCTGCTCCCCATCCTTTACTGCTGTTTTGGCTGTCTTGGGTGCTGGTTTGGGTTGAGGCTTGGTAGATGACATCGCCCTCAACATGGTTGTATAGGTTTTGTCCAACACTGATGTTTGAGCCTGTGACGGTGAGTGTGCTGTTTTCGCCTTTGCCTTTGACATCAAAGATCAGATTGCCATCTGCATGGACATTGGCAGCGTCATTGGTCTCTTGATGGCTTTGGCTGTCGCTTTTGGTGCTTTGACTGCCGATGGTAGCTTGGGCTCTGACAGAGCCTAGTTTGCTGTCTTGTAGGTTTTGATTAAGGGTGCGTATTTTAGATGCAGCTGCTAAAGTCCCCATGAGCTTAGCACGGCGAGAGTCGGTGTCTTGGGCAGCGTCTTTTAAGCTTTCAATGCTTTGTGTATCACTCACAACACTGCTTGAAACACCGGCAGTCACCCCTGTGGTTTTTTGTAAGAAGTGTGATTCATTGCTGGATTGGATATTTTGGCTTGTGATATTGACAGCTTGGGCTTTAAATAAAATATTACCTGTATTGGCATCAATCGCATCTTTTTGAGCGATGATGTCACTGTTAATGACATCCACCCCATCACCTGCTTCAAGGCGGATGTTACCCCCTGTTGTACCCACCAATGAGCCTGTGTAGGTGACTTGCTCATAGGCATCGTTCTGACGAGTTTGCTGTTTGCCTAGGGTCACTGAGGCGGGCGCGGTGGTAAATATGCCTTTTTTGGTGGTTTGCTCGCTACTGTGGCTACTTAGACTGTCTGCGGTAGAGCCAATGCTAAGCTGTTTGTCGGCTTTAACAAGGACATCGCCATCTGCCAACACTTCGGTAGCTACCAATGTTGTATTTACACCGCTGATGACTACTTGATTGCCGCCCACCTGATTTTTTATGCTGGTGCTGCTGTGCTGCTCAAAGCTAGACCGCTCAGTTTTACTGCCTGTTAAGCGGCGATTGGTGTGTAAACTTGCACTCTCTACACTCTGTGTCTGCCGCCCCTCAATCATGCGTACATCCCCAGTACCAATAATAGCCGTAGTGCCTGTGGCAGAGTCTAAGTGCGAGCCTTGGATGTTAATGTCTGCATACTCACCTGTAGTTCTGATGATGGTGTTGCCATAACTGCTAATATTTGAGCCTACATCGGTAGTTTGGCTGTACTTAAAGTAGTTATTCTCATCGGCGACAGCACTGATGTGATTGCTTACGGTAACAGCACCAATGTCGATGCCGTTTTCGGCGGTGATTTGGGTGCTGCCACCAGCGTTGTCTGATGTGGCACCTTGATAGATGATCTGATTGCCACGCAGACTTAGGGTGGTTAAAGGTTTGCCATTATCATCAGTTTTGTCTTTTAAGCCCTCACCAACACTGATGGTGGCGATGCGTGTGGTGGCGGTGTTAGATGAGTGGCTTTGTCCTTGTGTGTTTGTTTGGGTAGCTGTTTGGCTTTGGTTGATGATTTGGTTGCCTGCATCTAGACTCATGGCACTGTTTGCATACATGGTGCCATGATTGGCAATGGTATTATCTGCTGTGACAGCGACAAAGTTACCATAAATGGTGCCTGTATTATTGACATTGTTTGCGGTAATGGCAGCTGTGTCTTTGGCGATGAGGTTGCCATTATTGTCAAGATCGCCAGTCAGCTGCATGTTAATATTTCTTGCTGAGACAGCACTGTATCTGCCATCAGGGGTAAGTGCACCTGTGGCGATGTTGGCAGATCTTAGATACAGCTTAGGCACCAACACTTCTTCTGTTTTGGTGATGGTATTGCCATCTTTGTCTTTGGTGGCGACCGTGATGGACTGTTTGACCAACCAGACGATGTCTGTGGTTAAGTTCGCCATCTGCTCAGGCGTGAGTGCGGTGCCAAGCGTGTAGCCGAACTGTTTGGCATGAGTGATGCCATTATCCATCAACTGTTTAAAGGCTTCTTCATTACTGCGGTAATCGGTGTTGATGTGTCTGCCTGTCAGTAGATAATACTGATCTTTAATGCGCTGTTGCTCACCATAGCCATCAGAGAGGCGTTTGTGGATGTGATTTGGGTCTGATTGTAGGGCTTTTAGCATATAATCCGAGCCAAGCCACTGTTTGTAATCGGTAAAGGCGGCATCGGTTTGAACCAGTGGCTGATTAGGGTCGTCAGCGTTGATGATGTATAAGGCTGAAGTTGGTAAGGTGATGGTGTCATCACCCACATCTTTAATGATGGTAGAAACATCATTATCCACAGCTGGCTTGTCAATGCTGGTGCTATTTGGCGTGGTATTGATCGCAGCGTTTAGGATGGGGAGCTCGTAAGTTGCCAGCGGCGCAAAGGATTGTACAAAGGCACCACTGCCGATATCAATACGCTTATGCCTACGACCTGCAGCAGATGACTCAACCGTGCGGCTGACATATCGACCATTTTCCGTGACTTTGGTTTTTTCACCATGCAGGCCATTGTCAGGTGTTTGAATGACAGTATCGCCAATGACAGCAAAGTCATGACCTGCAGTTATCTGGCTTTTATCATTAATTAAGGTATCGCCATGAATGATAAGATTATTGCCAGCCACCATACGAGCAGGGTCAGAGGTGAGGGTTTTATCCTCATAGACCACAAAGTCAACAGTGATCTCATCAATCTCTTCACCAACACGATGATAATCACCGTTAGCTTGTTTGACATATAAAGCACCAGTCGGTGCGCCTTTTTTACTGGTTGGACCCAAATACGCTTCATCGGTGGTGTAGATGTTTAATGCCAAATCCACATCGCTTTTGTCTTTGACGAACTGACGGTTATACTCTCGAATCGCTGAATTTAGCGCTTCGATGGATGCAGCATTATCCTCTTCCCATTTTAACAATGGACCCATAACTTTGGTGTAATTTGCCAGCTCTTTGTTGTACTGAGCACACGCTTGATTGGCTGCACCTGCCAAAGCACAGCTTTCGGCGGTTTCATTTTCTGGCAGATCAGGCTCATCTAACAGATCCTGAGCTTTAATGCTTGGGATAGGCTCTTTGGGCGGCTCAATTTTAAAGTACGACCAGATGGCAGAATCATTGCCGTAGTTGATGATGCAGTCGCTACCCTCTGGGCAGTCAAACAATCCTGCCATGGGTTTATTGCCCAAATCATCAGTATTGGTGCTTTTTTGAATGACAGGAGCTGCCCCTGACTGCTCACGGTTGCGATAGAGTGTTTGTCCATAGACAGATTCTTCCTCTACCTTGACTGTATGCTTGTTAAAGTCGGCATTGGTGTTTAACAAGGTTTTGGTATTAACCTGCATCTGCCCACCAGATTCAATGGTTGCACCGTTATTGATGATGGCTTCGGCTTTGCCTGTGGCATGATGATTGTCATCAAGACTGCCGCCAATGTTAAGACTGTCAAGACTTGTGATTAAAGCTTGACTGTCGAAGTTTTCGTTGAATTTGCCCGCTCTGTCAGGGTTGGGGTTGTTGTTTAGGGTGTTTACACCAATATCCAGACGCTCTCTGGCTGCAATGACTGGGGCGGTGTGATGGCTGTCGGTATCACTGGCTTTGGCTGGGGTGTTGTTTAGTGTGTCGGCAGTAATGGCAAGGTGTGTGCCATAGATACGACCACCAGCCAAGTTATCAATGGTGCCTGCAGCTTTGATGAATGTGTTTTCACTGTTGATCAAGCCTTGGTTTGTGATGTCATTGGCATTCAGTGTCAAATCTTGATCGGCGGTAAATTGACTTTGGTTAATCAGCTTGCCACTTGTTGTAAACGCTAGGCGATTGGCAACAAGCTTATCCTGATCCGTGTGGGTATAGTCTGCTTGTTGGGTGATGGTCAGCGTATCAGCCGTGATAGTACCGCCATTTTGTAATTCTTTGGCAGTGATATCTGCTTGTTTGACTGCGGTAATGGTGCCGTCTTGATTGATAATACTGTCCTTGGCGATAAGTATCATATCACCACCGCTTGTCAAACTACCCTCTGCGTTAATGATGGCAGATTCACTATCAATCACCATGCCATTTCTAGCAGTGATACTACCTTTACTGTTGTCAAAGCTCGTTAGTTGCCAGTGGATATCATCCAAGGCGATTTTACTGTCGGTATTGGCAAGGGTGTTGGTATTTAGGCTTTGTACATCAATCGATGCTTGCTTGGTGTTACTGGTTTGATCAGCACTGATACTAATATCACCTGTGGCGGTGATGAGTGCTTGATCGCCTGTGTTGTGAATACTGTTGGTAGCAATGATATGACCACGAGCAGTTGGGACGGGTTTGGTTTGAGTGTTTGCGCCAGAGTCACTTAAAGCAGGTGGCTGCGGGTTGGTTGTTGTATTATCTGTTGGCTCACTGCTAATACTACCAGCACTTTGAGCACTGCTTGGCGTGCTTGGTGCATTGAGGGTGGTTTGCTCATACAGACTTTGACCGATGACGGCTTTATTGCTGTTGGTGAGTGTGTCTGTGCTGATATTAAGACGGCCTGTGCCTGTTTGGATGAGTTTGCCTGTATTATCAAGCTGATTGGTGGTAAGTTGTAAAACACCGCCATAAATACTGCCTTGATTGTTTAAAGTATCAGTGGCATCAATTTGGGTGGTCTGAGTGCTGTGGATGGTGCCTGCACTCTCAAGGTCTTTTGTATTGATGGTGAGATTGGCTTGTTCGCTAAGCAGTGTGCCATCGTTTAGAACAGAATGATTATGGGTATTGATGGCAAGTTTGTCTTTGGCAGACAGTATGCCAGCATTGACAAGATTGCCCTGAGCATCTAGGGTGAGTGTACCGCCTGCCTGTACGCCTTTGCCAGTTGCGGTGATGACACCAGTGTTATTAACCCCAAAGCCTTTGTCCGTGCCAATCAGATGGATTTTACCAGCATACATACCACCCAAAGATGAGATGTCTAGGGCAACGCCTCGCTGTTCTTTATTGGTGGTTTGACTGGCGGATAATGCACTGGTTTGTTTATTAGTGGCATTAAGCTTGGTAAAATCACCATTTTGAAGACTGATTTGATTTTCGCCTAGAATAATATCAAGCGTATTACCTGCATAAATCTTATCATTGATTTGGGCAGTTTTGGTAATTAAAGCGGCATAATCGGTGCCTTGTAGGTTTAGTTTGCCATTGACTTCAATATGAGCAGCAGAGTTGCCACTGACTTGATAACCAGATACCTGCCCTTGATTGACTTGGCTGCCTGCTGCTGCCAGATGGACATTGCCTGCATTGATAAGCCCAGCGCCATTAACCACTAAGCCTGATGGATTAGCAATGATGACATCTGCCTTTTTACCTGCAATTTCAATAAAACCACCCAAGTAGCTTGGATGGTTTGAATTGATTTGGTTTAAGATGGTAGAAGCTTCACCACGAGCCATAAAGGGGTTGGCTGCCACAAAGCCTGCGATTTGGGTATTTGTTGCTTGGCGGTTGTTATTTAAAATAACACCAGAACTGCCGACATCAAATTGGCTATAATGGTTATTGGATAAACCGCGAGCATTGGGGGTGGTGATATTGACTGAAGTGATGCCACTGGCTGTGGGTAGAACAATGGGTTGTAGTGATTTATCGGCGGATGGATCAGCGATGACGGTGGTGGCGTGGGCAGTCATGTCCAGCCCAAGCAGAAGTGATAGTGCAAGAGTCTTTAAACCAAAACCAACAGGTGATGACGCAGCCGGCGTACTACCGCCCATGCTTGAGTTATCGGATTTGCCTTGCGATCTTGTCTTTTCAGAAACCACCACAAGTCTGCCTAGGCTTTTGCTAAAAATCACACGATAACAAAAACGGTTCATGATTGCACACCTATCTTACAGTACCAAATTATAATCTTAATCTACCAAAACACCTGCCAGTTTACCAATTCTTAGCAACAAAGCAGTAATATTTTGTGGATATTAGCACAGGTATTCTTAAAAATAAAGTCTTATCTATTTAAAAATTTAATTTTTATTTTTTAACTTTATTTAAAAGTTACTCTGCATACTCGAATCACTTCTTGTTTTATGATACTAATCAGCATCTATGGTTACTATGCAATTCTGTTTATAATCACAATATTTAAAAAATGATTTAATTTTTTAAGATAAATCAAATGATGATAAAATCTAAATAAAGAATCTTGCAATCATCAAATCCATCAGTTACAATCAGGTAACTTTAATTGCTGATTAGATGGTCATTAGACGATCTTGAATATTTGCCTAACCTTTGACTGTCACGACTTGAATCAATCATAATAAGTTCTCAACCTAGCATCCTCATTGATATATGTCTGCGCCCTAAAGCACAAATCTTGATAACCTTGCCAGTAGTAATTAGCATCTTGTTTTTCATACATGTACCGATCCCAAATATCATCCATCCATGGAATAAAGGTGGTGCGCGCCATCAGATTTAGTGGATGTTGTATGCCTTGTTTTAATTGTTCGCACCGTTCCGTGTCAAATACATAACTCATGGCTCGATGTTTGTATTCATTGCTTTTGCAAATAGCTCTTAGTGCCAGTACAAATAAAGCTTGTATTCTGGCACCCGTGGCACCGACAACATCGCTCAAATGGATGTTGGTGGTATAGACTTGAGCGTGCTTTTGATCAAATTGCTTGATGATCAATACCTCACCTGTGTGAGTGTCATTTCGGATAAATGAAACCTTTTGAACCTCATCAAATCTCGCCTCTGGCTTAAAACAAAACTCAACCACCGCCTCGACGGTATTTAAATTGCTAAAGTCTTTGTTTTTAGTAGGGTATGGACAGCCCTCATCAAACATCAACCAAGCGGCGTCACAGCCTAAATAATCTGCCAGCTGTTCAAGCTGGGTAAAGGTGGGTTCAAGATCACCTTCAAACCAGCGAACCACTTCATCGGCACGCTCATAGCCCAATTCATAGGCGATGCGTGCAGAGGTAAGCTGCCTAACCATCGGAACTTTACACAATTCCAATAAAGCGATATTTAATCGTTCTTTAATGGCGCTTAATCGCTTGGTTTTATGATGACGAGCGACAATCTCATCCATCTTCTGGATGATGTCTGCATAGCTGTCATTAGGGGTAGAGAATGAATTGACCAGGCGATAATTCATTTCAAGATTAAGCGAGCGTCCGTTAAACTCTGCTTGTTCTAAGAGTTTTTGTTTCAGATCAGGTGGGATGCGTAGATTCACCTGAATATCACCAGCCATAACAGCTCCTTTGGATTTAAATGAATTCATTATACTAAAAAGTGAGTGAGAATTAATATAATTTTGCTACATTGTATACCATTATTTTATATTTATGGTACAATATGGTACATGTAAATAAAATAAAAAATATATATTGGTACAAAATTATTTGACAGTAGCAAATCAATCATTTATGATAAGGCAATCAGTCGTAACTTTTTACAGCTAGGAGTATCTCATGTCTGCCCAACATAATCGTAAAATCACGCAAAGCAACATAAAGCTACCAACATACCTGAAAGACTGGGCAAAAGAGCAAGCTGACAATGATTTTCAGTCATTGTCAGGCTTTATTGCCAAACTTATCAGCGAAGAAAAGAACCGTCGCGAATCTGCGATTAACACCTACAACTCACAAATAAGCAGATCAATACATCTTGCATCTTTATAAGATTGGGCACGCTTTTTGCGTGTCTTTTTAATAACTGGTAGAAAGAATGAATAACGAATGAATAACGGGAGGTAGCTTATGCACTGGTCATAGCGAATTAAACGCCAACATAAACACGATTGCAACAAAAAAGCGCTATCAACGCCAATTGATAGTGCTTCATAAAGATTGTCTGCTAGAGGGCTGACATCTTTATTATCTCTGCTAGTACTTGATTTGTCAAGTGCTATAGGGCTTTGCAATCCTTAAAAGTTAAAAATATTCTTTAATTTAACCATTGAGGATTTCTTATGAAAATAGATAATAAAATTATCCGTGCCGCCATACGGCAAATTGATCAAGACTTAAGCAACCGAGCCATAGCTCTCCATCTGAGCATCTCACCCACAACTGTCGCCAAAATACGAAAGCTTTATTCTGGCTGCATTGTTGATATTGATGAACTACTCACCGTCAGTGATATTGAGATGCGAAGACTGTTGGGTCTGGAAAAAGCATATAACCCACATAAAATCAATCCAGTTAAGCCGCATCCTGATTGGACATATATAGATCAGGAGATGACACGCCCTGATATGACACTTGAGTTATTGTGGCAAGAGTTCAAGAAGACACATCCAGATGGCATTGGCTATTCACAGTTTTGTGAACAATATCGCAAGTATAAGAAAACAGTAAGACCAAGCAAAAGGCAAGTTTATAAAGCTGGCGATATGGTGCAAGTGGATTTCTGCGGTCGTACTGTACCGATATACGATGAGAAAATGGGCAAAATCATGATCAATGCCCAAATATTTGTTGCCATATTACCAGCATCTGGTTATATCTATTGCACTGCCGTTGCTTCTCAAAAGATTGATGATTGGCAGTTGTGTCATATTCGTATGTTTGAATTTTTTGGTGGCGTGCCCTTAAAGTTGGTTACAGACAATTTAAAATCTGCGGTGATTAGCAATAATAAAACAGGCATTCGGCTAAACGCATCGTACAGTGAACTTGCTGATCATTATAATATTATCATTTTACCTTCAAGACCTAGAAAACCTCAAGATAAATCCATGGCAGAGCTGGTAGTTCGCATTGTGCAGATGGGTATTTTAGCCAAATTAAGAAACCGAAAGTTTTTTGATCTTGACGAGCTCAACCAAGTGCTCAAAGAAGAGCTTGTGATTTTAAACACCAAAACCACTAGGCGCTACCCAGAAAGTCGTTATGTTAGCTTTACAAAGACAGATGAACCGTTCTTAAACCCACTACCTGCCGCACCATACGAAGTCTGCCACTGGACTTACGGCCTAAAAGTATCTGAGTTCTATACTATTACCGTAGGTGATTCAAATTATTCGGTGCCATATCAGTTTATCGGACAGCGTGTAGATGCTAAAGTGGCAGGCAATAAAGTATTAATATATCTAAATAGAGAGCTTATTGCTGAACATCCATACATTGCCTTAGGCAATAGTATTCTTACTGAGCATATGCCAAGAAACCATCAGCTACAAGATGAAATGCAACCAGATCGGTTGATGGCATGGGCTAAGAGCATTGGCTCACAAGCCGCAGCTGTTATCCAAAAGCTGCTAAATAATAAAACTGGCTACGCCAATAATCTTAGAAAACTCAATCAGTTAAAGCGATATTTACTTGAACATAAAGTACCAAATATACAGATAGAACAAGGCTTTGACTATGTGCAAAGACTCAATATCTGTGCGGTTGATCGGATTATTTCAGTATTTAAAAATAAAGTTTACCAAAAGAACGAGCATCTACTCATGCCAAGTATGGAAGAGTTGGATGTGGTCTTTGCTCCGAAACAGCCACATGAAAACATCCGTGGATCAAGCTACTATGCTAATAAATTAAACCAAATTGCAATATAGGGAAGAACCATGTCAAACAATCCAATTGTCACAAAATTAAAGCAGTTAAAACTAAGCCATGCTGCCAATTACTACGAGACACATTATCTTACACCAAGCAATCCACAAATTAGCACAGTGCAGCTGATTGATGGTATGTTGGAGTATGAAATTAACAAAAGGCACAATAATCACATTGACAAGCTGGTTAAAAACGCCAAATTTCGCTACAATAAAGCTAGAATTGAAGATATAGACTACAGCAGCAAACGGTTAAGTCCTGATAGTATATCGCACTTATTAGAAGATGAGTGGTTGGATAGGCATCGTAGCGCAATCATCATGGGTGCAACTGGTACAGGCAAAACTTGGCTGGCTTGTGCCTTAGGCATACATGCTTGTCGCAATTTAAGAAAAGTGCTATTTGTTCAAGCTGCTGATCTGTATGAAGATATCATTCTCTCCATCGCTGATGGCAGCATTGCCAAAACCAAGCAGAAATATTGCAAAGTAGATTTACTGATTATAGACGACTTCGGTATTGGTGAATTGCTGCCCCAAATCTGCCCTGTGCTGCTGGATATTATAGATAAGCAATCCACTGTGGGCGGTTTACTCATCACCAGTCAATTCCCTATTGAGCGTTGGCATGGACTGTTTCCAGAAGCAACCATTGCTGATGCAGTGCTTGATCGTATAGTTCACCGAGCGTATCCAATCACCCTGACTGGCGAATCCATGCGTAAGAAATTGGCGCACGTTATCAATTAATCATTAAGCAACTAATTTCACAAAAGCCAAAATCAAATGATCAGCATTCATCGGAATGGCTGGTCATTTTAAATTGGAATTACTGTTCATTTGAGACTGGAATGAGTGATCAAGGGGGTGTGGAGTTTGCAATTTTACTTAACCAGTTACAAAAGGTGGGTAAAATTACGCTTTTTGTGGTTAAATTTCACCAAATAGTAGGTATCTATGGAATACAATCAGAAAATTAGAGCATTGCGAGAAATTAATCAGTGGTCGCAAGAAGAAATGGCAGAAAAGTTACATATGTCTTTAAATGGTTACGCCAAAATTGAACGAGGGGAAACTAAACTGACATTAGATAAATTAGAGCAAATTGCCAACTTATTCAATATGGATGTGTTAGAATTTATGCAAAATGCCAATAATGGTGTTTATTTTATGATGAACGAAACCGCAGACAATAATACGGTTTATTATGGTGTCCAAGAAAACCCAGTTATTGAATTAGAAAAATTAAAGTTAGCACTGCAATTAAAAGATAATATTATTTCTCATAAAGAAGAGCTTTTAAAAACAAAGGATCTTTTATTGGAGCAAAAACAAAATGAAATTGATTCCTTAAAAGCACTTATTGCGTTATTAAAAGAAAAATAAATAGACTAATGCACACACCCCACATCCACCTCGGCACAGGCGGTTATGCTGATACAGACTTAATCGGAACGCTTTATCCGTTTGGGACGGATAAGGCGGATTTTTTGGCGGTTTATAGTCAGCACTACGACACCGTTGAGATCAACAGCACCTTTCACGCCCCGATTGGGGAGAAGGCGTTGCAAGGTATGCTCGAAAAAGCGGAAGGGCGGTTGCAATTTTCGGTGAAATTACATCAAGATTTTAGCCATAAACGCACCGCAACTGCCGAACAAGCGGTAGGATTTTTGAAAGTTTTGCACCCCTTGCGTGAACAGGGCTGTTTGGCGAATTTATTTGTGCAATTTCCCACCGAGTTTGAGCGGACAACCGCCAATCGTTACTATCTGGCGGAACTGGTTTCGTGGTTTGGCGATTTCCCCCTTGCGATTGAATTTCGCCACGCCAGTTGGCATACGCCATCGGTGTTGGACTATTTTCACGGCAAGCCAAATTTGATTTGGTGCAATGTGGATTATCCGCCCAATATCGGCTTGCCTGCCTTTCATTTCTACGCCAACCAACGCACCGCTTATTTGCGATTGCACGGACGCAACCAAAATTGGTGGCAAGCCCAATCCGCCAAAGCTCGCCACGATTATCGTTATAGTGAAGCGGAATTAAAGCAGTTGGCAACGCTCTTAAATCAACACAAAGGCGAATTTGATAGGCTTTATCTCTATTTTCAAAACACCACCCACAGCCATTCTTTTTATAATATTGAAAGCCTAAAAGGCTATTTGGTAGAATTCGGATTTAGCATAAAACCCAAACCTGAATTTTTAGTGGGGCAACAGAGTTTATTTTAGGGCGTTGTTTGTAAGGTGGTATTTACTTAACTGTCTTTTGTTGGTTAAACCGTGTAATCTAGCCAAATCCCACCGCCTGTAAAATTATCTTTATTGCTGACACCTTAAAAAAATCAGCAAAATAACGCCACATAGCATGAGCCAAGTTACACCATCTATAAGCAGCATCTTATTTTCATGATTGAGCAACAATAATTTATTTCCTGTGCGGTGGTTATGTCTTACCATTTTTATGAGCTGAAATAGCGTATAGCCAAACAGAGCTATCACCATTCCTTGTGCTGCACTGATGATGACTTGAAAATAATCAAAGTCAACTGCATAATCTGCCAGCAGTGTATGAACAATCAGTCCGATAATTAAGTAAAGTAGCGAAATGTAATCCATGTGCCAGTCTTTTATGAGGCTTGGCTTGAAAGTTACTTGACGATTTTTCCACCAATGAAAGCATAAATTACGCACAAAACGCAAACCGTCAAAAGCAATCAACATGGCTCCTATTAGGATAAAAACTTGTGCCATGCCATCAACGAATGACAAAATATTGTTAATATTGATTGACATTATCCATTGTCCAAATTGCAACATTTGTTGATATTATATCAGCCAATTTGCAATAACACCATCATCGTTATCTTGCAATCAAGAAAATTGGCAGAAGTAGCTGACGCTATTTATTTAAACTTAATAATACCAACACCATTTTGGTCGGCTGGCTGATTGATGGTGGCGATGTCCTCTTTGCTTGGTCGTCTTTCTTGGTGATTGCAGTTGATACATTCGATGTATTCATCAAAGCTGGGAATAAAGATTTGCACCTGCACAATGGTATCAGTGTGGTTACAGCTGGGGCATGAGACACCAGCAAGAAATTGTCGCTTTGGGCGAGTGGATTGATAACGCATAATAGTCAGTTGGTTATTAATAATAAAATCTTAATTTTCAGTGTTTGTTAATGCTTGGTGCGAGCCGACTGGCATGATTGATATCAGTGCCAGTCTAAGATACAAGGAATTATTCCACCAACCCACGATGTCTTAACAAAGCATCGGTTGTGGCGGCACGACCACGGAATGCCAAATAATTGTCTTTGGCGTCCCTTAGGCTGCCTTGTGCGAGAATTTCTTGTCTAAAGGCTCTGCCAGTTTTGGCATTATAAATGCCATCTTCTTCAAACTTGCCAAAAGCATCCGCCGACAGCACCTCTGCCCAGATGTACGAATAATAACCTGCAGCATAACCGCCAGCAAAAATATGGCTAAAGCCGTTGCCCATTCGCTGATAGGCAGGCGGGGTAATGACGGCAATTTCATCACGAATGGTGTTGGCGGTTTGCAAGATGTCTTGGTAGCTTAGGCTGGTGTCTGATTGCTGGCTGTGTAGCCTTAGATCAAATAAGCCAAATTCCATTTGTCGTAGGGTTTGTAAGCCTGTTTGGAAATTTTTGGCGGCGATGAGAGCGTCTTTTTTGTCCGCAGGCAGTGTCTCGCCACTGTCAATATGGCGACTGATTTTACCAATGCCAACATCTGTGATGGCAAAATTTTCCATAAACTGACTTGGCAGCTCGACAGCGTCCCATTCAACGCCATTAATGCCTGCGATGGCAGCAACATCAATCTGAGTCAAAAGATGATGTAGGGCGTGTCCAAATTCGTGGAATAGGGTATTGACCTCATCAAAGGACAATAGGCTCGGCTTGTCGCCAAGCGGTGGGGCGAAGTTGCCAACAATAAAGCACACAGGCAGACGCGTGTTACCGTCTTTGATTTGGCGTTTTTGGAAATCATCAAGCCACGCACCGCCTTGCTTGCCTGCACGAGCAAACAAGTCAAGATACACACCGCCTAAGAGCGTATCGCTGTCGTCATCATACAGGGTATAAAACAGCACATCATCATGCCATGCTGAAAAATGTGCTTTATCCGCCTGCACAAAGCGAATGCCAAACAGACTTTTGCAAATGTCAAATAAGCCATCAAGCACCACAGGCAAAGGAAAATAAGGACGCAAGGCATCGCTGCTTAGGTTGAATTTTTCTTGGCGGATTTTTTGGCTTAAATAGGCAATATCCCATGCTTGCAATTTGTCCAGCCCAAACTTTTTGGCAGCTTGTTCCAATTCGGCAAGTTCGGCGATGGCTTTTGGTTTGGCGGCAGCAGACAGTTGCAATAAAAACTGCTCAATTTCTGCACTGCTGTCAGCCATTTTGGTTGCCAATGAATACTCGCTGTAGTTGCTCATGCCAAGCAGTTCGGCTTTTTGTTTGCGTAGTGTGAGAATTTCAACCATCAAGTCAGCATTGTCAAACTCGGTGGTATCGGGGCTTTGGTCAGAGGCACGCGTATTGTAGGCGTGATATAATTGCTCTCGCAAGGCTCGGTTGTCGGCAAATTCCATCACCGCCAAGTAGCAAGGCATATCCAATGTCGCCACATAATCGCTGGGCAAGCTGGCGTTTGGGTTTTTGGCACGATAGGCATCGCCTGCCGCCTTTAATAACGCCAAGCCATTGCTGCTGATGCCTGACAGCTCATCTTGCTTTAGTGGACGGGCAAAATGATAAGTGGCGTCCATGATATTGTCGGCAAATTTGGCACAGCTGACAGACAGCTGGCTTTCGATGGCGGCAAATTTGCTTTTTTTCTCGTCATCAAGAGCCACGCCTGACAAGACAAATTCTTGCAATCCCTTATTAATCGCACGCTTTTGGGCATCATGGCGTAGCTCATCTGGCAGCTTGTCAAACTCATCATGCACCAACTGGTATAGCTGATACAGGGCGGTTGATTGGCCTGTGCGAGTACCAAAGGCGGACAATTTTGGCAATAATGCATGGTGGGCGTGGCGAATATCATCGGTGCTTGCGACACTGTTTAGGTGCGACAAAATGCCAAAATGACGCCAAATCTGAGCAGTGGCATCATCAAAGGACGAAATGATGGCAAACGCCGTAGCGACATCGGGCGTATCTTGGCGTGCTTCAATATTATCAAGCTGACAACTGGCGGCGTGCAGTGCTTGCTCGGTCAATGCCTGTAGTGTCTCTGGTGTTGCCTTGTCAAAATCAACCAAGTGCAGATTATCATTGAGTGGGCTGCCAGTTAGATTGATGGTGTCGGTCATGCGTATTCCTTGTGTTTTGTTAGATGGGCGGTGTGTACCAAATTAAACCAAATTCTATCAATAGCTAAATGCGTGCGATTTGTGATTTTGCAAGGTCTTTGAGGCTCAGCTTGTGATTTTTGGCAAAATATGCTTGCTGATGGTTGTTTGCAAGCGTTGGCTGCCTTATCTTTTGGCAATTGTGGTATAATGGCATCTGTTTGGCAGGAAGTTTTGCTGGGCGAGGTTGACAGATGACTTACCAAGCCGCCATATTTGCCAAGCAAATTAAACAACATGATTTGTCAGACAAACCAACAAAAACAACCATCAGTAACCAATCACGATGAACGCCATCACCATCACCAGTTATAATATCCACAAAGGTATGTCGCCAACCAACCGCTGGCTGCGACTCGATGGCATGAAAAACGCCCTACAGCAGCTCAATGCTGATGTGTTGTGCTTGCAAGAAGTGCAGGGGCAAAATCTTAAGCGTGCGATGAATTTTGCTGAATTTCCCGACTGTGGTCAGCATGAATGGTTTGGCGAATTTTTATCCACACAAGTCAGCTATGGTAAAAATGCCGAATATCAGCACGGTCATCATGGCAATGCGGTGTTATCGCGGCACCCACTTGACCCCAAGCACAATCTGAATATCACCGTCAATCGCCTAGAAAAACGCGGAGTGCTGCACTGCGAGGTGTATCCTGATGGCTGGCAGACGGCATTGGTGGTGCTGTGCGTGCATTTGAATTTGTTGCACCGTGATAGGCAAAAGCAGTACCAAGCGATTGCTAAGTATGTGCAGACTCTGCCCAGTGATGTGCCATTGGTGCTGGCGGGTGATTTTAATGATTGGTCAAAAAAATCCTGCCAAGCACTGTCATCACTGGGTTTAAATGAGGCATTTGTGCAGGCACACGGTGCTTATCCTGCCACTTTTCCTGCCAAGCTGCCGCTACTTAGTCTAGATCGCATTTATGTGCGTAATTTGACAGTGCAGACAGCGATGGTACACGCAGGCATACCATGGTCAAACTTATCTGACCATCTGCCCATCAGTGCAGTGGTGTCGCCGTTGTAGCCATGATTGGATTTTGCTTTTATCATTAACTTAACTAAGGATTTTTATGCAGATGCATGACCGCTGGGTGCTTGCCAGCAACAATCAAGGCAAATTGGCAGAGTTTCAGGCATTGTTTGATCGTGCCAATTTACAATTAACCATCGTCAATCAGGCGGCTTTGGGCATTGATGACGCTGTCGAAGATGGACTCAGTTTTGTAGAAAATGCCATCATCAAAGCACGCCATGCCGCCAAAGCCAGTGGGCTGCCAGCGATTGCTGATGATTCTGGATTGTGCGTGCCTGTGCTTGGCAATGCACCGGGGATTTATTCAGCTCGCTATGCAGGCGTGCATGGTGATGATGCCGCCAATAACCAAAAATTACTCGATGAGCTGTTGCCTTATCGCACAGATGTGCCGATAGAGGCATTTTTTGTGTGTGCTTTGGCATTGGCGCAGCACGCTGATGATCCGATGCCAGTTATTGCCATCGGTCGCTGGCAAGGGCAGATTTTGCCATCACCTCGTGGCGAGGGCGGCTTTGGCTATGATCCGTTATTTTTTGTGCCGACGCTGAATAAATCAGCCGCCGAATTGGATAAATCCACCAAAAATGCCATCAGCCATCGCGGTCTTGCTCTGCAAGCCTTATTGGCACAGCTTGTTCATGACTGATTATGGGTTCGGCAAAAATCGGTCTTTGTTAGATTTTTGGCTATTATCAAATGTGCTACAATGGCACAAACTGCACCTTGGTGATGATGATTCATGATAGAGTTTAAAAATGTGGCAGTGCGGCGAGAGGGTCGGCTGCTGTTTGATGGGGTGAATTTGCAATTGCACAAAGGTCAAAAAATTGGCCTGACGGGCAAAAATGGCACGGGCAAATCCACTTTGTTTGCGACCATTTTGGGGCAGCACAGCACCGATGTTGGCGAGGTGAATTTGCCGACAACTTGGCAGATTGCACACATGGCACAAGAGATTCATGCGGTGCATATGACGGCGATGGACTATGTGCTGTCTGGCGATGCCCAGTGGTGGGAGCTGGATAATCAGCTTGGTCAGCAAGCAGGCCTGAACGAAGAACAAATCGCGGTGGCATATCAGCGTTATGAAGAGATTGATGGCTATCGCACGCGTGCCAAGGCGGCAACCATCTTGGCGGGATTGGGCTTTCGTGAATCTGACCACGCCGAGCTTGTTGCTTCATTTTCTGGTGGCTGGCGAATGCGACTGAATTTGGCACGCACGCTCATGCACCGAGCCGAGGTGTTGCTGCTAGATGAGCCGACTAACCATTTGGATTTGGACGCTATTTTGTGGCTTGAGGAATGGCTATTGAAGTTTGACGGTTTGGTGCTGGTGGTGAGCCACGATCAGGCTTTTTTGGACACGGTTTGTGGTCATATTTTGCACATTGAGCAAGGCGGCATCAAGCTGTATACGGGCAACTATAGCCAATTTGTGCGTATGCGTGCTTGGCAACTTGCCGAGCAGCAACAAGCCTACCAAAAGCAACAAGCACTCAAGGAGCATTTGCAAGATTATATCCGTAGATTTCGTGCCAAGGCAACCAAAGCAAAACAAGCCCAAAGTCGCATCAAACAGCTTGACCGCATGAGCGAGCTAAGTCCTGTCATGGCTGATAGTGAGTTTTCATTTGCTTTTTATGAGCCAGAGCAGATGTCTTCACCGCTGATTTGTCTTGATAATGCCAGCATTGGCTATCAGGGCAAGCCATTATTGACAGGGGTTAATTTACAAATTACGCCTGCCAGCCGACTGGGTATTTTGGGTGCCAATGGTGCAGGCAAATCAACGCTCATCAAGGCATTGGTGGGGGAGTTGCCATTGTTATCAGGTGAGCAAAAATCCTCACAGACGCTCAAATTGGGGTATTTTAACCAGCATCAGATGGACAGTTTGGACGATGAAGCCACGCCAATGCTGCTATTGCGACGCATTGCAGCCAAGACGCCAGATGATAAATTGCGTGCATTTTTGGGCAGTTTTGATTTTCGTGGAGAGCGAATTGATACGCCAAGCAAGTTCTTTTCTGGTGGTGAACGAGCAAGGCTGATGTTGGCGTTGATTGTGTGGCAGCGACCCAATGTCTTGGTGCTAGATGAGCCGACCAACCATTTGGATTTGCAGATGCGTAATGCCTTGATGTTGGCATTGCAAAATTTTTCAGGTGCGTTGATTTTGGTGTCGCACGATCGTGATTTGGTCTTGTCGGTGTGTGATGAGTTGCTGTTGGTGGCTGATGGGCGAGCGGCTGTCTTTGAGGGAGACATGAGCGATTATAGCACGCATCTAAAAAAAGCTCGCCAAGCTCATCAAAATGCCCAAGATGCCCAGCCAGTGATAAAGCAGCAACCAACCGCTGATTTGCCACCCAAGGGTGATGGGCTAAGCAAGGAGGAGCGACGCAAAAAAAATGCCCAAATCCGTGAACAAACCGCACCATTACGCAAGCAAATCAGCACGCTTGAAGGGCAATTGACAAAGCACAGCGAGCAATTACAGACAATCGAGCATGATTTGTCAGAACCTTCGCTGTACGATGAGCCAAATAAAAAGCGTTTGCTGGAGAAGCTGGACGAGCAAAATGCACTAAAATCACAAATTGCCGCCATTGAAGAGGAGCTTTTGGTTGCGATGGACGAGCTTGAAACGCTTGAGCGTGAATTGGGCTGAATGGCTTTGGTGAATGCAGATGGACGAATCCACAGCAGATTATTATCAGATACTTGGGGTTGCTTATACCGCAGATACAGCAACCATTAAGCGTGCATATCGCCAAAAAATTTCGCAGCACCACCCCGACAGAGGTGCCGATGATGCTTGGGCAAGCAGGCTCAATATTGCTTATGCCACCTTAAAAGACGCCAATACTCGCCAAGCCTATGATGCACATCTTGCCAAAGTGCAACAGCGGCAGTGGCTAAATAGACGCTACAGTCAGTTGGCAGGGGTTGGCAAGCAGTTGCAAGGTCGCATGATGCAGACGGCACAATCGGTGATGGCGGCATGGGGTCGGTTTGAGCGTTTTTATCAGCAATTGCCGCATTTGGCTGGCAAGCAGGCGGATATTGTTTGCAGGATTGGTTTGCAAACCGCATATTTTGGTGGCAAGGTGTCTATCACCACCCAGCAACAAAGGCATGAGCAGGCAATTGAGCTGGATTTGCCAAGCGGTCTTGGAGCAGGCGAGATTGTCAAGGTGCGATATGCCGAGCAGTTGTTGCGTGTGCGGATTTGGCTGGATAATCCTTGCGTTCGGCTAAAAGGGGCTGATGTTTATTATGTGGTTTATTTAACCGCTCATCAGATGATGGAGGGTGCAAAAATCACTTTGCCAGCACCGCTTTCGCTGACTTTGATTAGCCCTGCCTGCTTGGATTGTCCTGCTGATATTGTGCTGACTGGGCGTGGGTTGCCAACAGCTGACGGCACGGGGGATTTGGTGGTGCAATTGCGTCAAGCTACATAAGTAACTACCCTTCTTGCGATGTATCATGCAGGTTGTGCTATTACAAATTATTCTTTAGAAAATATAAATAAATGAGACTGATATGGCCGAACAATTTTCACCGCCAATATGGCTTCGTAATGCACATTTACAAACCATTTTGCCACGCTATTTGGTGCGTTATACGCCCAATTATCAGCGTGTGCTGGTAAAAGATTCGCTCAATGAAAGCGATGTTGCCTATGATTATTTGTTGGCAGATGAAAAAAAAGATGCCACAGGCAGATACAGCACGCCACTGGTGGTGCTGTTTCATGGCATGGAAGGCTCAAGTCAGAGCCATTACGCACGCACGCTGGCACAATGTGTGCATGAGGTGGGTTGGCATTTTGTGGTGGTGCATTTTCGTTCTTGTGGCGGTGTGGCAGTGGCAGGTAAGGTGTTTTATAATGCAGGCGATACCGCAGAAGTGCAGCACAATTTGGCACAGCTCACCGAGCGATTTACGACAATTTATGCGATGGGCGTGTCGCTTGGCGGTAATGTTTTGGCAAAATACATGGGCGAATACGGTGCTGATGCACTTGTTCAGCGGGCGGTGGTTGTCTCTGCACCTGTGGACTTGGCGAGTGCTTCGGTGGCGATGGAAAGATTGCTCGGTCGCCGTGTTTATACCCCATATTTGCTCAACCCCATTGTCAAAAAAGCACTGGCAAATCAACTGACCGATGACGAAATCACCATGCTAAAAACCGCCAAACGCATGGCAGATTTTGATAATGCGTTCACCGCACCCAGACATGGCTATCGCTCAAAAAATGACTATTATCGCAAGGCATCTGCATTGCCTTATTTGGCAGATATTGTTAAACCAACCTTAATAATAACCGCAAAAGATGATCCATTTTTGGGGGTAACTGCCGAACCAAGCGATGTTTCGTCAAGTGTGCAGTTGCTGGATACGCGTTTTGGTGGTCATATTGGATTTTTGGATTATCGCTATCAGCAAAAGCAGTTTGATTTAACCTTTGTGCCACGCAACGCCCTAAGGTTTTTTGGTGCCGAATGAATTGCATGGTGAACTGATTAAACCTACCAGCATCATAGAGGTGATTGTTGTTATTTAAAAGTTGAAATTTTTTCTTGACATTTCTATTTTTGTTTTTATATTTGAATTGGGGAGAAATCCCTAAGATGTACATTTAATTCATATTTTAAAAGGAGTAAATTATGATTATTCGAGAGTACACCTTAAAGAACGACAACCCAGAATTTAAACATATCAAATATGCTAGAAAATAATTTGGCTTTTTGAATTTGTTTACTGCAAGTTGTTGAAGTTATGAGTTGTACATGGTTTTGTGCAGCTCATAATTAAAAGATTGTTCATATTCTCAAGGAGGAAAGATATGCAAACGATTTTTGGCAAAAAATTTGCCACAGATATATTTGGTAAGCAAGCTGCCGAACTTCAGCCAGACGATTTCTTCATTGAAGAAGATGTTATATTTTAAACCCTTTTTTCTTATAAAAATAATCTCGATGAGATTTTGCAGAGAAATATCGCTGCTATTGTATATGAAAGCCGAGTTTTAAAAATTATTGAAGAACTGTCATGTCAGCAAGAAGTCTCCTTGTATTCATGTCGTGAATACATGCCCATTTTTGCACTACTGCGTAAGTGGGGAGCGTTATGAACAATAAGCACATCATCTTGCTATTCTTATCGTTATTACTGGGTAGTTTTGGTGATGAGGCGGTGCAGATTATCTTTGCCTTGCAGCTGGGTGATGCCGAGCGAGTATATCTGACCTCTGCACTGCTACTACTGGGTATGCTTGGTGGTCTGTGTGCCAATGTTATCTATAGCAGGCTTGCGGCACGCTTTTCGGCACGCCAGCTGATTTTATTTGCCCTGTTTGCTCAGGCAGTATTGGTGATGGTTGCCGCTACCACCGCTTTACCAGCGGTATATTTGACAGTGTCGCTTATGCTGGGTTTTTTGGGTGGCTTGCTGTGGTCGGCGGTGTTGATTTTAATCCCTGTGATGAGTACTGATGATAAGCCGCTGGAGCAAATCAATAAATACGCCCACAGTATCCGCAACATGGGCTTTATGGCAGGTCCGATGTTGGGTGGTACTTTTAGTTATTTGTTTGATGTAGGACGGGCTTTGTTGTGGGTGGCAGTGGCAACTTCGTTGTCAGGCATGGTCATTTGGCTTGCCATGTGTGGTTTGGCACGCCTTCCAAGACCTGATAGCACCCCTGCGATCAACGGATTGAAATCCATTGGCTTGTTGCTGCAAAATAAGCAGATATTGACCGCCATTGCCCCCACTGAGCGTTACGGTGGCGTGTACCTCGGCACTATCGGTACTACTGATTGTATATCTGACCGATGTGGTACAACTAAATGGTGTGGAGTACGGTATATTTTCATCGGCGATCAGTCTTGCTTTGGCACTTTGTCCACTGATATTGGTACCAATTCTGACAAAGATGGGTGAGGCGGCGGCTGCTTGTTTGTCAGCTGTGATGATCGGTGTGTCGCTTTTATTACTTGGCATAACTGAGCAGTTTTATATGTTGGTGGTATTTGGGGTGATGATGGGGGCGTTTAATGGTACACAAAACACCGTCATGTCTGCTTTTATGCTCAAAAATATCGCCGCTGTTAATCGTGATAACTATATGCCTGCGTATGTGCTGATTTTGCAGATGTGCGTTGTCATTGGCTTTTTGATTTCTATGCTGGTTAAAAGTACACAATTCACCACAGCATTTTTTGGCTTGGGCGGTTTGACTGTAGTGGCAGGTGTGCTGGGGTTTTGGGTGAATTGGCAGCGGTAAGCATAGGGCACCAGCCAAGCATAAATTTCCGTAAGAGGGTTTATTTAACTGTAGCTACTAACTGTGTGAATGTTGGAGCTATTTTGTTTGACCATTTGCCACCGCCTTAAATTTGCAAAAATTTTCAAGCTGTAATTTGATAACTGCCCAAACTTGATCTATCAGAGTTGATTTTGGCAAACAAGTGGCGACAGCATTTTTAGACTTCATGCCGAGCGAGCGGTACTATGCACCTAGGCTGATTTGATGGTGATTGTGTTGCTGTGCGTTGTGGTTGTGAATTATAAATTTAAGATTTGCTGGGATAGGGTGATTGAGCTGTGGTTTGGCTAAATGCCACGCTGTGATTGCGATAACAATGGAAAAATGCCTACCGCCATCAGCAGTAGGCATGGCGGTGCTTAAGATTTTAGCCCCAGAACATCTTGCATATCATACAGACCAGCAGGTTGCTTGGCTGCCCATAAAGCGGCACGCACCGCCCCTGTGGCAAAGGTGGCACGACTTTGGGCTTTGTGCGTGATTTCGATAATCTCACCAGCGGTAATAAACTGCACGGTATGCTCACCGATAATCTCACCGCCACGCACTGCATGAATGCCAATTTCGCCAGCAACTCGTTTGGCGGCTCCTGAGCGACCATGGTTGATGACGGTATTTGGCTGCTGACCTCGTGTGGTAGCAATGGCATTTGCCATCATTAATGCCGTGCCAGAGGGAGCGTCAATCTTATGCTTGTGGTGATGTTCGATGATTTCAACATCGGCATCGAGCCCCAGCACACGAGCAGTGGTTGCAAGCAGGTTCAGCGATAGATTTACCCCTGTTGAGTAGTTGCCAGCATAGACGATGGCGATATGCTTGGCAGCTTCTGTCAGTTTGGTTTCTTGGTCTTGGCTTAAGCCTGTTACCCCCATCACCAGCGGTATGCGGTGCGTGATACATTGTGATAGCACTTCATCAAGTGCTTCAGGTAGGCTAAAGTCAATCAGTGCATCAACCTTGGCGACATCAAGCGGTGCAAGAGCGACACCGATACGCTCACCACCAATAAATTCCCCAGCGTCTGCACCGATTAGGCTAGAAATGCTGCGTACATACGCACCACCAAGTGTGGTATCAGGATTGTCTAAAGTGGCCTCAATCAGCATACGCCCCATGCGACCCGATGCTCCCATGATGCCTAGTTTTAATGGATTCATACTTGCTCCTTTTGGCTAGATGAGATGATTATATCAAGGTTGTGCCGCTTTTTCATCATAATTTAGCACCAGTAGTGCAGCGGCAATATCTGCTGTCAAATCATCAATATGCTCAAGCCCAACGCTAAATCGCACCACATAATCGCCCTGCAAATGCGTCTGTGGCAGGCTGCGAATTTTTTTAATATCATACAGCATCACAAGACTTGTCGCACCACCCCAGCTAAAACCCAGTTGAAACAAACGCAACGCATCACAAAAACGACAAACATCCGCCCAGCGATAGCGTTTGTCAAATACCACACTTACAAGCCCTGATGACAAGCCGTTGGGGCAAAGTTTTTGCCAAGCGTCATGCCCAGCACTGTCTGGATTGGCAGGGTGTAGCACTTGGCTGAATTGTGGTTGATTTTTTAGCCAGTGCATCAGCTGTTGAGCGGTGGCGGACTGTTGTTGATAACGCAACTGCAAACTGGGCAGACTGCGATAAATGCGTGCACAATCATCACCAGAGACACTAAGCCCCAAGACAGAATGTGTTTGCAAGAGTCGCTGATGTAGTTTGTTATCACGGCTGACAATGCTGCCCATCAGTACATCGCCACCGCCACTTGGGTATTTGGTGAGTGCATGCACCGAAATATCTACCGCCAGCGTATCGATAGCAAAAGGACAAAACGCCACCGCCGCACCCCAAGTATTATCCAGTGCCACCCAAGCACCATGCTGATGAGCCTTGTGAATAAATGCAGGCAAATTGGGAAACTCAAGGGTAATTGAGCCTGCTGCCTCAAGCCACAATAATTTGCACGCCTTTGATGGCATAAAACTGTCAATATCTTGTGGTTGATAGATTTTTATGCTGATACCATAGCTTGACTGTAGTTGTTGCAAGTGAGCCAAATTGGGCGAGTAAGCATTGTCTGGTATCCAGACCTCATCGCCTGTTGTCAATAAAGCGGTATTGACCAAACTTATCGCAGACAGACCGCTGGGGGTCAATAGGCAGTGCTGACCGCCTTCTAGCCGTGCGATTTGATCGGCGAGCAAATAAGTGGTTGGCGTGCCGTGCGTGCCATAGCTGTAGTCATAGCGATCTGTCCAGTGGCGATTAAATAACGCCTTGGTGCTATCAAAGATGATGGTTGAGGCGTGATACACGGGCGGTTGCATGGTGTTAATATCCATCGGAGCGGCTTTTGGGTCGTGGATAAGGGCGGTTTGTTCGTGCATGGTATTGTTGTTATATCTACTTGTGGTTTTGGTTTGTTTACAAAATAATGCTTATGCGATTATCATAATCTCTTGCCTTGGCTGTGT
Organism: Moraxella cuniculi; assembly: GCF_900637105.1. Lineage (NCBI taxonomy): Bacteria > Pseudomonadati > Pseudomonadota > Gammaproteobacteria > Moraxellales > Moraxellaceae > Moraxella > Moraxella cuniculi. The sequence goes on along the minus strand of NZ_LR134343.1, from coordinate 435,207 downwards.
CAAACTTGTTTTGGGCTGGTGCGATTGAGCCATTGCCAGTGCGTGCGGTCTTGTTATGTGGTTTTGCAAAATATTCCACCAAAGCATTAAGACAACAAAAAGCCCCAACTATGGGGCTTTTGTGGTATCAATCAAACAGGTCTTTTAGGTCGTCTTTGACTTTGTCAAAAAAGCCTTTTTTCTTGGCTTCGCTGCTGCTGTTGTTACTGCCCAAGGTTGCTTGTAGCTGCTTGAGTAGTTCTTTTTGTTCATTGTTAAGATTGACAGGCGTTTGGACGATGATTCGGCAAATCAAATCACCCTGCATTCGTCCCTGCACAGTGGTTACGCCCTTGCCACGCACCCGCAACATTTTGCCTGATTGCGTTCCCTCGGCGATTTTGATTTTGATTTTCCCGTCCAAAGTGGGAATTTCGATTTCATCGCCCAAAGCTGCCGATACCATAGAAACAGGGACTTCCATGTGCAAGTCAGCACCATTACGCGTAAAGATATCGTGTGGTTTGACACGCACCTCGACAAACAAATCGCCGCTTGGTGAGCCATTTTCGCCAGCCTCACCCTTGCCTGCCAGACGCACGCGGTCGCCGTCATCAACACCAGCAGGAATGCTAATCTCCAGCGTTTGTTGCTCTTGTTTTTTGCCGACACCATGGCAATCTGGGCAAGGGGTTTTGATTTGTTTGCCTGTGCCTTGACAGTCAGGACAGGTTTGTTGCATGACAAAGAACCCTTGTTGCATACGCACCTGACCTTGACCATGACAGCTGCCACAGGTAACGATGTCGCTATCTTTGGCTGCACCTTTGCCATGACAGCTGCCACAGGCAACCGAAGTTTGGTAAGTGATTTGTTTTTTGCAACCTTTGACAGCTTCCTCAAGGGTTAGGCTGATGTTATACAGTAGGTTCGCTCCTTGCCGTGCTTGACGGCGTGAGCTGCCACCGCCAAAGCCGCCACCAAATGCCTGACCAAATAGGTCGCCAAAAATATCATTAAAATCGCCACCGCCAAAGCCACCAAAACCACCACCGCCAAAGCCGCCTGCACCCATGCCTTGTTCATAGGCGGCGTGTCCGACACGGTCATAAGTGGCTCGTTTTTCAGGATCGCTAAGCGTTTCGTAGGCTTTGGTGGCCTCTTTGAGCTTTTCTTCGGCTTCAGGATTGTCTGGGTTGCGGTCTGGGTGATATTTCATTGCCAATTTGCGAAAGGCTTTTTTGATTTCTTTTTCGTCCGCACTGCGACTGACACCCAGCGTGCTATAAAAATCATTGCTCATTTGTCATACTCATTATCAAAAAATTATAAAAAATAAAAATATCGCTCAATATGGTGCCAATTGAGCGATTTATCAAGTCAAAATAACAAATCTTGCCAGCTTTTGCTGATTTTGCCAAATTTTTATGGTCTAGGGCTAAGATTTTGCCAACTTATCAAGCGTTTCACATGAAACCTTAAAAGTGTAGCGAGAAATTTATCAAAATTGAGCAATTTCATCGGCACGCAAAAAACGGCATTCGCCCATTTGCAATCCGTCAAGCGTGATGGTGCCAATGCTGGCACGGTGCAGGGCGACAACTTTGTTGCCAAAATATGCCATCATGCGTTTGACTTGGTGGTATTTGCCTTCGGTTAGTGTCAGCACGGCGTGCGTTTCATCAACAAATGACAGTTCCGCAGGGCGGGTTTTTTCGGTTTCTGATTCAAGCAAGATGCCATTTGCCACCTGCTTGATAGCGACGGCTTGGGCTTGACTGTCCATCGGGTCGGCAAGTGTGATTTCGTAGCGTTTGGGCTGATGGCTTTTTGGGCTGGTAACACGGTGAAGCCACGCACCATCGTCAGACAGTAGCAATGCTCCTGTGGTGTCTACATCGAGCCTGCCTGCGATACGCAAATTTGCCACCTCAGGTACGGCAATTAAATTGGTAACAATCGGATATTCTTTGGGTTTTAGGGTGCATTCAAAGCCATCAGGCTTGTACAACAAAATATATCGATTGCCATCAGCGACCGATAATGGTTCGCCCGCCCACAGCACCTCATCGCAGGTGGTGTCAATATGATGGCTGCCATCTTTGATGATGGTGTTGTTTACTGTAATTTCGCCAGCGTGTAGCACTTTTTTGGCATCTTTACGAGATAATTCGGTGGCTTTGCTTAAAAATTTATCCAATCGCATGGTTTTTCTCAATAAGACAATCAAAGCATGAGTTTAGCATATTTTGCCATTGTCTGCTTGATTTGTGGTGATAATCAAGCTAAGAGTGCCTGTGGGTGGTCTGAATTGCCCAAAGATTGGCAAATTTGGGCAAAAAATTGTATAAATTACCAAAATGTGGGACAATGGCATTTTGTCATCAAAGAGTGTGTTGTGAGCTATCAGACGCTAAGTTTGCCCTGCACGGCGACTTATGAAATCAAAAAAAGTGAGTTTTTGGCTTTTGCTTATCCGATACAGACACGAGAGCAGCTGTTGGCGTGGGTGCAGCACTTAAGGCAGCAGTACCCTGATGCACGCCATCATTGCTATGGTTATATCATCGGCGATCCGCACAACACCACCAGTGCAGGGTTTGATGATGATGGTGAGCCAAATGGTACAGCAGGTCGGCCGATTTTAAGCGTGCTACAGCACAAGGCGATTGGCAATTGTCTGATTGTGGTTGTGCGGTATTTTGGTGGCATTAAATTGGGTGCTGGCGGGCTGACGCGTGCTTATGCGACAGCGGCACAGATGGTGGTTGATCAGATGGTGCTAAGCCAGTTCGTGCCACAGACGACACTGCGTATTAAGACCAGTTTTGCTCACGAGGCACAGTTGCGGTATTTGGTCTTGGCGGCAGGTGGCGAGATGTTGCAGGTTGATTATGCACTTGATGTCTGTGCGACAGTTAGGCTGGATGCAGCACGGCTCAAGGAATTTGTCGCAAGCCTAGGGGTATACGGACAGCTATTAGACAGTCAGCAGGATTGCTTGATAGACCTGCAATAAAAAACCACAAGCTCATCACTTGTGGTTTTGTGCAATACTTTGCGGCTCCCTAATGTGCTTCCATACACCGACAGCAAATCCTCCGTGTGGCATCGTTGCCATTTCCTGTGCTGATGGTGCTATTATGCCAAATTGCCATGACAAAACACAGTGGCAAATTTCGCCAATTTTTGTAAGAAATTTCTTACAAACCTACCAAAATGGTCAATTGTGGCGTGCGGTCTTGCGTTTTTTGATAAATTCATGAATAATTGACACAAGGCAAGGAATGATTTGCCTTAACAATTAAGCGATGGAGAATTGGGCAACAAATCTTGCCAGAGAAAACCGCCGCCAATAAGGAGATATCATGACACAATTGCATCAGTATGAGCAGGCATTACAAACGCTTAAACAAGAGTACCAAGCACGCATTGACAAAATCAGCGACCACATCAGCCACCCCCAAGATCAGCTACAGCGACACTGGGACGATCAGGCAGTGGCTGCCAGTCGTGATGAGATGCGTAAGGCTCTCTTGATTGAGGCGGAGCAAGGTTTGGCACAGGTCAATGCAGCATTGCGGCGTATTGAGCTGGACGAGTACGGCATCTGCGTGGAATGTGCAGAAAAAATTGACGACAATCGCCTAAAGGCTGTGCCATATACCGCCTATTGTATCGCTCATGCCAAGTAGCCAGCAGGCAGATGGCTTGATGCGACAAGGCATATCGCCAAGCAAGTTATATTTGCCAAAACTTGCCCAAACCGTGCCGACCATTTTTGCCTATTTGTGCCAAAAATTCCCCCACATCACCCCTGATGAATGGCGTGGTCGCTTTGAGCAAGGCTTGGTGCTGCACGAAGGCAAGGTGCTGACGCAGGACAGTCCTTATCAGCATGGCTTGACCATTTCTTATTATCGGCAGCTGGCGTGTGAGACGATTGTGCCATTTGCTCATCGGATTATTTGTGAAAATGACGAACTGCTGGTGGTGGATAAGCCGCATTTTTTGACGGTGGCACCAGCAGGGCGTTATGTGCAACAAACGCTTTTGACACGGCTAAAGGCACAAACGGGCAATGCCAATATCTCACCTGTGCATCGTTTGGACAGGGAGACGGCAGGCGTGATTTTGTTTGCCAAAACGCCAAAGGCTCGCACGACATATCAGAAATTATTCGCCAATCATGCAATAGACAAATGCTATCATGCCATCGCTCCTGCTAGCGAGCAGCACCATTTTCCTTTATCGCTTGCGTTGCCACTTGAGCGTGGTGAGCCGTTTTATACCATGAAAGTGGGACAGGGCGAACCAAATACACATACGCTGATTGAGCCATTGCAAATAAGCCGTGATGGCAAGTGGTGCAAATATCAACTGCGACCCACCACAGGCAAGCTGCATCAGTTGCGTGTGCATATGAATTATCTGGGTCTTGCCATCTGCCATGACAGTTTTTATCCTGTGGTTCGCCACCGAGCCGATGATGATTTTAGCAAGCCCTTGCAGCTGCTTGCCAAGCGATTGTCATTTGTTGATCCGATAACAGGTGAGATGATGCGTTTTGAGTCAGAATTTGAGCTGGATTTGGAAAATTTTTCTTCTGATAAATCAGCAGATGGATTGTAAGTATCAGATAAATATCACAAAAATTATTTGCCACTGTATGATGACAGCGATTGACTTTTGATAAGATTATGGGCAAATTTTGGGCGATGTGCTTGCCAAGCCAACAAATTCTGACTTTATGACAAAAAAATGGTATATTAACGCAGACTCAACATGAGTTACAAAAACAATAAGAGATAAATGCAAGTTGTCAGGCGTGTTATTTTGTTGCAAAGCCAAAGTTGAAGCCAGTTTATCAGCCAATCGCTGTGTTGGTGGCATTTGTACAATGTTGCAATGGGCTTGTTGGTTGAAACCATCAGTCCAGCTTAGATCAGCTTTGCTCGTATGAAACTTAGGAGTAATTATGCGTTCTATTGCGAATGCCTATATGCGTTTGGGATTGGTGCCGATGATTATTGCGGCATTAATACTTGGCACGATAATTGGTGCATTGACACCCGAGCTGGGATTGTCGCTTGGCATCTTAGGTTCGGTATTTGTCGGTGCATTAAAGGCGGTAGCCCCTATATTGGTATTTGTGCTGGTCTTGGCGGCAGTGTCAGGTCAGCAAGTTGGTGCTGATACACGCATCAAGCCGATTTTATTATTGTATCTGGTTGGCACATTTGCAGCAGCCTTGGTGGCGGTTGGGGCAAGTTTTATGTTCCCAGTGGAGCTTGTGCTAAATGTTTCGGCAGCCGAGCAATCCGCCCCTCAGAGCTTAAAAGAAGTATTAACCAATCTGGTGATGAATTTGGTTGCCAATCCTGTTTCATCGCTTGCCAATGCCAATTATATGGGTATTTTAACTTGGGCAGTGCTAATTGGCTTGGCATTACGCTCTGTTGGTGATACCACGCGTCAAGTGGTGTCGGATTTGGGCGTGGCGATTACCAGCGTGGTGAAGTGGATTATTGCACTGGCTCCATTTGGTATTCTTGGTTTGGTTGCGTCTACCGTTGCCGAGACAGGACTTGAGGCATTGATGAGCTATGCCAGATTGCTGGGCGTGCTGGTTGGGTCGATGCTGTTTATTGCCTTGGTGGTCAATCCACTGATTGTCGCTGCCATCACCCGCAAAAATCCGTATCCGCTGGTGCTAACTTGCTTGCGAGAGTCTGGCGTTACGGCATTTTTTACTCGCTCATCGGCGGCAAACATTCCTGTGAATATGAACCTTGCTCGCAAACTGGGCTTGTCAGAAGAAACCTATTCGGTCAGTATTCCTTTGGGGGCGACCATCAATATGGCAGGAGCGGCAATCACCATTAATGTGCTAACTTTGGCAGCGGCACACACGCTGGGCATTGAGGTGAGTTTTGGGGCGGCGTTATTGCTTGCGATTGTTGGCAGTGTGTCAGCTTGTGGTGCTTCTGGTGTCGCTGGCGGCTCGCTACTGTTGATTCCTGTGGCGTGTAGCTTGTTTAATATCCCAAATGATATCGCCATGCAAGTGGTTGCTATCGGCTTTATTATTGGCGTTGTGCAAGACTCTGCCGAAACGGCACTGAATTCATCTACCGATGTGTTATTTACGGCAGCCGCTGACCCCAAGTTTGCTTATCGCGGTTAGGCTTAGCTGTATCAAGGCTTAGACTTTGACCGAAGTATTGATGCAAAACCCAAGCAGATGCTTGGGTTTTTATTTGGTTTAATGGCAGTGATAAACACCTGTTTTGCTGTTGGTATGACAACCAAAAGAATCTTCTCCACCGCTACTTGCTACAGGTAAGTAGCCGCAGTTTTATGATGCCAATTAACGATATGTAAGCAAGCGTTTATGAGAGATTTGTATAATTTGGTTTGCATAAAATACTGCCAAAAAATTTTTTAAAAACAAACCCCCTAAAATCAACAACTTACAAACTTTATTCCCAATCCCCCAAAAAACCCCTTTACAACATGAATTCTGGTGCGTATAATACGCACCACTCAAGCAAGCCAAGTAATAAAAAACTTGAGCTAAATCAATCACTTAGGTTGATTTGCTGGGTTAAAAAGTTTAAATAAAAATTTTTAATTTAAATCTTTAAAACCCCTTGACAAACAATTAAAAGCGTATATAATACGCAACTCATTGAACAACTGGACGACAGTGTTCAACAACTATTTAAAATCCAAACTAAAGAACAACTTGTGTGGATTTTTGTCAATACAAGATACTTAAATAAATTAAAAAATAAATCATTTATTTATTATCTCGACAAAAAATCTCAAAGTTAATTCATTTACACGATGAGCAAATTTTGCTAGTAATATCTAAATGAGCTTTAAAAGATTAAACTGAAGAGTTTGATCATGGCTCAGATTGAACGCTGGCGGCAGGCTTAACACATGCAAGTCGAACGAAGTTAGGGAGCTTGCTCCTGATACTTAGTGGCGGACGGGTGAGTAATGCTTAGGAATCTGCCTAGTAGTGGGGGATAACTATCCGAAAGGATAGCTAATACCGCATACGACCTACGGGTGAAAGGGGGCGTAAGCTCTCGCTATTAGATGAGCCTAAGTCGGATTAGCTAGTTGGTGGGGTAAAGGCCTACCAAGGCGACGATCTGTAGCTGGTCTGAGAGGATGATCAGCCACACTGGGACTGAGACACGGCCCAGACTCCTACGGGAGGCAGCAGTGGGGAATATTGGACAATGGGCGAAAGCCTGATCCAGCCATGCCGCGTGTGTGAAGAAGGCCTTTTGGTTGTAAAGCACTTTAAGTGGGGAGGAAAAGCTAATAGCTAATACCTATTAGCCCTGACGTTACCCACAGAATAAGCACCGGCTAACTCTGTGCCAGCAGCCGCGGTAATACAGAGGGTGCAAGCGTTAATCGGAATTACTGGGCGTAAAGCGCGCGTAGGTGGTTACTTAAGTCAGATGTGAAAGCCCCGGGCTTAACCTGGGAACTGCATCTGATACTGGGTAACTAGAGTAGGTGAGAGGGAAGTAGAATTCCAGGTGTAGCGGTGAAATGCGTAGAGATCTGGAGGAATACCGATGGCGAAGGCAGCTTCCTGGCATCATACTGACACTGAGGTGCGAAAGCGTGGGTAGCAAACAGGATTAGATACCCTGGTAGTCCACGCCGTAAACGATGTCTACCAGTCGTTGGGTCTCTTGAAGACTTAGTGACGCAGTTAACGCAATAAGTAGACCGCCTGGGGAGTACGGCCGCAAGGTTAAAACTCAAATGAATTGACGGGGGCCCGCACAAGCGGTGGAGCATGTGGTTTAATTCGATGCAACGCGAAGAACCTTACCTGGTCTTGACATACACAGAATTCGCTAGAGATAGCTTAGTGCCTTCGGGAACTGTGATACAGGTGCTGCATGGCTGTCGTCAGCTCGTGTCGTGAGATGTTGGGTTAAGTCCCGCAACGAGCGCAACCCTTTTCCTTAGTTACCAGCGATTTAAGTCGGGAACTCTAAGGATACTGCCAGTGACAAACTGGAGGAAGGCGGGGACGACGTCAAGTCATCATGGCCCTTACGACCAGGGCTACACACGTGCTACAATGGTTGGTACAAAGGGTTGCTACACAGCGATGTGATGCTAATCTCAAAAAGCCAATCGTAGTCCGGATTGGAGTCTGCAACTCGACTCCATGAAGTCGGAATCGCTAGTAATCGCAGATCAGAATGCTGCGGTGAATACGTTCCCGGGCCTTGTACACACCGCCCGTCACACCATGGGAGTTGATCTCACCAGAAGTGGTTAGCCTAACGCAAGAGGGCGATCACCACGGTGGGGTCGATGACTGGGGTGAAGTCGTAACAAGGTAGCCGTAGGGGAACCTGCGGCTGGATCACCTCCTTAACGAAGTTATCTGATTGGCAAGAATTCACAACAAGTTGTTCTTTAGTTGAATAAAAGTTAGAAGGTTGCAAAAGCAATTTTTTAACGGCTTTCGGGTCTATAGCTCAGTTGGTTAGAGCACCGTGTTGATAACGCGGGGGTCATAAGTTCAAGTCTTATTAGACCCACCATTTATGGGGTTATAGCTCAGTTGGTAGAGCGCCTGCCTTGCACGCAGGAGGTCAGGAGTTCGACTCTCCTTAACTCCACCATTAATTAGAAATAAGCAATCTTTTAGAAGATTTCTTCTTTCTACTTAATGTAGAAACTATCTATAAACTGACGAAGTTTATAACATTATTTAACAACATGTAATGAGTCTGGGTTAATTATTTATTCCAACAAATAATTAACCAGTATTGAGCAATCAATACAAAGTAAAGAGAACTGAATCAAGCGTAAACATAGGTGAATCGTTACACATTACCCATACGACAACAAACTATTTGGGGTTGTATGGTCAAGTAATGAAGTGCACATGGTGGATGCCTTGGCAGTCAGAGGCGATGAAAGACGTGATAGCCTGCGATAAGCGTCGGTGAGGTGGCAATATCCTGTGACCCGGCGATTTCTGAATGGGGAAACCCACCTAAGATAACTTAGGTATCATAATTTATTTTATGAGGCGAACCGGGAGAAGTGAAACATCTCAGTACCCCGAGGAAAAGACATCAATTGAGATTCCCCAAGTAGCGGCGAGCGAACGGGGAGTAGCCGATTAGATTTGTAGTAGCAAAATGGCGTGGGAAAGCCAACCATAGTAGGTGATAGTCCTGTATGCGAAACTGCAATTTTAACATATTAAGTAGGGCGGAACACGAGAAATTCTGTCTGAAGATGGGGGGACCATCCTCCAAGGCTAAATACTCCTGACTGACCGATAGTGAACCAGTACCGTGAGGGAAAGGCGAAAAGAACCCCTGTTAGGGGAGTGAAATAGAACCTGAAACCGTGTGCATACAAGCAGTCGGAGCCCGACCACTTAATCGTTTTGAGGATAGCATGAACTTTTATTATGTTTATGTCATACAAAATATTGACAATCATGATGAGTTTTATGTTGGTTTTACCACCAATTTAAAACAAAGAATTGTTAATCATAATAATGGCACAACTTACTCAACCAGAGCAAGAAAATGGCAAATAGTTTATTGTGAAGCCTATATCAACGAGCAGGTGGCAAGAAAGCGAGAGCGAACCATTAAAAATAATGGTCGCATAAGAACTTTCTTAATGAACCGCATTAAATCGCAATTTGCACAACAGCAGAACGATTAAGTGGTCGGGTGACGGCGTACCTTTTGTATAATGGGTCAGCGACTTATATTCTGTAGCAAGCTTAACCGTGTAGGGGAGGCGTAGGGAAACCGAGTCTTAATAGGGCGTTTTAGTTGCAGGGTATAGACCCGAAACCGAGTGATCTATCCATGAGCAGGTTGAAAGTGCCGTAACAGGCACCGGAGGACCGAACCCACTCCCGTTGAAAAGGTAGGGGATGACTTGTGGATAGGGGTGAAAGGCTAATCAAACTCGGTGATAGCTGGTTCTCCCCGAAAGCTATTTAGGTAGCGCCTCGGACGAATACCTTGGGGGGTAGAGCACTGTTTCGGCTAGGGGGTCATCCCGACTTACCAAACCGATGCAAACTCCGAATACCCAAGAGTACTATCCGGGAGACAGACGGCGGGTGCTAACGTCCGTCGTCAAGAGGGAAACAACCCAGACCGCCAGCTAAGGCCCCAAATTCCTAGTTAAGTGGGAAACGATGTGGGAAGGCACAGACAGCTAGGAGGTTGGCTTAGAAGCAGCCACCCTTTAAAGAAAGCGTAATAGCTCACTAGTCGAGTCGGCCTGCGCGGAAGATGTAACGGGGCTCAAACTAGGAGCCGAAGCTGCGGATTTAATTGTTTCAATTAAGTGGTAGGGGAGCGTTGTGTAAGCCTGTGAAGGTGTATTGTAAGGTATGCTGGAGGTATCACAAGAGCGAATGCTGACGTGAGTAACGACAAAACGGGTGAAAAGCCCGTTCGCCGGAAGACCAAGGGTTCCAGTCCAACGTTAATCGGGGCTGGGTGAGTCGACCCCTAAGGCGAGGCCGAAAGGCGTAGTCGATGGGAAATCGGTTAATATTCCGATACTTGTTTATGATGCGATGGAGGGACGGAGAAGGTTATGTCAGCCTGGCGTTGGTTGTCCAGGTGGAAGGATGTAGGTAGGTTTAGTAGGCAAATCCGCTAGACTATTACTGAGATCTGATAGCAAGCCAGTTTACTGGCGAAGTGGCAAATACCCTGCTTCCAGGAAAAGCTTCTAAGCGATAGTCATAAACAAATCGTACCCGAAACCGACACAGGTGGTCAGGTAGAGAATACCAAGGCGCTTGAGAGAACTCTGCTGAAGGAACTAGGCAAAATGGTACCGTAACTTCGGGAGAAGGTACGCTGCTGATGGTGATAAGACTTGCTCTTTGAGCTGTTGGCAGTCGCAGATACCAGGCTGCTGCAACTGTTTATTAAAAACACAGCACTCTGCAAACACGAAAGTGGACGTATAGGGTGTGATGCCTGCCCGGTGCTGGAAGGTTAATTGATGGGGTTAGCGTATGCGAAGCTCTTGATCGAAGCCCCAGTAAACGGCGGCCGTAACTATAACGGTCCTAAGGTAGCGAAATTCCTTGTCGGGTAAGTTCCGACCTGCACGAATGGCATAATGATGGCAGCGCTGTCTCCAGCAGAGACTCAGTGAAATCGAAATCGCAGTGAAGATGCTGTGTACCCGCGGCTAGACGGAAAGACCCCGTGAACCTTTACTACAGCTTTACATTGAACTTTGACCTAACTTGTGTAGGATAGGTGGGAGGCTTTGAAGTGGCGACGCCAGTTGCCATGGAGCCAACCTTGAAATACCACCCTGGTTATGTTGGGGTTCTAACTTAGATGTAACAACATCAAGGACAATGTATGGTGGGTAGTTTGACTGGGGCGGTCTCCTCCTAAAGAGTAACGGAGGAGTACGAAGGTGCGCTCAGAACGGTCGGAAATCGTTCAAAGAGTATAAAGGCAAAAGCGCGCTTAACTGTGAGACCCACAAGTCGAGCAGGTACGAAAGTAGGTCTTAGTGATCCGGTGGTTCTGTATGGAAGGGCCATCGCTCAACGGATAAAAGGTACTCTGGGGATAACAGGCTGATACCGCCCAAGAGTTCATATCGACGGCGGTGTTTGGCACCTCGATGTCGGCTCATCTCATCCTGGGGCTGAAGCAGGTCCCAAGGGTATGGCTGTTCGCCATTTAAAGAGGTACGCGAGCTGGGTTTAGAACGTCGTGAGACAGTTCGGTCCCTATCTACCGTGGGCGTTGGAAATTTGAGAGGATCTGCTCCTAGTACGAGAGGACCAGAGTGGACGAACCTCTGGTGTTCCGGTTGTTACGCCAGTAGCACTGCCGGGTAGCTATGTTCGGATGGGATAACCGCTGAAAGCATCTAAGCGGGAAGCCCACCTCAAGATAAGATTTCCCTAAAGAGCCGTTGTAGACTACGACGTTGATAGGTTGGGTGTGGAAGTGTAGTGATACATGTAGCTAACCAATACTAATTGCTCGTTTGGCTTGACCATACAACACCCAAGTGGTTTAGTATGAATAAGTGTAAAGATTTTACCTAATAAGCTTGATAAAGAAAATATCTTGAATTGATTTTAACAAAACAAGTTAAATGCAAATAACAGACTCATAACAGCGTTGTTAATCCTTTTACGCTGACGACAATAGCAAGATGGAACCACCTGATCCCTTCCCGAACTCAGAAGTGAAACGTCTTAGCGCCGATGGTAGTGTGGTTCGCCCATGTGAGAGTAGGTCATCGTCAGCATCCTTATTTAAACCCCCTTCATCGAGTGATGGAGGGGGTTTGTTGTTACAGGGGGTTACAGAGGGTTACGAAGGAACGACGAGATGGGTGGTGAAGGATACAATTATAGTATGTATAATAATTCATCAGTTTAATAAACTGTGTTTGGATTAGAATTTAAGATTTTATCGGAGAGATTAATGAAAAATCTTACACTGACTGGCAGACGCCCATCTTGGCGTGGGATTTTTGCAGGCCTGTTGATGGGTCTTGTGGTATCAATGGCTATGCTTGCCTTGGCTTTGGTGCTTAGTTCATTTTTATCATTAGATTTGCGTGGTGCAGGCATTGCCGCAGGTATTTATGCAGCATTGACGGCATTGTTAAGTGCTTTTGTGGCGGGGTATTTTGCAGTCAAGTCATCAGCACCAGAGGCTTTGTTTGGTGATGGTACAGATATCGCACCCAAAGATGCAACGCTGACTGGGATTTTGACCGCGGCAGCAATTGTGGTAATCAGCTCGGTTTTTGCATTTAATGGCATCACAGGTGTGGTAAAGACCGCTGGTAATGCTGTTGGCGGTACAGCAAGCATGATTGGCAACGCTGCAGGAGCGGTGGCATCAACAACTGCAACTGTAGCAGGTGCAGGAGCGGTGGCAGTGAATGCCTCAAGTGAAGGAGGGATTGCCAACAAAGCACAAGAGCTGTACCAAAAAGCAACGGGCAATATCAGCCGTGAAGATATTGAGGCTTGGGTTGCAAAAAATAATGACAGCTTTGATCAAGCACAGGTGGCGGCAACTGTTAATGTTCTAGAAGGCATGGTGAACAAGACCAAAGCCGACCTTGCCAAAATGGATTTTGGTAACATTGATACTTGGAAAAATATTGATGAATACGCCAAGCAGCGTGCGGCCGAAGTTGAAACTGTACTAAAAGGCGATGAGTTGATTAACCGCTTGCAAAATGAAGGCTTAAGCGAGGCTCAGGCTGTACAAGTGCGCAAGGTGGCGATGACTTCTTATCAAGAGTATCGAGCAAGTACCGAACAAGCCATCGCTGATGCCAAGCTAAAAGCGGAACAAGCACTGCAAACCGCAGAAGAAACAGCACGCAAAGCCGCTTTGTATTCAGGTTTGTTTTGGTTGATTAGTACTTTATTGACCTTTGTTGCCAGTGTTTTGGGTGCACGATCTGCGGTCGCCAAATTAACCAATCGCAGAGTGTGATTGCTGGTTTATTAGCAATTTGCCAAGGCGTAAAAGGTAAGCAAATACTGCCCAAGTAGCCATTGGCATGAGAAAAAACCCTCATTCTTACAGAATGGGGGTTTTGTTTGCCAACATGATAACTTGGGCTGCTGGCTTTAAAAAATCTCAAGCTGGTTTGGTGTGCCAACAAAGTCCAATTCAATCTGTGGCTGTGCTTTTTGACGCAAATGCTCATGAATCTGCCTGCGACGACGGGCAAGTAAAACAAGCACTCGATGTTTTTCGTCATCGCTCATGGTGTGCCAGCGTTGTCGCTCACTGCGATTGCGAAGACAACCGATGCAGTAGCCTTTTTTGTTCATTTGGCAAATGCTGATACAGGGGTTGTCGATGGCAAAAAGTTCAACTTGTGGCATGGTTGGCGATTGATTGATGAAATGCTTACTATAAACGCAAATTGGCGATTTGGCAATAGTCCAAAAACTGACTGCATATAAAAATTTTAATATTTATCAAATTTTCTTACCAAATGACTTGGGCTGGTTAAAGAGAATGTTGTCTTTTGGCACTTTGCCGAAGGCTTTGATTTTATGCTTATTTTGTTATAAACTGTTGGCTAGTTTGTTAATGAAAAAGGTGTGGTTTTGAAACTGATTTATCTGCACGGACTGGACAGTGATAGCAATGCTACTAAGGCTCAAATTACCCATCAATTTTGCCAAGAACACTACCCAGATATCACAGTGCTGCGACCTGACCTAAATCGCACGCCTGATGAGGTGGTGGCACTTTTGGTTGAGTTGATCGGCGATGGCAAGGATACTGTGCTGGTTGGTTCATCGCTTGGCGGTTATTTTGCCAATTTATTAAGCGACATGACCGCCGTGCCGTGCGTATTGCTCAATCCGAGTATCCGCCCAGATTTGAGTTTTCGGCGGTTTTTGGCAAATCATTTTGATGGGCAACCGCTGGCTGATGAGACGGTAATTTATCGTACCTCAGGCGGTTGGCAGATTAAATTTGCAGATTTGGCATGGTTTGAAAATCATCGCTTGATTGCAAAAAATCCAAATAAAATCAAAGTGTTGCTAAAAATGGCTGATGAGCTGTTGGACGCTACCGCCACGCAAGCCTTTTATCAGTCTTGTGGGGTGGCGGTATTGGCACAGGCAGGTGGCGACCATCGCATGAGTGATTATGACAAGCAGGTGGCAACGGTGCTAAATTGGGTTTTGGCGTTGGTAAATTTGCCAAGATAATTAGGTGCAGAGAATTTGAGTAGGTTTTGAGTAAGTGGCGTTATTTGCCATGCGCTTTGTGCCAAAATTATAGCTGATGTTATGATTTATTTTTAAGAAAATATTAATAATTTGGGCGATTTTATGGGAATTTTTGTGATAATAATGGGTAAATTATCGCAAGATTGTAATTTGATTTTTTGAATAATTATTAACCAATATTTTTAAATTTTAAAATATAAATTTTTGGCATTTGACAGCAGAACCTTGATGGGCAAATGCACGAAATGCACCATCAGATAGGGCAGATTGATTTTGTGCAAGTGGTTGCTTTGTTAAGATAAATAAAGAGTTGATTGCTGCTAGAATTGGCATAATAATTAAAACAAACTAAATAATTTTTGAAATATTAGCACTAATAAATGCTGCATTATAACAAGCATGGCGTATCAATAATAAAAATTGGCGGCTACATGATGATTGATAAATCTACATAACCACAGCTGTTGAATTGAAAAAATTTACACAAGGTTGGCAGGGCTGATGGTGGTAATCACGGCTTTGCCATTGCCCAACTTATCATCTTTGGTGTACAATGGCGGTAATTTTTTTGTAGATTGATTGCCATGAGTGCTTATACTTCCCAAAAATTAGAAGTCCTAGAGGGGCTTGAACCTGTACGCCGCCGTCCCGGTATGTACACCGATACCACACGACCCAATCACCTTGCCCAAGAGGTCATTGATAACTCGGTTGATGAAGCCTTGGCGGGTTTTGCACGCCATATTACTGTGGTGCTACATACTGATGGCTCGCTGTCTGTCGAGGACGATGGGCGGGGTATGCCGACCGACATTCACCCTGAATTTAACCAATCGGGTGTTGAGCTGATTTTGACACGATTACACGCTGGCGGTAAATTTAGCACGGATAATTATCAGGTTTCGGGCGGTTTGCACGGTGTGGGCATCAGCGTGGTGAATGCTTTATCAACCAAAGTGGCGGTTACGGTGTGGCGTGATGGGCTTGAACATCGTATGTTGTTTGAGCAAGGGCAAGCTGTTACGCCATTATTGGCTGATAAGGCGGCAAATAAAAAAAAGCGTGGCACAAAGGTGCAATTTTGGGTTGATGAACGATATTTTGACAATCCAAAGTTTGCCATCAAAGCACTCAAGCACAACCTAAAAGCCAAAGCGGTGCTCTGCACGGGATTGCAGATAGACTTTATCAGTCAGATTGATCCTGCCGACAGCGAAAGTTGGCAGTTTAGTGATGGTGTGGTGCAGTATCTGACCGAGCAGCTTGATGGGCTGCCTGCTTTGCCCGATGAGCCATTTTATTTTAGCGTTGAGCCTGCCAAAGGTGAAAGAGGCGGTGCAACTTTTGCCTTGTCATGGCTTGCCGAAGGGGGTACGCCCGTTACCGAAAGTTATGTCAATCTTATCCCTACTGCCCAAGGTGGGACGCATGTCAATGGATTGCGAACAGGGGTGCTGGAGGCGTTGCGTGAGTTTTGTGATATTCATAATCTGTTGCCTCGCAATGTCAAGCTGTCAGGCGAAGATGTCTGGGACGGCGTGAACTATATTTTGTCGCTAAAATTTGTCGAGCCGCAGTTTAGTGGGCAGACCAAGGAGCGATTGTCCAGCCGTGAGGCAGCACCGCTGATGCAGACACTTGCCAAAGATGCGTTTAGCCTGTGGCTCAATCAGCACCCAGACAGTGCCAAAGCCATTGCCGAGCTTGTGATTAGTAAGGCAACGAAACGACTGGCAACCGCCCAAAAAGTGGCACGCAAAAAAGTCGCCCAAGGGCCTGCCTTGCCCGGTAAATTGTGGGATTGTCGTGGTGGCTTAAAAGAAGGCTCCGAGCTGTTTTTGGTTGAGGGGCAGTCAGCAGGGGGCAGTGCCAAGCAGGCACGAGATAATGCGTTTCAGGCGATTTTGCCATTGCGTGGCAAGATTTTGAACACTTGGGAGGTGTCGTCCGATACGGTGCTGTCTAGCCAAGAGATTCATGATATTGCCATCGCCATCGGTGTCGACCCTGCCTCTGATGATTTGTCCGAGCTGCGGTATGATAAGATTTGTATCTTGGCAGATGCCGATAGTGATGGATTGCATATTGCGACTTTGATTTGTGCGTTATTTGTCAGACATTTCCCTGCGTTGATTGAGGCGGGGCATTTGTATGTTGCTGTGCCGCCTTTGTATCGCGTGGATGCAGGCAAAGAGGTGCATTATGCACTTGACAATGAAGAACTAGAGCAGGTGCTTGCCAAACTTGGCAACAAAAAACCGCAAATCACCCGCTTTAAGGGTTTGGGTGAAATGAACCCCAATCAGCTGCGTGAAACCACCATGAATCCTGATACGCGTAAGTTGGTGCGACTGGATTTGGACGACATACACAGCACGAACAGCATTATGGACAAACTGCTTGCCAAAAAGCGTTCGGCAGATCGCAAGCAGTGGCTTGAGACCAAAGGAGATTTGGCAGATCTTGCGGTATAAACACGCTTTGCCAGCTTGCTCCCACAAAGCCATGCCAGATCTGCAAACAAAAGCCGCCGAAAGGCAGCTTGTTGGTTATTTTTGCCAAAGTACCTCTTGTCCGCCATCTAGTCTGGCAACCACACGAGCCAGCACAAATAAGTAATCAGACAGGCGGTTTAGGTATTGTTTGCTGGCATGGCTAATGTTGCCATCTCGTTCAGATAGGCGTACAAGCAGCCGCTCGGCATCACGGCAGCTGGCACGCACCACATGGGTCTGAGCGGTGGCAACAGAGCCTGCAGGCAGAATGAAGTCTTGTAAATAGGGCAGAGGTTCGTTGTGTTGTTCTAGCCAGCGTTCAACGGTTGCAATATCATCTGTAGTGATGGCAACATAGCCGATTTCGGCATGATTTGGCAGGGCAATCTCACCACCGATATTAAACAGTTTGTGCTGAATAATGCCAATCTCATCACACACTGTTGGCAGTTTTTGAGCCAGATGAGCTTGCAGCAGACCGATTTGAGCATTTAATCCATCAACTGCCCCCATGGCATCAAACCGCAAATCCGACTTGGATAAGCGACTGCCATCAGCCATGCCCGTTGTGCCATCATCACCTGTGCGTGTGGTAATTTTTGAGAGTCGATTGCCCATCATTGCTCCTTTGGTTGGGTGGATTATTTATTAAGACAGATTGATTGTCGGCAAAAATTCTTGCCAATGTCTGCCAGCTTGGTTATTGTAACATGAATTGTTGCATGATTTGGAAAGGGTGGCAAATTTACCACGCCAATAGGCAAAATCTGCTATAATCATTACATCGCATCATCAAGGAAATTTTATGCAAACTTTTAATCCAGCAGACCACATGGTCTTTTGTCGTAAATATAAACAAAATCTGCCAAAATTGCCAAATCCGCCATTTCCCAATGACAAAGGTCGGCAAATTCAAGAAACAGTATCAGCCAAAGCGTGGCAAGAATGGCTGGAGCTACAAACCATGCTGATTAACGAAAATCATCTAAGCATGATAGACCCTGCTGCCAAAGCCTTTTTGAATGAGCAGCGAGATAAATTCTTGGACAATGCTGATTACGAAAAACCGCAAGGCTATGTGCCAAAGGCATAATGGGCTTAGCGACCTGTCAATCGCCAGCGATTTTGTGCATAAATCAGGCGTATTTTGCCATCATCGGAGACATAGCCGCCTTTGTTGGCTTGTAGTATGAGAGGGCGTGGTAGGTTGTTGGCAAAGACTTCCGCCAGCTGTTTGTCCTCAGACAAAATAACATACACCGAAAGTGTGCCATCATCGTTGTCAGCAAAGTGAAAAGTCGCTGCATTAAAGGGCTGTACGCATTTTTGTTGCAGTGCCGAGTAGCGAAATCCTGCCGTGCTTAGGCAACCATTGGCATCTGTATTGGCAGTGATGGTGCTGATGGTAGGTGAGCTTTGGCAAGCACCAAGCAAAATGCCAATGCCAAGATAGATGGCTGTTTTTGGGTATTTCATGACAAATCTCCGCAGGTAAATAAGCGATGACAAATTACCAAGTGGCACAGTTTTGGTGAATTTGGTTTTGTTTGTGGTGATTTTAGATTATAATAAACTTTTTGCAACCAAATAGCGAGATGAGACGATGGCACGATTGCCAATTTTGACCTATCCTGATCCACGCTTGCGTACCATTGCCAAGCCTGTGGCAGACATTGATGAGAGTATCACAGCACTGGTTGCTGATATGTTTGAGACCATGTATGATGCACGAGGCATTGGGCTTGCAGCAACGCAGGTGGATCGTCATGTGCAGGTGATTGTTATGGATTTGTCAGCAGATGCCGATAATCCTGCACCACAGGTGTTTATCAATCCTACCGTTACGCCATTGACTGATGAGCTGGCTCCATATCAGGAGGGTTGTCTATCAATCCCTGAGGTGTATGACACCATCGAGCGTCCCAGCCGTGTCAGAATTGAGGCGATGGATGACAAAGGTCAAAAGATTGATGTTGAAGCTGATGGGCTATTGGCGGTATGTATCCAGCATGAGATGGATCATTTAAATGGTAAGCTGTTTGTGGATTATTTGTCCACGCTTAAGCAAGCTCGTGCACGCGATAAAGTCAAAAAAGTCCTCAAGGCACGAGACAAAAAATAACCACCCAAAACCATTTGTTGATACAGATGGTTTTATTTTTGGGTTTGGCTGACTGCTGTATTTGGCAGCGTGTTTATTTTGCCAATTTTTCAGCAAACGCCCAGCTTGTTTGTTGTCTTGCCAAAAACAAAGCAGCTTGGTAACATTTTTATCATTGCCAAATGGGTGCTGTTTGATTATGATAGAGGGTTGATGACGGATAGAGATTGGCTATGCTTATTTCACTGACTTTACAAAATTTGGCATTGATTGACGAAAAAGAAATCAGCTTTGATGAGAAATTTAATGTCATCACAGGCGAGACAGGTGCGGGTAAATCATTGATTTTGGACGCATTATCGCTGTGTGCAGGTGAGCGTGCTGATAGTGGCATGGTGCGGCATGGCTGTGATGAGGCAAGTGTTTTTGGTGAGTTTGATGTCAGTGGCAATCAGAAAGTTGCGGCATGGTTTGCCGAACATGATCGCACGCTTGATGAGCCTGTTTTGCTCATTCGTCGCAAAATCAGCAGTCAGGGACGCTCAAAGTCATGGATAAATGGCGTGCCAGCGAGCATCAGCGAACTAAAAAGCCTTGGGGCGATTTTGGTCAATATCCACAGTCAGCACGCAGGGCTTGAGCTATTAAAACCTCAGTTTGTGGTTGAGTGGCTTGATGAGATTGGTGGCTTTGGTGAATTAAAACAACAAAGCAAACTGGCATTTGACAGCTATCAATCGCTAAAAAAGCAAGCAGAGCAGGCACGCAGTCAGTCGGCACAACGGGCTGACCGCATGGCGTTATTATCAGCAAAAATTGCAGATATTGAGCCGCTGTTGTCGGTGGATTTTGAGCAAATAGAAGCCGAGCATGATGAGCTTTGTAACCTTGAACAGCTGATGAGAGAGGCTTTGCAGGCGGCAACGCTGCTTGATAGCGATGACGATACGCCGTCTGTTGCATCTTTGTTGTCGCGTGCGATGCGGATTTGTGATAATCACAGCACGAACAAGACTTTTGGTGAATGCAGTCAGCTTTTGGCATTGGCACAAGAGCAAATCCAAGAGGCGACCGCCAAGCTGGTTAATTATGCCGATCAGCAACTGCCAGATGAGGCAAGGCTCAATGAGTTGGATACGCTGCTTGGTTTGGCACATCGCTTGTCTGGCAAGTATCATACGCCAATTGCGGAACTGATTGCTGATGCTACCAACTGGCAACAAGAGCTGGATATGCTCAATAATTTGCCTGATAACGACACTCTTGAAGCTCAAGTGCAGACGGCGTACCAAGCGTATCTGCAGGCAGCCGAAGCACTTGACGAGGCACGAATCGCCCACGCACCCGATGTCTGTGAGCGACTGGAGGCAAGGCTGTTGCCCTTGGCATTGCCCAATGCTCGCTGTGAATTCGCCTTTAATAAAAAACCAGAACAGCAGTATAATGCACAAGGCACTTATGAGATTGCGTTGTTGTTCAGTGCCAATGTTGGTATGCCGCTACAGCCTTTGCACAAGGTGGCATCAGGGGGAGAGCTGTCTCGTATCGCCCTAGTAATGCAGGTGATGGCATCGGGCGATGGCGGTGCAAGACCAACTTTGGTCTTTGATGAGGTTGATGTTGGCATCAGTGGTGGCACAGCCCAAGTGGTTGGTGAGTTATTGCGAACCTTGGGCAAGCACCAGCAACTGCTTGCCATCACGCATCAAGCACAAGTGGCAGCGGCAGCACATCGGCATATCTTGGTACATAAGGAGCATGGTGAGCAGACGGTCAGTGATATGCGTATTATCACAGGCGAAGAGCAGATTGATGAGCTGGCTCGTATGTCAGGCGGGGTGAATATTACCGATGCTACCAGAGCCCATGTAAAAAGCCTGCTGGCTGACATCCGTCATGCTGATGAGCTGACTGCCAATTTACCTGCCGAGCCATCAAAGCAAGGCAGGAAAGCCCCATGAATCAAGCATTATTAAAGTTGAACCATCATTTTTTGATACCGACACCGCAGTTGCAAGATGATCGCTTTGTGGATACGCTGGTCTATATTTGTCGGCATACCAAAGAGGGTGCGTGGGGATTTGTGGTCAATCAGCCACTGCCAAACAGCGTGGGTGCGTTGCTTGCTGATTTGGATTTGCCTGTTAGTCAGCAGATGATGAATACGCCTGCCGTTGATGGTGGGCCTGTGCGAATTGAGGCAGGGTTTGTGTTGCACACAGGTCAGCCTGATTTTAAGTCTTCGTTTGTAATTGCTGAGAATGT
This sequence comes from Moraxella cuniculi, assembly GCF_900637105.1. Lineage (NCBI taxonomy): Bacteria > Pseudomonadati > Pseudomonadota > Gammaproteobacteria > Moraxellales > Moraxellaceae > Moraxella > Moraxella cuniculi. The sequence continues at coordinate 413,561 of NZ_LR134343.1, read as the reverse complement.
CTGTCTGACTACCAGCAAGGACATTTTGCAACATTTGGCATTTGGCGAGTTGTCGCATTATTTGTTGTGTATGGGGCATTGCAGCTGGAGCAAGGGACAATTGGAAGCAGAAGTTTGTGCAGGCGATTGGTATATTTGCCCTGCTGATTTGCCAACCTTATTTTTGACACCATTTGCTGACAGGTTGGCTGCTTGCTATGCCAAGATGGGCATTAAGCCTGAGCGATTGGCTGCCAATTTGGGATATGCGTGATGACAACAGCAACTTTGATTCTTGCTTTGGATTATGGGGTAAAAAAAATGGGCATGGCACTGGGCAATAGCCTAACTTGCGATGCACGCCCCTTTGATATTTTGGCGATGAATAATGGGCAGCCCGACTGGGATAATTTGCTTGGTATCATCAAGCAGTGGGGCATTGGCGAGGTGCTGGTTGGCTTGCCGCTGAATATGGACGGCACAGAATCGATGCTCTCAAAGCGGGCACACAAATTCGCTCGTAGATTGGCTCATCAGCTTGCCGAGCGTCGTCAGGCGGTGGCGGTGTTTGTTTATGACGAACGGCTAAGCTCACAAGATGCCAAAGCCATCGCTCTGCAACAAGGCTGGATTGCTTCGCCTTATGAGCCAGTTGATGATGTGGCAGCGTGTTTGTTGATTGACAGTTATTATCGCCAGCCAGAATTTGCGGTATTTGTCAGCAGTTACAAACCAAGTAACAAATAGCCGCTTACACCTTAATAGCAACCCTTTGACAAATTGGTCTCAAGGATTATTATGCAGCAAACACTGATTATTCAAACATTTACCAAGGCTATCAAGCAGGGAAATTTGGCGGTACGCTTGGTGCTTTTGGCGGTGATTTGCTTTTGTGTGCTTGGTACATTGGCAAGTCTGCCTGCATTGGCAAACAACGCATGGGTGTATTATGCGTTTCATTATTTGCCCTATGGGTTGATTGCCTTGACGATGCCGATTAGCCTGTATCACAGTTTTTTGTTGTTGCGTTATCGAGTGATGCAGCCGTCAATTTTGTTTTTAATCCTTGCCATAGGTGTGGGTTTATTGATTGTGGCGTTGTTTCGTGGGCTGATATTCGGTGCTGACAAGGTGTTTTTTATGGCGGTATTTTTGGCGATGATTGCTTGGCTGGGTATGCCGTTTTTGTTTCGTGTAAATTTAAATAAATTTTTAAAATTCTTAACAGAAAATACCAATAACGACCAGCCATCACTGCCAGATGAGAAGTGATTGGACACATGACATCGGCAGACAGTCCAAGCGTGGGATTGTGGCGGCATTATGGGTAGATTCTATTAATTCATCAAAAATACAGTTATTAGTATAAATAAAATCAAAGTTAAGCAAACTTCATTGCTAACTTAGCAATGAGAAGCAAACTGGCGAGCTATTGGGTAAAATAATGACAACCATTCATCATACTTTGGACACCACAGGGCTAATCTGCCCAGAGCCTGTCATGCTCCTGCACAAAACCATGCGGCAAGCGGCAGCAGGCGAGTGTATCGAAATTCATGCCACCGACCCTGCCACCATGCGTGATATTCCAAATTTTTGCCGTCATTTGGGGCATCAGTTGCTTGTCCAAGAGCAGTTAAGCGAGGGCAGTTATCGCTATCTTGTACAAAAAAAATCGGCATGAAAGCCCTATCCCCCAGAAAACCTGCCGCCATTATTTATGATGACGATCCTGATTATCTTAGCCAGTTTCGTGCGGCGATGCTTGCCAAAGGGCTATCGACAGCCACACGCAATGCCTATAGCCAAGATTTGCGATTGTGCATTCGCCTGTCTGATACCCCCGTTGCTTCTTGGGAGGCAGGTGAGCTGAAGGCACATTTATCAAAATTAAGGCAATTAAACCAATCTGAACGATCCATTGCACGCAGTTTGGCAAGTTTGCGGCAGTTTTTTTTGTGGCAAATCGAAACAGGCGTGCGTACGGACAATCCTTGTCAGGGCATCAAGCCACCAAAACTTGGCAAATCGTTACCAAAAACACTCTCAGAACAAGATGTAAACGCCCTGCTCAATGCTGCCGATACGACCACTGACAGAGGCTTAAGGGACAAAGCAATGCTTGAGGTGCTGTATGCTTGTGGGCTGCGAGTCAGTGAGCTGGTTGGCTTGTCGCTTGAGAATCTAAACCTAAACGCAGGGTGGTTGTCCGTTGTGGGCAAGGGTGGCAAGGCACGACTGGTGCCACTTGGTGAGTATGCTCAAGCGGCATTGGCGGCATATTTACAGGTGCGTGCTAATTTTTTGCTTGGCAAAAAAGACTGTCAGGCGGTATTTTTGACCGAGCAGGGCGGTTATATGACGCGGCATAATTTTTGGCACATTATCAAAAAATACGCTTTGTCAGCAGGGATTAGCACTGCCATCTCGCCACATACTTTGCGTCATGCGTTTGCCACGCATCTGGTGAATCATGGGGCGGATTTACGCAGTGTGCAGCTGCTATTGGGACATAGTGATTTGTCCACCACGCAGATTTATACCCATGTTGCCAGCACTCGATTACAACAGCTACACGCTGCCCATCACCCACGAGGCTAAAAAATACAACTGTAAACTGTAAATTTATACTAATTCATGCTAAGATAAGCCAGTTTGTTGTTTTATGATAAAGTTTCAACCATTCACCAAGTAGGATATGTAGCATGACACAGCCATCAAGCCAAGCCAAGCGTGCTTATTTTGAAAAAAGCGATGCCGAACGCGTTGTCATTACAGGCATGGGGGCTTTGACCCCTGTGGGTAACAGCCTTGATGAAATTTGGGCAAATCTTAGCCAAGGGGTCAGTGGCATTAGTCGCTTGCAGGGCTTTGATGATAAGGCGGTGGTGATTGATGAATTTCGCTCGCAGATTGCAGGATTGGTGAAGAATTTTGATGCCAAAGCCTTCCTAAACCCAAAAGAAGCACGCCGTTTTGATACTTTTGTGCATTATGCACAAGTGGCGGCAGCTCAGGCATTGCACCATGCTGGGCTAACAACAGATATTGTTGGCGATGAACTGCCTGTCAATGTGCCAAGTGAGCGGTTCGGGGTGGTGATGGGCTCAGGCATTGGCGGAATTCAGACCATTGAAAGTAGCCGTGATACACTCACCGAGCATGGGGCAAAAAAAGTCTCGCCATTTATCATTCCTGGGACAATTGTCAATATGCCAGCAGGGCTGATTGCCATGCGACATCAGCTCAAAGGGGCGAATTTGGCGACAGCAACAGCTTGTACTACCTCAACGCATGCCATCGGCTTGGGAGCGAGACTTATCGCTTATGGTGATTGTGATGCGGTGCTGGTTGGCGGCAGCGAAAAAGCCTCAACACCGCTTGGCATGGCAGGCTTTGGGGCGATGCACGCTTTATCCACACGCAACGATGAGCCAGTGCGTGCCAGCAGACCGTTTGACAAAGACAGAGACGGCTTTGTGCTGGGAGATGGTGCTGGGGCGTTGGTCTTGGAGAGTTTGGCACACGCCAAAGCACGCGGTGCTAATATCTTGGCTGAGTTGGTAGGGTTTGGCATGAGTGATGATGCCAACCACATCACCAGCCCAGCGGCAGGAGGTGAGGGGGCGATGCGTGCGATGGCGGCAGCACTGGCTGATGCAGGCGTGAGTGCAGCAGAAGTTGGGTATATTAATGCCCATGGCACCAGTACGCCACAGGGTGATATTGCCGAAAGTCAGGCGATTGAGCGACTATTTGGCGGTGATATTTTGGTGAGCTCAACCAAATCCATGACGGGGCATTTACTTGGTGCCGCAGGGGCGGTTGAGGCGATTTTTACAGTGCTGGCACTACAGCACCAATTGCTGCCACCGACCATTAATTTGGACAATCCAGACGCAGCTTGTACACTTGATTATATTGCTCACACGGCACGCAAGGTGGAGGGTTTGCAATTTGCGTTGTCAAACAGCTTTGGCTTTGGCGGTACCAATGGTTCGTTGCTGCTTAGAAAATGGCAATAAGACACACCGCTTGACGATATGCTAGACGTGTGGCTGGCTTATCCGCCAGCCTGCTTTATCAATATCAGCCTGTTGCTGGTTGATTGCTTAGGTGATAAGACCCGCCATTTTGGTGGGTTTTGTATTTATGTTGATTGATTTGGATAAATTATCATGACTGCCCATCAGGTGATTTCTCGGGTTTGTTTGCCAGTGCTGCTGGTCGGCTTGATATTGGCTGCCGTGAATATGAGAACGCCTTTGGTGATGCTTGGCTCGGTGGCACCAATGGTGGCGACAGAGCTTGGCTTGACAACAACGATGATAGGGCTACTTGGTGCTTTGCCCATGCCGTTATTTGCCTTTGGGGCATTGGTGTCGGCACGATTGGCAAGACGCTTTGGGCTGCATCGCATGATGATTGTGATGACACTGCTGCTTGCGATGGGGGTGGCGACTCGCAGCTGGTTTGGGGCGACGGTATTATTTATAGGCACGCTGATTTTATCTTTTGCCATTGGTATGCTAAATGCGTTGATTGCCCCGTTTATCAAACAACACGCAGCTGGTCATATCACCGTTGCCACAGGGGTGTTTAGCTTGGGTATGTCGGCAATGGCAGGCGTGGGTGCGTGGGCTGTTGTGCCATTGTCTGAATATTGGGGCTGGCGGGTTTCGATGAGTTTTTGGGCGGTATTTTCGCTGGCGGCGGCACTGATTTGGTGGCGATTTGCCGATAAGCCTACTGTGGCAGATGGGGCGGAATTTGGCACAGGATATTCTGTGTGGCAAAATCATCAAGCGTGGCATTTGGCAGCGTTTCTTGGATTGCAGTCTTTGTTATTTTATAGTATTGCCAGCTTTTTGCCAGCGATTGTGATGTCTTATGGGGCGACATTGCAGCAGGCGGTGCGTTTGGCACTGGTGTGTCAGCTGATGGCATTGCCTGCAATTATTGGTCTGACTTATCTGATGAGGCGAGGCGTGTCGGTGCGATTATTGGCGATTGTCGGCACCTCAATGAATGCACTGGCGGTGGCAGGCTTATTATTTATGCCTACACAGATGCTGATGTGGTCGGTGCTGATGGGCTTGGGCTGTGCGATGGTGTTTACGCTGTCGCTGATGATGTTTTCGCTAAAAACCACCACTGCCGAGATGGCACGAGATTTATCAAGCATGGCACAGGCGATAGGTTATAGCATTGCATTTTTTGGGCCATTTTTGCTCGGTTGGCTGTATCAGTGGCAGGGTGATTGGCAGTTGCCATTGGCGGTGCTGTTGCTATTAATGCTGGTAAATGTCGGTTTTGCTTGGACAATTTCACAGACCAAGATTGATGGATAGTTTGGGCTTATTTGTATTTTGCTCAATGATGTTTTATAATCGATACTAGGATAAATCTGCTTCATTTGCATTTGATATTTATTCTCAATAATATATTTTATCGTTATAAGGAGTGGTAATGAGTTGTGCTATCTTGATTAAATCTGCCTTGATTGCCTTGGGTTTGACGCTGCTGACAGGTTGTGCAACCACAAGTTTGATGAATGATTCAAAGCAAAACATCACAAAAGTAGAGCTTGTTGCTGATAAGGTTGTGGCGTTTGCTCGCCCTGCCAGCACGGCAAATTTGCCCAATGATTCGGTGGTGATTGTCGGTCAGACGAACAGCTATGTTCTGACCGAAGGTGGCACACAATTGGTTGCATTGTTAAGCACACTAGAGCCAAAAAACATCACGGTGAACAATCAGCTTGCCTTTTATTCTGCCAATAATGATGGTCGGTTTGCAGGCACGATTGAGCTGTCTTATGCTCGCCTAAAACAAGATTTGCAGTACCAAGATTTGCAATTTTTGCTGCAAAACAAAGCCAGTGAATGCTCCAATGCCTCAGATACTCGTATGAACGCCCAGCGGTTTTGTTTTCAGATTGCTGTGCAAGGCGAAGTTTATCCGCAGGTGAGCAATTTTGACTTATTACGCAGCAAGTTTACACCGCTGACACGCCCTTATAGCGTCAGTATCTACACGCAAGCAAGCAGCAGGGCTGATGGCAAGGCAGGAGCGTTGGCTGCAGGTAAATTATTGCTTTTGCCACTGGCGGTTGCTTTTGATGTGGTTACTTTGCCTGTGCAGGCATTGGCGGCGTTGCAGTAAATTGGACATAGTAGAGAATTGGTATGAATTTGCAACCGTGGCATTGGGTAATAATTGGTTTGTTGTTAATAACCGTTGAACTATTTTTGCCAAGTTTTGCTGCCTTGTGGTTTGGTGTGGCGGCATTGCTGACGGCATTGTTGGCATGGCTGTTGCCAGTGGGATTGATAATGCAGGTTGTGATTTGGCTTGTTTTGTCAATTATCGCTTGCGTATTGTGGTTTGCCCTGATACAGCCAAAAATCAAAACACGCACCAAAGCAGGCTTGGGCGGTGCGGTGATTATCGGTGAAAGTGGCATGATTGTCTCGGCAATTACCCCAGAGGGCTTGGGTGTGGTGCGATTTGCCGTGCCAAAAGTGGGTGCTGACCAATGGCGATGCCGCAGTGATGACGGTCAGCCAATCGCTGTTGGCGAGCGAGTGGTGGTAACAGCGGTCATGGGCAATGAGTTGGTGGTCGCCAAAAAATAACCCACAAGTCAAATTGTTTGGATAAATTTAAGTTATTTATAAGTAATTTTGGGAGAATGATGATGGAATTTGGCAGTGTATTGTTGGTATTGATTGCCTTGGTGGTATTTACCATTTATAAAGGGGTAAAAATGGTTTCCCAAGGCGAAAAATGGATCGTTCAGCGTCTGGGCAAATATCACCAGACGCTAGAGCCGGGACTGAATTTTATTATTCCTTATGTGGATAATGTCGCGTACAAAGTTACCACCAAAGACATTGTGCTGGATATTCCAAGCCAAGAGGTCATCACTCGGGATAATGTCGTCATCATTGCCAATGCGGTGGCGTATATCAATATTGTCCAGCCTGAGCACGCTGTCTATGGCATCGAAAATTATGAACACGGCATTCGTAATTTGGTACAAACTTCCTTGCGTTCTATTATTGGCGAGATGGATTTGGACGCTGCCTTGTCTAGCCGTGATCAGATCAAGGCACAGCTCAAACACGCCATCAGCGATGATATTTCCGACTGGGGCATCACCCTAAAAACCGTTGAAATTCAAGACATTAAACCATCGGCAACCATGCAATTGGCAATGGAGGAGCAGGCAGCTGCCGAACGCCAACGCCGTGCGATGGTAACTCGTGCCGATGGTCAAAAGCAAGCAGCTATCTTGGAGGCTGATGGTAGGCTTGAGGCCTCACGCCGTGATGCCGAAGCTCAAGTGGTGCTGGCAAAAGGCTCTGAAGCGTCTATCCGTCTTATCTCACAGGCGATGGACGGCAAAGAAATGCCTGCGGTATATTTATTGGGCGAACAATATATCAAGGCGATGAATGACATGGCACAGTCGGATAATGCCAAGACGGTGGTGTTGCCTGCGGATATTTTGAACACCATCAAAGGCTTGGTGGGCGATAAACTAAAACCTTAACCAAGGTGGTGTATTTATAAAACAACCCTTGATATACAAGGGTTGTTTTTGCCAAGCTTAGTGGTCGGCGGAAGCCGCTCCATGCTGCTGCAAAAATGACACCAGCTCGGCAGTTTTTTGGGCAAGCAGTGCCTTGTCGCCACGGCTTTCGATATTTAGCCGAATCAGTGGCTCGGTATTGCTCGAACGCAGATTAAACCGCCATTTGCCAAAATCCAAACTTAGTCCATCAAGCGTGTTTTTGCTGGGATTTTCATTGGCAAACAGTTGTTCAAGTTTTGTGATAATGCTTGTGGCATCATGACCACCCAAGCGAAAATTTAGCTCGCCTGAGCTTGGGAATTTGGCAATATAGTCATCAACCAAAGTCGCCAATGATTTGCCAGTGCTGGACAATAGCTCACTGACCAGCAGCCAAACAATCATGCCACTGTCGCAATAAAAAAATTCCTTAAAATAATGATGTGCTGACATTTCGCCGCCATAGATAGCTTGTTCATCACGCATGACTTGCTTGATGAATGAGTGTCCTGATTTGGACAGGGCAGCCACGCCACCCAAGCGAGAGACGACATTTTCGGTATTATAAATCACGCGTGGGTCATAGACGATGGTTTGCTTGGGGTGTTTTTGCAAAAAAGCCTCTGCCAGCATACCGACCACATAACTGCCCTCAATGAAGCGACCATTGGCATCAAACAAAAAACAGCGATCAAAATCACCATCAAAAGCCACGCCAAAATCCGCCTGATGAGCCAGTACAGCATCGCGTGTGGTTGCCTGATTGGCAACAATCATCGGATTTGGAATGCCGTTTGGAAAACTGCCATCAGGCGTGTGGTGTATTTTGATAAGCTCAATCGGTGCATTGGCAGCAATCAGTTGCGATTCGAGTGCGTCCACCACAGGCCCTGCTGCTCCGTTGCCGCTGTTGATGATGATTTTTTGGGGGTGGAGTTTGGTTGTGTCAATAAAACTCATCAGCTTGGTGATATAGGCATCTTTGCTGGCAAGCTGGGTGATTTTGCCTTTTGGGTGCGTGGTGAATTGCCCACTCTCTGCCAGTGCCTGCACTTGGGCAAGCCCTGTATCTGCACTGATGGGGCGAGAGTGTTCACGCACCATTTTTAGCCCATTGTAGTTGATGGGGTTGTGGCTTGCGGTGATTTCGATGCCACCGATGGCTTGATAATGACTGGTGGCAAAATACACCTCTTCTGTGCCTGTCATGCCCAAATCAATCACATCAATGCCTGCATCGGTAATGCCGTCAATCACAGCGGCTTTTAGGGTTTCGCTGGAGGGGCGAATATCGGCACCGACCACGATGGTGGCAGTGTCTTGGCAGGTTTGTTCACCGAGAAATTGGGCAAATGCACGACCAATGCGATAAGCGATACACTCATCAAGGCTTACGCCCAGCTCGCCACGCACATCATAGGCCTTAAAGCAGGTGATGGCTATTGGTTCAAAAGTTTTCATGAAAATTTCCTTGCTTGACGGTTATCTTGATATTGTAGCACAGCAAGGGACAATGTGGCGATGTTGCTGGATATTTCATAATCAGAATAACCATAGCTGATATTGGACTAATAATTGCCGAAATGGGTGTATAAAATGCCAATAAAATTTGTTATAGTAATCATGACTGCATGGGCAAATGGTGCTTCACCGATGGCGATGCCAACCTTTGCCCAACCAATAACACAAGGAGTATCTATGAAAATCGCCAGTAATATCACCGAGCTTATCGGACGCACGCCTTTGGTTGAATTGTCTGCCTTAACCAAAGATTTACCCGCACGCGTGGTGGCAAAACTTGAGTACTTCAATCCAGCCAGTTCGGTAAAAGACCGCATTGCGTTGGCAATGATTGATGATGCCGAAAAATCAGGCTTGATTAACAAGGACACAACCATCGTAGAGGCGACATCTGGCAACACAGGCATTGGGCTTGCGATGGTTTGTGCAGCACGAGGTTATCGCTTGGTGATTACCATGCCAGAGAGCATGAGCCTTGAGCGTCGTGCATTGTTGCGTGCGTATGGGGCGACTTTGGTGCTGACACCAGCTGCCGAAGGTATGGGCGGTGCGATTGCCAAGGCAAATGAGTTGGCGGCACAAGAGGGGTATTTTATGCCACGCCAGTTTGACAACCTTGCCAATCCGCAAGTGCATCGTGATACCACCGCCATTGAAATTTGGGAAGATACCGATGGACAGGTGGATATTTTGGTATCAGGTGTTGGCACAGGTGGTACGGTAACAGGCGTTGGCGAAGTGCTAAAAAGCAAAAACAACGCCGTGCAAGTGGTGGCGGTTGAGCCAGCTGCCTCGCCTGTATTGTCTGGTGGCGAAAAAGGGCCGCATCCAATTCAGGGCATTGGTGCAGGCTTTGTGCCAGCGGTGCTAAATACCGATATTTATGACGAAGTGCTGACCGTTGCCAATGAAGATGCGTTTCGTGTTGCACGAGATATGGCCGCCAAAGAAGGTCTGCTGGTGGGCATTTCGTCAGGGGCGGCAGTATCGGCAGCATTGACACTGGCAGCACGCCCAGAAAATGCAGGCAAGCTGATTGTGGTGGTAATCCCATCATCAGGCGAGCGTTATCTGTCCACGGCATTGTTTGCAGATTTGGCACATTAATTAGTATAATTAACAAGCCCAGTTTCGGCTGGGCTTTGTGATTTGCAAGGTAAAATTTTGCCTTGATACGCTGATGGATCAGGCGGCGTATAATTATTGACAATATAAACTGGCAAGAAGTTGGCAAACGCTTGATGATGGGTTAAAATCCCAACCATCAATCGCTGGCACATGACAGCTGGCTTATTGATAATCTTGTGTTTTTGGATAATACGATGACACCAACCAGTGATTTTAATGATTTGCTTGCTTTGATGGAGCGTCTGCGTGCCGAATGCCCTTGGGACGCTAAGCAGACCAATGACAGCCTACAAAAGTACGCCATCGAGGAGGTTTTTGAGCTAATTGAGGCGATTCAGACGGACGATGGCTCAGCTTTTGCCACCGAAAACCTCAAAGGCGAGTTGGGCGATGTGCTGCTTCAGGTGATTTTTCATGCCAAATTGTATGACGAGGCGGCACGATTTGACATGGCACAGGTGATTTATGCGTTGCAGGATAAGTTGATTCGCCGCCACCCCCATGTGTTTGACAAAGAAAATCTGGCAGATGATGAAGCGGTGAAACGTCGCTGGGACGAGATAAAACGCCAAGAGAATGCACATTGGCAGGCTTTGGGCAAGCCTATCCGCCGTCTATCCAATGTGAAAGCTGGCACGGCATTGATGCAGGCACAGGCTCTACAAAGCCAAGCGGCAAGTGTGGGCTTTGATTGGACAAATTTACAAGGCGTTTTGGACAAACTTGGCGAGGAAATCACCGAATTGCAACAAGTGCTGCCTTGTGGAGAATTTAACTACCAAGCAGACAAACTAAGCGATGAGCAACGCCAACGCATCAGCGATGAGCTGGGCGATTGTTTGTTTGTGCTTAGCAATTTGGCACGGCATATGGGTGTAGATGCCGAGATGGCATTGCAGTCCGCTGCAGGCAAATTCCGCCGCCGCTTTGCTTTTGTTGAAGATCAGGTGGCGGCGACTGGGCTTGAGATGACCACCTGCGATTTACAAACCAAAGATGATTATTGGAATGCTGCCAAAAAATCAGGACTATAACAAAAACACCGCCTGCCATACTCTGCCGCCTAATGTGCTGCTACAGAGAGTCTGGCAGATATTGCTGATGGGTGTGCTGGCGTGTGGCACGATAACCACGGCTTTGGGCAATCAGTGCTATAGCGATGTCCACGCTGCCTATCAGGCACTTGGCAACCAAGCTGCCAAATCTACCAAAATCAATATCAATACGGCAACGGTGGCACAGCTTATCAGCTTAACTGGGGTTGGACAAAGCACGGCACAGGCGATTGTGGATTATCGTGCTGAATATGGTAATTTTGCCAGCGTTGATGAGCTGATAAAGGTCAAAGGCATTGGGCAGGCGACTATCAACAAAAATCGCCATCGGCTGACGGTGCTTGATTGATAATTGACCGATGTTGGCAGTATTGGGCTAAGTTTGGGTGGTGGCTTGGGCTTGTTGCGGTATTAAAATTGACAAAATTGCATAAATTTTGAACAAATTTTGGCAAAAGTCCGCTTTTTTGTTCGCTTTTTTATTGGATAAGCGGTAAAATAGAAAGTTTGGTAAAACAAGTATGGGAAAATCCCAGTTCATCAAGGAGTAGGCATGGGCAACTCGCCTAAGCAGCCAAAACAAAAAATAAATCGCACCATACATTCGGCACAGTCGCTACAGCTGCAAAAAGACAGTCTGCCACACAGCATTGTTGAGGTTGTCAGTACACTTCATAAAGCAGGTTTTGAGGCGTATATCGTTGGTGGTGGCGTGCGTGATAGTTTGCTTGGATTGGCACCAAAAGACTTTGATGCTGTAACTGATGCACGCCCACATGAGATTAAGGCAATTTTTGGCGGTCGCTGTCGCATTATTGGGCGACGGTTTCAGCTTGCCCATGTTTATTCTGGGCGTGAAATGATTGAGGTGGCGACTTTTCGAGCACCGCCCAAAGACGATACGCACACTACCGAAGAGGGTATGCTGATGCGTGATAATGTCTGGGGCAGCATTGAGCAGGATTTTGCTCGCCGTGATTTTAGTATCAATGCCTTGTATTATCAGCCAATCAAGGGTGAGGTGCTGGATTTTTGTGCAGCACTTGATGATATTGCCAATCGTAGACTAAGGCTACTTGGCGATGCAGCGGTGCGTATCGAAGAAGACCCTGTAAGGCTATTGCGTGCATTGCGGTTCAAGGCAAAACTTGGCTTTGATTTTGATAAATCTCTGGCAAGTCAGTTTCATGCTGATAACTGGGGGCGGCTTGAGCAAGTTTCTGCCCATCGCTTATATGACGAAACACAAAAAATGTTTGGCGGAGGCTATTTGGCACCGCTGTTGCCGCTGTTGTTTGAGCATGGTGCGATGACCAGTTTGATGAGATTTGCCCCTGATGCACCGACACCGCTGATGATGGCAATTGCCAAAAATACCGATCAGCGAGTGGCGGCGGGCAAAAGTGTCAATCCTGCATTTTTTTATGCGGCATTATTGTGGGAAAATTACCTGTATCAGCTGGCGAAGTTTAAAAAGCGTGGTTTGCAGTTTTTTGATGCTCAAAAAAAGGCTGCCGAACAGGTGTTTGATGCCCAGCGGAGCAAGACCGCCATTCCAAAGTTTGCCGAGCAGTTTATTGCGGAGATTTGGTTTTTGCAACCAAAATTGGTCAATCCGCGTGTGCGTGAGATTGCCAATATTGAGAGGCTGCCAAGATTTCGTGCGGCGTTTGATTTTTTGGTTATGCGTGAAAGCCATGACAATCACCCATTGTCCGAGCCGACTTTGGGCATGGCATCATGGTGGCAAGCATATCAAGATACCAGCAGTACCGATAAGCAGGCGATGATTGAGGCATTTGATCAAAAGGCATTGGCACCAAAACGCCGCCGCCGTGAACGAGGCAAGGACAGCACGAATGCCGAGCTTGCCCAGTTGCGTGAGCTGTCTTTGCGTAGTGAGGTAGTCAAGACACGCCCAGAGCCATTATTTGTGGTGGCAGGGGCGGATAAGTTACTACAGAACCATGAGCAGGCACCGCCCAAGCCAAAACGACCAATCATCCCCGAGATGCCTGTGCCTGTTTTTGCCAAAGTTTGCTTTAGTGAGGCGGATTTTGAGAAATTGCTTGCCAATGATGAACCGTACATTCCTGCGGCACGCCATCGCAAACGCAAGCCATCATCTACTTTATCCATCAAAGAGCGTAATCTGGGCATCAGTGAGGCGGATTTGGCAGCACAAAAAGCCCAGCAATATGCCGATGATGGTGGCACAGGACAGCATCACCACCAGCAGAAGCAAAGGTCAAGTCGCAGCAAAAAAACCGATGGAGCAAATAAAAACAAGCAGCGTACTCGCGGTCGCAAATCCAATGCCAAGCCTAAGGCAGATATATGATGAAGCGTTGTTATTTGGGACTGGGTGCCAATCTTGGCAATGAGCTGGGTACGCCAATTGATCATCTGTGTCGTGCGGTGCAGACGGTTTGTCAGTCGCCAGCATTTGACGAAGTGCGGGTATCGTCATTGTATCGCTCTGTGGCGTATGGCGTAACCGACCAGCCTGATTTTTATAATGCAGTATTGACCGCCAAGACAAGCCTAGATGCGTTTGAGCTGTTGGATTTTTGTCAAAGCATGGAGCAGGCGGCGGCTCGTGTGCGACTTCGGCACTGGGGCGAACGCAGCTTGGATGTTGATGTGCTGCTGTATGAAGATATGCAGATTGACAGTGAGCGATTGACCATACCTCATCGCGAGTTGGCTTTGCGTAATTTTGTTCTTGTGCCGCTGTACGAGCTGGATGCGGCGATAACCATAGCTGGCGTGCCGATAGCTGACAATCCGCTTAGTCGTGATATGACGGGGCTTGTGCGATTGGAGGCAGATTTTGCCAATTGGGCAAACCATGATTGAAAACCGCTTTGTCAGTCCGCATAATAAAACCGTTGCTTGGCTGATTGATTTTGACTGATTTATACCACCAAGCAGCAAGCCTATTTTTAATATTAAGTGAATCTATGACCTATTTAGCCGATAAGCCAACAGCACCCATTACTTTAGCCACGCTAAACAAGTACAAAGCAGCAGGCGAGAAGTTTTCTTGTTTGACTTGCTATGATGCCAGCTTTGCAGCGATGATGCAGGCAGCTGATATTGATACCATCTTGGTTGGTGATAGCTTGGGCATGGTGGTGCAAGGGCAGTCATCGACATTGCCTGTAACGGTGGTGGATATGGCATACCACACTGCCAATGTCGCTCGTGCCAATACTCATGCACTGATTATGACGGATTTGCCTTTTATGAGCTATGCCACTTTGGACGATGCCATTGCCAGCAGTCGTGCTGTCATGCAGGCAGGTGCTCAAATGGTAAAAATTGAAGGCGGTCGCAACCTTGTACCGATTATTAAGACGCTTGCTGATCATGGCGTGCCGACCTGTGTGCATTTGGGGCTGACACCGCAGTCGGTCAATGTACTGGGTGGTTATAAGGTGCAAGGCAGAACCGATGAAGCTGCCCAGAAGCTCCTTGACGACTGCCAAGCGGTGGTTGATGCAGGTGCAGCAGTGCTTCTATTGGAATGTGTGCCAGCTGATCTTGCCCGTACCATCACCGAACGATTTGCGGTGCCAGTGATTGGGATTGGTGCTGGCGTTGATACGGACGGTCAGGTGCTGGTCATGCACGATATGCTGGGTGTTTATACACGCAAACCAGCCAAGTTTGTTAAGGATTTCTTAACAGATGGCAATAACCATAGTCGCAGTATACAAGGGGCGTTTGAGCTATATCATCAATCGGTAAAAAACAAAAATTTCCCAACCGATGCTCACAGCTTTTGATTAAATAAAACAACTGATAATTATGCAAATTTTTCATACCATTGCCCAGTTGCAGGCGGCACTTAATCAGCATAGACACCAAAAAGTTGCCCTTGTGCCAACCATGGGCAATCTGCACGAGGGTCATTTACAGCTTGTCAAAATCGCCAAACAGCACGCTGATGTTGTGGTGGTGAGTATTTTTGTCAATCCAACTCAGTTTGCCGCAGGGGAGGATTTTGATAGCTATCCACGCACACTACAGGCGGATTGTCAGCAGTTAAGCACGGTCAATGCCGATATGGTTTTTGCACCCAGTGTTGATGAAATGTACCCTGTCTATCCGCCAAATGTGCAGGTGCTATCAGGTGAGATTACACAGATTTTGTGCGGCAAATCCCGCCCGACGCATTTTGATGGCGTAGGTCTGGTGGTCAGTAAGCTGTTTAATATCGTGCGTCCTGATGTGGCGGTATTTGGTAAAAAAGACTATCAGCAGCTTGCCATCATTCATAAGCTCAATGATGAGCTGAATTTTGGCATCAAAATTATCGGCGGTGAGATTGTGCGAGCCGATGATGGTTTGGCATTATCAAGTCGCAATCAGTATCTAAGTGCCAGCGAGCGTGCCATTGCCCCTGTGTTGTCGCAGAGCTTGCAGGCGTTGGCAGAGCGAATAATTGACGCAGATTTGGCGGCATATCCAAGCCTGATTGATGAAACAAAAGCAAGATTGACGCAGGCAGGTTTTGTGGTTGATTATGTGGAGATTTATAATCATCACCTGCAGCAACCAACGCATACCGATGAGCAGCTGGTGATTTTGGCGGCGGCATGGCTTGGCAAGGCACGCTTGCTTGACAATCTGGAAGTTTTGCGACAATAATCACAGCAATACGGAACACAATATGCAGGCAGCAACCAATAGCAAACCATCAATTATCATTGTCTCTGGGCGTTCGGGTTCTGGCAAAACCTCGGTGCTGCATATCTTGGAAGATTGTGGCTATTATGTGATTGACAATCTGCCTTTGTCCTTGTTGGTGGGTGCGGTTGGGCAATTGACTGCTGATAGCCATGTTGCCAAGATTGCCTTGGGGGTTGATGCTCGTGTTGCCGAAGCGGATTTGTCCGATTTTGAGCAGGTGCATGAGGCATTGGTGCAAGATTATGGCGAGCATTGTGTCAAGGTGCTGTATGTAACCGCCAGTGAGTCTGTGCTGGTGGCACGGTTTGGGGCGACGCGGCGTATTCACCCATTGATTATGACGCAGGTTGCTGACAGTCTGCCAGAGGCGATTCATCAAGAAACGGCACTGCTTGAGCCAATTGCACGATTGGCAGATGTGAGCATTGATACAAGCCTAATCAATACCCATGAACTAAAGGTGAAAGTTCGTGATTATTTGGGCTTGGATGCGACTTTGACAATAAATTTACTGTCTTTTGGCTTTAAATACGGTACGCCGATTGATGCAGACTTTGTTTTTGATGTGCGAGTCTTGCCAAATCCGCATTGGCAACCTGCATTGCGTGCCAAAACAGGTGAGGATGTGGCGGTGTGTGAATTTTTTGCACAGTTTGCCGAGGTGGACAAGATGGCGGGGGATATTGCTGATTTTTTGATACGATGGTTGCCCAATTTTGCTGGCAGCAATCGCCACAGTGTTACCATCGCTATCGGCTGCACAGGTGGCAAGCACCGCTCGGTGTATGTGCTAAACAAGGTCAAGCGGCAGCTGGCAAATCATCTGGCAGATACCGCACACATCATTAGCAAGCACCGAGAGCGGCGACTGTGGCACAGTTAGCCATGCTTTATAGCATAGATGATTGAGATTGAAAGTGCAAGGCACAAGAGTAGCGATATGATTGATTTTTCTAAAATGGATATGCGAGTATCTCGCACCGAAATCAAAAAAGCCCACGAACGCTTGCAGGCTTTGGCGACCCCTTTGGCAAATTTGTCCAAAAAACAACAAAGTCAGCTGCCAGTCAGTGAATATTTTTTGGACGAATTGGCACAGCTGTCCACCATTGCGTCAGGTGGTGCAAAAAATCGCCAAATCAAACGCATCGGCAAGCTCATTGTCGAAGAAGACAGACACAGCTTGACGCAGGCGTTATTTGCCATGAAGTTCACTCCAGAACAAATCGCCAAAATCACAACTTGGCATACTCGCCTAAAACTTGATGACGAGAGCAGCATCAAGCAGTTTGTCAAGCAGTTCAATGCCAGCGAGTTTAATAGTGTGTATCAGCTTTTGTTGTGGATTGAGTATGCCAAGCATTTGGGCGATGATGAGCTGTTGGCGGAGAGTGTGGCAGACTTTGAGAGCTATGTGAAAGAAGTGGCGATTTTGTCCACTTAGCCGTATGGTGGTGATGGCAAGTGGGCTGATTGATTTTATCAAAGATAGCGTTTATTAAAATTGATTTTCATTTCCAATAAAAATCGGCTATAATAACCACTTGTTTGCAAAACTCCCAACTTAGGTTGAAAGAGCAATAAAGCCGTACAAGGTAGATTTGTGCGGCTTTATTGCAATCCTTAGCAAAAGGCATCTGCCTTCATTCCTTGCGTTCTTTCCCTAATGCAGCATTCGTCCTTGTTGGCGACCTTGCCCAATCCTTGCCACAATTGCAGTATCGCAAATTTTACTCAAAAAATACAGTAGCAAATCCTGACAATAATTGTAAGAAAAAGCGTACAACTGTACTTTTATTAAGTCAGTAAAATAGCTCTGTGTCAAAAGAGTGCTACAAATTAGCCCGCGACTGCTGATTTGGATTGGGTGGTGTAGTCAGGTTTTTGCTTTTTGGTATTTGCCACTTAACCACAAAAATGCAGGAATTAATAAGAAAATGGTAGGATAAAAAACAATCACCCAGCGAGTCAGCAGTTCATTGGCGGTGCTTGCAATCCCCAAAAAGGCATTGGTGGCAATTAAAATCAAAAATTGCGACCCTTGATTGAGGCTGTTGAGCAGGCTATAAAAAGTGCCAATTTGCTCATTGGCTACATGACGCATAATCACACTGTCGTATAGCACGCGGTTGATGCTATTGAGCAGCCCAAACAGTGCTGAGGCAACAATAAACATCGACAAACTGGGGCTAATAACCAGCAAGCACGACATCAAAAACGCCAAACCGATACAAGCATAAATAGCGGCGGTCTCATGCTTTATCCAATTAACCATCACGTCTCCGATGATTGCTGTACTGTTATAGGCGATGCTTGTGTAGGCGATGAAATCAGGGGTGAGTTTGAGCACATCGTACAAGACAACCCGATTGATGGTGCCTCCTGCCATGATTACGATGGTAACAACCAAGGCACAAGCAATCAGACGAGCGATTTTGTGCTGAAAAAACCACGCAAAACTGCCAGCTGGCTTGGCTTTGGTGTTTTGTGCAGTGGGCTTGGTCGTAGGACTGTTAAATTTGGCAAGCAGGGCGGTTGAGATAAGCAAAATGACCAACGCCAGTACAATCAAGGCGTCAGCACCCAGCCAAGAAAACAGCGACGCTACAATCACCCCGACCAAGATAGCACCCAGTTTGTCGGTAACCACAAGCATGGAGTTTAATTTTGTAAAATCCTGATTGGGGTTATTGATACAAATCAGCTGGGCAATTGCTCCTCTGGCGGCATAAAAACAAGAAAAATACAGCCCTGTTAGTACAGACAGCATGGCAAATACCCAAATAGATTGGCTCACCAGTGCCACCACAGTCAAGGTTATCATGATGATGTTTGCTGTTATTACCAGTTTTACTCTGGGATAGCTATCAAGCAAAAATCCCAGCTTTTTATTGGCGATGGTATTCACCAATAGGGCAATCAGAGCGATGGCGGTTACATACTGTATCCCAAGATTTTCATACAAAATCCAAGCAATGATGGCTTGTGAGAGCATGATGGCAATATCAGCACTGATAAAGCTGATGATGAACTTGAGCATATAGGGATTGAGAAATTCCTTGATTGCTTGCATAAACACTACATTCCGTATCTGTGTTCTAGCAGTCCTTGGGTCTGTAGGTCATGCGACAGCCCTTGCAGCCTAGTAGCATAGGCTTGTAATAGCGTCAGACAATAATCCAATCTGTTGGTCTCAAATCCATAACCACTGGCATTTGGGTAAAAATCTTGGCATTTTCTGATGATGACATGGTCTGGAATCCACAGCAGGTGCGTATTTTTGTACCCCGACATTCGCAGTTCTGCCACAGGATAGCTGCCACCCATGCCAGATGAGATTGAGATAATCAGCGATGGCTTATGAGCCAAGTCCAAATCGGCAAGCAATAAAAAGTTCTTAACTTGAGCTGGAGCCATGCCCGCCCATTCAGGCACGACAAAAATGCAGGCATCGGCAGCTTTGAGCCGATTGCTGATCGCTAGCCATTGTGGCTGATATGACCAATTACCCTCCCAGATTGCCTCGTCCCAAAGGGGAATTTGATGCTCTGACAGATCAATAATATCAACCATGTCTTCTGCATATTTGTCAATCCAAGCGGTTTTGACGATATCGCTGATGCGTCTTGATTGCGACTGCTGGCGTGAACTTCCTGAGATGATGACGATGTTCATAAGTACCTCCTTGGTTGCTGGATATCTAATCATTAGAATATCAGATTTCTAAAAAAACAATCTCGCTGGAAAATTTAAAAATAGCATTTGGCAAGGCAAATTTGCGACCATAAAGATGGCATTATCTTTGCCAGTAAGAGATGGCAACTTATCCTGCATTGAAGGTTGATTTAAAAAAAATAAATTAAATTATAATTATTTCTTGGTCTGTTATTGATATTTGCTAATTTGTGTCAAGTTTTGGCACAAAAAAAACAGCACCGTAATGCTGTTTTTTAAGATGATTGCTCAAAAGGGCGTTATTTCTTTTTCTCTTCACGCACTTTATTGACCAAGAAATCAACCACTTGTGGTACTTTGGCATCGGCACCTGTTACCAGATATTTACCCTGTACGACCACAGCAGGCACGCCTGTGATTTGGTAACGCATGGCGTTTGATCTGGAGCGTTCAACTTTGGTGCTGACTGCAAAAGAATTATAAAGACTGTTAAATTTTGCTTTATCAACCCCTTGAGAAGCGTACCAGTTGCTTAGCTCTTCTTGGTTGCTGATGATGTTGCGTTTGCCGTCTTTGTGAATGGCGTTAAACAGTGCTTGGTGCGTATTTTCTTGCACGCCCATTTGCTGAGCGGCATAATAACCGCGTGCCGCCACTTCCCACATTGGGTTTAAGGCTGCTGGCGTCTGAAAAAATGCCACATCGCTGGCACGAGTTTTTGCCCATTTTTGCATATAAGGCTCTAGGCTGTTGCAGTGTGGGCAACCGTACCAAAAAAACTCACGAACGATGATGACATCGCTGGTGATTGGGTCTGGGTTGGCCAAAACTTTATAATCACGACCTTCAACAAAGTTTGCTTGGCTTAATGTCGCCAAACCAACCATAGAGGCAAGTAGCGTTGTTTTTAGGGCGAATTTCATGGTTATTTTTCCTTATAAAAAACAGCTGGCGAAAGACGCCATTTGCGGTTTTGTGTCGGTTATTAAATTGCCATATAGTTTAGCGTATTTCTTGGCAAATGTGGCATTAGTTTCCTTAATTATTCGTTGCAGATTGTATAAATTTTTATATTTATTGCCAAAAATTTGCAAGAATTGGCAAAAATGAGCAAAATCACGGCAAGATTTACCAAATCTCAACGCAGCAGCTTTGCAATTGCCAGCCAATAAATGAGATGATAGTACAACAGGTGGCTGTTTGTCAAAAGTAGTCAAAAGCTGTCAAAAATGATAAGATAGCAGTATTTTGATTGATAAATAGGATAAGTGTCATGCAATCAGCCAACCACACCGACAATGCCGATTTTGATGAAATTGGTAAATTCACCAAACTTGCCGATGAGTGGTGGGATCGTATGGGGGCTTTTAAGTCTTTGCACGATATCAACCCATTGCGGCTCAATTGGATTGAGGATAGAGTCAGTGAGTATTATGGCTCATCATTGGTGGATAAGACCGTGGTGGATATTGGCTGCGGTGGGGGGATTTTGGCACATTCTATGGCGGTGCGTGGTGCCGATGTGCTGGGCATTGATTTGGGCGAGGCAAACCTAAAAGCTGCAAGCATTCACGCTGCCAAAACAGGCATGCAAAAGCTACAGTTTCGCTGTGTGCCAGCCGAAACGCTGGCACAAGAAGAGCCTGAGCAGTATGATGTCGTCAGCTGCATGGAGATGCTAGAGCATGTGCCAGACCCTGCTGCCATCGTGCAGGCGTGCTATGATTTGCTAAAACCAGGTGGCGTGTGCGTGATGAGTACCATCAATCGCAACCCAAAGTCGTATCTATTTGCCATCATCGGTGCAGAATATGTGCTAAATTTGGTGGATAAAGGCACGCATGATTATCAGAAATTTATCACGCCAGCTGAACTTGATCAAATGGCAATGCAGGCAGGTTTTTGTCGTTTTGATATGACAGGCCTGCATTATAATCCAATCACCAAGCATTATTGGCTGTCCAATAGCAATGTTGATGTGAATTATATGATGGCATTTGTCAAGCCACAGGCAGAATCTTTGGCAGATATGTCAGATGCCAACAGAGGTGATCATGGCTAAGATACAAGCAGTGTTGTTTGATTTGGACGGTACGCTGATTGATACCGCTCCTGATTTTATTCGTATTATCAAAGACTTGTGTGTCAAAGATGGCCATAGCGTGCCAAGCGATGCCGCGATTCGTGAGCAGGTTTCGGCAGGAGCAAGGGCGATGGTGCGACTGATATTTGATGGTAAATTTGACAATGTCAGCGATGATGACCCTGAACTTTTGGCGTATCGTGAGGATTTTTTGGCGGCGTATGAGGCGGATATTTGTGTGGACAGCCGTGTGTTCTCAGGGCTAGATGATTTGTTGCAATCCCTTGAGCGTCAAGGCGTGCCGTGGGGAATTGTTACCAATAAGCCACGCCATTTGGCGGTGAACTTGTTGCAAAAACTGCAATTGAGCGAACGCTGTGGCGTGTTGGTCTGTCCTGATGATGTTACGCACACCAAGCCTGATCCTGAGCCGATGTATCTGGCGTGCCAAAAACTTGGCGTATCGGCGAAGGCTTGTATTTATGTTGGCGATCATCACCGTGATATTGAGGCAGGCAAGGCTGCAGGCATGACAACGGTGGTGGCAAAGTTTGGCTATCTATCCGCTGATGATTTGACAAATATTGACAACTGGGGAGCTGATGCCATCGTGGAAACACCAATTGAACTAAGTGATTGGGTATTGGCACAAGTGATGGCGTAGCGGTTTGGTATTGAGACAGGATAATGCAACAGATGATTTCACACGATGCCATGCGGGCATTTGAATATACAAAAGACAGCCTAAAAGACAAAATTATTTTGGTTACAGGGGCAGGTGATGGCATTGGTAAGGCGGCAGCATTGACCTATGCTGGCTGTGGGGCAACCGTGCTGTTGCTTGGCAAAACCCAGAGCAAACTTGAGGCGGTCTATGATGAGATTGAGCGGCTAGGCTTGCCACAGGCGGCGATTTTGCCGATGGATTTGCAGACGGCAAGTTTTGCCCAAATGCAAGAGCTGGCACGATTAATCGAAAAAGAATTTGGGCATCTTGATGGCGTGCTACACAATGCCGCAATTTTGGGGGCATTGACACCGCTTGAGATGTACGATCCGATTACCTTTGAGCAGGTTATGCGAGTTAATTCTACCGCTGTGTTCATGCTGACCCAGAGCCTTATACCCCTTTTGCGTGCAGCAAGCAGCGGTTCGGTGATATTCACCAGCAGCAGCGTGGGATCAAACCCACGAGCGTTTTGGGGGGCTTATGCCTTATCCAAGCAATCAGTGGAGGGCATGACAGTGATATTCACCCAAGAGACACAAGCATCGACTGCCTTGCGGTTTAATTGTATTAACCCTGGGGCGACTCGCACCAATATGCGTGCACACGCATTTCCGGGTGAGAATCCTTATACCCTAAAAACACCCGAAGAAATCATGCCTGCGTATGTATATCTGATGAGCGATGCTGCCAGTGGGGTCAAGGGTCAGCTGATTGACTGTCAGCCAAAATAACCTTAACTTTATCCAACAGCGGAAAATTATCGTGAGTTTATTTCAAAATCTTGTGATTATTCTGGTGCTGATTTTGACTTCGAGCTTTTTTTCGATTTCAGAAATTGCCTTGGCAGGTGCCAGAAAAATCAAGCTCAAACTGCTTGCCGAGTCTGGCGATGAGCGTGCCGATAAAGTGTTGAAACTTCAAGAAAATTCGGCGGATTTTTTTGCCACTTCACAAATTGGGCTAAATGCGGTCGCTATTTTGGGCGGTTCGGTTGGTGAGAGTGCATTGCGTCCTTATTTTGCCAACTGGCTGGGCATGGTTTATCAAGGGGTGTGGCTAGACAGCATTGCATTTTTTGCGTCTTTTGCAGTGGTAACGCTGTTGTTTATTTTGTATGCTGATTTGATTCCCAAACGCATTGCAATGATTAACCCTGAAAAAGTCGCACTGGCGGTGATTAATCCTGTTACTTGGCTGATTCGTTTGGTTAAGCCTCTGGCATGGACAATCAATGCCATTGCCAATCTGACCTTTAGGCTGTTTAAGGTCAATACCGCTCGTGATGACAATATCACTTTTGATGATATTTCTGCCATTGTTGATGCTGGGGCTGAGGCAGGCGTGCTGCAAGAACAAGAGCAGCATTTTATTGAGAATGTTTTTGAGCTAGAAGAGCGAACGGTGCCATCGTCAATGACCGCACGAGAAGATGTGGTGTTTTTTACGCTCGGTGAGAGTGAGGAGAGTATTCGCCACAAGATTGCCGATTATCCGTATTCAAAATTTTTGGTGTGTAACGAGCATATCGATCAGGTGATAGGCTATGTGGACACCAAAGATATTTTGGTGCGGATTTTGAATCAGCAGTCGTTTTTTCAGCTTAATGAATCAACCATTCGCAATGTGCTGATTATCCCTGATACGCTGACTTTGTCAGAGCTGTTGGATAAATTTCGTGCCAGCAATGAAAAAATGGCGGTGGTGATTAATGAATATGCACTGGTTGTGGGAGTGATTACTCTGTCAGATATTATGATGACGGTGATGGGGGATTGGGCGGCGGCAGAGCCTGAGGATCAGCAGATTATCCGCCGTGATGAGCATTCGTGGTTGATTGATGGTATCACGCCGATAGATGATGTTAAGCACGCCCTAGGCATTGAGGAATTTGCTGACTGGGAGCATTATGAGACGCTGGCTGGATTTATTATGTATCGCTTGCGAAAAATCCCTCGTCCTGCTGATTGGGTGGAGCATGAAGGCTACAAGTTTGAGGTGGTGGATATCGATCATTATAAGATAGACCAGCTGCTGGTTACGCGACTAGAAAAACCTGTGCCGACAGAGCAATAGGCGTTTGTTGATTGGCTTGTCATCAAAAATTAAAACAAATAATAAACCAATGTCCAAGCAATGGCTGATGGTTGAACTTGAATACATAAATTAAGGAGCGGGTATGGCGACAAATTCACGCTTTGGGTTGCCTGTGTGGTCGATGATAGTGCCATTGGTGGCTTGGGGATTGTTCTTTTTTGGCATTAAAGGCAGTATTTTGCTACAGATATTGGGTGGCGTATTTTTGATAGGCAGCGTGCTGTCTGCGGTATATCATGCCGAAGTGGTAGCACACAAAGTTGGCGAGCCGTTTGGTACGATTATCCTTGCATTGGCGATTACCATCATTGAGGTGGCACTCATCATCTCGTTGATGGTGGCAGGTGGCGACAATGCGGCATTTTTGGCACGAGATACGGTATTTGCAGCGATTATGCTGATTTTAAATGGTATCTTGGGTTTGTCATTGATGATAGGTGGGTTAAAGCACCGTGAGCAATTTTTTGGGCAAAAATCTGCCAGCACCGCACTGATTACGCTGGTGTCAATTTTGGTTATGACGCTGATTTTGCCAAATTTCACCACCTCGACCGCCGAAGGGACTTATTCATCAGCCCAGCTGGTTTTTGTGGCGATGGCATCTTTGGTGCTGTACGGCTCGTTTATTATGGTGCAGACGGTAAGGCATCGTGATTATTTTTTGGCTGCTGATGACGATCTTGACCATCATGCCGAACCGCCAAGTGGCAAGGTTACGGCGGCAAGTTTTGCGTTTTTGTTGGTGTGCTTGGGCATCGTTGTCATGCTTGCCAAGAGCCTAAGCCCAAGCATTGAGGCGGCGGTGGCGGCAATGGGGGCTCCTGCGGCTTTGGTTGGTGTGATTATCGCTGCTGTGGTGTTGTTGCCTGAGGGCTTGGCGGCACTGAATGCAGCACGCCGCAACCGTTTTCAGACCAGTCTTAACTTGGCACTGGGTTCGGCATTGGCAAGCATCGGACTGACCATTCCTGCTGTTACCATCGTTTGCTTATTGTACGGCATTCCGCTGGTATTGGGGCTGGATGGCAAATCTATGGTGCTGCTTGGGTTATCAACTTTTATTGTCATGTTATCGCTTAATCAAGGGCGAACAAATATCCTATATGGCATCGTGCTGTTGGTGAATTTGGCAGCTTATGTGTTTACCATCATTGCTCCTTAGTTATAATCGGCAATGGCAAAGGACTGCCACTCCGCCAACAATCAAGCAAATACCGCTAATGGCAAAGACTGTACAAGATGGCTGTATTTGCTGATATTTTCGCCAAAAATCAGGTTGCATTCTGATAATTATCATTTATAATATCTACTAATATATTTATCATAATTTGCCATATTATAGATGTGCAAGCATTAATAAGAGGTGGCTGTGAGTACCACACTTCGCCAACTGCGAGCCTTTGTGCTGGTCGCTGAACAAAACAGTTTTACCAAAGCTGCTGAGACGCTGTGCCTGACGCAATCGGCATTATCTGGGCTGATTAAAGAGCTTGAGCAAAATCTCGGTGTGAAATTGTTTGACCGCACCACGCGAAAATTATACTTATCCGATGCAGGCACGAGGCTGTTGCCACAAGCACGGCGTGTACTTAATGAGATGTCGGTGCTAAATGAAAAAGTCAGCAACCTAAAATCACTGCACCAAGGTCATGTGCGTTTGGCGGTGTCGCAGCAACTGTCCGCCAGTGCCATGCCAAAGTTTGTGGCAAAATTTTGTGAGTTGCACCCAAATATCCAAGTAACCCTAACCGACTGCTCGGTCGATGATGTGGTGGAGCATATCGAAAATCTTGAGGCGGATTTGGGCATAGCACCAGAGCGAATGTATTCTGATGACCTTGAGGCAATCGCTTTGTTTTCGTCGCCGTTTTATTTGGTGTTGCCAGCCACGCACCCTTTTGCCAAAAAAGATGTCGTGCGTTGGACGGATTTATTGAACGAGCGACTTATTACGCTAAATGGCCCATTTATCAAAAGCCTCCAAAACGAGCTGCCAGCACAGATATCTAGCCGTATTTTCAACCCTGATTTTGAGGTTAATTTCTTATCCACAGCACTGGGCATGACGCGTATGGGCTTGGGTGTTACGCTGTGTTTATTGTATGCCGCTGAGTGGGTTGAGCAAAATGGACTGGTCATGCGACCGATTGCCGACCCTGTGGTGGAGCGTAAGTTTTTATTGTACACGCACAAAAATCGCTCATTGTCGCCAGCGGCATTGGCGTTTAAGGGGTTTTTGGAGCAAAATACCCATGAGTTTTTGACCGCTCATGCCAAGGCAGGTTAGCTGTGTGATGAATTGGCACAAGTTGGCGGCGGCTTTGTCGCCATCACTGCTTGTCAATTCACCATGAAATCGGCAAAATGCCCATGCAAAATCTGATTGACCATAGGCTATTTGAACTTTACCATGCCTAATGGGCGGTCAAACTTACAAATTGTAGCATTTTTGCGAAAAAACGCCAAAAATACCGCAGACAATGCAGTGCTTTTCGGCTATACTTAGGGCTGTATTTTGTCGCTGTTTTTAGCCCGTGTTTCAACAAAATCTCACTAATCAATTCACCAAAAAAAGGACAATGCCATGTTTACTCATGTTACCCCCTATGCTGGCGATCCGATTCTGGGTCTGATGGATAAATTTGCAAATGATGATCGCACTGACATTAAGGTCAATCTTGGCGTTGGTGTGTACTATACCGAAGATGGCAAGTTGCCCGTGCTAGAATGCGTCAAGACTGCCGAAGCAAAAATCGCCAATCCACCACGCCCACGCGGTTATTTGCCGATGGACGGTTTGGCAGGCTATAAAAAAGCGTGTCAAGAATTGCTGTTTGGTAAAGACGCTGCGGTTATCAAAGAGGGGCGTGTGGCAACGATTGCAACGCTTGGTGGTTCTGGTGCGTTAAAAGTGGGAGCGGATTTTATCCATGAATGGTTCCCAACTGCCAAATGCTATGTGTCTGACCCAACTTGGGGCAATCATATCAGCATTTTTGAGGGAGCGGGGCTGCAAGTTGGCAAATATCCATACTATGACCCAGCGACCATTGGCGTAAAGTTCGATGAGATGTGTGCTTTTTTTGAGACACTAAACGAAAATGATGTCGTGCTATTGCACCCATGCTGCCACAACCCAACTGGTGTGGATCTGAGCCGTGAACAGTGGGAAGTGGTGCTGGATATCGTCAAACGCAAAAAACTCATACCGTTCATGGACATTGCCTATCAGGGCTTTGGCGATGATATGGACGCCGATGCGTTCGCCATTCGTCTGGCTGTCGAAAAGGGTCTGACGGTATTCGTATCAAACTCATTTTCAAAGAATTTATCATTGTATGGTGAGCGTGTTGGCGGACTGTCAGTGGTTGCACCAACGAAGGCAGAGGCGGATACGGTATTGGGTCAGCTAAAATTCACCGTTCGCCGCATTTATTCAAGCCCGCCATCACATGGCAATGCTGTCGTGGACATTGTGATGAACGATGAGGCATTGTTTGAGCAGTGGGTTGATGAGGTTTATCAAATGCGTGATCGCATTCGTGATATGCGTGCCAAGTTGCAAGCAGCACTACAGCAGCGACTGCCAGAGCGTGATTTTGGCTACTTTACCAAGCAGCGAGGTATGTTTAGCTTTACAGGCTTAACCGCAGCACAAGTGGCACGCTTGCGTGAGGAATTTGCGGTGTATATGGTTGATAATGGGCGTATGTGCGTGGCAGGGCTAAATAATGCCAATGTTGAATATGTGGCAAATGCCATCGCCGAAGTGCTAAAATAAACCAAAATCTCACAAAATCCGCATTGTTTGATGCGGATTTTTTTTGCTTATCACAAGGGAGGTGGCAAGCGTGTTTGCCAACAAACAGCAAGGCTGATGTGGTTTTGGGCTGTTGCTGGCAGGATTTGAGAATTTTGCCACAAGGTATGCGTAATGGTTTCATGTGAAACGCATGATAATGACGGTCAAATTACCAATAGCCGTGTTAATATACCAATCTTGCCAAGCTTGAGTGCGTAATGATTTTATGATTGGCTTGATTAACAAGGCAAAAAAGCAGGGCGAACCCTGCTTTAAGGCTTGGTGTGGTGTTATGCTTGGCTTTGGCTGCGTAGGTATTGAGCAAGCAATGCCACAGGACGACCTGTTGCTGCACAAGTGCCGCCACCATTCCATGCTGTGCCAGCAATATCAAGATGTGCCCACGCTTGACCTTCTTTGATGAAGCGTTTTAGGAAGCAGGCAGCCGTTACCGAGCCTGCTTCGCGGCCACCAATGTTCTGGATATCGGCAACTTTTGAATTGATTTGCTCATCATAGGCATCATCAAGTGGCATATGCCAAACCAAATCATTGGTGTATTCGCTGGCAGCTTGCAGAGCAAAGATAGTGTCCTCATCATTGCTGTACAATGCCGAACGCACACTGCCCAAGGCGATAACACAAGCCCCTGTCAAGGTGGCGGTGTCAATGATGACCTTCGGCTCATAGTTTTCTTGCACATAGCACAGTGTGTCGCACAGCACAAGGCGACCCTCAGCATCGGTGTTTAGAATCTCAACCGTTGTACCATTCATTGCTGTAACCACATCGCTGGGGCGAGAGGCACGAGCTGATGGCATATTTTCGGCACAGGCAAGCACCGCCACGACATCAATGGGCAGGTTGGCTTCGGCGATGGCGTGCATGGTACCCAAAATTGACGCAGCACCACCCATGTCAAATTTCATCTCCTCCATGCCAGCTGATGGCTTCAATGAAATACCGCCTGAATCAAAGGTCAGACCCTTGCCAACCAGTGCGATGGGCTTGTTTAATTTGGCTTTTTTGCCAGATTTGCCAGATTTGCCATAATATTCAATGATGGCAAGTTTGCCTTCTTGGTCTGACCCTTGTGAGACTGCCAAAAAGCAACCCATGCCAAGTTTTTCCATGTCTTTTTCGCCCAGCACGCTGACGGTGATGGTGTCAGCATAGTCTTTGGCAAGTTGCTTGGCTTTTTTGGCAAGTTCGCTTGGGGTGAGGACATTGGGAGCTTCGTTGGCAACATCACGAGCAGCACCCATGCCTGTGGCGGTGGCTTGGGCAAATTGCAGAGCGGTTTTGTAATCATCAAGGCTGTCTTTGGTGTTGATTAATACAATTTCACTAAGGGCATCTGCAGGCTTCGGCTTGGATTTGTGATGGTCAAAACGATAGCTGCTACCAATAAGATGAGTTACAAACTGTGTAAAGTGAATCTGACAAATGGTATCACCCCACAGCACGGCAGCTTTTTGGCTGGTTTTGATGGCGTTGTAGGTGGCATTGGCAACTTTGGCGATATTATTCGCCAGCTTGTCAAGTTTGCCGACACCAACGATAACAATGGCTGCTGCGTCTTTGTCATTGATGGCATAGTCGATGACGCTCTCACCCAGCCCAGCCTGAAAATTACTGCGTTTAAGCAGAGCTTTGGCGGTGGTTAGGTGTTCGCTATCTGGTAAATTGCCCAAAATTTTACCATCGTCAGTAGCATAAACAACGATGGTCGGTAGCGGGTTGGTTTTGGTGGCTTTTTTTAGGCTCAGCTCACTTTGCACACTAAGAGACAATTTTGGTAAGGGCATGATAAATTCCTTCTTGGGGTTAATGAAATATAGGATTGATCAATTGAACAATCTTACTGGGTTTTAGTGTAGCATAAATATTGGGCAAGCTAAACCCAAATTTTGCTAAATTTGCCAAATCTATGGCAAAAGAGCATTGGTCTGGCTATTATTTATTTTTATTAAAAATATTATAAAAAATAGTTGAGTATTATTTGGGTTTGACAATCAGAGAGAGCATGGCAACAACTGGCAACAAAATAAACTTGGCAAATTACTTAAAACTTGTCTGATTTTTTGATATGATAACTTATTTGTACAAATAATAAAGCTGAATTGCCGTGATTTTACGCCGCTATCTTACCAGTCAAGTTGCTACAACCACCGCCCTAGTTTTGGGGTTTTTGGTGGTGATGTTGCTTGGTGGGCGATTGATTCGCTATTTTGGCATCGCAGCCGAAGGTGGGCTAAATGTTGGCGTATTGTTTAGCTTGATTGGTTATAATCTGCCGTATTTTCTTGAGCTGATTTTGCCATTGTCATTTTTTATCAGCTTAATGTTGGTATTTGGTCGTTTGTATTCTGATCATGAGATGGCGGTTATCAATGCCAGTGGCATCAGTCGCAGTCAGCTGGGACGGTTGTTGATACCGCTTGGTTTGCTGCTGGCGATTGCCGAAGGCTGGGTGTCTTTTGTGGCAAAGCCGTGGGGTATGTACAGAGCGAGCAATATCTGGCAAGAGCAGTCAATGGCTCAAGTGTTTGATTTGATTCGCCCAAAACAATTCATCAGCAGTGGCAATTATCATCTGTATGTGGGCGAGATTGGGCAACGCCGTGAGTCGCTTGGCGATGTGATTATCGTACAAATGGCAAAAAATCAGGCGGACAATCGCAGTTTGACGGACAAATCTGCCAAAAAAGACACGCTGATTTTTGCCAAATCTGCCACCCAGACACTGCTTGACAATGGGCAGATTCAGCTAAATCTGTACCAAGGTCGCCGTTATGAGATTGACCCTGCCAGTCGTCAGTACAGTCAGGTGGGGTTTGATAGTTATCGCATGACATTGACCGCCCCTAAGGCTGATGAGAGTAAGCAGCTGCGTATCGAGGCGGTCAGCACCCCTGCATTAATTGAGGTGATTCGTGGGACGCTTGATAGAAATCGCAACGAAGCCATGGCAGAGCTGGGTTATCGTGCCAGTATGCCATGGTTGATGGTGTTGGCACTGATGATGGCATTGCCACTGTCCTACACACGCCCACGGCAGGGCAGGTGGCTGAAGTTGATTCCAGCGATTTTTATTTATGTGGCGAGTGTCTTGGTGGTGATTTCGCTAAAAGACAGTATCACCAAAGGCAAACTGCCCGTGGGTAGCTATGCTGTGGCGATGGTATTATTAACCGCGTTCGCTTTGTATCTGAATTATCATGAGCGATGGGTGGCACGCATTCGCCTCAATCGCAAAAAACCAGATGGAAACTAGCATGAAGTCGCTGATTTTGCCAAAGTATGTTATCGTGTCTGCTTTGCTTGCTATGACAGCGGCAGTGCTGGGGTTGTGGTTGTTGCAGGTGATTTTTTCGTATCTTGGCGAGCTTGAGAATCTTAGCGATACCTATACACTGATGGACGCTTTGCGGTTTATTTTGTATCGTTCGCCAGATTTTTTGGTGCAATTTATCCCAACAGGAGTGCTGCTCGGTGCGGTTGTTGGCTTGGGGCTGCTTGCCAATAATAGCGAGCTTGTCATCATGCGGGCGGCTGGCATTAGTATGTATCGCATCATCGGCTGGGTGATGTTGCCTGCCTTTATTTTTGTTTTGTTGGCACTTGTGGTCAATCAGTTTGTGCTGCCCATCACCAATCAACAAGCCGCCGCCATCAAAAATGACGCAATTTATAGCAAAATTATCTCCATCAATGGCTATTGGTCGGTGGTTAATGAAGGCAATCGCCAAGATGTCGTCTATATCAGCTATGCTGACAGCGAGGGTAAGCTTGGTGAGGTCAAGCGGTATCAGCTCGATGATGGCAATCTGGTCGGGGCATTGCGTGCCAATGAGGGTATCTATCAACAAAATTCATCAGCCAAAGACCAAGCCGATGGCGTAGCGACGCGTTATGTTTGGCAATTGTCTGGCGTTGATGAGGTGGCAATCAACAACAACCGTGTTGAAAAAACGCACGCCGATACGCAGACGCTAACTTTGCCAATTGCACCGACTGATGTGCATTTATTGACCAAAGAACCTGAGGATTTGTCGCTAAGCGATTTGTATGCCCATCGGCAACTGATGAAATATCAAGGCACTCGCTCTGTGCGTCATGAGCTGGCATTTTGGCAAAAGCTATTTTCGCCATTTGCGGTGCTGTCTTTGGTGTTGGTGGCATCATCATTTGTATTTGGTTCGTTACGCTCACAGGGCTTGGGCTTGCGTATTGTGCTGGCATTACTGACAGGTTTGCTGTTTAGTTATTTGACGGATTTGGCAGGCTTTGTGGCTTTGGCAGCAGGGTTGTCGCCGTTACTGATGGCGTTATTGCCAATTTTATTGTCGGCGGCGGTCGGCGTGTATTTATTAAACAAAAAGCATTAAACTCTGACTTGCCAGATGAGCCAAATCCTATAATTCGCTTATTTTTATACAGCTGGGATTATTGCTTAAATAATCACATTGCTTGGTTGATACGAACAACTCAAATGCAATAAACCAATCCAAATCCGCCATCATCAGCCGCCGCCATGCTTGATTTAGCAATAATTGCCAAAACGGTTTTATTAACGCTCCTTTATTATCAAAAATCCTGTGGTTTCTTAGACCAAATAATGTGTTGGCATAAGTTAATTTGACAAACAACGCAACATTTACAAGACAGCGATAATCAAACGCCAGTCGTATGATTTTTAGTCCAGATGGTGGTTTGCTGGCGTGGCTGGCCGCCATTGTCAAATATATTATCCAATTAATATTTAATAAAGCTAACAAAAGCCAAATGGCACTTATGCTTGGCGGCTAACTAAGTTTGAGTCGCTTGGCGGTCGCGATGCAGTTTTGGTAGCGTTTATCAACACGGGTAGCAAACCAGTTGGTGTCAAAATCTCGGCTTAATTTTGGGCCGCTGATGACAACTTGGGGCATGATGGCGTAGGTGCTTTTGCGTCCTGTTTGTTTGTCAAATAGCTCACTGACCGTGCGGTAGGTAACGGTATTTTCAAAGCCTTGTGTTTTTTCTTTTTTAAAGTCGCTGCGGATTTGGCGTTCGCTGACGGGCTTGGTGGCTGTTGCAAGCAGTTTGATGGTCGCTATCTCGGTGGCGGATTTTTTGTTCAGTGGCGTGCCATCGTTATACAGCAACAAATCACCATCGATGGCTAGCGTCTGACCTGTCAAGGTTGCCACACGCTGCTGAAAAGCGGCATTGCGACTAGAATACATACCAGAATTATAATCAGCAAAGCGATACAGGGGCTTGTCGTAATTGGCAGGGTAAGTCAGCAACCGATGAATGCCATAATACAGACCGCCATATTGGCTATAAAGGTCGGCACGCAAATCACGATCGCTCATGCTGGCACGGCGATGGCTGCGTGCATAGTCAATATGCACCTGCATCGAACCTAGCGTGGTAACTGGGTTGATGCGTTCGTCCAGCCCTTGACCTGACAGGCGAGTGATATTCGTCAAAGGGGCGACCTTATAGGTCTGGGTAAAATAATCAAAAATCTGACGATAAAGCTCATCAAGCTGTTTTTCGGTTTTGACTGCTTGGATTTGTTTGATAAAGCTATTTGCAGGGCTTGGGCGAGTCTCCAGCATGGTGCGAAATACCCCAGCCAAATTTTTGCCAAGTTTGTCCTCAAGTTTCTCATCAATGGCTTTTAGGGCGGCATTGCCCAAGTTGGGCACGGCAGGGTCGGCAGCAAAATTGGATTCTTGGTCGATGACAGCGATGGCAGTGCAGATGTTTTGGGCATCTTTTTTGATGGATAAAGTATCAAAAATATCAGCCATGTCAGCAGCCCAGCTTTTGGCATTTTTTACGCGTGCAGGTATGAGCTTGGCGATTTGTGCATCGCTTAGAGCTTTTTCGTCGCCTGTGATGGTTTGTTTGACCACATCACAGCCTGTCAGTGCCAGCACCGCCAGTGCCAAAAAACCAAAATATAACCCATGTCTCATGTGTGTATCCGTGTTATTGATAAAGCCAATAGCCATTGGTGGGATTGTGTGGGTGTAAACAAGGCATTTAACCACTGCTTGATTATACTAATCATCAGCATAGACGTGGTCAAGTGGTGCGTACAAAAATCTTACCAAGGGCAATATTGTATCAATTTTTTGGTAAGTATTTTGCTGTCAGGTCAAAAATACCAGATGGCCGAAGTGGCAATCAGCCCATGGGCAAACTCTTGTCAATCGGCGTGCAGTCGCATCAGACCCTCTTGCTGTGTGGTGGCGACAAGTTTGCCCGCTTGCCAAAACTGCCCATGATTTAGCCCCTTGGCGTGGCTGGTGGTGTCGCTCCACATTTCGTATAACAAAAATTCACGAATATCAAAGGGGCGATGAAAGTGCATCGAATGGTCAATGCTTGCCAACTGCAAGCCACGCGACATCAGCGATAACCCATGGCTCATCAGGGCTGTGCCG
Source organism: Moraxella cuniculi (assembly GCF_900637105.1). Lineage (NCBI taxonomy): Bacteria > Pseudomonadati > Pseudomonadota > Gammaproteobacteria > Moraxellales > Moraxellaceae > Moraxella > Moraxella cuniculi. The sequence continues at coordinate 378,771 of NZ_LR134343.1, read as the reverse complement.
ACCAAATAATAATCCGAAACAAATGCAAGCAGTGCCTGATGGATAGCAACAGGTTGTTCGCCAATATCACTGATTCGTAGCCAGTTGGCTTGACGAGGTGTGGTGGGTGCTGGCGAGATGGGGTCTTGGGGGTGGACGGGGCGTATCTCAACATGGCGAGGACGCATAAAGCGAGCCTGTAGCGATTCTGGAATTTTGTGCAGATAATCAGCCTTGAGCTGCTGCTCGGTCTTTAGGCTGTCGGCGGCTGGGTATTGGGGCATGGCAGGCTGATAATCCAGCCCGCCCTCCATCGGCGAAAACGAAGCAATCATGGAGAATATCACTTGTGGCTTGGTTTTGGCAGACTTGTCATCGGCATGAGTTGGCACATATTGCACGGCGGTAATCTCTCGTGCTGACAGGCTGCGACCATCACGCAGACGACGCACTTGATAAACCACAGGCAGCTGAATATCGCCACCACGCAAAAAATACCCATGCAGGCTGTGGCAGGGTTTGTCAATTTCAAGCGTTTGGGCTGCCGCCATCAAAGCCTGTGCCAGCACCTGACCGCCAAAAACACGCGGCCCAACATAATCAAAACTTGGTGCCTGAAAAGTATCAGTGGCAATCTTGTCAAGCGTCAGCGTATCTATTAGCTGTGCCACATCGGCAGTCATGCTCTCAGGTGGTGTTTGGTAGCGGTCAAAAGAGGTTTTCATAAATTCCCCAATGTACAAAAACAGATATTGTGGCGTGTTTTTATGCCAAAAGGTGAAAATTATAACATTTTTTGTCAAATTTTCAGTCAAAAAAAGTCAAAGAATGGTAGAATAATCAGTCAAATTATTATCATTTATTGATTATGCTAAAACTTCCAACTTGGCTAACAAAAGACAAACCGAGCGACACTCACCCAGCTGGCACAGAACACAGCCGCACGCCCAGCCCATATCGCCGTGCTTCGGCAAAGGGGTTGTCGCTTGCTGTCAAGCCTACTTTGCTTGGTGAGGTGCCCGTGCTTGACCCAGCTGTACCCACCTTTTATGTGATTCGTGCGTATTCTCGTTCCAACAGTCTATTAGTCGGTATGCAAACCGATGAGTTGGGGCTGCCGTCAGCATTGGCACAAGTTAAGGCTGCTGGTATCCACGAAACTTCGGCGATGATTTTTTTAAAAGACCGCAGAGCCGATGGGGCGACACAGAGCGTACCACGACTGGAGCGACTGATTGCAGCGTGTCTTGACAATCCAGAGCTGAAGGTGCAACTGGTGCCTGTAACGATTCTGTGGGGGAGGGCTCCTGACAAAGAAGAGTCGCTGTTTCGGCTGCTGATGGCAGATGAATGGGAATCGCCATCAAAAATCAAGCAGCTGTTTAATATCGGTGTGATGGGTCGAGATACTTTTGTGCGGTTTTCTGAGCCAAAGGACTTACAATCGCTTATTAACGATGCCAAAGCTGGCGTGGGCGAGAATTTGGCTGCCGCCATTGCCATGCGTCTGATGGGCTATTTGGACAAACAACGCACCAGCATTGTCGGCCCTGATTTGTCCGACAAACGCAATGTCGCAGGGGCGATACTCTCATCGCCTGTGGTGGTTGATGCCATCAAAAATCACGCCAAACAGACTGGCAAATCCATCGCTGCAGCCAAGGCAGAGGCTCAAGGGTACTTGGGCGAGATTACCAGTAATTATTCGCATTCGGTGGTGCGGTTTTTTGATCATTTTTTGACTTGGTTGTGGACACGACTGTACGATGGTGTTGAGGTGCGACATTTTGAGCGGGTACGCACACTGGCTCCAGATTATCAGATAGTGTATGTGCCTTGTCATCGCAGCCATATTGATTATCTGCTGTTGTCTTATGTGATTTATAAACGAGGATTAAGAATCCCTCATGTGGCGGCAGGCGAGAATTTAAATATCCCAATTTTGGGCGATTTGCTAAGAAGTGGCGGTGCGTTTTTTATGCGGCGTAGTTTTAAGGGTAATGCGTTATACAGTACCGTTTTTAAGGAATATGTGCATAGCCTGATGCAGCGACAAGCACCGATTGAGTATTTTATTGAGGGTGGTCGTTCGCGTTCGGGCAGACTGTTGCCGCCCAAGTTGGGTATGCTGGCGATGACGGTCAATAGCTATTTGCGTAAGCCTGCCAAACCTGTGGTATTTATCCCGACTTATATCAGTTATGAACGCATCATGGAAGGGGCAACTTATGTTGGCGAGCTAAAAGGCAAGCCCAAAGAAAGCGAGAATCTGCTGGGTCTGTTAAAGACAGCACGCAAGATTGAGCGGATTTTTGGCACGGTGCATTTGGCATTTGGCGAGCCGCTTTATTTGACCGATTTTATGGCAAAATTTGATGTCAATGCCCAGTCAACTGATGAGCAAAATACCAAAAACACGCACGCCATGGTACAGAATTTGGGCGTGAAAATCATGCAAAATATCAACAAGGCAGCAGTAGTCAGCCCTGTATCGCTGCTGGCGTTGGCACTTTTGTCCGCACCCAATGCTGCACTTGATGAGACCTTGTGCCTTGAGCAGATTCGCCTGTATCAACGCATTGCACAGGCACTGCCTTATGATGCTGACACCTATGTTACCGACATGACACCGCAGCAAATTGTTGATTATGGTATTAAATTAAAGCTCATCGAACGCCGAGCACATATTTTGGGCGATATGATTCGTGTGGCGGATAAACAAGCACCGCTATTGAGCTATTTTAGAAATAATATTTTGCATGTGTTTATCATTGCCAGTTTTTTGGCGGCGTTGGTGCAGCGAAATGGACGCATTCATCGTGATAGACTAGATGGCATTACTGAACTGCTGTATCCATTTTTGCAGGCGGAATTGTTCCTAAAAACCGCCCTGCGTAATATCAATCACCAAGTGCAACAGGTGCTAAATCTGCTGATTGAGCAGGGCGTGGTTGTAGATTTGGGCGATGGCGTGGTTGGTAGTGCCGAGGGCAATTCGGAGGCGTATCAGCGACTGGTGGTATTGGCAAGCCCAGCTCAGCAAAGCCTTGAGAGGTATTTTATGGCATTGACTTTGCTTGCCAAACAAGGCACAAATCGCCTAAGCAGTGAGCAGGTGGTCAATCTGTGCTATGTGGTCGGTCAGCGTATCTCGGTGCTGCACGCCGATGATTTGCCAGATATGTTTGACAAGGCGTTATTTACAAGTTTCCTAGACACGCTGGTGCGAGTGGGTTATGTCAGTGTTGATGACAAAACAGGACTGCTAAATTTTGACAATCGCATTGATCGTGTTGCCGAATTTGCCAAATTTGTACTGCACCCTGATGTGATGCAGCTGCTTAGCCATACAGCAAGCCTTGACCATAACGAGATGGTGTTGGCGATGGAGAGCATGGACAAAAAACGCAAATTTGGGCGAGCGTCATAATTTCTGCCTTGAAATAATTATCATAATGAGCAAAGTAACTATTGGGTGATTGATATGCAAAAACCACTGCAACCAACTTATGCCATCATTCCTACCGCAGGTTTTGGCACGCGTATGTTGCCATTATCAAAGGCGGTGCCAAAAGAAATGCTGCCGCTTGGCGACAAACCTGCCATTCATTATGTCGTGCTTGAGGCAATCAGGGCGGGTATCAAAAATATCGTTTTGGTAAACCATGCCCAAAAAAGTGCCATCGAAAATTATTTTGACATTAACAGCGAGCTGGACAGGCAGCTAAGAGACAAGGGCAAAGGCGAGCTTGCAGACAGCATCAATTGCTTGCCTGATGATGTACAGATTATCAGTGTGCGACAAGGCAAGCCACTGGGGCTGGGTCATGCAGTTTTGCAAGGGCAGGCGGTGGTTGGCAATAATCCCTTTGCGGTATTGCTGCCTGATGTGGTGCTTGATCCATTTACCACTGATTTTGCTGTGGATAATTTGGCATTCATGCTCAAGCGGTTCGCTGATACAGGACGCAGCCAGATTTTGGTTGATGCAGTGGCGGACAGTCAGGTGCATAAATATGGCATTGCACGGCTTGATGACAAACAAACCATCAAAAAAACCAACATCAATCAGTGCTTTGATGTTAAAGGTTTTGTTGAAAAACCAGCACTTAAGCTGGCACCATCAAATCTGGCGGTGGTGGGGCGTTATGTCTTTGATGCCGAATTGTTTGCTTATTTGGCAAAAACCGCCCCAAGTGTCGGCGGTGAGATTCAGCTGACCGATGCCATTGATGCTTTGATTGGCACGCAGGGCATGGAGGTGGTTACGCTAAAAGGCGAGAGCTTTGATGCTGGAGATATGACAACCTATGTACAGGCATTTGCTTATTTTGCCAAGCATCTTGGTGCAACCATCTAGCAATATAAGGAACAATCATGACGCAGTCAGCTTGGCAGGATTTGACACGGTTGGCAAAAACACAGGCAACCTTGAGCCTAAAACAACGGTTTGACAAAGATGACAATCGTGGGGTGCGATTGGCAGCCAGTGCTTGTGATATTTATATGGATTATAGCAAGCAAGCGGTGGATGATGAGGTGATGGATAAGCTGTTTTTGCTTGCTGATGAGTTTGGTTTGGCAGATAAAATCCATGCCCTAATCACAGGACAAAAAGTTAATGACACCGAGCATCGCCCTGCTTTGCACACGGCACTGCGTCTGCCCAAGGGCGAGGTTTTGATGGTTGATGGCATTGATGTCAATGCACAAGTGCATGAAAGCCTAGATAAGGTTGCCAAGCTGACAGCACGCATTCGCAGTGGCATTTGGCGAGGGTTTTCTGGCGAGGCAATCACCGATGTGGTCAATATTGGCGTGGGTGGCTCTGATTTGGGACCATTGATGGCGACCACAGCATTGGCAGAGTGGTCAGATACTGACATTCGCGTGCATTTTGTGTCAAATATGGACGGCACGCAGCTGGACAATTTGCTAAAAATCCTAAACCCCCAAAGTACCTTGTTTATTATTTCCTCAAAATCTTTTGGCACGATTGATACTTTGTCAAATGCCAAAACGGCATTGTCGTGGTTACTTACTGCCCATGACAATCCAGCCACTGTGTTACGCCGTCATTTTATCGGCATTTCCACCCGTTTTGATAAGATGAGCCAGTGGGGCATTCACCCTGATAATCAACTGCTGTTGTGGGATTGGGTTGGTGGCAGATTTAGTATGTGGTCGGCAATTGGCTTGGCAATCGCCATTAAAATTGGCATGGCAGGTTTTCGGGAATTGCTCGCTGGGGCAAACCAGATGGACAGGCATTTTGCCACAGCGGATTTTCGTAAAAATCTGCCTGTCTTGCTTGGGCTGATTGGGGTGTGGAATGCGACTTTTTTGGGGATTAACGCCCACTCGGTGCTGCCTTATGATGGGCGATTGTCGTTTTTTCCCAATTATCTGACCCAGCTTGAGATGGAATCAAACGGCAAGTCAGTCAAGCGTTCGGGCGAGCAAGTGGCATACAATACCTGCCCAATTTTGTGGGGTGATATTGGCTCAAATGCCCAGCACGCCTTTTATCAGCTGCTGCACCAAGGCACGCAGCGTGTGTCTTGTGATTTTATTGCACCGATTCGCCGTTATAATGATGCACAGGTGTCCAATGCCTCGCTGGCAGACCAACACAGATTATCACTTGCCAACTGCCTTGCCCAGTCGCAGGTTCTGGCGTTTGGCAACGAAGCCTTGCCACAGTCAATGCAGCAAGGACAGGATAATTTTGCCAAGTTTAAGCAGTATCGTGGCAACCAGCCGTCCACCACTTTGTTGCTAGAAGACTTAAGCCCCAAGACTTTGGGGGCGTTGATTGCTTTGTATGAGCATAAGGTGTATGTGATGAGTGTCATGTGGCAGATTAACCCCTTTGATCAGTGGGGGGTGGAAGTCGGCAAGGTGATGGCAAACAGTGTCTATGAGGCTCTGCAACAAGCAGGCAAGGTTGAGAGTTTTGATGGTTCAACCAATGCGTTGCTGGCTCGGATTAAGCAAGGATAGAGATATGCAAATTCACGAACGCATTTTTGTCATGGGTCATCAGCATGAGGCGATTAATGCTTGCTTGTATTTGGCAAGTTTGGGCAAGCAGGTGCAGCTGTGGGCAACGCAGGACGCCATCAACGATACGCTGGAGCATTATCAGTTTGATACCCAAATGCTGACGCTGTGGTCGCTGTATTGCAGCGAACAAAAAATCCAGCTTGCCACCATGCCACTTGAGCAGTATTTGTTGGCAAGTTGTGATGGCTTATTGTGGGTGTTTTTTGAGGATATGGCAGCACAGATGCAGGATATTTGGCAGTTTTTGCAGCAGCATACCAGCGTGCATAGCCAGATTATCCTAAGTGGTGCTGCACCGATTGGCACGGTGGCGGATAAGGCATGGCAAATCAAATCGGCATGGGTCTACTATCTGCCCATTAGCTTTATGAAAGATGGGGCGAATTTTAATGCTTTTTATCAAGCGGATTTGTTGATGATTGGCGAAAAGACCCCGCACAGCGTGCAGGCTTGTGATGTGCTGATGCGTCTAAAAGGCGGTGCATTGTGCTGCAAGATTGCCGACATTAAAACGGTGGAGTTCGCCAGAAGTAGCATGATGGCAATGCTGGCGGTGCGTGTTTCGTTCATGAATGAGATGGCACGACTGGCAGATAAGCAGTCGGTGGATATTAAGGCGGTTCAGGCAATTATTGGGCAGGACAGTCGCATTGGCTCGGCATATTTGTCGGCGGGCTGGGGTTTTGGTGGTAAAAGTTTGCCAAAAGAGTTGCAGCTCTTGGCTGGCGACTTTGCACACCATCAGGTAAAAACCGCCCTAATCAGTGCTGTCAGCGAGATTAACGAAGACCAAAAAGAGCTGATTTTTCGCAAATTTTGGCAGTATTTTGATGGGTTTATTGAACAAAAAACTGTCGTGATTTGGGGGGGCTGGTTATCGCAGTGGTGCGTCTCGTGCCACCAATTCGGCAATTCACCCCTTATTAAAACTGCTGTGGTCATACGGCATTAAGACACGATTATTCACCCAGCATACGGCGTTTGAGATGATGTCGTTGTATGGTGATGAGCCACTACTTGAGATGGTTGATGATGCGTATACACCGCTTAAGGAGGCTGATGCGTTGTTTATCGTCAATTGGTCGCTGCTTGTACCACCTGATGTGCATCGGTTAAATGCACTTCATGTGCCAATCTTTGATGCCAAGAATATCTTTGATAAACACCTGCTAAAACAGCTTACTGTGCCATATTTTGGCATAGGGTGCAACAGGTGAGCAATGACTGATAATTAAGCCTTTGTGGCAGTGCCATGTACCAAAACTGTGCCGAAATTGCATTATCATGGCTATGCGAAGTCTATGGCGTAATTTAATATAACAGCAAGCAATCTAAGACTACTTGCTGTTTTTGGGTGGTTATTCTACGGTTACGCTTTTTGCCAGATTGCGTGGTTTATCAACATCTGTGCCACGCACCAGTGCCACATGGTATGACAATAGCTGCACGGCGATGGTATGCACGATTGGCGATAAAATCCCAATATGCCGCGGGGTGCGAATCACATGAATGCCATCGCTTGCGGTAAAATCACTGTCCAAATCAGACAGGACGAACAGCTCACCGCCACGAGCACTCACCTCTTGCATATTTGCTTTGACCTTGTCTAGCAGTCCGTCATTTGGTGAAATGACAACCACGGGCATATTTTCATCAACCAAAGCCAGTGGCCCATGCTTTAGTTCACCTGCTGGGTAGGCTTCGGCATGGATATAGGTCAGCTCTTTGAGTTTTAACGCACCTTCTAGGGCGATGGGGTAGTGAATGCCACGACCCAAAAATAACGCACTGGGCTTGTTGGCAAAACTTTGTGCCCAAGTTGCCAGTTGCGGCTCAAGATTCAGTGCGTGCTGAATGCTGCCGGGTAGCAGACGCAAGTCTTCGGCATAGCCATCGGTACGCTCATCATCAACCTGACCACGCACAATGCCAAGCGTTACCGCCAGCCCAAACAGCACCACCAGTTGCGTGGTGAATGCCTTGGTTGAGGCGACACCAATCTCGGCACCTGCACGGGTAAAAATCGCCAGCGTGCTGTTGCGTGGCAGGGCGGATTCCATGACATTGCAGATGGATAGGCTGTATTGATGCCCCTGTGTCATGGCGTATTTTAGGGCTTCCATCGTATCAAGTGTCTCGCCTGACTGGCTGATGGTGATGATGAGCTCTTTTGGGTCGGCGATGACTTCACGGTAGCGATATTCGCTGGCAATCTCAACATCGCAGCGGATTTTGGCAATGCTTTCTAGCCAATATTTGCCCGTCAAGGCAGCATAGTATGAAGTGCCACAGGCCAAAATTTTAATGCTGTTGATTTCGGCAAAAATCTGTGCTGCTTGCTCGCCAAAATTCTCGGCAATAAAACCACCGTCCAAAAAAATCTCGGCAGTGTCAGAGACAGCACGGGGCTGCTCGTTGATTTCTTTTTGCATAAAATGACTGTAGGGCCCAAGCTCCAGCGATGCCAATGACAACTCGGAGGTTCTGATGCTGCGGTTGGCATCATTGCCGTCTTTGTCGAGTAATTTTTGGATACCATCAGCGTGCAGTAAGGCAATGTCGCCATCTTCTAAATAGGTAACACGGCGAGTAAAGGCAATCACAGCAGAGACATCAGAAGCGATGAATACCTCATCTTCGCCAAAGGCAATCAGCAGTGGGCAGCCCATGCGAGCAACCACCATTTGGTTGGGCTTGTCATTGGCAATGACTGCGATGGCATACGCACCCTGAAAGCGAGAGCAAGCAGTCTGCACCGCACGGTACAAGTCGCCACCGTTGTGCGTGTATTCATAATGCACACTGTGGGCGATGACCTCAGTATCTGTTTGTGATTCAAATTCATAGCCCAGTGCTTCTAGGCGAGCCTTTTCTGCTTCAAAATTTTCAATGATGCCGTTATGCACCACCGAAATCAGCCCAGCAGAAATGTGTGGGTGGGCATTGGGTTCGGTAACGCCACCGTGAGTTGCCCAGCGAGTATGACCGATGCCTGTCAGCCCATAGATTTCTTTATTTTTGGCGGCTTCTTCCATCAGTGCAACGCGTCCCACACGGCGTACACGGCGAATGCCTGTTTCGGTCTGTACTGCGATGCCAGACGAATCATAGCCACGATATTCTAAGCGTTTTAATCCATCTGTCAAAAAATCCACCACATTATGATGGCTACGAATAGCACCAACGATACCGCACATAGTCTTGTTCCTTAGTATCAAAATTATCAATCTGCCAGCAGCAATCTGCTGTTAAATGCCAACTTTGCCCCGAATCGTTGGGCAAGGGCAATTTATTATACCACAAGCAATCTGGACAGACGATGGCGAATCGGTATTTGTAAAATTTCTTTTTGTCCCCATATAGCAAAGAAATTTGTAATAGAGAAAAATCATGACAACCACTACCCAAGATTATCAAGCAAGCAGCGATTATCGTCAGCGGTTTTTTATTGAAAATTCAGCCGTGCGTGGCGACATTGTACAGCTTGACAAGGCTTACCAAACCGTCATCGCCCAAAAAAACTACCCAGCAGCACTCAAGGCACTGCTAGGCGAGATGCTGGTATCTGCAAGTCTATTAATCAGCACCTTAAAGATTGATGGCAAACTTTCTGTACAATTACAAAGCACCGATGAAAAGGCACGGCTCACTTGGGCGATGGCAGAGTGCGATCATACGGGGGCGGTGCGTGCATTGGCAGGATTTGATGACACAGGCGATAATGCGTCTTTGTGGCAGTCGCTTGATGGCAGTGATGAGGCGTTTGCTCAACTGGGGGCAGGCGTGTTATTTATCAGCATTCACCCTGACAAGGGCGAGGCCTATCAAGGGATTGTTGAGCGAATCAGCGACAGTTTGGCGGAGTGCTTGGCACATTATCAAAAGCAGTCAGCACAGATTCCAACTTTGATTAAACTTGCCACCTCGGACACAACGGCTGCTGGCGTTTTGGTGCAATTATTGCCACAGACGCAAGCCGACAAAGAAGCCGACCCTGATTTGTGGAATCGCTTGACGGCACTGACTGACACCTTAAAACCTGAAGAAATTACCGATTTGCCAGCGGCAGAAATCCTGTATCGTTTGTATCATGAGGAGCAAGTGGTGCTGCCAGAGGCGACACCGCTGCATTTTGCTTGTACTTGCTCGGTGCAAAAAAGCGAAGGGGCAATCATACAGCTGGGGCTTGATGAAGCCAAGCAGGTGGTGGCAGCTCATGATGGCGTGCTGGTGCTTGATTGTGGCTTTTGCGGTCAGCAGTATCGCTTTGATGAAGCTGCGGTTGAGCGATTGTTCGCCGATGAATGATGCGTTGTTTTTTACCAAAACCACCGATTGTATAATGGGTGGTTTTTAATTTTTTGCTTCACTTGCAAATGTGCTAATTTTTTTACCAAAACTTTGGCAGACAGTCCAAATTTAATCACTGCTAATTTTGTGCAGAGCAGTTTTGACAATTTACCGTTATGTGCCAAAGCAGCAGGTAGGTTTGGTGTTTTGGCATTGTGATAATTTCCCAATTAATAGCTTGAAAAACACCCATCAGAGCAAAGCAAAATCTTGGCGGTTGTGCTGTCTTGATGATACCGATTTGGCAGCAGGCAGCTTAGAGTACAAGACCCAGCGAAGCAAAGCTAAATATCGCAATCACTGTGAGCATTCCTGCGATAATTCCTGCCAAGATATCATCAAGCATAATCCCAAAGCCTCCCGATACATGGCGATCTGCCCAGCTGATGGGAGCAGGTTTTAGGACATCAAACAGGCGAAATAGCCCAAACGATAGCGTAATGCTGCTCCAAAATATAAGTTTGCTTGGCACAAAGTCATTTAATAGCCCAAAGTGGTTCAGCACAAACACAGTGGGCAATAACGCCAGCCACATACCAATCCATTCGTCCCAGACAATGTGCGGATCGTCAGCGATGCCCATCAGGGTGCTGGTGCGACCACAGATATGGCTGCCAGCAAGCAGCCCAAGTATGGTTGCGATGACAAATACCCAAAACCCCAGCCAAATCAAGGCAATCGCCACCAGTAATCCGCCAACCGTACCCCAAGTGCCAGCGGCTTTTTTTGGTTTGCCAGAGCCAAGACCGATGCCGAGTTGGTAGATGATTTTGTCATAACTGCTGGCATCAGGTGGGCAGGGTGGGCAGAGATTGGCTTGGTAGATATCGGGTTTTTGGTTGCTCATGATAGTTGCTCATATTGCTAAATGTTAAAAATGCTGCCAGCCTTTGATAGGAAAATCAACAGGAGTGTCGTGCCAAAATAATTGTAAGCCCTGCGTTGGCACAATCTCACCGATGGCATAAATGGGCTGGCTGTGCTGATTAAATTCAGTAAATTTTTCAGGGCTTAGGGTAAAAAGCAGCTGATAATCATCACCGCCATTTAGCTGATGTTGCCAAAGCTGTTCATGGTCTAATTTGCCAAGCAAAGCATTGGTAGGGATTTTGTGCAAATCAAGCCTTGCACCAACACCGCTTGCAGCCAAAATATGACCCAAATCCTGCCCAAGCCCATCAGAGATATCAATCATGCTGTTTGCCACCCCAAGCAGTTGTCGCCCCAGTGCCACTTGCGGCATTGGATAATCCAGTGCTTGCTGTAACTGTGCTGGGGGTGAGTTGCCAGCCAGTCGTTGGCTTAGGGCATAATTTGCCGAGCCAATCTCACCACTGACGCAGATGATGTCATGAACTTTGGCGGTATGGCGGTACAATGCCGAGTTGGCAGGCACGGTGCCAAGTGCTGTGATGGTAATCGTCAGCGTGTCATTGCCTGTGGTATCGCCACCGATAAGCTCAACGCCAAACTGCTGGCAAATATCAGCAAGTCCTTTGGCAAATCTGCCCAAAAATTCATCACAAGCAGCTGATTTTGGTAGGCTAAGAGCAAGCAAAATGGCAAAAGGTGTCGCCCCCATCGCCGCCAAATCTGACAAATTCACCGCCACAGATTTGTAAGCGATGGCGTGCGGACAAGTATCAGGAAGAAAATGCCTACCGCTTACCAGAGTATCGGTGCAACTGACCAGCTGACAATCATCAGCAAGCTGGCTGATGGCACAGTCATCGCCAATACCAAGACGAGTGCTGTGGTGTGTACTGGTTGCACCTTGAAAATAGCGAGCAATGAGCGAGAATTCAGACATGGCACAGATAATGGGCGGTTGCTGATGGATGCTGTGTTGTCAAGGAGTTTGGCAAGGCAGCTGATTGTTTGTCAAGATGGCTTATCGGCAGCACTTTCAAGGCTACGCAGCCGCTTGGCAAGTTTGTCCAGCACGGCATTGATGAGCTTGTGTGCATCGGTTGCCCCAAAATGAGTGTTCAGCTGCATGGCTTCGTCAAGTACGACTTTATAAGGAATGTGCAAGCTGTATTTGAGTTCATAGGCACCGATGAGCAAAATCGCCTGCTCTACCGTGTCCAGAGCCTCAAAATTGCGATCCAAATGATTGCTGATATCCACAATCAGCTCGCCTGTCTTGGCAGGGATTTGTCGCATGAGTTCATGATAGTAGCCCAAATGAACTGTGTGCATGGCATTTGTTGCACGGGTGCGAGCGGCGATGGTATGAGGTTCGTTACCACCTGCCAAATGGCTGGCGTGCTTATTTAGGCGGTAATCGGTGCTAAGCCATTCATACAGTCCTTGCAGGGCAAAACGGCGAGCTTTGCGTACAGCGGTATGGCTGGTCTTGTAGCCAGTTTCGGCAAGGTTTGGGGTGTCTGTTTGTTGGGTCATGACAATCTCTTTGCTAAACTTATCAATGAGCGATGATAATTTGGCAAAATTTTATTGATTCATTCAAAAAAATTTGCCGTACTGCTACAGGTTCGGTTGCCTGCGATGGCTTGCAAATTGGCAATGCCATCACCGCATTTAAGATTAGATTTTGTTAAATACAGAAATCATCTCAAGTGCAGTCATTGCCGCTTCGTACCCTTTGTTGCCTGCTTTGGTACCAGCACGCTCAATGGTTTGTTCGATATTTTCGGTGGTGAGAATGCCGTTGATGACAGCGATGCCGTGCTGTAGTGCCACTTGGCTTAAGCCTTTTGCAGATTCGCTGGCAACGATATCAAAGTGCGGCGTAGCACCACGAATAATCGCCCCCAGCACCACGATGGCATCATAGTTGTTTGATTCTGCCATTTTTTTGGCGGTCAAAGGCAGCTCAAAAGCACCTGGCACACGCACCACATGGATATTTTTGCCCAGCACACCATGACGCACTAAGGCATCAATCGCCCCTTCAACCAAACTTTCGACCAAAAAACCATTAAATCTGCCAACAGCAATGCCGATACGAACAGAGTGATTGTCATGCAATGCCCCCTCAATGTGCGTGATGGCGGCTTTTTCTTGGCTAAAAGTTGTCATGGGCTATCCTTTATGATTGTGAAATTGGTTAGAAAAATATGCCTTATTTTAGCATAAATTGCCCCAAATTTTCAGGTATTTTGTCAAAAGCCCAAGATTTGCCATTTTGGCGATAAGTTTGGGCATTATCAGCGAATAAATCATGCAGAGCGAATAAAAGTTGTACATTGCTGACAAAAATCATTTAAAATAAGCAAAATTTATTCTTATGGAAACATTATGTCTGTTTATACCCACCTGTCTGATGATGAGTTTTTTGCGTTCTGTGGTTTGTACGGTGTGCCATTTCGCCAAGCCACCGCCATCGTGCAAGGGATTAAAAATTCCAATTGGTTCATTCAGACGGATAATGACACAGATGATGATTTTAGCTATGTGTTCACGCTGTACGAAGAGCGAGTACCTGCTGATATTATCAAGATGGCAACGGTGATGCACACGCTCAAGGATAAATTGCCCATCGCTGCCCCATTGATTAAAAAAACCGCCAAAGGCAAGCATATCGGCGAAGATTGTGTCATGCGGTATGAGAACAAAGCAATTTTGGTTGTGCCAAAATTATCAGGCAGCCACCCAAGCCAGACCAGCGAGTCGATGTGTCATCAGATGGGGCAGGTGCTGGCGGTGCTACATGACACCCTGACAACTTTGCAACCTGCTGAGGATTATGGCGTGCCACTGTATGATTGGGCGAGGGTCAAAGAGCGTGAAACGGCGTTTATGCCCACCGATGAGGCGTGTTTGATGAATGATATTTGGACTGCTTATGCCAAATTGCCCAAAGATTTGCCAAAGGGGCTGTGCCACTTGGATATGTTTACGGACAACACGCTGTGGGATTTTAGCGGCAAGACGCCACGCTTGACAGGTTTGCTTGATTTTACTGAAGTGTCGGTGGAGCATTATTTGATGGATATTGCGATTACCATCAATGATTTTTGTACCACTTGGGGCGATGCTACCGATGGCGAGAGTGTGAATTTTGACACCGCCAAGATGAATGCCTTTATCACAGGCTATGAAAGCGTGCGAGTTTTGACAGCAGACGAAAAACAATCCTTGCCTGTGATGCTTGCCTATTCTGCGACCATCTTTTGGTTGCTGCGGTTAAATGTCATTCATTATAACCGCGAACAAGGACGCACAGGCGATGACATTATGGTAAAAAATCCTGATTTGATGAAACGCTTGGCGGCGTTTCATTGGGGGCGTGTTGTCTGATGTTTTTGATTTATGTTGATAAAAGTGGAGATGCGGGTGTCAATACAGTGCTTCGGATTTTTTTTGGGTTGCTGCATGGTGTCTCTTTGGCAATTTAAAATCAAACCTTTGGATATTTTTAATTCATAAAACTGGGTAAAATTATGTGCCAACTACTTGGAATGAATTGTAATACGCCAACTGATATTGGCTTTAGCTTTGCAGGTTTTCGTCAGCGTGGGGGCTTGACTGACCATCATGAGGACGGTTTTGGTATCGCTTTTTTTGAGCGAACCGAATCGGGTCATATTGGGCTGCGGCAATTTCATGATGACAAGCCCAGCCATCTGTCTCCTGTGGCGGACTTGGTGAATAATTACCCAATCCGTGCGATGAATGTCATTGCACATATCAGAAAAGCAACCACAGGCGGACATGGGCTTGCCAATATTCACCCTTTTGTGCGTGAAGTGTGGGGCGAGCAGTGGGCATTTGCACACAATGGTCAGATGACTGACAGTTTTATGCGTCGCACCCAGCGATTGATGGATAATGGCAATGCCGAGCATTATGCCCCTGTGGGAACGACCGACAGTGAACTTGCCTTTTGTTATCTCTTAAACCGCCTAAAAAGCACCTTTAAAACCCGCCCTACAGATGAGGCGTTGTTTGCTTTTTTGACCGCACAGTGCCGCTATTTATCCGCCAATGGGCTGTTTAATTGCTTGATTTCTAATGGCAGCTGGCAGCTGGCGTATGCAGGCAGTTTGTTGTTTTATCTCACTCGCAAAGCACCGTTTGGCGAGGCGAAGCTGTCTGATGGCGAGATGACGGTGAATTTTAGCGATATTACCACCAAGCATGACAAAGTTACCATTTTGGTTACTATTCCTTTGACGGATAATGAAAAATGGCAGCAACTGGCGGTTGATGAATGTGTTGTATTTCAAGATGGCGAGGTTGCTTTTCGTGATGCACCGAGCAAAAAAACCTATCTGTCGGTCGAAGAAGGCATTGCGTTGGCACGGCAGGTCGGAGCAAGTGTCTGACGGACAGTTTGTGTCATCTGCCCAAATCATACCAACAAGCAATCTTGGTAGGGTGTTGACACAGCTTTGTTGATTTTGCTAATGATAATGATTTATATTTTAATGAACGATTGTTGTAAATTGTGATACAATGCCAGTAGCTGGTCGTAAGAATTGCCAGCGATGGTTTTGGTCTCGTATTTTAATCCAACAATTATGCAAAAAAGCCCTGATTCTAACTCGCCTTATCAAAACATTGTACTGCGTACGGTGTTTTTTGGCTTGGGTGTGTTATTTTTGTCGCTTGGTATCATTGGCATTGTCGTACCGGGATTGCCAACGACTGTCTTTGTGCTGCTTGCAGGATATTGCTGGGCAAAAAGCTCACGCAGATTTTATGCGTGGCTGCTTAATCATCGATTGTTTGGACCGATGATTGTCAATTGGCAAACACGCCGTGCTGTCCCAAGATTTGCCAAATATCTGGCATGGCTGATGATGACGCTGTCGGTGATTGTGCTGTATGTGCAGCTGCCAGATGCGTGGCGGTGGTTGGTGTGGCCACTGGCGGCGATGTCTTTGGCGGTGGGTGTGTGGCTTGCTCGCTTGCCTGATGCCTAAATGGGAGCTTGGCTTGTCGGTTTGTGTTTTGATGACATTGTCAAATAAAGCCATCTTAAGTTTGCTTTGCCAAGTTGCCACGGCTGATGATGGTGATTTTTGCTGATTTCAATCGTTTGTGATGGGTTTTATTTTTTGTCCAAATTCGCTATGATAAGCGATTATTTTTGTGAAAAGCAGCTTATGATTGATGAATTTGACCGCAAGCACTTGTGGCACCCTTATACCTCGATGATTAATCCTTTGCCAGCCTTGAAGGTATCGCACGCGACAAGCTGTCAGATTCATCTGGCAGATGGCACGGTGCTGATAGACGGCATGGCATCGTGGTGGTGTGCCATTCATGGCTATAATCACCCTGTGATAAATCAAGCAATCACAAATCAGCTTACGCAAATGTCGCATATTATGTTTGGCGGACTGACCCATGAGCCTGCGATTTCGCTTGGTAAGTTGTTATTACAAATCATGCCTACTGCTGCCGATTATCAGCCGTTGCAGCATATTTTTTATGCAGATTCGGGTTCGGTGGCGGTCGAAGTTGCTCTGAAGATGGCGGTGCAATATCAGCACGCACAAGGCAAAATGCAAAAAAATAACATCATCACCACTTATTCTGGTTATCATGGCGATACTTGGAATGCCATGAGCGTATGCGACCCTGTAACGGGCATGCATCAGATTTTTGGTGAGGCATTGCCCAGCCGTATTTTTGTGCCAGCACCGACGATTGGTATTGATGATGCTTGGTCTGATGAGCAAATGATTCCTGTGCGTCAAGCCTTTGAGCAGCACCATGAGCAGCTGGCGGCGTTTATCATTGAGCCTGTGGTGCAAGGGGCGGGCGGTATGCGGTTTTATCACCCAAACTACCTTAAGCAGATACGCAAGCTGTGCGATGAGTATGGGGTGCTGCTGATTGCCGATGAGATTGCCACTGGGTTTGGGCGTACGGGCAAATTATTCGCCTGTGAGCATGCACAGATTGTGCCTGATATTTTGTGCCTAGGCAAGGCATTGACGGGTGGCTATATGACACTGTCGGCAACCATCACCACAACAAAAGTGGCACATACCATCAGTGCAGGTCAGGCAGGTGTATTCATGCACGGCCCGACTTTTATGGCAAATCCTTTGGCGTGTGCTG
Organism: Moraxella cuniculi; assembly: GCF_900637105.1. Taxonomy (NCBI): domain Bacteria; kingdom Pseudomonadati; phylum Pseudomonadota; class Gammaproteobacteria; order Moraxellales; family Moraxellaceae; genus Moraxella; species Moraxella cuniculi. Next base: position 361,335 of record NZ_LR134343.1, on the reverse strand, counting down.
CTGCACTTGCCAGCACCAAATTGTTGCTTGAGAGCGATTGGCAGGCAAATGTTGCACGCATCAGCAAGGCGTGCTTGGCAAAATTAAGCCATCTTGCCGCTTTTGACCATGTTGCTGATGTGCGGGTATTTGGGGCGATTGCGGTGGTGGAGCTGCATCAGGCGGTGGATATGCCAAGCATACAAAAGCAGTGTCTTGCCAGAGGTATTTGGATTCGTCCGTTTGGGCGGCTGGTGTATATCATGCCACCATTTGTTATCAATGATGATGAGCTGGATAAATTGCTGACACAGCTGGTGGCGTTGATTGAGAGCTTGGCTGATATGCCGCCACACAAGAGGTCTGTATGAACGAGCGATTGTTGGCGTATTATGATGACAAACTTGCCACTTTAAAGAGCAAGCACAATTATCGCAGTTTTGCCAATATCAATCATCGCAAGCGGTATATCAGCATCGATGGTGGGGAGGGGCTGCTTAATTTGGCAAGCAATGACTACATGGGCATGGCACGCGATGAATCACTGCACGATGAGTTTATGCAGACTGTGGAGCATGACAAACTGCCATTTGCCTCCTCGTCATCACGGCTATTGACGGGTAATTTTGAGATTTTTGATGAGTTTGAGTGGCAGTTGCAGCAACTGTTTGGGCGAGCGTGTTTATTATTTAATAGTGGCTATCATGCCAATGTGGGGATTTTGCCAGCGTTGTGCGATGGGCGTACGGTGATTATCGCCGATAAGCTGGTTCATGCCAGCATGATTGACGGTATGCGTCTGGCGGCACAAAATGGCACAAAAACCGTGCGTTATCAGCACCAAAACCTGCCACAATTGGCAAAATTGCTTGATAAATATCAGCAGGATGACGGCATTGATCGCATCATTGTCGCCACCGAGAGTATATTTAGCATGGATGGTGATGTAACGGATTTGGCGGCATTGGTTCGGCTTAAGCGGTGCCATGACAAAGTCATGCTCTATGTTGATGAGGCTCATGCTGTTGGCGTGCGTGGCGAGCGTGGATTGGGCTGTGCCGAAGAATTTGCCGTCATTGATGAGATTGATTTTATTGTCGGAGCTTTTGGCAAGGCGGTAGCGTCAATGGGCGGTTATGTTATTTGTCATAAAATTATGCGAGAATTTTTAATCAACACCATGCGACCGTTGATTTTTAGCACAGCGTTGCCCCCTGTGTGCGTTGCTTGGACGCAGTTTGTATTCTCAAAACTTATCCACATGAATCATGAACGCCAAAAACTCATGACGCTAAGCCAGCAGGTGGCGGCAACAATTCGCCGTGCAGGGCTACCATGCCCATCGGCAAGCCAAATTATCCCTGTGATTTTGGGTGATAATCAACGCACCCTTGATGCAGCTGCCATGTTGCGGCAGGCGGGATTTTATGCGATGGCTGTCAGACCACCAACCGTGCCACAGAATCAGTCTCGCCTGCGATTATGCCTATCTGCTGACCTAGAGCAGCAAGAGCTGGACGATGTGTTGCAAGTGGTTGCTGGAGTGATAAATGCAGCCCCATGATACGCACGCAGATCATGCCATGACAATGCCAACTGACAACAAGATTGCCAAGCGATTTGCCAAAGCACATCACAGCTATCGCAGTCATGCGGTGGTGCAGCGATTGATGGTACAGCGGCTGATGGCAGGTTTGTTGGCATACCTGCCAGCTGGTGTGTTGCCACAGGTGCTAGAAATCGGCGTGGGCAGCGGTCTTTTGACGGACGCACTGCTTGAGCGATATCAGGTACAGCAGTTGTATTTGAATGATTTGTATGAGCATATTATGGAAAATCCGCTGGCAAATCAGCCCCGCCAGTGCCAGTATTTGCTTGGCGATATTTGTCATATTGATGTGCCACAAGGGCTGAATCTTGTGGTATCATCAGCCATGCTACAGTGGGTTTATCCGCTTGATGGGCTATTGGTCAAGCTGTATCACGCCATGGCGACAGGCGGTTATTTTGCGATGAGTAGCTTTGTGCAGGGCAATTTGGAGCAGATTTATCAGCTGACAGGGCAGGGGCTGGCGTATGATACTCCTAAGCAACTACTGGCACGACTGACGATGGCAGGCTTTGTGATTGATAAGGTTGAGGTGTCTGATGAGGTGGTTTATTTTGATTCACCGATGGCGGTGCTGCGACATTTACAAGCAACAGGCGTTACGGCAACCAGTGGCTCATTTCGGTGGAATAAGCAGCGACTTGATGAATTTTGCCAGCGTTATTGGCAACTGGCAGATGCCAAAGGCGTGCCACTGACTTATCGACCGATTATCATTATCGCTCACAAAAAAACCAATAAGACACCATAGGATTACTCGATTGGCAGGTTAAATTTATAAAAGCACAAAAATGATCGAAACAACCATGCAAGGCTGCTATTTTGTCAGCGGCATCGATACCAATATCGGCAAAACCATCGCCACAGGATTTATTGCCAAGCAGCTCATGTTGGCAGGGCGGCGTGTCATCACCCAAAAATTAATCCAAACAGGCAACCAAGACTGTAGCGAGGATATTTTGACGCACCGCAAAATCATGGGCGTGCCATTATTTGCTGAGGATAAGGCACGCCTTAGCATGCCGATGATTTTGTCTTATCCAGCATCGCCACATTTGGCTTGCCGTCTTGAGAATCGCACAGTTGATATGCAGTATATCACTGATTGCACCGACAGACTGTTGGCGGCTTATGAGGTGGTTTTGCTCGAAGGGGCGGGCGGTCTGATGGTGCCACTGATTGACAATGGCTCGCATGATGGCGTGCTGATTATTGATTATATCGCCAAACAGCAGTATCCTGTTATTTTGGTAACTTCAGGCAGACTTGGCAGTATCAACCACACCTTGCTTAGCCTGCACGCATTACGCTGTTATGGCATTAGTGTGTATGCTGTCGCTTATAATCAGGTGGACGATGGTGATGATGGGTTGATTGCTGCGGACACCAAGCAGTTGTTACAAGCACAGCTGGCACGCCATCACCCTGCTGCTAAGTGGTGGGAAATTCCTTGCCTGTCATGAGCTGCGTGGATTGATGTTTGTCAAGCGATGGGGTGGGGTTTTTGTCTGTAATTAAATGTCGGCACAATTTACCAAATGAATAAAGGATATGCTTATGAAAGCTCTGATACAACGCGTCAAATCCGCCCATGTTGCCGTTGATGGTCGTATTATCGGCAGTATCAATGAGGGGATTTTGGCATATATTGGCATTGGCAAAGATGATGGCGAGGCACAGATGCACCGCTTGATGGATAAGATACTGACTTATCGCATTTTTGAAAATACCACCGACGCTGACAAACTTGGCAAAATGGACAAAAGTCTGGTGGAGGTTGGTGGTGGGCTGCTGCTGGTGTCGCAATTCACCCTAATGGCACATACTGACAAGGGTCGCCGTCCAGATTTTGCACCATGTATGCCACCTGCACAGGCGGCGGTGCTGTTTGAGCGGCTTGTTGCTTATGCCAAATCTTGCCATAATCCTGTTGCAACAGGGCAGTTTGGGGCGGATATGCAGGTGGTTGCACACAATGATGGGCCGATTAACTTTCTTTTGACAGTTTAGTGGCCATCTGACTAGGCGTGGTGTCGTCCCCTAGGGTGATTTGGTGCAGGGGGTAGTTGCTTGGGTCATTTGCATCAATGCCTTGGCGGATAAGTGCTTGTTTGTCTGCCAAATAATGCTTGATGGTTTGTCTTATTGTCTCAAAAGCAAGCGTATCCCAGTTGATATTGTCATCATCAACCAACGCACATTCTAGACTCTCGGCACCTGCAGCAAAATAACCATCATCGCTTAGCTTTGCCAGATATATTGCGTGTACCTGACCGAGATGTGCAATATCAAATAAGCAGTACAAGCGAGCATTGCAGGCGGTTGCTTGGGCTTCTTCAAAAGTCTCACGCACCGCTCCTGCCAGCATGGTTTCGCCATTTTCCATAAACCCTGCTGGCAAGGTCCAATAGCCATAACGAGGTTCGATGGCTCGTTTGCACAGCAGGATTTTGTCTTGATGATAACACAGCGTGCCACAGATGATTTTTGGGTTTTCGTAATGGATAAATTGGCAGGCTGGGCAAACCAACCTTGGACGACTGTCGCCCACAGGTATGGCAAAATTTGCAGCATGACCGCATTGCAAACAAAAAGGCATGGCATCTCCTGAAATCTGTCGCCAGACAAGCTGGCATTGTGCTTGGCTTTGGCATAAAATAATAAGCCAAATACCATACAATCGCAACCAAAACATGAGCTATCAAGACAAAATATTCCTAAATCCGCCACGCACATATCGCACGCCACTTTTGGCACGCTTGGCAGCGAATTTGCGAGCTTATCAAGGGGTGGACGAATTGCCCAGACTGGGTGGTATGCCAGATCGCGTGTATCATCAGCCCAAGCCGCACGCGTCCGTACTCATCGTGATTACCAATGAGCCAACGCCACGACTGCTCCTCACCAAACGCAGTAGCCGCCTTACAAGCCATGCAGGCGAGATTGCTTTTGTTGGCGGTCATCGTGATGATATGGACACCAGCACAGCAGACACGGCACTGCGAGAGGGTTTTGAGGAAGTTGGGCTGATTGCAGATGGCGTATCTGTTATCGGCTATCTGCCGATGCAGCAATCCAAGTCAGGGCTGTGGGTGCGTCCTGTGGTGGCGTTGATTGAGCCAGAGATGGCGATGGAGCTGGTTGGGCAAGAGGCAGAAATTGCCAGAATTTTTTGGGTAGAATTGGCATATTTTTCTGATACGCCAACAGGCATATACCAGTTTGATTATACGCACGCACACCAAGTGGCGACCATCAGCACACCTGCATGGTATGTTGATGGCGAGACGGTATGGGGGCTGACGGGGCGAATGATTGCCAATTTATTAAATATCGGTTTTGGGACGAATATTGAGTGGTATTATCGTCAGGAGATAATATAGTAATACTTGATTATTTTATTAATTATTAAAGATAATTATCTTTGCCAATCTTGATGGTGGCTGATGCTTGCACGGTACTTTTGTGGGTGTAAAGTTTGTATTTATACGGTTTGTAAATGAGCCTAAAGTGCTTTTGTAAATATTAAAGATAAGAAAACTCCCCGAGTTTCAAAACTTGCAGATGGTCAAATTTTGCCCAAATTGTCGGCTGTGCCATCATTTTGTTTGTCTTTATTAATTTTTGTGTTAGAATTTTGGGTAATTTTATTGTTGATTTGGATTATCACATGGTGGCAACAAAACACGCAGCAGCACGGACGCACAAGGCTATGCTTTTGGCTGTGTTGTTGCCACTATCCACATCGGCATTTGCAAACACCAGTCAAAGCACCAACCTAAACTTAATCCAAAACCAATCGCTTGCCGAACAGCGTTTGTTTACTCAAGCACAAATGGCAGCTGAAACCAGAGCCATCTTGCCTGCATCGGTCGGTGTTAGCTCCAGTCAATCACTTGATTTACCCAATGAGTCTGTTTGTTTTAATATCCAGCAAGTCTTGTTGGATGTTGCCGATGATGCCAAGGCTGATTTTCAATTTCTTGCTAAAAAACTCAATAAAAAATCCACAGGATTGATTGGCAGCTGTGTTGGTGAGCAAGGATTACAAAAAATTATTGATTTTGCTTATTATCAAATCTTAAATCAAGGCTATATCACAAGCCAAGTATTGCTAAAACCGCAAGACTTAGCTTCAGGTCAGTTGGTGCTAAGCGTTATCGCTGGTCGTGTGGCAAACATCTATCGTACGCTTGATGATACCAACATCAGCTTACATAACGCCATGAGCATCAAAACTTACGATGTGCTAAACCTGCGTAAACTTGAACAAAGCTCACAAAACCTACGCTTGCCTTATGACACCCAAGCGATGATTCATATCAAGCCAAGCGACAAAACCAATGAAAATGCTGGTTTTAGTGATTTGATTGTCCAAAGAAATAAGGGAAATAAAATCGGCACGCAACTTTTTGTCAATAACTTTGGCAACCAAAGCACAGGCGTTCATCAGTCTGGCATTGGGCTAAATATTGCTGAACCTTTGTGGAGTAATGATAATTTGTATGTACAGTATCTGAGTACATTAGACGGCATAAACAGCACCAAACTTCAGGCAAATAATCAAAATTTATATCTTAATTATCGCTATCCATTCAAAAACTGGCAATTAAAATTAAGCTACAATTACAACCGCTACACCCAAGCCTTGGCTGGGCTGAACCACAATCCCATCTACAAAGGCAAAACAGTGCGTAAACAAGCACAGCTAAGTTATCTGCTTTATCAAAGTGGCGACAGCAAGCTGACAGGCATTGGCGAAATTAGCCACAAAGACAGCAAATATTATATTGATGATTTGCCAATCTTGGTACAACGCCGCAAAAGCTCAAACTATCGCTTGGCACTGGATTTTGAAAAGACATTTTATAACCAAAGCAAGCTCGCCTTGGAGGGTGGTTTTAGCCATGGCATTGGTGCGTTTGACGCTCTGCCATCGCCTGAGCGATATTACCGTGATGTGGACAGCCGACCGCTGATTTGGCAGTTTACTGGCAATTATCGCTTGCCCCTTGCCACAGCAAATCATCGCTTTGGTCTAAACACACGATTTTTTGGGCAATATAGCCGTGATAATCTGCCAACTGCCGAGCAATTTATCATCGGCGATCAGTATGCTGTGCGTGGCTTTGATGGCAAACGCTTGGCTGCTGGCAATAATGGCTTGGTTGTCGGACAAGAGATTTACTATCAACTACCTGTCAAAAACCCCCATCAGTTTTATACCGCCATCGATCAAGGCTGGGTGAGTGCTGATGGCTTGGGCAGTGCATCAAAGCAAGCAACAGGTGCGGTATTGGGCTATCGCTTCATGACCAAGCGGTTAAGTTTTGATGGATTTATTGGCAAGCCCATGCGTGCCAATGGTTTGTCCAAAAATGCCAATGTGGGCTTTCAGATTGCATTTGGTTATTAGTCAGGCAGGCGGTCATGAATCAACAATACCATAAACTTATCGCTGTCAAAGTTTGTGCTGCATTTGTGGCGGCGGTGGCGTTTATGCGTGTTTTTCGTTCATCATCTTCTACTGCCGTGTCTTCTGTTTCATCACAAGTGTTGAATTTGGCTGGTTTGCACCGTTCGTTGGCGGTGCGATTTATCATGCTTGCTGTTGCAATATGGTCAGCCTTGGCACCTACTTTGCTTTTGGCTCAAAGCCCAACTGGCATTGTCCCTACAACAAATCCCAATTACCGCCCAACTGTGCTGCTTGGCAATAACGGCACGCCTATTGTAAACATTCGCAGTATTAATGAGTACGGCGTTTCACGCAATCAGTTTACGCAGTTTGACATTGGCGAGGCTGGCGTGGTACTCAACAATGCCCGTTTTGGCACCAGCAGTCAATTGGCAGGAGATATTGAGGGCAATTTCTGGCTATTAAATGGTGAGGCGACCACCATTGTTAATGAAGTTTTAAGCAACAATCCAACTAGGCTTAACGGCAAAATTGAAGTTGCTGGCAGGGCTGCCAATGTCATCATCGCCAATCCCAATGGTCTTAGTATCAATGGCGGCAGTCTTATCAATGCCAATCATAGCGTCTTGGCAGCAGGCAGTATCCAATATAACCAAGGCTTGCCCAAATCCATACAGGCAGGCTCTGGCACAATTGACATAAATAATCAAGGATTGGCTTATCAATATAGCAACCAAAACAACCCTTATTTTGCTCAATTATTTGCCAAAACCATCACCGCACAAGCCAGTATCAGCAATAACGGTACACAATATCTGCAACTGATTGCAGGGGATAATCAAGCGGATTTGAACGCCTTGGGCTTGATTGGACAAGTTAGCAATCTGAATAACAATCCATCTGCCATAGACCAAGCCAAGCCTGTCGCCATCGACATTGGGGCATTGGGGCAAATTTATGCTCATGGCATTTATCTTGTCAGCACTGACAAGGGGGCAGGGGTAAATCAAGCAGGTACGCTAAAAGCAAATCGGCACATCAGCCTATCTGCCGATGGCAAAATCACCCAAGCAGGACAGATAGCAGGGACAGATGCCGAATCAGCTATTTATCTACATAGCCAAAATGACGCTATTGATAACACAGGCTCTGTTGATGCCAAAGCAAAAATTGACTTTGATGCCAAGGCTGGCGTTCGCTTTGACGCACTTGATTACCAAGGCAGTGCCGACCTGACCATCAATGCAGGGGGTGATGTCAAAAGCCAAAAACCCATCAATATCAATACAACAGGCAAAGTGGCAATCGCTGCCTTGGGTGATTTCACGGCTGATAATGCACAAATCACAAGCCAAACCCATGCCATCAATCTAAGTGCAGGCAACCTTAGCATAACAAACAGTCGGCTCGATGCTGATGACAATATCAATCTGACTGGCAAAGATATCCGCCTAAGTAACAATACAATCCAAGCAGACAGTCTGCTCATTGGCGGTGATGGTATACAAAGCAGCAATAACCGCCTAGATACCAAAGGTGATACTGCCTTAATAGCAGACAGTGCATTAGACCTGAATCAGGATGCCATTACAAGCAACAAACTTGCGATTGTCTCAACTGCTGACACTGTTCAATTTGACCAGCTGTCTGCCAATGCCAAAGACAGCATCGCCGTGCAAGCTGGTGATAATCTCACCATCAAAAACAGCACATTGTCTGGTAGAAACTTAAGCCTGCACAGCAAAAACAACGCTCAAATCAACCAAACCACTCTTGATGCCAGCGACCATCTTGCCATCGGTAGCCAAGATGGAGAACTTTCACTTGATGACGGTAACATCACTGCCAATGGTCTGATATCTGTGCGTGCTGATGGCAATGTGTTATTAAACCAAAGTACAATTAACGCAGGCAGTCTGTCGATTATCAGTCAAAAGGCGGCGGTAGATTGGCAAGATGCCACCCTTAGCACCAAAAAGCATGATATCTTGGCAAACAATCCTGCTTTGCAAGCTGCTAATGGTGCCATGATTATCAAAAGTCATGATGATATGACGGTGCGTGCTGGCAAAAATATCACCACAGCAGGCGATCTTGAGCTGGCCAGCAATGGTATGCTTACACTACAAGGGCAGGCAGGGGAACAGGGTCGTGGCAGTCAGCAACAAGTCAATATCAACGCTGGTGGCAATGTGTACCTACAAGGCTCTGGCGTTGAGCTGCAAGGCACACAAGTTACTGCCGCAAAAAACACCACTGTCATCGCCACACAGGGCAATCTTAATCTATCTGTCATCAGTAGCCCCATTTCTGGTATCAAAGATGCGGTTCGTATTGACGAGCTAAATGCACAGATTGCCGATATTAATCAACAAATAACCACCCTAAACAATGACACGCTGTACCAAACGGCTCTAAGCGACCACAAACAAGCCAATGATGAGTTAATCAAGCTACAAAAAGAACATGCACAAAGCCCCATTGGTGATTATGATAAGCAAAAACAAGCCCTACAACAAAAACAAGCCAGCAGCCAACAACGAGCCATTTTCAGACGGCAAGAGCTTGGCATTGATGACGATGCAGATGAGCTGACCAGACAGCTCGGTACGCTTAAGCAGTCATTAAAAATCGCCAACATGGAGTTCGTGGGGAGCCAAAACACAGGTACAAGCATTGACACAGCTGGTGATATCAACCTTATCAGTGCTGGCGGTATCAGTGTACAAATGGCAGATTTACAAAGCCGAACAGGCAGTGTAAACTTAACCGCCATCGGCAACCAAAACCAAGCAAGGCAGTTTGTTGATGAAAATACCAAAGCCAAATTGCTTGCTTTGTTACGCCCAGATGCCATCGGTGCTGATGACAATGTCAGCCGAGCCAATCAGCTGATTGACGGCTTAACCTTCGATGCTGATGATTTGGCAGACGCTCAAAAAATCAATGAGCATAAAAATGCCCTAAAACAAGCCTATCTTGATGCCAAAGATGGCAATGATAAAAAAATCAATGATTTCAAACAGTTGCTGAATGCAGCTGCACCAATTACCCAGCTGCCGATTGCAATCAGCATTGAGGGTGTTTATGATATTTATCAAAGGGGCAACTTTGATGATGACAGCTATGCCGTCAGCAAAAACTATCAACCAAGCCGCATCACAGCCAAAGACACAATCTCAATCAATGCCGTCAGCCAGTCTGATGGCGATGATACCAAGACCAAATCAGCCGTCTTATTGATTGGGGGCAATTATCAAGCCAAAGACATCAATATAACCAGCACAGGCAGCACCATACTGCAGGCAGGTCAGGACCTTGTCTATGACAGGCACACCAGTGTCAGCAAACGCGGCAAAATCAAGAAAAAAACCACCGTAACCACCACAACCGAGCAAATGTCAGATGCCGAAAGTGTCGCACTAAATGCAAATAACATTCGGATACAGACCGCAGACAGTTTGTTTGCTTATGCCAGTCGGTTCAATGCACCAGCTGGCAATATTGAGCTTGGTGCAGGTGATGCTCTAAGGCTGTTTGCTGTACAGCAGGTTGATGAAAAAAACATCGATTCGCAAACGACTTCTAAATTCTTAGGCGTTAAATATCGAAAATCACGCCTTCAGAGCTATCAACAAATCCTAACCGAGTTGCCTACTTTTTTGGTGGCGGATTATACCCAAAGCCAATCAGGTGATGACACTTATCTGCAAGGCACTGTATTTGGCAATCTGTCTGGTGCTGATATTTATGCAGGGGTGGGCGAAAACGCCAATAAAGATGCCAAAATTATCTTAGATACCGCAAGCACCACGATAAGCCAAAGACAGGTTAAAGAGTATAATAATAAAGTCTGGCAATCCATTGAGGACAAAGGGTCAATCACCCAAACTGCCGATCTGCCCTCATTTACTGGCGTATCGCCAAATCTGAATGCTACAGGCGGCTTACTAGTCCAAGTACCAATCAACAAAGACGATCCAGCAAGCCAAGAGCATCTGGTCGCCACCTTACAAAACCTAAGCCAAAAACCAGGATTTGAATACCTAAATGACATCATCACTCGTGATGACATTGACTTTACCGCTCTACGCCTAGCCCAAGAGCAATGGAACTACAAACAAGAAGGCTTAACGCCTGAAGCTGCTGGGGTGATTGCGATTGCTGTAACCATTGCTACCAATGGAGCAGGAGCAACCCTTCTTGGTACCACAGGTGCGGTCAGCTCAGCCATGGCGAATGCTGCCTTTAGCTCATTGGCATCTAAAGCTTATATCAGCCTAATCAACAACAAAGGCGATATTAACAAAACCTTTAAAGATTTGGGTAAATCTGCCACCGTCAAAGACATGGCAAGAGCAGCCGTTACCGCTGGTATTACCAAAGGCTTAGATGGCTTAATTGGCAAATACACAAGTATTAACATTACCGATACTGCTGATTGGTCTGACAGATTTGCCAGAGGGTTTATCCAAGGTACAGGCGGTGCTTTGGCAGACAGTTTATTATACGGTACAAGTTTAGAAGACAATCTAAAAAGACAACTGACCAATCAGCTTATTGATGCTGCTGCCAGTGGTATTTATAGCGACATCATCAAGCCACTAGACGCCAATGATACTGGTATCATCAATAACAGCATACATAAAATCTCTGCTGGCTTAACAGGCTGTGTGGCAGCCAAAGCCAAAGGCGAGGCTTGTAAGGCAGGTGCTTTGGGTGCTATGATAGGTGAGATGGTTGGTGATTGGATGACAAATCGTTATCCAGCAGTCATGATTGATGGTAAAACTGTCTACATCTTATCAGATCAAGACAAACAAAAAATCATCAACACCGCCAAACTCCTGTCAGCATCAGCTGCCTTATTATACGAGTTTGATGTAAATACAGCATCAGCAAGTGCTGAAGAGGCGGTTAGGTGGAATGCAACTTATATTGATAAGAACAATGAAGTTAAAAAAGTTATTTTAAATGGTGATAAAGGAATATATAAGTGTAATTTTCAAAATAATAAATGTATTGACAACCCAATAAAAATTGGAGAATCAATGTTTGAAGATGCTTTTATTAGTCCAGATACAGGTCTTGCTGTTGGAAAGGTATTTATCGGGGAAAGCGTGGACGCATACATCTACAAATTGAATGCAGAAGCGGAAAATGATACAAAGATAACAGTGGCTTGGAAAAGCATTCCATACCAGAAATACATACCCGGAATGGGTAATTACGATATCAAAAAATCGTATGGTAATGGTGAGATTAAAACATATCATGGATATCTATTTCATGGTAAATATATCACACTAAGAGAAGGTGGAAATATATTAGCTGGCATGAATGCGGCAACATTGGGTATACCTTATGATGAATTTCAAAAAGCCAGTGGTGCTTTACATGCTGGTGGTATAACAGGTCTTATAAAACACAATACAACTGGTTATACCTATGGCACATATCCCAGATATGGTGAAATAGATTATCAATATCTAAGAAGTAAATATGGTTATGATTTTAAAATTAATGCAATAAAAATGAATCAAGAAGCTCAACTTATAAGAAATAGCATTAATTTTAACAACTTGAGTAAATAAGATAATGAAAAATATATACTTTATAATAAAGTTATTTGTATTATGTAGCCTTGCTATTATTGCCTATATAATCATAATGCTACTTTCTTATGAAAGTTATTATTATTGCAATGATAAAAATTGTTTGACATTTGTTGAAACAATAAAAGGAAGGGATTTGGTTGTTAAGGTTTATGATAAAAGAATTTATAGTAGATTACAGATGAAAAATAGCTCTTATATGGAGTTTTATCCAGAATATATTCCTTATTTTGAAGAATATGATGATGGTGGTTTTGTTGTACACAGTGATTTTAAGCCAAAAATTGCAATAGGGGATATGAATAATATAAAATTTGTTTTATCTGGATATGAATGTTGTGGTACTCCATATTATAAATTGAATTATTATATGGTAATATTTTAATATGAAACTGACAGCGACACACCAAGTGCTAATATTGCCCATAAGATTGCTGCAGGGCTTACAGGCTGCCTATCTAGTAAAGTCCGTGATAAATCTTGTGAATCAGCTGCCCTAGGTGCTATGATAGGTGAGATGTGGGCGGATAGAAAAATAGATAATCCAAACATATTAACCGACAAACAAAGACAACAAATCATCAATGAATCTCGCCTAGCTGCAAGCTTATTTGCCTTTATCTTTGATAAAGACATCAACACCGCATCAAATATGGCTTCTGAGGCGGTTAGGTGGAATGCAACTTATATTGATAAGAACAATGAAGTTAAGAAAGTTATTTTAAATGGAGATAAAGGAGTTTATAAATGTAACTTTCAAAACAATAAATGCATTGATAACCCTGTAAAAATTGGGGAAACAATGTTTGAAGATGCATTTATAAGTCCTGATACTGGAAATGCTGTGGGTAAAGTATACATTGGAGAAAGTATAGATAATTACATTTATAAACTGAATAATCAAGCATGGAATGAAGGAGCATTCAGTAAAGAATGGTTTGCTTATAATAGCCTTCCTGGCAAGAAATATGATATTAAATCAACATTCCCGGGTCATGAAGGAAATTCTTACCACGGTTTTTTATTTAAAGGCAAATATATCACCCTAAGAGAAGGGGGAAATATTTTAGCAGGAATGAACGCTGCAACCCTGGGGATATCTTTTGATGAATTTCAGAAGACTAGTGGAGCTTTGCATGCGGATGGCATCAAAGGTTTATTAAAATATCGAACAACTGGATATAGCTATGGAACTTATCCAAGATATGGTGAAATTGACTATCAATATCTAAGGAGTAAGTATGGATACCAACTCGGCTTACAAAGAATTGAGTGCAACATCAGCGGCAATAATAATATTAACTGCATTTATAAATAAGCAATATTACAGTAGATAATACATGAAAATCTTATCTCACATTTTAAAATTTTATCTTAAATTGATATTATTTCTCATTTCTGTATTATTAATTTTTTATCTTTTTATATCAAAAGAAAAGGCGTATTATTACTGCAACAATAGCTGCATTACAATTATTCAACATACAAAAGGTACAAATACTTTTTTGCGAGTCTATCAAGGAATTGTTTTCAGTAAAAACGCCAATGTCTTTTATTCGTATGCTGAATACCCACCCGAAACATACATATATATCAAAAATGATGACAATAATCAAAAAATTGTCATAGAAAATTTTACCCTACCTGTCCAATATAAAGGAAATCTTGAATATATTGATTTTCGTATTGGACCTTATGATAACAATGGATTAAAATATACAAAATTAAGATATTTTTATCTATTTATTTGATTTTTTGATATATGCCACAACTGTATCATCAGTGCTGGCATCACCCAAAAGATCGAAAAAAACTTTGCTGTACAAGCAGGTCAAGACAAGTTAAAATTTAGCGACCAAATGCTAAAAATGCTTGCCCAAAGCACAAGTAATAGTTTATTAGAAACTGCCATTTATAACACTGACCTTGATAAAAACCTAACAAAAAATCTAAGATCAGGCTTAGCAGGTATTTTTAACCAAGAGATCTTTGGTAGACTTGTAAAACCCTTAGACGAAAACGACATAGGATTTATTAATAACACCAAACACAAACTTGCTGCTGCTCTTACAGGCTGTATTTCTGCTGAAATTGCCAAAAATGACTGTGAATCAGCTGCCCTAGGTGCTATGATAGGTGAGATGTGGGCGGATAGAAAAATAGATAATCCAAACACATTAACCGACAAACAAAGACAACAAATCATCAACGAATCTCGCCTAGCTGCAAGCTTTGCTGCCTTTATCTTTGATAAAGACATCAACACCGCAGCAAATATGGCTTCTGAGGCAGCAAAATGGAATGCTACAGGAAAGCATCCGCAGCAATTTAGAAATACCAAGCAAGAAATCTTTGGTGAAGGTTCTGTGGTTGCTCAATTTGGCGATATGATTATTGTTAATGTTTCTGGTTCAATTTATGGGTACACAGTTGTTGTCAATGCTAAAAATGGTAAGGTTTTTGCCACTGATAAATTTGAAGTTTCTGCCTCAACATCCATCGTTTCAGGTGCAGAAACTTCGATCAATTTCGGCAAAGTGATTGATGGGAATTATTCAGCCAAACAATTAGATGGTATTATCACAGGATCGTCTTTTAATGTTCAAGCGTGTTACGGTGTTTGTGCTGGCATATCCAAAACCAGACGAAATACCATTGTTACCTATGGGCTGGGTACGCCTCAAGTAGGCATGTCTGGCGGATCGTTAAAATATACTGGCTTAACGCTTTCATCGCCTGAACTTAAACAACTTATTTTAAAAGGTCGATGATGAAACCCAATAATATCATTCATATAGTTATTGCTGCAGCCTTTATTTTATATGTCGCTGTTGAAATTAAAGATTTTTATCAATCAAAACCTTATAACAATTACCGCAATAGAAAGCAATTGCTTGAGCAAGAATTTCCTTTGTTGATGGGCAGGATTGCTCACAATATATCTGCACCAAGTCGTGTATTTCAGATTGACAGACAGGCTGGCAGTGTTGTATTAACTTATTACTATGATAACCCAAGTCCTGCTCTGATACAAACAATAAAAAACAACATCAGCCAAGAGCAATGGCAAATGATTGAGGTTGGCAAATCAGAGATACTGTACTGCAAAGACGGTATTTTATTAACATTAGGTGAAGGCGTTACAAATAATAACACAGTATATCAGTATATTGATCTTTCATGGCAATTAAGACAGCCCAAATGCAAAAGAGCTTAAATAAGGTCATTGGGGAACTTTAGAAAATTCTTGTGAGGCAACTGCCCTAGGTGCTATGATAGGTGAGATGGTTGGTGATTGGATGACAAATCGTTATCCAGCAGTCATGATTGATGGTAAAACTGTCTACATCTTATCAGATCAAGACAAACAAAAAATCATCAACACCGCCAAACTGCTGTCAGCATCAGCTGCCTTATTATACGAGTTTGATGTAAATACAGCTTCAGCAAGTGCTGAAGAGGCGGTTAGGTGGAATCAGCTTGGTCGTAGAACACTGACAAGAAATCGCATACAACAACAAAGACGCGATATTATTGAACTAGAAATTCAAGCAATTCGCAGAATTTACCCAGAGTTTCAGGGAATACCATCCTTTCGTCCTGCTGGACAGCAGATTAGCGAAGCAGAAGTTTTGGAGTATCAAGCATTTGCTAGATTTGTTAGAGCATCCAATCAGACTTATACCAATCCTTATGAGCAGTTTCGGCGTGTATATTACGGTGGTTATTCTGCCAACAACCCTATCATGCCTAATGGTCGATACAGCTCCATCACCTTTGGCAACAATCCAAATCAATCCTACCACACTTGGAGGCATTTGCAAAACTTAAGAATTTCTCGACTGGAAGCAGAACCAATTATCAGAAACGATTTGCATCAAAGAAATTTAAACAGCATACCCATCGGTCAAACCCAAGGGTTTACAATCATGATTGGTCAACAAAGAGTAACATATTTTGTTTATCGTATCAACGCCACCAGTTTTAATATAGGAAGAATTCATGCTGACAGATGATGATTTGCGTTTTTTAACCCAAAGTGAATTGCGATTGGTTGAGTATTTGCTAAGTCTGTGTCATATGCCCTATAAGCACGACCTACCCATTGCCGAAACGCCAATCATTGATCTAACCCATGATTGTGGTATGGGTTCGGTTGAGTTCTTTCGTGCTTGCAACTATAGGCGAAAATTTGGCAGAGCTTTAATAGAGGCAGATACTTTTGATGTTGATGGAAGAAGGGTTATGTTGCAACTGTGCATTGACCAGCATGGTTATTTATACCAACTAGACAGTTTCACTGCTGATTTTGATCCACTGATTAAACCTTTGGGCGAAGTTTTTGTGTTTGAAAATATCAATGTGCATAAAATTGATGAATGTCAGCCAAAGTCTAAAATTTCAGTTCCTAAAGAAACCAAGTTTTCAAAAATGAGTGATGATACTGCCTTAAAGGCACAATGTTTTTTACACAACTTGGCTACTGAACCCCTATCATTAGCGTATGTATTTTCAGGTGATGATACTTGGATGCTGTCTGTGGATTTAATTTATCGAATATATCAATGTGGCTTGGCAGAATTTGAGTTTGATGTTTTAGCAAAGAATGAAAAAAATCTGAATGTAACTTATGATGACATTGATGATTTTTGCTATCATTTATCTATTACACACCCTGATGATTTAAGATCTGATATTTGGCAAGATACCAAGATGATACTAACACCATTTGGTCAAAACCTCATAAATCAATACTTTCAGGATTTTGACAGATGGTATGATACAATAAATACAGCTTTTATTGAAAAACTTGAAGATATTTTTATTGAACATGGGCTGGCATGGAATGAGAAAAAACCGTTATTTCCCACCATAGGCACTTATGAAATTACTTAGGCAAACAATCATTGATTGGCTTTTGATACAAACTTGCCGCTGCTCTTACAGGCTGTATTTCTGCTGAAATTGCCAAAAATGACTGTGAATCAGCTGCCCTAGGTGCTATGATAGGTGAGATGTGGGCGGATAGAAAAATAGATAATCCAAACACATTAACCGACAAACAAAGACAACAAATCATCAACGAATCTCGCCTAGCTGCAAGCTTTGCTGCCTTTATCTTTGATAAAGACATCAACACCGCAGCAAATATGGCTTCTGAGGCGGTTAGGTGGAATTCTACCGCTGAAATTGCACTGGGGCATGAGTGGAATCAAATTACCAGTGATATAGATGGTACTTATGCTAAGGAGCAGCTACAGGCGATTAAAGATATTCCAGACAATCTTGCTGAATTATCAGAAAACATCACCTATTTAAAAAACAGCAATAATGATTTTATTATTTGTATACGGACTACAACACAATCTTGCCTACCAAAACAAGGTCAAAGATACGCAACACAAAATGAAATCAGTGAAGGTTATAGAAACTTCATACTTGATATTATCCCAATCCCTGGCGGTACATCTGCAAAAGCGGTTGTTAAAAAAAGTGGTAGAGTGGTTTCTGAAGCGGTTGTAAACAAACCTGCAAACAATATTGGCAAAAATAATGCAAATTATCGCCGTGATCGGCATGAAAAGATTACTGCTAAAGGCATTCAGACAGAGAAAGTAAATGAGCTTCGTAAACTATTTGATGAAAACAACGCAAGCAAAAGTATCAAAATTGGCAATAAAACACTACATCAAGAAGCAAATAGTTCAGGGTTAACTCGCATATTCAAAGGAGCGAGCGACGAAGAAGTAAAACGATATTTTATGGATCTTACTGGTCAGCCATTACCTCCACCAAGAAACATCCCAAATAAAGGAATTGTTTATGTTGCTAAAACACCGTATGGTAATTTTAATCTCAGAGTTTTTGCTTCAAGCTCTGATAGATCGGGCCCTGTTTGGACGATTGATATTCCTAAAAAGCTAACTAAAAGCAGAAAAAATCCAGAAATTAAATTCTTAAGGAGATAATGATGGTTGATATATCCGAAGAGCTCAAACAAGAAATCTTTGAAATCTCCAAAGGATCATGGATATCAGGTTTTTTTAGTGCCATTTCTGGTTATCTTCCAAACATCAGTTTTGAAGAACATAAAGAGGTATTTTTTGCACTGTCGGAAGAATGGCTAAACAACGGCTTAATTAAGTTTGATGTACCTTATATTGAGGGTGTTCCATTTGAGAGAAGGGTTTGGGAAGCACCAACAGAAGAAATCATACAGTATCTTAAGGATAGTTTTCCGAAAGAAGCTACTGATGAGCTTGATGCCAATGTAAATTTATACTTCCTTATTAATGCCCCAGCCATATTATGGCTCCATGATGATGGTAGCTATTATGGAAGCTGAAAACCCACCCAAGAAGACTTTGACAGAGGCTCTACAATGAATCGCGGTAACTGTCAATGATACTGGTATCATCAATAACAGCATACATAAAATCTCTGCTGGCTTAACAGGCTGTGTGGCAGCCAAAGCTAAAGGTGAGGCTTGCAAGGCAGGTGCTTTAGGTACTATGATAGGTGAGATGGTTGGCGATTGGATGACAAATCGTTATCCAGCAGTCATGATTGATGGCAACCAAGCTAGGGCATGATTTGTTTGTAGATATGCAAGCATCACAAACAAATCAGAGTTTTATTACCACGATGATGCTCAAACGCCACTCAAGCACAGGTTGATTGTGTGAAAGTCTCTTGCAAATTAGGCGCGAGCCTGAACTGCCAAGTCTTTTAGGGCTTCTGGCGATAACCACAAGCCTTCTAGGTCATAAAATTCACGGGCTTGCGGTGTCATGATATGCACCACCACCGAGCCCAAGTCCACAAGCGTCCAATCGCTGTCCTTGTCGCCCTCACGACCAAGCGGTGCCAGTCCTGCCGCCTTGGTTGCTGCCCCAAGTTTATCCGCCAATGCCTTGACATGGCGTTTGCTTGTCGCATCGCAGATGATGATGCGTTCGGCAACTTCGGTCAAATGCTCAATCTCAAGCGTGGTGATGTTTTTGGCCTTCAAATCGTCCAGAGTTTCTATAATCAGTGCTAAAGTCTGCTCTAAAGTTAAAGTTGTCATAATTGTCGTTTTGATAAATTTATTGCAATCAAAAATTATAGCACAGTTAGCCAGTTTGGTATAGTTTATTTGCCAAGATATACGCCAGCACTTCATCATTGACCAAGTCGGTGGCTTGTTGCCAGTTTTGCTTGGCGATTAAGGTGCGAATTTGGCTTGATGACATGGCAGCAATCGGCGAGCTGTCCAAAAAAATTCGACCATTTTCTGCCAAGAACTGCGACAAATCTGTCGTACAGCGTGTCATCAGCGATGCGTCAATCTTGTCTGTTGTGCCAACCCGCCCAAACGCCCATAATTTGACTGCATTGATGAGTTTCTCGTGGCTGTGCCATGTTGGCAAAGTGTGCAAGCTGTCGCCACCGATGACAAAAATCAGCACATCGTTGGGGTATTTTTTTTGTAATAATTGCACCGTGTCAATGGTATAAATCGGCGGTGTGCGTGCCAGCTCAGAATCATCAATATCAATCATGATACCGCTTGCAATCAGTGGTGTGATGGCGTGCTCAATCATATTCATGCGGTGTATGGCAGGTGTTGGCGGTGGTTTAAACGGATTACCTGCGGTGGGCAGCAGGGATATTGTTGCTGGCAAGCCAAGCAGGCTTAATCGCCGAAATGCCGCCATCGCCATTTGTAGATGAGCATGATGAATGGGGTCAAAGGAGCCACCAAGATAGATGCGATAGGTCATTATTAATCCTAATAAGGCAGTGGATTGGCATCAGTGTAGCAAATTTGTCCGCCATTGATAATAGTCATTTGGTGTTTTGTTATACTGGTTTTGTGTTTTTGGTGATGGTTTTGGCGGTTTATTGCATTAATTTCTTGGTATAAGATGGCTGTGTTTGCCTTGTGGCATTTAAAATTACAGATTGGTGATGGTGGGCAATTTTGCCCAAAATATTTTAACCCAAGACGACCAAGTCATTTGAGATTTTGGTGAGCTGCTTACAATTTCTTAAGTTTAATTTTGCCCATTTTGTGCCATTTTGTCTTATAATAACTATTTTTGCAGCCCAGTTATGCTCATGCTTGCTGTCTGTTGATGGATTGATGGCGAATAAATCGCATGGCTGCTCAGGCTTTATTTTATCCAAAAAGGCACTTTATGGCACACGACAAAATCAGTATCCGTGGTGCACGCACGCACAATCTTAAAAACATTGATGTCGATATTCCTCGTGATAAATTTGTGGTCATCACAGGTTTGTCAGGCTCAGGCAAGTCGTCATTGGCGTTTGATACGCTCTATGCCGAAGGACAACGCCGCTATGTCGAGAGTTTATCGGCTTATGCACGCCAGTTTTTGTCGCAAATGGAAAAGCCAGATGTTGATAGCATCGAAGGCTTGTCGCCTGCCATCGCCATCGAGCAAAAATCCACCAACCACAACCCTCGATCAACGGTTGGCACGATTACCGAAGTGTATGATTATTTGCGACTGCTGTTTGCACGCGTGGGTGTGCCATATTGCCCAGAGCATAATGAGCCGATGGTGGCACAGACCATCAGTCAGATGGTTGATGGCGTCATGGCTTTGCCCATGGATAGCAAATTGATGATTTTGGCACCTGTGGTGCGTGAACGCAAAGGGGAGCATATCGCCCTTTTGGAAGGATTGCAGGCACAGGGATTTAATAAAGTGCGTATCGATGGCGTGGTTTATGATACTGATGAATTGCCAGCGTTGGAGAAAAATAAAAAACACAGCATCGAGGTGGTGGTAGACCGTTTTAAGGTGCGTGAGGATTTGGGCAATCGTGTTGCCGAAAGCCTTGAGGTGGCATTAAAATTGGGCGGCGATATTGCCATTTTGTCGCACATGGACGGCAATCCTTGTGGTGATGATGAGCAAATTTTGTCCGCCAAGCATTCCTGCCCTGTGTGCGATAAGGCGGTCAGCGAGCTTGAGCCAAGATTGTTTAGTTTTAATAATCCTGCTGGTGCTTGTTCTGCGTGTGATGGCTTGGGCAAGCGTCAGTATTTTGCTGCCGAACGCATCGTAACCCACCCTGACAAGTCGCTCAACCAAGGGGCAATCCATGGTTGGGACAAACGCCATGCTTATTATTTTGGTTTGTTGTCTACCGTGTGCCGCCATTTTGGCATCGATATGGATAAGCCTTGGCAACAGCTTTCTACCAAAGAGCAAAGCGTGATTTTGCAAGGCTCTGGCAAAGAGAAAATTGAATTTAACTTCACCGATGAGCGAGGACGAAAAACCACCAAGACCGTGCCATTTGAGGGGATTTTGCCCTATTTGGAACGCCGTTATGCCAGCACAACCAGCAATTTGGTGCGTGATGAATTGGCACAATATCTGTCCGATACCACTTGTAATGCTTGTGATGGCGTGCGTCTAAATGACATTGCCCGCCATGTGCGTGTGGACAATCGCGTCATTGGCGAGATTATTCATTTGCCGATTTCAGAAGCATGGAATTATTACCAAAACTTAACAATAGAGGGTGCTAAGGGTGAGGTTGCCGACAAAATTTTTAAAGAAATCCGTGAGCGATTGGGCTTTTTGACCAAAGTTGGTTTGGATTATTTGACCCTTGCTCGTTCGGCAGAGACACTCTCTGGCGGTGAGGCACAGCGGATTCGCTTGGCAAGTCAGATTGGTGCAGGCTTGATGGGGGTGATGTATGTGCTTGATGAGCCGTCCATTGGACTGCACCAGCGAGATAATGACCGCCTGCTATCCACCTTGACGCACTTGCGAGATTTGGGCAATACGGTGGTGGTGGTTGAGCATGATGAAGATGCCATACGCCAAGCCGACCATATCATCGATATCGGTGTCGGTGCTGGGGTGCATGGTGGGCGTGTGGTGGCAGCTGGCACCGCTGAGCAAGTGGCAGCAACCGCTGGTTCATTAACAGGCGAGTATCTGTCTGGCAAGCGGTTCATAGCCGTACCAGAAGTTCGCCATCAGCCAAAAACACTTGAGATAAAAAAAGGCAAAAAAACCCACCGCGAGCCGTTGTTTATTGAGCTTGTGGGAGCGTCTGGCAATAATCTAAAAAATGTCAATCTGCAAATTCCCATCGGTGTGATGACCTGCATTACAGGCGTTTCTGGCTCTGGCAAGTCTACATTGATCAACCGCACCTTGATGCCACTGGCTGCCACGGCATTGAACCATGCCAGCACGCTTGTGCCAGAAAAGTATGACAAAATCACGGGGCTTGAGCATTTGGACAAGATGGTAGATATTGACCAAAGCCCAATTGGACGCACGCCACGCAGTAATCCTGCAACTTATACAGGGGTGTTTACGCTGATTCGTGATTTGTTTACCCAGACAGTTGAGGCACGAGCAAGGGGCTATAAGGCAGGGCGATTTAGCTTTAATGTCAAAGGCGGTCGCTGTGAAGTGTGCCAAGGCGATGGGTTGATTAAGGTAGAGATGCACTTTTTGCCCGATATGTATGTGCCGTGCGATGCCTGCCATGGCAAGCGGTATAATCGTGAAACGCTTGAGGTGCAATACAAAGGCAAATCCATCGCTGATGTGCTGGACATGACCGTTGAGGAGGCGTTGGCGTTTTTTGAGCCGATTCCTGCCATTTTCCGCCGTCTGCAGGCGTTGCATGAAGTGGGGCTGGATTATATTCGCTTGGGACAATCGGCAACGACTCTGTCAGGTGGTGAAGCACAGCGTGTCAAACTTGCCAAAGAGCTTGCCAAAAGAGACACAGGGCAGACTTTGTATATTTTGGACGAGCCGACCACGGGACTGCATTTTCATGACATTGCCAAACTTTTGCACATTTTGCACACACTGCGAGATCGGGGCAATACGGTGGTGGTCATTGAGCATAATTTGGATGTCATCAAAACAGCCGATTGGATTGTTGATTTGGGCTACGAAGGTGGCAGTGGCGGTGGACAAATCGTTGCCACTGGCACGCCAGAGACAGTCGCGGCGGACGATAAATCGCATACGGGCAGATTTTTAAGACCGATGCTTGAGCGACAAAATCCATAAAATTACAAAATTTGGCAAATTGTTTTGGAAAATTTGGCAAAGTTTGGTTATAATCAATCTTGTGAATGCTGATATTCACCACTGATTAACAAAAAAGGAAATCGTATGAGTGTCAATAAGGTAATTCTTGTGGGTAATCTAGGTAACGACCCAGAAGTTAGACAATTTGATAATGGTGGTATGCTTGCCACTGTCTCTATTGCCACCAGCGAACGCTGGACAGACCGCAATACTGGCGAACGCAAGGAGCATACCGAGTGGCATCGTGTGGTGTTTAATAACAAACTTGCCGAAATCGTACAACAATACCTGCGTAAGGGTTCGCAGATTTATGTTGAGGGCAGTTTGCGTACACGCAAATGGACTGACACACAAACAGGGCAAGAACGCTACAGCACCGAAGTGCGTGCTGATACCATGCAGATGCTTGGCACTCGTGGTGGCAATGGCGGTGGCGATTTTAATCAAAATGGCGGCTATGGCGGCTATCAAAATCAGCCAAATCACTATGCAGGACAGGGTCAAGGTGGCTACAATCAAGGTTATGCCACAAACCAAAATCAGGGCTACAACAACCGACCAGCCCAAAACAACTATGGCCATCAGCCAAATAATATGCCGTACAATAATCAGTTTGCATCCTCGGATAATGCTCAAGCCGCTCCGATGAATAGCCGTGCTGATATGTCAGCACAGGGCAATAATATGGCACAGCATAACTCTTTTCAAAAACCAGCCACGCCGCCAGCTGATAAGCCTGTCATCTCGCCAGCAGCGGGCGTTGCTGATGATGATATTCCATTCTAATTGTCTGATGGGATCATTAAAAAACACAAAAAGACCTTGGGCGACAAGGTCTTTTTTTTGTTGATTTGATAACATTCAACCCATGACAGGTTATGACAAAAAATCTTGTCAGCTGATTTGAAACACTTGGCTGTCTTGGTGTGGTTTTTGATGGCATTAAGGAGATTTTGGGTGGCTTAACAAGTGCAGTCTGGCAATGGGGCGGTCAAATTTATTTTGCAAAATTGATAAGTTTGATAATTTCCCAATGCTGTCCATCGGTCAGGCTGCAACACTGACCGATGGGCGATTTTAGATAAATGCGTGTGGCACAAACAGGCTGGTATCTTTGGTAATCAGCGTACTGTCCTCGCGAATGCCCATGCCAGCTGCACCATGGCCCACCACCCAGCTGCCAACAACCGCATAGACTTCTTTGCCCTGATTGTTATGAAATTTTGGCAAAGGCTGCATGGCTTGATAAACATAACCTTCTTTGCCATATTGCCCATCGGTAGCAAGCAGTGAACCGTTGTGCTGCAAGCTGACATTTGCCCCCTCGCGCGAGAAAAAGGGTTTTTTGACGACATTGCCAGTTAATTGCTTGGCATCGAGGCTTGCTGGCAGTAGATTTGGGTGATTGCCAAACAGCTGCCACAGCACAGCAAGCATGGCTTTATTGCTTAGTAATAGCTTATAGGCAGGTTCGATAAATTGCGTGCCTGCATGAGTGATGTATTGACCAAAAGGTTCGTCAAGCAACCACTCCCATGGATACAGCTTAAATAAATGCGTGATGATTGTGTCTTTGGTGTCGGTAAATTTGCCATCGTGGCTACGATAGCCGATTGCACCAATGTCCAAATAATCCGTGCCAAGCCCTGCCTGTATGGCGACATCTTGCAGGTAGCGAGTGGTTGTCAAATCCTCCACACTGGCAGAGACTGCCGCAAAATGCAGCGTGTGATTGCCAATGGTGTGTGCCAATTGCCCAAATTCTAGCAACAACCGTTCATGAATACTGTTAAACTGGTCGGCATCAGCAAGCATACCTGTTTGTGCCTGTAACCAATACCATTGGGCAACACTTGCCTCAAACAACGAGGTTGGGGTATCGGCATTGTATTCGTACAATTTGGGTGGATTGATACCATCAAAGCACAAATCAAAACGACCATACAGGCTAAATTGCTGATTGCGAAAACTTGACTCAATCAACGCCGCTGCATCATCATTAATACCAAGCATGGCATAGTCGCCTGTTTTGATGACATGGGCGATAGCCTGCAGGTACATTTGGTGCAGCTCATTGGTGGCATCTTCGATGATGGTTATTTGTTTTTCGTTAAACAGATAACAAGCATCTTCTTGCCAATAGTTGCCATCAATGCTGTGGTAATCAAAACCAATACGAGCCATCTGCTCTTGCCAGTCAGGGCGAGCAGTAACAGCAATGCGTTTCATGAAGCTGTGCTGCCAGTTGCATTGCCTGTCTGCCCAAAACCTTGACGAGTTGTTCCCGTTTTGTTGTCTTGGGTGGCTTGAGCCAGTGTTTGGCGATTGTTGTTTGCTGCTTGTTGCTGCGGATTTTGGGCTGGTTGCTGGGTGGTTGTGGGCGTTTGGGCGGTTTGTGAGGCGGTGGCGGTGGCTGCCTTGTTGCCAGTGGCTTTGCTGGCAATATATCCTGCAGCAGCACCAGCGGCAGCAGCGGCAAGCATACTGCCCGCACCGCTACCATCGGTTGCAGTGGCTTCACCTTGCTGCTCACCAGCGGCAGCGGCTTGAGCTTGAGCCTCAAGTTCGGCAGCCTGAGCTTGCAAGGCGGCAGCTTGCTCTTGTAGAGCTTGGGCTTCGGCACTGGTGTAGCTGGGTTGTTGTGGTTGCTGGACTTGTTGTGTGGTTTGTGGCGTGTCGGTTGGCGAACAGGCACTCAACAGGCCAGCCGTACCAAGCAGCACCAAAGAGATGTTTGATGATTTATAAGATTTTTTGGCAAGGGTTGATTGTCTCATACGATTATCCAAAAGCAAATTATCCAAAATACACGGAACAAAATCCAAGCCAATCACCGCAGCTTTGGCAGATGATGGCGTGATGTATAAACTAAGTGCATTATGCAGTTAAATGATAAATTTTGCAAGCCTTTGGCAGTCAGATGGATTATTCAGACTGTTGTGCTTGTAGGATAATGGCAAGCATGGTTGTGATGTGCTATAATAAGGCATTTATTAACGCTAAAACAGCACAACCAGCTAGGTGATTTATGCCAAAAGACACCCCAGCTTTGCACAACAATAATACAAATAATCAGCGTGGCGGTTTTTTTAATCGCCTGTGGCAAGCATTTTTGACCACCGTGGGAACGGAGCGGTTTTTTCAGATTTTCTCACCTTGGGTGAAGTATCTTGCCAGCATTGCTACAGTGCTGCTTGCTGCTGGGCTGATATGGGGATTGGGATTTGCTCCTGCTGATTATCTACAGGGCAATTCATACCGTATTATTTTTATCCATGTGCCAGCAGCCAGCCTTGCCATGAGTATTTATTTTGCCATGAGCGTGCTTGGGGTGATTTTTTTGGTATGGAAAATCAAAACCGCCAATTTGGTTGCCCAAGCCATTGCTCCGATTGGCTTTGTGTGTTGCGTGCTAAGTCTTTTGACAGGCTCAATCTGGGGCAAGCCAACTTGGGGAACTTATTGGGTATGGGACGCACGCTTGACTTCGATGTTGATTTTGGCATTTTTGTATGCTGGGGTGATTGCTTTATTTGTCGCATTTGAGCACAGCAACAACCGAGGCAAGGCGGCGGCAATTTTGTCCATTGTCGGGGCGGTGAATTTGCCCATCATTAAATACTCGGTCGAGTGGTGGAATACGCTGCACCAAGGGGCGACTTTTTCCATCACCAATGCACCCAAAATGGACGCATCAATGTGGGTGCCGCTGCTGATTATGCTGCTTGGTGCTTATTTTTTGGTGGCGGCATTGGCAATTTATCGTACCAATTCGCTGATTTTGTTGCGTGAGGCAAATAAGGCATGGGTGCAGCGGCTGCTTTTGCGAGCCGATGGAGAGTGATAATGACACCATATTTTGCAAACTTTGCTGACTTTATTGCGATGGGTGGGCATGCCTTTTATGTTTGGCTGTGCTATGGTTTTGTATTTTTGGCGGTAGTTGGTATGATTGTTTATGCCAAAGCGGAACGCAATATGGTGCTAAAAAAACTAAAAAAACGCCAGCCAAATAAGCGATTAACCAACAAACAGCGTCGTGCCAACTAGGCGAAAAAGGGGCAAAAATGAACACCGTAAGACAAAAAAAACTGATGTGGGTATTTGCTGTGCTGCTCGGTGCAGCGGTGGCAGTGGCGTTGATTTTGTACGCCATTGGTAATCAAACCGATTATTATTTTGACCCAACAGCAATCGCTGCAGGTCAGGCACCTGAGGCCAAGCGAATTCGTGCAGGGGGCATGGTGGTTGCAGGCAGTGTCAAGCGAGATGCCGCCGATCCGCTGAATATCCAATTCTCCATCACGGATTATAAGGCGACAGTGCCTGTGGTGTATCGCGGTGTTTTGCCTGACTTGTTTGCCGAAAACTCTGGCATTGTTGCTACAGGGCAAATGCAAGAAGGGGTTTTTGTCGCCAGCGAAGTGCTGGCTAAGCATGATGAGAATTATATGCCGCCTGAGGTTGCCAAATCGCTAAAAACCGAACACGCTGCACAAGGGGTTGATGTAAGCAAAGAGCAGTTTATTCCAGCAACAACGATGAGCGAAATTGATCAGCGAAACAAGCAAAACACCCCAACAACGAACGATAAATAAATATAAGCACAATACCCAAAAACCAAATGGGGTAGGCTTATATTGGCAGTCAAGCACAGATATTTCTGTGCTTTTTGTTTTGGTTGATATTGGCAGCTTGAGTGTGATTTGTAAAATGGCAGCTAAGCCTGCAAGTGGGGTAAATAAAGCCCATGGACTATCCGTTCATTCATCCTACTGGCAAGGGCTATGTGCTGTAGTAAGCGATGGCTATTGATGCGTCTGTAGGTGATTTGGCTGCCCATGCCTTGCTGGCGGTGAATTGTGCATGACTAGAAAACTTACAATATGATTGCATGGCTTATCAATAAAAATACACCCCAAAGCAACGAAAAGTAACTTTGGGGTGCTTTCATACTTCACCAATTTGCGGGGGAGGGGAAGTTGAAAAATTTACCAGCCTTTTACGACACCATCTTTAAACTGCTTTTTGGCTTCGGCTTCTACTTCGTCAGTTTGGTAGGCTTTGACAAAATTCTGAATCGCTTCAGAGTCTTTATTGTCCGTACGAGCCACGATGATATTAACATAAGGAGACTGTTTGTCTTCGACAAATACGCCATGTTCGCTGGCGTTTAGACCTGCTTGACCTGCATAGTTGTTATTAACTACTGCCAAATCCACATCGTCAATCGCACGAGCAGCCACAGCAGTGTCCACTTCTTTGATTTTTAGATTTTTTGGATTTTCGACAATATCAAGCGTGGTGGACAGCAGGTTGTTGTTGTCTTTTAGTTTGATTAGTCCTTGTTTTTCAAGCAAAATCAACGCACGAGCCAAGTTTGATGGGTCATTTGGCACAGCAACGGTAGCACCATCTTTTAGTTCGCTTAGGTTTTTGATGGTTTTTGAGTAACCAGCCAAAGGATAGACGAATGTATTGCCAACAATGGCAAGGTTATCCAGACCTTTTTTGGCGGTATCTTCGTCAAGATAAGGCTTGTGCTGCATGGCGTTGGCGTCCAAATCACCATTTGAGACAGCGGTGTTTGGCAGAGCATAATCATTAAACTCAACCAATTCAACAGTCAGGTTGTATTTTTCTTTGGCAACCTTACCAGCAACTTCGGCGACAGCTTGTTCTGGGCCTGCCATTACGCCAACTTTGATGGTTTGTGCCGTTGGGTCTGTTGCTGCAGGGGCTTCGGTGGTTTGTGTAGGTTTGTTGCCACAACCAGCCAAAGCAATGCCTGATGCCAAAGCACAGATACCAAATAACTTACCAAAATTCATGGTGAAATCCTTAAAAATGTCTGAATATGCCACACAGTTTATAAAACTTGGACGATAATTATTGATTATTAAACCACAAAATATCAGCCAAGGGCAAGTGTTTTCATCGGCAAATTATGCCTAAACTTATGAAATTTTTTCACAAAGAGATGAGCCAAATTCACCATCAGCGATGATCGACTTTTGTTGCGATAAAATCGCCGATTTTTTGGAAAATCATCACGATGGCAACGATGATGATGGTAGAAATCCATTTGACATAAATCATATTGCGATGCTCGCCATAGTTGATGGCAAGACTGCCCAAGCCACCGCCGCCGACTACGCCAGCCATCGCCGAGTAGCCAATGAGTGATACTAAGGTTAGCGTTGTGGCATTGATTAGGCTTGGTAGACTTTCGGCAAAGTAGTATTTGCTAATCATCTGCCAATGCGTTGCCCCCATGGATTTGGCGGCTTCGGTCAGCCCTGTGGGGATTTCAAGCAAAGCATTGGCGGTCAGGCGAGCAAAAAATGGAATGGCAGCGACACTAAGCGGCACGATTGCTGCGGTTGTACCAAGCGTTGTGCCGACCAAAAAACGCGTAACAGGCATCAGGATAATCAGCAAAATAATAAACGGCACGGAACGACCAACATTGATAACAGCGTCCAACAAAACAAAGGCAGTGCGATTTTGGAAAATACGACCTTTGTCAGTCAAAAATGCCAAAAATCCCAGCGGCAGACCAACCAGTACGGCAATGAGCGTGGCAACCAGCCCCATATAGAGCGTCTCCCAAGTTGATTGGGCAACCATCATCCACATTTTTGGGTGCATTTCGCTGGTAAAATTAGCAATCAGAGTGTCCCACACAAGCATACTCCATACTTAAAAATATCTAAATAATGATGAAATCTTGATGTTGATTTTAATAGTTTGGATTGTCCAAATAACCCAATACCTCAATGTCTACTCGATGAGCGTGCAAAAACTCGATCGCTTGCATGACGGCTGTTTGTTCGCCAATCACCTGACAGATGGTAAAGCCAAATTTCACACCGCCAGCATAGTCCATTTGTGAGGTGAGAATATTAAACTCTGCACCAAATTGCTTGGAGGCTTGAGAAAACAGGGGCATATCCACCGAGTTGCCTGTAAATTCGCATTTGATGACTGGCGAGCGGTTGGTAGTAGGCTTATTTGTTAGTTTATTTAAAAAATAATCAGGCAAGCCGATGTGAAATGTTGAACGAATGAATGCTTTGGCAAGCTCAGTTTGGGGGTTGGCAAAAATCTCGCCGACCGTGCCTTGTTCGATGAGTCTACCCTTGTCAATGACCGCTACTTTGTCGCAGATTTGCTTGACGACATTCATCTCGTGTGTGATGAGCAAGATGGTAATGCCAAGTTTTTGGTTGATTTGCTTGAGCAGTTTTAGGATTGATTGTGTGGTGGCAGGGTCAAGTGCCGAAGTCGCCTCATCACACAGCAGCACCTTGGGGTCTGAAGCCAAGGCACGAGCAATCGCCACTCGCTGCTTTTGTCCGCCTGATAAGTTGGCAGGGTAAGCGTGTTTTTTGTCTGCCAAGCCAACCAAATCAAGCAATTTGTTCACTTTTTGCTCAATAACCAATGACGGCGTATCAGCCAGCTCCAGCGGCAGGGCGATGTTTTCAAAAACGGTGCGTGAATGCAGCAGATTAAAATGCTGAAAAATCATGCCGATTTTTCGCCGCTTTTGTATCAGTTGGTTTTCGCTAAGCGTGGTTAAATCAGTACCATCAACCACCACAGACCCTGTGGTTGGCACTTCAAGCAGATTAATGCAGCGAATCAAGGTTGATTTGCCCGCACCTGATGCACCGATGATGCCATATATTTCGCCTGCTTGGACGGACAAATCGGTCGGCTGCACCGCAGTGAAAGAATCTTGCTTGCCGTCTTTTTCGATGATAAAAGTCTTGCTAACCCCAGATAGGGCAATCATTGGGCTGTGTGTGGACATTGGATTGCTAAATTATGCTAATAAATAACGATAGTATAGCACAGTTTGATGGATTTACCCATGCCAAATTGCCTGCGTTTGGCTTGGTGATGGCAACCGGCAGTGTTTTGGGCGATTTTATGGTGCTGATTTGGGTGGTTGTTCTAAGGCTTGGCGGTTTGGTTTGGCGTTTAGCGGTAGCACAACCAAGAAGCGAGTATGGCCTTGCCAAGTGTCTGTCGTGATGATACCGCTGTGGGCTTCGGTGATTTGTGCCACCAATGACAAGCCAAGCCCTGAACCTTTTTTCTCCTGCTTTAGGCGAACAAAGGGGCTAAAAATATCCTCGCGTTTGTCCACAGGAATGCCTGTGCCTTGATCGACAAATGCAAGCACGGCATAGTTTGCCTTGTCGGACTTGGTTTTGTCTTTTTCTTTGCTGCGTGTTAGGCGTTTTAAAAAATCGCTTGGTGTTTTGCTTTCGGTATCATCATTGTTAATCACAAGCGTGTCAGGGTCTGTGGCTGAATTATTGTCAAGCAGTGCTTGCGGAATGGTAGCAGCATCATCAATCCGTGCCACTTGATACAGATAGACGGACACGGGCGGTATGCCATGAATCATGGCGTTATTTAACAGGTTGCGTACCAAATGCGTAAGCAGCTTGGGCTGGGCGATGAGCCAAATTGGCTCGCCAATCAGTTCTGCTTCGGGGTAGTGCTGGCATTCTTGGCGAACCAGCTCGTACAAATCAACCTGCTCGCTTGCTTGTAGAGCATGACCAGCATCAAGGCGTGAAACAAGCAAAATACTCTCAACCAGCTCATTTAATCCTGTCAAATCACGATTGACCGCTGCTGCACGCTTGTTGAATTTTTCTTTGGTTTCGTCATCGAGCTTATCAAGCAGCATTTGCATCATCTCAATCTGTAGGCGAATGCGAGTAATTGGCGTGCGAAACTCGTGAGAGGCGTGTGCCAAAAGCAGATTATTGGCATTGATAAGCTGTTCTATTTTTTCGGCAGATTGGTTAAAGCCGTGTGCCAAGATGGCGATTTCGTCATTGCCTTCTTCAGGCACTCGCACGCTAAAATCCCCTTCGCCCAAGCGGCTCATCTGCTGACTTAGCTGATTGATTCGCCAAGTAATGCTGTGAGCAATCCACCACAGCACCGCTGACATGATGATAAATAATAAAATCGTACCCGAAAACAGGTTAAACCACGCCATCAGCGGCCGCTCTGGCGAGGGTGTGCGGTTTTCGTACCACAGCGAAAAACCCAGCGGACTGCTGACAACGGTATGAGAAGGCGAGGGGGAGAAAATTTGGCTAATCCAAGGGGGTTCAGGATGCAAAATTGGTGGCAGTTCTGTATTTTCGGTCTGTAGCATCAGTCGCCCTTGAGCATTATACAGTCCGATTTTGGCATTGAGACTTTCATCAAAAATATCAAAACTTTTTTTGATAACCGCCAGCGAAAAACGAGCTTGTAGCAAATTATTCTCGGCGGTGAGTGTGCGAGCCTCGGTCAAAAACGGCTCAATCTGCGTCATGATTTGGCTGGCGATGGCACGATTTTTGGCATCATCAGAGTTATTGTGGGCAAATTGTGAAAGTATCACAAAGGCGATGGTAAAAGTCAATAATGCCAAAAACACGCTGATAAATAAGCGTGCTGAAATTGAACGAAAGCCAAACTTGCCATAATGTGCCAGTTTTGCCATTGACAAAATCCTTGCGTTGGGTAGCCAGCCAGTATTATTTTAAGCCATCAGGCGACTGCTTGATGGCTTGGTCATTAGACTTGGTCGGTTGCAAACTGATAGCCAACTCCGCGTACGGTGATGATGCGTTTGGGCTGGCGTGGATTGTCTTCAATCAAGGCTCGCAAGCGTGAAATATGCACATCAATGGCACGGTCAATATTTTCCGAGCTGTCATCATTTGGCATGGCTTGCCACAGCTGCTCACGGTTTAGTACCTTGCCTGCGTGCGTGGCAAAATAATGCAGCAACTGGAATTGGTGCGTGGTCAGACGGACGGTTTTTTCGTCAATGGTAACTTCGTGGCTGTCTGGATATACCGTCAAGCGACCAAAACTTAGACTGCCTGAGCTGGTGTCTGCTTGGTTTGGTGTCTCGTGGCGACGCAATACTGCACGGATGCGGGCAAGCAATTCTCGAGGTTCAAAGGGCTTGGCGATGTAGTCATCAGCACCCATCTCAAGACCCAGCACACGGTCGGTGGTGTCGCCTTTGGCGGTTAGCATGACGATGGGAACTTTGTTGATGGCGTTATTTTTTGAGCCACGCACTTTTTGGCAGACTTGCATGCCGTCCATGTCAGGCAGCATTAAATCCAGCACAATCAAGCTAATTTCACGCTCTTTGGCTTCCAAAATATCAAGCCCCGCCTGTCCTGTGGCAGCATGATGCACTTCATAATAATTCATTGACAGATAATCGCTGATTAATTCTGCCAAATCTGGATCGTCTTCGATGAGTAGGATTTGTTTATTCATTTTAATACCTGTCTGTAGTAATAATAAGCAATCTAATCACTTATTGAATATAAATTAATTGCAATAAGTATATCTTGCCAAGTTTTTGCTGGCTTGGCAAGAGTAAATTTGTAGCAAATTGCATAAACTTTGCCCAATTTTCCAAAATACGCAACAGATTATAGATAAGCGTAACATTTGTAAGATATCCGTAGTTTGTGCATTATTGCAGCATGACTTGTTTACCATGTGCTTGCTTATCAAGTTTGGCGGTGCTGACCAAGCTATCCTCTGTGATGCCCTGCACCAAGAATTGCTGCGTTTTTGGATAATATTCAACCAGTTTGACCGCCGACAAGGACAAGCTGTGATCTTGTTTAATAACCCAAACAAAACCATCAACAGGCGTGGCAGGCTTGTGCGGTGGCTGCAAAAATAAGCTCAAATCAGCAGGCTGTAATGCTGCATCATAAACCGCATCGGCAGGCATGACGACCCCAACCTGAATCTGACCGTAGTTGATATGACCAACCACGCCACGCCCCAGCAAATCTGCCGTCTCGTCATTGGTGGTGTCAATAATCACATGGACATTGATGAGGTTGGGATTGTCTTTATCAATGTCTACTTGGCTGATTTGCCCTGTATGACTGACGCCATCAACCCCAAAATTCACCGCATCGCCAACTTGGATATGCTCAAGCAAACTGGCAGAGAGCTGGCTGATGAATTTTAATTGTGAAGTGTCGCTAATCTCAAGCCAAGCGTCCGCCTTGTCATAGCTTTGGTTTGTTTGGGCAAAAATTTTGTCAATCGTTCCGTCAAATGGTGCAGTCAGCTCAAACGGCGTGGCAGATTGGTTGCTTTGTGCCAATGTATCGGGCAGATAAGTCAGCAAAACATCGCCTTTTTTGACACTGTCGCCAGCTTGTACGCTGATGCTGCTAATGCTGGCAGGGGTTAATGCTGTGAGTGTGGTTTTTTTGATGGGCGTGATGACCCCAACAAAGGCGAAGCTGGGCTGATACTTGACCATTTTTACGGTCATCACTGCTTGCTTGGGCAGTGTGATGGTATCGCCAGTGGCTGGCTGGCTGTTTGTAGGTTCGGTGCAGGCGGATAATAGCAGGGCGGACAAAATCACCGCCAAGGCACGGCGTTGTAAATGATGGCTGCATTGATGAGCTGCTGGTATTTTTGTTGGCATGGCTTTGGCGTGTTAAAATGGATTATCAGATTATCTTAACATGGTTTTGTTTGTAGGAAAATATCGGCTTTTGGCTTTGTGCGGTATTGGTGGCAGTGTTTCACTAATTGCCAAGTATATTGGTACAAAATTCCAACATTTAAGCAATAAAAAACTGAATAAATCTTGATAAAATTGTTGGAATTTATTCAAAATAATCAATTGCTTGATATTTAGCCAGTATAGTTAAGACCCAAGTATAACAATGCTGCGATGCTTGATTTGGCAGCATGGTGGTCGCCAGCAAATATCAAGTTCAACCAAAAGGAGAATTTATGAGTCAGACGGCGGCATCTTATGTGTCAAAATACAATATAGCAGCACGCATTTTTCACTGGGTGGGTGCAGCATTGATTGTTGCGGCGGTGGTAATCATCAATCAAGGTGAGGAGTTTATCAGCCTGCATAAATCAGTGGGGTTTAGCTTTTTGATTTGGACGGTTTTGCGTTTGATTAATCGCTTTGTCAGTGCAGCACCAAGCCCTGTGGCGATGTCGAAGTTGCAGCACGGATTGTCAGTTGCGGTACATGGCTTGTTGTATGTGGCGATGCTCGCCATGCCGCTGACAGGCTTACTTGCTTCGATGGCGTTTGGCTATGGGGTGAATGTTTTTGGCGTGCTGCCAATTGCAGGATTTGCAACGCCCAATGACGAGCTGGGCAGTATGATGATGAACCTGCACAAGAATTTGATCTGGCCAGCCTTGCTTGCATTGGTGGCGGCTCATATTTTGGCAGCACTGTATCATCAGTTTGTCATGAAGGACAAGCTACTATCTCGTATGCTATAAATGCTCGTGTACAATGAGCGGTATAGCTATCAGACTGGGTCAAGTTTTGCTTGACCTTTTTATATTTTTGGGTGATGGTTGTAGTGGGTTTGTGGCGGCTTGATTTGTTGATTAATAAATAAGGCATTTATTCCAAAGTAAGCTGTGCTACCAAAGCACAAGATGATGTTTGAAAGGTGGATTGGTCAATGAATCCACCTAGATTAAAAAAACCGCCGATATTCTCGGCGGTCAGAGTGCAAATCAGACATCGTACTCAAACATGGCGCTGATGGATTCTTCGTTATTGATACGACGCAATGCCTCGGCAATCATCGCAGCAATACTGACTTGGCGGATATTGGCACAGGCAGCGGCAGCCTCTGACAATGGAATGGTATCGGTAACAACCAGCTCGTCAAGTGCAGAATTGGCAATGGTCTCGATTGCCTTGCCTGATAATACAGGGTGGGTGATGTAACCAACCACACGGTTGGCACCGTTGTCTTTTAGGGCTTGGGCGGCCTTGCATAGCGTGCCTGCGGTATCAACAATATCATCAACGATGACGCAATCACGACCAGAAACATCGCCGATGATATGCATGACTTGCGATTCATTGGCACGGGCACGGCGTTTGTCAATGATGGCAAGGTCGGCATCGCCAAGCAGTTTTGCCATGGCACGAGCCCGCACAACGCCACCAACATCTGGCGAAACCACCATCAGGTTTTCGTAGTTTTGTTGCTTAAGGTCGCGTAACAACACAGGCGTGCCGTACAGATTGTCCACAGGCACATCAAAAAAGCCCTGAATCTGATCTGAATGCAAATCAACCATCATCACACGATCAATGCCTGCAATTGATAGCATATCAGCAACAACTTTCGCTGAAATAGGCACACGAGCAGAGCGAGGGCGGCGATCTTGGCGAGCATAGCCAAAATAAGGAATCACAGCAGTGATACGACCTGCACTTGAGCGACGCAACGCATCAGCCAGCAGGACAATCTCCATCAGATTGTCGTTGGTTGGTACACAGGTTGGCTGCAAGATAAATACATCTTTGCCACGCACATTTTCTTTGACCTCAATGGCGATTTCACCATCAGAAAAGCGAGTAATATCCGCTTTGCCCAATGGAATGTGCAAGTTGTCGGCAACGGTTTGGGCAAGTTGTGGGTTGGCACTACCTGAAAAGACAGCCATATATGACATGGTAAAAATCCTATAAAAGCGAATTGGGGCTAAAGAGCCATCAAATTTGGGTATATTTTAGCATTTTTGAGCAAAAAATTACACAATCTTTGCTGTTTTTTGGCGGTTTTTGTGATAATTTTTGCCACCGTGCAATAAGGCGGTACTGATACAAAAAAATCAAGCCAACCGATTGGCTGGCTTGATTTGGATTTGGCAGAGGTAGCTGGACTCGAACCAACGAATGTCAGGATCAAAACCTGATGCCTTACCAACTTGGCGATACCCCTAAGGTGCAATTTTAAAGATTGCGAACTTTGACTTGTAAAATGCAGTGCATTATCACAAGAAAATTGGCAGAGGTAGCTGGACTCGAACCAACGAATGTCAGGATCAAAACCTGATGCCTTACCAACTTGGCGATACCCCTGTATAGGCAAAAAATTATACCAAATTTTTGTCAAATTGCAAGAATTTTTCCAAAAATTTATTGAAAATTTATATAAGTTATTGAAAAATAATAATTTTATAAATTTTCTGATGCAGGATAGAGACTGTCAGCAACCACGCAGGGACAAGGGGCGGACAGTTGCCATGCGGTTAATTCGGACAAATCAATGTGGGCAGGAATTGGCAAAAAAACTGTGCTGCCTGTACCAGTTAGCCTTGGGTGGGTGTTGGTGATGGCAGCCAAGCGTTGCAAATAATCTAAGGCGGTGGCGACTTGGGTGTTGATTTTGCTGGCGATGGCTTCAAAGGCGTTGTAAAAGCCAGCCTCCAAGCGTTCGCCGTATTCCAAATAGCGTGCGTCAATATTGTCCAAGAGGGCGTGATTTTTGTTCAGCTCTGGGTGGGCAAATAATGTTTTGGTTGCCAAATGAGCCTGCGGAAAAAGCAGCAAGTAGCGAGCAGCGGGCAGTGATAGTGCTGATAGCTCATCACCAATGCCCAAAGCGTGTGCGTCTGCTTGCTGGGCGTGGCTGAAAATAAAAAATGGCACATCTGCCCCCAAGGTTCTGCCAATGGCGAGCAACTCATCGGTGGATAGGTTTAGTTGCCACAGTTGGTTTAGGGTGATAAGCGTGGTGGCACAATTGCTTGAGCCACCGCCCAATCCTGCACCTGTGGGGATTTTTTTGTCCAGATGAATGGCGATGGGCGTGGCAGCATCTGGGTAGCGTGTTGCCAAAGCAGTCGTGGCACGGCTGATTAGGTTGTCGTGCAGGTTGGCGGTCAAGGTATCAGCACCTGTCAAGGTTAATAATGGTGCATCAGCAGCAGCTGGCATAAATGTCAGCCAATCACCAAAATCCAAAGCACGAAAGACACTTTGGATATTGTGATAGCCGTCATCTCGCTTGGCAGTAATGTGCAAAAATAAGTTGATTTTGGCAGGAGAAAATACTGTCAAAGACATAGGTAGCCTATTGATGAGCAATGGTCAGGGTAACACGATG
The DNA here is from genome assembly GCF_900637105.1 of Moraxella cuniculi. NCBI lineage: Bacteria > Pseudomonadati > Pseudomonadota > Gammaproteobacteria > Moraxellales > Moraxellaceae > Moraxella > Moraxella cuniculi. The sequence goes on along the minus strand of NZ_LR134343.1, from coordinate 322,654 downwards.
ACCGTCAGCGTGCGTGATTTGTAACCGTGTTGGTAGATTGGTTTGGTTATAAGAAAATTCTGCAACCCATGCACCATTAACAGCACGCACTAGGCGACCTGTGGCATCTTGAGTGCTGTCAGAGTCGCTGGGCGATATGCGACCAACAATCCAATAGGGCAACTGGGAAATGGGAGCTTGCCAGCCTGTTGCATTGTACAACAAAGCCTCTGGACTGTCCGCTGTGATTGTGCCTGTGCGTTCGCTTGAGAGCGTGGCAGTTGTGCCATCATAGCGGATTTCAGTCGCTCCAATGCCCAACGCCCCTGTCAAATCCATTGCAAATCGCTCACCTTGTTGCGACCAAGCGTAGAATGCACTGCCTGATTGCCTACCATCTTGTGTCAGGGTGATGATGCCAATCTTGCCTGTGATGGCAAATTGAATCGGTGCGTCAGCAGTTTGGGGGGTGCTTGATGGCGTAATGCCTTGTGTGGTTGCACAGCCGCCAAGCAATAAGGCGGTCAGCCCGCAAGACAGGACGGCTTTTTTGATGGTGATTGCCACTGGGCGTTGGACTGGCAAATCATGTGCTGTAGTGTTATTCATAAGTGGATTACCGTTTTAATAAATCTGACTGTCAAGCTGTGCATCTTGGTTGTTTAAGAAACGAGTTTGGAGGTCGGCAAGCAGTGTATTGACTGCTTCGGTATCGCCCAATCCTTGATAAGCACGCAACAAAGTAATGCCAGCAGGCAGTGTTGGCATGACTTCATAAGGGGCTTGTAGATAGTCAATGACCGCATCGTAATTGTTCTGAGCTAGGGCATGATTGGCAAGCACCAATAGGGCATCAAGCTGCAATTGACTGTCGTAGCTTGGGTCATCAAAGTTGATATTGCTGATTGCCAAAGCAGTGTCCAATGCCTGTGCGTCATTGGGGTTTTGGCTTAGGCGAAATTTGGCATCTGCCAGTTGATAGTAGGGGTTAAAGCTATCAATCTCAAGCAGGCGATTGATGGCTTGTCGCTTATCTTCTGGCTCCAATTCATCTTCTAACAATTGAAAACTGGCATACAGCAGACGATCGTCATTGGTCAGCTCACGATTGGCGATGGTGAGCAGGTCTTTGGCTTGTTGTTTGTTGCCTTGCCGCAAATAAATCTCCGCCTGCAAGATATAACTGTCGGTGGCATAAGAGCTAAATTCATCACGCAATCGCACCAGTGCCTTGATGGCAGCATCGCTGTTGTTTTCTGCCAAATAAAACCCGACGGTTTTTTTGGTGGCATCAAGCACATATTCGTAGTGATTGACCTTTTCATAATGCAGTCGTGCATTGGTTGTATCGCCCAGCCGTTCATAGCCGATACCGATGTAATAATTGGCTTGGTTGGCGATGTCTGGCAGTTTTGTGAGTGGCTCAAGCAAAGCAATGGCATCGGCAAAACGGGCACTGTCTAGCCCGACCAATCCAGCCAATAGCGTAATGTCTTTGTCTTTGGTGTTTTTTACCGCTTCATTGAGCAGTTGCCATGCTTTGGTCAAATCGCCTGTTTCGATAAGATAGCGAGCTTCGTACAGGTATAGCTCTTTTTCGGTTGGTTGTTGTTTGCGTGCTTGCGATAAAAATTGCCACAGCTCGTCCATGCGACCAGCAGCACGCAGTACATTGAGCTTTAGCGTGATGAATGCTAGGTTGGTAGGCTCACTGGCAAGGGCTTGGTTGATGTGCAATCGTGCCGCTTCAGGGTCGTTTAGCCCCATCAAGATACCAGCACGCAACACAGCAATAGAGGCGTTGGTCTCGCCCAGTCCTTGCAGGGCGTATAACAAAGCACGCTTGTCTTCGGCTTTTGGTGGAATAATACCTGTCAAAATTTGCCCCAAATCAGCACGAGGATCGTAGTGCAAAATGGTTGAAAGCATGGCGGCGGCTTGTTTGTACTCACCTGCCTTGAGTGCCAAATGCGTTACATAAAACCAAGCAGGCATATGCTCAGGGTTGGTGGCTTGCCATGCACTGGCGAAGGCAAGTGATTTGTTGGGCGTTTCGTATTCAATGGACAAAGATAAGGCACGCTCAAACACGCTGGTGGCATTTTTTTTAAAAGATTCCATCTTATAAATGCTTAACGCTTTGGCAATCTCGCCTCGATCGGCGGCAAATTCAGCCTTGAGCAGTGCGTACAAATCGGGCGTATCAAGCACAGGCTCGATATCATCGGCAATCAGCGTGTCATCAGAGAGCATGGCGGCAATATCTGCCTGCAAATCAGGCTCGCCAGTTGCCAGCGTATCATCTGTCATCAGCAAAGATGGCAAGGGGTCATCATTGCCATCATCAGGCAATGACGGTGGTGCGTCATCTGCATCGGCGGTGTCTGCTTGCTCGGTGGCAGGGTTATTTTCTGCTTGGGGTGCAGGCTTATAAAAAGGCAATAATATCCTAAGCAAAGGATCGAAGATGTTCGCTTGAGCATTGGTTGCCATCAGCGAAGTGCCAATCAACAGGGTGGCACTTAGGCACAGGGTGAGCGTTGATGGGCGATGGGCAGATTTGCTGTGTGAACATTTTGGCGGGCAAATTGTAGGTGCAGGCTGATAAGCCACACGCTTGGTGTTGCCTTTTCGCCAAATTCGCCGATTGCACCAAAATTGCTTCATGATGAGTATAAACCACGCCAAATCCCAAAACTATATTATAAGGCTGTTTTTGATAAGTGCAAATAAAACCAACAAAAAATGACAAGAAAATTGCAAAAATATCCCACTTGGGCTGATTTGTTACCAAGTTTTTGTCAAAAATGATTGTCGGTAGAAAAATTTAGCAAAACCATGCGTAATTTCTTGGCGAATTTGCCACAAAAACGCCGTTAGCTGTTATAATAGGCAGTTTAATTATTTGTGCCATTTTTGACGGTTTGTTATGAGATTAGCGGTTATCGGAGTCAATCATAAGACTGCCCCTGTTGCGTTAAGGGAGCGGCTGTCGTTTGGCTCGGATATGCCACAGGCAATCACGCAATTATCATCACAGGTTGCAGGTTGTGCCATTGTTTCAACTTGCAATCGCAGCGAGCTGTATGTAGGCATTACTGATGACTCTGCCGCTGATGAGATGATGGCAGATGATGATGTCGTGCAGACAATGCCAGCAAACCTGCATGCCGTTGCCCAGTGGCTTGCTCAATTTAAAGGCGTAGCGTTTGATGAGATTGCACCTTATCTGTACACTTATCAAGATTCTCGTGCGTTGAACCACTGGTTGCGTGTGGCAGCGGGGCTTGATTCGATGATATTGGGTGAGCCGCAGATTTTGGGGCAGATTCGCCAAGCGGTTGCCATCAGTCGCGAGCATGGCGGTGTTGATAGAGAGTTTGGCTGGCTGACTCAGCAAGTATTTGCCGCTGCTCGCACTGTCCGCCGTGATACCAAGCTTGGCGAACAGGCGGTAACTTTGGGCTTTGCCACTGCCAAACTTGCCACGCAGATTTTTGACAATCCAAGCGAGCTTAGTTTTTTGTTGGTGGCAGCAGGGGAGATGAACCGCTTGGTGGCTCATAATGTTGCCGCATTGGGCGTAAAAAAAATCATCATCGCCAACCGCAGTCCTGCACGAGCCGAAGCATTGGCCGATGAACTGCAAGCAATGGCAACAGCGGCAGGTCGGCAGTTGCAATTGCAGCTTGCCACGCTTGAGCAATTGCCAGAGATTTTGCCACAGGCGGATATTGTCAGCAGTTGCAGTGGCAGTATGCAAACGCTCATTGATGTGGCGATGGTTAAGCAAGCACTCAAGATTCGCCGCCATCAGCCGATGTTGTTGGTGGATTTGGCGGTGCCGCGAGACATTGAGTCGGCAGTTGGCGAGCTGGACGATGTGTATTTGTATTCGGTTGATGATTTGCAACATGTGATTGCAGGCAATATGGCAGAGCGTCAGCAGGCGGCTGTTGAGGCGGAATTGTTGGTTGGTCAGCTGGTTGCTGAGATAGAGGCACAAATGCAGGTTCAGCTGGCACGCAGTCATATCCACAATTATCGGCAGATGGCACAGGATTATACAGATTCGTTGTTGTCAGAGGCGATGGCACAGCTTGAACAAGGTCAAGATGCCAAAGCTGTCTTGGAGCAATTTGCCCATCGTGTCAGCCGCACATTGATGCACAGTCCTTCACGACTTATCCGCCGCAGTGCCCAATATGGCGATAACAAGGTGCTAGAGATGGTGTCGCATGAGCTGCTGCATAGCCATCGCCAATCCAAATCTTCGCAATAATTTTAGCCAGCAAACCAAGGGCTGGCGGTGTAATCAATTGCCATCATCGGCTTGGCAAATTATCCTGCCAGATACGCCAAAATCTTTTATTAAAGTAGATTAAGCGTGTTAATTTGCTAATTGCAATTTTTCAATTTTTCAATTTTTCAATTTTTCAATTTTTCAATTTTTCAATTTTTCAATTTTTCAATTTTTCAATTTTTCAATTTTTCAATTTTTCAATTTTTCAATTTTTCAATTTTTCAATTTTTCAATTTTTCAATTTTTCAATTTTTCAATTTTTCAATTTTTCAATTTTTCAATTTTTCAATTTTTCAATTTTTCAATTTTTCAATTTTTCAATTTTTCAATTTTTCAATTTTTCAATTTTTCAATTTTTCAATTTTTCAATTTTTCAATTTTTCAATTTTTCAATTTTTCAATTTTTCAATTTTTCAATTTTTCAATTTTTCAATTTTTCAATTTTTCAATTTTTCAATTTTTCAATTTTTCCGTGCGTTAAGTTTTATTAACTAATAAATTTATAAAAATAAAAAACACGCCATTTGTAGGCGTGTTGTTGTGTTACATATTTGGGTAGTTTGGGCCACCGCCACCTTCGGGAGCAACCCAAGTGATGTTTTGGGCAGGGTCTTTGATGTCGCAGGTTTTGCAGTGGACGCAGTTTTGGCTATTGATGACAAATTGTGGCTCTTCGCCTTCTTTTTGCACCACTTCATAGACGCCAGCAGGGCAGTAACGCTGAGCAGGCTCGGCGTACAGCGGTAGGTTGCTGGCAATCGGCACGGTCGGATCGGTCAGGCGTAAGTGGCAGGGCTGATCTTCGGCGTGGTTGGTGTTTGAGATAAAGACGCTGGAGAGCTTATCAAAGGTCAGCTTGCCATCGGCACGAGGATAGTCTGGCTTGTAGGCGTGGCTTGCCTTGTCCAGCGTGCTAAAGTCAGGCGTGGTATCGTTGATGGTCAGAGGCATTTTGCCGTTGAGTAGATTTTGTTCTACAAAAGAAAATGCTCCGCCCAACCAAGCACCCATGCGATGCTGTGCAGGTGAGAAATTGCGTGCCTGATAAGCATCGTCAAATAGCCATGAATTCTCAAAGGCGGTCTGATATTCATGCACTTCATCGCCGCTACGACCTGCTTTGATGGCGTTAAAGATGCTCTCGGCAGCAAGCATGCCTGATTTCATCGCTGTGTGCGTGCCTTTGATTTTGGCAGGGTTTAAAAATCCTGCATCATCGCCGATTAGCACCCCGCCAGCAAAGCTAAGTTTTGGTAAGCTGTTCAGACCGCCTTTGGTCAAGGCTCTTGCCCCATAGGATAGGCGTTTGCCACCTTCCAAAATTGGGCGAATGACAGGGTGTAGCTTGAGCCTTTGTAGTTCATCAAATGGCGAAACATGAGGATTGTGGTATGATAAATCAACCACAAGACCGAAACTGACTTGATTGTTTTCGGCAAAATACAAAAACCAGCCTCCTGTCGTGCCTGTCTCTGACAATGGCCAGCCAGAGCCGTGCATGATGACACCTGTTTCGTGCTTGTCGGCATCAATCTCCCACAATTCTTTTAGTCCGATGCCGTAGTGCTGCGGGTCTTTGTCCTTGTCCAGATGGAAGCGGCTGATGAGTCGCTTGCCCAGATGTCCACGACATCCTTCGGCAAAAATCGTGTATTTGGCAACCAGCTCATAACCTGCCTCAAAACTTGGCTTAGGCTCGCCTTTGGCATTTAGCCCCATATCGCCTGTTACCACTCCTCGCACCGAGCCATCTTCATGGTATAAGATATCGCTGGCGGCAAAGCCTGGGAACATCATCACCTCTAGGCTCTCGGCTTGTTCTGCCAGCCAGCGTACGACATTGCCCAATGAGACAATATAATTGCCCTCGTTGTGCATACTGCTTGGTATGATTGAGCTTGGCAGTTTGACGCTTTTGGTGGCACCAGTTAGCATATAGACACGATCTTCGGTGGCTGCCACGGTCAGTGGGGCATTTTTTTGTTGCCAATCAGGAATCAGCTCGTCCAACGCCCGAGTCTCCATCACCGCACCTGATAGTGTATGGGCACCAAACTCTGAGCCTTTTTCGATAACACAGACGCTAAAATCATCTCGACCATCGGCGATGGCCAATTGACGCAGACGAATGGCAGCTGACAATCCAGCAGGTCCACCGCCAACAATCACCACATCAAATTCCATAGATTCGCGTTGAATTTGCATGAAAATACCCTCAAATAATTATGTAATATTTATAAAAAAGCGTGCTCGCCATCAGGCTCGGCTGGCAAATAATTTGGTTCGTGATAAAATATTACTGCTTATTGTAGCAATCCTGTCAAATTAGGCAAGTTTTTTTGTTGCTGCTGTGGATAAGCATACCAATCTTGGGCGGTATTATCATGGTCTGCATTTATGTCATTTTCTTATGATGATTTGGACAAGCCGATGGCAACAAATTCTTAAGCCTGCTGATGGAGCATTGATAAATGAAACAAAATTTAAATATAATCAATAAGTTAAACCAAGATTTGAATGCGGCAACTGGCACGGCAGAACGCACACGCAAGATACCGCCTTTGCAGAAATGGCAACCGAACAGCACCTCGCCACTGGATATTAAGATTTGTAGTAATGGCGAATGGTGGCATGAAGGCACAAAAATGACCCGCCAGTCACTTGTGGATTTATTTGCCAGTGTATTATGGGCGGAATATGTTGATGGGCAAAAGGTGTATTATCTAAAAACGCCAACAGACAAATATCGGATTGATGTTGCAGATACGCCATTGTTTATCAACCAAGTAAGGCAGGTTGTGGATTTGGGGCTGTTGTGGGTTGAGTTTGAGACAACCAATGGCGATGTGATACGGCTTGATGATGAGCATGATTTGTATTTTGCAGAGTATGAGGGCGTATCTCGGCTGTATATTGATACTCGTTTTAATCTGACGGCACGGCTGATGAATAATGCCATGTATCATTTGGTGGAGCTTGGCGAGGTTTATCAGACTGATACGCACACACATTTGCACATCACAAGCGGTGGTAAGGTGCATATTGTCAGCCAGCCAAATGAGCCATCTGAGCGGTAGCGGATATTGTTTTTGTGCAGGTTTTGTTATAATAAGAAAGCCTTTGTGGCGTATTATTGTGTCATGTTGGACGGTGGTTGCCGTCATAGTGTGGGTGATGGTGCTTGATGATTGATACCAAGACAGAATTGACGACCAAGACAAGCGATGCACCGATTGGTATTTTTGATTCGGGCGTGGGTGGTTTGTCGGTGTTTCGGCATCTGCAACAACTGATGCCCAATGAGCGTTATGTGTATTATGCCGATACGCAAAACATTCCCTATGGCAGCAAGTCTGGCGATGAGATTTTGTTTTTGACATTGCAAGCGGTGGATTGGCTCTGCCAACAAGGCTGCAAGCTGATTGTCATAGCCTGCAACAGTGCTTCGGCACACGCATTGACGGCGGTGCGTTCACATTGTAGCGTGCCGATAGTAGGCTTGGTGCCTGCGGTCAAGCCAGCTTGCCAAATCAGCCAAAACAAGCAAATCGCCGTGCTTGCCACTCAGGCGACGCTCCAAGGCAGACTGTTGGCACAGGTGATTGATGAAGTGGCAACGCCCAATGCGATAATCGTGCATAAGCATTTTGAGCCGATGCTCGTGCCATGGGTGGAGCTGGGTATGCCTATCGATCATCAGGTGGCGGATTTGCTTATCGAACAAATGCAGGTTTGGCACAGTCAGGGGGTTGATGTGGTGGTGCTGGGCTGTACGCATTATCCATTTTTTCGCCAGTTTTTGCAGGAATGGATTGACAGCCGTGCGGTAAATATGGCTTTGCTTGATTCGGGGGCAGCGATTGCCGAACGCGTCAAATCTTTGTTGGATTTTTTTGGGATAAAGAGTAGCCACCATCAGCCAGCCGATGTTGTTTTGACTTTTTATGCATCAAGCATGGCAGGCGATGTGGCAAATACCGCACAGCGATTGGCAGGTGTGCCGATGGCGTTTGTGGACAGTGAATTCGCCCCCTTATATCCATAGCAATATTATGGATTTGGGTGGTAAAATTGCCCAATAAGTGGCTTTTGTTTATTTTTTATAAACTTCAATATGTAAAAAAGTTAAAATAACCAGCAATATAACCAAAAAAGCCACCAGATTGTCATCAGGGTGCTTGTTTGCTTGAAAATGATTCAGATAAAAAATCAGCAGTCCACAAGCAATGGTTGAGACAGTCAAAATAACTTTTTTCATTGGGTGGTTTTCTTGAATGGCAGTTACATTGTTTTGCGATATTCCGATATTTTTACATCGGAGATTTTGGCTCTTTTGTATTCCACTCGTATTTCTACCAAAACAACGCTCTAAAATTTCATTGTGGTATATACAAATCAACAATCCAGCAGAAATTTAACCTGACAGCGATGGGCAACTTGCAACAAAATACCATTATCCCCAGCGATGACGGTTTGCATTTTTGATAAAAATTTGTTGTAATAACATAAATCGCTGCGGTGGCAGTCGCCATACGCACCTGCGATTGCGTACCATTGAATCATTAAAAGGAGTATGTGATGACAACTGACAAATCAACCTTGCGTGATGAAATTGAAAAATTTGATGAATTGACCGAAACCATGCACGATGCCGAGAAAAAACGCACGCTTGCCGAGCAGGTTGCTTACCTAAAAAGCCAAGGCATTGACCCAGCAAAAACCTATGCCGAATGGGACGATGACAAGCAGGACGATTGATTGAACATGATTAAAAATCCCAAGTGTAGGCTTGGGATTTTTTGATGGGATTATTTGACAGGTACAAGCGATGCCGAGCCGTCAGCGTTGATGACACGCCGATAGGTCGTGCCAGTTGGGCTGCTGACAGATGGCGTGATGGTGCTAGGCTTGGTGGCTGTGCTGCCCAAGTTATTTGCAGGCGTGCTGTTTTGCTTGCCTTGACTGGTGATGAGCCGATGGAATTTTTGCCCTGCACGGCCGTCAGGATTGACCCCAGCTTTGCGTTGATAATCCATGATGGCACGGCGGGTGTTGTCGCCAATGATGCCATCAACCGCCCCAATGTCATAACCTGCATCAATCAGCCCTTGCTGGATTTCTTTGGCTTCACGGCGGCCGATGCCTGGGTCATCAGTTGGCCAAGCGGTGGCAAAATCGGTGTTGGTATTTTCGCTTGTGATCAAATCGGACAAATGGGCGATTGCCAAAGCGTAGCTTTCTGAGGCATTGTAGCTGTAAAAGGTGTCAAAATTTTTGCCCACCAAAAATGCAGGGCCGTTTTTGCCAGCAGGCAACAATAGACCTGCCGAAGCCATATTGTCAGGCAGTGGTTTACCATTTGGCAGGGTGATGCCCTGTGATCGCCAATGGCTGATGGACTGCTTATTGCGGCGGCCACTTGAGCCATCATAGCCATTTAGCTTGACTTCATAACCCCACGGCTCGCCACTGCGATAGCCTCGTTTTACCAAAAAATTGGCGGTGCTTGCCAGTGCATCGGCTTTTGAGTTTACCAAGTCTTTGCGACCATCACCATCAAAATCCACCGCAAGCTCTAAGAATGTGCTGGGCATGAATTGCGTTTGTCCAAAAGCACCCGCCCATGAGCCTGTCATATCCTGCGGTCTGATGTCGCCATTTTGTACGATTTTTAGGGCATTGGCAAACTCACCACGAAAATATGACTGGCGACGATCAAAGCATGAGAGGGTTGCAAGGCTGTCAAAGAGATTTTTCTTGCCAAGCGTTTGCCCAAAATTACTCTCCACGCCCCATACGCCAAGCACATGCTCAGGCTTGACGCCATAGCGACTTTCGATACGCCGTAGCACATCGGCTTGCTCACGCTTGGCACGGATACCATCTTCGACGCGTTCGCTATCAACCAGCGATGCCAAATAATCCCAGACATCTTTTTTAAACTCGGGCTGATAATTCAGTGAGCGAATCACGCTCGGATCTGGCTGTGCAGGGCGATAAGCCTCAAAGGTTGCCGAAGAAACGCCACGAAAAGCAGCGGTGTTTTTTAGGGTATTTAAGCACTGCTGAAACTCGCTGTTGCTAAGATTGGGCAGGTCATTGCCATTGGCAGATGCGGTGCTAACTGCACCCAAGCCTGCCAAGACAAGGGCTAGATAGGCGGAGATTTTCATAAGAATCCTTAAGTTGTGGCAAATACGCCTAGCTTAGCCAATTTTGGCAAAAAATTCAAAACAAAAATCATCTTGGCGGTGAATAATTGGGCAATTTCGCCAAAATCAACCAAATCAGCAACAAAGCGGTAAGATTACCACGCAAAATAATTTGGCTTGGGTGGTTTATGAGCGAAGCAAATGTGCGTAACTGGCACGCAATTTGGCAAGTTTTGGCGGAATAACCATCGCACAATAAGCCTGCGTGGGGTTGTTGGCATAGTAGTTTTGGTGGTAGGCTTCTGCTGGATAAAAGCTCACAGCTGGTTGCACTCGGGTAACGATATTCATGCCATCATCGCTTAGCTCGGTGATGAGCTGCTCGGCAGTTTTGGCTTGTGCTTCGTTATAATAATAAATCACTGACGCATATTGTGTGCCAATGTCGTTGCCTTGGCGGTTTAGGGTGGTGGGGTCGTGTGTGGCAAAAAACACCGACAAAATATCATGCGTGCTGATGATGGTTTCGTCATAGCTGACCTCTACCACCTCAACATGGTCAGTATTGCCTGTGCAGACGGCGGGATAATTGGCGGTTTCGGCGGTGCCGCCAGCATAGCCACTGACGACCGACACCACGCCTGACAAAGAACAAAAAACCGATTCGGTACACCAAAAACAGCCACCGCCCAGCAGTATTGTTGTTGTATTATTCATAACCACTCCAAGGATTTTGTTTATTTATCGCAATTTTTGTGCCAATCAATGCTATAATAGACGCATTTTAGTGTAGCACAAACCATGCCAAACGCCAAACACGATACCTTATTTACCACGCCTTTGGACAAATCCGCACGCTTTAGTTTTGATGAAGAAGTGGTGGCGTGCTTTCCTGATATGATTCGCCGCAGTGTGCCAGGCTATGGGCAGATGCTGGCGATGTTGCCGATTTTGGCACGCAGGCATTGTCTGTTTCGCCAGACGACAGCACAGGGCAACAAGGTTAGCCGTGTGTACGATTTGGGAACTTCGCTTGGGGCGGCAAGTTTTGCTTTGGCGGATAAATTTGCCGCAGATGAGCTTGAGATTGTCGCCATTGACATCTCGCAGCCGATGATTGATAAAGCAAAAACAGTGCTTAGCGAGCATTATCCGCAGCACAATATCCGCTTTGAGTGTGCTGATGTGTGTCAAGTGGAATTTGCCGAGTGCGATTTGATTATTATTAATTTGACCTTGCAGTTTTTGCCACCGAATCGGCGACTTGAGCTATTGACCAAGTGCTATCATGCGTTGGCATCTGGGGGTATTTTGATTTTGACCGAAAAAACCCATCTTGATGATGAGCAGTATGATGCTTGGCGTGTTGAGCGGTATTATGATTTTAAAAGAGCCAATGGCTACAGCGAGATGGAAATCAGCGGCAAACGCAACGCCCTTGAAAATGTCCTCATCACCGACACGCTACAGACGCATTATGACAGGCTACAGCAAGCAGGTTTTCAGCGGTGCTTGACTTGGTTTATGTTCCTAAACTTTGCCTCAATTGTGGCATTTAAACCCTAAAATAACGCCAAGCCAACGGCTGGTTGATTGACAGTTAAGATTATGACAAGTATTGTACGCAGTGAGCAGGCACTGTATCAGACATTGTTTGCTCTGGCACAGCATTATCCGATTGCCTATGAATGGCTAAAACGACTGCCTGATTGGCTGACAGCCGTCAAAAATAAAGACCGCTATGCTCATGCACCGTTTTATCAGTCGGTGGTCGATAAGCTGCCCCCAATTGCCCCAACCGCTGTCTATCTTGATGAGGCGTGCGTGCGTGCCGAAGTGGCTTTTGATGACAGTGAGTATCGCCGCAGCAGGGCGTTGCTTGCCAATCTGATGCCGTGGCGAAAAGGTGGTTTTATCATTGGGCGTGATGATAGGACGATTCATATAGACACCGAGTGGCGTAGCGATCTAAAGTGGGAGCGAGTGCTGCCGCATATCAGTGATTTGACAGGCAGGCGAGTGCTTGATGTCGGTGGCGGCTCTGGTTATCATGGCTTTCGTATGGTTGGTGCTGGTGCCAGCACGGTGGTGGTGATTGATCCGTCATGTTTGTTTTATCATCAATTTATGGCGATACGGCATTTTTTGGGCGAGCTTGGCAATCGTTTTGGTCAATCGCCAATTCACTTTATCCCTGTGGGTTTGGAGGAGTTGCCCCAAGATACACGGCAGGCAGGGTTGTTTCATACAGTGTTTTGTATGGGGGTGTTGTATCATCGGGCATCGCCGTTTGAGTGCTTGGCACAGCTAAAAGCTCAGCTGGCACATGGGGGCGAGCTGGTGCTCGAGACTTTGGTGGTGGCAGGGGACGAAAATACGGTGCTGGTACCACAAGACCGCTATGCGATGATGAACAATGTGTATTTTTTGCCTTCGGTGGCAGCCCTGACAGTGTGGCTCAAAAAAGCAGGATTTGTGGATATTCGCTGTGTTGATGTCAATATCACCACAACCGATGAGCAGCGAGCAACCGATTGGATGACTTATCATTCGCTTGGTGATTTTTTGGACAGTGATGACAATAGCAAGACCGTAGAGGGCTACCCCAGACCCATGCGTGCGGTGATGGTGTGCAAGCGACCTTGAGATTTGATGATATTGGCTACAAATCTGCCACACAAAAGTCAGACAATATCGCTATAATAGCCGCCAGTGCCAATTGGCAATTTAACAACAACTAAAGGTGAGAATATGGCAGGAGGTAGTTTACTACTGCTACTTGATGACATTGCAGCAATTTTGGACGATGTCTCGGTAATGACAAAGCTGGCGGCAAAAAAGACCGCAGGGGTGCTGGGTGATGATTTGGCACTCAATGCCCAGCAAGTAACAGGGGTGCGTGCCGACCGTGAATTGGCAGTGGTTTGGGCGGTGGCAAAAGGCTCATTTGTTAATAAGCTGATTTTGGTGCCAGCAGCCTTGATTATCAGTGCTGTGGCAGCATGGTTAATCACGCCGCTTTTGATGATTGGTGGGGCGTTTTTGTGCTATGAAGGGGCAGAAAAAGTTGTCCATAAAGTCGCTCCAAGTTTATTGCCACATGATACTGATGACGATGCAGCCCATCAGCAACGCCTAAAAGCCAATGCCGATGAGCAGGTGGATTTGGTTGCACTCGAAAAAGACAAAATCCGTGGTGCGATTCGTACCGATTTTATCCTATCGGCAGAGATTGTCGTTATCTCGCTTGGGGTGATGACGGCGGCGACACTTGCCACCAAGGCAGCTGCACTATCAGCGATTGCAATATTGATGACGGTGGGGGTGTATGGCTTGGTTGGGCTGATTGTCAAACTTGATGACATGGGCGTGCATTTGCTGAACAAGCCATCATCTGCCGCACAAGCACTGGGTCGGGGGCTGCTTGCCTTTGCACCACAGCTGATGAGATTTTTGTCAATCGCAGGAACTGTAGCGATGTTTTTGGTTGGTGGCGGTATTTTGGTGCATGGTGTGGCAATCTTAAGCGAGCAAGCACAGACGCTGTCGGCATTGTCAGGCGTGTTCGGTGGCTTGACCGAGACGCTGTATAATGGTGTGGTTGGGCTGATTGCAGGCTTGTTGATTTTGGCAGGTGTTATACTTGGCAAAAAACTCATCAAAAAATAACCTTCGTGGCACAGCTGTCTGTTGTGCCATTTGTACAAATTCGCTGACAGACACGGACGGTTTGTGGCGTTTATGCTCATGTATTCACTTGTAGATTTGTATTATCAATTCACTCTCATGCACAAAACCATGCCAAGATTTTGTGTGGTGCTGTAGCGTTTTCTGTAATTTTAAAAATAACCAACCAATGCAGTCAGATGGCATGGCAACCACTTCGCCAATGGTGAATTTTGGTTTTATTTGGCTGTTATTTTTACCCATCATGGCACAAGAAGCAAGAAGGTTGTGGCTTATTTCATAAATAAGCCAATTGTGATGGGTTTTGGTGTTTATTGCTTGATAATCAGTGAATCAATGCCGTTATTGCGTAGACGAACGCTGGCAGCACTGGCTTCGGCTTCGTTCATTGGCGTGGAGATGACCTGATAGATGCTTATACCGTCTTTGGCGGTGCGGCGAATCACCACAGCATCTACGCCAGCCATCAGCACTTCGGCTCGTTTGATATCGGCTTCTTCGGCTTTGCGGTAGCTTTTGATTTGCAGGATATAATCGCCCTGCGAGGGTTTGTTTTGTGCGATACCACGATCGGACTCTTGGTCTGGGGTGGTGCCGACTGGCGTATCGTCTGATTTGGCGGCCGTGTCATCGCTGGACTTGGCGGTGCTGCCGATGACCAAATCTGTCGTTGGTGCAGGCAGAGAGCTTGCTTTATGCTGCTGAATGCTTACACCTTCAGGAATGCTTTGGAACTTTTGATTGGGCAGAACTTCATAAAACTCAAACACCATCGGTTCTTGCTTATCGTCAGCAGTGGTCGCTGCCTCTGGCTGTGGGGCTGGGGCTGATGATGACCCAAAAAACAGCCAGCCAGCAATTGCTGCCAGCAACAAGCCGACAAGTATGGTAATGCCACTCCAGCTGAACTTTGGTTCTGCATCTGAAGAAATGGCGGTAACAGCAGGCTGGTTGTGGCTTTTTGGCGTCATGATATATCCTGTGTAAATAAACGAAAAATTTGCCAAAGGTTGCTTTGGGCAATATTTTAGCAAATTTTTCCAAAAATATCGTGTTTAATTCTTGTATGAAGGTTGGTAGTTGCCATTTTTATTGTTATAATGTGGTAATAAATTATCACAAAGGTGCTTTTGATGTCTGTGATGGCGACACAATTTATGGTATCTGCCGAGACAATAACCACTTTGGGGCTGTATGTCCTATTGCCAGTTTTTATCGGGTTTTTGATTTTTATCATGTGGGATATTTCAAAAAAGTCTGATGCAGGCAAGGCAGGAACTTTTTGGATTTTTGTTGCCTTGGGCATGGGCTTTTTTGGCTTTATTGCCAAGCTGGTTATCGAATTTGTGCTTGAAAAATGGGTTTTGTAACGCATTTGGGCGTTTTATTTGGAGAATATTATGAAAACTTTGGCAATTTTTGTGGCATTGTCGGCGGCGATGATGCTCAGTGCTTGCGGCGATAAGAAAGAGAAGGTTTATGCTGTTGATCGTGTTGAGGCGGCACAAGAGGCAGCTGTGGCAAAAGCACCAAAGCCAGAAGAGATAATCTTTGAAGACCATGGTCAGCCAACCTTCGCCGAAACCGCTGCCAAGGGCGGTGCAAAACCAGCCGATGCTGCGACAACCGACACAGCCACAGCGGACAAGGCAGTTGAGGCGGCAGCTGACAAATCGGCTGAAAAAACTGATGAGTCAGCAGACACCGCCAGCCAGTCGCAAGCAAGTGATGCTGCCAAGCAATAATCCCAAAACCCACAGGCTGTAGTTTGTGGGTTTATTTTTGTGTTTTTGCTTGCCAAGCCTTCGGGTGGGCGTGGTAGTATCTGTGGCATTGGCACACAATATTGTGCAATGATATTTGATATATTATTTATTTTTAATTACCATTAACAACAAGGAGTGTCTATGTCGGCAACAAATTTGGATTCTAAGCAACTGCTTGAGTACTCGGTGGTATATACCGAGCGTGCGGTTAATCATATGTCCATGCAATTTCAGGCGGTGATGCGAGGGTTGTCTTATGAGCTTCGGCAGCTATATCAGGCTGATGCGGTGGCAATCGTACCTGGCTCTGGCACATTTGGCATGGAGGCGGTGGTGCATACGCTGGCAAAAGACAAGGACTGTGTGGTGATTCGTAATGGCTGGTTCAGTTATCGCTGGACGCAGATTATGGACGCAACAGGTTTGGTGAAGTCTTGTCAGGTGTTCAAGGCACAAGCCAAGCAGCACGATGGCGTATTACAGTTTGTCCCAGCTGATATTGACAAGGTGGTTGATTATATCCACAAGCAGCGTCCGCAGTTGGTGTTCGCACCCCATGTTGAGACAGCATCTGGCATTATGCTGCCTGATGATTATATCAAGGCTCTGGCACAAGCGGTACACGCAGTTGGTGGACTGTTGGTGGTTGATTGTATTGCTTCGGGGTGCTTGTGGCTGGATATGAAACAGTTGGGCATAGATGTGCTGTTGTCTGCACCACAAAAAGGCTTGTCCAGTACACCTTGTGCTGGTTTGGTGATGTTGTCAGATGCCGCCAAGCAAGCAGTGGCGTGCAGTACGCCATCAAGTTTTGCACTTGATTTGCGAGCATGGCTCAATGTGATGGCAGCATACGACAGTGGCGGTCATGCTTATCATGCCACGATGCCAACCGATGGCTTGGTGCAGTTGTATCAGGCATTGCTTGAGGCAAAGGCACAGGGCTATGATGTGCTAAAAAATGCCCAAATCACACTTGGAGAGCGGATTTTGGCTTTATTAAATGCCAAAGGAATTAACAGCGTTGCCGATCGAGCGGTGCAGGCGTATGGGGTGATTGTTTGCCATGCACCAAACGAGGCGGTGCATAAGGGTGCGGCATTTGCCGAAGTGGGCGTGCAGATTGCTGCAGGCGTGCCATTGCAACTTGATGAGCCAGCAGATTATCGCAGTTTTCGCATTGGACTGTTTGGCATTGATAAATTAACCGATATTGATGGCACGGTGGCACGCTTTGCATTGGCGGCAGATCAGGTGTTTGCGGTATAATTTTGGATAGCTTGCCGCTAATATAAACGGCATGGGCGTATAAATTGGACAAGTATTTTGCCGTTTTGCTGATTAATATTGACAGATTGGCGGACAAAAGGGCGATGTGGGGCATTGCAGACCTGCTGTGGCTGTACTGCTTGGGGTGATGATTGGCATATTAAGAAATAAACTTAGGCGATACCAAGATAGCAAAAATAACTAGGAGGTTGTATGAGTTTTCATGCTGTGGCATATGAAAAAAATCTGGCGGTGGTTCAGGCATTTGAGCCGAGCCTGTTATGGCAATGGTTTGCACGCATCAGTGCAATTGCTCACCCAAGCCATCATGAAGAGGCTCTGGCAACTGATATTGTCGCATGGGCAAAGTCGCAAGGGCTGGCAGTACGCCGCGATGCGGTGGGCAATGTCATCATCAAAAAACCCGCTTCGGCAGGCTATGAGAATCGTGCCACCATCGCTTTACAGGCACATTTGGACATGGTACCACAGGCCAACGCTGAAGTGGAGCATGATTTTGCCACCGATCCCATCAGGCTGCGAATCAATCCCAATGACGGTGCTTGGCTGATGGCAACAGGAACGACCTTGGGGGCGGATAATGGCATTGGCATGGCAAGTTGCCTTGCGGTATTGGCAGATGATACGCTGGCTCACCCAGAGCTTGAGGTGCTGCTTACCATGACTGAGGAGACTGGCATGGTTGGGGTGTTTGGTTTGCAATCAGGCGAGCTTAACGCCACGATGATGATTAATACTGATACCGAGGAAATCGGCGAGGTGTATATCGGCTGTGCTGGTGGCATTGATGCTGATGTCAGATTGCCCGTGCTGTGGCAAAAAACCGCCTTTGATACCGCCATCACCATCGACATTAAGGGCTTGCGTGGTGGGCATTCTGGGCTGGATATTGATAAGAACCGCAGCAGTGCCATCAAGATATTGGCACGAGTTTTGGCGGTGCTAAATCAACAGTTTTCTGGACAATTTGCCATCTCTGGGCTGCATGGCGGTACTTTGCGAAACGCCATCGCTCGTGAGGCAACCGCAACCATCAGTTTGCCACAGACCATCAAATCCCAAGTTGTGCAGTGCATTGAGCTGACTTTGGATACGATAGCTGCCGAAATTGCCAAGGCGGAACCGAACTTTGTTGGTACGGTGGCACAAACTGCCCTGCCAGATACCAGCTTGACACCACAAGACAGCATGCAAGTGGTGGATTTGATTCATGCTTTGCCAAATGGAGTGGTACGCCAAAGCGATGTGGCAGCAGATACGGTTGAGACTTCTTTATCGTTTGGGCAATTGGCACTTGATGAGTCAGGTCTGCGGTGCGTGTTGCTGATTCGCTCATTGGTAGAATCTGGCAAGATGGCGGTGTGCGATGTTTTGTCAAGCATTGCACGCCTAGCAGGTGCAAGCGTGTGTTTTAGCGGCGATTATGTTGGCTGGAATCCTGATGAGAATTCTCCAATCACAGCCCTGACCGTGTCTTTGTACGAAAAAATCCTAAACCGCAAGCCTGATATCAAGGTCATTCATGCAGGGCTGGAATGCGGTTTGATCAAAAAAAGCCACCCCAACCTTGATATTGTCTCAATTGGGCCTACCATCAAAAATGCTCACTCGCCTGATGAGATGGTGCATATCGAATCGGTGGCGGCTTATTGGCGATTATTGACTGATATTTTGGCAAATGCACCAATGCGATGATTTAACTTGACGGTTGAGTGCTTTAAGATAGCAGTCGATGCCATCAAAATTTGGGTACAGTTCCATATGGACGCACACACTTGGCTTGGCAAGTGTCTGCTTGGCGGTTGGCAATGTTTAATCAATCGCAAAATTGTGTGGGTGGCGGATAGTTATCTGCTGGCAAATGTTTATGCCTAAGGCTGCAAAGGTTATTTGGCAGCAAAGCCAAGTGGCAAAATGATGGGTTTGTCGGTTGAATAAACTTGCAGCTTGGGGCAAAAGTGCGATAAAACCACGATGATTTGTCGCAAATTAACACGGTTAGCATCGTTTGTTTGAACCAAAAATTGGCGACAAGGCTATAGCGACAAGACTTGGGATATTGCCAAATCTACAGACAAGTGTAAGCTTGGCAGGGCAATGCTTGGTGCAAAAGGCTGCACCAAGTGATGAAGTTGTCCGAGTTAAGATCGGTGATTTTTAGGTTTTTTTCGTGGGACGACGCCAGTTGTCAATGGTAACTTGCTGACTGCGTGCCAGTGTTAATTTGTCATCGGCGGCATTTTTGGTAATCACTGATCCTGCCCCGATGGTGGCGTTGTTGCCGATATTAACAGGAGCGACAAGGCTGGAATTACTGCCCACAAAAGCACCATCGCCGATGACTGTGCGAGATTTGTTCACGCCATCATAGTTGCAAGTGATGACGCCAGCACCAATATTAACCTCGCGACCAATTTCGCTGTCGCCAGCATAGCTTAGGTGATTGATTTTGCTGCCTTGTCCGAGCGTGGTTTTTTTGGTTTCGACAAAGTTGCCGATTTTGACATTGTCAGCCAGCAGAGTCTGGGGGCGTAAATGAGCAAAAGGCCCAATGCTGGCATCAGAGCCGATATTGCTGCCATCGATGACGCAATAAGGCTTGATATGAGTGGCGTTGCCAATGGTGCTGTCAGTGATGATTGTCCCTGCATCAATCTGCACGCCATCACCAAGCGACACCTCGCCGATAAATATGGTGTTGATATCAATAAACACATCTTGCCCACAGTGCAGTCGCCCACGAATATCTACACGATCAGGGTCGGCAAACTGCACGCCAGCGTGTTGTAAGGTGCGTATCTGATGAGCCTGATAGTGGCGCTCTAGATTTGCCAACTGAATGCGGTCATTCACCCCTTCGATTTCAAAATCAAACTCTGGGGAAATGGTCGCAATCTCCACACCATCAGCAACCGCCAATTTGACAATATCGGTCAGGTAATATTCACCCTGTGCGTTATCATTGGTGAGACAAGGCAGGTATTTGTGCAATAGGGCGTTGTCCACGCAATAAATGCCGCTGTTGATTTCTTTGATGGCTTTTTGGGCATCGGTGGCGTCTTTTTGTTCAACGATGGCAATGACTTGCTCGTTTTTGCGAATAATGCGACCCAGCCCAAATGGATTGTCCACCTCTAGGGTCAGCATGGAAATGCCAGCTGTGTTGGCAGCGACCAATTGCTTGAGTGTGTTTTCGGTGGTAAGTGGCACATCACCATACAAAATCAGGCTTTTGCCTGTGGTGGGTAGATGAGGCAGGGCGACTTTGACAGCGTCGCCTGTGCCAAGTTGCTCGGTTTGTTCGGCAAAAATAATATCATACCCTGCCAGTGCTTGTTTGACCATCTGACCACCAAAGCCATAAATCAGCACGGTACTGTCTGCACCGATGGCAGCACAAGTGTCTAGCACATGACGCACCAAAGGCTTGCCAGCCAAGGTTTGTAGCACCTTTGGTCTGGTGGATTTCATGCGTGTGCCTTTGCCAGCGGCCAAGATGATGGTATGCAGGGTCATGATGGCTCCTTAGGATTGGTGAGTGGGTGTGTAGTATTTGTGGTGATTGATGCGATGCTCAAACTGGCGAAATGCGAACAAAAATACCCAGCTGATGAGCAGATAAATCACCCCAGCGGCAAAATACATCTCAAGGTTCAGGTAGGTTGCAGCCATGATTTCACGAGCCTTATAGGTCAGCTCAGCAACAGTGATTGATGCCGCCAAAGCACTGCCTTTTAGCATAAAAATCACCTCATTGCTATAGGCAGGAATCATGATACCAAAGGCACGAGGCAGGGTGATGCGGCGTAATTTTTTTAGCTTGGACATACCGATGGCATCGGCAGCTTCCAGTTCGCCTTGTGGCACAGCTTGTATGGCACCACGCACAATCTCGGCAATGTAGGCAGAGGTATTGAGTGTAAAAGCAATGATGGCACACCAGTAGGCTTGGCTTAGCACAGGCTGCCACAGGGCAGATTGCTTGATGGCATCAAATTGACCCAAGCCATAATAGATTAAGAAAATCTGCACCAAAAGCGGCGTGCCACGAAAAAAGAAAATATACATTGCAGGGATTGCACGCAGCCATACCACAGGCGACAACCGCCATAAGCCAAGCAAAACACCAAAGATAAGACCCAAGGCACAAGAGGCAATCACCAGCTCAAGCGTGGTGATGGACGCTGACAACAGGTCAGGAAAATACTTAATAATCGCTTGCCAATTCCAATTCATGCCTGACCTCGTGATTGTTTGCGTAACATCTTAGCGTAGCGTGCAGCAGGGTTGGCACGAGCCTCGCACCACATAACAAACAGCGTAATGATTGATGTCAAAGCCAAATAAATCAGTGCTGCTGCCAAATAAAAAGTAAATGGTTTTTGGGTTGCTTGCGAAGCACGCTGGGCAAAATACATCAAATCCTTCAGCCCGATGAGTGATACTAGGGCGGTGTCTTTGAGCAGCACCAGTGTCAAGTTACCAAGTCCGGGCAGGGCAACCAGCCACATTTGGGGTAGGATAATGCGTGTCCAAGTCTGAAAAGGTGTCATGCCAAGACTTTCGGCAGCCTCAAACTGACCCTTGGGAATGTCTTGAATCGCCATGCGAAAAACTTCGGTGGCATAGGCTCCAAACATGACAGACAGAGCCACAACCCCTGCCCAAAATTCAGAAATATTAATGCGACCTTGATAGCCGAGCTGTTTGGCGATGACCAAAAAAATCACACTGCCGCCATAAAAGATAAAAAACACCATGAGCAGTTCAGGAATGCCACGCACGACAGTTGTGTAGATATTGGCAAGTTTTTGCAAAATCCACAGGTTTGAGAGTTTGGCACACGCACCCAACAGCCCAAAAATCAAACCAAAAAACAAACTGGCAAGACCCAGTTTGATGGTCAAAAGTGTACCTTGCATTAAAATTGGGCCGTAGCCTTGTAAGTCAAACACGCTGATACCTTGTGCGTTGCCTGAGCAACTTTTGATGTTAATATAAACGCACACTGGCAAGGTCTAGCCCAGCCAAGAGTGCAATGGATTATTGTAGCACAAAACAGACCGCTGACCTAGAGACCTAGGTCAAGCCTGATAAACTCGTCTTTGGTGGAGCTGTGCTGATAGGCTTGTGTTATTGCAAGTCCTTTGGCATACCTTCAGCACCAAAATGCTTGATGACGATTTTTTCATAAGTGCCATCAGCCTTGATGGCATCTAGGGCATCGTTGATTTTTTGTAGCAACTCTGTGTTGCCTTTATCAACGGCGACAGCGACTTTGTCATCGATGTCAATATCAGAACCTTTGATGGTGAAATTTTTGCCCAAATCAGATTTCAGCCAAGTCAAAGCAGGTAATTTGTCAGAAATCATGGCATCAGCACGACCATTGCCCAAATCAATAAAGGCATTGTCCAGCGTGTCATACAGCTGTGGCTTGCTGTTTGGGTAAGTCTGGGTCAGCCACTGGCTTGAGATGGTTGAGCGTTGGGCGGTGATTTTGGCATTTTCGATGTCGGTTTTTGAACTTGGGTCAAATTTGGAATCGTTTTTTGCCAAAAATACCAAATAGTTAATGTAGTAAGGCTTACTAAAATCTACCTGCTCGCTACGCTCTGCGGTTACAGACATTGCCGAAACGATGGCATCAAATTTGCCTGTTTTTAGTGCAGGGATAATGCCGTCCCAATCTTGAGCGGTGATTTGGCATTGTGTTTGCATTTTTTCGCACAGAGCATTGGCGATGTCAATATCAAACCCAGCCAAGCTGCCATCAGGATTGGTAAAATTATACGGTGCATAAGAGCCTTCGGTGGCGATACGCAGCACCGAGTCGGCTGTATTGTTTTGGTTGCCACAGGCAGTTAATGCCAATGCACCAAGCATGGTTGCAAATAGGGCGGTGGTTTTTAGTTTCATCATCATCTCCTTGATTGACTGATGGGTGCCTATCTTGGCGGTGTTATTTTTGCAATAAAGTTTGTTTGTCAAAATACTTGCTGACGATTTCGTCATATTTGCCATTTTGCTTTAGGGCGGCAAGTGCATTGTCAAAATCCGCTTTTAGAGCAGTGTCGCCTTTGCGGACAGCGATGGCAACCTTGTCATTGATGTCAATGGGCTGACCTTTGATCTCAAAATTTGCCCCTGTCTCGGTGCTTAGCCAGTCGGTGATTGGCACAGCATCAGACAGCATCAAATCAGCACGCCCTGCTGACAAATCAAGATAGGCATTGTCTTGTTTGTCATAAGCCTTGACGATGGCATCGGGATGGTTTTGTTTGAGGTAATCAGCTGCCAGTGTCGCCTGCTGTGTGGCGACCGTTTTGCCAGCAATGCTATCGATGGTAGTGGCATCGCCTTTTTTACCAACCAGTACCAACGCATTGTCAAAATACGGCTCGCTAAAATCCACCACTTGCTGACGCTCTTGCGTGATGGACATACCTGCCATAATCGCATCAGATTGATTGGCGTTTAGGCTTGGAATTAAGCTGTCCCAATCTTGGCTGATGATGTTGCACTGGGCTTTGATTTGCTCGCACAGGGCATTGGCAAGGTCAATCTCAAAACCCACCACATTGCCCTGCGTATCCAGATAGCTAAAGGGCTTAAAATTTGACTCGGTTGCGATGCGAATTTGTCGTGTAGCATCAGCGGGCTTATCATTGTTGGTGCCGCAAGCGGTAAGTGTGGCAAGGGCAAGGGCGGCGGTTGTTAATTTTATAATAAATTTCATGATAAACTCCTCTTGTTAAACATCAACCAAGTCTGCATTCACTTGGGGCTTAGGTTGCCTTGCCGTCATTGGCGTGGCGTGTGGCGGTAGGTATTATTGAAAATGGGCTTTTTCAATTTCTGCCAATTTTCCTGTTTGTTTTAAGGTTGCCAGTGCTGCGTCAAATTGTGCTTTTAGTGCATCGCCCTTACGCACGGCAATACCTAGGTTGTCGTTGTTGTTAATCTCTTCGCCAACCAGACCAAATTCTTCGTTGCCTGCTTGTTTTAGCCAATCTGATGCGGAGGCTTTTTCTGCCATGACTGCTTGGTTTCGACCTGCTTTTAGGTCAAGATAGGCGTTGGTGTAGGTGTCATACAACTGCACACGGTTGCCATCTTTGCCGTCATATTTTTCGCTAATGTAGGCAGCACCTGTGGTGGAACGCTGACCGCCCAGCACTTTGTCGGTGATGTTATTGGGGTCAAAGCTGCCGTCTTTTTTGGCAAGCCATGCGATGGTGTTTGAAAAATATGGCTCGCTAAAATCCACTTGAGCTTGTCGCTCTGGTGTGATGGACATACCTGCGATGATTGCGTCATATTTGCCCATCAATAGGCTTGGGATTAAGCCGTCCCAATCTTGGGCAACGATTTGGCATTTTGCCTGAATTTCGGCACAGATGGCATTGATGACATCAACATCGAATCCAACGATATTGCCACTGGGGTCGGTGTCATTAAATGGAGGGTAGGCGGCTTCGGTTGCGATAATCAGCTCGCGTTGTTCGGTGGTTTCGGCAGTTTGTTTGCTTTCGCTTGTGGCGGTTTCGTCTTTTGATTGTGAACAGCCAACCAGTGCAAGGCAAGCGATGGCAAGTGTAGCAAATGGTTTAATCACGGTTTTTCCTTAAGCTGGGTTCTTGGCAGTAAAAGAGACAAATTCCAGCTTGCATTAATAAAACAAAAATTCTTCAGCCAACTGGCACAATACCAATCAGCGGTGCGATGCCATAAATTCACGCACTCGTGGTGATTTTGGATTGTCAAATACTTCTTCAGGCGTGCCGATTTCCTCGATACGACCTTGGTGCAAAAAGACCACCTTGCTGGATACTTCACGAGCAAAACGCATCTCGTGGGTTACAATCAGCATGGTGCGACCTTCGGCAGCAAGCTCACGCATCACCGCCAAAACCTCATTGACCAATTCAGGGTCAAGAGCAGATGTCGGCTCGTCAAAAAGCAGCACCTGTGGACGCATGGCAAGCGAACGGGCAATCGCCACACGCTGTCTTTGTCCGCCTGATAGATTGTCAGGATAGGCATCTTTTTTGTCCAGCAAACCAACTTTGGTGAGCAGTCGCTCGGCATCGCTGATGGCTTCTGCTTTTGATAGACCCAGCACTTGGGTCGGGCCTTCGATGATGTTTTGTAAGATGGTTTTGTGCGGCCAGAGGTTAAAATTTTGGAAAACAAAGCCGATTTTTGAACGCAGTTTTTCCAGTTGTTTTTTGTCAGCGGCAACCAGTTCGCCTTTGTGGGCTTTGAGCTTTAGCTCCTCTTGACCGACAATAATCTTGCCAAGACTTGGTTTTTCGAGCAGATTAATGCACCGCAACAGCGTGGATTTGCCAGAACCTGACGAACCCAAAATGCTGATAACATCGCCATCATGAGCAGTCAAAGAAACGCCTTTTAGCACCTCAAGCGAGCCATAGCTTTTGTGAATGTCTTGCAAATCAAGTGCAATTGGGCGTAAATCAGTCATGAAAATTCCTAAAATTGTAATGACAAAAAACAAGATGGCAAAGACCGTTGGTTATCGGTAGCGGTCATTAGCCAAAATAATTGTTATAATTTTACCGAAAAATCCAATAAAGGCAAACATTTTCTTAATTTTTTCATCGTTTGACAAAATTAGTCATGCCAAATTGTATCAAGCGATGGCTTTGGTCGCCGAATTCGGCATGGTTGTGGAATATTTGGTAAAATGCCATAAATTTCGCTATAATAAGCGGTTATGTTGCCACTTGGCTTTGGGCTTTGTGCGACAGCCTTAACCACCCAACCCTTATGCTAGAGTATCCATGAAAACTTTATCGCTAAATCAATTCATCACGCCAAAAAAAATGTCCTTGTTTGGGCAATTGCTACTCACTGTCATTGGCACGGTGCTGTTGGTATTTTTGTTCTTGGCATTACTGTCGTACGACAAGACGGATTCGGCATGGTCGCATATCGGCAGCAATCCTGAGATTGCCAATGTTGCTGGGCGTATGGGTGCGTGGGTGGCGGATATTTTGCATACTTTTTTTGGTTATGGTGCATGGTTTTTGGTGCTGGTTTTGGCGTATGAGTTGGCACGACTGTGGTGGTCGCACGCCAAATTGCTGTGGGTGCTAAGGGTGTCAGCTTATGCCTTGTTGTTGGCATTTATCAGTGCTTTGCTGGCTTATATGGGTGATTTTCGGGATAATGGGCTTGCAGCCAGCTTGGGCGGTGCGATGGGTTTTGAGCTACAAAAAAACCTAGTCATCAATCTGGGGGCGAGCGTTACGGCATTGGCACTGATTGCGTTGATTGGTATTATTGCTGCCCTAAGTTTTGAGATTCGCTGGGCAAATGTGGCGGCGATGATTATGGATTGGGTGGGGCAGGCTCGCCCAAAAGCCGATAATGAACAAACGCCAGTGGCAGAAGTGCCAAAGCAGCCTGTGGCTGACGATGTTGATGAGCCGATTGATGATGTCGTGCAGGCTCATAATCATCATGGGGCGTTGGAGAGTTTTTTGTGTCATTCTGGGCTAAGAGATGAGCTGCTTGCCAAGCGACAAGCCGAGCAAGATGCCGCTGCCCAAAGGGTGCTTGATGAGCAGATTGCCCTACAGACCCAAGCGATAAGTTTGTCCGAGCAGATGCCGAGCGATGATGAGAGTCTGACTTGGCAGTATGAGTCAGATGATGAGCCAAATCCATACAGTACTGTGGCAGACGAGCATATCATCAATGAGGCGAGCGTATCGCTGGCATTGACTGATGAGCCAAAGATACAGCCAGATGAGGCAGCACCAAGTACAGTGGATAGATATAATCAATTGGGTAAATTACGCATTGATTCTGCTGATGTTGATGCCAATCATCAGCCACAGACAACCGTATCTGCCAAGCCTTACGAGCCGATGCCAGAGCTGGTTGATGGATTATCAGATGAGCCAAATGATACAGCGGCTTGGGCGGATGAGCCAAGTCAAGCTGGCGGTCAGCCCAAGTCATACGCAATGGGTAAGCTTGCCTATCGCATGAGTTTATCGCCAATACCTGAGCTTACGCTGCTTGACACCCCAGATTATCAAAATAAGCCAAAGGTTAGTGAAGCCGAAATAAAAGAAGCCTCTGAATTGCTTGAGATTAAACTGCAAGAGTATAATATCCAAGCACAGGTGATGGCGGCGACCGTCGGCCCTGTGGTAACACGCTTTGAGGTAGATTTGGCAGCAGGGGTGAAGGCAAGCCGTGTTACACGCGTGGCACAGGATTTGGCACGCTCAATGTCCAAGGCATCATTGCGTGTGGTTGAGGTGATTGCTGGCAAGCCTTATATCGGCATAGAAGTACCAAATGTCAAGCGAGAGATGGTACGCTTGATTGAGCTATTAGACACCGCCGACTACCAAGACCCAGACAAACAAATCGCCATCGCTGTCGGCAAGGACATCAGCGGTAAGGTGGTGATTGCCGACCTTGCCAAAGCACCGCATATGCTTGTGGCAGGTACGACAGGCTCGGGCAAATCGGTGCTGGTGAACTCATTTTTGTTATCCATGCTCCTAAAATACACCCCCGATGAGCTGAAGCTGGTACTGATTGACCCCAAGCAACTGGAGCTTGCGAATTATAACGACATACCGCACTTATTAACCCCTGTGATTACTGATATGCAAGATGCGGTGGCGGCATTGACTTGGTGCGTGAATGAAATGGAACGCCGCTATCGATTGATGAGTAAGCTGCGTGTACGCAAGATTGCCGAATTTAACAAAAAAATTATCCAAGCTGAACAAAGTGGCGAGTCAATTTATGATCCATTATGGCAAGCCAATGATAGCGTCAGTCAGTCCAAACCACCAAAGTTAAAGACACTGCCGATTATTGTCATTGTGGCAGATGAGTTTGCTGACATGATTATGCAGCTGGGCAAAACTGCCGAAGAGCCAATCGTACGACTGGCACAAAAAGCTCGTGCTGCTGGCATTCATTTGCTGCTTGCCACCCAGCGACCGACAGTCAATGTGGTTACAGGACTGATCAAGGCAAATGTGCCATCTCGTGTGGCATTGAGGGTTAATACCAAAGTGGATAGCCGTACCATCATCGAAGAGGGCGGTGCCGAGGATATGCTGGGTAATGGCGATATGATGTTTATCGCTCCGGGCAAAAACTCTGCCGAGCGTGTGCATGGTGCTTATGTTGATGATGATGAGGTGAACCGTGTCTGTGATGCGTGGCGTGAGCGAGGCAGTCCTGACTATATCGACCTGTCAGAGAGTTATACTTTTGATGGTGAGGGCAGTGGTGATACCAGCAGTGTTGCCGATGGCGATCAATTATACGAGGCGGCAGCGGCATATGTGGTAGAGACACGCAAGCCATCGATTTCGTCAGTGCAACGCAAATTTAGCATTGGCTACAACCGTGCAGCACGCTTGCTTGATCAGATGCAAGAAAGAGGCTTGGTTTCGGCGATGGATAATAGTGGCAAACGCCAGTTGTTGTTATAGGTGTACCGATGGATTTGTCAAATACAGCGATTGCCATTATCGTGGTGCTGGTGGTGGCAGGGTTTTTGCTGGGCAATTTTATGGCGGCTCGTCCAAGTCCAGCAGCGGTACGGGTGGCAGATTTTCGCCTGATGGCGAGATCTTATCAGATTTTCCCAAAGCTCATCGCTTGCCCTGATTGGCTTGTGGCTCAAAAAAATCTCATCAGCCCTGTGCCTGCCGATCGTCATCCAAGCGAGGCTACCGCCAAGATTGCCCAGTATACGCTGACCGCTCATGAGCTTGCCCTGCCAATGGTGCAGTATAAAGCGGTGGCAGGTGTCTGGCGACTGGTGGAACAGGATTTTTATACCGCCAAAATGCGTCAGCAGGCGGCACGATTGGACGGTGTGCCGATTTTGTTGCCTGATGCGATTGCCTCACGCACTTTGGGGTTGTCAATGAAGGCAAATGCGGTGGCGTTGTATTGGCTTGATGACAAATATCAGCACAGCCATAAGGCGTATAAGCTGGATAAAAATCAAGCAGCGGCAGATTTGGTGGATATGTACAAGGCATTAATCGGCTGGGCAGAAACGGTGGCGGTGGTTAAGCTGAGCATGGGCGTTGTCAATCAACAACCCGCTGAAGGCGACAACATTGGCTGATAAATTCACTAAGGTTGTCTGGATAAATGCACAAAAAACAGGGCAAAATCACCACAAACTGTGAAAAATGATTGACAAAATCAAATTTTCACCCTATAAATGCAATAATTCGTCAATAAATCGCCAAATGATTTGTGCGATGATGGGTATTTTTTAAGATATTTAAATATAAAGTTACTATTTATTAAATTGTTTATGACAGGGCAAGATATGGCAACCAGCAAAAAAACCACCACCAAAACCACAGCAAATGCCAAGGGTAAGGCTTTGGTGATTGTCGAGTCGCCAGCCAAGGCCAAAACCATCAACAAATATCTGGGCAGTGGCTATATCGTCCGCTCAAGCATTGGCCATGTGCGAGATTTGCCTGTCGGTG
This sequence comes from Moraxella cuniculi, assembly GCF_900637105.1. NCBI lineage: Bacteria > Pseudomonadati > Pseudomonadota > Gammaproteobacteria > Moraxellales > Moraxellaceae > Moraxella > Moraxella cuniculi. The sequence goes on along the minus strand of NZ_LR134343.1, from coordinate 292,956 downwards.
GCAGCGGCACAAAAGCAAGCAAGGACGAGGAGGCAGGGCTAAATCGTGAGCAAAAAGCCCAGAGGGCATTGGTTCGCCGCATGGGGGTAGACCCTGAGCATGACTGGGCGGCTGTTTATGAAATCTTGCCAAACAAAACCAAAGTAATTCGTGAATTAAAGGCTCTAGCAAAAGATGCCGACAAAATCTATCTGGCAACGGACTTGGATAGAGAAGGAGAGGCGATTGCGTGGCACTTAAAAGAGGTTATCGGTGGCGATGACGACAAATACAGTCGTGTGGTATTTAACGAAATCACCAAATCCGCCATCGAAAATGCCTTCAAAAGCCCTGATAAGCTCAACATTGACCGAGTCAATGCCCAGCAAGCACGCCGATTCTTAGATCGTGTGGTGGGTTTTATGGTCTCACCACTGCTGTGGGCAAAAATCGCTCGTGGGCTGTCGGCAGGGCGTGTCCAGTCTGTGGCAACCCGCCTTGTGGTAGAGCGAGAGCGAGAAATCCGTGCCTTTGTGCCTGTGGAATATTGGCAAATCCACACAAAAAACACCGCGGCAGGTGAGATATTGACCCTAGAGGCAGTCAAGCAAGGCGGCAAGAGCCTAAAGCTGGATAATAAGCAGGCAGCAGATGCGGTGGTGTCGGTGCTAAGTTCTGCTGATTTTGTTGTATCAAGCATTGACGAAAAACCCACCCAGTCTCGTCCCTCTGCCCCATTTATCACCTCGACACTGCAGCAGGCAGCCAGCACTCGCTTGGGCTTTAGCGTCAAAAAAACCATGATTTTGGCACAGCGATTGTACGAAGCTGGTCATATCACCTATATGCGTACTGACTCAACTTTCTTGAGCCAAGACGCATTGACGGCGGTGCGTGGTTATATCGGTGAGCAGTTTGGCGGTGCTTATCTGCCCGAAAAGCCCAATTTTTATGGCAACAAACAAAATGCTCAAGAGGCACACGAGGCGATTCGTCCGTCTAATGTTGCCATAAAATCCAGTCAATTGACAGCGATGGAGCGAGATGCACAGCGTCTGTATGAGCTGATTTGGCGGCAGTTTGTCGCTTGCCAAATGACACCAGCACGCTATCAGTCGGTCAGTTTGTTGGTGGCTGCGGCTGACATTGAGCTAAAAGCCAAAGGACGGACGCTGATTTTTGATGGCTATACTCGCATACAGCCACCAGCCAAAAGCGATGATGTGTTGCTGCCAAAGGTTGCTGTTGGCGACAAATTGCCATTGACGGCGATTGAGCCTAGCCAACATTTTACCAAACCACCAGCACGCTACAGTGAGGCAAGTCTGGTCAAAGAGCTAGAAAGTCGCGGTATCGGTCGCCCATCAACCTATGCCTCAATTATCTCAACCATTCAAGAGCGTGGCTATGTAAAACTTGAGAACAAACGCCTGTATGCCGAAAAAATGGGAGATATTGTTACCGAACGCCTAATTGAGAGTTTCCCTGATTTGATGGATTATGCGTTCACGGCAGGGCTTGAGGATAAACTTGATGAAGTGGCGGTTGGTGATGAGAATTGGAAAGTGGTGCTGAATAATTTTTATCATGAATTTAAACAAAAATTAGACACCGCCAAATCATCAGATGGTATGCGACCAAACAACCCAACCAATGTGCCAGAGATTGGCTGTGATGCCTGCGGCAGACCCATGCAGGTGCGTACAGGCTCGACAGGCGTATTTTTGGGCTGCACAGGCTACAATCTGCCACCAAAAGAACGCTGTAAAGGCACAAAAAATCTCATGCCAGTATCGGCATTTGCCTTTGATGCGGACGATGAGTCGGCAGAGGTTCATGCCTTGCTGGAGAAAAAACGCTGCCAGCTGTGCAATGCGGCAATGGACGGCTATATCGTCGATGGCGGGCTAAAATTGCACATTTGTGGTAACAATCCTGATTGTGAAGGCCATTTGTTAGAGCAGGGCGTGTTTGAGGTTGCTGGCACGAGTAATGACGCACCAACCATTGATTGTGATAAATGCGATGGGCAAATGGAACTAAAAACTGGGCGTTTTGGGGCGTATTTTGCTTGCCAAAAATGCGACAATACGCGAAAAGTGCTAAAAAATGGACAAGCAGCACCGCCACGCATGACAGCCATTGCCATGCCACATTTACGCTCTGGGCGGTTTGATGACCATTATGTGCTGCGTGAAGGGGCGGCAGGTCTGTTCTTGGCGGCATCAAAATTCCCCAAAGTGCGTGAAACTCGTCCGCCAAAATTGAGCGAATTGCGTACCATCAAAGATGAGCTTGAGCCAAAATTTCATTATTTGTTTGACGCTCCTGATGTTGATGATGAAGGCAATCCGACCATCTTGCGTTGGAGTCGTAAAAATGCCGAGCAGTATATCGGCTCTGAAAAAGACGGCAAAGCCACCCGTTTTGCACTGGTATGGCGACAGGGGGCTTGGGTGAAGCAATAGCATTTATTCAATTGTAAGCAATTTCTTACAACAATTGACGCATTTGCCATCTGTTTATCGTTGTGATTTTGGTGCATAATATGCACATAGCAACGGAAAACTCCAATGGATTGGAGCATGGATGAGATGCTAGCAAGGAAGAGAGTATGGATATTTTTACAGTCGTAAAAACAACAAAGCCGCACTAAGTTTGCGGTTTTGTTGTTTTTGGGATTGGATATCTGCACCTGTTATTTACACTTATCAACTGTTTATTCACCATCAATCTTATCAATTCTGGATTGCCATCAATCAATACAGCTCTTATAATAACAAGCTAAAATAACACAGGCAACAAAACCGCCCAAGCAATGCGTGCGATGTTTCTCACTGGCAGTGCTGACGGTTTTTGATAAAATAGTTATGGAGCAAATCATGAGCCAAGCAATCATCACTACCACTGACGGGCTAAGAATCGCCAAGCGTTTGACAAATCATTGGCAACATAAATTCCAGATATCATCGCTGGGCGATACGGGGTTTGTGGTGCATTTTCCCAGTGCAGAAGTGGTTCTGCTGCCATCGGCTGATGCTTTGCAGGTCGAAATTAGACCTGTTGAGGGTGGCAGCGAGCCGATGGATTTGGCAAAATTACAAAGCGTGGTGGCAAGCCATATTGACCGCATGGCAGGCGAGGCGTTTGATTATCAGTGGCATGATGCCTAAATCGCCCAAAGTGCTGTTTGGCTTATAGATGAGCTGACTTTGGTTAATGTGCCTGATCCCAATTATCGCCCATGCCAATCTCAACCAATAACGGCACGGCAAAATCCACCTGCCAGCCTAGCTCTTTGGCGGTGCTGGTCAGGACATTTTGCATGGCGGTCTTTATCATCTCACCGATGACGACAGCTTTGTCTTTGGCAACCTCAAACACCAGCTCGTCATGCACTTGCAAGAGCAATTTGGCATCATCTTTTGGCAGGATTTTATCGACAGCAATCATGGCAAGTTTGATAATCTCGGCTGCTGAGCCTTGCAAAGGGGCATTAATCGCCGCACGCTCGGCAGCATCACGCACCATGCGATTGCTGCTGTTGATGTCTGGCGAGTATAGCTTGCGTCCTAGAATTGTCTGCACATAGCCGTGCTGTTTTGCCATGTCTTTGGTGTTTTGCATATAGTCGTTGATGGCAGGATAGCGGGCAAAATATCGCTTGATGTAGTCTTGGGCAACGCCTCTTTCGACACCCAATTGTTTGGCAAGCCCAAAAGCACTCATGCCGTATAACAGCCCAAAATTCACCGCCTTGGCAGCTCGCCGCTCCAGATTGCTTACTTGGCTGATGTCTTTGCCCATAATCTCGGCAGCGGTTGCGGTATGAATGTCTAGATTTTGGCGAAAAGCATCAATCAGACTGTCATCACCGCTAAAATGTGCCATCAGTCGCAGCTCGATTTGTGAATAATCTGCCGCCAAGATGAGGCGGTCAGGCGGAGCAATAAACGCCTCGCGAATCAGTCGCCCTGTATCGGTGCGAATCGGGATATTTTGCAGGTTAGGGTCGCTTGATGACAGTCGCCCTGTGCTGGTGAGTGCCTGATGATAGCTGGTATGCACACGGTTTGTTTTGTCAGCGGCTTTGGCGAGAGCATCGGTGTAGGTGCTTTTGAGCTTTGACAAACTGCGGTGGTTTAGCACAACATCAACCAGTGGGTGGTCAATATTTGCCAGCACAGATTCAGAGGTGGAATATTGCCCTGTTTTGGTTTTTTTGCCGCCTTTGATACCCAGTTTTTCAAATAAAATCTCGCCCAGCTGCTTGGGGCTGGCAAGGTTAAACGCCTCTTTTGCGATACGCTCGGCATCATGCTCCAAAGCCATGATTTGCTTGTCAAATTCCACAGACAATCTGCCCAAAAAATCACGATCGATTAAGATGCCGTCATGCTCCATCTGAGTAAGAATCTTGGCGGTGGGCAGTTCAAGCTGGTGCAGTAATTTGGCGGCTGTCGTGTCATCTTGTAGATATTGATTAAAAATACTAAACAATCTAAATGTAATATCAGCATCTTCACAAGCATAGTTGGCAGCAGTATCAATGGCAACTTTGTCAAAGCTGATCTGCTTGGCACCTTTGCCTGCCACTGCTTCAAAGGTAATGGTATCAACGCCCAAGTAATGCTTGGCGAGTGCGTCCATGCTATGCCTTGTGGCGGCAGCATTGATGACATAGCTTGCCAGCATGGTATCTGATTGCCAGTTGTTTAGCTTGATGCCATATTTCATAAAAATATGAGCATCGTACTTAAGATGCTGTCCGATTTTGCCGATGGCTGGATCTTCCAAAACTTGCTTAAACCCTGATAAAACAAAGTCCAAAGGCAGCTGATTATCAAGCAATATGCCAAAATCACCCGTATGTCCAACAGGGATATAATAACCTTCATAATTGGCGGTGCTGACCGAAATACCGACCAAATCGGCGTGCTGCCAGTCGATGTTTGTGGTTTCGGTATCGATGGCAAAATAAGGCACGCTATTTAATTTATGTATTAAATTTTCAAAATCTGATACCGTGCTGATGGTATGATAACAAGGCGTGCCTGTGGGAAGATTTGGCACACTAAGGGGTTCTTTATCGGTGTGGTTTTGTGGCAAATTATCAGCGGAATTATGTATATTTTCTAAATTATCATGAGTGTCATTTGCAAGGATTTGGGCTGTTTCTGCCAGTTCTTTTTTGAATTCTAGTAATTGATACAATTCATGCAAATCTTTGGCACGCTGTTTTTGGGCGGCATGGCTGTTGTCTAGCACAATGTCATCAAAGCCAATGGGCAGATCCAAATCAGTTACGATGGTTGCCAAGATGCGATTTAGTGGAATGTCGCCTTGGTGGTCGGCTAGGCTTTTGCCGACTGCTCCTTTGATGTTTGGTAAATTTGTCAAAATGCCATCAATGCTGCCGTATTCATTGAGCAGTTTGGCGGCGGTTTTTTGTCCGACTTTTGGCACCCCTGCGATGCCGTCTGATGCGTCCCCCATCAAAGTGAGATAGTCGATGATTTGCTCTGCGTGCACGCCAAATTTATCCAGCACGCCTTGGGTATCGGTGATTTTCCCTGTAAAGCTGTCTTCTAGCGTGATGCAGTCATTGACAAGCTGTGCCATGTCCTTATCACCTGTGGAGATGACGACAGGGTAGCCATTTTGGCAAGCACGATGTGCCAAAGTGCCGATAATATCATCAGCCTCAAAGCCGTCTATCTTTAGCAGCGGTATGCCCAATTGCTCAATCAGTTGGTGAATGTAGGGAATTTGCACACGCAAATCCTCATCCATCGGTGGGCGATGTGCCTTGTAGGCGGCGGATAATTCATGGCGAAAAGTCGCCGCCTTCGTATCAAAAGCAACCGCCATGTGCGTAGGCTGGTATTTTTTGATGAGCTTGTTTAGGGCATTTAGCACGCCACGAATGGCATTGGTGGGCAAGCCTTGCGAATTGGTCAGCGGCGGCAAGCCATGAAAACAGCGAAACAGATAATAAGACCCGTCCACCAAAATCACAGGTGGTCTTGTTTTGTTGATATGATCTGTGTTTATTTTGGCAAGGTTGGTTGGGTTTGGGTAGTGGGTGTTAAATGTTGGTTTATTGTCAGTCATGGCGTTGTTTTTGATTGAGTGTTGATAATTATTATAGCATAGGCGTGGCAGAATCGCTTGTTTGGTTTATTGCTTGATAAAGTATTTATCAAGCCAATGATACAGCACCCCTGCACTGGCGACCACAGCAATCATACGCACCACATGCAGCATGGTAACGATTGGCACGCCCAGCTGCAAAGTTTTGGCAGTGATGGTCATCTCTGCCACGCCACCGGGGGCAAAACCCAGCCCCAAAATCGCCTTGTCAATATCACTATAATGGGTCAATAGCCACACCATCAGCAATGTCAGCATAAGATGTATCAACACGCTGATGGCAGTGGCGGTCAGCAGTCGTGGTGCAACCTGAAAAAAATTAGGGCGAAACTTGGTGCCAAGCGTCCAGCCGATACACACCTGACCTAAGTATGACAAAACAGGCGGTATCGCTGACAAATGCACCCCATTGGCGGTCAAAATCGCAGCAACCAACAAGGGTGCAAATGTCCAAGGATTTGACCATTTTTTGTATTCAAAGTATTTGGCAGCCAATGCACCAAGTGCCAAAAGCAGCAGCAGATTGGCAAAATTGACCGCTTGGCTTGACTCAAGGGTGCGACTATCCTCGCCGTGATAGCCCATGAATTGATAAAAAAATGGCACGGTCGTTACCAGCAGAAATACTCGCAGTGTATGGGCGGCAACCACCAAATCCACACGAGCATTGTGCAATTGAGCAAGATTGGACATTTCGCTCGCCCCGCCGACAACAGAGGCAAACCAAGCGGTCTTAAAGCTGACTTTGCCAATGCGATAGGCGATGATTGAGCCGATAATTCCCAGTGTGATGCTAAAAATGGCAACCGCAATCAGCAGATAAACTGACTGTGCAATCAAATCAAGCATTTGTGGGCTAAAATACAAGCCAAGCGACAGCCCGATAATCATCAAGCCCGTTTTGCGACCAATTTCGGCATTTTTTATGGGCAATCCTGCCAAACTACAGCCACCAATGGCAAGCAATGAGCCAAGCAGCCAAGGAATGGGTAACCCAAGCAAGTTTGCCAAAGCACCGCCTGCAAGTGCAATCAAAAAGCTCAATAAATATGCTGGCAGTGTCGTTGTCATAAAATTCTCCAATATGCCAGATGGTTTGTGATGATTTGCTGGGCTTTACAAAGGGTGGCTTGACCCAAGTTTGTCATACAAATCAGAGCATAAAACCAAACAAAAAACAGCCACTTTTTGTGGCTGCTTATGCTTAGGCGATGTGTTTGCGATTTTTGTTACGCAGCCAGCGATATACAGGCAGCAGCACCATCAGCACCACAAGCACCCATAGGATTTGTACGATTGGCCCGTGGAATAAGATGCCCAAATCTCCTTGTGAGATGGATAAGGCACGGCGTAGACTTGATTCCATCAGCTCACCTAATACATAGCCCAAAATCAAGGCTGACAATGGGAAATTGAGCTTGCGTAATACATAGCCCAAAACGCCAAGAGCAACCATCAAAATCAAATCAAAAGTTGTGCTATGAATGGCATACACACCCACAAAGCTCACCGCAGCAATCGCTGGAATGAGAATGTAGTTTGGGGTGTTGAGCATTTTGGCAAATAATCCAACAAGTGGCAGGTTGAGTATCAGCAAAATCACATTGCCTACAAACAATGACGCAATCAGACCCCAAACAATATCAGGCTGCTCGGCAAATAATTGTGGGCCGGGCGTGATGTTATATAGGGTCAAAGCACCCATCATCACCGCTGTTGTGCCAGAGCCGGGTACGCCCAAGGTTAGCATCGGGATAAATGAACCACAGGCTGAGGCATTGTTGGCAGCCTCTGGAGCGGCGATACCACGCAAATCACCTTCGCCAAATTTGCCTGTGTCGCCAGCGATTTTTTTCTCGTTGGTGTAGGTCATGGCACTGGCAATGGTTGCACCAGCACCGGGCAGCACGCCGACAACAAAGCCAATCACGCCACTTCTTAAAATCGTGCCAGCAGAGAACATTAATTCTTTGAAATTAAACAACGCACGCTTGCCTTGCTCAAGGGCTTTTTGTCCTGTGCTGGTCTGCTCAAGCATGATTAAAATTTCGCTGATGCTAAAAAAGCCAATCACAACCGTGGTAAAGGCGATGCCATCAGACAGATTCACCGAGTCAAAAGTAAAGCGATACACGCCTGTAACAGCGTCCACGCCAACGGTTGCCAGACCAAGACCAATTAGGGCAGCAACTGCGGTTTTGATGGGTTGATCGCCAACCAGACCGCTTAGGCAGGTGATGGCAAATACCATCAGCACAAAGTATTCTGCAGGGCCAAAGGCAACTGCCCAATTGGCAAGCAGTGGTGCAAACAGCACAACGCCAAGCGTTGCAATGATACTGCCTGTAAATGAGCTGACCGCTGACAATGACAACGCCACCCCTGCCTTGCCCTGCTTGGCAAGCGGATAGCCGTCTAGGGTGGACATGATGGCAGCAGCATCACCGGGAACATTGATTAAAATTGCCGAAATGCGACCACCGTATTCACAGCCCAAATAGACCGCAGCGAGCAAAATCAAGGCAGATTCAGGTGGCAAGCCAAGTGCATAGGCTAGCGGCAAAAGAATCGCAACGCCATTAATTGGGCCAAGACCAGGCAGCATACCAACGATTGTTCCCAAAAATGCCCCAATAAAAGCAAGCATAAGATTGGTTGGTGTTAATGCCACCGCAAAGCCTGATAATAAGTAGTTTAAGGTATCCATAATTTATCCAATCAAACCAAGTGGCAGCGGCACATCAAGTGCTTGGTCAAACAATAAATAGAGCAAGACGCCCATGGCAACGCCCGAGATAAGACAATGCAGCAATTTGCCGCCAAACAGCTTACCGACAATGGTTGCCATTATCGCTGTGGCAATGATAAAACCAAGCAGCTCAAAAAGTACCGCATAGCCAAGCAAGGTAACTAGGCACAAGGCAAGTTTTTTTAGTAATGATGGCGTATAGCCAAGCTGGTCAATCTCTGCTTTGGGACGAACCAACAAAAACAACGAACACGCCGCAAGTAGAGCCAGCAGCAGCATTGGATAGGGTCTTGGGCCCAACGGGTCATAGGCGATTGGGGCAACATAGTCCGATGCCAGATATAACAAAAACAGACTGACAATCAGAAGCAGTCCTGCAAAATATCGTTCAAATTTTGCGTTCATCATGTATCCTTATGTATTATGCAATACATGGCTGATAAGGGCAGGCTGTAGCTTGCCTGCCGTATTAATGATGGGCTTGCCGACATGACAAACTTAGTTTTGTGAATTTAGGTCAAATTCTTTTGACAAAACACGCATCTCATCGGTGCTTTTTTTGATATAGGCTTGTAGCTCATCGCCAGTCATGGCAAATGGCAACAAATCACGAGAGGCACGCAACTCTGCAAATTTTGGGTCAGCCATCATGGTATCAAAGCGATTTTTCCACCACTGATATGATTCTTCGCTAACTTTTGGACCCATGTAGTAGCCACGAATGACAGGCCACTCAACATCAAAGCCTTGTTCTTTGGCGGTTGGGATATCTTTTAGCTTGCCGCCCAGTCTTTCGGGGGCGAATACAGCCAGCACACGCACTTTGCCCGATTCGATATAAGGACCCATCTCGGCAATGCCAGCACTAACAACACTGATGTGATTGCCAAGCACAGCGGTTACTGCTTCGCCACCACCTTCTAGGGCGACATAGGTCATGTCTTTGGGGTTAATGCCAGCGGCTTTGGCAACCATGGCGGTTTGGAGCCAGTCTTGACCGCCGACACTGCCACCAGCACCAAAACTGATGGCTTTGGGGTCTTGTTTTAGGGCATTTGCCAAATCTTGCAAATTCTGCAAAGGTGAGTTTGCATTGACCGCCACCATGCCATAATCTGTACCAACGGCAGCCAGCCAGCGAACATCATCTTCGCTGTAGTTTTCGCCAAATTTACCCTGTGCAAGGTTTAACAATGAGCCTGTCGAAAAGGCAACAATGGCATCACCATTGGCAGGGTCGTTGGCGACAATTTTGTTATAAGCGACCGCACCTACACCACCAGGCATATAGGTTACACGCATTGGCTTGTCAAGCAATCCTGTGTCTTTTAGTCCACTTTGTGCCAGTTTGCAGGTCAGATCAAAACCGCCACCCGGTTTGGCTGGGGCGATACATTCAGGTTTTTTTGGCATACCCGCTTCGGCATTTTTGTCGTTTTTGCAGGCGGTGAGTGCAACCGCTGTGCACAAAGCAGCGGTCAAAAGTGCGGATTTTTTGAACATTAGGGAGATACTCCAGAGATTGAATTTCCTTATAACCATATCATTTATGCGGTTATTTTTGGTAAAATATATCAAAATGCTGTTACTGTCAAGCATATTTAGCGAAAAATTTTGGTAACAAAGCAACAATTGATGGCAGCCGTGATTTTAATTAAACAAAATATACCATTGCTGATGGCGTTGGTGCGTTTTTATTGTTTGCCAAGATTATAAATACAAAGAACTTGGGTGGGATTGGCGGTGCTTTTGTGGCTCATTTAAGATATAATAGGGCAGCAAGGCGTGGGCATTGCTATGTAAATTTATCAAAGCAGTCAAATCACCCAAAGCATATCACAGCTAACCGATGTTTATCATTCATTAAAACAAACAAGGCATACAATGACAACCAATCTACTCGATCAAATCAACGCTCGCAGGACTTTTGCCATCATCAGCCACCCTGACGCAGGTAAGACCACCATGACCGAAAAACTGCTACTATGGGGCAGGGCGATTCAGGTGGCAGGTGAGGTGCGTGGACGCAAGGCGGATCGTCATGCCACCAGCGACTGGATGAGTATGGAGCAAGAGCGGGGCATTTCTATCACAACTTCGGTGATGCAATTTCCCTATAAAGAATGTATGGTGAACCTCCTAGATACGCCCGGCCATGCTGATTTTAGCGAGGATACTTATCGCACACTGACGGCGGTGGATTCTGCATTGATGGTTATTGATGGTGCCAAAGGTGTGGAGGAGCGGACAATCAAGCTGATGGAGGTCTGTCGTATGCGTGATACGCCGATCATCAGCTTTGTGAACAAACTTGACCGCGAGATTCAAGATCCGTTGGCGTTGCTTGATGAAATTGAAAGCGTGCTAAAAATCCGCTGTGTGCCGATTACTTGGCCGATGGGCATGGGACAGGATTTTGTTGGGGTGTATCATATCAAGCAAGACAAGCTGTATATGTACAAAAAAGGGCAAGGCAGTCAAATCAGCGAAATAGAAGTCAGAGATGGCTATGATCATGCCGATGTGCGTGATCGCTTGGGCGAGCTTGTGTTTAATGAATTTGTCGAAAGTCTTGAGCTTGCTCAGCTTGCTGCCGAAGACTGGGACGAGGAGCAGTTTTTGTCAGGCAAGATTACCCCTGTGTTGTTTGGCACGGCGTTGGGTAATTTTGGGGTGGATATGGTGCTAGACACACTGGTTGCTCATGCCCCGAAGCCCAAAGACCATCAGGCGGTAGAACGCATTGTGCGTGCTGATGAGCCTGAATTTACAGGATTTGTCTTTAAAATCCAAGCAAACATGGATCCAAAGCATCGAGATCGTGTTGCCTTTATGCGAATTTGCTCGGGGCGATATGAGCGTGGCATGAAGATGAATCATGTCAGACTGGGCAAAGAGGTGCGAGTTTCTGATGCCTTGATGTTCCTAGCGGGCGACCGCGAGACGCTGGAGGAGGCTTATGCTGGTGATATTATCGGTCTTCATAATCATGGCACGATACAAATTGGCGACAGTTTTACCAGTGGTGAGAGTTTGAACTTCACGGGCATTCCGCATTTTGCCCCTGAGCTGTTTCGCCGTGTGGTGCTAAAAGACCCAATGAAATCCAAGCAATTGCAAAAAGGCTTGCAGCAGCTGTCCGAAGAAGGGGCGACACAGGTGTTTATGCCTCAGATTAACAATGATTTGATTTTGGGTGCGGTGGGTGTGCTACAGTTTGAGGTGGTGGCACATCGCTTGGCAGAAGAATACAAAGTACAATGCAGCTTTGAGCCTGTATCCATCGCCACGGTGCGGTGGGTGCATTGTGATGACAAGGTGGCGTTTGAGAAGTTTAAGAAAAAAGCCCATGACCAACTGTCGGTGGACGGTGGCGGCTATCTGACCTACCTTGCTCCAAGCCGTGTGAACTTACAACTGATGCAAGAGCGATATCCTGAAGTGGAGTTTAGAAGTATCAGGGAGCATTGATTTTGGATTAATGCAGGATTATAATGAAAATCGTCTTAGATACCAATATTTTGGTGGGGGCGTGCTTGGGGTCTTGTCATGCCATCCGCCTAATTAAAGCTTGTTTAAATGGCGAATTTACACCAATTATTGGCGTGGCATTATTGGCAGAATATGAAGATGTTTTGGCTCGTGATGATGTGTTTGTCAAAAGCAAATTATCATTAGATGAACGCAATGAAATTTTAAATGCCTTGTTATCTGTTTGTGAGTGGGTGCGTATTTTTTATTTGTGGAGGCCTAATTTAAAAGATGAAGGTGATAATCATTTAATAGAATTGGCAGTAGCAGGCAATGCTAAAATTATTGTGAGCTATAATCAAAAAGACTTTCGTCAAAACGAATTAAATTTTGGCATTAAAATTTTAGCACCAGAACAATTATTGCAGTTAAGGAGTAATGATGGGAACTGTAACACTTCAAGTTAGTAATGAAAAACACGAACGCTTAAATTTAATTGCCAATGAAAGAGGGTTAAGTGTCGCTCATTTAATAGATGAAACAATGTCTAATATGCTTGCTGAATATGAAGCAAGAAAACGCTTTGAAAATAGAGCTAAACAAGGTGATATTAAAAGAGCAATGGAGCTTTTGGACAGGGCTTTGTGATTCGTTTCTCAATTTTCCCCCAAGCCGTGTGAACTTACAACTGATGCAAGAGCGATATCCTGAAGTGGAGTTTAGAAGTATAAGGGAGCATTGATAAAACAAAAACCAAATCGTCAAAGATTTGGTTTTTGTTTGGGTTTTATTTGGGGCTAAAGACTGTTTTGAGATATTTTCAACCCCACTAAATTTATAGAAATGCTTTATTTTAATTTGATTAACGATATTTTGGTTATTTTTTATTCATCGCTTACTTCTTTTTGATTTTGATTAAAATGGGTGTATTGATATATTCCAGCATTGTCTAGTCTTTTTTGAGTAATAAATGGTAGTTCCGCATCATCACCTTTGATATAGGTGGTTGAGTTGCTTTTGGCAATATCGCTTAAAAACTCTAATTCTTCTAGCTCTAAATCCATAATAATTTTATCAAGCCTGCTTTCTTTGATGTTGATGGTCTGAATTTGTTCAGCGATATGATTAATTTCGCTTTTGAGATTATTGGCTCTTTGTTCGTAAATATTCATATTACGCTCAAAGGTCAAGAAATTATCTTCCATATTTTTTATGGTTTGCTTTAGTTGTCTTATGGTATCTTGGGCTGCAATAAATGCCCTAGTATTCTCTACGCTAGGGTTGTCTTTTTGCTCTAGCTCTAGCTGTGCAGCCATGATCTCTAATTCTGCCAACTCACTTTGTTTGTTATTGATACGATTTTGGCGTGCAATCATATCCTCATGCCTGCTATTATGCATACGCTCTTCTTCAAATAATTCTTGCTCTAATTCATTTTGCTTGGCTAATAACAAGTCTTTCTTTGCGTATTCTTCTTGAATGAATTTTTGTTTATGGTTACAAGCTTCTTTTAATGCGTTCATAATGCGTTCTCTTTTTTGCCCTATAACTTTATCTTCATGGCTAAATTGCTGGGCTTCTTTGGCTTGTCGCTCATTATAGGCTTGTTCACTCTCTTTGAGTTTTTGCTGCTTGGCTTCGGCTGCCAATTTTTCTTGATGTAGGCGATTTTCTTCGTCTAACTGACTTTGCTTTCTTTTTTGTTTTATTTCTGCATCATTTTTTAGACGCTGATTTTTGGTTTGAGCATAATAAATGGCAATTTTTTCAAAAGTTTGCGGTATGGGCATGGTTGGCATGTATGAACTTTTTTCGCTTTCAAGCAAGTAGTCGTCATAGTTGCCTTGTTTGTAGTTTGCCCACGCCTCCTGCAAACGAGATGAATAGTACATTTTTAATGATTTTGGTTGCAACAATTTGGATAAAATCAATATAATACCAACCAAGATCAAAAACCCATCAACGGCAAATTGTGTATTTTTAAAAGCGGGCTGTGTTTTTAATTTCTCAATGGCGTTTTGACGAAAAATTGGGCTGTCTTGTACCATAAAAATACCAAAACTTTCCAAATTTTTTACATCATTTTGTGCGATGGCGTTTTCTAGGCGGATTTTGGTGTTTGCTAGATCGTTTTTTAGCTGTTCGAATTCTGTGTTGGCGGCAGATAATTCATTTTCAATGCTTTGGGCAACAGCTCCTTTGCCATACCCTGTGCCGCGTTTGCCACCTATTTCTTGTTGCAATCGGTTATTTATTTGTTTGATATATTCTTCTTGGCTGGAAATTTTTTGCTCTAATTTGCCCAAGGTTTCTTGCTTGGCTTTTTCTATACTGGCTTGATATTGAACCTGCATTTCATTTTCAATATCTGTTTTAAAAACCAATTGAGTTAAAAAGGGGGCGGTAATGTATAACGAACCGATCACAATACACAAACGAACAAGAAAAACAAACCAGCTTTGATATTTTTTTAAAAATTTTGGTCGGTATTCATCACCTTCTAAAATTCTAGAATGTTCTTCGGTCATCATATCTTGCGTTACCATTGTTCTGTCAAAAAACCAAAATAGCAAAAAGATAAAAATACCAAGTGTAAATCCACCCAAATTGGGGTTTTCTGGCGTGAATGTGCTGCCAAAATGACCCCAAGCAAATGCTTCAGCCAAAGCAGAAAGTGATACGATGACTGCAATCACGCTCAGATAGTTTGCACCACCTGAAGTTAGTAGGTTGTTTTGATAGGTTTTGAAGGTCAAGAAATACCATATTTTCTTAAGCATAAAAATCACCAAAATTATCGATATGATACAAATATAAAATTTGTTAAATTTATTTAATGCAATATTGATTAAAAATAATAATTAATTTTTTAACCAATATTGCACACCACCATGGCGAGAGCATACGCCACGACGACCCAAACTGTAGCTGTATGTGCCGTCTTGACATTGAGCAGTGGGTTGTTTATCACGCCCATAGTATTTTGATGGATATTCTTGGTTTGAGCTGGTATATAGGGCTTGATTAACAACACTTTGCACCTTGTACTCTTGTGAATAGGCAGATGACTGCTCTGCTTGTGATGAACTGTTATCTTTTTGGCTACTGGGCAAAAGGGATATAATGAGAATGGCAATGGGAAGCACAAACATCAGAATCAAAGAGAATATTGCTAGCACTGTATCTGATATATAAAATAATTTTCTCATTCTATACCAACTTATTTTGGATCTTAAGTTTGTTATTTCTTAAGACGGTAATTTACTTATAGGCGGGCGTTTTGTGAAACTTGTAGCACATCATAGTGGGTCGTCAGCTTGTTTTGCATTGGTAAAGCCCTGCCTCCTTGGAATTTTGTTAAATCAAGCGATTTGATGGTTTGGTTTGTAAAATGACACGCATCTTGGCACATCGGTTGTAGTAAAAACCAAAAAATTATTGCCAAAATATCAAAATTAGGCTATTATTTTGGCATTGTGCGTGTGTATAATCCACCCACAAATCCAGTTTTTTGTAACCATTTTTCATCACTTTCACCCACAAAAGGTAAGCCATGGATATTGCCGATAACATTGTTAAGCTTAGAAAAGAGCAACATCTGACCCAAGAACAGATGGCAGAAAAGCTGGCAATGTCCAAAAATGGCTATGCCAAACTGGAACGAGGCGAGAGCAGAATTACGGTTGAGCATTTGCAAAACATTGCCAATACTTTTAATATTGATATTGTTGAATTACTAAAAGCCGATAAGGAAGTGGCATTGTTGATTGGTGATAATCATGGCAGTTATGCAAACAAATACTATAATAATGTGTACGAAATTGAAAAACTCCAATTAATTATCGCTCACAAAGACGAACTGCTTGCCCAAAAAGACAAAGAAATCGCTTTGTTACGCCAGTTGCTTGATGGTGTATAATTAACACAGTCGTCAAGAGAGTGCAGAATGTAATTTTCAAGCCAATTTTCGCAATTGGCTTTTTAATTTCTAGGAGTAATCATGCCAAAAACTCCCCATGCAGACGCAGGCTCCGTCATCGGTTCATTATGGATGGTCTTCGCGGCTTTTTGTTTTGCCACCATGGGCATTTTGGTCAAAATCACCGCCGTCAAATTTGCCATGCATGAGTATGAGCTGGTATTTTGGCGAGTGAGCTTTGCGGCGGTGGTGCTGGGCGTGCAGGCGATGATTTTGGGACGATCATTTGCTACGAATTATCCGCTGGCACATTTTTGGCGATCGCTGGCAGGCACGATTAGCTTGTTTATGTTCTTTTTTGGCTTGGTGTATTTGCCACTGGCGACCGCGATTACTTTTAGCCACACTTCAGCGATATTTTTGGCGATATTTTCACTGCTGCTATTAAAGCAGCGACCATCGGCACTGACATGGGCAGCATTGTTGGTGGGGCTTGTTGGCATTGGGCTGATTTTGCGACCCAGTGTATTGGGGCATGGGCTTTTGCCAACGGTCATCGGGCTTGCCAGTGGTGCGATTGCAGGTTATGCCTATTTGCAGGTGCGTGAGCTGTCGCTGCTTGGTGAGCCTTCTTGGCGGATTGTGTTTTATTTTTCGGCGTTGGCAAGCCTACTGTCAGCGGTCATCAGCAGCATCAAGGGCTGGACGGCAATCTCTGCTGAGATGTTGCCCTATTTGCTTGGCATTGGACTGTCGGCGATGGCAGGGCAGTTGGCAATGACTCATGCCTACAAGGTTGGGCGTAAGTTCATGGTTTCGGCACTGGGTTATTTGGTGGTGGTGCTATCAACCCTGTATGGCGTGCTGGTGTTTGGTGAAATATTGCCAGCGATGGCGATGGTGGGCATTGTGCTGGTGATTGTCAGCGGTATTTTGGCAAGCAAAAAATAACCATAGGATTAAAATCATTAAAATTAGAAAAATTAGAAAAATTAGAAAATCGCCGAGCCAGCTGGCAATTTATGTTACAATACGGTTCATTTGCCAAAAATGCTGATTTGTCATGTTAATTTGCCCTGTTTGCCAATCACCACTTCAGGTTTCTGCCAAGATATTCCGTTGTACGCACAACCACAGCTTTGATATCGCCAAAGAAGGCTATGTCAATCTGCACATCGTTCAGCACAAAAAGAGCAAAAACCCCGGAGATACACCGCAGGCAGTGCAGGCACGGCGAGCGTTTTTGTCGGCAGGGCATTATGCACCATTTCGCACGGCGGTTGCTGATATTGTGCATAAATTGCAGGCAGGCGTGGTGATGGATATTGGCAGTGGCGAGGGTTATTATACGCAGGCACTGACAGCACAGACGCAGGTTTTGGGGCTTGATATCGCCAAGTCGGCGGTGCAAATTGCTGCCAAGGCTGACAAAAACAAGCGTGTCTGCTGGCTGGTGGGAACTTCATCGGCATTGCCTGTGGCAAGCGGTTCGGTGAATGTTTGCACCAGTTTGTTCAGCCCATTGCCAAAGCAGGAGATTTATCGGGTGCTTGATGCATCAGGCGTGCTATTGGTGGCGGTTGCTGCACCAAGACATTTGTATGCTGTGCGTGAGGCATTGTTTGGTACGGTGATTGAGCATAGTCCTGATAAATATCTTGATGTGCTTGCACCAGAGTTTGTGCTGGTAGACAGGCAGCAAATCACTGTGCCGATGCAGCTTGATAATCAGTCATTGCGACAATTGATCGCCATGACTCCTTATGCGTATAAGGCAACCGCCGAGCGGCGGGCATGGCTTGAGCGACAGGAGAGCTTTGAAGTGGCGGGCGAATTTTGTGTCATGCTGTTTAAAAAGCAGTGATGGTTGGATATTATTAATGTCATAAAAATACAAACTGGGAGGGTATATGCGATACTGGCAATGGGCGGCGATGTGTGTTGTGCTGGGCATGATGACAGCTTGTGCCGACAAGCCGCAGGTGCAGATGGCTGCTGATGTTATCAAGACAAAAGAGCAAAATCAATCGTTTGCTTGGCAGAATAAAATCATATCAACTAAAGATAATATTAATCAAAAATGCACAAATCAATGTCCGCAGATAGAGTATCAGCTAATTAGCACCCCTTATGCGTGGATTGACAGTACGATTAATAAAGCTGTGCTAAGCATACTGGATTCTGGCGAGGAGTCAGCAGAGGGTTCGCCAGCTGCTAAGCGTATTCAGGATTTTTATGCCAAACCTGTGGTGAATGATGACGAGCTGGGCGAACAGCTTGGGCGTATCAAGCAAAACCTTGACCGTCTTGCCAAAGAGGTGTCAGGCGAGCAGATGGTTGTTGTGAGTGCCAAGCCTGATTTTTTGGGCTTTTATAAGGATTTGCCACAGATGAGTGTGTCAGGCGAGATTTATCTTGGCGGTGCTCATGGCATGACGAGTTATTTTTATTATGTGTTTGATTTGCAAGCCAAGCGTCAGCTGGATTTATCCGATGTGGTGCTGCCAAATCAAATGCCAGCATTGCAGCAGACTTTGCAAGCACAGTTTGATGCCATGCTTCGCAGTCAGGGAGCTGACCCAGCAGAGCATGGGCAGTCGTGGGAATTTTTTGTTACGCGGAATTTTGTCTTTGACAAAGACGGTATGGAGTTTTTGTACCAGCCTTATGAGATTGCGCCTTATGTGTATGGCCCCATCAGTCTGCGTCTGGACAAGCAGCAAATGCGTGCATTGATCAAACCGCAGTATTTGTAATAAAAAACCGCTCTGATGTTTGAGCGGTTTATGCGTTAGTCTGTGGTGTGTTTTGACAGTTGTGAAACCTTGCCAAAACCTTTGGGCAACGCACCGCCACGACTGGCACGCTTGGCGATATAGTTGGCGATGTCGGCAGGCTTTAGCGTAAGTGTGCGTTTACCTGCGGTAATAACCAGACTGTCATCACTTGACAAACTTGCGATGGCGGTGATGTGTTCATCGGCTTTTAGGTTGATGAGCTTGTTGCCTTTGCCTTTGGCAAGCATTGGCAACTCATCACTTGGGAAAATCAGCAATTTGCCATCAGAGCTGCTGACAGCCACCAGTGTGTCTTTTTCGTCAATCAGAGCGATAGGCAGCAGCGTGCCACCATTGAGATTGATGCTGGCTTTGCCTGCTTTTTGGTTGGTGTCAAGATTGTCAAGATTGTTGATAAAACCATAGCCTGTGCTGCTTGCCATGAGGATATTTTGGGTTTTGGCAAAGTGAATTTGCTCAATTTTTGTACCGTTGCCAAGCGTTAGCAGACTGGTAATGGGATCGCCTTGACCACGAGCGGAGGGTAGGTTGATGGTATCAATGCCATAACTTCGCCCTGTATTGTCAAGCAAAATCAAGCGTTCGGTGGATTTACCCAGTGCGTGCGTCAGGTAGCCATCGCCTGCACGATAGTTCATGCTCAAAGGATCGTTGCCATGCCCTTTGGCAAGACGAATCCACCCTGCCTGCGACAAAATCACCGTAACAGGCTCGCTACTGATAAGCTCGGTTGCCTTCAGGCTTGCCGCCTCTTCACGCTCCACAACAGGCGAACGGCGAGCATCGCCATGCTCTTTGGCATCGGCGGTCAGCTCATCTATCAGCAGCTCAGTTAGGGCATCGGCATCATTGAGCTGTTTGGTGATGGTTGCCAGCTCGGCCTCAAGGCTTGCTTTTTCGGCATTAAGTTCAATTTCTTCAAGTTTGGCAAGTTGGCGTAATCTGATGTCCAAAATTGCTTCGGCTTGAATCTCGCTCAAGCCAAAACGGCTCATCAGCTCAAACTTCGGATCGTCCTCCTCGCGAATGATGCGAATCACCTCATCAATGTTCAAATACGCAATCAAGAGACCTGCCAAGATGTGCAGTCGTTTTTGTATTTTTTCGAGACGGTGCTGTAGTCGGCGAATCACCACGCTGCGACGCACCGACAGCCATTCGGACAAAATGGTTTTTAGGTTTTTGACTTCAGGCTTGCCATTGATGCCAATCATGTTCATATTGACCCGAAAGCTCATCTCAAGGTCAGTATTGGCAAACAGATGGCTCATGATTTTGTCAATATCCAGCTTGCCTTTTTTTAGCTCAATGACAAGACGGCAAGGGTTTTCATGATCAGACTCATCACGAATCTCCACCGCCCAAGGTAGTTTTTTGTCCGTCATTAATTTGGCGATTTGTTCAACAACTTTATTGCCCGAGACTTGATAGGGCAAGGCGTTAATGATGACGAGGTTTTTGTCTTTGGGGTCAGTGTGGTAGGTGGCACGCATTTTGTAGCTGCCTTTGCCTGTTGTGTACATTGCAACCAACTCGTCCCTTGGCGTGATAATCTCGGCACTGGTGGGCAGGTCAGGGGCGATGATGCTTTGGGTGAGCTGCTTGATGCTGATTTCGGGATTTTTTAGCAAGCGAATACAGGCTTTGACAACCTCGCCCAAGTTATGCGGTGGAATATCGGTCGCCATACCAACGGCGATGCCTGTTGTGCCATTGAGCAAAATATTCGGCAGGCGTGCAGGCAGGGTGATGGGTTCTTTGAGCGAACCATCAAAATTATCCTGCCAATCCACCGTACCCTGTTCAAGCTCGGCAAGCAGCGTGTTGGCGTACAGGCTCATCTTGGCTTCGGTATAACGCATGGCGGCAAAGGATTTGGGGTCGTCAGGACTGCCCCAGTTGCCCTGACCGCTGATGAGTGGATAGCGATAGCTAAATGGCTGTGCCATCAGCACCATTGCCTCATAGCAGGCAGAGTCGCCATGTGGGTGATATTTGCCCAGCACATCGCCGACAGTACGAGCTGATTTTTTTGGTTTGGCGGTGTGCCGTAGCCCAAGCTCACTCATGGCGTAGACGATGCGGCGTTGCACAGGTTTTAGCCCATCGGCAATATGCGGCAAAGCACGATCCATGATGACATACATGGCATAGTTAAGATAGGCGTGTTCGGTAAAATCGCTCACAGAGCGAGTATCAATGTGTGTACTCATGATTGTCGTTGTTGCAAATGATGGCTTATAATAGCAAAATTACCAAAAATTCGGTAGTGGCTTTCGTGCAGAATGCGTGGCAGTCATCTTTGTTGCGATGCTAAATGGCTATCAAACTGGCTGACATTTCAATCATCAGTGCCAGCACGGCGGTATTAAAGAAAAACGACAGCACGCTATGAAATGCCCCAATGCGTCGCAATTTTCGTCCTGTAAAGGAAATATCTGCCGTTTGTCCTGTTGCACCAATACCAAGCGAAAAATAGACAAAATCCCAATAATCAGGCTTGGATTCATAAGGAAAATCCAGCGGATAATGGTCATTGTTATCGCTGTCATAATAACCATGTGCATAGTACAAGGCAAATAAAATATGAATAAACAGCCAAGACAGCACCAGTGTGAACATGGTCAGTCCAATATGAAAACCAGCAAGCCAGCCACTGGCATCGGCACCGATACGCATCTCTTGAATAATGGTAATGATGCTGATGATACTGGCTGTACAGATAAGCACCAGCATGGTGGTGCGTTTTTCGTATTCTTGATGGGCTTGTTCTTGGATTTGTGATTGGCTAACTCTGCCAAAGACCAAGCCAACCAAGATTAAGTAAGTCAGCAAAAAACTGTCCCAAACCAACAAATAAGCGGTGGGCTGTTGTAAAGTGGGGATAAAGCTACGAAAAAATCGCAGTTCGCTAAACAAAATCCCATAAACGCATACCGCAACGGTGATGGCAATGATAAGGTGGTTGTTGTTCTTAAAAAATCGCAATAAAGCAGACATGGTCATCAATCAATAAAAACCAAGCGATAAACACCGCTTGGTAGTGGCTAATGGGGCAAACCTGACAGCTTAGCCAATAAGGCTCTCAAGGCGTTTGGCAAGCTGCACATCTCGGCTGTGTATGGCGTGCTGTGCTGGGTCGCCGATACGCACGCAGATGGTGTTGTAATCGTGCTGCCAGACGGGATAATGCTCAAGGCTTTGGGCATGAAATGCTGCACGCACCATAAAACCCACCGCATCAGCAAAGTCCTCAAAGGTGAAAGTTTTGCTAAGGCTATTGCCCTCAAGCGACCAGTTGGGCAGGCTCTCTAGTTGCAGGGCGACTTGATCAGAAGTTAAGCTGCTCATAAAATTCCTTATAAAGAGGGTTGTTATTGATAATTTTTAACAATAACAGTGCATTTATTATCTATTATTATTTTAGCATGGTTTATGAATTTTTATGCAATAAATGATGATAATTTTGTTGCTTGTTGATATAGTTCGCCACAAATGAGCAGCTGGCGATGACTTTTTTGCGACTGTCTGTGGCATATTCTAGGGCGAATTTTACCAAAGCCGTGCCAAGACCACGCCCGCCAAGTTCGGCTGGCACGATGGTGTGGTTATAATCAAGTGTCTGCTCATCAACGATGCGGTAGCTAAGATATGCCACCTTGTCGTCAATAAGTGTTTCAAATCGCTGGGCGGCAATGTTGTGAGTGATTGTGGCTGTCATATACGCTCCTTGGGCTGTATTTGGCAATGCTTGGGTGCAAAAATGAAAAATGGCTTGAGCAGGCTGTATTTATGATTAAGACAAACAATAGCAGGAATTTTTTATTCTGGCAAGGCATCATCTTAATGGCAGGGGTGATAAGTCTGTATATTGCCCAAAATCACCAAACGCAAGCAGATGGCATTGCTTTTTTTAAGCAGATTGTGAGTTGGTGTTTTTGGTGCAAGGCTTGGGTTAAAGATGGCTTGGTGTAGCAATGATAAGCGTGTGGTTGGCACAATTCATTATTGGGTGGCGACCCATCGGCTTATCTTGTGGGTTAAATTCTGGATAATTAAAAAGATGGTCAGCTGCCGCACCCTTACCAGCCAACTGGCTTGACAGGGTTTTGGCATTTATCGCCCAACCATATTAAGCATGGGCGATAAATTCCCCAGCCAACGCCGACCGTTAAGTGATTAACGGCAACCTTTTTGTTCGTACAGATTGGTTAGATTGACTTGTCGTTCTTTGGCGGCATTGATGGCTTCTTCGGTATTAGAATAAGTGCCAATCAGAGCTGGTCAAAAGAACAAAGCTGCGGCAATATTTTTGCCAGTAACTTTGCGTTCGGCACGGGCTTTTTGTTCAAATTCTTTGGCTGAATTGTTACAAATTAGCAATAAAAAGACAGCTAATTTATACAATAGTGTAATTTTATTGATGGCGGTTTGTCAAGAAATTTTTATGCGGTTTTTATGATATGCTTGATAGGGCTTTCTTGATTGCCAAGGCTATTTCATATGCCAAGTTAATAGGCACAGCATTGCCAATCATCTTATAAGCGTCATTTGTGTTTTGATAAATAAACTTGAAGCCATCAGGAAAACCTTGCACGCGAGCGACTTCTCGAATACTCATACGCCGATAAAGCATTTCCTTACCCGATGCAAAGCGGTAGTCATTTGTACCGTGTTTTATCATTTTTGGAGCTTGTGGATGTAATTGGCATTGTCGCCCAGATGCTTGTACGGTAAATGCTTGCTCGTCCCAACTTTTAACGCGATTTCGACTCATAAAGATGGGCGAGTAGCTACCTATGAAATATTCGTTATTGTTGATTGCCTGCGGATTGGCTTGGTTGCGTTCTAATGCTGGAACAGCAGTGTCTTGCAAATCCCAAATAATGTCTTTTAAAGTAAGTTTCTTGTTGTCATCAATTGTTGATCCGCTCGGAAATTGAAAATGCACCTTTAAATCTTTCCGAAATCCAATGTAAAAAATACGCTTACGCTCTTGGGCTACGCCATAGTTTTTAGCGTTTGCCATTGTTAAAGTTACATCATAGCCACATTCATCAAACATTGCTAGAATATTTTGTACTGCTTCATTGTGGCGATTGGCAAGCATGCCACTAACATTTTCTGCTAAAAAAAACTTAGGCTGCTTGTTTTTTAGGACTCGTATATAGTCAAAGAACAGTTGACCTCTTGCATCATTAATGCCACGCAATGAGCCTGCTTCGGACCAAGATTGACACGGAGGGCCGCCAATAATGCCATCAATATTATTGGGAAAATCACATTCTGAAATATTACGAATATCACCTTTAATTAATTTTGTGTCAGGGTGATTAAATTCAAAAGTTGCCCAAATGCTTTTATCGTATTCATTGGCAACTGGGACTTCAAAGCCTGCTTGTTTAAAGCCTAAATCCAAACCGCCACATCCACTGAACAAACTAATTATTTTCATTTTTTTATTGACGAACATAGGTGAATTTTGTATTTGTTTCATTGATATCATCAGTTGTTGCTATATTAAGTTCTAAAAGACATTCTTTTAATTTATCTGCAACCGCATTGCCTTTGTGTATTAATGGTGAATCAAAAACCAGCCGAGGGGTCAGCTTGTTGTCAATAATTTGCCAGTCAACCTGAACGGCAAGTGGTCTATTTCCGTCAAATCTCTTCTCAAAAGTTCGATAATTTAAGGCTTTGCAGGCAAAATAAATCTTAGGGTCGTTCTTGAGGATGTAGTCTTTAATACATTGTATGTTATCTAAAACATCTTGGGCTGATAAATATTTATTTCCTAGTAAAATATAGTTTGCCACACCCGAGTCTTTAATTACTATGCCATTGACACGGGCATGGCGTTTATCTTCAGGTAGATTGATGCCACTGTGTACATCAAGATATTGCTCTTGGCTTAGGCAGATTTCCCCTGATAATTCACCACTTGGTTTGTTCATTAGCTCAAACTTCCAACCAAGGATTATTGCACCTGCTTGAGTTCTTCTGTATTTGGTTTTGTAGATTAGTGGTTTGGCGAGAAATTTTTTACGAATCTTTTCTGTTAATTTTTGAATAATCGCCTGCCAGTCAGCTCCGAATAGTTTCTCTGCTCGTTCAGTCCCAATTTTATTTTCTAAAAAATCAGCATTGCTCTTTTTGTATGAAATTTTGATTTCGTGAGTTTGACAGTTGTTTTGCAGTAGAATGTATACATCAGTTTTGGCTTCACCTTGTGGACAAGTTGGCTTGCCAGCAGTTTTGATTGTATAGGTCTGCCTTGAAAGTCGACAGTTTTTCCAACGGTAAAGAACGCCAAAATTGCTCGCTCTGCCGCACTAAAATTTGCCATAAAAACCCCATGTATTATATCAAAAATGTTTTATATAATCAACAATCAATCTCTTTGAAAAATTGTTGAAAAGACACGCCAAGTGCATTGAGTATTTTTTCTAGCGTTTTTAGTGATGGGTTGCGTTTACCTTGCTCAATGCCTGTTAGATAGGTGCGGTCAATTTCTGCTTCTAAAGCCAGTTTTTCTTGGCTTAACCCTTGACTTGTGCGTAGTTTGCGTAGTTTTTCGCCAACTTTCTGTAAAATCATATTTGCTCTCTTGATTAAGTTTAAAAATTATCTAATTTTTGTTGTTTATAATACAACGGACTATAAGCAACAAAAATGATTGGATTTATGAAAATTGATGACGAGGATTAAAGCAGTGTGAAAAATTTGATAAAACAGTCTAACAATGCGATAATGAGCAATTGATTTTTATTTGCAAAGGAAAATCCATGGCTCAATATATCTACACCATGAACAAGGTGTCAAAAATTGTTCCTCCCAAGCGTGAAATCCTAAAAGACATTTCGCTGTCCTTCTTCCCCGGGGCAAAAATCGGTGTCTTGGGTCTAAACGGTGCAGGTAAGTCCACCTTGCTACGCATCATGGCAGGTGTGGATACCGAGTTCAGCGGTGAGGCACGACCACAGGCAGGCATTAAGGTGGGTTATTTGCCCCAAGAACCCCAGCTTGACCCCAGCAAAGATGTGCGTGGCAATGTCGAGGACGGCGTGCGTGAGGCATTGGACGCACTAGAACGCCTAAACCAAATCTATGCCGAATATGCCGAGCCTGATGCTGATTTTGATAAATTGGCTGCCGAGCAGGGCAAGATGGAGGATATTATCACCGCTTGGGATGCTCATAATTTAAACACTCAACTAGAAAAAGCCGCCGATGCTTTGCGTTTGCCACCGTGGGATGCTGATGTATCCAAGCTGTCAGGGGGCGAAAAACGCCGTGTTGCTCTGTGCCGACTTTTGTTATCCAAGCCTGATATGCTACTGCTTGACGAGCCGACCAACCATTTGGACGCAGAAAGTGTGGCATGGCTTGAGCGATTCTTAAAAGATTATAGCGGTACGATTGTGGCGATTACCCACGACCGTTATTTCCTTGACAATGTTGCTGAGTGGATTTTGGAGCTTGACCGTGGCTATGGCTATCCGTATCAAGGCAACTACACCGAGTGGCTGGAGCAGAAAAACAAACGCCTAGAACAAGAGCAAAAGCAAGAAGAAGCCTTTGCCAAAGCCTTAAAGCAGGAATTGGAATGGGTGCGTAAAAACCAAAAAGGTCAGCAAGCCAAATCCAAATCTCGCCTAGAACGCTTTGAAGAAATGAACTCGCGTGAATTCCAGCAGCGAAACGAAACCGCTGAAATCTACATTCCGCCAGGGCCGCGTCTGGGCAATAAGGTGATTGAGGTGAATAATATCTCAAAATCGTTTGGCGACCGTCTTTTGTATGAAAATCTGTCATTTACCGTGCCTCCGATGGCAATTGTGGGGATTGTCGGGCCAAATGGTGCGGGTAAAACCACGCTGTTTAACATGATTACAGGCAAGGACAAACCTGACACAGGCACCGTTGAGATTGGTGAGAGTGTGAAGGTTGCCTATGTCGGTCAGGTGCGTGATGAGCTTGATGACAACAAGACAGTTTGGGAAGAAGTCTCGGACGGCCTTGATATGATTACCGTTGGTGAATATACCACGCCGAGCCGTGCGTATATTGGACGGTTTAATTTCAAAGGTCAAGACCAGCAAAAACGCGTAGGCAGCCTGTCGGGCGGTGAACGCAATCGCTTGCAACTTGCCAAAACCCTAAAACAAGGGGCGAATGTCATCTTGCTTGACGAACCATCAAACGACCTTGATGTTGAGACTTTGCGTGCCTTGGAAGATGCGGTGCAGGTATTCCCTGGTACGGTGATGGTGGTATCGCATGACCGCTGGTTCTTGGATCGTATTTGTACGCATATTTTATCGTTTGAGAACGAAGAGCCTGAGTTTTTTGATGGCAATTACAGCGATTATGAAAAATGGCGTAAAGAAAAACTGGGTGCAGATGCCACGCCTAAGCGAATGAAATATAAGAAGATTGGGGGGTAGTTTCCCAAAAGCCCCATTTGTTTGAATGGGGCTTTTTTAAATTAAGGAGTAAACAATGTTAATCAATAATTATCAAATTGGTACAATTTTTACCAATCAGGATTTGATGGATGCTTTTAAAGTTTCTAATGCAGATGGTATGCGTCGTAGTAAGTAAACCAATTGTCTAATTTTAATTAATAAAACCGATTCTATTTATAAAAACTACTGGCAAGAGGGTATTTTTTATTATATAGGTATGGGCTTAAAAGGTGATCAAGACATTAATTTTTCACAAAATAAAACATTGGCGGAATCTGGTTTTAATGGCGTGCAAGTTTTGTTGTTTAATAGCTCAAAACCCAATTGCTATCAATATGCGAGTGAGGTGTATTTAGTGGGTGAGCCATTTTATCAAACACAACAAGATGAAGATAATAAAAACAGGAAAGTGATCGTTTTTCCATTAAAAAATATCTGATTTTTAATTTACAACACCCTATACGGCTATATGGCATGGAATTTGGGCAATGAGCGGATTTTTTGTCCCAAATCGGCGGATTTTTTCGCCAAAAATGGCTCTGGCAACAACAAGCCAGCGGACAATAGCTGCCTGAGAGTGATCGGTAATCAGCTACAACCTATCAGTGCTGGCATGCTTAAATGATAATGATTTTGTGGATTTTATTTGCCAAGAAAGGTATGATAAATGTATTTTGTTTTTAGATGTGTTTAAAATTTAAGGATAAAAAATGTCAAATTTACTTGAAAATTTTGCCAAATCCAAACATCGCAGTACGCTGATTTTGTTGTTTGATGTGATTATTTGTGCAGTTTTATTAAAGATACTTCCCTTTGATCCGCTGGCAAATCGCGGCTTGGTGCTGCTGGTTTTTGCAGGGATTTTATGGCTGACAGAGGCGTATCATATCACGGTAACGGCACTGATGATTCCTGTGATTGCGATTTTGGGCGGTATGCTTGATACCAAGGCGGCATTTGCAACTTTTTCTGAGCCGATTATTTTTATGTTTTTTGGTGGCTTTGTGCTGGCGGCAATTTTGCAAATTCAGCAGCTGGATCAAGTGCTGGCAAGTCAGCTGCTCAAGCTCTCCAAAGGTGGCCTAAAAAAGACCGTTTGGCTATTGTTTGCTGCAACCACTTTTTTGTCAATGTGGATTAATAATACAGCGGTGGCGGCGATGATGTTGCCACTGACCATGGGGCTGCTAAGTGGGCTGGACAGCAAAATTAATCACAGAACCTATGCTTATGTGCTGCTGGGCGTGGCGTTTAGTGCCAATATTGGCGGCATTGGTACGCTGGTCGGGTCGGCACCGAATGCGATTTTGGCATCGCAGCTGGATATTGATTTTGCCGAATGGCTAAAATTTGGTATGCCTGTAATGCTGCTGCTATTGCCAAGTATGCTGTTTGCCTTGCATGTGGTGCTAAAGCCTGATTTGTCAGGCACGGTGTCGTTGCAGCTTGACAAGATTGAGTTTGACACAACCAAGACAATCACGCTGGCGGTCTTTTTGCTGACGGTGATTTTGTTGTGTTTTGGCTCGTTGATTAATCCTGTGCTGTCAGGCATTTTGGGATTGGCGGATAAAATCAAGAATTTTGACAGTGTGGTTGTCATGCTTGCCATCGCTGTACTGATGATTGCCAAAACCGCCACTTGGCAACAGGTGCAACAACGCACCGAATGGGGCGTGTTGATGTTATTCGGCGGTGGTTTGACCTTGAGCATTGTGCTAAAAGATACAGGTGCAAGTGCGATTTTGGCGGATACCATCGTTTCATTTGTCGGTCAGGCACATTGGCTGGTAATTATGCTTAGCTTGACGGCTTTTATTGTGTTTTTGACCGAATTTACCTCCAATACCGCTTCGGCTGCTTTATTGATGCCGATTTTTATTGCTGTGGCAAATTCGCTGGGCGTGTCGGAGATTTCGTTGGCGGCAATCATTGCCTGTGGTGCCAGTTGTGCGTTTATGCTCCCTATCGCCACACCGCCAAATGCCATCGTATTTGCTACAGGGCATATCAGACAGCAAGAAATGGTGAGAGTGGGGCTGATTTTGAATCTCTGTGCCATTGCCATCATCGGCGGGCTGGCGTACGCATTTTGGCGATAGGCTGACAGTCGGACAACAGTGAAAAAAGCACCTAAAAAGGTGCTTTTGTGTTATTAGCATTTGCGGTTTTTACTGGCGGCAAAGATTGGCGAGTATTCACCTTGCTTGCCTTCATAACGCCAGTGCCATGGCTCAACGGCAATGCCACTATAGGCGGTATAATCTTTGGTAAAGCTCTGATACCAGCCGTATTGATTGGCATTTTTTACAAGCCAGCGATAGCCTGCGGTGTTGGCAAAGCTGTTCTCAATTGGCGAAAAATCCACCGTCAAACCTGTATGATGCTCCGAAAATCCCGGGTGTGATGATGTGTAATAAATTTGTCGTGCCGATTGCCCTTGGGATTTTTTGTTGGCAACGATTTGTTTTTGGCGTGCCACACTTCTAAAGATTGAGCCGGGAGTTAAGCTAACGCCATCGCGTCTTGCGGCATTGACCAGCTCTTGTAGGGCTGCTTTGGCTTCTTGGTGAATTTTATATTTGCTGTCGCTTTGGCTGCCATAACCGCTCCATACCAAATCCGATGACGAGGCTTCGTTATAGGCGAAATGTTTGATGCCTACCGCCAACGCCTCTGGGGCACATTTGGCAGCTGCTACTGGTACAGGCAGGCGAGTGGCAGTTACGGGCATCGGCTGTTGTACTGGAGCTGGTTGAGTGATTGCCGTATTTTGGCGAACGGTGGGGCTATTTACCACTTGAGCCACAGGAGCATTTGGCACATTGCCATTTTCTATTTTGATGGCTGGTGGATTTGTTTTATTTTCTGCGGGTGCTTTGGTGCTATTGGCACAAGCAGACAAGGTGCCACCAGCGATAATAAGGCTGCCACCAAGCAGCATATTGCAGGTGTGTTTTGTAAGGTTTTTGCTAAATTTCATTGCATAAATTCCAAGCTATCATTGCTCTGGGGGGGTAAACTGGCGAGCAAACTTTTGCCGCCAGTATTGCTTAGCAGATGTAGGCGGAGTGCGACCAGCCTCTGTATTTGCCATATTGCACGAAATACCACAAGCCGCCATCGGTGCCGATTTTTGAATTTAGGATTCTGACACCACGACCATTGGGAATGCCTGCGATGACACGATAGTTCTGTCCAGCGTTGACACGGATACGCACGCTGCTTTTTGGATTGACGGTGCAAGCATAGCCGTAGCCATTTGCCATGGCTTGTGGAGCGATGGCGATGCCTGTTGTCATGACGGCTGCTGCCAATGCAGAAGTTGCCACAGTCTTTTTAATGATTTTAAACATTTTCAAGCGTCCTTATTTGAACAGATTTACTTATCTGTAAGATTTTAACAAAGCAACCACAAGGGTTTTGTGATTGCTGTAAGTTATTGTAACCGTTTTTTTTTTTGCTTGTCAAGCCAAATTTGCCAAAAATTATTAAGAAAATCTCAATCTTTGCGTTTGGCTGTGGTGCGGCTTTGGCAGAATGGATTTTGGAATTATATTAATAAGATAAACTTAATAGTTGGGTGATTTTTGCTGAAAATTTGACCACCAAACTGCTAAGAACGCTTGCTTTGGTATGATTAAATGACAAAAACGCACAAGCATTGATGATGGGTGATTTTGTGTTTGGTGTTTGGGTGATTGAAGATGGTGATTTGGGGCTAAAAGCTGTGGGTATAAAAGCAAAATCAAGGGCAATAAAAAACGACACCATAAAGATGTCGTTTTGCTAAGTGGGCGTGATATTATTTATTATCCGCTTCTTGTTCAGCTTTGTCTTGAATGCGTTTTAGCAAGCGAGCTGCCGCTTCACGACCGCCCAGACCAAAGGCAAGGGCAAATGCCACAGCTACCGCACCCAGTGTCAGGCCAAAGGCAAGATTGACAATGCTGTCAGCGATACCCATCGCACGCAGACCCATCGCCAGTACAAGCCCCATAATAAGCACGCGTACGATATTTGCCGACAAGCGTGAACCATGTGCCGAACGCTCAACAATGCCTGCGATGATGCCAGCCAGCCAAAAGCCCACTGCCAAAATCACCGCACCTAGCACAATCTGACCGCCAAAGCTGATAAACATGGTAACAATATCACGAATCTGCTCAAGTCCAAGCACATCTGCCGCAGCTGTCGTGGCAAATAGCATGGCAAAAAACAAGATGCCGCAGCCGATGACTTCAGAGAGGCGTTTTGTGCCGAGTACGCCTTGTAGTCCAACGCGTGCTGGCAGACTGTCAAGTTGCGTGCTGGCAAGCAGACCTTTGATGATATTTGCCACCATGCGTACAACAAAATAGGTAATTGCCAAAATCGCCACGGCGGTGAATACATTTGGCAGTGTTTCCATGATTTTGTTTAGCATATTGGTTGCAGGGCGAGAGATTGCCTCAATTTTTAATGCGTCCAATGCTGCAATGGTAAATGGCACAATGATTAGCAAAAATGACAATGAGCCTGCAATATTTGGTAGGCTGTTTTCGTTGCTAACACCTGCTTTGGCAGCGAGGGTTTGGATATTTAGCCCAGCGACTACTTTGGTGATAATGCCACGCACCACACGAGCAACAATCAGACCAACAAAGAATACCAAGGCTGCCATGAGCATATTTGGTACAAAGTCAAAAATCTTGTCAATCATGTTGGTCAATGGCGTAAACAAACCTGTCAGCCCCAAACGACCCAAAATCATGGTCAGGACAATCAGCAGAATAAACCAATAAATCACATCGGCAATCGTGCTGCTAAGTGGCGTAACACCTGCTTGCTGGGAGAGCTTTTCGTCTAGGTTGGTTTTGTTCAGTGCCATGTTGGCGGCATTTTTGGCAACGGTTGCAATCACCCAGCCGATAACCCCAACAGCCACCGCTGCCAACAGATTTGGTAAAAATAGCAAGACTTGATTAATCATATTGGCAAACGGCACAGAGATTGAGTTTAAGTTGAGCTGGTTTAATGCACCCGAAACGCCGATGGCGAACACGAACCAAAAGACAATCTTGGCAAGAATATTGTCCACTTGATAGGCACTGCCTGTAGAATGTTGCATACGCTCATTGACATTGAGCTTGGCGAGTGCCTTACGAGTCAGAGCTGCCAGTATCAGTGCAGCCAGCCAGCCTAATACAAAAATCAATACAGCACCGATGACAGAACCAATCGGCCCTTGCAAGCCTTGGTTAAAAATCATGATTCTATTAAAGTCCATGGGATAACTCCAATTGAGTGATAACAATCACATCGGCAGCCTACCGATTTGATTTGGATTGCAAGCCTAAGGCTTGGTTTGGCTAGAATTGTAACACCAAAACCATGATTTTTGCCAAGCTGTTAAAGATATTTTGACAATCTTAACAATAATACAACAACCAGTATGAAAAAACGCCACTCTGTAATAGTAAATTTGGTAAATTTTTGCTATTATTGGCACGCTTTCCCCTTTAATACTTGAATCAATGTTGAGAAATGCTATGAAAAAACACGCACTGGTTGCTGCGATTATTGCAGCGGTTGCCTTGACAGGTTGTAACAAAGACACCAAAGCTGGCGATGCGAAGGCTGATGACAAAAAAGCCGCCGTCTCTAAGGTGATTAACGAGAAAAGCACCGAGATGCAAAAGGTGAGCTTTGTGTTGGGATATAACACAGGCAAAGACCTAAAAATGGTTGATGAGCAGATGGATTTGGAAGTGTTCTACAAGGCACTAAAAGATGGCTTTGAGGGCAAAGAAAGTCCGCTAAGCGAAGACGATGTCAAAAAACTTGGCGAAGCGTATGAAGCTCGCAAAAAAACCGAAGCTGAAGAAAAACTAAAACAAACCGCCGCCAAAAACAAAGTTGATGGCGAGAAATTCTTGACCGATAACGCCAAAAAACAAGGCGTGCAGACCACTGCGTCAGGCTTGCAGTACAAAGTCATCACCGAAGGCACAGGCAAATCACCAACCGCCAACGATGGCGTATTGGCAGCCTACGAAGGCAAGCTGATTGACGGCACGGTATTTGACTCTTCAGAAGGGCAGCCTGTGCCATTCATGCTAAACCAAGTCATCAAAGGCTGGACAGAAGGTCTGCAGCTGATGAAAGAAGGCGGCAAATATGAACTGTATGTACCAGCAGCATTGGCGTATGGCGAAGAAGATCTAAAAGAGATTCCGCCAAACAGTGTATTGATTTTCCAAATCGACCTAAAGCAAGTGCTAAATGCCAAAGCGGTACAAGCCGAGCAACAAAAAATGCAGCAAGAGATGATGAAGCAGCTACAAGAAGCCCAAGCCAATCAGTAATTGCTTACCAAAAAAAGACACCTTTGGGGTGTCTTTTTTGTTGCTTGCTGATAAAATGGCTGCAATTTGGTACTGTGCAATCGGTTTTTGGCGGATTGTTGGCAGAGCGGTAAGTTGGAGATGGTTGTGTTTGGTATTACTGATTTTGCTACTTATTTTGTGGCGGTGCTGGTGATTATTGCATTGCCCGGCCCGAACAGTTTGTACTGCTTATCGGTATCGGCATCGTATGGGCATTCGGCTGGTTGGCGAGCGTTGGCAGGGATTTTATTGGGCGATACGATATTGATGGTGGCAACGATATTGGGTGCTGGCACGCTCATGCGTATTTATCCTGAAATCTTTGAGTTTGTTAAGATTATCGGTGGCGTGTACTTGGGCTATCTGGGCATACGGTTGTTGCTGGCGGCTTATCAGGGCTTGATAAATCATCAATTACCACAAGAGACTGTGCCAAAGCCTGTCGGTCGGCAGAATTATTTTTATCGTTCGCTGGGGCTTAGCCTGACCAACCCAAAGGCGATTTTATTTTTCTTGTCGTTTTTTGTACAATTTGTCAATCCAAATTATGACAAGCCGTGGCTGAGCTTTTTGATTTTGGCGATGGTGCTGCAAGCGGTGAGTTTTTCGTATTTGGCTTTGCTGATTTATACAGGGCGAGCATTGGCAGAAAAATTTGCCAAACGCCGTGTGCTAAGTGCCATTATGCAGGCAGCCGCTGGCGTGTTATTTGTCGGATTTGGGATAAATTTGTGGCTAAGTCAGCTGTAGCGGTGGCTTGTAGGTGTTTGTGGAAGGCTTGGGCGGCTGCAAGGTGTCCGTTCGCCTATTTATGATGGTCAAAAAGGAGGTGTGATGTGCAATTAAGGTGGTTCATTGGTGGGTGTGGGCTTGTGGTGTCAGCTGCCGTGTCGGCGAATCAACCAGCAGTCCAAGATGGCACAACAGCTGGCGAGTCGCCCATTGGGCAAAACTGGCTTGATGGCAAACATCAGCAGCTGGGTAATTGGCTACAGCGACAAGCTGGCACGATTGATAATTGGTTTGGCAAAAGCGACCCCAGTCAGCCAGCCAAAGCCAGTCTGCGTGTGATGGTCGATACCACTTGGAATGAGTATGACGGCACAACCATCAAGCCGCGTGTGCGTGGCAGGGTGAAATTACCAACACTTGAGCAGCGTCTTAGCGTGGTGTTTGGTGATGATAATTTGGATTATGAGCCAAAAGATGGCGGCGTACTGACAGATGAGCGAGTTGCCACGCCAACTGGCACGGACAGTGTGTACAGCAGCCGACAGACACGAGAGAATAACGCATCGCTGGCATTAAGATGGTCAAAATTTCGCCAAGACACTGGGCTTGATGTGGACTTAGGTGTGCGTTCTGATGATGTGTTTGTGCGAGCGACAGTGGATAAGGCGTGGCAGCTGCCGCATAAGATTGATGCCCGTTTTGAGCAAATGTATCGCTACGGCACAAAGAGTGAGCATACGGCATTATCAACTTTGCAATTTGCCAAGGCATATTCACAAAAAAGCACGCTGACTAATCGCTTGCATTTGCGTTATACCAACCAAGACAGCGAGAATTTGGACTGGGGCAACAGCTCATTTATGCGTTGGCAACAGCCTGTCAAGCAAGGCATTGGCGAGTTAAATTATGGTCTGTATGTAGGGGGTGATATTGTTGATAAAAAAGCACGCCTAAACACTTATGGGCCTTATGTCAGCTATCGTCAGCCTGTGTGGCGTGAATGGTTATTTGTACAGACTGATGTGAGTTATTATAACAATAAACTTAACAATCGTGGGCATCATACGGCAGTGTTTGGTCGAGTGGAGATGGTGTTTTGATGGCAAATGTAAGCAAAACGCTCTTTGATGGCATGGCTGATGGTCATCGCCCAAATGTCATAAGTCTTGGCACTGGGGTGAAAGCCATCATTGGCAAACATCGCTTCGGGGTCTAATCGGTGCTTGGCAAACTCATCAGATAAATACAAAGCGACACCTGTATCATCATGCTTGCAAACGGCTTGTAACAATCGATCAAGATGGCGAGCTTGTCTGGCAAGCAAGTGGCAAAGCGGTGCTGGCAGTGAGGGCATCAGGCTCATGGGCGGCAGACTTAAAAATATCACTTGCTTGGCGGCAAATTTACGCACCAAAACCGCAATCATCGCACGGATATTGTGTTGCCAGATGGTATCGCTTGTGCATTTGACAACATCATTGACTCCAACGCTTATCACGACAGTGTCGATTGCTTGGGTGGGCAATGTGTACAATCGAGCCAAAATCTGTCCGCTGGTATGTCCTGTTGTGGCGTGTAGTTGCCAGTCAAGGTGAGTATATGTATCATACAAGTGAGCGGATACATGATGGATAATGCGTCCAGAGGCGGCAGTGTCTTGATGTGTACTGCCGACACCTGCTGCTGCCGAATCACCGACAATCATCAGGCGAAAAGTACCGCAATCACCGCCAAGTTGCCGACAGCCAGATCTGTCGCCACATGGCTCGGGCAGGCTGATGGAGTTTTGTTTGACTTTGGTTGCTTGATAGAGATAAATTGGAGCAAGTAGCCAATCTAGCGTATTAAATTTCATCTGTCATCACCCAATAAAACTTGCTCAAATGCCCAGCATTTTGCAGATGATACTATAATGATCTTCAAACATCTGCCGACCATCAAGTTTTGCCAATGGCAACCAAAAGGCACGCTTGGCATCATCGCCTGCTGTCAGCACGGGCAGTTGGGTGGTGGCAGGCAGCTGAAAATAATACACGGTGGTGATGGTGCGACCACGCTGACTGCGTTTTGGGGCATCAAAGGTTTGGCTTGCTTTTAGGTGGCTTGTCAGTGTCTGTGCGTCAATGGGCAGGTTGGTTTCTTCATGCACTTCTCGCAAGCACGCACTGAGTAGATTTTCGTGCGGATCAACAAAACCTCCGGGCAGGGCGTACAACCCTTGACCATAATCACCGCCTCGTTCAATCAGCAAAATATGCCCCGACTGCACAATCAGTGCATCCGTGGTGGCAAAAATTGGTGGATAAGGAGCGTGTTGCCAAGCAGCCTGATAACGCTGAATCTCGCCCAGCTGCTGCTTGAGTGTAGCATAATCAGCGGTCTGCATAAATGCTTGCAAAAACTGACGGCTGGCATCGGTCATGCGTGCATAGGCTCTATCACGAGCGGCGTCGTCATCGCCAAAATAGGCGTGTCGCAGTGGCGTGGCGGACAAATTCTCAAAATTTTCTACCAAAAAACTGCCATATTGCGGAAATAGCCCCAGATAGTACGAGCTTTCGTCCTTGTCATGGCCGATGATGGCGATGTTTGCACCGTCATCGGTATTGTCCATAATGCAGCGTTGGGTATCTAATAGCCACCGATTGTCATTATAAATGGCATCTGCCAAAGGCACACAGATAATGCGACTGGCATCATCGGTAGTAAAACTGCCCAAAATCATCGAGCAGCGTTCAAAAAAATCAAATGGATTACTCAAGGTGCGTGGCGAATTGGCAGAGCCGACAAGCACGATGACTTGCTTGGCGTGCTGCAGGGCTTGACGAATCACATATTGATGCCCTTGATGAAAAGGCTGAAAACGCCCAATAAATACCAAATAATCAAATTGCATTATATTGTCCTTAAAATACCAACAAAAATAAAAAATAACCTTGATAAATTCAAGCTATGTTATCATATAGGCTGTATATTTGTACATGATGATGAGACAACCCATGAGCGAAACTTTATCAAGCAATATCAAAATCACCGAATCTGCCCAAGAATATCTGGCTGAGCTGCTTGCCAAGCAAGAAACAGACGGCATTGGCGTGCGTATTTTTGTTGAGTATGCTGGCACACCACGAGCCGAATGCTGTATGTCATATTGCCAGCCAGAAGAGGTGGACGAGGCGGATTTGCACATTGAATATGCCAAGTTTACCGCACATATTGACGCTGATAGCATTCCTTATCTGCACGATGCGGTGATTGATTATAACAAAGATCGTTTTGGTGGCCAGCTGACCTTTCGTGCCCCCAACTCAAAAGTACCGCAAGTTGGCGAAAATGCCAGCATTGAAGAGCGTATCAACTATGTGCTACAGTCGGAGATTAACCCAAGTTTGGCAGGGCATGGCGGCTCTGTAGAATTGCTTGAAGTTATCGAAGATGAGGCAGGTCTGACTGCGGTGCTAAAATTCGGTGGTGGCTGTCAGGGCTGTTCGGCGGTTGATGTAACTTTGCGTCAGGGCGTGGAAGTGCAGCTAAAGCAACAAATCCCAGAATTGACCCAAGTGGTTGATGAGACTGACCACAGCATTTCAGACCATGCTTATTATAAATAAGCAAAATACCCATAAATTAGCTGGCGTAGGTCGTTAATTTTGCCTTTTTGTCCACAGGCTGACGCTATGGTTTGCTGATAGACAAAAACTGCCATCGTGCTTGAGCTGTATTGTTTTTTGGCATAATTGCAATTTGCTGGACGAAGTCCAAAGGCATTGCGGCTGATTGACGGTGTTTAATCTTGCTTGGTGATTTGTAGATGGTTATTAATCGGTGGCATAATTGACATCAAGTATTTGTTTTTATTAATATCCATTAATGCTTATGCCAGCTGCTAAAATCATACACACCAAGCCACATTGCTCAAATCAGCACATGAAAAACCCCTTGAAAATCAAGGGGTTGTTTATTATTATGCGTGGTTTTTGATGGTTTGGTAGCAGGCGGGGTCTAGCCTTGGGCCAAATTGTGCAACCACTGCCGCTGCCACGCGTGCCGCCAGATTGCCACAGCTAACCAAATCCAATCCTTGTGATAATCCGTACAAAAACGCCCCTGCATAGTTATCGCCTGCACCGTTGGTGTCGATGACTTGGGCGACAGGCTGGCTGGCAACTTGGTGGCTCTCAATGCCACGCTCGCCACGGCAGGCAATGGTGGTAGGCTTGTCTGAATTGGTGATGACGACCAGCTCGCTGTATTTTAATAGGGCATTGACAGGGTCAGCGGCACCATCAGCTTCGGCGAACAAGTTTGCCTCCTCAAAATTACAAAACACCGCATCAACACCACGCTCAAGCATGGCAAGCAAACCATCTTTGGCAAATTTTACCACAGCAGGGTCGGCAAAACTGACGGCGATTTTTGCTCCTGCTTGACGAGCCTGTTTGTGCAACTCTGCCAAGGCTGGCATGACAGAGGGCGACATTGCCAGATAGCCCTCCAGATACAGCCATTTGGCTTGGGCAAGGGTGTCAAATTTGACATTTTCAGCACTGATTTGGCTGCTGGTGCCAAGATGGGTTTGCATGGTGCGTTCGCCATCTGGGCTAACCAATACAGCACAAGAGCCTGTAATGCCATCAACGCTGACTGCAAAATCAGCATCGGTTGCCACGCCAGCATTTGCCAAATCTGCCAAATAAAAATCACCCATATCATCACCGCCGACACGGCAGTTATAAAATGCCGAACCGCCCAATGATGCAAAGGCAAACATACTGTTGGCTGCCGAGCCACCGCCTGCTTGTTTGGCTGGCGTGATGCCTTGCTTGCTTAAGGTGGCAAACAACGCAGCTTGGGCATCGGCATCAGCAAGCGTCATGTTGCCACGCACAAGGTTGGTGGCCGCAAGTGCAGCATCAGACAGGGTAAATTCGGTATCAACTAGGGCATTGCCGATGGCAACTACATCATACATGGGCGTTCTCTTTTGTTTGGCTTAGCGAATGGCTAAGCGGTTAAGGGGCTGGCGAACAGTGGCAGGCGTGCAACAAAGGTAATTGATGTATGCCAAAAGGTTGCCACTGTGTGATTTATTTTGTGCAAATTATAACCAAATCTGCTGGGTTTGATTGCTTGCAAATTTGCTGTATTAATCAAATCGTTAATCGCTTGTTAGCTGCACAACCAACAAATCGCTGTCAATATTTGGCAAGACATTGTCAGCGGTTGCTCCTGTAATCCAAGCTGACAAGCCTGTGCGTTTGTGGCGACCGATTACCAACAAGTCCACCGAATGTGCTTGGCAATAATCGACAATGCCTTTGCTGCTTGAGATGGCGGTGCTGATTTTTATGTGATCTGTGGGTAGCTGATTGCGAGTTAGTATGGCAGCAAGTCTTTCTTTGGCAAGTTTGTGGCGTTCATCATCAGCCTGATTATTCAGTGCTGCGGCAGGAATCAGCTCATAGCCAAAGCCAATTACCACAGTTTCTTCAACAATGTGCAGTACCGACAACTGGGCATCAGGATTGGTTTGTAAAATCCATTTGGCTTTTTGGGCGACCAAATCGGTATCGTCTTTTAGGTCGGTTACGAGCAAAATATGCTGATACATCGTCCACTCCTTGTTTGATTTGTAAGATTGCTGTTTTGGTCATTATAACAAATTTTTATCGTCAAGTCAGAACTTTTGCTTTGTTATGCCTTGTGGTTATTTACTAATTCAATTTTTTTGCTTTTGTTTATAAGCCTGTCCAATTAACATAGTAAACAATTAATTGGGCAACCATTTGCCAACCACCCGAACAATTAGAGGGGTTTATTATGACGACTCAACTTCAATGCCAACCCATCAAAGACAGTATCGGTGCCATCATCACAGGCGTGGATCTTAATGAGCTAAACGATGAGATTTTGGCGGATATTAAGCAGGCTTTGCTTAAGCATCAGGTGATATTTTTTCGCAACCAAAACCTACAAACGCCATCACAGGTAGCTCTTGCCAAATCATTTGGCAGCTTGCACATTCACCCTGTATTTCCAACCATTGATGGCATACCAGAGGTCATCGTGCTAGACAGTCATGAGACTGATTTGCGTGATAATGAGCTGTGGCATACTGATGTTACTTTTAGCAAAACGCCACCTTTGGGCTGCGTGCTGCGTGCGGTAAAAATCCCCCCAACAGGCGGTGATACTTTTTGGGCATCAGGTACGGCGGCATTTGCTGCTTTGCCAGGCGATATTCAAGAAAAAATCAAGCCACTGACAGCAATGCATGACATTCGCCTGTCATTCCCAAAAGAGCGATTTGGCGGTGTGAGCGAAGAAGAACGCCAAAAATTGGAAGAAATTTATCGCAAAAATCCACCAGTATCTCACCCAGTGGTACGCACGCACCCAGAGACGGGCGAGCCGATTTTGTTTGTCAGCGAAGGATTTACCTCGCATATTAATGAGTTGCCCGAAGATGAAGGCAAAAAACTGCTGGATTTTTTGACCCAGCACGCCACCAAAGAAGAATTTCATCTGCGTTGGCAGTGGCAAGAGGGCGATGTGGCGATTTGGGACAATCGTTGCACGCAGCACAAGGCATTGTTTGACTATGGCGATGCCCATCGCATCATGCACCGAGCGACCATTAATGGTGATGAGCCGTATTTTGCGGCGTGATTTTGCCACATTTTGCTTGATTGCTTGTGGTCAAAGTTAAATTTGCTTTTGCCACACAAGCCATCGGTTGGTGGACAATCGATGGTTTTTTATTGGCTATTGACCAATTTTATAACAAACTGTCGCCAAGTCAGCAGTGTCGCTGATGCTAGCCACAGACTATGATAGGGAATGATTATGCAACGATCACAAAAGTCAGCACAGACCTTGCAACAAAATCTAAAAATCAGCTGGGTATATGCCATGGCAGTCGGTTCGGCAGTCGGCTGGGGGGCGTTTGTTTTGCCGTATGAGTGGCTGTCTTCGTCAGGGCTGTGGGCAGTTATCACAGGCTTTGTGATTGGTACGATGCTGATTGCGGTGATTGGGCTAAATTACGGCTATGCCACGCGTGCCTTGCCAGTAACAGGTGGTGGCATCGCTTTTGCCTTGGCAAGATTTGGGCGAGTGCATGGGTTTATTGCAGGTTGGTCGCTCATGCTGGGCTATGTCAGTATCGTGTCGCTCAATGCCTCTGCTGTGCCATTGGTCTTGCGGCTGATTGTACCAGAGGTGATGATGCAGTTGCCACTGTACAGTGTGTCAGGCTGGGTGATATACGCTCCAGAGGTGGCAGTTTCTTCGTTGTTTTTGTTGGCATTTGCTTATTTGAATGTCAAAAATACCGCTTTGTCAGGCTGGGTGCAGTTTATGGCGGTGGTATTGATGTTGTTGTCAGTGGTGGTGATTTTGTTTGGAACGACCAGCCATTATGTTAATTTTGGTGATACGCTGGCATTGACCACGCCACAAGGGGTGAATTTTTGGGCGGCGGTTGCGACCATTGTTGCCTTTGCACCGTGGGCGTATGTGGGCTTTGATGGCATTCCGCAGGTGGCGGGCGAATTTTTCTTTGATGCCAAAAAAATCACCAAGCTGATTTTGGCAAGTATTTTTAGTGCAGGTTTTTTGTACATTGCGTTGATTGTGGCGGCAAGTTTTGCACTGGGCGGTGATTTGACGAAATTTGCAGGCAATTCGTGGGAAATTGGCTCGGCGATTGCACAGGTTATGGGCAAATTTGGTCTGTCGCTGATGGTGCTGGCGGTGGCTGCAGGGGTTTTGACGGGGCTAAATGGCTTTTATGTTGCAGCAAGTCGCGTGGTCTTGACCATGGGCAAAAGCCAAATGTTGCCAAATGCTGCCGCCAAGCTGCATGAGCGTTATCGCACACCACATTTGGCGATTTATGCGATTATGGCGGTGTGCTTGATTAGCCCTTGGTTTGGGCGAGCGGCATTGCTGTGGATTGTTGATATGGCAAGTGTGGGCATTGCGATTACCTTCTTTTATGCGTGTGCCTGCTCGCACAAATTGGCCACCACAGGTGAGATATTTGGCATGAAAAGACAACAGCCAAATCAAGTACAAGCATGGATTGGCGTACTGGGCATGGCGATTGCACTGGGGTTTTTATTATTGCTATTTGTGCCGCAGTCGGCTGCTTTTTTAAGTTTGCCTGCACGCATTGCATTGAGCGTATGGGCGGTGGTTGGCGTGCTGTTTTATTTCTTCAAAAGACGCGATATTTTCAGTTTGTCTGATGAGGCATTAAGACAGGTTTTATTTGCCAAGATTTTATAAAAAGCAATGCCAGTTCATCAGACTGGCATTGTTTTTTGGGCTGATTTATTTGTTATAATACAAACTGATGTTAATAATATTAATCATCATCAAGCAATCAATCGGCGTGCAATGATGGCTCATTGGCTGTTTTTGGTGGTGTGCTGCCATCGTACACTTTGCCGATGAGAGCATGATTATCATCATCTATGCTAAGCAAATAAACGGTACAGTTGTTTGGATAAAGATGGCGTTTATAACTGGCAAAACTTGCCTTGTCTTGCACTTTGGCATCATCTTGGTGCATCAGTTGCCAAATCAGCATACTAATCCAAATGCCATGACCAAACATCACATAAGTGCCATCAGCCATTTGCTCAAAGTGTTGTCGGGCGGCCTGCACCCGTTTGACAAAATCATCAAAGCTGTCGGTATTTTCACCATCTCGGTAATGGTTGTCTTGTTGCCAAAATTTTTCTGCCAATGTACCAATTTCGGCAAAAGACAGCGAAGCAATATTCTCAAAAGCAAGCATA
The DNA here is from genome assembly GCF_900637105.1 of Moraxella cuniculi. Classification (NCBI taxonomy): domain Bacteria; kingdom Pseudomonadati; phylum Pseudomonadota; class Gammaproteobacteria; order Moraxellales; family Moraxellaceae; genus Moraxella; species Moraxella cuniculi. The sequence goes on along the minus strand of NZ_LR134343.1, from coordinate 249,512 downwards.
TCAAGCTCTTGTAGGCATGGCAGGACGCTTGGTATAAGGTCTGTTGTGGTCAGATATGGCTGGGCGGTTTGCTGGGTGCGTAGATAGGGCGAGACAAAGACGGCATCAACATCTTGTATCGTGGTATGCAGCCACTGTGCCAGATGCCACGCTTGCACAGAGCCAAGACGGCTAAGGGGAATGGTCTCATTGGGATATACAGTAGTGCCTGCATTGGCTTTGCTTTGTCCGTGGCGGATTAGATAGATTTTTTTCATATCAGCGTCTGCATTTGTCTGGTGAAATTGTGCTAAAATATTGCACCAATTTGGATTGATTATAGTAAATTTGTGATAATCATTCAAGGCTGTGCGAGCTGGTGTACGGCTTGTTGGTTTATCCACAAGAATAATGGAAAGATTATGACGACATTGCATACAAGTTTTCAGCTGTTGGACACGCAGTCCATTGAAGCATTGGGCATTACAGTATTAACTTCACGCCATCGCACCACAGGGGCAATGCACTATCATTTGGCTTGTGATAACAGCGAAAATGCCTTGATGATTGGCTTTGCAACCCAGCCGATGAGTTCGCGTGGCGAGGCACATATCCTAGAGCATGTGGTGCTGTGTGGCTCACAAAAATACCCTGTCAGAGATCCATTTTTTAGCATGGTGAAACGCTCGCTAAATACCTTTATGAATGCCATGACAGCAAGCGATTGGACAGTGTACCCATTTGCCACGCAGAACAAAAAGGATTTTTTTAATTTATTGTCAGTGTACACGGATGCGGTGTTTTTTCCCAACATTCATCCGCTGGATTTTGCCCAAGAGGGTATCCGTGTCGAGCTGGACGATGAAGGCAAGCCACATTATCATGGCATTGTGTTTAATGAAATGAAAGGGGCGATGAGTGGCGAGATAGACCAGTTGTATTATGCACTGGCATCGCAATTATTTCGGCACACCACTTATCATTATAATTCTGGCGGCGATCCTGCTGATATTATCAAGCTGACCTATGAGGATTTGGTGGCATTTCATCAAAAGCATTATCACCCAAGCAATGCCATCATCATGAGCTTTGGCGATATTGATGTTGCTGAGATTCAGGCGAGATTGCACGATGAGGCACTGGCTCGTTTTGATGGGGTGAATTATCCAGAAAAAGGCAAGCGGCTGCACTCTGTTGCCGAGATGCGGCGTGATGAACCGCTGGCGGTGTATGACACTTATAGCAGCGACAGTGAGGGCGAGCAAATGACCCATCATGTGTTGGCGTGGCTATTGCCAACCATCACCGACCCAAAATTACGCCTGTCTTTGCGATTGATGGAAGGGGTGCTGATTGAGCATAGTGGTTCGCCACTGCGTGCTTATCTTGAGAGCCATTCGCTTGGCACTGCTCCTAGTCCATTGTTGGGCTTGGACGACAGTCATTATCAGATGGTGTTTTATGCAGGGCTTCGTGGCTCTGATGCCAAGTATGCTGACGAGGTTGAGCAGGGGATTTTGGCATTATTGCAACAAGTGGCAGACAATCCGATTGCCGATGAGGTGATTGAGACGGTGCTGCACCAGATTGAGCTTGATCAAAGACACATCGGCGGCGACAGTATGCCGTATGGATTGACCTTAATGCTGGAGGGCTTTAGTACAGCGATTCATGGTGGCAATCCTGTTGATGTGTGGCAAATTGACGAGCATTTGACTTGGCTAAAACAGCAAGCCAAACAGCCAAACTGGGTGCAGAATCTGATTTATACGCATTTGCTTAACAATCAGCACCGTGTACGCCTAACCATGACCCCTGATGACAAAAAAGCAGCCAGATTGATCGAAGCCGAGCAGGCGGCACTGGACGAGCTGTATCATCGCTTAAGTGATGAGGATAAGCAGGCAATCAATCGCCAAACGAGCGACCTTAGACAGCGACAAGCTACACCAGATGATATCAATCTGTTGCCCAAAGTAGGGCTTGATGATGTGCCAAGCGAGGTGGCGTTTACACAAGGCAGCCACACAACGCTACAGGCAGATGGGGTGAGTTATCCTGTGCATTTGTACCATGCAGGCACCAATGGCTTGTATTATTATCAGGTGATTATACCGCTACAAGGTAAGATTGCTGAACGGCTGCTTAACGACCCATTGCTGCCACTGTATTTATTTTTGTTATCTGAACTTGGCACGGTGCAGTACGATGCACGCAGTTTTCAGGCGGTGCAGGCATCACAATCATCAGGGGTAACAGCACGCATCAGTCAGCGAACCGATTTGTATAATGCTGATGATTTGAGCAGTTATTTTGTGCTGGCGACACGGGCGTTAAACAGCAAGCCATCAGCGATTGGCTTGGTCAATGAGGTGCTAAACGAGACCATATTTAGCGAAACGGATCGCATCAAGGAGCTGCTGCAACAAAAACAAAGCGGCTGGCAATCACGACTTGCAGGTGCAGGTCATGCTTATGCCATGCAAACAGCCTCACGCAACCTAAGTCGCCAAGCTGCCATTGAGTACGCCTATTCAGGATTGCCTGCTTTGGCAGCATTAAAGGAGTTTTTGGCACAGGCTTTGCAGGATAATTCTCTGTGGCAGCAGTTGTCAGACAGACTGGCACAGCTGCATCAATGCCTGATTAATCTTCCCAAGCAGGTATTGCTGGTGTGTGAAGAGCAAGCAAGCGATGGACTGCTTAATGAGATTGCCAAGCAATTATCTGCCAAGCCAGCTGCCATGCCACAGTCGGAGCATAGGCTTATTTTTGATGATTTGACTCAATTATTGACAAAAAAAGACAGTGAAGATATCGCATGGCTTATCTCAACCAATGTCTATCACAATGCCGCCGCCTATGCCGCCACAACTGCTGCCGATGAGGACACGCCAGCGTTGATGGTGCTGGCACCGTTTTTACGCAATGGCTATCTGCACGGTGCGATTCGTGAGCAGGGCGGTGCTTATGGTGGCGGTGCAAGTTTTGACAGCAATGCAGCGGCGTTTCGTTTTTATAGTTATCGCGACCCACATTGTGCCGAGACTTTTGAGCATTTTAAGAGCAGTATTGATTGGCTGCTTGACAATGAGCATGACAATGAACAGCTGACCGAGGCGATTTTGGGCATTATTTCTGGTATGGACAAGCCAGCCTCGCCAGCAGGTGAAGCGGTCAAATCCTGCCTAAGTCAGCTGCACCAAAGAGACAAAGCATGGCAACAGCAGCTGCGTGCAAAAATTCTGGCAGTCAGCATTGATGATTTAAAGCGTGTGGCAAGAAAATACCTAAAAAATCAGCCACATACCCGTGCCGTGCTGGCACCTATGGGGCAAGAGGAGGCTCTGGGCAAGCTTGGCTTTGCCATCAAAAAACTTGGCTAATGACTATTCTATTCAAGTGTGCAATCAACAGACATGAGTCTTGTCGTGATTGCCATTTGGGGTTGGTGTGTAGGGTGTGAATGACGCTGATGGCTGCGGTATTTGTCGCTCTTTCTCAGCCACGCATGGCGATACTTTCGGCACAGACATAGCCACTTGCCCAGCTCCATGCAAAATTATAACCACCCAGCCAGCCTGTAACATCAAGCACTTCGCCGATGAAATATAGGTTCGGTTGCAGGCGAGATTCCATGGTTTTGCCAGAGACTTGGCGAGTGTCCACCCCGCCTTTGGTAACTTCGGCAACACGGTAGCCCTCTGTGCCGCTTGGCTTGATTTGCCATGCGTTCAAAGTATTGCCAAGTTGGCGAAGCGTGTCATTTTTTAGATTGGCAAGCTCGGTATCTTTGTGTTGTTGCCATAGGTGGTTTTCGAGTGCGGCGATGAGCTTTTTTGGCAAAATGCCAGCAAGGGCGGTACGCAGCAGTTGTTTGGGCTGTTTGGTTTTTTGCTTTAGCAAATATTCACCAGCATCAAGCGTTGGTAGCAGGTTGATGGTGATTATCTCGCCCAGTTGCCAATGGTTTGACAGTTGCAACATGGCAGGCCCCGACAGTCCCCGATGAGTAAATAGCATCGGCAACTGAAAACTTGCCCGATTGTTATAAGCAATGACATCGATACTAAGCCCTGATAGGGATTTTATCATCTCGCCCAATTTATCAGTAAAAGTAAATGGCACAAGCCCTGCACTGGTGGGGATAATCGTATGGCCAAACTGTGTGGCAACTTGGTAGCCAAATCCTGTCGCCCCAAGCGTGGGGATTGACAATCCGCCTGTAGCAATGACCAAGGATTTGGCGGCAATGCTGGCAGAGCGGTTGTCTTTTTTGTGCTTGGTGCGAATCACAAAGCCTGAATCGCTTGGGATAATTTGTTCAATGGCAGTGTTAAGCGCGATGGTGGCTTTTGCAGCCTGACACTCATCAAGCAGCATTTTGACAATATCTTTGGCACTGTCATCACAAAACAGCTGCCCATGCTCACGCTCATGATAGCCAATACGATGGCGTTCAACGAGTGCAATAAAATCCTCACTGCCGTAGCGAGAGAGAGCGGATTTGACAAAATGTGGATTTTGGCTGACAAAATGATGCGTCTGCACCTGACGGTTGATAAAATTGCAACGACCACCGCCTGACATGAGGATTTTTTTGCCTGCTTTGTTGGCATGATCAAGCACCAGCACCGATTTGCCAAAATTTGCTAAATGAAAAGCACAAAACAGCCCTGACGCTCCTGCACCGATGATGAGTGTATCAACTTGTTCCACAAAATGCCCGCTTGATTGTTGTATGATTGCCTGCTTGATTGCTCGTGATGTTTGTATTTTTTGTGCCGTCTATGGTAGCATTTTTTTGCTACAAAAGCACGCCGCCAGCACCATTATTAAGTAAAATTGATGGTAAAATTTGCCAAAATTGGGTATTATAAAGCAAATTTTTGTGAGTAGGGTTCATGAGCTTGGATTTGCAAACGCACAAGGGCAAGGCTTCGGTATTTAATTTGCCCAATAACCTAACCATTGCACGCATCGTGATGATTCCGTTGTTTGTGGCGGTTGCTTATTGGCCACCTGCACTGGGTATTGGCGTTCCTGCAATTCCTGACAATGCCATCGCTCGCCTTGGTATGCTTGAGTACAGCAACAGTATGCTGCGGCATTTTGCCTTGACGCTGATTTTTGTGTTGGCGGCACTGACGGATTGGCTTGATGGTTATTTGGCACGCCGCATGAATATCACTTCGGCATTTGGTCGATTCTTAGACCCTGTGGCGGATAAATTGATGGTGGCAGCGGCGTTGATTGTGCTTGTGCAGTGGCACCCAAATATCGTGATGGCGACCTGTGCCATTGTCATCATCTCACGAGAGATTGCGGTGTCGGCACTGCGAGAATGGATGGCAGAGCTGGGTGCACGCACCAGTGTTGCGGTATCTTATGTTGGTAAATTAAAAACAACTTTTCAGATGATTGCCGTCACGGTTTTGTTGCTCAATTGGCAGTCGCTTGAGATGGTAGGCTATGTCTTGATGGTAATCGCGGTGGTATTGACTCTGTGGTCAATGATGATATACCTAAAGGCGGCTTGGCCGTATCTGAAGCAGCCTTAAGCACTCGCCGATGGCAAGAAGTTAATAGTTAAATTGCACCACTTGACTACCAATTTAGAGCATTCAAGACAGTAGCTGTGCCAAAATACCCACTACCAAAGCAGACAGCATAGCAACCAGCATGGAGATAGGGCTGGTGATTTGGTTTGCTCGTGCTTGATTTAGCCGATTGTTAATTCTGCGTAAATCTTCGCCAAATATCACACGCTACCCACGCAGGGCCGATGAGTAAAAATTGCAAATCCTCCAAAAAAGACGGCTTTGCCCCTTCAATTTTATGCCCAATAAATTGACCAATCCATGCAACCACAAAGACAGCAACCCAAAACCAAATATCAACTGCCAAAAAATGCACAATCGCCCAGCAAATTGCCATAAATGCCGCCATCAAGGCAAACAGACCCAGCGACAACCGTGCATAAAACCACAACACGCCAACAGCAACGATGGCAAAGACATAGGGGCTGATGGCGTATAACAATGCCACAATGCACAAAAAAATCACAGGAACGCACAGCCAATGAATGCGTTTGTTGGTGGGGTTTTGGTGGCTTGTGGCATATTCGCTAAGCCAAGTTTGCAGTGGCTTTTGACTGACAAATAATGACATGACAATACTCCATTTGCTTGCCCAGTTTTGTCAAACTATAGCGAAATTTTTGTAACTTTGCAAGAGCTGGCGGCTTATGAATTATTCGCCAGTTGCTCGCTGCGATACCAACCATACAGGCCAACAAAGGCATTGACTTGGTAGATGACTGTCTGAATGGCAAAAATGGTATTGCCTGTCATCAGATTGACAATGAGCCATACGGCATTGACAATAATCCAAAGCCACCAGTTAAACGAATACCGCAAAATCATCGCTGTCTGGGCGGTGATTGACAGGACAAATGCCAGCACATTAATCCAAAAAAAATCAACCATGCCCAAAAAACGACTGCCATCATCGACAATGACACCAAAACCCATCTCGGCAAGTTTGGCATTAACCAGTGGAAACAACGCCAAGCCAATGCCGATAAATGCCACAGTAACAAGCCAAATGTATTTGTTGGTGGTTTTTGGTATCATCTCGCCATCGGCATTGGTGTGATAAGACCAATAGCGAACGCCATATAAATGAGTAAAAAAGTTAAACAAGGGGGCGAGCATCAGCCCGACAGCACCAGCGGTGGCTTGGACGACAATCTCACCTGCGGTAGCAAGCATTCCAAGCCCGTTGCCAGCGATGTTTTTGCGAAAACTTAGCCCAACCACGCACAATAGCCCAATGATTGAGACTAGCAAATAAAAAGTATCCAATGCTGTCTGCTGAGTGGTTGTCCAAAAGCCAATAAACAACGCCACCACGCCTGCCATGAACCAGATGATTACCCATACTGCTTGCCAGTCATGCTTGCCAAATCCTGTGATGTTATCCAAAATATCAATTTTCATCATACGATCCCAAGGTTGAAACCAGCAAGCCTTTGATACATTGCCAAATTTGTATCATGCAAGCTGATATGAATAAAAATAGCTGCTGATTGTGCAGTTAATCCATGCCAGTTTTGGCTAAAATTTTGCCAAGATTTGACGGTCAATCCATGCCACTGCCTGCAAATAACGCTGGTGATAGTCAGGATTGTCAATGCCATGATAATCAATGCGATAGCGTGCCAAAATCTCAAGCAGTTTTTGGGCGAACTGACTGCGTGCTGCACCGCCAAGCCTACGCATGCCATCGGCAACCCAAGCGACATTATTATCCAAATACAGCGTAAAATCCATGCGATAATCCAGTGCCAGACTTGCCACCACAGGGTTGCTGGCGTTTTCGTAAGTTTCACAAAATGCCTGCGTTGTCGCAAAGTCAGTATCAATAAGCGTAATGGCGGCTGTGGCATTGTGGCAGGCGTGTTCGATGGCTTTGGCGTGATGAATGGCGATGGGTGTATAATCGCTGTATTGCAGGGCAAGCTCACTGCCACCCAAGTGCGAATGCGTGTACAGTCGCCCCATCTCAAGGGCAACACTTGCCCCATAGTGATTGGCAAGTTTGTGCACCAAAGTGGTCTTGCCTGAGCTTTCACCTCCGACAATGCAGACGGTCTGGGTATAAAAATAGCGACAGGCTGGCGAGAGCTTGGCAAAATGGCTAAGCGGCTGCGTGGCGATTGGTAGGTTGTCTACAATGGTGCTGGGCAGCTGGGCAAGATTTGCCGTGCTGGCGTTTGTGGTATCAGTGGGCAGGTTGCCTTGCTTGGCTTTGGTGATGATGACGATATCGCTGGTATCTAGCTGCAAGGCTTGACACAGTGCTGGCAATTCTGCGGGTGGCGTGTGTGCTGTTTGATAATCAAAATTACAAAGATTGTTTAGCTTGTCAAGACCAAGGCTTGCTATGGTATGCACACGAACAAAGCCAAACTGCTGACAGGCATTTTGTACCCAGCGTGCCACATCGGCAAGGGTAGGGCAGCGACCGCTGGGCAGGGGATTGGCTTTTGGTGGCGTGATGATGATGTGTAGCGTTGTTGCCATTTGGGCGGCATGGTTAATGTCCTGCATATGCCCCAAGTGCAGCGGTGCAAAATCACCAATCAAAAGTGCGTGTTGTGCTTGTGTCATGTCGTCCCTGCTGGTAAGTTTTGTTGGTTGTTTGTGTGGTTTTGTAGTGCTTGGTAATTTTGTGCAAACGGCTCTTGTAATTTGCCAAGTGCGTAACCATCATTGATTCATCGGAGCAAATTGCCAACTTGGTGGCGGATTTGCCCAAAAGCAAAGATGACTATTTTATTACAAACCAACAAGGTATGCAAATCGTACCACTGCCAATTGCTACAGGGTGATATTGTTGGATTGATTGAGATTTAGGAGCTGCTATGCCAAGACTTGTCAAATTACATCGTTCGCACAATCATCGCATCATCGCAGGCGTGATGGGTGGTGTGGCTGAGTATTTGGGCTGGTCGCCAAATATGGTGCGACTGTTATTCGTGGTCATCTCTAGCCTATCTGTGGCAGTGCCGGGCATTTTGATTTATCTGCTGTTGTGGCTTGTCATGCCAAATGCTACTGCTGATTCTTACATTGAATAATGCTGAAAAATAAAACCGCCCAAATGTATTTTTGAGCGGTTTTATTATCAATTACAATTAAGCATTGCCCATCATGATTTGTAGATAACCGACAGGTGAGACCATATAGGCAAGGTTTTCCATTGTCCAAATAAAGCCTACAATGCCTATGGTGTAAATTATTGCTTTAATGAGCTTCATGCGAGCGACCATCAGCAGGAATACAATGGCAAAAATTGCCGTTCCAGCAAGCATGCCAACCGCGAACACAAGCCAAATAAAACCAAGCACCCATGCACTTGAGGCAGCAACTGTCAAGACAGTGTGTCGCCATTTGGCAATGGATTCACTAGTATCTTTGTGGGCTTTGTTTTTGGCAATGTCAAGCACAACTGATAAAATGCCAAGCCCAATACCGACAATACCGACTGTTTTTGGGAACAAGCTACCGTTGCCAGAATAGCCAAGTGATAGGACGAATTGGAATACAAAGAATCCCAAAAATGCTACTGAAGTTAAAAGTCTGACTTTGCCTGTAGCTTCACCGCCTTCGGCTTCGGTAATCATTGCTTCGGCAGTGGCATTAAATTGAGTATTTTTCTTAGCCAAGTGTTTTTTGATGATTGGAATTATTACTGCACCGACCAAAATTGCAATTACCACCATCACAAAGGGGCGAGTTAGCCATTCAGACGGCTCATAAACTTTAACGGTTAAGAAAAAGTAGCGTTCTAGCGGTTCGGCCAAGACAAAGGCAATCAAAAACGGAGCTCTTGGAATGTTGGTTGTCTTGCACAGCCAACCAATCAAACCAAAAGCAAGCATCATATAAAATGCCGAGCCGTCAATTGGTTTTTGAAAACCGCTCATAAATAAGATGGGAATTAACGCTGCTGCCAAAATTGGAAAAGGAACGAATGACAAACGAGCAAGCGGACGAGCCAAAACAAATGACAATACTGCCCCTGCGATACTGGCTAGAGCAAAAGTCCAGACAATAAAATAAACCAAATCAAGGTGCTTGGTCATCATCTGTGGACCAGGCTGAATGCCAAATACTAAAAGTACGCCCAAAAGCAGAGCAAACGGTGCTGCCCCGGGTACGCCAAAAATCAAGGTTGGGATTAATGCTCCAGACTCAATACCATTACTGGCGGCACTTGGAGCGATCACGCCACGAATGTCGCCATTGCCAAATTGTGAATCACCCTTACGAGAGGCAAAGGCTTGAGCTTGACCATACGCCAGCCAAGAGCCTGCAGTAGAACCAACCCCGGGCAAGAAACCCACCGCTGTGCCGACCGCAGAACCACGAAGGATATCAAAGGGGTATTTTAAAATGTCATACAAGCCTTTTTTCCAGCCTGCACCCAAATTAATTTTTTGATTGGCAATGGCAGTTTTTTGGGCGATTAGGCTAATCATTTCGGCAAGACCAAAAATGCCCAAAGCTACCACAACCAAATCCAAACCATCTGCCAAGCTCTCCGCCCCAAAGGTAAAGCGGTATTCGGCACTGATTGGCGATACGCCGACAAAGCCGAGTGCCAAGCCAAATGCCGCCACCAGTAAACCTTTGACCATATTGCCTTTGGAGAGCATTGCGGTCAAAAATACCCCTGCGATAATCAGTGAAAAAATTTCAGGCGAGCCAAATGAAGTAACAATCGGCTTAGCGATTGGCACAACGAGAGTCAAGGCAACGATGCCAAAGAGACCGCCTATCGTGGAGGCGATAAAGCTTGCTGATAATGCCCTTGCTCCTTCGCCCTGTTGAGCCATTTTATAGCCGTCCAACAAAAATACGGACGCAGACGCAGAACCTGGAATCCCTAGCACTACCGAAGTAATAACATCAGAAGTATGGACGACCGCCACCGCCCCGATAATCATGGCAATGGCTTGATTGGGCTCAAGCATAAAGATAAAAGGCATGAGCACAGCCACTGCCCCCGTACCGCCAAGACCTGGGATTACACCAATGATAATTCCAATTGCCACCCCTGCCAGTAAATATATCAGCATTGTAGGGTCGGCAAGTTGCCCTAATGCCGAAAAAATAATGTCAATCATAACTTAATCCTTAGTGAATTGCCGTACCATATTTATCAAGCAATAACTGGGCAATAAAATCCATCGTTTCAGGCTTAACTTTGAGTGCCTTTTGGAAATCAGCTTTCGCCTCTTTGCCAGAAATCAGTTGATAGCCACCCAATGCTTTTTCTGCTTTGCTCATAAATTCTTTATCAGCATTTAGCTCTTTGACCATTTGATCGTATTGATCAATCACCGCAGGGTCAGTCCCTTCCACCGCCCACAAGCCTTTTTGATAAAATAAGCCCGTTGTTACAAATGCTTGAAATGCATCATAAGCCAGTTTTTGATGCTCTGTTTTATTTGGCGTTGCTTGGTATAATTCCTCAAAAGTGGGAATGTCTGGCAAGTTGGGGTCTCGCTCAATCTTACCGTTCGCAGGAATACCCATGCTAAATAACGGCACTACTTTGCCGCTTGGCACATCGTCCGCCAGTTGCGACAAATAAGCCGAAGTTGTTTGGAAATCAAGGTCGGTTTCGCCTCGCTGTAGTGCAAGACGGCTAGGGCCTCGCCCTTCAAAACCAAACACGCCTTTATTTGGCACGCCTAAAGCCTCTAGGGCAAGCAATGCAATCAAATCAAGCCCTGACGCACTCATGCCACCATAAAGGAGTGGCTCTTTGGCGTTTTTTAGATCTTGAATGTTTTTAAAACCAGTTTTTCCACTTGTCCAAACCACTGCCCCTGTGCCGTTGAATGCCAAAGGTTCCATTTTAGCAAAATCAAATCGCACTGCCTTGTGATTAAGCATATCTTGAAAATAAGTGGTTGCTGAGCCAACCATTACATATTGCCCTGTTTTTACATCGCTTTTAACAAAGGCATTCGTCCCTGTAATAGTTTCACCGCCTGGCACATTGACGACTTGATAGCGTTTGACCGAATCATTTCGCTCGGCAAAAGCATTTGTGATAAATCTTGCCCAAGTATCTGTACCACCGCCAGATCCGTAAGGCACCATCACATCCACCACATCAGGACCTGTGGGCTTATAATTGGATTGGGGCGGGGCACATGCTGCAAGCATAAAGAGAGAAACTGTACCAAATAATTTGGATAATTGATTCATCTTTCTTGATTTCATTTTCCTAACTCCGTAGGTCTGGGGCTGGTTGGTACATTGATGACTGCCTGACAAATTGTGCGAGCGGTACGGGCAACACCAACCACAGGTAAGCCGTCCAATTCGGTCGCAAAGGTTTGCAAGACTCCTGACGGTGTATCAAGAGAAATCCCTGTCTTTGTGGTTTTGCCAAGCAAGTTACTTGGTACAGAGTTGTCATATTGAGTGGACAAAGTCAGGGCAACTGAACCTGTTACAGGCATTGCAGGGTGCCTTTCGCCCATGGAGAGCATTTGAACTCTCAAATCAGCCCCATTGCTGCCCTTGCCAATCACGCCCAATTTTGGAATGGCTTTGGCAGCAAGCTCCTTGCTTTTGCTAAGTCCCATTAAAACGGATGCTTGTCTTCTGATGTCATCAAGTTCGGATAATCTTGTATCAATAACCGCTGTCCATTCATCACGAGATTTGCCATCCAAACCAAGCGATTTGGCATCCACATAGACACACGGTGCACCTGCATCCACCAGTGTTGTGGCATAGGTATTACCATTGGTGCTAAGTTCGGTTAAATATTGCTCGGTTGGGAATAGCTTGCCTGTGGTTTTGCCAGCAGGATCAAGAAAACCAATATTAACCAATGCTCCTGCATAAACACTGCCCACCATCTCGGCATCAAACACGGGTTTGCTGTCTGGTGTGGGAATTTGTTGAATGATGATTTGACCTGTGTTTTCGTTGTACACTCGCACGGTTGTTGTGCCATCAACAGGTGTAACCCAGCCTTTTTCAATGGCGTACAAAGCAACAACTGCTGAACAATTTCCGCAATTACTGCCCCAATCCACGGTAGGCTCTTTAATACCAACTTGGGCAAATAGATAATTAACATCGCAGTCGTCGCCGTCATAAGGATTTAGGATAACTGCTTTGCTTGTGGTGGAAGTGCCACCACCCACGCCATCTAATTGACGAGTATCAGGCGAACCAAAGGCACGCAGTAAAATATCCTCCATTGGTAATTCACGGTTTTCAAGTTCTGAGCGTTCAAATACCCAGCATTTGCTCGTTCCGCCACGCATACAAGTGGCTTTAATAGATAGAATTGACATTACAAAACTCCTTGAAAATCAGCAACTAAGGAGGTTGTAATGCGTTGAGAAAGGGTATGAAGGGGAGAATTGGAATGAATTTTTGACAAAAAATTCCGCCCAAACCAAAAAAGACTTGACGGACTTTTTAAATGAGCGGTATGATTAGTGAGCTGTGAGCTGTGAGCTGTGAGCTGTGAGCTGTGAGCTGTGAGCTGTGAGCTGTGAGCTGTGAGCTGTGAGCTGTGAGCTGTTAATGAACATTTGTTTCATAAAATTTCCCTATTTTGCCAAGATTAATAATCAATATTGATAAAACCTAACGATAACAAGGTTTGTAAAAATTTTGATTTGTCTTGTTGAGTGCTTCAACCCAATTGCCAAACTTACAAAGTGTTTTTGCAAGTGGGTTTTGGGCTAAATTGCTACTATTATAACAATATTCTATCAAAATATCAAGATTCTAAACAAATGGTTTGCAAAATTATGTGACAATCTCAATCTGCCTTAAAAAATATAGAACCTTATCAATAATCCGCCAAAATTTGCTCAAAAATTGCATTTGGTAAGACTTCTTAAATGTGTTAAAATGGGATATTTATTTTATTTTTAAGTAATTGCAATGACAACCAAGACTTTAACCTTCCAAGAAATAATCCTAACATTACAGAACTATTGGGCGTCTCGTGGCTGTGTGATTTTACAGCCTTATGACATGCCGATGGGGGCGGGGACATTTCACACAGCGACTTTTTTGCGTGCTTTGACACCCGAGAAGTGGAATGCCGCCTATGTGCAACCATCTCGCCGTCCGACCGATGGTCGCTATGGCGATAACCCCAATCGCCTGCAACATTATTATCAATTCCAAGTGGTGCTAAAGCCCAATCCTGCCAATATCCAAGAGCTGTATCTAGGCTCGCTTGAGGCGTTGGGTCTTGATCCTTTAACCCATGATATTCGCTTTGTGGAGGATAATTGGGAATCGCCAACTCTTGGTGCTTGGGGGCTTGGTTGGGAAGTGTGGCTAAACGGCATGGAAGTTACCCAATTTACCTATTTTCAGCAAGTTGGTGGCATTGAGTGCTTCCCTGTAACAGGCGAGATTACTTATGGGCTTGAACGCCTTGCCATGTACATTCAGGGCGTGGACAGCGTCTATGATTTGGTATGGGCGGACGGCGAGTTCGGGCGTGTAACCTACGGCGATGTGTTTCACCAAAATGAAGTTGAGCAATCTACTTATAATTTTGAACATGCCGATGTTAATAAACTGTTTGAGCTGTTTGATTTTTATGAGCAGCAAGCTGATAAATTGGTTGCGGTCAATCTGCCCTTGCCAGCCTATGAGATGGTGCTAAGTGCCAGCCATAGCTTTAATTTATTAGATGCACGCGGGGCGATTAGTGTTACCGAACGCCAACGCTTTATCTTGCGTGTGCGGACGCTGGCTCGCAAAGTGGCGGTCAGCTACACCGAAGCTCGTGCCAAACTTGGCTTTCCATTGGCGGACGAAGCTCATAAGGCAGAGGCACTGGAGAAGTGGTTGCCGAAAGAGAGTGAATAAGATGAGAAAATTTGTATTAAGAGCTGCTGTTGTCTTAACTGTGATGGGTTGGGGTGTGGCTGCGAATGTTACAAACTGATGTATAAGGATTTCTCCTAAGGTGCAATACGCATCTATAATAAACAACACTAATCATATTATGAAAAATATCTTAACAAAAATTGCCCTGATTCTAAGTGCATCTGCATTCCTTACCGCCTGTGGCTTTGTCGGTGCTAAAGACAAAAATAGCTCAGACAACACCGAGCAAGTCAGTCGCCAAAATGACGAACAAAGCGACAGTCAAGACGATAGCGATATAGATAGCGACAATGGCAGCAATGTCAAAATTGTACCGAATTATTGGAAAAACAGCGTCAATCAAGGCTTTTCTGACTATGAAATTAGCAATGCTGATTACCAAGGATTGAGCATCATTTGTAATGAAGCTGCTGGCGAAAATGATGAGCATAAAGTGATGTATAACAACAATCTGAAACTTGATTCGGAATGGGTGGATATATCCGAGGGTGATTATGGCTTGCTAATCAACGACAACGATGTGGTCTATGTGCCAGAATCTACCAATTATCGTTTGGCAGCAGGTGATTGGATTGAGCTGACCTCACTGATTGAGGAAGCGACTTATATTGAGGTGTACAAAGATGGCAAATCAATTGCAACTTTCACCCCAAAAAATCTGCGTGTCGTTGAAGGTCTGTCTGACAGCTGTGAACCACTGATGTATAAGGATTTCTCCTAAGGTGCAATACGCATCTATAATAAACAACACTAATCATATTATGAAAAATATCTTAACAAAAATTGCCCTGATTCTAAGTGCATCTGCATTCCTTACCGCCTGTGGATTTATCGGTAGTAATGACAGTGAGAGCGATACCAGCGAAAATACTGAGCAAACCACTCGCCAAAGTAATAATGATGGCGATCGTGATAATGACGGCGACAGCCAGAGCGATAATGATCAAGATGACGACCGCCAAAATGACAATGATCGTGATGATGACGATCAAGGCGATAATGATCAGGATAATGACAACGACCGTGATGCTGGCGATCAAAAAGACGATTAAGACTTGATGACAAAGGCAAATTATCAAGACGCAAACATGGAGTAATCATGAATAGCCCCATGGAAATTTACCAAACCACCACGGGCGATGCCAAGGTGAAAATGTGTTTTGATAATGATACCGTTTGCCCATCTTTATAGCAAATGGCAGATATTTTGGGTGTGATAAATCGGTGATTTCACGCCACTTAAAAAAGATATTTGACACAGAAGAGTTGGATAGCTTTCAACTGCTGCAAAAATGCAACAGTTGAAATTGAGGGCGAACACATTGTTGGGCGTAATATTGATTTACAATCTTGATGTCATTATCTCGGTTGGATATCGTGTAAATTCTAAGGCGGATGTCGCTTTTCGCCGTCGGGCAACTGCTCGTTTGGATTATTTGCCAAAGAGCGTGGTGATGGACTGTCTGCATTTTGGGTAATTTGCAGCAAATGGTATTTGGCGAACCTGCCTATCTAAGTATCGAAGAAAAGGCAGCACATTTACTGTGTTTTGTCATCAAAAACCATTCTTTTGCCGATGGCAATAAACGCAGCGGGACATTTTATTTGTAGATTTTTACATAGCAATGGACGGTTATTGACCGCCGATAATGCACCGATTATTAATGACACGGGTTTGACCACTTTGGTACTCTTGATTGCCAAATCTCATCCTGATAACAAAGAGACATTGATTAAATTGGTTGTGCATATGCGACACAAGCACCAATCTTTAAATAATTTAAATAAATTTAGCTATTAAATTAAGGTATTCTATGACCACCATTTTATTTGAACTTGGCACCGAAGAGCTGCCGCCAAAATCCTTAAAAACCTTACAAGACGCATTGTGCGAGCAGGTCAAAAAATCCCTGCTTGAGCAAAATATCGCCTTTGACGGTATCAAAAGCTATGCAGCACCACGCCGTCTGGCATTGCAAATTACCAACATCAGCGACAAGCAACCTGACAGAGTGGAGCAAAAACGAGGGCCAAATCTCAAGGCAAGTTTTGATGAACATGGTGAATTAACTCGTGCAGGGCAAGGGTTTTTGCAGGGGTTGAATGCCACAGGCTTAAATCTTAGCAAAGATGATTTGATTACCTTATCTGACAAAAAAGGCGAATATATCGGCTACGAGCTGACGATACAGGGCAAGCCAACCAGCGAGCTTATGCCACAGATTTTCCAAAAAGCTTTGGATGACTTGCCGATTGCCAAGCGTATGCGATCAGGTGCGAATAAAGAGGAATTTGTCCGCCCTGTGCAGTGGGTGGTATTGATGGCAAACGAGCAGGTCATTGACGCTGTGATTTTGGGGCATCGTACAGGCAATCAGACACGAGGGCATCGCTTCCATGCTCCTGATTTTATTACAATTTCTCATGCGGATGACTATGAGAATATCCTAAGCAATGCCAAGGTTATTGCTGATTTTGACCGTCGCCAAGCGATGATTGTCGAGCAGGTATCAAGCCTTGCTGCCCAAGCATCGGCACAGGCGGTCATGCCTGCCGAACTGCTTGACGAGGTAACAGCTCTGGTTGATTTGCCAGTGGCGTTGATGGCAGGTTTTCCTGAGCGGTTTTTGGCAGTGCCACAGGAGGCACTCATCAGCACCATGCAGGCTGACCAAAAGTATTTTTGTTTAATTGACAATTCAGGAAAACTTAAACCAAACTTTATTTTTATCAGCAACATTGACAGCAAAGACCCACAAGCGGTCATTTTGGGCAACGAAAAAGTCGTGCGTCCACGCTTGTCAGATGCTGAATTTTTCTTTTTGCAAGACCAAAAACAGCCGCTATCTGCTCTTGCTGAGAATCTCAAAACTCGCATTTTCCAAGAAAAACTTGGCACCATTTGGCAAAAATGCGAACGCATGGCAACATTGGCAGCACAGATTGCCAGCCAAATCGGTGCCAATCAAGACGAGGCAAAGCGTGCCGCATATCTATCCAAGTGCGACCTTGCCAGTACTTTGGTTGGTGAATTCCCTGAACTGCAGGGCGTTGCTGGGACTTATTATGCACGGCTAAATGGCGAGCCTGTTGGCGTGGCTCTGGCAATCGCAGAGCAATATC
This sequence comes from Moraxella cuniculi, assembly GCF_900637105.1. Classification (NCBI taxonomy): domain Bacteria; kingdom Pseudomonadati; phylum Pseudomonadota; class Gammaproteobacteria; order Moraxellales; family Moraxellaceae; genus Moraxella; species Moraxella cuniculi. The sequence continues at coordinate 231,948 of NZ_LR134343.1, read as the reverse complement.
TGCCGAAGTTCAGCGGCGATAAATTGCCTGCCACAGACATTGGCACGGCACTGGCGTTGGCAGACCGCATTGATACTTTGGTGGGGATTTTTGGTATCGGCGAGATTCCCACAGGCTCAAAAGACCCGTTTAGCCTGCGTCGTGCTTCTATTGGTATTTTGCGGATTTTAATTGAGAAAAAATTACCTCTTAATTTATCAGAACTTATCAAAAATGCCATAGCAGCTTATGCAGAAAAAATCAGCGACCCTGTCCGTACATTTGACGAGGTCAGCGAGTTTATCAATGCCCGCTATCGTGCGATGTATGCCGAGCAGGGCGTGGCGGTTGATACAATCCAAGCAGTGCAAGCGGTTCAAGTATTGACACCGCTGGATTTTGACGAACGCATTCGTGCGGTGGAGGTATTTCGCACCATGCCAGAGGCGAGCGTTTTGGCGGCAAATAATAAGCGAGTTGCCAACATTTTGGCAAAGGCTGATGTGGCGGTGGCGGATACGGTTGATGAGACCGCGTTGGTTCATCAAGCAGAAAAGCAGCTTTATCAAGCCATCTTGGATGCCAAAGATGCGGTCAAACCGTTGCATCAGGCGGCTGATTATCAGGGCGTGCTGACTGCCTTGGTGGCACTGGCTGCACCGCTTAACCAGTTTTTTGCTGAAGTGATGGTCAATGCTGATGATGAGCGTCTAAAAAATAACCGCTTGGCGATATTGCAGCAGGTGCGTGCATTGTTCTTGAGCGTGGCGGATATTGGTTTGCTACAAAATTAAAATTAGCAAATCAAGGCTGTCTGTGGCGTGCGACAAGAGTAGCCATCTTGGCACGCCAATGCCATTTGACAGCCTGTGTAAATGTTTGGTAAAAATTAAGAAAACTCATGACAATCGGTTGATTTTTGAGTATAATAGCATTTTTGGTGAAGTGGCTGAGTGGTCGAAAGCGCACGCCTGGAAAGTGTGTATACGTTAATAGCGTATCGAGGGTTCGAATCCCTCCTTCACCGCCAAATTTCCTTGTTAGATATATAAACCCAAAGCCTTATTCTCAAGGCTTTTTATTTTGTCTGTTGGTTGGCTTTGCAGTTAACAAGCTGGTTGTGATGATTGTGCCTTGCATTTATTTGGGCTATTTGATTGGCAAAAAGCATGCTGGGCTGATAACCATCATTTATCTGTAGCGGAACTTAGATGATTTGGACGATGGTGTCATAAATCTAGCAAATGGCGAATTTGCTCGGTTGGGCAATTTGTCGTTGATACGAAAGGGTGTAAATTGCCACCGAAAGCCGTGCAATCGGTGGCAGATGTGGATGGTTTGATTTAGCTGGCTTGATACTCTTGCAACTGCCAAAGCAATTTTTCGTAGCCTGCCAATACCTCCTGCTTGTCCTGCAGGTCGGTCTTGAGCTGCTCTATCTCTCGGGTGATGTCATCTGTCAGCTGATTGGCAAGGTTGTCCTTTGTGTGGTTTAGCTGTTTGATGACCTGATTTGTCGCACTGTCAAACTCTCGGCAGACCGCTCGGTACACTTCCGTTAGCGATTGTTCAAGCTGTCTTTTTAGTGCTGCTTGCTCGCTGTAGCTCGTTACCTCACCTTGGAATTGACTGCTGATTTCGCTGCCGACATCGCCCAGTGATAGGCGTAGACTTGGCAGGTTCAGACGATCGATGCTTTGATCAATGAGATTGCGAAATTGTCTGGCGTCAAAATCGCCATCAGTACTGCTTACGACCTCAAACAAGGCTTTGCGTAATTGCAGCTTGATGGTGCGTTCATTGACCAATTGACCAAATGCCAACTCAAGATCGCTGATACAGCCATGGGCATAATTGGTAAGATTCTCCACTGCATCGCTGGCGGAGATGTATTCGTAGCTCTGGGTATAAGTGCGATAACGAGTCTCCTTTTTACCCCATGAAAATGGGTTGTACCATTTTGCAACACTGACCTCATAAGATTCCTCTCTGATTCTTGTGCCTGTATGCGTGCTGATTTGGCTGTGGCTTGCCATGTCTTGTTTTAACGACTGGACAATCTCTTGTTGCTGGGTGCGAGCCTGATCGATTGTCGCAGATATTACCGCCTCAAGCTTGGAGGCGATGCTTTGTACTTTGCCCTCGTATTCGGACTGCTTTTGGTTCAGCGAAGTGATGTCGCTGTTTTGGAGCGTTGCAATCCGAGTGCTTAGCTGCTCTGTTAGGCGTTTTAGCCATTCGCTTAAGTTTTGCTGTGCCTCAGGCAATAATCCTGCCTTTTGGCTTTCGATGATGGCTATTTTGTCTTGGCGTGCTTGTTCGTAGGCGTTTTTTAGTGCCTCAAAGCCGCTGATACGCACCCAATCGGCTTGGCTGAACTCGTATTGCCATTCGTCTCTTGCCAGCTCTGTCAGAGACTGATGGGCGTGAGCCATGCCCTTGCCCCAGTTGTCAGGCGACCAGTTGGCAAAGCCATGTGCATAGGTGCTGGAGAGAATCGGTTCGCCCATTGCCTGTAGCAGCTCGGCAACGGTATGCTGTCCTGCACGGTGTTTTTGTTCGGCGATTCTGCCGATGTCTGTTTTGGCACGATTGATGATTCGCTTGGTGAGGTTCGCCTCAGTGTCGGCGAGGCTTTCTCTGTCGTAGCCGTCTTGGTCGATTGCCGAATCATATTGTCCTGCCACCAGTACCAGACGCTTGACACCTGCTTCTGGCAATTGACTGGTCAATAGCTCGGCATCTGACGCGTCCAAAAAATTACTGGCACGAGAGAGAAAAAACACCACGTCGCTATTTGCCATCTCCTCTTTGGTGCGTTGGGTGCGACTGATGACAGGGTCATTCATGCCGGGGGTGTCGATGATATTATAGCCAGCCAGCTCGGCAATCGGTAGGTATAGGCGTATCATCTTGACAAGGGCGGTGTATTTGCCATCATTGCCTGCATAGTCGTTTAGCACCAGCATGATTTCATCGATATTGTCGCTTTGCTTGCGGTAGCTACCCTGTTGTAGTACGGCGATAGGGTCTATCCCTGCTGCCTGTACCATCGCCAGCTGTTCTTTGGCGACTTTTATCTCGCTGTGCGTGCCGTCAGTTTTTGCCAGTGCTACGACACTTTGCCACTCTTTTTCGCCAAAAAACTCCACCTCCAGAGTGGGCGTGTCAGCATAGCCAATCCGTGTCAGATTGGCGGTTTTTGGGGTGGCGGCTTCGGGCAATATCGGCTTGCCGTCAAACAATAAGGCATTCAAAAAACTGCTCTTACCTGCTTTGACCTGCCCCATGATGGCGATGTTGAGGGTTTGCTCGTCTTGGGATAAGCGGTCTAGCTTGTCTGCGAACGCCTTTTGTAGCTGTTTTAGCTGGCTTATCTCATCACAGAGACTGTCCTGCCATGGGGCAAGGCTTGTTACCAGTGTCTGTAGCCTGTGTTGATGTGTTTGTGTGTCCATCGGAGTTCCTTAACTGTGCATATTAGTCCAGTATGATTGCTCTGGCTTCATCGGCAAGGCTTGGGTTGGCAAGCAGATTGTCGATGACATCGGTATCAAGACCATTTGCCAGTATCTTTTGGGCTGATAGGGCGATGCCGATATTACTTGCCAATTTGGCTCTGATGTCGCTGTCTTCGTCATTGGCAAGTATCAGTTGCACCTCTTCGATGATATTGATATTTTCTGCCAATAGTTCTTTGCTGTTTTTGTATTCATCATTGACAAGCACCAGCTGACTGCTTGGGGTGATGGTGAGATTTTTGGCAAGTTGATCTCTGACCTTCTGGTCTTCTGACTGGCACAGCAGCAGTTGCACTTCTTCCAGTAGATACTCATTGGCTGCCAGTATCCGTGGGATATTATCACTCTCATTAGCCAGTGCGGTCTGTAGCTTTAGGTTAAGGTGTTTATTTTTTGCCAAGCTTTTTTTAACTTCCACCTCATCTGCCAGTAACCTATCTTCAATCTCGCTACAGATCATAACATTCTCAGCCATCGTGGCACGGACATCGATTTCGCTATCGTCTATCAGGATAAGCTGTGCTCGTCTATGCAGTGTTGTTAAAGAGGCTAGAGCCTGCTTAATTTCAGTGCTGTCCATTTTGGCAAGTTTCATTTGCACCATTGGGGCGATTGCTTGATTTACAGCCAAAGATTTAAAGGTATTGGTTTTTATTGCTTCGTGTTCCTGCCGCCTGCTCACACTCTCCACGATATCCATTGAGTAAAAATTAGGATCTTGCTTATTCAGCAACATATTTTGAGTATCTTCAGAAATATTTTTGTTGCAGGCAAGGTTCTGTGCAACCCGCCAACCGCTATTTTTTGCCAGATTAGATTGCAACTGCTTGTCAAGATTTGGATTTTTTGCTAGAGCGTATAATACTTCTAATTTATCTTTGCTAAGCTCTCGCTGTAGTTCTTTGGCTAATGAAGGATTCTCTGCCAAGCATGTACGAACTTCTTCATTATATGTATATTTAGTTGAGGTGTTGTAGCCACCAAACAGAGACATAGAAGGGATTTTAGATTCTGATTTCTCGTTAAATAAGGCTTGATTTTTATTGGTTAGCTTGGGGTTTTTGGCAAGAGCTCGGAGTTGTGATTGGTTGCTGGCATTGGCAATAATCTTAGCTTGCTCTGCTTCATCAAAAGGATAGCTGGCATAAAGCATGGAAATCAAACTATTTCTGCCTGCCTTTTTCAACTTGCTTTCAAGCACTGAAAAGGCTGTTTTTGCCAAAGAGGGGTTGTTGCAAAGTGCCTTCAAGATTATTGGGTCTGGCTTTTTTTGTTCTAGCAACAACATCTGTGCCTCCTCGCATAGCTTTGGATTGCTTGCCAATGCTCGATGTACCACGATGGAGTAGTCTTTGGCAAGGGCGATTTGTTGCTCGTCAGACAGCGACTCACTGCTGGCGATTTGTTTTCTGGACTGGATATCCATATTTTGAATAGCTTCAGTGGCGGTGAGGAGGTTTGCTGAATTGCTTTTTTGCTCTATAGATGGGTTGTTGGTTTGCATTCCAAAATCCATAGCAAGCTGGTTAAAAGTGGCAAAAAATTCTTGTTTTAGTTGCTCAAGCTGTGCTAGGGTGGTTTGCCAGTCGGTGATTTGTCTTGCGATGTCGTTTTTGATGGTTGTTGCTATCGTGTCCATCTCGCCATCATCACTGATGGCTATCATCTGATTGGCTAGGGAGAGTTGTTTGCTGTGCTTCTCGATGGCTGACTCAAGGTGCTGCTGATAACTATCGAATTGCTTGGCAAAATTCTTGGCAAATCTCGGCTCGGTGGCTGTCTGATTCCACTGGTCAAAATATCCCATGACGGCATCTAGTGGGTAGTCTTGTTTTTTGCGTGAGACAGGCAGTACATCGATCACATTGATGCCATGTCCTTTTAGGGTTTGTTTGGTGAGTGTGGTGATTTGCTCGACTTCTTCAGGGGTCTTTTTGTCCGCCTTGTTTATCAGCACAAGTTTTGGGATAGTGGCATTTAGCCCTGACAAGAATGCCAGATCGTCCTCTTTTATCACGCCATCTTCTGCCGATACCAACCAAATGATAAAGTTGGCGGCGTTAAGCTGTAGGCGAGCGATGTCCTCATCTGTACGCTGATTGTTGAGTGCTTCATCAGGCTTGGTGTAGCCCGGTGTGTCCAGCAGGGCAAGGTTTTGCCATGGGAATTGACCATCACTGATAAAGATGGCTGACAGCACGCTGCCGACTTGGCTGCCGTATTTGTCCTTTTCGTCATGCGTCAGGCTCAAAAACTCATCATGGCTCAGCGAGATTTTGTTATGAAACAGGTTGATTGCGATGATGTTGTCGCTATCGCCTTTTAGGAGATAGGTGGGCAGGGAAGTTGTTGGGTCAATCTCCACGACCAGTTGTTTTTTGCCAAGTAGTGTGTTTAAAAAGCTTGATTTGCCCGCACTGAACCTGCCACCGACAGCAACCACTGCCTTGGTTGCCAAATCAGGAAATTCACAAAACTCACGCAAGCGTATCAACTCGCTGTTGAGATTTTTTAGAATGTCCGTAAAGCCATCAGGCGAGTCTTGGCGAGCAAGTGCCACAAGGTCGTGATTGATGTGGTGATTTAGCTTGTTGAGCTGTTCATCGGCGTGATAAGCAAGCGTGTCTGCGTCGCTATCTTTGGTCAGAGCTCGACAAAGAAAGTCATAACGAGCTGCAACATCAAAATTTTGGTCGTTCATTGAGCTTGTTCCTTAAGGTTGGGTGTTGATGTTAGATTTGCTAATAAATTTTGTAAGACAGTCTGGTCTGCTTGGTAGCCCTGTCTGCGTGCTTCTTGCTCGGCTTGGCTTAGCTGAATATCCGCCTGAATGCGAGACAGCTGAGCGTCAATCTGGTCGTTGCGTTCTTGTATCTGTAGCTCAATCTGTGCTTTTACTGCTCGGATATTCTCACCGATGATTTCGTTTAAGCTGCTTTGTGCCTGCGTCTGCACATTAGGAATGACTTCGTACAGTATCTTTTCGCGTGCCAATTGCAGCTGTTGTTCTTTGAGCTGTTCTTTTTTGCCTATAGAGAGCAAGCCGTCCAGCAAGCCTACAATGGTTGGTAACAATGACACAATGCGTGCCACAGGGTGGATTTTTATTAATGCCAAAATAGGGCTTAGCGTACTGAGCAAATCACCAAAGCTAAAATTATCTTGGCTTTGGTTATTCAGGCTGATATCAGGGTTTTGTACATTTAGGGCATTGGGTATGGAGTCCTGAATGTGTCCTACATGGGCATTGATGATGGGCAAAAGCTGGCTCTGGATACCTTGGCTGATGGTAAGACGCACATTATTCTCAACCATGCGACTGATGTCTTGTCCATTGACAAGATGGTGGGCTAGGGTGTCCAGTTGGGAGCTTAGGCTGCTTTTGACATTTTCGCTGATTCGGTTGGCGATCTTGGCTGATTGTGATTCTAGCTCTCGAATTTCTTTGTTTAGATTTGCACGAAACTGGCTAAGGCTTTCTTGCAGTTCTGCCTTGTCATGGAGCAGTTGAGCGACGGTCAAATTCTCTGTATTAATCCGCTTGTCCAGATTCTGTACCAAAAACTGTAGCTCTGAGACAATCGGATTTGCCACCACTTCATCAAACCGCAGCTCGGCTTGGCTTTCTACCAGAGCCAATGCCTCGATGATTTCGTCAAGATTGATGCCTTTGCGAGCTGACACTGCCGCGACTTTTAGCGGCTCACGCCCCAAAAGATTGGTGATGGATTGGGTGATTTTGGCACTGATGGCGGCGACTTCGTCATCAGGTTTTCTGTCGCTTTTGGTGATAATCAGAATCACTGGCATGGCGTTGATTCTGAGAGCCTGTAAGAAATCCTGTGTCGAGGCTTTTAGCTCACCATCTTCGATAGAGACAACGATACAATAAGCTAGGCTGCGTTGAACATAGTGGTCAATCATCTGATTGTGGCTGACAAGGTTTGAGTCCAGCCCTGGCAAATCCACCAAGCAAACATGAGGAAACTGCTCCAGCACTGGCGATGGCAGATATGCAGATAGCCAGCCTTGTTTATCGGCTGTATTGTGTGGCGTGATGCGGTCGATGTTCTCATTTGATACATCATCACGAGACAGTGAGATGGTCGTGCCATCTGCCAAATGCCCAATGAACCGCTCTTCGGTGCCATAATGTAGTTCGGTGGCGATGGAGGTTCTGGGGTCGATGTCGGTAGCCAGCAGTTTGTCGCCAAGTAAGCGGTTTAGCAGAGTTGATTTGCCAGCACTGAACACCCCTACCAGCGGCACACGCATGATGAAGTTATCCACCTGTGGTTTATAACGCTGTAGGGCTTGGTTTGCCTCATAACGCTCGGCGATGTCCATTATCTGCGACCAGTGATCGCTAAGAATTTGTTGTTTGTAAAATTTCATGATACATTCCTAGTTAGTTTGTTGGGTTGTTGGATTTTTTGAGTGTCTGATGGATTTCCTGAGAAAGTGGGTGCAGTCCGATATTGAGCAGTTCGGTTTCGAGATTCTGCAAATCTTCGGTGCTAACCAATGTTCGCCAGTGTGGCAGTTGTTCGAACAAGATACGCGGCGTGATTTTGTCCGTTTGGGTACGGCGAAGGTGCGACTTCATCTGACGCAACCATTTGTACAGTATGCCCGCTGGAGAGGTGTAGGGGTCGATGAATCCTTGTGTGCCTTTTTTCTTGATTGATTGACCGCTCGGAGTGTCCGTGCTGTCTGTGTTTAGGTGCATATCCAAGTCCTGTCCTATCATTGCCAAAGTCAGCCGTGAGCGAGACAATAACGGCTCTAGACGCTCCATTAAATCAGCAGGCAACACGCCCCTTAATTGGGTATCAACCTGATGAAAAACCAGCATCTCAGACAGGCTAAGATCGACACGCTCAACATTCTCAAGCCGCTGCCAACGCCAGCTGTATGGCTTGTCATCTTTGCGGCATTCTAGAGGTAGGGCAGTTGCAAGCGTAGCCATATCACGCTGAATGGTGCGTATCTCGGCAGGAATCTGCTTGGTGTCCAGATAGGATTTGATGTCATTGGTTGAGACATAACCGCTACTTCTTAGCAAGAATTGGATAATGTGCCATTGGCGAACGATAATACTTTGTTGTGATGCACTCATAAAAAATCATTCAAATAAACCGTTTTGTATAAGGTAACAAAATTTTATCCAGAAAGATAGTAGCTTGCTTGCAGGGTGCGTCTTATCATGACGCAGCAATTTTTGGCGATATGGGTGTTGGTTCAAAATTATGCTAGACTAAGTCTAAAATTTAGATTTGGCACGCAAATACCGACCTATAAGAACTTAAAGTTATATTATATAACTTAAACAATCTGTACTTCAAGCATTAAATGCCTACACTAGACATGAAAAGTGAGGGCGATATGACACAAAGAACAGATAAGAACTTAAGTAAGTCGATCGGCAAGGCAATAGCAAGCAAACGCCAGCTGGCAGGATATACTCAAGCACAAGTGGCAGAGCATATCGGTATTAGTAATGATGCGATTTCTAGAATGGAGCGTGGAGGGATTATGCCGACAATCAAGCGACTGTCAGAGTTTGCATTATTATTCAACTGTGAGACGACAGATTTTTTGACAAATGCCAATCCAACAATTAACGATGAGGCAAGGCGTGTTATGAATGCCATTGCCGAGCTTGAGCCTAGCGAGCGAGCAGCACTGATTGATTTGATTGAGCAGTTGGTAGCATGGAAAAAAAGCGGTCAAGATGGCTGTTAAGTTAAATTGTAGCTTTGTTTTATAAATTGATAAAAAACTTGACTGTATATTTATTATTGCTAATTTTTTAAATAAAATAACACCTTGGCAGCCTGTCGGATTTTGTTTTACTGCCATGCAGTCCAGCCTTAAAGGTTTTGTTGCCAATTTTGTGTGCTGATTTTGGCAAAATACAACACTATCTTTGCCAAGCCTCTAAGCCTGCTGACAACCTTACCAATCTCAAGACTTATTGATTAAGGCATCAGGTTGTGGCTGCCAAAGCCCTTGGTTGTTTGTAGATTGCCACTGGGTCTATGCACCAGCGTTGTCAATGCCTTGAGAAAATCTGCCTTGGCAAGTTTGCTGGCACCGAGGCTTAGCAGGTGGTTATTGACAACTTGGCAGTCTATCAGCTCAATGCCTGCTTGCTTGGACAGTTGCATCAACGCCCAAAAGGCGATTTTTGAGGCATCGGACTTGCGATGAAACATACTCTCGCCACAAAATATTGACCCAAAATGCACGCCATACAGACCGCCAATCAGCTCGCTGTGCTGTGGCACGCCTGCCCATACCTCTATGCTGCTTGCCGCCCCTAGCTGATTGAGCTGGTTATAAGCGGCTTTTATGTCATCGCCAATCCAGCTTTCGGCGGAATCTCGGCGTGGCTGACTACACGCTTCAACAACTGCCAAAAAGGCCAAATTGCTGCTGATGGACCATGTTTGGGTCTTGGCGGTGCGTTGTAATGATTTGCTTGGGTGAAAGTCGCTTGGTCTGATGACACAGCGAACATCAGGCGACCACCAGCAAATCGGCTCATTGGGCGAATACCATGGAAATGCTCCGCAGCGATAGGCGTGCAATAAGGTGGCAGTGGATAAATCGCCACCAATGCCCAAAAAACCATCGCTATCAGGCAGACTGTCTGCACCAAAATCATAAGGGCAATCATCGGCAAGTGTGTGCAAAGCGTGCAAATGATGATAATCCATCAACAGTACTCCCAAAAAAAGTTATCCGAAAGACAGGCTTTCGGATAACTTGTGCAGGCTTGATTAGGCGTTGCGTTCATAGACGGGCAGTTTTTTGCAGATTTCGGCAACTTTTTGGCGAATGGTAGCAAGTACCGCTTCATCGCCTCGTGCGTCCAGCACATCGCAGATCCAACCTGCCAAATCACGAGAGTCGCTTTCGCTAAAGCCACGCGTGGTAATGGCTGGCGTACCAATACGAATCCCTGAGGTAACAAATGGTGATTTTGGGTCGTTTGGCACAGCGTTTTTATTGACAGTGATGTGAGCATCGCCCAGCCATTTGTCAGCTTCTTTGCCTGTGATGCCTTGCTTGATTAGGCTGATGAGCATCAAATGGTTCTCGGTACCGCCAGAGACAATCTCATAGCCACGACTTTGGATCACCTCTGCCATGGCTTTGGCATTTTTTACCACTTGTTGTTGATAGGTTTTGTACTCATCGCTCATCGCTTCTTTGAAGCAGACTGCCTTGGCGGCAATGGCGTGCATGAGCGGGCCACCTTGGTTGCCAGGGAATACAGCAGAGGCAAGTTTTTTCTCGATTTCTTCGTTGGCTTTTGCCAAGATTAGACCCGAGCGAGGGCCTCGTAGGGTTTTGTGCGTGGTGGTTGTGGTAACATCGGCAATTTGCACAGGGCTTGGATAAACGCCAGCAGCCACCAAACCTGCAATGTGTGCCATATCAACCATCAGATATGCACCGACTTCATCGGCGATTTCACGGAATTTTTGCCAATCAACCACTTGGCTGTATGCCGAAAAACCTGCAATAATCATTTTTGGCTTGTGTTCACGGGCAAGGCGAGCCACTTCTTCATAGTCAATCAAGCCAGTTTCGGTATCCAGACCGTATTGCACCGCATTATAGTTGCGACCTGAGAAGTTCACGGTAGCACCATGGGTCAGATGTCCGCCATGAGCCAAGCTCATGCCCAGCACGGTGTCATTTGGTTGTAATAATGCCAAAAATACCGCACTGTTAGCATTTGAGCCAGAATGTGGCTGGACATTGGCATAGTCAGCACCGAACAATGCTTTGGCACGGTCAATGGCGATTTGCTCAATCACATCAACATGCTCACAGCCGCCATAGTAGCGTTTGCCGGGGTAGCCTTCGGCATATTTGTTGGTCAGCGATGAGCCTTGGGCTTCCATGACAGCAGGCGAGCAGTAGTTTTCTGAAGCAATAAGCTCAATGTGGTCTTCTTGACGCTGGCTTTCGGCATCGATTTGACTGGCGATTTCTGGATCGTATTGATGGATAGAGAGTTCTTTAAACATGATGATTCCTAGCTTGGGTTGTTTACAAAAATTATGCCGTTAGTGTAGCATATTTTTGGCGGTGATACACTACGATTGTGCGAATTTGTTTGTTGATAGAATTTCAGCTTGGCGGTAATAAAATTCAAGTTAGTGCTTTATTGGGCTGTATGCTTTAGGTGGTTGATAAAAGCAGGCAAAAACTGCTCCGAGATTAACAATCTGCCCGCTTCGGTCTGATAGCAGGTATCGCGAGCAGGGTTTTTGTGATGATAAAATGTGCGATGCTCAATCATCGGCTGGCGTTTGGCAAATAAAACACGACCAATGGGTGTTTTGCCTAAGTGTTTGAGCCGTTTTAGCTTGCCTTTTAGGACATTGAGCGGAAAAATACTGCTGGCACATACCCAAGCCTCTTTATCACAGCCGTATAATAATACGCTTCGTTGCCATGCCAGCTGGGCTTTGTTGATGGGTAGGTTGAGAGCGATTTTTTGATGATGAGTAAGCGGCACAAAGCCCTCGGACAGCACCTGCACCACAAGCCGTCTGCCAGCTTGTTTTTCAAGCAGACTTGTCAGTGAGCCTGTGGCGAATAAAAATTTGGCAAGCTCTGGACAATCGTGCAAAACAGCATCATCAAAATCTACATTGGCACTCATGATGGCATAATCATAAAAATACAGTTGTACAATTTTAGCATAAAAAGCCACAATTAACACCGTCCTTGGCAATGCACAAGCGGCAATTGGTCAATAAATATAATTATTGATATTATAAAAAATAATAAATAATATTAATAAAATCAATAACTTGAATAATATTTATATAATATATTTTATGAATTAATGGCAAATATAAAGCCATTTATTTAAAAAATAATGAATATTGGTACAAGCTATTGGATAAATCGCCCATATTTGGTTATGCTGTGTTTAACGGCAAAGCCCAGCAAAACGGTGCGAGGTCTTTGCCCGACATCATTGTCGGTTGGCGATGATGTATTTGCAAGTTTATCCGTGATCATTACAGGAGTATGTTATGAGCTATCAATCAGCACTGGATCATGTACGCAAGGTAAAGGAGAAGCTGGGCGGCACTTGGAATGCCATTCGTCCAGAAGATGCGGCACGCATGATTGTACAAAATCGCTTTCAGACAGGTTTGGATATTGCCAGATATACCGCTGCCATTATGCGGCGTGATATGGCACAGTACGATGCCGATAACAGCAAATACACACAGTCTTTGGGCTGTTGGCATGGCTTTATCGCCCAACAAAAAATGATTGCCAACAAAAAATACTTCGGCACAACGAACAAACGCTACATCTATTTATCAGGCTGGATGGTGGCGGCTCTTCGCTCTGAATTTGGCCCGTTGCCTGACCAATCCATGCACGAAAAAACCGCCGTGCCAAAATTGATTGAAGAAATCTACACATTCCTTCGCCAAGCAGATGCCAAAGAATTAAATGATTTGTTCCGTGCCATGCAAAAGGCCGAAGCTGCTGGCGATACCGCCAAAGTCAAAGAAATCGAGACGCAGATTGATAACTTTGAGACCCATGTTGTGCCAATCATTGCTGATATTGACGCAGGTTTTGGCAACGAAGAGGCGACCTATCTGCTCACCAAGCAAATGATTGAGGCAGGGGCGTGTGCAATCCAAATCGAAAACCAAGTATCAGATGCCAAGCAATGCGGACACCAAGCGGGCAAAGTTACTGTGCCGCACGAGGATTTTTTGGCAAAAATTAATGCCGTGCGTTATGCTTTCCTTGAGCTTGGCGTAGATGAGGGCGTGATTGTTGCTCGCACGGATTCAGAAGGTGCGGATTTGACCCAAAAAATCCCAGTCAGCCGTGAAGCTGGAGACTTAGCGAGCAAATACATCAGTTATTTGGACACTACCGAAATTGACATCGCCGAAGCCAAAGAAGATGAAATTCTCATCAAGCGTAATGGCAAACTGCATCGCCCAACACGCCTGCCATCAGGGCTGTACCAATTCCGTGCAGGCACGCAGCATGACCGTGTGGTGCTAGACTGTGTAACTTCGCTCCAAAACGGTGCGGACATGATTTGGATTGAGACGCCAACGCCTGATGTGGCAGCGATTGCAAGTTTTGTGAATGACATCAAAAAACAAGTGCCAGATGCCAAGCTGGTGTATAACAATTCGCCATCATTCAACTGGACGATCAACTTCCGTCAGCAAGCATACGACCGCTGGCTTGCCGAGGGCAAAGATGTATCAGGCTATGAGCGTGATAAACTGATGGACGCTAAATATGACGACTCTGAGCTTGCTCGTGATGCGGACGAAAAAATCCGCACTTTCCAAGCGGACGCGGCTCGCGAGGCAGGCGTATTTCATCATCTAATCACCTTGCCGACTTATCACACTGCCTCTTTGTCCACGCATGAACTTGTCAAAGGTTACTTTGGTGATGAGGGTATGCTTGCCTATGTGGCTGGTGTACAACGAAAAGAAATCCGTAGTGGAATCGCTTGCGTCAAGCACCAAGCAATGGCAGGCAGCGATATCGGCGATGACCATAAAGAGATTTTCTCTGGTGAAAATGCCCTAAAAGCAGGAGATGCCAGTAAGAACACCATGAACCAATTTGGCGGCTGATTAAACACTTTGTGAATTGGGCTGCTGTGTTGTTAGGCTTGATTGTTGTACTGCTTGCAGTGCCTATCACCTGTCTAGCATTGGCACCAATTCACTTGGTTAATCTGATAACAGCAATTGCAAACGGTGTTTTGACTTTTGGGTTAAAGCACCGTTTTGCTTTGGATTAGATTTTAGATAATGATTTTTAAGGATAAAACCATGGCGACACAACGCATTCAAAAGGGCAGTTTTGCCATTGATAAGATTTTGTATGATTTTATTGAAAATGAAGCCTTGCCACTGGCAAATGTCTCAAGCGATGAGTTTTGGGCAGGGTTTGAGCAGATTGTCAAAGATTTGACCCCAAAAAACCAAGCCCTGCTTGCTTACCGTGATGAGCTACAAGCGAAGATTGACAACTGGCATGAGAACAACAGCTATGAGCTTGGGGCGTATAAAGCCTTCCTAACCGAAATCGGCTATCTTGAGCCAGAAGTGGCGGATTTTGCAATCACCACCGACAATGTGGACGATGAGATTGCCACCATCGCAGGGCCGCAGCTTGTCGTGCCTGTGCGTAATGCTCGCTATGCACTAAATGCAGGCAACGCTCGTTGGGGTTCGCTTTATGATGCACTGTATGGCTTTGATGTGATTGACGAAGAAAATGGGGCGGAAAAAGGCAAAGACTATAACCCTGTGCGTGGGGCAAAGGTGATTGCATTTGCCAAAAACTTCCTTGATGAGACTTATCCGCTGATGACAGGCTCGCACGCTGATGCCACTGGCTATGCCATCACAAACGGTCAATTGTCGGTGCAAATTGGCAATACAACCACCACGCTAAAAAACACCAAGCAGTTACAAGGCTACAACGGCAGCCCTGATAATCCATCAGAAATTATCCTAAAAAACAATGGCTTGCATACCATTATCCAAATTGACCGTGAGCATTTGATTGGCAAAGATGATAAGGCTGGCGTAAAAGATGTGATTTTAGAAGCGGCAGTTACCACCATTGAAGACCTGGAAGATTCGGTGGCTGCTGTCGATGCCGAAGAAAAGGTAGAAGGCTATCGCAACTGGCTTGGGCTGATGAAGGGCGATCTTAGCGAGACTTTGGAAAAAAATGGCAAAATCATCACTCGCACGCTAAATGCTGACCGTACTTTTACCGATTTAAATGGCGATACCAAAACCCTGCATGGCCGCTCGGTGCTGCTGCTGCGTAATGTTGGCCATCTGATGACGAACCCTGCGATTTTGGTAGACGGCGAAGAGATTTTTGAGGGAATTATGGACGGTGTGATTAGCCCCATGCTCTCAACCATTGACATTATGGGAAAAAATACCCTGCGTAACTCTCGCACAGGCTCGATGTATATCGTCAAGCCAAAAATGCACGGCTCAGAAGAAGTGGCGTTCGCTGTGGAGCTGTTTGACCGTAGCGAACAGCTGCTTAGACTGCCGAAAAACAGCATAAAAATAGGCATCATGGACGAAGAAAAACGCACCTCTGCCAATCTAAAAAACTGCATCGAAAAAGCCAAAAATCGCACCATCTTTATCAATACAGGCTTCATGGATCGCACAGGTGATGAGATTCATACCGCCATGAAAGCAGGGGCGTTTGTGCCAAAGGGTGAAATTAAGTCTGAAAAATGGTTCACCGCTTATGAAAACCGCAATGTCATGATTGGTCTAAAAGCAGGGCTAAGGGGTAAGGCACAAATCGGCAAAGGCATGTGGCCAAAGCCTGATGAGCTTGCTGATATGTACCGCACCAAGATTGAACACCCACAAGCAGGAGCAAGCTGTGCATGGGTGCCAAGCCCGTCTGGTGCAACCATTCACGCCATTCATTATCACAAGTGCAGTGTTGCCGAGCGTCAGGCGGCCTTGCAATCTGCCCAAGTGCCGTCCATTGATGATTTGCTCACCATACCGCTGGCAACCGATACCAACTGGAGCGATGCAGAGAAGCAAAAAGAGCTTGAGAATAACTGCCAAGGTATCCTAGGCTATGTGGTGCGTTGGGTGGATTTGGGCGTTGGTTGTTCCAAAGTGCCTGATATTAACAACATTGGCTTGATGGAAGACCGTGCAACGCTTCGCATTTCATCACAGCACATTGCCAACTGGCTGGCACACGGCATCGTTAGCGAAGATGAAGTGTGGACGGTGCTAAAACGCATGGCAAAAGTCGTGGATAGTCAAAATGCCCACGACCCTGCCTATCGCCCAATGTCGGCAGATTTTGACAATAACATTGCTTTTAATGCAGCGGCGGATTTGATTTTTCAGGGGGCGGTGCAGCCAGCAGGCTATACCGAACCGATTTTGCACAAGGCACGATTGAAATTAAAAGGCTATCAAGGCGATTGATTGTTGTTTTTGTGCATAAAGACAAAACCGCTTTTGTTACAGACAACAAGGGCGGTTTTTTTGCTTTAAGATTTGGCGGATTGTGCTTTGCAATTTTGCCAAGGGTTGTTACAATGTTAAAGCCTGTGGGTGTTAATGGCTTGATAAATGTGCCAAAAATCACCAAGCTGATGGATATTTGGCTTGTTTGATAAATATCATCATGTAGCAACTGCCAAAAATTATCCACTTACTCGGTGCAGTTTAAATTTAAAATAACAATGATGATAATATAAATAATAATGCGGAGAAATTTATGCAGATAAATCAGCTTTTGTTAAAGACCCAAGCCTATATTGATGGCAAGTGGCAAGCAGCGGATAATCGTGCCGAGATTGCTGTTTATAATCCTGCTACCGATGAGCTGATTGGCACTGTGCCAAATATGGGCAAGGCGGAGGCACAGCGTGCGATTTTGGCAGCCAAGCGTGCCTTGGCGACTTGGCAGGGTTATGCAGCCAAGCAGCGTGGCGAGCTATTGCGGCGATGGTTTGAGCTGATTATGCAGCACCAAGAAGATTTGGCAGTTATCCTGACCATTGAGCAGGGCAAGCCTTTGGCAGAATCTCGTGCAGAGATTGCTTATGGTGCGTCCTATATTGAATGGTTTGCCGAAGAGGCAAAGCGAGTCTATGGCGATGTCATACCAGCACCCAGTACGGACAAGCGAGTCCTTGCCATCAAGCAGCCGATTGGTGTTTGTGCTGCCATCACGCCATGGAACTTTCCCAATGCCATGATAACTCGCAAAGCCGCACCAGCATTGGCAGCGGGTTGTACTTTTGTCATTCGTCCTGCATCACTGACCCCTTTTTCGGCATTGGCATTGGCGGTGCTTGCCGAGCAGGCTGGCATACCTGCTGGCGTGTTTAATGTCATCACGGGCGATGCCGAGTCCATCGGTGATGTCTTCACCCAAGATATTGATGTGCGTAAGTTTAGCTTTACAGGTTCAACAGAGGTTGGGCGATTATTGATGAAAAAATGTGCCAGCACCATCAAAAAAGTCTCGCTGGAGCTTGGTGGTAACGCACCTTTTATTGTGTTTGATGATGCTGATATAGATGCAGCGGTGGCAGGGGCAGTGACTGCCAAATACCGCAACGCTGGGCAGACTTGCGTGTGTGCCAACCGCATTTATGTACAATCGGGCGTTTATGAGCAATTTGTTGCCAAATTCACCCAAGCGGTCGCCGAGTTGGTGCTGGGATCTGGCATGACGGCAGGTGTGGATGTTGGACCATTGATAGACAACAAGGCACTTGATAATGCCGTATCATTGCTCCAAGACGCAACCAGCAAGGGCGGTAAAATTTGCTGTGGTGGCGGCCATGAGGGGCTGTTTTTTGCCCCAACTGTGATTCGGGACGCAACCCATAAGATGCGTGTGGCACATGAAGAGATTTTTGCCCCAATCGCTCCTGTGTTTTGTTTTGCTGACGAGAGCGAAGTGATTGAGCGTGCCAATGATACTGATTTTGGCTTGGCGGCGTATTTTTATAGCAAGGATTTAAGCCGTGTTATTCGTGTCTGCGAACAGTTGGAATACGGCATGGTCGGCATTAACACTGGACTGATTTCTAATGAAGCTGCCCCCTTTGGCGGTGTAAAGCAATCAGGGCTTGGGCGAGAGGGCTCAAAATACGGCATTGATGAATATTTGCAAATCAAATACCTTGCCATCGGTGGCGTAACCGCTTAACATTTCATCGGTATGACTTGAGTGATTTGATAATATTATTTTTAATATTAATAAATAATAAAATCGTGCTTAGCAGAACTTGCTGCTGGACGACTGTAATTTGGCTAAGGTTGGGTTTATACCAGCAAATAAATCCGGTCTTTAACCATGATAATAAAAGCACCACAAACAACTGCTTGTGGTGCTTTATTGTCCTAGCCAGCGTTATTCATTGCCACTTTCTGCTGTGTCAGCAGTTTCGCTGGCTTTGCTGATTTTGCGTACCTCAACCTTAGGCTTTTTGCTCGGCTTTCTGGGCGTGCGAGCTTTGGGTGCTTTTGGGGTTTTTGGCGTTTTGGTTGTCATCAGGTTTAAGATACCAAGCTGTGGTTGCAATTGACCAGCGACATTTTCGATCATGTCTTTGTAGCTGGCGGCTTTGGATTTTTTCTCCGATTTTTGCTCAGCGGTAATCTGCTTAACCTGACTGCCTTTTTTGCTTTTGCTGGTGGTCTTGGACTCGCCAGTTGTACTATCTTTGGCTGTTTTATCAGCTGTGTTGGTGATGTCAAGCGGTGCTTGCTCATCGGGCTGATGCTCGGCAGCTTGCGTGTCGGTTTGCTCATCAAGATGGCTAAACAAGTCCTCGCTCATTGATACGATATTGCCAATTTCGTCAATGGTATCACTGATGACCTTGCCAACCGTTTCGCTAAGCTGTTCGGTAATGCTGGTTGCAGTAGCCAACGCATCATCAAGCAGGGTGGTTGGGGCGTTATTATCCGCCTCAATCGACACGCCTTTTGTAGCTTCTAGAGTCGTGGCATCGTCTGCTGTCTTGTCATCAGCTGTGTGTATTAGCTCTGATGGCTTGGTTTCTTCTTGATTTTGATAATCGCCAGTGGCGGTATCATCAAGTGCCTCAAGGCGTGCTTCGGCAGTTTCGCTGACGCTGGCCACTGCCTCCATGGGGGCTAATGCACTGTCGATATCAGGAGCGTCATCGCTCAAGTGATCATTCTTGGCAACAAAATCAGGGTGCTGACCTCGTGGATCGTTGCTGGCTCGGCGTGCAACAGGTCGTGGCTCAACTGTGGTTTTGCCTTGTGCTGCCGATAGATGCCCTGTGGCGTTGATTTGCTCATCGAATTGAGCTTTTGCTGCCGCTGTCAGTGGTAGGTAGCCAAAATTGCTAAAGTCAAATGCCGTATCTAAGCGGCGTACTTTGCCAACAGCAGCAACAAAGTCTGCAATAAACTCACCGCTGGCAGTCTGACCTAGGGTGCGTGCGATGAACTCACCTGCAGTGCCTGTGATAGACTGTTCGGTTGCCTGCATGGCTTGTGCCACCACGCGTGGATCATTGGGGGCTTTGTTTTGTTGTTTGGCAAGAGCAGTGATTTTCTCAAGCAATGCCGAGCTGATGGCAGCCACATTAGGAAGAGGTGCATCTGTCGCCTTGCTTGGTGGGTTATCATGACTTGCCACTGAATTTTTGTCGCTGTCGTCTGCAATCACGCTGGCAGTGTCGGATTGGACAACAGATGCAGGTTGCGACTGGCTGGCTGTGCTGACAGCATTGTCATCAGCCACCGCTTGAGGCTTGGTTGCCTTGTTGGTTGTTTTTGCCTTGCTGCCATCAAGGGATAAATGAACCACTTGGCTGGCTGGTTTGGCAGCTTCGTTACCGCTGATGTGCATGATGACATCATCGGGGTTCGTGGACTTTTGGCGTAGCGTTTTATCGGCTTTTGGCTTGTCGGTGCGAGCGGTTTTTTCGCTTTTTTCTGCCTGCTCTGCCTTGTCAAATGGCTTAATAGCCTCGCCACGGACAATCTCGCCACGAGATTCGCGGCGTACACCTGCTTCTCGCTTAGGATATTCCTTGTCCTTTGTTGCGTCTTTTTTGGTTCTTTTTTCTGATTTTTCTGGGGTTGCTACCACATCGTCATCGCTGCTTTTTTTGGCAGTGCGAGATTTTTTGTGGCGTTTTTCTTCGCTGTGCTGCTCAGGCTGTGCCACAGCATTGCTGATAAGGGCATTGATGTTCCCAGAGGCACCCAGACTGACATTGCCACCATTTACCAGCGATTCGATTGCCAAGGCAGCATCGGTTGTGCCCAGACTGCCTGCTAGGCGTGCCTGTGGTTTTGGGGCGAATAGGTTTGATAGCCAAGCCACAGCTTGTGGTTCGGCTTGGGTTTGTTGTGGCTGTTGCACCTGTTCGGTGGTTTTGCTGGCAGTTTTGGCAGGTTTGTGCCAACGATTGTTGTCTTGTTTTTCGTTGTCAGTTTGCCAATTGACCTCATAGCCACGATCGATATTTTCTTTTTCTTCGGTATCGGCAATGCGTTCATAGCTTGATGGTGCAAAGCCATCTGGATTAAAGTGCAGGCTGAAGTTTGGGCTTTCAAGATGAGCATGTGGCAAGATGGTAATGCGTGTGCCACTGTCTTGCTCAAGATAAACCAAACTTTCTCGCTTTTCGTTCAGCAGGAACGCGGCGATGTCAGTCGGCACTTCTGCCTGAATTTCACCCATGCGTTCTTTTAGGGCGATTTGTTCAATTTGTCGCATGATGGACAATGACAATGAACGCAAATCACGAATCATGCCGTTGCCATGGCAGCGTGGGCAAATGTAGCCTGTCGCTTCCTCAAGGCTGGGGCGTAGGCGTTGGCGACTCATCTGCATGAGACCAAATTTGCTGATTTCGGCGAACTGCACTCTGGCACGGTCGTGGCGTGTGGCGTCTACAAGGCGTTTTTCGACTTCCTTTTGGTGGCGTGGGTCATTCATGTCAATGAAGTCAATGACAATCAGTCCACCCATGTCTCTTAAGCGTAATTGGCGAGCGATTTCGTCAGCGGCTTCTAGGTTGGTGTGGTAGGCGGTTTCGGCAACATCAGAGCCTTTGGTGGATTTTGAGGAGTTGATGTCAATAGATACCAATGCTTCGGTTTGGTCAATCACGATAGACCCACCCGAAGGCAGACGCACTTCACGCTGATAGGCGGTCTCAATTTGGCGTTCGATGCCAAAGCGAGCAAACATTGGCTCGTAATCTGTGTATTTGCGTAACTTGCTCATTTGTGCTGGCATGACTGCACTGATGAAATTTGCCGCTTCGTTGTAGGCATTTTCGCTATCAATCCATACCTCGCCAATATCATCACGCAAATAATCACGCACGGCACGAGTAACCACGCCAGCTTCCTGATGAACCAAGCAAGGGCTTGGGCGAGTTTTGTTTTGTTCTTGAATTGATTTCCAGATGTCAAGCAGATGATCCAGATCATTTTGCAGATCTTCGGCACCTTTGCCCAGCCCTGCGGTGCGTACGATGACGCTCATGCCTTTGGGCAAGTTTAGCCCTGCGATGATTTGTTTCATCTCTTCACGGACTTTGCCAGAGATTTGACGGCTGATACCGCCCGCCTTGGCATTATTGGGCATCAGCACCAGATAGCGACCCGCCAGCGAGATATAAGTAGACAGAGCCGCCCCTTTGTTGCCTCGCTCTTCTTTTTCTACTTGGACGATGACCTCATCGCCTTCTTTGATGAGTTGTTTGATGTTGTCTTCACGCACATTGCCATGCAGATATTCTCCAGCAATCTCACGCAGGGGCAAAAAGCCTTGGCGAGCCGAGCCGTATTCAACAAATGCCGCCTCAAGCGATGGTTCAACACGGGTGATATGACCCTTATAAATATTGGCCTTTTTTTGTTCACGGGTGCGATTTTCGAGGTCAAAATCGTACAGATGATTGTCTTTGCATAAAGCAACACGAATTTCTTCGTTATGCGTAGCGTTGATTAAAATGCGTTTCATGATGTTCCTTAATGGGCAAATCGCCCCAAATGAGCAACATCGGTATTTCAAAAGATTTATCAGGCGGTCAAATTACGCCAGAGGCAAGAGATTATCTTGCCAAGTTGTAATATTTTCCGCCCAAGCGGATTACCTGCCAAACTGCTTGCACCAGTTTAACAACTCAAAATTTTGACAATTGCTGGGGATTGCTTGGCAAAAGCAGAGTCTGTCTTGTGCTTTTGAGCCAGCGTTGCCAAATTTTTTGTGCCAATTGCCTTTGGGCAGACTGGCAAATCTTGTACGGTTCATACCGAAGTTGCATCAACCAAAATATTCGGTGTGTCAAATAATCGTTCGTTGTGGTTGCGAACAAATGTGCCGAGTGGATTTAGAAAGTTTGCCAATAAGTCTGGTTTATTTGGTATTTTTAAACCAGATAATAAACTTTTCTAAATATTATCAAGTCATCTATGATCAAAAATTGATAAAACTGCGGTCAGGGATTTGTCATTTTTTGGTGAAAATTTTGCTCTTGATACAAAATTCACCGATACATTACCTCGCAACATGCTAAACTATACCAAAACTTTTGCCAAACGCCTACAAAAAAATGTCAAAACCATGAAAAATTTACAAAAAAAACGCCAAAAAGCACCATCGCACCCCCATTTTGCACAAAAATCGTCCCAAATGAGTGGTCAGCAAGGGAAGTTTCATCACAAAAAATCTACCAAGCAAGCACAGGTACAATCTGCCGATGCCGCCATCAGGGATTTTACGCAGGTGAATTTTTTGAGCGTAACGGATAACCAGCATGGTCAGCGGATTGATAATTTTTTGCTTGCACGGCTTAAAGGCTTGCCACGCTCGCATTTGTACAAATTGATTCGTGCTGATGAGATTCGCATTAATGGCAAGCGTTGCAAGGCTCATGACAAACTGTGTGCAGGTGATGTGGTACGCATAGCACCGCTTAGGTTGGGCGTTAGTAAAGAGCCTGTCATCAGTCAGACGCTGGCACAGGGCTTGTTGGCACGGATTGTCTACGAAGATGATGGACTGATTGTACTAAATAAGCCGCACGGCATGGCGGTGCATGGCGGTTCTGGCGAGAGCTTTGGCGTGATTGAGGCGATGCGTATCGCCACGGGCAAAAAATATCTGGAGCTGGTGCATCGCATTGACAAAGATACTTCAGGGCTATTGCTCATCGCCAAAAAACGCAGTATGCTCAAGATGCTACAAGAGCATTTTCGCCAAAAAACCATTCAAAAACAATATCTGTGCTTGGTGCATGGTGTGGTTGAGCAGGGACAGATGATTGACAAGCCGCTGCTAAAATACACGCTGGCAAATGGCGAGCGGCGTGTCAAGGTGGATAAGCAGGGCAAGCCGTCCCAGACCAAGATAGAGGTTTTGGCGACTTTTTGGCTTGATGATATGGCGGTAAGCCTTGTCAAAGCAAGCCCTCTGACAGGACGCACGCACCAGATTCGTGTACACATGGCAAGTATCGGACACGCCTTGCTGGGCGATGACAAATACCAACAGCAAGCTCAAGCACAGACAGCTGCCCAAAAAGGCGTAAGAAGACTGTGCTTGCACGCATGGCAAATCGCTGTGCCGATGGATACACAAACCAAGCAGTTTACTGCAGATTTGCCTGAGGATTTGCAGCAGCTGGTTGGCGAGCGGTTTTGATGACCAGTTTTGAGCTGATGGGTGGTATTTTGATATCGGTAGGTATCTTATTCAACCGCAGCGGTAATCAGCAGCTCCTGTGAGCAATCTTTTGGCACAGGTTTGGTGGAAGCATTGGCATTAACGGTATTTGTGCTATCAAGCACAATTTCATCACCGATTAAGATTCTTCTTTTTGATTTTTTGTTTAATAAACCGATAACATTTTGATTGTCATCAAATAAAATTTCATTGGCATTGGGCGTGGCTAAAGTATATGTTTTGCCACTAAGAAAAGATCGAACGGATAGGCATTGGTTGTACACAATCAAACTTGCTGGTGGTTTATGTTCTGCCAGCAAATTATCTGTTAGTAAAACATCGGCACTATTTAAATAAAATATGGATTGAGTGTCTTGATTTTTATTTTGATCTTGTTGCATTTCGCTACTTTTGATTGGCCGGGCTTTAGTACTTGGTTCGTTGATGGCTGGATTTGAACACGCAGTTAAAGTCAGCATTGAAACAATTGCAACCGTAATTTGTTTTTTCATAAAAATCTCCAAGACTGCATAATATTATGCAGTCTAAATATTGTATTGAGTTTTTCTGACAAGGTAATGACTTGCTCTTGCAAATCTAGGCGAAGCTGTACCTCTTCGGCACTGATGCCATAGGTGCTTTCAAGATATGATTGCTCGGCATAAGCATGGCTTGTTGCTAAGACAAGGGCAGACAGTGCCAATTTGCATCCATTGGTGAATTTCATTCAATCTCCTTTTGCCACATGTACACATGATGCTTATACGCTTCAGATACTATAAAAGCAAAGCAATGCAAGATAATTGCTGGCGTGTATTGTTTGGTTGAGTTTGGGTGTTTTTTGTACAAAATACAGATTGCGATTTATCATCAACAAAAGGCAAAATCAATGCACTCAATCCATGCCAAAAAGCGGGATTGGCGGTGCTGCTTGGCAATTTTTCCTAGACAATTTGGTGATTTTATTTTACAGTATTGATAATTTTATTTTTGGAAACCGCCATGAAAACCGTAACAATAGACACTACCGATCGCCACGAAAAAATCGCCAATGCCATCACCAATGCCGCTGCCATCGGTCGTGATGAGCTACTCGGAGCGATTGATTTGGGCTCGAACAGTTTTCATTTGGCGATTGCACGCTTGGATCATGGCGAGGTGCGAAAAGTTGCCTCAATTTCTGAAAAGGTGCAATTGGCGGCAGGTTTGGACGAGCAGAATGTCTTGTCCGAAGAGGCAATCGTGCGTGGACTTGAGTGCTTAAATCGCTTCTCTCAGCATATTACCGAAGTTCACCCAAGCCGTTTGCGTATTGTGGCGACCAATGCGTTGCGTAAGGCGGTCAATGCCCAAGAATTTCTCCAGCGAGCCAACGAAATTTTGCCCAAGCCTATTGAAATCATCGCAGGGCGTGAAGAGGCACGGTTGATTTATTTGGGCGTGTCGCATTCTAATGCCAGTACAGATAGACGGCTGGTGATTGATATTGGCGGTGGCTCGACAGAGTTTATTATCGGTCAGGGTTTTGAGCCGATCGAGATGGAAAGCCTACAAATGGGCTGTGTTACTTATACCAAAAAATTTTTTGATGATGGCAAAATCACCGAGGCGGCGTTTGAGGCAGCGGCAAAATACACACAAACCGAGCTGCTTGGCATCACCAAACGCTACAAAAAAGTCGGCTGGGATAATGCCATCGGCTCGTCAGGCACAATCAAGGCGGCACGGTCTGTGCTTGCCGAGCTTGGTTTGTCCACTGAGACCGTTACGCTTGCTGGATTACAAAAACTCAAAAAACACCTAATCAAGCTCGGCTCAATTGAAAAAATTGATTTTGAAGGGGTAAAAGCACATCGTCAGGCGGTATTTCCTGCTGGCGTGGCAGAGCTTATTGCCATCATGCAGACATTGGGCATTGATGAGTTGGGTTATTCTGATGGTGCATTGCGTGAAGGGGTGATGTACGATATGCTTGGTCGGCTAAACTGCGAAGATGTGCGAGATCGCAGTGTGGCGGCGTTGGCTGAACGCTATTCGGTTGATGCCAAGCAAGCAGCTCGTGTGATGACCAGAGCGGCACGGTTGTTTGATGCCGCAAAAGACAATTTGGGCTTTGATGACGAAGATGCTGATTTGTTACGCCGTGCTGCCAATCTGTATGAGATAGGACTGGCGGTTGGACATAGTAATTATCAACGCCACAGTGCTTATCTGCTTGAGCATTCAGACATTGCAGGTTTTTCACAAATGGGGCAGGCGATGATGGCACAACTGGTTTTGCACCATCGCCGCAAATTAAAACCTGACACATTGCAAGCGGTGGAGGCATTGGGCGGTCGCAAATTGGCATATTTGTGCTTGATTTTGCGTTTGGCGGCACAGTCAAGCCACAGTCGCACCACCAAGGCGGCGGCGATTGATTTAACCGTCAGCAGCCCAGATGCTTGGCAGGTTGTGGTTGGGGCAGGTTTACATGAGGAACTGATTGCCAATCAGCTGGAACTTGACATACCACAGTTTGCCAAATGGGGTGTGGCGTTGAGCGTGGTTTGTACCAAATGAGATGGCCATCATCTACCGACCGATAAAGAAAGTGCCAAAATTTTTGTAAAAATGATGACGGAATTTAAAAAAAGTGCTAAACTAAATGTCAGTTTACATTTGTACAATACTAAGAGTGTGATATGAGTCAAGTTTGGGAAAGTGTGCAACTGGCACGCCATGCAAAGCGTCCGTTGTTTTTGGATTATGTTGAGGCATTGTTTACAGAGTTTGATGAGCTGCACGGCGATCGTGCTTTTGCTGACGATCGTGCGATTATCGGCGGTTTGGCACGCTTTGATGGCGAAGCGGTGATGGTCATCGGTCAGCATCGTGGACGCAGTACCAGAGAACGCATTGCTCACAATTTTGGCATGGCAAACCCTGAAGGCTATCGCAAGGTGATTCGCTTGGTGCAGATGGCGGAGCGTTTTGGTTTGCCTGTATTGACCTTTATTGATACGCAGGGAGCATATCCTGGCGTTGGTGCAGAAGAAAGAGGTCAGGCAGAAGCGATTGCCAAAAGTATTGCGGTATTTAGTAGCCTAAAAACCCCCATCATCGCCACAGTCATCGGCGAGGGCGGTTCAGGTGGAGCATTGGCAATCGGTGTGGCAGATAAGGTAAATATGCTACAAAACAGCATTTATTCGGTGATTTCACCTGAAGGCTGTGCGTCTATTTTGTGGAAAACCGCCGAAAAAGCCGCCGATGCCTCAGAGGCACTAAAGCTCAACGCCACCAATTTGCACCAGCTTGGCTTGATAGATGAAGTTGTGCCAGAGCCTAGCCCTGCCCACGAAGCACCAGAGATGGTCATGACAGCATTAAAGCAGCTGCTTGCCAGTCAGCTTGGAGAATTATCAGGGCTGCCAACCGATGTATTATTGCAGCAGCGTTATGACAGATTGATGAAATTTGATTCGACTGTGTCGTTATAATCAAACAACAATCCTGTGGGCGAAATCAATTTTCGCCCCTTATATTTTGGGGCAAGGTGTGAATACAGATGTGCTAAGTACGACACTGCTTGAGGCTTATCAGGATTATTATGCTCGCAAGCAGGGCGGTAATGGTCGGCTGTATTTGGCGTGCAGTGGTGGCAGGGATTCTTTGTCATTGGCATATGCTTGCTGGTTGCTGTATCAACAAGGCAGGATTGATAAGCTGCCCATACTGCTGCATGTGCATCATGGTTGGCAGACGGCAAATGATGACTGGGCAAAAATGCTTAGCAGCTGGGCGGTGCAATATGGCTTTGAGTGCCATATCCTGCCTGTCAAATTATCAAAAAATAGCGAAACGCACGCACGCGATGCTCGTTATCAGGCGATGATGTCAATGATGGCGTGTGATGATGTGCTGATGCTTGCTCATCATGCCAATGATCAGGCGGAGACTGTGCTGATGCGACTGGCTGATGGTGCAGGCTTGCAGGGCTTATCTGGCATAAAAACTTGGCAAAAAAAAAGCCTGATGATTGAAAATTCAGCCAAGACCATCATGCTTTGGCGACCTTGGCTGACGGCAACTCGCGAGTGTATTAGCCGTTTTGCCCACCAACACGAACTGCCTTATGTTGATGACGCAACCAACCTAGACGATCGCTATATGCGGGGTCATTTGCGTCAGCATATCTTACCACAGCTTGCCATCATGAATCCCAAAGCCATCACCAACATCAGCCGTTCGGCAGCTTTGCTTGGTGGATACTTGGCAGTGATTGATGATTGGCTGGCAGAAAAAATACCCCTTTGTGCTGATGTGGATAATCTGCCGTATCAGCAGGTGCTGTTTTTGCCCAAATTGCGCCAGTTTGATGAGGCGGCACAGCAGCTGCTCATTCATCACTGGCTGCAAGCAGATGAGCCTGTGGCACCACCGCAGGCAATCAGTGTGCAGGCGCATCGTTTGGCATATCGCCATGACAACGACCACAACAGCCAAATATGGTGGCAGGGCAGGCAGGCGGCGTATGTGGTTTGTCGTTATGATAATTGCCTGTATCGCTATCGGCAAGATGCGTGGCAACTATTGCAGCATTCGATGATACAGCCCCAACGCAATCAAGATGGCTGGGTGCTGCTCGATGATGGTAATTGTCAATTACAGCTTCACTGTCCGCCAAGTCAAATAACAACCGTCCAACAACAAAAAATAACCATTGGACAGTACCAGTATCGTGGCAAAAAACTGGCACAAAAACTTCGCATACCGACTTGGTTACGCAGGCATTTGTGGCAACTGTCCATTGATGATAATCAGTATCTGATTGCCCCTATGATGGCGTGGCGACTGCCCAGCGGTGATGGGCTTGATAATTTTGCACCAATTGGGCGAATGGTGTACAATGACAAACCAAATCGCACCCTGTGATTTTTTTTTGGTACATTGCTGTGTTGGGTGCAAATAAGATTGTAAAAATTGCTAATTTTCTATCGGTTGATAAATGGCAAAAAATGGGGATAAATTATGGCGAATTTTGAAGTGTTAAATGGCAAGACCATCAGCTTTATTGGCGGTGGTAATATGGCACGAGCAATTATTGATGGCTTGTTAAAAGCCAAGCAAGACAACAAGCTGGATTTGTGCTTGTGCGTCTCAGATAATAATGAGGACAAACGCCACGCTTTTGCCAGCAAGGGCGTGGAGGCGGTTACTCCAGACAAATCACCCAGTATTATTAGCAAGGCAGATGTTGTGGTGCTGGCGGTCAAGCCACAGGTGATGCGGCAAGTGGCAACGACTGTCGCTCCTTATTTGACAAATCAGCTGGTGTTATCGGTAGCAGCTGGGTTGTCGGTGGCAACCTTATCGCAGATGCTGGGCGATTATCAGCAGATTGTACGCTGTATGCCAAATTTACCAGCCAGCAAGGGCTTTGGGGCATCAGGGTTGTTTGCAGATAATGCTAGTGAAAAAGACCGTGCGATGGCACAGGCTGTGATGCAAGCCTCTGGCATGGTGAGCTGGGTGGCAGATGAGGCATTGTTGCACGCTGTTACTGCTGTGGCAGGCTCTGCACCTGCATATTTTTTCTATGTGCTTGAGCATATGATAGACAAGGCAGTACAGATGGGGCTTGAGCGTGCAGACGCACAGGCTTTGGTGGTGCAGAGTATGCAAGGGGCGGCCGTGCTGGCACAAGATAATGACCC
Source organism: Moraxella cuniculi (assembly GCF_900637105.1). NCBI lineage: Bacteria > Pseudomonadati > Pseudomonadota > Gammaproteobacteria > Moraxellales > Moraxellaceae > Moraxella > Moraxella cuniculi. Next base: position 202,460 of record NZ_LR134343.1, on the reverse strand, counting down.
TGCCGTATTGCGTGAGCAGGTAACTTCCAAGGGCGGCACCACGGCAGCGGCATTGGCAAGTCTTTATGAGCATAAAGTGGGCGAGGCGTTTGCTGAGGCGATGCAGGCGTGTAGCGACCGCAGTGTTGAGCTTGGTCATATGTTAAGCCAAAGCTAGCTTGTGTAGATTATTGATAAGAATCTGCATTGAACCGCTGTCGGTTGGACAAATATTCGGATTATCCTACTGGGTGCTTGATCGCCCAACGATCACAAAGAGAAATTTATGAATGCCACTGCTTTTGTTTTGATTATGATGTTTATCAATTTTGCCCTAATGCTGCTTTTTGTGCGTTTTATGATTCAGCTGGCAGAGATTGACAGGCGTGAGCCTGTGGCACGGGCAACTTATCGCTTGACTTCTGTGGTTGATTTGTTTGCTCGTATTTTTCCCAATGTTGGTTCGGGGCGTATCAGCATGGCGGCGGTGGTGCTGATGTTGTTGCTTTGCTTGATTGGTGTGGCGGTAGAGAATGCGTCATTGGGCAAATCCATCACCGCCGCTGAGCTGTTTTTTGTTGGCTCGCTGGGCGGTATCATGAAATTTTTGCAGTTGTTGCGTTATACCATGATTGTATCGGCGATTAGCAGTTTGTTGATGATGTTTATGAATGTCAATAACAGCTTGATGGGCGTGCTGATGCAACTGGCTGAGCCGATCGTTGCACCATTTCGCCGTTTTGTGCCAAATATCGGCATGATTGATTTGTCATTTTTGGTGGCATTATTTAGCTTGCTTTTGCTTGAAAATGTTGTCGGCATTATTGGGCGATATATTTGGAATTTATAACCAGCTTAGGTCATTTAACAATGATATTGCTGGTTTGGTTGGGCTTTCACCCAAATCATAAATATAAGCGACGGTGCTGATTGCTAATTGGACAGGCTATTGTCGGCATGGATTATTGGCATGGTTGTGGTGATAAAGATGATTGCATAATGTACCAAAGCTGTTTTGCCCCATTTTGGCTCTGTGATGTGGATAAATCACGCTTTTAACATATTTATCTTTACCAATAAAAAGCACTTGGAGTGTGGGTAGATTGCCAAAAGTATCATGACAGCTTTGTAAATACCCCATGCTCAAGCCATGCGATTGCAAGCTGCCTTTTGATGGGCGTATATGGCAGGCGGTTAAATAAAACAATCAATAACCGCTAGAGCTTACCGCATTTCTCACAGTCAGTTGGCGACTGAAAAAATCGATTGGGTATCTGCTGGGCGGTGGGCGATTGATGTGGTTTGTCGGCATGGCATAGGGTACGATGTATCCATGTGTCCGCAGCATTGATGGCGGTAATGAGCTCATCACCCATTGCCAGCCGACCTGCGATATAGCTGGCAAGTGAGCAGCCTGACCCATGAAACTCTCCTGCCAGACGAGGCACAACGCTGGTATGGGCAATTTGCTCATTAATGTACAAAAATTGCTCAATATCCCCTGTGTGATATTCGTGCGAGGTTTTTAACAGAACCGCTTGCACGCCTTGAGCATTCAGAGACTTGGCGGCATCGTGTAGATTTTGCCGACCGCTCAATGCACGGATTTCGTGAGTGTTGGGTGTGATGAGTGTGGCATGGGGCAGCAGTTTGCCAAATGCCTGCACCAAAGTCGCTGGGTCGCCCAGACTGCCGCCAGAGTTGGCAACCAATACAGGGTCAAGCACATAAGGCGTGTCAGCTGTGATGATTTTGTCGGCAAATAACGCTGCAATGGCATAAATGTTGCCAACCGTGCCAAGCATGCCTGATTTGATAGCACGCACAGGCAGATCATTGATAACAGTCATCGCCTGTCTTATCAGCAAATCATCACTGACAGGCGTGAAGTCAAACACCGTTTGCGAGTTTTGCACCGTCAGGGCGGTGCAGGCGATGGCGGCGTGAGCCTTGGCAGCTCCGACAGACTCGATGTCAGCTTGTAGCCCAGCACCACCTGAAGGGTCAAGCCCCGAAAAACACAATACTGTGGGTCGCATTCGTCATTCCTTTGTGATGGCATTTCAGTGATTTTGTTGCCAGAGATTATTATACAAAAATATCAAAAAAAAGGGCAAAAATCCACCAAGAGTAAAAAAATTCATATTTTTTGAAAAAAATACTTGCAATTGCCAATATTTTTGCTATAATTACCGTCCACAACGACAGGCGAAATCATCAGTTGATGCATAAGCAAGCGTAGCAGTTTGCCCAGCCTAAGTTCGGTGAAGTGGGTGAGTGGCTGAAACCAGTTCCCTGCTAAGGAACCATACCTAATTACGGGTATCGAGGGTTCGAATCCCTCCTTCACCGCCATTTGTTTTCTTATGTATTTGCTCCAAATCAAGAAAATAAATAAAAAAGTGCTTGACTTACAGAATTTATCCTGTATAATAGCCGCCACAACGAACGATGTTTACAGAGTAAGTTGTCCGCACCCGTAGCTCAGTTGGATAGAGCACTTGGCTACGAACTAAGGGGTCGGGAGTTCGAATCTCTCCGGGTGCGCCATATTATCAAAAATCACCAAGATGTTATTTTGGTGATTTTTTTATTATTTCATCACTTTTGGCACCCTATGCCTTGATTGTGGTACAATATGGCATATTTTTAATAGCAAAACAGACAATGTCCTCATCTCATCACACAACAAATACAGCTTCACCCACCCAAACCGCCACTGTCGCCAAGCCTTTGGTTAGACTGCTTGCCATCGTCTATGATGGTATGTTGATTTTGGCGATGTTGTTTTTGGTGGGAGCGGTGTTGGCAGTGATTGGCACGCTGTTGTTTTTGGATGTCGGCACAACCTCGCAACAAGCCCAAAAACTGCCATTGTGGTACCAAAACATGATCATGACACCATCATTTGTGCTGACTTTGATTGGTTTTTATGGTATTTTTTGGCGAAAATCTGGGCAGACGCTGGGTATGCAAACTTGGCGACTAAAGACAGTGAATGCACATGGTGAGCTGCTTAGCTGGCGACAATCCTGCGTGCGTATTCTTGCTGCTTGTTTGTTGCCTGCCTTATGCAGCGTGGTTGGCTTGTTGATTCACGGCTCAAAATTGGCGGTACTGGTGGCGGCGTTTTTGGGGTTTTTGTTTAACTTTTTGTTTTGCTTATTCAACCGTCGTGGGCTGGCTGTGCATGATATGCTGTCAGATACCCTGACGCTTAAAGTGCCAAAAATTGCCCATCAAACGCTATGGCAGAGTCTAAAACGCCGCAAAAAATAACGCATTTAGATAACTTTTGAGAATCGCCCTGCGTGCTTTTTGTCAAGATAGGCATCAAAAACCATGGCGATATTACGCCCCAAGATACGACCCGCTGGCAAGATGTGAATGCCTTGTTCATCAATGGTTAATAAACCATCAGCCGCCATGTCGTGCAAAGTTTCAAGCTGCTTGGCAAAATAGACCATTGGCTCAATACCAAATCGCACACGCAGCTGTGCAAAATCCACATAATCATGACACAATAGATTCATAATCACATATCTGTGCATATCGTCAGTTGGGCTGCTTGCAATGTGCTTGACGGCTGGCAATTTACCCTGATTAATCATGCTGCAATACTCATCAAGCGAGGTGGGGTTTTGTAGCATATGATTGCCAATTTGGCTGATGGCACTGACACCAAAGCCAAGCAAATCGCACTCACCCAAGATGGTATAGCCCTGAAAATTACGGTGCAGTTTGCCGTCTCTTTGGGCGATGGCAAGCGTATCATCAGGTTTGGCAAAATGATCAATGCCAATGTACTGATAACCTGCTTGGCTTAGCAGTGTGATGATGGTATTAAACATTGCCAATTTTTCGGCGGCGGTGGGCAGGGTGGATTCACAAATCCGTTTTTGTGCAGCAAAGCGAGCAGGCAGATGGGCATAATTAAATACCGATAAGCGAGCAGGTGATAGCTTGATGATTGCTTGCAGGGTGGCTGTCATGCTCTCAACGCTTTGATGCGGCAGACCATAAATCAAGTCAATATTGGTTGAGGCAAAGCCAAGCTCCTGTGCTGTTTGCATGACTTGTGTAATCAAATCAAGCGACTGCACTCTATTGACAGCAATCTGCACTTGATGATTTAAATCCTGCACACCAAAACTTAGGCGATTAAAGCCAAGATTTCTTAGCACCCGCAGGGTGGTTGGTCGCAGCTCTCTGGGGTCAATTTCGATAGAAAAATCACCCTCTTGAGCAAAATGAAACTCTGCGTGCAAAAAATCCCACAACCTTGCCAGTTCGTCATCACTTAAAAAGGTCGGCGTGCCACCACCAAGGTGCAACTGCTTGACGATGGGCGAGCCTGTTAGCAGTGATTTTTTGTGGCGAATTTCGGCGAATAAATAATCCAAATAGTCGCCTGCATCGCTGTTTTTCTTGGTGATGATTTTATTGCAGCCGCAGTAATAGCACAAATGACGACAAAACGGAATGTGCAGATACAGCGACAGTGGTGTGCTTGGGTCTTGGTGCGTGAGAATGTCAGCTTCGCGACCATCATCAATGGGGCTAAATTCTAAAGCAGTTGGGTAGGAGGTGTAGCGAGGCCCTTGCTGGTTGTATTTATTGATAAGAGTTTCGTTAAAGTAGACGCCCTGAAAATGCGTGGGCTGACGGTTGGCATAAGGATTGTTTGTCATGATGGCTTGGCTTGTTAAATGCTTGAGTTATTATAGCGTACTTTGTGAAAAAATTGACAAATTTTGTCGTCTTGCTGGTCAAATGCTAGCTTTCATCTGGTAGATTAACAATCCCAAGCAATATCAAGGTTTTTGTGGGGTTTTTAAGATTTATTGCTGGTTAAGAAAGGTGGCAATCTTATTAAAACTGTCAAATCTTTAAACTCACGCTTGGCATTTGGGTCTTTGGATTTTATGAATAAATATCGTTTGATTTGATTGGGGAGTTAATCTGCTAAGCCCTTGAGGCTAAGATTTGCCCAAAAGCAGACAAGCGGCGTACATACCAAGCCGTTATTGATAAATCAAATTATGCTGCAATGCCGTCAAGACAGCCATGCAAGCATTGGGTAATTGGCAATGGCATGATGGATTGGGTAGTTTAACAAATCAAAGCTGCTTTGGCGGTGGCTGGTGCTTGGCCAAAGCAGCAAGGGCTTATATCGGCAAAACCGAAACAATCAGCCATGCACTATAGGCGACAAAGCAACTAATGAGCAGTACACCAACAAGGCGACCCAATTGCCCATCTCGTTTGATGGCGATGGCACATAGCACAAACAACAAAGCGGTGATGGCACACATCACTAAGGTATCGCGGTTTAAAATCTCTGAATCAACTGACATTGGCATAATCAGGGCTGCTACACCAACCACGCCCAAGGTGTTAAATAAGTTTGAGCCAAGCACATTGCCCAATGCCATCTCAAACTCACCTCGCCGTGCAGCAATAACTGACGAAACCAGCTCGGGCAAACTTGTACCAATGGCAACAATCGTCAAGCCGATAATCAAATCTGACAATCCCAGTAATGTTGCAAGCTCAACAGCTCCCCAGACTATCAATCGCGAGCTGCTCACCAGCACGAATAATGCTACGAGCAACAAAATGACCGACTTGGCCGTATTGACATCATCAGGAGCAGGAAGCTCGTCTGCTGCCAGCTCATGTGCCGCCTCGGTACTGGCAAGTATAGCGGTTTTGGTGGCTTGGGCATGACGTTTGGCATGAATGATTTGCACGCAGATATTGGCAATTAATAGCACAAGCAAGATAATTGCATCAATACGGCTGATATTGCCATCAAGCATTAGCCCAACGGCAACGATGGTTGCAACTATTAGCCATGAAAAATCGGTTTTTAGCACTTGTTTTTGGATTGCAATCGGAGCAATTAGTGCAGTTACACCCAGTACTAAGGTGATATTAACAATGTTTGAACCAAAGGCATTGCCCAGTGCCAAACCAGGACTGCCTGCCAGTGCTGACAGTGATGAGACGACAATCTCTGGCATCGAAGTGCCAACGCCGATAATCAACGCTCCGATGAGCATTTTTGGCATATGATATTTATTAGCAAGGGCAACAGCGTGGTCAATGAAACCATCTGCACTAAAAATCAGCAGGGCTAAGCCTATCAGCATGGCAATGATTGCAATTAGCATAAAAGTTACCAATTTGTCGAGAGTTATTGAGGTAGTTTAAAACCATTGATTTGATTGCGTGCCTTATCCATGTCGCCTGTCATCAGCATAGGCATGGCATCAATGGCACAATCAATGGCGGCATCAATACTGATGCGTTCATCGGTCATGGGCTTATTTAACACAAAATTGCTGACCTGTGAGCTGTGTGCAGGGCGACCAATACCGATACGCAGACGATGAAAGTTTGCACCAAGATGTGGCACAATATCCTTTAGCCCATTATGACCGCCATGACCACCACCTGTTTTGAGCTTAATGTTGCCAGCAGCAATGTCCAGCTCATCATGAGCCACCAAGATTTCATCACTGCCAAAATTATAAAACTTGGCAAAAGGGGCGACCGCCTGACCTGATAAATTCATAAAAGTCTCGGGCAGTAGCAGACGCACAGGTGCATTATGTATCATACCATAGCCGACTTTTGCACGGAATTTTTTGTCAAAACTGAGTAAAATGCCGAATTTATCACACAGCGACTCGACAAACCAAAAGCCTGCATTGTGGCGTGTGTGCTGATATTGACTGCCTGGATTGCCCAAGCCTACAATCAATTTGATGGTCATAACTTGATGTCCAAATATTTTTTGCTTAATAAAAAACCAGTAAGCAACTTACTGGTTTTTGTGATGAGTAAAAATTACTCTTCGCTTGCTTCAGCGGTTTCGCTCGCCTCTTCGCTTGCTTCTGTTTCGGTTTCAACAGTAGGTGCTTGCATGGTGGCGATGGTGCGGTTTAGGTCTTCGCTATCAGCAGTTACTAGAGTAACTTCTTTTGGCAGTTTGATGTCGCCAAGGTTGATAGAGTCGCCGATGGCAAGATTTGCCACATCAACTTCGATGCTCTCAGGCAGATTGCGTGGTAGGCAGTTGATTTCAATGTCAGTTACCAAAGTGGTCAATACGCCACCTGCTTTTTTGCCAACAGAAGTTTCTTCGTTGATGATTTGCACAGGTACATTAAAATTCATGGTTTGACCACGAACGATACGCTGAAAATCTACATGCAAAGGGAAGCCTTTGGCTGGGTGGCGTTGTAGTGCCTTGATGATAACTTCTTGCTCGGTACCGTCAATTGAGATGGCGATGACGCTTGAAAAAAAGGCATCGTTGCTCAACGCTTTTACCAGCTCATTGGTTTTAACGCCGATGCTTACTGGCTCTTCGTTGCCGCCATAGATGATGGCTGGAATTAGGTTTTCTTTACGCAGGCGGCGGCTCGCACCTTTGCCCTGCTGGTCTTGCGAACGAGCAACACCGTTTAGAGTAAATTGGCTCATAATAGATCCTTTTGGTGATTGAAGGCAAACTTGCGACCAGTTTGCCAATGATGCCCCAAGGGCGTTTTGGTGGTTATCCACCAATGACAAATTAGCTGGCTATTATAGCGTATTTTTGTGCATTTGCCAAATTTTTTACCAACTTTAATGGACTGTGTTTGTGGCAATGGTTTTGTGTCAATTTCCCCAATTTCCCCAATTTCCCCAATTTCCCCAATTTCCCCAATTTCCCCAATTTCCCCAATTTCCCCAATTTTTCCAATTTTTCCAATTTTTCCAATTTTTCCAATTTTTCCAATTTTTCCAATTTTTCCAATTTTTCCAATTTTTCCAATTTTTCCAATTTTTCCAATTTTTCCAATTTTTCCAATTTTTCCAATTTTTCCAATTTTTTTTGAAAATAATTCTCAATAATAACAGAATTGTGCTTTTTATGTTATAATGAATAGCATTTTGTTTTATTTATTAAGACAAACAATAGTGATTATTTAGATTGTATTATTAACAGCTTTGCTGTTTGGATAAAGGAGTGTGCCTTATGCAAGTTGCGGCGGGCGTTTGGATTTCGTTGGCGATTTATTTTTTGTTGATGATTGCCATCGGTTTCTATGCTTATTTTAAACAACAAAATAATGTTGAAGGCTATATGCTTGGTGGTCGAGATTTGGGCCCTGCGGTAACGGCATTGTCAGCTGGTGCATCAGATATGTCAGGCTGGCTACTGCTTGGTTTGCCGGGTTATATGTATGCCTCTGGCGTGGTGAGTATCTGGATTGCTCTGGGGCTGACCATTGGGGCATTTGCCAACTATCTACTGGTGGCACCACGATTGCGTGTGTATACCGAGGTGGCAGACAATGCCATCACGCTGCCTGATTATTTTGCCAACCGTTTTCATGACAAGTCGCACCTGCTGCGTATTATGTCGGCTGTGGTGGTGATTGTCTTTTTTACCGTTTATACGGCAGCCAGCCTTGTAGCAGGTGGCAAATTGTTCGAAAGCTCACTGGGGCTATCGTATAGCTTGGGGCTGTGGGTAACTGCTGGCGTGGTGGTTACTTATACGCTGTTTGGTGGGTTTTTGGCAGTGTCATTGACCGACTTTGTCCAAGGGGTTATTATGCTGATTGCCATGTTGCTGGTACCGATTGTGGCATTTGGCGAAATTGGCAGTATCTCAGAGGGTATGGCAATCGCCCAGCAAGCCAATCCTGAAGTGTTTAACCTAAAAAATGGCGTAACCACGATGGGTATCATCTCGCTGATGGCGTGGGGTTTTGGTTATTTTGGTCAGCCGCATATCATCGTCCGCTTTATGGCGATTCGCTCGGTCAAAGATGTGCCTGTGGCAACTGCCATTGGTATGGGCTGGATGATTTTGAGCCTAATTGGTGCTTTAATGGTGGGGCTTGCAGGTATTGCTTATATCGCCAAAACAGGGCAGAGCTTGAGCGATCCTGAGACGATTTTCTTGTTTTTCTCGCAAGTGCTGTTCCACCCATTGATTGCAGGCTTTTTGCTTGCGGCGATTTTGGCGGCAATCATGAGTACCATCTCAAGTCAGCTGCTGGTGGTATCAAGCTCGCTGACTCGTGATGTTTATAAGCTATTTCTTGACCGTGAGGCAAGTGAGTCTCGTCAAGTGCTGGTGGGTCGTATCTCAGTGATAGCGGTTGCACTGGTTGCCATTGTTTTGGCGGGTGATAGCAACAGTTCGGTATTAAAGCTCGTTTCGCACGCATGGGCAGGCTTTGGGGCGGCATTTGGCCCACTGGTTATCTTGAGCCTGACATGGAAGCGTATGAACAGAAATGGTGCATTGGCAGGTATGATTGTCGGTGCATTGACGGTGATTGTGTGGGTGTATGGAGGTTTTGAGATTGGCGGTCAGCCAGCAAATGATGCGATTTACTCAATCCTACCGGGCTTTGCGTTGAGCTTTATTACCACCATTGTGGTCAGTCTGCTAACTGCACCGCCACCTGCTTATATTGTAGAAAAATTCAACGAAATGGAACGCGGACTAAAATAACCGTATCCAGAGCGACCACCGTACATTTGTGCGGTGGTTTTTTTTGTGTATGATTGTGCTGTTGATGACTGATAAGCACAGCTTTAATGCTGACTGATTGGGAATGGAGCTGTGATTGCAGGCTTGGTTGATAGGTTTATCAAATTAATATCTGCACTCATTATAGATTTAAGCCAAAAAAATAACGCAGATAAATGGCTTATCTGCGTTGGTAAGGGGTCATTTGCGATCAGGCAGGCTGATATTCATCTCCAGCACATCAAGATTGTCTTCATGACGGTGATTGATGTTAAGGTTGTCAAGGCTGACACCATTGACATATTTATTGACCACTGCCAAGATTTCACGCTTCATCTGCTCAATGCGATCAGTGGTTAGGCGAGTATTAAGGCGATCGTGGCTGGCAACGATGACTTTTAGTCGATCTTTGGCGATATCGGCACTGTTTGAGCTATTACCGCCACCAAAAAGCGTGTTCCAAAATCCTTTTTTCATCATCAGCCCCCAAACAACCGTTCAAAGAAGCCTTTTTTCTTCACTTCCAGATGACGCAGCGGCACTTCTTTGCCCAAGAAACGATCAACGATATCATCATAGCATTGTCCAGCTGCCGAGTCGGTGAAATGAATCACAGGCTGACCTTGGTTGGAGGCCTCAAGCACAGCATTGCTCTCTGGAATGATACCGATCAATGGCACACGCAAAATCTCATCAGCGATGGTCTTGTAGTCCATCATTTCGCCTTCTGATGCACGAGTTGGGTTGTAGCGAGTGATGACCAGATGCTCACGGACGCTGCCGCCTTCCTCGACTTTTTTGGTGCGGCTTTGTAAGATGCCGATGATGCGATCCGAATCACGCACCGATGATACTTCTGGATTGGTAACGATTAGGGCTTCGTCAGCATGATACATGGCAAGCTGAGCTCCTCGCTCAATCCCTGCAGGGCTGTCGCAGACGATGTAATCAAAGCCCATGTCCTCTGACAGCTCTTTCATCACTTGTGCCACGCCATCATCGGTCAATGCGTCTTTGTCGCGAGTTTGTGAGGCTGGCAAAATGTACAAATTGTCATAGTGCTTATCTTTTACCAGTGCTTGTGCCAACTTGGCATTACCACTGATAACATCAACAAAATCATACACAATGCGATTTTCGCAGCCCATGATCAAATCAAGGTTACGCAAACCCACATCAAAATCAATAATCACGGTCTTAAAGCCGCGTTTTGCCAAGCCTGCACCAAATGATGCACTGGTGGTGGTTTTGCCCACACCGCCTTTACCTGAGGTAACTACTACGATTTTTGCCACAACGGCACTCCTTATAAAACAGCAACACGGCATAACCACCAGTTGCCAAAGCTAATACCTTGCTAGAATAGCATATTTGTACAATTTCATCAATTGCTTGGTTGATTTTTGCTGGCTGATTCTTTATTTATTATAAAAAATGACAATTGTCAAAATAGACAAATGGTAAAATTGTCCATGATAATGCTTTGGCAGCAATCTAACAGTTCGGTCAAGCACAGCGGTGGCGGACAATGGCGTGATGCTGTTTGTCTAGAGATTATGCTTTGAGATATTAAGCTGTGCTTGCTACATACAGCAGACCAGATGGCTGTCATCAGTGCGACAGGCTGGGCTTGTCAGTTTTTCCAACCTGTTTTGTTATCAATCATGATGACAGCGTGTTAAGACAATCTTAGGCTAATAAAGTAAAAATCAGCCCTTGATTTTCGTCATAAGTAACCTGCACCGCCTGCCCAATCATCTCGCTGGGAATGGCATCACGCAAGCAGTAAGTGCCAGCGACAGACACCAGCGATGGGTCAAATTTTTGGCAAAAAATTCGTGCATTTTTGTCGCCTGTTGCCCCTGCAACCAATCGTCCCAGCCCTCGCCCATAGATATGTAGGCTGTTGTCGGTGATTGCTTCTGCACCCTTGTTCACATCGCCAATGATGGTCAAATCACCACCCAAGTGCTGCAAGCTCTGACCCGAACGCAACATCTGTGTGTGGATACTGCTGACACGCTGCTGGCTGTCTTGGGCGGTGCTAAGTGTTGCTGCTTGTTGGGTTGCGGCAGCTGGCACGCCAACTGTAGCGGTAGTGTCTGTGTTTGTGGTGTCGTGTTGCGTGGCGACAGGCTTGTCGTGGGTGCTGGGCAGTCGCTCAATGCGTTTGCCATCGGCAGGGAAAATTGCCAATCGCAAATCTTTTGCCTGTATATCAAGCAGACCGCTCACCACACCAATGGGCTGTATATCCATAAGCCATAACAAATCCAGCAAGGCATCAAGCTCTAGAGCAATATCGCTGTCAATGATGATGGGCAGACTGCTGGCGATGGGATTGCTGGCGAGCAAAACCTCCAGTTCGCTACGGATTGCTTGCAAATCATCGGTATGAATTTTTAGGCGGCTAAAGGTGAGCATTTTGCCAAAGAGGGTAACGGCTTGAGTCATGCGTTTTTGCCTTTTTTAAATGGTTATTAACAAATTATCCAAATATTGTGCTGATTGTAGCATTTTTTGCCGTATGAAAAAAGCACCCACCGCCAAGCAATCCACTACCACCCCAGTCGCCAGACTGTCTGATGGCTGTGATAAGCCATCATGGCTGTTTATTATGGCAATTGCTGACGGTGTTTCCATTGTTGAATCTTAATCTGTTCTTCAAAGGCGGATAAGGACAGCTCAACCACTTCAGCAACCAGCGTCTGCACCTGCGGATGCGTGGTGTCAATTTGGGAGATGCCGTGAGCGATGGCACGCATTAGCCCATCAAGTGTCTCATCAGCAAACAGGTGCTGATTGATTGCTGTGGTAACTTGCTTGCCGATACTGCGTCCAACGCTGTGAATCTGTGATTCTATCATGCCACCTGCGATGGGAATGAGCTTTAGGTATTTGCGTAATTCTGGCGTGTCATCAAGTGCTTGCTCAACTGCCGCACCGACACTGGCAGACAGTCGCTCGCCTTGCTCTGCCAGCAATGCCGCCTGTAGTCGCGGTGTTAGTTCACGGCGAAGCAGTTCAAGAATCGCTGTCTCAATTTGGCTGCGGTTGGCGGCGATGGTCTGTTGTAATAATTGCCCATGCTTGCCCGTGGGCTGATGAAGCTGTGTGCGAAAATTATCAATCGCTGTCAAGATAACACGGTCAGACAGCTCTTCTAGCAGCACATGATAATAAAATTGTGCCGATTGTATCCAGCGTTGTGGCACAATCTGTATGCCCAGTCGGTGCAGTCGGCGTACAATCACCACCACTCGCAGCAGTCGCAAAATACGCAAGGCAGGAATCACCCCAAGCACTTCATACCAATGCACAAAAGGAAAGAAAAACCAGCGATAATAAGTACGAGCATAAATCGCCAGCCCCCAACGCACCAGCAATTCACCAAGCCAAAATAGGGTAAAAAACCCACCAATGGTAGCAATGCTGTCATGATAATTCTGCTGATAATTGACCAGCACTGCCGACAGGTTCAGCCACTGTGCCAGACTGTGAGCGATACCACTGGTTAATATCGTATCGGTCAGTATGAGTGCCAAATCAACAAGCAATAGCAACAGCATGAGAATGTCATAACCCAGCTTGGTGCGACTGGGGCGACGCTCTGGTGCCTTGGCTGTGCCATAAAATGGTATGACGCCATCAGGCAGATCTGTCTGCTGTGGCATGGTAAGGGTGTCAAGTGTGGGCGTGCTGCGTTGTTCGGTGTTCATTTTCTATGGCTACAGTTGTGTTGCGGTGTCAAGTTATTTTGATGGATTATTCTCTGGGTCAAAATCATTAAGCAGGGCATCTATTTTGGCATCTTTGGCTTGCCAAAGCTCATCAAGCCACGCATACATTTGTGCCTTGACGGTATCATCGCTCTCATATTTGCCATTTTTTAGTGCTTCAAGCAGTGCATCATTTGGGCGGATAAATTCAATATCAACCGCCAATCTGCGAAGTTTGCCAGACCACAGATCGGCATAGGTTGGCACGCCATCAGGATAGACCAAGGTCATGTCCAAGATGCCGTCAATCTGTTGCCCAAGGCTTGCCAACGCCAACGCCAATCCGCCTGCTTTTGGCTTGAGCAGGTGGCGATAGGGGGAGTTTTGTTTGGCGTGTTTTTCGGCGGTAAAGCGAGTGCCTTCAAGGTAGTTGAGCAGCACAAAGGGCTTGCCGCTTAATAGATTGCACGCTCGGCGAGCTTCTTGCAGATCTCGATTGGCAAGGGCAGGATTTTTGGCAATTTGCTCTTTGCTGTGGCGTTTCATCATTGGAAAATCCAAGAAATAAAAGGTCTGACCGACAATGGGAATATAAATCAGTTCATGCTTGGTAAAAAAGCGAGTAATCGGCAGCACGCCTTCACTGATGTACTGAATAATGCTGGTATCCACCCAAGATTGATGGTTGCAGATGAGCAAATAACGACCGTTTGGGTCTAGGTTGTCAGGCAGGTTGATACGCCAGTCTTTGCTGGGCAGTACTTTATCAATCAGCAGGTTGTTGGTCTGCAGCCAGTGGTTGGTAATGCCGATAACGGTGTCGTCAGCACGCTTTGAGCCTGTGAGCATCTTGGTAACGCCTGCACCGATAACAGGCACACCAACCAAAAGACTGTTGGCGGCGATGGTGCTGGTGCTGGTTATCAGCGACAGTTTTTGGGCAAGTTTGGGTTGTTTTTGGTGCAGTTTTGCAAAAAATGGCAAAGTTTTGCGTCCATTTGACATGATTAACCTCATCAATTCAGCTCAAGTGCTAATGTTTACGATTGTACATAGTTTACCAAAAATTTCTCTCATTGGCTAAGATTTACAAAATTTATTCAGTTGTCTAAATATAAGCCAAGCCTTGACTTATGATGACTGCTGTCAGTGCTTGACATATTTGCCATAAGGTTTGTAAGATTAAGCCAGCTTAGACTTAAACTGACCAAGTGTGGATAGCATAGGCGTGGCAGTGGGGCGGTTTGGTGTATTCGCTGGTGTGATAATTGTTACCAAAGTTGCTAGAATATGCACAATCGCACAGATAAATTACACAGCGTGCATAAACTCATACCAAATGCTACAGTTATTGTACAAAGTAGCCAAATATTTGGTGCATAATGTTGCCATCGCCTAAGAGTGCAGGCGTGCAAGGTGTGGCAGATTGAGCCAAGTGATCAGTTTGACAGCCGATAGATATCATCAGTAAAATTTACAAACCAAAGGAGTTTGTTATGAAACTAAAAGCATTTGGCGTAACCATGTTGGCTGCCAGCGTAACTTTGGCAGGCTGTGCCAATACAGGTACTGGCACTGGTACTGGCATTGGCAATATCGATAAGCGTGTTATTGGTGCGGTTGCTGGTGCGTTGGGCGGTGCTGCTATTTCTAAGGCAACAGGTGGTGAAAAGACAGGCCGTGATGCAGCGATTGGTGCTGCCGTTGGTGCAGGGGTGGGCTGGTATATGGAACGCCAAGCCAAGCAAATTCAAGAACAAATGAAAGGCACAGGCGTAACCGTTGAGCATGACACAAAAACAGGCAATATCAACCTAGTTATGCCAAGCAATATTACTTTTGCCCATGATGATGCATCGCTTAACCCAGCATTTTTGAGCAGTCTAAATCAGCTGGCTGCCACCATGAAAGAATACGGCCAAACAAGTATCGTGGTTGCAGGTCATACCGATTCTACAGGTCGAGCTGACTACAATCAACGCCTGTCTGAGCAGCGAGCAGCTGCTGTACGCAACTATTTGGCTGGTCAAGGTGTGGCGACAAGCCGTATCCAAACCGTTGGTTATGGTATGCGTCAGCCAGTGGCGGATAATACAACCGAGGCAGGCAGAGCCAAAAACCGCCGTGTAGAAATTACCATTTTGGCACCCCAAAGCCTAAATGGCTAATGCCAAACTCTTTGTTATTGTAATATCAAAAATCCGCCAGCATCACTTAGCTTGGCGGATTTTATTTTCTTAACCAAAATTATAATATTTTTCTCAAACAACACTTGCAAAATCTTGATTTGATGGCATAATAAAGATAAATAAGGAGCGGTTAGGGTTAGCCCCTAACTCAAGCCTCCGAAGTGTTTCTGCCACTTCTCAGGCTTTGCTTTTAATAAGCTGGTAAGCTAATCAAAAGCAAGATGATGATTAAAATGAGCTTAATCATATCCACCTCCTTACAGTTGCCACCACTCACACAGGTCGGTGGCGGTAACCTACAAGGCAGCAGCTGCAACTGTTGCCTTGATTTATTTATAATAAAAAATCTTTTTGACGGTGTCAAATGATTCAAATATTGCAAATTTTACAAAACAAAAATCCGCCAACATCACTTAACTTGGCGGATTTTATTTTTTAACCTAAATTATAATATTTTTCTCAAACAACACTTGCAAAATCTTGATTTGATGGCATAATAAAGATAAATAAGGAGCGGTTAGGGTTAGCCCCTAACTCAAGCCTCCGAAGTAGCCTTACTGCTTCTCAGGCTTTGCTTTTAATAAGCTGGTAAGCTAATCAAAAGCAAGATGATGATTAAAAGTAGCTTAATCATATCCACCTCCTTACAGTTGCCACCACTTCCATAGGTCGGTGGCGGTAACCTACAAGGCAAGTGTTCCAGCACTTGCCTTGATTTATTTATAATAAAAAATCTTTTTGACGGTGTCAAATGATGGTGTCAAATATTGCAAAACCACCATCACACAAATTAAAACCGCACAAAACAAAAATCCGCCAACATCACTTAACTTGGCGGATTTTATAATTAATTATAATATTTTTCTCAAACAACACTTGCAAAATCTTGATTTGATGGCATAATAAAGATAAATAAGGAGCGGTTAGGGTTAGCCCCTAACTCAAGCCTCCGAAGTGTTCGCATCACTTCTCAGGCTGTCTGCATTAATAAGCGTTATTGCTTAATAACAGCAGAATGATAAACAAGATTAGTGTGAGTAATCTCATTGTACCTCTCCTTACAGTTGCCACCACTCACACAGGTCGGTGGCGGTAACCTACAAGGCAAGTGTTCCCCCACTTGCCTTGATTTATTTATAATAAAAAATCTTTTTGTAGGTGTCAAACAATGCCACCGCTTGGCAAGTTTTTGCTTGCCAAAAATCCCCCAATTTTGGTGTGCCATTATACATGAATCATTTTATCTGTTATTAATAATTATTATTAATAATCCACCCACCCAAGCCAAGCTCTCACGCCAACAATCAAGCCCATCACCACGCCATAAGCACCACGCCACAAGTTAGCTCTCACCGATGATGACGGCGGTTTTTTGTTATCACGATTTACACAAAAAATACAATTTTTTGGGCGGATAAACTGGTTTTGGGCATATGTTTTTTATTATAATACACAGTGTATTTTTGTGTCCAAATACCGCTATCGGACAGTCTTACAAACAACCTACCACCCAGATTTGCGGGGGGGGGTGAGATTGGGGGTATTGTTGTTGGTGAGTTGTTGGTTGTATGGCAATCACCGCCACAGTCCACATTGTATAGATTGCTGATGGTCGTCTATAACTAAATCGGAGATCCTATGAATCACATTTATAAAGTGGTTTTTAACAAAGCAACGGGTGCTTTTACGGCGGTTGCGGAGTTTGCAAGATCGCAGGGCAAGAACAGCACTGTGAATAATTCATCTGCGGATACCAGCGTGTCGGCAGGTGTGGTGAAATTTGGCAAAATCACACCGCTTGCAGCGGCTGTGTTGGCGGCGTTGGGTTTTGGTTTTGCGTCTAATGCTCACGCGGCTGGACTTGTCGGTAGTCAGTATGACAAAGGCAGTTATTCTACTGTCGTGATTGGCGGTCAGGCGGATGCAAACGCTCCTGCATATGCTTATGACGACACCGTTTCGGAAGGCAATAAGCAGTTTACGACCAGCTCGCACAACTCGCTTGCAATCGGTGGTAATAGTGACGCCAGCAATACTTGGTATGGTTCGGCTTTGGGTTATGGTGCAACGGTTGCCAGCTCAAAATCCACCCAAACCACAATCACCCAAACTTGGGGTACTGTAACAAATCCACCATCTTATACAGTAGCAAATTCAAGTGGCTCAAACAGAGGTAATGTCGCATTGGGTGCATTCTCGGCGGCAGGTGATACCAACACAGGTGCAGAAACCAAATCTATCAAGATTGGTGACAAAACTTATAATTACGCAGGTCAGCCAACAGACAAAACCAGCGTGCTTGCCATCGGTTCAGGCAAGGAAGTACAAGCCGTGCCAGATGGTACAGATGGCATCAGAGTGGCGACTAACAATGGTATGTTTAACGACAAAACCGCCAGCACGGACGAATTTAAATACCGTCAAATCCAATATGTCGCAGCAGGTCGTGTGGCGGAGGATTCTACGGACGGCGTGAACGGCTCACAGCTTTATCAAGCATTTAAAGCCATCGAAGATGTGGCGAATAATGCAGGCGGAGCAGCAAAACAAAACTACTTCCATGTAAATGCCACTAATCAAGACAAATCATCTGACCCAACCGCTAACGCCACCAACCTAGCTGCGGTGGACGGTATCGGTGGTGCCAAGGCGGCATATAGCTTGGCGGCTGGGGTAAATGCACAAGCCCTATCAAACAACACCATCGCCATCGGTAAAGATGCAGGGGTGGGCTTTGTCGATCCGCAAGGCACTCGTCAGCATATTGTTAATGGTCAAATTCAAGCCGCTTCAAGCACCATCGCCACCAACACCAATGTGGTTATCGGTGATAACGCTGGTACCAACGCCACAGGCAGAAACCAAGTCATCATCGGTAATAATGCAGGCGATCAATATTTTGGTGATGATTCTGTCTCTATCGGTACCAACGCCAACAACTATTCAAACCAAACCGCAGCAGACGGCACGGTGATTGGCACGGATAAATTGGTGCGTGGTCGCTATGCGGTGGCGGTGGGTCGTGATGCTAGAACGTGGGCGGATCATTCGATTGCCATCGGTGATGGAGCGACGGTAAGCAGTCTTAAAGTTGGCTCGCAATACACCAATGCCGACCGTGCAATGGCAGTGGGTGCAGCTGCAAAAGCTCAAGGCCAAGAAGCAATCGCCGTGGGTAATGAGGCGACTGCTAGCCGTTTACAATCTGTCGCCATCGGTAAAGGTGCCAAAGTTGAGGCAAGCAGTGTTGCAGATCAGGCAAACGGCTTAGGCGGTAACATTGCGATGGGTACTAATGCCTTAATCGCCAACACTGCCCGTGAAAACAACATGGCAATCGGTGAGCAAGCCAAAGTGCTTGGTGGTGGTAGCCGTTCGATGGCTGTCGGCTCACAAGCGGTCGTTACAGGCGGTAACCGCAACTCGGCAGTGGGTGGTGGTGCGAAGACGCACGGCGATACCACTTCTGCCTATGGTTCGGCGACCCAAGTGCGTGGTGGTTATGATGCGATGGCGTTTGGTTCTCGCAGTGCCACCAATGGCGATGGCACGAACTACAGTAACCAAGTAGCGGTTGGTTCAGGAGCGATTACAGGGGCAAAATCTGCCACTGCCGTCGGCTCGGGCGTAATGAGCTTTGGTAAAAACTCTACCGCCATCGGTGCCACAGGGGGTGGTAGCGAAAACCGTATGGAAGACGCCCTAAAAGATGGCAAGATGACCGATACCACCTTTAGCATTATCGGTGGTACCAACAACACCGCCATTGGTAATGCCAACTTGGTCGGCTCTAGCTCAAAAAATAACTTCGTCTTTGGTAACAATATCAAAGTCGGTGCAACTTCTGCCACCGTAAAAGTTGAACAAGAAAATGTTACCGCACCAAACGGCACCGTTGTTCAATACGACAAATACACCCCAACCTTTAATGGTGAAAAAGCCGTAGAACAAGCCATTGCTATCGGTCAAGCCGCTGCCGTAAGTGCCAACAACACCATCGCCATCGGTTCAGGAGCGACTGCAAGCGAAACAGAAGCGGTTGCGATTGGTTCAGCCAACCAATCCACTGCCAAGAGAGCAAACACGGTTGGTGCAAACAACCTTGTCGCAGGTGCCAATGCCTCTGCCTATGGTAATAACAACTTTATCAACAGCACTTCAGCCAGTTCAGCCATCATCGGTAACCATAACCAGCTTGGCGGTCAAAAAAGCTATAACGCAAGCACGAATGATATGAGGCTATCATCAGCGACCTCGCAACCAGATGACTCTACTGTGGGCAGTTTTGTGATTGGTAATAATAACCGTGTTACCAGCGAAAATACCTTTATCCTAGGTAGCGGTATCAACACGATGGGTGATATTAATGGCAGACCGACTAGCTATCAAAATGGCACCATTGCCAACTCTGTCTATCTGGGAGCGGAGTCTTATGGTGTGTTTAGTAAAGAGGGTAAGGGTCAAGCAGCCCCACTCCTAAACGCTGATGGCAGTGGTACCGAATTCCAAATTGTGCCAAACTCATTTGATACAGGTGAGACCACCACCGCAGGCAGTTATGACTATAAAAACGCCACCGTTGATTACTACAATGCGGCAGGTAATAAAGTCGGTACACTGACCTATGGCGGTGAAGGCTTTGCAGGTTCTGCCCCTGTGGGTATCGTTACCATCGGTGCCTCTGGCTACGAACGCCGTCTGCAAAATGTCGCGGCAGGTGAAATCTCTAGAACCTCGACCGATGCCATCAACGGCTCACAGCTATTTGCCGTGGCAGAAAAAGTCAGTGCAGGTTGGGGATTGCAACAAGATGGTGAACACAAAGACCAAGTTGTCCCAGCAGATATTGTAAACTTCACCAAAGGCAACGGCACCACCGTAGAAATCACCACTGACGGCACCACTTCAAAGGTGAAATTTGATGTGGCAGTGGACGGCACCACCGTACAAATCAAAGACGGTAAATTAACCGCCACCAGCAAAGACACTTCTGCATCTGTAACGGCTGGTTCTACAGCGGTAACGGTAGAAAAAGGCACAGCCAGCACCGTGAACGGTGTTGAAGTTACTGATTATAAAGTTGATTTGTCTCAAGGCAGCAAAGAAAGCCTAGCCAAAGCAGACACGGCGTTGCAATCATTCACCACTTCGGTAAATGGCACGCAAGTTGAAACCATCGACCAAGCCAACAACGATGTGAACTTTGTCAATGGCAATGCGACCACCGCTCGTGCAGACGGTCAAAATATCACTTTTGATGTTAAGACCGATGGCACAACCATCAAAGTTGAAGGCAATAAGATTGTGGCTAACACCACGCCTGTAACTGTTCGTGCAGACGGCAAGGTAAATACCCCTGCTAATACTAATGCTCTTGTAACCGCTGGTGATGTGGCAAATGCCATCAACAACTCTGGTTGGAACTTGGCAGCAACTGGCACACAAGGTACAGAGCTAATCAACCCAAGCGATACTGTTACTTTCTCAGCTGGTAACAACTTAGAAGTTGAGCGTAGTGGTTCAACGATCCTTTACAAGCTCTCTGATGATATTAATGTTAATTCTGTGCAGTTGGGCGATGCTAAAACTGGTCCAGTGCTTAGCAATGATGGCGATAATATCAAAGTCGGCAGCCCAGATGGTAGCCCTGTCAAAATCACCAACCTTGCTGAAGGTACTGATGACAAAGACGCAGTGAATGTATCACAGCTAAACAAAGCCGCTGCTGCTGCTCGCACTAAGGTTGAAGCAGGTAAAAACACCACGGTAGACAAAACCACAGGTGCAAACCAAGAAGATGTCTACACCGTGAATGCGTGGGATACCAAAGCAACCGCTGGTTCAACTGCTCTTACGGTTACCTCAACCGCTGATGCAAGCAATGACACTAACAAAACGCGTGATTATGTGATCGATCTTTCTCAAGCAACCAAAGATCAGCTTGCCAAAGAAGAAAGCGTAATTGGTGAAGGCAATATCACCGTTGCCGAAAACGGCACCAACTCAACAGGCGGTAAAGAGTACAAAGTTACCCTAAACAAAGATGTAAACTTGGGTAATGATGGTTCACTAACCATTGGCGATACCAAGCTAGATGGCAATAACCTAACAGTTGGCGGTAATAACCCTGTTACCATCGATGGCAACAAAGGCACGGTGGGCGGTTTAACCAACACTTCGTGGGATCCTGCCAATATCACCACAGGTCAAGCAGCCACCGAAGATCAGCTAAAAACCGCTGCAGCTGCGGCGAAGACTGAAGTGAAAGCAGGTGAAAATGTAACCGTTACTTCGGTAGAAGGTGATGACAAGCAAACCATTTACACCGTCAATGCCAAAGACACTTCAGCCAAAGTAACAGGCTCGGATAAAGTCGTTGTAACCAAAGGTGCCACTGCCAAAGAAGGCACAGTAGAGGTTACTGATTATCAAGTTGATTTGTCTCAAGGTGCCAAAGACAGCCTAGCCAAAGCAGACACAGCGTTGCAATCATTCACCACCTCGGTAAATGGTTCGCAAGTTGAAACCATCAACCAAACCAACAACGATGTGAACTTTGTCAATGGCAATGCGACCAGTGCTCGTGCAAGTGGTAGCGATATCACCTTTGATATCAACACCGATGGCACAACCATCAAGGTGGATGGCAATAAGATTGCGGCTAACACCACGCCTGTAACTGTCGGCACAGATGGTAAGGTAACTACGCCTGCTAATACCAATGCTCTTGTAACCGCTGGTGATGTAGCAAAAGCCATCAACAACTCTGGCTTTACCTTGAAATCATCAGCCAATGGTGGTGAGAAAGTATCTGGCGATGACGAAGTCATCAACCCAGGCGATGTTGTTGATATGGCAGCAGGTAAGAACTTGACCGTTGAGCAAGCTGCAAGCGGTAAGATTACTTATAGTTTAGCCAAAGATGTTGATTTGGGTGATGATGGTTCATTGTCTATCGGCAACAGCGAGCTAACCACTGATGGTCTGACTACGCCTAAAGTAAACTTTGGTCCAGTTGGTGATAAGAATGCTCCATCAATTAGCAGTAATGACGCTGGCGATTTGGTAGTAGGTAAACCAGATGGTAGCCCTGTAAAAATCACCAACCTAAAAGCAGGTACAGCAGACACCGATGCAGTCAATGTATCACAGCTAAACAAAGCCGCTGCTGCTGCCAAGACCGAAGTGAAAGACGGTAAAAATACTACCGTTCGTAGCACGACAGGTGATAAAGATCAAACCATCTATCAAGTAGATGCGTGGGATACCAAAGTGGCGGCTGGCTCTGCCTTGAGCGTTACACCAAACGACAACGAAGATGCCAAAACTCGTGAATACACCATTGATTTGTCTGACGAAACCAAAGCACAACTTGCCAAAGAAGAAAGCGTTGATGGCGATAGCAACATTACAGTTACCCAAGACAAGCTAAATAGCACTAAGGGTAAAAACTTTAATGTTAGCTTGAATAAAGATATCAACCTAACTGATACTGGTTCATTGACTATCGGTGATACAGTTGTAAATACTAACGGTATCTCTACTGGCAACACAGCGATGACCCCAGATGGTATCGTGATTAACGGTGGTCCTGCCATCACACACGACAACCAAGGTAACTTCAAGCTAGGCGACATCAACAGTGGCGAACCTGTGAAAATCACCAACCTAAAAGCGGGTGAAGCAGACAACGATGCAGTCAATGTATCACAGCTAAAAGCTGCTCAAGCTGCTGCAACCACCAAAGTTGTGGGTGATAAAGGTGTTACTGTTACCCCAGAAACTAACAAAGATGGTTCAACCACTTACACTGTTGCTGCCAAAACTGATGGCACAACCGTGAAAGTTGATGACAAGGGCAACATTGCAGCGGTTACCAGCGATATCACGACAAGTGAAGAGGGTAGCTCAACCGCAACCACACCATCTAGCCTAGTAACGGCTGGTGATGTAGCAAAAGCGATCAACAACTCTGGTTGGAAACTAGCAGCTGACGGCACAGCAGGCACTGAGCTAATCAACCCTGCCGACACTGTTACCTTTAAAGCTAAAGACAACCTAAATGTTAGCCGTGATGGTGCAAACATCACTTACGGTCTAAACAAAGATGTTGATTTGACTAAAGACGGCTCACTAACCATTGGTGAAACCGCTCTAACCAAAGACGGTCTGATCATCAACAACGGTCCAATGCTGGTTAGCAATGGCAACAACTTAAAAGTTGGCTCTGTGGATGGCAACACCGCTGCACCTATCCAAATCCAAAATGTGGATAGTGGTCTAAAAGACGACAAGGGCAATGTTGTTACATTGGCGGATGCTACAGGTGATGTGCTTAACAATGTAGTGAATGTAGGTGATCTGAAATCAGCTTCTGATAACCTAAACAAAGACCTAACCGAAAAAGGCTTTAACATCACTGCGGATAATTCTGCACTGGACAACAATGCGACTACAGACAATGTTAATCTTGGTCAAACAGTGAAATTCACTGACCCAGACAAGAACATTGTTACCACCGTTGCTGACAACGAAATCCGTTTCGGTCTAAGCGACCAAATCAGCGTTGGCGGTAAAGATGGCAAAGACGGCAAAGACGGTCAAGTTTCATTGACTGTTGAAAAAGCCAGCCCAGCCCTTGACGGTAAAGACGGTCAAGATGGTGAAGACGGTCAAACTCGTATCGTCTACGAAAAACCAAACGGTGAAAAAGAAGAAGTTGCTACTTTGAACGATGGCTTGAACTTCGTTGGCGATGACGGTCAAGTAATCAAGAAAAAACTGAACGAACAGCTTGACATCATCGGTGGTGCTGACAAAGCCAGCCTAACTGACAACAACATTGGCGTAAATTACGACAATGGCAAGTTGAAAGTTCAATTGACCAAAGATATCAACCTAACTGATACTGGTTCATTAACCATTGGCGATACAGTTGTAAATACCAACGGTATCTCTACTGGTAACACAGCAATGACCCCAGATGGTATCGTGATTAACGGTGGTCCTGCCATCACACACGACAACCAAGGTAACTTCAAGCTGGGCGACATCAACACTGGCGAACCTGTGAAAATCACCAACCTAAAAGCTGGTGAAGCAGACAACGATGCAGTCAATGTATCACAGCTAAAAGCCGCTCAAGCTGCTGCAACCACCAAAGTTGAAGGTGATAAAGGTGTTACCGTTACCCCAGAAACTAACAAAGATGGCTCAACCACTTACACTGTTGCTGCCAAAACTGATGGCACAACCGTGAAAGTTGATGACAAGGGCAACATTGCAGCGGTTACCAGCGATATCACCACAAATACTGATGGTAGCTCAACAGCAACCACACCATCTAGCCTAGTAACGGCTGGTGATGTAGCAAAAGCGATCAACAACTCTGGTTGGAACTTGGCAGCTGAAGGTACTGACGGCAAAGAGCTTATCAACCCTGCCGACACTGTTACCTTTAAAGCTAAAGACAACCTAAATGTTAGCCGTGATGGTGCAAACATCACTTACGGTCTAAACAAAGATGTTGACCTAACCAAAGATGGTTCATTGAGAATTGGCGATACCGCTCTAACCAAAGACGGTTTGATCATCAACAACGGTCCGATGCTGGTTAGCAATGGCAACAACTTAAAAGTTGGCTCTGTGGATGGCGACACGGTATCACCTATCCAAATTCAAAATGTGGACAGTGGTCTAAAAGACCCAGTAACAGGTGATAAAGTTGAACTTGCCAAAGCAACAGGTGATGTGCTTAACAATGTGGTGAATGTAGGTGATCTGAAATCAGCTTCTGATAACCTAAACAAAGACCTAACCGAAAAAGGCTTTAACATCACTGCGGATAATTCTGCACTGGACAACAATGCGACTACAGACAATGTTAATCTTGGTCAAACAGTGAAATTCACTGACCCAGACAAGAACATTGTTACCACCGTTGCTGACAACGAAATCCGTTTCGGTCTAAGCGACCAAATCAGCGTTGGCGGTAAAGATGGCAAAGACGGTCAAATCGGTGTCAAAGGCAAAGACGGCAAAGATGGTCTGACCCTAACACCAGATGCAATCGTATTTAACGGCGTTGATGGCAAAGATGGCAAAGACGGTCAAGTTTCATTGACTGTTGAAAAAGCCAGCCCAGCCCTTGACGGTAAAGACGGTCAAGATGGTGAAGACGGTCAAACTCGTATCGTTTACGAAAAACCAAATGGTGAAAAAGAAGAAGTTGCTACTTTGAACGATGGTCTAATCTTCACAGGCAACAACTCTGACACCCTAAACCGTCATAAGCTAAACAGCCTAGTTACCATCGAAGGTGAAGGCGTAGATAAAGAAGCGGCTAAGACCTTTAAGTCAGCTGCGGGTAATATCAATGTTGAAGCAAACGGTACAGATAAACTGACCGTGAAGCTAAACAAAGACATTGACCTAACCAAAGATGGTTCATTGAGAATTGGCGATACCGCTCTAACCAAAGACGGTTTGATCATCAACAACGGTCCGATGCTGGTTAGCAATGGCAACAACTTAAAAGTTGGCTCTGTGGATGGCGACACGGTATCACCTATCCAAATTCAAAATGTGGACAGTGGTCTAAAAGACCCAGTAACAGGTGATAAAGTTGAACTTGCCAAAGCAACAGGTGATGTGCTTAACAATGTGGTGAATGTAGGTGATCTGAAATCAGCTTCTGATAACCTAAACAAAGACCTAACCGAAAAAGGCTTTAACATCACTGCGGATAATTCTGCACTGGACAACAATGCGACTACAGACAATGTTAATCTTGGTCAAACAGTGAAATTCACTGACCCAGACAAGAACATTGTTACCACCGTTGCTGACAACGAAATCCGTTTCGGTCTAAGCGACCAAATCAGCGTTGGCGGTAAAGATGGCAAAGACGGTCAAATCGGTGTCAAAGGCAAAGACGGCAAAGATGGTCTGACCCTAACACCAGATGCAATCGTATTTAACGGCGTTGATGGCAAAGATGGCAAAGACGGTCAAGTTTCATTGACTGTTGAAAAAGCCAGCCCAGCCCTTGACGGTAAAGACGGTCAAGATGGTGAAGACGGTCAAACTCGTATCGTTTACGAAAAACCAAATGGTGAAAAAGAAGAAGTTGCTACTTTGAACGATGGCTTGAACTTCGTTGGCGATGACGGTCAAGTAATCAAGAAAAAACTGAACGAACAACTTGACATTATCGGTGGTGCTGACAAAGCCAGCCTAACTGACAACAATATTGGCGTAAATTACGACAATGGCAAGTTGAAAGTTCAATTGACCAAAGATATCAACCTAACTGATACTGGTTCATTGACTATCGGTGATACAGTTGTAAATACTAACGGTATCTCTACTGGCAACACAGCGATGACCCCAGATGGTATCGTGATTAACGGTGGTCCTGCCATCACACACGACAACCAAGGTAACTTCAAGCTGGGCGACATCAACACTGGCGAACCTGTGAAAATCACCAACCTAAAAGCTGGTGAAGCAGACAACGATGCAGTCAATGTATCACAGCTAAAAGCCGCTCAAGCTGCTGCAACCACCAAAGTTGAAGGTGATAAAGGTGTTACCGTTACCCCAGAAACTAACAAAGATGGCTCAACCACTTACACTGTTGCTGCCAAAACTGATGGCACAACCGTGAAAGTTGATGACAAGGGCAACATTGCAGCGGTTACCAGCGATATCACCACAAATACTGATGGTAGCTCAACAGCAACCACACCATCTAGCCTAGTAACGGCTGGTGATGTAGCAAAAGCGATCAACAACTCTGGTTGGAAACTAGCAGCTGACGGCACAGCAGGTACTGAGCTCATCAACCCAAGCGACACCGTAACCTTTAAAGCGGTAGACAACCTCAATGTTAGCCGTGATGGTGCAAACATCACTTACGGTCTAAACAAAGATGTTGATTTGACCAAAGAAGGCTCACTAACCATCGGCGATACCAAGCTAGATGGCAACAGCCTAAAAGTTGGCGGTAATAACCCTGTTACCATCGATGGCAACAAAGGCACGGTGGGCGGTTTAACCAACACTTCGTGGGATCCTGCCAATATCACCACAGGTCAAGCAGCCACCGAAGATCAGCTAAAACAAGCTGCCGCTGCTGCAACCACCAAAGTTGTTGAAGGTGATAACATTACTGTTACTCCAACCAACAACGCTGATGGCTCAACCACTTATAAGGTTGAAACCAAACGCGATGTGAACTTTGATACAGTAAGCTTTGGTCCAAAAGACGCAACCAACAACCCAACCATCAGCAACGATGGCAATGGTAATATCAAAGTTGGTAGCCCAACTGGCGAACCTGTGAAAATCACCAACCTAAAAGCTGGTGAAGCAGACAACGATGCGGTTAATGTATCACAGCTAAAAGCTGCTCAAGCTGCTGCAACCACCAAAGTTGAAGGTGATAAAGGTGTTACTGTTACCCCAGAAACTAACAAAGATGGCTCAACCACTTACACTGTTGCTGCCAAAACTGATGGCACAACCGTGAAAGTTGATGGCAACGGCAACATTGCAGCGGTGACTGCACCTATTAGCACCGAAGGCAACAAAGCCAAAACTAACGGTGCGGACAACCTAGCCACCGCTGGCGATGTGGTAAATGCCATCAACAACTCTGGCTTTACCTTAAAATCATCAGTCAATGGTGGTACCAAAGTATCTGGCGATGACGAAGTCATTAACCCAGGTGATACCGTTGAAATGATTGCAGGTAAGAACCTAACTGTTACTCAAGAAGCTAACGGTAAGATTACCTTTGCAACCAAAGATGAGCTAACTGCCGACAACATCCAAGTTGGTGAAAAAGGCGAGCCAGGCAAAGACGGTAAAGACGGCACCATCGGTGTTAATGGTAAAGACGGTTCTGCAGTTGTTATCAACGGCAAAGACGGCTCTATCGGTCTAAACGGTAAAGACGGTGAAAACGGTCTAACCCTAAAAGGTGCTGACGGTGCTCAAGGTGTTGATGGTACCAATGGTGCAAATGGTCTACCAGGCAAAGACGGTACAACCCGCCTAGTCTATGAGACCAAAGATCCACAAGACCCAACGAAGACAGTTACTCAAGAAGTAGCCAACCTAAACGATGGCTTAATCTTCACAGGCAACAACTCTGACACCCTAAACCGTCATAAGCTAAACAGCCTAGTTACCATCGAAGGTGAAGGCGTAGATAAAGAAGCGGCTAAGACCTTTGAATCGGCTGCGGGTAACATCAATGTGGTTGCTGATGGTT
The DNA here is from genome assembly GCF_900637105.1 of Moraxella cuniculi. Lineage (NCBI taxonomy): Bacteria > Pseudomonadati > Pseudomonadota > Gammaproteobacteria > Moraxellales > Moraxellaceae > Moraxella > Moraxella cuniculi. The sequence continues at coordinate 173,750 of NZ_LR134343.1, read as the reverse complement.
CAAACAAGCTGACTGTTCAGTTGAACAAAGATGTGAAGGTTGATAGCGTAACTGCAAACACAGTTAATGTCGGTACTGGTGCAAACCAAGTGGCATTAACAAGCAGTGTTGCCCAAGATGGCACTACTGAGCTAAGCGTTGGCACAGTCCAGACGCCGACTCGTATCACCAATGTTGCTTCAGGTGTGAATGCAACTGATGCGGTGAATATGAGCCAGTTGCAAGGTGCTGCTCAAGCCATCAACAACCGCATCGGCGATGTGGCAAATGATGCTAACGCAGGTGTGTCGTCAGCGATGGCGATGGCAGCTCTGCCACAAGCATACCTACCGGGCAAGTCAATGCTGACAGGTGGTATCGCCAGCTACAACGGTCAAGGTGCAGTTGCAGTCGGTTTCTCGAAACTGTCTGATAACGGTCGCTGGGTACTGAAAGTACAAGGCTCTGCCGATACACAAGGCAATGCTGGTGGTGCAGTTGGTGCAGGCTTCCACTTCTAAGCCAATGTCCAAAACGAAATTCCGTGCCAAAGGGTGCGGAATTTCCCAAATTATTGATGAAATTATTGCCAAACTTGGCATAAACCAATAGGTAAATATTATGAAAAAATTTAGCATGGGTGTTTTGGCACTGTCAGTGCTTGCCATCACAGGTTGTATGGGAACCAAGCAAGTCAGCCAAAATATCTCAAATCAAGGTACGATTGCCGCTGAGGACATTTATTTTCCAGAGCTAAACAAAGCATGGCAAAAAGATGGTCAATTCCCAAATCGTGAAAATTTATCAAAAATTCGTCCAGGTGTTGCCAAAGATGAGCTGTACCAGCTGATTGGTCGCCCACATTTTAACGAGTCAAATCGTGCTCGTGAATGGGACTATATCCTAAAGTTCTACCAAGCAGATGACAGCGTCAAAGTATGCCAATATAAGGTTATTTTTGACGAAAAATTCCGTGGCCAAGAGTTTTATTGGTTGCCAGCTGATTGTGCAGAATATGCCCGTCCACCACAAGCAGGCAGCACAGTCATTATTAATCAGCCACCAGCTCCAGCCCCAGCCCCTGTTATGCTGGTTAATGAACGCATCACGCTAGAGGCTGACGCTTTGTTCAAGTTTGACAAATACAAGCTAGAAGATATGTTGCCAGCAGGGCGTGCCAAACTTGATGAATTGGCGGTGAAATTGCTCGAATGGCAAAATCGTGGCGATAGCCGTATCCAGTTGGTTGGTCATACTGACCGTTATGGCACCGAAGAGTACAACCAGCTATTGTCAGAACGCCGTGCCCAAACGGTGCGTGGTTACTTGGTAAGTAAGGGTATTAATGCCGCAACCATCACCGCTGCTGGTGCAGGCGAATTGCAACCTCTGCCAGATGTGGTTTGTGATATTAACGCACCTCGCGATACACAAATCAAGTGTCTACAACCGAACCGCCGTGTGGAGGTTTTGGTTCAGGTGTATGCACGCACCGCCGAAGGTCTGCAAGAGATTCAGCAAGGCAAGGATTATCAGAACTTCAATGAAGGCAAATAATCCCATTGCCAAAAAACAAGGCCTGATTGCGTATCAGGTCTTGTTTTTTTTGGATTTTTGATATATAATTTGGCTTTATTTTTCCGTTTGGAATTCGTTGCTGATGGCTTGCCATTGGCGTATTTCCGATCTGAGCTGATGCCTGCCCCAAGACAGCAGAGCTTATAAGAGATAATACAGTCAGATCGATGCAACCTGTCTTATTATGGAGTCTCCTATGCCTTTAGTTAAGGTTAAAGAAAACGAACCAGTTGATATCGCAATCCGCCGTTTTAAGCGTGCGTGCGAAAAAGCAGGCGTATTGGCTGATGTTCGCAAAAAAGAATTTTTTGAAAAGCCAACCCAAGAGCGTAAACGCAAAAAAGCCGCCGCTGTAAAACGCTACAAGAAAAAAGTATATCGTGAGCAAGTGCGTCATACTCGCAAATACTAATTTGAAAATCCTCTGCCATCGGTAGGGGATTTTTTTGGCGGTTTGGCATTCAATAGGCACTGCCAATCACAGTAAGCGAAGCTGGCATTATAAATTCATCGATTGTTATAAGCTTTATTTGGGACTGGGTAGGGCGGCTTACGGAGAAAAAGAGCCGCTGTCTTTAACAGCAAAAGGGCATGATGCCAAACCCATCAAGGGCGGTTAAATGTGCATAATCAGAGATTTGCTCAATAAAAAGCAGGCAAAATTGCCTGCTGGTAAACATTAATAATCAGTTGCCATTTGTGTATTTTTGGATAACTTGCTGAGTTTGTTCATCAAGTACAGGGGCGGTGCTGGCGGCAGTTGGGTACTGACCATTGACAGCTTGGGTGGCTTTCATATCAACCAATGCAGCCTCGCGTTTGGTGTCGGCGTTGTAGTTTGGGCCTTCGCCGATAGGATAGCTGGTGCTTTCAACCAATGAAAAATTGCTTTTTTTGTCCATGATTTTGTCAGCGGTAGCGGTCATGGCGTTACAGCCAGTTAGAGCAACAGCGGCAACAATGGCAAATGCGATGGCTTTCATAATAACTCCTAAATTCAATGATAAGATAAATTGCAATAACCGATATGGTTATTAAGATGTTCATATTTTACTTCATAATCATGGCTTTTTTATTGGTTTTTTGTAATTTGAGCAAAATAATCATGCTACCAAGACCATCGGGCTGCTGATGTGGTAATTTGTGCCATATTCATAAGATTGGTGGAGGTAAACTCCTATTTATTGCCAAGTTATAAAACATTCATTTAAAATGAATAAAATACTGTACTTTGACATACAGTGTGCTACAATAACCATATAGCCACTTGGAATGTCAGATTAAGTGGGTGAAAATTAGCCAATCATGGAGCGTGTAGCTGTCGCCACACGATTTTGGAGAAATGCAATGTCAATCATGCGATGGGTTTTGTTATTATGTCTACCAATGATGGTTGTTGCTTGTGGTGATGAGCCACCAGCCAAAACTGCCAGCAACAATCAAAGCAGCCAGCCTGTAAGCCGCGAGGCGGCTGGCGAACAAAACAACAATGAACAAAGTAGCGATACACAGTCGGCACAGCAGGAAGCCACCGATAAAGATACACAACAAGAAGCGGTGCAGGCACCCGAGCCGTCAGAGCCAAAAGCAGCGGTAGTGGCGGCATCGCTGGAAGAGGGGCGAGCGTTGTATGACAAAACCTGCAAAGTCTGTCATGATGCAGGACTGCTTGATGCACCCAAGTTATCTGCCAAAGCCGACTGGCAAAAACGCCTGTCAGAAAAAGGCCTAGAGACTTTGCAGCAGCATTCGGCACAGGGATTTAATAAAATGCCTGCACAAGCCACAGGCGATGTCAGCGAAGCACAGGTCTATGCGGCGGTTAATTATATTCTTGAGCAGAATAAATAGCCAGCCGATGTCGGTCGCCATCTGCACGATTGACAAGCTGACAAATACTCATATCAAACAAAATCTGAACGACTGGCGAAAAAACCCATTGCCAAGATGGGTAGAGGCGGGCAGATTGTGTATCGTTAATTGGCTTTGTACACAGCTGGCAGACTACACAATAAAGCACAAACCAACAAAAAGGGCGTTGTTTATACAACACCCTTGATTAAATGAACTGGTCGGAATGATAGGATTTGAACCTACGACCCCTTGCACCCCATGCAAGTGCGCTACCAAGCTGCGCTACATTCCGATAGGCTTATATTGTAGCGGATTTTTGGGATTTTACAAGTGTTTTGTAGAAAATTTGTTGCAGCTGTGGGTGTATGGGTTTAATCCATTGATAGATTAGCGTGATTGGTCAGGCAATGTATTTGTCATAACAAATGGGCTGATTTTTGGGTGGATTTGTTGGAGATGGTAAATTTACCCAAAAATAGCAGTTTGTTGAATTTGCTAAAATCATAAAAGGCACATGGGGATTTTATGATTTAACAAGCAAAGCTATTTTGAATGATAATCAATACATTGATGAAAATCAACCAAATGAATTTAAAAATAAACGGTTTGGTTTTGTGCATTTATTATTCTGATATTTAGCAACAAGCCCCAAATTTTCATTCAGGGCTTGTTTGTCATCATCAACCAATCAGCTGTTTTAGCAGTTCATTGACTTGGGCAGGATTTGCCTTGCCACGACTGGCTTTCATGACTTGACCGACCAAGCCGTTAAAGGCTTTTTCTTTGCCAGACTTGTACTCTTCGACCATTTTTTCGTTATCGGCAAGCACCTGTTTGATGATTGCTTCGATGGCACCTGTGTCGGTTTCTTGTTTTAGCCCTTTTTCGTTGATGATTTCATCGGCGGTTTTGTCAGATTCCCATAGGTAGCCAAACACTTCTTTGGCAATTTTACCGCTGATGGTATTGTCCAAAATGCGTGCGATTAGCCCTGCAAGGCGTTCGGCGTTGATGGGTGATTTGTCAATGCTTAGCTCGTTTTTGTTTAATGAACCAAGCAGCTCACCCATCACCCAGTTGGCACAGATTTTGGCATGCGTTTTGCCAACAATGGCCACCAGTTTTTCAAAATAATCCGACAATGCACGGCTGCCATTTAGCACGGCGGCATCATAACTGGTCAGACCAAACTCATTGACAAAACGCTCTTTGCGTACACTAGGCAGCTCTGGCATTTCGGCTTTGATTTTTGCCAAAGTTTCATCGCTGATGATAACAGGCAGCAAGTCAGGGCAGGGGAAATAGCGGTAATCGTTCGCTTCTTCTTTGGTTCGCATGGCACGAGTTTCATCACGCTCAGGGTCATACAGGCGTGTGGCTTGTTCAACCTTACCGCCATCTTCGATGATGTCAATTTGGCGTTCGATTTCTGCCTTGATTGCACGCTCAATAAAGCGGAATGAGTTGAGATTTTTTAGTTCACAGCGTGTGCCAAATGGCGTGTTTGGCTTATGCACCGAGACATTGATATCGGCACGGAATGAGCCCTCTGCCATGATGGCATCACTGATACCAAGCCAAGTTACCAATTCGTGAATGGTTTTGACATAGGCGACCGCTTCAGCAACCGAACGCATATCAGGCTCGGAGACGATTTCAATCAATGGTGTGCCAGCACGGTTCAGATCCACCCCTGTCATCTGTGGCACAGCGTCATGCACTGATTTGCCTGCATCTTCTTCTAGGTGGGCACGGGTGATGCCGATGCGTTTGCTGTATTCGTTTTTTTCACCAGCATTAACAAGAATGTCAATATATCCTTTACCAACGATTGGATTTGCCATCTGTGTGGTTTGGTAGCCTTTTGGCAAATCAGGATAAAAATAGTTCTTGCGATCAAAGGTGTTATAAAGTCCAAGCTCGGCATTAACACCCAAGCCAAATTTTAAGGCTCGCTCAATCACGCCTTCGTTTAGCACAGGCAATGCACCCGGAAAACCCAAATCAACGATGGTTGCTTGGGTATTGGCATCGCTACCAAAAGCTGTCGGTGCGTTTGAGAAAATTTTACTTTCGGTGTTTAATTGGCAGTGAATTTCAATACCGATGACGACTTCATAGCCGTCGATAAGTGGAGCTTGATTGGTCATAGTGATTCTCTTTTCAATTGGTGTCTGATGGATTTTTGGTTCTTGCCATCATATATAAATCGCACAGCTTGCCATCACGATAGGCGTAGTTTCGTAGTGTGCCTTCGTTGATAAAGCCAAATTTTTCATACAAAGTAATCGCAGGCGTGTTATCGGTATAAACTTGTAATTCCAGTCGGGATAAGCCAAGCCAATTATCCGCCAAATCAACGATGGTCTGCATCAGCATCGTGCCGATGCCTTGTCCGTGACTGTCTGTGCTTACGGCGATGACGATGGAGCCTGCATGACGGCGACGCACGGCGGTCTCGATGGTCAAGGCAGCATTACCCATGATGCGATATTCGTCATCATTATCAAACAGTGCCACGAATGAATGCACATGGCTTGGGATGTCAGATAGCCGCTTCTCCCAACTATGTAAGGACTGACTAGGCAAAGCAAGCGTCTGACGATAGACTTCAGGTTGTCTGTATAAGTCATACAGTCCTTGATGGTCGTAGGGTTCGGTTGGTCGAACCACGATGTTTGTGCTGATTGCTTTGCCCATGTCCTTATCCTTGCTTATCGATTAGCCGATGCTTGGTGCTGCTTTATGAAAGTCAGTCACTTGCTGATATGCATCGGTGACGCTTAGCAGTTTACCCTCTTGCCAATGGTTGCCAATCAGCTGCAAGCCCACAGGCAAACCCTGCCCATCAAAGCCAATTGGGTGGCTGATGGCTGGTAGTCCTGCCAAGTTTACCCCAATGGTATAAACATCGCCCATATAAATCTCGGCAGGGGTCAGGCTGGCACCGATTTTGTAGGCGGTGGTTGGTGCGGTCGGTGTGGCGATGACATCACAGCTTTCAAAGGCTTTGGCGAAGTCTTGGGCAATCAAGCGGCGTACTTTTTGAGCCTTGACATAATACGCATCAAAATAGCCTGCCGAAAGGGCATAAGTTCCCATGATGATACGGCGTTGTACTTCTGCTCCGAAGCCTTCAGAGCGGCTGCGTGTGTATAAATCGTGCAGATCTTTTGGATTTTCGCAGCGATAGCCAAACCGCACACCATCAAAGCGAGACAGGTTGGAGCTGGCTTCGGCAGGGGCGAGCAGATAGTAGGTGGCAAGGGTGATTTCGGGGTGGGTTAGGTGGATATCAACCAAAGTTGCACCAAGTTCTTCATAGTGCTTTAAGGCAGACTTGACAGCCGTGGCAACTTCATCATTTAGCCCTGCACCAAAATATTCGCTTGGCACGCCGATTCTTAAGCCTTGCAGTGGTTTGTCATTGGTGCGAGCGGTCAAGATTTCATCTACCCAGTTTGGCACATCTTTGGCAATACTGGTAGAGTCCTTATTGTCATGACCTGACATGGGCTGCAACAAATAAGCACAGTCTAGAGCGGATTTGCCAAATGCACCTGCCTGATCGAGGCTTGAGGCATAGGCAATCATACCATAGCGAGAAACACGACCATAGGTAGGCTTGATGCCTGTTACGCCACAAAAACTTGCTGGCTGACGAATCGAGCCACCCGTGTCCGAACCTGTCGCCACAGGCACAAATCCTGCTGCCACAGCCGCCGCACTACCGCCTGATGAACCACCAGGCACGCGTGATAAATCCCATGGGTTATGCACCGCACCATAGTGGGATTTTTCGTTGTCCGACCCCATGGCAAATTCGTCCATGTTTAGCTTGCCAAGGCTGATAAAGCCAGCATCAGCAACATTTTTTACCACAGTGGCATCATAAGGCGAGACAAAATTATGCAGCATTTTTGAGCCGCAGGTGCTAAGCACGCCTTGGGTGCAAAGATTGTCCTTGTGTGCCATCGGTACACCAAGCAGTGGGCGAGTATCGCCATCAGCACGCAGAGCATCAGCGGTTTTGGCGTGTTGTTTGGCGATATCGAGCGTTTGTGTGATAAAGCTGTTGGTCTGTGTATCCAAGCTCTCAATGCGACTGGCAAAGTGTGCCACCAAATCGCTGCTGCTAAATTGTTTATTTTGTAAACCCGTTACCAGCTCATGAACGGATAAATGGTGAAATTGTGTCATGGTTTGCCTTTCAACTAAAAATATTATATTTGTTTGTGATTGGGGTGAATGCTGGGCTGATTTATCTTGTTGTTGTCATCAAATCAACCACTTATGCTGCTTATTCAATCACTTGTGGCACCAGATACAAGCCATCAGCAACACTGGGTGCGACCGATTGGTTGGCATCGCGATCAATGTCAGTTGTGGCGGTGTCGGTGCGTAGAGATTGTTGGTTTTCGTGAATGTTGGCAAGTGGCTTGATGTTGTCGGTATTGACCGAGTCAAGCACATTCATCATTGCCAGGATTTTTTGTAGACTGCCAGCATAGGCGGCAGCGGTGGCATCATCGATGGCAAGTCGCGATAATTTGGCAGCTGCCAAAATATCTTCGGTGCTTAGTTGTTCGCTCATATAATTTCCTTAATGGACAATGAATCATATAAACTTTTCATTATAGCATAGCTTGGCACGGTCTAAAACCAAGTTTATATAAAAAGCACTGCAATCAAAAAACCAAGCGGTGATGTTTGTCGTGCTATTATGGTTGTTATCAATGCCATTGACTTATGCTTTAAAAAAGGGCAATATTGCCAATTTGCTTTGAGACAATCAAGGGATTATTATGAATACCTTACCATTGATTCTGGCATCAACCTCGCCTCGCCGTCATGAGTTGCTGACAATGGCAGGCGTGCAATTTGATACAGTTGCGGTGCAGATTGACGAATCTTGGCAGGCTGGTGAGACTGCTGATGATTATATCAACCGCATGGTGCAACAAAAGGCAGCACAGGCGGCATCACTGGCTGATTTGCCATCGTCTTGTCTTGTCATCACAGCAGACACCATTGGGGTAAAAGATGGCATGGTACTGACCAAGCCTGTTGATAAGGCAGATGCGTATCGTATGTGGGCAATGTTGTCAGATACCACGCATAGTATCTATACGGCGGTTTGTGTTAGCCAAATTAACAAACAGCAGATTGTCAGACAGCGACAGATTTGTGAGCATACCGAAGTGGATTTTGTACCATTGACCGAGGCGATGAAGCAGCGTTATTGGGACAGTGGCGAGCCTATGGACAAGGCAGGTGCTTATGCCATTCAGGCAGGTGCAGCTGCTTGGGTGCGTAGTATCCGTGGCAGTTATAGCAACGTGGTGGGACTGCCGTTGTCTCAGACGCTGGCCTTGCTTGATGAGTTTGGGATTTATTCATAAAAATCATTGAGCTACCAGCCCTCAACTTGATAAGCCAAGTGCTTAGCTTTGTTAAAGTCCAATCAATGACCGTTTTTGTCAGACAGACTGGCAATTGTTGTTATTTGCTTTGCGTTGTCGGTGCTTGCACATTTGGCAAATATCGCTTACCATAATTGGTTGAATTACAATTATAAAAAGAGCAACAATGTCAGAAGAATTGTTAATTAATTATACGCCAATGGAATCTCGCGTGGCAGTCTTAACTGACGGTGCAACCAGTGAGATTGTCATCGAACGCCATCAAAAATTAGGGCTGGTTGGCAATATTTATTTGGGTACTGTGGTGCGTGTTTTGCCGGGAATGCAGGCGGCATTTGTTGATATTGGGCAGATGCGTACTGCTTTTTTGCACGCCAATGATATGCAAAAGCCAAAACGCAGCAGTGATGGTCTTGATGAGCCGCCTCGCCCTGTGATTACGCATCTGCCGATGGCGACCCCTGCCAAGACAAATGACAAGCAAGGGCATAGTGCCAGTGTCGATGTGGCAAATGTCGCAGTTAAATTGGCCGAAATGCCCGCCCAGCCCTTGATTGAGCATCGATTGCGAGAGGGTGATAGGGTATTGGTGCGAGTCATTAAAGATGAACTTGGCACAAAAGGGGCGAGGCTGACAACCAATATTTCATTGCCTTCACGCTATTTGGTGTATTTGCCAGACAATGAGCCTTATGTGGGAGTCTCTACACGCATCGAAGAGCGTGAAGAGCGTGTGCGACTCAAAGACAGCTTAACTAGGCTGATGGCAGAGGCCAATTTGCAAGGTGGTCTGATTGCACGCACTGCCGCCGAAAAGATAAGCGATGCCAAGCTCAAAGAGGATATTCATTACCTTGTGCAGTTGTGGCAGACCATCATCGCACGCACCGCCGCTGCCAAAATGCAGCCTGCCAAGCGTGCCGAGTTGATTTATCAAGAGTTGCCATTGCCTTTGCGTTGCATTCGTGATTTGGTAAATGAAAAAACCAGTAAGGTATTGGTGGATCATCGCCAAATTTATCATGAAGTTGCTTATTTTGCCCAAGAATTTGTGCCGTCCATTGCACCGCTGGTTGCTCATTATACAGGCGAAGTACCACTGTTTGATTTGTATCGTGTCGAAGAGGATTTGCAAAATGCCCTAAAGCGGCGTGTGGATCTGAAATCTGGCGGTTATTTGATGATTGATCAGACCGAAGCGATGACCACCATTGATGTGAATACAGGCTCCTATGTTGGTACGCGTTCGCTGGAGGAGACGGTTTATAAGACCAACTTGGAGGCAGCTCATGTCATCGCCCGTCAAATTCGCTTAAGAAATCTTGGCGGTATTATTATTTTGGATTTTATTGACATGGCAGAGCCACTGCATCGTAGCGATGTACTGACCACGCTACAGCAGCAGCTGGCGACAGACCCTGCCAAGACCAACATTACCCAAGTCAGTGAGCTTGGCTTGGTTGAGATGACACGCAAGCGAGTGCGTGAATCACTGCCACAGCAGCTGTGTGAGCCATGTCCTGTGTGCCAAGGTAAGGGTTATATCAAGACTGCCGAAACCGTTTGTTTTGAGATATTTCGTGAAATCATGCGTTATGCTCGCACTTATCACACCGCTCGCCAGTTTACCGTCATTGGACATGAATCGGTGATTGATTTGATGCTGTCTACCGAAGCGTCCACAGTGGCAGATTTGGAGCAGCTGATTGCCAAGCCGATTCGTTTTTTGGTGGAAGGTTGTTATCAGCAAGAAGAGTACAGCATCACCTTTGAATAAATATTTAACCAAAGCTGCCAATTTGCCATTGGTTGTCTTGTTGGCTCTCGAGTGTGTTGCAAACCTACCAAAAATTTAACAAAAAACCCAACAAAACCCTTGCACTGGCTAATTTTTCGTGTATAATATGCACCATCATTATTTTGCGTTGTGCTTTTTGTGATTAAATTAACTGACAAAAAGTTTACTTCAACAATGAACCTTGTTCAAAATATTAGGAAGTACTAAGCAACGCCACAGCCGAAGCATCGTTTTTGGCACTATTGAACAAACACCCTGCTACCTTGCACAGTTGTATATGGTTGGCAGGGATAGGATTATTTTGCTTTCACTGACTTTTTGAAAGCGAATTTTAACGGTTTAACTGAAATCTTTTAGATGGCAGTTTGTAAGCACTTAAATTAGGAGCTTGTTGGCATGGCTAACCAGAGAATCCGTATCCGACTAAAATCGTTCGACCATCGTCTGATTGATCAGTCGGCACAAGAGATTGTCGATACTGCAAAGCGTACAGGTGCACAAGTTTGCGGTCCTGTACCATTGCCGACTCGTATTGAGCGGTTTAATGTATTGACATCACCACACGTCAACAAAGACGCTCGTGACCAGTACGAAATTCGCACCCACAAACGCATGATCGACATCGTACAACCAACAGACAAAACTGTTGATGCACTGATGAAGCTAGATCTAGCAGCTGGTGTAGATGTTCAGATCGCTTTGGGCTGATGAACATAAGTCTGGTTTAAACTATTAAACTATTTAATATAAAGAGGTCTAAAATGGCGATTGGTTTAGTCGGTAAAAAATGCGGCATGACCCGAGTCTTTACTGAAGCAGGTGTTTCTATCCCTGTAACAGTAGTCGAGGTTGATGCCAACCGCATCTCGCAAATCAAAACAGTAGACACCGATGGCTATAACGCAATCCAAATCACAACAGGTGAGCGTCGTGACAGCCGCGTAACTGCTGCTCAAAAAGGACACTTCGCAAAAGCTGGCGTAGCTGCTGGTCGTGGTGTTTGGGAATTCCGTGCAGAAGAAAGCGATCTTGAAGGTCGTGAAGTTGGCGGTAATATCCTAGCTGATATCTTTGAAGTAGGTCAATTGGTTGATGTTACTGGTCAAAGTAAAGGTAAAGGTTTCCAAGGTGGTGTGAAGCGTCATAACTTCCGCACCCAAGACGCAACACACGGTAACTCTGTTTCTCACCGTGTATTGGGTTCTACAGGTCAAAACCAAACCCCGGGTCGTGTATTCAAAGGCAAAAAAATGCCAGGTCAAATGGGTAATAAACGCGTTACCGTTCAAGGCCTAGAAATTGTTTCTGTTGATGCCGAAAAAGGTGTACTAGTCATCAAAGGTGCTGTTCCAGGTGCTAATGGTGGCGATGTTATCGTACGTCCGTCAGTCAAAGCCTAGTAAAGGGGATTAACGTGAATTTAAAAACTGTTACAGGTGCAGCGGTTGAACTTTCGGAAACAACTTTTGGCCGTGAGTTTAATGAAGCCTTGGTACACCAAGTAGTAACTGCTTACCTAGCTGGTGCTCGTCAAGGTACTCGTGCACAAAAAACGCGTGGTGAAGTTTCTGGCGGTGGCAAAAAGCCATGGCGTCAAAAAGGTACTGGCCGTGCTCGTGCAGGCTCAATCCGTAGCCCAATTTGGGTTGGTGGTGGCCGTGCATTTGCTGCCAAACCACAAGACTGGTCACAAAAAGTGAACCGCAAAATGTATCGTGGTGCAATGCAGTGCATCTTGGCCGAATTGGTGCGTCAAGAGCGTCTGATTTTGGTTGATGAAATTTCAGTTTCAGCACCAAAAACAAAAGAGCTTATTGCCAAATTGGCTGAACTTAACGCTCCTCGTGCCTTGATTGTAACTCACGAAGTTGATGAAAACTTGTACTTGGCTGCACGCAATATCCCGTATGTTAATGTATTGGGTACTCGTGAAGTTGATCCAGTAAGTTTGGTTTCTTATGACAAAGTAATCATGTCGGTAGAAGCAGCGAAGCAATTTGAGGAGACACTGGCATGAGCAACGCAAGACTATATCAGGTACTAAAAGCACCTGTATTTTCAGAAAAATCTCAGCGTCTGGGTGATTCTTTGGGCGTGCAGGTTTTTAAAGTTGATAGCAAGGCTACCAAGCGTGAAATCAAACAAGCTGTTGAGCTGATGTTTGAAGGTGTTGAAGTTGTAAAAGTAAACACGCTAAACACCAAAGGTAAAACCAAGCGTTTTGGCCGTGTTGTTGGCAAGCGTTCTGACGTAAAAAAAGCGTATGTAACCTTAAAAGCTGGTTCAGACGTACAAATCGGTGCTGGTGAAGAAGCCACTGGCGAAACAGCGACTAACGAATAAGGATTCAAAAAATGCCTATCGTAAAAGCAAAACCTACATCACCAGGTCGCCGCTTTGTTGAGAAAGTAGTGCATCCACACCTTTATAAGGGTCGTCCATATGCACCGCTTGTCGAATCAAAAGCCAAAACTGGTGGTCGTAACAATAATGGCCGCATTACCACTCGTCATATCGGTGGTGGTCATAAGCAACATTATCGTTTGATCGACTTTAAGCGTACCAAAGATGGTATCCCAGCTGTGGTAGAGCGTATCGAATACGATCCAAACCGCACTGCACACATTGCACTACTTAAGTATGCTGATGGTGAGCGTCGTTATATTATCGCTCCTAAGAAATTAAGCGTTGGCGATCAAGTGCTATCAGGTGAGGCAGCGCCAATCCGTCCTGGTAACTGCTTGCCACTAAAAAATATCCCTGTTGGTACTACCATTCACAACATTGAACTAAAAATCGGCAAAGGTGCTCAAATTGCTCGTTCTGCTGGTGCTGCTGTTCAGTTGTTGGGTCGTGATGGTGCTTATGTTATCGTGCGTTTGCGTTCTGGCGAGACTCGCCGCATTCATGCAAACTGCCGTGCAGTTATCGGTGAAGTATCAAACACTGAAAACAACCTAAAATCATTGGGTAAAGCAGGTGCAGCACGCTGGCGTGGTGTTCGTCCTACCGTTCGTGGTACTGCGATGAACCCGATTGACCACCCACACGGTGGTGGTGAAGGCCGTAACTTCGGTAAGCACCCAACAAGCCCATGGGGTCAGAAAGCTAAGGGTCTTAAGACTCGTTCTAATAAGCGTACTGACAGTATGATTATCCGTCGCCGTCGTGCCAAGAAGTAAAGGAAAAGTTTCATGCCTCGTTCATTGAAAAAAGGTCCATTTATCGATGCGCATTTGTTTGCCAAGGTTGAAAATGCCCTAGAAAGCAACAGCCGCAAACCGATCAAAACTTGGTCACGCCGCTCGATGATTCTACCACAAATGGTAGGTCTAACCATTTCTGTACATAATGGTCGCACTCATGTGCCTGTTATCGTTAGCGAGCAAATGGTTGGTCATAAACTAGGTGAATTCGCTCCGACCCGTTCATATCGTGGTCATGGCGTTGATAAGAAGTCTAAGAGATAAGGTGCTACCATGGAAGTAACTGCAAAATTACGTGGTGCCGCCATTTCGGCACAAAAAGTAAGATTGGTTGCGGACGAAGTTCGTGGTAAGCCAATTGAACGCGCTTTGGATATCTTGACTTTTAGCAACAAAAAAGGTGCTAAATTGGTTAAGAAATGCCTAGATTCAGCAATTGCAAACGCTGAACACAACAATGGTCTTGACATCGACAAATTGCGTGTTACCACCATTTATGTTGATGAAGGCATTACCTTGAAGCGTATTATGCCCCGTGCCAAGGGTCGTGCTGACCGTATCAGCAAACGCACTTGTCATATCACTGTTAAAGTAGGGGAATAATCATGGGTCAAAAAGTACATCCAATTGGTATCCGTCTAGGCGTTATCAAAAAGCACAATGCAAATTGGTATGCAAGTCCAAAGCAATATTCAGAATATTTGCTAAATGACTTTCAAGTGCGTGCTTTTTTACGCAAAAAACTAGAAGGTGCAATGGTTAGCCATATCAATATCGAGCGTCCTACAGGTGCTGCAAAAATCACCATTCATAGTGCACGCCCAGGTACGATCATTGGCAAAAAAGGCGAAGATATCGAAAGCCTACAAAAAGAACTGACCAAATTGATGGGCGTTCCTGCTCAAGTGAATATCCAAGAGATTACCTCTCCTGATTTGGATGCTCGTTTGGTTGCTGAAGGTATTTCGAGTCAATTGGAGCGTCGTGTGATGTTCCGCCGTGCCATGAAGCGTGCTGTTCAAAACAGTATGCGTGCTGGTGCTCAAGGTATTAAGGTTGAGTTGTCAGGCCGTCTAGGCGGTGCAGAGATTGCTCGTACCGAATGGTATCGTGAAGGTCGTGTGCCTTTGCATACATTGCGTGCTGATATTGACTATGCATCAGTTCGTGCCGAAACTACTTACGGTACTATCGGTGTTAAAGTTTGGATTTTCCGTGGTGAAATCCTAGATGGTATGAACAGTGCTTACAACCCAGTTGTTGAAGACAAAGCACGTGCACCAAAACGCCGTGGCCGTACTAACCGCCGCAACACAGACAGAGGTTAAGCTATGTTACAACCAAAACGTACCAAGTTTCGCAAAATGCACAAAGGGCGTAACACTGGACTTGCCCAGCGTGGTAACACCGTTGCTTTTGGTGAAATTGGTCTAAAATCTATCGGTCGTGGTCGCATGACTGCTCGTCAAATTGAAGCAGCTCGTCGTACCATCACTCGCCGCATTAAGCGTGGCGGTAAAATCTGGATCCGTGTATTCCCAGACAAGCCAATTACCGAAAAACCATTAGAAGTTCGTATGGGTAAAGGTAAAGGTCCTGTTGAATACTGGGTAGCAGAAATCAAGCCGGGCAAAATGCTTTATGAAATCCAAGGTGTTAGCGAAGAGCTTGCACGCGAGGCTTTGACCCTTGCTGCAGCAAAACTTCCATTCAAGACCACCATTGTTAAACGGACGATTATGTAATGAAAACCAACGAATTACGCGAAAAATCAGTAGAGGAGTTGGCTCAATTGCTTGACGAAAAGCAACTTGACGCATTTCGTCTGCGTATGGCAAAAGCAACGGGTCAGCTAAGCAACACTCACGAAATCAAAGCCAATCGTCGCACAATTGCTAAGATTTTGACTTTGATCAACGAAAAACAAAGAGGTGACGCATGAGCGAGAATACTCAAACTCAAGAAGTTGGCGTTGTAACTGGTAAAGTCATCAGCAACAAAATGGATAAATCTATTGTTGTGCTGGTCGAACGCCAAATTCGTCACCCAATGTATGGCAAGCAAGTTCGCCGTTCTACTAAGCTAAAAGCTCATGATGAACACAATGTTTGCCAAGAAGGTGATATCGTGCGTATCAAAGAAACCCGTCCATTCTCAAAGACCAAAACTTGGGCTTTGGTGGATGTGGTTGAGACCGCTGTAAAAATTTAAGCTATTTGCATTAAAAGCCATTTGCTAGTATAATGTAGTTCTTTTGAGCTACATTTGCCAAATTTAGTGGTAAATGGCTTTTATGCTTTTATTTATTATTGGAGTAATGCGATGATTCAGACTGAAACAATGCTGGAAGTTGCAGACAACAGTGGTGCAAGACGCGTTCAGTGCATCAAAGTACTGGGCGGTTCACATCGTCGTTATGCATCTGTTGGCGACATCATCAAAGTAACAGTAAAAGAAGCAATTCCTCGCGGCCGTGTTAAAAAGGGCGACGTGATGAATGCAGTTGTTGTGCGTACCAAAAAAGGCGTTCGCCGTCCTGATGGTTCTGTGTTGCGTTTTGACGACAATGCGGCTGTATTGTTGAACAATAACAAAGCACCGATTGCTACGCGTATTTTTGGACCTGTTACTCGTGAACTACGCGGTGAGCAATTCATGAAAATTGTTTCACTTGCACCAGAAGTACTGTAATTGTTTAGAGGCTTATTATGGCAAAGTTACGTAAAGGCGACACCGTGGTTGTGATTGCTGGCAAAGACAAAGGCAAGCAAGGCACAATTTTGGCGGTGAAAGCAGATCGTGTAAAAGTTGAAGGCATTAACATTGTTACCAAGCACCAAAAACCTAACCAAATGTTGGGCAAAGAAGGTGGTATTGTTAAGCAAGAAGCATTTTTACATATTTCAAATGTTGCGATTTATAACGCAAAAACCCAAAAAGCAGATCGTATTGCTTACCAAGTGAACGCAGAGGGCAAAAAAGAACGCATCTACCGTTCAACTGGTGAAGTAGTGGCGACTGCATAAGAAACTAAGGGTATATAGTAATGGCAAGATTAAAATCATTATATAATGACAAGCTAAAACAGCAAATCAAAGAAGAGCTGGGCTTAGAAAATGTCATGCAAGTGCCAAAAATTACCAAAATCACTCTAAATATGGGTGTTGGTGGTGCAGCACAAGACAAAAAATTACTAGAAGGTGCTTTGGCAGACATGACCGCCATCGCTGGTCAAAAACCTGTTGTAACTAAGGCACGCAAATCAGTCGCAGGCTTTAAAATCCGTGAAGAGTGGCCAATTGGTTGTAAAGTTACTCTGCGTGGTGAGCAAATGTACGAATTCTTGGATCGTTTGATTGCCATCGCAATTCCTCGTATCCGTGATTTCCGTGGTTTTTCTTCAAAAGCATTTGATGGTCGTGGCAATTACTCACTGGGTATCAAAGAGCAGATCGTTTTCCCTGAAGTTGATTTTGATAAAATCGATCGTATCCGTGGTTTGGATGTTACCATCACTACAACCGCAGCAAACGATGATCAGGGTCGTGCATTGCTAAAAGCATTTGGTTTCCCATTTAGATAAGGTAAAATGTTATGGCTAAAAAAAGCATGATTAATCGCGAACTAAAACGCGAAAAAACAGTTGCCAAATATGCACAAAAGCGTGCCAACCTAAAAGCTATCATTAGCGACATTAATGCAAGCGAAGAAGAGCGTTTGGACGCAATGCTTGCATTGCAGGCTTTGCCACGCAACGCCTCTCCAGTGCGTTTGCGTAATCGCTGTGGCTTGACTGGTCGTCCACACGGTTATTTCCGTAAATTTGGCCTATCACGCAATATGTTGCGTGTCCATGTAATGCAAGGCGATGTGCCTGGCGTTCGTAAAGCTAGCTGGTAAGGAGTTAAGCTATGAGTATGCAAGATCCAGTTGCTGACATGCTAACTCGCATTCGCAACGCACAATCAAGAAATAAGCCATCTGTACAGATGCCAGCTTCAAAACTACGCAAATCAATCGCTGATTTGTTGGTTGCTGAAGGTTATTTGGCTTCTGCCGAAGTTAGTGATGCTGAAAATGGCAAAAAACTATTGACCATTGAGCTAAAATACTATCAAGGCAAAGGCGTTATTGAGCAACTAAAACGCTATAGTCGTCCTGGTCTGCGTCAATACCGTGGTAAAGATGAATTGCCAAGTGTTAAAAAAGGTCTTGGTGTTGCTATCATCTCTACCAGCAAGGGTATCATGAGCGATCGTGCTGCTCGTGAAGCAGGTATTGGCGGTGAAGTTATTGCTTTGGTTGCATAGTTAGCGGCTATTTGCAATTTACTGAAAAATTCAAATCTTTTATCTTTACATATAGATTTGATTATGATAGACTAGCAGGCTTATATGCCTGTTAGTTTTTTTGTTGCTACCAACTTTGGTAGTTTGATTTATTTAAAGGAAAATCCTATGTCTCGTGTGGCTAAAGCCCCAGTAACACTGCCTGCTGGCACTAGTGTTACTTTGAACGATCGGCAGGTTGAAGTCAAAGGCAAAAATGGTACTTTGTCTTTGAGCCTGCATGAATTGGTCGAGCTAAAACAAGAAGATGGTGTTATCACTTTATCTCCTGTTGCAGATACCAAAGAAGCGTGGATGCACACAGGTACAGTGCGTGCATTGTTAAATAATATGGTCAAGGGCGTAAGCGAAGGCTTTGAGCGTCGCTTGCAGTTGATTGGTGTTGGTTATCGTGCACAAGTTGCAGGTAACAAAGTAAACCTAAGCCTAGGTTTTTCACACCCAATTGAATATACGCTGCCAGAAGGCGTATCAGCAGAAAGCCCTAGCCAAACTGAAATTGTCCTAAAATCTAGCGACAAACAAAAACTTGGTCAAGCGGCTGCCAAAATTCGCAGCTTCCGTCCACCAGAGCCATACAAAGGCAAGGGTGTTCGTTATAGCGATGAAGTTGTTCTTCGTAAAGAAGCTAAGAAAAAATAAGGTGAGCCATAATGTTCGATAAAAAAGCAGCTCGTCTTCGTCGAGCGAAAAAAACTCGTGCACACATCCGTCATTTGGGTGTTAATCGTTTGACCGTTACTCGCACTCCGCGTCATATTTATGCCCAAATCATCTCACCAACTGGTGGCGTGGTTGTGGCTCAAGCATCAACACTTGATGCAAGTTTGCGTTCTGGCACTACTGGTAATGTTGAAGCAGCTAAAGCCGTTGGTGCTTTGATTGCAGAGCGTGCAAAAGCCGCTGGCGTTACAAAAGTTGCATTTGACCGTAGTGGTTTTAAATATCATGGCCGCGTTAAAGCTTTGGCTGACGCAGCTCGCGAAAACGGATTGGAGTTTTAATCATGGCAAAAGTAGAACAAACAGACGGTTTGGTAGAACGCTTGGTTGCCGTTGATCGCGTTGCAAAAGTGGTCAAAGGTGGTCGTATTTTCTCTTTCACCGCCCTAACGGTTGTTGGTGATGGCAATGGTCGTGTTGGCTTTGGTCGTGGTAAAGCACGCGAAGTACCAGCCGCTATCCAAAAAGCACTAGAGGCAGCCAAACGCAATATGATTACTGTGGATTTGGCAGGTCATACTTTGCAACACCCAATTAACGCTCGTCATGGTGCTTCTAAAGTATATATGCAGCCTGCCTCAGAAGGTACTGGCGTTATTGCTGGTGGTGCGATGCGTGCTGTGCTTGAAGTTGCTGGCGTTCAGAATGTATTGGCAAAATGCTACGGCTCAACCAATGCAGCCAATGTTGTACAAGCTACTTTCAAAGGCTTGCGTGATATGGTATCTCCAGAGCAAGTTGCAGCCAAGCGTGGCAAAACTGTTGAAGAAATTTTGGGCTAAGAAATAGGTGAGTTACGATGAAAAAAATGAAAGTTACTCAAGTAAAATCGAGTGCCCATCGCCTAGCGAGCCATAAGGCTTGCCTAAAAGGTTTGGGACTGCGTCGCATCGGTCATACTGTTGAAGTTGAAGACACTCCATCAACTCGTGGTATGGTAAACCGTGTGATTTACATGGTTAAAGTGGAGGAAGTGTAATGGGTCTTAAGCTCAATGAACTATCACCAGCATTAGGTGCCAAGAAAAAAGCACTTCGTCGCGGTCGTGGTATCGGCTCAGGCTTGGGCAAAACTGGTGGTCGTGGTATTAAAGGTCAAACTTCTCGCTCTGGCTCAAGCATTCCAGCGGGCTTTGAAGGCGGTCAAATGCCGATTTATCGTCGTTTGCCAAAATTTGGCTTTACTTCAAAATTGGCGATGACAACCGCAGAAGTACGCCTGTCAGAGTTGAATAAAATTGAAGGCGATGTGGTAAGCGTAGAAACGCTAAAAGCAGCCAATATTATCCGTGGTGATATGAAGCGTGCCCGCATCATCTTATCTGGTGAAGTAACTCGTGCATTAACCTTTAAAGGCGTAAAAGTTACCAAAGGTGCAAAACAAGCAATCGAAGCTGCTGGCGGCAGCATCGAGGAGTAATCTATGAAACAGTCTGCGTCTCGTTCAGGCATACCCTTGAATCCACTGGCTTTCATTCGTAAGTATGATGAGCTATGGACTCGTATGTTGTTTTTGTTGGGGGCGTTGATTGTTTATCGACTTGGTTCGCATATTCCAGTTCCCGGTATGAATCCTGTCAGCCTTGCTGATTTTTTCCAGAGAAATGATAATACCTTTTTGGGTATGTTTAATATGTTCTCTGGGGGTGCTTTGGAGCGTATGTCAATTATGGCATTGGGAATTATGCCGTATATCTCTGCATCGATTGTGGTGCAGATGATGTCGGCGATTATCCCTTCGCTTGAGGCCTTAAAAAAAGAAGGTGAGTCTGGTCGTAGAACATTAAACAAGTACACCAGACAGGGTACACTGGCTTTGGCATTTGTGCAAGCTGTGGGTATGTCTACAGGCTTGATTGCTGGTGGACTGACTCTGACAACAGGGCTTAGTTTTTACATTCCTGCAGTAACATCATTGGTTGCAGGTTCGATGTTTTTGATGTGGCTTGGTGAACAGATTACTGAGCGTGGCGTTGGTAATGGTATTTCCATGCTAATCCTTGCAAGTATTATTGCAAGTGCACCGGGTATGATTTCCCAAGCATTTAGTCAAGACATGAATCTGATTGTGATGATGTTATTTGTTGTATTGGGCGTGGCCGTTACAGCTGGTATTGTTTATATTGAACGAGCTCAGCGACGAGTGCCTGTTAATTATGCCCAAAAGCAGCAACAAGGTCGCAAGGTCTATGCACAGCAACAGTCGCATTTGCCTCTGAAGATTAATATGGCAGGGGTGATTCCAGCGATTTTTGCCAGCTCATTGTTGTTGCTTCCAGCAAGCCTTGGGCAATGGGTAACGGTCAGTGAAAATCCGACACTTAGCCAAGAAATCTTACAAAATATTTCTTTGGTTTTGCAACCGGGGCAGCCGCTGTATTTGCTACTCTTTGGCGTGATGATTATCTTCTTCTGCTATTTTTATACAGCGTTGATGTTTAACCCAAAAGAAGTTGCTGAAAATTTAAAACGCAGCGGTGCGTATATTCCAGGCATTAGACCGGGACAACAAACCAAGCGATATTTGGATTTTGTTTTAAATCGCTTAACATTTATTGGTGCGATGTATATGACGATCATTTGCTTGATGCCAATGATTATTCAGTCAGTGTTTAATGTGCCAATTCCTTTAGGCGGTGCATCTTTATTGATTATGGTGGTTGTGTTGATGGACTTTATTGCACAGATACAAGCACATTTGATGACGCATCAATATCATAATCAAACATTAGTTAAATCACCAAATCGGTGAAGTTAGGAGCATGAAATGAAAGTTCAAGCATCTGTAAAAAAAATCTGTGGCAGCTGCAAAATTGTTCGTCGCAAGGGCAAAGTTCTTGTGATTTGCAGTTCAGAACCACGCCATAAACAGCGTCAAGGTTAATTTTACAAATTAATACTTGATATTTTGCAGCGGATAATGTATTATCCGCTTCTTGCCATGCTATCATTTGTTTATTTGATAGTGGTTAAACTTAGCAAATACATTGTATTTGTGCTAATGGAGAGAATCAATGGCTCGTATTGCCGGTGTAAACATTCCGGATAACAAACATGCTGTGATTTCACTAACTTACATTTTTGGTATCGGTCGTACCACTGCCAAGCAAATTCTTGCTAAGGTTGGTATCAACGAAACTACCAAAATTGGTTCGTTAGACGATTCACAACTGGATGCTGTCCGTGCAGAAGTTGCAAACTACACAGTAGAAGGCGATCTTCGTCGTGAAGTTTCAATGAATATTAAGCGTTTGGTTGATCTTGGCTGCTACCGTGGTCTTCGCCACCGTCGTGGTTTGCCAGTAAATGGACAACGCACAAAAACTAACGCGCGTACCCGCAAAGGTCCACGCAAAGCAATTAAAAAGTAACTAACTTAGGAAGCTAAAAGATGGCAAAAGACACTCGTAGCCGCAAAAAAGTGGCTCGTCGTTCGGTATCTGAAGGTATCGCCCACATTCATGCGTCTTTTAATAACACCATTGTAACGATCACTGATCGTCAAGGTAATGCATTGGCTTGGGCCACCTCTGGTGGACAAGGCTTCCGTGGTTCACGCAAATCTACACCATTTGCTGCTCAGGTAGCAGCTGAAGTTGCAGGCAAAACTGCACAGGAAACTTATGGTGTCAAGAATATCGATGTCTTGGTAAAAGGTCCAGGACCTGGTCGTGAGTCTGCGGTTCGTGCATTAGGTGCATTGGGTTATAAAATTAACAGCATCAGTGATGTAACACCAATTCCACACAACGGCTGCCGCCCACCTAAGAAGCGCCGCGTTTAAGGAGAGAGACACATGGCCCGTTATATTGGTCCAAAATTAAAACTATCGCGTCGTGAAGGCACTGACTTGCAATTGAAGTCAGGTGTTAAGCCTTTTGATGTGAAAACAAAAAAAGCAGGTCGCGTACCTGGTCAGCATGGCAATAGCCAAAGCAAAACTTCTGAATACGCATCACAGCTTCGTGAAAAGCAAAAAGTAAAACGCATGTACGGTGTGTTGGAGCGTCAATTCTCTAACTACTATAAAGAAGCTGCTCGTCAGCGTGGTGCAACAGGCGAAAACTTGCTAAGCATGCTTGAGCGTCGTCTTGACAATGTTGTATACCGCATGGGCTTTGGTGCAACTCGTGCAGAAGCGCGCCAGTTGGTAAGCCATCGTGCAATCTTGCTTAAAAAAGCTGGTCGTGATGAATTTGTGCGTGTCAATATTCCATCTATCCAAGTACAAGATGGCGATGTGATTGCTGTGCATGAAAAGTCAAAAGAGCAATTGCGTATTAAAAACGCAGTTGAGCTTGCGACACAACGTGGCATTCCAGCATGGTTAGAAGTTGATCACAGCAAATTACAAGGCACATTCAAAACTGCACCAGATCGCAGCGAATTGCCAGCTGAAATCAATGAAAACTTGATTGTTGAGCTATATTCTAAATAATCCGAACTAAATCGAGGTGACACTATGACAAATGCAACTGAGTTTCTAACACCGAGTACAATTAATGTGGATACGGTTAATGAAACGACTGCAAAGGTCACGCTCGAGCCGTTAGAACGCGGTTTTGGGCATACATTGGGTAATGCTCTGCGTCGCATTCTATTGTCTTCGTTATCAGGTGCTGCTGTTGTAGAAGCCGAAATTGAAGGCGTTGATCATGAGTATTCAACGCTTGAAGGCTTGCAAGAAGATGTGTTGGATTTATTATTAAATCTAAAATCACTTGCCATCATTTTGCACGATCAAAACGAAGCATATTTAACTTTGGATAAACAGGGTGCAGGTGTTGTAACTGCAGCTGATCTACAATTACCACATAATGTTGAAATTGCTAATCCAGAATTGGTATTGGGTACATTAAGCGAACGCGGTCATCTAAAAATGCGTCTGCGTGTGGTAACTGGTCGTGGTTATGATCCTGCCAATCAGCGTCGTGAAGATGCCAATTCAAAAATCATTGGTCGCCTAAAACTTGATGCAAGTTTTAGCCCAATTATTCGTGTGGCATACGATGTTGAAAATGCTCGTGTTGAACAGCGTACCGACCTTGATAAACTGATTATCGAGCTAGAAACCAACGGTACGATCGATCCTGAAGAGGCAATTCGTAAGGCTGCAACCATTTTGCAGCAGCAGATTGCTATTTTTGTGGATTTGGAAGCAGAAGAAACCCCTGAACCTATCAAAGAAAAAGAAGAGATTGACCCTGTGCTATTACGCCCAGTGGATGATCTTGAGCTAACGGTTCGTTCGGCAAACTGCTTAAAAGCTGAAAACATTTATTACATCGGCGACTTGGTGCAGCGTTCAGAAACTGAATTGCTAAAAACACCAAATTTGGGTAAAAAATCATTGACCGAGATTAAAGATGTACTTGCATCAAAAAATCTTGAGCTTGGTATGCGTCTAGACAATTGGCCACCAAGCGATTTGCGAGTTGATGATCGTTTTTCTTACCGCAGCCGCTAATTTAAAGGATATTGACCATGCGACATCGTAAAAGCGGAGTCAAGCTGGGTCGCACCAGCAGTCATCGTAAGGCCATGTTCCAAAACATGACTAATTCATTGTTTGAACATGAGCTAATCAAAACCACATTGCCAAAAGCAAAAGAGCTTCGCCGTGTGGCAGAGCCTCTGATTACTTTGGCGAAAGAAGACAGCGTAGCTAATCGCCGTTTGGCATTCAGCCGTATGCGTAATAAAGCTATGGTTGGTAAGCTGTTTGGCGAACTTGGACCACGCTATCAAACTCGTCCAGGTGGTTATTTGCGTATCATCAAGTGCGGCTTCCGCGATGGTGACAATGCACCAATGGCTTATGTTGAGCTTGTGGATCGTCCATAATCAACTAACCAAAGATTAAAACCCTGGCATATGCTGGGGTTTTATTATTTTAGGCTATTTTTGAATACAATGTGATTTAAGGTTTGGTTGCTTAGTTAGTGATTGGGCAATAGATATTGATAACTTTACATAAGTATATAATTTAATTATAATAAAAATTGCTAAAAAGCATTTGTGCCTGGCTTGTCATGTTTTACTGAATAAATTACAAGAAAAAATGGATTGTGGCGGTGAAGTGACGAAAGAAATTTTTATCAACAAATTCATGATAATTAAAAATTAGAGGGCTTGCTTGAGAGGTCGCCTTGATTCTGTATCAAAATAAGTGATTGTAAATTATCGGAAAATTGTGATGCTGGCAAGTCTGAAGTGCTTTTGGGAAGTGATAAGTAATCAATTCTTGTAAGGTAAAATACCCAGCAACCCAGAAGGCTAATATGGCGGATAATCAAAAATTGCAAACCAGATAATGCTGATAAAGAAATGAGGGAGCATGAAATGAATAATTTAAATTTAGCAATATCATCAAAGCAAAGCCTTTGATATGTGATGAGTTTTGAAAAAGGAGGGGTTGTAAGATAAGCTGATAACCCGCGCATGAATATTGGCACATTGACTGCTGAACAGCCGCTCGGTTTGTTGATTTTCTGGCTTGGATAATATGGCTTATGCCACTTTAATGCTTGTAATTTATCAAGTTCCCAAGCTTTGCAAAAGAAATGTATCAAAAACCAGTGTAATTGCCAAAAGCTATAATTACCCCAAATTTAAATAACAGTCAAAAAGTCAATTTGAGCGAAATTTACAATCATGACCGAAGCGATGTTTTTTAAAATCGTAAAAAGCAGAGGCGGTTATGGAGATTTTTGTTATTATAACCAATTTGAGCTTATTTTTGAGAGTGAATTTTTGGCCATGCATCTGCCGGTAAAAAATCTGGAGAAGGCACTTTTATTCATGTCAGATGGTGAAAAGCAGATGGTTATATTGAGGTAAATTTTTAAAATCGCTTCGCAACAGCTAAAAATTTAGTCAGCGACCAAAAAAGGCGAAGATTACATCGCCCAAGCTATTGCTGGCAACATAGGCAAATATGGCTATAAGATTGTTAAAGGTGTTGGCGGTAGGGTTGTTGAGCGGGTTAAGGGATATAAGAAAAACCCCAATGCACCGAAACAGAACTTGGCAGAAAAACCAGCCCAATTAACTGCCAGTCTAAAAATGCCTAATAATAGACATTATGCGGACAAAATTACCCAAAAAAGTTTAGCAAAAGAACAGAATACCATCATTGACAGATCTAAAGTTGATGTTCAATCCGATGTAGATGCCATTAGAAACGGTAAGGCTGTATTTATCAATAATCAATATCACATTAATGGCAGGATTTATGGTCATCATGATGGGGTTTTATATCCAATTTCTGGCAATGGTTTTTATACACTAAGTAGAATCGAATTTAAAACTTTTGGCGTATTTAGCCAGTTTGGTAATACTTAAAAATCAAAACAAATCTTGGATAACATGAAAGTCGATCAGGCAACAAGAGTAAAAATATTAAAGTTATATAAAGAGATTAAAAAATGATGGATGTATTGGTAGATAAAAGAATTGATTTTTCAATTTTACAACACTTATTATCTCAACTTTTTAATATAGACAAGGAATATATTGCAATATCTAGGGAGAATGACGAAGTTGATTTTCCAGATGATATCCAATGCTGGTGTCTTGTTTTTGATACTAGCGGTGATGCACAAATGATGCTACAATTATATAGAATTGAATCGATAAATCAATCATTGTTATTAAAAAGACTCTCTTATCTATCTACTGAGTTTAATATTTCTTTTTTTATCCCATGTGATAATTTCGATAAATTCTATAAAATATCACCAACCAAAGTTCAAACGGTTAGATTGGATGAAGATAAAATAGACAAACAGAGATATTGTTTTAGTCTCATAGAGTAGGTGTAAATCTTACCGTCAATCAAGATAATACCTACTTTGTTTCAGGCATACCAAATGGCAAATATCAGTCATTTGGGGTGTGGGTGCATAATGATTGCGGGTTGGCATTATTAACTCTCCAATCTCATGTTGAAAAAGGTTTAAGAGGTAGGGGCAAATTACATAATATTGATGAAGCTGGTTTAAGAAAATTAGTTATTGATATTGGCTACAATAAAGACGCATTACAACAAGCTAAAGCTATTGTTGAACATAGTATAAAAATCAGAAAAGCAGAAAAATCTAAACAACCTAATAAAAGGCTAGATAAAGGTCATCAGGAAAGAGTTCAAATGGAACAACGGATACTTAATAGAATCAATAATATGCTAAGAGAAATACCCTAATGATAAATAAAACCAATCAGCAGACTTTATTAAAAAGCAAATTTGCTGACATATTGTCGTCCAAATATGAATTTAATAGTGATGAATATGCTAAATTAATCAATGAAGCAATTTTTGTCGATTTATTAGATGATGCTTTAATCATATTAAATAAAATGGCAGATTCGAACGATTACTCCATTATTTTTGCGTTGTCTTTTGTTCTTGAACATGCAAATTTGGACTTTGTACAATCCAACAAAAACCAAATTGCCGATATTATCACAAAAGCAGCATCAAAAAACTACCAAAGGGCAAATTTTTATTTTAGTGAAGTATTTCAAACAGTTCTTGAGAGAAATATAGACTATCAAAATTACTTAGACTTATTTATCAAATCTAATGATGCAGATGTACAGAATAAGTCCATAGAGCAGTTAATTTTCTTATCGACACACCAAATTCAGCAACTAACCTCTTTGTCTAACAGCATTGATCTGTCTTATTTTCATGATGATTTTAATACTTTAAAAAACAAAATAAAAAATCTTAATATTCAAACAACCTCTTTAACGCAAAAAAAAATAATTGCAATCTGTTATCTAAAATACAGTAAAGATCGCACCCAAAGCTATAAGATATTTAAAGAGAACAATCCGGAATTATTTGATTTTATCTTTTTTTGTCAACTTTATGATAATTAACTTGCAAAAATGGTTTAATATGGCAAAAAGATGATTTATATTCAATTCCTTAAGTGTTAAGTGCAGGATAGGCTTACGCTGTCAAAAATATATATTTAAAACATGGCTAATTTGTTCAACGCCATCAATGAATTAAAATCATTACCTTGGTTTGGGGCTTCTGTGTGCGATATAAGAGCGTTTAGTGTCGAATAGGCCAGGGTCACCGAAGTAGTTAAGCACCCAAATACGAGCTAAAAACGCCTTTATGGGCGTTTTTTATTTGGGTTGATGGCTAATAATTTCTCTTTCACCCACCCCACCCCACTTTCTTAAGCAATGGCTGATAAAATTCTGCTCGTTCAGGTTTTAATAAATCGTCTGCAATCCAAGTTGCCAATGCTTCATAGCCTTTTGTCCACTTGGCAATTTACTATCGCCACCAGCGGCACTGCCACAAATATCTCTATGGCGGTAGCTGCCCAAGCTGGCAGTCAGACCATCGGTGCAATGGCAGGGGCTGCTTTTACTTCATTGGTTCAAATCTCTCATATCAGCCTAATCAACAACAAAGGCGATATTGCCAAAACCTTTAAAGATTTAGGCAGTAAAGACAATGTCAAACGGTTTGCCTTTGATGTCATCAGTGCTGGCATCACCCAAAAGATTGAGAAAAACTTTGCTGTACAAGCAGGTCAAGACAAGCTAAAATTTAGCGATCAAATGCTAAAAATGCTTGTCCAAAGCACAAGTAACAGTTTATTAGAAACTGCCATTTATAACACTGACCTTGATAAAAACCTAACAAAAAATCTAAGATCAGGCTTAGCAGGTATTTTTAACCAAGAGATCTTTGGTAGACTTGTAAAACCCTTAGACGAAAACGACATAGGATTTATTAATAACACCAAACACAAACTTGCTGCTGCTCTTACAGGCTGTATTTCTGCTGAAATTGCCAAAAATGACTGTGAATCAGCTGCCCTAGGTGCTATGATAGGTGAGATGTGGGCGGATAGAAAAATAGATAATCCAAACACATTAACCGACAAACAAAGACAACAAATCATCAACGAATCTCGCCTAGCTGCAAGCTTTGCTGCCTTTATCTTTGATAAAGACATCAACACCGCAGCAAATATGGCTTCTGAGGCGGTTAGGTGGAATTCTACCGCTGAAATTGCACTGGGGCATGAGTGGAATCAAATTACCAGTGATATAGATGGTACTTATGCTAAGGAGCAGCTACAGGCGATTAAAGATATTCCAGACAATCTTGCTGAATTATCAGAAAACATCACCTATTTAAAAAACAGCAATAATGATTTTATTATTTGTATACGGACTACAACACAATCTTGCCTACCAAAACAAGGTCAAAGATACGCAACACAAAATGAAATCAGTGAAGGTTATAGAAACTTCATACTTGATATTATCCCAATCCCTGGCGGTACATCTGCAAAAGCGGTTGTTAAAAAAAGTGGTAGAGTGGTTTCTGAAGCGGTTGTAAACAAACCTGCAAACAATATTGGCAAAAATAATGCAAATTATCGCCGTGATCGGCATGAAAAGATTACTGCTAAAGGCATTCAGACAGAGAAAGTAAATGAGCTTCGTAAACTATTTGATGAAAACAACGCAAGCAAAAGTATCAAAATTGGCAATAAAACACTACATCAAGAAGCAAATAGTTCAGGGTTAACTCGCATATTCAAAGGAGCGAGCGACGAAGAAGTAAAACGATATTTTATGGATCTTACTGGTCAGCCATTACCTCCACCAAGAAACATCCCAAATAAAGGAATTGTTTATGTTGCTAAAACACCGTATGGTAATTTTAATCTCAGAGTTTTTGCTTCAAGCTCTGATAGATCGGGCCCTGTTTGGACGATTGATATTCCTAAAAAGCTAACTAAAAGCAGAAAAAATCCAGAAATTAAATTCTTAAGGAGATAATGATGGTTGATATATCCGAAGAGCTCAAACAAGAAATCTTTGAAATCTCCAAAGGATCATGGATATCAGGTTTTTTTAGTGCCATTTCTGGTTATCTTCCAAACATCAGTTTTGAAGAACATAAAGAGGTATTTTTTGCACTGTCGGAAGAATGGCTAAACAACGGCTTAATTAAGTTTGATGTACCTTATATTGAGGGTGTTCCATTTGAGAGAAGGGTTTGGGAAGCACCAACAGAAGAAATCATACAGTATCTTAAGGATAGTTTTCCGAAAGAAGCTACTGATGAGCTTGATGCCAATGTAAATTTATACTTCCTTATTAATGCCCCAGCCATATTATGGCTCCATGATGATGGTAGCTATTATGGAAGCTGAAAACCCACCCAAGAAGACTTTGACAGAGGCTCTACAATGAATCGCGGTAACTGTCAATGATACTGGTATCATCAATAACAGCATACATAAAATCTCTGCTGGTTTAACAGGCTGTGTGGCAGCCAAAGCCAAAGGCGAGGCTTGTAAGGCAGGTGCTTTGGGTACTATGATGGGTGAGATGGTTGGCGATTGGATGACAATTATTTTTTAAGATAAGGGCGGGTTCACCGCAGCTGTTTGTCTTTGATATTTAATTTATGCTGTTTTGTAAGCTTGCAGTCTTAAAATTTGTGATGATGTTTTGATACAATGTATGTATTGGTCATTAAATAACCAGTTGCCTACGATAAAGTCGATGATTGTTGATGTGGTGCATTTATCACGGACTTGGTGTTTGTGATCTTGGCTTTTTAGTGTGCCATTTTTTAGTGATTTTGCTTAGGTTTGTAGGGAGTAAGAGGGTGTGATGATGGATTGTAATGACAAAAAAGACCAAAAACATTTTATTTTTGGTAACGGGCATGACGCCACAAATTATCACAGAAACCGTGTGGGCATTGGCATGCGACCCAAACAATGACAGCCCATGGGTGCCTGATGAGATTCATGTGCTAAGCACCGAGGATGGGTTAAATCAGATTCGTTCGCGTTTGTTTGGTGAAAAAGAAGGTTATAAATTCGCAAAATTTAAACAAGAATATCCACAACTAAATCATGTTGCATTTGACAACACAGACAAGTATTTGCACAGCATACAAAATGATGGGATTAATTTACAAGACTTAAAAACACCCGAAGATAACGAAATTGCAGCAGATGAGATTTGTAGGCAGATTCGTAAGTTTACCCAGCAAGATGATGTTGCACTTCATGTATCTATTGCAGGTGGTCGCAAAACCATGGGTTTTTATGCGGGCTATGCCTTGTCTTTGTATGGCCGTGCCCAAGATCGCATGTCGCATGTGTTGGTTGAAGAGCGTTATGAATCGGCACGAGATTTTTTCTACCCCAGTATGGACGAAACTGTATTTGTTACCAATCGTGATGGCATTGAGCTTAAGGCAAAAGATGCACAGATTTGGCTGGCGGACATTCCTTTTGTGCGTATGAAAGACGCAATTGTTCAAAGACATCAGCTAAGAAGCCAAGACAACTTTAGTCAGGTAGTGGAAAAAATCAATCAATCTTATCAAGATGTCAGTATTGAAATCAATTTAGCAGCTCAATACATTACAGTTAATGACAAAATCACCTTGGATTTGCCACCACGAGAGTTTGCCATGTTTCACTGGTTTGCAGACATGTGCAAACAGGGCAAAGAAGGCGTGATTGCCCCCACCAAAAAATGGGCTGATGCTGATGTTGATTTAAGAAATAAAATTGATCAATTAACAGATGAATTTGGTCGGTATTATGCAGATGTAAAAAATATCAGCGATGATTTGCGTGTGGATAAGGCCTTTTTTGAAACGGTAAAAGCACGACTCAAAGAAATGCTCGACCATCAGTTAGGGCTTGAATTATCTGCAAAAATCGCAATTACGCAAAATAAGCGTGGGCAGCCGTTTTATTTGAATCTAAGCCCTGACTGTATTGCTATCGTAGATAATTTTGCTAATAAATTTTAAAGGACATGAAAATGACAGTAAGAATACCAAAAGCAGAGCATGATGCCTTGTTGAGTGAAGCAAAAGAGACTCTTCAGGCACAATCATCTGTCTTGCAGTGGCACACGCTACACTGTGAGCTTATCACGCCTATGTATGGTGGTGGCGTTATCTCAACAAAGGTTGATGAAAAAATGCCCATCAGAGCCAGTGCTATTCGTGGACAGCTGCGTTTTTGGTGGCGTCTGCTTGCCAAGCATCAATGGAATTTGGAAGATATTGCTAAAGCTGAACAAAAACTTTGGGGCGGTATGGGTATTGGCGATGCTGATGGGCAGGCAGGACAAGTGTTATTAAGAGTAAAGAATTGCTCAAAGCCGAACATTGAAGCATGGGCGAGATATTTACCAAATCATAAACAAAAACTCATACTTACACCAGAAAAATGGGCAAATGTACCTTATGCTTTATTTCCTGCTCAAGGCAAACTCAGAAATAAAGGCACAGAAATTGAAGAAAATCCACATGAATTATTACGAGAGGGCTTTACATGGGAATTGCAAGTTGCTTTTTTGCCAAGCATTGAGCAAGTAAAAAATGAACTCTTAAAAAGCGAACAACCAAGCTTTGAGACACAAGTATGGGAAAGTATTCGTTGGTGGTCTAATTTTGGAGGTGTTGGTGCAAGAACTCGTAGAGGATTGGGTGCAGTACAAATACAACAAAACCAGTTTTTTACTAAAATAATTTCAAAAGATGAAGTGGAAAGACTTGGTTTTTGTGTGCAAATGAAAGTTGTAAGTAGCAATAGTGTATATCAGTCGTGGGAATATGCCGTCAAAGCCCTTGAAAAATTTCGTCAAATTGGTGTCGGACGAAATGACCACAGCTCTCGTAGTCATTGGTCGGAACCTGATGCAATTCGTGCTATCACTGGACAGTCTATTGCTAAACATTCACAAAGAAAAACAAAAGGTGATATTTTTCCACGAGCAGGGTTTGGTCTGCCTATTATTACTAAATTTAAAGATAATAATCCCAAAGGTGATGACACGAGCAAATATGTAGATCCAATAACAACTACTTTAAAGCTAAAATATAGAAAAGATGCTAATGCTGATTGGGAGGTTTATGAAAGATTATCTAGCCCTTTAATTTTACGCCCCTATCTTGATGAACAAAATCAATGGCATTCACTAGTATTAGTTTTAAATGAGCCTTTGTATCAATCTGAGTTGTTTCAGCCAGTTTTGGAAGTGGGTAAAAATAACTATCGAGATGTGGTATTTTGGAATGATGCACAAGCAACTGATATTAAACCATTAAAGCAAGGCGAGGGTGAGGAAATTCTAAAACCACTACAAGCATTTTTAACTTATTTTGCAAAATAAAGGATATATGATGAATCAATATGTTGTGATTTTATCAATCGGCCCTGTGCAAAGTATGATTGCATCAGCTCGCCGCAATCGCGATTTGTGGAGCGGGTCTTGGTTGCTCTCGGAATTGGCAAAGGCAGGGGCTAAAGAATTATATGAGACTTCGGGAGTTGAATTAATTTTTCCGTACATTAAAGATGAAAGCCAAGATGATTTGAAGGTGAATTCTGATTTTTCAGTGGGCAATAAATTACAAGCAGTCATTGAGGCAAATAACAAATCTGAAGTGGAAGAGATTATCCAAAAAGTCAAAAATGCTGTATTAAACCGTTTTAGACAAGAGGCACAAAGTGTTTTTAATCGCCTAAAAAATCAGAATGATATTCGCAAAGACATTTGGTATTCACAGATTGAAGACTTTGTGGAGGTTCAAAGTGCTTGGGCGAAAATCGTAGATGGTGAATATACAAACGCTATCGCATTGGCAAGTAAAGTATTGGCTGCTCGTAAAGCAACCCGAGAATTTAACCCCTTAGCCACCGATCCGTATCAAACAGAACTGATGATCCCTAAATCATCGCTTGATGGGCTGCGTGAAACAGTGCTAAAAGAAGATGAGGTAAAAAATGGCCAAAAAATCTCAAAACAAACTCGCAGACAATTATCGCTGGCAAAATCAGAGCAACTGGATGCCGTGGGCGTAATTAAACGCTTGGGATTTGGTGAAAAAGTCAGGCAATTTACCCCCATTAGTCGATTGATGGCAAATGCTTGGATTGAGAATCTGATTGCAGAGCAGGTGGATTTGACAGGGGTTAAAGATACTTGTGAGCAGTTGGTGCAATTGGGCGTTATCACCCGCGTAACGGGCAATGAGAATATTTATAAAGATTTTGCTTATGATGCACAGCTTTTGTATCCATCAAGAATAGATGCAGAGATTGGGCAATGGCAGGGGCATGATGATGCAGTCGTGGATTGGCTTAAGTTACTTAAAAAACAACTTGTACCACTGTGGAAGCAATATGGCGAACCTTGTGCTTATGGTGCATTATTATTAGCCGATGGCGATCGCATGGGAGAGTTGCTGGATAAGGCAAAAAATCAAGAACAGCACCAAGCGATCACAGCTGCATTGTCTGGTTTTGCTGAATCGGTTGCCGAGACCATGAGAAACCATCAAGGGCATTGTATTTATGCTGGTGGCGATGATGTGCTGGGCTTTGTGCCGTTAAACACAGCCTATCAATGTGCCGATGAGTTGCGAAGTTCGTTTGCAGACCGTTTGCGTGATATTTCTGAAGACTTGGGCATGCAAGACAGCCAGCCTACACTGTCTGTGGGCATTGCAATTTGTCATTTGATGACACCGCTGGGGATTATTCGTGAATTGGCGGGGCGAGCTGAAAAATATGCCAAGGGCGACCATATTTCCAAAGGTGATGAGAAAAATTTGACCAATAAACGCCGAAATGCTTTGGGGATTTTGCTGTCGGTGCGTGGCGGTTCGGATATTTATCTGCGATTCAATTGGAGTGATCAGATTGGGCTGGATACCTTTGGAATGTTTATTAATTTTTATCTCAACAACGACATTCCAAGTCGTGTTGCCTATGACATTCGGGAAATTTATTTACGAACAGTACATTTTGCACCAGATGATAAAGAATTGCGGAAAAAAATCCGCAGTGCTGAACTAAGAAGAATGTTGAAGCAGGCTCGTACGCCCAAAGGGCATAAAATTTGCTTAGATATTGTTGAAAAATTGGTTGAGCGTAGTGAGCAAGTAGACTTAAATCAATTGGCAGATGAATTGATTGTGGCTCGTTGGTTGGCTGCAAAAACCCAAAAAGATCTGGGGAAGTAATAATATGATTGATGGTAAAAAACAGATGAAAAGCTATTTAATTGAATCATTGGCACCGCTGGTCTTTCGCTCAGGTAAGCCATTTACTTCACAGGCCTCTGCTCAAGATGTCAGTTTTCCTTTGCCGAGTGCTGGAGCGGGTTTGGTACGTTATTTAAGCTTAAGCCAAAGCAATAATGAGCAAGTGCTCAATTTGCCCAAAGAGGACTTTGAACATTCTGCCTACCAAGCAATTTTAAATATGCAAAGTCGCGGACCTTTTTTGGTGCGTTATAGTGATGAAACTGATATCGAAATCTTGGTGCCAAAACCTGCCAATGCGTTGTATTTTGAAAACAAACAAACGGGCGAAAAATCAGTGGTGCGTCTAGAGCCTAGAACTTTTGAGCAAGAAGGCGAGCTGTGTGGCAGCGATTTGCCGCAAAGATTGTTACATGTACAAATGACCGAAGATTTAAAAGGCAAACCTGCAAAAGGAGTGTCTTTTTGGGCATTGCAAGATTTTGTGGCTTGGCAAAAGGGCGAAGGGTTGAGCTTTGATAGTGTCAATAATAATGGACTGACCTCTATCCCGATTGAACTGCGTACCCATGTAGCCATTGAGACTGACAGCCGATCATCGGTAGATGGCATGCTTTTTCAGACGGCAAGTTATGATTTGGCTCATCAAAAAACACAAAACGGTTGGGATAACAAGCGTTTGGGTTTTTTGGTACAAACTCAAGAGAGCCTAAAACAGGATTTGGCAACTTTGGGTGGCGAAAGGCGTTTATCTTACTTTAAACCCATAAATCTTGAAAAAAACAGCAGTTTGCCCGTTGAGCTGACGCAAGACGATGCTGATAAGATTAACAGCGACAAAGGTTTTAGTTTAAGCTTTATTACACCGTGCATTTTTGCCAAAGGGGCATTGCCTGATTGGCTTGACAAAACCACTTTAATGGGCAAATTACCCAACACCAAAATCACAGTTGCCCTAAAAGCGATGGCAATTGATCGCTGGCAGGCGGTTTCAGGGTGGGATAGTTTGCTTTGGAAGCCCAAAGCCACTCGCCGTGCAATTGCGGCAGGCTCAGTATATTGGTTTGAAATGGTTGAAGGGCAATTTGATGTGCAAACCTTACAGCAATTAAGCAATCATATTTGGTCAGACCATCAGCAAGATAAAAACGATGGTTTTGGTTCGGCAATTTTATCACCTTGGACTGCAATTTAACTTGATTTGATAATAAGGAACTTTTATGCAAACTCGTATTTTTCATCTACAAAATTTAACAGCATTACATGTCGGCACAGGTCAAGGTGTGGGCGTGGTGGATTTGCCAATTGCTCGCTCAAAAGCGACCAATTTACCCATTGTGCCAGGCTCGGCGATTAAGGGTGTGTTGCGTGATGAATTAAAATCGCAAGGCATTACCACAGATGATGTTAATGTATTATTTGGCAAAGATAAAGATGCCGACCATGCAGGTGCAATTGCTTTTGGCGATGCCAATCTTTTAATTTTACCCATTCGTTCATTTGCAGGAACGGTAGCCTATGCAACTTGTTCATATATTTTGCGTCAATATGGGCGTGATATTAACGAAAATTTAACACTTTCAACCACAAAGAATGAGGCTTGTGCTTATGTTGTTGAAGATAGTGTTTTATTGCTGGGTAATAAAATTGCCCTAGAAGATTTGGATATTAATGCCAAATCCACCCAAGAAGCCAAAGACATTGCCGATAAAATTGCCCAAGCACTTTATCCAGATAGCACGCCCAATGCCAATGAATGGCGTAAAGAATTTGCTCAGCGATTTGTGATTTTGCCAGATGATATTTTTTCATTTTTGGCGGACACGGCAACAGAGATTCGTACCCGTATTCGTATCGTCCGAGAAACTCGCATGGCACAACAAGGTGCATTGTGGACAGAAGAGAATCTGCCAGCAGATGCCGTGCTTTGGGGCGTGCTGGGTATCAGCAAGGCACGAGACAAAAGCGAGCGTAGCGAAGAAGAATTAGCCAATCTGTTGCCAAAAGATGAAATTAACATTCAAATAGGAGGTAAGCATACCGTTGGGCGTGGTTTTTGTCGTTTATTAATCAATAAAAACAACAATCAATAAGGAAGGCAGATATGACGCAAGCAACCGTTGTAAAAAAACCAACCGCACAAATCCGTACGCAAAAATATGCCGAAATCGCTTATCCTTTGGTAGAGGATGTTAAGAATGATGCAAAAATGGAAGCGAAATATCGCACATTGGCTTTGGCTTTTCCTACCATGATTATGCAATCAGGATTGGTTCAGGCAATTGGCTTTTTGATGGCGAAAAATGAAGATCATCATAAAAAAATACTTGATCACTTGACCAAATTGCTGGACCATCAAATAACGCCAAAGGATCTTTATAAAAAGATTTACAAATCGGACATTGCCGAGTATCAATTGCTCACTCGCAAAGCGATTGAGGCAAGTGGTTGGTTAAAGCGTTATGCACAAGCCTTGTTAAAAGACGATAAGGAGAAATGACATGACTGCAGGGGAGAAAGACACTGTATTAATGCGAGATAATTTATGCGAAATAATACAAAAAATAGATTCTGCTCATGCAGGGCTTTTAATGCAGCGTGGGTTGCGTAAATGGGAAGAAGGCGAGAAACCAACCAAAAAAGCCTTGATTGATACCATTGCCAGTGTTAAGCCGAATGAGCTTTATTTGTTGGCGTTTAATCGTTGGCTTGGTGCAACTTTTAATAAGCCAACATTTGCAACTGCTTCGGCGAGCATTGATGGGCGTCTGTTTACAGGTTTGGCTTTGGGCGGTACATTAGAAACGGGTGTGATGACCCATCATGCTTATGGTATGCCGATGATTGCAGGCTCTAGTGTCAAAGGGGCGGTGAGAAGTTATGTCGAGCATTTATTTGCCAAGCGTAATGAAAATAATCAAATCAAATATGACAAAGATGGACAGGTCATTGTTCAAGATGATAAAAAGCCGATTTTGGATATTTTATTTGGTGCAGATAGTGATGATGACAATGCCAGTGCGGGTTATTTAATTTGGCATGATGCGTGGTGGATACCCAAAGTAAGCTCAAAGATGGAACTATCTGCTGATAATCAACCTTTTGTTGGCGAGGTGGTTACAGTTCATCATCAAAAAGATTATCAAGGTGAATGGGTGGAGGCATGGGATATAGAAAGCCCTGTGCCAAATCAGCAAATTGCTGTTCAGGGAGATTTTTATTTTTGTATTGAAGGTGATAATGATTGGGCTGAATTTGCCAAAGACTTGCTTGATAGAATGCTTAAAGAGCAGGGGCTTGGTGCAAAGGGCAGTAATGGGTATGGGTATTTTATATCTGATAAAAAATTAGATGGTGATATTGAAAAGCGTTATCAAAATAGCAAACCTATTGACCCAACCAACCCATTAGCATTAATCAAAAAAGAAATAAGTATTTTAGATGATGAGCAATTGGTAGAAAAACTAAGCAAAGGTATTAACAAATTCTTTAATGATTTGCAATTCAATAAAGAAGATGAGTCCGATTGTCGTAAAGTTGTTCAGGTATTGGTGGAAGAACGATCTGATTTTATTGATAAATTATCAAATGAAACAGGTAAAAATGCTCAAAAAGCATATAAATTTATAGAAAAATATCGTTAAGGAGATGGAATGAAAATCTTATTTTGTATGGCCACAGGGCAAAATGCGGTGAATATCAATCCTTTATCAGAAATCAACCCTGATAAAGTGGTTGTTGCCATTACAGAAGGTATGCAAAAAAATGGACAGACGCTCGTTGATGAATTAAAAAATTTAGGCAAGTCTGTAGAAAGTCTGTCTATTGGCCACGAAAACAGCTTAAAAGCACTGCAGAAACAATTTTCAACTTGGCTAGAACATCATATCGATGATGAAATTATTGTCAATATTACTGGCGGAACGAAGCCTATGAGCTTGGTAGCTTATCAAGTCTTTAGTGAATGGGGTTTTCGTTGTTTTTATTGCGATAAAGATTCAAGTCAGCTGATCTGGTTAGATGATGAAAGTACAGTTTCTGGCATTGGTTCAAAGGTGGGTTTGGAGCGTTATTTACGCACCTATCAATATCATATCACTCAAAAAACAACACTGGCTCAAACCTCAAAAAAGCATAAAGAATACGCCAAGGTTCTTTATGAAGAATTATGCAAACCAGGCAGGTATGACAACACCTGTACATTTATTGGTAAAATTCACGCATTAACTCAGCAAAACCCATTAAACAATATTAATTTTACCTCTGAAGAAGATGTATTTTTACAACATTTAGAAAAAACAACTGAGCTATTTGAGTTTAAAGGGGGTAAAATAATCTGCGATGATGATACTAAAAAGATGATGAGCGGTGGCTGGCTTGAAATAATTATTGCTGATGCCTTGCGTGGAGATCAGTATCGTGATATTCACTTAGGTGTATTTTTTGAAAAAAGCACGCAACGCAAAAACAGTAGCACTAAGCAGGAACTTGATGTCATGGCAATGTATCAAGATAAACTGCTTATTGTAGAGTGTAAAGCTAAAAAATGGGAAACGACAGCGCAGGCTTCAGAGGCGATTTATAAATTAAAAGCACTTAGTGATATTGGTGGATTGAATACCTTGCCTGTATTTGTATCATTACGAGAATTACCATCAGGTGCAAAAACTCGTGCCGCCGAACAGGGTATTAGGATTATCTCCGGTCAGGCGGATTTTAAAGCTTTGGCACACAAGCTAAGACCATAGGCATAAATCTTTTGTTAATATTGTTTTACAGTATTTGCAATTCGGATTTTATGGCTTGGCTAAACCAATCATAGGTAGGTGATGTAAGCTTACAATTCACCGCCTTTAACCAAAAATCACTCATAATAAACTCAACAAAATTACTTGGAGAGTTTATTATGAATACCGCCATCGAAACCGCTTGCCAAATGATAAACACGCATGGTTTTGAGGGCTTGTATCATTGCTTGGTTGAGCGATTTATTCATAATGTACCAATGAGCTATACGCAATTTGCCAATCGTACTCAGCGTGCAACTTTGCCTTTGCAAAGTCAAGATGAGGCGTTGTTTTATAGTGTGGCTTATGGATTGAGTCATTACAATACTTTTTTGCAAGTTTTGCACAACAATCTAATGATTGATGATGCAGGTACGGTGATTAATATTATTGATTATGGCTGTGGACAGGGCATTGCGACTTTGGCTATGCTTATGTATATCGCTAGCCAGCAAAACCCAAAAAATATCCATGTCAATATTCATTTGATTGAGCCATCTGCCGTATCTTTGGGTAATGCCAGTTACAAAGTTTTATCTTTTGTGCAGGCATTGGGATTTGGTGCCAATATCACCACCCAAAACCGTCCATTAAAAGAAGCGGTAGTGCCTGATTTTAACAATCAAGCAGACACGCTGCATTTAATGTCTTATATCTTGGATATAGAGACGGTGCAAGAGCAATTGCCAAATATCACTCGCCAAATTAAGCAATCATCAGGCGTCCATCATGTGATTGCCAGCAGCATCTCTCACCCTAATGGCTATCAAGGCTTTGATGAGCTGTCGCATCTATTGCTGGGTCGCAAAGAAAAATTTGACTATTATTACATCAATCATTATTCTTATCGTGTTATTCAAGGTCATTATGACAATGCCGTATCAAAAGCAATCGGTATGGTGATTTCTTTGGATAATACTAATGCAACAAGCCGTGCGGCTTAAAAGAGGTGCCTATGGATTTGTTTGATTTTGACACCCAAGATGAATTGAGCTATTTGATTGAGGAGAATAGGTTCAAAGGTACGGATTTTGAATGTTATCGCCATACAGATGGTAGGGGCGTTGTCATTGTTGTACCTTATGGTAAATTGTATTATGCCCCAAAGTTTTTTGATAAGGCAAATAGTGATGAATTGTTTGATTATTTTTTGGCGTGTGATGGCATTGACCATAACAATCATGATTGGCAAAATGAAAGTGATATTAATCAACTAAAATTTCATCATATTAAATGGCATCAAGACACCATTTGGATGTTTGGTAAAATGCATAAACTGCCCCGAATTTCCGCTTGGTATGGTGATGATGATAAGCCTTATACTTATTCAGGCATCACTTTGCAGCCATCAGCTTGGACCGATAGGTTAAATCTGTTGCGTGATGAGCTGGAGCTTGTTTGTAAGCGACGGTTTAATAGTGTCCTGCTTAACTGGTATCGTACAGGTGGTGATTATATCAGCTGGCATGCCGATGATGAGCCAGAATTGGGTATTAACCCAATGATTGCATCGGTAAATTTTGGCGAATCACGCAGGTTTTTGTTGCGACTCAAGGACAATCACGCCACCAAACTT
Source organism: Moraxella cuniculi (assembly GCF_900637105.1). NCBI lineage: Bacteria > Pseudomonadati > Pseudomonadota > Gammaproteobacteria > Moraxellales > Moraxellaceae > Moraxella > Moraxella cuniculi. Next base: position 132,404 of record NZ_LR134343.1, on the reverse strand, counting down.
GAAATACCGCTGCATCATGGGAGCGTGCTAATCATGGCTGGTGCATTGCAACACCACTGGCAACACAGCGTACCCAAACAAAAAAAAGTGGACAAGAGTCGTATCAATCTAACTTTTCGCACAATTTTTAATTGAGGTCAATTATGGCAACTTATTTTGTTACCAGACATGCAGGTTCGTTGCAATGGGCGAATGCCAATCAGGTGGCATTTGATGCACATCTTTCGCATTTGGATGACTTAAGCTTTTTGCAGCAGGGCGATGTGGTGATTGGCACATTGCCGATTAATATTGTTTATCAAATTAATCAACTGGGCGTGCGTTATGTGCATTTGGCTTTGCAGATTCCACCATCGCTAAGAGGGGTTGAGCTTGATGCTGATGAGCTTAATGCATACAAAGCAACTCTGGAGGAATTTGAAGTCAGTAAAATCAAGTGAACTGGTTGAAAACTACCATTTTTGATTTGCAGCATTCTTTATTTTTAGTATTTTTATCAGTATTGAAGATTTTACTCGTTGAGCATAGAATGGACTCTGCCGATGGTAAATTGTATAGATTTTGCGAACCAGCAGCCAATAAAGGCATTAAAGAATTTATTACATATAAAGATATGTCGCAATTCATCCTAAATACTTGGTTGTTACATACGGATGCTTGGCACATTGCAGAGTCTGCCGTTACCGATCCCTTCAAAAGCCGTTTGCCATCAACTTTACAAAGCCCCATTCATTCCCTTGTGGCTAATTTTAAGAGCAAGAAAAACACAAATGCATTTTGTGATTTTTTGGATGCCAAGTTTAATCATCAAATCGTTTGTGATTATGAAGATGATGGATATTTTGGTGAGCATGCCGCCAATTACTTTGAGCTAAGAAATCTATTGGACACTCGTAATACAGACGACTATAGCAATACAGGTTTTCAATTGTTTTGCTCGTCAATTAATCATGGAGAAAATATTTATATTATCCAAGATGCTGATGTATTTAGCATAAAAAGATTGGACAATCCACAAGATGCCATTGACAGTTATGCAGCACATATTTTTTCAGGTCAAGATGGTGAATTTGATTTCAAACCATATATGGTGGATTTTTAGCCAATTCACTCTTAACTAAGAAAGGTAAAATATCATCATAAACAGTCCCGAAAACCTACAGCTCATGCTACAATCTGCCAACTCTTCCAAAGGCTCAAAAATTGAATTAAACAGTACAGGTTGGGAGACTTGGAGGGTAAAAAGGTGGATGCTGGTTATAAGGTTATTTGAGAAAAACTCAGAGTGATATTGATGAAAGGCTAAAAAGCTTTATATGCAATATAAGATTAAATAAAAGGGATTGGTTGATATATGGCTATTTACACAGTAGGAAAATTAAATTCTGATCTTGATAATGAAAAAATTGCATATATTGCAGATACTTATTTGGACATCAAGGCAAAAGAGCGTGACTTTATATCTAGTAAAGAATTTACAAATATCAATGATTTTCATATGGGAAAATTAGACTTGTGTTTTAATGAAACCATACGATCATTAAAAACTACTTTCCAAAAACTTATGCTTATTTATCAAGCAAAGAATTAAGATATCAATTAATGCTGGTATGGTATTTTGACAAAACTATAAAAGATAAATTAAATACTCCTGCCTTTATTATGATCATCGAGTATTTTGGGCAAAAGGAGGAGATTTTATTAATGGTCTTTATGAAATCACCAACCCCAAAGCCATGCTTGATGAATATTTTCTGCATATCTTTTCTCAAGTGGGTGAAGAGTGCAGTAAATTTGACTTTAGTCCATGGGCGGTTGGGTCTGAAGAATAGTCAGTAGGCTTGAGGTTGTTGTTATGATTGCATATGCCTTGAACTTGCAAATAAAAACAGCCAAATTAGCCGTCTGGCATCGGCGGGTAGACGGTTTGGGGTTTGTAGATATTGATAGGCTTGGGCAAAGACATCACTGGCAAAAGTGCTGCCACTGGCATCAAAATCAGCATTCAGATTGTCTTGAGAAACAAAAAATGTGCGATTGATGGCAAGGCTTAGCAGGCATTCAATGGCTTGTGGCTTGATTTCAACTTGCTCAAAGAGTCGCTGGCTGCCCTCATCTCGCCCATCAGGACAATACCAATAGCCAAAATCATCAAGCTGCCGCCGCTTGGCACCTGCAATGCACCAATGACTGATTTCGTGCAAGGCACTTTGAAAAAACCCATGAGCAAACTCAATGCGGGCAGGGCTACCGTGCTTGGGTGCAAAATATTCAGGTTCATTCACGCCACGCACAAGCTGTGTCGGCATGGGGCTGTGGGCATAAATGCTATTAAATAGCTCAATCAACCAGTCGGTCAATGCCTTGTCATCTGTCTTATCAAGTGTTTGCCAGTTGTTTAGCCATGCCCAGTTTTTTTGCTGAAAATGACAAGTTGCAGACCGTATGTCTGAGATAATGCCATCATCGTGATAAAAATTGTGCCACAAAGCGACAATTTCATCACGATTGTCAGCATTGTTGCGTAGCAGATTTGGCGATAGGTGGTTAAAATCAATGTACATCGGTTGCTATTGGTTACAGAAGGTGGTTGGAGATTGCTAAGGTGGATTTGCAAAGCATAAAAACAATATATTATAAGCCAAGCGTTGCCAAGTCAAGCAGACTGATTGTCAGCCGATGACAAATTCCATAATTACGAAATTTTGCGTGAATTCTTACTGATTTTGTGAAATAATAGCATCATCACCAACAAGATTGATGAACTTATGACAACAACAGACAAGCAATTACCTGCCAATATCATGCTGGAGAAATGGGCGGACATTGGTTTTTTTTGGCAAGGGGCATTGACCATTGCCGAGTTGCCACGACTGGCAGAGCAGGCAGAGATTGATGGCGTGCTTGCTGCATCGGTGGCATTAGCAAAAACTGATGGTATAATTTGGCTAAATTATCAATTAAGTGGTAATTTGTTATTACAGTGCCAGCGTTGCCTTGAGCCGCTGTCATTACAGACACAGGAGCAATATCGCTTGGCTGTGCTGGCAGATGAGGCACAAACTGCCTTGATTGATGATGCTGATTATTTGTTGCTTGATGAGCTGGGTGCTGGCAATGTACACAAATTGCCCATCAAGCAGTTAATGGAAGATGAATTGTTGCTCGGCTTGCCGCTGTCGCCACGACATGACGATTGTCAGATGCTAATCAATGATGATGATACTCAAGAGCAAGAGCCTGAGGATAACCCCTTTGCGATACTTGCTGGCTTAAAAGAAAAACTATCCTAAATCAAGCAAATTTGGCACAGACGGCTTTTTTATGAAAAGATTTGTAATTTTTTGCGATTAGGCTTTGAAATTTGCAAGATTTTTGCGTATAATACAGCGTTTATTGTGCAATGGTCTATGATGCACGGCGATTAATTGATGCCAAATCGCATTGGTACAAATTGACAAAGACGCACGAACCTTGTTTGTTTAGGCATTTTGCCTGACTGATGAATTTAGATTAGGAGCTATCATGGCAGTTCAACAAAACCGCAAGAGCCGCTCACGCCGTGATATGCGTCGTTCTCACGACCATATCGCCATTGCTGAGCTAAGCATTGATTCTACAACTGGCGAAAAACATCTTCGCCACCACGCAACCAAAGATGGTTTTTATCGTGGTCGCCAATTGTTCAAAGTTAGCCAAGACAGCTAATTTTGCTTTGCTGATAAAACCAAGCCACAAGAAGGCTTGGTTTTTTTATTACCAGTTGTTTGCTAATTTGGGTAAACAATCGTTTATTTTTGTGGTAAAATTGGCAAATGACCAAAAGGCACAGGAACTACTGCGTCAAATTTGGTGAAAATTTGAACAAATAAGATAATCGGTTGCTTGGTGTAAATAGCCAAGCCAAAGGATATAACATGACACAAGATAACACCAGTTTGACAAAACGCTTGGCGGTGGTTTTTCCGGGTCAAGGCTCGCAAACCGTTGGCATGATGAATGAACTGGGCGAAGTACATGAGGTGGTGCGGACAACCTTTGCTGAAGCAAGTGTAGCTTTGGGTTTCGATTTGTGGGAAATTACCCAAGACGAAACTCGCCTCAATCAAACAGAATTCACCCAGCCTGCTCTGCTTACTGCCAGCATTGCCATCTGGCGGATTATTGAACCGATGCTTGCCAAGCAGTCGTTGAAGCCTGTGTATTTGGCGGGGCATTCATTGGGTGAATACAGTGCATTGGTTGCCTCTGGCGTACTTAGCTTGGCAGATGCGGTCAGACTTGTGCATGAGCGAGGTAAGCTGATGACGGCAGCGGTATCAGGGATAGATACTCAAATGGCGGCGGTGCTGGGGCTAGATGATGAGCAGGTGCTAAGTTTGTGCGAAGAGATTAGCAGCAGTGTAGGCGTGGTAAATGCTGCCAATTTTAATAGCGTAGGTCAGGTGGTGATTGCAGGCACACAAATTGGCGTTGAGGCAGTGTTGTCAGCAGTTGAAGGGCTGGGCAAAAAGGCAGTGCCGCTAAAAGTATCCGTGCCATCGCATTGTGCTTTGATGAACCCTGCAAATGAAGCATTGGCAAAATTGCTTGATGGCACCAAGTTTTATCCTGCAAACATTCCCGTGATTCAAAACCGCCATGCCAAAGTGCATACCGAAATTGCGGACATTAAACTGGCATTGACCGAGCAGCTATCGATGCCTGTACAATGGGCAAAAACCATGCAAAAACTTGCCGATGGGCAGGTTGAATTGATTATTGAATGTGGGCCGGGCAATGTTTTGTCAAATTTGGCAAAGCGTCAGCAAACCCCCATTACCGCCTTGCCGACGGATAAATTGGCACGATTAGAAAAGCTGGAGAATTTGGCATGAGTAGAAAGATTGTATTGGTAACGGGTGCAAGCCGTGGTATTGGCAAGGCGATTGCTCAGCGTTTTGCTGCCGAAGGGCATTTTGTCATCGGCACCGCAACCAGTGAAAAGGGTGCAGAAGCCATTGCCGAATATCTGAGTGAGTCGGGCGGCATTGGGCGTGTGCTTGATGTATGCAGCGATGAGGCGATTGATAAATTATTTGAAGAGATTGACAGTGTCTATGGCGGCATTAATGTGTTGGTGAATAATGCAGGCATTACCAAAGATGGACTGCTGATGCGTATGAAAGACGAGGATTGGGCAAGTGTGATTGATACCAATCTTAGCTCAATTTATCGCATGAGCCGCCGTGCCGTGCGTGGCATGATGAAGGCCAGACAAGGTCGCATTATCAACATTACCTCTGTGGTTGGACAGATGGGCAATGCAGGTCAGAGTAATTATGCAGCAACCAAGGCAGGTGCCGAAGGCTTTAGCCGTGCTTTGGCACGCGAGATTGGTTCTCGTGGGGTAACGGTAAACTGTGTCGCACCGGGCTTTGTAGAAACAGACATGACCGAAGAGTTGGACGAGCGACTCATCAGCTCCATGCTTGACGCTGTTCCACTTGGACGCATGGCTCAACCAGAAGAGATTGCAGCAGCGGTATCATTTCTTGCCAGTGATGATGCCAGCTATATCACAGGAGCCGTCTTGGCGGTCAATGGCGGCATGTATATGTAACCATCAGCCGACACGGCGAAAAATGATTGACAAATTTTCAGATTGTCGTTATTATAAAAAGTGAACAAATGTAGCCATAAATGCTTGCACTTTTTGTGCAAATGCTTTATGATAGCCACAAGTTTTAAACAAGCCAAATGCAGCACGGTGCTGTCGGCTTATATTTATGAAGGAAACTATTATGAGCGATATCGAAGCTAAAGTAAAAGACGCAGTAGCTGAGCAACTTGGTCTGAGCGTTGAAGAGATCAAAAACGAAGCCTCTTTCATGGACGATTTGGGTGCTGATTCATTGGATTTGGTTGAGCTGGTTATGGCTTTTGAAAGCAGCTTTGGCATCACCATTCCTGATGAAGATTCAGCCGAGCTGACCACTGTACAAAAAGCCATTGATTATGTTTCTGCAAAAGTTGCATAATAATCAATTTTGCACAAAGCCACTCCTTGAGAGTGGTTTTTTGTTGTACGCTTAGCACAGTTAGGATACATCTTGTAACGCATTTATCATCAAACTCACATACAAGTTACGCAAAATTGGCTTATACTAAATCCATTGAGTATCTATTAAGTAAAAACTATTGGGAGTTATTATGAGCGTATTTAGTTTTGCAAAAGAAATTGGCGATAAATTGTTCAATCGCAACAAGCCAGCGGCACAAACCGAGCAGGCAGCACCTGCGGCTGAGCCAACCGCACAGGAGATTGCCAATTTGCTTTTGGCACGCATTCAGGCACAAAATGTAAATATCAGCGGCTTGGTTGTCAATTATAACAGCGATACAGACACAGCAACACTGTCTGGCGTTGCCGAAACGCAGGCAGATCGTGAGCGTGCGCGTCTGGCCGTGGGCAATGTACAACATGTGGCAACGGTGGTTGATGAAATTGAGGTCAAAGAACCAGCAGTAGAATCTCGTTTTTATACCGTAAAATCTGGCGATACTTTGTCAAAAATCGCCAAAGAAATGTACGGCAATGCCAATGATTATATGAAAATCTTTGATGCCAACAAGCCTATGCTATCTCACCCTGACAAAATCTATGTCGGACAGGTATTGCGTATTCCTGAGTGATTGATTGGCTTGCTCATGATAAAAATCCTAGGCGATGGCTTGGGATTTTTGTTTACTTGACAAGAAATTTATCATCACCAAGCTACCCAATGCCAAGGTATGCGTTGTCAAATAAGGCTTATCAGCACACAAAGCCAAAAGATTGTCAGATAAACAGGCTTTATACAACCGATAGGGCGTGTAGCTGCTCAATTGCCCATAGAATATGCTCATCAAGCATCTCATTGTCGCCAAGTCGCTGGGTGAGGGCATTTAGCACCGTGTTTAATGCGTGCCGATCGGTTGGCTGACAATTGCCCAAAGCGATGGCGGTGTTACGCAACAAGTGCAAATATCCCGTGCGTCTTAGTGGCGACCCTTCAGTTTTTGTCAAAAATTCCGCCTCGCTCCATTGCCAAACATCAAGCAGCCAAATATCATCAAGCCCATGCCGTGGAGCATAATCAGCCACTGTGCTGATTTTGGCGTAGCGATTCCATGGGCAAATCAGCTGGCAATCATCACAGCCAAAAATACGATTGCCAATGGCTTTGCGATATTTATGATCAATACTGCCTTTGTGCTCGATGGTCAGGTATGAAATGCACGCGGCAGCATCAAGCGTATGCGGTGCAATAATCGCCCCTGTTGGGCAGATGTCAATACAGGCACTGCAACTGCCACAGTGCGATTTGGTTGCGTGCGGTTGATTTTTTTCTGCCAAATCCAAGCTAATAAACAACTCGCCGAGATTAAAAAATGAGCCTGCTTGGCGATTGATGAGCAAAGTATGCTTGCCTGTCCAGCCAAGGCCAGCGGCATCAGCAATGGGGCGTTCAAAAATCGGTGCCGAATCACTAAACGGGCGAAAAACAAAAGGCTTGTCAGCCCCAATGTGTAAATGTTGCCAGTTGGGCAGTTCATTCTCTATGGCGATGGCAAGTTTTTTTAGCTGCTGACGCACGGTTTTGTGATAATCACGCCCTCTGGCATAACGAGCGATGATGGCATGGTTGGGACGGTGATTATCCTCAACGCAGCGAGGTGTGGGCGTTGTGTGCAGATAGTCCATGCGGACGCTGATGATGGTTTTGGCGTGCTCAACCAGTTTGTGTGGATTGGCACGCAGTTCATGATTTTCGTGCAAAAAATCCAAAGTGCCGTTTAGCCCTTGATTTAGCCATTGTTTGAGAGCTTGGGTTTGTTGGGCAAACAGTGGGTGATGCACACTCAAAAATCCACAATCAGCAAAACCAAGCTCTTGTGCTTTTTGGCGAATCCATGCTCTTACTTCGGCGATGTCATCACTTGGTTGCATGGCAATCAAATCAGTCATAACAATGCTCGGTGATGGCTTGGCGTATCTGTATGATTTTATTATGAATTTGCTCGCTGCTCAGGAGAACCCTATCGCCTGTGGCACTCACTTCGTAGACTTCGCCACCTGTTTGTAGCGTTTGTAAATTGCTTGTCAAATATTGGCAAACGCTGCGGCGATCTGGCTGGGCAGGATTAAGATGATGCACGCGAACTTGCTCAAACGCCGCATTAATTGGTGGCAACTGGCTATAACGCACCTCGCCGAACTGCCCTGTGCTTTTGTAGGCGTTGCCTGCATGACAAACACCAGCCAAAAAAAGCACGGCAAGCATGATAATTGATGCTTGAGTGTGCCTATTGTTTTTGGTGCTTGCCTGCCAAATAACCATGCCAACATACCTACCGAGTCAATCTGTCAATATTGTACCATCGTCTTGGGCGAAAATCATCGTTGTTTGATACTTTATCGCCAGATGGGCAGTGTGCGATGATGAATCAATGCCAAGATATAAATATTAGTTATGATAATTTTATAAACCATAACAAATATTTTGCTATAGCCAAACAAAAAAGCAAGAAAAAATGGCTTGGCAATCGATTGCTTTTCAGGTAAGATAGGGACATATTTTGGATGTATAACAACATCGTTGGTCGGCGTAGCATTTATCAAAGGCTGCGTTTGTGTGATTGGTGCTATCAAATTACCGTTTGATGACGCAAAATCATACATTGCAATAAGACTTATCGGTCTGCAAGACACAAGAAATTTCTCCATGCTTTCTTGTTTGGATTAGCTCCAATTCTCTTGCCTTGCCATAAGTTATTGCACCAGTAGAGCGGCATTGATGCTGCATTCATTTTGTTACAGCTTGTTAGCAAAAGGATAATAACTTATGAGTCAAACCACCCAAGCCCCAAATATGACAGGGCATACCCAAACCAAAGACGCTGCTGCACATTTTCGTGCATTGCAACAAGCACTGGCAGATGGCAAGACAGTGATGATGTCTGGTGCCGAAATGTTGGTTCAGGCATTGATTGATGAAGGGGTTGAATATATTTTTGGCTACCCTGGTGGGGCGGTTTTGCATATTTATGATGCCTTATTTAAGCAGGATAAGATTGAGCATATTTTGGTACGCCATGAGCAGGCAGCTGGACACATGGCAGATGCTTATAGCCGCACAACGGGCAAAACAGGCGTGGTGCTTGCCACATCAGGGCCGGGTGCAACCAACACAGTAACAGCAATTGCCACAGCTTTTATGGACTCTATTCCGATGGTGGTGTTGTCAGGGCAGGTGCCAAGCAGCTTGATTGGTGATGATGCGTTCCAAGAGTGTGATATGGTTGGTATCTCTCGCCCAATTGTTAAGCATAGCTTCCAAATTCGCCATGCCGAAGAGATTCCAGCAGTTATCAAAAAAGCCTTCTTCATCGCAGCTTCTGGACGACCCGGTCCTGTGGTGGTTGATATTCCAAAAGACATGACCAATCCAAGCGATAAGTTCGTCTATCATATGCCAGATGCGGTCAATATTCGCTCATACCAACCAACGCACAAAGGGCATGGTGGTCAAATCAAAAAAGCCATTGATACTTTGCTTGCTGCCAAGCGTCCTGTATTGTACTCAGGAGGCGGTGTGGTGCTTGGCAATGCCAGTGAAGAATTACGCCAGCTTGCTGATTTATTGCGACTGCCAGTAACAAATACATTGATGGGGCTGGGGGCATATCCTGGTTCTGGCGAGCAGTTTCTTGGTATGCTTGGTATGCATGGCACTTATGAGGCGAATATGACTATGCACCATGCCGATGTGATTTTGGCAGTGGGGGCAAGATTTGATGACCGTGTAACAAATAATGTCAAAAAATTCTGCCCAAATGCAACCATCATTCATATTGATGTTGATCCTGCCAGCATCTCAAAGACCATCACAGCACATATTCCGATTGTTGGTGATGTGAAACCAGTGCTGACTGAGATGCTTGCTTTGCTGCAACAAAGCGATCAGCGACTTGATGAACACGCACTAAACGACTGGTGGCAGCAAATTCATGAATGGCGTAAGCGGCACGGTCTGCGTTATGGCGATGATGACGCTGCAGCTGAGCTACATGGCATCAAACCGCAGCATGTGGTTGAGACTTTGTACAAGCTCACCGATGGCAAGGCGATTATCACCAGTGATGTCGGTCAGCACCAGATGTTTGCCGCTTTATATTATAAATATGATGAACCTCGCCAATGGCTAAATTCAGGTGGTCTTGGTACGATGGGCGTAGGCCTGCCTTATGCAATGGCGGCAAAATTGGCTTGTCCTGAAAAGACAGTGGTCTGTATCACAGGCGAAGGCTCAATTCAGATGAATATCCAAGAGCTATCCACTTGCCTGCAGTATAACTTGCCTGTGAAGATTTTGAATCTTAACAATGCCCAATTGGGCATGGTTAAGCAGTGGCAAGATATGCTGTACGAGGGTCGCCATGCCCAAAGTTACATGAAATCTCTGCCAGATTTTGTCAAACTTGCCGAAAGTTATGGGCATAAGGGCGTCAAAATCACCAATCCTGCAACAATGGAAAGCGAGCTAAAAGCCGCTCTTGAGATGGACGGATTGGTATTTATTGATGTTTATGTGGACAGAGGCGAGCATGTGTATCCAATGCAGGTTGCTGGTCAGTCTATGCGTGATATGTGGTTATCAAAAGGGGAGCGTACCTAATGTCAGGTCAATTACAAAAGCATCTTATTTCTGTATTGATGGAAAACGAAGCAGGGTCGCTGTCTCGTGTGGTGGGGCTGTTCAGTCAGCGTGGCTATAACATTGATACGCTCAATGTTGCCGCAACCGATGATCCAACCATTTCTCGCTTGACGCTAACAACAATCACTACGCATGACAAGATTGAGCAAATCACCAAGCAGTTGCACAAATTGATTGAGGTGGTAAAAGTACAAAACCTATCCGATTTAAGCGGTGGCAATCACATTGAGCGTGAGCTAATGCTGATTAAAGTGCGTGCGATGGGGTCGCACCGAGAAGAGGTCAAACGCAGTGCTGATATTTTCCGTGCCCAAATTGTTGATGTCAGCCCCAATTTGTACACCATCTTAATCACAGGTGATGCAGACAAGTTGGACGGCTTTATTGATGTGATTGGTCGCGATAAAATCCTAGAAGTGGTACGCTCTGGGGTGATTGGCATTGCACGAGGCGAGCGAACTTTGAGTTTGTGAGCGTATAGTAATGACAAAATTCTTAAAACCAAATTTAACCAAAGAGCAAAAGCCAATTCTTCAAATGGCATAAAAAGTTTTGATATCGGATTAACCCATGATGTTTGATACAAGCTTTATTAAAAAAGCCGAAATGTATGCTTTGATTGCCGCCATCTTAAATGGGCTAATTGGGGTATTCACTAGGCTAGCGTTTGAGTTTGATAATGAATTATCACCAAGTGCCTTGGCTTTTTTTAAATGTTTTTTTGCCTTTTTGTTGGTCGCTGTAGTCTGTGTTATTCAGCCAAAGCGTATTAACAAAGTAGCTTTGCTGGCAAAACAGTGGTATAAATTTGCCTTGCTGAGCTTTTTGGGTATTTTTTGTTTGTATTTTTTTGAAACTTGGGCTTTTAGCAAAGCGTCCATTCCCTTGGTTTCGTTTTTGACCTATGCATCAGGTGTGGTAACTTTATTATTGGCGATGCTATTTTTAAATGAAAAAATAACCAGCCATAAAATGATTGCGTTTGCCAGTATTATTTCTGGTGTGTGCCTTCTTTTTTTATTTGAGCAAGGCGTTAGTGGTTCTATTTGGGGTATGGTATTGGCTTTGTTGGGTGGCCTTGGCTACTCGCTATTTATTTTTTTATCAAAGGTCTTAAGCATTGGCAGTGGTTTGGCACAGCTTTTTTGGTTATTTGCCTTTGGTAGTGTTTATTTGTTTTTGCCTTGGTATGCTCAAGGAATGCAACTGCCAAGCGGCATGGCTTGGCTGATGATCGCTTGCCTTGTACTGTTACCAACTATTGGTGGGTTTTATTTTACAACCAAGGCGGTGCAATACGGACAGGCTAGCAAAGTACAAATCATTGAGACATCAGACCCGATGTTTGCAACCTTATTTGCATTCGTTGTTTTTGGTGATACATTAGGGTGGTTTGGGTATCTTGGAACTGGTTTTATTTTGTTTGGTTTGTTACTATCCGTTAAAAAATGACATATTATTAAGCATGGCAATGCTCATTGGTTAATGAGACTGCTTTTATTAAACCCGCCCAACAGGGCAAACCATTAAGGAAACTCGTATGAGCTTAAATATCTATTATGACAAAGATTGTGATTTGTCTATCATTCAAGGCAAAAAAGTTGCCATCATCGGCTATGGTTCGCAAGGCCATGCTCACGCTTTGAACCTAAAAGATTCAGGCGTTGATGTAACTGTGGGCTTGCGTCAAGGTTCAGCGTCTTGGAAAAAGGCTGAAAATGCTGGGCTAAAAGTTGCCGAAACTGCCGAGGCGGTCGCTGGTGCTGATGTGGTGATGATTTTAACCCCTGATGAGTTTCAGCGTCAGCTTTATAAAGAAACCATCGAGCCAAATATCAAGCAGGGTGCAACGCTTGCCTTTGCTCACGGTTTTGCCATTCATTATAACCAAGTTGAGCCACGAGCCGACCTTGATGTGATTATGGTTGCCCCAAAAGCCCCGGGTCATACCGTGCGTTCTGAATTTGTCAAAGGTGGCGGTATCCCTGATCTTATCGCTGTATGGCGTGATGTGTCAGGCACAGCCAAGCAAGTTGCTCTATCTTATGCCTCAGGCGTGGGCGGTGGCCGCTCGGGCATCATCGAAACCACCTTCAAGGACGAAACCGAAACCGACCTATTTGGTGAGCAAGCCGTATTGTGTGGTGGTGCGGTTGAGCTTGTCAAGATGGGCTTTGAGACTTTGGTTGAGGCAGGTTATGCTCCAGAGATGGCGTATTTTGAGTGCTTGCATGAGTTGAAATTGATTGTTGATTTGATGTACGAAGGCGGTATCGCTGACATGAACTACTCAATTTCTAACAATGCAGAATTTGGCGAATATGTAACAGGTGTTGAGGTTATCAACGACCAATCTCGTGAAGCGATGCGTAACGCGTTGAAGCGTATCCAGTCTGGCGAATATGCCAAGATGTTTATTGCTGAAGGTCAGCTTAACTACCCATCAATGACCGCTCGCCGCCGCAATAATGCTGCTCACCCAATTGAAACCACAGGTGTCAAGCTGCGTGCGATGATGCCTTGGATTGGTGGCAATAAGATTATTGACAAAGAGAAAAACTAATCGCTCTTATAATAACCGCCCATTTGAACCGCACCCCAAAAGTTAGACATTCCACTACTAACTCTTGGGGTGCTTTCTATGGCAAAATACACACTTGATTTCAAGCTGTCTGTGATGGCCTATTATCAAAACAATCACAGCTACAAACGTACAGCAAAACATTTTGGTTTAGACCACAAAACAGTAGAGCTTTGGGTCAAACTCTACCAAACACACGGTATTGATGGTATTAAAAGACGAAGAACCAAAGCCATCTATGACACCACCTTTAAACTTAACGCTGTACAACAAGTTCTTCTTGGCAAATCTTTGACACAGCTTGCCATAGAGCTTAATCTACCACAACCTGCTTTACTGTCAAACTGGTTAAAGTCCTATCAAAGCTTTGGTATAATGGGACTTACTCCCAAACCCAAAGGCAGAAAAGCAATGTCAAACAAACACAACACCAATAAAGACAAAACAACCAAAAACAAATCAACAAGCAAAACCAAGCCACAAGATGATGACTATGCCAAACTTCTAAAACGCCTAGCATACTTAGAAGCAGAAAACGACTACCTAAAAAAGCTCGATGCCTTAATTCGTCAAAAGGAACAATCAAAGAACAAGTCCTGATTGTTCAAGAATTAAGGCATAAACACCCTCTAAAAGATTTGTTGGTAATCTCAAACCTGCCAAGAAGTGTGTTTTATTACCACATTCGTCAAAGTACAAAGCCTGACAAAGACCAATTCCTAAAAGAACGCATTAACCACATCTACCATAAGCACAAAGGCAGATATGGGTATCGTAGAATTACCTTAGAACTCAACCATCAGCTTAACAATCAAGGTCTTGTCATCAACCACAAAAGAGTGCAACGCTTAATGCAAGCAATGGGCTTGAAATCCAAAATCAGACAACGAAAATACAAAGCCTACTCCTCTTATCAAGGGGAACACCAAGACAAGATTAAAGACAATGTCCTACAAAGAGACTTTAAAGCCACAAGACCCAATCAAAAATGGTCAACTGATGTAACAGAGTTTAAGGTGCAAGATGAGGCACAAAATGGCATAATCACAGAGAAAAAACTGTATCTATCGCCCATCATAGACTTGTTTAATGGCGAGATTGTCAGTTATGCTCTCAATGAACGACCTACTTATGACTTGGTTAATGAGATGTTAAGTAATGCTTTATCTAAACTAAGACCTAATGAAACACCCATCATTCATTCAGACAGAGGCATACACTACCAACAGTATCATTATCAACAAACTTTAAAGGAACAAGGCTTAATCCAAAGTATGTCAAGAAAGGGTAATTGTCTTGATAATGCAGTCATTGAAAGTTTCTTTGGGACACTCAAACAGGAAATCTTTTATGAACAAACCACTTTCACATCCATCAATGAGCTTAAAACAACGATTGATGAGTACGTTCATTATTACAATTATGATAGAATAAAGACCAAACTAAAAGGACTAAGTCCTGTCAGATACAGAAGCTTAGTCCTTGGTCAAACCACTTAGCTTTATCAACCTAACCTTTAATCTTGTGTCTAAGATTTGGGGGTCGGTTCATTTGGGCGGTTATTTATTGACTGATAGGCGGTGAGATTATATTAAGGACAAGTAATGCAAACGCCTGATTTATTGACCAAAGCAGGTGAGCTGTTGCCCAGTTTGGTTGTTGGGGGTAAATTTATCAACACTGATTTTGATGCCTATTATCATGACGATGGGCTGGGCGTGGTGATTGTCCTGCCACAAGGGAAGCTGTACTATGCACCGCAGTATTTTGATCAGGTTGTCAGTGATGATTATTTGCATCATCTGCTGGCGTGTGAGGGCAGTTGCAGTATTATTGGCAGCACAGTATCCCAAAACAGGCAAACTGCACGATGAGCCGTGTCAATCTGACCTTTAGAAATGTTCTTTATACCAAGCCCTAATGTGTACAATCACCAATCAACCTGCTACAATGAAGCTTTGGAAAATTAATACGAATCTTTTTGTGATTATGATGATTGGCGATGTATGACAATGATGGATTTTACTTTAGAAAATATTTTTGTTATTTTAAGTTTTTTTATTTCTTGGTTGGTGATGCTTGAGTCTTTTTTGCTCGAAAAAAATGGCGGCAAATTACCGCTTGATAATCAGCCTTTTATGATTGCCAGCCTAATGAGTTCTGCTTGGTCGGTTGCCAGTTTGCTGGCTTGGTGGTTGCTTTCGTTCACAGGGCTTGGTTTGGTGGTTGTGATTGTTTATCCGCTGTATTCGCTATTGGGATTTATTTATTCGACAGTGCTGATTCGTGATGCCAAGGTATTGCGACCAGAGGATTTGGTATTGCCTGTGAAATATTTGCATTTTTGTAGATCGTTTGGCTTGGTGTATATGTTGCTATGTCTGTGTGCCTTGGCAGAGCGTATGGGTATGCTACAATTGTGGTAAAATATTTGTTCAATTAAAAATAAAAAAATCACTTTTTTGGACAAATATTTGCTATAATGCCAATCATGGTATTTGTGTGCCGAGCAGTAGGCTGATTATCAGCGGTTGCAACCACAAAAATTCGTTGGTATCAAGCATTCTTTACTAAACCAGTAATTTTCTTTGAATGGTTCATAAAGATGGGGAAACCTGCCTGTTATCCCGATTGTTGTTGTATGTTTTTACATAAATAGCATAGTGGCGTTTTACGCTTTTTATTCATTCAAATTACGCTTTTTATTCATTCAAATAAGGAAAATGACTATGTCAGAGAAAGTTTTTGGTACGGTAAAATGGTTCAATGAATCAAAGGGCTTTGGCTTTATTGCCCAAGACAATGGTGGTCAAGATGTGTTTGCACACTACAGTGCCATCACAGGTTCAGGATTTAAAACCCTAAACGAAGGTCAAAAAGTATCGTTTATCTTAACAGAAGGTCAAAAAGGCCCGCAAGCTGAGCAAATCGAAAAGCTATAACCGACAACTTGCCAGAATGATAAACACACCCCACAGTATTTCACTTGGGGTGTTTTTTGTTAAAGTGGTTGTTTGCTGCAAGTGGGTCTTGTATGAGATTTGATTTGTGTTGGCATTTTGGGCTAATGTTGTCTTAGTTGTAGCAAATCTTGCTCGCTTAGTCGCCAGCGTCCCTTTTTCTTACTGCCTTTGTTGCTTGTGGCACTGATGCCAAGCAGTTTATTGACCGAATGCGATGAGTGAGCATGGCAGATGGCACAAGCCAACCCATCGGCAGCATCGACTTGTGGAATAACCTGCAGGGATAGAATACGACAAACCATCGCGGAGACCTGATCTTTGTCCGCTGCACCATAGCCACAGACTGCTTGCTTGATTTGTCTGGCGGTGTATTCGCTCACAGGCAACTCTAGTGCTGTTAGGGCAGCGATGGCGGCCCCTCGTGCCTGACCAAGTTTTAGGGCAGAATCTGGGTTTGATGCCATAAACACCTGTTCAATGGCAGCTTGCATGGGCTGATTGCTGTATTTTTGATAATGCTTCACAATGCGTGAAACGCCTGCAAAAATTTGGGCAATGCGTTCGGTGATGTCGCTGCTGTTTGTGCGGATTGTACCTGCATCTAGGAAGGTTAATTTGTCATTTTCGCTGCTGACAATGCCATAGCCTGTCAGTCGTGAGCCGGGGTCAATGCCGATGATAAGGGTCATAACTGCCTATTGTGCGTTAGGGTGAATGTTTTTTGGACAAAATGACGATTATTGGCTTGAAAATTTGCCAATCGCCCTGATTTTCTGTTAGTATAGCGTATTTTATCTATTTATTAAATAAGGAGAAAGGGCATGGGTGCAGTGGTCGGCATTGCCTTGGTTTGGTTTGTGATTGAGATGTTGCTTTGGTATCTTGCTGCACAGTTTTTTAGCGGTTGGTATGTGTTTTTTTGGTTCATTGCCGCTGCCGTGTTGGGCGTGATGATGATTAAAAAAGCCGCAGGCACGCTAAACCCCATGGCACAGCAAATGAAAGCCATGCAAAATGGCGTAATCCCCAATCCTGCCAACCAACCTGCCGAATCCACTGTGGCAAAATCGGTCGCCACAGGCTTGGCAGGCGTGCTGTTGCTGTTGCCGGGGTTGTTAAGTGATGTGATTGCTGTGGTGCTGTTATTGCCAGTTGTGCAACGCAAATTAACCAATGCTGCCAAAAATTACGCCCTAAAAAATCAGGACAAAATGATGCAAATGATGGCAAAACAAATGGGCGGACAGAGTCCATTTGGGGCGATGGGTGGTATGAATAGCCCATTTGGCAAGGGCATGGATGGCAATCCATTCGCCAAAGGTGGCTTTGGGACGACAGTTGATGGCGAGGCAAAAACGGTTAAAGACATCAAACGCATCAGTGCCAATGATGAGTAGCGTGCATTTGATGGTTTTGCTAAGTTTGGCAGTATTAAAAGATTGATACTGCCAAATTTTTTATGCAGCTTGGCCTGAGATGATGGATAAAGTTTATTTTTTATATTAATTAAAATAATTATTCAATTTATATAACTATATTGGCAGAATCTTTGCCTGATAAAGACAATTGAGATAAGTGGCAGATTTAGCAGCTGTTTGCACGGATTTTTGTCAAAATTGCTATGCTTTTTATCAGTAATCGCAACTATTTTCAAGCCTTGTCCAAAAATCACAATCGCATCAAGGGCATGGTATTTTATGCAATTTAAATTTTGGCAAAATCCAGTTTGTTTTGGCTGGGTGCGTCATTTAATCAAAGTGCTTGGCAAATGGCGTGGATCTGGATTGCACCGCACCGTTCTTTACACTGTGGTTATTGTTAATAAATGCTGATTTATTCATTGAAATTTATCTGCCATATACCGCTTGCAATAAAAATAACAATTTAAAATTTCTTATAAGTTCTATGCAATCTTGCAACAAAAATAAATTTGCCAGCGATTGTGCTGATGAAGTGGTGCTGCTAGATGGTGCGTGTGCGTGCTTGCGTAATGACTTTTTGGCTGTGGATTGACAGATACCACAATAGACAAATGGCAGCGATGGAAAGCGAGCCAACCAGTGCCGTCCAAAAGCCATAAATCCCCATGTTTGCACGAAATGCTAACAAATACCCCGGCAGCAATCCACAACCCCAAAAGGCGATGATATGGATAATCATCGGCACGGTGGTAACTTTGTAGCCACGCAGAGCATAGCTTGCAACGCATTGTATGGCATCAACAAGCTGAAATGCCGCTGCATACAGCACAAGGCTGGCTGCCAGTGCGATGACGGCAATATCGTCAGTGTAGATACCAACCAGTGCATAGCGACAGCTAATGAGCAGCAGTGCCGTACCCACTGCGGTAACGACAGAAGAGCTGATGGCAACGCCAGAGATATAGCGAGCCCGTGCAAATTGCTCACGACCCAGCACAAAGCCAACACGAACCGTTGCAGCACTGCCAAAACTTTGTGGCAGCATAAAAATCAAGCTGGTCAGACTGATAACAACCTGCTGGGCGGCGACATAGTCCTCAGAATTGCCATCAAGTTTGGCAACCAAAAACATGATACAAGTAAATAAACTGACCTCAATAAAAAACGATAAGCCAATCGGCAGTCCTAAGCGTATCATTGCGTATAGTTGCTTGATATCAGGCGGGCTGAATTTGTCCATCAACCCAAAACTGGCAAAATGGCGATCTTTGATGATTAATAACCATAGCACCAAGGCATTTATCCAAAAAACAATGGCGGTCGCCAATCCACAACCAGCTCCACCCAAGGCGGGCAGCCCAAATTTGCCGTAGACAAATATCCAGTTAAGTGGAATATTAAGAAAAAAGCACAGCCAGCTGACCCACATGATAATCTTGGGGCGATTGAGGCTTGCAGCATAGGCGTTCAGCGAGCGGTGAATGGCAGCAGCTGGCATACCCAGACCGACAAACCATAGGTAATTTTCGGTAATGGAAAAGGTAGCGGGGCTGATATTTAGCCATGCACGAAATGGCTCAATCGCAAGCCACATCAGCATCATGCCTATCACTCCGATGATAAGACCCAGCCAGAGTCCTTGGCGACCCATTTCGCCAACTTCGTGCGTGCCTTTTGCCCCATAAAGCTGAGCAATCATGGGGTTGAGCGAGGTCATGACACCCATTAGCGTGATATAAATGGTAACAAAAACGCTGCTACCCAACGCAACTGCTGCCAAATCCGCTTTGCCAGCACCACCTGCCATCACAGTGTCAATAAAACTTGTACCAACCTGAGCCACTTGAGCCAAAAGCATTGGCATGGCTAGATAAATCAATGCTTTTAGTTCTTTTTTGTAGGTGGCAAACCGATAGCGATTAATGTCTAATAGCATGGCGTTTAATATTTGTCATTTTGTCGCTTGGCGTCAATGATGGGGCTTTGGTTTTCAACTTTTAATACAAATCCTATCATCATAAGCAGCACCACCAGTGATGACCCTCCGTAGCTAAAAAACGGCATGGTCAAGCCTTTGGTTGGTAGAAGCCCCATCGTCATGCCAGCATTGATAACAACCTGCCCAAAGATAATGATTGCAAAGCCAAATACCGTATAGCTAAGACGCAGCTGACGGCGTTTGAGTGCTTGCAGGCTGATTGCCATGATGCTAAGAACGATGACTGCCTCAAGCAGTAAAACAAAAACCACCCCAATAAAGCCCAGCTCCTCTCCAGTAACAGCAAGCAAAAAATCAGTATGTGCCTCAGGCAGCTGTGCGAGTTTTTGAATGCTGTCGCCGTAACCTGTCCCTGTCAAGCGTCCACGCCCATAGGCGATTAAACTGCGTACCAGCTGATAGTTTCGCCCTTGAACATCATCAAAAGGATTGCCAACAAGCGATAAAATTCGTTCACGGCGGTAGGGTTCAGCGATGGCAAAAATCCCCATTGCTGATAAAATTACTATTGCTGGGGATAGGTACTGTTTGCCTTGGGCACCGCCGACATAGACCATCACAAGCAAGGTTGCTGCCATCACCACTACCGAGCCAAAGTCTGGTTGATTCATTAGGAGATACATAACTGGCAGATACCATATCAGCAGTCGTGCACCTGTATAAATATTGCTGCGTATCTCAGCAGAGCGACGAACCACATAATCAGCGGTAACAAATACCATCACTGCCTTGGCAAGCTCAGCAGTCTGGAGATTGAATGGACCAAGTGATAACCAGCGTGTTGAGCCATTAATCTCTTCACCGATAAGTTTTGTCAAAATCAGCAGTATGAGAACCGTAGCCCACATGGTGAGGATAAAGTGAAAATGTTGCTTATAATAATATTTTATCGGTATTTTATAGATGGTGATTGCAGCCATGACCCCAATCGCAACATACCCCAGCTGTAGCCAAAAAAAACGCAACGGCTCAGCATAGCCCTTTGCACTGGCAAAAGGTATAGATGCGGAAGCAATCATCAGCAAGCTGGTGCAAATCAATAAAATTAAACTTGCAATGAGTGTGGTTCTTGGGTTAAATCTATCCGTTAGCCCAAAGATTTTATCAACCACTTTGTCCAATAGCTTATTGGTTGATTTGCCAAAAAAATTTTGTGAAGGGTGGTCCATAGCTGCGTGTTGTCAAATTGTCAGGTGGCGGTTAAACTGCCTATTATAACGATTTTTGCCAATAAAGTGGCGGTTTTTGAGCGATTTTTGGTTGTTTTGTGCATTATGTATGGTTTTTGGGCGTTTGGCGAGCCTCAAACCACGCCATCTGTTGTTTTGCTCTTTAAAGTGGCGACCAATTGAATAAATACTTCGCCCCTATGGCTGTAATTATTAAATTGGTCCATACTGGCACACGCAGGCGATAGCAGTACGGCTTGAGCATTGCTGCTGCTGGCTTGTGCCACTGCCTTATCCAATGTATCCACATGGTGCAATCTGTTTGCCAAGCCATCATCGACTGCCAACAAATCCTGCTTGATAAGCAGGGCATCTTTGCCAATCAGGTAAACCTGACAGACCCAGCGGTTAATAAATTCTGCCAACTCGCCGAAGTTTTGTCCTTTGCCCAACCCGCCCAAAATCAGTGCCAGAGATTGCTCGCCATAAACCGCCCCCAGCCCATCAATGGCAGCCAGTGTTGAGCCGATGTTTGTGCCTTTGGAATCGTTAAAATACGCCTTGCCAGCGACATTGTCCACATATTCACAGCGATGTGGCAGCCCCTTAAAATCACGCAAGGCTTGTAGCATGGCAGGCATTGGCAGACCTGCCGCCGTGCCTAATGCCAAGGCTGATAGGGCGTTTAGCAAGTTATGCTTGCCTTTGATTTTTAGCTCATCGGTGGCGATGAGCCGTGTGTTGTGATGGTGTAATGCCAAGCCCTGACCATCATCATATAAATAAAAGTCGGCAGTATTTGCCACAAATGAGCTATCGGTGCTGATGATGGTGGCATTGGTGCTAAGCGTAGCGATGGCTTGTTGGCATTGCTGTGCAAGATTGGCATCATCGTGGCAAATGACGGCGGTTTGGCAGTCTTCAAAGATGCGTAATTTTTGTGCCAAATAATCATCCATGCCATCATGGCGATCTAAATGGTCGGCAGAAAGGTTCAAAATGGTGGCTGCTCGTGCTGACAGTTGGCTAATATGCTCCAGCTGAAAACTGGACAACTCAAGCACCACCAGTGCCAAATTGTCAATATCCAGCAGCTTGAGTGCAGGCGTGCCGATATTGCCACCAACACCAACGCTAATGCCTGCGGTTTTTGCCATTTCGCCAACCAAAGTTGTTACGGTGCTTTTGGCATTTGAGCCTGTGATGGCGATGATGGGGATATCGTGTCCGTGCTGGCGGTGGTTTTTTAGGGCATCAATAAACAGCTGCACATCACTGATGACGCTGATGCCAAAAGCCTTAGCGGCAGCAACAGCTTCGATGCGTGGATCTATGCCGGGGCTAATGACGATGTAGTCAGCAGATAAGAGCAATTCCTTATCAATCGCTCCAAAGTGGCAGCTGACATCAGGCGGTAGCTGATTTGCCAATGCTGGCGATGGGTTGGTGTCGGTAACGGCGACACGATGACCATTTTTGCTCAAAAAATGCACTGCAGACAAACCAGAGCCACCCAAACCAACGACAACATATTTTTTGCTAGGCATAACATTTCCACTCGGCAATCATTTGATGTAGTATTTTAGCAGGTATTGTGGGCAGATGGTAGCGTTTGCTGGCATTGTTTGTTGTTTGCGGCATACAGCTGTGCTGTTGTCATTGATTTTGTGCTAAAATACAATCAGCCAACAAGTGATGCACGATTGTCAGGATTGATGGTTATTGTGTAATTTTGGCTGAAATTTTTAATTATTTTTTATATAATATGCCCAGCTAATCGCCAAGGATTTTTATGAAACTTATCTGTGCAATTATCAAACCATTTAAGCTCGATGATGTGCGTGAAGCACTTGCCGAAGTCGGTGCAACAGGCATTACAATCACCGAAGTGAAGGGGTTTGGTCGCCAAAACGGACATACCGAGATGTACCGAGGGGCTGAATATGTGGTGGATTTTTTGCCAAAAATCAAAGTTGAGGTGGCCTGTAGCGACCAGATGAGCGATGCGGTGATTGAGGCGATTATTAAGGCTGCTAATACAGGCAAAATTGGCGATGGTAAGATTTTTGTTACTCCACTTGAGCAGGTGATTCGCATTCGCACAGGCGAGCTTGATGAGAGTGCGTTATAATTGCTGATTTTTTGGCTTGACTGATTTGCCAAAAAAATACACTGCACATTGGCAGTGTATTTTGGGTGAGAGAGCTGGCTTATTGTTTTACGCCTGTTTGCGTGCCTGCGATGCTCTTGATGGTAATGCTGTTGCCATTAACTGTGATATTTACAGTACCCTTAATCGGTAGAGTAGGGTGAGCACCTTTGCCTTTGTACTTACCGCCACCTTCGTGTTTGATGGCAGATAGAACGGTCTTGCCTTCAGACTTTTTGGCTTTTTCGGTGATGCCTTTGGTCATCACGCCTTGATAGCTATCGCCAACTTTGGTGATGGTGATGATGGCTTTTTCTTCGCCTTTTTCGCTCATTTTCCATTTGCCAACGATGGCATCATTAGCAAAGGCAGATACTGATAGTAGTACGCCAGCACCCAATGCGAATAATTTGCTGCTAAGTTTCATAATAAACTCCTTTTTGTCTACCCAAGCTGGGCTGGGTTAGGATTGGCTGAAGTTAAGTTAAAATTTAACGATTTGATAGCATTATAACCAAGTTTTTGATAATTTGTAAACACTTGTTTTATATTTTTTGTTCGCTTTTTACATAAAAATGTGGCTATGTGCGACTATTTGTAACAAAAGGTTATTGTGCGGTTTGGGGCTTGATACAGGTCATTGATGCAGATAAAGTCATCTGGTTTGACTGGGCATTGCCACCAAAACTAGGCAAAAGGGTTATCAATTGTTTCGCTCTTTGGGGTGTGGTGTTCCTTGACTGCTGACTCGGCTGGCGATGTGGTCAAGGCATCAACCAATCGCTCGGCAAATGCTTTTAGGGCATGAGCCTGCTGTAATCCATCTGCACTGCGGTGAATAAACAGCTCACCATGCAGATAAATGCGGTCAAATCCGTTCTCGATACTTAGACCGTCAAGACTAAGCACTTCATGGTCATTGGCAAAGGGGCTAATCATCTCATCTCCATAATCTATTAGCTGGGGTTGTTGGTGTGTATTTGGCTGATTTGTCGGTTATTGATAAATTATTTGGCAAGTTGTTAAGCACGATTTAACAATTCCACCAGATAACGCCAAGCAGCATGAGCAAGTTGCAACCAGCTGTTGGCATTGGCTTCAAGCACTTGCTCGGCTTGTTTTTCGGTCATTGGGGCTGGCAGTCCATAGGCGGTATTTTGTATGTGCATGGGCAGCGTGGGCATGGCATTGATGCCTGTCATGCTGGCAAGTTCTGATAGGCTGATGATTTGGTATTTGCCAGTGGCATCATTGGGTGAAAAATACACACCAGCGGCGGATAGGCTTGGGATATAAACCGCCTTAAAAAAATGACTCGGTACCAGCACACGACCACCGATTCGCTCACTGGTTTTGCCCAAAAATGCCACGCCTGTAACCACATAAATCTCACCGTATTGTATTGCCAGTGTGCGAGTGGCGATCTCAATATGCCGCCAGACATTGCGGTTGTGTTCGCCATTTTGTGGGGCGATATTGGCAAGGCTAAAACTTGCGTATTGCGATTCGTTGTCTGCCATATCGCCATTGGGAGCGACATGCCCACGATCCAGCCCTGAGCGGCGATAATCCACCAGCTCGGCTCGCTCGGTGGCGGGCAAGCGTAATTCTGGGTGAAAATTATCCACGCGTGATAGTTGGCGTGCTTGCTGTATGCGTTGTTTGCTTAGGCGTGATGCCGACCACAGAGGTGTGCGAGCAACGCCTGAATGCAGCGTGGCAAAGCCTGAAAAACACAAAGGCTGTGCCAGTGTGCTTAATTTTTTGCCCGCTGTGCCAACCAGTGTGGGTGCGGTTTGTTGATAAAATTCATCGCGGCAGGTGTCAAATTGCCCATCGAATGAAATGCTGACAGCAGGTTGGGTGGATTCTTGGGCTTGATATAGTACATCACGGTTTTGGTTGATTGTTTGGGTGATGGTCTGTGTGATGGTGGTGGTTAGGTTGCTGGCAGTATTGGCAAGGCTTGGCTGACTGATACAGGCAGTCAAACAAACCCAAACAAGTCGCTTAAAAATTCTCATGTTGGCAATTTGGCATTGTAATTAACGGCGTGCATTTTTATAATGGGCAGATTTTGATTTTAGCAGTTTTTTGAGATGACAACAACTATTTATCATGCAAATGATGCGATACCTGAGCATTTTGCCACGCGACTTTTGACTTGGTTTGAGCAATATGGTCGCCATGATTTGCCGTGGCAATTTCACCACAGGCAGACGGCCGATATTTATGCGGTGTGGCTGTCTGAGATTATGCTACAACAAACACAGGTGGCGACAGTGCTTGGCTATTTTGAGCGGTTTTTGGAGCAGTTTCCTACGGTGCAGGCATTGGCGGCGGCACAGTGGCAGCAGATTGCCCCTTTGTGGGCAGGGCTTGGTTATTATGCCAGAGTGCGTAATTTGCACGCAGGGGCTAAGCAGGTTGTTCAATTTATTAAAGAACATGGCGATTTTCCGCAGTCGGTTGAACAGTGGCAAGAGGTTAAGGGCGTTGGCCGTTCCACCGCTGGAGCGATTGTGGCGATGGGCGTGCGTGGGTTTGGGGTGATTTGTGATGGCAATGTCAAGCGTGTTTTGACACGGCATCGCAAGATTGCAGGCGATATTAACAAATCCACCACCGACAAAAAACTTTGGCAGTTGGCAGAGGCATTGACACCAAAGCAGGACAGTGGCAAATATGCCCAAGCAATGATGGATTTGGGGGCGACAATTTGTACACGCACCAAGCCAAAATGCCAACTTTGTCCCATCAGTGCAGACTGTCTTGCTTATGCCACTGACAGCCAGCTGGATTATCCTGTCAAAACAAAACCCAAGCCCAAACCGCATCGGCACAGTATCGTGCTACGGCTGAGCTTTCAATCGCAGGTGCTGTGGCTGCATCGCCAAAATGGTGGCGGAATTTGGGACGGATTATGGTGCTTGCCACTTTTGCATTTGCCTTATCAGGCAGATGAGCCATTGTCGGATAATTTTGCCAATTATGCCATGCAGGCGTGGCATGAGCAAAGCGGTCTTGATGGCGGTATGCTTGGTGAGATTGTGGATATGCCAGATTGTCCGCCAAGTCGGATAATCCGCCATACCTTGACGCATTTTCATTGGCATTTGTATCGGTTGGATGTTCATATTGATGCAGAAAAATTTCGCCAAATAAATCAGATGCTTGATGCGATGGGATTGCAGTATCAATGGCTGGTTGGTGATAAGTTGGCAAAGCCTGCCGCAATGGTCAAATTGCTGCACCAAGCCAGCTAAGGTGGCAAAATGTCGCTAAGTGTTGCCAAACACCGCTTATCAACCGCATTGTGCTGCATAGGGGCTGGCGGCGGTGATAAGCACTTGCTAAAAATGCCGCTGCTGCAACCAGTTGCTTAGCTGTATGAGTAAATTATCAGCACCCAGCCCTGCAACCGCTTGGCGAGCTTGACAAAATAGCTCATCGGCATAGCGACTTGCTCCATCAATGCCCAGCAGCTTGACATAGGTTGATTTTTGTAATTTTTCATCACTGCCTGATGGTTTGCCCAGCGTCTGGGTGTCAGCGATGACATCCAGCACATCATCTTGCACCTGAAACGCAAGCCCAATGGCATGAGCATATTTGCCAAGTTGTAGGCGTGTTTGTTTGTCAGCATTGGCACAGACCGCCCCCATCAGCACTGCCGCCTCAATTAACGCCCCTGTTTTGTCTTGATGAATGGCTTGCAGCTGTTCTTGGCTTAGCGACTGATTTTCGCCCATCAGGTCCAATTGCTGACCTGCAACCATACGCCTTGCACCGCTTGCCACAATACCAGCCAGTGTGCCAGCTTGCCCAGCGTCAAACCCTGCAAGCCAATCAGGGTTTAGCAGTGCCTCAAAGGCAATCGATTGCAGCACATCACCAGCAAGCAAAGCCGTCGCCTCACCATGCACAATGTGGCAGGTGGGCTTGCCTCGCCGCAGATCATCATCGTCCATACATGGCAGGTCATCATGTACCAGCGAGTAGCCATGTATGCTTTCGATGGCAATCATCGCACGGCGTACCATGGCTAGGTCGGTAGGATGATTAAGGCTAAGATAAGTCGCCAAAACCAGCAGGGGGCGAACTCGCTTACCACTGCCCAAAATGGCATAACGAGTTGCCAAATCAAGCGGAGTGGGCAGGCGGATGCTATCAAAAAGTTTGCCAAAATCGTTCAAAATCTGCTGCTGTACCGACTGCTGCAAGCCAACAATATCCAGTGCTGTCAATTTTTCTACTGTAATCACACACAATCCTTTTTGTAAATCATAAACCGAGCCATATCATACATTAAAATGTCAAATTGGGGTGGGATTTTTGCCAAAATTTTGCTTTTTGTATGCCAAAAGTACACAAGTCTCTGCCAAGGCTATGTTGGTATTTATTTGAAAAAACGCTTGACTTGTCAGATACCAGTGGGTATAATGCTCACCACTTGCCAGTTTGGCTTTGGCGTGATAGCTCAGTTGGTAGAGCAACGGATTGAAAATCCGTGTGTCGGCAGTTCGATCCTGCCTCTCGCCACCATATTATAACCCCAGTTGCTGCTGGGGTTTTTCTTGCTTATAAACCCAAAAAATCCACCACAAAATCACTGTTTGGCTTGGCAAATAGTTCATTTGGCGTGCCGACTTGCTCAATTTTGCCATGATTCATGACAACAATGGTGTCGCTGATGGCTTGAGCTTCTTCTTGGTCGTGCGTTACCATGATGCTGGTGATGCCGATTTCACGCTGAATTTGTTTAAGCGAACCACGCAGCTCTTTGCGAACTTTGGCATCTAACGCACCAAATGGCTCATCAAGCAGCAGTAATTTTGGATTGGTCGCCAATGCCCGTGCCAGAGCGATACGCTGACGCTGACCGCCTGATAGCTCGTGCGGATAGCGGTTTTTGGTGTGGCTAAGCTGCACAAGTTCCAAAAGCTCATCAACGCGTTGGTTGATTTGGCTGGTTGTGGGGCGTGTTGCTTTTGGCAAGAGCGTCAAACCAAAGGCGATATTTTCGCCCACTGTCTGATGACGAAACAAAGCATACTGCTGAAATACAAAGCCGATGCCGCGTTTTTGGACAGGGGTGTCGGTTACATCGGTTTCGTCAAAAAAAATCCGCCCACGATCGGCAATCTCAAGCCCTGCAATGATACGCAGGAGCGTTGTTTTGCCGCAGCCTGATGGGCCAAGCAGCGTGGTCAGCTCGCCCGTTGCTACATCGATGCTGATATTATCCAAAGCGACAAAGTCATGGAATTTTTTGTGAATATTTGTAATGCGAATGCTCATGTGTTGCCTTTATTATTAAGTGTCATTAATGCGATTGTTTTTTGCTCATCAGTGCTTGGACTGCCAAAGTAATCAATGCCAGCAGTGCCAACAGGCTAGACAGGGCAAACGCCAAGGTGAAAGCATATTCATTATAAGCAATCTCAATCATCAGTGGCATGGTGTTGGTCTGACCGCGAATATGTCCAGATACCACAGAGACCGCCCCAAACTCCCCCATTGCACGAGCATTGGTGAGAATGATGCCGTACAATAACGCCCATTTTATGTTGGGCAGCGTTACTTTCCAAAACATCTGCCAGCCATTGGCACCAAGTGTCAAAGCGGCTTCTTCTTCGCTGTCGCCCTGTGCTTGCATGAGCGGTATTAATTCACGGGCAATAAACGGAAAAGTAACAAACAAAGTCGCCAGCACAATGCCTGTGGTGGCAAAAATTATCTGAATCCCCATGCTCTCAAGCCAGCCACCCAGCAGGGTATTTGCCCCAAAGACCAGCACGAACATCAATCCTGCAACAACAGGCGATACCGCAAAGGGCAAATCCAGCAAGGTGGTGATGATAAATTTGCCACGAAATTTATGCCGTGTAATCAGATAAGCCAATGCCACGCCGATAAGCGTATTAATGGGCAAAATAATGGCGGTGGTCAATAGCGTCAGCCAAATCGCAGACAGGGCATCAGGCTCACTAAGTGCCGCCGTATAGGCTTGCCAGCCATCTTTTAGAGCTTCATAAAAAACTGACAACAAAGGCACAACCAGCATAATACTAATAAAAGATAATGCCGTAGCAATCAGCAACCATCGCACCCAACGCGTATCGCGAGTGGCGGGGTTTTGTTGATAGGTGGAAGAAGGTAGGCTTGCCATGTGTTTGCTCAAGTTAAATTTTGTTAAAAGTAAATATATTTTTAATAAATCATCGGACTAATTGGTTTTTGCACCCAGTCTTGCGGACAGCCGCCATTGGGCAAAGTTAATGGCGAATAAAATCACCAAGGAAATAATCAGCATAAATAACGCCACGCAAGTCGCTCCAGCAACATCAAATTGCTCTAGCTTTGAGACGATGATTAATGGCAGGATTTCAGATTGCATGGGGATATTGCCTGCAATAAAAATTACCGAGCCATACTCTCCTGTTGCTCTGGCGAACATCATGCCTGCACCGATGAGCATGGCAGGGGCTATCTCTGGCAGAATCACGCGATAAAAAGTGGTCAGCCTGCCTGCACCCATCACAGCAGCAGCTTCCTCAAATTCTACTGACAATTCTGCCAGCACAGGCTGCACAGCACGCACAATAAACGGAAAGCTCACCACCACCAATGCCAGCCAAATTCCAATGGGGGTAAAGGCGATTTTGATGGGTTCGCCATACAGCATCATGCCCAGCTTGCTAAACCATTGCCCAAACAGCCCGTTGGGTGCGTACAAGGTAGCAAGTGCAATCCCTGTTACCGCCGTTGGCAGGGCAAAGGGCAAATCTACCAAGGCATTCACCAATGATTTGCCCCAAAAATCATATCGCACCAACACCCATGCAATCAGCGTACCAAAAATCAAATTGGTCAGCGTTGCCAGCAGTGCCATGCTCAATGACAGCTTAATGGCAGCAAACACCTGTGGCTCAAGCACGGTGCGAACAATGCTGGCAAAATCCATCTGCAAGGTGGTGATAATCATCATTGCAAATGGCAAAATAACCAGTAGTGATAATGCAAACACGCTCACGCCCATGCTGAGTCCAAAAAATGGCATCACACGGCGTGGGCGATTTTTGGCAGAGTGTTGGTTTGGCATGATGATTTCCAAATAGATAAAAGTAGTCAATTATAAATGATTTGTGCCAAATAATAAACCCGTAGTCTGCTTGGTGCTGGCGAGGATTGATGCCAACTTTAGATGATTGATGAGAAAATTGCCAGTGCCAAAATTGACTTTTTATGTGCCAAAATGGCATGGCAACTGTGCTGATTTTGTATCAAAAGCAAGCTATTTTTGGCTTGTGGCTTTTCAATCACGCCCAAATGTGCCATAATGGGCATTTTATTGATAATTGATATTATTTATGGTGAAAATAATGAAAAAGTTTTGGCATAATTTTGTTGTGGTGGCAGCTTTGTCAGCTCTGCCAATGCTGGCACAAGCACAGACAACGGACGCCGCTGCCAGCACCCCCAAAGTCTCTGACGAAGAGGCTCAATTGATAGGGCAGTTTTGTAGCTTGCCTGCCGATGGCGTACTGGCAATTGCCGACCTTAGACAACGCAATGTGCCAAAATCTGAAGCATTGTCTGAACTTAATACTGCCATTGATAAGTTTAATCAGGACAATAAAGATGCCGATAAAGATTTGGTAAATCAGCTAAAAAATTATCTAACCAGTGCTACAGATTTTATCTATGAGCAGCCAATTGCTGCAACTGACGATGAGAAAAAAGCCTTTGTGATGAATATTGCTGAAATGGCTTTTTATGACTGTGTTGAGCGGCAATTGTCAAATAAATCATAAATTAGAGCATACATGAGCGATACTACCTTTAGTCATTTTGCAGATTTGCCATTATCACCTGCTGTGCATAGGGCGGTGCGTGCATTAAAGTTTGATGCACTTACGCCAATTCAGGCACAGATTTTGCCTTATACTTTGGCAAATCAAGATGCCATTGGGCAGGCACAGACAGGCACGGGCAAGACGGCAACTTTTTTGATAACCATCATTGAGGCTTTGCTAAAACGCCCATTTGCCAAAGATGAAAAGCGTTATCTGGGCGAGCCTCGAGCCTTGATATTGGCACCGACACGCGAATTGGCACAGCAGATTTTGTCCGATTGTCGTGAGCTGACACGATTTAGTGATTTGTACAATTTGTGCATTACAGGCGGTGCTGATTTTGATAAGCAAGCCGAGCAAATCCACAAGCGTCCACTGGATATTTTGATTGGCACACCGGGGCGGATCATTGATTGGGTTAATAAAGGCGTTCTGTTCTTGGATCGGGTTGAGGTTTTTGTGCTAGATGAGGCAGATCGTATGCTGGATATGGGCTTTATCCCTGATATTAAGCGTATTGTGCGTCATCTGCCAAAGAATACCGAGCGACAAAGTTTGTTATTTTCGGCAACATTTAATACCGATGTGATGAACTTGGCGTATCGCTGGTTGTATCAGCCGATTTTTGTGGAAATCGCTCCTGAAAATAAGACAAACCAAGCCATCTGCCAGCAGTTTTATTTGTTGAGCGAACAACAAAAAATGGCAGCACTCAAGCAGATTTTGTCAGACAAAGAGCTGACCAAAGCGATTGTTTTTGCCAATCGCAAAGATCAGGTGAAGCGATTGTATGACAATTTGCGTCGCCATTATAGCGTCAGTATGCTATCAGGTGATGTCGCACAAGAAAAACGAGAACGCTATTTGCAGCGGTTTAAGACTGGTGAGGTCAATGTTTTGGTGGCAACCGATGTCGCAGGGCGGGGCATTCATGTTGATGATGTTAGCCATGTGATTAATTATACCTTACCTGAAATACCTGATGATTATGTACACCGCATTGGGCGGACGGGGCGTGCAGGTCAAACAGGCATTTCTATCAGCTTTGTAAGCGAAAATGATGCCTTCAGTCTGCCTGCTTTGGAGGCTCATGTTGATCAGAAGTTTAAATTAAGCCAATTTGAATTTGTGCAGTCAGATGAGACAGCGACATAAGTGGGCGAGATGATGTTTGCAAATTTGCAACTTGAACCAAAAAATATCCCATTGTCGCTTTATATTCACATACCATGGTGCATAAAAAAATGCCCATACTGTGATTTTAATTCGCACAGTTTGCCCGACCAAGCACCATTTGATGCGTATGTTGATGCACTGCTTGCCGATGCCAAATCACAATTGTCTTTTGTGCAAGGACGCAAGATTGATACAGTGTTTATTGGTGGTGGTACGCCGTCTTTGTTGCCAGTGCAACAATTTCAGCGGCTGTTTGCCAATTTACGCTTGATGTATGATTTTTCGGCAACTTGTGAGATAACACTTGAGGTCAATCCAGGTACGCTTGAGCATGCACCTTTTGAAGAATATCTAAACATTGGTATCAATAGATTGTCCATTGGCGTGCAGAGTTTTGATGCACAGGCTTTGCATGATTTGGGGCGAATTCATAACCCACAGCAGGCGGCAAATGCCATTTATTCCGCCAAAAATGCTGGTTTCGGGCGTGTGAATGTTGATTTGATGTATGGATTGCCAGAGCAGACGCCACAAAAGGCGGTGCAGGATATTACAACCGCACTACAGGCAGGGGCGACGCATCTGTCATGGTATCAATTAACCATTGAGCCGAACACCGCCTTTTATCGCACACCGCCAACATTGCCCTGTGAGGAAGTTTTGGCACAAATTGAGGCAGATGGTCGAGATTTATTACATGGGCAGGGTTTTGAGAATTATGAGGTCAGTGCGTGGGTGGGCTTGGCAGATAGACCATGTCAGCACAATCTGAATTATTGGCAGTTTGGTGATTATTTGGCGATTGGGGCTGGTGGTCATGCCAAGATAACTTTGCATAACCATCATCAATATCCAGATGGCATTTATCGTTATCAAAAATCTCGCCTTCCTAAAGATTATCTAAACTATACCGAAGCACCAAAGCTGATTAACCTTGAGCGAGTTGCTGATGAGAACCTGCCTTTTGAGTTTATGATGAATGCTTTGCGACTGCGTCAGGGGGTGAGTACAACAGTGTTTGAACAGCGTACAGGCTTGCTGGTGAGTAGCATTGATAATGAGATGTTACCACTACAACATCAGGGTCTGATGGTAAACGACCCCTTAAAAATTGCACCGACACCGCTGGGATTTCGTTATGTAAACCATCTGGTTGGTAAGTTTTTGTAATAAATAAAAAGACCCATTGGTTGATGGGTCTGGATAATTTAATAAATAGTTTATTAAATTATAGTTTTTTCTCAACTTTTTGAGCACCGTTGCTTACAGCTTCGCCAGCTTTTGAAACATCTTTACCAAAGCCTTTTACGGTATTGCAACCAGTCAATACAAAAACAGCAGCAACTGAAGCGATGAGTAGTTTTTTCATGATAAAATCCTTCTAGGTTATTAAGGGCAAGTTTTTAGCTTGCAAGTTTATCTTAGCAGTATTTGACAATCATTACCAGTTGAAAATTGCTTTTGATACTTATTTTTACAATTTGATAGATTTTGGCAATATAATTTTTGCCAAAAAGACCAACCGTTATGGCATGACATTGCCCAATGATTCACCCAAATGGTTCAAAATTATGCAGGATAAATTAATTCACATTGTATTATATTCCCCAAAAATCCCCAATAACACGGGCAGTATTATTCGCCTGTGTGCCAATACTGGGGCGGTGTTGCACTTGGTTGAGCCGCTGGGTTTTGAGCTTGATGATACCAAATTAAAGCGGGCAGGGCTTGATTATCACGAATATGCCAGCATGCAGGTGCATAAAAATTGGGCGGATGCCAAGATCGCTCTGCAAAAGGCAGGCGTGGCGTGCATGGTGGCGATGACGACCAAATTCAGCCGTCCGTTTTATCAATATGATTTTGGGTTGTCGCAAGGCATACACCCTGTGGCTTTGGTGTTTGGTTCAGAAACAGAAGGGCTGCCTGAACAAGTGCGTGCAGATATTGGTGAGTGTAACTGGCTGCGACTGCCGATGTTGCCAGATTCTCGCAGTTTGAATTTGGCGAACAGTGTGGGCATTTGCCTGTATGAGCTGTGGCGACAGCTGGATTTTGTTGGTGATGTCGGACAAAGTGTCGGTTATCACAAGCCAACCTCTCGATGAGCTGTATTGCACCATCTTATCAGTTGTGAAAATTTGTGCTACAATAGCCCATCAATTATAAATAAGATACAGAGCTGATTATGTTTCAATTACACCCAACGCTTGCCAAGGATACTTTTTTGGTCGGGGATTTCCCATTATCAACCGTGCGTTTGATGAATGATTGCCAATTCCCTTGGCTGATTTTGGTGCCTAGAGTGTCTGGTATCAAAGAGATTTATGAATTATCCGCAGCTGATCAGGTGCAGTTTTTGCGTGAATCCAGCTGGGTATCGAGCCAGATGGCAAAGATTTTTGGGGCGGATAAAATGAATGTAGCAGCACTTGGCAATCAGGTGCCACAGTTGCATTTTCATCATATTGTACGCTATCAAAATGATGTCGCATGGCCAAATCCTGTATGGGGGCGACCTGCGATACCTTATACTTCCGAAGTGCTTGATCGTATGCAACAAACGCTGATGATGGCACTGCGAGGTCATCACCAAATGCCATTTGATTGGAAGATGGATGTTTGATTTGGGCTGGTGGTTGATTTTATTGTATAAAATAGTTATTATTGCCAACACTTATAACCACCAAAGACGAACGACAACACCCAAAGAAAATCTCTTTGGGTGTTTTTAATGTTGCTTGGCTTGGCTAAGTGTCATCATTGATAAAATCACACGCATCGCTACAATGCAACTTGCAATATAGCATAGCAGTGTGCAATTTACCTTATTTTTTGCCATATTATTTAAATTTAATAAATTATCATGTTTTATTGATAATTTAACGAATGACAAGCACCAAAATTGATTCATTTGAAATATATGTTTATAATAATGGCAATCGCCCAGCGGTATTGTCATGTTGATTAAGTGATTGGCTACTT
Source organism: Moraxella cuniculi (assembly GCF_900637105.1). Classification (NCBI taxonomy): domain Bacteria; kingdom Pseudomonadati; phylum Pseudomonadota; class Gammaproteobacteria; order Moraxellales; family Moraxellaceae; genus Moraxella; species Moraxella cuniculi. The sequence goes on along the minus strand of NZ_LR134343.1, from coordinate 97,360 downwards.
GCTGGCTGGGCAAAATATCAATCAATGATGGGTTTTGTCATGCTGATGAATATCGCACCGATTGAGCGGTCGCCACACCCTGTGCTGAATTTGGGATTTCGTATTTTCTTTTTGTCTGCTGCAGGTTTTGCCATTATCACCATGCTGATGTGGTATGCCATCTTGGTAGGCTGGTTGGATTTTACCGCTTCGCTAAATCCAGTGTATTGGCACGGATATCAGATGTTGTTTGGTTATGCTCTGGCGGTGATTGCAGGTTTTCTTTTGACGGCGGTCAAGGCATGGACAGGTGTGCCAATGCCTGTTGGTTGGCGATTGTTTGCGATATTTTTGCCGTGGTTGATTGCTAGAATTTTGTGGATTGTTGTCATTGCTATTAACAACCCTTTGCTAATACTGCTTGCAATGGCAGCCGATGTGCTGTTTTGGCTGCTGGTGATGCTGGCGGTTTTGCAAGCGGTACTGGTTGTGCGTCAAAAGCGGCAGTTGGGTATTGTTGCCAAGCTGGTATTGTTGTTATTGTGCCAGCTGACTTTTGCAGTGGGTACCTTGAGCAATCAACAAGAGATGCAGCGACTGGCATTATACACGGCGTTGTTTGTGATTGTTGGCGTGGTTTTTACCATCGGTCGGCGTGTGCTGCCGTTTTTTATCGAAAAAGGCGTGGCGGTTTTGCCAGATGGTACGCCGTCTGGCATACAGGCGAAATTGCACAATTCACTGCTGGTTGATAGACTGTCATTGCTTGTGTTTTTTGGGTTGATGTTGGCGTATTTGTACGATTCTAATAGCTATCTTGTCAGTGCTTTGGCGGTGAGTGCTGCCATTATTAATGCCGTGCGGCTGTGTTGGTGGCACCATGTGGGTATTTGGCAAAAGCCATTATTGTGGTCGCTGTATTTGGCGTTTTGGGGCATGGTGCTGGCATTGTTGATGATTGCGATATTGCCATGGTTTAGCTTTGGGGCAAGTCTGGGACTGCACGCCTTGGCACTGACTGCGATTGGCATGACAACTGTGGCAATGATGGCACGGGTATCGCTTGGGCATACAGGGCGTAATATTCACAAGCCGCCAAAAACTGTAGTGCTGATGTTTGTGCTGATGATGGCAAGTTTTATTCTGAGGGTATTTGCCCCAATGGTAGCGACTGATTACCTGCTGGTGCTTGGGCTATCTCAGCTGTGTTGGATGGGCTGTTTTGTGCTATTTTTATGTGCTTATGCCAAGATACTGGTTTCGCCACGCATTGATGGCTTGATGGGGTAGTTTATAAGTGGGTAAAAGTGCAACAGCCAACTGCAAATCACACATTTGCCGACTATTTATTAATATTTTTAAAATTATTAATAAAATTTATTAAAATATAAATCTTGGTTGGTTTCTCTTAATGCCAAAGGTGGGATTTGTGATTTTATCCAAATTGTAACAAGGCAAATAACCACTGAAGGTAAAAGTATTTGTACAACTGTGATAATTTCGACTGTGCAGTTATATTAAGATAATCGCGATGCCCAACCTGTATTATGCTACCAATTTGCAGGTTGGGCGTGTTTTTGGAGTGTGAGGGGCTGGAAAATTAGGCAAAATCACCCTTGATTGACCAACCATTGACCAATGGATAGCGGCGATCTCGACCAAAGGATTTTTTGGTGATTTTGGTGCCGATGGCTGCTTGGCGGCGTTTATATTCGGCACGATCAACCAGTGACAGCACTCGTTCAACGGTCTGTGGGTCAAAGCCTGCTGCCACAATCGCCTTATAGCCCAAGTCCTCATCAATGTACATACGCAAGATGCCATCTAGCACCTCGTAATCAGGCAGGCTGTCTTGGTCGGTTTGCTCTGGGCGTAATTCGGCACTTGGCGGGCGATCAATCACTCGCTGAGGAATAACGGGATTGTCCTCAAGGCGGTTGCGATAATTTGCCAAACGATAAACATCAGTTTTGTAAATATCTTTTAAGACATCAAAACCGCCAACCATATCACCATACAAGGTGGCATAACCAACGGCATTTTCTGACTTGTTGCCTGTAGAGATAACCATATGCCCAAACTTATTGGACAGTGCCATGAGAATTGTGCCGCGAGCACGAGCTTGCAGGTTCTCTTCGGTAACATCAGGTTCGCTGTTCGCCAACAGTGGTGCCAATGATGCACGCAAACCAGCCACCGCGTCATGAATTGGGCAGACAGTGTAGGAGACATTGAGTCTTGCGGCTTGGGCTTCGGCATCTTCAAGGCTGATTTGGGCGGTGTATTCATACGGCATCATCACTGCATACACACGATCGGAGCCGAGTGCATCAACGGCAATGCACAGGGTCAAGGCACTGTCAATGCCGCCCGACAGACCGACAATCACTCCTTTAAAGCCTGAGCGATTGACATAGTCTCTTAGGCCGACAACCAATGCTTGATACATTTCTGATTCTTCGGAGAGTACCAGCGGTGCTTTGCTTTGTGTATCAAAGGTTTGGGTGGCGACATCATAGTTTGCCATGATGAGTTGGTTTAAAAATCTTGACCCCTCGTGGGCAATGCTGCCATCAGCTTGGACAATCAATGAACCGCCATCAAAGACAATATCATCTTGTGAACCGACAGTGTTCACATAGACAATGGGCAGCTGATGGGTTTGTGATTGCTTGGTGAGCAGTTGCTTGCGAGCTGTTTGTTTGCCAATCTCAAATGGTGAGGCATTAATCACCACCACCATATCCGCCCCTTCGTTTTTTAGGGCGGTGATGGGAGCGTCATGCCAAATGTCTTCACAAATGAGCAGTCCAATGCTTGCTCCCTTGTAATCAAACAGCACATGATTGCGGCCTTTTTGGAAATAGCGGCGTTCGTCAAAGACACCGTAGTTGGACAGGTATTGCTTGTGATAAAAGCCTTTTTGGCTACCACCTTGTAAAATTGCCGCAGAGTTAAAAGTGCCATGATGATCAATGTGTGGATAGCCCAAAATCACCACAATGCCTTCGATTTCGGCAAGTTTTGCCATCGCTTCACGCACACGCTCACCCAAAGTTGGGCGAAGGAGCAAATCCTCAGGTGGGCAACCGATTAATGCCAACGCAGGAAAGATGACAATGTCTGCACCGCGATTTTTGGCATCGAGTGTCAGGGCGTGCATTTTTTTGACATTGCCTGCAATATCACCGACCCAAAAATTGGTCTGAATCAGGGCGAAGCAAATTTTGCCAACAGGCGAGTCGCTGGTATGAAACTGTGTATCAGTTTGAGGCGTTTGTGTTTTTGTTCTTGGCATTGTTGTTTCCTAATAAAATTGCAATGTGCATCGTGCTTTTTTGCTTTATGTCTTTTTGGTATGATAAATATTGTCCAAAGGCTTCTTTATGGGCGAAAGTGATGTCGTTTGGGCAGTTTGCCAAAAATTTATCAAAACCATCAATAGTATAACATAAACAGCCAGTCTTTGTGGTATAGTAATACACTTTCAATCTTTGTTTTTGATTTATTTTAAAGAGAAGTGGCTATGGTTGCCTTTGTGTTAAATCTTGTGATTATTGCGGTGCTGATGTGGTGGTTTTTTAAATTCATGTACCCAAAGCCGCCCAAAGAATTTTTTCCCAAAGAGGGCGATGATACAAGCATTAGACAGTGCCATCAGTGCCAGCATCGTCTGGCAAGTTATCGAGGGATTTTGCTGAATCAGCATACCACGCAGGAGCGATTTTTTTGTAATCAGGAGCATTTGGCGGCGTATGCCAAGGCTCACCCTGATGAGAATTTGCCCACTGATGTGAATTGATTGTCTTGATGGCAAAAAAAATGGCACAAATCGTGCCATTTATTATGTCGCTGGTTACAGCATGGAGCGGGCTTGGGCGTTGATTTTATCAATCATTGCAGCCACTTGCTGTTTTTCGCTATCGGCATCAGCAAGCTGTTTTTGTAGCGTCTGCACTTCGTCATACAGCTCTAGGCATACCAGCACCAAAAATTCTTCATTGGTTGGTGTTTTGTGCTTGATATCACGACGCAAATCACGGATTTTTTGGTTGATAAATTCGGCATTTTTTTCTAGATTTTTCACTTCATCAACAGGGCAGACGATGCGATGTGGCGTACCTGCGATACTGATGTCAATTGGGCGAAACTCTTCTTTGGCGATGATGGCTGATGGTTTGTTGGTTTGATTTTGGCTCATGATATTTCCTTAATAATAAATTGCTTAATACAAATCAGTTAGAATGGTCAATTTTTGAGAGCCAATCACGAATCACCTCGGCACGAGAAATTGCCAAAGCATTTTTGTCTTTTAAATCTTGATTTTGGCTGATGAGTTCTTGATTTGCTTGGTGCAATTCATTGACTTGCTGCTCAAGCGTTTGACGATTTTGTTGCAATTGATCAATTTGCTCATGATAAGTGTCAATATCCAGTAAGGCTTGGTTGAGCTTGTTTTGTAGTGCTTCGATTTTTTGGGGCGTGTCATCATTGGCGATGCGTTGCTTTAGATTGGCAAGTTCGGTGGCAGTAACGGTGTACTGTTTTTTCATCGCGATGATGGTTTGCTCTAGGGCTTGAAGTTGAGCTAGCATAAATAATCCTGATGAAGTTTGTCAAAGTGGAATGAATTTTGTTAATCTTAACATAGACACGCCGTTTGTTGTTAAATTTTTTGCAATAATTGATAAATTTTTGGCAATTTGCTGCTTTGTTGCCAGCTTGTTTGCGTTGATTGACCGTTACGCTGTGCTGTGGGTGATTTTGTGTTATAATGTTTGGTTTGGCGGTCTTGCCTGCTTGGCGGTGATTGTTGGTGTTAGGTGGTGGCTTGTCAAGAAATCATCGGGCTTGGCGACAATTGCCAAAAAGATTGCAAACTCTTAAGGGTAAAACAGCGATGAGTACAGATTATTTATCAGGTTGGCATGACTGGACGGCAGCCTTTGCACACTGGACGGATGTCTCAATCAGTGAGTTGCATGGCATTATGACAGGCATCATGACCTTGTGCAATGCCACTGATAGTGAGGGTTGGGCGAGTGTTTTGCAGGCGTTGAGCTTTGAGCTGCCTGATGAGGCGGCACTTGAGCTGCTGACTGATTATGCCGAAGATGTCAGTTTTGCCCTAAAGGACAAAGATGATGCCTATGGTTATGAGCCGCTTGTGCCTGATGATGAGCATGATTTGTTTGAGCGGGTATTGGCACTCAAGGACTGGGCAGGTGGCTATATTACAGGCATTGGCGTGGCACAGATAGCTCTACAGCCAGATGAAAAGGAGCTTATTGCCACTTTAATGCAGATTGCAGCACTGCGTCCTGATGAGGAAGAAGGGCTGGAAGGGGGCGAGGAAATGTGGCTGCATTTGTTTGAATTTGCTCGCATGGTGCCACCTGCATTGGCGGTGCGTAAGCGACAAGATGTCAAAAGTTTGGCACTGTTAAAGGGTCTGCCTGCTCATGCCACAACTGCTCAAGAGTTGGCAGCTGATAAAAATCCTCATATCATCGATGCGATGGCAAACAAGCAATGATTATGCCAAGCCAACCTCGTTGGCAAGCTGTCTTGATGTATTGATTATGACTGATTAATTGCATGAAAACTATCCACTTACTTCCACAGCACATTCCAAGCCTGCCAGATCTTGCTCTGACCATCGGTAATTATGATGGCGTGCATTTGGGTCATCAGGCATTGATTGATTTGCTGACAACGACAGCCACCAAAGAGGGCTTGGCATCGGCGGTGATGGTGTTTGAGCCACAGCCAAGAGAGTTTTTTTCTCCTGATGATCCGCCCGCTAGGCTTAGCAGCCTTGCCGAAAAAACCGAGCAACTTGGCAAATTGGGCGTGGATTATCTATTGGTGGCAAGTTTTGATGAGGCATTTCGTGCATTGTCGGCAGAAGCCTTTATGGATTTGCTAAATCGCTTGAATGTACGCAAATTGGTGCTGGGCGATGATTTTCGCTTTGGGCAGGGCAGGGTTGGCGATGCCAGCTTGTTGCAGCAGGCAGGTTTTGGGGTGCTTAGCCTTGACAGTATCAATATTGATGGCAGGCGGGTCAGTTCATCGCTACTGCGAGCGGCTTTGGCGGTGGGGGATTTGACGACTGCCAAACAGCTGCTTGGCAGGGATTATGCCATCACAGGTGAGGTGGTGCATGGCGACAAGATAGGGCGGACGCTTGATTTTCCAACTGCCAATGTTGCATTGTCTCGGATTAGGCCTGCACTGCATGGCGTATTGGCGGCTGATGTTATTGCTTATCGCGATGGCAAGCGGTTGGCTTGGCAGACGCTGGGCGTGAGCGGTGTGGCAGGGCTGACGGCTGGCAGTTTGTTTGCGGCGGCAAATATCGGTCTGCGTCCTGCTGTTGGCGGCAGCGATTGGCGGCTTGAGGTGCATTTGCCAGAGTTTGTTGGGGATTTGTATGGATTGCAATTGCAGGTGGTGTTTTTGCACTATTTGCATGGCGAGCGACATTATCACGGACTGGATGAATTAAAGGCTGGCATTGCCGATGATGTAGAGCGGTTGCTTGCGTGGCGAGCGGCGATTGGGTAGCATAAGTGTGATATTTACATTTTGGTGGGATTTTTATGCCGCATAAATAAATTAACCAAAAAAATTAAAATAAGCCAAAAAATAGATAAAATAAAAACGCAGGTTGTTGCGATTTTCTTGGACTTGCCTAAATTTTATAACTGCCTTTGTTCATGACTGATGATAAATTTTCCTGATGGCAAAGATTGGGCTAAAATTTATGATGATAATGATTGACTTGATATGCTAAAATGACAGTGTAAACCACAAGCATGGAATTTGGCTGATAATAATCAGCTCTTTATTTGGTCTATCATTGAGTGCGTCAGCTAAGGAATGGGGTGGGCAGTGTATGAATGTAGCGGTATTTGGTGCAAGTAAGGGTTTAGGCTTATATTTGGCTGAAGGTTTGGCGGATAAGGGTTTTTTGGTGCATGGTTTTTCAAGAACTAAGCCAAAAAGCCCAAGTGTTATTCATCATAACTGTGATGTTACGGTGGATTATTCCATCAACAAAGCACTTAAAGATGCTGGCGTAGAATTTGACTTGATTATTTACTGCTGCTGTTTATGGCAAGAGCATGAATCCATGACAGCTGCACAATTGCAGGAGTTTATTCATACAGGTCCTTTGGGCTTTTATCAAGTGATTGAGATGCTTAATAATCTTCAATTTATAAAACCAAACGCCAATATTGTCAGTATCGGTTCAATTGCCGCAAATCATGTTGATCAATCTTCACACCCTGCTTATGCCATCAGTAAAAAATTACAAGAGATTTTGGTAAAAAGATTGCAAGCCAATTATCACCTTGGCTTAAAAATCACCAATCTAAAACTTGGTACGATGGGGCAGAGTTTTGTCAAAGTCCAAGAAGTACTGGCTGTGATAGAGCTGATTATCAGTTTGGGTCAATCATCAATGCTGAGCGGCATCACCTTAACATCGACAGCAGATGCTGTGGCGTAGCTGCAAATGAATATTTACTATTTGATTGAGCTTAAATAAAAATTGGCAAGTCGCCTAAGATACGCCTGCCAATCTCCATTTACTTTAGCATCAGTTTTTTATATAAATCAAATCCCACACACCATGCCCATGGGTGATGCCGCGTTGTTCAAATTTGGTCAAGGGGCGATAATCAGGGCGGTCGGCAAAATTACCTTTGCCGTTTGGGTTATGAAATTCACTCATAGAATCAAGCACTTCCAGCATCCAAAAAGCATAATGCTCCCAGTCGGTCGCTGCGTGGAATTTGCCGCCATTTTTTAGGGTGCGGACAACTTTTGCCATGCGGTCATGGGTTACGAAGCGGCGTTTATAATGACGCTTTTTTTGCCATGGGTCAGGAAAGTACAGCTGTACAGTATCCAAATGGTCATCAGGCAGGTTGTCCAGCAGGGCGATGGCATCGCCATTGATGATTTTTAGGTTGTCCAATCCCAACTCATCTGCCAAAAAAGTAATGCGACCAATCCCCGGCTCATGCACCTCAATGCCGACAAAATTTTGCTCTGGGGCATTTTTTGCCATCTCAAGCAGGCTATCCCCCATACCAAAACCAATCTCCAGCGTCAAAGGGGCGGCACAGCCATTGGTACTGTCGGCAAATAATGCACGCAAATCATTGATTTGGTTGACATCACCCAGTACGCCAAGTTTGCCTGTGGCATTGACATAGATACCATGATAACGGGCATCAAGCAGAGCTTGCTCGCAATATTGACTCATGTGAGTGCGGCGTTTCATGAAGGTGTTAATCTTGCGAAACTGCTCAGGGGTTTGGGCAAGCTTGTCAAGCTGAGTGCTGATGGCAGCCGTATCAATGGTGGATTTGGTATCAGGTGTTGAATTTGTCATAAAAGAGCGTAAAATAAGCAAATAAAGTAGCCATTATAAAGAATATTTTGTGCCATCACAACCAAAAATCTTGACAAAATTATGCTCCGTTTACCTTTTTTGGAAGAAACCACACCGCCACCATTTTACCAAAGTCAGATCAACAGCAAGACTCGCACACGCCTTGATAGGGCTTTTATCGGTCATCGTTCACAGGCGTATTATCTGAAGCGATTTGCCCAGTTTGATGCAGCAGGTAGGTTGCACCCGCGGTGGAATTGGGCGGCATTTTTTATGACTTTTGGCTGGTTATTGTACCGCAAGCGTTATCTGGATTGTGTGGTGTATTGCGTGGCTGGCTGGTCGTTTATTAAGGTCAATATTGTGCTGATTTTGGCGATGGCAGAATATACACTGGTCGGATTTTTGCCAGAGTCTTATCAGTGGGGCGTTAGGATTGCTATTGCCTTGATGGTGTGGTTGTTTTGGGCGGCGATGGTGGCACGCTGGGCAGATGCCTACTATTATCGCATGGCACGGCGTGAGATTGCCGATGTACTTGAGTGGTATGATGACGAAACAAGCCAAATGCAGCATTTGGCTCGAGAAGGTGGCGTAAGCTTGTTTGGTATGTCGGTGGCATTTGCAATCTTTGGACTGTTGCTTGCGGTGATTGTGAGGCAGTTTGTGCCTTTGTATGTGCAACAAAAACAAGAGCAGCTGTTGTTTGATGTTTATGCCCAGACGCACGCTGTGGCAAAGCGTGTCGAGGTGCTGCTAGCCAAGACAGGTAAATGTCCAACCACTCTGCCTGTGTCCAATGCGTACCATCGGGCGGATATTGCGGTGGTTGATCGCGTTGATGGCATCAAGACAGATTGTGCCGTGCAGGCGACAGTGGTTGATACGCCATTTTTACTTTCTTATCTAAAGGGTCGCACGCTGACGCTGTATAGCCTACGCCCACAAGCACAAGATGATGCTCAAAAATCAAACGAAACACAGCAAATCTCATGGCGATGCCAATCTTCATTAAACAAAAAACAAACACCAAAACGCTGCATTGGTTAGCTTGCAAGGCTTACGGTTTGCTGGTTGATAATGTACGGAGTCTTAAATAATAAATTATTAAAATTTAATTTAAGATAAATATCACTGTATATCATAAATTTTAATAATATATTAAAATTTGATAATTTTTATTAAAATAATAGCGATAAAATATGGTTTGATGGCTTTGTTATTTTTATCATCAAAAATAACAAAACAGCACTGCGGATTTTGGATTTTTGTTTCACTCTAGCAATAAGGCAGATGATGGCTGGTAAGTTTTGGGGCGGTATTGTAGGTTTGATGATTTGGCTACCAGCCCACAGGGTCAATGTCGATGGTCAGTCGCACCGCCTTGCTGCTGGGCAGTTGTAGTACGGCTGGCCACCAGTGGTTTAGCAGCTCGTGCAGCAGGCGGCGGTTTTTTGCCAAGATTAATAATTGCACCACATAACGGTTGTTTTTTTTGGTCATTGGAGCATCAATCGGTGCATTGACAATAAAAGAATGCTGTGTGGGCAGTGCGTTTTTGGCGGCAATGATGGCGGTTTTGGCGTGTTGATAGCGATGGCTGTCGGCACGAACCAGTGCGGCGTGGCTATAAGGAGGTAGGTTTAGCCTACGGCGATCGTCAAGCAGCTGATACGCCAACGCATGATAGCCTTGCTTGATAAGTGTGGTAAGTAAAGGGTTGTCAGGTCTTAGGGTCTGAATCAGCACCTCGCCTGCCTTGCTGGCTCGCCCAGCTCGCCCAGCCACCTGTATGATGCGTTGGGCGGTGTGTTCAGGCGAGCGAAAATCTGGCGACAAAAATCCCAAATCAGCATTGACAATCAACACCAAAGTTACATTTTCAAAATGATGCCCTTTGGCAATCATCTGCGTTCCGACCAAAATTGATGCACCTTGTGTGTGGATTTGCTGCATGGCATTTTCCCATGCGTCTTTTTTACGCATGGTATCACGGTCAATTTGGATAATCGGATAGGGGGTGCGAGTTGTTTGGGGGTTGGCAAACAGGGCGTGCAACTCTTCGGCAAGTCGTGTTGTGCCAGTACCAATATTGGTCAAATTGCGACTGTTGCACTCGGGGCAATGCTCTGGTGCAAGAATGCGATAACCGCAATGATGACAGTGCAGCGATGCATGGGCTTGTGATGAATTCTTATGAACGGTCAGATGGGCATCGCAATGCGGACAATCTGCCTGATAGCCGCAAGATTGACAAAGCAAAATCGGTGCATAGCCACGCCGATTCAAAAATACCAGCACTTGCTCACCTCTGGACAAGCAAGCGTGCATTTTTTGTACCGTAGCAGGGGCAAGACTTGTGGGGCGGGGCTGACCATCGGCACTTGGGGCAAAAAACTCTCCCTGTCGCATATCTACCAGATGCATGGCAGCAGTGGTGGCATTGCCTGCCCGCTTGGTGAGTGTCAGATGGTGTAATTTATGGTCATGCACCAGCTTTAGCTGCTCAAGGCTTGGTGTGGCAGTGCCAAGAATTATGGGAATCTGGGCAAATAAAGCACGCACCATTGCCACATCGCAGGCGTGATAACGCAAATGATCTTGCTGTTTGTAAGAATTGTCATGGGCTTCATCAATAATAATCAGCCCCAGATTGGCAAAGGGATAGAGTATGCTTGAGCGTGTACCGATGATAATCTGGGCGGTGCCTGTGCGACACGCTTGCCAGCCTTGCAGTCGCTGAGTGTCATTCATGCCAGAGTGTAGCACGCAAATGTTGGCATCAAAGCGTGAGCCGAACCGAGCTTGGGTCTGGGATGTCAGTCCAATTTCGGGCACGAGTATCAGGGCTTGTTTGCCTGCTGTTAGCACACGGTGCATGGCTTGTAGATAAACTTCTGTCTTGCCTGAGCCTGTAACACCGTCCAGCAAAAAGCCTTGATATGCACCTTTGTCAATCGCTGTATGAATGGCACGCAAGGCGGCGGCTTGTTCGGCATTGGTGCTAAGCTCTAAAGATTTTAGCCGAGCGGTAATGATGGGCTTGTTGCTTGGCGATTGCTTGCTTTGGCTGATAAGTCCTTTTTCTATTAGGCTAAGCAAAATTTTGCGTGTAGCACCGATGGCGTACAGTTCAGGCTCACTCACGCCATCAGGGTGATTGATGATGTGCGTAAAAATTTGCCGTTGTTTTTTGGCGGTTTTTGATAATTGCGTCAAATCATTGGTTGTGGCATGATAATAGGGCAGATGCGTGGTGATGGGCTTGCCTTGATTGATAAGGCTGGGCAGCATAACAGCATAAACATCGCCCAAGCGGTGATGATAGTAGTCAGCCAGCCATGTTGCCAACCTTTGCAAAGACGCATCAATAATCGGCGTGTCATCGAGGATTTTTGTGATGGCTTTGAGCTTGTTTTTTGGCACTTGGCTCATCGCTTGAGGATTGTGGTTGGCGACAATGCCAATCAACTGCCGTGTGCCAAATGGCACTTGCACCCGCACGCCAAGTGGTGGCAAGGGCAGCTCGGCAGGACACAGATAGTCAAACAAACCTCCCACAGGCACATTCAGTGCAACCTGAATCAGGCTATCGTGCATTGGTGTGCTGCTCGTGGATTTGCTCATTGCTAATCTGTGTACCCAAATGGCGACTGCTTATGCTGAGGGAGTGTTTGCCAGATTTTGCAATCTTTCAACCGATGGTGCATAATAATAAGCACCAGAAACGGCAGTGCTGACATGCTTTAATAACAAGTCAATCTTGCCATCGGTTTCGCCAAACATGCTCAAAAGCTGTGCCTCAATGTTCCATAGGCGAGCTGCATAAGCAATAAACATCAAGCCATGTTCACCTGTTACCGTGCCATAGGGCAGGCTGCGGCGGACGATTTCAAGCGTTTTGCCGTTTTCTTTTAGGTTGGTGCGTCCCAAGTGCGAATCGGCAAGGCGTTTGGCTTTGTCAAATTCAACATTGTCAGCCTTGGAGCGTCCAACACAATCCTCTTGGTCGCAAACGGGCAGCTTGTCCCATTTGTGCAAATCATGGCGATATTTTTGTAGTAGTACATAGCTGCCGCCAGCGTCCGCACCATCACCGATGGCAGCAACACTTGGTATGTCATCACCTTGGGGGTTTTCGGTGCCATCAACAAACCCTTCTAGCCCGCGATTTTCTACCCAGCGAAAACCATGCGTCTCGGTTTTAATGTCTGCTATATTGGCAAAAATTTCTGCCAAAGATTTGGCAAGGCTGAAGTTAATATCATGGCGTAATGATTGGATATGAAACAACAAATCATGCTGAGTGGCAGGTGCAAGACCGTTGCCCAATGGGCGAAATGGTTTGATTTGACTGCCTTCATCGCCATGACCGAATGATTGCCATGCAGTCGCACCAAAGCCAATGGTCAGCCCAAGTGAACTGTCGGCGAATTTATCCTGCAACTGACCAAGTGCCACCAATGCTTGCTGGCAGGCGTGAGCGATGGCGTGAGTGTCTGTGGTGATAAAATCCGCCTCCATAAAAATCCCTGCACGGCAATGATCGGGTATGATGGCAGACTGCGGTGTGGCTTTCATAAATAGTTCCTTATCGTTGATGGCTAAGATGCGTTTGTGCTATGTACTTGGTGATTTATCAAGTCAAGAAAAATGCATCTGTGGCAAGTTTTTGCTGGGTATTATAACAAAAAGTGGCACAAACAAATAGCAAAAAAGCCTTTGGTTTGGCGATTTGCTGCCCAAAGGCTGGTTGTTTTTTTGATGGCTGACTGGTTATGCCAAATGCAAAATTGCTTCAATCTCGACCACGCCACCTTTTGGCAGAGCGGCAACCTGTACAGCAGCACGAGCAGGGTAAGGAGCGGTCAGTTGCTCATTGAAAATTTCATTTAAGGTGGCAAAATCCGCCAAATCAGTCAAAGAGACATTGAATTTCACCACATCATCAAGGCTGCCACCAGCGGCAGCGGCGATTGCTTGTAGGTTGTCCATCGCCTGTATGGCTTGAGCCTTAAAGCCGTCTTTTAGCTCCATGCTGACAGGATCAAGACCCAATTGCCCTGAAATATAGACAGTGTTGCCAACTTTGACGGCTTGTGAATAAGTGCCAACAGCAGCAGGGGCGTTGTCGGTATGAATGATTTGTTTGCTCATGATGATTTCCTTTTTTTGGTTGAAATATTATCCAAAACAGCCGCTTGTACTGCTTGGCTTTGTCATGATTTGGCGGATGTAATCAAAGCCACCAATGCACCAAGGCGGTAAGCTAAGGGGTGTTTTTTGGTGTGCGATGAAGTCGCATCAGTAGTTTGTCAAACAAACTTACCGCCTCGCCCGTATAGACAATATCGGCAGGGGCGAGATTTTCGGCAGTTTGTGCCAAGGGCTTGGGAGTGGTTTTGCCGAGAAAATGTGCGGCATCTTGTCGGTTGTTTAGCTCAATTTTACAGCACATAATTATCTGCCCCGATTTGGATTTTTATTATGATAAAAAATTATCATTGGTGATTCAAGTGTTTTTGGTATATTGGCTGTTTATTGGTATAGTCGCATGATGTTTGGATAGCCAAACATGGCACGCAATTTTTCGATACCTTCTGCCAAATGCGAACGAGACCGCACCACGATATGCAGTGTCGTTGTGCCGACCTTGCCATCACCGCCATCTGATTTGTCGGCCTTGACCTGTGTATGCTCGACACCAATGTTCAAGGCACGCATTTCATAGATGAGCTGACTGATTTGTTCTTCGTTGAGCATGGCATAGATACGCAACATGGCAGGAAAACGCAAGGTGTTTGGTTCAATTTCCGAAACGGCATCATTTTTCCAGTTTAGCTGAATGATTTGATAAGGTGTGTCAGCACGCACCGCTTGTAGCGAGTAGCATTTGTGGCGATGCACCACCAGCCCTTGCCGCGATAGATGCCCAACGATACTGTCGCCATAGATTGGGTTGCAACAGCGAGCAAAATCAACTTCAACGCCTTTAATGCCAGCGAGTAGGTGCTTGCTTTGGGTGATTTCATGGCCATCAGCATAATCGACTTCTTCGCTAAATAGACGAGAGACGACCAGTTGTGGCAGCAAAATGCCTGTGGATAGCTGCATGAATAGTTCATCGGTTGTGCTGATACCACGCCATTTTAGAATGTCTGCCCAATCGGCATCTTGCAAGTCATTAATGCTTTTGCCATAGGTTTGTAAGGCACGATCAAGTGCTTGCTTGCCGTAGAGGATTTTTTGATCATCGGGCAGGCATTTTAGGAATTTTAAGATTTCGTTGCGTGCTTTGTTGGTTGCCACAAAGCCCAGCCATTCGGCACGCGGCGTGGCGTTTTTGTCGGTATCGATGCTGACAGTATCACCATCAGCCAGCACCAAGCCAAGTTTGCCGTGCTGATTGTTAATGTCGGCACCTGTGGCAATATTACCAATGGCAGGGCCAACTGCATAAGCAAAATCTAGGGCGGTTGAGCCACGGGGAAGTTCATACGCACGGCCTTTGGGGCTGTAGCAGACGATTTTGCGTTCGTGCAGATAGCTGATAAGTTCCTCAATGATGGCGACTTGTGCATCATGGTCAATGCTGCTTTGACCTGCGTCCGCCAATGCCTGCATATTGCGTAAACTTGCCTGAATTACCGACTGGCTTACGCCTGTATGCTCACCGCTAATAATCCCAAGTCTTGCTGCCTCTTGCATACGCTGTGTCATCAGGGTGATTTTGATGTGATTATAATCACGATCATAAAACAAAGTCAGGGACTGATTGCCACCTGCCAGCGGCTTGCGAATATTGTCTTGGATATGACGGTCGATGATTTGGTATTTTTGGATAAGATGGCTTGCCAGCTTGTCGCAAGCCTCGATGTCTTTTAGCACAACTTCAAAATCATATTGGCGAATGAGCTGGTTTATCTCGCCACGATTTCTAAAAAATTGCCGATACATGGAGGCACGATTATCCAGCACTTGCACATGACCATCAAGGTTAAGATGGCTTAAGAGATTTTGTAGATAGGTGCTGATTTCAATTTTTTGGAAATTTCTGCCCAAGCCATGCTGCAACAACTTGTCGGTAAACTTGTTGTACATTTGTGGGTTTAGGTTGCGATAGCACAGCAGTTCAATATAATCAGCAATGTGATTTAGCCCCATCAGGCGAGCAAATGGTACATAAAAATCCAGCGTCTCTTTGGCGGTGCGTTTTTGTTTGTCTTCGCTGACAGCATCAAGGGTGGACATATTGTGCAGGCGGTCGGACAGCTTGACAATCAGCACGCGTGGATCGGTCAATGTGGCGGTCAGAATCTTATGAAAAGTCGCCGCTTGGCTCTGCTGCTTGCTCATGCCAGAGGATTTTAGCTTGGTAACGCCATCAACCAGTTTTGCCACTGTTTCGCCAAATTCTTGACTAAGCAGCTCGGCGGTTACTTCGGTGTCTTCGACCGTGTCGTGCAAGATGGCAGCGATGATGGTGTCTCTATCCAAGCGAAATCCTGCCAAAATCTCCGCCACGGCGATGGGGTGGGTGATATAAGGCTCGCCCGACTTGCGTTTGTCCTTGATATGAGCCACATCACCAAAATGGCAAGCACGCAACACATCTTGGCGTTCGTTATCTTGTAGATAGGCGACAGCACGCAACAGACTATCACGAGCCTCATCAACAAGCGGGTGGCTAAGATGGTTGGGAATGTCGTGTGGTTGATAGCTGTCTAACATAGATGGCTCTTTGGGTTGTGAGTTGATTTATGCAGCCAAAATAGTCTGCACCCGCTTTTTATGCCAAATAAACAAAGTTTTATATTATTTTGACTTTGACATAGTAGATATAATAAATCACTTTGCAGGGTGCTTGTCAATACATCGGCGTGTGATTTTTATACATTTTTCATAATTTTGTCAAAATGCCGCCATCAAATGACGAAACGCTCGCCGACCAAGACCAAAGAGCATTGGGTCGTGTGGGGTGATAAGGTGGTGATTGCAAGTGCCAGCAGTGTGGTCTGATTGTGTAGTTATGATTAACAGTGTCGGATTAATATAAAAAAACAAGCCATGCAATATGACTTGTTTTGTTAGGTAGAATCGTTATTACAGTGTATTGCCCAGCTGTTCAGGGGTGATTTCAAACGACTGCATGGATTTTAGGAAAATATCATCATCAGGCTCGTCCAAAATCGCACGACCAACATTGCCAGCCGCGATTTCACGCAGTGCCAGCACTGTTGGCTTGTCGTTATCCACAGAAACGGTAGGCTCAGCTTTGCCATTTGCCAATTGGCGAGCTCGCTTGCTTGCCACCAAAATCAACTCAAAACGATTATCAACATTTGATAAACAGTCTTCGATGGTTACTCGTGCCATGATTGCTCTCTTAATTTTATAAATCAAACTTAAATTGCTTATTATAACAAGATTTTTGGCGATTTTTAAGCGATTTTTGCGACTTTGGACAATTTATTGTGGATTGGCATCGCCAAGCAAATTTGCCAACAGCTGTGCCTGCCTGCCTTGCTGGGTGGCTGTGCGTAATCGAGTGGCTTTGATGATGGTTTGTAGGTCTGACAGTGCCAGCTCAAATTCATCATTGATGACCAGATAGTCAAACTTGTCATATTGCTTCATCTCGGTCAGTGAGCCTGCCAGTCGCTTTTCGATGACTTCTGGGCTGTCTTGTCCACGACCTGATAGCCGTGTACGCAATGCCTCGCGGCTTGGGGGCAGGATAAAAATCATCACCGCTTCGGCAAACTTATCTTTGATTTGTAACGCTCCTTGCCAATCAATCTCCAAGATAACATCGCGACCTTGCTCAAGCAGTGTCTGCACCGCTTGTTTTGAGGTGCCATAATAATTGTCAAAAACTTGTGCATATTCCAAAAATGCCGCCTGCTCTATCAGATTGCAAAATTCATCGGTGCTGACAAAATGATAATGCACGCCATCAATCTCGCCTGCTCTGGGATTTCGTGTGGTGTGAGAGATGCTGACCGTTAGATTGTCAGTGCTGGCGAGTAGCTCTTTGACTAGGCTGGTTTTGCCTGTGCCTGATGCGGCGGTGATGATAAAAAGTTTGCCTAATGTTGCCATAATATGCCTTTTTTGATGTGGTTTGGTGGCAAATGATTCATTTGCTTATTGATAGGTTTGGTTATTTTAGCATAAGTTTGTATCACCTGCCATCGCCAAAGCCTTGATGAATATGGCAAATTGCAGGCGTGATGGCTTGATTGGGTATCAAACTTAGGGTGGATTTTGGTAAGTGGGGCGGATTTTTTGTGAAATTTTTGGTAAAATTGGCAGGATATTGTTAAGAGATGATAATTATGCAAATTTTGCTTGCCAATCCACGAGGTTTTTGTGCTGGGGTGGATCGTGCCATCGCCATTGTTAATGAGGCGTTGCGTCGTTTTAGCCCACCGATTTATGTGCGTCATGAAGTGGTGCATAATAAGTTTGTGGTGGAGGATTTGGCACGCCGTGGTGCGGTTTTTGTTGAAGAATTGGACGAAGTGCCTGATGGGGCGATTGTGATTTTTTCGGCACATGGGGTATCTCGTGCGGTCGAAGATGAGGCGGCACGGCGAGATTTGACAGTATTTGATGCCACCTGTCCGCTGGTTACCAAGGTGCATATTGAGGTGGGTAAATTTGCCAAAGAAGGCATGGATGCAATTTTAATCGGTCATGCAGGACACCCTGAGGTTGAAGGAACGATGGGGCGATTTGATGAATCTTTTGGCGGGAGGATTCATTTGGTTGAAGATGTAGACGATGTGGCTCGGCTTGATTTTGCCAAAGATAAACAGCTTGCCTTTGTTACCCAGACGACGCTATCAATGGACGATACGGCAAATATCATTGATGCACTAAAGGACAAATTCCCCCAAATCAATGCACCACGCAAAGATGATATTTGTTATGCCACCCAAAATCGCCAAGATGCTGTCAAGCTACTTGCCAAGCAGTGCGAGGTGGTGCTGGTGGTCGGTAGTCCGAATTCTAGCAACTCAAACCGTTTGCGTGAGCTTGCCGAACGCATGGGGCGGCGTGCTTATTTGATTGACAATGCCGAGCAGATGGATAGGGCGTGGTTTGATGATGTGGCATTTGTTGGGGTAACGGCGGGTGCTTCGGCACCTGAGATTTTAATTGAGCAAGTCTTAGAAACTTTGCAGTCATGGGGGGCGGAGGCTCCTGTTGAGCTGTCAGGCATTGATGAAAATGTTACCTTCAGCCTACCAAAATCGCTAACAAGGGCAAGCTGATGACGCGTTTGACACTAAGCCCTAGACTGACCGAGACGCTGGCAGAATCACTGGCCCAGGCGGTGGGTTATCGTTCGCTGGCTCGTGTGCTACAGGCACGCAAGGTGGCTGATGTGGCTGATTTGACCGTTGGTGTATCTGCCTTGTTGCCTGCGGCGGATTTATTGGGTATTGATGATGCGGTGTCGCTGATTGATGCAGCGATTGATCGTGGCGATAATATTTTAATCATCGGTGATTTTGATTGTGATGGGGCGACCAGCACGGCATTGATGATGCGTGTGCTTAGGCAGATGGGTGCTGTGGTTGATTTTTTGGTGCCTGACCGTTTTAAATTCGGCTATGGCTTGACGCCAGAAATTGTTGATTATGGCGTACAACTGTATCAACCAAAACTTATCATCACGGTGGATAATGGCATCTCAAGCCACGAGGGCGTTGCACGGGCTCATCAGCTCGGTGTACAGGTGGTGATTACTGACCATCATTTGACCACCAAGCCCTCACCGCCTGCCGATGCCGTGGTTAATCCCAATCAGCTGGGCTGTTCATTTGCCAGCAAGTCGCTTGTGGGCGTGGGCGTGGCGTTTTATGTGATGGGTAGGCTTGCCAAGCATCGCCGCAATCAAGGTAAGTTGACTGATAATGTGGCACGATATTTGGACTTGGTGGCATTGGGAACGGTGGCGGATTTGGGCGTGTTTGATCGCAACAACCGCATTTTGGTAACGCATGGCTTGGCACGCATTCGTGAGGGCAAATGTGTGCTTGGGATTTTGGCGATACTTGAGCAGGCAGGGCGTTCGCACCAGACGATGGGCAGTGAGGATTTTGGTTTTGCCATTGCACCACGCATTAATGCCGCTGGGCGTATGGACAATATGCGTATCGGTGTTGAGTGCTTATTGGCAGATGACTGGGGCGAGGCTCATCGCTTGGCAATGGAGCTAAACAGATTAAACCAAGCCCGCCGCACCGTTGAGATAAGCATGAAAGATGAAGCGGTTGCAATCATTGACACGCTGCAATTGGACAGCAAGCAAACACGGGCAACGGTACTGTATCAGGACAATTGGCATCAAGGGGTGATAGGCATCGTTGCAGGCAGGCTAAAAGAAAAACTCTATCGCCCCAGCATTGTCTTTGCACCTGCTGATACACAGGCGACCGCTGATGACGATTTGATTAAGGGTTCTGCTCGTTCAATCGCTGGTGTGCATATCCGAGATGTGATTGAAGCGGTGGCGATTGCCAATCCAACGCTCATCGAGCATTTTGGCGGTCATGCGATGGCGGCAGGTTTGACGATTAAAAAGGTAAATTTTGAACCTTTTGCCAAAGCCTTTTTGGAGCAGATGGCGACTTTTGATGAGGCGATATTTTGTGAGCAAAAATTTACCGATGGTGAGCTTGAGCCTAATGAATTTAGCCTACAATTTGCCGATACGCTAAAAAACATCAGCGTCTGGGGCAATGGTTTTTTGCCCCCTGTGTTTGATGGTAAATTTGTGGTGATGAACCATCGGATACTCAAGGATAAGCACCTAAAACTCACCCTAAAATTGGCAGGCGTGCAGTACCCGATTGATGCGATTTGGTTTAATTATCAGCCAAAAAATTGGGACTATCGGGCAAGCTCTGTACATATCTTATACACGCTGGATATTAATCAGTGGCAAGGCGGTCAAAGTCTACAGCTGGTGATTAAAGATTTGGCAGTGGTGCAGATTGCAGCCTTGCAGCAGGGTGTCTATTAGCTTTGGATTTGTTGCAAGCGGTCAAAATTAGCGTCATTTGCCCTATTTTGGCGGTCTGTATCGGCAAATCAAGCATTTGGTTTTTGCAAACTACCCATACAATCCAAGACAGGGCGGCAGATGGGTTTTGGCTGATGGGCTGTTTGCCAAAAGTGGCTGCACCAATTTGCCACAAACTTGGATTGATAACTGCTTAATCTGCCAAAATGCTTGTTGATTGTTCATTGGGATATGGCTTAAACTGTCGAAGTTGGGCTGCTGAAATTACAAAATTTGACCGCGGCGTGTGGCTATTTGTTGGTTGATTTTCTAAGCTCAATGGAGGGCAAATGCCAATCAAATCGCACCGCCAGCATACGAATGACAAAAATGCTGGTCAATGCCACGCTTTGTTTTATCCAATCATCAACACCAAAGCTACCAAGCCCTAGATATAGACAAGAGCCAATGATGCTGGCACTGATGTAAATTTCTTTTTGTAGCACTAGGGGGATTTCGTTACAAATCATATCACGCATAATGCCACCTGCGATGCTTGTCAGCACTGCCATCATCACCGCCACCAACGGACTTGCTCCCACAGATAACGCAACTGTCAACCCAATGACGCTAAACGCCGCCAAGCCAATGGCATCAAACAACTTTAAGATACCGACAATATCACGATGGCGATGAAAGAACATTTGGCACAAGATGGAAGTTGTGGTGATGACAAAAACATAATTCAAATCAATCATCCAAAACAGCGGATGGCGATCAAGCATGACATCACGAATCGTGCCACCGCCGATGGCTCCGACCATTGATACCAAAATACAGCCAAACAAATCAAACCGCTTGTACATGGCAAGTGTCGTACCAGCGATGGCACAGGCAATGATGCCGATCATATCCAGCAGATAAATCAACAGATTGGTGTCAAAAGTTATCGGCATATTCTCTCCGTGCCAGCTGGTGGATTATTTTCCCTTGGCATCTGCCCAGATGATTTTGTGCAGCTGCAAGCCAAATCGCACAGGCAACCCATCAGCCAAAATCCACTCTGCCAAATCGGTAGCAAGCGTTGGTGCATTGCCATGATTTTCATGAATATTAAACATGGGCGATAGCCAAACTGTGCCAACCAACTCATGCAGGCGGTGTGTGGCGATGATTTGCTTTGCCCATTGATAATCCTTGCGATCGGCAATGACGATTTTAATTTGGTCATGGCGACCCAGATGGTGTAGGTTTTCCCAAAGATTTTTGTCCATTTCGCCCGATGATGGGGTTTTTAGATCCATGACTTTGGAGACGGCGGCAGGCACTTCGGCAACCGATAATGCCCCTGCGGTCTCAAGAGAAATCTCATACCCTTTGTCAAGCAGTAGCTGCATCAGAGCGATGGCATTGGGCTGAGCCAGTGGCTCACCACCAGTAATGCAGACACGCTGGCAGGGATATTTGGCGATATAATCAGCAATCCCTTCAAGCGTCCAACGCTCACCGCCTGTAAATGAATAAGTCGTATCACAATAAACACAGCGTAACGGACAGCCTGTCAGTCGAATAAAAATAGTCGGCAATCCTGAGCTTAACGCCTCACCTTGCAGAGAATAAAAAATCTCGGTCAGCTTCAGCCCTGCCTGTGGGTCAGTGGTGGGGATTTTGGTGTTGCGTAGGGCGGTTTGTTTGGTATTCACGATGTTTGTCTTTGCTTGGCTATGTAAAATATATTATTGTACCAAACATCGGCACAGATGGCGAATTATCTTGATTGTTAAGCCTGTTGGGCTGGTTGTTAATTTTATCAATCAAGTCTTTTTACGCATTGCAGACAAGGCGGCGATGATTGACAGTGCTAAAAATTTGACATTTGCAGAAAATTAAGAACATGGGAGTTGTCTGAATCTATGCAGATAAGCATTGGGCTTGGTTAAGTTTGACTTGTGTTTTGTAGTGTTGTCATTGAATGCGTTGCTTTAGATTGGCAAAAACGCCTTTACTTTTTTCAAAAAGCGTGTATCATAGCCCTTGCGATTTGCTCTTGCCAAGTCAGCAAAAACTGAACAAATTTAAGTAAATTTAATCCGTCATGATTTTGCAATGGCGTTGTGCTATATTGACAAGTGTCAGATGGATTTCAAAAAAGGTTTTAAGATAGCCAAAAATAGACAAAGATAGTAAGTTTGCTGCTTTATAAAAAGCAGATAACCCAATATCAAACTCCTTGCCGTGGTGTGCCACTGAGTTTGTCTGCCATTTTTATTTGGATAATTTATATTATCTAATAAATCTTAAAACCTATACTTAAGTATAGGTTTTTTTGTCCAGCACAATGACCGTGCCGATTTTGGCAGTTGTGCTTTTTTTCAACCCTTATCTGAGATGGTAATCCGATATGAGCGTTCACACCCCTGTAACTGCTGCTGCAAATGCAACCAATGACTACTATTTGACCCGCCAAGACAAGATGGAGTCAAATGTCCGCAGCTATCCTCGCAAACTACCCTTAGCAATCGCCCAAGCACAAGGCTGCTGGGTAACTGATGTCGAGGGCAATGAGTATCTTGACTGCTTGGCAGGTGCAGGTACTTTGGCACTTGGTCATAATCACCCAGCCACCACCAGTGCAATCAAGGCTGTGCTAGACAGCGGTTTGCCATTGCATACTTTGGATATTACCACGCCTATTAAAGATGCGTTTACCGAAAAACTGTTGTCATTTTTTCCAGAAAATTTTGTTTTGCAATTTTGTGGCCCGACAGGTGCCGATGGTACCGAAGCTGCGATAAAACTTGCCAAAACTTATACAGGGCGTGATAATGTCATCGCCTTTAGTGGTGGCTATCATGGTATGACGCATGGTTCGCTTGCCATGACGGGCAATCTGTCCGCCAAAGAAAAAGTCGGCAATCTGATGGCAGGCGTGCAGTTCATGCCTTATCCGCACGAGTATCGCTGCCCCTTGGGTCTGGGCGGTGAAGCTGGCGTTGATGCCCTGACTTATTATTTTGAAAACTTTATCGAAGATGTTGAAAGTGGCGTGGTTAGACCTGCTGCGGTTATCTTAGAAGCCATTCAAGGCGAAGGCGGTGTTGTCCCTGCTCCAAAAAAATGGCTCCAAAAAGTGCGTGAAGTTACCGCCAAGCACGACATTGTGCTTATCCTAGACGAAGTGCAGGCAGGCTTTGCTCGCTCTGGCAAGATGTTTGCCTTTGAACATGCCGAAATTATCCCTGATGTTGTCGTTATGTCCAAGGCGGTGGGCGGTGGTTTGCCATTGTGCGTGCTTGCCATTAATAAAAAGTTTGACGCATGGTCGCCAGCAGGGCATACTGGCACATTCCGTGGCAATCAGCTGGCGATGGCGGCAGGTTACAATGTCCTAGAAGAAATCACCAAGAATAATCTGGCGGAGAACTCGCGCATTCAAGGCGAGTTTTTACGCAGTGAACTAAACCGCCTGTCCGAAACATACGGCTGTATCGGTCATGTGCGTGGTCGTGGCTTGATGACAGGCATTGAGATTGTTGATGAGCGTCAGCCTGCCGATCATATGGGGTCATATCCTGCCGATGGTGTTTTGGCGGCAGCTATCCAAAAAGCGTGCTTTGATAACAAACTGCTGCTTGAGCGTGGTGGTCGTGGCGGCACGGTGGTGCGTCTGCTTTGCCCAATTACCATTACTACGGACGAGTGCCAAGAGGTCATCGCACGCTTTACTAAGGCTGTCAGCGAGGCATTGCAAGCAGTGCGTGCGTAGTAAATTTTTGGTTATTTCAAATAAAGGCGTACCAATTGGTGCGTCTTTGTTTTTTAATATATTTACTATGATAAAAAATTTGTTAAAATAAGAAATTTTACTTGACATATTCTTACGGAAATCGCAAAATGAACCAACCAACCAACCAACCAACCAACCAACCAACCAACCAACCAACCAACCAACCAACCAACCAACCAACCAACAGCTTAAAAACCGCTCATAATAGCGACTTTTTTGGTGAAAAATTAGCCAAACTTCGTCAAATCCTGCCCGAAATATTCTCTGAACACGCCCTAGACCTAGACAAGCTAAAAACCTTACTGGGTGAACACATCGCAAGCAACGAACGCTACGGCTTAAATTGGGCGGGTAAATCGGTCGCCTATCAAGCCCTACAACGCCCCACTCACAACACATTAACCCCTTGTCCTGATGAGAGTGTGGATTTTGACACCACGCAAAACATTTTTATTGAAAGCGATAATTTAGAAGCCCTAAAAATATTGCAAAAATCCTATGCAGGCAAAATCAAAATGATCTACATTGACCCACCTTATAATACGGGCAATGATTTTATTTATCACGATGATTTTAGCCAAACCCAAAAAGATTATGAAATTGCCATTGGCGATAGAGACATTAACGGACAATTATTAAAATCCTTTAAAAAGAACAGTAAAGACAACGGACATTATCACAGCAATTGGCTTAATATGATGTTGCCCCGTTTACATTTGGCTCATACGCTGCTTTCTGATGACGGTGTGATATTTATCAGTATTGATGATAATGAACAGGCTCAATTAAAGTTGTTGTGTGATGAGATTTTTGGAGAAGAAAATTTTATTAGTAATATTTCTTTGAAAATGAAAAATGTTGCTGGAGCATCTGGTGGTGGTGAAGATAAGAAGCTAAAAAAGAATATTGAACATTTGTTGATATATACAAAGAATTATCAGGAACTTACACCTTTTAATCCAGTTTTTGAACTGATTGAGATTGGTAATTTGGTTCAAATGTATAAACTAGAAAATAAAAGTTGGAAATACACTAGCGTTATTGTTAATTATGGTGAAAAGAAATATATTAAATCAACGACAGACGGTGCTGGTGATGAAATAAAAATATTTTTAAGAAGTGGATATAAAATATTGTCAGTAACTGAATTGGCAAAACTAGAAAACATTAGTGAAGTAGAAGTATATAAAAAATATGCAAGAAATATATTTCAAACAGCAATGCCACAAAGCTCCATTAGACCACGAGTTATGGAAGCATTAAATGGTATGGTTTTTGATACAGATTTGTTTTCCATTGAATATATACCAAAAAGTGGTAGAAATAAAGGCGTTGTTTATGAGCAGTTTTATAAGGGGGAAAAGTTTAGGCTTTTTTCTTGGTTATCCGATGTATCGGAAGATATTGATGGTAAATTGTATAAAAAAGAAATGCAGGGAACTTTTTGGGACTTAACTTCTCAAATGAATAATTTATCAAAAGAAGGAGAAATTTCATTTGAAAATGGCAAAAAACCTATTTTTTTAATTAAGAGATTGATTGAAATGATGGGGGATAAAAACGACCTAATCCTAGACTTCTTCGCAGGTTCAGCAACCACCGCCCACGCTGTAATGCAATTAAATGCGGAAGATAATGGCAACCGTCAATTTATCATGGTGCAATTACCAGAACTTACTGATGAAAAAAGTGAAGCCTATAAAGCAGGTTTTAAAGCGATTAGCGATATTAGTAAAGAACGCATTCGCCGTGCAGGGGCAAAAATCAAAGCCGAAAATCCTAATAAAACCCTTGATACAGGATTTAAGGTATTTAAATTAACGGGCAGTAATTTTAAAGCGTGGCAAATTGACGATGATAATGCTATTGCCGAGCAGTTGGAAATGTACATCAATCCCCTAAAAGACAATGCCAAAGAAATAGACATTGTCTATGAATTGCTATTAAAAATGGGATTGAAATTAACAGCAACTATTGAATTTAAAGATGGCGTTTATTGGCTAACTTGTGAAAATAAATCGTATGCCATTGTACTAAATTCACTATCTCAAGATGGTTTTAATACCATTATCGCCAAAAAACCCGCCAAAACCGTTGTATTGGACAAAGCATTTTTAAACGACAGCGAAAAATCCAATGTGATTTTACAATTTAAAGATGCCAATCTGAATTTTGAAAGTATTTAATGATAGGGGGTAAATGATGCAAATCCAATATGAGCATTTGGACTATCAACAACAGGCGATTTTTAGTATCGTGGATTTATTTCAAGGTGAAATCACGCACCATCAAGATGAGTTTAGCTTATCAGATAAAGACAATGTGCGTGTGATTGCCAATGAATTATCATCATCCAAAGATGATATTTATGATAATTTAAAAAATATCCAAACACAAAATCAGCTTTCTTTGTCCGATAAATTGGATAATTTATATTTTAGTGTAGAAATGGAAACAGGCACGGGTAAAACTTTTGTATATTTAAATACCATTTTTGAGCTTTATCAACGCCATGGCTGGAGAAAATTTATCATCGTTGTGCCAAGTGTTGCCATTCGTGAGGGCGTATTGCAAACCTTAAACAGCACAAAAGACTATTTTAAAGAGAAATTTAATTCACCTATTTATCATTATTATGAATACAGTGGGAAAAAAACCAATGTATTAAAACATTTTGCGACAAGTACTCATATTGAAATTTTGGTGATAAATATTCAATCGTTTGAAAAAGAAAGCAATATTATCAATCAAGAGCGAGAAAATGGTGTGTTAATGGATTTAATCCAAGCCACCAATCCAATCATCATTATCGATGAACCGCAAAATATCAGCAGTGATAAACGCAAAAATGCTATTGATAATTTAAATCCATTATTCACGGTTGGGTATTCGGCAACGCATAGAGAAATTATCAATAAAGTATATAGCCTAAATCCTGTACAAGCCTTTGAAAAGAATTTGGTAAAACAAATTGTCGTTAATTCGGTAATATCACAAGATAACAATCATGCCTTTATTGAGCTAAGAGAAGTGGTGAATAAAAGCGGATTAAAAGCTAAAATAATACTTGATATTAATGAAGCAAAGGAATTAAAAAGAAAGCCTGTTACAGTAAAAATGGGCGATGATTTATATGATAAATCAAAACAAAATCCCAATTATCAAGGATTTATGGTTGCAGGTATTGATTTAGAAAATCAAACGGTTAGATTTTCTAATGGCATAGAAATTACCGCCGGCGTGAATTTGGATTATCTAAAAGATGACATTGCAAAACAGCAAATTCACGCTACGATTAAAACTCATCTACAGCGTGAAAAACAATTAAATCCATTGGGTATTAAAGTATTGTCGCTCTTTTTTATTGATAAAGTGGAAAATTATCGCACCAATGCACAGGGTGAATTGGGGAAATTTTATGAGTGGTTTGAAGAATTGTATGAATTAGAAACCAAACAATCAGCAAGTGGCGTACATAAGGGCTATTTTAGCCAAGATGGTAAAGGGAATAATAAAAATACTGATGGTGGAAGAGTTGCTGATAATGATGCTTATGAATTGATTATGAAAGATAAAGAGCGGTTATTATCTTTTGATAATGAAGTTCGTTTTATTTTTAGTCATTCGGCATTAAAAGAAGGCTGGGATAATCCCAATGTTTTTCAAATTTGTACCTTAAATGAAACCACATCTACGATTAAAAAACGCCAAGAAATTGGGCGTGGGCTTCGTTTGCCTGTTAATCAAAATGGCGAACGGATTTATGATGAAAAAGTTAATATTTTGACCATTATTCCCAATCAAAGTTATGAGCAATTTGCAAATTGTTTGCAAAAAGAATATATTGATGATTGCGGCATTAAATTTGAAAAATCACACCTTAAAAATGCCAAAAATGAGCGTACGGTAACTTATCGTTATGACGCATTTACCGATCCTTTATTTGTGGAAATTTGGCAAAAAATACGCCAAAAAACCAGCTATCGTGTGAAATTTGATAGCGATGAATTGATTAAATCGGCAAGTCAAGCATTAAATCAAATGCCAGAGATTATTAAGCCAAAAATTGAAATTAAAAAAGCACGATTGATTCAAGATAGTGAAATAGGCATACAGGCAGAAGAAATTTATTCAGATTATCAATATCTAGATAAAGAAATTGCCATACCTGATATTTTAAAATTTCTACAAAATAAAACGGGATTAACTCGCCAAACTTTGGTAAAGATTTTAAAACAATCTGGAAGAATTAATGATATTAAGAATAATCCGCAACGCTTTCTTGAAATTGTAGCAGGCATCATTAATCGCCAGTTGCAATCATTGATGATAAATGGTATTCAATACGAGCGGCTTAATGATATGTATGAACAAGGTTTATTTGAAACTTATCAAATTTATACCAATGAATATACTTTTGATGTGAATAAAACACAAAAAACCATTTATAATGGTGTATTGGATTTGGATTCAAAAACCGAACATCAATTTGCCACCGATTGTGAAAATTACGATGAGCAAGTGGCGTTTTATTTTAAATTGCCCAAAAAATTTAAAATCCCAACCCCGATTGGTAATTATAATCCAGATTGGGCGGTTGTTATCAATAAAAATAGTGAGCAGGTTTATTTTATTGCTGAAACCAAAAATACAGGCAATAATGTTCAAGATAGTGTGGTTTTGGACGAATTACGGCAAAAAGAGCAATTTAAAATCACCTGTGCCAAAAAGTATTTTGAATTTGTTGATGGTATCGATCATAAAGTGGTGCAAAAGGTCGATGAATTAATCCAAAAATAATGAGCCATCTGGCAAAATATGCTACAATGGGGCAATTTTTATTTTTAGGAAAAATCAATGACGACACTTGCCCAGCACCGTCAAGCCCTACTTTGCAATGACAAGAAGTCCATTGCCGACTATGAACAAGCGATGAACCAAGCCGTGCAAGCAGTATCGGCATGGCTGCAAGATGACAAAATGTACACAGGTGGCAGCATTAAGCAGCTTCGCTCACAAATCAGCTTTTGTCCACAAAAAGACGGTTTGGGCGTACAAAAGTCGCTTGATCGCCTTGTGGAACTGTTTTTGAACAAAAGCCTAAAAGTCCATCATCCGCATTCGCTTGCTCATTTGCATTGCCCAACGATGGTAACCTCACAAATTGCCGAAGTACTGATTAACGCAACCAATCAATCCATGGATTCATGGGATCAGTCGCCAGCTGGCTCTTTGATGGAGGTGCAGCTGATTGATTGGTTACGCCAAAAGGTCGGCTATGGTGCTGGTACGGCAGGCGTGTTTACTTCTGGCGGCACGCAGTCAAATTTGATGGGCGTGCTGCTGGCTCGTGATTGGTGCATTGCCAAAAACTGGCAAAATGCAGATGGTGTAGAATGGTCGGTGCAAAAAGACGGCATTCCGCCTGATGCCATGCAAAAGGTAAAAGTCATCTGCTCAGAAAATGCTCATTTTTCGGTACAAAAAAACATGGCGATGATGGGCATGGGGTTTCAATCAGTGGTTACTGTACCTGTCAATGACAATGCCCAAATAGATACTATCGCCCTTGCCAACACAATGCAGGCATTAAAAGATGAAGGCAAGATTGTCGCTTGTGTCGTGGCAACCGCAGGGACAACGGATGCAGGGGCGATTGATGACCTAAAAAAAGTGCGTGAATTGACCCAAAAATTTGGTGCATGGATGCACATTGATGCGGCGTGGGGCGGAGCATTATTATTATCCAATGATTATCGTGATATGCTTGATGGCATTGAGCTGTCTGATTCGGTAACGCTGGATTTTCATAAGCACTTTTTCCAAAGCATTTCATGCGGTGCGTTTTTGCTAAAAGACGAGCAAAATTATCGCTTTATGCATTATGAGGCAGAATATTTAAACTCTGCTTATGATGAAGAGCATGGCGTGCCAAATCTTGTATCCAAATCGCTACAAACCACCCGCCGTTTTGATGCGTTGAAGCTGTGGATGACGATAGAAGCCCTAGGCGAAGAATTATACGGTTCAATGATTGATCATGGCGTAAGGCTCACTCGTCAAGTGGCGGATTATATCAAGGCAACGGACGGCTTGGAATTGCTTGTTGAACCACAATTTGCCTCTGTGCTGTTTCGTGTCGTGCCGCAAGGCTATCCTTCTGACTTGATAGACAGCCTAAACCAAAATGTCGCCGATGAGTTATTTGCTCGTGGTGAGGCAAATATTGGCGTTACGCGTGTGATTGACAGTCGCCAAAATGTACAATCTTTAAAAATGACGACTTTAAGCCCAATTGCCACGCTTGAAAATGTCCAAGCCTTGCTTGCTCAAGTGTTGGCAGAAGCGGATCGGATTAAAGATGATATTAAAAATGGGTCATATACGCCACCGATTGATTATTAATCTGCTAACCAAAACCCCCCCCCAATTGTAAGGGGTTTTGTTTTGGTGGTGGCAAACTTAGTAATTAATAACTGCTTGCCAAGCCAAACGGCACCTTAGGAATTTTTGCCAACTTATCTTGTGGATAATTGTCTATGATTGGCATGATGGCATGACTAGGTGTGCAAGGCTTTGTAGATGGTGGCTGCCAAGGTTTTGCCAATGCCTTTGACATGGGCGATTTCTTCTTGCGAGGCACCGATGAGCTGCGTAATGCCGCCAAAATGATTCAGCAAATCCCTGCGGCGTTTTGGCCCAAGATTGGGAATGACCTCAAGCACTGAGCCTGCACGCTTTTTGTCGCGTTTTTTGCGATGGGCGGTGATGGCGAAGCGATGTGCCTCATCACGAATCTGCATAATAAGATGCAGTGCCTTGTTATCAGCAGGCAAATCAAGCGGCTCATGATGAATAAAGTGCAAGACCTCAAGCCCTGCCTTGCGACCTTCGCCTTTGGCAACGCCGACCAGCAGCGTGTCGTCAAGTTTGCCAAGCTCTGCCAAGACCTCTTTGGCAATGCCCAATTGTCCCTTGCCACCATCAATCAGCAACAAATCAGGCAATGGCTGTTTGCTGTAGCGGCGTGTCAGCACTTGTCGCATGGCAGCATAGTCATCACCTGCGGTAATGTCATGAATGGCATACTGGCGATAATCTCGCTTGCGAACCCCGCCACGGTCAAACACCACACAAGAGCCGATGGCAGCCTCGCCCATCGTATGACTGATGTCAAAGCATTCAATGCGGTGCAGCACCCGATTGCTGACAGGGGTCAATATTTGCTCTAGGGCAAAAAAGCGAGCTTGTAGCTCTTCGCTGTCTTTTAATTTGGCAGCAAGGGCGTTGTCGGCGTTTAGTTTGGCAATATTTAGCCAGTCATCACGATGGGTGCTGACACGGTGCTTAAAGGTGGTACGCTTGGCGAACTGCTCATATAGCAAGTCGGACAGCGTTTTGGTATGCTCAAGCTCTACCGAGCTGATGATTTCACTTGGCAAATCATCACTGACCTGAAAATAAAACGACAACAAAAATTCCGCCAAGCGTTCGCTGATGGTCTTATTATCAAGATTAACATCATCAACAAAATAATTTTTGCCACCGAGTACCTGTCCGCCACGCACAGTCAAAATATGCACCACTGCCATGCCAGCTTGGGCTGCGATGGCAAAAACATCCGCCTCACCTTGCAGGCGAAATACCGCTTGTTTGGATTGCAGATTGCTAATCATGCTTAGGCGGTCTCGATAAAATGCCGCCTGCTCAAAATTCAGCTCATTGGCGGCAGCTTCCATTTTTTCGACCAATAACTGCTGCATATCGGCGGCATTGCCTTGCAAAAATGACAAGGCAGCAGCGACATCGTCCTGATACTGCTCTTGGCTGACAAGATTGACACAGGGGGCTTTGCAGCGTTTGATTTGGTATTCAAGACAAGGACGCACCGCTTGAGCAAAAAAGCTGTTGCTGCAACTTCTTAGCATAAACAACCGCTGCATCAATAGCAGAGCTTCTTTGGCACTGTGTGCTGATGGGTATGGGCCAAAAAAACGCCCCTGCACATGATTGCCCTTGCCACGACCATAACTTAGGCGAGGGTATTTGTCGGTGCTAATGTATATGTACAGATAGGATTTATCATCTCTTAAGATAATATTATAAGGCGGCTTGTGATTTTTAATAAGATTTTGCTCTAACAGCAGGGCTTCGGTTTCGCTGCGAGTGATGATAATTTCAATATTATCAATGCGTTGTACCAAAGCCTGTGTTTTGGCGTGCTCAATGGTTTTGGCAAAATAACTGCCAACGCGGCTTTTTAGCGATTTTGCTTTGCCAACATACAAAATCCCACCTGATTTATCAAGCATTTTATAGACACCGGGCAGGTTGGGCAGGGTTTGCACAAGTTGCTTTAGCTCGGTTTTTTTGTCGTGGGCATGGTGCGGTGATTTCATATCTTGTGGCATATTTGTCAATTGATGGCGGATTGTTGTTTATTGGGCAATTTCGCCATCGTGTTGGCTGATTGCTGATAATTTGGCTTTATTTTAGCGTATATCTGTGGCAAAATGGTATTTTTCAAGTAGGAGAGTGCTGTGTTTCGTCATGCCAAAACCAAATTTGACAAACTTATCAAAGAAGGTAAAAAAACAACGCATTCACAACTGCTGCCACTGGTCATCAAAAATCGCCTAAATACCTACTCACCCTTGGTTGGTGCAGGGATTCGCATTAAGACGGTGGATTTGGATAATGGTTTGTGCGTTGTTACTTTGCCGCTGACTCGGCTGAATCGATACACAGGCGGCATTCAGTTCTCAGGCAGTGTCATGATGCTGACCGAGCCGCTGCTAAGGGTGCTATTGACGCACCGCTTGGGCAAAAATTATACCGTGCAGGACAAGTCCATGCAGGTGGAATTTTTTGGTGATATTTATGGCGATATCACGGCACGAGTTAGGCTGGATACTGAGCAGTTGCTTGAGATTATTGAACAGGTTGCTACAGAAAGGGAAATTCAGCGAGTATTTTGCATTGATATCACTGACAATCACCAAAAAGTCGTAGCAAGGGTAACAAGAACCTTTGTTATCGCCTTAAAAAATAAACCAGTTTAGCTTTGGCTTGCTGTTCGCCAGAGGGCAAGGGCTATCAAACTGTCTTTGTCAATAAATCTTCCACATAGGCGACAAGTTCAGCAAAATTGCCAAAGATGGCATCGGGCTTGCTAAGCTGTATTGGCTCGCCATGATTATAGCCATAATCAAACGCCAGCGTCATCATGCCAGCAGCACGCCCTGCGATGATGTCGTTTTTTGAATCACCAACCATGATGCTTTGTGCCACAGGGATTTGTAGCATCTGGCATAGGTGCAGCAGTGGGGCAGGGTCTGGTTTTTTGGTGGGCAAATCATCACCACCAAGCACCTCAGCAAAGGTATGTTGCCAGCCGAATTTTGCCAAAATTGTCGGCAGGTAGCGAGCTGGTTTGTTGGTGCATAGAGCAAGCGTGATGCCAAGATTGGCAAGTGTTTGTAGACCTTCTTGCACGCCTTGATAGCAGGTGGTTTGTTCGGTTAGACACAGTGCATATTCTGCCAAAAATAACTCATGGGCATGATGGATTTGCTGGTTATTAAAGTTGGTATCGGCCAATGCCCGCTCGGTGAGTTTATAAGAACCATTGCCCACCCAGCTTGTGATGATGGCAGGTGCAATCGGCGGCAGATTGAGGCGTTGTCGCATGCGGTTTGTTGCTGTTGCCAAATCTATGGCACTGTCAATAAGCGTGCCATCAAGGTCAAAGATAATCAAGCGTTTGGCGGAAGTGGTCATCTCAAAAGCTCCAAGGCGTATTGGCACTATTGTAGCACAATTGCAATGGTTGCTGTATTGGCTGTAAGAATTGGGCTTGGTGCGGTACATTTTGGCAACTTGGTTAAGAATTGCTTGATAATTTGGATAAATTCCCCCAAAATTTTGCAAAACTTTACATAACCGCTATCAAACTGCTACCATGAGTATGAAATATTTTGTTACTATAATGACCATCACTTGGGGTAAAAACCCAATCAACACAGGAGAACAACGATGAAAACCGTAAAAACACTATTGGCACTTACCGCCGCTTCATTGCTTAGCGTTGGTGCAAATGCCGCCATCAGCTATGGCTCATCACCAGATGCACAGCCCTATGTTGGCGTAAAAGCAGGCATGATTGACGCCGATCAAATTTCGGGCAAGATGGCAGCTTATGGCTTGTATGCAGGTTATAATTTTGACCAAAACTTTGGGGCAGAGGCGGAACTGGTTCGCTCAAGCTCAAAAGACTTTCAGGTCAATAATTCATCACGACAAGGCGAAGTAAAAACCATGGGCATCTATGGCACTTATCGCTATAATTTTGTCAATACACCGTTTTATGCCAAAGGCAAATTGGGCATCGCCAGAACAGAGGTTGATGTCGAAGGTCGCAATGGCTCAAGCTACACCAGCAATGTCCAATCTACAGGCTTGGCAGGCGGTGTTGGTGCAGGCTTTAAGGTGAATAGCAACATTGGCGTAGAAGCCAGCTATAACTACTTGTCAGACGATGCCAGTATGCTTGGCGTGGGTGCTCACCTTGCCTTTTAATCTACACTGTGGATAATTGGCACAGGTTGTTTTGCCAAAAACCCTTTGATGATATCAAGGGGTTTTTCTTTTATCAGGTATGTACTATGCCCAGAGAGTTTTTGTGCTGCAAGGGTTTATTATCCCAATGTTTAATGGCAAAGGATAAAATCTCATGACAGCTGGCATCGTATAGTTGGGGGTTGATTTTTTGACCGAGCAATGCCAGAGCTTGTAATAATAACTCGTTGGGGCAGCTGGTGTCGATGGGCGTGGCAAGGTTTTGTTTGGAAAGTTTCTGACCATCTGGATTATAAAGCAGGGGCAAATGATAAAAATAGCTCGGCTTTGGCAGTTGGCACATATCAAGCAGTTGCAGCTGAGCAACAGTCATTGGCATGATATCCAGCCCACGCATGATGTGGCTGATGTTTTGTAAGCCGTCATCAATGGTGCAGGCAAGGATATAATTAATCATCTGGTTTTGTCGCTTTAGCACAACATCGCCCAGACTGATGGCAGGATTGTCCCACACAACCCCTTGTAGCCCATCAACAAAAGCGGTAGCGACATTAGGCAGCTGTAGGCGAATTTTGCTGTCTTTGTGAGCCTTGTCCAGTTGGCGATGCAGGCACAAACGAGGATAGACAACAGGAGAATTTAGGGCGTGTTGCACGGCATGAGCGGTGCGATAGGCATCAAGCTGTTTGCGTGAGCAGTGGCAGGCATAGCTGACATTTGCCAATTCATTGTGCAAAAAATCTTCATATATCGCCCTGCGTGCCGACTGGTAGACCACCTCTGCGTCCCAGTGCAGACCCAGAGCCTCCAAGTCGTATAAGATACTGCTGGCATAGCTGTCTTTGCAGCGTTCAAAATCAATATCTTCGATACGCACAAGCCATTTGCCGCCCAGTGATTTTATGTGGCAATAACTGGCAACGGCAGTGGTTAGCGACCCTAAGTGCAGATGGTGTGTGGGCGATGGTGCAAATCGCCCAATCGGCGAGGCCGTCATGGTGGATTATTGACCGTGTGTTTGTTTTTCTTTGATTTCTGAGAGGGTTTTGCAGTCAATGCACTGCGTAGCGGTTGGGCGAGCTTCTAGGCGACGCAAACCGATTTCTGTGCCACAAGTTTCGCAAAAGCCATAATCGCCCGTTTCGATATCTGCCAAAGATTTTTCAATTTTGCGGATTAATTTGCGTTCACGGTCGCGGGTACGCAATGCCAGTGCAAATTCTTCTTCTTGGGTGGCACGATCGTTAATGTCTGGCATGGCATTGGTTTCTTCATGAATGTAGGTTTTGGTACGCTCTGCCTCGGTAACCAATTCATCACGCCAGTTTTTTAAAATCGTGCGAAAATGTGCCAATTGCTTATCCGACATATAGTCTTCATCGGTGGCGGGTTGATAGGGGGTAAAAGTGGTTGAATCTGTCATTCCTTGTTATCCTTATCACAATGGCATTGCATTTTCGCTGATTGCAAATGCCAGTTGGCAAAAAATGCACTTACTGTATCAAAAAATACCCAAAATAGCCAATGTTAATTTGTAATTTATTAAAAAATTAGCAAGAAAATTGGCAAATAACCAACATTTGGCAGAATTGGCGACTAATTATCAAGACTTTTTATGTAACTTACCAGTCGGCTTGTGTTGTCAATGTGTATCACACGAAACCCTGCCGATGCTGTCTTGTCAATGGCAAAATCATGAGCAAAAGGCAAAAATTGGCGATCGGTTGAAGGGCAGCTAAGCAGTTGTACGCGGTGATTTTTCAAAGGGTGCAATTGATGAACCTGATGCACATGACCACAGACAATGGTATGTACATGGGGGTGCTGCTCAATAATTTGCCAAAATGCTCGATGATTGCTCAGCATATACGCATCAATCCATGCCGAACCAACAGCCTGTGGGTGGTGATGCAGGGCGATGATGGCAGGCATGGGGTGTTGTGCCAAACTGCTCTGTAGCCAAGCCAGCGTATCTTGCGATAACGCACCGTGCGTACAGCCAGCCAGACTGGAATTAAGCAATAAAATTTGCCAGTTTATGCCATCAAAGGCAAGTCGATGACAGTCAAGCAGTCGCGTATCGGCAGTAAGGGGCAGGTGCAGTCGCTGATGATAGGGCAGACCTGTGCCGATTTCGTGAGTAACATCGTGATTGCCTGCGATGGCAAAATGGGCAATGCCTGTATTTTTTAATTGCAAAAACAACCAATTATAGGCATCGCTATTGCCATCATTTACCAAATCACCTGTCAATAAAATAAGCTGCGGCTGTAATTTGACAATCACCTCAAGTGCTTGCAGGGTGCTTTGGTAGCTGGGCGATTTACCAATACTGCCTGTCAAATGCAGATCCGACAGTTGTACAAGTGTCATCTGCTGATGGGTGGGCTGCTTGGCGGATTGGTGTGGTTTCATGCGTTTTTTTGGTTAAGTTTACTGATGATAAAAGCGGCAAAAAATCCCAGTGCCAGCACCAGCACGATGGCAAGCCCTGTTTGGATATCAAGCCAAACACTGCCCCAGATGCCAGCACTGACACCAATTTGGGCAAAAATAATGGCAAATAGTGCCATTTGCGTGGGCGATTTGGCAAATAATCTGGCAATCAGTGCAGGCAAAATTAACAAACCGCTGATGAGCAAACTGCCCACCGCCTGTAGTGCCACTGTACAAAATCCCGCCAACAATCCCATAAAAAATAATTGCTGTCGCACTCGGCTAATGCCTGCGATTTGTGCCAGTGGTTCTGATGTGGCAAGTTTGATTTGTGCTTGCCAAATATAGCACAGCACACCCAAGCCAATCACGCTTAGGCAGGCAAGTTTTGGCAAATCGCTCCAGTCCACATCAAGCAAATTGCCAAATAAAAATCCCAAAACATTTGCCTGCTGCTGGGTGAGTTGTGTAAAGGTCAGCAGCCCAAAACACAAAAGTGTCGCAGACAGTACTGCAAGCACGGCATCTGTAGGCAGGCGATTGTCATTAACAGCAGTCATGGCGAAGATAACAACAAGGCTAATCAGCCCCATGCCTAGGTCGGCAGGCAGACCAAGCCAAGCCGCCAAGGCAATGCCAAATAATGCTCCGTGAGCCAAAGTATCAGCAAAAAACGCCAAGCGTCGCCACAGCACCAGACAGCCCAAAGGAGCAGATAGCAGGGCGATAAATATGCCTGCAATCCACGCAGGGGCAATGATGGGCAGCCACTGGCTCATGGGTGTTCCTTATGTGTGCTGTGTTGGCAGGTTGCTTGATGATTACATTGATTGTGCTGATGAAAATAGGGTGCATGATGCCCAAAAAGTTGCACAAACTCTGGCGTGATGGCAACTTGACTGGGCTTGCCTTGGCAGCAGATATGTTTATTGAGACAAATGACCCGTTTTGAGCCTTTCATCACCCAATGCAGATCGTGCGAAACAACCAAAAGACTGCACTGCAAAAATACAGGCAGATTGTCCAAAAAATGATACAGCCAATTTTCGCTATCAGGATCAAGCCCTTGCATTGGTTCATCAAGAATCAGCAGCTGTGGCTTGTCAAGAAAGGCACGAGCCATCAGCACTCGCTGCATTTCACCACCAGATAAATGATGCAATTGTTTGTCAAGCAAGGGGGTGATGGACAGGGTATCATACAGCGTGCTTTTTTCTTCGGTGCAAAGCTGTTTTGCTTTGGATTGAGCGAGCAAATCCATCACCCTTAATGGCAGAATGCTTGGTACGGAGAATTTTTGTGGCACATAGCCGACATTTTTGGCATGGCTTTGGATTTTGCCACTGGTTGGCTTGATTAAGCCCAAAATCAGCTTAACCAGCGTAGATTTGCCCGCACCATTTGGGCCTATCAGACTGACTGTTTCATTGGGATAAATATTCATGCTGATATCGCGTAGCAGCTGTTTGTCGCCAACACGATAGCTGACCTTATCAAGCGTTAGCATGCTGTCGTTTTGGTCGTCATTTTTGGCAATCATGACAAAAACCCATCAGTTCAATCACGCTTGCTGTTACGGCAAATTTGGCATCAGCAGCAGCAAAATCAACCAAGCTCTCCATTGGGGCATTGCTGCACTCTTCTACTTTTTTGCATGATTGACAGATTAAAAATGCTGCAATATGACTGTCTCGTGGGTGGCAACATGGCACATAGGCATTGATGGAATTAAGATGATGAATCAGCCCTTCTTCACGCAAAAAATCCAGCGAGCGATAGATGGTTGGTGCTGCGATATTTTTTTGTTTTTTGCTGGCGTTTTTTTGGCGTTCGTGCCGCAGTGCATCAAGCAAATCATAAGCACCCATTGGCCTGTCTGCTTGGATAATCACTTGGTATATTTCTTGTCGCAATGGGGTAAAGCGGACACTGCGTTCGAGGCAATGTGATTTTGCGCTGGCGAGTCGTTCTGCCAAATCGCCCCCAGCAACATTGTGCTGGTGGTGTTGGTGATCTTGCTTGTGGGTGGTATGTGGAATTTGCATAATGTATTCTTGCTAATGATTGATAGTTGGCATTTTACCGCCATGAGCATACAACTGCAAGTATTGATAAGAAATAGCTGCAAATTTTTCATGGGCTTATCTTTTGATGAGAGCATGGCAAATTATTATAGTTATTGATAAGTCATGCAAAGTGGCATGACAAATTGATACATTATAACATTTTGATATTTTATGGTATAATGTATCAATTTATATCGAGTGAAATTTATGAAGCATGCACGCTTATTATTGTTAATATTACCATTGGTGATTTGGTTTGGCACAGTGCCTGCATTGGCAGGCGTGGTCAGTGTTAGCAATTATCCACTGGCACTGCTTAGCCATGAAGTTACCAAGGGCAAGCATGATGCACAGCTATTATTAGAAGGTGGTGATGCAGGCCATCATGGTACGCTGTCGCCAAGCAAGATTAGGCTGATTGAGGACAGTGATTATGTGGTGTGGTTTGGGCAATCTCTTGAGCAAAACTTGAGCAAAAATCTACAAACGGCACCCAATGCCATTTCGCTACTGGCGTTTGATGCTTTTTATCGATTGCCTTTACGAGACATTGACGGACTACCACAAGAAGGCAAAGATGTGCATCTTTGGCTAAATCCCGACAATGCCAAAGCGATTGTGCGAGCGTTGGCAGTGGTGCATGGCTATGCCAACCCAGAATATCGCCACTATTATCAAGAAAATGCCAGAGCTTTTGAACAAAAAATGGATCAGGCGGTGCAGTCGCTTGCTACTACACGAACCGCGAATTATTGGGCGTATCATGATGCTTATCAGTATATTGAACAAGCTGCGGGGCTGAAGTTTGTTGCAGCCTTGACCGCTGACCATCATCTTAGCCCAACTGTCCACCAGCTCAAAAAATTAAGCGAAACCATCTCGCCGACAACCAAATGCCTGATTGCACAGCAGCCAGTTTCGCAAGGTATGCAGAGCAAACTGGGCAAGCCACGCATTGTGGTTGTTCAAGAGGACATGAGTGATACGGCGGCGGATTTTGTGCAGGCGTGGCAGAATATGGTGATGAGTATGCAGCACTGTGCAGGTCTACGATAGGCAGAAGGCTTCTTAGTTGATTTTATGCCATCTGATATATGGCAAGTTTATATTGATTGTTTATCATAAAAACTTTTATAATATTGCCAAATGTGATTCTTTGAACCATCAAGACAAAAGCGACCGTTTATGACCTCTCCTGCCAAGCGTAGCAAGCAAGACCATGTTTATCGCCTACAATATCGCCAAATTTGGGCGGTGCTTGCCAGCATTATTATGGGCTTTGTCATCAGTTGGTGGCAACAAGATGCTGGTTTTTTGGTTGCAAAAGGCATGGCAGCGGGCAGTATGCTTGCCTATATCGCACAATATGCTTTTACGCATCTGGCTTATCGCACCACAGGCAGTCGCCATGCAAGACAAATCATGCTCAACACCTATCTTGCCATGGCAACAAAGTGGCTAATTGTAATAGCTGGTTTTGTGCTTATTTTTACAAAACTTGCACCTATCAATGCTTTTGCCACACTGTTTGGCTATATCATCATGCAGGTTGTGCAGTTTTGGAGTTTGTCCTTGCTCAAATAAATCTTAATATAAATTTACAGTTGTGATTATAATATTGATATTTTATAAATTACTATTTAATTATTTATAAAATATCGTAGCATAAGGGGCATTTTTGCTGGGATTTTGGCGAAATTATGCAATTTCATCATAATTTTTTATAATTTTTGGTAATAAAATGCACTTTTGCTCTTTACATATTGCCAACATTTAAGTAAGATACTCTTTGAGTTACGAATGCAATTTATTGTTAGGATTTGCATAAGAAAAGAAGCATATTGATTGATTTTTTCAATCTTTAAAAGCACAGCTCTAGGACAGGAGTTGTCCGCTGTATGTGCTGATTTGTTATAAGACAGGCAAGCCATTTGGTGTTGTTTTGTGTATTTGACAAATAGGGTAACTTTTTTGATTTGGTGTTTATCCAATTTTTCTTTTTTTAGTTAAAACAAGAAGTTTATTATGGCAGCCACACCTAAAGAATATATTGCTCACCATTTAACCCACTGGACTTATGGCTACCACCCCGAACTTGGCTGGAAAGTAGCTCGTGATGCTGCTGAAGCACAGCAAATGGGTTTTATGGCTATTCATGTCGATTCCATGCTGTGGTCGCTTGGTTTGGGTTTTGTTTTTCTATTGCTTTTTTGGGCAGTTGCTCGCAAAGCAACCTCAGGTGTCCCAACCAAGTTGCAGGCTTTTATTGAGATAATTGTAGATTTCGTGGACAACAGTGTCCGTGAGTCCTACAATGGCCCATCTAAGCTGATTGCACCATTGTCATTGACAATTTTTGTCTGGATTTTTTTGATGAACCTCATGGATCTTGTGCCGATTGACTGGATTCCAGCAACCGCACAACAAGTGGGGGCATTAATGGGTTATGATCCAAATTATGTGTATTTTAAAATCGTACCAACCACAGACCCAAATATTACTTTGGGCATGGCAATCGGTGTATTATTGCTAATCATCGGCTTTGGTATCAAATACAAAGGCGTGGGCGGTTTTATTGCAGAATTTACGCTACACCCCTTTAGTGCAAAAAATCCAGTGCTGCAAGCCATCTTAATCCCAGTCAATTTGGTATTGGAGGTTGTTACTTTATTGGCCAAGCCAGTATCACTGGGTTTGCGTCTGTTTGGTAACATGTATGCAGGTGAGTTGATTTTCATTTTGATTGCACTGATGCCATTTTGGATTCAGTGGGCATTGAGTGTGCCTTGGGCAATCTTCCACATTCTAGTTATTACTCTTCAGGCGTTCGTATTTATGATGCTGACAATTGTTTACTTGTCTTTAATTTCAGCAGAATCCGAACATTAATTTAAATTTTGAACCTTTAATTTTGAGTCTAAGGAGACATCATGGAACCAGTAATCGCACAGTACACACTACTTGCAGTCGCTCTACTAATCGGTGCAGGTGCATTAGCAACAGGTATTGGTTTTGCTATCTTGGGTGGTAAATTCCTAGAAAGCACTGCTCGTCAGCCTGAGCTAGGTTCACAACTACAAACTAAAATGTTCATCGTGGCAGGTTTGCTTGATGCTGTACCAATGATCGGTGTTGGTATCGCAATGCTTCTATTGTTCGCCAACCCATTCGCATAAGCTGAAACCGTCAGTTCATGACCACCTTTGAGAGGGTTCAAAGGTGGATATCACCTGACTTTCACTAACCACGAGGTGATTGGATGAATATCAATTTAACCATTTTCGGTCAGCTGATTGCATTTGCAATTTTTGTGCTGTTTTGCATGAAATTTGTATGGCCGCCGCTGATCGGCGCGATTAATGAGCGTCAACGCAAAATTGAAGACGGCTTAAATGCCGCAGAAAAAGCAAAAGCAGATTTGGCTTCTGCCGAAAAACAAGTTGAAGCAGAAGTTGCTGCTGCAAAAACTGAAGCTGCTTCGATCATTGAGCGTGCGAACAAGACCGCAACACAAATGATTGAAGATGCCAAAGACCAAGCCCGTTTAGAGGGTGAACGCATTATCGCAGCTGCACATGCAGCGATTGAGCAAGAAGCTGCACAAACTCGTGAGCAATTGCGTGCACAAGTTGCCAGCCTTGCCGTGCTGGGTGCTGAGAAGATTTTGCAAGACAAGGTCAACGAACAAGAACACGCCAGTATGCTTGAACAGTTGGCGGCTAAGCTGTAATTAGAGGATATCATGGCTGAACTATCTACCTTAGCAAGACCATACGCAAAAGCTGCATTTGATTATGCTAAAGAGCAAAATGCAATCGCCAGTTGGGAGACCTTTTTGTCGGTTGCAAGTGATATCGTAGGCAATGAAGATTTTGCTTCACTGCTGCACAATCCAGCCATTGGTGCTGCACAAAAAGCAGATATTCTGATTGATGCCTATGGCAAATTAACAGCAGAGCAAAGCCCAGCCCAAGCCAACTTTACAAAGCAATTGGCAGAGCATGACCGTTTGGCACTTTTGCCAGAGATTTATGCTCATTATGGTAAACTTAAATCAAAAGAACTTAAGCAGATTGATGCTTATGTTACTTCAGCCTATCCGCTTACCGAAACGCAAAGCAAACAATTGCAGGAGCGTTTGGCTATCTCGACAGGCTCAATCGTGATTTTGCACGAATCTGTAGATCCAAGCCTATTGGGCGGAGCGACAATCAAAGTGGGCGATAAGTTTACTGATGGCTCAGTGCGTGGCAAGTTAAAACAATTAAAAGCTCAGCTTACTGCATAATAGCAGAGTTGAGCTGTCTAAAATCAAAGGAAACAAGGCAATGCAACAATTGAATCCAGCCGAAATCAGCAACCTGATTAAGCAGCGTATTCAAGACCTTGACGTAAGCGCAACTGCAAAAACTGAAGGCGTTATCGTCAGTGTCTCTGATGGTATTGTGCAAATCCATGGCCTAGAAGAAGCCATGTATGGTGAGATGATTGAGTTTGAAGGTGGTGTCTATGGTATGGCACTAAACCTTGAGCAAGACTCAGTCGGTGCGGTAGTATTGGGTGAGTATCTCAGTCTACAAGAAGGCCAAAAAGCGTATTGCACAGGCCGTATCTTAGAAGTACCAGTTGGTCCTGAACTGTTGGGTCGTGTCGTTGATGCACTGGGCAATCCTATTGATGGCAAAGGCCCAATCAATGCAAAATTGACCGACAAAGTTGAAAAAATTGCACCTGGCGTTATTGCTCGCCAATCAGTTGATGAGCCAGTAATGACTGGTTATAAAGCTGTAGATACCATGATTCCTATCGGTCGTGGTCAGCGTGAGCTTATCATTGGCGACCGTCAAACTGGTAAAACTGCATTGGCAATTGATGCAATCATCGCTCAGAAAAACTCTGGCATTAAGTGCGTGTATGTTGCTATTGGTCAAAAGCGTTCTACCATTGCTAATGTGGTGCGTAAACTTGAAGAAACAGGTGCGTTGGCATATACCACTGTTGTTGTTGCGTCAGCATCAGAGCCTGCAGCACTACAGTACATCGCACCATATTCAGGCTGTACAATGGGCGAATACTTCCGCGACCGTGGCGAAGATGCTTTGATTGTATATGATGATTTGTCAAAACAAGCTGTCGCTTATCGCCAAATCTCATTGCTGCTGCGTCGTCCACCGGGGCGTGAAGCGTATCCAGGCGATGTATTCTATCTACACTCACGCT
This sequence comes from Moraxella cuniculi, assembly GCF_900637105.1. Taxonomy (NCBI): domain Bacteria; kingdom Pseudomonadati; phylum Pseudomonadota; class Gammaproteobacteria; order Moraxellales; family Moraxellaceae; genus Moraxella; species Moraxella cuniculi. The sequence continues at coordinate 52,868 of NZ_LR134343.1, read as the reverse complement.
TGCTTGAGCGTGCTTCTCGTGTCAATGCTGACTATGTTGAGGCATTTACAGGTGGTGTTGTTAAAGGCAAGACAGGTTCATTGACTGCTTTGCCAATCATCGAAACCCAAGCGGGCGATGTTTCTGCATTTGTACCAACGAATGTAATCTCAATCACTGATGGTCAGATTTTCCTTGAGTCAAACCTTTTCAACTCTGGTATCCGACCAGCTGTAAACGCAGGTATTTCTGTATCTCGTGTTGGTGGTGCAGCACAGACCAAAATCATCAAAAAGCTATCGGGCGGTATCCGTACAGCATTAGCACAGTATCGTGAATTGGCAGCGTTTGCCCAGTTTGCTTCTGACTTGGACGATGCAACCAAGCAACAGCTTGAGCATGGCGTGCGTGTTACCGAACTTATGAAGCAAAAACAATATGCACCAATGTCAATCGCTGATCAGGCGGCGGTAATTTATGCTTCAAACGAAGGCTATTTGGCAGATGTACCAGTAGAAAAAATTGGTTCATTCGAAGAGTCTTTCTTGCGTTACCTACGCACTGAACACGCTGCATTGATGACCGAGATTGATGATACTGCAAACTATAATGATGACATTGAAGGTCGTCTAAAAGCAGCAGTTGAAGCATTTAAAGCATCTGCCAGCTACTAAGTGGCATTAAATATGGTGTGTTAGGCGTTTGATTTAACGCACCATAAACTCTTTAATAAGTCCAGTATTGGAATAATTATGGCAAGCTTAAAAGAAATTCGTGCTAAAGTAACCAGCATTAAAAGTACGCAGAAAATCACGCGTGCAATGCAAATGGTGGCGGCGAGTAAAATGCGTCGTGCTCAAGAGCGAATGGAGTCAGGTCGCCCCTATTCAGAGGGAATGCGTCGTGTTATTTCGCACTTGGTGCAAGCCCAATCAGATTATAAGCACCCTTATATGGTAAGCCGTCCTGTAAATCGTGTTGGCTTTGTGGTGGTAACTTCTGATCGTGGTTTGGCAGGTGGTTTGAACATTAACTTGTTTAAGAATTTGCTAAAGACAGTCAAAAGTTACCAAGAACAATCAGTTGAGATTGAATTTGCAGTCATTGGTGCCAAAGGTGTTGGTTTTTTCAAAAACTTTGGTGGTAAGGTAACTTCTGCTGTTACTGATTATGGCGATAATCCTTCACTGGAGCAGATTAACACTCCAGTACAAGCCATGCTTGACGATTATATCAATGGCAAACTTGATCGTATCTATTTGGTATACAATCGATTTATCAACGCAATGGCTCAAAAACCTGTTGTGGATCAGATTGTACCATTGGCAGAAGGTGAGTTTGCAGATGATGCATTGGCAGCCCATAGTTGGGATTATATCTATGAACCAGATACAAAAACCTTGATTGATAGCCTGCTTGTGCGTTATATTGAATCTGTGGTTTATCAAGCAGTTCGTGAAAATATTGCTTCTGAGCAGTCGGCTCGTATGGTTGCAATGAAAGCGGCAACAGACAATGCAGGCAACCTGATTAAAGAATTGCAGCTGGTTTATAATAAGTTGCGTCAAGCAGCGATTACCCGAGAAATCTCAGAAATTGTTGGCGGTGCTGCAGCTGTTTCTTAGTTAAAATATTATTAAGTTAGAGAACACTTATGTTAAAAAATCGTACACAATATATTGTTGCTGCGGTATTGACTGCCTTGGTACTAACAGGTTGTGCCTCTACTGGCAATATTGTTATGAAGGAGCAAAACCAGCAAACAATCGAGCAAGTTATCACTAAGGGTCAAACGACCAAGCAGGATATTGCTGCACACTTTGGTTCGGCTGATAGCATTTCGTTTACAGACAGTGGTAAAGAAATTTGGACATATCGCCATTCGCGTTCAAAACCAATGGCGAGAAATTTCATTCCTTACAACTTTTTTTCCTTTGGCGAAAACATTCAAACCAAAGAATTGGTTATTTTGTTTGACAGCGAAGGGGTTGTGAGCAATTATACTTTTCGAGAAACCGCCAATCAATCTAAAGCAGGTTTGGCAGAGTGATTAAATAATAACCAAATTAGGAGAACGCAATGAGCGGTCGTATTGTACAGATTATTGGTGCGGTTATTGATGTCGAGTTTGACCGTGGCCAAGTACCACAAATTTATGACGCACTGAGTGTTGATGGCACCGAAACAACCTTGGAAGTTCAACAGCAGTTGGGTGATGGCGTGGTGCGTACCATTGCGATGGGTTCAACCGAAGGCTTGAAGCGTGGTTTGACTGTATCTAACTCTGGTGCACCGATTTCTGTGCCAGTGGGTCAAGCGACTTTGGGTCGTATTATGGATGTGTTGGGTCGTCCAATCGACGAGGCAGGTCCTGTAAATGCTCAAGAAAAATGGTCAATTCACCGTGAAGCACCAAGCTATGATGAGCAATCAAACTCAACTGAGCTGCTAGAAACAGGCATCAAAGTAATTGATTTGCTTTGCCCATTTGCTAAAGGTGGTAAAGTTGGCTTGTTCGGTGGTGCAGGTGTGGGTAAAACCGTGAATATGATGGAGCTGATTAATAATATCGCTCTGAAGCATTCAGGTCTTTCTGTTTTTGCAGGTGTGGGTGAGCGTACTCGTGAGGGTAACGATTTTTATCACGAAATGCAAGAAGCAGGCGTTGTTAATACCGAAGACTTCACCAAGTCAAAAGTAGCGATGGTTTATGGTCAGATGAATGAGCCACCAGGAAACCGTTTGCGTGTTGCATTGACAGGCTTGACGATGGCGGAATATTTCCGTGACGAAAAAGATGAAGCAACAGGCAAAGGGCGTGATGTTCTATTGTTCGTTGATAACATCTATCGTTACACACTGGCTGGTACAGAAGTGTCAGCACTTCTAGGTCGTATGCCATCAGCAGTAGGTTATCAACCGACTCTGGCTGAAGAAATGGGTGCGTTGCAAGAGCGTATTACCTCAACGCAATCGGGTTCGATTACTTCGGTGCAGGCGGTTTATGTACCAGCGGACGACTTGACTGACCCATCGCCAGCAACTACCTTTGCTCACTTGGATGCAACGGTTGTATTGAGCCGTGATATCGCTTCGCAAGGTATCTATCCTGCGGTCGATCCACTTGACTCAACCTCTCGTCAGCTTGATCCACAAGTTATTGGTGAGGAACATTACCAAGTTGCTCGTGGTGTACAAGAAGTATTGCAGCGTTATAAAGAGCTAAAAGATATTATTGCAATTTTGGGTATGGATGAATTGTCAGAAGAAGACAAGTTGGTTGTTTATCGTGCTCGTAAAATCCAACGCTTCTTGTCGCAGCCATTCCATGTTGCAGAAGTCTTTACTGGTGCACCGGGTAAATATGTTGCTTTGCGTGATACCATCGCAGGCTTTAAAGCGATTATTGAAGGTGAATACGACCATCTGCCTGAGCAAGCATTCTATATGGTTGGTGGTATTGATGAAGTGGTTGCCAAAGCTGAAAAATTGGCAGCGTAACTTAAGTGATCTTGGTTGGGCAAATGCTCAACCAAGTAAACATCATTGATAATTTCCTGACTTATTGGGAGAACAATATGGCAACTTTTAAGTGCCGAGTTGTAAGTGCACGAGAAGAGCTGTATGCTGGCGATGTCAGTATGCTGATTGCCAATGGGCATTCTGGTGAGATTGGTATTTTGGCGGGACATACCCCTCTGATTACTTTATTAAAACCAGGTGCTATGCGTCTAAAATCAGCAGATGGTAGCAGTGAAGAGGTGATTTATGTCTCTGGTGGTGTGCTTGAAGTGCAGCCACAGGTTGTTACCGTATTGGCAGATTCAGCGGAACGGGCTGGCGACTTAGATGAAGCAAAAATTGCAGAAGCACGCCGTGCAGCTGAACAATTATTGGCAAACCAAAGCGATACCTTGCAGACGAGTGCTGCTTTGACAGCATTGGCGGAATCTGTGGCACAGCTGCAGACAATCCAAAAATACAAGAACCGTGCTTAATTGTGCAATCGTAAATAGCGATAAGTTGTTGATATCGCATACAGTTCATTAGGATAATTATGACTGCCATCCTTGAAAAAGAAGATATGCCAAGAATCCTCATCGTGGAAGATGATGAGAGATTGGCAATGCTGACCCAAGATTATTTGCGAAAAAATGGTCTTGATGTTGCCATAGAAACTGATGGCACGCGTGCGATTCGCCGTATCATCAGCGAGCAGCCAGATTTGGTGGTGCTTGATGTGATGTTGCCTGGTAGTGATGGTTTGACTGTGTGTCGTGAAGTGAGAGCTCAATATCATCAGCCGATTTTGATGCTGACAGCACGTACTGATGATATGGATCAGGTCTTGGGGCTTGAGATGGGTGCGGACGATTATGTTGCCAAGCCTGTACAGCCTCGTGTACTTTTGGCACGCATTCGTGCATTACTACGCCGTTCTGACACAGCACCAAGTGAATCTTCGCCACAGCGACTGGAATTCGGTGATTTGGTGATTGACAATGGCGGTCGTTCTGTTACTTTAAATGACGAATTGGTTGATTTTACCAGTGCTGAGTACGACCTTTTATGGTTGCTTGCATCAAATGCAGGTCGTATTTTGTCTCGTGAGGATATTTTTGAGCGTTTGCGTGGCATTGAATATGATGGTCAAGATCGTTCAATTGATGTCCGCATTTCTCGTATTCGTCCAAAAATTGGCGACGATCCAGAAAACCCAAAACGCATCAAGACTGTCAGAAGCAAGGGCTATCTATTTGTCAAAGAAGGCAATTAATTGCATAAAATAGCACTTATGTGTTAGCTTGTGCTAAGCCAGCTTTTGCTGGCTTTTTGCTATTTTATTTATCTTTGGATTGCAGATTTATATAAGGCAACAGCTGATGTGATTTGGTGAATTTGGGAAGTGTGATGGGGATTGTATGGCGGTCATGACATTTGCAGAAAAAAGCATTTTTTTTCGGATATACGCTGGTTTATTATTGGTGTGTATTTCTGTGGCTTTTTTTGCGTATTTGCTGGTTGATACCATCAATCAAGAAAGAGCTCAGTCTTACCGTGAAACGGTAGCAACAGGGGCATTTTATCTCATTGCTCAAGGGGCGGCCTATCAACAAAATGACGCACAAAAAAATTACTGGCTTAATGACATCAGTTCTTTGTTTGGCAGTAATTTTGAAATCATCTCAATGTATGATATTGAGTTTAAAGCACGGGAAATGCGACGCATCGAAGAGGGTAAAACGGTTGTCCGCTATGACCCCTCTAGCAACCAATCAACTTTTTATCATCGACTTGAGGGCAGTGATGATCTCTTGACGGTCAAACTTGCCCAAGTTGGTGAGCGACAAGTCAGAGCCATGACGATTTTTTTGCTTGACGATTTGTCTCGTTATCAAGGCTTTCAAAAAAAGCAGGCAAGGCTGAATTTTTTGAGCGAAAAGTTTTCTTATCCAATCTATCTGCAATCAATCCAGAATCTAAAACTTGACCCAGAACAAATCGCTCGTCTCAAGCGAGATGAGTTGGTGATGTTTTTTCAGGACGGCATTCGTGGGCAGGGTTCGACAATCTCATTTGTTGTTGCTTCCGATGTTGAGGACTTGGTGATTGTTGTTGGCCCTGTGGCTTTGTTTAATTGGTTTCCACTAAAGCTCTTGGGCAGTGTTGTACTGATTTGCGTTTTGCTGATTGCTTTGGGTATTTATGCACTAATTTTGCCATTGGAGCGGCGTTTGCAGCTGTTGCAGATTGGCGTTGATCGGGTGGCACAGGGCAATTTGGATACCAAAGTGCAAGTGGTGGGGCGTGATGATATCGCCAGATTGTCTATGACTTTTAACGCCATGACGGCTCATATCAAACGCCTGATAGAGTCGCAGCGAGAGCTGACTCGTGCAGTATCGCATGAATTAAGAACCCCAGTGGCACGCATTCGTTTTGCTGTTGATATGCTGGCTGATACCGATGAGGCTGATTCACGGCAACTGCAAAAAGAGTATATTGACGAAGATATTGAATCGCTCAATGAGTTGATTGATGAAATTTTAACCTATGCCAAACTTGAAGAAGGCTCGCCAAAACTTGACTGGGAAATGGTTAATTTGCGAGAGCTGCTTGAGCAAATCGAGAGAGAAACTAACGCCTTGGGCAAGCCGATTGTGCTGATATGTCAATTGCCTTCTGCAAAAACAACGGCGATGGCGGATAGACGCTATCTGCATCGTGTGGTGCAAAACTTGGTGGGTAATGCGTTACGATACGCCAATTCTACCATCAAATTGACCGCAGGGGTGCAAAAAGGCATGGCTTTTATCAGTGTTGAAGATGATGGACAGGGTATTGCCGAAAAGGACCGTGAAAAAGTATTTATCCCTTTTGCTCGCCTTGATGACAGTCGCACAAGGGCTTCTGGAGGTTATGGTCTGGGATTGTCAATTGTTAGCCGTATTGCATTTTGGTTTAATGCAAATTTAACTGTTGATGAAAGTCCAAACTATCACGGTGCCAGATTTATCATGCAATGGCCGGTCAAGCAAGTTGGCGTGGTGGTCGCAGCAGATGATATAACGCAAGGCAGTGTAGAAAAAGTCATTCATCAAACAGGCAATTAGACCGCTTGATGAATGGTGATTTGTGGCATTATTGGCTAATCTTGTAGTGGGATTTCGGCTGTGTTGTCTTGAATTTGAATCAGCAAGGGAATGCTGACCACCACTTGCAGACCGCCATCAGGGTGATTGGCTGCTTTGACAGTGCCTTGATGCAATTTGGCAATGCGGGCAACAATGGCAAGACCCAAACCGCTGCCTTGAGTCGTGCGTGCTGATTCACCTCGCTCAAAAGGCTGCATGATTCGCTCAAGCTGGTCATCGGCAACGCCTTCGCCTTCGTCTTTTACAATCAAGGTTAGGGTGGCAAAATGCTCATCTTGCTCACCAGCAGGGCTAATGTTGGCACTAAGATGAATTGGCTGTTTGCCATAACGAACGGCATTATTGACCAAATTGACAATCAGGCGTTTGATGGACAAAGGGCGTACAGGCACTTGTTCGCTGATGTTGGATTCATAAACAAAATGTGTATCGCTAAATTGCACCATAATTTCTCGAAAGATGGCATCTAGGTTGGTCGGTTTGACAGGCTCATCCGAACCATCTTTCATAAAAGAAATAAACTGCTCCAAAATCGCATCCATGTCCTCAATGTCGTATACCAATCCTTCTCGGAAAAATTCATCAGGCAGCATTTCGGCGGTCAAACGCATACGAGTCAAAGGCGTACGCAAATCATGACTGATGCCAGCAAGCATAATGGTGCGTTCTTTTTGGGCTTGGCTAAGTGTGCTAAATAAGCGGTTGAATGCTGTATTTGCCTTGCGAATCTCGTTTGGCCCCTTGTGGGTCGGTAGCGTGGTGGCATGACCTTGGGTAATGTAGTCGTTGGCTGCTTTTTCTAGTTGTTTGAGTGGACGATTGAGTCCCCGAACCAGCACCCAGATGGTGAACAAAGTCAGTAGTGGAATACCAAATAAAAACCCTGCAATCACTCCAGTGCTGTATTGCGAATAGTGCATCATCGGCTCACGAATCCAAATATCAGGGCGAGTGCTGTCTTGAATCCACAGTTTTGGTGTGGGTTTGAATTTAAAATAAACACGCACTTTACGACCCAATGAACGAGAGATTTCGTCAGCCATAATTTGGGTAATATAAGTTACTACAGGCTTATCATTGACATCGGGAAATTCATTGGGGTCGGTGATGATGGTGATGTAGGTATTTTCCTGCAACCAACCGATAAATTCAGGATTGCCCAGCCACTCATCTTTGGCGGAGGTGAGTAGTTTAATTTCGCTGGATAAATAACTGGCGTGGTTTTTTAATTCTGGCAGATACAAACTTCGCCAAAACAGCCAAATGGACAAGGTAACACTGACAAACACAACAAAACAAACCATAATCAGCGTTTGTAATGTATTTGAGTAGAGCTTGTAGTGTATTTGCGACAAGAGATTTTTGAGTGGTTTTTTCATTATTTGGCTCAAAAGTGGCGATTGATTTATTGTAGCACAGTTTTTGCTGGTCGTTGCTTGGTCATTTTAACAAAAAAAGTGTCATCAATGACAATTTTTGCTTTTAAGATGATAAAATTCTTGCTATAATGACAGTTTTAGTGGTTCAGGTTCGAACGGCTCATCCTCAATTATCGAATCTGTATCATGCTCTAATTCTTGCAAAGTTATTTTTAAATATTCATTCAATAAAGAGAGTTATCATGGTAGTTATTCGTCTTGCTCGTGGCGGTTCAAAAAAGCGTCCATTTTATCAAGTTGTTGTTGCTGACAAGCGTGCTGCACGCGATGGTCGTTTTATCGAAAAAATTGGCTTTTTTAACCCATTGGCTCGTGGTCAAGAAGTTGAAACTCGCATTGACCTAGAAGCATACAATGCTTGGATTGCCAAAGGTGCACAGCCAACAGAGCGTGTTGCTTCACTTGTAAAAGCATTGAACAAAGCAGCTTAATTGTTGCCAAACTGACGGTTTGCGTTCTTAGGGGCGTAAACCGTTTTGTATTTTATAACAGATTATTATCAATCTTATGAAAAAATCAATGCCAAGCACCGCACAAGCACCTGACGAATCAACATTGATTCATATCGCCACGCTCAAAAAACCCTATGGCATTCAGGGCTGGTTGTGGGTTTTTAGCCAAACTGATAAGCGAGCTGATATTTTTCAGATTAGCCCTTGGTGGTTAAAGACCGCAACGGGTTTGAAGCCCTTGACTGTCAAGCAGTGGCGAACTCAAGGGCAGGGTTTGGTTGCGTGTTTTGATGAGATTGCCGATCGCAACCTTGCCGAAACCATGAATGGGGCGACCATTTGGGCAAGCAAAGACAGCTTTCCTGAACTTGGCGAAGATGAGTATTATTGGTCGGATTTGGTTGGCTTGACCGTGTGCAATGAGCAGGGCGAAAATCTTGGCAAAATCAAAGAAATGTTTGAAACAGGGGCACATGAGATTATTTCGGTTGTGCCGACTGCTGACAGCATCGATGGTGAGCCTCGTCTGATTCCTTGGCATCGTGATGTGGTACTGTCAGTGGATTTATCAACCAAAACCATGTTGGTTGCTTGGGGTGCTGATTATTAATCCGTGCCAATTTCGCATTTGCTAAAGTTGGAATAGCTTCCTGTGTTTTTTGCAGTCATTAGTATTTTGCCTGAGATGTTTTGTGCCATCAGTGATTATGGCGTGGTTGGGCGTGCCTTAAAAAATCAACAAGCAACCTTGCAGTTAATCAATCCTAGGGGTTTTACCAATGACAACTACCGCCGCATTGATGAGCGTCCTTTTGGCGGTGGGCCGGGCATGGTGATGATGGCACAGCCACTTGAAAAAGCGATTTTGTACGCCAAAGAGCTGGCGATGGCGGCAGGTTGTGATGTGGCAGGTGGCGGTTGCCCTGTGGTGTATTTGTCGCCACAAGGTCGCACTTTGACCGAGAGTATGGTGGCAGATATGCCAAAACTTGACGGCATGATTTTGTTATGCGGTCGTTATGAGGGCATTGATGAACGCCTGTTGCAGCGTTATGTAGATCTTGAGATTTCGATTGGCGACTATGTGCTGACAGGCGGTGAGCTGCCTGCAATGGTACTGATGGATTCGGTCATTCGCCGATTGCCTGCTGTGATGAGTGATGAGGCATCAGCCCAGCAGGATTCTTTTGTTGATGGGTTGTTGGATTGTCCACATTATACCAAGCCTTTGGATTTTCATGGTGATATGGTGCCAGAGGTGTTGTTATCAGGTCATCATGCCAATATTGCCAAATGGCGGTTTTTGCAACAGGTGAAGCGTACCCAGTTGCGTCGCCCTGATTTGTGGAGGGCTTTTGTGCCTACCAAGCAGCAAGCCAAATGGCTAAAAGATTTGGAGAGTCTTGACTAAATCGCCCAAACTGGGTAAAATTTCACTTTTATCTGTATGGTTCAGATGCAGCGTGCGTTTTGCCGCTTTATTAACGATGGTATGCGACTTTTTAACCATGCTATTTAGCAAAAAGTATTAGCCTATGCCATGATTATCAGGAGAAATCTTGTGAGTAACAAACATCCTTTGGTGCAAGTTGTTGAAAATGCACAATTAAAAGACCACCCAGCATTTGCCGCTGGTGATACCGTTGTTGTACAAGTAAAAGTTCGCGAAGGTGATCGTGAGCGTTTGCAAGCTTTTGAAGGCGTGGTTATTGCCAAGCGTAATCGTGGCTTGAACTCATCATTCACCGTGCGTAAAATCTCAAGCGGTGTTGGTGTTGAGCGTGCATTCCAATTGCACTCACCACTGATTGCCAGCATTGAAGTGAAGCGTCGTGGTGATGTACGCCGTGCCAAATTGTACTATCTACGCGATCGTTCAGGTAAATCTGCACGCATCAAAGAAAAATTGGGTGTGCGTAAAGACGCAGAATAAATTACCCAAGTACACAATCCCCATGCAATTGCGTGGGGATTTTTATGCTGGGGAGTGTGCTGCTTATCAGCTTATTTGGCTTGACTTGTTATTGCGAAGAGACAGCTTCGTTGCTGTTGCAGTTGTTGCCAAGATATGTTGCATTAACTGTGCTTTTGCACGACCAACCAGCATCCGAGCTGTATTGCCAAACGATATTTTTATCATGCAGCTCCGTTGCAGCATCGTTAGAAAACCCTGCTGTGATTGTCGCTGTAACGGTGTTATTGCTGGTTTTGTTGATTGTGATTGATGGTTTTTTGTCTTTGATAAGGCTGCTATCACTTGCACCAGCGTCGCACTTTGTGCCATCTGTAACGCCTTGCAATAGGCACATCTCAACCAGTGGGCGTAGCTGACTGGTCTCCATCATTACCCGATTGACCTGTGCTGTGATGGTGCGTTTTTGATATTGCGGAATGGCAAACATTGCCAAAATGCCGATAATTAATACCACAATCATCAGCTCGATGAGTGTAAAACCTTGCTGTGCTTTCATAAAAAATCCTTTTTTGGGTGGTTTGGTTTATTGTGCCACAAAGATAGAGTTTGAGCAAGTGCTTGATTGGTATAAATAATTCATTGCATGATTTAGATGATTATTTTTAATTTTTATTGGGTATTTTTTAAAAAAATGTTGGCTATTGTTGCAGATTTTTTGTAATTATTGCCAATTTCGGCTATCATGGCTAAAAAACTTACTTGAATTTCGGCATAAAGCGTGCCAAAATCATACTGCTACAACCAAAACCATAGGCACTTGTTGGTTATCCAGCAAGCACCGATTTGAAAACAAAAAGAGGATTTGCCATGTTAGAACAATATAGAGCCCATGTCGAGGAGCGTGCTGCACTTGGCGTACCACCCCAGCCATTGACCGATGCTCAAACTGCCGAATTGATCGAACTGCTTAAAAACCCACCAGCAGGTGAGGAAGCATATTTGGTGGATTTGTTAGAAAACCGTGTGCCAGCAGGGGTGGATCAGGCAGCCTATGTCAAGGCGGCATTTTTAAATGATGTGGCAAAAGGCGTAGCGAGCTCACCATTGGTTAGCAAAGAGCGTGCGGTGTATTTATTAGGCACAATGCTTGGCGGCTATAATGTTGCACCACTGGTTGAGTTGCTTGATGATGCACAGTTGGGCGGTTTGGCTGCTGATGCTCTGAAAAAAACCTTGCTTGTCTTTGATGCGTTTCATGATGTCGAAGAAAAAGCCAAAGCGGGCAATGCTCATGCCCAAGCTGTCTTAGAATCTTGGGCGAATGCCGAATGGTTCACCAATCGACCAGAAGTGCCAGAAGAGATTACCATTACTGTATTTAAGGTAACGGGCGAAACTAATACCGATGACCTATCTCCTGCTCAAGACGCATGGAGCCGTCCTGATATTCCATTGCACGCCAATGCGATGCTAAAAAATGAGCGAGATGGCATCAATCCTGAAAAAAATGGCGAAGTTGGACCTTTAAGCCAAATCAAAGAATTGATTGCTAAGGGCAATCCAGTGGCCTATGTGGGTGATGTGGTCGGTACAGGCTCAAGCCGTAAATCTGCAACCAACTCAGTACTGTGGTTCTTTGGTGATGAAATTCCACACATTCCAAACAAAAAAGATGGTGGCGTGTGCTTGGGTGGCAAGATTGCACCGATTTTCTTTAACACCATGGAAGATGCTGGAGCCTTGCCTGTCGAGATTGATGTTACCCAGATGAATATGGGTGATGAAGTTACCCTGAAAATCAACCACGAAACCGCTACCGTTACCGCTTATAAGGACGGCGAGCAAATTGCTCAATCAGCCCTAAAAACTCCTGTGCTGCTTGATGAAGTGCGTGCTGGCGGTCGTATCAACCTAATTATTGGTCGCAGCCTGACCACCAAGGCACGCGAATCGTTAGGTTTGCCACCTTCAACACTATTTCGCACTCCAGAGCAACCTGCTGATAATGGCAAGGGATTTACTTTGGCACAAAAAATGGTTGGTCGTGCCTGTGGCTTGCCAGAAGGTCAGGGCGTGCGTCCCGGCACTTATTGTGAGCCAAAAATGACAACCGTTGGTTCACAGGACACCACAGGTCCAATGACTCGCGATGAGTTGAAGGATTTGGCGTGCTTGGGCTTCTCTGCTGACTTGGTCATGCAGTCATTCTGCCACACAGCAGCATATCCAAAGCCCATCGATGTGGTAACGCACCACACTTTGCCTGATTTTATTATGAATCGTGGCGGCGTATCGCTTCGCCCTGGTGATGGAGTAATCCATTCATGGCTAAACCGTATGCTACTGCCTGATACTGTGGGTACTGGTGGCGACTCGCACACCCGCTTCCCGATTGGTATTTCGTTCCCAGCAGGTTCAGGTTTGGTGGCGTTTGCTGCAGCAACAGGCGTGATGCCTCTGGATATGCCAGAGTCGGTCTTGGTGAAGTTTAAAGGAAAAATGCAGCCCGGTATCACCTTGCGTGATTTGGTGCATGCAATCCCATATTATGCCATCAAAGAGGGTGATTTGACTGTTGAGAAAAAAGGCAAGAAAAATATTTTCAGCGGTCGCATTTTGGAAATTGATTTGACCGAAATGGAAAACGACCTAACCGTTGAGCAGGCGTTTGAGTTGTCTGATGCATCAGCAGAGCGTTCGGCAGCAGGTTGTGCCATTACGGTATCCGAAGAAAAAGTTGCCGAGTATCTGCGTTCAAACATCGTTATGCTTAAGTGGATGATTGCCGAAGGCTATGGCGATGCTCGTACCTTGTCTCGCCGTGCTGAAAATATGCAAAAATGGCTGGACAACCCAAGCCTAATGAAAGCCGATGCAGATGCAGAATATGCCAAAGTCTATGAGATTGACTTGTCAGAGATTAAAGAGCCAATTTTGTGCTGCCCAAATGATCCAGATGATGCTAAGCTGTTGTCAGAAGTTGCTGGCGATAAGATTGACGAAGTGTTTATCGGATCGTGCATGACGAATATTGGTCATTTCCGTGCAGCAGGTAAGTTGCTGTCAGAAGTGCCAGCAGGCAGTTTGGCAACGCGTATGTGGATTGCACCGCCAACCAAAATGGACGAGCGTCAATTGATGGATGAAGGTTATTATAATACCTATGCTCAAGCAGGTGCTCGTACCGAGATGCCGGGCTGTTCATTGTGCATGGGCAACCAAGCTCGTATTGCACCAAACTCAACAGCGGTATCAACCTCAACGCGTAATTTCCCGAATCGCTTGGGTCAAGGTGCTAATGTGTATCTGGCATCTGCCGAATTGGCTTCTGTGGCAGCGGTATTGGGTCGTCTGCCAACTGTTGAAGAATATCAACAGTATGCTGGCAAGCTGGATAATATGCAGGCGGAAGTTTATAATTATCTAAACTTTGACCAAATGACTGATTACACCAGCAAGGCTGATAAAATCAGTGTCGCTCAGCTAAGCTAAGCTATGCATTATGCACCAAAAAAAACACTGTCAGCATTGGCAGTGTTTTTATATTTTGGTGTGGTGCATTTGCCTGTGTTTTGTTGGCTGATTGAGCTTTGTCCTATTAAGTGGGTAATTTAAGGCTTGACCAGTATAGTTAAAAATTTCGCCTTGTTAATTTCCAGAATGTGATAATTTATCGCTATTTTTCAGCATTATGTATATTTAGGCGAATGTGAAAGTTGGCAGTTGTCTCCATTGGGCTTGGAAGCTGTTTTTGATAAGCTGCAAACTTTCCCAATATTATTGACGGAATGGCTGCTACATATAAATCATCGAACGATGCCAAAGGTATTTTTTTAATAATATTAATAATTAATTTTTAATAATAAACTTATAATGCTAATTTATCATTATAAGCTTATTGGTTTGGAGTTAATAATTTTCGCTGGTGGGGTAAATTTGGCCATACAAGATAAGTGTTGGTGTTGTGGGTGATTTGGCTACTTGTGCCTTGATTGTCAATCTGGCAATGATTTTACTGATAATGGTGCATTGTACGCTTGGCTATTTGGTAACAAAGGTAGACTCTGGTCTAAGCCAGCCAAGAGAATGCAGAATTTTGGCAATGCCATTTTCGTCATGGCGTGGGCAGATGATGTCAGCAGCCTGTTTGGCGGCAGGATGCCCATTGTCCATGGCGATGGCAGTACCAACGAATTCAAACATTTCTAGGTCGTTTAGATGGTCGCCAAAGGCAGCGGCATCTTGGGCGTCTATCGCAAGCGATGCCAGCAGTTGTTTGATGGCACGAGCTTTGGAGCTGGTCTTGTCCAAGACATCAACAGCACAGTCATGCCAGCGAGTTGTCTTGATGGTTGCAGGCAGGGAGGGTGTGGCATCCAGTTCGTAGTCGCGATAAAAAGCGAGAATTTGATAAATCGGCTGAGCAAAGCAAATATCATCTTGATTAACAAGACGATACTTAATACCAAGCGACCCTAAGGCTGTGCGTAGATTGTCATTGACTGACAAAGCGTATACCTGATCTTTGCTCATGCAGGCGGTGGCAATGTTTTTTGTCCGAAAATACGCCAGTATTTGATGAATTTGCTCATCTTCTAGCGGATAGTCAAATAATTTTTTGCCCTGATATTGGGTATATTGTCCATTTAAAGTAATCAGATAGTCAATTTTAACTTCATCAACAAGCTCTTTGATGGCATCGGGGAAAATGCCAAGGCTGCGACCTGTGGCAATTGCCAAGAGAACTCCACGCTGCTTTAGACTCATCAAAGCAGGCTTGACGCTTGCAGGTATGCAATGTTGGTCTTTGATATACAAAGTATCATCAATATCAAAAAAGATAATTTTTGGCAAGCGTCTGTGTTGTGCCGTCATGCTTGATAAACCTGCTTAATGCGTTTTATGAGCCAATAAAGCACCAAAATACCAATGATAATGGCGGCATAGCGTCCAAAAGATTCAACCACAGGGGCGACTTTTTGGTAATTGGCACCTAATACAAAACCTGCATAAGCAAGCAATGTACTCCATAAAAATGAACCGATGGCAGTCAGGATTAAAAAAGGCAAAAGTGGCATGCGTGCCATGCCAGCAGGAATGGAAATAAGCGAGCGAATCGCTGGAATCATGCGTCCAAAAAACACCACAGATTTGCCATATTTATCGAACCATCTTTGGCTGTTTTGAATGTCTTGTGGGCTAATCAGTAGATATTTGCCATAGCGATTGACCAGTCGCAATAACCGCACTTCGTCAAATTTGCTGCCCAAATAATACAGGGGCAATGCACCCAGTACGGAGCCGACAGTGCCTGCAATAATAACCATTAATAGGTTGATTTTGCCCAATGAAGCAGCAAACCCCGCTGCGGGCATGATTAATTCTGAAGGAATCGGCGGAAAAACATTTTCCAAAAACATCATCAGGGCGATGCCAGCCGAGCCCAAATTGTCAATGATGGATAATATCCATTGGCTTAACCAGTCCATATCGTATCCAGTCTAAAAGTTTGGTGAGTGATTTGCCAGTCAAAGATTGCCGAATTAATTGTCAAAGTGCAAACCATGCTGTGATTATGATAATACAGCCAAATGCTTAAGGCAAGATTAAGTTTGCTGGTGTATAATGCGTCAAACGATGACAATGGGGTGAATTATGGCGAAGGTATTATTGATTGAAGATGATGTGGATATTGCACAAGGGCTGATTGCAGGGCTGGGCATGCAAGGCATGATGGTTGAATGGTTTGCTGATGCCAAATCAGGCGAGGCGGCATTATCAGCAGCGGCGTTTGATGCGGTGCTGCTTGATTTGAGCCTGCCAAAAGGCGATGGTATGCAGGTGCTGGCAAATTGGCGACAGATGGGCATGGATACGCCAGTGCTGATTATTACTGCAAGAGATGCCATTGCCAATCGTGTCGCTGGACTGAATGCAGGGGCTGATGATTATTTGGTCAAGCCATTTGCACTTGATGAGGTGATTGCACGGTTACAGGCATTGATTCGCCGCAGTCAGGGTCGCAGCCAGTCGCTGATTCGCTATGGTGAGCTTGTGTTTGATAGCCAATCACGGCAGGTAAGCTATCAGGACAAGCCTGTGGAATTGACAGGCAAGGAGCTGGCTTTGTTGGAAGAGTTTTTGGCAGCACCAAAGCAAATCCACAGCCGAGCGACATTGGAGGATAAATTATACGGCTGGAGTGCCGAGGTTGATAGCAACACCATCGAGGTACATATCCATCATCTGCGGAAAAAATTTGGTTCGGAGTTTATCCTAACCAAGCGAGGGATTGGATATTATCTGAATCCAAATTGGCAAATCGAAAAATAAATTTTAATAAAAAATAAATAATTACCATACGCATGAAATACCGTTTTTCTTTAAAAAAATTATCCAAAAAGACCAAACTGCCTGCTGGTACAGACGATTTACCAAGCAGTGGCTATGAATACAGTATCCAAAAAAGACTGCTTAGCATGTTGTTGATCGGCTTGCCAGCACTTTGGCTTGCGATTGTTGGTGTGGTTGGCTCAAAGCTGTGGTCAGAGATGAGCGAGATGGGCGATACCCAAATTTCACAAGTAGCAAAATACTTGATGATAACTTCTTATGCCACGCCAAATGAACCAAAAAATACCGTTGTATTTAATAAGGATTTATTAGAAAATATTGATGATGATTTGCTTGGTGGCGAAGATGATTATATGGGCTTTGCCATTTGGGATAAACGCGGTCGGTTGTTATTGGCAGATGATAGCGGCGAATCTTTTGTATTTCGTGAAAATTTTCAAGGCTTTATCAATGATTCGCAGGGCAAAAATCCATTGCAAAATCGCTGGAGAATTTTATACATGCCCGATGTTAATAATGACAGAATCATTGCCGTTGGGCAGAACATGGAATCTCGCCAAGAGGTGATTTTGACTGCTTTATTGGCCAAGCTATTGCCTGCTTTGGTGGGGCTGTTGCTGTTTTTGTTGCTTGTGTGGTTTTCGGTGCGGCGGGCTTTTTTGCCTTTGCAAGTGTTGGGCGAGTCGCTACAAAGTCGCAATCCAGCCGATGGTCGCCCTGCAAGCACCAATGTCCCAAAAGAGGTCAGACCGCTGGTGGATTCTTTGAATCGCTGGTTTGTGAAAGTTGCTGATGCCATTGCACGCGAGGAGCGGTTTACCGCCGATGCATCGCATGAGCTAAAAAGCCCATTGACAGCACTCAAACTACAGGCAGATATGATGCAGCAAGCGATATTATCAGCCAATCTTGACGAGGAAAATGAGCGGTTGTTGTACGAGCATAATCTTGGCATCAAAAAGGGCATCGAAAGAAGCAATCATCTGGTCAATCAGCTTCTTACTTTGGCGAAGTTGTCTGTTGGCGAGGGGCAACACAGGCAATTTGATACCTTGATTAACTGGCAAAAAGTCAGCGATACTGTACTGTCCCAAAGTAATTTGTTTGCACGCCAAAAGCGGTGCAGACTCAAGCGAAACCTAAGCCCATCACCGCTGCCGCTATATGGCGATGAGCTTTTGATGGAAGTGTTATGCACCAATTTGATTGATAATGCCATCAGATATTGCCCTGAGGGCAGCACCATCTGGTTGGATATTGGCGATGATTATCTGTCGGTATATGACAATGGCAATGGGGTTGATGAGGCGTATTTGCAGCACCTTGGCGAGCGTTTTTTTCGCCCAGCGGGTCAAAAACAAACAGGCAGTGGTTTGGGTTTGTCAATTGTGCAGCGAATTTGCCAAATGCACAAACTTAAGATTAATTTTAGCAATTTATACGACAACGAAAAACGCATCGGTTTTTGTGTGCGTCTTAGCAAATAACGCCAAAAACTGCCATGATTATTTGATGGGCGAGTATTTGGGCAAAAAAGTGTAATAATATGTAACAAACACTGGATTTTTTTAAAAAATTCTCTGCTTGTTGCTTTAAATTATTAGCAAAATGCGTTAACATATGCTAATTTTTCCCAAAGTTAGAATGGCTACGATTTACACTTGGTATTTTTGGGTTATTTTGACAAAAATTTAGTGCATCGTTACGCATTTTTAACTTAGGATTGATAAAAATTTTTGACAATTCGCGGCAAATCCCATGACTACATTGTTTCAACAACGGCTTATTTTGCGGCCTTGGCAGTCTGTCTTGATGACACTGCTGGTTGTGGTCTTGCTTGGATTTTTGTTGAATTATGCCATCAAAAATAGCGAAAGCAAACCGATAGTTATTGAGTCAAAGCAGCTGTCAGTAGCACAACTTCAGGCATTGCAAAAGGTGGTGCAACCGATCGGCTCGGTGCAGTTTTTTGCCAGTGATTTATCACAAATTCATCAGGCGATAAGCCAGCTGTCATGGGTGCAAGATGCCAGCGTATACCGTGATTGGAATCGTGGCGTGGTGGTCTCGGTGATACCACGAAAGGCGGTGGCAAATTTTGGCAGTGATAGATTGCTTGATGCCAGCGGTGTGGTGTATCAGCCTGCCGATGATGCCCAGCTGATGGATGCACGGCTGGTGAATTTGCACGGCAGGGCAGATGAATCAACCCAAATCATGCAAAAACTCAAGCGGGTAAATGCGTGGTTTTTGCCTTTGGGTATTTATGTGCAGGATTTGATTTTGACACCGCGTCAAACTTGGATTATTCGCTTTAATAATGGTATGCGTGTCATGGTAGACCATGAGGATACCGAGCAAAAACTGTACAATCTGGCGATGCAATTGCAAAGCACTTTGGCTGATGACTTACCAAAAATTGATTCGGTAGATTTGCGTTATAAGAATGGTTTTGCGATTGCATGGCGACGCTGATTGGCTTGGCTGTGATGATTTGGTTGGCTTTATCAATAAAATAAAGCTGTAAGTTAATATTAAAAATTACACCACCAAAACTTGATAATCAACAGGTGGTGATTGAGGTACTTTAAGGAAATTTTGTGTCCCTTCATGCGGTAATACACATAGGCTCTACGGCTGTTTGTACGGTAATCGGTCATTTTCAGACCAAAGATTCAGGCAAGCACCTAAAAATAGCAGCTGTTGGCTTGGCACACACAGATGCTTTTTTGGGCGGTCGTGTGCATGACCGCACGCATTTGTTGTCAGCGATTCACAAATCAATTGATGAAGCCAGCAATATGTCCAAGCATATGCAGGCACTGAAGCTAAACAGTGCGGTGCTGTGTTTTGGCTCTGCTGCCATGCAATCGCAAAACAAAATGCAAGAAATCACAATTGAAGATGGCAAGATTAAGCAAGAAAATATCAATCAAGCCCTTGAGAAACTGGCACAAAGCAGCACCGATGATTACATGGTTTTTCAGTGCAGTTTTCAGAAGGTGTTTGCAGATGGTGAGATAGTGGATAATCCAGTGGATATCCATGCCAAAACAGCCCAGTCGGCAGCCCATGTGATTAGCTTGCCTGACTCACAAGCCAGCCAGATGGCAGAGCTATTTGCCTATCATGATGTGCAGATACAGACCAATGTTTTTGATGGTGTTGCAGGGGCGTATTATGCCCTAAGCAAGGCGGACAGAGATGCAGGTGCGTGTTTTATTGATATCGGTGCTGGCACAACCAAAGTATGCGTCTATAAAGAAGGCGTTTTGATTTATAGTCGCTGCTTGAACATCGGCGGCACGATGGTTGATGCTGATATTGCCACGCAATATAATATCGCCTTGGCTGATGCCGAAAGTTTCAAGCGTCAAGAAGGCACGCTAAACCGCAACAAATACAGTGCTGGGGCGATTGTTAGCTACAAAAAGAACACCAAGCAAGAAAAAACCATGCTAAGACGAGCATTTAATCAAGTCATTGAAATGCGTTATCGTCAAATTTTTGATGAAGTAATGTGTGATATTGATCCACAGTTATTGATGAGTCTTGGTGCAGGCGTGGTATTGGCTGGCGGTGGGGCAAGAATGGACGGTTTGCTTGAGTTTGCTCGCGAGTATATCAGCATTAAGACGCGTTTGATTGACAGCAACCCCAATATATCACCAGATCCTGATTATCTTAGTGATGAAAATATCCAGTTGATTAACAAGCATTTGGCTGACAATACGCTGCATACCGTACTTGGTGCTTTGCTGTACTATGGCGACAATGTGCATTTTGTGGAGCAAGAAGACCAAAAAGACACTTGGTGGAGACGAGCTTGGCGGCCAATTTCTCAGAGCTTGAATAGGTGTGCAGCTTGGCTTCGCCGAGTGGGGTAACTTAGGTTTATGCGTGGCGATGAATGGTATGAACCGTCTTCATTGATAATTATGCGGATAATTTTGCCAAA
Organism: Moraxella cuniculi; assembly: GCF_900637105.1. NCBI lineage: Bacteria > Pseudomonadati > Pseudomonadota > Gammaproteobacteria > Moraxellales > Moraxellaceae > Moraxella > Moraxella cuniculi. The sequence goes on along the minus strand of NZ_LR134343.1, from coordinate 32,115 downwards.
TTTTGCCATAGCAGAACCTTTGATTAAAAAAAATTTAATTATTTGGCGATTTATGCACGGGTTTGCCTTGCCAAAAATACCGATTGTGCGTACAATGGTATTATTTGATAGCTATCTTTGATTTAGCATTTACACATTTTGGAGTAGAGTATGTATATGAAATATGGAATGGCTGACGAGCCACAACCAGAAAGCAATGGCAATGCACGCATCATCGTCTTTGGTGTCGGTGGCGGTGGCGGTAATGCTGTTGAACATATGGTTCGCCAAAACATCTCAGGCATCACCTTTGTTTGTGCCAATACCGACCTACAAGCCCTAAACAAGCTGTCTGCTCCGAATAAGATTCAAATCGGTGCTGACGAAACTCGTGGCTTGGGTGCAGGTGCCAACCCTGAGGTTGGGCGTAATGCTGCCGAGAGCAACGAAGACGAAATTCGTGCAATGCTTGAGGGTTATAACATGGCATTCATCACCGCTGGCATGGGCGGCGGTACAGGCACAGGGGCTGCACCAGTGGTTGCTCGCATTGCCAAAGAGATGGGTATTTTGACCGTTGCGGTAGTTACCACGCCGTTTAGCTTTGAGGGCAAACGCCGTGCCGCTGCTGCCAAAAATGGCATTGAGGCACTGACCCAGCATGTTGATTCTATCATTACCATTCCAAATGATAAACTGACACAAGCCTATCGCAATCTAACGATGGTTGATGCCTTCAAAAAGGCTGATGATGTCTTGTTGCACGCTGTAAATGGCTTGACAGAAACCATTGTTAATCCAGGTCTGATTAACATTGACTTTAATGATGTCTGCACGGCAATGACAGCAAAAGGTCATGCCATGATGGGTATTGGTCGCTCAAGTGGTAATAATCGTGCTGCCGAAGCGATGGAGAAGGCAATCCGCTCACCACTGCTTGATGATCTAAATCTGCGCAATGCACAGGGCTTGATTATTAATATCATCGGTTCTGGTGTCAGCATGGAAGAGGTGATGTCTATTGTTGCCATCGGCGAGGGCATGATGGACGAAGATGCCAATGTATTCTATGGCTTGGTAGAAGATCCAAACATGGAAGATGATATCCATGTAACTGTGGTGGCAACAGGTCTGACCATGAGCGATCAACCAGCACCGACCAAAGTGCAGGCAGCCACTGCTACAACAAGCCCTGCCCCAAGCCAAACAGCAACCGCTGATTATCTAAAACAACAGCGTCCAGCCGCACCAAAACCGCTAACGGTTGGCAACTATCTACAACAGCAACAACAGCTAAAAAATAGCTGATTTGCTACGATACAAAAGCTCTGCCAATGGTGGGGCTTTTTATTTGGTTTAAAGTTGCGTACAATGGCGTTTATTATGATTTTATCACCAAATCTTGGATAATTTATGCAAAAAATTGATCTGCACACGCACAGCACTTGTTCCGATGGCACAAACACACCCAGCGAGCTGATGGTATTGGCTGCTAAGGCTGGCATAGATATGCTGGCATTGACAGACCATGATACAGTTGATGGCATTGATGAGGCAAAACAAGCAGCCAAAGCTCTTGGCATTCGCCTGATTCATGGGGTGGAGATCAGCTGTAGCCACACGCTGTCAGGCGGCTATGGTAAATATCAAAAGATTGATAAAATCATTCATGTGGCGGCATTGGATTTTGCTGATGTATCAAAGATGAACGCGACCTTACAAGCTCTGCAGGATGCAAGGCACCGCCGAGGTGAGCAGATGGTGGCACGATTGGCACAGTTGCTGGCAGGCGGTGATGACGGGTTTGCCGATATGCTGTGGCAGGCAGTTTTAAAAAAGGTGCAGGGCAATGCTCGAGCGGTTGGGCGATCTCATATTGCACAGGTGCTGCAAGAAAAGGGCATTGTGCCAACAGTGCAGGCAGCGTTTGATAAGTATCTGGCGGATAATAAGCCTGCCTATGTGCCGATTGAGACGATCAGTATGGCACAAGCGGTGGCACTGATTCATGATTGTGGTGGTTTGGCGGTGCTGGCACACCCAACACGCTATAAGCTGTCTGCCACACGGACTCAGCGGTTGATTGCAGATTTTGCAGATTGTGGCGGCGATGCGTGCGAATTGCCAAACGATGAACCAAAAAGCACACTGGAGATGATTGCTCGGGCAATAAAAAAACACGATTTGTTGGTTTCGGTCGGAAGTGATTTTCATGGCAGCACCATGCCATGGCGACGACTGGGCAGTATGGCAACGCCATTGCCATTGCAAACAGGTGTTTGGCAGCGATTTGCTAATATCAATCATGATGATGACTGATGGTATTATTCATCAAGCAAATCTTCAGGGCGGTATTTCAATGCCTCAAAACAAACATCAAGCTCAAATCCGCGATATTGCAAGAATCGCAGCTGCTTGGCTTTGTCTTTGGCGGTAAGCGGTATGCTCTCGCCGTATTTTTTGCTGCGTGCCTCAACAGCCAGCCTTAGCCAGTTGGGTTTGCTGGGCGTGCCAGTCATCGCATTATCAGCCACTGCATCTATTGTGGCATCGGCAATCAGTCTGTCAAGTTCGCTGGCAGTTGTCTCATTGGGGTGTAGTTGTGCTGTTTTTAGCAGTTGTGTAATGTGCCTTCTGCCACGACCTTTGCGAATGCTCTCTCTGACAATCATTGCAGCACAACGCTTATCTGATTGATAGCCCTTGTCGGCAAACTCTATCAACAACGCCTCAACCGCCTCTGGATCGCAACCTTTGGCGAGCAGTTTTTGGCGTAGCTGATGTTGTGATAATTCTCGGCGAGATAGGTAATAAAACGCTAGCCAACGCAGATAATTATTGGCACGATCAGTTTGTGCCAGTGGTTCTTTGGCAACGCTTTCTAAGATGGTCGCCAGCTTTTCTGAAGTTGGTGGGGTTGCTGCCGTCTGCTGGTGAGCGGTGGCTGGTTTTTTATTGGTAGTGTCCGCTGATTTGTTGGCGGTTTGCTTGGTGTGGCTTGTTGCTTGGCGGTTTTGTTGGTGGTGTTTTTTGGGTTTGGAGTTATTGGGCAAATTGTGGGCAGTGCTTGGGCTTTTTGTTAATTTGGCAAAATTATGCTCATCAAGCACAGCAGACTGGGCATGGTCGGCAGAAACAGGCGTCTCGCCCATTTCTACCAAGATTTCCGACAGGGTCTTTATGGTCATAAGTGTAGACTGTAGGCGAGATTAAAATGTCTCGTTTTCCATATCTTCAACAAGCTCAGGCTCTGCTTCTGATTCTGTTATAGACTGAGCTGCGCCGCCATTGCCACTAGCAAGTTTAATTTCACGAATTTTTGCCTCAATTTCTTTGGCAATTTCGGGGTTTTCTTGCAAATATTTGATGGCGTTTGGCTTGCCTTGACCGATTTTTGTGTTGCCATAGCTGTACCATGAGCCAGATTTGCCGACTGTCTCAACATCTACGCCCAAGTCAATCAACTCGCCCAGATGGTTAATGCCTTCGCCATACATAATTTGGAATTCGGTTTGGCGAAATGGCGGTGCCATTTTATTTTTGATGACTTTGACGCGAGTGTCTGAGCCGATGATGTTTTCATTGACTTTAATGTTGCCAGTGCGGCGAATGTCCAGACGAACAGAGGCATAAAATTTCAGTGCATTACCACCTGTGGTGGTTTCGGGTGAGCCAAACATGACGCCAATTTTCATGCGAATCTGGTTGATGAATACAACCATACAGTTGGAGCGTTTGGCATTGCCTGTGATTTTGCGTAGGGCTTGGCTCATCAGGCGTGCTTGCAAGCCCATGTGCGAATCGCCCATTTCGCCCTCAATTTCGGCTTTGGGAGTTAGGGCGGCAACCGAGTCCACAACAATCATATCAACCGCACCAGAGCGTACCAGCATATCAACAATTTCCAGTGCCTGCTCGCCATTATCAGGCTGAGAAACCAACAAGGAATCAATATCCACACCGAGCTTTTTGGCATAAATTGGATCAAGGGCGTGTTCAGCGTCAATAAATGCACAAGTGCCACCTTGCTGCTGGCAAGCTGCGACAGTTTGTAGCATTAAAGTGGTTTTGCCCGAGCTTTCAGGACCAAAAATTTCGACAATTCTACCTTTTGGCAGACCGCCAATACCTAGGGCGATGTCAAGACCCAATGAGCCTGTGGAGATAACATCAACATCAAGTTTGGCAGATTCGTCGCCCAAGTGCATGATGGTGTTTTTGCCAAAACTCTTTTCAATTTGGGCGAGAGCAGCCTTGAGGGCTTTTTCTTTATTTTCGTCCACGAAGTATTCCTTTTGTAGAATGCAAATTGGTGCAAGCGGTTGTGCTGCGATGGATTGGGATATTATAGCACAAATTGGCACAATCATGGCAGTGCGTGATAGAAAATTTGTCGGCAAAAATTTTGTTTTTGGATTATTGCAAGGGTGGTGCTGGGGCTGTTATTAACTGCAAAATATTTGCTAAACTTTGCCAAAAATAAAATTATCCACAATTTTATCCACAAAATCTGTGGAAATTTGTGGAACGCAAAACAGCTGATTTGGGTTTATTGGCGTGATAATAATTGTCAGATTATCAGCAGTTTTCTACAGGGGGATTAATTTTATAAATTATTGATTTTATTAATAAAAAATAAATTTTACCAATTTGATTAAATTTTATGCAATTGACAACAAAGCATGATGGGGTGGTGATTTTCGATGATGGTTTGATAATTTTTTCAAAAGTTATCCACAGTTTTTGGGGAAAATATCAGCAAAGCCAATACTGGCAAGCTCTGGCGACTGTGTGATGATTTTTGGCGGTATTTTTTTTGCTTGACAAGGATAGGGCTGATGGCAAATTTTTGCCAAAAAAATACCTTGATGTTTCACGGATAATCACAGGTGTATAAATGCAAGTATGTAGCTTTTGTGCCAGTGCTGATGATTTGTGGTAAAATGATTGGGCTGATGAATGTTGTCAAAATTTGACAAGGTTGGTTTGGCAAACAACAAGATTGGGTGCGAAGATGAGAGTAGAGCAAGGATTGACGCTACTTGAGATGATGGTGGTGCTTGCGATTGTTGCAGTGGTGGCACTTGCAGCGATACCTGCCTATGATAGGCTGATGGCACGCATGGAGTCGCAGCGTGTTGCCTCCGAGGTCAATGAAGCAATCCGCCGTGCCAAAATAGAAGCAGCACGCAACCAAAAAGACACGATTGTCTGCTTGCTTGATGGCAGCGGAGGGTGTCATCGGCTGGGAGATGGTGGGCTGATGGTGTTTGTGGATAATAATGGCAACAATCGGCTTGATGCCACTGATACGGTGGCAATGCGGCAAATGTGGTCGCTAAAATACGGTACGCTGTCAATGAGCGTGTCTTTATCACGAGATTATATTAAATTTATGGGTGATAACGCCAAGCCCCGTGGGCATATTGGCAGTATTCGTTATTGCTCAACAATGGATACAGCACTAAGTCATCAGCTGGTACTAAATATGTACGGGCTGGTTACTTTAAAGCGAGCGGATATTGAACAAATCGCTTGCTAAAATACACAGTAAAATAAAGGTGGTTTATGGCGGTGGATTTTTCTAATACGCTGATTGTGGCGATTTCGGCGACGGCATTGTTTGATTTGTCGGCAAATGAGGCCAAATTGGCTGAATTGCTTGCCAAAAACAAAAGCACAGCCGCACGCAAATTTCAGGATTATCAGCAGCAACAAGAAAATATTTTATTGCAAAAAGGCTCTGGCTATCCGCTGATTGAGGCGTTGTTAAATATCAATACCTATCAGCCACCCACTGAGTATCATGTGGAATCACCGTATGTTGAGGTGGTGATTGTCTCAAAATCCTCGCCTGATATTGGCATTCAGGTGTTAAACTCAATCCGTGCCTATGGGCTGGGCATTACTCGTTCGGCATTTATTTCGGGGGATTCGGTGGCAAATTATATTAAGGATTTTAATGTTGATTTGTTTTTAACCACCAATCATGATGATGCACAAGCGGTGGTTGATGCCAAGATTTGTGCTTGTGCGGTACTTGACGCTACACCTGTCAATACCGAAGAGCTGGACAATCAGCAGTTGCGTATTGCTTTTGATGGCGATGCGGTGCTGTTTGATGACTCAGGGGAGCTGGTGTTTAAGCAAGAGGGTTTGTACGCATTTCACGCTCGTGAGCATGAAATGGCTGATTTGCCAATTGACAAAGGCCCGTATGCTGATTTTTTAATCAAATTATCACAACTGCAAGCCAAACTGCTGGCACAGATGCCCAATTCATCGCACAGTCCGATTCGCATTGCACTGGTAACGGCACGCAACGCTCCTGCTGATATGCGAGCAATCAAAACCTTGCGTGCATGGGGCGTTACGGTTGATGTGGCGTTTTTCTTGGGTGGGCTGGATAAGACAGGCGTATTGCGAAGTTTTGCACCGCATATTTTCTTTGATGATTCCATTAAGCATATTGACGCAGCTCGCTCGGTGGTACCGTCAGCACTGGTGCCATATCATTCTGCTTCCAAGCTGAATGCTTTTGTAAAAAATGACTTGCAGAAACAATCATTCACCCCCATCAAGCCCAAAAAGAACAAACGGCAGACAATGAATAATGGCAAGTAACCCAAATAAAACAAAAACTTGTTGGATAAAATTGGCGGCTGTCATCGCATTGAGCTTGTTACCAAGAGCAAGCAGCCCAAGACAAAGCAGACAAACCAGCCGTGATAAAAAAGCAAGACAAGATTAATCCGATGGCACAAAATATCACACAATCGCTTGGACTGATAGACACGCATACGCATTTTGATGTGCCAGAGTACGATGAGGCTCGGGTGCAGTTTGCACGGCGAGCCAGTGAGCAGGGGGTATCGCATCTGGTGTTGATTGGCTATTTGGCACGGTATTTTGGGCGAATGGTGCAGACCCATGAGTTTGTCAATGCACTTAAAGCTGCACCAAGATCCCATTTGGCATTTGGACTGCACCCGTTATATATCCATGAGCATCATGAGCATGATTTGCTGATTTTGTCAGATTTTCTAAATAATCATCACAGTATTGCGATTGCCGAGATAGGGCTGGATACTTATCATAAATCATTACAGTCTGCTGATATTTATGCCAAGCAGCAGCGGTTTTTTGTTGAACAAATTAAACTTGCCAAGCAATACCATAAGCCGATTTTGTTGCATATACGCAAAAGCCATGCCGATGTGCTAAAAATCCTTGCCGAACAAAATTACCGTGCCGATAACCAAGGTGGTATCGCTCACAGTTTTAGCGGCGGAGAGCAAGAGGCATTGGCATTTGTCAAGCGTGGGTTTAAGCTTGGTATCACAGGGCAAATCACCAATCCAAATGCCAAAAAATTACGCCGTGCCGTGATGGCAGTTTTTGCCAAATATGGTGCCGATGCGTTTGTGATAGAGACCGATTGTCCTGATATGATGCCGCTGCCTTGTCAGCATTTGGGTTCGTTTAATGAGCCTGCCAATTTGCCCCATGTGCTTGATACATTGGCTTTATTATTTAGTATGGATAAACAATCATTGGCGGAGAAGCTTTGGCAAAATAGCTGTCAGGCATTACAAACCAAGTGGTGATAAGTGTTAAGTGCTGTACCACAAAGCAACAAGAGAGACTATGACACAGTTTGATTATGAACGCCGCTTTATGGGCGTGCAGGCACTGTACGGTGCAGATAACCGAGAGAAGTTTGCCAATGCCATCGTGTATATCGTGGGGGTTGGCGGTGTTGGTTCGTGGGCAGCGGAGGCATTGGCACGCACGGCGGTTGGGCATCTGGTGCTGATTGATTTGGATATTTTGGTTGAGAGCAATATCAACAGACAGTTGCCAGCGTTGAGCGAGACGCTTGGCGAGAGCAAGATTGAAGCGATGGCAAAACGCCTTTATGGCATTAATCCGCAGATTCAGCTGGAGTGTGTTGATGAGTTCTTGACCGCTGACAATGTTCATCAGCTTCTGCCCACTCGTGAAAAAGTAGAGCAGTTGCAAGCAATGGGCAAGACTGTGGTGGTGCTTGATTGTGTTGATGACATGGCGGCAAAAGTAGCCATTGCTTTGCATTGTCGCTTCCAAAAAATCAACTGTATCATCGCAGGTGGTGCAGGGGCAAAAACTGATCCGACACGCTTACAGGTTGCTGATTTGAAGTACGCGACACAAGACCCCTTGCTGGCAAGATTGCGTGCCAAATTGCGTGAAAAGGGCATTGCCAAAGGCGGCAAACAAAAATTTGGGCTAAAATGCGTGTATTCTGATGAGCAACCAAAAATCACCAAAGCCTGCCATGCAGGGCTAAATTGTGGCGGTTATGGTTCTGCTGTTGTAATGACAGCCACGGCAGGCATGGTGATGGCGGCCTCCGCCTTGCAGTTGATAGAGACTCGCTGATCATGAATTTATAAAAAATGGCAAAGCGTTAGCCTTGCCATTATGAGGGTTTGTGCAGATTATTCAGCACGCAATAAATCGTTTAGGCTGACTTTGCCACGCGTCTGTGCATCGACTTTTTTGACGATGATGGCGGCATATAGGCTGTGTGAGCCATCTTTGCTTGGCAGACTGCCCGATACCACAACAGAGCCTGCTGGCACGCGGCCATAGTGAATCTCACCTGTTTCGCGATCGTAGATTCGTGTTGATTGACCGATATACACGCCCATTGAAATAACAGAGCCTTCTTCGACAATCACCCCTTCAACAATCTCAGAGCGAGCACCGATAAAGCAGTTATCCTCAATGATGGTAGGGTTGGCTTGTAGTGGCTCAAGCACGCCACCAATACCTACGCCGCCTGATAGGTGAACATTTTTACCAATTTGAGCACATGAACCAACCGTTGCCCAAGTATCAACCATTGTGCCTTCATCAACATAGGCACCGATATTGACATAAGAGGGCATTAGCACGACATTTTTTGCCTGAAAACTGCCACGGCGAGCAACCGCAGGTGGAACGACACGCACACCAGCAGCGGCGAATTGTTCAGCAGTCCAGTTGGCGTGCTTGGTGGCAACTTTATCATAAAAATGCAAATCGCCTGATTCAATCGGTGTGTTATCATTTAATTTAAACGATAGCAGCACGGCTTTTTTTAGCCATTGATGCACAATCCACTCACCGTTGATTTTTTCGGCGACACGCAATGAACCGTTGTCCAAGCCTTCGATGGCTGCCTCAACCGCTTGGCGAATCTCGCTAGAGGCAGTTTCGGCGGTAAAATTGGCACGGTCTTCAAAGGCTTGTTCGATGATGGTTGCTAAATCTGACATGGATAACTCCTAAAAATGCTTACGATGGTTGATTATAGCACATTTGCCAAACAAAGCATAATTTTCACTTGTTGTTGTGTAAGCAATCATGGCCAATGATATTATGCGGATTTGTTTATTATCCAATGTAGAATATCTTGATAAACTCGCTGATTTTGCTTTTCGTGCAGTGGTTCGTGCCGCATATTTGGGTACAGTTGCACACGGACATTTTTGCCTGCCTTGATGAGCTTGTCGTGCAGTTTGTGAATATCCTGCCCCATGTTGCCAACCGCATCATCTTTGCCACTTATCAGCAAGATGGGGTAGTTGCTTGGCATATTGGCATACCAGTCAGGGTTACAAGCACGCTGCATCAAGCCAAATAGCGTCCAAAAGCCATTATTACTAAAACAAAAACCGCACAACTTATCTTGTTCAAAGCGACTGATGGCATCGGGATTTTCGGCAAGCCATGCAAAAGGTGATGTGCTGATGGGGCTTTGAAGCTGGTTTAGGAGGTACTGATTGACAAGCCAGCCGATTTTTTCGTTACTTTGCTTGGCGGCAATTTTGTTAAGCAGCCCAAGAGTAAGCAGGCTGGTGCGTGCAATCGCCCCAAAACTGTCCGCCGTCCCCATCAAAATTGCCCCACAAAAACGCATACTGTGATGCGTCAGCACGGTGCGTACAATAAACGACCCCATAGAATGCCCCAGTAAAAAATGCGGTACATTGGGGGCGATTTCTTTTAATTTATCCGCCATGATAACCACATCCTTGCACAGGGTTTGTACAGGGTGCTTGTCATCAAAAAAACCCAGCTCATATTTGTCCTTGACCGTCTGCCCATGCCCCAGCTGATCATAGGTTGCCACCAAGATACCGTGATTGGCGAGAAATTGGGCAAAATCGGCATAACGACCACTATGCTCGCTCATGCCATGCACAATGAGCAGACTTGCTTTGATTTCGCCTTTGGGAACAAAAAAAGTGTGATGCAGGCGATGGATTTGGTTTGACGATAGGATAATTTGGGTCATGGTTGTTGTTTATGGTTCGCTCAGTGCTTGGGTTGCTTAATTTTGCCATTGGTAATAAATTGATGACCAAAATCTCAGTATGGCAACATCGCTTGCAAGAAAATTTTGCAGGGTCTTTTGGTTGTCTTGTGATAAAGATAACATCGTGTATTTTGTTGAGTTGTTATATAATGCCAAATTGCTTGCATAAATTCTTAATACACAACAAGACCCTTTTGCAAGTTTAGGTTGTCAAGTTAAAACCTTAAGTTTGTTCATTTTTCCTAAAAACACCCGCCTTTTTCGCCTTTTTCTGCCTTGGTTAATTTTTCTTCGGCAAGAGCTTTGGCAGAACGCACAGGTGGTGGGCAGTCCTCGCCATAGTATTGGCGGTCGGCAAAGTAGCTTGAACGCACCATTGGATTTGCCCAAATATTAAAAAAGCCAAGTTTTTTGCCATATTCGGTATAGCGGGCAAATTCATCAGGATGCACATAGCGATCCACAGGGGCGTGGTTTTTGCTTGGGGCAAGGTATTGACCGATGGTAACAATATCAACATCGTGTGCCTTTAGGTCGTCAAGCAGGGCGTATACCTCTTCTTCGGTTTCGCCCAAACCTACCATAAAGCCACATTTGGTCGCCACATCAGGGCGGCGAGCTTTGTAGTCTTTTAATAAATTCAAAGAATGCTGATAATCTGAACCAGGGCGAAAAGCCTTATAAAGACGAGGCACCGTCTCAATGTTGTGATTAAACACATCGGGGGCGGTTTCGGTCAATAAGTCAAGGGCGATTTGCTCGCGACCACGAAAATCAGGCACCAAGATTTCAATCAAGCAGTTGGGGCTTAGGGCTTTGGATTCGTTAATCACCTCAACAAAATGCCCAGCACCGCCATCTTTTAAGTCATCTCTGTCCACGCTGGTAATCACGGCGTATTTTAGCCCAAGTCCTAAGATGGTCTCGGCAGTGTGGCGTGGTTCGTCTTTGTCAAGCGGATTGGGTCTGCCGTGTGCCACTTCACAAAACGGACAACGGCGAGTGCAAATATCGCCCATAATCATAAAGGTAGCCGTACCATCGCCAAAGCACTGTGGCAAGTTTGGACAAGCCGCCTCTTCGCAGACGGTATAGAGTTTTTGTTTGCGAAGTGTGGATTTGATGCGTTCTACTTCGGCTGGGCTTGAGAGTTTGACACGAATCCAGTCGGGTTTTTTTGGGGCATCAACGGTTGGAATAACCTTGATGGGAATGCGTGCCACTTTGTCATAACCACGCAGTTTTTCGCCTTGCACGGCTTTTTTTGGTGCAGGGCGGGCTTCGGGGGTGAAGGTTTGGACGGTCATGGCTTATCCTGTATTTTTGTTGTAAAATGCTTATTATACGCTAAATTGCCAAAAATAACACAGCTTGATGGCTTATTGTTGCTATCTAGGGTGTTTTGGCAAAATTTCAATATTGCCAGTTTATTTGCCATCATGCCAATCTTGTGATAATAATGCCAATTAATGTACAAATAATCAATGATTTGCCAACACTTGTCAAGTCTTATGTTGGTCTGGGTTGATTGATGACAGTATAATTGCCAACATGGGCAAAAATATCCGCCAAGCATGAGATTTTTTGGTAAAAAAATGCTACACTTAGGTCTTGTTTTTAAGAGATGAATTGTGATGACAGCCAAGAAAAAAACCGCCATTTTGTTGATTAATTTGGGTACGCCTGACGCACCCACGCCGCAAGCGGTCAGGCGTTATCTGAAGGAATTTTTGAGCGACACACGAGTCATTGAGATACCAAAGTTCATCTGGCAGGTGATTTTAAACTGCTTTGTGCTAACAACCAGACCTCGCCGTGTGGCACATGCTTATGAGGGCATCTGGCAGCCAGCAGGCTCACCACTTTTGACAATCCTAAAAAACCAAGCCGAGCAATTAAGACAGGCATTATCCGCCAAGGGCATTAAGGTGCCTGTGTATGCGGCGACCACTTATGGCAATCCATCAATCACCGCTGTGCTGGAGCAATTGATGGACGAGGCGGTGGAATCGGTTGTGCTATTGCCACTGTATCCACAGTATTCAGCGACTTCAACGGCAGCGGCATTTGATAAGGTTGCCAAATTTCTGATGACAAGGCGTAATTTGCCCGAGCTGCATTTTATCAAAGATTATCACAATCACCCTTTGTATATTGAGGCGTTGGCACAAAGTGTTGAGCGGTATTGGCAACAGCATGGGCGAGCCGATCGTTTGCTGATGAGCTTTCATGGCATCCCAAAGCCGTATGCGGACAAAGGCGACCCGTATCCCAAGCAATGCCAAGCCACGGCGGTATTATTGGCGGATAGATTGGCGTTGTCGGCAGGCGAGTGGGCGATTAGTTTCCAGTCTCGTTTTGGGGCACAAGAATGGCTCAAGCCCTATACCGATGAACTGCTGGGACAATGGGGTGCATCGGGCGTATCGGTGCAGGTGATGAGTCCTGCTTTTTCGGCGGATTGTCTTGAGACGCTTGAGGAGCTGGCGGTAGAAAACAGGCAAAACTTCTTGCAAGCAGGTGGCAGCTCGTATGAATATATCCCTGCATTAAACACCGATGAGCTGCACATTGAAATGATGGCGGATTTGGTTAAAAAATATTTATAAATCAATAATTTACCAATAAAATCTTATAAAATCACAGATTTGGCAGGGTTTGTGATTGATTTTATGGCTAAGTTGCGTGCTAAGATTGGCTGATTTGTCATCTTGTTGCCCAAAATTTGCCAGTTTGGCAACAAAGCAATAAAAAATGGCTTGTAGACATACAAGCCATTTTTGATGACGGTCAAATCAGCCAAGCAGCTGCAAGATTTGGTTAAGTGTGGCACTTGGACGCATTGCCTCGCTTGCTTTGTCAAATGCAGGTGCATAATATCCACCGATATCCACGGCATTGCCCTGAACTTGGCTAAGCTCGGCAACAATGGCAGTTTCGTTATCTGCCAAAGCAGTAGCCACTGGAGCAAATTTGGCAGCAATATCAGCATCTTTGGTTTGTGCAGCCAGTTCTTTTGCCCAGTACAGTGCCAGATAAAAATGACTGCCACGATTGTCCAGCTCGCCTGCTTTGCGTTTGGGCGATTTGTCGTTTAGCAGCAACTGTTCGGTGGCACGGTCAAGCGTCTCTGCCAAGATTTGTGCTTTGGTGTTGCCTGTAGTTTGTGCCAAATGTTCAAACGACACCGCCAATGCCAAAAATTCACCCAAGCTGTCCCAACGCAAGTGGTTTTCTTCGGTAAACTGCTGTACATGTTTTGGTGCTGAACCGCCTGCACCAGTTTCAAACATACCGCCACCGTTCATAAGTGGTACGATAGACAGCATTTTTGCCGAAGTGCCAAGCTCTAGGATTGGGAATAAATCGGTCAGATAATCACGCAGAACATTGCCTGTAACTGAGATAGTGTCCTCGCCATTTTTGAGGCGTTGTAGTGAGAACTTGGTGGCCTCTTCTGGCGATAAAATACGCAAATCCAAGCCGTCAATATCGCTCATTTCCAGCTCGCTTAGGTAGCGTTTGACCTTATGAATGATGCTGGCATCGTGTGGGCGACGCTCATCAAGCCAAAATACCGCAGGCGTATTGCTTAGGCGGGCACGGCTGATTGCCAGTTTGACCCAATCTTTGATTGGAGCATCTTTGGTTTGGCACATACGCCAGATATCGCCAGTTTCTACTTCATGGCTCATCAGCACTTGACCTGCTTGGTTGATTACCTCAACTTTACCATCGGCGGTCATCTCAAAAGTTTTGTCGTGCGAGCCGTATTCCTCTGCTTTTTGAGCCATTAGACCGACATTTGGCACGCTGCCCATTGTGGTCGGATCAAATGCACCATGCTCACGACAAAAATCAATCACAGCTTGGTATACGCCAGCGTAGCTGCTGTCTGGTATGACCGCTTTGGTATCTTGGGCTTGACCTTCGCTGTTCCACATACGACCTGAGTTGCGAATCATGGCAGGCATTGACGCATCAACAATTACATCGCTTGGCACATGTAGGTTGGTAATGCCTTTGTTGCTATCAACCATAGCAATTTCTGGACCTGTAACATAGGCATAGCTGATGGTTGCTTCGATGGCGGTGCGAGTTTCTGCATCCAGCTTGTCCAAGTTGGCAAGCAAATTGCCAAAGCCATTGTTCACATCAACACCGATGGCAGCAAGTGTGTCGCCATGTTGCTCAAATACAGGTGCAAAAAACGCTTTGACCGCATGACCAAAGATGATGGGGTCAGAGACTTTCATCATGGTGGCTTTCATGTGTAGGCTAAATAGCAGACCTTGCTCTTTGGCATCTTTGATTTGTTCTTGCAAAAACGATACCAGAGCTTTTTTGCTCATGACGGTGGCATCGATAATCTCGCCTGCCTGCAGAGCAACTGGGCTGCGTAATGGTTGGCTGTTACCTGCTTTGTCGGTGAAAACAATGCTTACGCTGTCAGCGGTTTCGCTTGTGTAGGATTGTTCATTGTGGAAAAAATCACCGCTTTGCATGGTGGCAACATGAGATTTTGAGTCTTTGCCCCACGCTCCCATGCTGTGTGGGTATTTTTTGGCGAAGTTTTTTACTGCTTTTGGGGCACGGCGATCTGAGTTACCTTCACGCAACACAGGGTTTACTGCACTGCCTTTGATTTTGTCGTAGCGATTTTGAATTTCTTTTTCTTCATCGGTTTGTGGGTTGGTTGGGTAGTCTGGCAGTGGATAGCCTTTGCTTTGTAATTCCTTAATGGCAGCGACCAGCTGTGGCACAGAGGCACTGATATTGGGTAGCTTGATGATGTTGGCTTCGGGTTTTTTTACCAATTCGGCAAGCTCGCCAAGTGCATCAGGTATGCGTTGTTCTTCGCTCAAAAATTCTGGAAAACTTGCCAAAATGCGACCCGCCAGCGAGATATCGCTGGTAACAAAGTCAATATCGGCAACACTGCCAAAACTTTTGATGATTGGCAACAAAGAATAAGTTGCCAGTGCTGGTGCTTCATCGGTGTGGGTGTAGATGATGGTAGATTTGCTCATACAAACTCCTGTTTGGTTGTTATTTTTGAAATCGCATCGGCTTATTATGCCACACTTTATTGCTTTTGCCTACTTACAAATCATCGTTGTGATACAGATGGCAGGATTTTTGGCAAAATTACCCAAATATACCCAAGTGGCTAAGGGTGCAAGGCTGATTGACAGTTGTGCTATAATAGGCGATGATTGTTAATTTTGATGTAAAATCCAGCAAAAGAGTGATGAATGAAAGTATTGGGTATTGAGACTTCGTGCGATGAGACAGGTTTGGCAATTTATGATGACCAAATCAATAACGGCAAAGGCGGTGTATTGGCACAAGTTTTGTACAGTCAGGTGCAACTGCATCAGATGTACGGCGGCGTTGTGCCAGAGCTTGCCAGTCGCGACCATATTCGCAAATTGGTGCCGCTGTTTGATGAGTTGCTTATGCAGGCAGGCATTGACAAATCACAGATTGATGCGGTGTCTTATACCAAAGGGCCAGGGCTTATTGGGGCGTTGATGACTGGGGCGTTGTTTGGGCGGACGCTGGCTTTTGGGCTTGGTGTGCCTGCACTTGGCGTGCATCACATGGAAGGGCATTTGCTTGCACCATTATTGGCGGCGGATAATCCACCACAATTTCCTTTTGTGTGCTTGCTGGTTTCTGGCGGTCATACCATGCTGGTGCGTGCCGATGGCGTGGGTGAGTATCAGTTGCTGGGTGAGTCGATTGATGATGCAGTGGGTGAGTGTTTTGATAAGGTGGCAAAAATGCTCAACCTGCCTTATCCGGGCGGCCCAAATGTTGAAAAACTGGCAAAAACTGGCAATCCGCTGGCGTATCAGTTGCCAAGACCTATGCTGCACAAGGGTTTGGATTTTTCGTTCAGTGGCATGAAGACAGCGGTGCACAATCTGATTAAAGATACGCCAAATGCAGACAGCGACCCTGTGGTGCGTGCTGATATTGCGGCAAGTTTTCAGTATGCGGTGGTGGATACTTTGACCCAAAAATGCCACAAAGCCCTAAAGCAAACAGGGCTAAAACAGCTGGTTATCGCAGGTGGCGTATCGGCAAATCGCACGCTGCAAAAGACGCTGGAGCAGAGAGTTCAAGATATTGGTGCTAAGGTATATTATGCCCCTGTTGAGCTATGCACGGACAATGGTGCGATGATTGCCTATGCAGGGTTTTGTCGCCTAAAACAGGGGCAGGCAGATGGTTTGGCGGTGGCGTGTGTACCCAGATGGGATATTACAAGCCTTGCCATCACCAAAGCTGACAATGCCAAATAACACGCCAAAAACAAGCACGGCGTAAGGTATATCGGCACAAAGTGCAGTGATGGCAGTTTTTGTAAGTGATGCAAGATTAAGAGATTATCACATGGCGATGGCGATTATGCGGTGGCTTTGTGGGCAAAAGCTGCCAATTATCGGTCTAAAGACCAATAATCGTGTGGTAAATTTAACCAATTATTATAAAGATTTGATGATTTTTGTTTTTATTATTTAATAATAATCAATGAGATAATTTTTATAAAAATGATGATTAATTTTGCTATTGCCATGATAATTTGACGGATTTTTGCTATTTTGTTTTGTTTAAGGGTTGATATTGCCTTTGGTTTATAAAAAATCTACCATTAAATTTTAATTAATATTAATAAATGTGCAGTTTTGCCAATTTATCATCTGCTGATGGCTTGATTATCAATCTGTTTTGTGCGAAATAAAATTTTCTACACAATAAAGCAAACCATGCCAACAGCAACTTTGGGCAGATAAGCGTTTGGAAGTTGTGATAAATTATGGTTTTTTGATGTCTTGGAGTAATCCCAAAAAGCCCTTCATATAATCCAAACTTTCATCGTCTTGGCGGACGGCGGCGTAGAGCTGACAATATACACCTGCCCCAAGTCGGCGAGATACCACCCAGCCTTTGCGTTCATACTCTGCTGCAACCCAGTCGGGCAGGGCTGCCACGCCTCGTTCTGAAGCAACCAGCTGAATCAGCATCGCTGTCAGTTCTGTGGTGCGAATGCTGGCGGGGCTTATGCCACTGGGTGCTAAAAATTTGGCGATAATATCAAGCCGACTTGCTTCTACAGGGTAGGCGATGAGTGTTTGGTCGATAAGGTCGTTTGTGCTGATGGACTCTTGGCTTGCCAAGCGGTGTGCTGGCGAAAGCACAAGGCGGCTTTCGTAAGTAAATAAGGGCAGGTAGCTGATGCCGTCAATCGGCAAATCACTGGCGGTGATTAATAGGTCAATTTCGCCATCGGCAAGCATCTGGTGCGGCTCAGGGTCAAAACCTGTAGCAAAATCCAGCTCAACATCGCTATAGCTTTTGCGATAGGTGTTTAGAATCGGCATCAGCCAATCAAAGCAGCTGTGGCATTCGCTGGCAAGTCTTAATCTGCCTGCCTGCCCATGTGCCAGTCGCTTGATGTCGGCTTTGGTGCGTGCCACCTGTGGCAAAATACTATCAGCAAGCGACAATATCAACAGTCCAGCTGGGGTGAAGCTGACAGGACGCGTGCGGCGATTAACCAAGGTGATGTCATAATAATGCTCAAGTTCCCTTAGTTGATGACTGATGGCGGAAGCGGATAAATTCAGCTCATCGGCGGTATCTGCCAAAGAACCATGCCGCTTTAGGGCACTCATCATCTGTAAATGGCGAATTTCTAACATATAAAGCCTGACGCAAAATAATCCACGGAAAGGTTGATGGTTTGGTTAATTTGCTATTATAACAAGCCTGACGCCTTGTGTGAATTATTTTGGAGAAAAACACAGCAAGCTGAGTGCTTGATTAAGATACTTTGGCACAGGCTTGCCTGCTTTGGATTTTAATGCCCAAAATCATCAAAAGCTCGATGACAATCAGCACTGTGCTGTAGCGAAAAAGATCAGCGTAGTCTGTCGCGGTTTTTGGAATAATCCACAGACTGGTGATGAGTGAACCTATCGCATCGCCTGCCAAAAATGCCGTCTGCATCAGCCCAAGTGCCGCCGCCAAAATACTGGCATCTAGCATATCGTATTGCAGCACCTGTTCAAACGAAGCGGTCAGGCTTAGGCAGGCACTGCGAAGCATGACAATGATAATCAAGGATACAAATCCCAGCTGCAAACTTAGCACATAAGATAGTCCAAGATAAATCAGCACAAGGGCAATCATCGCCACAAAAAACCCAGCAAAGGCGGATTGCTTAATCAGATGATGGTAGCGAAGCAGGATAAAATTGGCAAGCATGGCGACAAAAACCGTACCCAAAAACACAAAAATTGAGCCAGATTCAGCCATGCCATAATCAACAAACATCAAAATCAAATAAGGCTTAATCAGACCTGTATAAATCCCACCGATTAAACTTGAGCCAGCAAACAGCAAGACAGGCAGAGTGATAAGCTGTCTTAAAGAAACTTGTGATTTATTGTTTATTGGCTGATGATTATCCAAAGTGCCACGGTCTGCCCGATTTTCTTTATAGGCAAAAATACTGGCAATGCCGACCAACATCGCTGCAAGCAGCAATAAGAAAAAATACACATCACCAAAGGCATGGACAGACAGTGCCACAAAAGCTGTGCCAAACAGGGTGCAAGCAGACAATAAAATTGAACGCATGGCGGTTAGTTGTGTGGTATTTTGCTGGCTGTTTTGGGTGAGCTCCACAAGCCATACTCGTCCAGCCAACAGAGCAACAGACGCTCCCACACCAGCCAAAACTGCGGTCATCACTGCCACCATCGGCGTGGTAAAGATGCGTAAAGCCAGTGCCAAAGCATATAGCACACTGCCAATAAGCACCGCCAACGCAAAGCGAACCTTGCTGATTGCCATACCATAGAGAAAAGAAAACGCCCCTGTAATTGCCATCGCCGAGTATGCCATGCCATAGGCGGCAAGTGCATTTTCATTTTTAAAATAGACTGGCATCGCTGCCAGCGAAATCGCCATGCCCGCCTGAAAGCTAAGCGTATAATAAGTGTAGCGACTGACAGCAGGCGTGGCAAAAAGTTTTGCTTTATCATAAAATTCCCTTGCATTGGTTGGCAAAACAGTTCAAATTAATGAAGCGTAATTGATTGAAGGCTGCTGCTATAACTATTTTTTGATTTATTTTAGATGATTGATAAAATAAAATCCATAATGAATAAAAATAAAACTCCAAGTAAGATAATGAGAAAATTATCAAGCCTTCTTGGGGATATTGCTTCTATTCCTGCTATAAAACAGCGTAGCACAATGATGGACACTAAAGATATTCCAAAATGTTTATCTTTCTTGCATAAGAGCTTTGTATGCTGTATTTTCTTTTTAAATAATTTGCGAAGGCATCTGTTTAAAACAGGCATATCCAATTTGCTATCGCTATATCCTTCCAAAAAATATTATTAGTCATTGCATTTCACCAGTTTGTGATGATTAAGGTGCATGATTTTGTAGTGCTTTGATCTTTATCATAAATTGTTGTTTTGGGTTGTAAATATAATAATTTTCATCATATCATGAAAAATTTGATTTTTATTCATGTTAAAAATTTTGTATAATGCCACCATCAAAAATTTTCATGTTTTTGTAAATTTTGTGAATTTTAATCATCTAAGAAACCAAAGGAAAAAACGATGACAGTTATCTCGCATATTTTGGGTTATCCAAGAATTGGCGACAAACGCCAAACTAAATTCGCCCTAGAAAAATACTGGAAGGGCAAGCAAGACAAAGCCAGCACGCTTGAGCAGATTCAGGCGGTGTTTAATAGCAATATCAACGAACAGATTGATGCAGATTTGTCCTTGATTACCACAGGTGATTTTGCTCATTATGATTTGGTATTGACCTTGGCAACTGCGTTGGGCGTTGTGCCGAAGCGTTTTGCTGGGGCGGCTGATCTTGATACTTTTGACCGTCAGTTTTATTTTGCTCGTGGTCGTGATAATACGGGCAAATTTGCCGATACTGCTGCATGGCAGATGACCAAGTGGTTTGACACCAACTACCATTATCTTGTGCCAGAGCTTGCGGCAGATGAGTCATTTGCCAATCTTGATTTTGAGCAAATTATCAAGCAAGTTGTTGATACCAAAGAGATTTTGGCAAAGCGTGGCGTGAACAAACCCATCAAGGTTGTCTTGGTTGGTCCTGTTTCTTTTTTGTATCTGTCAAGCAGTGAGCTTGAGGATAAGACCACTCATCTTGATAAACTGATTCCTGCTTATAGCAAATTGCTTGGACAGCTTGGCGAATTGGGTGTGGAATATGCACAGCTAGATGAGCCGATTTTAAGCCTTGATTTGGACGGCAAATGGCAACAGGCATTTGAGCGTGCCTACAGCACTTTGCAACGCATTCCGCCAAAACTTATCGTTGCTAGCTATTTTGATACATTGGGCAACAATATCAATACGGCGTGCAATTTGCCAGTGGCGGGCATTCATATTGATATTACGCGTGCCAAGCAGCCCAAGCAATATGTGCAGCAGGTAATCGATCAGCTGCCAACGCACAAAATTTTATCAGTAGGCGTGGTTGATGGCCGTTCTGTATGGACCACCGATCAGGCAGCAGCAGCAGAGATTTTGGCAGAAGCCTATGGCAAATTGGCCGATCGTTTGTGGGTGGGTTCAGGCTCAAGCCTGCTACATCTGCCTGTGGATTTGGCACACGAAACCGTGCCTGAGCAATTGCAGGGCAAACTTGCTTTTGCCAAGCAAAAACTGGGCGAAGTGGCGATTTGTGCAAAACTTGCCACAGGTGAGATTGCCCCTGATGCCAATGCTGTGGCACTGGATTTGAGTTTGGCATTGGACGGTGCCAAAGTGCGTGCAGGTCAATTTGCCAGTCGTTATGCTGCCCAGCAAGCCAAGCTAAACTTGCCGCTATTTCCGACCACAACCATCGGCTCATTTCCGCAGACGGTAGAGATTCGCAAGGCTCGTGCCGCATGGAATAAGGGCGATTTGTCAGATGCGGATTATCAGACCGCTATGCAAGAGGAAATTAAACGCAGCATTGACGAGCAAGAAAAACTGGGTATTGATGTTTTTGTCCATGGCGAAGCCGAACGCACGGACATGGTGGAATATTTTGCACAGTATATGGACGGTTTTTGGGTGTCGGCAAATGGCTGGGTGCAAAGTTATGGCACTCGCTGTGTGCGTCCACCGATTGTTGTGGGCAATATCAGCAGACCTAAGGCGATGACTGTGGCGTGGATTAAATACGCCCAAAGCCTAACAGATAAACCGATGAAAGGTATGCTTACAGGCCCTGTTACCATCTTGAACTGGTCATTTGCTCCAAGCGATACCAAAACTCGTGATATTTTACGCCTACAAATCGCCGAAGCAATCAATCAAGAAGTGGGTGATTTGCAAGACGCTGGCATTCATATTGTGCAGATTGATGAGCCAGCTTTCCGCGAGGGTTTGCCACTAAAACAGGCCGATCAGGCACATTATTGGAATCAGGCGGTCAATGCGTTTAAGCATTCATGCTCAATCGCCCACGAAAGCACCCAGATTCATACGCATATGTGCTATTCGTCATTTCATGATTGCCTAGAGCATATCAGTGCCATGGACGCTGATGTCATCACTATCGAGACGGCACGCTCAGGCTTGCAATTGCTTGATGCCTTCAAAGGTAACGGCTACGCCAATGCCATCGGGCCGGGCGTGTACGATATTCATTCGCCACGCACCCCAAGCAGCGAAAATATGCAGGTGGTGATTGATGAGGCGATTAAATATGTGCCAAAAGAACGCCTATGGGTAAACCCTGACTGCGGTCTAAAAACTCGCAACTGGGAGGAAACCGTGTCGGCACTGGCAAATATGATTGCAATGACCAAAAAAGTGCGTGAACAATACAGCAATTAAGGAGTGGTTATGTGCGATACCTGCCATATCAATGTGCACGATGATGATGAGCTTGAATTTGACGAGCTTGATGATTAAGTAACAGCACAAAAACACCCATTGACCGATTGGTTGATGGGTGTTTTTTATGATAATTAAAAAATCACTTGTTGATATGGTGGCAAGTTGTGAGAATTTGGTGAGTATTCATAATAAAAAATTACTTTTGTGTATCAAATTTTCTGCTAATATAGACGGTTTGATAATGACAAATAATGGGGCGGATTATGGATGCAGTCATGCAGTTGATTGATTTTATCTTAAGCATTGATCAGTACTTGGCGGTGTTTTTTCAGAATTATGGGCTATGGATTTATGGCATTTTATTTTTGATTATTTTTGTTGAAACTGGGCTTGTGGTCATGCCATTTTTGCCCGGAGATAGCTTGTTGTTTGCAGCAGGGGCGTTGGCGGCATTTACAGGTGCTTTAAATCCTGTTTTGCTGATAGGCTTGCTATTTGTGGCGGCGGTGCTGGGTGATACGCTTAATTATCACATTGGTAAATATATCGGGCCAAAAGTGTTTGAGATTAACTCTCGCTGGATTAACAAACAGCATTTGGTGAATACACAGAAATTTTTTGCCAAGCATGGTGGCAAGACGATTATTTTTGCCCGCTTTATCCCTTTTGCTCGCACTTTTGCACCCTTTGTGGCAGGGGCAGGCAGTATGGATTATAAATATTTTTTAAGCTATAACATCATCGGCGGCTTTTTGTGGATTAGCTCTTTTGTGCTTTTGGGCTATTTTTTTGGTAATCAGCCAGTGATTAAAGATAATTTTACTTATGTGATTTTTGGTATTATTATCTTTAGTATTTTGCCAGTGGTGATTGGTTTTGTGCGTGAAAAAATTGCCAAAAATCGCAATCAATAATCAAATCAATACTTAAAAATGGGCAAATAAATGCCTCAATTGTTGAGGCATTTTGCTTAGCGTTGAGCTGGCAGGCTATCACGACCATCAATGCGTGCTACGCGTCCTTGATTATCAAAATAGATGCTTAGGTATTGCGAGGCATTTTTGATATTTGCTTTTTTCTGGCGTTTGCCATCAGTGCCAGCGGTATAGTCATAAATATAATCCCAGCGGTTGGGTGCCAGCGTATCTCTCAATGCAGGCGAGCCAAGCAAATAAAGCACTTGGTTCATTGACATACCAACTTGAATTTGGCTGGCTTGTTGGGTAGTCAATGGCGTACCTTGTGGCAAATCAATGGTATAGACGCGAAACGCATTACAGCCTGTCAGGGCAACTGTAGCGGCAAGGCTTAGACTTGCAAATAGGAAAGTAGATTTTGTCATGGGTTATCCTTGTTTACATTGTGCTAGCCACATATTAAACATAACTTTGCGATTATGCAAGTATCTTTTGTGTTTTACTTGTCATAATAAAGCAGCGATGGCATGATTTGTTAAATTGATGAGCGTGTTTGAGATTATCTGATGATTTTTGGGTGCAAGATTGCGATTTTTGTGGTACATTATAGCACAATGACAAAGAATAATCTGAATTAAGCAAGGGGTAAGAATTTATGGCATTCACCAATAAAGATTTGCGAAAAGCAGGGCTAAAAGTTACTTTGCCACGCATCAAAATTTTGGAACTGCTTGAAAATGCCGACCATCACCACATGAGTGCCGAAGATGTTTATCGTGCGTTGGCAGAGCAGGGTGAGGATGTTGGCTTGGCAACTGTGTACCGTGTTTTGACACAGTTTGAGCAGGCAGGTATCGTTGAGCGACATAATTTTGAGAACAATTTGTCCGTTTTTGAAATTGCTCAAGAAGAGCATCATGACCATCTGGTGTGTGATGTTTGTGGTAAGGTGATGGAGTTTCGTAACAGCATCATCGAAGAGCAGCAGTTTAAGGTGGCACAAGAGTATAATTTTAAACTGTCTGGACATTCGCTGGTGCTATATGGCGTGTGTGATAGCCCAGAATGCCAAAAAGCCACCGCAGAGGCAAAATAAGCCTCACGGTTTAACCGCTTATGGCTGACAAGCCAATCCAAAACCTCAAAGCTGATTTGGGGTTTTGTATTTTTGATAAGATGGCTGAAGTTAAATGGCGTGTGCTTGATTGTCCGTTATCAGAGATTTTGTTGAGTGATGGCAAGAGTTTTTGTCTCTTGGCTGATTTTGCCTTGTCTTAATAGATGGTTTAGGCTGGACTCAAGGCTTATCATGCCAGCAGATAGCCCTGTCTGAATCACTGAGGGCAGCTGAGCAGATTTGTTTTCTCGGATAAGATTTGCCACAGCAGGCGTGCGTAACAAAATCTCAAAAGCAGCAACACGACCGCCATTTGTTGCAGGCAGTAGTCTTTGGGCGACCACCGCCTGTAGTGAGTCGGCAAGCATGGTGCGTACCATGTGCTTTTCGGCAGCGTCAAAGACATCAACAATACGGTCAATACTCTTGCTGGCACTCATGGTGTGCAAAGTCGCCAAAACCAAATGACCTGTCTCTGCAGCGGTCAGTGCCAAGCGAATCGTCTGCAGATCACGCAATTCACCAACCAAAATCACATCAGGATCCTCGCGAAGAGCAGCACGCAACGCCTGCTCAAAACTCTGCGTATCTGTGCCAACTTGACGCTGGCTGATGAGCGATGATTTGCATTCATGTATGAATTCAATCGGATCTTCAATCGTTAGAATGTGTGCTGCTCGATGCTCATTAATATAATCAACCAAAGCAGCCAGCGTGGTGGATTTGCCAGAGCCTGTTGCACCAGTAACCAGTACCAGACCTGATTGTAGCGAGGCGATTTTTTGCAGACTTTGATGAATATGAGCATTGTTCGTCAGCATATCGATGCCAACAAGGGTGCTGTTCAATGCACGAATCGCTACCGCCGCCCCTTGATGGGTGTGATAGGCGTTAATGCGAAAGCGACCCTGTGTGGTATCACACGCAAAATCGCACTCGTGCTTTTGTTGCCAGCTGTCAAATTCCACCTTTGGCATAAGCAAACCCAGCATGGCGGTGATGGTATCAGAATCAAGCGGTGTATCATTGGCAACAACCAATCTGCCATCAATTCTTAGCACGGCAGGGCGACCTGTGGATAAGTGCAAATCAGAGGCTGATTGTTGGCGTACCAAATTAAGTAGGGCATCAAGCGTGGCGGAGGTTTGCATTGTCATTCCTTGAAATTTTAATGTGCAGAGGTTTGTGAATTATTAAAACAAATTTTGGCGATTTTCTCAAGTTTTGCTTTGGGTTATAAAATTTGTGCTACAATGAGATTTTAGGCGGTAAATTTACCAAATCTCTTCTAAATATAAACAGCAAAAATCCGTGGGTAAGTGGTTATGGCAACGCAATTTGACAAGAAAAAATTAATTGATAATTATAAAAATATTAAAAATTTATTAAATACTACCAACCAGACCCACAAGCGTGGCAATGCTGCACGCTTGATTGCTGTCTCAAAAACCAAGCCCGCTGCTATGGTGGCGGCGTTATTTGCCGAAGGTCAGGTTGATTTTGGTGAAAATTATCTGCAAGAAGCCATCACAAAAATAGACGAATTATCAGCCCTTGATATTACTTGGCATTATATTGGCAGCATTCAGCGTAATAAGACGCGGGATATCGCCAAATATTTTGATTGGGTGCATACGCTTGAGCGAGAGGTTATCGCCACAAGGCTAAATGAACAGCGTGAGGGTATGTCGCCTTTGCAGGTGCTGATTCAGGTAAATATCGATAATGAGGCGAGCAAATCTGGCTGCTGTATTGAGCAGCTGCCTGCCTTGATTGAGACGGTGTCGGCATGCCAAAACCTAACTTTGCGTGGGCTGATGGTGTTGCCAAGCAAAGAGAGTGGCGATGCTTTTATGCGAACTAAGGCGTTGTTTGATGAGATGGCGACACGCTATGTCTTGCCGCATTGGGACAGTATTAGCATGGGTATGAGTGGCGATATGGACGAGGCAGTGGCACATGGCTCAACGATGGTGCGTATCGGCACGGCAATCTTCGGCGAGCGGTGATTGTTGTCTGCTTGGCAGAGGGTGCGGTTAAATTTATTTCCTTGCTTTTTCTATTTTTCATTTTCTTATTTTTTAAAATAAAAAAAGCAGCTAAAGCATTAAGATGGCTAACTTTGTAAAAAGTATTTCTTTGTTATTTTGTGTTTTGGCATGGTTGCAATCGCTAGCGTGGGTTTAAAAAGTAAACTAGCATTCCAGCCAATCTGTTTTGTATCTCCATTTTTGTGAACGTAGAGAGATACAAATAGAGATACAAAAATGATTATAATATAGGCGGTAATAGGTGGCAATAAATGGCAATAAAAAATTCCTAGATAATTGATTTATCTAGGGTTTTTTGTGATATGTGGTTGTGTGTGGTTATATGATTGGTGGAGATGGCGGAAGTTGAACCCGCGTCCGCCAGCACTACATCTATGAGTCTACATGCTTAGATTCTGTCTATGGCTTTAATCCGCACCGAACCGACAGTCAGGATGGATTGGACGATTTGCTAAGATTTCGCAGCTGTCATCGCAACGCTAACAGCCACTATCCTTTGTGCGTTCGCATCGGGGAGAGCAACCAGACCAAAGGCAATCTGTGCCGTCCCAAGTGCCCTTAGGCAGCTAGTGCGTAAGTTTCGTCGTTTGCGACTATTTTAAATGTATGTTGATTTACAAGAGGCATACGCTCTTGACATGCATCATTAGGTTTCGCTACCAGCGTCGAAGCCAGAACATCCCCTGATTTTCTGATTATAGACTGCTTTTGCAAATATTGCAAGTGCTTTTGGTTTTATTGATATTTTGGCATATTGGTACGGTTGCCTGATTTGTCAATATAGTATGATGATTCGCCATCAACCACATAGGAGGCACCCATGAAAAAGTCATAAACAAGGTCGTATTTTAGTTCAATGACCACCTTGCCTGTGGTGTCAATAAAGCCAAATTTATGCAAAGGCACGCCTTGTGCGTCCGTCAATCCTGTTTTTTTGGTAACGGCTGCCAACCCTTCGGAGAAGCTTTTGGCGGAGTCAAACTGTGGCTTGATGGCAACTTTACCTGATTTGTCCAAAAAGCCGTATTTATCACCTTGTTTAAACAGCACCAAGCCATCTTCAAACCAGTCGCCAACCACCTCAAACTGTGGTTTGATGACCATTTTGCCCGTGCTGTCAATAAAGCCATATTTGCCATTTTGGGCAACTTTGGCACGACCTTCCCAAAATCCCCATGCGTCCTCAAACTGTGGCTTGATGGCAACTTTGCCTGTGCGATCTAGGTAGCCATATTTGCCATTTTGGCGATACAGTGCCAAATTGTTGCTAAATGGGTGGGCTTCTTGATAAGCGGTGGCGATGACCAGCTTGCCTGTGGTGTCAGCAAAGCCGTATTTGCCTTCTTTGATGACAGGTGCCAAGCCATCAACATAGCCACAATCAGGATAGATGATGGCAAATTCCACGCCTTCTGGCAGGGCGGTTTTGGTGCAGGCAGGTAGCGATTCTTCATCAACGGTGAGTGTGCTACTGGGCTGATTTGCCAGTGCGACACTACCAAGCATAAGTCCTGCTGATAGTATAAACTTGTAAGGGAGCTTCATGAGTTCTTCTCGGTGATATTTTTGCTCGGCATTTTGCCAAAATTGCGATACTAATGGACGATATTTTGGCACAAATTTGCCGAAAATACCACCATTGGACAGCTGAATTTGTGGCATTTTTGTGAGAAAAATACGGCTTGATTTACATAATGTTGCTTAAGTTTGTTAAGTGAGATTTTGGGCAAAGTGCATCAGTGTGGCTAATTGTCCAAGATATTGATAAGTTTTTCTTTTATTTGTATTAATTTATCATCACTAAGCAGCTCGCCGTGCTGATTGCTTAAATAAAACATATCTTCGGCACGCTCGCCCAAAGTGGTAATTCTTGCCCCATGCACCTGCACGGACAATTCACTAAATACCGCTCCAATCTTGGCAAGCAATGATGGTCTGTCCTTGGTAATCAGCTGCATTTGGTGGCGACCTTGCTGAGCCAGCGTGGTTGCTTTGGCAAAATGCACTTGTGTTGGCAGGTTAAAATGCCGAAGTGGGCTGGTGGTTTTGAAGGTTTTTGGTGGCGTGCAAAGATGCTGGTGGTGAAGGCTTGTGCGAAGTTTATCAACCAATTCATGATGGCGGTGTGAATCGGATAATAAATCGGTATCACAGTTTGCACCATGCCTATCAATGAGCACATAGCAATCAAGCGCCATTGCAGTATCGTCAATGCTTGCAGAGATGATGGTCGCATCTAGGACGCTTAGCCCCATTTTGTCCAAAACGCATACGGTGGTGGCAAATAAATTGTCCTGATCTGGGGTGCAAACGAGCAATTGAATACCTCTTAGCGAGACTTCATCGTGTCGTCTTAGTGTAATGATTGGCTCGCCAAGTGTTAGCTTGTGCTTATTTGCCAAGATTTGTGTGGTTTGCCAGACAATGTCGCTTACTTTTTGTTTGAGAAAATATTCTTCACCAAAGCCAGACCAGAGGGCGGTTATTTGTTCTTGGGTGTGGTGTTGTTGGATAAGTAAATCATTGGCAGCGGTTTTGCGTAAGGCGATGACTTTGTCTTTATCAACAGTATGCACCCCTAAGCTATGCACGCGGTGGACGCTGGTGTATAGCTGCTTGAGCAAGGTGGCACGCCATGAGTTCCAAAGCTGACTGTTGGTGGCGTTCATGTCGGCAACGGTCAGCACATACAGATGATTAAGTCTGGCGATTGATTCGCTAAATTCTGCAAAGCGAGTAATGACATCAGGGTCGCTGATGTCTTGTTTTTGGGCGGTAAGCGACATGGTTAGATGCTCAAGCACCAGCCAGCGAACCAGCTGACTGTCCGATTCGCTCATGCCGTGATCTAGGCAGAATTGATAAGCATCAACCGCTCCCAATTTGGCATGGTCGCCACCACGACCCTTGGCAATATCATGAAAAATCGCAGCGATGATAAGAATGTCTTTGCGAGCGATTTTTTGATAAACTTCACTTGCCAAGCCATATTTTCCTGTGCTGTCCGTCTCAAAACGGTGCAAAATCCGCACCAAAAACAGCGTGTGAGCATCAACCGTATAGCGATGAAACAAATCGTATTGCATAAGCCCCATCACTTGCCCAAAGGCGGGCAGATAATTGCCCAGTACGCCAAAGCGTTTCATCAGCCTTAGGCGATGAAACAAATAATTACTCTGTTGTAAATTTGCCAAGAATAATTGACGGTGCTGGCTTTGGTTGCGAAAATCATCATCAATCAGCAGGCTGGCTTGATTAATGGCACGCAAGGTGGCAGCGGTGATTTTGTTGATGCCTTGCTGCCCCATGATTAAAAAAATTTTCAGCAAATTGGCAGGGTTGTTGCTAAAAGTATCAGCATGGTTGGCATGGATTTTTGTTACCAGTTTGCCATCTGTGTCTTTTGTGCTGATTAAACAAAAATTATCATCAATCACCGTGCGTTCACCAGAACAAAGAGCAAGCGATGTATCTGTCAGGTAATTTTCGGCAAAATAAGCACAAAGCATCTCCGACAGCGTTGCCACACGCATGGCATGGTGATAGTACTGCCGCATCATCACCTCCAAGGCGGCGGTGATGTCGTGGTGCGTAGCTTGTTCGTTCGGCTGATAATAACCAAAGCGTTCGGCGAGGCTTTTTTGGTAATCAAACAGCAGCCTGTCTTCGTTGCGATTTGCCAGCGTATGCAGATGATGACGCACGCACCACAAAAACTCTTGGGCGGCGATGATTTCTTGGCGTTCATCTTGGCTGATGAAGTTCGCTACAGCATCAGAACTGTCTTGCCCAAAATAAAATCGTGAAAGCCAGTGCAAAATATGCAAATCACGCAGACCACCGGGGGCGTTTTTGATGTGTGGCTCAAGGTTGTATTCGGTGGCATTGTGCGAGAGATATCGCTGTTTTGCTTCGTTGATTTTGGCGGTGTAGAATGCTTGTATTGACCAGTTTTTTTTAACAGTATTGAAAGGTAAATTTATGAATGATACATTGCCAGCAACCAGTCGTGCGTCCAGCCAAGCAGTAGCAATGGTCTGGTCGCTGACAGCTGTATCCAGTGTGGTTTTGTCTTGTACCGAAAATGCTGGCGTAATGCCAATATCCCACAGGCTGGCAACAAATTGCTCAATGTTTGCTTGGGTGGCATGAATGTTTTCGCCAATCAATAAAATATCAATGTCCGAGGCGGGCAGCAGCTCACAGCGACCATAGCCACCAATGGCAAATAAGGCACAATCATCAGGCAGATGATGGGCAAATAAGGCACTTAGCACTTCATCAATAACCAGTGTGCGGATATTGATGAGCGTGCCGATTTGTTCGGTTGCTGCCGTGCCACGATGCCTTAGGTGTTTGTCAATGGCGTGATTTGTCGCTTGCAAATAGTGGCGAATGGCTGCACAATCTGTAAGATTGGGCGGTGTTGGCAGGTTCAGTTTTAGTTGTTGGCAATAAGCGAGCAGTTTGTCGCTTTGGTCAAGTTGGGCGTATTGCGTCATGGACATTGGGCAAATGGCAATGGCGGCAAGTGGATTATCAAGCACCACTTGCCTTGATGTTTAGTTATTTAAAAAACTCAAATCCTCGTCATCTCTGGCGGTGGTAACAAGACAGCCTGTATCCGTAACAATGATGGTATGCTCCCACTGGGCGGATAGTTTGCGGTCTTTGGTGATCGCTGTCCAGCCGTCTTTTAGGACTTTGGTTTGCCAGACCCCTTGATTAATCATAGGCTCAATGGTAAGTGCCATGCCAGTTTTTAGCTCAATGCCTGTGCCTGCTTTGCCGTAGTGCAGCACTTGTGGTTCTGCATGAAAACTCTTGCCAATGCCATGTCCACAAAATTCTCTGACGATGCTAAAACGCTCAGGCTCGACCACGGCTTGAATTGCAGCACCGATATCGCCCAGTCTTGCACCATTTTTAACGACTTTCATGCCAGCATAGAGAGCCTCTTGGGCGACACGGCACAGTCTTTCGCCCATGATGGTAGGTTTGCCGACCACCCACATTTTTGAGGTATCGCCATAGTAGCCATCTTTGATGACGGTGATGTCAATATTAATAATATCGCCATCTTTTAAGATGCGTTCGTGGTCAGGAATGCCGTGGCAGACGACATGGTTGATGGAGGTGCAGATGGATTTTGGAAAGCCATTATAATTCAGCGGTGCTGGGATTGCTCCTTGCACTTCGGTGATATAGCGATGGGCAATATCATCAAGCGTGCCTGTGCTGACACCTACTTTGACATATTCATCAAGCATGGTTAATACATCAGCGGCAAGTTTGCCAGCAAGTTGCATTTTGGCAATGTCGTTTTTATCCAAGATGGGAATGTGTTTTGTCATAATTATCGCTTATCGGCTGTTTGGTTATCAATCAAATTGGACTTATTGTACTAAAAAAGTGCGTTTTATGCCATATTAAGCCACAAAATAGACCATCTGCAACAGCTTTAGTCATCAAGCAAATCATGCTCTCGGGCGGCTTGCAGAATAATGCTTGAGCGGTTGCCACTGCGACAAAAAATATGCAGCGGACGCTCGGTTTGGTTATAAAAATCAGCAAAGGCTTGCACATGGTGCATCTCAAGCATGCCACCTGCAAAAGCGATTTGCTGATAGGCAATGCCACAGTCGGCAGCGACAGCAGCGATTTGTGCAGAGCTTGGTTGATTTGGTTCTTCGTTGTCAGGGCGGTTATTGATGAGGGTTTTGTAGCCTTGCTGGGCAAGTTGTCTGACCTCGTCAGGGGTGATTTGACCCGAAATGGTGATGATATCGCTCAT